>NZ_CP027663.1:0-2817500 GCF_003184265.1 Acidiferrobacter sp. SPIII_3 | reverse complement strand
GACCGCCAGCTAAGGTCCCCAAATTACAGCTTAGTGGGAAACGATGTGGGAAGGCTTAGACAGCCAGGATGTTGGCTTAGAAGCAGCCATCATTTAAAGAAAGCGTAATAGCTCACTGGTCGAGTCAGCCCGCGCGGAAGATTTAACGGGGCTCAAGCTGTATACCGAAGCTGCGGATGTGCCTGTCCTCGGACAGGCACGTGGTAGGGGAGCGTTCTGTAAGCCTGCGAAGGTGACTCGGAAGGGTTGCTGGAGGTATCAGAAGTGCGAATGCTGACATGAGTAGCGATAATGCGGGTGAAAAACCCGCACGCCGAAAGCCCAAGGTTTCCTGCGCAACGTTAATCGGCGCAGGGTGAGTCGGCCCCTAAGGCGAGGTCGAAAGACGTAGTCGATGGGAAACAGGTTAATATTCCTGTACCGGACGTTACTGCTATGGGGGGACGGAGAAGGCTAGGCCGGCCGGGTGTTGGATGTCCCGGTTTAAGCGTGTAGGTAGATCCACTAGGCAAATCCGGTGGGTTATTACTGAGGCGTTATGACGAGGTCCTTAAGTGGACCGAAGTGGTTGATGCCATGCTTCCAGGAAAATCCTCTATGCTTCAGGTAACGAACGACCGTACCCCAAACCGACACAGGTGGGCAGGGTGAGAATCCCAAGGCGCTTGAGAGAACTCGGGTTAAGGAACTCGGCAAATTGACACCGTAACTTCGGAAGAAGGTGTGCCTCCGGTAGGTGAAGGGCTTGCGCCCGGAGCCGATGGAGGTCGCAGAGAAACGGTAGCTGCAACTGTTTAATAAAAACACAGCACTCTGCAAACGCGTAAGCGGACGTATAGGGTGTGACGCCTGCCCGGTGCTGGAAGGTTAAGTGATGGGGTCAGCCGCAAGGCGAAGCTCTTGATCGAAGCCCCAGTAAACGGCGGCCGTAACTATAACGGTCCTAAGGTTAACTATTCGCTAGCCTTAGTAAAACTGAACTATATGCGGGAAACTCCTCAAAAATCGTCTGGTACCAGTCGCGGGATGCGGCGGTAAAAATCCAGCGGACACGGGGACAATCCGCAGGGAAGACTTGGTATGCCCCAAGAACCCTCAGAGACTTTACGTTCAGGAGCATTTTGTGAAGCTGGACGCGCAATGGATCACAGGCTTTGTGGATGGTGAAGGCTGTTTCCATGTGGGGATCAACGCCCGCAGGGAAGCAACACCGGGTTACCAGGTGTTGCCGGAATTCACCGTAGTGCAACACAAGCGCGATGTGCAAGTCCTGCATGCTTTGAAGGAGTATTTCGGATGCGGCGTGGTGCGTATCAGCCACGGCGACGAGATGGCCTTTAGGGTGCGCGGGCACAAGGATCTTCAAGAGCATATCGTTCCATTTTTCGTCAAGCACTCGCTGAAAACCCGGAAGAACGTGGACTTCATAAGATTTCGTCGCGTTGTTTCGAAAATGGCAGCGGGGGAGCATCTCACTCCCGAAGGCCTCGAAGAGATTCGGGGAATCGTGGAGCAGATGAACCGCAAAGGCTCAAGATAAAGTCCGACTTATTCGGAAACGGATAGGAGAAGATCGAGCGAAATTCCTTGTCGGGTAAGTTCCGACCTGCACGAATGGCGTAATGATGGCTACACTGTCTCGACCCGAGACTCAGCGAAGTTGAATTTGCTGTGAAGATGCAGCATACCCGCCGCAAGACGGAAAGACCCCGTGCACCTTTACTATAGCTTCACACTGGACTTTGAACATGTCTGTGTAGGATAGGTGGGAGGCAATGAAGTGGGGACGCTAGTCCTCATGGAGCCAACCGTGAAATACCACCCTGACCTGTTTGAGGTTCTAACCGTGGTCCGTCATCCGGATCCGGGACCGTGTGTGGTGGGTAGTTTGACTGGGGCGGTCTCCTCCCAAAGAGTAACGGAGGAGCGCGAAGGTACCCTCAGCGCGGTCGGAAATCGCGCTTCGAGTGCAATGGCATAAGGGTGCTTAACTGCGAGACAGACACGTCGAGCAGGTGCGAAAGCAGGTCATAGTGATCCGGTGGTTCTGTATGGAAGGGCCATCGCTCAACGGATAAAAGGTACGCCGGGGATAACAGGCTTATACCGCCCAAGAGTTCATATCGACGGCGGTGTTTGGCACCTCGATGTCGGCTCATCACATCCTGGGGCTGTAGCCGGTCCCAAGGGTATGGCTGTTCGCCATTTAAAGTGGTACGCGAGCTGGGTTTAGAACGTCGTGAGACAGTTTGGTCCCTATCTGCGGTGGGCGTTGGAGATTTGAGAGGATCTGTCCTTAGTACGAGAGGACCGGGATGGACGTACCTCTGGTGTGCCGGTTGTCATGCCAATGGCATTGCCGGGTAGCTATGTACGGATGGGATAACCGCTGAAAGCATCTAAGCGGGAAACCCACCTCAAGATGAGATCTCCCTGAGAGTGTAACTCTCCTAAAGGTTCGTCGAAGACTACGACGTTGATAGGCGGGGTGTGTAAGTCCAGTAATGGATTGAGCTAACCCGTACTAATTGACCGTGCGACTTGATCATATAACACCCAAGGTGTTTTTCAGGGTGATTTGAGATCGACAACCCCCTTGTTGCGTCACTATCTGATTGAGGTTGCGTCCGTAAGGATGTAACCGAAGGTTTGCCTGGTGGCCATAGCGAGCGGGAACCACCCGATCCCATTCCGAACTCGGAAGTGAAAACGCTTAGCGCCGATGATAGTATGGGGTCTCCCTATGCGAAAGTAGGACACTGCCAGGCTTTTAATGCAAAACCCCCGACACGATTCGTGATCGGGGGTTTTTTTCGTCTCCGGTCACTCTTTGCTAGACTTCCGAAATGAGCCTGCTTCATAAGGTCCTGGAGATCCTCGCGGATGGCGAGCCGCACTCGGGCGTCGCGCTGGCCCGGCGGCTTTCGGTGAGCCGTGCGGCGATATCGAAGGCCGTGGGTCTTGCCGCGGATATCCCCATCGTCGTGGATCGCCACGGCTATCGCCTCCCCGGCGCCTTCCGGCCCCTGGACGCGGCGCGTATCGAAGGGCTTGTCGCGGCCGCCGGCCGCCCGCTCAACGGTCTTGTCATCCATGAGGAGATCGCCTCGACCAACCAGGCCTTGCTTGCCACCCCGGGGGAGGGGGTGTATGCGTGCCTTGCCGAACGCCAGACGGCAGGGCGCGGCCGCCGGGGCCGGACGTGGCAGGCGACACCTTACGGGAGCGTGCTGGTGTCGGTGGCCTGGACGATTACCGAGACCGCAGGTCCGTTCGGGGTCGTGAGCCTGGCCGCGGGCGTGGCGGTGGCGCGGGCGCTGGAGTCCGTGGGTGTCCGGGGGGCGGTGTTGAAGTGGCCCAATGACGTGCTCTGGCAGGCGCGCAAGCTCGCCGGGATATTGATCGAAATGCGCGGCGAGGCCGGGGCGATGCGGGTGGTCGCGGGGGTGGGGATCAATGTGGCGCTCGGCCCGGCCGCCGCCGCGGCCATCGATCAGGAGTGGGCCGAACTTTGCGCCATCATCCCGGGGGTCGATCGTAGTCGCGTGGCGGCGCAGGTGATCGGCGAACTCTTGGCGGTCATGGACGACTATCGGCAGGGGCGTGTCGCGACCTTGCTCGCCGAGTGGCGGCACCGGCATGCCTTTGCGGGCATGACGGTGCGGATCCACGAGGGGCGGGAGCCCTTCGGGGCGCTCGTGGTGGACGTCGATGAGGAGGGGGCCTTGGTGGTGGAGGTCAAGGGGAAGCGGCGACGGGTACAGGCCGGGGACGTGAGTGTGCGCCCGCTATGAGACTTCTTTGTGATCTTGGCAACACGCGCATCAAGTGGGCCTGGGCCGAAGGCGCCGCGCTTTCGGGTTTCGGGTCCGGGGGCTATGGCGGCGGGGAGGCCTATACCACGCGGCTTACGGGCCCTGCGAGGCCGACCATGATCGCTGCGATCTCCGTGGCGCGGCATCGCAACGAGGCGTTCGCGCGGTTTTGCGAAGAGCAGTGGGCGATGGCTCCGCAATGGCACCAGTCGTTGCGCGAGGGTTTTGGTATCACGAGTCTGTATGAGCCGCCCGAGAGCCTGGGCGTGGATCGCTTCGCGGTGCTGGTGGGCGCGCGCGCGCGCTTTCCGGGGCAGGCGGTGTGCGTGGCCGATTGTGGCACGGCGATCACGGTCGATGCATTGGACGGCGACGGGGTCTTCCAGGGGGGCGTCATTCTGCCCGGTCTTTCGGCCGCCGCCGATGTCTTGCGCGCCACCGCCCCGAAGCTCACGGGCTCACCCGGAGACAGGTTTTACGCGGCCTACGGGCGTACTACCCAGGACGCCGTGGGTGGCGGCCTTATCCTCGGCGCGGCCGGCGCCATAGAACGCATCTTTCGGGACCAGGCCGCGGTGCTCGGTCATGACGCGCGGCTCCTATTGACCGGTGGTGATGCCGCGCGCTTGGCCCCCTACCTGAGTGGCCCCTTCGAGCATGTCGCGCACCTGACCCTCGAGGGTCTGGCGGTGATGGTGTCATGAAGATCGTGGTCGGGCTGCTGCTGTTTGCCAATCTGGCGCTCGGGCTCTGGAATTATACCCATGGGGCCGTGCCCCACCCCCTGCCGCGTCCGATCCACCCGGCGCGATTACGGCTCGTGCCCGCCCCGGCGATCTCGGCCGCGCCGGTCCGGCCGCCGGGCGCGCCTCTCGGGGCCATGCCCGCTCCCTCCAAGGCCGGTCCGCCGGGCGTCGCCTCGGCTCTCAAGAAGACTGCGTTCACGACCCCGAGGCATAATACCGCCCCTACGACCCATGCGCGTCCGTGCTGGGACCTGGGACCGGTGAGGCGGCGGGCGTCGGCCGTGGCCTTGCTGCGCCGCAGCGGCGTGCGCGGCCGCGTGGTGAGCCATCCCGGACCGCCGGCCTATCGGGTCTACCTGCCGGCCGGGCCCTCGTGGCCGTCCGCCGATGCGTTGCGCCGCCTCGGCGTGGCCGGCGCGTACGTCACGCACGGGCCGGCCGGTGGCGAGGTCTTGTCGCTCGGCGTCTTCCTGCAAAAAAAGGCCGCCATGCGGGAATTGCGGATCCTTCATGCCCACCGCATCGCGGCGCGCATGGGGCCTTTCGGGGCGCCGCCCCGCTACTATGTCGAGATCCACCTACCGATTGCCTCTCGCGGGCTCTTGAAAAAACTCACCGGCGTCGGGCATAGGCGCTGCGCGGGCGGCCCGTAGTTCTTCTGCGCTCGTCAGGCGCTTACGGGTGCCGCAGTCCCGCTTTCGCCGCCTGCGTTTGCGATCACCGCCGCGTCGTGCGATCGATGGGGCGGCCCGTCTTGCGATGTCTCGCCGCGGACCGGCGTTGCACCAGCCGATCGATCATTTTGGCAGTCGACATCGGGCCTAGATGTAAGATCCTTTCGCGTGGTGGGGCCGCCGCCGAATGGCGTCGTCGCACGCGGCTCATCCCGTTATGTCAACGGACCCAAGCGTTTGAGAAAACCGTCGAAGAGGGGTACCGTAAAGGCTGTGTCACCGTGCGCGGGGCTGTAGATCATGCCCTTGGCAATCAAGGAGCTGCGCGTCGGGGCAACGGTGGTGACCCGGCGGTCAAGGATCTCGGCGATGTCTCCGGATCGGTGTGGCCCCGGCCCCAGTTCAGCCATGGCGCGCAGGTAGCGTTTTTCGGCTGGCGTGAGCCGATCAAGGCGGACGCGAAAGAAGCTTGCGTCGAGTTCAGCGAGTGCCTGATTTGTGGCGCGCCGCGCGTCGGCGAGCGTGATCGGCGAGGTTCGGGCGACGTCCCAGCTATGTTTCCCCCATTCCTGCAGGAAATAGGGATAACCCCCGGTCTGCGTGAGAATCTCCTCGATGGCGTCACCCGCGAAGGCCACACCCTCTTTGGATGCCGGCACGACCAGTGCGGCACGGGCCGCGTCCTCGCCCAGGCGGTCGATCGGCGCGAATTCCAACAGGCGCTCGGCGTAGGATTTGGCGCGCCCGCTCCATTCGAGTAGCTGCGGTAACCCGGCCGCCACCAAGGTGATCGGCAGCTGCTCTTGACTTGCGGCGTGGAGCGCCGCCATCAACGAACCGAGCGGCGCTTGTTCCACGTATTGCAATTCATCGATGACGAGTACGAGCGCGGTGGCGCGTTCGGCCGCCGCTTGGCCGGCCGTCAAAAGAAGGTCAGTGAGGTCGTTATCGAGATCCCCGCTGTCGGCAAGACCGATCTCGGGATCGGCGTCGATACCAAGCTCGAGGTCCTGGTATTTCACCTTAAGCAAGAGGGCAAAGCTTGCTAGAGCGCGCATGCCCTTCAGCAGATTGTCCTTCAACGCCTCGCCGCGGCTCAATCGTAAAAGGGCGCTGCGCAGCGCCGGAACAAGTAAGGCCCCAAAGGGCCGCGCCTCCGGGATTTCCAGCTTAATGCTGAGGATGCCGCGGACCTCGGCGTCGTGTCGAATACGGTTCAGTAACACAGTCTTACCGACCCCCCGCAAACCGTACAGGATAAGGCCGCGGGCCGATTTCCGGGCGCGAATCCGGTCGAGCGCCACGGCGGCCCGCTCCATGATCTCGTCGCGCCCCGCGAGCTCGGGCGGGGGTGTACCTGCCCCTGGGGCGTAGGGGTTTTGGCGCGGATCCATTCCATCGTCCAGTGCCATGCACGGCTGTTCAATAAAGAGCATAAGATATCATAAGATGGGATAAGGTGCCTAATATCCCTAAAACTAGGGTGATTGTGCCCGCTGCCGGACTCTTGCCCGGGATGCGATACGAGAGGGGCGCCTTCTGCCGTATCGCCCGCCGCCGACGCGTTTTTTGTTCAGGGGCGGTGCACTCAAGGGTCGCGGGAGCAGATTCTGCGGTATGGGCCCGGCGGCCCCGCCCCGGCCCTAAGCAGGACCCTGTCGTTCACCTCCCCAAGTCCTTGATGAGGCGGGGGACATCCGATCCGCTGGCTCTCGGGTTTGCGCTCGGCAATAGCCGGCATGAACGGATCCGGGCCAGGATGATGCGGTGGCGGTGTCCTGGGTGCGAGCGTGGCTGACCGATGCGTCGGAGCGCTCCACCTGGGGCGCCCTGATGCGCACCCACCACTGGGACTCACCGCGCACTCGGGGGCGCAGCCTGCGCTATGTGGTGGACAACCCCCTCCGTGTGGGGGTGGACAACCCCCTCCGTGTGGGGGTGGACAACCCCCTCCGTGTGGGGGTGGACAACCCCCTCCGTGTGGGGGTGGACAACCTGGGGGTGGACAACCCCCTCCGTGTGGGGGTGGACAACCCCCTCCGTGTGGGGGTGGACAACCCCCTCCGTGTGGGGGTGGACAACCCCCTCCGTGTGGGGGCGGAGGCGGATGGCCACCGTGGCTGGCCCCTCCTTGGCTGGGCGTCGGCGGCCTCCAGGTTGCGGCAAGCCGCGCTTTTCCTTAGAATAACACCCCGCTTCCAGTGCCCGCATAGCTCAGCTGGTAGAGCATCTGATTTGTAAAATTGCACCTGCATCCGGAAACGGACGCAGTGGAGATGGCTAAAACGGGGAAACCTTGGGGCACCACCCTGTGGCAATCCCGTGCTAGCCGCGATGAGCGGCGAGTGTAGAGACTTTACACCATCCACCTAAATCGCGCCGGCGTGCCCGACAAGGTGAAGAGAAAGTCCAGACCCCAAACCATTGGCGTGGGCTGCGAAAGCAGTAGCGGGTATGAATCAGAGGGTCGGGGGTTCAAATCCCTCTGCGGGCTTACACCTTTATCGGGTCTTTTGAGAGTAGGGCGGCCGCCCCGAGAACACATCCATGGAAAAATTTCCCGCCGATGCCGAAGACGGCGCGCTCGCCTACTATGCCCATCTCGAGGCCCGTCTCGCGGGGATAAGGGAGCGGTTGCGTCGCCCGCTCAGTCTTGCCGAAAAGATCCTGTTCGCGCACTGGGTGGATCGCGGCGGCCTGCCGGTGCCAGGCGTTAGCACCGAGGCCTTCCATCCCGATCGCGTGGCCATGCAGGATGCCACGGCGCAGATGGCCTTGTTGCAGTTCATGAGCGCGGGGCGCGCCGAGGTCGCGGTCCCGACCACGGTCCATTGCGATCATTTGATCCGGGCCCGGGTCGGGGCACGCGAGGACCTCGTGATCGCCGAGAGCACCAACGAGGAGGTCTACGCCTTCCTGGCATCGGTGTCCGCCAAATATGGCATCGGCTTCTGGCAGCCGGGTTCGGGGATCATCCATCAGGTCGTGCTCGAGCACTACGCCTTCCCGGGTGGGCTCATGATCGGAACGGATTCGCATACCCCCAACGCCGGCGGTCTGGGCATGTTGGCCATCGGCGTGGGCGGCGCCGATGCCGTGGATGTGCTCGTGGGCATGCCCTGGGAGCTGCAGTGGCCGAAGCGTATTGGGGTGCGGTTGGTCGGCAGTCCCTCCGGCTGGACGAGCGGCAAGGACGTCATCCTGAGGCTCGCCGGGCTCCTGACCACGAGCGGCGGGACGGGGCACATCATCGAATATTTCGGGCCGGGCACCGCGTCCTTGAGCGCCACGGCCAAGGCCACGATCACGAACATGGGCGCGGAGCTCGGGGCGACCACTTCGGTGTTCCCGTTCGACGAGCGCATGGCCGCTTATCTGGAAAAGACCGGCCGGGGGCGGCTCGCGACCAAGGCCCGGGCCCTGGCGCCCCATCTCATGGCCGACCCCGAGGTGACCGCCCACCCCGAGGACTATTTCGACCGGGTCGTGACCATCGACCTCGCCACCCTCGAGCCCCATGTGGTGGGTCCGCACACGCCGGACCTCGCGCGGCCGGTGTCGGCCTTGGCGGGCGACGTCCGCGCCCATGGCTATCCCGAGGCCCTGCAGGGGGCCTTGATCGGGAGCTGCACGAACTCGTCTTATGAGGATATCGGGCGCGCCGCGCATGTGGCGCGCCAGGCGCGCGCCCTGGGACTGAAGGCCAAGGTGCCATTTCTGGTGACGCCCGGTTCGGAGCAGGTGCGCGCCACCATAGAGCGCGACGGGCTGCTGGCGGATCTCGAGGCCGTAGGGGCCACGGTGCTGGCGAATGCCTGCGGCCCGTGCATAGGCCAATGGCAGCGCGAGGATGTGGCGGCGGGCACGCCGAACAGTATCCTGACCTCGTACAACCGCAACTTCCCACGGCGCAACGACGGCAATCCCGGTACGCACGCGTTTATCGCAAGCCCCGAGGTCGTGACCGCCTATGCCCTCACCGGGAGTCTGGGCGAGAACCCGCTGGCCGGGATCACGGTGGATGGTAAGACGGTATCTTTGGTCCCGCCGGTCGCAGACGAGCTTCCCGGTGCCGGATTTGTGGCCGAGACCGGCGGTTATACGCCGCCCACGGAGGATGGATCCGCGGTGACGGTGCGCATCCGCCCCGATAGCGAACGCCTGAGCCTGCTGGCACCGTTTCCGGCGCCCAGCCCGGAGGACTTCCAGGGCCTGCCGATCCTCCTGAAGGCCGTCGGCAAGTGCACCACCGACCACATATCGGCGGCCGGCCCGTGGCTCAAGTATCGCGGTCACCTGGATCGGATCAGCGATAACCTGTTCATGGGGGCCACCAATGCCTTCGCCGATGCCCCGGGCACCGGATTCGATGTCCTGACGCATGAGGTCGGCGTGGGGCTTGCGCGGCTTGCGCGTTCCTATAAGGCGCAGGGTCTCGGGTGGGTCGCGGTGGGTGACGCCAACTACGGGGAAGGCAGCTCCCGCGAGCATGCGGCGATGTCGCCGCGCTATCTTGGCGGCCGCGTGATCCTGGTGCGCAGCTTTGCGCGCATCCACGAGACCAACCTGAAAAAACAGGGGGTCTTGCCACTCACGTTCGCCGATCCCGGCGACTATGACCGACTAAAGCGCGATGATCGCATGAGCCTGCCCGACATCCGTGCGCTCGCGCCGGGGATGCCCGTGAATATCGTGATCACGGGTGCGGACGGTCGGACCTGGGAGATGAGGGCGCACCATACCCTCACGGCCGAGCAGATCAACTGGTTCTGGGCGGGTTCGGCCCTGAACCTCATGGGTACCCCGGGCCCGCCCATGAATGACGCGGGGTGTTGACAAGGGCTCATCCCTTAATCACAATTCGCGGCTTACTGTTTGGAGGGGTACCCAAGCGGCCAAAGGGATCAGACTGTAAATCTGACGGCTCTGCCTTCGGAGGTTCGAATCCTCCCCCCTCCACCATCGTTACGGTGGACAAGGCCCATCAAGCGGGCGCGTTAGGCGGGTGTAGTTCAATGGTAGAACTTCAGCCTTCCAAGCTGATAGCGTGGGTTCGATTCCCATCACCCGCTCCAGTTTGAGGCATGTGTGAGGACGATCGGCCCATATAGCTCAGTCGGTAGAGCACTTCCTTGGTAAGGAAGAGGTCATCGGTTCGATTCCGATTATGGGCTCCAGATGCAAGACCGGGCGGCGAACGGCGGCCTGGGAAGAACGGTTCATAAACTGAGGTACCCACGGTGTCCAAGGGAAAATTTGAACGCACGAAGCCCCATCTGAATGTGGGCACGATAGGCCACGTCGATCATGGCAAGACCACGCTCACGGCGGCCCTGACCAAGGTCCGAGGTACCCACGGTGTCCAAGGGAAAATTTGAACGCACGAAGCCCCATCTGAATGTGGGCACGATAGGCCACGTCGATCATGGCAAGACCACGCTCACGGCGGCCCTGACCAAGGTCCTGTCGACGAAGTTCGGGGGCGAGTTCAAGGCCTACGACCAGATCGACAACGCCCCCGAGGAGCGCGCCCGCGGCATCACCATCGCCACCGCGCACGTGGAGTATCAGACGCCCCAGCGCCACTACGCGCACGTCGACTGCCCGGGGCATGCCGACTACATCAAGAACATGATCACCGGCGCCGCGCAGATGGACGGCGCGATCCTGGTGGTATCGGCGGCCGACGGCCCCATGCCCCAGACCCGCGAGCACATCCTGCTCGCCCGCCAGGTGGGCGTGCCCTATATCGTGGTGTTCCTGAACAAGGCCGACATGGTCGACGACAAGGAGCTCCTGGAACTCGTGGAGATGGAGGTGCGCGAGCTCCTCGACCGTTACGAGTTCCCGGGGGACAAGACCCCGATCGTGGTGGGCTCGGCCCTGAAGGCCCTCGAGGGGGACACCTCCGAGATCGGCGAGGCCGCGATCATAAAGCTCGCCGAGGCCCTGGACAGCTACATTCCGCAGCCCGAGCGCGCCATCGACGGCGCCTTCCTCATGCCCGTCGAGGACGTGTTCTCGATCTCCGGACGTGGCACGGTCGTGACCGGACGGGTCGAGCGTGGCATCGTGAAGGTCGGCGATGAGGTCGAGATCGTGGGCCTGCGGGATACCGTGAAGACCACCGTCACCGGCGTCGAGATGTTCCGCAAGCTGCTCGATCAGGGTCAGGCCGGCGACAACATCGGCGTGCTGTTGCGCGGCACCAAGCGCGAAGAGGTCGAGCGCGGCCAGGTGCTGTGCAAGCCCGGCAGCATCAAGCCCCATACCCGCTTCGAGGCCGAGGTCTATGTCCTGAGCAAGGAGGAAGGCGGGCGCCATACGGCGTTCTTCCAGGGTTACCGCCCGCAGTTCTATTTCCGGACCACCGACGTCACCGGGTCCTGCGATCTGCCCGCCGGGACCGAAATGGTGATGCCCGGCGACAACGTCCGGCTCACGATCAGCCTCATCAGTCCGATCGCCATGGAGGAAGGCCTGCGGTTTGCCATCCGCGAGGGCGGTCGTACGGTGGGCGCGGGCGTGGTGTCGAAGATACTTGAGTAGGGTCCGGCTCACGATCAGCCTCATCAGTCCGATCGCCATGGAGGAAGGCCTGCGGTTTGCCATCCGCGAGGGCGGTCGTACGGTGGGCGCGGGCGTGGTGTCGAAGATACTTGAGTAGGGTTTCAAGGTCTTCGGCGGTTCGAGTTTAGGCCAGTAGCTCAATTGGCAGAGCGTCGGTCTCCAAAACCGAAGGTTGGGGGTTCGATTCCCTCCTGGCCTGCCATCCGTTCTTTAAGGTGTGTGGGCAGTAATGGTGGATAAGTTAAAGCTGACCGCGGCCATGATGTTGCTGGCGGCCGGCGTCGTCGGTTACTACATGCTTGCAAACGAGCCCGAGTTGTGGCGTGTCGTGGCGTTGTTGGCGGGCTTGGCACTGGCGACGGCAGCGGTCATGCAAACGCCCACGGGACGTTCGGCGTGGACGTTTGTCAAAGAGGCGCGGGTCGAGCTGAGCAAGGTGGTCTGGCCCACGCGCAAGGAAACGGTGCAAACGACGCTGGTGGTTATCGTGCTCGTGCTCCTGATCGCGCTGTTCTTGTGGGTCGTGGACCTCGGCTTGATCAAGAGTGTCAGTATGTTAACCGGGAGGTCGTGATCCGATGGCGATGCGGTGGTATGTCGTGCACGCGTTCTCGGGATTCGAGAAGAGCGTCGAAAAGACCTTGAAGGAGCACATTGCGCGCGCCGGCATGCAGGATCTGTTCGGAGAGATCCTGGTACCGACCGAAGAGGTCGTCGAGATGAAGAGCGGTCAGCGCCGCACCAGCGAGCGGAAATTTTTCCCCGGCTATGTGCTCGTGCGCATGGAGATGACCGATGAATCGTGGCATCTCGTCAAGGCGGTCCCCAAGGTCAGCGGGTTCATCGGCGGCTCGGGCACCAAGCCCACCCCCATCAGCGACAAGGAGGCCGAGGTGATCCTGCGCCAGGTGCAAGATGGCGTGGAGAAGCCAAGGCCGAAGTTCTCGTTCACCAGCGGAGAACAGGTGCGTGTCATCGACGGCCCGTTCCTGGATTTCAACGGCACCGTCGAAGACGTCAATTACGAAAAGAGCAAGCTCAAGGTCTCGGTATCGATCTTCGGTCGCCAGACGCCGGTCGAGCTGGATTTCAGTCAAGTCGAGAAGGCGTAGCCGCGCCGGATCGCGCACATGAACGGGGGAGCCGAAAGGCGCTTGCACCCCACGAGGAGCCCATATGGCAAAGAAGATCGACGCCTACATCAAACTGCAGGTGCCGGCGACGAAGGCGACCCCAGGGCCGCCGATCGGACCCGCACTCGGTCAGCGCGGACTGAACATCATGGAGTTTTGCAAGGCCTTCAATGCCCGCACGCAGGGCATGGAGGAGGGGTTGCCGATCCCGGTGGTCATAACCGCGTATAGCGACAAGAGCTTTACATTCGTCACCAAGACGCCGCCGGCGAGCACTCTGCTGAAAAAGGCCGCCGGTATCACGAGCGGCAGCAAGACCCCGCATACCGACAAGGTAGGCCGGGTGAGCCGCGCGCAGCTCGAGGAGATTGCGCGCCTCAAGATGCCCGACCTCAATACCACCGACCTTGAGGCCGCCGTGCGCCTGATCGCGGGCAGCGCGCGCAGCATGGGCCTGGAAACGGAGGGCGTCTGATGGCCGAGATCGTGAAAGGCGGCAAGCGCCTGCGGGCCCTGCGCCCGCTCGTCGACCGGACCCGGCTGTATGGTCTCGACGAGGCCCTGGCGGTCGTGAAGAAGACCGCGAGCGCCAAATTCGATGAGGCGGTCGAGGTGGCGGTGAACCTCGGCATCGATCCGCGCAAGTCGGATCAGAACGTGCGTGGGTCGGCGGTCATGCCGCGCGGTACGGGCAAGAGCGTGCGCGTGGCGGTGTTTGCGGAAGGCGAGGCGGCCGCCGCGGCGCGCAAGGCCGGGGCCGATGTGGTCGGCTTCCAGGACCTGGCCGATCAGATCAAGGCGGGCAATCTGGATTTCGATGTGGTGATAGCAACCCCCGAGGCCATGCGCGTCGTGGGTCAGCTGGGCCAGATCCTGGGCCCGCGCGGCCTCATGCCCAACCCCAAGGTCGGCACCGTGACGCCCAACGCCGCCAAGGCCGTGGAGAATGCCAAGGCCGGTCAGGTGCAGTATCGCGCCGACAAGGCGGGTATCGTGCACTGCGCGATCGGCAAGGTGTCGTTCACGGAGGAGGCCCTGAAGGAGAACTTTCTGGCGTTGATCGCCGCCTTGCAGAAGGCCAAGCCCACGGCCTCCAAGGGGATTTATGTCAAGCGCGTCACCCTGTCTGCGACCATGGGTCCCGGGGTACGCGTCGACCAGGGATCCCTGCCCCAGTAAGGCAGGGCTGGGCTGTCCCGAATACGGACAGATATCGAAGACCGCCGGTGCGGAAACGCTTAATGTGGCCGGCGCAGATGGTGTCCGAGGCCTTTAAAGCCGCGGGTCACCGGTCCCTCATGCCGAGGGAGCGAAGGAGGTGATTCGTTGAGTCTCAATCTTGAGCAAAAGAAGGCGGTCGTAGCCGAGGTCTCCGCCGCCATCGCGGGCGCGGAAGCGGCCGTGGTGGCCGAGTACCGGGGATTGACCGTGGCGCAGATGACGAGCTTGCGCGCCGAGGCGCGCAAGGCCGGCGTCTACGTGAAGGTGGTCAAGAATACCTTGGTGCGGCGGGTGGTGGCCAACACGTCGTTTGCGTGTCTCGATGGCCATTTGAAGGGGCCATTGGCATTCGCGGCGTCCTCCGATCCGGTGGCGGTCGCCAAGGTCTTGAGCGAGTTCGCGCGCGCAAATGACAAGCTCGTGATCAAGGTCGGGGCCATGGATGGTGCGCTCATGACCGGCGAGCAGTTGCAGGCATTGGCGCTGCTGCCAAGCCGCGAGGTGCTGCTGGCGATGTTGATGCGCACCATGCAGGCGCCGGTCGCGCAGTTCGTGCGCACCTTGAACGAGGTGCCGGCGCGGTTTGTCCGGACGCTGGCGGCGATCCGCGATAAGGCGCAGTAACGTCGCGCTTTCAAGGTTTTAAAGGTCAAGTCAATTTTCGAGGAGATAGCATCATGGCGGTATCGAAGGAAGAAATCCTGGACACGATCGCGAACATGTCGGTGCTCGACCTGTCGGCGTTGATCAAGGAAATGGAAGAGAAGTTCGGCGTGTCGGCCGCGGCCGCCGCGGTTGCGGTCGCAGCCCCGGGCGGTGCCGCTCCGGGCGCCGCCGCGGCTGCCGAGAAGGACAGCTTCGACGTGGTGTTGGCGGCGATCGGGGACAACAAGGTCGGTGTCATCAAGGCGGTGCGCGCGATCACCAACCTGGGCCTGAAAGAGGCGAAGGATCTGGTCGAGTCGGCGCCTGCGACGGTGAAGGAGGCGGTGGCCAAGGCGGATGCGGAGACCATGAAGAAGCAGCTGGAAGAGGCTGGCGCCAAGGTCGACCTGAAGTAAGGGTGGCTGATTGCCCCAGAAAATAGCGGTGACGAGAGGGTGATCGTCGGGACAGGCTGGTGAGAACCGGCCTGTCCGTCTTTGTTTATCGTTCGGAATCATCCGGATATCCAGAGCTGAGGAACCTATGAGCTATTCATTCACCGAGAGAAAGCGCATCCGTAAGAGTTTCGGCAAGCGCCCGAGCCTCTTGCAAGTTCCGTATCTGCTCGCGACCCAGAAAGAGTCGTATCAGGGGTTTTTGCAGGCCGAGGTCGAACGCACCCAGCGCATCGATCAGGGGCTGCAGGCGGCGTTCAAGTCCGTGTTTCCGATCGAATCCTACAACGGGACGGCGGCCCTCGAGTTTGTGAGCTATCGGCTCGGAACGCCCCTGTTCGATGTCAAGGAGTGCCAGCAGCGCGGGCTCATCTACGCCGCCCCGCTGCGCGTGCTTTTGCGTCTCGTGGTGTTTTCGAAGGATGAGACGACCGGCGCCAAGTCGGTGCGCGACATCAAGGAGCAGGAGGTCTATCTGGGCGAGATCCCGCTCATGACCGAAAACGGCACCTTCATCATCAACGGCACCGAGCGCGTCATTGTCTTCCAGCTGCACAGGTCGCCCGGGGTGTTCTTCGATCACGATTACGGCAAGACCCATTCATCCGGGAAGCTGTTGTTCTCCGCGCGCATCATTCCTTATCGCGGTTCGTGGCTCGATTTCGAGTTCGACCCGAAGGATTTCCTGTATGTGCGCATCGACCGGCGCCGCAAGCTGCCGGCCACGACCCTTCTGCGCGCGCTCGGCATGAGCGGTCAGGACATCCTGCAGACGTTTTTCGAGATGGACACCTTCCTGCTGTCCGACGGCAATGTGCGCCTCAAGCTGATCGCGCAGAGGCTGCGCGGCGATCAGGCCGATTTCGACATCACATCGCCCACCGGCGAGGTGATCGTGAAGAAAGACCAGCGCATCACCGCGCGCCACGTGCGTGAGCTCGACAAGGCCAAGATGACGGAGCTTGCCATTCCGCCGGAACATGTCGTGGCGTTTCTGGCGGGCCGCCCGCTCGGCGAGGACGTCATCGATGCCGGCACCGGGGAGTTGATCGCCCAGGCCAACGAGGTGGTGACGGCGGATCTGATCCAGAAGTTCATGAAGGCCGGCATCGCCGAGATCCGCACGCTCTACACAAACGAGCTCGACCGCGGCTCGTATATATCCGACACGTTGCGGATCGATTCGACGCGCGATGCCATGGAGGCGCAGATCGAGATTTATCGCATGATGCGTCCCGGTGAGCCGCCCACGAAAGAGGCCGCGCAGAACCTCTTTTCGAGCCTGTTTTTCAGTCTCGACCGCTACGATCTGTCGGCCGTCGGGCGCATGAAGTTCAACCGCCGCCTCGGGCGCGCAAGCGACGAGGGCCCCGGCATCCTGAGCCGCGACGACATCATCGATGTCATGAAGGTGCTGATCGGCCTGAAAAACGGCCAGGGCGAGATCGACGATATCGACCATCTCGGAAACCGCCGCGTGCGCTCCGTGGGCGAGCTCGCCGAGAACCAGTTCCGGATCGGGCTCGTGCGTGTCGAGCGCGCGGTCAAGGAGCGCCTGAGCCTGGCCGAGTCCGAGAACCTGATGCCGCAGGAACTCATCAACGCCAAGCCGGTGTCGGCGGTCATCAAGGAGTTCTTCGGGTCGAGCCAGCTCTCGCAGTTCATGGATCAGACCAATCCGTTGTCCGAGGTTACACACAAGCGCCGCGTGTCGGCGCTCGGACCCGGCGGGCTTACGCGCGAACGCGCGGGCTTCGAGGTACGGGACGTGCATCCGACGCATTACGGCCGGGTGTGCCCGATCGAGACCCCGGAAGGGCCGAACATCGGGCTTATCAATTCGCTCGCGGTCTATGCGCGCACCAACGAGTACGGTTTTCTTGAGACACCCTACCGCAAGGTGGTCGATGGCCGCGTGACCGACAAGATCGAGTATCTGTCGGCGATCGAGGAAGGCAAATTCATCATCGCCCAGGCCAATGCCGCGGTCGATGCCGACGGAAACCTGACCGACGAGATGGTGTCGTGTCGCCATCGCAACGAGTTCACGCTGTCGGCGGTATCGAAGGTCGATTACATCGACGTGGCGCCGGCGCAGATCGTGTCGGTGGCCGCCTCGCTCATCCCGTTTCTTGAGCATGACGACGCGAACCGCGCGCTCATGGGGTCGAACATGCAGCGCCAGGCGGTGCCCACGCTGCGGTCCGAGAAGCCGCTCGTCGGGACCGGCATGGAGCGGACCGTGGCGGTGGACTCGGGGGTCGCGGTCACGGCGCGGCGCGGCGGGCGCGTGGACTCGGTGGATGCAAGCCGTATCGTGGTGCGTGTCAATGACGAGGAGACCGAGACCGACAAGGCGGGTGTCGACATCTATAACCTCATCAAGTACACGCGCTCGAATCAGAACACGAACATCAACCAGAAGCCGCTGGTGCGCGTAGGCGACATGATCGCCAGGGGGGATGTGCTGGCCGATGGACCCTCGACCGACATGGGGGAGCTCGCGCTCGGGCGCAACGTCCTGATCGCGTTCATGCCGTGGAACGGATACAACTTCGAGGATTCGATCCTGATATCCGAGCGCGTGGTCGAGGACGATACGTTCACGACCATTCACATCGAGGAGCTCTCGACCGTATCACGCGACACCAAGCTCGGGCCCGAGGAGATCACGCGTGACATCCCGAACGTGGGCGAGGGCGCGCTGTCCAAGCTCGATGAGTCGGGGATCATCTATATCGGCGCCGAGGTGAATCCGGGTGACATCCTCGTGGGCAAGGTCACGCCCAAGGGCGAGACGCAGCTCACGCCCGAAGAGAAGTTGCTGCGCGCGATCTTCGGGGAAAAGGCCTCCGATGTGAAGGATAGCTCCTTGCGGCTGCCTTCGGGCATGTCGGGGACGGTCATCGATGTGCAGGTATTCACGCGCGACGGCGTCGAGAAGGATGCGCGTGCGCGCCAGAACGAGGAGCAGGCCCTGGTCGGTATCCGCAAGGACTTGAACGACCAGTATCGGATCGTCGAGAACGATGCCTTCGGCCGCATCGAGAACCTGCTTTTGGGCAAGGTCGCGGAAGGCGGTCCCAAGGGCCTGAAGGCCGGCGACAAGGTCACCAAGGGCTATCTCGAGGGGCTGAACCATGCGCAATGGTTCGAGGTCCGGATGCGTGACGAGGAGGTGAGCGAGGCGGTCGAGGCCATTCGCGACCACTTGGCGCAGCAGAAGATCGAGTTTGACGCGAGGCTCGAGGAGAAGCGTCAGAAGCTCATCGCCGGCGACGATCTGCCGCCCGGCGTGCTGAAGATGGTCAAGGTCTATGTGGCCGTGAAGCGCAGGCTTCAGCCTGGCGACAAGATGGCCGGACGGCACGGCAACAAGGGTGTCATATCGCGCATCGTGCCCGTGGAGGACATGCCCTACATGGCCAACGGCGACACCGTTGACATCGTTCTGAACCCGCTTGGCGTGCCATCGCGCATGAACGTGGGCCAGGTCCTGGAGACCCATCTCGGGTGGGCGGCGCGCGGGCTCGGCAACAAGATCAATGAAATGCTAAAGCAGCATGTGGCGGCCGCCAAGCTGCGCGAGTTCCTGGAGAAGGTCTATAACGGCGGGGGCCAGAGGGAGGATCTCGCGTCGCTTGACGATGGCGATGTCGTGGCCCTTGCCGGCAATCTGGTGAAGGGTGTGCCGATAGCGACGCCGGTGTTCGATGGGGCCACCGAGGAGGAGATCATGGACCTCCTGGAGCTCGCCGATTTGCCGCGTACCGGCCAGACGACGCTGTATGACGGCCGCACTGGAGAGGCGTTCGACCGGCCCATCACCGTCGGTTACATGTACATGCTGAAACTGAACCATCTCGTCGATGACAAGATGCATGCCCGCTCGACCGGTCCGTACAGCCTCGTGACGCAGCAGCCGCTTGGCGGCAAGGCGCAGTCCGGAGGCCAGCGGTTCGGGGAAATGGAGGTGTGGGCGCTGGAGGCCTACGGGGCCGCCTATACCTTGCAGGAGATGCTGACCGTGAAGTCGGATGATGTGACGGGCCGGACCAAGATGTTCGAGAACATCGTGAAGGGCGACCATAAGATGGAGGCTGGCATGCCCGAGTCGTTCAATGTGCTCATCAAGGAGATCCGTTCGCTCGGTATCGATATCGAGCTCGATCAAGGATAACCCGCTCTGCGATATTTGACCGCAAACGACAGGCCGGGATCACGGCCGCGTTGAGGAGATCGACTTGAAAGACCTATTCAATTTGTTTAAGCAGGCAGGCAAGACCGAGGATTTCGATTCCATCCGGATCGGCTTGGCATCCCCGGACAAGATACGCTCGTGGTCGTTCGGCGAGGTCAAGAAGCCCGAGACGATCAATTATCGTACGTTCAAACCTGAGCGCGACGGGTTGTTCTGCGCGAAGATCTTCGGCCCCATCAAGGACTACGAGTGCCTGTGCGGCAAGTACAAGCGCCTGAAGCATCGTGGCGTGATCTGCGAGAAGTGTGGGGTCGAGGTGACGCTCTCGAAGGTGCGCCGGGAACGCATGGGGCACATCGAGCTGGCAAGCCCGGTCGCGCACATCTGGTTCCTGAAATCCCTGCCCTCGCGCATGGGTCTGGTCCTCGATATGACCTTGCGCGACATCGAGCGCGTGTTGTACTTCGAGGCCTATGTGGTCGTGGACCCGGGCATGACGCCGCTCGAGCGCAGCCAGCTCTTGTCGGAGGACTCCTATCTCGAGGCCATCGAGCAATATGGTGACGAGTTCGACGCACGCATGGGGGCCGAGGCGGTTCGCGATCTTCTGCGTGGCATCGATCTCGCCGGAGAGGCCGCCAAGCTGCGCGAGGAGTTGGGTGGCACGACCTCGGAGACCAAGATCAAGAAGCTCGCCAAGCGCCTGAAGGTCATAGAGGCGTTCCTGCATTCCGGGAACCGCCCGGAATGGATGGTCATCGAGATTCTGCCGGTGCTGCCACCAGAGCTTCGGCCGCTGGTGCCGCTCGACGGTGGCCGGTTCGCGACCTCGGACCTGAACGATCTGTATCGGCGCGTGATCAACCGCAACAATCGTCTGAAGCGGCTCTTGGACCTGAACGCCCCCGATATCATCGTGCGCAACGAAAAGCGCATGCTGCAGGAGGCGGTCGACGCGCTGCTCGACAACGGGCGCCGTGGCAAGGCCATCACCGGCGCCAATAAGCGCCAGCTGAAGTCGCTTGCCGACATGATCAAGGGCAAGCAGGGGCGCTTCCGGCAGAACCTGCTCGGCAAGCGCGTGGACTACTCCGGGCGCTCGGTCATCGTGGTCGGTCCCGCCCTCAAACTGCATCAGTGCGGTCTCCCGAAGAAGATGGCGCTCGAGCTCTTCAAGCCCTTTATCTTCAGCAAGCTCGAGATGCGCGGACTGGCGACGACCATCAAGGCCGCGAAGAAGATGGTCGAGCAGGCGAGCCCCGAGGTCTGGGACATACTCGAGGAGGTCATTCGCGAGCATCCGGTGCTGTTGAACCGGGCGCCCACGCTCCACCGTCTGGGCATTCAGGCCTTCGAGCCCGTGCTCGTCGAGGGTAAGGCCATCCAGCTCCACCCGCTGGTGTGCGCGCCCTACAACGCCGACTTCGACGGCGATCAGATGGCGGTGCACGTCCCGCTTTCTTTGGAGGCCCAGCTCGAGGCGCGCAGCCTCATGATGTCCTCGAACAACATCCTGTCGCCGGCGAATGGCGAGCCGATCATCGTTCCTTCGCAGGATATCGTGCTCGGGCTCTACTACATGACCCGCGTGCGCGTAAACGCGCTCGGCGAGGGCAAGGTGTTTGCGGACGTGGCCGAGGTGCATCGCGCCTACGAGAGCCGCAAGGTGGCGCTGCACGCCAAGTGCCGCGTGCGCATCCCGGAGGTCACGATCGACGACGCCGGCAACAAGGTGAAGACCGTAAAGCTCGTCGAGACGACCGTCGGCCGGGCGCTGCTGTCGGAGCTTCTGCCGGACGGCCTGCCGTTTGCGCTGGTGAACCGCGATCTTAAGAAAAAGACCATCTCGGAGCTCATCAATGCCTGCTACCGGCAGGTCGGCCTGAAGGAGACCGTGATCTTCGCCGACCAGCTCATGTATACGGGCTTTGCGTTTGCGGCGCGCGCCGGCATCTCGATCGGCGTGAACGACATGGTGACGCCCGCCGAGAAGGCCAAGATCATCGGCGATGCCGAGGCCGAGGTGCGCGGTATTCAGACGCAGTACGCGTCCGGACTGCTCACCGACGGCGAGCGTTACAACAAGGTCGTGGACATCTGGACCCATACCAGCGAGCGCGTGGCCAAGTCGATGATGGACAAGCTCGGCGTCGAGGACGTCACCGATGCCGAAGGCAAGGTGGTGACCCAGCCGTCGTTCAACTCCATTTATATGATGGCGGACTCCGGCGCGCGCGGTAGCGCCGCCCAGATTCGCCAGCTCGCCGGCATGCGCGGTCTCATGGCCAAGCCCGACGGGTCCATCATCGAGACGCCGATCACGGCGAATTTCCGCGAGGGCCTGAACGTACTGCAGTACTTCATCTCGACGCACGGCGCGCGCAAGGGCTTGGCCGACACCGCCTTGAAGACGGCGAATTCCGGCTACCTGACGCGGCGGCTCGTCGACGTGTGCCAGGACCTGGTGGTCACGGAGCCTGATTGCGGCACCCAGATCGGGATCCGCAAGAGCGTGATCGTGGAGGGCGGCGAGGTGGTGGTGCCGCTGCGCGAGAGCGTGCTCGGGCGCGTGGTCATAGGGGACGTCGTCGATCCGGCCGACAACAGCGTGCTGGTGGCGCATAACGCACTGCTCGACGAGCGCAAGGTGCGCCTGCTCGAGGAGCGCAATATCGACCAGGTGATCGTGCGTTCGCCCGTGACCTGCGAGACCCGTTACGGGATCTGCGCGTTGTGCTACGGGCGCGACCTGGGACGGGGTCATCTCGTAAACCAAGGCGAGGCGGTGGGCGTGATCGCGGCGCAGAGCATCGGCGAGCCCGGGACCCAGCTCACCATGCGCACCTTCCACATCGGCGGCGCGGCATCGCGCGCGACGGCGGTGAGCGGGATCGAGGTCAAGTCCAACGGTTCGGTACGCTTTAACAACCTGAAGCTGATCCGTCACGCGAGCGGCAACAATGTGGCGGTGTCGCGTTCCGGCGAGCTCGTCGTGCAAGACGATCACGGGCGTGACCGCGAGCGCTACAAGGTGCCCTATGGCGCCATTCTGAACGTGAGCGAAGGCGACAAGGTCAAGGCCGGGCGCGTAGTGGCAAACTGGGATCCCCATACCCATCCCATCATCACCGAAGTGGCGGGCAACGTGGCCTTCACGGACCTGATCGACGGGGTGACCGTCAACAAGCAGACCGATGAGGTGACAGGGCTTAGCACCTACGTGGTCCTGGATCCGAAGCACCGCTCGGGGGCCAAGGACATCCGTCCGATGATCGCGCTTTTGGATGAGAAGGGTAAGGGCCTTTTCATACCAGGCACCGACATCCCGGCGAAATACATGCTGCCGCCGGGCGCCATCATCACCGTCGAGGATGGGCTCAAGATTGGGGTGGGCGACGTGCTCGCCCGCATCCCGCAGGAGAGCTCCAAGACACGCGATATCACAGGGGGTCTGCCGCGCGTGGCCGAGCTCTTCGAGGCGCGCAAGGCCAAGGATCACGCCATCCTCGCGGAGACGAGTGGTGTGGTGTCGTTTGGCAAGGACACCAAGGGCAAGCAGCGGCTGCTGATCACCGACAAGGGTGGCGAGGAACACGAATATCTGATTCCGAAGGGCCGCCACATCATGGTGTTCGAGGGCGAGACCGTGGAACAGGGCGAGGCGATCGTCGATGGTCCCCCGGTGTCGTCGGACATCCTGCGGCTGCTCGGTGTCGAGGCCATGGCCAACTTCATCGTTGACGAGGTCCAGGATGTCTATCGGCTGCAGGGCGTGAAGATCAACGACAAGCACATCGAGGTGATCGTGCGCCAGATGCTGCGCAAGGTGCGCATCATCGATGCCGGTGACACCCAGTTCCTGCCCGGTGAGCAGATCGAGCGGGCGCGGTTGCTTGATGCCAATGAAGAGGTGGAGGCGGCCGGGAAGCGGCCCGCCACCGGCGAGCGCCTGCTGCTTGGCATCACCAAGGCCTCGCTCGCCACCGAGTCGTTCATCTCGGCGGCGTCCTTCCAGGAAACGACGCGGGTCCTGACCGAGGCGGCCATAAGCGGCAAGCGCGATCGGCTGCGCGGCTTGAAGGAAAACGTCATCGTGGGCCGCCTGATCCCGGCCGGAAGCGGGCTCGCGCATCATCAGGAGCGCAAGCGCAAGCGCGCCGACGAGAAGGACGAAGCCACCGCCCTGCGCGAGGCCCTGTTGCCCACGCGTGACAAGGGCGACGGCGGCGATAAGGCGGTGTCG
Organism: Acidiferrobacter sp. SPIII_3; assembly: GCF_003184265.1. Taxonomy (GTDB): domain Bacteria; phylum Pseudomonadota; class Gammaproteobacteria; order Acidiferrobacterales; family Acidiferrobacteraceae; genus Acidiferrobacter. The sequence continues at coordinate 2,793,797 of NZ_CP027663.1, read as the reverse complement.
GCTTAAAGGATCGGCCCCTGTCGAAGCGCTCTTGACAGGGGCCGCCGTTATGCCTACAATCGCGCACCTTTGAAGCCAGGCCCGTTTGTGCATTGGGGCCTAAGGCCAGCATTTGCATCGGAGTCATGAATGCCCACGATTAACCAGTTGGTCCGTAAGCCGCGGGTACAGCCGCAGAAGAAGACGACGGTGCCGGCCCTGAATGCCTGCCCGCAAAAGCGTGGCGTCTGTACGCGCGTTTACACGACGACCCCGAAGAAGCCGAACTCGGCGCTGCGGAAGGTCGCGCGTGTGCGTCTCACGAACGGCTACGAGGTCACGAGCTACATAGGAGGCGAGGGCCACAACCTCCAGGAGCACTCGGTTGTCCTCATTCGCGGAGGCCGCGTGAAGGACTTGCCGGGTGTGCGCTACCACACGGTGCGTGGGTCGCTGGATACCGCAGGTGTCGCGGATCGCCGACAGGGCCGCTCGAAGTATGGGGCCAAGCGGCCGAAATCCTAAGGCTGACATGAAGCAGGGTACGCCGCACATCCAAGGTGCGGCGTTTTCTCGTTCGAAATGGTGTGAAGGTTGAGAATATGCCGAGAAGAAGAGAAGTTCCCAAGCGCCCGACGCGGCCCGATCCGAAATACGGGAGCGAGATGCTCACGAAGTTCATGAGCGTGGTGATGCAAAGCGGCAAGAAGTCGGTGGCCGAGAAGATCATCTACGGGGCGCTTGAGACGATCGCTTCGCGGAACAAGGGCGAGCCGCTGGCCGTGTTTCAGCAGGCCATCGACAATGCCAAGCCCCTGGTCGAGGTCAAGAGCCGGCGGGTGGGCGGTGCGACCTATCAGGTGCCGGTCGAGGTGCGTCCGGGCCGGCAGCTGGCCCTGGCGATGCGCTGGGTCGTCGACGCGGCGCGCTCGCGCGGCGAGAAGTCCATGGGTGCGCGGCTGGCAGGGGAATTGCTCGATGCCGCCGAGCGTCGTGGCAACGCGGTCAAGAAGCGCGAGGAAGTGCACCGCATGGCGGAAGCCAATAAGGCGTTCTCCCATTATCGCTGGTAGAAGACGCAAACTCACGAATTTAGCGTAAGGATCTGGCCGTGGCTCGTACGACACCAATCGACCGTTATCGCAACATCGGCATCATGGCGCATATCGATGCCGGCAAGACCACCACCACGGAGCGGATCCTGTTCTACACGGGCGTGTCCCACAAGATCGGGGAGGTTCATGAGGGCGCGGCCGTCATGGACTGGATGGAGCAGGAGCAGGAGCGCGGGATTACGATCACATCGGCGGCGACCACCTGTTTCTGGAAAGGCATGGCCGCGAATTACCCCGAGCACCGCATCAATATCATCGATACACCCGGTCACGTGGACTTCACCATCGAGGTGGAGCGTTCGCTGCGCGTGCTTGACGGGGCGTGCGCGCTGTTCTGCGCGGTAGGCGGGGTCGAGCCGCAGTCGGAGACGGTGTGGCGGCAGGCCAACAAGTACGGTGTGCCGCGTATCGCGTTCGTGAACAAGATGGACCGCGCGGGCGCGAATTTCCTGCGGGTGGTGGAACAGGTGCGGGTGCGCCTGGGCGCGATACCCGTGCCCATCCAGTTGCCGATCGGCGCCGAGGATCGTTTTCAGGGGGTCGTGGATCTCGTGAAGATGAAGGCGATCTATTGGGACGATGCGACCCAGGGCATGCGCTTCGAGGAGCGCGAGATCCCATCGGAGATGCGTGCGGAGTGCGAGAAGTGGCGCGAACACATGATCGAGGCCGCCGCCGAGGCCAACGAGGTTTTGATGGACAAATACCTCGGCGGGGAGACGCTGACGACCGAGGAGATCAAGGCGGGCCTGCGCGCGCGTAGTCTGGCCTCGCAGATCGTCGTGACCTTGTGCGGCTCGGCGTTCAAAAACAAGGGTGTGCAGTCGATGCTCGACGCGGTCATCGACTACCTGCCGTCGCCGAGGGAGAAGAAGGCGATCGTGGGGCATCTGGACGACAAGGAGGGCACGGAGGTCGAGTGTCCGGCCGATGATGACGCGCCGTTTGCGGCGCTGGCGTTCAAGATAGCGACCGACCCGTTTGTGGGCCAGCTCGTCTACTTCCGGGTCTATTCCGGGGTGCTGAAGAGCGGTGACTCGGTGTTCAACCCGGTCAAGTCCAAAAAAGAGCGCGTCGGGCGGCTCTTGCAGATGCATGCCAATCATCGCGACGAGATCAAGGAAGTGCATGCCGGCGACATCGCCGCGGCCGTGGGGCTGAAGAACATGACCACGGGCGATACGCTATGCAACCCCGAGCGCGTGGTCACGCTTGAGCGCATGGAGTTCCCGGAGCCCGTCATTTCGCAGGCGGTGGAACCAAAGACCAAGGCTGATCAGGAGAAGATGGGGCTCGCGCTTGGGCGGCTGGCCCAGGAGGACCCGTCGTTCCGTGTGCGCACCGATGAGGAATCCGGACAGACCATCATATCGGGCATGGGCGAGCTGCACCTGGAGATCATCGTCGATCGCATGAAGCGCGAGTTCGGGGTCGAGGCGAGCGTCGGTAAGCCGCAGGTGGCCTACCGCGAGACCATTCGCAAGAAGGTCGAGCAGGAGCACAAGTTTGCCAAGCAGAGCGGCGGGCGCGGCCAGTACGGGCATGTGTTTCTGCGCATCGAGCCGCAGGAGCCCGGGAAGGGTTTTGAGTTCGTCGACGAGATCAAGGGTGGCGTGATCCCGCGGGAGTACATACCGGCGGTCGAGAAGGGGGTGCGCGAGGCCCTCGAGCGCGGTATTCAGGCGGGTTTCCCGGTGGTGGATGTCAAGGTGGCCCTCTATTACGGGTCCTACCACGAGGTCGACTCGTCGGAAAACGCCTTCAAGATGGCCGCCAGCATGGCGTTTCGTGAGGGGTGCCTGAAGGCCGATCCGGCGCTTCTCGAGCCGATCATGGCTGTCGAGGTGGTGACGCCCGAGGATTACATGGGCAGCGTGAACGGCGATCTGAGCTCGCGGCGCGGGGTCATTCAGGCCATGGAAGAGGCGCCGGCCGGCAAGGTCGTGCGCGCCGAGGTACCGCTTGCCGAGATGTTCGGGTACGCGACCTCGCTGCGTTCGGCGACGCAGGGCCGCGCGACCTATGCGATGGAGTTCAAGCGCTATGCGGTGGCGCCGAGCAATATCGCAGAACAGGTCATTAAGAAAGCCAGTTAGAACGAAAACGATTCAGCCTACGAGGTACCCACGGTGTCCAAGGGAAAATTTGAACGCACGAAGCCCCATCTGAATGTGGGCACGATAGGCCACGTCGATCATGGCAAGACCACGCTCACGGCGGCCCTGACCAAGGTCCTGTCGACGAAGTTCGGGGGCGAGTTCAAGGCCTACGACCAGATCGACAACGCCCCCGAGGAGCGCGCCCGCGGCATCACCATCGCCACCGCGCACGTGGAGTATCAGACGCCCCAGCGCCACTACGCGCACGTCGACTGCCCGGGGCATGCCGACTACATCAAGAACATGATCACCGGCGCCGCGCAGATGGACGGCGCGATCCTGGTGGTATCGGCGGCCGACGGCCCCATGCCCCAGACCCGCGAGCACATCCTGCTCGCCCGCCAGGTGGGCGTGCCCTATATCGTGGTGTTCCTGAACAAGGCCGACATGGTCGACGACAAGGAGCTCCTGGAACTCGTGGAGATGGAGGTGCGCGAGCTCCTCGACCGTTACGAGTTCCCGGGGGACAAGACCCCGATCGTGGTGGGCTCGGCCCTGAAGGCCCTCGAGGGGGACACCTCCGAGATCGGCGAGGCCGCGATCATAAAGCTCGCCGAGGCCCTGGACAGCTACATTCCGCAGCCCGAGCGCGCCATCGACGGCGCCTTCCTCATGCCCGTCGAGGACGTGTTCTCGATCTCCGGACGTGGCACGGTCGTGACCGGACGGGTCGAGCGTGGCATCGTGAAGGTCGGCGATGAGGTCGAGATCGTGGGCCTGCGGGATACCGTGAAGACCACCGTCACCGGCGTCGAGATGTTCCGCAAGCTGCTCGATCAGGGTCAGGCCGGCGACAACATCGGCGTGCTGTTGCGCGGCACCAAGCGCGAAGAGGTCGAGCGCGGCCAGGTGCTGTGCAAGCCCGGCAGCATCAAGCCCCATACCCGCTTCGAGGCCGAGGTCTATGTCCTGAGCAAGGAGGAAGGCGGGCGCCATACGGCGTTCTTCCAGGGTTACCGCCCGCAGTTCTATTTCCGGACCACCGACGTCACCGGGTCCTGCGATCTGCCCGCCGGGACCGAAATGGTGATGCCCGGCGACAACGTCCGGCTCACGATCAGCCTCATCAGTCCGATCGCCATGGAGGAAGGCCTGCGGTTTGCCATCCGCGAGGGCGGTCGTACGGTGGGCGCGGGCGTGGTGTCGAAGATACTTGAGTAGGGACCATGGCCAACCAAAAGATCAGAATTCGTCTCAAGGCCTTCGATCATAGGCTTATTGATCGCTCGGCTTCGGAAATCGTCGATACCGCGAAACGGACCGGCGCCATCGTCAAGGGCCCGATTCCTTTGCCGACCAAGATCGAGCGGTACACCCTGTTGCGTTCACCGCACGTGGATAAGAGCTCGCGTGATCAGTTCGAGATTCGCACGCATAAGCGCATCATGGACATCATCGAGCCTACGGAGAAGACGGTGGACGCGCTTCTCAAGCTGAATCTCGCGGCCGGCGTGGACGTCGAGATCAAGGTGAGTTAGGAGCGGTCATGGCACTCGGAATAGTGGGCAAGAAGATTGGCATGAGCCGCGTGTTTGCCGCCGACGGCACGGTGGCGCCGGTGACGGTGGTGGCGGTCGAGCGCAATCATGTGGCGCAGATCAAGGACGTCGCGACCGACGGCTACCGCGCGGTACAGATAGCCGCCGGCACGCGGCGGCCTTCGCGGGTCACCAAGGCGCAGGCCGGGCATTTCGCCAAGGCGAAGATCGAGCCGGCGGCGAGCCTGTGGGAGTTCCGGTTGGCGGCGGACGAAGGTCAGGGGCTGGAGATCGGCGCGGAGGTGCGCGTCGATATCTTTGCCGAAGGCCAGAAGGTGGATGTGCAGGGCACGACCATCGGTAAGGGTTTCGCGGGCGTCATCAAGCGCCATCACTTCGGTGGTGGGCGCGCGTCGCACGGTAACTCTCTGTCGCACCGCGCGCCCGGCTCCATTGGCCAGCGCCAGACCCCGGGACGCGTGTTTCCCGGCAAGAAGATGGCAGGCCACCTGGGCGCCAAGATCCGCACGCAGCAAAACCTCGTGGTGGTGCGCGTGGACGCCGAGCGCAATCTGCTGCTGATTCGCGGCGCGGTCCCCGGATCGGCGGGCTCGGATGTGGTGGTGCGGCCGGCCGTGAAGGCCGGCAAGACGGAGGCCAAGCAATCATGAAGATGACGGTGGTGAAGGCCTCCGGCGGCGCCGGGGAAATGGAGGTTTCGGATGAGGCCTTCGGGGTGCCCTTCAAGGAGCATCTCGTGCATCAGATCGTGGTCGCCTATCAGGCCGGTGGACGCTCGGGCACACGCGCGCAAAAGAATCGCTCGGCGGTGAGCGGCAGCACGCGCAAGCCGTGGGCGCAGAAAGGCGGCGGGCGGGCGCGCGCGGGCAATATCCGAAGCCCCATATGGCGCGGTGGCGGTAAGACCTTCCCGGCGACGACCCAGGATTTCAGCCAGAAGGTGAACAAGAAGATGCGGCGCGCCGCGCTGCGCTCGATCATGTCGGAATTGATCCGTCAGGACCGGCTGATCACCGTAGACGAGATACAGGCGGCCTCCAAGACCAAGGAGCTCCTGGCGCGCCTGGCGGGGTTTGGCATCAGTGGGCGGTCGCCGGACGTGCTGATCGTGGCGGACAATGCGGTCGACGGGCTTGCGCTTGCGGCACGCAATCTGTACCGCGTCGCGGTGCGGCCGAGTGACCGGGTGGATCCGGTGTCGTTGATCGCGCACGACAAGGTGCTCATGACCGTCGGGGCCGTGAGGAAGCTTGAGGAGATGCTGGCATGACGGCCGACATTTATGGAGTGTTGCTCGCGCCGCACGTCTCGGAGAAGGCGACGCGGCTTGCCGAAAAGCATCGGCAGTTTGTATTTCGCGTGCGCAAGGATGCCACCAAGGCCTCGGTGAAGGCGGCCGTCGAGAAGTTTTTCAAGGTCGAGGTCGCCGATGTGCGAGTAACGGTCTTGAAGGGCAAGGCCAAGGGTGGCAAGAACCCCGGGCGGCGATCGGACGTGAAGAAGGCCTATGTGGCCTTGAAACCCGGTTTTGATATCCAGTTCGGGACCGGGCAATAGGGGGAAGTATGCCAGTCGTCAAGGTAAGACCCACGTCGGCGGGACGTCGCGGCCTCGTCAAGGTAGTCCACCCGGGCCTCCATAAGGGCGCGCCCTATGCCGGGCTCGTGGAGAAGAAGGCCAAGATTGATGGCCGCAACAACAACGGGCGGGTTTCCGTGCGTCACCGGGGCGGCGCCCACAAGCGGCATTACCGGCTGATCGATTTTAGGCGCGACAAGGACGGGATCACGGCGCGTGTCGAGCGCTTGGAGTACGACCCGAACCGCAGCGCGCACATCGCGCTCATGTTGTACGCCGACGGCGAACGGCGTTATGTCATCGCCGCCAAGGGCCTGGAGGTCGGTCAGGAGATCCTGTCGGGCAGCGATGCGCCGATACGGGCCGGCAACTGCCTGCCGTTGCGCAATATCCCGGTGGGTACCACCGTGCATTGCGTGGAGCTGAAGGTCGGGCGCGGCGCGCAGATCGGGCGGTCGGCCGGGGCCTCGCTGCAGTATGTGGCGCGCGAAGGGGACTACGCCCAGCTTAGGCTGCGATCCGGCGAGGTCCGCAAGGTCCACGTGGAATGCCGCGCGACGATCGGCGAGGTCGGCAACGGCGAGCACTCGTTGCGCAAGCTCGGCAAGGCCGGGGCGGCGCGTTGGCGCGGTATCCGGCCGACGGTGCGCGGCGTGGCCATGAATCCGGTCGACCATCCGCATGGTGGCGGCGAGGGGCGGACGTCCGGCGGGCGCCACCCGGTAAGCCCGTGGGGCACGCCGACCAAGGGTTATAGGACACGAGTCAACAAGCGGACCGACGGCATGATCGTGCGTCGTCGGTACCAGAAGTAACTGAAAAGTGTGAGGGCGCACCGTGCCACGTTCGATTAAGAAGGGACCGTTTCTCGACGACCATCTGGCCAGGAAAGTCGGTGAGGCGCAGAGGACCGGGAACAAGAAGCCGATCAAGACCTGGTCGCGCCGCTCGACGATCATGCCGGATTTCATAGGGCTTACGATCGCCGTGCACAACGGGCGCCAGCACGTTCCGGTGCTGATCTCGGACAACATGGTCGGGCATAAGCTGGGCGAGTTCGCGGCCACGCGCACCTTCAAGGGTCATACCGCGGACAAGAAGGCATCCGGAGGCTGATGATGGCGACCAAGGCGGTGTTGAAGAACGTGCATGTGTCGCCGCAGAAGGGGCGATTGGTGGCGGACTTGGTGCGTGGCCTGCCCGTGGGACGGGCGTTAGAGGTGCTGGCGTTCAGCCCGAAGAAGGCGGCGCGCATCGTGAAAAAGGTGCTGGAGTCGGCGATCGCCAATGCCGAGAACAACGAGGGTGCGGACGTCGACGAGCTCAAGATCTCGGAGATCCAGATCAACGGGGCGTCGTCCATGAAGCGCTTTCATGCCCGCGCGAAGGGCCGCGGGGCGCGGATCTTAAAGCGCACCAGCCACATCAGCGTCACGGTCGCAGCGAGCGGGGGGAATTGAGATGGGGCAAAAGATCAATCCGATCGGAATGCGGCTTGGGATCGTCAAGGATTGGACGGCGAAGTGGTACGCGCATCGCGGGGCGTACGCCGCCAACATCCGTGCCGACGTGGAGCTGCGCGCGTGGCTTAAGGCCAAGCTTTCGCATGCCGCGGTGAGCTCGATCATCATTCAGCGTCCGGCCCAGAGCGTGACGATCACCATCCGCACGGCGCGGCCGGGGATCGTGATCGGCAAGAAGGGTGAGGACATCGAGCGCATGCGCCAGGAGCTCGCGAAGCTCGCCGGCGTGCCCGTGCAGTTGAATGTCGAAGAGATCCGAAAGCCAGAGCTCGACGCCGCCCTGGTCGCGGAAAATATCGCGCAGCAGCTCGAAAAGCGCATCATGTTCCGTCGCGCCATGAAGCGGTCGGTGACCAACGCCATGCGGCTTGGGGCGCTGGGCGTGAAGATCATGTGCGCCGGGCGTCTGAACGGCGCCGAGATCGCGCGCACCGAATGGTATCGCGAGGGGCGCGTGCCTCTTCATACGTTGCGCGCGGACATCGATTATGGGGTGGCCGAGGCGCATACGACGTATGGCGTGATCGGTATCAAGGTGTGGATCTTCAAGGGTGAGATCTACGGGCAGATGAACCCCGCGGACGCGGAGACGGAGGGGAAGAAGGCCACGGCCTGATTCCAATGAACGCATGCTGCAGCCAAAGAGAACGAAGTTTCGCAAGCAACACAAGGGCCGCAACCGCGGGCTCGCCTCGCGCGGGAACAAGGTGAGTTTCGGCGAGTTCGGGCTGAAGGCCATGGGGCGCGGGCGCCTGACATCGCGTCAGATCGAGGCCGCGCGGCGGGCGCTGACGCGCTCCATCAAGCGTGGCGGCCGGGTGTGGATCCGCGTGTTTCCCGACAAGCCGATCTCGAAAAAGCCGCTCGAGGTGCGCATGGGTAAAGGAAAAGGCAACCCCGAGTACTGGGTGGCGCTGATCCAGCCCGGCAAGGTGCTCTATGAGATGGAAGGGGTGAGTGAGGCGGTGGCGCGCGACGCGTTTCGCCTGGCGGCCGCGAAGTTGCCGGTGCAGACCGCGTTCGTGGCGCGGCAAGTGGCCTAAAGAGGGGCGGTTATGGACCTGAAAGAGATGCGGGCGGCGTCGGTCGAGGAGCAGCGCAAGGAGCTTGAGGCGTTGCGGGAGAAACAGTTTACGTTGCGCATGCAAAGCGCCACCGGGCAGATCCGGAACGTAAGCGAGATCGCGAAGGTGCGCCGGGATATCGCGCGGATGTTGACGGTTATGCAGCAGGTGGGGAGCCGATAGGCCATGACGGAAACGACAGTGGAGAAGCCTGCGCGTACGGCGACCGGCCGGGTGACGAGCAGCAAGATGGACAAGACGATCACCGTGTTGATCGAGCGGCGGACGCCACACCCCGTATATGGGAAGTTCGTGCGCCGGAGCACCAAGCTGCATGCGCACGATGAGAATAATGAGGGCCGGGAAGGTGATCTGGTCTTGGTGGAGCAGTGCCGTCCGCTTTCGAAGACCAAGACCTGGCGGCTCGTCCGGGTATTGGACCGCCCCGCTGTTGTATAGGGCCTTTGGGACCGGGTAAATCGATGTTATGATGGCGGGCTACGCAGTGCGCGCCTAACGGAAGGAACACCATGATTCAGATGCAAAGCGTGCTGTCCGTCGCGGACAATAGTGGCGCCAAGAAGGTGCAGTGCATAAAGGTCCTCGGTGGCTCGAAGCGCCGTTATGCGGGCATCGGCGACATCATCAAGATCAGTATAAAGGAAGCGGTCCCGCGCGGGCGCGTGAAGAAGGGCGATGTCTACGACGCCGTGATCGTGCGCACCAAGGTGGGCGTACGGCGGGCCGATGGTTCGGTGGTGCGGTTCGACAGCAATGCGGCGGTGCTTTTGAACCCCCAGCATCAGCCGGTCGGTACGCGCATTTTCGGGCCCGTGACTCGTGAGCTGCGCAGTGAGCAGTTCATGAAGATCATATCGCTAGCCCCCGAAGTGATATAGGTGCGCCATGCAGAAGATCCGGAAAGGCGATGAAGTGTTGGTGCGCGTCGGCAAGGACAAGGGCAAGCGCGGTAATGTGCTCAAGGTCTACGCCGACGGCCGGGTGTTGGTGGAGAACGTGAATCGGGTCAAGCGGCACGTGCGCCCGAACCCCAACAAGAACGTGACCGGCGGCATCATCGAGCGCGAGGCGCCGCTGTCGGGGGCGAACGTGGCGTTGTTCAACAAGGCGACCGGCAAGGGCGAGCGCGTCGGGTTTCGGACCTTGGATGACGGTCGCAAGGTGCGCGTCTTCAAGCGCAGCGGCGAAGTCGTGGATGCGTAGGGGAAGGCGATGACGAGCAGGCTTCAGGAGCTGTACGAAAACACCATTCGGCCCGAGCTGATGGCCCGGTTCGGATACAAGAATCCGATGCAGGTGCCGCGAGTCGTCAAGGTGACGCTCAACATGGGCGTGGGCGAGGCGCTGGCGGACAAGAAGGTGATCGAGAACGCGGTGGCGGACATGCAGGCCATTGGCGGGCAGAAGCCGATCGTTACACGCGCGCGCAAATCGGTGGCGGCATTCAAGGTGCGCGAGGATTGGCCGATCGGCTGCAAGGTGACGCTGCGGCGCACGCGCATGTACGATTTCATGGACCGGCTGATCAGCGTTGCGCTGCCGCGCGTGCGCGACTTTCGGGGCCTGCCGGGGCGGTCGTTCGACGGGCAGGGGAATTACTCGCTCGGCATCAAGGAGCAGATCATCTTTCCCGAGATCGAATATGACAAGATCGACGCGATCCGGGGGATGGACATTACCATAACGACAACGGCCAAGACCGATGACGAGGCGCGAGCCCTGCTGACGGCCTTCCGGTTGCCGATTCGCGTTTAAGGGGCGGACATGGCGAAGAAGTCGAAGATTTTGCGTAACCGGCAACGCATGGCGGTGGTGGCAAAGTATGCACAGCGGCGCGCGGAGCTGAAGGCGGCGTCGGTCAACATGCGCCTGTCGGAGGAGGAGCGCCAGCAGGCGTTGGCGGCGCTTGCGAAGCAGCCCCGAAACGCCTGCCCGGTGCGTGTGCGCAATCGCTGTTACATGACGGGGCGCTCGCGGGGCTACTATCGGAAGTTCGGGCTCGGGCGCAACAAGCTGCGCGAGATGATGATGCGCGGGGAGATCCCGGGCGTGGTGAAGGCGAGCTGGTAGGTATAAGGCCATGATGAACGATCCCATAGCAGACATGCTGACCCGCATTCGCAATGCGCAACGCGCCGAGAAGGTCAGCGTGCGGATGATGGCATCCAAGCCGAAGCTCGCGTTGGCGAAGATCCTGAAGGAGGAAGGGTACGTAAACGACTTCCGGCTCATCGAGGGCGCGAAACCCGAGCTCGAGATCGAGCTCAAGTATTATGCCGGGCGGCCGGTGATTGCACGCATCGATCGTGTGAGCCGGGGCGGTAGGCGCGTCTACCGGTCGCACGATGCCCTGCCAACCGTTGACGGGGGGCTGGGGATCGCCGTGGTGTCGACCTCGAAGGGCATGATGACGGATCGCGCGGCTCGTAGCGCCGGGCTTGGCGGCGAGATCGTGTGCGTGGTGGTTTAAGGAGCGAGCATGTCGCGAGTTGCGAAAAATCCAGTGAGTCTGCCGTCGGGCGTGGCGTTGAGCCGCAACGGCGCGGATGTCACGATCAAGGGGCCAAAGGGCGAGCTGGCGCACCGTGTCCATGAGCTGGTGGGCATCGAGCAGGACGGGAATGTCCTGCGCGTCGTGCCCGCCGATGAATCGACCTTGGCCAATGCCCTGTCGGGTACCACCCGGGCGCTCGTGCAGAACATGGTGACGGGCGTGACCCGGGGATTCGAGCGCCGCCTTACGATCGTCGGGGTGGGTTATCGCGCGGCGGTTCAGGGTCGCAAGCTCAACCTGACATTGGGATTTTCGCACCCGGTCGTGTATGACATCCCGGCGGGTATCACCATAGAGACCCCGAGCCAGACGGAGATCGTGATCAAGGGGGCCGACAAGCAGCGCGTGGGCCAGGTTGCCGCCGAGGTGCGTGGCTATAGGCCGCCGGAGCCCTACAAGGGCAAGGGTGTGCGCTATAGCGACGAGGTGGTGGTGAAGAAAGAAGCGAAGAAGAAGTAAGGCGACCCTATGAAAGACAAAGTAGCAACACGCAAGCGGCGGGCGTTCCGGGGCCGTAGGCGGATCGCGGCGCTGGGTGTGCAGAGATTGTGCGTGCACCGTACGCCCCGGCATATGTATGCGCAGATCATAGGGCCGGACAGCCGGGTGCTGGCCAGCGCGTCCACGATCGAGGTCGAGGTGCGCAAGGACCTGAAGACCGGCGGGAACGTGGATGCCGCGCGGCTCGTCGGCCGGCGTATCGCCGAGAAGGCGAAGGCGGCGGGGGTGGTGAAGGTGGCGTTCGACCGGTCCGGGTTCCGCTATCACGGGCGCGTACAGGCCCTGGCGGACGCGGCGCGTGAAGGCGGGCTGGAGTTTTAAGGAGGCATTGTGGCGGCAGGCGGGACGGAGTCGGACGGTTACAGCGATAACCTCCAGGAAAAGCTCATCAGCATCAATCGCGTGGCCAAGGTCGTCAAGGGCGGCCGGCAGTTCGGGTTCGCGGCGCTGACGGTGGTCGGCGATGGCGACGGACGCGTGGGCATAGGCCAGGGCAAGGCCCGCGAGGTGCCGGTGGCCGTGCAGAAGGCCATGGATGACGCGCGGCGTAACATGGTGCGCGTGCACCTGAAGAACGGCACGCTGCATTATGGCGTCACCGCCAATCACGGGGCGTCACGAGTGGTCATGAGGCCGGCCTCCGAGGGCACCGGGATCATCGCGGGCGGCGCGATGCGCGCCTTGTTCGAGGTCGCGGGGGTGCGCAACGTGTTGGCCAAGGCCCTGGGTTCCACAAATCCGATCAATGTGGTACGCGCGACCTTGAAGGCCTTGCTGGATGTGAGTAATCCGGCGGAGATGGCCGCCAAGCGCGGCAAGACCGTCGAAGAGATCACGGGCGGTTAGGAGCGGTCATGGCAAAAAAGCAGATGAAGGTCACGCTGGTGCGCAGCATGTTCGGGACCGGCGCCCGTCACCAGGCGTGTGTGCGAGGGCTCGGCTTGCGGCGCTTGCATCATAGCGTGCTGGTCGAAGACAGCGCGGCGACCCGCGGGATGTTGCGCAAGGTTGCCTACATGGTGAAGTGCGAGGAGGTTGCCTGATGCGCCTGAATACGATCAAACCGGATCCGCATCGGACCGCGCGCCGGCGCGTGGGACGGGGCGGCGGTTCCGGTCTCGGCAAGACCTGCGGCCGCGGGCATAAGGGCCAGCGGGCGCGCGCCGGCGGCTACCATAAGGTGGGGTTCGAGGGTGGCCAGATGCCCTTGCAGCGACGCCTGCCGAAGTTTGGGTTCCGCTCGGCGATGGCCGCGGAGACGGCCGCGGTGCGGCTCGGAGAGTTGAAAGGATTCGACGGCACCGTGGATCTCGCGGGGTTGAAGGCCGCGAACATAGTGGGGGCGACGGCGCTGCGCGCGCGCGTATTTCTGTCGGGCGCGATCGACAAGGCCTTGGTGTTGAAGGGCATCGCCGTGACCAAGGGCGCGCGCGCCGCCATCGAAGCGGCGGGCGGCCGGGTCGAGGACTGATGGTCGCGAGAGACGCGAAACGTCAGGGAGCGCTTACCCCGGGAATGCTCGGGCGCTTGAGCGACCTAAAGCAGCGTCTGCTGTTTTTGCTGGGTGCCTTGGTCGTGTTTCGTGTCGGGACGCACATACCGGTGCCGGGGATCAACGCCGTGGCGCTGGCCGCGCTTTTTCAGCGCGCGAGCGGTTCCATCATCGGCATGTTCAACATGTTCTCGGGCGGCGCCCTGCAGCGCTTGTCGGTATTCGCGCTCGGTATCATGCCGTACATCTCGGCGTCGATCGTCATCCAGATCCTGACGCCGGTGATCCCGAAGCTCGACGAGTTGCGTAAGGACGGCGGGGAGGCCGGAAGGCGCAAGCTTACGCAGTGGACCCGCTATGGGACCGTGGTGCTGGCGGCGTTTCAGGGGCTTGGGATCTCGATCGCGCTTGAGCACCAGACCGCGGGCGGCGTGCCGGTGGTGATGGCCCCAGGGATCGGTTTCGAGCTCTTTACGATGATCACGCTGGTGGCCGGCACCATGTTTCTGATGTGGCTTGGGGAGCAGATCACCGAGCGCGGCATCGGTAACGGTATCTCGATGATCATCTTTGCCGGCATCGTCGCCGGTCTGCCGGAGGCGATCGGCAGCACCCTGGAGCTTGCCAGCAACGGCTCCTTTCAGCCGTTGTTCGTGCTGCTCTTGTTTGTGGTGGCGCTCGCGGTGACGGCCTTTGTGGTGTTCGTCGAGCGGGGGCAACGGCGGGTGACGGTGACTTATGCCAAGCGTCAGCAGGGGCGCAAGATTTTCGGGGGTCAGACGACGCATCTTCCGCTCAAGGTGAATACCGCGGGCGTGATTCCGGCGATTTTCGCGTCGAGCATGATCCTGTTTCCGACCATGGCGGCGAACTGGTTTGGGCAGGCCAAGGGCATGGGGTGGCTGCATACGGTCGCGGGGGCGCTGGCCCCGGGCCAACCGGTGTATCTGATCGTATTTACGGTCGCGGTGATGTTTTTTTCGTTCTTTTACACCGCGATGATCATGGATCCGAAGGATACCGCGGATAACCTGAAGAAGTCGGGGGCGTTCATTCCCGGCATCCGGCCTGGTGAGCAGACGCGGCGCTATATCGATGACGTCATGTCACGGCTGACGCTGTCCGGAGGGATCTATATCACGCTGGTGTGCCTGCTGCCGGAGTTTTTGATCTTGAAGTGGAACGTGCCATTTTATTTCGGGGGCACGTCGCTGCTCATCATCGTCGTGGTGAGCATGGATTTCATGGCACAGGTGCAGGCGCATCTGATGTCGCATCAATACGAGAGTTTGTTGAAAAAGGCGAACCTCACGGGCGGAGTGAGCGGGCTACCTAAGTAGGGGAAATCATGAAAGTCAGGGCATCGGTGAAGAAGCTGTGCCGTAATTGCAAGATCGTGCGGCGCAAAGGGGTTGTCCGGATCGTGTGTAGCGACGCGCGCCACAAGCAGCGCCAGGGCTAGACTTGATATTCCGGGATTTCTAGGCTAGGCTTGCGCGCTTTTCCCTTGTGAAGGGCGCGTTTAGGAGAGAACAGTACGATGGCCCGTATCGCAGGCATCAATATTCCAAACCACAAGCATGTCGAGATCGGACTTACATCCATCTACGGCATAGGGCGGCAGCGCTCCCGGCAGATCTGTGATGCCGCGGGTGTCGCGGTGAACGCCAAGGTCAAGGATCTGACGGACGCCGAGGTGGAGAAGATCCGTGCCGAGGTCGGCAAGCTCGTGGTCGAGGGCGATCTGCGGCGGACAGTCTCCATGAACATCAAGCGGCTCATGGATATCGGGAGTTACCGCGGCATGCGCCACAGGCGCGGGCTGCCGGTGCGCGGACAGCGTACCAAGACCAACGCGCGCACGCGCAAGGGCCCGCGCAAGGGCATTCGGAAGTGATCTTAAAGGACAGGTATGGCGACTAACACACCCGCAGCGGGCAAGGCCAAGAAGCGCGTCAAGAAGAATGTTGCCGAGGGCGTGGCTCATATCCAAGCCTCGTTTAACAATACGGTGATTACAATCACCGATCGGCAGGGTAACGTGTTGTCCTGGGCGACCGCGGGTGGTGCGGGATTCAGGGGATCGCGCAAGAGCACGCCGTTTGCCGCGCAGGTGGCATCGGACAAGGCCGGGCGTGCGGCGCAGGAGTTCGGCGTGAAGGCGCTCGAGATTCGCGTGAAGGGGCCGGGGCCGGGGCGCGACTCCGCGGTCCGCGCCCTGCATTCGGCGGGTTTCGAGATCAGCAACATCATCGATGTGACGCCGATTCCCCATAACGGTTGTCGGCCGGCCAAGCGCCGGCGCGTCTAGTTGACGGAGAAATAAGAATGGCCCGTGAGAACGCGGATGCAAAATGCCGGAAGTGCCGGCGCGAGGGCGGCAAGCTCTTTCTGAAGGGCGAGAAGTGCTTTACCGACAAGTGCCCCGTGTCCAAGCGGACTTATCCACCGGGACAGCACGGCCAGCGGCGCAGCCGGCTTTCGGATTACGGCGCGCAGCTGCGCGAGAAGCAGAAGCTCCGCCGCATCTACGGGGTGCTTGAGGCGCAGTTCGCCAATTACTATTCCGAGGCCGATCGACGCCGCGGCAATACCGGCGAGAACCTGCTGAAGCTCCTGGAGTGCCGGCTGGACAACGTCGTGCACAGGATGGGCTTTGGGGCGTCGCGCTCCGAGGCGCGTCAGCTCGTGCGCCATAACGGCATTCTTGTGAACGGCAAGAGGGTCAATATTCCGGCCTATCAGCTGTCGGCGCAGGATGTGATCGAAGTGAGCTCGGGCGCCAAGGAGCAGCTGCGCGTGAAGGCGGCGCTCGAGGCCGCCGAGCAGCGCGGTTTTCCGGAATGGCTCGAGGTCGACAGTAAGGGCATGAAGGGGACCTTCAAGGCCGTGCCAGAGCGTCGCGAAATGCCCGGCGAGATCAACGAGCAGCTCGTCATCGCCTTGTACTCGAAGTAAGTCGCCGGAGGGACGGTATATGCAGAGTTCGGCAGCGGAATTTCTCAAGCCTCGCAATGTCGGGGTGCAGACGCTTGGTCCAACGCACGCGCGGATCACCTTGGAGCCGCTGGAGCGGGGCTTTGGTCATACCCTGGGGAGTGCGCTGCGGCGCGTCCTGTTGTCGTCGATGCCCGGCTGTGCGGTCACCGAGGCGCGGATCGAGGGTGTATTGCACGAGTACTCGACGATGGAGGGGGTTCAGGAGGATGTCATCGATATCCTGCTGAATCTGAAGGGTCTGGCCATGCGCATGGAGGGGCGGGGCGAGGCGCGGTTGACGATCGACAAGACCGGGCCTGGCGTCGTGACCGCGGCCGATGTGCATACCGACCAGAACGTGGAGATCGTGAACCCGGCGCATGTGATTGCCACGCTCACAAAGGCGGTGGCACTGAAAATGGAGCTCACCGTGGTGGCGGGACGAGGCTATGAACCGGTTCCGGCGCGCGCCCTGAACGAGGAGCGTCCGCTCGGTGGCATGCAGATCGATGCCTCGTTCAGCCCGATTCGGCGTGTGGCCTATACGGTGGAAAACGCGCGCGTCGAGCAGCGTACCGATCTCGACAAGCTGGTGCTCGACATCGAGACCAACGGGGCCATCGATCCGGAGGCCGCGGTGCGGCGCGCGGCGAACATCTTGCGCGATCAGATGGCGGTGTTCGTGGATCTGGAGAGCAAGGGGACCGAGGTCCGGATCGAGGAAGAGCCGGACGTGAACCCGATTCTGCTGCGCCCGGTCGACGATCTGGAGCTCACGGTGCGTTCGGCGAACTGCCTCAAGGCGGAGAATATTTTTTATATCGGCGACCTGGTCCAAAAGAGTGAAATGGAGCTCTTGAAAACCCCGAACCTGGGGAAGAAGTCGCTGACCGAGATCAAGGATGTGCTGGCATCCCACGAGCTCACCCTGGATATGAAGTTGGAGAACTGGCCGCCGGCGTCGCTTCGGAACAAGGTTCCGGGCGAGGGTTTGGACCGGTAAGAGAGAGAGGACTGAGCCATGCGGCACGGCAATAGCGGACGGAAGTTCAACGTAACGAGCGCGCATCGCAAGGCGCTGTTCAAGAACATGGCGGTGTCGTTGTTTCGGCACGAGCAGATCATAACGACCTTGCCAAAGGCCAAGGAGCTGCGGCGCATCGCGGAACCGTTGATCACTCTGGGCAAAAGCGCGACGGTTGCGAACCGGCGTCTGGCGTTCGCGCGCCTGGGGGATCGCGAGATCGTCGGGAAGCTGTTCGATGAGCTCGGCGTGCGCTATCAAGATCGCCCAGGCGGTTATCTGCGCATACTGAAGGTGGGCCTGCGGGCCGGTGATACCGCCCCCATGGCGGTGGTGCAACTCATCGATCGGCCGGAGAAGGCGCAGACCGAAGGGACGGAGGCCGCCGCCTAAATACCGGCGAACGGCGTGGCACGATCGCGCGACCGGCTGGCATGACGCCAGCCGGTTTTTTTATGGGTTTTTGGCGGGCGTACGGCCCCGTCCCTTCGGCCGATTGGCGGCAACCGCGTCGGGCGCTGTAATGACCGCCGATGACAGCGGGGGACCGGGGCATGGAGGCCTTCAAAAGCGCGTCGCGGATCTTGTTGGTACGTCTCGACAACATCGGGGACATCCTGATGTTGTCGCCGGCGGTGCGCATGGTGCGAAGGGCATGGCCGGAGGCGCGCGTGACGCTTATGGCCTCGCCGGCCGGGGCCGCCGTGGCGGGACTGGTGCCAGGTATCGACGAGGTGTTCGTGCATCGCGCGCTCTGGCAGGACGCCCGTGGCGACCTGTCCTTTGACCCGAGCCGTGAACAGGCGCTGGTGTCGGAACTCGCCCGGCGGTCGTTCGATGCAGCGCTGATATTCACGAGTTTTTCGCAAAGCCCATTCCCGCCCGCCTATGCCTGTTATCTGGCGGGTATTCCCGTGCGTATCGGTCAATCCCGCGAATTCGGCGGCGGGGTGCTGACGCACTGGGTGCGCCCGCCGGCCGACGATGCCCACCAGGTGGATCGGAACCTGCATCTCGTGCGCGAGGCCGGCATCCCCGTGGTCGGACCGGATGTCACCGCCGTGCGCATCTCGGTGCCGCGCGCCGCGCACGCCCGCGCGCGGGCGCTGTTGCAGGAGCGGGGTGTACGCGGGGATTTCGTCGTGATCGCCCCCGGCGCCACCTGCGGCGCGCGCCGCTATCCCGCGGAACGCTATGCGGCGGTGGCCGCCGGCCTGCGCCAGGCGGGGCGTACGGTGGTCGTGGTCGGCGGGCCCAAGGACGTCGCCCGGGGCGTGGCGGTGGCGAGCGCGTCGCGGGCGGTGTCCTTGTGCGGGCAGACGGATATCGCGGTGCTCGCGGCGTTGCTCGCGCGCGCCCGGTTGCTCATCGCCAACGATTCCGGGCCGATGCATCTGGCCGATGCGGTCGACTGCCCCATGGTCATCCTGTACTCGGGCACCGACCGCGAATCGCAATGGGGTCCACGCCGCGCCCCGGCGCGTCTGCTTCGCCGGCCGACCGCCTGTTCCCCCTGCTACCGATTCACATGCCCTTACGATCTCGAGTGTCTGGCGATCCCACCGGCGGAGGTGGTGGCGCACGCGCTGGGGTTGTGGGGTGAGACCCTCCGGGAGGTGGCCGATGGTTGACGTACAGACGCTCATGAGTGTCCTGCAGTCCTTCGGAAAAAGGCGCGTGGTGGTTCTCGGCGACGCGATCCTGGATCGTTACTTGAAGGGTCGCGCGGCCGGCATCTGTCGCGAGGCGCCGGTCCCGGTGGTAGGGCTGCAGACCGTCCTGGAGGCCCCTGGGGGGGCCGCCAATGTCGCCACCAATATCGCCGCCCTGGGCGCCCAGACGCGCCTCGTATCGTGGGTCGGCGCGGATGGCCATGGCCGGCGACTGCGCGCGCTTATCGAGCGTCAGGGCGTGGATTGTGCCGGCGTCGTCGCTTGCAACCGGCGGACCGTGGTCAAGCAGCGACTGCGTTGTGACGATCAGCTCGTGGCGCGTTTCGATGAGGGCGATGTGGGGCCGGTGGACGCCGCGCTCGCCGCGCGGCTGGCCGCCGCGCTGTCGGCCGCGGCGGCCGGCTGCGATGCCGTAGTCGTGTCGGACTATGGGCTGGGTCTCATGGACCCGGTCCTGCGCGAGGCCTTGAAGCGCCTGCGGGGCCAGGGGTTGGCATTGATCGTCGATGCCAAGGACCCCGGGCGCTACCGAGATTTCGCGCCGCTTGTGGCGAAGCCCAACTTCGCGGAGGCCGTGCGACTTTTGGGGGCAGGCAGCGTACCGCCGGATGATCGCGCCGGCTTCATCGCCCGTTACGAGGACCGCCTCCTCGATGCCACCGGCGCGCGATCGGTGGTGGTGACCCTCGATGCCGAAGGGGCCCTGCTGCTCGGCGCCGGCGGCCCGTATCGTACCGCCGGTCGTGTCGTGCCGGCCGCGCATGCCGCCGGGGCCGGCGATACCTTCGTGAGCGCCCTCACGCTGGCGCTCGCATCCGGTGCCGACACGCCCGTGGCGATGGATCTGGCGGCGGCCGCCGCCGACATCATCCTGGCGCGCGAAGATACGGCGACCTGCAGCCGGGATGAGCTGGGCCGCGAGCTTGCCGGCCAGGGTAAGTTTCTGCGCGAATCCACCCATATCCGGGAGACGGCCGGACGCCTGCGCCAGGAAGGGCGGCGCATCGTCTTTACCAACGGTTGCTTCGATATCTTGCATCGCGGCCATATCACCCATCTGGAGCGCGCGAAGGCCTTGGGCGATGTCTTGATCGTGGGTCTTAACGACGATGATTCGGTCCGGCGCCTGAAGGGGGCCGGGCGCCCGCTCAATCCGCTGGCCGATCGTATCGCGGTGGTGGCGGCCCTTGGTTGCGTGGATCATGTCCTGGCCTTTGCCGGCGATACCGCCCATGGACCCATAGAGATGGTGCGTCCGGATCTGTTTGTGAAGGGCGGCGACTATGTCGCCAAGACCTTGCCGGAGGTGGCCTTGGTCGAGGAGCTGGGCGGACGGGTCCGGCTCCTTGAGTATATGGACAACAGCTCGACGAGCGGCCTCATAGAGCGTATCCGCAGGGACGCGAAGACCGGCTAGTGGACGTCCTGATACCGACCTACAACCGGCCAGCCGCGCTGGCCGTGACGCTCGCGAGCCTGCTCGGTCAGGGCGTGCCGCTGCGCGTGGTGGTGTCCGATCAGGGCGATGTGCCGGCCTCGTCGGTCCCGGAGGTGCAGGCCGTGGTCCGGGTCCTCGAGGCCCAGGGGCACCGCCTGGCCTGGCATCGTCATCTGCCGCGCCGCGGCCTCGCCGAACAGCGCGCCTTCCTGCTCGCGGAGGCGCGCGCCCCCCAGGCCCTGTTTCTCGACGATGATGTGATTCTGGGGCCCGGCGCCCTGCCCCCGCTGCTCGCCACCCTGAAGGCCGAGGGGTGCGGGTTCGTGGGCTACGGTGTCATCGGGCTCAGTTTCCGGGACGACGAGCGCCCCCATGAGCAGGAGATCGAGTTCTGGCAGGGGCCGGTAGTCCCGGAGATTGTGACCCCGCAGTCGCCGGCATGGGCCCGCCATCGTCTCCATAATGCCGCCAATCTCTATCACGTAGGGCGTAATGTGAGTGGTTGCCAGCGTTATCATGTCGCCTGGATAGGAGGGTGCGTCCTGTATGATGTCGCGGCCCTGCGTGCGGTCGGAGGGTTTTCCTTCTGGCGCCATCTGCCACCGGACCACTGCGGGGAGGACGTGCTGGCGCAACTTAAGGTCATGGCCCGGTTCGGGGGCTGCGGGCTCCTGCCTTCGCGGGCCTATCATCAGGAATTGCCGACGACCATCACCGATCGGCGCGTGGATGCGCCGCGCGTGTTGGCCTTGTAAAGACCCGACCGCCGATTCGGGATCGGCCTTGGGCCCATGGTGCTAGACTGGCGGGATGATCGTGTTGCTAACCGATTTCGGGGCGGCCGACCCTTATGTGGGCCAGGTGCGCCTGCGGCTTGCGGAAGACGCGCCCGGGGTCCCGGTCATCGATCTCTTTCATGATCTGCCCAATTTCGCGATCCAGGCCAGCGCCTACCTCCTCTGCGCCTATTGCCGTGATGTCCCGGCGGGCGCGGTGATCATGGCGGTCGTCGACCCAGGGGTGGGCGGTGCGCGCCATGCCATCGTCCTGCGCGCCGGTGGACGCATCTATGTCGGTCCCGACAACGGCCTTTTCGAGATGGTGGCGCGGCGCGAGGGGGTGGAATCCTGCGAGGCCCTGACCGTACCGGCCGAAGCCGCGCCCACCTTTCACGGGCGCGATGTATTCGCGCCGGCGGCCGCGGCCCTGGCGCGCGGCGTCCGCCCTTCCACCCGTCCGGCGCATTTGACACGGTTTTCCGACTGGCCCGACGACTGGGCGCGCGTGTTGTTCATCGATCACTATGGGAATGCCGTGACCGGCCTGCGCGCGCGGCCGGGGTTGCGCGCGCTCGTGGCCGGAGGCCGCCGCTTGAAGCGCGTACGCCTCTTTGCCGAGGGTGTGCCTGGGGAGCCGTTTTTTTACGAAAACGCCAACGGTCTGATCGAGATCGCCGTCCGTGAGGGCTCGGCGGCCGAGATCCTGGGCCTACAGCTTGCCGACCCGCTTCTGGTCCTGGGCTAAGGCCGCGGAGGGCCGCGCGTGCCGCTCGAGGACCTGCCGCAGGTAGCGCCCGGTGTGCGACGAGAGGTGGGCGGCCAATGTCTCGGGCGTGCCGCTGGCGACTACGCGACCGCCGCCGCTCCCGCCTTCCGGCCCAAGGTCCACGAGGTAATCCGCGGTCTTGATGACGTCGAGATTGTGCTCGATGACGACCACGGTGTTGCCCCGTTCCGTCAAGGTCTGGAGGACGCCGATCAATTGGCGGATATCGTGGAAATGGAGGCCTGTGGTCGGCTCGTCGAGGATGTAGAGCGTCCGCCCGGTGTCGCGTTTCGAGAGCTCGCGCGCAAGCTTGATGCGTTGCGCCTCGCCGCCGGACAGGGTCGTTGCCGACTGCCCGAGGGTGAGGTAGGCGAGCCCCACGTCGGTCAGGGTCTCGAGCTTGCGGCGTATCGCCGGGACGGCCTCGAAGAAGGTCAGGGCCTCCTCCACGGTCATCTGTAGGATCTCGTGGATGGTCCGGCCCTTGTAGCGGATCTCGAGCGTCTCGCGGTTGTAGCGCATGCCCTTGCAGACATCGCACGGCACATACATGTCGGGCAGGAAGTGCATCTCGACCTTGACGAGACCGTCGCCCTCGCAGGCCTCGCAGCGTCCGCCGCGGACATTGAACGAGAACCGCCCCGGACCGAACCCGCGCTCGCGGGCCTCGACGGTGGCGGCGAAGAGGTCCCGCAGGGGGGTAAAAAGGCCGGTATATGTGGCCGGATTGGAGCGCGGTGTCCGCCCGATCGGGCTTTGATCGATGTCGACGACCTTGTCGAAGGCCTCCAGGCCATCGATGCCGGCGTGCGCCGCGACATCCAGTCGTGTTTTGTTCAGATGGTTGGCGGTGGCGGCATACAGCGTGTCGTTGATGAGGGTGGATTTGCCCGACCCGGAGACCCCGGTCACGCAGGTCAGGGCCGCGACTGGAATGCCGACGTCGATGCCGCGCAGGTTGTTGCCGCGCGCCCCCCGGATCACGATCTCGCCGTGCCCGCTACGGCGGATCGGCGGTACCGGGATTTCCTCGACACCCTTCAGGTATTTCCCGGTCAGGGAATCGGGGTTTTCCATGATTTGCGCGGGGGTCCCTTGGGCCACGATCCGTCCGCCGTGAACCCCGGCGCCAGGGCCGACATCCACGACGTGGTCGGCGGCCAGGATCGCCTCCTCGTCATGCTCGACCACGATGACGGTGTTGCCCATGTCGCGCAGGGTCTCCAGGGTCGCGAGCAGGCGGCCATTATCGCGCTGGTGCAGGCCTATGGAGGGTTCGTCCAGGACGTACATGACGCCGACCAACCCCGCACCGATCTGCGATGCCAGCCGGATGCGCTGCGCCTCGCCGCCGGACAGGGTCTCCGCGGAACGCGCGAGGGTCAGGTAATCGAGGCCCACGTTCACGAGAAATTTGAGGCGCTCGCTGATCTCGTGGATGATCTTGGCGGCAATCACCCCGCGCTGGCCGGGGAGCAGCAGGTGCTGAAAGAATCCATGGGCCTCGTGAATGGATAGCCCCGTGACCTCATGGATGGCGCGCGCGTCGATGAATACGTTGCGCGCCTCCTCGCGCAGCCGGCTGCCGGCGCAGGCCTCGCAGACCTGGTTGCCGATGAAGCGCGCGAGTTCGTCCCGCACGCTTGCCGACTCCGTCTCGCGATAGCGACGTTCCATGTTGGGGATCACGCCCTCGAACGGGTGCTTGCGTCGATGCCGCCGTCCGCGGTCCACGTAGGTGAAGGTGATCGACTCCTCGCCACTGCCATGCAGGATGACCTGCCGGACCTTTTTAGGGAGGTCCTCGAAAGGGGTCTCGATATCGACGCCGTAGTACCGGGCGATCGACTCCAGGAGCTGAAAATAGAACGGGTTGCGGCGGTCCCACCCGCGTATCGCGCCCGCCGGCAGGCTCAAGGTCGGGTCTTGTACGAGGCGTTCGGGGTCGAAGAACTGGCGAACGCCGAGACCGTCGCAGCTCGGACAGGCGCCGGCGGGGTTATTGAAAGAAAAGATCCGTGGCTCCAGTTCCGCGAGACTAAAGCCGCAATGGGGGCAGGCGTAGCGCGCCGAGAACAGCAATTCCTGCGCCGCCTCGCCATCGGCGGGCAGGGTCACGAGGCGTACGAGGCCCTCCGACAGCGACAGGGCGTTCTCGAAGGACTCGGCGAGTCGCGACTCCTGCCCAGGGCGCAGCACCAGGCGGTCGACCACCGCCTCGACCGTGTGCTTTTGGGTCTTGGCAAGCGGCGGGGCCTCGCCAAGTTCGACCACCTGTCCATCGATGCGCGCACGGACATAGCCACGCGCCTTCAGTTCTTCGAGCTTGTTCAAGGCCTCGCCCTTGCGTCCCGATATGACCGGCGCCAAGACCATGGCCTTGGTTCCGGGGGGGAGGGTCAAGGCCTCGTCGACCATTTGCGTCACGGTCTTGGCGTCCAGGGCGACATCGTGCCGCGGGCAGCGCGGTTCCCCCACGCGCGCGTAGAGCAGTCGCAGGTAATCGTAGATCTCGGTAACGGTCCCGACCGTGGAGCGAGGATTGTGCGAGGTGCTCTTTTGTTCAATGGAGATCGCGGGGGACAGCCCTTCGATCAGGTCGACGTCGGGTTTGGCCATGAGCGACAGGAACTGCCGCGCGTAGGCGGACAGGGACTCGACGTAGCGACGTTGCCCTTCGGCGTACAAGGTGTCGAATGCGAGCGAGGACTTGCCCGAGCCCGACAGTCCGGTGATGACAATAAGACGGTCGCGCGGCAGATCCAGATCGAGGTTTTTCAGGTTGTGCGTGCGCACGCCCCGCAAACGAATGAGGTCCATAGGTTGTTTCGGGCCGGAGTAAATCGGGTACTATACGGCGCACGGCTAGGCAAAGGCAAAGAGCGAGCGGATGGCTGTGCGCGCCCGTTCCCGGCTTGATCCCGCTGAGGCCGGTGTGCCACGCAGGCGAGCCCGCCGATAGCTTGACCACAGCCCCAGGGATTCGCCGGGCCGAATTGTCCAGGGCCCCTCTCTATCCAAGGCCGAGGGGGTGACATAAACTAGGGCCTTGTACAGGCGGGGTCGCGGGCCAATGACGGTCCCGCATCCTGCCGGCGGGCCCTTGCAGGGCCTGTTTCCATCCCGAGGGAGGCGTTATGGCGCGCGGCATCAACAAGGTCATCTTGGTAGGCAATCTCGGCAAGGACCCGGAGATCCGCTACGTACCGAACGGCGGCGCCGTGGCCAATCTGAATATCGCCACCTCCGAGTCGTGGAAGGACAAGGCGACCGGCGAGAAGCAGGAGCGGACCGAGTGGCACCGGGTCGTGTTCTTCGGAAAGCTTGCGGAAATCGCGAGCGAGTACCTGAAGAAAGGGGCACAGATCTATGTCGAGGGACGCCTGCAGACGCGTAAATGGCAGGACAAGTCGGGGCAGGACCGCTACACGACCGAGATCGTGGGTAGCGAACTACAGATGCTGGGTGGCCGCGGCGGGGCCGGCGGAGGCGAAGGGCCGCCCGCGGACCTGTCTTACGACTCGCCCGCATCCGGCTCGAGCGGCCGATCGACCCAGCCGTCGGCGCCGGCCCCGGGCGGCGGGGAGGATTTCGACGACGACATCCCGTTCTAGATGTCCCACCAAGACACAGCATGTAAATAAGATCCCTGCAGGCCTTGTGGTTGCAGGGATTTTTTATGTTTATCGTTTTTTGCGCGGCACCGATATGGTTCTCGAGGACAGATAAGGCCTGCGGCGTCCTTGAGGGCTTTCGCGGGCCGTGCCGTTTGGCCGATGACGCCTGGGCGGCGCGGCTTTGCGATGAGAAAGACCGCGATTGGCGCAAGCGGGTCTTTCGTCGGCGATGGTTCGCGGGCGGCGGGGATGTGACGTGCGGGCCGGAGGGGTGCAAGGCGGCTTATGCGGACCACCCGGGGTGGACACGCCGACACCACCCGCCTGCCTTTTCGTGATCTATTATCACCAAGACGATATCGGATGCCATGGCGGGACGGGGCCACCTCCGGGTACCGGCACGATTCGTCGTGGGCGCCAACGGAGCCGACAGGTGCGGGACAAGATGGCAGGCTCGACCGGCGATGTCAGCCAAGGGCGAGGCCGGGGCGGGACATCACGGGGCCGAGGACCGCGCGCGCAACTCGTGAACATGAGGAGAAGGACGATGACAAGGAATTACGCGGGCGGGCGCCGGGCGCGCCGGGTACGGGCGCTATCGGGGGTTGTGCTCGGGGTGGGGGCGCTGTTCCAGGCCGGCGTTGCGTTGGCGGGGCCGCTGGTGCGTACCAGCGCCTTCAAGGAGGCGACATCATCGCAGGTGCGGACCATGCTGGCCCAGGATAATGGGACAGTGCACGGCACGATCGTCTCCTATCGCGGGTCCGTGGCGCAAGTCACGGTCGTGGTGCCGCAGCCCGAGTTTCCGTTCCCGAAATTCGAGGTCCGTCATGTCGATAATCCGACGCTCGAGTTCCGGGCCGGGACGACCGTGAAATTCACGTTCATCGATCGCGTCATGGGCTTTAGCCACAGCTTTCAGATCACGCGCAAGGCCCCGCCATTTCCCATGTTTCCGAAGATCCAGCCGGTGTTGGCCGGGACCGAGCTGTCACCGCCGCCCAGGGACGGGAAGTCGGTGTACGCGGATTTCACCTGGCGCCCGGCGGCCGGGCACTACTATTACCTGTGTGCGATCCCCGGACATGCCCAGATGGGCATGTCCGGGGAGATAATCGTGAAATAAGGGATCGGAAATCCGGGGGCGGCCGGCCGTGGCCAAAAAAGGGGGGCTCGTTGCTGTGCGGGCGGGGGCCCGGACGTTACCAGAGACAAGGGGGGTGGGATATGGCGGGTGGGAAATCACAGGGTTCTCTGGAGATGCTCCGCCAGGGTGTCGCCCTCTATCGGCGGGGCTTCGCGCTCTTTACGACGGAGTTCGTGGTTTTGCAGCTGGCCACCATGCTGATCTTCGCGCTTTTGGCATCAGCCCACATCCTGCCGGTGGGCACGCCGTCGACGTGGTCGGCGGGTTTGCGTCTAGCCCTGTTCTCCTGGGGTCTGGCGGTCGTGGCGGTTGTCTTGCAAATGGGCCTCATGCGCAGTCTGGCGAACGTCGCCGATGGCCGCGACGCCCGCTTTATGGATCTTTTGTGGGGTGTGAAGCGCGGCGAGGCCTGGTTGCTCGCGATCATCTTGCAGGTCCTGGCCCTTGTGGTCTTCCGGGTCTTGGCGTGGTTTACGGCCGCGAGCGGTATGCAGGCGACCGGCAATCCCCATCACCCCGTCGTCCTGCTCGATGGCCCATTGTGGCCGTTCCTGTTTCTGCTTGCCGCGGTCCTGGTCCTGGGGATTTTTGGCAACACCGTCATCATGGCCATGGCGCTCGCGGCCCGTTATGCGCTTCCGGCATCTGCGGCCCTGCGCGCCGCTTTAAAGATCTTCCGTCGCGGCTATCGCCGCTATCTGTTCCTGAATTTCGCCGGCATCGGAACCTTGATGGGGGTGGGCCTGACGATTGCCGCGATCTCGGTCATGCTCCTGATCCTTTTGCACTTCCTGGGCGCAGGCCCCCTCAGTCACGCCCTGCGCGCCTTCGTTTTCCTGGCGGCCTTATGCGCGATCGTGATCGCCGCACTGATGTGGGGCGTGGTGTTGCTGGCCGCCTTCGTGATCGCGGGCGGCCTGGTCGGGCCTGCCGCCACGCCCTGATCGGGCCCGGTCGTGCGGCGGCCCATCAGATCATGACCAAAAGCGCGTCCGGCCCATCGACCTCACGGTGTCACCCACATTCCGGGGCGCACAGGCCCGTTGTGCCTGCCGGGCAAGCCGCACATTGTAGGTTGGATGACCCAGAGCCCGCCAAGGAGCGGGGCATCCGGTCCAACCCCGGGAATTCCCGTTTTTTGTCTGTAAGGCGGCCATAGGCCGAGGCGGGGGAGGATATCGGGCCCGCGTCCCCGACCCATGGCCAGGCGGCCATCCTTCCCCGCTTTCCGGGATCACCGCATCCTGTTCAAACCCTCAATCTGCTCGTGCCTATCGGTGTGGCCCGGGGCCTCGGCGTTCCCGGGCCGTCCTCGATGGGCTGGGGCGCGGCCGCCGCCCCCGCCGCGTCCTGGCGCCCGACCGCGACAGTCGTTTTCGCGAACGATCATTAATCGATAATTTGCTGAATTGCAAAAATAGAAAATAGTTAGGATATATAAAAAAACGCAATAGGACATTTTTCGCAGGGCCTGGATACACTGGCTGCGCAGGCGATCGGCAGGGAATCACAATCATAACAAAGTGGAGGAGATCATGAAACGAATGGAGAGTCGTTCGGGTCTGTGGCCGGGCCACCTGATCATGCTCGTGGTCGGCTTATGTCTGTTTGTGGTGGGAATGCATCCGGCATGGGCCGCGACGGTGTCGACTGCGGGGGATGGGGGTGCGGCGGCGTCCTTGGCGCAGATCGCGAAGGATCTGGCGCCGGCCAAGCCGTTTTTCGTGACGAGCGACGGGAAATGGATCGCGCCGCTCATGTATATCGGCTCGTTCGCGCTGCTGGCCAATGGCCTCATGCACCTCGATCCGGCGCGCAAGAAGGCAAGCGAGTTTGGCGTGGGTATCATCACGGCGACGGCCGGTATCATGTGGTGGCCCTTTCTGATCGCGATGATGGTAGCGCAGGGGCTTGGACCGCTCACGAACCTCGTGACCGGGCTTGCCGGCATGTACGCGTTCTTTTTCACGGCCCTTGGGCTGACCCAGATCTTTCGTGTCGAATCGCGCCACCAGCTGGGCGCGGTCGCGATCTTCATAGGGTGGCTCACGGGTGTGTATGCCTACTTCTTTCTGACGACACCGGCCCCCACGGGGGGCACCTGGATGTATCACTTTACCATAGCCCTGGTATGGTTCGTGGCCATGAATCTCGCGGGCCTGTATATGCAGGGGCGGATGAGTGAGCGTGTCCTGGGGTGGGTGGTGTCCTTCGCCGCCGTCTATACGTTCGCGGTGCCGGGGGTGCTTTGGTCCATGCCGCCCGGTCATCAGGGGCCTTTCTAAAACAGGGGGGATGCAGCATGATGCCTTGGACATTGGTGGAAATTGCCGTGGCGGGATGGGTGATTGCCGTGGCGCTATGGCTGGTCGATTAGCGGTGCGGCAAGGCCCGATCCGGGGTGACGGGATGGAGGGGGAAGTGGTCCAGGATGGGACGGACCGCATGAAGCGCTTGTAGGGAAAAAGAAGGGCGATGGGAGGTATTGACCCGCGGCCGGCATGATCGCCGACCGCGGGTTTCGTTTGCCGGGCACGACCGCCATCGCCCGCCGTTACGGTGGATTCCACATGATGCGGCCGTGCAGCAATTCTCAATGTGAAGTGACGCCGCTTCAGAAACGGGGTAGCGGTCGATCTACAGGGTTTGCGTGAGTCTCTGTCGGACGTTGGGCACGAGGGGATAGAGCCATATCCGCTTAGGGCTTACCCCATGGCGTGTGTGTTGGCGGTCTTCGCGGCCGCGGCCCGTGGTGAGGCCGACATCAATCCAGTTGGCTACGCGGTAACAATGCGGCCGCGGCCCGTGGTGAGGCCGACATCAATCCAGTTGGCTACGCGGTAACAATGCCCGGTGAAGCGAGCGGGGTCGACCAAGGTCTCGGCCAGGAGGGGGCGTATGCCGTAGGCGGCCGTCCAATCGGTGGTAACGGTGCGTAACGCGAGCGCCAGCACATGACTCGCGAGGTTGGGAACCCGCACGTGGGGCAAGATCAAGAAGCGGGAGTTGCAGATGACAGACTGCAGGTGCTGAGCGCGGGTGGCATCGTCCCAGCCGATCCACTGATCGCGTCCCTTCAGGCGCCAGGCCGGCGAGGAGAACTGCAGGCAGCCCAGGACCCTGGGATGCGGGGATGTCGTTTGGATCAGGTAGCGGAGATGGGCGCCAAAGGGCACGCGATGGCCAAGGTAATGATGGCGCTCGATGAGCGTGCGCCACAAGGTCCGCTCTCCTGGGGTTGCCACGCGCTGAAGCCTGATTGGCTGCAGGGTGGCAAGCGGCGCGTCGAGCGGGGCTGACTCTGGGTCCGGGCTGACCGGAACCGACGACCCCGCCCCGCGCGGGCGACCGGACTTCAGCGCGGGCAGGCCGATCAGTCCCGCCTCCTGCATCCGTTCAAGGAGGGCCCGGCATTCGATCGTCTTCGGTTGTCCATTAGGGCGCTGCCAGCCCAGGAGCTCGCACACCGTCTGTGCCAGCTCATGGCGGCTTAAGCGACCATAGCGGGTTGCCAACTCGACGATCAGCGCAAGCTCCGCCGGTTCCAGTGTGTGGCCGCAAAACCGAAGGTCACTCATAAGAGCTCTCAGCTGCTGTCGGGCGCGTCGATTGTGAGGCCCTTCAGCATGAAGTCGAGCAAGGCCTCGAAACTGGGAAAGCACAGATACCGGGTCAACGCCCGGATATCGTCAAAAAAGGTCTGACGGGTGGGGAGGCTCGCGCGCAGCAACTGGACCTTCCGGTAGGTCATCTCCTGCACGGTGTGCCACAGGAAGGCGAGCAGATTCAGGGTCGCCAAAAGGGACGAGAGATGGCGCTTGCCGTGTCCGAAATTGTGTTCGAAATGGTAACCCTTGGTCTTTAGGGTGTTGTTAGCGCCGTTCTCGATGCCCCATCGCGCCCGAGCGGCGCCCGCAAGGATGGCGACGTTACCGGGGTGAATCGTATGCCGTGTGACCCAGGCGTTGTGGTACATCGTTTGGCCCGCGGCATCGGTGGTGGTCAGTTCCAGCCAGTTCACACAAAGCGCATCCTCGTGGCCGCGCAAGGGGAGCTCTGACGCGAAGCGATAGGTGTCGGTAAAGACCTGCTTACCCTTGCGGCGCGTGATCTGATGGGTCGTCACACCCCCCGAACGCGCAAGGCTCTCGACCCACTCGTACAGCGTGGGATGTGAGCTGGGTTTGCAGACCAAGAGGAAGTCTAACCCCGCCGCCAGGATCTGCTCGCACAGGGGTTGACGGCTATAGAGGTCGTCGCCGAGCACGGTGACGTGCTGATCCCGGTAGTGGGCGGCGGTCGTAAGCCAGCGCTTGGCCGCCGCCGTCTCGCAATCCTGCTTGTCGTGACCGTCCTGGACGGCTATAGAGGTCGTCGCCGAGCACGGTGACGTGCTGATCCCGGTAGTGGGCGGCGGTCGTAAGCCAGCGCTTGGCCGCCGCCGTCTCGCAATCCTGCTTGTCGTGACCGTCCTGGGGGACGATGAATTCCGGCGCCAGGGGAATCACCCGGCTTAAAGTCGGGGTCACGATCACCGGTGTGATGACCGTATGCTGATAGCTCACAGAGCCGTTCTGGTGCTCGATGCGCGTGCATTGCGGGCAATGGATGGTAGGGGAGGAGTGATAAGCCGTCCCATCCAGGGCGATGAGGAGCTGGCCCGGACCGCTTGCGCAGGCATCGAGTGCCACCCGAAAGGGATCGATGTGGCCGCTCGCGTTCAGGGCCTGAAATATCTGCCGCAGGCATCGAGTGCCACCCGAAAGGGATCGATGTGGCCGCTCGCGTTCAGGGCCTGAAATATCTGCGTAAAGAGCGGGAACAGGTGAGCAGGCGCCACGGGATCGAGCATCGTGCGCACACAATTATCCGTCGGGATTTGACTCATGCCCAAGAGCGTCTGCGCGTTGCTTTGGCCACGGGTCTGCTCCATCGTCCTCTGATAGGCCAGAAACGACGGGCTTTGCGTCAAGAAGATGGCAAAGGCCGCCAGCGCTGCATCTTCCATGCTATAGACGCCGTTCTTCCCCGTCCGTTTGTCGGGAGCCGCCCGCATCACTTCTTTGAGCGATTCCACTAAGACATTGAGACTCAGGGGATTTTCGGTAACAAGATCCGTCACGCCGCGCTCGCGTACCATGGCCCAGCGCTGTTATACCGCAGACCGCACCTTTTGTCCAGCCTTCACGGTCATTGCCACATTGAGAATTGCTGGCGGCCGTGGCTTGGCCTTGACACCGCCAAGCATCGGGGTGAATATGAATATATGACGCCTCTTGTCCATACGCTTGTGTGCCCCGGTCGCCGGTTTGAGCGACTGCGGGCGTATTCCGCCCTGTAATATCCGCTAATCCTTCGTCTCGACTTTTCATTGTTTTCGCTTGGGGTGGTAGCGTGTCCATCTCCGATTTCTCGAGGAATCTGCGACTGCGTCGCGCCTGCCGGGCCGTGAGTAACGGTTGCCCGGCAGTTGTTGCCGCCGACCACGGCATGAGTCGCACGGACCTTGGGAGATGCCATGATGTTGGAGACACCGCACGACAAATACCGGCCCTTTGCGCCGGTGAATCTCACGGATAGGACGTGGCCCGGGCGTACGATTGAGACCCCGCCGGCCTGGCTCAGTACCGATCTGCGCGACGGGAACCAGGCCCTGTTCGAGCCCCTGAATATCGACGCGAAGCGGGAATTCTTCGAACTGCTGTGCGCGGTGGGCTTCAAGGAGATCGAGGTCGGTTTCCCGTCGGCGTCGCGCGCCGATTTCACCTTCGTGCGCGACCTCATCGAACGGCGTGCGGTACCGGACGATGTGACCATAGGGGTGCTCACGCCGGCACGCGCCGATCTCATCGACCGTTCGATAGAGGCCCTTGCGGGCGCGCGGCGGGCGATCGTCCACCTCTATAACGCCGTATCGCCGGTGTTTCGCGACGTGGTGTTTCGCAAGACCAGGGCCGAGGTCATGGCCATGGCGGTCGATGCCGCGCGCCGCATACGGGCGGCAACGGACCGCCGTCCGGAGACGCAATGGGTCCTGCAGTACAGCCCGGAGGCGTTCAGCGCCACGGAATTGGACTTTGCGAAGGCGATCTGCGATGCCGTCGTGGAGGCGTTCGGCGCCACGGATGAAGCCCCCTCGATCATCAATCTGCCGGCAACCGTGGAGGTGGCGACACCCAATGTCTTTGCCGATCAGGTGGAATGGATGCACCGCCACATCGCGCGGCGCGAGGCGGTCATTTTGAGCGTGCATCCGCATAACGACCGGGGTTCCGCCGTGGCGGCCGCGGAGCTCGCGATGATGGCGGGCGCGGAACGGGTGGAAGGTTGTCTCTTTGGCAACGGCGAGCGTACCGGCAACGTCGATCTCGTGACCCTCGCATTGAACCTGTATACGCAAGGGGTCGCGCCACGACTGGATTTTTCGCGACTCGACGAGATCGCGCGCACGGCCTCGCGTCTCACGCGTCTGCCGGTGCATCCGCGCCACCCTTACGTCGGGGATCTCGTGTACACGGCGTTTTCCGGGTCTCATCAGGACGCGATCCACAAAGGTCTGTCCGCGCAGCGCCCGGATGACCCCTGGAACGTGCCCTATCTGCCGCTCGACCCCAAGGATGTGGGGCGCGACTATCAGGCGGTGATTCGCGTAACCAGCCAGTCGGGCAAGGGCGGCGTCGCCCACCTCCTGGAGGCCTGCTATGGGATCGTGCTGCCGCGCCGGATGTTGATCGGATTGGGCGCGGCGGTACAAGCGCGCGCCGATGAGGGGGGAGGCGAGATCACGGCGGCCGATATCTGGAACATCTTTTGCGACCGTTACCTGAAGGATCCGCAAGCGGTCCGCTACCACGGCCATGATCTTGAGACCGGCGTCGACGGTGATCGGGTGCGACTGCACCTTGCCATTGGCGGGCAGACCGTGCGCTACGAGGGGTACGGGAACGGTCCGCTGGACGCGGCGTGCCGGGCATTGCCGGGGGCGATGCGGTTATGTCACTACGAGGAGCGGGCGGTGCGCGCCGGGTCGGACGCGCAGGCCTTGGCGATCGTGGAGGTGGCGGGCCTCGAGGACGGCCGGACGGTGATGGCCGCCGGTCTACACGAGAGTCTCGTGACGGCCTCGCTGATGGCCCTGGTCCGGGCGTGGGCCGATCTGGCGGCCGGTGCCGCGATCGCTGGCAATGGGTCCCATATCGCCCTCGGGGGGGCTGCGATGGCCCCTCAGGTGGGGTTGCCATAGGTCTCATACAGACTCTGAAAGGGCTTGCTATCGTTGCGCACTTCGGATGTCTCGCGCACAGACGGCAAGGAGGAGCGCTATGAGAAAGCAGTTAGCGGCGGTGGGCAGTTCCCTGCTTTTGATGACAATGTTGACGGCCTGCCACCATAAGCCGAGTGGTGGCGCCACCCATGGGTCAGGGACGGCGTCGTCGTCGGGGACCGCGGGCGGCGCCGGTGCCAATGGCGGCGGGACAGGTACGCCCGGCGCCGCCGGTGGTGGTGCCGGCAGCAGCGGGACGACCGGGGGCACGGCATCCTCGGGCGGCGGTACGGGGGCCACGGGCGGTGGGAGCGGATCCACGGGTGGCGGTACGGGGTCAGCGGGCGGCGCCTGACGCGGACTACGGTGTCGGAGAGGCGCGAGGCAAGGGCCGCGTGCTTCTTGTATCCCGGTTCTTGGGCGGCCTATCCCGGGGGTCTCACGGCTTGGGGTCGCGCGGCATGGCGCCGGTTCCGGCAGGGATGGTGTCTGGACTGCGGACGGGATATGCGGGTGTGGCATGGAGCGTCAATATTCCTGAGTCAATATTCCTGACCGGAGATGGTGGCCGGTCAGTGCGGGCCCTAGCCTGCCGGGCAGGCTTCAGGGGGTCTTTGGAGGGGCGGGGGGACCGGGCCCCCCGCCGGCCTCGTGGCCGTATGCATTGTACGCGCGCCCGCGTGGCGAACGCCTGGATGGCGGCCGGCGGTGCCTATCGTGAGGCGTTGCCGTGTCTGGTCGTGCCCCAGGCCTAGCCGTCGCATGGCGGGCGCTGGTATGCTCGGCCCCGTACAAAGGGGCTACGATGCGGTCAGGGGATACGGTTGTCGGGGTTTTGAGGGTCATTCGTGACACGGCCATAAACGTTATATTAAGGCCCGTGGCGTTCTTCGAGACGATGCCGAAACGGGGCGGATTTCGGACCCCGTATGTGTTCCTGCTCGTCATCGGTCTGCTCGATATGGTGTTGTTGTCCCTCTTTGAGGCATTGGCCGTCGGACCCGCGGCGGGGCTCGCGTTCGCTGTTCATGCCTTCGTGCTCGCGCCGTTGGCGTTGACCCTGTCGGGTTTCGTGCTCACGACCGTGTTTTTCGTATTCTGGAGGCTCATGGGTTCTGGGCAGTCCTATGAGACCGCCTACCGTACGTTTGCCTACAGCTACGCGATTTCGCCGGTGACCACGGTCATGGGCTTCGTACCCTACCTGACGCTCGCCGGGTTGTTCTGGTGGTTTGCGCTGCTTATCATCGCGAGCGTCTATGTCCATGGCATAGGTCGGCTCAAGGCGACCGCCGTGTTCGCCGCGCTCGGGCTTGCCATGACCATCTTTGTCACGCGCGCCGAGCACTATGTCCTGCATCATGGTCTGGCGCACCCGGTTGCCCACATGAGCCGACCGGCCGCCCAGACTCGCATGCCCCCCTCGTCGATCTAGGGCGTTCCTGCGAGCTCGGCGAAGGCCTTCTCCTGTGCTCGGCAAGAAGGAGGGACGAGTCTGACGGAAATCAGGTAAGCTCGTGGTTTCCGGTCCTCTACGAGACGACACCCATGTATCTCCACATTGCGCTCGCGCCGCTCATCTCCCTGATCGCCGGCGTCCTCATTCTCGTTGTCCCGCGCCTACTCAACTACATCGTGGCCATTTATCTGATCGCCATCGGTATCCTGGGAATGATGTACGGGGGATGAGGCGCGTCGTCGCGCTCTTGTTATGGGGGGGCGACGACGGCCCACGCCGCGGTCCGTCCGCCGGCCCTGGGGGCGCGACTTGCGCTCCGTGGTTTCGGGTCTGTCCAGGCCTGCGCCGGCTGCCATGGACGGCAAGGGCAGGGGCGGGCACATTTCGCGTATCCCAGGCTCGCGGGGCTCGGTGTCACCTACCTTTTCAATGCGCTTCGCTCTTTTGCCGACGGCAGGCGCCTGAATGGCATCATGACCCCCATCGCCCGCCGTCTTTCCGTGCCCGAGATGCGCGCGGTGGCGCAGTACTACGGGGCTTTCGCGCCCCATCCTCCGCGGGTCGCGCATCGCGATGATCGTGTCCGCCTGGCCCATGGCCGGCACTATTATGAACACGGCGATCTCGCCGACCGCGTGGTGGCCTGCGCCCGCTGCCATGGGCCGCGCGGTCGCGGTCTGGGCGCGAGGTTCCCCTGGATCGCGGGACAGCCGCAGGGCTATCTCAAGGCCGAGCTGCGCTCCTTTCGGGCCGGGGCACGGCGTGGTCCGGGACCGGGACTCATGCGCGCGGCGGCACGGCCCTTGAGCGATCGTCAGATCAACGATATCGCACTCTATGTGAGTGTGCTGGGCGCGTGGCCGCGCCTGCCCGTGCCGGTCACGAGCGCCCCCTTGCCCGCGGTGGAATCGCGGGTCTTCGTTCCGCCACGTCGTGATGCGATCCCGCCCACGCTTTTTGGTGACGCCGTCTTGCGCGGCCGCGCGATCTTCGATCATACCGGCCGTTATGCGCGACCTTTCGTCGGTAATGCCCTATCCTGCGGCGACTGTCATCTGGGAGAAGGACGGGAGGCCGGCGCCGGACCGTTGTGGGCGGCGGCCGCCTTGTTCCCGCGGCTCTACCACGGGCACATGACGACACTCGCGGCGCGCATTCAGGCGGCCTTTGTGCAAAGCGAGAACGGACGCGCCCCGCCGCTTGACAGCCCGGTCCTGACGGACCTCCTCGCCTATGTGCATTGGATGAGCCGCGGTGAGGCCATAGGCGCGCGCACGCCCGGGCGTGGCTATGCGCCCGTTGCGCGACCGGAACGTCGTCTCGATATTGGACGCGGCGCTAGGCTTTATGTTCAGCAGTGCGCCGTGTGTCACGGTGAACGGGGGCAGGGTACGCGATATACTGGGCGTTTCATGTTTCCCCCCGTGTGGGGGCCACGGAGTTTCGGGCAGCGCGCAAGCCTCGCCCGAAGGGCGGTTTTGGCGGCCTTTTTGAAGGACACCATGCCCTATGCCGATTCCGGTAGCCTGACAGCCGGGGCGGCCTATGATCTGGCCGCATTTCTGGACGCCCGACCGCGGCCCCGCTAACGGGTGGGTGCGGATGCCGATCTGCCGTTCTTGCAGGAGGACAGTGTCATGCAGTGCCTTCCCGGATTCTGCCCATGAAAGTCATCCCCGCACGGCTACGCTCACTGCAGGCGCGATTCGCGACGGTGGCCGAGGAAGT
Organism: Acidiferrobacter sp. SPIII_3; assembly: GCF_003184265.1. Lineage (GTDB taxonomy): Bacteria > Pseudomonadota > Gammaproteobacteria > Acidiferrobacterales > Acidiferrobacteraceae > Acidiferrobacter. The sequence continues at coordinate 2,756,438 of NZ_CP027663.1, read as the reverse complement.
ATTGAGGCCGCACGCCGCCAGAGTCGACCAGGAGGCCCAATGGCCCGCGACAAGCTTCGCGGCGTTGGCGGACGCGGGCCTCATGGGGCTGCATGTCCCGAAACGGCTGGGAGGGCTGGAGGAGGGCTTCTCGGCCCTGGTGATGGCGACCGAGACCCTGGCGCAGGACTGTGCGTCTTCGGCGTTATGCTACGGCATGCATTGCGTAGGCTCGGCGGTGATTGCCGCGAAGGCCACGCGCGACCAGGAGGAGCGTTATCTCGCGCCCATCGCCCAGGGGCGACACATTACCACCCTGGCGCTATCCGAGTCCGCTCATGGAGCGCACGCCTACCTCGCCGATACAGAGCTGCGACAGGACGGGCCCGATTATCGGGTGCGCGGCACCAAGCAATTCGTGACCAATGGCTCTCACGCCGACTCCTATGTGGTCTCGACGCAGGCCAGCGAACCGAACGAGCAGGGCGAATTCTCGTGCGTCCTCGTCGATAAGACCGCGACCGGCCTGTCCTGGCTCGAGCCATGGAACGGCATGGGCCTGCGCGGCAACTCCTCGCGGGGGCTGCGATTGGACGACGTGCGGGTGCCGCGCGCCAACCGGCTCGGCGACGAGGGCGACGAGGTATGGTATTTCTTTCAGATCGTCGCCCCGTATTTTCTCACGGCCATGGCCGGCACCTACAACGGCATCGCCCAGGCGGCGTTGGCCAATGCCCTTGCGCACGTGCGCGAGCGGACCTTCAGCCATTCCGGAGAGTCGCTTGCGCGCGCCGATATGATCCAGGATAAGGCGGGGGTCTTGTGGACGCGCGTTCAACAGGCGCGCCTGCTGGCTTATCATGCCGCCGAACTGGCCGATGCCAACGATCCGGACGCCTTGCCGGCGATCCTGGCTAGCAAGGTGGGTGCCGGCGAGACGGCAGTCGAGGTCGCGACCGAGGCCATGGCCTTGTGCGGGGGCGCGGCGTATCGCGAGAATGCCGTGCAGGCGCGATTGCTGCGCGATGCGCACGCCGCGCCCGTGATGGCGCCGCCGTCGGCCTTGCTGCGTTTGTGGACCGGGCGCTTATTGCTCGGACTGCCGATCCTTTGATGGCAGGACACGCGGCGCTGTTTATCGACGATCGCGCGCGGGAGCGGTCTACGGATCCCCTTGCGGAGCGGGCACGAACCGCAGCCGCGGCGTGCCAGGTATCATTCCAACGGGTTTTCATCGAATCGGCCGATAATCTCGCCGGCACCATGTCCGCGGCCCCGCTGGTGGTGCTGTTGGCCCCGGGCGTGACGCCGCTATTTGCCACGGCACGCCGTGCCCGTTCTTTGTGGCCGGACGCGCTGATCGTATTTCTGGCCCCCGCGCTGCGCCTTCTGGTCTTACAAAACGAGCTCACGGTGCGCGGTTTGTTCGGCGATTTGTATCGGATGCAGGACACGGAAAGCGCAAATCTGGCCGATGAACTGGCCGGTCATATGGCGGCCGCCATCCGCCGCCACGCGCGCAGCGCGACCGTGGAGGCCATCAACACCCGTCTGTCGCGCCAGATTCCGCAGCCCGCCAACGTGCGCCGGCTCCTGCAGTCGAACCAGTACCTGGCGAGCGTGCTGCTCAATGCCCCGGACGGCATCGTGTTTCTCGACGCGCATGGCACGATCAGTCTCTGGAATGACGGCGCGATGGCGATGTTTGGCTATGACGAGGACGCCGCCGTCGGGCGGCCGCTCGACTTTCTCTCGTGCCCGGGGGGCGCGAGGGATACGCCCACCCTCCTTTCGGTGTTGGCGGAGGTCATGGACGGACATGCCGCGATGCGGCGTGACATCAGCCTATGCAACGCCGTGGGGCAGCGGGTCGACGTGGATGTGACCCTGGCCGAGGTCGGTGACGAGGGCGGCCGGTGTCTAGGTTTCGCGCTCTTCATGCGCGACGTCACCGCCCGCAACCGCTATCAGGAGTCGCTGGCGGCCGAGCGCGAACGCCTGCTCGTGACCTTGCGGAGCATCGGGGATGGGGTCATCACCACCGACACCGCCGGCCGCGTGACCCTCCTGAACCGCGTCGCCGAGACCCTCTGCGGATGGCCGCTCGCCGACGCCCTGGGTCAGCCGCTCTCGCGGGTCTTCCGGGTCGTTCAGGAGCGCACCCTGGAGCCCCGCGAAGATCCGGTGAGCCAGGTGCTGCGCACCAATGCCGTCATCGAACTCGCCAACCATACCGCCCTGATCGCCCGCGATGGCAGCCGCCGCCTGATCGCCGATAGCGGGGCCCCGATCCGCGATGCCGCGGGACGCATTACCGGGGTCGTGCTCGTGTTTCGCGACGTGACCGAGAAGCAGCGTATAGAAGATGCCTTGCTGCGCGCCCGCCAACTGGAGGCCATCGGCTTTCTCGCGGGCGGCATCGCCCATGACTTCAATAATATTCTCACGGCGTTGTTTGGCAATATCAGCCTTATGCGTCTGCATGTCCCGCCCGACTCCCCGGTGCTGGCGCTCCTGGAGCAGGCGGATCAGGCCTTTTATCGCGCGCGTGATCTCACCCAGCAATTGTTGACGTTTGCCAAGGGCGGGGCGCCCTTGAAGAGGACCGGCTCCCTGCGGGCCCTGATCGAGGATACGGCGCGGTTTCTGCTCCATGGGACCAAGACCGTGACATCGTTCGCGTTTCCCGATGATCTGTGGAGCACGGAATTCGATCCGGGCCAGATGTCGCAGGCTTTGTCCAATATCCTGTTGAACGCCATCCAGGCCATGCCCGCGGGCGGGACCATAGCCGTGGGCGGGTCCAATGTCCGCCTGCGTCCTAATGAGGTGCCGCCCTTGAAAGAGGGCCCGTATGTCCGGTTGTTCATCGAGGACGAAGGGCCGGGTATTCCCGAGGCCGATCGGGAGCGGGTGTTCCACCCCTATTTTACCACCAAGGAGTCGGGGACCGGCCTTGGGCTTGCCACCGCTTACTCCGTTGTGCAGCGCCACGGTGGCCATATCGGCATCGGTGACAGCCGTCGTGGCGCGCGGTTCGAGATCTATCTGCCGGCCGCCGATACGCATCCCGCCCCCGCCCCCGCCGGCGACGAAAGGCGTGCCCGTGGGGAGCCCGACGGGGGTCGCGGCTACGTCGTGATCATGGACGATGAGGAGCCGGTGCGCAGCGTGTGCGCCGATATATTGGGCCATCTGGGTTACGAGGTGGAGTCGGTCGCCGACGGGGAATCGCTGGTCTCGCTGTATGGCATGCGGCTCGCCGAAGGTCGCAGGCCCGATGCGGTCATCGTCGACCTCACGGTGCCGGGCGGCATGGATGGGCGCGAGGCGGCACGCCGCATCCTCGCCATCGACCGCGACGCGCGCCTGCTGGTGTCGAGCGGCTATTGCAATGATCCGGTGATGTCCGCCTACCAGGATCACGGGTTTGTCGGCGTGATCGCCAAACCCTATGATGTACGTGAGTTGGCGGCGAATCTCGCGCGGGTGGTGCGCGCCTCGCACGACAAGACCTGATCGTTCCGTCGCGGAGGCGGCTTGTGGCACGACTGCTGGTCGTCTTGGGTATCGTTCTGATCATCGCGGGTCTGGCATGGGAGGCGCGCCGTCGCCTGCCATGGCAACGGCTGCCCGGGGACTTGGTGCTGCGTGTAGGCGATATCCGTATCCATGTCCTGTGGGCCGTGTCACTGCTTTTGAGTGTGGTCTTTAGTCTTTTGCTGTGGATTACACGCCGGTAGTGGTGGCCCCCAACGCCTTCAAGGGGACCTTGTCGCCCCTTGAGGCGGCGCGCGCCATGGCCCGCGGTGTGGCCCAGGCCTGTCCGGGGCGCCCGGTGCGGCTGCAGCCCATGCCCGATGGCGGCGACGGGACCCTTGAGGTCCTGGCGCGCGCGCTGAAGGCCGATATACGGTTTTTCGATGTCCCGGACAGCTGCGGTCATAGGCGCGCGGTGCCCTTCGGGTTGATCGCGCGCCGCCAGGGGGCGGTGGCTCTCATCGAAAGCGCGCAGGTGATCGGTCTTTCCGGGACTCGTTGTCCATTCGTGGCACGTTCCACGGAAGGGCTGGGCCGGCTTGTGCGCCATGTCCTTGATGGCGGGGCGCGTACCATCTACCTCGGCCTCGGGGGTAGCGCCACATGCGACGCCGGTGTCGGACTGCTGGCGGCGCTGGGGGTGCGTTTCGCGGGTCTCGGGCACCCCGACCTCGAGGTCCTGGACCGGATAGGCGGCGTGGACGTCACGGGCCTCGATCGTCGGTTGGCGCATACCCGGCTGTTCGTTTTGACGGATGTCGTAAACGGCCTCGCCGGTCCCTCGGGGGCCGTATTGTTTGCCGCGCAGAAGGGCGCTACGCCGGCGCTGCTCGCCGACATCGACCGCCGCCTGCGCCATGCCGCCGATCGTCTGGAGTCGGCGTTCGCGGCCTCTGTCCGGGAGCGCCCCGGAAGCGGGGCGGCGGGTGGCCTCGGTTTCGCGTGCGCGCTGCTCGGCGCACGTCTGGTTCCCGGTGCCGCCATGATCGCGCGTCTGACCGGCCTGTCCGCGGCCATCGAGACCGCGGGCCTGGTCTTGACCGGCGAGGGGGCGTGCGATGCCCAGACGGTTTACGGGAAGGGGCCGCAGCTGGTGGCGGCCCATGCGCGCCGCTTCGGCCGGCCGGTGTACCTCGTATGCGGGCGGATCGACGACTCATTTACGCCCCTTGCCGGACAGTTCGCGCGCTGCGCGAGCCTGCCGCCCGGCCGATCCGCGGCCTCGGCCTTGACGACTGCGGTAGCGGCCCTGCTTGGCGCCTGAACCCGCCCCTTTCCTTCCCGGGCTTTGCGACTACGCTTAAACGAGGGCCGGGCAGTCGTTCCCGACGACTCGCAGTCCGGCTTGCGCGCATCGTTTCTTGGAATGAAGTGAGGATGTCATGACACCCGAACAAGCCACCGCCAGCCTGCACGGCCTATTGCGTTTTATGTTGAACAAGAAGGCCTCCGATCTGTTTTTATCCGTCGATTTCCCGCCCGCCATAAAGCTCGACGGCAAGATGACGCCGGCCGGCCAGCAGCGCCTCACGCCGATCCACACCAAGGCGTTCGCCCACGCCATCATGAACGACAAGCAGCGCCAGGAATTCGAGGCCGAAAAGGAATGCAATTTCGCCATAAGCCCGCCCGACATCGGCCGGTTTCGTGTCAACGTATTCGTTCAGCAGGGGCATGTGGGGCTGGTGTTGCGGACGATCACCAGCAAGATTCCGGCGTTTGATGACCTGAAGCTTCCCGCGGTGTTGCGTGATGTGTGTCTTACAAAGCGCGGCCTCGTGATCCTGGTCGGCGGCACCGGTTCCGGGAAATCGACCTCGCTTGCGGCGATGATCGATTACCGCAATGAACACTCCCACGGTCATATCATCACCATCGAAGACCCCGTGGAGTATGTGCACCGCCACAAGAACTGTCTCATTACCCATCGCGAGGTCGGGGCTGACACGCATAACTGGTTCGCGGCGTTGAAGAACACGCTGCGCCAGGCCCCGGATGTGATTTTGATCGGCGAGATCCGGGATCGCGAGACGATGGAATACGCAATCGCCTTTGCCGAGACCGGGCACCTGTGCATGGCCACCCTGCACGCCAACAGCGCCAATCAGGCCCTGGACCGGATCGTGAATTTTTTCCCCGAGGAACGGCGCAATCAGTTGTTGATGGACTTGTCGTTGAATGCGCGCGCCATCGTCTCCCAGCGGCTCATCCCGCGCGCCGACGGACAGGGGCGCGCGGCGGCAGTCGAGGTCTTGCTCAATACGCCCTTGGTGGCGGATCTGATCTTCAAGGGCGAGGTCCATTCCTTGAAGGAGGCGATGGCGAAGTCACGCGAGCAGGGCATGCAGACCTTCGATCAGGCGTTGTTCGACCTCTACGAGAATGGCGCCATCAGCTATGAGGATGCGCTGCGCAATGCCGATTCCGTCAACGAGCTGCGGCTTGCCATAAAGCTGCGTGGAAAGGGCGCCCCGGGGGCTGCCCAGGGATCTCCGGAATTTCGTGTGATGGCCGACCCCGAACCCCCCTCCACGCTGACCGAGGCCGGTTAAGGGGAATGGCACTTACTTAAGCCGCAGCGACTTGAGCGCGCGGGGCTAAGCGTTTGAAAGTTATGAGGTAGGTTGACCGGGATTGGTACGATGTCTGTTACCAGGCATCCACCGGACCAACCCCGAGGCCAACCTTGAGAGAGCGTAATGCCAAGTTTCATTCCAAGCAACATCGACAGCAGATTAGCCGACGCGCACAGCGGGTCGATGCGGTCGGCTTTTTCAACCTCCTTACCGGCCCTGAGTTGCTCAAAGTGACGGAGGCGCACCTGCCGGAGCATCGCGAGCGGCTGTACCCGCCGACGGTGGCGCTGTCAATGTTCATGCGCCAGGCGCTGGATGCCGATGGCTCGTGCCAGAAGGCGGTCAACGGCTGGGCGGCGCAACGCCGCGCCGAGGGCTTGAGCGTCCAGAGCGTCCGAACAGGCGCCTACTGCAAGGCACGGGAACGCTTGCCGGTGCCCATGGTGACCGGCCTGACGCAGGCCGTCGGTGAACTCATAAGCGCGCGGGCGAAGGCGGGTTGGCGCTGGCGCGGACGGCACGTGAAGCTCGTGGACGGCACCGGGATCTCGATGCCCGATACGCCGGAGAACCAGGCCTGCTATCCGCAGCCGAGCAGCCAGGCCGCGGGGTCGGCTTTCCATTGGCGCGTGTCGTGGGGGTGATTTGTCTCGCGACCGGCGCCGTGATCGATGCGGCGATCGGCCCGCAGGCCGGCAAAGGCAACAGCGAGTTGGGGCTTTTGCGCACGCTCGGCGCCGCCTTCTCCCCGGGCGATGTGATGCTCGCCGATGCGCTCTACTGCAACTACTTCTTGGTCGCGACCATGCTGGCAGCCGGTGTGGACGTGCTGTTTGAACAGAACGGCGCGCGCCATACGGACTTTCGGCGTGGCGTCTCGCTTGGGGCCCGCGATCACCTCGTCCGCTGGACGAAATCGAAGACCCGGCCCGAGTGGATGAGCGCAGAGCAATACGCGGAATTTCCCGACGCATTGACGGTACGGGAAGTCATGGTGGACGGCCAAATCTCGGCGTGGCGTCTCGCTTGGGGCCCGCGATCACCTCGTCCGCTGGACGAAATCGAAGACCCGGCCCGAGTGGATGAGCGCAGAGCAATACGCGGAATTTCCCGACGCATTGACGGTACGGGAAGTCATGGTGGACGGCCAAATCCTGGTCACTACGCTGCTCAATCCGCGCCAGGTCAGAAAAAACGCCCTCGACCGGTTGTACGCGCAACGCTGGAACGTGGAGCTGGACCTGCGCAACATCAAAACCACGCTCGGCGTCGACGTCCTGCGCTGCCTCACGCCGCGGATGGTCGAGAAGGAGCTGTGGGTGCATCTGCTCGCCTACAACCTGATCCGTCTGCTGATGGCGCAAGCGGCACTCGATGCCAGCGTTCATCCGCGGCAACTGAGTTTCAAGCATACCGTGCAGTTGTGGACCGAATGGACCACGCACCGTGTCGATCTGGGCGCTGATCCGGACACCTTGTTCCGGCTCATCGCACAACTCACCGTCGGCAATCGGCCCGGACGAATCGAACCACGGGCGCGAAAACGAAGGCCCAAGCCTTATCCCTGGCTGAAAATGCCTCGCGCCGAGGCCCGTGAACAAGTACGCAGATATGGGCATTTGTAGTGCTACGGGCTTAAGTAAGTGCCATTCCGGTTAAGGGGACACGAGCCGTTTGTCCTGGACGTCGCCGAGCTGCGCATTCTCGTAACCGAACTCGCGATCGAAGGTCTCCTTGAAGATCGCTTTGTGGACGTCCCCGATGCTGAGGATGCCCACGAGGCGACCATGGTCGGCGACCGGGATGCGGCGGATCTTGTGCGCGAACATGACCGATACCGCGCGCAGTATCGGGTCCGTTGGGGCCACCGTGAACACGCGCTTGCTCATGAGGCTGTCGACATGCAGGTTCAGTACGTCGCGGTACTCGGCCTCCAATTCCTCGAAGTGCGGCGTCTGGGCGAGTCGCAAGGCCTCGTCGACCTTGGGGTACATGGCCCGCAAGACATCCTTTTCGGAAATCACACCGACGATCGCGCCGTCGTCGTTCACGACTGGCAGGCCGCTGATGCGGTGAAAGCACATCAAAATCGCCACGTCGCGAATACGCGTATCGCCACGGGCGGTCCGAACATTGGTGGTCATTACGTCTTTGACTAACATGGCGCCTCTCCGTACCCACCCGGGTCTTCCGGGAAGGTGGTTGGTTAATGCCCGATCTCGGCCAGCAGCTGCGCCATCATGCGTTGCGCCTGACCCAGATAGCCCCCACCCGCGAGGTTCAGGTGGTTCAGTACATGGTACAGATTGTAGAGCGTTTTGCGCACTTGGTATCCGTTCTCGAGCGGAGCGGCCTCGTCATAGGCCGCATAGAACTCCGGAGAAAACCCGCCAAAGAGCTCGGTCATGGCGAGGTCGGCCTCTCGGTCCCCATAATACACCGCCGGATCGAAGACGATGGGGCGCTCGTCGTTGGCGAGACAATTGCCCGACCAGAGATCTCCGTGGAGGAGGCTCGGGGTCGGTTTGTGGTTCTCCAGCAGTATCGGTATCACCTCGACCACTTTGTGGCCAAGCTCCTGAAGGACGCCATCGTGGCCGTTCTCGCGGGCGAGGTCGAGCTGAAAAAGGATGCGGCGGTCACGAAAAAACGCCGCCCAGTCGGCGTGCGGCGTGTTGATCTGCGGCGTGGTCCCTATGGTGTTGTCACGGTACCAGCCGAAGTAGGGCGAGTGGCGGGCATGCAGGGCCGCCAGCGTATGACCCAGCTCGATATCATCCGACTGGGTACGCGCGGACAGATCGAAATGGTTCAGGACAAGATAGGAGATCTCGTCGGTGGCGCCCCAGCAGACCGGTCGGGCGACGCGCACGGTGAGGGTGTTGGCAATTTCATGGAGCCCCAGGGCCTCGGCGCGAAACATCTCGATAAAGCCCGGAGCATTGTGTTTGACGAAGTACGACTCCGTGTCGTCGCTTAGTATCGTCGTGTGATTCAGGGCCGATACATGCGCCTCGCGGACCACGCGCGCCATGAAGGGCTTGCCTGTCACCTGCGATATTTGCTGGGCTATGGCACCCCAACTAACCATGACGACTCCCGGCGTTTCGCTCTCTATCCTCGTGCTCGGTCCCTATCTTACGGCCTTGGGCTTGATATTCAATGGCCCGACCCCACTGAGCCCATGGTAAGCCTGTTCGCCGCTTGTGCTACGCCTCCCGCCGCGCACGGGATTATACCAACGTTGCGTAGTGCGTATACCAAACATCCAATGTTGGCGGCAGGCATCATGGAAGTCGTTGTCGAGCATGGCAAACGCGCGGTTTGTGTGGCAAAACGATGTTTTGGCGCAGCCCAACCCTCAAGGAGAGGTCGTTCGTCGTAAATGCTCACCACACAACATTCCGATCTCGTTTGGCTCGGGAAGAGCAAGATTCCCATAACCGTGCGCCTGGTGCCGATACGGCAGCGGGGTGGGATCTGGTATCGCATGCTCATCGAGCCGCAGGGGACGAACCAGGGGGCCCTCCTCTTGAACCGCAATGGCAAGCCGCGTTCGTGGAGGGATCTGAGTGCGGCGGTGCGGTTTGTATCCCGCACCCTGCGGCATGTTCGTTCGGTGACGGTGGAGGTGGCAAGCGATGCCGCGATTCGCGATATGGATGAGGCCGACGGGGCGTGTGACGTGGATAGGTGAGATTTGTGTGTCGGGGCAAGCTTCGGGCGCACGATGGCCATCGCCCCGCCGCGTGGCGCGATCTTCCCTGGCCGGTCGGGGCAGGGCGAAACGACCGCCGCTCCCCCGAGAGCGAGGACGGGCGGCATGGGCGCCGTCCGTCCTCGCCGCCCTCCGGGCTTTAGAAAATCCCCTTCAGGGTCTTCAGCGGCTGGATTTTGATCACATTGCGCGCGGGTTTGGCCTTGAAGACCATCTCCTCCTTCGTGAAGGGATTGATCCCCTTGCGCGCGCGCGTGGCCGGCTTGCGGACCACCTTGATCTTCATGAGGCCCGCCAAGTTGAATACCCCCGGTCCCCCCTTGATATCGCGCCTTATGACGGTGACCAGTTCGTCGAATACCGCACTGACCTCCTTGCGCTTCAGGTTCGTTTTGTCCGCCAAGTGGGACAAGAGCTCCGACTTCGACATCGGTTTCTTGGTCGCTTTTTTGCTTGGGGCCTTGTTTTTCGTTGCCATGGGTGTCCTATTTGATGGTTTGGGAACAACGCCGTTAACTTAGCATAAAAAATCCCAAGGGAAAGGCGTTTTGCGTGTTTTTCCCGGGTTTGCGCCTATGACGTGCCGGATGCCGCGGTTTTCGCTATACTATCGCCGTTGATTTCTTCCGCCTCCGGCCCCATATCACGGGCGTTGGGCTAACGGTTTTTGCGAGGTTTTATGCCGATCTACGAGTATGTGTGTGATGCCTGCGGCCAGCATGCCGAGATTATGCAAAAGATAGGGGAACTGGCTACCGAGTGCCCGGCCTGTCACAAGCCGGCCCTGAAAAAGCGCATTTCGGCGCCGGGCTTTCAGCTGAAGGGGTCGGGGTGGTATGCGACGGACTTTCGCGATAAGGGCAAGGCCAAGGGCGATGACAAGGCCAAAGACGAGGCCCCGGCGGCGGCGTGCGCGGGAGGCGGCTGCGGCTGCCATTAAATGGGGCGGTTTCGGCGGTATCTGACGGCCGGCCTGCTCGTTTGGGTGCCGCTCGGGGTCACGTTCCTGGCGGTCGAATCGCTCATCGATTTCGCCAATCGTCTGCTCGGGGTGTTGCCGGCCGACATGCAGCCGGGGCACTGGCTGGGCCGTGACATCCCGGGCCTTGGCATACTGCTCGTGTTGGTCGCGGTCATCGCGACCGGGGTGGTGGCCGCCAATGTCATAGGTCAGTGGCTGCTGGCGGCAGGTGAAGCGCTGCTTGCGCGCATCCCCTTGGTGCGATCCGTGTATTCGAGCGTGAAGCAGCTCCTGGAGTCGCTCATGTCCGGGACCGGGAACTCGTTTCGCACCGTCGTTCTCGTGCCCTATCCGCACCCCGGGAGCTGGACGCTCGCGTTCCTGACCGGCGAGGGCCTGCCCGAGGCCGCCGCCCTGCTGGGTACCGACCTCGTAAGCGTGTTCGTGCCCGCGACCCCCAATCCCACCTCGGGCTTCTTTCTCATGGTCCCGAAAAAGGACATCGTGGAGTTGCGCATGAGTGTCGACGAGGGCTTGCGCATGATCCTCTCCATGGGTATGGTCGTTCCCGGCCTTCCGAGGAAGGACGCCGCCCCGGCGTCCAAGAGGGCGACGGCCTAGGGTCCTATGCGTACACATTTGAGTCGAGAATTGCCTGCGCTCGGAGCCGGCGCGGCGGTGGTGGTCTGCGGCTGGGCGCAGCGCCGGCGCGATCATGGCGGCATCCTGTTCGTGGATCTACGTGACCGCGGCGGCCTAGTCCAGGTGGTCTTCGATCCCGCCCGCCCGGAGGTGTTTGCGCGCGCCGAGGAGTTGCGCAGCGAATACGTGCTCGAGGTTAGCGGGATCTTGCGGCGACGTCCGGCGGGGACCGAGAATTCGGCACTGCCCACCGGGGCCTTCGAAATCGACGCCACCGGGCTTGTGGTCCTGAATACCGCCGATGCCTTGCCGTTTCCGCTGGACGAGCCCGACATCGGCGAGGCCGTGCGTCTCAAGTATCGCTACCTTGACCTGCGGCGCGCGGCCATGCGCGACAATTTCCATCTGCGCCATCGCCTGATTCGCGCCGCGCGCCGCTATCTCGAGGATCACGATTTCCTCGAGATCGAGACCCCCATGTTGACACGCTCCACCCCGGAAGGCGCGCGCGACTATCTCGTGCCGAGCCGTACCCACCCGGGGCACTTTTTTGCACTGCCGCAGTCGCCGCAGCTCTTCAAACAGATACTGATGGTGGCGGGCTTCGAGCGCTACTATCAGGTGACACGGTGTTTCCGCGACGAGGACCTGCGCGCCGACCGCCAGCCGGAGTTTACGCAGCTTGATATCGAGACCTCGTTTCTCGACGAGCAGGCCATCCTCGATCTCATGGAGGGACTCGTCAAGGCCGTGTTTCGCGAGACGATCGGGGTGGATATCCCGACACCCCTGCCGCGGCTCACGTTTGACGAGGCGCAGCACCGCTTTGGCAGCGACAAGCCGGATCTTCGCAACCCTCTTCAGTTTGTGGAAATATCGGATCTTGTGCGCGAGGTTGAATTCAAGGTGTTTGCCGCCGCCGCCCAGGATCCGAAGGCGCGGGTCGTGGCCATGCGCGTACCGGGCGGGGCGGATCTGTCACGCAAGGCGTTGGACGACTATGCGGCATTCGTGGCGGGATATGGCGCCAAGGGGCTTGCCTACATCAAGGTGAATGATCCGCTTGCGGAAAACGGCCTGCAGTCGCCGATCCTGAAATTCCTGGGCGGTGCCGTGGTGCGCGAGATCCTGATGCGCACGAAGGCGCAGGCGGGCGACCTGTTGTTCTTCGGGGCTGATAGCGCGCGCGTCGTGAATGAGGCGATGGGCGCCTTGCGCCTGCGCGTCGGGTCCGATCGCGGACTGGTGGCGGGGGGCTGGCAACTCCTATGGGTGGTGGATTTCCCCCTGCTCGAATACGATGAGGAGCATAAGCGCTTTCAGGCCATGCATCATCCATTCACCGCCCCGCGGTCTGATGACTTAAGCCATCTCCTGACCGATCCGGGACGGGTACGCGCACGCGCCTATGATCTGGTGCTTAACGGCACCGAGGTGGGCGGTGGCTCGATCCGTATCCACGAATCCCGGCTGCAGGAGCAGGTCTTCGGGGTGCTGGGGATCGACGCCGCCACGGCGCGCGAGAAATTCGGGTTCCTGCTCGACGCCTTGCGCTTCGGGGCGCCCCCTCACGGCGGGCTCGCGTTCGGGGTCGATCGTCTGTGCGCGCTGCTGGCGGGTGCCGAGTCGATCCGCGATGTCATTGCCTTTCCCAAGACCCAGAAGGCGACCTGCCCCCTGACCGAGGCCCCGTCGACGGTCTCCGCCCAGCAACTCGCGGACCTGGCGCTTTTGAGTACCGCCCCTCGGGCCTGATATGGCCGCCGGCGGGCCGTCGTCTTTCAAGCGACCGGAATCGGTCCTGGTGGTGATCTTTACCACCCCGGGCGAGGTATTGTTGTTGCGCCGGGCCGACCATGTCGAGTTCTGGCAGTCTGTGACCGGCAGTCTTGAGTGGTGTGAGGACGACCGGTTCGTGACGGCCTGCCGGGAGCTCTTTGAGGAGACCGGCATTATGGCCGAGACCGGTTGGCGCGATTGGGGGGTGAGTCACTGCTATGAGATCTTCCCGCAATGGCGGCACCGCTATCGTCCGGGTACCGTACACAATACCGAGCACGTCTTTTCGCTGGAGCTGCCGGAACGGGTGCCGGTCGCGCTGCGGCCCGTCGAGCATGTGGAGTACGAATGGCTCGCGTGGCCGGCGGCCGTGGCGCGAGTGACCTCGGCGAGCAACCGCTGGGCCCTGGAGGTCCTGGGTCGTGAGCGGGGATTCCTGCCCTCGTAACGAAAAAGTGGTTCTGGTGCCCGGTTTGTGGTTTGGCCGGCCGGCGCTCTGGCTGCTGGCTTGGCGGCTGCGGCGTCAGGGTCTGCGGGCGATCCTCTACCGGTATGACGCGCGCACCACGGCGTTGCCGGCGGCGCGTGAGGCGCTGGCGCGTTTCATGGCCTCGAGCGGCGCCCATCATGTCGTCGGCTACAGCCTCGGGGGCATCGTCGTCGCGGATTTTTGTCGGTATCATCCGCAGGCCTATGAGCGGGCCGTGGTTCTGGGCACGCCCTTTCGGGGGAGCCGCGCGGCGCGGCGGCTCTACCGTTGTCCCGCCTTGCGCGGATTGTTCGGGATCGCGGCCCCGGTCCTGGTCCATGGCCTGCGGCTCGGTGCGATACCGCGGCTTGGTGTAGTGACCGGCCTCAAACCATACGGTTTGGCGCGGTGTTTGTTGGCGGGAGGGGCGCACGATGGCGTCCTTCGGGCATGCGAGACCCGTTTACGGGGCGCACGCGATGCGGTAGCGTTGCCGCTGTCACATGCGGGCCTCGTCATGAGTCGTTTGAGCGCGCGCGTCATCCGCACCTATCTCGCATACGGGCGCTTTGGGGATTAAGGGGATAAGTGTATGGCCGGGCATAGCAAATGGGCCAATATTCGGTTTCGCAAGGGCGTTCAGGACGCCAAGCGCGGCAAGGTCTTCACGAAGTTGATCCGCGAGATCACGATTGCCGCACGCGTGGGCGGCGGCGACGTATCCCATAACCCGCGGCTGCGGCTCGCGATCGATCGGGCGTTGGGGCAAAACATGCCCAAGGACAATATCGAGCGGGCCATAAAGCGCGGCACGGGCGAACTGGAGGGTGCCCATTACGAGGAGATCCAGTACGAGGGTTACGGACCGGCCGGTGCCGCGGTGCTGGTGGCATGCACCACGGACAACCGCAATCGCACCGCAGGCGAGGTGCGGCATGCATTCAGCAAGCACGGCGGGAACCTGGGAACGGAGGGGTCGGTCGCCTATCTGTTCGAGAAGCGCGGCGTGCTGATGTTTCCGGATGGGGACGAGGAGGCCTTGCTGGAGGCCGCGCTGGACGCCGGCGCGGACGATATTGCGGCGGTGCCGGGCGAGGGGATCGAGGTGCTGACCGCGCCCGACAAGGTGATGAGCGTCCGCGAAGGGCTCGTGCAGCGTGGCCTCACGCCGTCTTCGGCGGAAACCGTGATTCGGCCGCTGACCGATGTGGCGCTGGCCGGCGAGGATGCGGAGCGGGTGATGAAGCTTCTGGAGGCGCTGGAGGACCTTGATGACGTCCAGACGGTCTATACCAATGCGGCCTTCATGGAGGAATCGGCTTAAGGGGGGCGCGTGATGCGCGTCTTGGGTGTGGACCCCGGATCGCGGCGCACGGGGTTTGGTATCGTCGACGATCAAGGGGGGCGGCCGGCCTATGTGGCCTGCGGCGTCGTGGTCTCGATATCCGGGACCGTGGCCGAACGCCTGCACCGGATCTTCTCCGGACTCGCCGAGGTGGTCGAGCGCTATCGGCCGGATGTATGCGCGGTGGAGAGGGTGTTCTTTGCCCGCAATCCCGATAGCGCCCTGAAGCTTGGTCAGGCGCGCGGGGCGGCGCTGGTCGCCCTTGCCGGCGCCGGCCTCGATGTCCACGAGTACACGGCCCTGCAGATCAAGAAGGCGACGGTGGGGGTGGGTCATGCCGACAAGGGTCAGGTGCAGCACATGATGCGCGCCTTGTTGGGGCTGTCGGCGCGGCCCTCGGCGGATGCCGCCGATGCCCTGGCCTGCGCCCTCTGCCACCTGCACGAGAGCCAGGGTCTCCAGTCGCGGATCCGGGCGATATCCCCATGATCGGCCGATTGCGCGGCATGGTGATAGAGCGCGCCCCCCCTCAAGTGCTTTTCGAGGTCCAGGGTGTGGCCTATGAGGTGGATCTTCCGCTCTCGACCTTCGGCGAATTGCCGGCGGCCGGGGAAGTGGTCTTGTATACGCATCTCCTGGTGCGCGAGGACGCGCACCTCCTGTATGGATTTCTCACGGCCGAGCGCCGTGCCTGGTTCCGGCTGCTCCTAAAGGTCAACGGTGTTGGTCCCCGCGTGGCCCTGGCGCTGCTGTCGGGACTCACCGACGAGGAACTGGGGGCGTGCGTGCATGACGGGAACGTGGCGCGGCTTACGCGCGTGCCAGGGATCGGCCGCAAGACCGCCGAGCGCCTGCTCGTGGAACTGAGCGGAAAGGTGCCGTCTGGCGGACGAACGGTGACAAGTCGCCGCGATGAGGCGGTCTGTGCATTGCAGACGCTCGGTTACAATGAGCGCGAGGCGCAGGCCGCGGTGGAGCGGGCCGAGAAGGTTGCGGGGCCGGCGGCCTCGGGCGAGACACTGATCCGCGAGGCACTCAGGGGAATGGTGCGATGATCGAAACCGAACGGCTGGTCTCGCTCGACGGGTCTACGCAGGAGCGCGCGCAGGAAGTCCGACTGCGCCCGCAACGCCTGGCCGATTACATCGGCCAGGCGCGTCTTCGGGAAAAGCTCGAGATCTTCCTGGCCGCTGCGCGTGCCCGCCAGGAGTCGTTGGATCATGTCCTGCTCTTTGGTCCGCCGGGGCTTGGCAAGACGACCCTCGCGCACATCATTGCCTCGGAGATGGGGGCCTCTTTGCGCCAGACCTCGGGTCCGGTGCTGGAGCGGGCCGGCGATCTGGCCGCCCTGCTCACCAACCTGAAGGCCCACGATGTCTTGTTCATCGATGAAATCCACCGCTTGAGCCCGGTGGTCGAGGAGGTGCTCTATCCGGCCATGGAGGATTTCGAGATCGATATCCTGATCGGCGAGGGCCCGGCGGCGCGCTCCATCAAACTGAATCTGCCACCCTTTACACTGATCGGCGCCACCACCCGCGCCGGGCTTCTGACCTCTCCCCTGCGCGATCGCTTCGGTATCGTCGAGCGGCTCGAGTTCTATGAGGTGGAGGATCTGGCGCGCATCGTGACACGCTCCGCGGGTCTCCTTGGGATGTCTGCCGAGGATGCCGGGGTGCGCGCCCTGGCCTCGTGCGCGCGTGGCACGCCGCGTATCGCCAACAGGCTTTTGAAGCGTGCCCGTGACTTCGCCCAGGTGCGCGGGGATGGTCTTCTGACCGAGACCGTCGCCAAGGAGGCCTTGAAGATGCTTGACGTCGATGATCGCGGTCTGGATAGTCTCGACCGCCGTCTGCTGTGGGCGGTGACCGATACTTTTCAGGGTGGTCCCGTCGGAGTCGATAATCTCGCGGCGGCCATCGGCGAGGAGCGCGGCACGATCGAAGACGTGATCGAGCCCTTTCTCATCCAGAAGGGTTATCTGATGCGCACCCCGCGCGGGCGCATGGCCACGCCCCGCGCTTACCATCTCTTCGGGTTGGCGACGCCGCCCGGGGATGGCCCGTGAGCGGCGCCGAAGCCCGGTCCCAGGCGTTCGCGATCGAACTTCGGGTGTACTACGAGGACACGGATGCCGCGGGGGTCGTGTATTACGCGAACTACCTACGCTTCATGGAGCGCGCGCGCAATGAATGGTTGCGGGCGAGGGTCGGTGGACCGCATGAACTGGCATCGAAGGCGCATGTCTTATTCGCGGTACGATCGGTGGACGTCAGGTTTCAGGCACCGGCGCGCCTGGATGATGTACTGCGCGTCACGGCCGATCCGATCTCGATCCGCGGGGCAAGCCTTGCGTTCCGGCAGGGTTGTTGGCGCGGAACGGAATGTGTGTGCGCGGGAGAGGTGGGCGTGGTCTGTGTGGATGCGCGAACCTTCGCGCCCCGCCGGTTGCCTCGTGAATTGATGCAGGTTTTGGCGGAGGCATCCGCCCCGTAAAGGAGAGTATCTTGAGAGTCGCCGCTTCCCATCAAGGGATAACCCTCTGGTCCATGGTGGACCACGCAAGCCTTGTCGTGCAGCTCATGATGTTGATTCTGCTCGTCGTCTCGGTCATATCGTGGACGATGATCTTTCGGAAATGGTTCATTCTGAAGAAGGCCTATCGGGATGCCGAGCGCTTCGAGGACACCTTCTGGCGCGGCGCGAATGTGAATCATATGTATGCGGAACTCGCGCGCAACGAGGATAAGCTCGCCGGGAACGCCAGCGTATTCGTGGCGGGCTTTCGGGAGTACACGCGACTCGAAAAGCAAAAGGGCATATTGCCCATGGACATCATCGAGGGGGTGCAGCGGGCGATGCGCGTGGCGCTGACCCGCGAAACAGACTATTTGGCCACCAACCTCTCGTTTCTTGCCACCGTGGGCTCCACGAGCCCCTATATAGGCCTGTTCGGTACGGTGTGGGGGATCATGTCGGCCTTCCAGTCCTTCGGGAACATGCAGCAGGCGACCCTGGCGCATGTGGCCCCAGGCATCTCCGAGGCCCTGGTCGCCACCGCGATGGGGCTTTTCGCGGCAATCCCCGCGGTCATTGCCTATAACCGTTACGCCGACGATACGGACCGCCTGGCATCGCGTTATGAGATATTCCTGGAAGAGTTCTCGAGCGTCTTGCAGCGTCAGGCGTATGTGGCCAAGGCCCCGACATGAGACGTTACCGCCGCCCGCGCACCCGGCTCATGAGCCAGATCAACGTCGTCCCCTATGTCGACGTCATGCTCGTGCTGCTCGTGATCTTCATGATCACGGCACCGGTATTGAAGCGCGGCGTCAAGGTCAAGCTTCCGCAGGCGGCGGCGCGCGCGATTCCCAATCCCCATCGCGCGGTATTGATCGTCACGGTCGATGCCGCCGGGCGGTACTTTCTTGACGGGCATCCTGTTACACCCAAGGCATTGGAGCAACGTACGCGCCGCCTCTTGCGGCTGCGCCCGCATACACCGATCCTGATTCGCGGGGACCGGGCCGTGCCGTATCAGGATGTGGTGGCGGCCATGGTGCTTTTGCAGCAGGCCGGCGCCCCGAGCGTGGGACTTATGACCAAGACCCGCGGACACTGATCATGGCCGGCCGGACCCGAGAAGCGCCGGGACGCACGCGCGCAGCCGTCTATGCGCTGCTCGTACATCTGGCGGTGATCGCGTTTCTGGTGGTGAGTTTTCGTTGGAGCGAGCTCGATACCTCCTATGTCGTAAAGACCGGTCCCCATGTGATCCACGCTTTTATGGTCGGCCCCCGCCCGGCGCTTCGCCCCACACCACCTATTCCGCAGCCGCGCGTGGCCCCGCCGGCCCCCCGACCCGCGGTCCACAAGGGTCCGTCCAAGGCCCAGCTCGCGGCCCAGCGCGCCCGCCAAAAGGCGCTACGGGAGGCGCGCGCAAAGGCGCAGGCTGTGGCCCGTGCCCAGGCAGCCGCCAAGGCTAAGGCCGAGGCCAGGGCCCAAGCTGAGGCCAGGGCCCAAGCTGAGGCCAGGGCCCAGGCCGTGGCCAGGGCCCAGGCGCTCGCCAAGGCTAAGGCCAGGGCGCAGGCCGAGGCCCGCGCCCGCGCCGAACAAGCCGCGCGGGCGGCTGCCCACAAGCGCCTGAAGGCGCAGGAACGGGCGGCCGCCGTGCGTGCGCGCGCGAAATTGCAGCGCGAGGTCGCGCAGGCGGCGGCGCGTGCCCGGCAGAGGGCCGCCGCCCGGGCCGCCGCCGCGGCCCGAGGGGTCGTGAGTCGTTACAAGGCGCTCATAGAGGCGCGAGTGAGTGCGGCCTGGGTCGCCGTTCCGCAATCCAAGGGGCTGCACTGCACCGTAAGGGTTCGGCTCATAGCCGGGGGGCAGGTCGTGAGCGCCCGTATCGTTCAGGGGAGCGGTAACTCCGTGTTCGACCGTTCCGTGATTGCGGCGATCTATAATGCCGCACCGTTGCCGGTCCCACACTCGGCAACCAAGCTTCAGTACTTGAACCCGTTGACTTTCGTCTTTACGGCACCAAAGGGATCTTCGCCATGAATCGTCTCGGATCGGGTTTCGCAGTTCTATTGACCATATTGGCGACCATGCCGCTTACGGCACGGGCCGTCACGATTCACATCAACCACGGCTACGGGCAAAAATTCCCGATCGCCATCGTGCCTTTCAAGGGCGAGAAGGCTTGGCCCCAGAACCTCCGGCCGTCCGTGGTCATTGCCAAGGATCTCGATGGCAGCGGATGGTTTGATGTTCTGCCAAGCCGCGATTATCTGGCCAAACCTCACCACGACCGCCAGGTCGAGGGTCATTTCAATGACTGGCGCCTTTTGAAGGCGGCGGGCCTTTTGATCGGGCATATCGAGAGACAGCCGAATGGGCGCGTCGCTGTGGCCTTTCGGCTCTATGACGTCAATAAGGAGGCCCAGCTCAAGGCCCTGCGGTATGTCGTGGCCCCCGGTCAGCTGCGCGCCGTAGGCAATGCCATCGCCAATATCGTCTATCAGCATTGGACGGGCGTGCGCGGGGTGTTCAATACACGCATTGCGTTCATTACCATGTATCCCGACGGGCCGCCCGGCCATTTTCTCTACAAGCTCGAGGTGGCGGATGCCGAGGGGCACGGGGTGCACGTCATTCTGCGCTCGCATGAACCCATCATGTCGCCGCGCTGGTCGCCCCATGGACGGCGCCTGACCTATGTATCGTTCGCGACCGGTTGGCCGGCCGTGTATGTGCAGGACGTCGCCACGGGACACATCCGACGAGTGGCCGCTTTTCATGGGCTGAACGGTGCGCCATCGTTTGCTCCGGATGGCACCCACCTGGCGTTGTCCTTGTCGAAGACCGGGTATCCCGAGATCTATGTGATGAATCTGGTGACCGGACGGCTGCGCCAACTCACCTTCGGCCCGAGCATCAACACCGAGCCTGCCTGGTCACCGCACGGCGGCCATATCGTGTTTACATCGAACCGCAGCGGTGGACCTCAAATCTATGAAATGACCGCCGATGGGGGCCATAAGCGGCGCCTGACCTTCCGCGGTCGTTACAATGCCGGTGCGTCGTTTTCCCCCAATGGCAAATGGCTGACGCTGGTAAGTCGACGCGCGGGCCAGTATCATGCAGCGGTGTTTGAGCTGGCGGACTCGACCCTGGAGATTCTGACTGCCACAAGCCTTGATGAATCCCCGACGTTTGCACCAAACGGGCAGGAAATACTCTATAGCACGGTGGTTGGGGGGCATAGGGTTCTGGCCACGGTTTCACTAAACGGGCGCGGGCATCGTATACTAGGGTTAAGAGGGGGGGATGTCACTGATCCTGCATGGTCGCCATTTCGTCACCCGTGACTACTATCAATGGTTAAAGGAAAGGAGTGGTGTAATGAAAATGAATAAAGGCATGCTCGTCGCAGTCGGGCTCGCCGCTCTGGCGGGTTGCGCGGGCAAAGAGGCAGTAAAGCCGCATGCGGCGTCGGCCACGGCATCGCGCGGTATGACCCAGGCAAGCGGCGCGGGGCAGGGTAGCAGCATGCAGGGGGCTGGGATGGCCAGCGCCCATAAAGGCCCGACCCTGAACAGCTTTTCTCACATGGTGCATTTCCGTACCAATAGCTCGGCGATCAGTGGCCCGAACCGCAAGATCGTAAAAGAGAACGCCAGCTATCTCGAGGCTCATCCCAACGTGCGCGTGCGCCTGGAAGGCAATACCGACGAGCGTGGCACGGCGCAGTACAACATGGCGCTCGGCTGGCGCCGCGCCGACGCCGTAAAGCACATGCTCGAGGTCCTGGGCGTGTCCGGTAGCCAGCTTGCGACGATCTCCTTTGGGAAGTCGCGCCCGCTGGCTCTGGGCCACAATCCGCAGGCGTGGGCCAAGAATCGCCGCGTCTATTTCAACTACAAGTATTTCGCTAGCAAGTAGGCCTCATGGGCGCGCGGTCCGGGGTTCTTTGGGGGACAGCGCTGGCGTTGGCGGGGATCATTGTGGTCCCCGCTGTCGCTCATGACCGCGAACCGCCCATCATCTCCATCCCCACCAATGGGGCGAATCCGTCCTCGCGAGCGGGCCTCCTGAGTCTTCTGGAGACGCTGCGTGGGATACGCGAGCAGCTTCGCAGTATCGAGAATCAAGTCGAGATCGAAAACCACAGAATTAGTCGCCTGCGTCAGCAGCAGCAGGCATTTTTTGGCCATTTTGATCGGCGACTGCGCGATCTTCAGGCCGGGAAGGCCGCACCGGGGGCGCCACCGAGCCCGCCGGCTGTGACAGCGCCCCAGGCCGTACCGGGGTCTGGTGCCGCGGGTGGCGGGGCGGGGATCGTCGTCATTCCTCCGGACAACAATGCCGCGGCCGCGCCGCCTGCAACCGGCAAGGGCGCGCCGGCGAGTGCATCGACCGCCGGTTCGCAGCCGTCGACCAGCGCGGGGTCAGCCGTGAGCAGTCAGCACAAGCCGGCCAAGGAGATGTACAACAAGGCCTTCAATCTTTTGCGGACCGGGCGTTACCGACACGCGGTCGCCGCGTTTCAGGCCTTCCTGCAGGCTTATCCAAAAGACAAGCGGGCGGCCAAGGCCCAATATTGGGTGGCGGAGACGGACTATGTGGAGCGCGATTATCCCCATGCCGAGAAGGCCTTCAAGACGCTTGTGACGCGGTATCCAAAGAGCAGGAAGGTGCCGAACGCGCTTTTGAAGATGGGCTATATCGCCAAATGGCAGGGGCACCCGAACAAGGCACGGACCATCTGGAAGGCGCTGATCGCCCAATACCCGAAGGCCATGGCGGCCCAGGTTGCGCACAATTCCCTGACGAATCTCGGGACCAAGGGAAAGAAATAAGGGATTCCGGGGCGATCATCGCATCGCGCATGGGGTCGCGGTAGAATAAGTCCATGCTGCGGGACCTCCGTATCACCGAAATCTTCTATTCCCTGCAGGGAGAGGCCCGTACCGTCGGCTGGCCTACGGTGTTTGTGCGCCTTACCGGCTGTCCGTTGCGCTGTCGTTACTGCGATACGACCTATGCCTTTCACGGAGGGGAGCGCCGCTCGGTCGAGAGCATCCTTGAGGAAGTGAGCCATTACTCCCCGCGCTTCGTGACCGTGACCGGCGGCGAGCCGCTGGCGCAGCCCACCGTTTTGCCGCTGTTACAAGGGCTCTGTGATCGGGGTTATGAGGTCTCGCTCGAGACGAGTGGGGCGCTGGCCACGCACGACGTCGATCCGCGGGTGGCCGTGGTGCTCGATCTGAAGACGCCGGGTTCCGGGGAGTCGGCACGCAATGCCTACGAGAACATCGAGCGGTTGCGTGCCATTGATCAGGTGAAGTTCGTGATCACTAACGCAGATGACTACGAGTGGTCGCGGGGGATCGTGGAGCAGTATGGCCTTGCCGGCCGCTGCGATGTGCTGTTCTCCCCGGTCCATGACGGCCTCGCGCCGCGCGAGCTCGCTGATTGGATATTGCGCGACCGGCTCCCGGTGCGTTTTCAGATCCAGCTGCACAAGGTCTTGTGGGGGGATGTCCGTGGCCGATGACAAAAAGGCCGTCGTTCTACTATCCGGTGGCCTTGATTCGGCAACGACACTGGCCCTTGCGCGCGAACAGGGGTTTCAGTGTCACGCGCTGTCGTTCGACTATGGGCAGCGCCACAAGGGTGAGTTGAAGGCGGCCGCCTCGGTCGCTGTCGCAGGCGGTGCCCACGAGCACAGGGTTGCCACCTTGGGTGTCGGTTTTATTGGCGGGTCGGCCCTGACCGACCTTGGGCTAGCCGTACCCCAGGCGCCTACGACCGGTATTCCTGTGACCTATGTACCAGCCCGCAACACGGTGTTTCTGGCGGTTGCCCTCGGCTGGGCCGAGGTGCTCGGCGCCCGCGATCTCTTTATCGGTGTCAATGCCGTCGACTACTCCGGTTATCCCGACTGCCGACCAGAGTATCTGGCGGCGTTCGAGACGCTCGCCAATCTTGCCACCCGGGCCGGTGTCGAGGGGGGGCGATTTCATATCCGCGCGCCCTTGTTGCGTCTTACGAAGGCCGAGATCATCCGCGCCGGCCTCGACCTTGGCGTCGATTACGGGCTGACCCTTTCGTGTTATGCCCCGAATGATGCCGGGCGGGTCTGCGGGACCTGTGATGCCTGCCGCCTGCGTGCCAAGGGTTTTGCCGAGGCGGGTGTTCCGGACCCGGCGATCGTGATTTGACAGGGGTTGCGGCAATCACAATAATGACCGGCTTTTGGGGCCGTTAGCTCAGTCGGTAGAGCATCTGACTTTTAATCAGGTGGTCGCTGGTTCGAACCCAGCACGGCCCACCATATAAAACAGCAAGTTAGGAGTTAGTATCCCCTCACAAAAACACAATTGGCTAGCAGATTGGCTAGCCTTTTGCGCAGTGCCCTAAGGCTCTTCCGGGTTTCGTGTGGGTAGCCCATAAAAGTCTCATGACGGACACCCTGCTGGATAAAGGTCAAGCTTCCCGCAATGGAAGAGAATCGCGATGCGATATTGGGTGAAATTCCGATAGCCGCGGGCGTTGGCTTTGAGGAGTTGGATCTGGGCATTCATGCCCTCTGCGGCGGCGTAGGGGAACGATGTTTCGTGGTGGCGAGTAACCCCGGCAGATGGCGCTTAAGAGTCTTCGCGGCGGCCATGATGGGCGGTAGTCGCGAGTGGGTTGCCCAGAAGTACCAACGGTCGAAAAACTTGTGGGCCGATCCGGTATACCGGTAATCCCAGAAGTCGGAGAACGCCTCCTTGATGGCCCAGGCACGGCCCACTTTCAGCGCATCGACTTTGAGTGTCTGGAAACGCTCACGCTGGCGATCTGGCCGATCCGGTATACCGGTAATCCCAGAAGTCGGAGAACGCCTCCTTGATGGCCCAGGCACGGCCCACTTTCAGCGCATCGACTTTGAGTGTCTGGAAACGCTCACGCTGGCGATCTGTCCAGTTCAATGGGTTCTTCAGCCAAAGATATCGGGTCTTCGTGAGCGTCTCCTCGCCCTGGGCTTGGAGTTCTCGGTGCTCGCGCCGACGCACGAGATCAACCGCCTTGTTCAATTCCTTCGCGCAGTGGAACTTGTCATGTACGATCAGGGCTTGCGGAGCCGCTACGCGGGTGGCTTCAAGATAAGGCACCCACATATCCATGGCCACCGCGGAAAGCCCTAGGCGTTGAGGCTCAGGAATCGCTGTCCAGAGCGTATTGGCGGCCTCCCGGGTGCGTTCGGGCACCACCTCAAGCACTCGTCGGCCCTCGAGGTCGTGCAGCACCGAGACGTAATCGTGACCCTTGCCGAAGCTCTTCTCGTCAAGGCCGGCGTAGCGCAACCCTTCCAACGATCGCCGTGCCACGCCGCGTGTGACTGCACGGCCCATGACCCGGTCCACCTGGTCCCAGGAGAGTGCCGTCAGCCATTGGGCTTGCACCTTGCTGCGCACCGCTTGCAACACCTGAATGGCATAGGCTCCAAAGAGTTCGGTAAAGCGACTCCCGTCCTCGGCCCAGACGACCGGGATCTGTTGGGCCCCACACTTCAGACAGTTGACCCGCGGGACGTCAGCCTCGATGAAGGTCTTCCATTGCATCGTATTCAGATGACGCCAGCGTCGCGGACGGGTATCGTAACCGGGGACCACGGCCTCACACTCAGGGCAGTGTAGCGGCACGTCTGGCGGCCACCCCACGCGCACCGTAATCTCACCCAGCGGCGTATCCCTTGAGGCTTCTTGTACCGCCACTGCCGTGACTCGCCACGGCGCCGTAAATCCCAAGAGCTTTTGGTACAGTTCAGTGTCACGCATAGGGGTACCATACTTGCCTGCGGGGGCGCCTGATGCAAGCCCAATACCCTCCTTACCCACACGAAAGCCTGAAGACCCTGCCCTAACAACCCACCAAAACATTATCGCTTCAGCCGTCGCCAGAGGGTGGCGCCACTCATGCCGACCGCTGCGGCCGCGTCGTGTAGACTTCGTCCACGCTCCATCAGTTTTCTTGCTTTGGCGACAAGTCGTTCATCGTTATGACGCGGACGTCCACCACCGTTACGTCCATTTCGGCGTCTAGCCTCCTGTATGGCGTCTTGGTACTGCTTGGTGATGTTGCTATAAGCAAGGATCCGAACCCCTAGTTCCAATTCAAAAGTGGCCCAAGGGAAGGGATAGGCGGCCCACCACTCTCTGGTCGGTGGTTCGATTTTTGTCATCTGGATTACTTTCTCAAGAGCCTCATCGCTAACGGTGGCTCGAATCTGGACCATCTCTGCTACAAATAATGCCTTGACGCTTACGCGAATGAACCCACCCCTGCTCACGCAAACGGACCCGCCCACGGCCGTTGACGGCATGCGCTAGTCATCCCGGATTTCCTTCGGGTCCTACGGCATTCCTGCTCGTCGTGCATTGACCCGCCCCTGGTTCCCGGCATCCTCTCTGCCAGGATTCCTGGCGATAGGGGGGAAAGCCACAATGCCCACGGCACGATGCGCCGCCTGCAGGCGGTCCTTTCGGGTGCGTCCACAAGTCCGCGCCCAACGCTATTGTTCGGCACCGGCCTGTCAGTGCATACGGCGCAAGCGCTGGCAAAGTGCCAAGCGTCGCACCGACCCCGATTATCGTGAGAACCAGGCGCGCGCCCAAGAGGCTTGGCGGGACCGCCATCCGGACTATTGGCGGACTTACCGAAAGACCCATGACGCCTATACCCGCGATAATCGCGATAAACAGGCCCGCCGCGACCAGAGTCGCCGTCTTGCAAAGATGGGCGTGTCAACGGCCAATATCCCTGTTGTTTCCGGTCGTTACCGGCTTTCTCCTGCCCCAGGCAACGATCTTGCAAAGAGTGACGCGTGCACGGTGGAATTGACCGTATTGTCAAGGGGTTAGAGATTTTTGGTCGTCTTCATCGCGATCTTGCAAAGAGAGGACGTGATAGGCATTCGCGGGCTAGGCGGGTACCGTTTTCGTCATGGATACCGTCGCCCCCGTACTGGAAGTCGATCTCCACCGCCTTGACCTGCGGTTTCTCGACGCCCGCCTGCAGGAACCGCGGGCGGTTGAGGTGCTGGCCCGGTCGATTGAGCAGAGCGGCCAACTCCTGCCATGCATCGTGGTGCGCGACGAGAGCGGCGACCGCCTGATCCTCATCGACGGTTACCGGCGCATCCTGGCCCTGCGCCGACTCGGGCGTGACACCGCGTGTGTGGAATCCTGGGCGTGCGATCTCGCCCAAGCCTTGCTGACCGTGCTCGCGCGTGTTCACGGTCGACCGTTAGCGGCCCTCGAAGAAGCGTTGCTGCTGCGAGAACTCGTGCACGGCCAGGGTCTGAGCGAGCGCGAGGTGGCGCGCCGCAGTGGTCGCGATGTGAGTTGGGTCAGCCGACGGCTGGCGCTCGTCTGCGGTCTGCCCGACGGACTGCTGGATGCGGTACGCAAGGGTACGGTATCCACCTGGGCGGCTACGCGGGTGTTGGCGCCGTTGGCGCGCGCCAACACCGACCATGCGACTCAATTGTTGAGCGCGCTCGATTCGACCCTCTTGTCCAGCCGGGACCTTCAGACTTGGTTCCAACATTATCGGACGGCCCCGCGGGCCGCCCGTGAGCACATGGTGTCTCACCCGCGCCTCTTCATTCAAAGCCTGCACGCTCGCGACGAGCAGCGTGCCGATGCGGGTGTGCGCGAAGGCCCGGAAGGGCAGTGCCTAGCCGATGTCCGGCAACTGCTCGCTTTGATCAAGCGACTGCGCCCGTGCTGGTCAATAGGAGACCCGCCCGTGTTCCCCGAGCCCTTACAGAAGGCTCTGAGAGGCCTGCGCATCGCCCTCAATACCCTGCAGGCCGACCTAGCCAGGAGTCTCGACCCATGACCCCCAGCCAGATCCGTGATGCCGTCCGCACCCTGCAAGCCCAAGGCCAGAGCCGACGCGAAATCAGTCGGCTGCTGAAGCTATCGCGCAATACCGTTCGCCGGATACTGCGCGCCCCGCTGGCAGAGGGGGAGAAGGAACGGCAGAAGCTCGGTGTGACCCGCACCTATTTGCAATCCGCCTTCGCGCGCGCCCAAGGCAACGTGGTGCGCGTTCAGCAACTACTTGCCGCTGAGTACGATCTCACGATCTCTTATAGCACGTATAGCACGTTGACGCGTTGGGTCCGGGAAGCGGGGCTACGCACGCCGCCCGTGCGCGCGGGGAATACACCTTCGGCCCGGGCGAGGAAATGCAACATGACACCTCGCCTCACCGCGTGACCCTGGGTGACAAGACCGTAACCGCCCAGTGCGCAGGGCTCGTATTGGCCTACTCGCGCCGTCTGTTCGTTCAATATTACCCCCGCTATAGCCGCTTCGAAGCCAAGCAGTTCCTGCTTGACGCCGCGCGTTTCATGGAGGGGGTTTGCCCGATCTGCCTGATCGACAACACGAGCGTGATGCTCGCCTCCGGCGCTGGTGCAGACGCCATCATGGCCCCCGAGATGGCCGCTTTTGCGCGCACACTGGGGTTTGCCTTCCGCGCGCACCGGGTCGGGCATCCAGATCGGAAGGGACGGATCGAGAGAACGTTCTTTTTTATTGAGACCAACTTCCTGCCTGGCCGCCGCTTCACCGATTTCGACGACCTGAACCGCCAAGCGTTCGCCTGGTGCCGGGAGGGATCGGAAGGGACGGATCGAGAGAACGTTCTTTTTTATTGAGACCAACTTCCTGCCTGGCCGCCGCTTCACCGATTTCGACGACCTGAACCGCCAAGCGTTCGCCTGGTGCCGGGAGGTGGCCAATGCCAACCCGAAGCGGGTTCTGGGGATGTCGCCCGAGGCCGCCTATGTGATCGAGAAGCCAACCTTGCAACCCCTGCCCATCGCGCTGCCACCGATCTATGAGGTCTGCGATCGGGTGGTGGACCTGAGCGGGTATGTCTCGCTCGAATCGAACCGCTACTCGGTCCCCGAGCGCCTCGTGGGCCAGACCGTAACCCTCTACAAATATCCCGCCCAGGTCCACATCCACCATCGGGGCACAGCGGTAGCGATCCATTCCCGACTCATCGGTCAACGCCAGGCCCGCAGCACGGATCCGACGCATCATCCCATCCCTATTCGCGTAAGCCGCATGCCGGACATAGAAGGACCACTCTGGCGCGACAATCCGGAACTGGGAGCCTATGCGCGCGCCCTCAAGCAACGCGGCCGCGGCCGCGGGGTGCGCGCCTTGCAACGGCTGCTGACGCTCCAGCGCACTTACCCCCGAGAGCCCTTCTTGGCCGCTGTGCGGCAGGCCGCCCACTTCGGTCTGTATGACCTGGGGCGACTGGAGAAACTCATCTTGCACCAAGTGGCTGGCGAGTTTTTTGCCCTGAACGGCGATTCCTACGACGATGCGTGATCAGATCCACGAACGGCTCGCCGAACTCCGTCTTCGCGGCATGGATGCGGCCCTGAATGCGGAACTGGATCGTGCCGAGCACGAAGGCTCGCCCCCTGCAGAAGTTCTCTGGCGATTGCTGGCCGAGGAAGAAGCCCACCGCCGAGAAAAGCGCTTAGCCTACCGCCTCACGCAGGCGAAACTGCCGTGGCACTGGACTCTCGACTCGTTCCCTTTTGATCGTCAACCCGGTGTGGATCGGAGTCAGATCCGCGCCCTGGCCGGGCTCGACTTCCTGCACCGTAACGAGAATATCCTGCTTATCGGACCACTGGACTCTCGACTCGTTCCCTTTTGATCGTCAACCCGGTGTGGATCGGAGTCAGATCCGCGCCCTGGCCGGGCTCGACTTCCTGCACCGTAACGAGAATATCCTGCTTATCGGACCACCCGGTACGGGCAAGACCGGCATTGCCATCGCTCTGTTGCGCGAGGCCTGCCTCAACGGGCACGCGGGCCGCTTCTACAATGCCCAGGTGCTGCTCGACGAACTCTACGCCTCGCTCGCTGATCGTTCGACTCCGAAGCTCCTCGCGCAACTGGCCCGCTCTCAGCCCATGCTGATGGCACGCGGGCCGCTTCTACAATGCCCAGGTGCTGCTCGACGAACTCTACGCCTCGCTCGCTGATCGTTCGACTCCGAAGCTCCTCGCGCAACTGGCCCGCTCTCAGCCCATGCTGATTGACGAACTGGGCTACCTGACCCTGAAACCCGAACAGTCGAACGCCTTCTTTCGGCTGATGGACCAGCGTTATGGCCGCGTATCGACTATCATCACAACGAATTGAGAGCCGTCTGACTGGTACGAGTTGTTCGCCAATAAAGCGCTCGTCGACGCCTTGCTCGACCGCCTCCAGCATCGCTGCATTACCATCCGCATCGATGGCCCCTCCCTGCGCACTCCTGAACGCCCCGCATCGGTTTCTGCCGACCGAGCCCCCAAATCCTCTCGACGCGGATCCGTTCCCGCCCCCTAGTTCTCGTACCGCGGGCCTCCCTCACCACTGCCACACCGCGCACCCCGAACACGGCCTATTTATGGCAGTGCCTGACGAGCGAGCGGACCACGTCGTGAATATCTCTGCGTCTTCACACAAGAATACCCGCTACCACACCCACCCAACACCCGCAATATCGCGCCCACCGCACACACTCATGCGCACTCTCTGGGTCCGCTTTATTGAGCAGAAACGGATTCATTTTGGTGAGCGTTGAGGAATAATGCGTGTAATTGGTCATACCCACCCGCCCATACCATCAGACGACGGGTTTTTTGGTAGTCGCCGGAGGGGGGATGTGGCGTGGGCACACCGCGCGGGTTTTTTTGAGAAACCCCACAGCTGGGCGCCAGCAAAAACTGCACAACGCCCGTCGCGGATCGTTGGCCCCGCGCGCCCGAGCTTCCCATATGAGTTCCGCCACCAACGCGGATTCTTGGCCAGTGAGAGGGCCATAGCCCGGAAGACCAGGAGGCCCATCCGCGTAACGCTCCATCCAGATCGCCAGCGATTCCACGTGGTGCCATGTGGCACCCCTTTTTTTGGCGGCAATGGCGGCGGCTGCGCGCGCGGATTCGCGGAGCCAGAGGAGCCGGGAAACACGGCGAAAGACGGTCGCGGGCTTAAGAGTGCCCCTTTGTTCGCGGAATAAAAAAACTGACAGCGCTTGCATGATCCCCAAAGTGACAGGTATTTCATAACCACGCAATAAGAATCGCGATCCTCGAATTGGATTCAAGCGGTCACTCTCCCCTGAGACTACGTGGGAGCGTGTGATGCGTATCGATCCAATTTTTCTTCGCCCGAAGATGGTGGCGGACATTCTCGGGATATCCAAGGCTACCCTCTATCGCTTGATCCATGGTGGCGTTTTTCCTCCGCCTGTTCGGTTGGGACCCGGGATTACGGGTTGGCGCAAAGTGGATGTGGAGGTGTGGCTCGCCGGAAGGGTGAAATGAACCCCGGTGGGAGCGCGGATCCATCGACCTACCGGGGGCGGCCAAAAAGACGGCGCTCCCTATGAGTAGCGCAGCCGAGCAATTCGTCAACTACCTTCCCACCAGACCCTACTGTACCGATGATCTGAGCAGTGGTCTTCAAATCAGGCCACGGGGCACGGCGATCAAAAAGGCGTACATCCAGCAAAACGGGCCGGGTATTCTCCGGTGGCTGGTCTTTGATGTGGATCGTCCGGGTGCGGCTTTGGCTTGGGAGCAGGGCGATCTGGCGCCCCCTAATTTCGTTGCGGTGAATCGGGAAAATGCGCATGCGCATCTCGTCTACTTATTATCCCCCGGTGTCTGCAAAACCGCTGCGGCGCGAGAGAAACCACTCCGTTACGTAGCTGCCATCGAGCGTGCCATGACGACGCGGCTGGGAGCTGACCGAGGATATGCGGGGCTGATCACGAAAAACCCGTTGCATCCCCGTTGGCGTGTGTGGGAGATCCACGATCACCCTTATGCGCTGGGAGAACTGGCGGAGTATCTTGATTTACGGGCGGTCAGGGGGGCAGCAAATGATAGCGTTATGCCAGCTGAGGCCCACGGATTGGGGCGCAATTGTGCCTTGTTCGATGCGGGGCGGATATGGGCTTATAGCGCCGTCAGAGACCATTGTGGGGTCCAAATGGACAGGAGTTGTGGCATAAGGTCGTGCTAGCGCACCTAGCAGGGATAAACGATCAGTTTCAAGCCCCCTTGCCGATTAGTGCATGGTTTTACGATTGGGTGGACTGTCTTGCCTGGAACGGGGTGCTCTGGTTTTGCGACCACAATCGATCGGGGTTATTTTGCTTCGAAAGGATCTCCAACCACGGCAGCGACGCGAGACTGTCCTATTATAATCGTTACGATGGCAAGCCACTCGCCCACATCTCTAAGCTAGCCGTTGAGAACGGGGTATTGATCGTCGATGACGATACTGCCATCGACCGAGCGCAATTATCCGAAGACAAACGGCCTCCGGACGGGCTTCCGCCTGCGGTTCAATAGGGTCCCTCAGTGATCTCCGGCGCCTCAGTGGGCCAACAAGGGGAGGGTATAAGCCCCGACCCCAACTTGATTTTACTGTGCAGCGTCTAGGGTTTTAAAGGGTGTGGTTCGTTTTGGCGGGGAGGGGTTCGTATGCACGAAGTTAAGGCTCTTCCGCACAAAGTGTGGGTAGTCGGCGTGGCTAATCGAGGCTTTTGAGGAAGATTTTCTTCCCGACTTTGACGCAGCGTTTCACCTTGGCTTGTCCCTCGGGGGTCGGCATGAGGTGGCCGCACTGCCGGCAGCGATCGAGTTCCACGCGGTAGACATCGACACGGCGGCCGGCGAGTCGGCCCGTCAGATCGACCGTGTCCTTCCGGCAGAGATGCGTAAAACGCTCGGCCACCGTGCAGATCGGCTAATCGGGGGGTTCAGGGCCGGGGTTTTGCTGGGCGAGCGTCGCCTGGTAGTTCCAGGGCATCCAGTCGGCGGGGTTCGCGGCGACCGCGTCCCCGTGACGCTGGAGCGCCACCAGATACTCAAATGGGGCCACGTGGTTCAGTTCGGCGGTATGGATCAGGCTCATGAACGTATCGCCGACATAGGCGCCGTTGAGAGTACGGTAGAAGAGCGCATTCTTTCGGTGCAGGATGGCCTTTTTCAGAACCCTTTCGGTCACATTGTTATCGAGCGGGGCGCCCGGCACGCACAGGAATAGCGTGAGTTCGGGCCAGCGCTTCTGCATGTAACGGATGGCGGCGCCCAGCGTCGAGTTGGGCTCGATCCGGCGCTCCTCAAACTGCGTGCGCATCCACTGCTCCAAGATCGCCATGCGCGGTGCGCTCTCGGCTTGGTGACGCAGGAGTCGCGGTTCTGGGTCGAGACCCTCGGCCTGGATGCGGGCCTCGGTCCCATAGACCTCACGCAATGTCTCCAGCACGAAGCGCACTTCTTCTGGGAAGGTCTCGGTCAATTCGACGTACTTACGACGCGCATGGGCGAGACAAGAGGACATCACCGTGTCGAAGTCGCTGGGGGCGTTGCGTGATAGCCCGTCGCACATCTGGATGGGGGCGGGCAAATCGGCTGCACGATGCGCTAACACCGTAGCGAGATTCTCGCCGGCGTGCCGGACGCCTGTGAAGAAGAGCGCGATCTGACGACCCTCTTCGGTCGCGACGATGCCGGAGGTAAAGATCCCGGTGCGTTCGGTGTGCGCGTCGTCGGCAAGCGCCGCGGCCCGCTGCGCTTTGGTGAGCTTAAGGACCTTCATGGTCGTGTCGTCGTTGTAGAGCACCGGGGCCTGGGCCGCCTGATGCAAGAGTTCCGTGTGCGCCGGGGCCAACACGGGGACAGCCTTACGCACCAGGTCCCATTGGGTCGCGGCCGGCAACGGGATGCGCATACCCGCCTGCAAGGTCTCGATGCGGTTAAAGGGGAGGCCTGCGCCATACTTCAGCAGCCCGACCATACTGGTCGCGGTGGCATCGTATTTCTCGGGTCCCACGCCCTCCGGGGCCGGGGCGGTGGTGACCTCGCCGCACAGATGGCAGCGCAGTCGATCGCAGGCATAGACCGTGGCGCTCAAGGGCGCCATGCCGGTAATACGCACCAACTGGGCGGGCTCGTTCTGTCGATAGAGTGTCCCCTCCAGGCAGTGGGGCAGGCATCCCCGCTGTGGAGGTCGGGATGCGCCACCGTGACCTGTGCGGCCCCGGTGTACGCACTCACAGCGTTGCGGCCATGGCCGGGGGCCTTGGGTTTTGGTGAAGAGGGATCTGGTGGCAGCAAGGGCGTCGCGTCCGATCCCGCCGCCTCGGTGTCTGGCGCATGACGATCCTCGCCTGCGTTCCCCCCGAGCACGGCGCGAGTCTTCTCCGTGCGAGCCCCAAAAATCATCTTGCGCAACCGTGCGAGCGAGGCATTCTTGGTTTGCAACTCGGCCTGAACCAAGGCCAGGGTATCGACGGCCAACTCGGCCTGAACCAAGGCCAGGGTATCGACGGCCGCGCGTAAGGCGGCGTGTTCTTCGGTGCTCAAGACCGCGCGCGTTCGCTCGACGATGGCGGTGATATCCGTGATCGGCACCTCGATGCGTGGCGGCACCGCAGACGCGGGCCGCGCCCGCTTCTTGTGCCCGCTCATGCCACGCCCAACAAGCGGGCGCGATAATCCCGCGTCAGCGGCAAGCCCAATACGTCTTTCACACTGCGGTTTGCCTGGTGGGTCTGATCGTCCTTGCCGCGCCCTTGGGTCTGGCCCAGGACCTGCCAGTTGGCCGCGCGGTAGCAGGTGCCGCGATAGCGGGTGGTATCGACGAAGGTCTCAGCCCAATACACCGGGTGGCCATAGGCCTCTTGCCAGGCCTGGGGGAGCGCCCGGGTCATACGGGAAAGAACGTGCGAGGCCAAGTGGGGGACCTGGACCCACGGCAGGATCAAAAAGCGCGTGTTATAGGCAATACCCGCGATGTTCTGGCGGCGCACCGCAGGCGACCAGCCGAGGAACCGGTCCCGGGGCCCCAGATGCCGGGGGGCCGAGCTCCACGCGCCGAGCGCCACCGGGCGCGTCCCGGCATAGACCATGCATTTGACGTGTTCGCCCACCGGCTGCGTGTAGCCCAGATAATGGTGGGCCTCCATCAGGCTCTTGAAGAGGGCCTCGGCGGGGGTTCGCCGGACCGACACGAGCGTAAGCGCCCCTAAGGCGCGCAAGGACCCCGTAAGCGGCGTGGTATCGATTGCCAGGGGCGCCGGGGCACCACGTGCGAGGCGCGCGCGGACACCCAAGGGATTGGGGGGCGTGCGGCGCACCGGCGGTAAGGTGATATGCCCTTCGCGCGCGAGCGCCAGCATGAGTCCCCGGCACACCATCGCGCGCAGGGCGCCGTTTTCCTGCCGCCAGTCCCAGGCCTGGCAGAGCGTCGCCGACAACGCCCGCCGGCTTTGCTCGGGGTGGGCGGCGATCAAGGCACGGATGAAATGCGCGTCGGTGGTCGTGACGGCGCGGCCGCGATAGCGTAATAAGATCTCCATGGGGACAGATCTTACCGCGCGTGGTTATGGAACGCAAGCCCCCACCCCAAGCCCGGCCTCGTCCCCGCCCCGCGGGACCGCAGCCGGCGAGCGCGGCCCCCGCTTAGCGCCCACCGGGCGCCACAACGGCGGGGCGTGGGATTGCGCCGGATTCCCCGCACTCAACAACACCTGCACCTCGTGCGCTAAGGCCTCACTCACCACCCGTCTGCAGCCTGGGGCCAATAACGAAACCGACCGCGTGACAGGCGCTTGTGACAGAGCCAGAATCCCTGGCCGTCATAGACTAGGAGTTTGATCGCCGTGTGCGAGCGGCTGCGAAAGAGAAATACCGTGCCTTGAAA
Source organism: Acidiferrobacter sp. SPIII_3 (assembly GCF_003184265.1). Taxonomy (GTDB): domain Bacteria; phylum Pseudomonadota; class Gammaproteobacteria; order Acidiferrobacterales; family Acidiferrobacteraceae; genus Acidiferrobacter. The sequence continues at coordinate 2,721,138 of NZ_CP027663.1, read as the reverse complement.
GGGCTCTTCGCGCAGGACCGCCCGGCAGCGTTGCGCCAAGCCATCAATACCGGCCCGAAAGTCCACCGATTCCACCGCCACCAGCACGCGCATGTGCGGGGTGATGGCGATCATGGCGCGCCCCAGAAGGCCGCACACAGCGGTGCGAGCTGGGTAAGCCCCGAGCCCTGCAAGCTTACCCGCATCGTCCCCCACGCGCATTCTGAATCTCCACGACACACTCAGCGATTCCTGTCCTGGCCGCGGGTGTCGATCCCGACAACGCGACAAAGGTCACGGTGTGCGGGTCGGCGGCCCTCGCGAACCCCGCGCCCTCCATGCGCTTTAGGAGCCGCGGGCCATCCACATGCAGACGCTGTGCAGTCTGTACTACCCCGTACTGCCGGGCCATCTCCACGGCCGCGGCCCATAAGGCCTTGGGGATCCGTGCGCCCCGCTGGCGGCTCTCCCGCCAGCGCTGGAAGAGCGCTCGTGTGGACTCAAACGTCTCGCCGCCCTCCGGCCCTTCCATCGTCTGCCTGGTCTCGTTCATTCGCTGCGTTCCTCATCGGTTGAAATACGCAGCGAACGTTAGCAGGGACAAAAAACCGTTTCTTGCATGCTTACCGGAAAGACACGATCGACCGGGTAGGTCGCGATCTGGCGTTTGAGCGAAGGGCTTGCACACCGCTCGCAGAGACGCGGGGCGGCGTGGGGATCGTGGCGCTTGAGCCGGGTGAACCAGTTCCGCATACTCCCAGTTTCTCAGAACGGGATGATCTATGCACCTCGCCTTGAAGACGCTCTTGAACCGTGTGGAACCGATGAAGGGCTTTGTCTATGAGTGGAGTCGTATTCGCCCGGCCAGCAAGGCCCGCGGAAGGGGCTTAGCGGCCATGCCGACCATCGAGATCGGCCTGCGCGCGCATGAAAGCCGGCAGGGCCACTGCTCGCAGTGCCAGCAGCCCGCACCGGGCTACGACACCCTTCCCGAGCGGCGCTTTCAGTTCGTGCCGCTGTGGGGCATGCCGACCTGGTTCCTGTACGCGCCCCGGCGGTTGGCGTGCGACGCATGCGGCATTCACGTCGAGTATCTGCCATGGGCCTTGGGTAAACGCCCGGTCACGCAAAGCTTCGCCTGGTTCCTCGCCAGCTGGGCCAAACTGCTGAGCTGGCAGGTGGTCTCCCGGCGCTTTCAGACCAGCTGGGAAAGCGTTTTCCGCTCGGTGGAGATGGCGGTGATCTGGGGCCGCGAACGCCTGGATCTCACCGGCATCTCGGCCCTCGGCGTAGACGAGATCTATTGGAAGAAGGGCAAGTTCCTCACGCTCGTGTATCAGATCAACGAGGGCATGAAGCGGCTTTTATTTGTCGTCGAGGATCGCCAAGAGAAGAGCCTGCGTCAGTTCTTCACCTGGTTTGGTAAGGAGCGCAGTGCGCTCATCACCTTCGTCTGCTCGGACATGTGGAAGCCCTATCTGAATGTCATCGCCCGACACGCCCCCAGAAGAGCCTGCGTCAGTTCTTCACCTGGTTTGGTAAGGAGCGCAGTGCGCTCATCACCTTCGTCTGCTCGGACATGTGGAAGCCCTATCTGAATGTCATCGCCCGACACGCCCCCAACGCCCTGAACATCCTGGATCGCTACCACATCGCCGCCAAGATGAACAAGGCGATCGATGAGGTGCGTGCGCAAGAAACCCGCGCCCTGAAACGCCTCACCCCCGGGACGAAGGTGATCCCCCTGAACATCCTGGATCGCTACCACATCGCCGCCAAGATGAACAAGGCGATCGATGAGGTGCGTGCGCAAGAAACCCGCGCCCTGAAACGCCTCACCCCCGGGACGAAGGTGATCCTGACGCACTCGCGCTGGTGCCTCTTAAAGCGCCCCGAGAACTTGACCGAGAACCAAGCGGTCAAGCTGAAGGATCTGCTCTCGTACAACCTGAAATCCCTACGGGCCTACCTCTTGAAGGAGGAGTTCCAGCTCTTCTGGGAATACGTCTCGCCGGCATGGGCCGAAAAATTCATGGACCAATGGTGCAAGAAGGTGATGCGATCCCGCTTGGAACCGATGAAGAAGATTGCGCGCATGATCCGTGTACACAAGCCGCTCATCTTGAACTGGTTCGCGGCCCGCGATGAGGTCTCTCTGTGTCCTTCCGGCAGAGATGCGTAAAACGCTCGGCCACCGTGCAGATCGGCTAATCGGGGGGTTCAGGGCCGGGGTTTTGCTGGGCGAGCGTCGCCTGGTAGTTCCAGGGCATCCAGTCGGCGGGGTTCGCGGCGACCGCGTCCCCGTGACGCTGGAGCGCCACCAGATACTCAAATGGGGCCACGTGGTTCAGTTCGGCGGTATGGATCAGGCTCATGAACGTATCGCCGACATAGGCGCCGTTGAGAGTACGGTAGAAGAGCGCATTCTTTCGGTGCAGGATGGCCTTTTTCAGAACCCTTTCGGTCACATAATGCCGACTCCCGGATTATGCCGCGTCTTAGGTGCGAACAGGGAAATATCAGGGGAATCCCGGCTCCTGGTCATTGGGTTGTCGGCATTATCAAAGGCCCTCAAGGAAGGCGAGCAAGGGGTCTGCGGGCTTGTACCAGGTAGGCACGAGACCGCTCGCCTGGGCGCGCGAGGGGTCGCTTCTGCGCCCGTTGAGCGCTTCATGAACTCGGCCATAACGCTCTCATCAAGACCTGCTAAGCCGATGTTCTGCTGTGTCATCCAGTCCGCAAAGGCGGTCAAGATCCGCCGCTTGGCATTCAGCGACTGGGGCGCATAGCGCGCCGCGCGCAGGTCTTCAAGGCATGCCTCAATGTAGTGGACCGGCAGTCCTTCAGGTACGTTCTCTTCGATTGTATCTATCGTCTTCATGGGGTTTCTCCAGGAGCCAGCGTCATTACCAGCCAGAAGAAATCATACGGATTATGCCGACTCACCTATCATAAAATGGCATGGAGAGAGTCCTTCTGGAGAGGAACGCGGCATAATCCGGGAGTCGGCATTATGTGACCTATGCCGCTAGCGGCATAGGTCACATTGTTATCGAGCGGGGCGCCCGGCACGCACAGGAATAGCGTGAGTTCGGGCCAGCGCTTCTGCATGTAACGGATGGCGGCGCCCAGCGTCGAGTTGGGCTCGATCCGGCGCTCCTCAAACTGCGTGCGCATCCACTGCTCCAAGATCGCCATGCGCGGTGCGCTCTCGGCTTAGTGACGCAGGAGTCGCGGTTCTGGGTCGAGACCCTCGGCCTGGATGCGGGCCTCGGTCCCATAGACCTCACGCAATGTCTCCAGCACGAAGCGCACTTCTTCTGGGAAGGTCTCGGTCAATTCGACGTACTTACGACGCGCATGGGCGAGACAAGAGGACATCACCGTGTCGAAGTCGCTGGGGGCGTTGCGTGATAGCCCGTCGCACATCTGGATGGGGGCGGGCAAATCGGCTGCACGATGCGCTAACACCGTAGCGAGATTCTCGCCGGCGTGCCGGACGCCTGTGAAGAAGAGCGCGATCTGACGACCCTCTTCGGTCGCGACGATGCCGGAGGTAAAGATCCCGGTGCGTTCGGTGTGCGCGTCGTCGGCAAGCGCCGCGGCCCGCTGCGCTTTGGTGAGCTTAAGGACCTTCATGGTCGTGTCGTCGTTGTAGAGCACCGGGGCCTGGGCCGCCTGATGCAAGAGTTCCGTGTGCGCCGGGGCCAACACGGGGACAGCCTTACGCACCAGGTCCCATTGGGTCGCGGCCGGCAACGGGATGCGCATACCCGCCTGCAAGGTCTCGATGCGGTTAAAGGGGAGGCCTGCGCCATACTTCAGCAGCCCGACCATACTGGTCGCGGTGGCATCGTATTTCTCGGGTCCCACGCCCTCCGGGGCCGGGGCGGTGGTGACCTCGCCGCACAGATGGCAGCGCAGTCGATCGCAGGCATAGACCGTGGCGCTCAAGGGCGCCATGCCGGTAATACGCACCAACTGGGCGGGCTCGTTCTGTCGATAGAGTGTCCCCTCCAGGCAGTGGGGGCAGGCATCCCCGCTGTGGAGGTCGGGATGCGCCACCGTGACCTGTGCGGCCCCGGTGTACGCACTCACAGCGTTGCGGCCATGGCCGGGGCCTTGGGTTTTGGTGAAGAGGGATCTGGTGGCAGCAAGGGCGTCGCGTCCGATCCCGCCGCCTCGGTGTCTGGCGCATGACGATCCTCGCCTGCGTTCTCCCCGAGCACGGCGCGAGTCTTCTCCGTGCGAGCCCCAAAAATCATCTTGCGCAACCGTGCGAGCGAGGCATTCTTGGTTTGCAACTCGGCCTGAACCAAGGCCAGGGTATCGACGGCCGCGCGTAAGGCGGCGTGTTCTTCGGTGCTCAAGACCGCGCGCGTTCGCTCGACGATGGCGGTGATATCCGTGATCGGCACCTCGATGCGTGGCGGCACCGCAGACGCGGGCCGCGCCCGCTTCTTGTGCCCGCTCATGCCACGCCCAACAAGCGGGCGCGATAATCCCGCGTCAGCGGCAAGCCCAATACGTCTTTCACACTGCGGTTTGCCTGGTGGGTCTGATCGTCCTTGCCGCGCCCTTGGGTCTGGCCCAGGACCTGCCAGTTGGCCGCGCGGTAGCAGGTGCCGCGATAGCGGGTGGTATCGACGAAGGTCTCAGCCCAATACACCGGGTGGCCATAGGCCTCTTGCCAGGCCTGGGGGAGCGCCCGGGTCATACGGGAAAGAACGTGCGAGGCCAAGTGGGGGACCTGGACCCACGGCAGGATCAAAAAGCGCCCAATACACCGGGTGGCCATAGGCCTCTTGCCAGGCCTGGGGGAGCGCCCGGGTCATACGGGAAAGAACGTGCGAGGCCAAGTGGGGGACCTGGACCCACGGCAGGATCAAAAAGCGCGTGTTATAGGCAATACCCGCGATGTTCTGGCGGCGCACCGCAGGCGACCAGCCGAGGAACCGGTCCCGGGGCCCCAGATGCCGGGGGGCCGAGCTCCACGCGCCGAGCGCCACCGGGCGCGTCCCGGCATAGACCATGCATTTGACGTGTTCGCCCACCGGCTGCGTGTAGCCCAGATAATGGTGGGCCTCCATCAGGCTCTTGAAGAGGGCCTCGGCGGGGGTTCGCCGGACCGACACGAGCGTAAGCGCCCCTAAGGCGCGCAAGGACCCCGTAAGCGGCGTGGTATCGATTGCCAGGGGCGCCGGGGCACCACGTGCGAGGCGCGCGCGGACACCCAAGGGATTGGGGGGCGTGCGGCGCACCGGCGGTAAGGTGATATGCCCTTCGCGCGCGAGCGCCAGCATGAGTCCCCGGCACACCATCGCGCGCAGGGCGCCGTTTTCCTGCCGCCAGTCCCAGGCCTGGCAGAGCGTCGCCGACAACGCCCGCCGGCTTTGCTCGGGGTGGGCGGCGATCAAGGCACGGATGAAATGCGCGTCGGTGGTCGTGACGGCGCGGCCGCGATAGCGTAATAAGATCTCCATGGGGACAGATCTTACCGCGCGTGGTTATGGAACGCAAGCCCCCACCCCAAGCCCGGCCTCGTCCCCGCCCCGCGGGACCGCAGCCGGCGAGCGCGGCCCCCGCTTAGCGCCCACCGGGCGCCACAACGGCGGGGCGTGGGATTGCGCCGGATTCCCCGCACTCAACAACACCTGCACCTCGTGCGCTAAGGCCTCACTCACCACCCCGTCTGCAGCCTGGGGCCAATAACGAAACCGACCGCGTGACAGGCGCTTGTGACAGAGCCAGAATCCCTGGCCGTCATAGACTAGGAGTTTGATCGCCGTGTGCGAGCGGCTGCGAAAGAGAAATACCGTGCCTTGAAAGGGCTCTTCGCGCAGGACCGCCCGGCAGCGTTGCGCCAAGCCATCAATACCGGCCCGAAAGTCCACCGATTCCACCGCCACCAGCACGCGCATGTGCGGGGTGATGGCGATCATGGCGCGCCCCAGAAGGCCGCACACAGCGGTGCGAGCTGGGTAAGCCCCGAGCCCTGCAAGCTTACCCGCATCGTCCCCCCACGCGCATTCTGAATCTCCACGACACACTCAGCGATTCCTGTCCTGGCCGCGGGTGTCGATCCCGACAACGCGACAAAGGTCACGGTGTGCGGGTCGGCGGCCCTCGCGAACCCCGCGCCCTCCATGCGCTTTAGGAGCCGCGGGCCATCCACATGCAGACGCTGTGCAGTCTGTACTACCCCGTACTGCCGGGCCATCTCCACGGCCGCGGCCCATAAGGCCTTGGGGATCCGTGCGCCCCGCTGGCGGCTCTCCCGCCAGCGCTGGAAGAGCGCTCGTGTGGACTCAAACGTCTCGCCGCCCTCCGGCCCTTCCATCGTCTGCCTGGTCTCGTTCATTCGCTGCGTTCCTCATCGGTTGAAATACGCAGCGAACGTTAGCAGGGACAAAAAACCGTTTCTTGCATGCTTACCGGAAAGACACGTCTCTCTTGGTGCCGTCGAAGGCCTAAACAACAAACTCAAAGCGAGTATCAGGACATCCTATGGATTTCGCACCCCAAAAGCTATAAAGATCATGCTTTATCATAAGCTTGGCGCACTACCAGAGCCGGAGCTCACCCACAGATTCTGCTGAGGAACCGAAGTTAATAAGAGGGGACAAAGGTTAGAGGTGGACCCCAACCCCTGGACAGAATCTCCCGATCCTTAAGTGGATTATCTGCCGGGTTGGTCAAGCGGCTAGATCCCAGGACGCTGTGTAAGCCTGCCACGGTGTCTGCCGATCCAGTGCTTGATGACGTCTCTCATTATTGTAGAAATGAAAGTATTTAGCAAGAGAGGCCCGCGCCTCGGGTATGGACTCATAGGCCTTGAGATACACCTCCTCGTATTTGACGGAGCGCCACAGCCGCTCGACGAACACGTTGTCGCGCCAGCAGCCCTTGCCATCCATGCTGATATCGATCGTGTGGGCCTTCAGGACGTCTGTGAAGGCCTCGGAGGTGAATTGCGACCCCTTCTTCGGTGTTGAAGATCTGCGGGGCCCCAAAGCGCTCTAGGGCCTCCTCCAGGGCCTCGACGCAGGAGTCGGCCTCCAAGGTGGTGGCAAGCCGCCAGGAGAGCACCGCCCGGGTGGCCCGGCCTCCTCCAGGGCCTCGACGCAGGAGTCGGCCTCCAAGGTGGTGGCAAGCCGCCAGGAGAGCACCGCCCGGGTGGCCCAGTCCATGATGGCGACCAGATAACAAAAGCCGCGGGCCATGGGGATGTAGGTCGTGTCCGAACACCAGACCTGATTGGGGCGGGTGATGGCCAAACCTCGCAAAAGATAGACATCATGTATTGACCTGCCCGGCCTCAAGCGACGTGGGTTAAGCTTACGGCCGGGTAAACCACCATCAACTCAGAGCCACCATTGAGGGGGGCAGGTCATGACAAAGTTTAGCAAGTACGTGGGGCTGGATACACATAAAGACACGATCGCGGTGGCCATCGCCGAGGCCGGCCAGAGTAAGCCCCGCTATTACGGGGAGATCGCCAATACCCCGGAGGCGGTAGCCAAGCTCGTGAAGAAACTGAGCCCCCAGGGGGAGGTCCTGTCGTTCTGCTATGAGGCCGGTCCGTGCGGTTATGGGATCTATCGCCAGCTGACCCATCTGGGCCACGACTGCGTGGTGGTGGCGCCCTCGCTGATTCCCGTAAAACCCGGGGATCGGGTGAAGACCGACCGCCGGGACAGCGAATCGCTCGCCCGCTTGCATCGCGCCGGCGAGCTCACCGCCGTGTGGGTCCCAGTATTTTCCAATCCTTAAATGGGTCTGAAGAGTGAGAGTCAGGGGCCACCCTCAGCCGGATTTGAGATCCTGTTCGTGAATCGTATGGAACAGCTTGTGGCGAGCCTTCTGAAGACGGTCCGCCGCCTGGTTGTCGCTGAGGGCATAAGCGACTTGGTCCAGTATGGCAAAGCTTAAACCCGGCTTCAAATAGGCCTCCGCCCCGGGGAGCGACTTCAGCTTGTCGTACGGGGTCATCATGGCCTCATAGCGGTAGCGCTTACGCTCACGGCCCTTGGCATCCGTGTAGGTCTCGGGAAGAAGCAGGGGCGGTGATAGTTCACGTAGGGATTCAAGACCTCCTGGTTGAAGAGATGGATCCTGTGGGCGAAGCGGCTGGGGATGTGGCTGTAGCCGAAGACCTTGCGCACCACGGCGCCGTTCTTGCTCTCGGCCAAGGCATTGTCGTTGGACTGCCGGGAGCGTGACTTCGTGAACGCGATGAAGAGCTTCTCCAGGAGCTCGGCGACCCGTTTGTTGATGTACTCCGAACCATTGTCCGAGTGGAAGCCTCGCAGCGTAAACGGGAAGGTCTCCAGCAAGTATTCGAGCATCGGGATGAGATAATATTCGCTGATCTTCTCGACTGTGCACACCACCTCGAACTGCGTGACCTCATCGACCGCATTCACATGATAAACGCCTTTTTTCCCGTCCAAATCCCCCTGGTGGACGGTATCAACACGGATGTAGCCGGGGCGTCCGTTGGGGACCGGTTTGCGGCGTTCCCCGATGGGGATCTGCCGTGGCCGGGTCTTTGCGAAGTGGCGCCGCTTGCGCGTGTACGGAACGGATTTGCGGAGGTTGTAGAGGTGGCTCACCGAGATCTGCGCCAGGCGCTCGTATTCGGTCTGCCCGAAGACCAACAAGGCCCGCTCGCAGAGCTTCTTGACCGCCGGCCCCGAGGGCGTGTCATGGCGCTCATCCATCGCCGCCAGCAGACCGATATCGGCGGGGCTGTACTTCGGCGTAAAGCCCGCCACGGTCCTCTGGCGGCGTCTCACGGCGCCGCTCGTGCGGTACTGGGCGATCAGGCGCGTGATCTGCTGCCGGGAGTAGCCGCTGACCTTGACGAGTACGCGAATCACGACCCCCTGGTCGGCCCGGGAGAGGGTGGGATACCGGAATCGGACCAGGGTCTTTTGCACCCATTCGTAGCGGGCTGCAGGGCTACTCAGTACCGAAAAGGCCACCGTCTGGGTGCCGGACAAAAAGTCCGCGAGCTGATCAATGGAGGTCAGGTTATCGAGGTTCATAAGGGTCTGCATCTCCCCATCATGAACAAAACCCGATCCGGCTTCAGACTCATTTCATGTTAGAAACACAACCCCTCCTCCAGACTCATCTCATGTTGGAAGAGGCGGTCCCGGGCCCGGAGCAAGAGGCGGTGCGCGATCTCACCCGCGCCCGCGAAGACACCAAGGCCCTGGAGCGCCAGGCCAAGCAGCGTCTGTCGGCCTTCCTCCTGCGCCATGGCCGCCTCTATGCCGCGGGCAAGACGAAGTGGACGAAGGCCCATGGTGAGTGGCTCATGACCCTCACGTTCGAGGCCCCGTCCCAGCAGATCGTCTTCCAGGAATACGTGGACATCGTGGCCCATCTCGCCGGTCGGGTGGCGGCGCTGGAAGAGGAAATGGTGCGGGTCCTGGACACCTTCTCGCTCGCGCCCGTGGTGCGCGCGCTCATGGCGCTGCGCGGGGTGTCGCTCATCACGGCGCTCACCGTGGTGGCCGAGATCGGCGATCTCACCCGATTCACATCGCCCCGCCAATTAATGGCGTATCTCGGGCTCGTCCCGAGCGAATCCTCCAGCGGCGCCACCACCCGCCGCGGTGGCATCACGAAGACCGGCAACGGGCACGTCCGGCGGGTCCTGACCGAGGCCGCCTGGTGCTACCGCTTCCCGGCCCGCAAGACCGCCCACTTGCAGCGAAGGGCTGGGGACACCAGCGATCCCGTGCAGGCCATCGCCTGGAAGGCCCAGAAGCGCCTCTGTGGCCGCTATCAGCACCTGCTCCGGGCTGGCAAGATCAAGGTGCAGGTGTGCACGGCCATCGCCCGCGAGCTCACGGGCTTCCTGTGGGCCATCGCGTGCACCGTCTAGGCGGAGGCTCGGTAACATGCCGCGAATATAATATTTCGAGTGATCGTGAAATCATCTATTGAACCATAACCAGGAAAAGTGAGTCTTTGGATCAAGGCATGAGAGGCCGGTGGGAGAATCCTCGATCTCCCTATGAGGCGCAGACACACACCTGCGACCCTCGATGATAGAGCGAGGCAGCTCCACGACGAAGCGAAGTCAGGCGGTACCCAACCCGCGTATATCAGAGTGATCGACCGTCGTTAACAGCCGCTCGTGCCTTGACTCAAGGACTTACGAATCCAAGGAGAGAAAAGATAGAAGAAAACCATGCCGCTAGTTGACAGGTCAAAACATATCAGGGATAGATGCGATGACCCGGACCTCGCGCACTGGTCTTGCGCTTCGGGTACAGGGTCTCGATCCCCATGACCCGCATGAGCCGCTGGATGTGCTTGCGGTTCACAAACACGCCATCGCGCTCCAGCCGGTCCCTCAGGCGCCGGGAGCCCAGGAACGGGTGCTGGGTGTGGAGGGCATCGAGCCGCTTCATGAGCGCCAGGTCGTCGTCGGAGACCGCGGGTTTGCCCTGGTAATACACGCTCGATCGGGGCACGCCAAGCCACGCGCATTGGCGCGTGATCGGCACCACCGGATGCTCACGTTCGACCCGTTGGAGTCTCTCAGCCGTGGTCATTTGCCGAGCACTCGTGCAAAAAAATCGTTCTGGACCGTAAGCTCCCCGATCTTGGCGAGCAAGGCCTCGCGATCGTCGGCGGGCGTCTTGCCCGCGGGCTTGCCGAAGACCTCCGCCGCCTGGTCGATGAGCTGCCGGCGCCACTGGGTCACCTGGTTCGGGTGGACCTGATGTTTGGCGGCGATCTCGTGGATGGTCTTTTCCCCGGCCAGGGCCTCAAGGGCCACCTTGGCCTTGAACTGCGGGGCGTGATTGCGTCGTGTCTTGCTCATAGGATTTCTGCTCCTTGTTGCGTTACTGTAAGGGCAGATATCCACCTAAGCTAGTGTCCAAGAATTGGGGTCCACTTCTATGTTTTGCCGGAGGACATGCACAAATGACGGCCTGACGGTTTCCCGCAAACGACTGACCAGCCCCTCAATGCGCGGAACCGAAGAGGACGCGGGTGTCGGCAAAAGCGCGCCGGCACTCAGTGCGGTGAGCATGGCCAGACCGGTCAGACCATAAGCCCGTGACGGCGACCATCGATATCCCCAGGTCATCGCTGCTAAAACTACGCCAGCCAACCCCCCAAGACCTAGTCCGACGACGCCCAATCCAGGGAAGCTCGCCGTGGCCGCGCACCATGGTGACGCCATGCCAATAACACCCAAGGGCGGCACGCTGACAGCCAACAAGGCGGCACCGTATCGGAGTCCGACCCCTGCCGCGCGCCAACGGCTCCCTATGTCACCCCGGCGCGCCAGAATAAAGGGACCGGCCAGGAGAGTGGCGCAAGCCACCCACCCAGCCGATCGCCGCCGCGGGACCATAAAAGCTATTCAGCGCCCACAGCGTGCCCGCTGTGGCGGTCGCGTAATACCCGATCATGAGGGCCGCTGCCTCGGACGCATCGGCCGTGCTCGCCCAGAGAACGGGGACAAGCCAGAGCACGTACGGGCCCATAATCAGCCCTACCCAAACCGACCAACCCAGAAAACTGCCCAGAAGCGCATACCCTGCGCGACGGGTATTAGGGGGCAAGGCCGGCCTCCTTCAAGAACCGGCTGGGGCTGCCGCAGTCCACGGCATAGGAGATCACGAGCTCGGTTTCGGCGCGCGTCATGCCGACATAGCACAGCCGCCGTTCTTCATCGAGTGGTGAATCGAGATGCGGCAAGGTCCCCTCTTCGGCGGCGATGAGCCAGACACGCGGAAACTCCAGGCCCTTGGCAGCATGCAGAGTGGCCAATACCACGCCGGTTACGGTGTTCTCCTTCCGTTGGGACTGGCGACCCCGGCGCCCGTATGACGCTCCGCGGGACTCACAAATTTCAGGTTGCGATGCTTGTGGTGGTGGTTATACCAACGCACGAAGGCGAGCATCCAGGCTCGCGCCTTTGCGAGGCTTCCGAAGGCGCCCGGATAGCCGGGGCGGTATTTGCAGGTGCGGAACAGGCTTTCGGCATAGGCGTTGTCGTCGGACACACCCGGACGGCTGTACGAACGACGCACGCCGAGCGCATCGAGGGTCGCGACGAAGGTGGAGGCCTTCATGGGACTGCCGTTATCCTGATGGAGTACGAGCGGCCGCCTGTCCGTCACGCCCTCGCGCACGAGTGCCTGACGGATCAGGGCGGCGGCGTGATCCCCGGACTCCTCCTCATGGACCTCGTGGGCGACGATCTTGCGCGAGTAGATGTCGAGCACGAGATACAGAAAGAAGAATTGGCCGCTTACGGGGCCGGGCAGGTATGAGATGTCCCAGCACCACAGCGTATTGGCGCCCCGCGCGCGGTGACGTGGGATGGGACGGGTATCGGGCGTCTTCGCGCGGCCCCTGTGCGCCAGCTGGTTGGCGGCGCGCAGCAGGCGATAGAGCGTGGATTCGGAGGCGATATAGCGCCCCTCGTCGGCCAGCCGTGGCACGATCTGGGTAGGCGGCAGGCTTGCAAAGCGCGGTTCGTTGACCACACGCAGGGCTTCGGCCCGCTCGGCCTCCGAGAGGCGATTGGGGGGTACGGGCCGATGCGCCTGCGGCCGCCGGTCGGAGCCCACGACCCCCGTCTGCGTCCAGCGCTCCAAGGTCCGAAGTGTAATACCAAGCTCTCTGCAGGCAACCCGCTTGCGGGCCCCGGCGGCTACGGCCTCGTGAATCAGCATAACGGCGGCTTGGCGATCTGGGGTGCTGATCATGCGTCCTCCTCGTCCCCCCAGATCGCCGCGGCTTTTTTTCGTAAGGCAAGCAGCGCGGCGGTCTCCGCCAGCGCCTTGTCCTTGCGGGCGAGCTCACGCTCTAGGACCTTGCGCTGCCTCTGCTCGGCCATAAGCGCTTCCCGGTGCGCCTTGGTGGATATGGACCCACCCTCCAGGGCCTGACAGGCGTCCGTGCGCCATGCCTTGACCTCCTCGGGGTAGAGGCCGTGTCGGCGGCAATATTCGCCGAGCTCGGCTTCATTCAAGCCCGCGGTCTCCACCACCACGGTAAGCTTCTGCGCGGCCTGGCGTTTCACGGGCGGCCTTCCTCCCGGCATATCCGCTGCCTCCTTTGGGCGTATTGTCTTGCGCCAATCATACAGCGTCCAGCAAGAGATGCCCGTCTCCCGGGCGAGCTCTGGGATGGACAGGTCAGGGGTGGCCAGCATCTTGCGGATCACCGACTCCTTCCGTTCTTTGGCGTAGCGCATCATGGTTGTCGACTCTCTTTCTGCCCCCAAGGGTTTCATACAAGAGGCGACAGGTAGTCTGACAGCGGGGGACCCACAAAGGCCGCCCGTGCGGCGAGCGACCCGGGGATTTTTTCCAACGCGGTTAAGGCCCATTCGCAGGTCTCGCGCGCCCGCTCTGGGGCGTTCGTTGCACAGAACCGTCTCAGTCCGGCGAGCACCAGCCCATCTCGACCCACCGCGCATAGTTGCGTCCAATCGACATAACCCGAAAGCAGAGCCCAGGCGACCCGACGTACTGGGGAACGCGACGGAAAGGCCTCTGCAAGCGCATCCGCTGCTGTTGTTGGCGGACGTGACAGGGTCGCCGTCCATTCGCTCAGGGGCACGGGCATAAGGAGGTCTTGGAGAAGTTGGCCGGATTCAGCGGGTATACCGCACCAGCGGAGCGTGTGGCGCAGGCCGACCCAGGAACCATCGCCAATGGATTTACTTGCCGCCGTGTGAGACGCACATATCGGTCGTCGGCGATTTGCTGGGGAGACTTGCCTTCGTCGGCGAGCTTTAAGATGCGCCCCAGCTTTCCTCCAATGCGGGGCAATCGCAATGGCGGCGCGTTAACTGCTTCCTCCATGGCTATCAATTCGGCATCAATTGACTCTTCTACGGACTCCATGGCGTCTTCATTAAATTCGATGCCCTGCGTATGCAGTTCGCGCGTATCGGCATGCCGTTGTTGACGGCCAGGGGATGAGAGGATGGCGTTTGTCGCCCCCTCTATGCTCCCGTGTTTTTTGATGAAGGCGAGGGTGTTTTCCTGAAGGGCTCGGAGGTGAGCCGCTTTCTTCTGTCCAGCCTTAGACATCGAGCGCCCCCTTGCTCTTGGAAGCGGTACGGGGGCGGCCGGGGTGCGGTTTGCCATCCACCAACTGGTCCATATAGAGGGCCAGCTCCAGAATGGGGATGAGGCGCCGGGCTCCAATTTTGACGGTTTTTATCGGGAAGGAGCCGTCGCTAATGTCGTTTCTTATGGCTCCGACCGCGCGTGATAAAGCGCGTGCCGCGTCGTCGACGGAAAGAAACACTTTTCCTGGGAAGGCGGCTTGGATGACGCTGAGGTATGACTGATGTTGGATACTCATACGGGGGATCGTGACAGGTTCAAGAAGGATGCAAGTCGCGAATAACCGCCTTAAAACGTTCCGTTTGCCAAAAGATCGCGAGATCACGTCACAAAAGGCGATCATGCAGCGGATTGTCCCGATGAGCATGCTGGAATAAGCAGCGTATTGACAATAGATATATGTCTACCTAGACTCCCTCCTTGTGAAGGTTGAAACGACTCTGTACGGCATCCGCTTCGAGTGGGATTCGGAAAAAGCCGCCACCAATCTGCGCAAGCACGGGGTCTCTTTCGAGATCGCGCGCGAGGCGTTCTTTGACCCGTTCGTGCGGGTGGTCGAGGCAAGTGGTGAAAATGAAGCGCGCGATGCGCTGATCGGAATGACGCGCGAGGGACGATTGCTATTCGTTGTGCACATTGAGCACACAGACGAGATCTTTCGCCTGATCTCGGCGAGACCCGCTACCGTGGCGGAACGGAGACTCTATGAAGACGGTTGATCTCAAAAAGCGGTTGCGCAAGGATCGGACATTGGTCATGGTCTCGCTGCGCGTGCCCGAGGACGTAGTCGAGGACTTGAAGCGCATCGCACCGCTACTGGGCTTTGGTGGCTACCAGCCGCTCATGCGCCACTATATCGGTGAGGGGCTACGCCACGACCTCGAGCGACTCGACGAGACGCCCCTATCCGGGCTCGTCGATAGCCTTAAGCGCCGCGGCGTGGACGAACGGGTGATCGCTGAGGCCGTGGCGGAGATGCGCGGCATCGGATGAAGCCGGCCTCGAAGAGAAGCCGCGATGATAGTGATACCCTAAAAAACCGCGACTTGCGTTTTTGGGGAATGGCGGACAATAAACTTACATCACTCACGCAACACTGTCTCTGACATCCGTATCAGTGTGGGCTTCGACGAAAAACGTCTAAGCCTTGTCAATCAGCAAGAAGGAGAGCTTAAACGGGGTGGCTCAGAAAGTGGTGTCCTTCCGGCAGAGATGCGTAAAACGCTCGGCCACCGTGCAGATCGGCTAATCGGGGGGTTCAGGGCCGGGGTTTTGCTGGGCGAGCGTCGCCTGGTAGTTCCAGGGCATCCAGTCGGCGGGGTTCGCGGCGACCGCGTCCCCGTGACGCTGTAGAGCGACTAAGTATTCGAACGGGGCTACGTGGTTCAGTTCGGCGGTATGGATCAGGCTCATGAACGTATCGCCGACATAGGCGCCGTTGAGAGTACGGTAGAAGAGCGCATTCTTTCGGTGCAGGATGGCCTTTTTCAGAACCCTTTCGGTCACATTGTTATCGAGCGGGGCGCCCGGCACGCACAGGAATAGCGTGAGTTCGGGCCAGCGCTTCTGCATGTAACGGATGGCGGCGCCCAGCGTCGAGTTGGGCTCGATCCGGCGCTCCTCAAACTGCGTGCGCATCCACTGCTCCAAGATCGCCATGCGCGGTGCGCTCTCGGCTTAGTGACGCAGGAGTCGCGGTTCTGGGTCGAGACCCTCGGCCTGGATGCGGGCCTCGGTCCCATAGACCTCACGCAATGTCTCCAGCACGAAGCGCACTTCTTCTGGGAAGGTCTCGGTCAATTCGACGTACTTACGACGCGCATGGGCGAGACAAGAGGACATCACCGTGTCGAAGTCGCTGGGGGCGTTGCGTGATAGCCCGTCGCACATCTGGATGGGGGCGGGCAAATCGGCTGCACGATGCGCTAACACCGTAGCGAGATTCTCGCCGGCGTGCCGGACGCCTGTGAAGAAGAGCGCGATCTGACGACCCTCTTCGGTCGCGACGATGCCGGAGGTAAAGATCCCGGTGCGTTCGGTGTGCGCGTCGTCGGCAAGCGCCGCGGCCCGCTGCGCTTTGGTGAGCTTAAGGACCTTCATGGTCGTGTCGTCGTTGTAGAGCACCGGGGCCTGGGCCGCCTGATGCAAGAGTTCCGTGTGCGCCGGGGCCAACACGGGGACAGCCTTACGCACCAGGTCCCATTGGGTCGCGGCCGGCAACGGGATGCGCATACCCGCCTGCAAGGTCTCGATGCGGTTAAAGGGGAGGCCTGCGCCATACTTCAGCAGCCCGACCATACTGGTCGCGGTGGCATCGTATTTCTCGGGTCCCACGCCCTCCGGGGCCGGGGCGGTGGTGACCTCGCCGCACAGATGGCAGCGCAGTCGATCGCAGGCATAGACCGTGGCGCTCAAGGGCGCCATGCCGGTAATACGCACCAACTGGGCGGGCTCGTTCTGTCGATAGAGTGTCCCCTCCAGGCAGTGGGGGCAGGCATCCCCGCTGTGGAGGTCGGGATGCGCCACCGTGACCTGTGCGGCCCCGGTGTACGCACTCACAGCGTTGCGGCCATGGCCGGGGGCCTTGGGTTTTGGTGAAGAGGGATCTGGTGGCAGCAAGGGCGTCGCGTCCGATCCCGCCGCCTCGGTGTCTGGCGCATGACGATCCTCGCCTGCGTTCCCCCGAGCACGGCGCGAGTCTTCTCCGTGCGAGCCCCAAAAATCATCTTGCGCAACCGTGCGAGCGAGGCATTCTTGGTTTGCAACTCGGCCTGAACCAAGGCCAGGGTATCGACGGCCGCGCGTAAGGCGGCGTGTTCTTCGGTGCTCAAGACCGCGCGCGTTCGCTCGACGATGGCGGTGATATCCGTGATCGGCACCTCGATGCGTGGCGGCACCGCAGACGCGGGCCGCGCCCGCTTCTTGTGCCCGCTCATGCCACGCCCAACAAGCGGGCGCGATAATCCCGCGTCAGCGGCAAGCCCAATACGTCTTTCACACTGCGGTTTGCCTGGTGGGTCTGATCGTCCTTGCCGCGCCCTTGGGTCTGGCCCAGGACCTGCCAGTTGGCCGCGCGGTAGCAGGTGCCGCGATAGCGGGTGGTATCGACGAAGGTCTCAGCCCAATACACCGGGTGGCCATAGGCCTCTTGCCAGGCCTGGGGGAGCGCCCGGGTCATACGGGAAAGAACGTGCGAGGCCAAGTGGGGGACCTGGACCCACGGCAGGATCAAAAAGCGCGTGTTATAGGCAATACCCGCGATGTTCTGGCGGCGCACCGCAGGCGACCAGCCGAGGAACCGGTCCCGGGGCCCCAGATGCCGGGGGGCCGAGCTCCACGCGCCGAGCGCCACCGGGCGCGTCCCGGCATAGACCATGCATTTGACGTGTTCGCCCACCGGCTGCGTGTAGCCCAGATAATGGTGGGCCTCCATCAGGCTCTTGAAGAGGGCCTCGGCGGGGGTTCGCCGGACCGACACGAGCGTAAGCGCCCCTAAGGCGCGCAAGGACCCCGTAAGCGGCGTGGTATCGATTGCCAGGGGCGCCGGGGCACCACGTGCGAGGCGCGCGCGGACACCCAAGGGATTGGGGGGCGTGCGGCGCACCGGCGGTAAGGTGATATGCCCTTCGCGCGCGAGCGCCAGCATGAGTCCCCGGCACACCATCGCGCGCAGGGCGCCGTTTTCCTGCCGCCAGTCCCAGGCCTGGCAGAGCGTCGCCGACAACGCCCGCCGGCTTTGCTCGGGGTGGGCGGCGATCAAGGCACGGATGAAATGCGCGTCGGTGGTCGTGACGGCGCGGCCGCGATAGCGTAATAAGATCTCCATGGGGACAGATCTTACCGCGCGTGGTTATGGAACGCAAGCCCCCACCCCAAGCCCGGCCTCGTCCCCGCCCCGCGGGACCGCAGCCGGCGAGCGCGGCCCCCGCTTAGCGCCCACCGGGCGCCACAACGGCGGGGCGTGGGATTGCGTTGGGTCCCCGCGCTCAGCAAGACTGCACCTCGTGTGCTAAGGCCTCACTCACCACCCCGTCTGCAGCCTGGGGCCAATAACGAAACCGACCGCGTGACAGGCGCTTGTGACAGAGCCAGAATCCCTGGCCGTCATAGATAGGAGTTTGATCGCCGTGTGCGAGCGGCTGCGAAAGAGAAATACCGTGCCTTGAAAGGGCTCTTCGCGCAGGACCGCCCGGCAGCGTTGCGCCAAGCCGTCGATGCCGACCCGAAAGTCCACCGATTCCACCGCCACCAGCACGCGCATGTGCGGGGTGATGGCGATCATGGCGCGCCCCAGAAGGCCGCACACAGCGGTGCGAGCTGGGTAAGCCCCGAGCCCTGCAAGCTTACCCGCATCGTCCCCCCACGCGCATTCTGAATCTCCACGACACACTCAGCGATTCCTGTCCTGGCCGCGGGTGTCGATCCGACAACGCGACAAAGGTCACGGTGTGCGGGTCGGCGGCCCTCGCGAACCCCGCGCCCTCCATGCGCTTTAGGAGCCGCGGGCCATCCACATGCAGACGCTGTGCAGTCTGTACTACCCCGTACTGCCGGGCCATCTCCACGGCCGCGGCCCATAAGGCCTTGGGGATCCGTGCGCCCCGCTGGCGGCTCTCCCGCCAGCGCTGGAAGAGCGCTCGTGTGGACTCAAACGTCTCGCCGCCCTCCGGCCCTTCCATCGTCTGCCTGGTCTCGTTCATTCGCTGCGTTCCTCATCGGTTGAAATACGCAGCGAACGTTAGCAGGGACAAAAAACCGTTTCTTGCATGCTTACCCGAAAGACACTCAGGACAGGCCCCTGAGGTGATGACGACGGGCCAATATGGCGACATCGTACCCTGCCGAAAAGGGACAAATTCCGTTGCCGTTGACACGGCCATCGTGATGCTTGGACACGCATCTCAGATCGCCTGTGGGCGCCGCGTACGCCGGCCCATTCAGCCCTACCCGCGTCGCGTATTTCCGGCGGCGCGCGCAACAACGCGCGCCCCTCGTAGTCCGGCCACCTTGTGTCTCCGAGACCGTAGAACCCTTCGTGTCGTCGGCCACGGCGATACCCATAAATCCACAAGCGTTATCCATGACTTGTCGCCGTGGCACGTCCGCCCGTGCTATCCGAGACCGTGCACGGGAAACCATGGGGCGCATGGGGTCCTGTGCAAGCGCCGTGAATCTCCCATAATGGGTCGGGCCGATTGCCATATAGATCATGCAAGTGAAGGCCACGAAATCCACCCGCACCAACTCCGGGCGACGGGGCTCGTTGCGTTAATCTTTGTGACCGATGCGTGGAGCAAAACGAGCGACCAGTGGAAAAGCATTTCCCAATAAGCGCTGTCTGATACAGAGACAGGCCAAAGTGACGAGCCGCGCCTGTCGTCGACTGACAAGGGATGTCTGCGGCGACAGGCGTATGTTTTGACAAGGATGATCCGGCGCGTTGCGGTCTGTTGACAGGCGTCCGCGTGGCACCGTTTCATGGTGTCACGCGGGCCACTTCATAAAAGACAGTGCAAGGAGCGCTCCGGTATGACAACGCCAATGTTCCATCGTGCGATAGCCATAACGAATCGTCGTAGACCTGTCCATAACGCAATCCCTACCGGTGGTAAGAACGTATTCACCCCACCGGTAACGCCATGCCCACCACCAGCTGTGTCATTGTCTCGTTCGATCCCTGTCGTGGCGCGGCGCCATCGTTCCCCACGCCGCGCGCCATCTCACTGCAAACACGTCATGCCCGGGCCGGTAGACGCGGTACGTCCACCTGGCCTTAGGCATACCGTGGAAAAAGACCGGTGCGCCCATCCGGTGCTCCCATGAAAGTGATGTCACATAAGCAGCGGTGGGCACGCCACTTCACCCGGCCCTTTATACGCTGCCTGGGGTGACGCGCCTATCTGGGCAGGGTTCTTGACCTACTGCCCCGTGCCATTCCGATTTCGAGTCACCCGGACGGGCCGGTGGTTTCCCGTAGCGGCCCATTTGACGGCCAGTCGCTGTCGGCGATTGGCGACTCCAGGGCTTTGGTATGGCAAACGGCGTATAGGGATCGCTACGCACGAAAAGAGGATTTCATGTCAGCCGGAAAGCAATTAGGCGGTTTCGTGTTCGCCACGGTCGTGACGTTCGCGATTGTGCTCGTCGTCGTCCTGTCGGGCGTCCCCGTCTCGACCCGCTCGGAGGCCTATATGAGCCTTTTCATGGTGCTCATTCTGCTCGGCCTGCGTGGACTTGGAAGGAGGATTGCGTTTCGCGAGCCGGGCGTCACGCCCATACGCGTCCTCAGCATCTTTATCGCGATATTCCTCACCGCCCGCTACCTCATATGGCGTGTGCAGTTCACGATCGGCGGGCATGGCGATCTGAGCACTGTGGCAGGAGTCTTGCTTTTGGCGGCGGAGATGTATTCGGCGGGTTTTGCGCTGCTTGGCTACTTTGTCAACGTCAACCCGCGCTGGCGCAAAGGTGTTTCGGTGCCGCCGGGCCAGCCGATGCCTGCGGTCGACGTGGTGGTGCCAAGCTACAACGAGGGCGCCGACATCCTGGAGGTGACTTTGATCGGTGCCCTCAACATGGAGTACCCGCAAGACCGGTTGCATGTGCATTTGCTCGATGACGGCGGTACCGATGACCGCTGCAAGAGGCCTGACATCGGTAAGCAATCGCGCGAGCGGCGCCTGGCCTTGCAGGCGCTTTGCGAACGTCTGGGGGTGAGCTATCACACGCGCATTCACAACGATCACGCCAAGGCGGGCAATATCAACGCGGCGATCCGTGATTTGACCGGAGAACTCATGGTGATCCTGGATGCCGACCATGTACCGACCACGGATTTCCTGGAAAAGACGGTCGGGTTTTTCGTCAAGGACCCAAAATGCTTCTTGGTACAGACCCCCCACAGCTTCATAAACCCCGATCCCATAGAGCGCAATCTCGCGACATTTGACGATTCTCCGGCGGAGACCGAGCTCTTTCACAACACCATCCAGGCCGGTTTGGATGGATGGAACGCCTCGTTTTTCTGCGGCTCGGCGGCGGTCATGCGTCGCAGCGCGCTTCTTGAGGTCGGTGGGATCCAGGGAGATACCATAACGGAGGACGCGGAGACCGCGATGATATTGCATGCCAAGGGGTATCGCAGCGTGTTTTTGAACGAGTCCTTGAGCGTTGGTCTGCAGCCCGAGACGGTCATGAGTTTCATAGCACAACGCGTGCGGTGGGCGCAGGGGGCCTTGCAGCTCCTGCGTTTCAAGAACCCGCTCGCCTTGAGAGGTCTGCGCTGGACACAAAGGATGGCCTATCTCGCGAGTTTTTCGTATTGGTTCTTCCCGTTCTCCCGCGTGATCACGATCCTGGCGCCATCGTTGTTTCTGCTTTTTGGGGTTATGGTCTACAACGCCACGACCGGGGAGTACGCAATCTACGGGGTGCCGTATTTCTTTTCGACCATGGTGTTCGCGGATCTGGTATTTGGAGAGATTCGTTGGCCGATGATGTCGGATGTCTACGAAATGGTGCAGACGCCTCTGGCTTTGCCCGCGCTGGCCGCCACCTTGCTAAGGCCACGCAAGCTCGCGTTTCGTGTAACGCCGAAAGGGGAATCCCTGGAGCAGGACTTCGTGGCGCGCGTTGCATGGATTCAATACGCGTTTCTGATCGTACTGGTGTCATCCCTCGCGGGAGGCGTGTGGCGCTGGCTCTATCACCCTCATGAGCGGCCGCAGTTGGTGTTCACCATGATGTGGGAGTTCATGAACATGCTGATCGTGGCGGCGGCCGTGGGTGTGACGCTGGAGCGCAAGCAACAGCGCAAGGAGTTCCGCATCGTTCCGGACGATCCCATTCCAGGGGTGATGATCGCCGCCGATGGGACGCGCATGGCGGCGCGCATAAGGGATCTATCGGTCGGGGGCGCGTTTCTCGAGATCAGCGATCCGGTACTGGCGGCGCGTGGTTTCGGTATCGATGAGCGTGTCACGGTGGCGGTGGTGAGTCATCGGGCGGGGCGGCATGTGGCGTTCATTCCGGCGCGCGTGACCCGGGATATATGGGGTAAGGTCGGGGTGGCGTTCGTCTTTGGCGAGAACTCCGAGAAGGCCGATATCGTTCACCTGATCTATGGCCGCAGCGAGGACTTGCGGGCGCGGCTTGCCAGGCGGCGGAGGCGGGTATCGTTGGTTCAGGCCTATGCCTATATGGGCCGCAAGGCGGTTGCCGGGTTACTGGCCAATGTCCGATTCCTTGCGCGCAGCGGGTTGGGTGGGGCGGCGTCTGCCCCCTACCGGATCGCCGGGACGCGCCGGCGGGTTTCGCGTCTGTGAGGATGAGATGCATGACAGCAGTCACGACAGAAGTCCCAATCCGGGCAAAAAGGCCGTCGCATAGGGCCGGAAGGTGGATGGCGGGGGCGCTATCGCTCTCCTTGGCGTGGGGTGGCGTACGCGCCGCCCATGCGGCCGGGGTGGCGCGTCATGAGCGAGCCGTGATGGTGAACACGTCCTTGTCCGGCCTGGCCGGCGGCAAGAAGACGGTCATGTTGCGTCCCGGGAAAGACGCCACAAATGTCTACTGGCGCGTGGCCTCTCATCATGAAGCCGTTGATGCCGCATTGGAGATCCACTATCTCGTGAGTCCCAATACGCCCAAGGGGTCGCAGTTGGTGGTGGCGGTCAATGGCAAGATCATGGGCGCGATTGTCGTGCATGCGAATCTTCCGCGTGGCCGGTTTACGTTGCGCTTGGGTCAGCGCGCCTGGGGTCATGGGCGCTATGATATACGGATCACTGAGATGCCAGGGCCCATCCCCGTGGGGACGCCGATCAAGTCCGGGAACATGTGGGCACAGATCGACTACAGTGCCTCGCAACTGCGCTACAAGTCGCACTTCCTCCCCTGGCGGCATCTGAATTTTGGCGCATTGCGCGCGGTGTTGGCGGAGTCTTCGCACCATTCGATGATGAAGCTGCGCATGGGTCTGTACGGTCCGGTCACGCCGACGCTCATGACCGCCTCGCAGGAGGCGGTGGCGGGGCTTGCGCTACGCGGTCGGGCGCACCTGCAGGTGCGGGTCGCTGAGGGCGCCAAGGCGTCGCCACTTGCGCGCGGCGCGAGGTCCGCCATCAGCGTCGTTCTGGGGCCCGCCTCGAGGCTTCCGGCGTTCGCATTGCCGGCAACGCCGATCGTCGGTCCCACTGTCTTGCTGATACACAATCCCAGGCATCCCGCCGACGCCCTCCTGGTCTTCACCGGCCAGGATGGCGCGCAGCTACTGAGGGCGGCGCGCGCCTTCGCGCTGACGAGGATGGTCCTGCCCCTTGGTCACGAATGGATCATTACCGGGGGTCGGTCGACATCCCGTACGGACCGGGGTTCGAGGGGCGTCGCCTATCCTGGCGAGAGGATCAGTCTGCGAAAGCTGGTCGGACGCAGTGCCCATCTTGGTGTCCCGCGCGCCGTTATCCCGATCCGGTTCTGGATGCCTGGTGGATTATTTGCCTCCCGCCAGAGCAACATGAGGCTCTGGTTGACGATGGCCGCCAAGCCCCGGACCCTTGCCGGACACCGGCCGGTGATTACCGTGATCGCCAACCATCACTGGATCTCGGAGTGGACGCTGACACCCGGCGTCGCGCGTTATCAGACCACGATCCCCTTCTCGGCACTCGTGGCCGGCCGGAATCGTGTGAGTTTTCATGTATCGGGGGGTAAGGCCGCCATCTTCCCGGGGTCCGCGCTGCGGCTCCCGAATACCCACCGTTATGCCGTTTTGCCGAATCTGGCGCTATGGCGGCGCACAGGCTTCCCGCTCGCGGTCGATGGCCTGGGCCAACACCTGTCGGTGTGGTATGCCGCGCGCCGACCGGCCGACTGGTCCGCGGGTTTGACCTTGTTTGCGCGTCTCGTGCAGGCCTCGCGTTCGCCCTTGCCGGGCGCCGTGGCGACCTTCACCATGCCTGTCCGTGGCAATGCGCTGGCCGTGGGCAGTTTGACATCCCTCGACCCCCGCTGGCTCGCGGCAAGCCCCATCCGTCTGGGCCGAAGAGGTATGGTCCGCGAGGCGGCCGGCGCCAGGGGCCATGGACACGCGTGGGCGGGGGCGAGTCGCCTGGGGGCCGGCCGCTATCTGCTGGAATCCCGGACACCCTACCGGCACGGCGTCATGGTGACGCTGCTTGCAAACCGTGTGGCGTGGCTGCCCGCGGCCGCCTCGCGGCTGGTGATGCCCGGGAATTGGCGCATGCTGCGTGGCGATCTCGCCTGGGAAAAGGCCGGCGGGCGATACGCATCGACCAGGATCGGTGATCGTTTCGTGTATGGCCGGCGCAAGACCGGCTGGTTCTGGGTGTTTGTGTTCTCGATGCGCCCGTGGTTGTGGGTCGCGGCCGCATCGGGCGTCATATTGTTCGCGGCCGTGCTGGTATGGATGCATGCCTTGCGCAAGCGCGCGCAGTGGCGCGCGGAGGAGGCACGATGAAGCCATCATGGTTTCGGCGCCGGCGAATCGCCCGCGGACTCACGGTGATCGCCGCTGGCATCCTGCCGTTAACGATGAGCCCCGCGGCCGCCTACGCCCGTGGCCGGGTGCACGGAAGCGGTTTTTTGGAGGCCCAAGGGGCATTCGATAGCAATGTCACGAGCAACATCTATACCCGGAAGGGACGGTCTTTACGGGCCATAAACAGCAATGAGAAGCGGATCTGGGAGGCCATCACGCAAGGTCACCTGCGCCGGGCACGGGCCTTGATCGACAAGACCGCCTCGGAGTTTCCCGGTTGGCATCCGCGCGCAGCAATGACCTTCGTGCTCCTCGAAAAATCGATCTGGATCCATATCGGGGCCGGTCGTCTGCAGGCGGCGCGAAGACAGATCGATGATCTGCGCGCTCACTATGGCCAGGGGGCCCTTGCCTCCGCGACGCGATCGGCGATCGCCGCGATGCGTGTGGTCATGAAAAATGACGAGCTATGGGGCCTTTTGGGGCACGGTCACTTATACGCTGCGCAAAGGGCGATACGTCGGATGGAGGCGGCGGACCCTGGTTATCAACCGCCCCACAAACTGCTCGCCACGCTCAATGAAGACCTGGGCCGCCGTGCGCTCGGGCGTTACGAAAAGGCCCACGACTGGGCCCAAGTCGTGATTCTGTATCACCACGAGCCGGCGATCTTCGATCGTGCCCACGCGGGGAACCGGCTGGTCTTGGCGCGGGCGTTTGCGGCTACGGGTCATCTCGGACGCGCGCGCACCGCGTTCTCGGTCCTGTTGCGCGACGCAAAACATCTGGGGCAGGCAGAGACCCTGCTCGGTCTGGCCGCCACCCACCTGACGGTGGCCGATATGCAAGCCCTCTATGCGCGCGCCCAGGCGCGCTTTCCGAGGGACTGGCGCGCCCTGCGCGCTGCGCATCTGCGTTATCTGTTGATGAAGGCGGCACGGGCGCATGCCGCCCACCATGACCGGCGGGCCCTCGCCCTGGTGGCTACGCAAGGGCCCGCCATCATGGCCCTGCACGCGGCCGCCGACGCCCGACTCATGGGGGCCCTATACGGCGCCGAAGGTCATCGCCGGGAGGCCTTGCGGTGGTGGCTGCGGGCCGCCGACTGGTCAGGGGAAACTCGCGATTGGCGCGTGGTCGGTACATTGGCGCTTGCCGATCACAACGCGGCGCTCATGGCCACGGCGATCACGCGCCTGCCCCCGGGAACGAAGGAGCGGCTACGGCTTCGCCGGCAGGCCGACTTTGTGGACGCCCTGTCGGCCTATCGGCATGGTCGATACGTCGCCACCCTGAAGATACTACGGGATGCGCGACGCCTGGGGCCGCTGTCGGCCGGGATGCGTGCGATCGAGGCCTGGTCGCTGGTGCATACCGATCGTTTCCGGCGGGCGGGGGTGCTCTTTACCGCCCTGTACCGCGCCCACCCGACCTCCGGCAATGCCGCGGGCCTCATAATCGCCGATCAGCACCTGCATGAGTTTGCCGCCGCCTATCATCTGGCCGCGACCCTCAAGGGACCGCTTGCGGCGCGGCTGCCGATGGCCACCATGGGACATCATCTCGCCGACATCAATGAGATGCCATGGCGGTTCGTGGCACCGGATGACATTGCCGCGCCCAGTCCTCGGCAGTCCTACCTGGCCGTGGGGGGTTCATGGGGGCAGCGTGGCGGCCACAGCAGCGGGCTTGCCGCGATGCGCGTGTATCAACCGTCCTTGCAGGCGCAGCTTGGCATAAATTGGCACCTGACGGCCTTTGCGCAGGTTTCCTCTCCGTTGATCGAGGACGGGCAGCCCGCCTACGGTCAGCTGCCGATGATGGCGGCCACGGGAGGCGCCGCACCCGCGGCCGCGCATACGATCGCGCGCATACAGGAACACCCCGGTTTTCTGCTGGGCATCGATGATCGCAGGCCCCACGCCCACTGGCGCATGGCGCTCGGCTGGACATCACCTTCGATCGAGCGCCGGGGTACGCCCCAAGGCCTGTTGCGTTACACCGCCATTCCGTCGCGTAACGGCAGCCGTTTTGGTTTTCATGTCCTGCGCGACCGGGTCCGCCAGACGCTCATATCCTATAATGGCATGCGCGAGACCCTCGACACGATGGTCGGCGGGGCCACGGTACCGGTGTCTGCCACCTGGGGCGCGGTCATGCGTAATCAGGTCGGTGCCAGCGGCTATGCGAGCGGTGGCCGCCATGGCTGGTCGTATATCGGCACCTTGCATCTCAATGCCCTTGACGGCGATAACATCCGCACCAACTATGGGGCCACCACCTATCTGGCGATGATGCGGCCGGTGTTTACCAACCACCGTTGGTGGGTGACCCTCGGACCCTCACTCTATGCCGAAGGTTACCGGCGCAACGAGGATTTCGTATCGCCCGGTTATGGTGCCTACTTCAGTCCTCAATGGATGGGGCAGCCGTCGCTGAGCGCAAGCGCAAGTCACTGGTGGCCCGGGGGTGCGATCAATGTCAGCACCGCGCTTGGCTATCAGTGGTTCTACGAGACCGGAGGCCCCTACATCGGATCGCCATCCCTGCAACGCGCGTTGGCTCCGCAGTGGGCGGCCTCGGGGCTGGTTGCCGCCCCTTACGGGGGAACCCGTGGCCACAATGTCGCAGGTTCGGTCGATGTGAACCTCACCCAACGGATCGCGGGGAGCTGGTATGTGGACACGGGCGCATCCTACCAAGCCAGTCCCGCGTTTCAAGAACTCGAGGCCGGTCTCGACATCCGCGACGTCTTTGGCGGCGAGGGGGGCCGTACTTTCATCCCGGCACAGTATGTGGCCGATATGGGTCGCTATGAATAAGGTGGTTCGCCGAGGCACCCGCACAAGCGCCTGGGCCTATGGTTTGGGCCCGCGGAGGGTATCGTGGCGCGAGCGATGGCGATATCGGTTGGCCGGACCGGCACGGCGGCGGTGGGCGCGCGGCCTGGTGGCCTTGCTGGTGGCCCTGGGCGGCTGCTCGCTCGCGGCAGCCCCGGACGGCCCGCGGCCGGATCCGGCCCGTTGGTATCGATTGTGGGGGAGTTATCAGCAACGGTTCGTCGACCCCCAGGGCCGGGTCATCGATTGGAGTGAAGGCGGTGTCACCACCTCGGAGGCCCAGTCTTATGCGTTGTTTTTCGCGCTGGTCGCCGATGACCGCGGGCTTTTTCAGAAGATCCTGCACTGGACCGAGGCCAATCTCGCGCAGGGCAGTCTGGCCCGGCATCTGCCGGCCTGGCGGTGGGGCAGGCGGCCCAACGGCAGCTGGGGCATTCTCGACCACAATTCGGCGGCCGACGCCGATCTGTGGCTCGCCTATACCCTCATTCAGGCCGGCCGATTGTGGGGGCGCGCCGACTACACCGCGACCGGGATACTGCTGGCCCGACGTATCGCCCGCGAGGAGGTGACCACGGTGCCGGGGTTAGGGCCGATGTTGCTGCCGGGTAAACACGGATTCCGGGTGACCCACGACACCTACGTCTTTAATCCGAGCTACCTGCCTTTGCCGGTCGTGGCCGGCATGGCGCATGCGATTCCGCGGGGTCCGTGGGCGGCCATCGCGCGCACGCTCCCGGTATTTCTGCGGGCGACGAGCCCTCATGGCTTTGCACCGGACTGGGTCGCCTATACGCCCGGCCGAGGTTATCATGCGGCGCCGCAAGGCTCCGTGGGGAGCTACAACGCCATTCGCGTGTATCTATGGGCCGGGATCGGTAATCCGGATACCCCGGGTGCGCGACGCATCCTTGAGTATGTCTCCGGGATGGGCCGTTATCTCCACGACCACCTGTTGCCGCCCGAGAGGGTCGACGTGGCGACGGGCGCGCCCGCCGCGACAGGCCCCGTGGGGTTTTCGGCGGCCCTCATACCCTATCTCATTCGTGCCGACCATGGGCGGGCGAGCCGCAATCAACGGCTGCGGTTGCGCGCCGATTACGATAAGGCCACGGGTCTCTATGGTAAGCCCGCACATTACTATGATGAAAACCTGGCGCTCTTTGCGCTCGGGTGGGTGTATGGGACGATACGTTTTTCCGCCCAGGGCGCGCTCGTTCCCGTGTGGTCGAAGGACGGCGCCCCCCTGTCGCGCGCGTAGCGGTCCTTGCCTCGGCGCAAGACAGGCACCGGTTTGCCAACGGACGGCGCGGGAACGGGTGGGGCAGGGCGAGGCACCGGCCGCCCGCGTTCTCGCGGATCGCGTTTTTGGGTGACCCCATCCCCAATGACGTATGCCGGGTGGGTTGCCGGGATGAAGCCGCGCATCGCGGGCGAAGGCCCCATCATCTGCCCGTGACGCCCGCCGCGAGAGGCCGAGGCTTTCCATTTCCCATCCCAGGGGTCATGATTGGAAGGGTTCCGATAAAATCCTTATATTTCCATAGTGCATAAAAGATATTGCTCGGAACGACCCGCGGGTCGTGCCCGCCACCCTTCAGGCCTCATCTCAACCACCGTGAGTTTATCCCGCCATCCCGGTGGAGTGGATGCGCGCGCCCCGCACGGCCGCTTCCGGTCCGGTTTCCGTGTATCCAGCGTTTTCGATCGGGCTTGGTTCGCAAGTCCTTGAGGGCGGCTCCCAGGCACCGCCGATCGTCCACGCAAGTCGGTTTTGGCGAGACCGATCACCCGCGTGCTCGGCCGTCGAGGGAGTCATGGCCGTGCCCGGCCCACAGGCCGCCCGATCCGCGATTGTAACCTCGGACGCTGCGCCGCTTACGCAAAAACGCAAGAGCCGTTTCACCGGTGCCGGTCCCCGGGCGGCCCTATACAGCCCGTGGCGCAGGCCCCTGTCAACACGGGCAATCTCATATATCCCGACCGCCTTCGGATCGCCATGGCCTTGTATCACCGGGAATGTCGGGATGAGGTTGGTGGCCGAGAGGTCGCCGATCGGCAGACGCAGCCCGCCGCTGCCGCCAGGTCCTGTGTTCGGTAGTGCATGCCCGCGATCGCTCTCCGGCAACCTGCCCCGCCGCGGAATCTCCGTTTGATCGCGGCATGCGCGGTCATCCGGGGGCTGACCGCCTCCGGAACAGGGGTTTCCAGTCAACAACTACTACCCTTTCACCGGGCCATAGCGGCGTCTATGCTTCATATTAGGGCTCTGGCTCTCGGGTTTTGCGACATGAGACAGAACAGGCGGCGCGTGAAGGATACGCGATTGGGGTCGGGGCGCGCGCTGCGGCGCATGAACCGCGCGCACGTCACGGCGTTGGTCGTGCTCGCACTGCTGGCGTGGGCGGTTCATGTCACGCTTGCCGATCACATCGCCGCGATCCGTTCGGATGCCCGCTCGATCAACGAGGCCGGGCTTGAGCGCATGCGCATCCAGCACGCGGCCTTGCTCGCTATGCATCTGGCGGTGGCGCCGGCGGCCGGCCGGCCCGTCCTGCGCGCGGCCCTGGACAGTCAGGCACGGCGTATCTGGCATGCCTGGCGAACGTTGCCGCCGCTACCGGCCGGAGATCTCCGGCGGCAGGGGCCGGTGAGCGCGCAGATCGCGCGTTTCGTGGGATGGCTACGCGTGGCGGCGGCGCCCGTGGCCGGTCCTGTCGATGCATCGGTCATACGCGCGATCATCCATGCCGCCGACGGGCCGCTGGCGCTGGCGGTGAACCGGCGGGTTTTCGCCTACCAACGGCTGGCCGATCATGACAACAGCGATCTTTCCGGGCTCGCGCGCGACCAGTTCTTTCTGGTGCTGGGGGCGCTCGCGGGGTTGACACTCTTCATTTTCGTGCCGCTCTCGCGCCTCACCCGTGCCGAGATCGCCAAGCTCACGGACGCCATCGCCTATAATCGCACGCTGTTCGAGTCGGCCCCCGATGGCATCATCATCATAGACGAGCGCGGGATCATAGAGGCCTTCAACCCGGCGGCCGAGGTGCTGTTCGGCTGGCCTGCGGAGAGCGCCCGCGGCCGTTCCGTCGGCATCCTCATGGCGGAACCCGATCGCAGCCGTCACGGCGGCTATTTGGAGAGATATCTGGCGACCGGCGAACGCCATGTGATCGGGCGGCTGCGCGAGGTCACGGCGGTGAATCAGGATGGTGCGCCGATTCCGGTGGAGATTTCCATCGGCGCCATCGATGGAAGGCGGCGGCGATTCGTGGGTATCGTGCGCGACCTGACGGCGCGCAAGGCCGCTCAGGAGGCCCTTGATGCCGTGCGCGGCCGTTATCAAGACCTCGTGACCAACCTCAATGTCGGCGTCTTTCGGGTCGTGGCGGGCGCGCCATCGCGCTTCCTTGAGGTCAACCCCGCGACCCTGGCCCTCTTCCGGGCCCGGACGCGTGCCGCCCTGTTGGCATGCCCCATCGACACCCTGTTTGCCGATAACGAGGACCGGCTGATCTTTTCCCGAGAGTGGGATCCGCAGACGCGGTCTTCGGATCAGGAGGTCCCGCTACGCACCCTGGACGGCGGCGTATTCTGGGCGGTGATCAGTGCCGCGCGCAAGGACGAGGCCGGGCAGGTCTACTTCGACGGAATCATGGAGGACGTCACCGAGCGCCGCGAGGCCTCGCGCGCGCTCGCCATCCTGAACCAGGACCTCCAAAAGAGGGTCATGGATCTCGATATGGCCAACAAGGAACTGGAGGCCTTCAGTTACTCGGTATCCCACGACCTGCGCGCCCCGTTGCGCAGCATAGACGGGTTCAGTCAGGCCCTGCTTGAGGATTACGCCGGCAAGGTGGATGCTGTGGGTCGCGACTATTTGACGCGCGTGCGCGCCGCAAGCCAGAAGATGGCGCAGCTTATCGACGACCTCCTGCAGCTCTCGCGGGTGGCGCGCGCGCAACTGGTCCGCAAGCCCGTCGATGTCACGGCCGTGGCCCGCGACATCGCCGAGGGTCTGCGAATCGGGGAGCCCGAACGCCGCGTGGAGTGGCGCATCGAGGAGGGCCTGGAGGTGGCGGCCGATCCCGTGTTGATGCGGCAGGTCATGGCCAATCTGCTGGCCAATTCCTGGAAATTCACCTCGAAGAAGGCCGATGCCCGCATCGAGGTGGGCTGGATGCCGGCCGACGGAGGGCGGAGACTGTTCGTGCGCGACAACGGTGCGGGCTTCGACATGGCCTATGCGGACCGATTGTTCGGCGTGTTTCAAAGGCTGCATGCCAGTTGTGACTTCGATGGCACGGGCATAGGCCTTGCCATCGTCCAGCGGATCGTGCGCCGCCACGGCGGAGACGTGCATGCCGAGGGTGCGGTTGGCGAGGGCGCGTGTTTTTCCTTTAGCATGCCGGATGAGGAGGATCTTCATGTCAGTCACCCCTGAACGCTGCATTCTTCTTATAGAAGACAATCCGGACGATGAGGCTCTGACGCGTCGGGCGTTTGCGAAGAACAAAATCACGAATCCGGTGGTTGTCGCTCACGATGGCGCCGAGGCCCTCGAGTATCTGTTTGATGAGGACATCCATGCGGCGGGCGCCAGCGGGCTGCCGATATTGATCCTGCTCGATCTGAAGCTTCCGAAGATCGACGGATTGACGGTGTTGCGACGGTTGCGTGCCGATCCGCGGACCAGACTCTTGCCGGTCGTTATCCTGACATCGTCGGGCGAGCAGCAGGATCTGGTGGAAGGTTATGGTCTGGGGGCGAACAGCTACATTCGCAAGCCGGTCGATTTCGCGCAGTTCATGGAAGCGGTGCGCCAGCTGGGCCTCTATTGGCTGGTCCTGAATACCCCCCCGCCGCCGGCTGTGTAACACCCGCCATGGGCACGCCGGTGCGCATTCTGTTGCTGGAGGACGCCGAGGATGACGAGGCGCTGGTGCGGCGTGCGCTCGCGAAGGCGGGATTTGCGTTCATCATGGATCGCGTCGAGACCCGTGCCGCGCTGATCCAGGCCCTCGACGCCAATTCCTACGACATCGTACTGTCCGATTATTCCATGCCCGGCTTGAGCCCGCACGATGCCCTGGCGGTCCTTGCGGAGCGCCGGCTCGATATCCCGGTGATACTCGTCACCGGCACGATAGGCGAGAACCGGGCGGCGGCGATCATGCGCGCCGGGGCCCACGATTTCATCCTGAAGGAGGATCTTTCGCGGCTCGTGCCGGCCATAGAGCGTGAGCTTCGCGAGGCCGAGGGCCGGCGCCAGCGGCGCGTCATCGAGAACGACCGGCGCAGGCTCTCGAGTGTCGTCGAACAGACCGCGGATGCGGTGCTTGTGACGGACCGCAACGGACGCATAGAGTATGTGAATCCGGCGGTAAGCGAGCAGACCGGGTACAGTGCCTCGGAACTTTTGGGGGCCACGCCCGCGATATTCCGCTCAGGGGCCCATGATCGGGCTTTTTATCAAAAGCTCTGGTCTACGCTGCTGTCGGGTCATGAGTTCCGGGCGGTATTCACCAACCGGCGCAAGAGCGGTGAACGCTATTTCGAGGCCAAGACCCTGACGCCGTTCAAGGATGAGGCAGGCGCCATCGCCGGGTTCATATCCACGGGCCGCGACGTGAGCGAACTCGTGCGCATGCGCGAGGACCTGGAGCGCTCCCTGTCGGTGCTGCGCGCGACCCTGGAGGCCACCGCTGATGGCATAGCAGTCACGGATCTCCAGAGGAACATCGTCGACTTCAACCAGCAGTATTGTGATATGTGGGGGTCGAGCGCATTTCCGACGTGCTCGTGGGTGGAACGTAGGGCCATTATGGCCAAGCTTCTTCGCGACCCCGAGGAATTTTTCGGGTTCGTGCAGTTTCTTTATGAACATCCCGCGGAAACCCGCTCCCAGGCGGCGATCTTACGGGATGGCCATGCGGTGGAATGCTACTCCCAGCCACAGAGGCGTGGCGACGAAATCATAGGCCGGGTGTGGTGCTTTCGCGACATCACCCAGCGCGTGCAGCACGAACAGCGCCTCATGCATCTGGCCTATCATGACCCTCTGACGGATCTGCCCAATCGCCGATTCCTGGAGGAGCAACTGAAGGAGCGGTTCGCGGCTTCGCGCGGGGAGGGCGCGTGCCTGGCTGTCGTGGTGATTGCGATCGACCGGTTCAATCTTATCAACGAGACGCTGGGCCATGGGGCCGGCGATGACATCGTGCAGATCATCGCCCGCCGGCTGACCGGCGCATTGGTGGACGGCGGCGTGCTGGCGCGTACCGGCGGCAGCGAGTTCGTGGTCGTGCAGGAGGTAGAGCCCACAACCGGGGCCGACGATCTCGCCTCGGTTCTGCGCGCCGCCATCGGTGAGCCGGTGGTCGCCCACGGAAAGGAGTTTTTCCTGACGGCGAGCGTGGGCATCGGGCTATACCCGGAGGATGCCACGGACCCCAACACGCTCTTGCAACACGCCGACAGCGCGGCGGCCCGCGCCCGTGAAGGGGGCGGGGACATGGCGGCGCGTTATCGCGCGCATATGTCGTCGGATGCCGCGCAGCGCCTGGCGACCGAGCATGCCTTGCATCGCGCGCTCGCCCAGCGGGAGTTCGTGCTGCACTACCAGCCTCAGGTGTGTCTGAAGACCGGGCGCGTTCTGGGCGTCGAGGCCCTTATCCGCTGGCAGGATCCGCGTTTTGGGCTGGTACCGCCCGGCCGCTTCATTCCCATCGCCGAGGAGACCGGACTTATCGTGCCCATCACCGAATGGGTGCTGACCACCGCTTGTGCCCAGGCCGCAAGCTGGCAGCGCGCGGGCATGCCCGGTGTCACCATGGCGGTTAATATCTCGGGGCGATTGTTCAATCACGGCGATCTGCTCGGTATTGCGGACCGCGCGCTGATGGCGGCCGGGCTCGAGCCACGATTCTTGGAGATCGAGATTACAGAAGGCGTCATCATGCGCGACCTCGATCACACCACGGATCTCCTGCGGGAGTTGCGGCGGCGAGGCGTGCGCGCGAGTGTCGATGACTTCGGGACGGGTTACTGCGCGCTCGGCTACCTGCGGGACTTCCCGCTCGATGTCCTAAAGATCGACCGGTCGTTCGTGCAGCGCCTGGGGGCTGATGTCCGTGACGAGGCGGTTACGGCCACCATCATCCAGATCGCGCATACATTCGCTTTGCATGTCGTGGCCGAGGGCGCCGAGACCGCACCCCAGGTGCGCCGTCTCGTCGCCCTGGATTGTGATGCCGTGCAGGGCTATTACTTTTCCCGCCCCATACCCGCAGAGGAGTGCGGCCGGCTGTTGCGCAACCCCCGGCCGTTCGCCGATTTGAAAGGCGAGCGCTGGCGCTGAAGGCGAGGCGGCGGGATGTCGCGCGCGACGGACCCCGGGCTGCGCGCCGGCATCGGTCATGGCCGCGACCCGGCTGCGCCGCCGCCTCCGATGAATCCCTATGGCGCGGCAACGGCCGTGATGACAGGTCGCAGGGATGCCAACTCGTCGCGCGCGCCCTTTGCTGCCACGAGAGGCCAGAGACCCCGCGGGAGCGCGTCCGGGTATTCCCGGGGTCATCCTGGATGACGCGCGTACCGCATGGTGTGCCCGTCGCGACATAACCGGCAAGGCTGGTCCTGTCGTCCGGCCCGGTATGGTACGCGCGGCCCATAGACAGGACCCAACATGGCCTTTCGCGACGGTGCGCATCGGGAGACGCCGATGCCGTCCGGTCCGCGTCCGGCGCCGTGGGCGCGATCCGCACCTTGATTTGCCGGTCCCGGTTCGATAGTATCCGGCGGTTTGCAAGGGATTGCGAGACGCCATGATGGATTGCCGGCCCGTGGCGGAGGATGCGCGGGGGCATATCGTCGAGTTTTTTGAAGACGAGCAGGCCCGTTACGACGCACTGACCGCCTTTTGTTATCCCCCCTTGACGCGCAACGAGGGCGTCTTTCTGGTCGTCACGGCCGAACATGGTCGTGTTCTGGAATCACGCCTTAAGCGGATGGGACTCGATGTCGAGGCCGCGCGGGCCTGCGGGCAATGGCGCGTGGCCGACGCCGTCTCGATGCTCGATTCGTTCATGATTCAAAACACCCCGGACGCGATCCGGTTTCTGGATCTGGCGGGCGGCGTGCTGCGCGATATGGAGGCGCGTTATCGCCGGGTCCACGTCTACGGGGAGATGGTGGATGTGTTGTGGGGCCTTCACAACCATCATGCCGCTCTTGAACTCGAGAGTCTATGGAATGATCTCGGGGCGGTGCATGAATTCACGCTCTTTTGCGGCTACAGCAGCGAATATTTCACGAACCCGGAAGACCGGGGTTATCTCCGGGATCTGCACGGGCTGCATACGCATGTCGTATCCGCAAACTCCGGCGCCAGGACCTCCACGCGCTACCCCTAGGGTTCACGCCTGTAGGCCGCGAGCCACTCCTCGAATGCGGCGGCCGGAAGCGGTTTGCTGTAGTAGTAGCCCTGGATCTCGTCGCACCCGGCAGTCCGCAGGATCTCCAGTTGTTCGCGGCTCTCGACGCCTTCGGCGACTACGGTGAGGCCGAGGCTGTGGCCGAGCGTTATGATGACCGATGCAATGGCCGCGCCTTCGGTATTGCGGGCGATGTCACGGACGAAGGATTGGTCGATCTTCAGGGTGTTGATGCGAAAGCGCTTGAGATAGTTGAGGCTTGAATAGCCGGTACCAAAATCATCCAGGGCGATTTTAAGACCCATGTCGCGAAGCGCCGCCAGGGTCGCGGCCGCCTTGCCCATGTCGTCCATGAGCGTGCTTTCAGTCACCTCGAGCTCGAGCAGATCCGTGGCCGGATCGAGCCCCGTCTCCGTGAGTATCCGGGTCACTGTGGCCAGGAGATCGTGCTCCTTGAATTGGCGGGCGGACAGGTTGACCGCTATCCGCAGGCCCACGAGTCCGCGGGCCTTCCAGCGCTGATTCTGCAGGCAGGCATTCTTCAAGACCCATTCGCCCAAGGCGACGATAAGTCCGCTTTCCTCGGCGATCGTTATGAACGCCCCGGGGGCAATCAGCCCGCGTTCGGGGTGTTGCCAGCGAATCAGGGCCTCCACGCCCGCGACTTCACCGGTACGGAGATCGATTTGCGGCTGGTAATAGAGGAGCAGTTGGTTGTTTTCCAGGGCGTGGCGCAGACCGTCCTCGATCGCGCGTCGTTCCTTGATCTCGGCGCTCATGGCGGCCGCATAGAACGCATAGATGTTCCCGCCGGCCTCCTTGGCCTTGTACATGGCGACATCGGCGTTTCGCA
Organism: Acidiferrobacter sp. SPIII_3; assembly: GCF_003184265.1. Taxonomy (GTDB): domain Bacteria; phylum Pseudomonadota; class Gammaproteobacteria; order Acidiferrobacterales; family Acidiferrobacteraceae; genus Acidiferrobacter. Next base: position 2,684,407 of record NZ_CP027663.1, on the reverse strand, counting down.
ACAACCCTTCGCTGTCTGCATCATCGAATGGAAAGACGGTGATGCCGATGCTCGCGGTCACATGCACGGACGTCTCCTTGAGCGGCAGGGGCCGTGCGATTTCGCCAAGCAGCCTGTCGGTGATGCGCGTGATGTCGTCGACCGAGGCCAGATCCTGAAGGAGGATGGTAAATTCATCGCCCCCCTGGCGGGCAACGAGATCGTCCGGACGCGCCACCCAGTCTTCACGGCGCAACCCCGAGGTCAAGCGCCTTGCGATCTCCTGCAAGAGCTGGTCACCGTATTCATGACCAAGGGAGTCGTTGATATCCTTGAATGCATCGAGATCGACGAACAGAACCGCCATGAGCGTGTGATGGCGCCGCGCGCGGGCCATGGCCTTTTCCAGGACCTCGTGGAAAAAGGCGCGATTGGCAAGTCCTGTGAGCGCGTCATGGGTGGCCTGATGGCGCAGTCGCGCCTCCAGACGGCGCCGCTCGGTCGTGTCCTGGACGATGGCGACGATGACTGGCGAGTCGTCGTTCAGGGACAGGTGCAGGCGCGCCTCTATCGGATACACCGTGCCATCCTTGCGCCGGTGTTCGCCCTCGCGTCTTGCGCCATCGTTGCCGGCGCCCTGCAGCGAGGAGACGAGTTTCATGAAGTCCTCCCGCGAAAGGCGGGGTTCGATATCGGTGGGGCTGAGTGCGCGCAGATCCTCTATCGAATATCCGAGATTGCGTTGCGCCCCGGTATTTGCAAACAGGAAGCGATGCGTACGGGCATCGAGCATGTAGATCTCATCGGAAGACTCATCGAGGATCTTCGCGAGCCGCCCGAGCATGTCCTCGTGATGCTTTCTTGCGCTCACGTCCTCCACGAGCAGGACGACGTAATGGAGGGTGTGGTCGGCGTGCCGCACCGCCTGCAAGGCGATGTGGGCATGAACGACATGGCCGGCCTTGTGGATGTAGCGCTTGTCGAGGATCGCGGAGTCCAGCCCACCGGAACGCATCTCATTTAGCAACCCGAGATTGTCGCTGCGATCCTCCGGATGGGTGAGATCGAGCCAGGTCTTCGTCAGCAGCTCATCGCGCGCATAGCCGAGCATGGCGCACATGGCATCGTTGACCTCGACCCAGCCCTTCTCGGGACTGGTGGCCGCCATGCCGATGACCGCCTGCTCGAAGTAGGCGCGGAAGTGCCGCTCTTTCTCGATAAGCGCTTCTTGCGCGGTTCGGCGCTGTTGTTCGCGATCCCGGGTCTCGAGTGCAAACGATACCGCGGACGCCATGTCGTGCAGCACATCCACCATATCCTTGTCGAAGGCATTTTCCTGGGCGTGGTAGACGGTCAGAACCGCGAAGGGGGCCCCATGACGGGTGATCGGAAACGCGCCGACGGATCGAAAGCCGCGAGCAAGGGCGCGCTCCCGCCAGAAGCCCGCCAACCCACCCTGGCGATAGTCGCCGACTGTGACGACGCGGCCTTCGCGATAGGCGATACCCACCGGACCGCGCCCTTCGGCCACGTCGGGGTGCGATGAGACGCGAATGTGGTCGAGGTAGGTGATCTGCGATCCGTGGCGGGCGACCGGCCGGATCATGCCGCTCGCATCGCTGACGGTCCCTATCCACGCCATGGCCACGCCCCCTAAGTCCACCGCCAACTGGCAGGTCAGGGCCAGCAAGGCGGCCTCGTCCTGGGTGTGACGAATGGCGGCGTTCAGGGCGCTCAAGGCTTGATAGAGACAGGCCAGACGGGCGGCCTTGGCCGCCACCTCCTGTTCCGAGCTTGCGTCGCGCAGCGCGACAAGATAACGGAGATCCCCAGGCCCGCTCCAAGGGCTCGTACGCACCTCGACGGCCAGTGCCGGGCGCAGGCGGGTGGCGATCTTCAGCGCCGGATAGGGGGCCGGCGACTGTAATATCCCCCGATCATAGCCCGGGAGGATGGTGGTGATCGCGGTCCCGAGGAGTTCGTTGGTGTCTTCGCCCAGAAGTCTTTCCGCGCTGGCATTGGCGGTGGCCACCCGAAGCGTCTCGGTGAGCCCGAGGAGTGCGATGTCGACGTCTGCAAGCGCCACTGCCACCGGACTATCGTCGATGGATGACGCGCCACAGCCCCTCATGCGCCGCGCCAGACGCCCGAGCAGGCGGCCTAGTTCCTTGCCCCTTTTCATGAAAATCGACGTACTGCGCGGGACACACGACACGCGATGGCAACACCGCGCCCAAGGGGCATGAGCCGCTGCAAAGACGGGCTTTGCGCCGAGGGCCGCCTCATGGCAAGGCCGCTGTTCTTCATAAGCCTCGAGCCCTACCCCGGATCGGTCCTATCGGGATGGCCTTCACCATCGTTCCACAAATTCCGTCTACAAATGGCGCGCAGGGCCCTGATGTCACATCAGTCTGGCAGACCCCATCGGCTTGTCAAGGCAAGGCAAAGGCCGGGCATGATGCCGGCATCGAGGATCAGGGCCTGCGGTTTGGGCCCGAGAGGGCGCGTTGGTTTGGGTGGGCGCGCCAGCGGCGCTGAGGGCGCTGCAGGCGGCCAGGATCCGGCGCATGACGAAACGCCACGATCCGCCCGCGCGGATGGACGCGCGGGCGGGTGTCGGCGTACAGACTACCCCGTCAACGGCTCGCTCGTGGGGCGCGCAAAGGCACGCAGCGCGCTCTCGTCGATCACGGCGCGGTCGATTTTGAGATAGGCGACACCCTCGTCGGCGGCCACCGCGGCATCGGCCACGCCGCGGATGGCGGTGAGCGCCGCCTGGAGGGCGTTGGCCTCTTGCGCGTCCGAGGCCTTGATCGGCAGGACGTAGCTCGACAGGTATCGGGGTTCGGCCATCCCGAGCGCGACCAGCAGCCATAGAAGCACGGCGCTGGCGCTCGTCACGATGGCGCCATGGATGCCCCAGGTCCCGTAGACCATGCCGCCCACGGTGCCGCCCGTGAATACGCCGAGGAACTGGGAGGTCGAATAGGCGCCCATGGCCGTACCTTTTTGGTCGGCCGGCGCCACTTTGGCGACCAGCGAGGGGAGGGTCGCCTCGAGGACGCTAAATGCCGTAAAGAACACGAGGAGGCCCGCAGCCATGGCCGGCAACGAGCGGTCGGCATAGACATATGTCAGGTTCGCAAGACCCAATACGGTGATCGCCCCGAGTAGGATCTGCCGCATCTTGCGCCGTTGCTCGGCAATGATAATGAAGGGGATCATGAGCAAAAACGCGAACACCATGATCGGGAGGTAGAGCTCCCAACTGCGGTTCACCGGGACGTGGGTTATGTGCGCGAGCAGCACCGGCAGGACCACGAAGTTCGACGTGAGCACGAACTGCATGATGAAGATGCCAAAGTCAAGCCGCAAAAGCTCGCGATTCTTGAGGACTTTGGTGAAGGATGCCGCGACAATGCCGGTGTCGCGGTGGTGGCGATGCGATTTCGGGTTCGGGACGACGCCAATGGCGACACCCATGGCCAGCAGGCCCAGCGCCGCAGTCGACCAGAATATCCCCGAGACGCCGATCCAGGCATTCAGGACCGGGCCAAGGACCATACCCGTGGTGAAGGCTATACCGATGCTGACACCGATGGTCGCCATGATCTTTGTGCGATGTTGTTCGCGTGTCAGGTCCGCGGCGAGCGCCAATACCGTGGACGACATGGCGCCCGCGCCCTGGAGGGCACGGCCCACGATGACGCCGACGATGGTGTGGGAAAGCGCGGCCACGACGCTCCCGATCACGAAAAGTGTGAGCGCGAACAGGATCACGGGCTTGCGGCCGATACGATCGGAGAGCGTCCCAAGCGGGATCTGGAAGGTCGCCTGGGAGAGTCCGTAGATGCCCAGGGCAAGCCCGATCAAAAGCGGGGTGTGGCCTTTCAGTTCCGCGCCGTACATCGTGAAGACCGGCAGGATCATGAACAGACCCAGCATGCGGACAACATAGATGGCGGCTAGAGAATAGGCGGTACGCCGCTCCAGCGGCGACATTTTATCGTCGAGTGCCGATAGCTGATCTGGCATGGGCAACAATTTCCTTCAAAAGCGTGGCCGCGCTGGGATGCCGCTCGGCCTTTTGGGCGCGGCAAGTATAACCTGTAAAGACCTGGGGCTGAAGTTTGCCCGATCCCGTGGACGGATAAAAGGCCTGTGCGCAGGTGCGGTGCGGTATTCAGGGTCATCTGCCGTCCGGCAGGTCGTGCCCGGACCGTTTGCCGGCGGTCTGCGGGCCCGGCCGCCATTCACCTCGAAGCCGTCGAGACGGGTCGCGGCGCGTCGTTATCGTCCCGATCGATGCCGCTTATCGGACCGGGCGATGCGTACCCCGGCGATGGCCGTCTTCCGCGGGCGGCGTACCGCGAACGGCCGGGCCTTGATGGGGGCATTCTCGAGGCCGCATCCGCGCAGGATCAGGGTCACGACATGATCGGCGGCGCGTGTCTGGTGAGGGGCATCCAGGTGTCGCACCCCGAGTACCGCGCACACCTGGCTGTCGAAGTCCGCATAGGTCTGGGTGGCGGCCCATATGGTGAAAAACAGGTGCGGGGGATCGATCGGGGCCATGAGTCCGGCCGCCACCCAGCCTTCGATAACTCGTGATTTGGCGGTTACCAAACGGCGCAGTTCGGTGCGCAGGTAATCTTTTATGTGTGGCGCGCCATGTAGGATCTCGTGGGCGAATACGCGTGAGGCCTGGGGGTGGGTCATCGCAAGGACCATCTTGGCGCGTATATAGTGTTCGAGCGCGAATGACGGGGCCACCTCGGCGCGGATGATATCGGTCTCGGAGAGCCAAAGCGACAGGATCCTGTCGAGCACCGCGCGATAGAGCGCCGCCTTGGTCTTGAAGTAGTAGTGGAGATTGGCCTTTGGGATGCCGGCGCGCGCCGCGATCGCCGCCGTGCGCGCCCCGGCGAACCCGGCCCGCGCAAAGTCCTCCTCGGCCGCCTCGAGTATCCGCTGTTCGATGGTCTGTCGCCAAGGTTCGCGCATGTCGCCGATAAGGGGCTCACAGGGTGCCAAAGATCCGGTCACCGGCATCGCCAAGCCCGGGGACGATATAGCCATGTTCGTCCAGGCATCGGTCGATGGCGGCGGTCACGACGGCAACGTCCGGATACGCGGCGCGCAAGGCCGCGAGGCCCTCCGGGCTTGCCAGCAGGCAGACGTATTTCAGACTGGTCGCGCCGGCCTCCTTCAGCCGCGATAAGGCCGCGAGCGCCGTGTTTCCGGTGGCGAGCATGGGATCGACGACTATGACCATGCGTTCTGCGATATCGTCGGGGACCTTGAAGTAATATTCGACGGCCTCCAGGGTCTCGGGATCCCGATAGAGCCCTATGTGGCCCACGCGCGCATTGGGAAGCAGATCGATCATGCCATCGAGCATGCCGTTACCAGCCCGGAGGATGGACACGAGGCAGAGTTTTTTGCCGCTGATCACAGGAACGCTGCAAGCGGTGATCGGGGTATGGATGTCGGCATATTCCACCGGGAGGTCGCGAGTTGCCTCATAGGCCAACATCGCGGCGATCTCGCGAACGAGCCTGCGGAAGTTGTCGGTGGTCGTATCCCGATTGCGCGCCACACTCAGTTTGTGCTGCACCAACGGGTGATCAATGACCTGGATGTCCTGACGCATCGGCAATCCTCCGGACGGATTAAAAGACAGTGCCATCACTTAGAACGTTGAGAGGCGGCCTCCCGTCGCGGCGCGCACGGGCGGCAACCGCGCGGCCCGCGGCCCATGTGCCGCCTTCCATGAGCTGTGCCATGGAGAGCGGGGCTTCCTGTTCCGAGCCGAGTCGTTGCTGTACCGCCCCGCGCAGGAGATCGAGCGCGGCCACCGTCAGCGCGCGCCATTCGACGACCGCTTCCGAGCCCGCCGGTTGCGGGTGCGCGAGGAGTCGTCGGTCGCGCGCCGTAAGCGCGCCCATGTCAAGCAGCAGCCCGCCGTTGCGGTATTCGGCAAGCCCGGTCAGGTGATCGGTGTCCACGACCCGCAGCCCGCCGGCCTCGAGCGGCTCTATGAGGGAATAGACCAGCCACTGCGTCAGCTTGTGGAAGGGCACATAGCCGTCGCGGCTTGCCGGATGCCGTCCGCAATCCCCGAGGGCGATCCCGTCTTGCGATAGTCGGTTCGGCCAAAGGGGGCCCAGGATGACGAGCAGGAGCGCAAGGATATCGGGGGCGCGCGCGCATCCGTGCGACGCGTGCGCGGCAATGTGGTCGAAGAGGTTGCCGAGCCGCGCGGGCGTGCCGAAGATGGCGGGATGACCCTGCAACAGACCGCCGAGGCGACACAACAGCGCGGCGCGTTCCCGGAGCCCCACGAGGGGATTGTCGGCGCCGGCCTGAAAGACCCGCGCCAGGCTGTGCTCGTCGCAGCATGAAAGGCGCTCAGCGTCGGTTCGCAGGGGGTCGCCGGGGTCGGCCGAGAGCCCGCCGCCGGTAAAGAGCGCAAGACTTGCGGCCGCAAGCCCCTCCGAGCGCGTAAGCGTTCCATGACGTGGATCCCGGTAATGCCATTGTGGTCCGGCTCCGGCATCGAGCAGGACGCTCGGAATGACCAGATCGATGGCGCGTCGCGCGACTTCGGCGCGCGATTCGGCGTCATCCGAGGGGTGGGCCGGTGCGAGGTGGTATCCCAGGGCCTCGAAATGTCGCCAGCGGCTATGCGGCGGTATCGCAAGGTTCGGGAAGCGCTGCCGGATGGTCGCGGCCACATAAGATGCGATGTCGACCACCTTCCCGGGATGCCACTGGAAATGTGTCAGTTCATCGCGCTCGGCAGCAGCCATGATGTCGTGGCAGCGGGTGCGTACGGCCTCCGCGGACAGCAATTGCCTCGCCGCTTCGTCCGGCGCGGCACGATCCTGTCCCTCGAGACCCGCGGGACGCGAACTCATGTCTCGAAGGGGCGGCCGTGCGCCACCGCCAGTCCATCGGCATCCGGGTGGTCAGCGGAAAAATATCCGGCGGCCTTCTTGGCGTCCATCTCCACGCGCGCGTCCGCGGGGATGAGGTCATCGGGAATCGCAACGCGCTCCCCCACGGCGATGCCCTGGCTGACGAGCGCGTGGTATTTCATGTGGCTCATGGATGCCCAGCGATCGATGCGCGTAACGCCCAACCAGTGCAGGACGTCGGGCATGAGCTCCTGGAGGCGCATGTCCTGCACGCCGGCCACGCACTCCGTTCTTTCGAAGTAGGTCTGCGCGCGGTCACCCCCTGGCTGGCGTTTCCGGGCGTTGTAGACGAGAAACTTCGTGACCTCGCCCAGGGCCCGCCCCTCCTTGCGGTTGTAGACTATGAGTCCGACCCCGCCTTGTTGGGCCATGTCGATGCATACCTCTATTCCGTGGGCGAGATAAGGACGGCAGGTGCAGATATCGGAACCGAAGACATCCGAGCCGTTGCATTCATCATGCACGCGGCAGGCAATCGCGGTATCGGAGCGCCCCAGTCTTTGGGGGTCCCCGAACATGTAGACGGTCGTGCCGCCGATGGGGGGCAGGAACACCTTCAGGTCGGGGCGCGTGACGAGTTCCGGGAACATGCCGCCGGTCTGTTCAAATATGTGGCGGCGAAGCGCCCTTTCATTCACGCCGAATCGTGCCGCGACCCCCGGCAGATACCACACCGGGTCGACGGCGATCTTGCTTACACGGACGTCGCCATTGGCAAGCAATACGCGTCCGTCGGACCTCAGGCGCCCGGTCGCCATGGCCTCGCGCAATTCCCCCATGTTGATATGGGCGCGCGTGATGGCGATCGTCGGACGGACGTCGAGGCCTTCCGCGATTTGACGGGCAAAGACCTCGGCGACCCGGTGGCCCCAGGGGTCGAGGGATACGATTTTGTTGGGATCACTCCAGTGGGCATGAGCCCCGATGGCCGCAGCGGGATCGGTATCGGTGAGATCCGGTTTGTGATCCGGGGCCAACGCCCCGGAGGCCACCGCCAGGGCGCGATAGATCGCATAGGAGCCCGAGTGCGCCCCTATGACGTTACGCATTGCGCGATTTACGGGGCCTGCGAGTATCGGTCCGCGCCGGTGCGCGTCGGGTGCGCCCCAGTGCACCGCCAAGGGCGCGGTGTCTGTACCGGTCCTTGGGTGGGAGGTGAGGACGATATGGCGAGTCACGGTGTCTACCCTCGGTGATTTCCGTCACTTGACCGGATGGTCAGGTCTATCCGAAAGCAAGTTTCGTGCCTCACGCGAATGGCCGGGCGCGCGGGAAATATGGCGCGGGCCAGGCGTTCGTTGCACCAGTTTTTGATGGTCTGCACCAGGAGAAGGCGGCATCGCGCCATGCCGCCGCCCGGTTCCTCTGGTGCGCGCAGCCGTGCGCCACGCGTTGCGCCCATGGCCGCGGTGAGCGGGGCATGCCGCATCCAGGCATGGTCCTTGCACCCAGCGGTGCCAGGTCACGGTGCATGCGCCACGGATAGAGGGGTTTATTATGACGCACGACCTAGGTTCCATGGTCGCGGTCGAGACGCTGGGGGTGGACCCCGTGCCCCGTTCGCGGCGCGTGATGAAGGCCGGCACCGTGTTCGTCGTCTGGGCGCTGGCCTCGGCATCGGCGACGACCCCGATCATAGGCCTGCTTTTGAAGGGGATGAGTGTGGGTCGATTCACGATACTGGTGAGCGTGGCCACGCTCTGCGGGCTATGGCCCGGGATGATGATGAGCGAGATGGGCCGCGACCGCCCGGTCATTTCCATGGTGACCGCGAAACGGACGTTCGGTTCGGCGGGTGCTGCGGCCTTGACGGCCTTGTATGCCCTGGTCGGAGCGGCGTGGTTCGGGCTTAATACCGCGGTCGGCGCCGAGATCGTGGGCGCCTTGTTCCCGGGGTGGGCCGGTGGTGCGCTCATCGTGCTTGGGGCGGCGCAGACCGCGCTTGTCTTGTTCGGGATGCCGCTACTCGAGAAGTTCTACCGGTACACCGGTCCGATCTTCGTCCTGTGCTACGGTGTTCTGGCCTATTATCTTTTCTCCCGTTACCCGTTCTCATGGCCCATGCAGCGCGGGCCGGTGGCTTGGGGGCGTGATATCGATCTCGTGTTGAGTTTCAGTCTTCTGGCATGGGCCTACGACTTTCCCACGGTCACGCGTTTTTGCGTCCCGCGCGATGCCGCCGAACCGGCTCTGACCCGCTGGCGGTATCGACTGTCGGCGCCCCTTGGCGTGATGTCGGCGGTTCTGGTCATGGGCATTCTGGGGCTCTTGAGCTTGCGGCTCGCCGGTCTCTGGAATGTGGCCCTGTTGGCCAAGTCCTTGCCGGTGTGGGGTGAGGTCGCGGCCGTGGGCGTGATTCTGGCCATAGCCCATACCAACGCCATGAATCTCTATCCGGCGGTGACCAAGATCATGATGCTGGTAGACGCCGCCCGCGTAAGGCGATCGGCTGTTCAGCAGCCCTTCACGGTCATTGTGCTGGGGGCGTTTTCGACCTACCTCGCCTACGCGGGTATCCTTCATGCCGTGCAATCGTTCCTGTCGATCCTGGGGGCCTTCTTGTTTCCCTTTACCTTCATCTTGGTGCTCGACTATGTTTTGTCGTCCACGCCGCAGGCCTCGGGCGACCAGGTTGGGGGGCGCCCCGGGACCGAGCCTGGGGCTCGCGCGTGGATGGCGCTCGTGGTATTGCTCCTGGGCCTGGGGTTGGGGGAATGGTCACCACCCCTCACGGGGTCCGTGGCGCGTTTTGTGCCTTGGCAGATGGTGGTGGCGGTGTCGGCGGCGCTGTTGTATGGGGCGCTACGCCGGTATCTTATGGGGGAGTCGATCGCGGGAGATACTCCGGGCGTGGTGGGTGATGAGTGATTTCAAGGTGTCGGGTGATATCGCAAGGCTCTTACGCGCCGCGCACGAGGTCATTGCGCATGCGTATGCACCGTATTCGGGATTCCCGGTCGGCGCCGCGGTCCTTACTGTCTCGGGCGAGGTCTTTGCGGGATGCAATGTCGAAAATGCGGCCTACCCCTTGGGTTTGTGCGCGGAGGCCGCGGCGCTCGGCGTCATGGTCTCGGCGGTCGGCGCGCAACGCCTGCGCGCGGCGCTGGTATTGACGGCGCGGCCCGCGCCGTCATGGCCATGCGGGGGGTGTCGCCAGCGCTTGCAGGAATTCATGGGGGCCGAGGCCATGGTCTACGCCGCGGGCTGCGACGCCGAACCGGTCGCCATCCCGTTCGCGCGACTCCTGCCGCTTGCGTTTGGCGCCGACGACCTCGCGCCCCGCTCCTCCTGAGCCGCCCTCGTCATGGTCCCGTCGAATCCCTATCCCACCTGGATCGATCTCCTGGATCTGACACGCCTCGAAGCCGCCACGGGCGACGAGGGCGCGGTCGCGGACCTGTGTCGCCGGGCGCAGACCCCGCGTGGCAACGTGGCGGCCGTATGCGTCCATCCCGGTTACGTGGGCCTTGCCCGCGACTTGTTGGCCGATAGCGGCATCGCAATCGCAACCGTGGCCAACTTTCCCGGTGGCGACCAGGGGCTCGAACAGGTGCTGGCCGAGGTCGGCCGGGTGTTGCGCGACGGTGCCACCGAGATCGACGTGGTCGTTCCCTATCGCCGCTGGCTGCAAGGCGATACGCGCTCGGTCCCGGCATTGCTCGATCCCGTGGCGGGGCTCTGCGCCGGCCGGGCGCAGGTCAAGGCCATCCTTGAAACGGGGCTCATACCCTCGTCCGCCGAATGCCAGGCATTGGCGTGGGCCTGCGCGCGTCCGGGCGTTGCGTTCCTTAAGACCTCGACCGGCAAGGCCGGTCATGGCGCGACTCCCGAGGCCGTGGGGGATCTCGTGCGCGTGTTGGCGCCGTTGCGGGACGCGGGGCGGCCCATGGGACTCAAGATCGCAGGCGGCGTGCGCACGCGTGATCAACTGCAGTGCTATTACGAGATCATCGCGCGGACCCTCGGAAGCGGTTTTTTCCAACCGGTCACACTGCGCATCGGCGCGAGCAGTTTGCTAGATGAGCTCCTCGCGGCGTCATCCCATGACTGATTCGGATCTTCAGTATCATGTCGGCCTGTCGGGTTCACTCATCGAGGGCGCCCGGTATGTCTTGATGCCCGGTGATCCCGATCGTGTTCCGGTCCTGGCGGCGGCCTTTGACCATTCGCGGCCGCTCGGTCAGAGCCGCGAGTATCGTTCGGCGCTCGCTTATGCGAAAGATGTGCCCACCCCGGTCCTGATCCTGTCGACGGGTATCGGGGCCCCGTCGGCGGCCATCGCCATCGAGGAACTCGCCCGCCTGGGCGTCCGTTATTTTCTTCGCGTGGGCACGACCGGCGCCATCCAGCAGCACGTCGCGCCAGGCGACCTTGTCATCAGCGAGGCTTCGGTGCGGCTCGAGGGGACATCATCCCACTATGCGCCCGTTGAATACCCGGCTGTGGCATCCATCGACATGATCCGCGCCCTGCGCGAGGCGGCCTGTGCGCTTGGTGTCCCGCACCATAGTGGCATGACGTGCTCGTCGGACAGCTTCTGGCCCGGACAGGAGCGCCGAGACTCTTTCAGTGCTTACGTTCCCCGACGATTTCAGGGCACGCTCGAGGAGTGGCGCCGGCTGAATGTGTTGAGTTATGAGATGGAGAACTCGGCGCTTTTCGTCGTATGCCGCGCGCTGGCTCTCGAGGCCGCGTCGGTGTGCGCGGTAGTCGCCTGCCGCTGGCAGGGTGAGGCGGTCAGTCACGATGCTTATGCCAAGGCCAAACACGATCTTGCGCGCGTGGCCAGGGAGGCCGTGCGCCGTCATGCCACGCGGGCCGTCGAGCCGATCGGCGGGCACGGATAGCGTCGACCCAGGGGCGACGGCCGCGCACTGCCGGCGCGGATCGCCATGGCGGCTATTTTAGAAGGCCACCCGCACAAACCACACCCGTCATCTCGCGGCCCGATGCGCGGCCTCGCGGATCTCTGTGGCGTCGATCCGCGCATCGGACGTGGGGACCCGCCCGCTAACGGGCGGCCCCCGCCTCGTAGGCGGCGAGCGGCGCCCCATGCCGGCGCGCATAGCGGGCCAGATAACGGCGCACGGCGGCGTACGCGGCCTCACCCCTCGAGGCGACCCATTCCTGACGCATCTGCACGGGCCCCGGGACCTTGAGCAGCGTGGTCGGGGCGTAGGTCTGACGTGGCCGCGGCGCATGCGCGCCATGCCGGTCGATGTGCGCCTTGTACCAGCGTGGTGAAAGTATATGCCCCGTGGCGCCGGCTTCGCGCCGCAAGAGCGTGTAGTGGCTGCAGACACCCGCGTTGAATGTAACCGGGACTCGTGCGGGATAGACGCGGGTCGGCGCGAAGTCCGGATGACGGGTCCAGATCCCCGAAAAGACCGCCGCGTTCTGGTCCCATTGAGACAGTGGCGGGAGGTCAAAGGCCGCTTCCGTGGTTTTTAGGATGTTTACCTGCGAATACGAGTGGGTGTCGAGCAGGCCACGCTTGACCCATGGGCCCATGGCCAGCGCAAAGGTTCGATGGGCGTTTATGTGATCCGCCCCCGACTGCGCATCGTCCTCGGTCAGAAAGACCACCATGTGACGCCACTCGGGTGTCGTCGACAGATAATGGATGAAGCGCGCGGTCGCCAGGTCATTGTTGGCGACATAGTAGTCCGGGCTGTAGTAGCACGGTTTCCGGCCGGCGGTGTGATCGTCGGGCAGCCATATATAGATGAAATGCGGGAACGCCCGTCCCGGATGGGCCTTGAGCCAGTCGATGGCGAGTTGCGCGCGTCTTGTATCAAGCAGCATGCGGTCCCAGCCCGGGAAGCTTGTCGCGAGGTGCGCCTTCATGGCACGCGATATGGCGCCGGCACGGGCGCGCGACACGAACTCGCCAAAGTCCTCAAAGGATACATGGTGGTTCAGGAGGTCATTGAAAAGGAAGAGGCGACCGGGATAGCTGATCCAGGGGTTGGACCATTTGCCCAGGGCCGAGAGGTTTTCATAGATGGCATAGGGGTTATCGACGCCGAGCGGGAAGCCGCCGGTTCCGGTGGCGCCACCTGGGACCAGGGATTGCGTCCATCCGGGGTTGGCCACGAAGCCGCGGTGCGAGTAGTACTCCGGCCATGTCCGCTGCACGAAGTCGGAGTCGGAGGCCGCCGTGGTCCACTGGTGACCCTGCGCGGTCACCTCGCCGTCGGCCATGAAATGCGCGAACAGCGTATAGTGATGGGCAAGGCTGTAGAGGTTCGGCAGTTCGCGGGGGCCATAAAGATCGAGACGTGGGTCGGCGTAGCGCCCGGCCGCCCGGTATTTGCCCAAGTCCTCGTCAAAGGTCTTGTTCTCCCGCAGGATGAAGACCACGTAATGGATATGGCGGTGGAGGAAGGCGATCGCGGTCCGGTCGCCGCGGACCCGCGCCATGCGCTCGCGGTGCGTGAACCCGTCATGACGCAGGGCGAGGCGTGTCCACTGCGGGAGTCTGGTCGCCAGGGTCGAGAATGACACCTTTTGCACGAGGCCGTCCATCATATCGCCCACCCACTGATGGTGGATGTTCGGTCCCGAGCCGAGTCCCTTGGCGGCGACTATGTAGAGGGCATGAGCGGTGGCGGTGAGTGCCGTGGGATACCATCCGGTGGGTATCAGGCCCACGCGTTGACCGGAACGAAGGTCGAAGACCGCCACGTCGTTGTTGCCGGCATTGGCCACGAACAGCCGTTCGCCGGCGATGGCCAGGGCATCGGGATAACTGCCCGGCGGGGCATCCGGGTAGGGGCTGTCGTCGATCCAGCGCACGACCTTTCCGGTGACGGTATCGATCTGCGCGACGCGGTCGACATTGGCGAGCGTGACAAAGACGTCCGGACCGTGGCCCTTTGCGATCATGGCGGTCGGGTGCAGGCCGGCGGCAGTATCCGCGGCCGTGGCGCGGGGCCCGACCTGAATCTGGTCGAGACGCGTGAAGGGACGCGGGTTGACGATCGCGACGGCGTTCGCGCCCCATAGGCTCACCGCGAGCCTATGGCCGTGGTCGGCGAACGCCAAGGCGTAGGGATAGGCACCGATATTGAGATAGCGCACGTGCCCGGTCTTCAGAGTGATCCGCGCGAGGCTGTTGGCAAGGAGTCCCGTGACGTAGAGGTGGCGACCGCGCGGACCGGGGAGGACGGCGTCGGGGTAAAACAATCGTGGTCGGCCGATGTGATGGCCTTGATAGTGATAGGGGTATTGGGTCTTGGGAAAGGGTTGCCACGCCAGGGGGTAGCGGCGCACGAGCGTAAGGCGTCCGTGGTCCTGGCGCAATACCAGCACGTCATTGGTGGCGCCGCCCGCGGCATAGACGAGGCCGCCTGACGCGGTCGCGAGTCCCTGAAAAAGATTCTGGTGTCCGAGCGTCAGCATCGAGGGCGCGTTCGCGACCGCACCCTTGTGCGGGCCCCTATAGGCCGCCATCTGCCCGATTCGCGCGAGCGAATGGGCGTCGTAGGAGGTGATGGTCTGGGCGCGCGTCGCACCATTGGCGAGCACCAGCAGATCGTGACCGGAGAGGGCTGCGGCGGTTGCGAAGTTCGGCGTGCCGTTTATGCGGCCGACCGGGCTCGTTACGCGTCCGGTCGGCAGGATGTGCGTGTAGGTCGGGCGATTGGCCGGGTCTATGGTGACCGGCCGCCCGACGTCGCGATCATTCGGGATCGGCCGCGCCAGTGCCGCCATGAACCCGCTGCCCAGGGCGAGACCCAGGCCGCATGTCGCCCCGAGGGCTGCCGTCAACCGCTTTCGCATGGTACCTCCCCTAATATTTTGTGTACGGCCCGCGAGCCGGCCCGTGTCGGGCAGCGTAACGCCTCTCTATGTCGATTGCATGGCAGGCCGTGGTGCCCACCCAGGACGCCCCGGTCTGCGCCCCAGCCTCAACGCCGCCTAGAACGTCAGCGTGGCACTCCCATACACCGAAAACGGCATGCCCTCGAACACCGACAGATAGGGGTTCCCATAGTAGTCGGAGTTGCTGGTGGCGGCCACGACATAATGGTGGTTGAAGACATTGTCGATGTTCAAGGCGAGCTTCACGCTTTTGACGTCGACCTCGTGGAGCGGGATGGTATCGAACAGGCCGATGTTGGTGACCGTGTAGCCGGGGATCTTGAGGCCCCCGGGACCCCGCGAACTGCTGGTTCACATACTGCGGGCCCACGTATTTGGCGCCGATGCGCGCGTCGATGCCACCCAGGCGCCAGCCCAGCCCCACGTTCACCATGTTCTTTGGGACGTTGGCGAGCGGCTGGCCGGCCGAGACCTGGCCGGCGTAGGTGGAGTGAAAGGATGAAGTGAACACCGCCTGGTTGTAGGAGTAGTTGGCATAACCGAGCCAGCGGCCGACGAGGATGTGCCCGAAGTGCTGCTCCAGGGTGAGCTCGATGCCCTGATAGCGCGAGCGCCCGCCGTTGGTGGTGGTACTGAGCGCGGTCGTGGGGTTGGTGACATTCACGAAGGTGTTGGTGAAGTACTCGCGATAGGCATCGACGCTCCCCAGAAAGCCCGCGTGCCGGTAGCGCGTCCCGAGCTCATAGTCGGTGACGTATTCGGGCTTGATCGAGACCGGCACGACCACATACTGCCCGGCGGCGTTGGTCTCGGCGATGTTGCTGTAATAGGCGCCGATGTTGGGGAACTTGATGTTCCGCCCCCACGAGGCATAGACGCTGAATCCCGGCAGCGGCGCGTAGTTGATCCCCAGGGTGGGCGAGACGAAGTGCTGGTTGTTGGCCACCGTCCCGCCGATCGGGTAATAGATGCCGATGGCATCCGAGCTGATGGTATAGGCATCGAGGAACTTGACGCCCGGGGTGATATGCACGGTGTGGTCGAAGAGGCCCACATCGTCTTGCGCATAGGCCGACGCCAATAGGCGCTCGTCGTGCTCATCCCAGGCGTTGTTGTATCCGGAGACCGTAGGCACCGGCGCCGACCCGTACCAGAATTCCCCGGAGTGCAGGAGGCCGTAGGTGACATTGCCGCCCACGGTCACGGTATTGTGCGGGGCCAAAATCGTGACGCTCGGGCTGTAGCCCAGATCGCTCGATATATCCTCGTAAAGGTGATAGTCCGTACCGTTGCGTACTGACCCGAAGATGGCCGCCGGGTTATAGGTCGGGGGACTGGGGTAGGAACTCCAGAAATTATACCCCGTGCCCTGGTTCGGGAGGTAGTAGGGCTAGTAGGGCTGGCTTGCGCTCTGGCGGAACGCCGGGTTGCTGTAGGAGGTACGCTGGTAGTTGTCGCTCTGATAGAAGATCTTGGAGTCGGTCGCGAGCCAGCGGTTTATGAGGCTCTTATCATCGATGATGGCCGTGATCTCGGTATCCTTGTTGTTGGTCTGATCGTAGTTTAAGGGCCAGTTATAAGAGATGCCGTACCGGTTTACGAGCGGCTCGGGGACGCTGTGCGGCGTGTTCATCGATGATGGCCGTGATCTCGGTATCCTTGTTGTTGGTCTGATCGTAGTTTAAGGGCCAGTTATAAGAGATGCCGTACCGGTTTACGAGCGGCTCGGGGACGCTGTGCGGCGTGTAGCCGGTATTGTGGTTCACGATCAGGTAGGTGGAGATCCGCGAGCGCCCGCCGTCATAGGGCATGACGCCAGCGTAGTAGAAGTTATTGTTCTGATCGGCGGAGTTCTTGACCCACCCGCGGCTCGTCTGGCGATGGAAACTGAACACCGACCGGAAGCCACCGAGCGAGCCGGTGTTGAAGACCGCCCCCCAGTTTGCGGTATCAAAGCTCCCGTAGCCCACCTCCACCGCCCCGCCCATGCGTCGGGCCGGCTGCAGGGGCTTGTAGTTGATGGTGCCCCCAAGCGAGTTGTAGCCGTTGACCGCCGGGTTGTTGATGCCGTTGTAGATCTGGATCCACCTCCACCGCCCCGCCCATGCGTCGGGCCGGCTGCAGGGGCTTGTAGTTGATGGTGCCCCCAAGCGAGTTGTAGCCGTTGACCGCCGGGTTGTTGATGCCGTTGTAGATCTGGATACCGGCGGTGTCGGCGAGCGTGAGCGGTATGGCGTTGCGCATCGAGGCGCTGTTGGTTGTACCGCCATTGAACATGTCGTTCAAGGGGATGCCATCGAAGGTCTCGGTGAACTGGCCGCTCGTAAAGGAGCGGAAGGTGATCGTACTGCGCACCCCATTGGGACCGGTGCTGAAGGCGTTGATCGACGGCTTGCGCGCGAGGATCGTCTGCGCGTTCTGCGCCGGCGAGGCATGGCGGATGGCCTGTGCCCCGATGGCATGCTCGGTGTAGGGGGCCTTCAAGGGGGCGTGGGCCTTGCGGCCCGTTTTGCGCACGCCGGTGATGTGTATGACTTTGCCGGATTTGTGTGCACCGGTCTTCGTGTGCGCTGACGAGGTGAGCGGATACGCGATCCCCAGCGCGCCGCTCATGGCAATCGTGAGCAAGCGAAGGGTGTGTGAAGCAGGGTACATGCGGGACATGGGCCATCTCCTTGCGGATATATAACGTTGTGTACATCCGTTGAGCAGGATATGTGCCATTCCCGTAGGATTGCTGTAAGGATTTCCCGAATCATAAGAGAAACATAATAGCGTCAAGGGCTAGAGGCGCTTCCGGCGCGCTTTGGGTGCTCGTCCGTCAGTCCACGATATCCCCCGGCCGTGCCCGCATACGAGCCACATCCGCCTTTTGGTGGATCAGTATGGCGCAGGCCCCCGTCGATCCATGAGCCGGCCTCGGGCGAATGTCCCGTGGGATCCGGGGATATTCGACATACGCCCCGGGATCGGGCTCGTCTCGGCGGACGGCTATGACACAAACTCCGAAAGCCGAACCCCGTCCTCGTCGATCTTGTCCACGAGTCGTCTGCAGGTGGGCGATTCTGGGAACCGGTCCTGGATCCCGAAATAGAGAATGCGCGAGTGCCGGCGTCTGATGTCCGGATTCATCTCGGCGGGCACGGAGTGAGTCTGGGCTACGCGCCCGGTGGCGCGGACATGCGCAATGGCTGCGGGATTGAGGTCGGGGTGCCCGAGGTCCCCGGACGCGCCGACCCCCTTAGGTTCGCCGGGACCAGCCGTCCTGACAAGTGCGCGGACACGGTCCCGAAAGGCGCTGGTTTGGCGTCGAGAACGCTATCGTCCGTGGTTATGCGCGGCGCCGGCAGAGGCGCGCGCGATGTCTTGGCGTAAAGGACGGCGCGGACGGTGAAATGCGCAAGCATGGACCGGACGATAGGGTTGCATGGGGGGTCCACGAAGGGCCGCATGCCGATCACGGCAAGGGCGCGTCGATCACCATAAACGCATGCCCCGACAGGATGATACGCATGGGATAGGGCATGTTTTTCACGAGTATGCGCAAGGGTGGCGCGGGTGATAGGCCTGGCGACTTGGACCAGGTCAACGGAGGGGGCGCTAAACATAGGCACCGGCCGGACTATTTCCGATACGCCCTCATAAGGGGCGGGGATTGCCCAACATGCGGGCATATGGTCCCTGTAAGGTACGAAGATCCGCCGTATGGTCCGGCCATAATCTGGGATATCCGGAAAAGTGGCGTATTGGCATGGTTAGTGCTTGCGGTGATGTACACAACGTTGCGTTGTGCCAACGAAAAATGGGGGATGGAAATGCCGGAAACCACAATCTTCGCAGGACGCTCTCTTTTCCGCGCGGCACTCCTGGGCGCCTTGGCCGCTGCTTTTCCAGGGCTTGCGGATGCGCAGGCGAAGCCCGTGGTGGTCGCGGATCACGGCAAGGTCGTGAAGATCACATCGGTCAGCAAGACCGGTAAGAAACGTGCGGCAAAAGGCCAGGCGGCGGTGATGGACGGGGCTCACGGGGCCCCGGTGGCGCGTCTTGGCGCAGACGCCCTGCACCACAACGAAATGTCGCAGAACGCTCAGACGATATTAAATCGCATGCCGGGAGTCAACGTCACGAGCACGAATCCCCTGGGGACGCGGCCACATATCTCGGTACGTGGCTTCTCCGGGACCCAGCTCGGCTACACCTATGACGGGTTGCCCATAGGGGATCTTTTTAGCGGAGGGTTGACCGGCGGCAATTATAATTATGCGTCCCTTTATAACCTCGTACCGGTGACTCTCGGCGAGAGCTCGGGGATCAGTGTCATCTATGGTCCGGCGGAGCCGGCCGTGAATACCATAGGCGGTATCGGCGGGACCGTGGAGTATGCCCCGCGCATGCCCGGAAAGACCTTCTCGGCCTCGGTATTCGGAGGAATCGGGAGCTTCGACACCAGGAGCTATGGGGCGGAGGTGAATACCGGCGCCTCCAAGCATGGTGGCGCGCTTTTTCTGCGGGCCGCGCATCATAGTACCGGCAATTATCTCCAGAACTCACCGGACCGCGGCAATTCCTTCTATGGCGCCTATGTGCTGCCGTCGCGCGGCGGGCGTTCGCAGTTCAGTGCGATCCTGCTCTACAACAACAATTCGGGTTATATCCCGGCGCGCATGCCCGCCCCTTTGCTTGCACTGCATGGACCGGCTTACCAGTGGCCGCGAAGCTTTACGTACTCCTATGGTCAGGCCACGCACGAGATGGCGATCCTGGGCTACAAGACCGACATGAATCGCTACATCCTGCTGGACACCAAGGCCTTCTATGCCTACACACGTTCCGATCAGCTGACCTACCAGAACCCGGCGGTGACGCCGACCTATGACGGCAACATCACCTACTTCCCGTTTGGCAACGGCGCACCGTACGATCGCTATATTTATGTCACGCGGACCGCCGGGTTGAGCGAGGCGGTCAACCTCCTGTTTGGGTCGGACAAGGTGACCTTCGGGGGCTTCGGCGCGGCCTCGATCTACCATTCGAGCCAGTTTTGGCTGGCGAGTCCCGGGGCCGCCAGCATACCGGGCCAGAATGATGCCTGGGACGAACATGCCTACCGGATCTACGGCAAGATCTACGCCCAGGCCGAACTCCACTTCCTGGGGGCGCTAACGATTGTGCCGGGGGTGAAGGAGGAGTACGTCGACACCGCGATCAATGATATTCCCGGCGCGTACTATCCGGTCGGGGCGAGCAGCGGTAACTCGTATACCAAGCCCTCGCCGTACCTGGGCGCGTCGTTCAAGGTCACAAGGCATCTGAAGGTCTACGGCAACGCGGCGCAGGCCTATAAATTCCCCAACATCTCCGCGTATTACTCGGCTGATTCCTTCGCCACGCCGACATCGCCACCGCCCGGTATCACCGTCGTCCCCGAGAAGGTCACGAGTTACCAATTGGGCGTCGCGTTTCATACCCGGCGCACGGCCCTCGGGGCCGCGCTCTACCGGCAGGACTTCGTGCATACCTTCAGTTCGGTTTATGACGTTACCAACGGCCTGACCTACGAGTACAATTACGGGGCGTCGCGTTACACGGGCCTGAACCTGACCGGCTCCTACGAGCCCGGCTATGGGCTCAAGGTCTATGGAAGCTGGTCTGTGCAGAGCGCGCACTATACGTCCAATGCCACCAACTCCTTCGGCAGCTCCGTCAAGGCCGGCGATCCCAAGCAATACACGCCGCATTATCTGGCGAACATCGGCATCGAGGACCGCTACGCGCGCCTGACGAGCGCGCTGTGGGTGGATTTCGTGGGTTCGCAGGTGATCGGCACCCTTGCCGGGGGACCTACGACGAGTTCGATGCCGGCCTATCATACGGTGAATGCCTCGTTTACCTACACCTTGCCGGTTCATGCCCCCGGCATCAAGTCGTTGCAGGCGGCGCTCAATTTCACCAACATCCTAAACAGCCACGCCTACGTTTATGAAAAGCAGTTCAGTTACCCGAACG
The DNA here is from genome assembly GCF_003184265.1 of Acidiferrobacter sp. SPIII_3. GTDB lineage: Bacteria > Pseudomonadota > Gammaproteobacteria > Acidiferrobacterales > Acidiferrobacteraceae > Acidiferrobacter. The sequence continues at coordinate 2,663,615 of NZ_CP027663.1, read as the reverse complement.
GTCCGGGGAGCTATAACGAGGCCGAGCCCATGATGCCACGATTCGTGGGCGTCGAGTTGAAGGCGACGTTCTAGGGGCACCGCGGGTTAGTGTCATACGGGCCTCCGGTCACGGCCGGAGGCCTTCGTGCGGTCAAGGTTTATGCAAGACGAGGTGGGCGATGATGCGCCGCGTCACGAGGTAGGCGTTGCCGGCGGCGAGCGCCCCCGCGTACTCGTCACCCTTGGCAATGATCGCCCCGACCGAGGTCGCGGGCGGCGGGACGTCGATGTCGGATACCGCGCGCACCGATAGATAGTGATGCTGGAGACCGAAGGCCGCGAGCGCGGCGATGTCGCCGAGATCCTCCATGGCCGTGGTTGCGTAGCGCGCGGTCCCGTGGGTGTAGAGCGCGACGATGTGACGGGCGATACGTTGGTTTTGTCGTCCGATCCAGAAGTCGTCGCCCGAGACGTTGGCGCCCTCATAGACGCGGGGATGTTTGTGCAGGCTCAGGACGGCGTCGAGTGGCAGGACGGCGGCGCTGTCGGAAAGCGGCATCGCGCGGGTGGCGGCGTAGGCGGCCGACAGCAGCCCTGGCGCCACGCGATAGGCAAGCGTGTCCCAGGGGTTGTGGGCATACGGGGGGCGTGGCGGTGCCCACGCCATGTGTCCGGATCGCGTCAGATAATGGTGGCCAAACCCCCATGAAACGATCCAGTTGGCGAGATAGACGGAGCCGAGCGCCGCGCGACTTTGCACGCCGCCTGCGATGCCGCTGCGTATGAAGAGCGTGGCACGGCAATCGAGTCGTGGGTCGCGTACGATTGCGGTGGTGCGCACGGCGGCATTGATCTCGCCTTCGCCGGTGATGGCCACGCACACGCGTCGGGTATTGCAGATCATGGGCCGGGGCAGTCCCGGGACGCGTACCGTGTGCGTGTATCGTCCGGTGGCCTGCCAGACACGAAATTCCAGAGGGAAGGCGGTCAGGACGATGGCCCGCGGGTGGTAGGGAGGTGCTGCGTATGCCAGCTGCGGTGCGCCGAGGGCGGCGGCGAGGAGCGCGCGCCGTACTCTGTTTTTACCGGTGTTGCTCATGCCAGGTGACTCTCCGTGGGTTTGGGATCTTGGCAAAGCGCTGGCGGCCTGCGCCGGGGGTGTCACAGTCCCAGGCACAGGCCCTCGCTTCGCGGGTCATGCGCGCCCAGCAGAAGACTGCCGCTTGCGTTTATGGTGATGGCGCCGGCCTGGCCGGTGCCCGGATTCAACGCCGACACGATCTCGATCGGATAGCCGAATTGCTGCAGATCGCGGATCGCGGCGATGTCGGCATCGGACTCGATCTTAATGCCTTTGCGGCTATCGAGGAAGGTCGGCCCTACATGGATGCGCGGGCGCGCAAGCGCGGTAAGCGGATCCAGACCGAAGTCGACGAGCCGTGTCAGGATATGGGCGAGTGCCTGCGGTTGCCCGTCGCCGCCCTGCGAGCCGTAGATGGCGCGCATCTTGCCGTTTTTGCGGTACAAGGCTGGACTTAGGGTGTGGAGGGGGCGCTTTCCGGGGGCCCAGGCGTTGGGATGGCCGGCGATGGGTGAGAACGCCGCCCCCCGGTTATGCCATAAGACACCCGTGTCTCCGGCCACAACGCCGCTGCCAAAATCGAAGAATAGGCTCTGAATGAGACTGACACAGCCCCCGGCCGGGTCACGCACGCCGATCCAGACGGTATCGCCAGAGAGCGCCGCGTGCTCGGCATCCGGGGCGTCGGTCCCGGTGCCCGCGTCGCCGGCAAGCGGTGTATCGCCGAGCATCGCGGACACCGGCACGGGTGTGAAGGCGGGGTCCGCCACGAAGCGGTTGCGGTCGGCGAGCGCCGCTTTTATGGCCTCGATGAGCAGGACATAAAAGCGTGTGTCGTCGCCGCGCGCCCGTGGGATCTCGAAACGGTTCAGGAGGCGCAGGATCTGCAAGGCCGTGACGCCCTGGGTGGGCGGTGGCAGATTGAAGGCCTCCCCGTCACGGTAGGAAACCGCAAGCGGTGTCACATAAGCGGCGCGTGTCGCCTTGAGGTCGGTGTCGGTCACCACGCTTCCGGCGGCGTGCAGGCCGGCGGCCAGGCGCCGGGCGAGCGGGCCTTCATAGAAGCTGCGCGGTCCCTGTTCGGCCATGTGCGCAAGGGTCGCCGCGAGCGCGCCTTGCGTTTGCCGGCGACCGGCCTCGCACGGTTCGTCGGGGCGCTCAAAGGTGTCCTTGAAGCCCGGTTGGGGGTCGAGCGCGCTGCGGTGGGTTTTGTGCCAGAAGGCCTGGGATTGGCTCACTGTATAGCCTTCTTTGGCGCGGGCGATGGCGGGCCCGAGGAGGGTGGGCCAATCGAGGGTCCCTGCCCAGGACTCCCGGCTGAGGCGGTGCGCGAGCCGCCAGCTATCGACGGCGCCGGCGGTCGTGGAGGCCGCCGCCGGGCCGCGCATGGCATGCCCCACGTCGGGTGGCCGCACGGCGGCCGCCTGTCCTATGCCGAGGATGCCGAGCGGCTCGCGTCCGTCCCGGGCGAGCAACCAGCAGGCATCGCCACCAAGGCCGGTCATGTGCGGGTAGATGACGCACAACATGGCCACCGCCGCCAGGGCCGCTTCTATGGCATTACCTCCGGCGCGCAAGATGGCAAGGCCGGCACGCGTGGCGTCGGGATGGGGGGTCGTGACAAGTGCGGTATGCGACTGCGCTAGCATGGCAAGATCGGCTCTGATGGTGCCGGGCGACTGCCTGTGGAAACCCGGTGCCCGGCGATCCAGGTTCCAAGCGGGCGCTGCTCGAGTTCATCGGGCGAGCCCTCCAAGAGATCTTCGAACCATGCCCGCGGCGACTGTGCGCGCGTACCGCGCGGCATGAGCACGAAGTCCGCGCGCCGCCCCGGATCCAGACTGCCGGCCACGGCGCCACGCCCCATCGCCCGCGCGCCGGCGAGGGTTGCGCGAAACAGGGCCTCTTCGGGATCCACGCGGACGTCGGCCGTTTCGTGCTGGCGCCGGAATCTCTGCATGACATGGAGCATGCTGTGGCTCGGGCCCGCGCCCACATCGGACGCGAGCGCGAACGGGACCTGGTAGCGCCGCGCGCAGTCGAGATCAAAACGGCCGCTGTCCAAGGCCTCGTTGCTCGATGGGCAATGCGCGATCCAGCAGCCGCGCGCCTTGAGGCAGCGCCATTCCCGCGGGCTCAAATGGAGGCAATGACCGAGCACGGTACGGGGCCCAAGAAGGCCGGCCTCATCATAGACGTCGGTGTAGTCGAGGGCCTGTGGGAATAGCCGCCCCACCTCCCGTACCTCGGCTATCGATTCGGCAAGATGGGTTTGGACGGCAAGGCCTTGGTCGCGCGCGAAGGTGCCCAGGGCGGCGAGATCGTCGGCCGTGCAGTTTAACGCAAAGCGCGGTGTGATGGCGTAATGCGCGCGACCAAGGGCCTCCGACAGAGCGGCGAGATCGGCCGGCGGTTTCACGCTTGCCGCGACCAGATCGGCCGGGGCGTTCGCCGTCATGACCACGTTTCCCGTGATCCAGTCGCCACGCCTCGCGGCATGCGCGATACGCGCCGCTGCGGGGTGCGGGCTCGAATAGCTCATGCCCATCACGGTGCCGGCGGCCAGGCAATCGGCAAAAAACCGAGCCGCCCGTTGCTCGGCGAGCACGCTATCGGCATAGCGCGCCTCTTCCGGCCAGATGTGGGTCGCAAGCCACGGCAAAAGGTCTTGCGCATAGCGTCCGCGGACGGCATGCTGCACCCAGTGGATATGGATGTCGGCAAAGCCCGGCAGGATCACGCCCTCGAGTCTTACCGGTTCCCAGGGGTAATTCTTGACCACGTCATCGAAGCGTCCCAGCGCGCGGACCACGCCATCCAGGACAAGCAGGCCGGCGTCGTCCAGGAACTGCCAAGACTGGACGTCGACGGGATTCAAGAGGGCTGCCCGAAACAGGGTCATGAGGCGATGATGCCGGCCAGCGCCGCGCGCAGGTTGGTCGAAGGCGCGGTAGCCCCGAATATCCCTCCCTGCATGCTGATCATGCTGATCGCCGCCTCGTAGTGGCGCTTCTCGGTTGCGCCGGTACAGTCGGTCAGGAGCAGACATTCGAAGCCCCGGTCGTTGGCCTCGCGCATGGTGGTATGTACGCACACATCGGTCGTGATCCCGGTGAGAATGAGGTGGGTCACGCCCATCGTCCGCAGGATGTGCTCGAGGTCGGTGGCATAGAAGCTGCCCTTGCCGGGCTTATCGATGATGATCTCCCCTGCCGCCGGACGCAATTCCGGGACGATCTCCCAACCCGGTTCGCCGCGCACCAGGATGCGTCCGCAGGGCCCGGGCTCGCCGATCCCGGGACACACCTTGCGGCTGCGCCACGCCTTGTTCGCCGGCAGGTCCACGAGTTCCGGCCTATGCCCCTCACGGGTATGGATGACATGCATCCCCGGGACCTTGCGCACGACCTCCAAGGTCTCTCGGATCGGTGTAATCGCCGCGCGCGTAAGGCTCAGGTCGTAGCCCATGGTGTCCACATAGCCGCCCTCTCCGCAGAAATCGGTCTGCATGTCGATGATGAGAAAGGCGGTCGTGGCGGCATGCGCCGTCCCGTCGAATGGCCAGCGATACGGCGCCGCTTCGACATCAAATCCGGTCATTGTGTCCTCCTATTCGTTTTGGTCGTTGTCGACAAACGCCACGGGGGCTTGCCATTGGATCAATACCACGCAGCCTTCGCGGCTGTGCACGGAGTGGCGGCTTCCGGCCGGATTGAATACATAAGAGCCGGCCTCGTAGTCGCCGTGCTCGTCACTCTGGCTGCCCTGGATCACAAAGATGTGCTCATCTCCGGTATGGAGGTGCAGCGGTACGCGGGCGCCGGGGGCATAAGAGAGCAGCGCGATGCGCGGACATGTCCCCGTGAAGAGCTCGCGGATACGTACCCCGGTCCGCAGCACCCGCCACTGCGGGCTGTGCTGAGCCAGGTCCGACGGGGTCAGGACATAGCGCGAGACCGCCCTTGCCAACCGCTCGCGCCCATCGTCCGGGTCTGACTCCTCGGCGTGAGGCCGTGTCGGCGCATTCTCTTCTGGTTTCATGAATCGCTCTCGGGCCAACGATTTTTAAGTCTGTTGTCAGTGGGACCGAAGCAGTAAACGTGCCAAGCCGATGGGCTTAAGGCTGGCAAGGTTCTCCCGCGCCCCCCGTGCCATCCATGGCGATGGCCTCACCGTTTTCGTGCATACCAAGAACGTTCATGCCCTAGCAGGGGGCGCTCTTGCGGCGCGCTGGACGGCTGTCGGGGCCTACCGCTTCCCGGGGGGTGCCGGGTCACAGACGGACTTGAGCGTTGTTATCGGGCGGAAATACGCGTGTTGTGAACGATTCGATGCGCGCGTCATGGACCGCGACCGGCATAAGGCCGAGACGGCACGAAAAATGCTATGTACACATCGATGCATAACGATGACAGGTTCGGGACGACTCTCTTGAAGGACGCGCCTTTACGCAAAGACGGGACCGAAAAGGTGCGCGGCACGGCGCGTTACGTGGCCGACATCGGCTATCCGGGAATGCTCCATGCCGCGACATTACGTACGTGCCTGCCCGGTGGCACGGTCGTCTCGATCAGTTTCGATGACCATGTACCGTGGAGCGAATATGTGGTGGTAACGGCCGCGGACATACCCGGGATCAATGCCGTCAAGATGATCGAGACGGATCAGCCGGTGTTGGTGGAAACGCGGTATCGCCACGCCGGTGAGCCGGTGGTCCTGGTCGCGCACCCCGACCCTCAGGCTTTGGCCCGCGCCTTGGCGGCCATCCACATAGAAGAGCGCCCCTGCGCCGCGCCGCCGGTCTTTACTATCGATGAGGCCCTGCGCTTGGACACGCGGCGGATCGCCCCCGACAACGTCTACCGTGATTACCTCATGGAGAAGGGCTCGGTGATGGACGCCGAGAATGGGCCCTGCCATGTGTTTGAAGGGGAATATCGCACCGGGGCGCAGGAGCATCTCTATATCGAACCGCAGGGCATGATAGCGCGCGTGGAAGACGGCGTTCTGACCGTCGAAGGGTCGCTCCAATGCCCATATTACGTCCATGCGGCGCTGGTGTACGCGACTGGCCTGCCGGAGGAACAGGTTCGCGTCCTGCAATGCGCGACCGGCGGCGCGTTCGGGGGCAAGGAGGAGTACCCGTCGCATATCGCCTGCCATGCGGCGCTTCTGACCTTGAAGGCCGGCGGCCGGCCGGTGGCGCTCATCTATGGGCGCGGCGAGGACATGGCGGTGACGCCCAAGCGCCATCCCTCGCGTTCACGCGTGCGTCTCGGCGCGAGCCGCGACGGGCGCCTGCGCTTCATTGACATCGACTTCGCGATCGACGGGGGCGCTTATCTCACTTTGAGTCCGGTGGTCTTGTCGCGCGGCGTCATCCACGCCGCCGGGCCTTATCGTTGCGACAACATTCGCGTGCGCGGCCGCGCGGTGGCCACCAGCCATCCGCCATTCGGGGCATTCCGGGGATTCGGGGCGCCGCAGAGCATTTTCGCCCTGGAGGCCGCCCTCGACGGGCTGGCGCGCGATCTCGGAATGGCCCCGGATGTGCTGCGCCGGCGCAACATCCTTGCCCCGGGGGATATCTCGCCGGCCGGACAGAGCATCGAGGGGCCGCTCGATATGCGGCGGGTCATCGATCAGGCCCTGGAGGTCTGTGGCTATCATGCCAAGGTCGAGGCCTACCGGCGCTGGAACGTGCAGGGGGGCGCTACCCGCAAGGGGATAGGGCTTGCCACCTTCTACCATGGCGCCGGATTTACCGGCAACGGCGAGCTCGCGTTGCGCTCCCGTGCCGGCCTGCGCGTGGGCGCCACCGGCCTCGTGGAGATCCTGACATCGACCACCGAGATGGGGCAAGGCATGCAGACGACGCTCTCCCGGATCGTCGCCGAGGCCCTGAGCATCCCTTACGAGGGGGTCGCGGTGGCAAGGCCTGATACCCGTGACGTACCGAACTCGGGCCCGACGGTGGCTTCACGGACGTGCATGGTGGTGGGGGGGATACTCACGCAGGCCGCGCGCGATCTCATTGCCCGATTGCGCGCCGATGCCATGTTGCCGTCCGCGTATAACTACGACGAGTTCCGTGCCGCCTGCGCGCGACTTCATGCCTCCGGGGGTGTCACGACCGTAATCGCCGACTACCGGCATCCGGCGGGCAGTGAGTGGGACGAGTCGACCTTTCAGGGGAGCCCTTATGCGAGCTTTGCGTGGGCCTGCTACGTGGCCGAGGTCGAGATCGAGGTCGTGACCGGGGAGGCACGCATTCTCGACTTCACGGCCGTCCAGGAGGTCGGACGGGTTGTACATCCGACGGTGGCGGCGGGCCAGATCGAGGGCGGCGTGGTGCAGGGCATAGGCTACGCCTTGTTCGAGGACGTACATTTCGGGGCGGATGGGCAGATGGCCAATAACCGTGTCACCAACTACATCATCCCGACCAGCGCCGATATTCCGCCGATACGCGTATTGTTCCAGGAATCCCGGCACGGCGCGGGTCCCGGTGGCGCTGCCGGGATAGGCGAGTTGCCGATGGACGGACCCGCACCGGCGATCATAAACGCCATAAATGCCGCGCTTGGCACCGAGATTCGGCATGTGCCGGCGATGCCCGAGCATATCCTGGCGGCCATGGATCGGAGGTGCCCATGACAGTCCCATGCCGGTTCATCGTGAATGGATCGATAGTCCGCGGGAGTTTTCCGCCGGTGCGGCGTCTGCTTGATGTGTTGCGTGACGAGTGTGGTTTGACCGCGACCAAGGAGGGCTGCGGGGAGGGCGAGTGCGGATCGTGCGCGGTGCTGCTCGACGGCGTGCTCGTGAATAGCTGTCTTGTCCCGATCGCCGAGGTCAATGACCACGAGGTGACGACCCTCGAGGGTCTGCCCGCGGACGACCCCTTGTTCGCGGCGTTTGCGGCCACCGGGGGGACGCAGTGTGGCATCTGTACGCCGGGCATGATCATGGCCGCGCGCGCCTTGCTGAACGACCACCCGTGTCCCGATCTTTCAAGGATTCGTCAGGCATTGTCGGGAAATCTGTGCCGATGCACGGGCTACGGGGGGATCTACGCTGCCATCCGCGCGGCCTCGGGGCAGGGGGAGTGAGCATGTCCTGGTACGCGCCCCGCCATCTCGATGAGGCCTTGGCGTTGTTGGCGGAGCGCCCCCATTTGATGTTGATCGCCGGAGGGACCGACGTCATGGTCGGCCGTGATCCACGCGCCGAGGGTCACGAGTATCTGAGCCTCGGCGGCGTGGCCGGCCTGCGGGGCATCCGCGAGACCTCCACGGGCGTGGCGATCGGCGCGCTCACGACCATGACCGAGATCGGGCGGCATCCCATCGTTTGCCGGGCTCTGCCCGCCCTTGCCGCCTCGGCACGGGCGACCGGCGCGGTCGCGATACAAAACCGCGCAACCCTTGGGGGCAACATCATGAACGCGTCACCGGCCGCCGATAATGCCCCGGTCCTGCTGGCCTACGGGGCATCTGTGATCCTCATGTCGGCTGCGGGCTCGCGACACGTCCCCTACGAGCGATTCCATGACGGGTACAAGACCACGGTACGGCGCCCGGGGGAGATCCTGGGGGAGATTCTAGTGCCGTGCGCCCCACCGCAGGCGCGTCATTATTTTCGCAAGGTTGGAACGAGGCGCGCCCAGGCCATCAGCAAGGTCGGCCTCGCGGCCTTGTTGGCCGGCGGCCCCGGTGCCTGGCAGTGCGTGCGTTTCGGATTCGCGAGCGTGGCCGCGACTCCCATTCTTGCGCGCGCGCTCGCTGCCACCATCACGGGTACCGTTTGCGGCCTGCCGGACGATGAGGACCTGGCCGAGGCGCTGGGGCGTGATCTGGCCACCCGCGATGATATCCGCTCGACCGCCGAATACCGCCGGCGCGTCGCCGTGAACCTGGTGCGCGAGGCCCTCGCGCCGTGGAGACACCAAGGAGGTTTCGATGCAAGCGACTGAGGAGAGGGCGGTATTCGATGTGCCGCTCATGGATGCCACCGCCGACAACATCAAGGACTACGGCGTCATGATAGGTGCCGAGGTCCACAGGCCGGGCCTTGCGATCCCGTTCTATGCAAGTGTCGAGGAGGGGCAGAATCTGGAGTTCGCCTACCATGGGCGCGCGGTCGTGCGCACCGCGCGCATCAGCAAGCGGTCCTCGGAGCTCGTATGGTTCGAGCGACATCTGCGCATGACGCAACTTTTCATAGGGCTCGGCGATCAGCCGTTTGTCATGGTGTTGGCCAAGCCCAATCATGAGGCCGGCCGGTGGGTACCGGACTTCGCGGACATGGTGGCATTTAGGCTGCCCGCCGGGCATGGAGTCATGATCCACAAGGGGACCTGGCACGATTTTCCGATGGCGATCGACAAGCCGGTAACGGTATTTACCGCCAATTCCGAAGAGGTGGTGAACGCATTGTGCGCGGTGTCGGGTCCCCGGGAGATCGATGATGGGGATGTGTTCAAGATCGATGTCGTCGCCCGTACCGGGCGCATCCCCAGGGTTCCGTTCTGATGCGTGCCGACGTTCATGCCTTTGCGGCGGCGGCCCCCGACGATGTCGAAGGGCTCGCGCAGGCCTTGCGCGGCCGGCGTATCGCCGCCGCCGAGGTCGTGGCCGTCATCGGCAAGACCGAAGGCAATGGCGCGGGCAACGATTTTACGCGGGCGATGGCGACGCAGGCCTTCACGCGGCTATTGGCCGAACATCTGGCGATTCCGGAACGAGACGTCGAGCGCCGCGTCATGCTGTCGTTCTCGGGGGGCTCCGAAGGCGTCATAACGCCCCATTATCTTGTCTGCACGAAAACCGGGGTGGTGGCGCCAAGTGAACCCGCGACGCGGAAATGTCTGGCGCTCGCGGCGAGCCGCACGCGACCCCTCGGTCCCGAAGAGGCGGGGACCATGGTCATGGTGCGCGAGACCGAGGCGGCCATGCGCCGGGCGATGTCGGAGCTGCGCGTGCCTCCGGACGATGTGCATCTCGTGCACGTGAAGGCGGCGCTGCCGGCGGTAGCGGCCGGCGCCGTGAGCCCGGCGCGCTGCACCATGGCGTATGCGCGGGCGGCCTCGGCCCTGGGGGTGGCGGCCGCCCTCGGCGAGGTTGACGGCGAGGCGCTTACCGATGACGCCATAGCTGCGCGCCCCGATCTCTACTCGCAGGTCGCCAATGTCTCGGCCAAGCCCGGTGTGTGCGCAAGCGAGATTTTGGTATTCGCGAACTCGCCCTATTGGGATAGCCCGTGCCGTATCCACCACGCCGTGATGCGAGACATTATCGATATAGAGCCGGTGCGCGCGCTGTTGGCCACCGCCGGCCTGTCGACGTGCGGGCAGCTCGCGCCCGATCAGACACGCCGTATCCGTGCCATATTCGCCAAATCCGATGCCGATCCGAGTCATAGCATCCGTGGCCGCCGCCATACCATGTGGACCGACGAGGATTTCAGTGACATGCGCTATTCGCGGTGCGTGGTGGGTGCCGTGCTCGCGGCCCTGACGGGGACCACGGCGGTTTATGTCTCCACGCGCGCGGAACACATGGGGCCGCCGGGAGGGGGGCCGGTGGCGGTGATCGTCGATGAAGCCTGAGGCGGTCGCTTTGGTCGAGGTGGTGGTGACGCAGGTGGCGGGTTCGGCGCCGACCGCAGTCGGGGATTCCCTGTATCTCGGCGCGTCCGGTTGGCAGGGCTCGGTAGGGGGCGGCGCCATCGAAGAGGCCCTTAAGGCGCGCGCCGTCGCGTGCCGCGAACAGGGCATCGGGGCGGTCGTGCAATTTTCGCTCAGTAGTGAGCATGACCAATGCTGTGGAGGGCGTGTAACGGCGATCATTTGCCCCGTCCCGCTGGTGGCAGAGCCCTGGCTTCAGGAGGATGCGCCGCGTCTCTACAGCTGGGACCACCGGGATCAGCCGCTGTTGATGGGGGCCTGGCGGCGGGGTCGCTGGCATCCCGCCGCGGCCGAGCGGATCCCGGACCCGGCGATGCCTGAATGGCCAGCTGGCCTCCGTGTCGGGCAGGGTGGGACGTATTTTTGGAAACGCGCGGCGATGAGCCATCCGTTATGGCTCTTTGGCGCAGGGCACGTCGGTGCCGCGATCGCGGCATTCGCTTGCCGTCTCGGATATGACGTTTCGGTGTTTGATACGCGCCCGGAGTGGAACAATGCGGAGCGATTCCCAGCGGGGGCGGCTCGCCATATCGCCGCCATGCCGCCTGCCGAAGACACGAACCCCCCGCCATCGGCGCTCGTCATGACCCATAGCCACGGTCTTGACTTCGCCATCACCACCGCGCTCCTTGCGCGCCCCATCGATTATCTGGGTGTGATCGGCAGCCGGACAAAGGCCGCGCTTTTCCGAAAACGCCTCCGCGACCACGGTTATGGTGACAAAGATCTCGCCAGGCTGCATATGCCGATGGGGCTCCCTGGTCTCGGGAAGAAGCCTTATGAGGTGGCGGTTGCCGTTCTCGCCGAACTCCTGCAAAGGCGCCAAGGGGGGGTTCCGTGATGGCCGTGGTGTTGGCCGGCGGACGCTCATCCCGGGCCCACGCCCCCAAGGGTTGCCGGCGTATCGAGGGCCGCCCCTGGCTTTACCGCCAATGCCGCCGTTTGCGCTCGCAAGGTTTCGCACAGGTGCGCGTCGTGCTCGGGTTCTCGGCCATGAACACCGCGCGTTGCGTGCCGCCGGGAGTTCGGAGGATCTGGAACAGGAACCGGGCGGGCGGGCCGTTCGCGAGCCTGCGCGCGGGTGTGCGCGGCGCGCATGGCCCTGTCCTTGTGGTTTTGGTGGACGCCTGGCCCCCTGCGCCGGCCACGATCTGCCGGCTTCGCCAGGGATTGCGCGGGGCGTGTGCCGCCACCCCCACCTGGCGCGGGCAGGGCGGGCATCCGGCATTGCTTTCGCATGATCTCGCGACCGCCATTGCCGGGCACGGGAACCCGGCCAAAGAGCGCCTCGATCACGTGCTCGCGTCGGCTGGCGCGCACCGCATCGCCGTACAGGATCGCTCGATACGGCGCAACATGAATCGGCGCAGGGATTGGTCGCGCTATCTGCGATATCGCAAGCTAAGGAGGCCGCTATGGACGGGGTAGCGTCGCGTGTCAGTGCATCGGCTATTTATGAGAGCCTGAAAGAGATGATCTTGAGCTTCGAGATCTATCCCGGGAGCCGCATCACCGAGTCCGATCTCGCCGCGTTTTTCGGGGTGAGCCGCACGCCGGTACGTGAGGCCCTGCAACGCCTGGCCCAGGAAGGACAGGTCAGTATCCGCACAAAGCAGGGATGCTTCGTGCGCCAGATCAGCATATCCGAGCTCGCGCAGTTCTACCGGGTACGCACCGCGATCGAATGCCTGTCTTTGGAGATCGCCGCGAGGTCCATGGCCAAAGAGGCGCTGTGGGCGTTGGCGCGGGAGTGGGATCCCGCGCACTGCTCGGGAGCCGCCACCGACCTTAGCCTCATGGTGCAAAAGGAGGAGTCGTTCCACATGGCGCTTGCGCGTGGCGGCGGGAATCACGCCCTGGCGACCTATCTGAACGACATCAATGAGCGCATTCGGGTCATAAGGCGCCTTGATTTCACGGCCGGTTTCCGTATCGAACGGACCTACGAGGAGCATCACAGGATCGTGTGTCTGCTGCTGGAAGGGGACTTGGCGGCCGCCAAGACGCTCATGACAGATCACATCCTGCAAAGCGAGAAATTCGCGCGCAGCGTGACGTTGGAACAGCTGGCCAGGACCGAGAACGGCGCGGCCCGGTCCGCCATGCGCTAAGGCGCATGCGTGGGCGCTAATGGTGCGATCCTGAGGGCCATTCCCCATAGGCGGGCTTTGTCCTGCTTTGCGCGGTGGCACCGTCACGGGATCGGCGCGGAGTTTCGCGGTTTTGGCCGTCATAGCCCGGTAGTACCGTATGGCACGAAACATGCTGTAAGTGTATGCAAGGATGCATTCAAGTCCAGCGGCGTGAAGCGTTATTGCGTCGATCCGGAGAATGCACGGCATGATTCGTTCAGAAGTCCACGCGAAGGAGACGAATATGGTAGTCCTGCAATATATCGTTCATTTGGCAAATTATTCAGACGGCGTGCTGTATGTTTTGGCGCTCGTCATGATGTTGGAGATCGCGGTCATCATCGACCGGCTATGGTTCCTGCGGCGGGGCCTGAGAAAGGGCAAGGAGGTGATTCAGGACATATCCCGACGAGGCAAGATGCAGCGCGATGACCTGAAAGAGATCGTTGACCGCTGCGCGGGTCTTCCGGAGGCGCGCCTCGTGGAGGTGGCGCAGCGTTACTTCGGTCTCATCCACCACTACGGGAGCGCGCGCGGGGAGGCCTTCGCCAACCGCCTCGATGAGACCATATTTCTCATTACGCCAACGCTCGACAAGAGGTTATGGCTTCTCGACACGATCGTGACACTGGCGCCGCTTCTCGGGCTGTTCGGGACCATAATAGGGATGTTTCATGCCTTTTCGATATTGGCCTTGCCCGGCCATGCACCGACCTCGGTGACGGCCGGTGTGGCCGATGCCCTTATCGCGACCGCCACGGGACTTTTCATAGCCATGGTAGGTCTTATAAGTTTCAACGCCTTCAACAATGCCATAGAGAAGATCGTGTACCAGCTTGAGTCCCTGAAGATCCTGTTGCTCAATCGCATGGATGGTGCGCCGGTGTGGCCGGAAACCGGATCGGTTACGCAGGCGCAAGCACAAGAAGGCCGGCCGGCGGACGGCCGGGTCATGATCTGACGGGAGGATGCCATGACACCACGAATGGGTCGACGCAAGAAGGGTCGTGTGGAGATCATCCCCATGATCGACGTCATGCTGTTTCTGCTCGTATTCTTCATCATGATCACGATGCAGATGATCTCGGATCGGGGGCTGCACCTGAACCTGCCGACATCGAGCCAGGCGCACGCGTTGCCGCACCCGCATTTTGTCATCAACGTAAAGACCCCGGGCACGGTGGTCGTGAATGACAAGCACTATGATCTGGCGGCCTTGGTGACGATGCTCCATGGGGATGGCGATCCGGCCAAGACCCAGGTGACGATCGCAGCCGACAAGAAGGTGCCATTCCAGGAGTTCGTGCATGTCATGGATGCCTGTCGCAAGGCCGGTGTGAGCCAGATCGGGATCGCCACGGAGCCCAAGGCATGAACCGGTCGGGCGGACGGATGCGCATCGAAGCAATGTCAGACGGGTGGGGGTCGGGGAGGCGCGTATGAGCGTTTTGGGGTGGCCCAGCGGGCCGGCGCACGCCGGCGGCGACGGCGACGATTCGCGGGTCTTCGGATACGCCCTGGCCGGGGCCTTCGTGCTGGAGATCGCGCTGGTCGCGCTCGTGGCCCTGTGGCCGCGCAGCGTGCCGCGCACGGTGCGTCCAAGCTCGATCGCGGTGCAGATGGTGGCGCTCCCGAGGCCCGTGCCACCGCAGCCCAAGCCGCGGCCGCGGCCTGTGGTGCCGCCGCCTCTGGTCCATAAGATTCCACCCAAGCCGATCGTGACCAGGGCCCCGGTGCACGAGGTGGTGCCGCCGCCCGTAAAACCCAAGGTGGTCCCGAAGACGGTACCCGTGGTGCCGCCGCACAGGCCCAGACCGGTGGCACGGCCCCATAAGGCCGTGCCGATGAAGCCCCATAAGCCGGCGCCCGCGCCCAGTCCGTCGCCGCAACTCCTCGCCTCGCTCATGTCGCGCTACGTGGGCCTCGTGCGGCCCATGATACAGGGGCACTTGCGCGTGCCGGCGATGCTGAAGGCCATGGGCCTTTCCGGCCACTCTACGATAGAATTTCGGCTGTCTCCGAGCGGGCGCCTGCTGTGGGCCAAGGTCCTTGTGCCCAGTCACATTCGGGCGGTCAACGGCGCCGCGCTTGCGGCCGTCGAGCGCGGTCACTTCCCGCCGTTCCTAAAGCGCATGCCCAAGCGGGATACGACCTTCGAGATCACCGTACACATCAGTGGCGACGGTTCATGAGCGGCATCGGACGTGGCATAAGCAGGGGGGCCAAACCATGGCGCGCGAACGGCATTCTCTAGGGGCGACCGGCGCGGATCAACGCCGGGGCTCCTCGTGGGGGGCGCTCTTCATATGGCTCGCCGCCACCATGACCGCCTCGACCATTCCCTTGGGCGGCATCATGGCGCAGGCATTCCCGGGCGCGCCGTTTTTGTGGGTGATGCTGGCGGCATCCGGGTGTTTCCTTTTGGTCGGCATCGTGAGCATCCCGGGATTCGTCTATGGTCTGCCGACCATGGTGGTGTCGGAGCACCTATTCGGCGCGCGCGCCAATCGTGCCATATCGGCGGCCAATTGGCTCTCCCAGGTGGGGTGGGAGAGCGTTGTCCTTGTGATCGTCATCTATATCGTGCGCAGTCTGTTGTTTCAAGGCGAGGTCGTCTATCCGCTGAGTGCGACACTGATCGCGCTCGTGGTGTCGCTGCTCGCCAACTTCACAGTCCCGCTCCTCGGCTACCGCGCCATCGTCGCGGCGCAGAAGGCGGGCGCCGTGCTTCTCATGCTGTTTTCGATCGTCATCCTTTTTCATGTACCCTTAAAGGCAAGCCTTCTGGGTACCCGAACGGCCGTGTCGGTGACCACGCTGCATGAGGCCCTGGGCGCCTTGTCTTTGGGGCTCATGGGCGGGGCGCTTTCCTGGACCATGTTCGCGTCCGACTACTCCCGGTTCACGCGTGGTGACACGCCGCTTGCGCGCGTCGCGCTGGCCCCTACGGCCGGTGGTTTCCTGGGGTCGTTCGTGATCCTCTTTGTGTCCGTGGCCTTGTATCAGGCGGGCGGGGTGACATTCGGCAGGGACGGTATCGCCTTTCCGCGTGGTATGTTTCATAGCGAGGTCCTGTATTATGGTTTTTGCCTGTTTGCGGTCATGGGCTTGCTCGCCTCGAACTTCTTGAACGCGTTCAGCTCGGCCTTTAGCCTTGCCGTGACCCTGCGGCGTGACTTGAATCGGCGCCTCTCGACCTTCGTAGATGCCTCCATAGGCACGGCGATGGCGGTCTGGATCCTGTTTTATGCCCCGACCTTTCTGGACGTGTTCGAGACCTTCCTGTCGCTCCTCATCATCGTAGCCGCCCCTTGGACGGGCGTGGTCGTCGTGCAGATACTGGGGGACCTTTGGGGCAAGGGATTGCCGCCGGACCCGGCATCATGGGCCGAGGGCCGTCGCCGGCGCGTGGGGGTCCTGGTAATCGCGATCGTGGCGAGCGCCCTTTTTTCGAGCAACCCGCTATGGGTGGGTTATGGCGCCCGCGCGCTCGGGGGGGTCGACATTTCGCCGCTGGTCGGTTTCGCCTTGGCCGCGCTGCTTGCCGTGGTTGCGCGTCTTGCGCGTGGGGCACCGCAGCCGGCCGGTCTCGAGCGGGCCAAGGCCGGCGCACCCCCCTTGTAGCGTGACGGGCGGCCTCGCAGCCGCTGCGCGCAACACGGTGCATGCCAGGGCGGGCGTGACTCATGCCCAGCGGATGGCTTCGGCGAGGGCTGCGCGACCCGCAGCGCGGCACGACGGCAGATGGCGCCTGTCCCCGGCACGCCCTACCATAGGGCGTTCCTGATGGAGAGAGGATGTCGTGTGTGCGCCATCACCGAATGGAGCTTTGCCCGTGCCGACGAGGCCGCCGCCCTCGCCGACCTCGTGAACGACGCCTATCGCGCCACCGGCCCGGTCAAGGGCTGGACGAGCGAGGCGCATCTTTTGGGCGGACAACGCATCGATGCCGATATGCTGCGCGAGATCCTCGCGCGCGATGACAGCCGCATTCTCCAGACGCATGTCGCGGGGACGTTGTGCGGCTGTATCCATCTCGAAAAGACGCCACCGACAGGGGTCGATCTCGGGCTTTTCGCGATCCGTCCCGGTCTACAGGGCCGGGGCCTGGGGCGGTCTGTGATCGAGCATGCCGAACGCTGGGCCGTGACTCGCTGGGGCACACGCCGCGCCGAGATCACGGTGATCGATCTGCGGCAGGATCTCGTCGCCTGGTATCGACGCATGGGTTATGATTTTACCGGCGAGCGCCGGGCCTTTCCTTATGGAGACGAACGCTTTGGCATCCCGAAGCGGCGCGACTTGGCGTTCACGGTGATGCGCAAGGCCTTGCCCGACCACGGAGTGTCCTGAGGGCCGGGCGTTGCGGTACGTTGTGCGCGGGCAAGGTGGTCGTGCTGGTCTTCGACGCGTGGCGGGTGAGCCGGGGCCCTTTGGTTGTTCGCAATCCTTGCCATCGGGTCGTCTTCCTCGTTTCTGAACGGATGGATGGCGATGGCGTCTGGCCCCCGCGAGCCCCTCCCGGAGGCCGGCCGCGTGCTGCAGGTCGGCCTGGTCTATGATGTTTGGTCGACCCACGGATTCAGGACGGGCACCTTTGCGCGCGAATAGTCGGCCGTGTCGCGGGTCACGACCGTCAGGCCATGGTGACGGGCGGTGGCTGCGATGATCAAGTCGGGCTGCGAAAACGTGTGTCCGGCCTTGCGGCCGTCCTCGACGAGAAGACGCCACTTCAACATCACGTCCTCGGAAACGTCGAGGACACGCTGCTCGAACATCGGACGCACCTTGGTCGTCAGCCAATCGTTGAGTTCGGCGCGGTGGATGGCGTCATCGACCATCTCGATGCCGTATCGAATCTCGGCAAACGTCACCGTGCTGACGAAGAGCTGTTCCAGCGGTTGCGTCGCGACGAACGCGACGACGCGTGTTTCGGGGCGGGGTCGGCGGAGTTCAGAAATGACGTTGGTGTCGAGCAGCCAACCGCTCACAACTCGACATCCCGCACCGGCATGGGTGAGCGATGCGGTGTGATTTCGATATCACGATGGGGTGACGTTTGAAGCGCGTCGATGAGCCGTTGCCCGGTGCACTCGCCCTTGAGCCGCCGGAACTCTTCGACATTGATGACCACCACCGCGTCCTGGCCATGCAGCGTGACGCACTGCGGCCCTTCGCTGCGCGCCAGGCGCACGAGTTCGCTAAACCGTGCTTTCGCATCCTGAAGGCGCCATCGCCCCTGAGGTGACCGGGGGAGGGCGCCGGCGTGGGCGTTGTGTTTTCTGGTCATGGTGACCAGGCTAGCACGCCGCCGAGATCAGAGGCAACTCTCTGAGGTGCTGTCCAGCAATTCTCAATGTGAAGCGACAGCGCCTGGATCACCCGGTGACGATGCAAGAATGCGTCTGTCTGGACGCGCCTGTGCCGGATGTTGGGCGCCTTCTCGTCATGCGGGACGCCCCGGTGACGATGCAAGAATGCGTCTGTCTGGACGCGCCTGTGCCGGATGTTGGGCGCCTTCTCGTCATGCGGGACGCCACTCGGTGCCCATGGTCAGCGCCACATTGAGAATTGCTGGGTGCTGTCTTGCCCCCATGGCTTATGGTATCGCCGAGAATGGTCTCCTCGACGGGCGGGGCGGATCCTTGTCGCCCTGGTGTGTCTCGTCGGGTTCGGGCGTCCTCCTGTGTCGCAGGGGTAGCTGCCGGGCCGTTTGACTTGGGCTTCGGGCCGCCTTGAGTTTGTGTCGGTCAGCCGATCCACGCCTCGCCGGAAACCGCGCGCGGGGGCCTATACCGCGCCGCTGCCGTCTTCCCGACACGCGGCAGGCGATTGCATCATTGTGGTGAGACTTCCGGGACCCGCCTGGTCACCGCGGCCGTGTGGTGATGCGCGTGTGGGCCCCGATCCCATGGGGTGATGGCGAGGCCGATGCTACCGGGCGCGCCGTGTGTCATTCGGTCGCCGGCGAAACGTAAGGGGCGGGCGCAACAAACCGGGCGCTTTCAGTCCCTACGTAAGGGGGGCTCCAGGCGCGCATGTGACGATGGCATTTTTGCCCATGGTCTTGGCCTGATACATGCGTTCATCGGCGAGCGCGACCAACGCCTGCCAGCGTGTCACGCCGTCAGCGCGCCATTCCGCGACCCCGATACTGAAGGTGAGGGGTGTGCCATCTGGTCGTCGTAGCGCGGGCAGGCGATGGCGGATCAGGTGATCGGCATGATGGCAGTCCGTATAGGGCAGCACCAGCACGAATTCCTCGCCACCCCAACGCAGGATGGTGTCGCTCTTGCGTAAGGTCGCGTGCCAGGCCTGTGCGGCCTCCTTGAGCAGTCGGTCCCCGCTCTCATGGCCTGCCGTGTCGTTGACCTGCTTGAAGTCATCGAGATCCACAAACGCAAGGGCCAGCGGGTAGCCATGGCGCTGCGCCAGCGCGAACTGCAGCGCAATGAGTTCGTTCCCGCTGCCGCGATTCAGGGTTCCGGTCAACGGGTCGATTACGGATGTCGCAAACAGCGAGCGCAGGATCTGGAGTTGGCTTATCGCCGACAGGCCGCCGACCGCGGCTACGAGCGCGAGCAGCCAGAGTACCGCCACGGCGTCGAGGGTCGGCATCATGAAGGCATCGCGATCCACGACCGGGATCGCAAAGACCACGAGGAGCGGTAGCGTCAACGCACCCAGTTCCCGTACCGTCAATGGGAAGATACTGAGGCCGGCCATCATCATGAAGGGCAGGAATGCGTAGCTGCTGGCCATGACTGTACCGAATCGATCCAGGGACGCGTGCGCCAAAACCGCGTGCGAGAAGAGATAGAACGCCGCGGGTATGAGAAACAGCAAGGCCAGGGCGCGGTGCGCTTTTTTGAGACTCGTTGCCTCACGGGAACGCATCGCCAGCACGGCGAAGCCCACGCTGGCGATGATACGCCCCAACGCCAGGGGCTGCCAGATCGACTGAGGGAAGACCCACGCGTCCACGGGTATCCATAGCGGCGTGAGTATGGCGAACAACATCGCCATGAGCCGCGCGCGCGACAGTAGGAAGCGGGCGCGGTGGTGACCGAACATCATGGGATGTTGTTTCGCGTTCAGGAGATCGGCCAGCGCGCCCGGATGCACGGGAAAGAAGCCACTGACGAAGCGAACCCATCCGGCGATCGCATGGCCGTCCGCGGGCCCCGTCTCGGGTTGATGCGTGTCAGACATGAACTGCTCCCCTCGATCGTTGGCGCGCAGGTCGCGCCTTCGTTATGTCCGCGCACCTGGCCCCGGGTCGACTGCGGGCCCAGGCCGAGGCCGTAGATGCGCTCATGTGAATCTCGCACGGGGGGCGGGTCGTGATCGGCGGGACGCGAGGTTTTCGGGGTCCGGATTCGTCCGGGCCCGTTTCATTGCCCGTGCGTCGGGGCGCTCGTGCGCTGATGGTCTTCATGGGCGGGTGGGGAAACTGTTATCCCGATGGCCGCTTGTCTTTCATCTTCGATGCCAGGCCGCGGGCCCGCGTCAAGGTCTGAATGAGCATGTCGCCCGCGGCATCGGCGGTGGCGGCGTAGCTTATCACCCCGTTTTCATGGCCACCCATGACCAGAAGTCCGGTTGCGCGGCTATCGGGCAGGGCCAGGAGGGTCTGGACCTCGCGGGCCATCTCCGGGGTCCCATAGGGCACGCGGCGATCGGTCGACGGGAGTCCGAGGGCGTCGGCGTGTGACCAGATCTCGGGGGAGTGGCCGTGGAATACATAACGCACATCGGCCAGCAATGCGTAGAAGATGGCATGCGTCAGGGATTCCGAGGAGGGGGGTGCCGGTCCCTCGGCGTCGATGCGGTTGGCGGCCAGATCCCAGCCCGTCACGAGACTGTAGTCTTTGGGTGTGAGCGTGGGTTTGTGGCCGGTCTGGGTCGCGGTGATCAGAAAGCACCCCCTGCGCTCTTGCGCGTCGAAGCGCTCACTTACGTTTCCAAAGCCGATAGGGCCTGCCGCGGTGAGCTCCTGTCCTATGAGCCCGAGATCGAAGAGTATCCGCCGCCAGGCCTGCAGGGTGGCAAGGCGCGCGGCCATGAGCGGTGCGCCACGGGTGTAGTAAAGTGTGAACTTCGTGACGCCTTCGCGCTCGGGGGCCAAAGGATCGTTTCCGCCGCCCTTTTCTAGAACTCCCATCCCGCACCCATTCCCCAGTAGTGGCGGTAGCCGCCCAGCGCCCCGGACAGCCGTTGCCCGATCTCGGCATCCACCTCGATGTGTCGCGTTATGAGATACTGCACGCCCCCATCGGTGTCCCAGCCACTGCCGGCCCCTTGGGCGGTGTGGGTCTGCCCATAGACCTCGGCGTACAGCTGCCAGCGCGGATCGATGAGCCAGGTGGCGGTGAAATCCGGGTTCAGGCTCGTGTAGCGCCGCCCCGCCCTATCATAAAGACTCGTGACGCCGAGCATGAGCCCGAGCGCGACGCTCGGCGTGAGGCTGTACCCGACAATCCCGTTTACGGCGGTCCCCCAGCCATCCGTGGTGCCGGCGGCATTGTGCGTCCCGGGCGCGGTGAACAGGACCTCGCCGGTATAGATCCAGTGGCGGGTATAGCCCCATTCGTGCTTGAGCCCCATGACCACCGCGCTGTAATCGGTCTCGCCCCCGCTTTCATTGCCTGCATAGGTCGCATTCGGGGGCAGGAGCACGAATTCGTTACGATGGGGCAGACCGAATCGCAGCTCCGCCTGCGGGAGCGTTTGGCGCGTGCCGTCGTTCGTATTGAGATGGGCATAGCCCATTTCCACGATGGCGCGTCCCGGTTGAACCACGCAGGCGCTGTCGGCGATGGTCGGCCGGTCGAGCTCCGCGAGCAGACCCGAAGGGCCGGCACAGGGATTCGGGAGCGAAGGCATGGTCATGGCGGATACCGGCGCCGCGGCGAGCAGCCAGGGGATTGCGATGAGGATCGATGTCAGGCGCATGGTGTCTTGTCTTTGGGTGGATTTTGTGTGAGCCTCGAAACCGGCGAATGATACAGTAGCAGCCGCTACTTTGCATTACAGTCGATGATGGCGCAGCAATTCTAAAAGTAGAAACGATTATCACTTCTTGCCGGCTTACGCTAGGGGCCTTGAAGGCTTTTGGAGTTTTTCGCGCGCGTCGGTTACGAGGGGATAGAGGAAGACGCGCTTGGGACATGCGCCATGGCGTTCATGGTGGCGGTCTTGGCGGCCGCGGCCGGAGGTGAGACCGACGTCGATCCAGTGGGCGGCCCGATAGCAATGTCCGGTAAAGCGGGCGGGATCGACGAGGGTCTCGGCCAACAGGGGCTGGACGCCGTAGGCGGCCGTCCAATCGGTGGTGACCTGTCGCAGGGCAAGCGCCAGCACATGGGAGGCCAGGTTCTTGACGCGCACGTGGGGCAGGACCAGGAAGCGCGAGTTTGACACGGTGTGCTGCAGGCGCGCGGCCCGGGTGGCGTCGTCCCACCCGATCCACCGATCCCGCGCGCTCATGCGCCAGGCGGGCGAGGAGAACTGGAGGCAGCCCAGCACGTTTTCCTGGGCGGCCTTGATCAGGTAGCGCAGATGAGCGCCAAAGGGCACGCGGTGGCCGAGGTAATGATGACGCGCGACCAGGCTTCGCCACTGATCGCGTTGGGCGCATGTCTCCACGCGCTCGAGACGAACGGGCCTGAGCGCTTCGAGCGGAACATCGATGAGGGACGGTTCCGGGTCCCAGGCCATGCGCGTGGACGTAGCGGCGCCTTTGGGGCGGCCCGCCTTGAGTGCCGGCAGGCAGATGCGGCCGTTGTCATGCAACTTCTCGAGTAGCGCCCGGCATTCGATGGATTTCAGTTGGCCCTTGGGGCGGCGCCAATCCAGGAGTTCGCATACCGTCAGCGCAAGCTCATGGCGGCTTAAGCGCCCATAGCGGCGGGCGAGCTCGACGATGAGCGCAAGCTGTGCCTCATCCAGCGGTTGGCCGCAGAAGCGGATATCGTCCATGTTTAACTACTGTCGGGCCCTTCGATTTCGAGGCCCTTGATCATGAAGTCGAGCAGGGCCTCGAAGCTCTCGAAGCACCAGTAGGTCGTAAGCGCCTGGATATCATGGAAGAATTTCGTGCGCGTGCCGAGATGCTCGCGTACCAGCCGGTACTTCTCGCTGACCATGCCCTGGAACGTATGCAGCAGGAAGGCCAGCAGGTTGAAGGTGGCAAAGAGCGAAGCGAGATGCTGTTCGCCGTGGCCGAAATTGTGCTCGAGATGATAGCCCTTGGTCTTCATCACATTGTTGGCACCGTTCTCGATCTTCCATCGCGCCCGTCCCGCTTCGGCGATGCTTGCGACGTTGTCCGAGTCGAGCGCATGGCGGGTGATCCAGGCGTTGTGGTAGGTCTCCTGGCCGGAGGCATCCCTGGTGGTGAGCTCGAGCCAGTTGACCTTGAGGGCGTCGTCGCGATCGCGCAAGGGCACATCGGCGACGAAGCGGTAGGTATCGGTGTATACCGTTCTGCCTTTGCGCCACGTGACCTGATGGGTGGGGACCGCGTTGATGCGCTGGAGGTCGTTGATCCATTCGTAGACAGTGCCGTGGGAACTTGGCTTGCAGACGAAGATGAAGTTTCCCCCCGAGGCCAGGACTTGCTCGCAGAGGGGCTGACGCGCGTAGAGGTCGTCGCCCAGGAAGGTCGCGCCCCGCGCCGCGTAGCGGTTGCCATGGGCGGCAAACCAGCGCTTCGCGGCCATCGTTTCGCAGTCCTGCTTCGCGTGGCCATCCTGGGGCTCGACGAACTCCGGGGGCAGGCAGATGACTTCGTTGGATGCGGGCGTCACCACGACCGGACTGACCATCGTGTGGGAATAGCTCACCGAGCCATCCTTGTGCTCGGTCTTCGTGCACTGATGGCAATGGATGTCGGCGGATTGGTGGTATTGCGTCCCGTCCAAGGCCATGAGCAACGTGTCGGCCTCCGGGGAGGAAGAATCGAGCTTCACGCGAAACGAATCGATATGGCCGCCGGCATCGAGGGCATCGAAGATCTGCTCGAACAGGGGATAGACATGCTGGGGGTCGACCGGATCCAGCAGCTTACGGATGCAGGCATCGGTCGGGATCAACACCATCTCGAAGAGGTTCTGGGCATTGCTCCTCCCCTTGGTCTTCTCCATCGCTCTTTGATGGGCGAGAAACGACGGGCTCTGGGTATAGAATACCGAAAACGCCGCCAATGCGGCGTCTTCCATTGCGTAGACGCCATTCTTCCCCTTGCGCTGATCCGGCAGTCCCTTGAATACCTCCTTGATGGCGGTGATCATGGCGCCAAAGCTCAGGGATTTGAGTGTGAGAAATGGAAACGCCAAGCCGCACTCGCATGAGTTTTTATGACCCAGCGACGTTATACAACAATGCCCGGCTTTTGTCCAGCCCCCGAAGTCCGCTGGTATCGGGAGGGGCTCGTATTGAGAACTATTACCACATTTAGAATTGCTGATGATGGCGTGGACGGCAAGGGGATTCGTAGAGCTGCTCGCGGCCCACGGGATTTTCGGCCACGCACGCTCCCGATACCCGGACCTTCCCTGGCAACGAGCCGGCCATGCCGGACAAGGATGACACGATGAGCGAGGATTTAGTGCAAGCGGCGTCGCCTTACGGCTGTGACGAGACCGTGGAGCACCTGAAGGCGGCGGTTGCCGCGGTACCCATGGGCCTCGTGGCGCACATCAATGGGCAGGCCAATGCCGCCAGGAAGGGTCTTACCGTCGACTGCGATCAGATCTTGGAGATCTTTCGCCCGGATTTCGCGGTGCGCGTGTGGACCGCGCGCAAGGAGGCGGGGCTCGACATCCCGTTGCGTCTCCACATCTATGTCCGGGGCGGGCGCACGACGGTGGCGTACCGCCGCCCTTCGCGCGTGTTCGCGCCCTATGGTCACCCGGATCTCGACACCCTGGGCGCGGAACTCGATACGCTCTTCGCCGAGATCGTCGCACGCGCGCTGGATTCCTGAGGCGGCGAGGCGCACCACGCCCTTGCCTTACACGCCTTGCGGGGATCCGCTTGCCGGATAGTTTGATGCGGGTGTCTAAAGGTGCCTGGGAGCGCCGGGGGTGATGCGCCACAATGGCGTCTGGCTTTCGAGGGTTCGTAGATGATTTTTCCTGTGTTCGTAACCCTTTACGGTCTGGCGCACGTCCTCATATGGCATGTCCTGACCGCCGGCCTGGGCTTGTCGCAGCCCGAACGCCTAGGTCTTGGTGGGGCGCTTGCGGGTCTCGGGCTGACCCCGTTTCTTGCCCGGCGCCTCGATCGCCGAGGGTTCGAGCGGTTGGGCCGGGTGTTTTCCTGGATCGGCTACACCTGGGCCGGCCTGGTCCTGCTGTTTGTCATGGCGCGACTCGCCGCCGATCTGGTGTTGGCGGTTTCGTTCACGTTGGCCGGTGTGCCGCCCGCGCCTGCCGCCAGGCTCGTGTCGCTGGCGCTCACCCTGGGCCTTACCGCGGTCCTGGCGCTCTACGCCTTTATCGAGCGTTCACGCATTCGCGTCGAGACGGTCGACATACCGACTACGAAGGATGTCGGCCCTTCCGGGGTGCTGTGCATAGCCCAGGTCTCGGATGTGCATATAGGGTCCATGAATGGGCGGCGGCGCATCGAGACGCTCCTGAAGCGGTTGCGCGACCATGATCCCGATGTTGTGGTGTCGACCGGCGATCTGATCGATTCGCGGGCCGGTCTTGCGGTGCCCGTGACCGAGGTCTTGTCGGCCTTGAAGCCGCGCCTCGGAAAGTTCGCGGTCATCGGCAATCACGAGTGTTACGCGGGCCTTGCGCCCTCGCTCGCGTTCATGGAGCGCTGCGGGTTTATCGTGCTGCGCAATCGCGCGGTGACCGTTCCGGGTCTGCGGATCGTGGGCGTGGATGACCCGGTGGCCGGCCGGCCGGGTGAGTCGGCGAGAAACGAGGCGCGGGTCCTGCGCGGGCTGTCGGACGGGGTCTTTACGGTGCTGCTCAAGCATCGCCCCGAGGTGTTGCCCGGCGCGGAGACCCGCTTCGACCTGCAACTCTCCGGGCATACCCATAAGGGTCAGATCTTCCCCTTTGGCTTTCTGACCCGCCTCTACTATCCGGCGCACGCCGGGCTTTTTCGTCTGGCGCGCGCCTCTTATCTCTATGTGAGTCGCGGGACCGGGGCCTGGGGACCGCCGTTTCGCTTGCTTGCGCCGCCCGAGATCACGCTCTTTCGCGTGGGACCGGGACGCCTCGATCCCGGAGGGCAGCCGGCCCCGGTCGCGTCTCCCGCCCCGGTCAGCGCGGAGGAGGCGCCCGCGTCCACGGTGACCGCCTTCAGCGATCGGCGTTCCTAGGTCGCCTGTCCGGCGGTCATGCCGGGTTCGGCCAGGGTGGCCTCGTGTGCCGGCGGGGGTCTCGCCGGGATACGGATCCAGAAGGTGGCGCCGCGGGTGACATTGTTGCGCACCCCGATTTCGCCCTGATGAAGGGCGATCAACTCCTTGCAGATGGCAAGACCCAGTCCGGTGCTTTGCTCGTTCCCGGTGGGTTTGTTGCTGAGCGACTGGTAGGGCTGAAAGAGGCGCGCCTGATCCTGCGCGGAGAGCCCCGGGCCTTCATCGGCCACCTCGCACACGATGTACTCGCCGTCGATCAGGGTGGAGATCATGATCCGGGTCTTTGCCGGGCTGAATTTGATGGCGTTACCGATCAGGTTGTCGAGCACCTGCAGGAGGCGCAGTTCGTCGGCCAGGATGTGGGGCAGCCCCGGCGAGAACTTGAGGCCAAGCTCGATACCCTTGCCATGGGCGTAGCCGGAATTATGGGCCACGGCTTGCCGGACGATGGCGCCGAAGTCCGTGGGCTGTTTCTGCAGATGGATGCGACCGGCGCGGATGGCGCCCATATCGAGAAGCTCACCTATGATCTGTTGCATGTATTTCCCGGTATCGATCAGGAGATCCAAGGCCGATTGATCGTCGGCCGACATCGGTTCGCCGCTTTGTGCCGACAGCCGGATCTGGCTTGCGATATCGAGCATGAGCATGATCGGCTTTTTCAGGTCGTGGCTCGCGGTCCGCAGAAAGTGGTCGTTGACGTCCTTCAGCGCCTTTAGCGTGATCTGTGTGCGGACGCGGGCGCGCACCGTGCCCGCGTCAAAGGGTTTCACGACATAATCGTTGGCCCCGTCGCGCAATGCCGTCACGATATTCGCGCTATCGGATGATCCCGAGATGATGATGACCGGGAGGTTCAAGGGCGAGCGTTCGGTGCGGATGGTGTTCAGCAGGCTCAGGCCGTTGATGGCGCCTGGGAGGTGGAGATCGAGCAGGATAAGGTCGAAGTCCATGCCCGCAAGCTTCTCGATCGCCTCGCGGGCATCGCCCGCAAGTTGCACCATGTAGCCGTCGCGCTTCAAGCCGATGGCGAGCCCGGCGCGCAGTCCATCGTCGTCGTCCACCACGAGTATCCGCCGTCGCGGCGCATCGCCGCGGTCGCCGTTCGTTTCAGGCACCACACTCATCTGGCATCGTCCGGCATGGGTACACCCCGTTTGGGAAAGAATAGCCCAGGCCGCTTGTCTGACAAGGCGCTGCGCCCTACACGGGGGCGCAAGGCGCATCGCGCGCCTCGCAATGGATCAGCCTGGTGTCGCATCTTGCGGGCATAGAGCGCCTCTTAATGGAGAAGAAACAGTCACTTGCACGAAAGCGTGCGGGTTGGCCCCGTTTTTGCGAGGGATCGGGGAACGATCACATGAGAGGGGTTTCTATATGACTGAAGGCATGGCGCCCATGCGCATCGCCGCCAAGTATCGCACGCTCGTGTCCTCGATTGCCTTGTTCCTGGTACTCGATCTCTGCGTGCTGGTCTTGAACTTCACCCTGGCCTCGCAGATCCAGAGGAATGCGGTGGCGGTGAATCTCGCCGGCCGGCAACGCATGCTGTCGCAGCGCATGATGAAGGCCCTCTACCGGATCGATTATGCCGAAGATCATGACCGGAGCGCGGCCCCGGCCTTGGCGGAATTGCACGCCACGGTGGGTCTTTTCGATCACACCCTCAACGCCTTCGCCCACGGCGGCACCGTCCCCGGCGGCACCGGCCGGCCGGTGCATCTCGCGGCGGTGACCGGGGCCGCGGCCGAGGGTGTCTTGCGCGAGGCCTTCGCCTTATGGAAACCCTATCACCATCTCTTGAGCCGCGTATACCTCAACGCCCAGGGGTTGGCCCCCCATGACAGCCTGGGCCAGGCCATACGCTTCGTCTTGCGCGAGGCCTTCGCCTTATGGAAACCCTATCACCATCTCTTGAGCCGCGTATACCTCAACGCCCAGGGGTTGGCCCCCCATGACAGCCTGGGCCAGGCCATACGCTTCGGGGCCCATCACAATCTGCGGCTCCTCGGGCTCATGAACCAGCTCACCACGGCCATGCAGAATGTCGCCGCGGCCAAGGCCGCCCGCCTGCGCCTCATTCAGGTCACGGCCCTGATGCTCGCGCTCGCGAATTTCGCGCTGATCCTGTTCCATTTTCTGCGCCAACTCGCGGTGCGTGATCAGGCGCTCGAGGTCTATGAGCGCAGCTTGGAGAGGCTCGTCGCCGAAAAGGATGGCGAGATCGGGCGCATGAAGGCCCGTTACGAGGCGCTTTTGAACAAGGACGCGCCCAAGGCCTCGGAGGCCGAGCAGGCGCGCCGGCGGATCGCCGTCCACCATGCCCTCGGGCGCTTCCGGGAAAAGGGGCTGTCCGCCGACGACATCATGAATGCCATCGACCTCTTCGAGGAGCGTTACAATGCCTATCTGCACATCACCCTGACCGACTTCGTGCGCGACGTCACAAGACTCGCGCGCGTCCCCGATCTGCGCCCGGCCTTGCACGCCGAGGTCCTGAAGCAGTTCGGGCGGCCGCGACATCCAGATGACGTCGATCCGCTGCCAGCGGTGCGCGCTTACCGTCAGAGCCATAAGAATGACCCCGCGGAGACCGAGGTGGCCCCGCTGACCGCCTCGTTCGCGCTCGCCTTGGGTCAAGTACTCGACCGCCTCGAGGCCCTCGATCGCGGCAAGGCGATCAGTCTGCGCATGTTTCTCGCAACCCGCTTGCACAGTGTCGCGCTCGACGGCGCCGCCGCCGATGAGTTGCGTGACTACCTGGTAAAGCCGAGCCGACCGGCCCTGTCCGCGCCCGTGGCACTGCAGGCCGGACAGACCATTTTGCACATGGTCTGGGAATGGTGCCAGGACGGCTTCGGGGCGCGCATCACGCGCTCGGTGTTCCAAAAGAGCGTCGAAAAGGTGCGCGAGACGGGTTCCGGGCTGCTCGAGCTGTTTCCGCAGGCGGCGCTCGACGAGGCCGGCGCCCCTTAAGGGAGAGCAAGGTCGGGTCCGATGCGCGGACCCGACCTCACCGTGGTCCCGTCGCGCCTCGATACCTGCGATCCACCTGCAATCCTCGCAAGACCCCCGTAGGGCGCGCCGTTTGTACCGCCCGCCCCCTACACTCTTTGGATCGGTTCAGGCACCCAAGGCCCAGCGGTCGGGGCGGCCGGCCTCCTCGCGGCCCCGAGATTTCCGGCTTCGTTATCCGCTCCTAGAACGATGAGGCCCTCCTGCGGTTGCGTCCGCGTTTTCCATAGTATTGATATATAACAGAAATATATATCGGCACGCCATTTGCTTGGAGATGGGCGCGGGGCTGTCCCGCTCATCTTGGGAGAGACGTGCCGATGGCATGGGTGTATTTCGGCGTGATTGTCGTGTTCTTTGCCGCCTCGATCGGGTTTACCGCGCTGCTTGAGCGCCTGCGGAGGGGGTCATGAGCGTCTTTGTCTGGGTGGGGCTGGCCCTGGGGGTCGGCCTGTTCGTTTATCTCCTCGTGTTTTTGCTGAATCCGGAGCGTTTTCTATGACCTCGCCTGTCGAGACCCTGGTCGCCGTGCTGGTGGCCACCATCCTGTTGGCCCTGCCGCTTGGGGCCTACATGGCCCGTGTCTATAGCGGCGAGACCTTCTGGGCGACGCGCGCGCTGGGGCCCGTCGAGCGCCTCTTCTATCGCTTGGCGGGCATCCATCCGGACGACGAGATGGACTGGAAACGCTACGCCATAGCGCTGCTCATCTTCAATCTCCTGGGTACGGTCTTTTTGTACGCTCTTTTGCTGTGGCAGCGCGGGCTCCCGTTCAATCCCGAGCACTTCGCCAATGTCACGCACGCGCTGGCCTTCAACACCGCGGCGAGCTTCGTCACCAATACCAATTGGCAGGCCTATGGCGGCGAGTCGACGATGAGTTATCTGTCGCAGATGCTGGGCCTGGCGGTGCAGAACTTCCTGTCGGCAGCCACCGGTATCGTCATCGTGATCGCCATCATCCGCGGCCTCATCCGCGCCAAGAGCCGGCATCTCGGCAACTTCTGGGTGGACATGACACGCACCGTGCTCTATGTCCTGTTGCCCTTGGCAGTCATCCTCGGGCTCGTGCTCCTGGAGCAGGGTGCGCCCCAGACCCTGGGCGCTTATGTCCAGGCGCATCTCATTGCACCGTTTACAAGCGGCAAGACGCATGTCACCCATCAGACCATCGCCTTGGGTCCGGTGGCCTCGCAGGAGGCCATCAAGCAGCTCGGCAATAACGGCGGGGGCTTCTTCAATGCCAACTCCGCGCACCCCTTCGAGAGTCCGACGGCGTTCACCAACTATCTACAAATGATCGCGATGATCCTGATCCCGACCGCGCTCGTGTTCATGTTCGGTCACATGGTCAAGGATCGCCGCCAGAGCACCATGATCCTGTCGGCCATGCTGGTGCTGTTTGTGCCCTTGGCGCTCGCGAGCCTGCATTACGATCTCGCTGGCAACTCGCTGTTCCATGGTCTTTCCGTGAGCCAGGCGACGACCGCGGCCAACGCCGGGGGCGGCAATATGGTGGGCGTCGAGGACCGCTTCGGGGCCGGGAGCTCGGCGCTCTTTGGCAGTGTTGCCACGGCGACCTCGACCGGTGCCGCGAACAGCGCCTACGACTCCTTCATGCCCCTGTCCGGCCTCGTGAATCTCTTTTTCATGCAGCTTGGCGAGACGGCATTCGGGGGCGTGGGGTCGGGCCTTGCGACCATGTTGGCGTTCGTGGTGTTCGCGGTGTTCCTGGGCGGTCTCATGATCGGGCGCACGCCGGAGTATCTCGGCAAGAAGATCGAGTCCTTCGAGATCAAGATGGTGTCGTTGTCGATCCTCGTGATGCCCTTGCTGGTCCTGATCGGCACGTCGGTGGCGGTGGCGTTTGCCGCCGGGCGCGCCGGGTCGTTCAACCCCGGGGCGCATGGTTTCAGCGAGATCCTCTATGCCTTCACCAGCGCCTCGAACAATAACGGCAGCGCCTTCGGGGGGCTCAGTGCCGATACCACCTTTTATAACGTGGCCACCGGTCTGTGCATCCTGTTCGGGCGCTACTGGAGTTATCTGCCATTACTGGCCCTGGGCGGGTCGCTCGCCGCCAAGCAACGGCTTCCGGCGTCCGCCGGTACGCTCGGTGCCCACGGACCGCTGTTCGTGGGTCTGGTGGTGGGCGTGATCCTGCTCGTCGGGGCCTTGAACTTCTTCCCGGCCTTGGGGCTGGGACCGATCGCCGAGCAACTGACCCATGTGCACGCGCTCGCCGCGTCGAAATAAGGAAGGAGACAGTATGAATGCGAAAGCTGCCACCGCAGCGCGGACCTTCGCCTGGGACCGCCTGGCGCGCGAGGCCCTGACCGATAGTTTCCGCAAGCTGAACCTCCGTCATCAGCTGCGTAATCCCGTCATGTTTGTCGTCTATGTCGGGTCGTGGCTGGTGCTGGCGCTCTTTGTGCGCGACCTCGTCATCCATAAACCGGCGCTCGCCGCCTTCACCGGCGTGGTCGACGTCTGGCTGTGGCTGACGTTGCTGTTCGCCAACTTCTCCGAGTCGTTGGCCGAGGGTCAGGGCAAGGCGCAGGCCGCGAGCCTCAGGCAGGCGCGCCAGGAGGTCGAGGCCAAGCGCCTGAAGGAGCCGCGCCCCGACAGCCCGTTCGAGAAGGTGACGGGCATGGCCCTGCGCACGGGCGATCATGTCCTCGTGCAGGCCGGCGACATCATCCCCTCGGATGGCGAGGCGGTCGTGGGCATCGCCTCGGTCGACGAGAGCGCGATCACAGGCGAGAGCGCGCCGGTGATCCGCGAGGCCGCCGGGGATCGCAGCGCCGTGACCGGCGGCACCAAGGTGTTGTCGGACTGGCTTGTGGTGCGCATCACCGCGCAATCCGGCGAGACCTTCCTCGATCGCATGATCAAGATGGTGGAGGGCGCCTCGCGCCGCAAGACCCCAAACGAGATCGCGCTTAGCATCCTGCTTGTGGTGTTGACGCTCGTGTTTCTGGTGGTGACCATCACGCTGTTCCCGTTCTCGTGGTACAGCGTCCATTACGCGGCGCACGCCGGCCATGTGATCAGCATCACGGTGCTCGTGGCCCTGCTCGTATGCCTCATCCCGACGACCATAGGGGCGTTGCTGCCGGCGATCGGTATCGCCGGCATCATGCGGCTCTTGCGCGCCAATGTGGTTGCGACCTCCGGCCGCGCCATCGAGGCCGCGGGCGACGTCGATGTCTTGTTTCTCGACAAGACCGGGACGATCACCTACGGCAACCGGCAGGCGGCGGCCTTCCATGCCGTGGCCGGGGTCGCCGAGGCGCGGCTTGCCACCTGCGCCCGCCGGGCATCGCTCGCCGACGCCACCCCCGAGGGCAAGAGCATCGTGACACTCGCCGGCACGCGCTTTCCCCAGGAGATGGCGGCCTCGGGCGATAGCGAGGACGGGGTCCTGGTGCCGTTTAGCGCCGACACGCGCATGAGCGGCGTCGATGTCTCCGGGCGACGGATCCGCAAGGGGGCGCCCGACGCCATGCGCCAATGGGTGGCCAAAGAGGGCGGGGCCTGGCCGGAGGGCCTTGACCGCATGATCGACAAGGTGGCCTCGGGCGGGGCCACGCCACTCGTCGTTTGTGAAGACAGCGAGGCCCTGGGGGTGGTCGAACTGAAGGACATCGTCAAAAGCCGGATCCGCGAGCGGTTCGCGGCGCTGCGCACCATGGGCATCCGCACGGTCATGGTGACTGGCGATAACCCGCTCACCGCGCGCGCCATCGCCACCGAGGCCGGGGTCGACGATTTCATCGCCGAGGCTAAGCCCGAGGCCAAGCTCGCGCGCATCCAGGAGTACCACAAGGAAGGGCACATGGTGGCCATGACCGGCGACGGGACGAATGACGCCCCGGCGCTTGCCCAGGCCGACGTCGCGCTGTGCATGGCAAGCGGCACGCAGGCCGCGCGCGAGGCCGCGAACATGGTGGACTTGGACTCCAACCCGACCAAGCTTTTGGAGATCGTCGGGATCGGCAAGCAGCTTTTGATCACGCGCGGGTCGCTCACGACCTTCAGTGTCGCAAACGATGTCGCCAAGTACTTCGCGATCATCCCGGCGGCCTTCGTGAGCACCTATCCGGCGCTTGGGGCTCTGAACATCATGCATCTGAGTTCCCCCACGCACGCGATCCTGGCGGCGGTGATCTTCAACGCCGTGATCATCCCGCTTCTGATACCGCTGGCCTTGCGCGGTGTCCGCTACCGGGCGGCGGCGGCCAAGGACCTGCTGCGCCGCAATATCTGGATCTACGGGGTGGGCGGCATCATCGCGCCGTTTGTGGGCATAAAGCTCATCGATATGGTCTTGACATGGATATAGGAGGGGTGATGACGGCACGCGATATGCGGGCGGCGGTGGTATTGTTTCTTGTTCTCGCGGTCGTGACCGGGCTTATGTACCCGCTCGCCATGACCGGGGTAGCTCAGGCGCTGTTTCCGCGCCAGGCCAACGGATCGTTGATACGCGTCCATGGCCGGGTCGTGGGATCGGCGCTCATCGGGCAATACTTCCGGAGCCCCGGCCTGTTCTGGAGCCGTCCGTCGGCGACCTCGCCTACGCCCTACGACGCCGAGGCCTCGAGCGCCTCCAACCTGGGCCCCGACAATCCCGTGCTGCGCCAGCACGTGGCGGCGCGGGTGGCGGCCTTGCGCAAGGCCGATCCCCAGGAGCGGGGGCCGATACCGATCGATCTTGTGACCTCCTCGGCCTCGGGGCTCGATCCCGACATCAGCATCGCCGCCGCCCGCTATCAGGTGGCGCGTGTGGCGCATGTCACCAAGATCCCCAAGGCGCGGCTGGAGGCGCTCATCAAACGTTACACCACACCCCGTTCGCTCGGTTTCCTGGGCGAGCCCGTGGTCAACGTGGTGAAGCTCAATCTCGCCTTGTGGAAGATGCGCGGCGGTCACATTCGGGGCTGAACGCCATCGCTTGAGGGGCAGGGCCGCGTCCGCAAGGGCGCGGCCTTTTTTACGACCATTCCGCGACGTGTGAAACCCAAAGGGCACGCCTCCCCGGTGACCGGGTTCCCACGACAGGGGCACGGCCGCCCGGTGAACACTGGCGGCGCCATCGCAGCCGGTGTTGCCTTGTGGTGGTTATCGTTTACGTCCTCGCTATTGGCCTTCGGGCCGTCTCAGTGGCACGCCGGATACGGCAAGAGGCGTGCGCAGCGTGTAGCGCGCGATTTCGCGTCGGCCACCGTGACGCCTCGCGAGATAGAGGTGCACGCGGTATATGCCGCTGCGACCCGTCCCAAAATAATGCCGTCCGGCCAATCCCAGAGTGCGCGCCAGGCGGGCAAGATCGTCCGGCGCGTAGGGTCTCGTCCGCCGTCGGCGCCGGCTGATGAAGGCGCGGAGTCGGGACGTGGAGAGGCCGAGAACCCGCAGTACCGAGGCCGGGACGCTATTGACGTCGATCCGGCCGCCGTAGACGGGGTGGCGCGTGGTGAGATCGGCAAACCGCCAGGCCACGGGGGCCGTAAGCCGCGCACCCGCTCGAGAATCACTGTCGAGATACAAACTTTGCAGCTGTGCCAGGAGCGCGGGCGGGGATTCTGGGTGTCTGGCAAGCGCGTCCGCCAGTAATGGCAACAGCGCAGGCTGCCAGCCGGGGGCCAGGAGGCCGCCCGTGTCCTGGATGTGTACCACGATGGATCGGTGAGAAAAGGGTACGGCTACCACGCCCCGCCCCCAGACACCGGCGCGGGCAAAGCGAGGCGCTGTCCGAACCGCCCAGGCGGGCGCGCCCGGGGGAAGTGCCTGGCCCGACAAGAGCGCTGGCAAGAATAGCCGCAAGGCCTGGGTGCGGGCCGTGATATACGGTTGTTGCCGGACCTGCCAGAGAAGGGAGGTCATTTGGTTCGTGCGATTCTCGGCGATCACGAGCACGCTCGCCGCCAGTAGGAGGAACCAGAGCACCGTCAAGAGGGCCAGGCCGCGACTTGTGCTCATGGCCACGCCAATGCGTAGAGGAGGGGTGGTAGGTGCCGGTAGGTGGAATGGCGGCCACCCCTGATGTCGAGGCGAATCACGACCACGCGCGGGGCTACGGACGGGCGCGCAAGCGTGCGGCGCGGAATATGTCGGACCCAGAACGAGGGGTCTTGCGTACGGGCGGGTTGCAGGAGACCGGCAAATTGCGCCACGGCGACGTTTCGGAGCAGCACACCACGAAAGAGCGTTTCCCCCGGTTTGTCGTCACGGCGTACGCCCCGCAATGTCAGCGACAGGGTGTGGCGCGCGGGATGGAAGATGTAACTGTAGAAATAGCGCGCCGGGGGCAGGGCCCGATAGGCGGCGCCGGATAGGAACAGGAGCCGATGGGCGGACAGGGCGATGTCGCCCGGGCGAGTGGCGGCGAGTTCATGGCGAAGGGCGCCGTTCACCAGCAGGAACTGCCTGACCTGCCGTGCGCGGGGAGCCGCATGGCGTTCGGTCAGGACGATGTCATGCAGAAACGCCGCAAGCCCGGCGATGAGCGCGGCGGTCAAGGCGATGGCCACGATGAGTTCCATCAACGTGAAGCCCGGCTGCGCGCTTCTCATCGTTGCACCCATAAATTTAGCGCGCGCCGGCGCGGGGCCTTCAAGATGATCTCTTCAATGGGCCGCCGCTTGCGGGAGCCCAAGAGAAGGAAGGAGGGACCGTCGTGCCGGGATACTGTGATCGGCCCAAAGACCAGCGGTGTTGCGAGGGATCCGCGGGCCCTCGCAGTGGCTGTCGTCATAACCATCGCATCCTGCAGGGCGAGACTTGTCTGCAGCGCCCTATGCGCGCGGCTCATCTGGCGCAAGAGCAGCGAGGATTCGTCAAGCATGGTCGCCGCCCCGGTCACGAAAATCGCCATGGCCACGACCACCTCAAGGAGGGTAAAGCCGTGTTCAGTGTGAGGCATGGAACAATACCCCGACCATGATGGGGAGGCGGCGAGCGCCTCGCTGAAAGATGATCGTCCCGGGTGTCGCGCTGCCGTCGGGATAAAATCGGAAGATGCGGCGGCCGTACGAGTCGCGGCCCACTTTTGCCGACACGGTCACCCTTATGGAATGGGGAACGCGCAGGGCACGCCGCCTGAGTGGCTTGTCCGAAACGAGGCCCCGAAGCGTGATCGTGCGCGTGCGCGGATCGATGCAGAGCTCTTCCACGACGCCTTGTGTCAAGGCCATGCGGCGCGCCAAATGGACGAGTGAGCGCGCGCGCCGACTATAAGCCGTGAGCGTCTCGTGTTGGCCAAAAAGCGGCAGGCCCACCAGCGCCATCGCGGCCGACATGATCACAAGGACTGCGATCAGCTCAAGAAGTGTGAGGCCTGACTGACGCATGATGCGCAGATCCTCGCGTGGTCCATGATGTGATGGGGGCGCCGTGCGCGGGTCCGTCACTCCAGAGGTCATAGGCGCCGTGTTTCCCGGGACAACGATAATGGTAGGGATGCCCCCAGGGATCGCGGGGCACGCCGTGTGCAAGATAAGGTCCGCTCCAACCGCGGACCCCGGGGGGCTTGCGCCGCAAGGCCATAAGACCAGCGGCGGTGACGGGATAATGTCCGACGTCCAGGCGATAGTTGTCGAGGGCGGAGCCGAGCAGGGTGATCTGCATGGCCGCGGTTCTCATTCGGGATTGATGGAGACGGGACCAGAGGTCGGGGCCTATCAGGCTCACCAAAAGCCCGAGTATCACCATCACCACAATGAGCTCGATGAGTGTAAGTCCCTGCTGGACGGATGGTCGCATGGATAGGTCGGACATAGGGCTGTCCTCAGGTCGAGATGTGGACGGTATTCAGGGCAAAGACCGCGGCCAGGATCGATACGACGACGGCGCCTACAATCAAGCCCATCACCAGGATGGCCGCGGGCTCGACCAGCGAGAGGGCCCGGTGGATCGCGCGATCGGTGTCATGTTCGAGACGGTCGGCGAGTGCCGACAAGACGTCGTCCATGCGTCCTGTCTCATTACCCATGGCGATGAATTGCCGCACGAAAGCCGGCAGCAAGGGCAACGACGCGACGGACTGCGCGGGACTCTCGCCTGCCACAAGGCGCTCGTGCCAGGTGTGGAGCATGGATCGCAAGGTGCCGGGGCCGGGCAGGGCCCAGATGTTTGTCAGGGCTTGTGTCAGGGGGATCCCGGCCGCGAGCAAGGCCGCCATGGTCCGAAACACTCGGCCGAGCTCTAAAGACACAATGATTGGACCCAATGCGGGGATGTGTAAGACAAGACGCTCCAGGGACGCGCGCCCTCCCGGGCTACGCCAGGCG
Organism: Acidiferrobacter sp. SPIII_3; assembly: GCF_003184265.1. Lineage (GTDB taxonomy): Bacteria > Pseudomonadota > Gammaproteobacteria > Acidiferrobacterales > Acidiferrobacteraceae > Acidiferrobacter. The sequence goes on along the minus strand of NZ_CP027663.1, from coordinate 2,626,040 downwards.
CCCATAAGAAGGATGATGGATGCCAACACCCCCGATGAAAGGCCCATCATGTTGCGGTGCAAAAAGGTGGCCACGGCCAGGAGCGCGCGGGTGGCGGCCGGCAGGCGTATGGAGCTTCTGGCAAACATGGCCGCGAAGCGGGGGACGACGTCGATGAAAAGAAAGAGGAGGGACAAAAGCATCACGACGACGAGGAGCGCCGGGTAGATCGCCGCGTTCAGAATACCGGCGCGTATTTCCGCGCTACGCGCTATCGCCTTCTGGAGCCGCGCGAGCATGGCGCCGAGATCGCCCGTGAGCTCGCCGTTGTGTACGAGGCTCACGTAATGGGTTGGGATACCATCGACCTGCGCAAGACTCTCGCTCAGACTGATGCCGGCGCGCACATCGTGGCGGGCGTCTGCGATCAGGAGATGTGCCGCAGGCGGCAGACTCAAGGTCAAGGCCACCGTCAAGGATTGTTCGATCGTAAGCCCCGCCCGCAAGAGGCCGCTCAGGGCGTCTGTGAACGCGAGAAGAGTCGCGCGGTCGATACGACGACGACCGTGGTGGCGTACTGGGCTCGTGCCGCCCGCTTGCGTGTGCGGCACGAGACGCGTGGTCAGCAGTCCCTGCTGCTGCAGTCTGTGGGCCGCCTCATCGGCATCCGCGGCCTCGATCGGACCCGTGAAGAGCCGCCCACGCGCATCGATCCCTTGATAGATCCAGTCAGCCATGGGAGTGATCCGAGAGCGCTTGCGTCAAAGTCTCCGGCTCCCGTCCCGTGACCCGGGCCACCTCGGTGGCCGTCGTCAGCCCCGATGCCACTTTGTCGTGGCCCTCGTCGGCGAGCGTGCGATGGGGTGTATGGCGAAGCAGGTTTGCATAGGCGCTTGGAGGGGCGCCGCTTGCCAGCAGATCCCGAAGCGCGGGCGTCATGGCAAGGGTTTCGAAGAGACCGACCCGCCCCCGGTAGCCGGTCCCGTCGCACCGCGGACACGGCGAACCGGTAGGCGGCGCAGCCGAGTCTGTGGGGCTTGCGCACATCGGGCAGAGGCGTCGTACAAGACGCTGGGCCACGATGCCCTTGAGGCTTTCGGCAAGCAGGGTCGATGCCACACCGAGCTCGCGCAGGCGGGCGATGGCGCCCAATGCATCGTTCGTATGGAGCGTGGATAAGAGGAGATGACCCGTCAGCGCGGCCTGAACGGCGATGCCGGCGGTTTCGGCGTCGCGGATCTCGCCGATCATGAGGACATCGGGATCTTGACGCAGAAGGGCCCGCAGTCCTTGCGCGAACCCGAGTCCCAGGTCGGGACGCACGGCGATCTGCACGACATCTTTCAGTTGATATTCGATGGGATCCTCCAGCGTGATGATTTTGCGACGAGCGGCATCGATCTCTTTCAGGGCGCAATAGAGGGTCGTCATCTTGCCGCTGCCCGTCGGGCCCGTGGCCAGGATGAGGCCATGGGGAACGGCAATCGCGGTGCGCAACCAATGTTCATCGGTCGCTGCCAGTCCCAGATCCCCTAACACCACATCGCCAGAGCGGCATGTCAGAAGACGAAGGACGGTGTCTTTCCGGTAAGCATGCAAGAAACGGTTTTTTGTCCCTGCTAACGTTCGCTGCGTATTTCAACCGATGAGGAACGCAGCGAATGAACGAGACCAGGCAGACGATGGAAGGGCCGGGTAAGCATGCAAGAAACGGTTTTTTGTCCCTGCTAACGTTCGCTGCGTATTTCAACCGATGAGGAACGCAGCGAATGAACGAGACCAGGCAGACGATGGAAGGGCCGGAGGGCGGCGAGACGTTTGAGTCCACACGAGCGCTCTTCCAGCGCTGGCGGGAGAGCCGCCAGCGGGGCGCACGGATCCCCAAGGCCTTATGGGCCGCGGCCGTGGAGATGGCCCGGCAGTACGGGGTAGTACAGACTGCACAGCGTCTGCATGTGGATGGCCCGCGGCTCCTAAAGCGCATGGAGGGCGCGGGGTTCGCGAGGGCCGCCGACCCGCACACTGTGACCTTTGTCGCGTTGTCGAGATCGACACCCGCGGCCAGGACAGGAATCGCTGAGTGTGTCGTGGAGATTCAGAATGCGCGTGGGGGACGATGCGGGTAAGCTTGCAGGGCTCGGGGCTTACCCAGCTCGCACCGCTGTGTGCGGCCTTCTGGGGCGCGCCATGATCGCCATCACCCCGCACATGCGCGTGCTGGTGGCGGTGGAATCGGTGGACTTTCGGGTCGGCATCGACGGCTTGGCGCAACGCTGCCGGGCGGTCCTGCGCGAAGAGCCCTTTCAAGGCACGGTATTTCTCTTTCGCAGCCGCTCGCACACGGCGATCAAACTCCTCATCTATGACGGCCAGGGATTCTGGCTCTGTCACAAGCGCCTGTCACGCGGTCGGTTTCGTTATTGGCCCCAGGCTGCAGACGGGGTGGTGAGTGAGGCCTTAGCACACGAGGTGCAAGTCTTGCTGAGCGCGGGGGACCCAACGCAATCCCACGCCCCGCCGTTGTGGCGCCCGGTGGGCGCTAAGCGGGGGCCGCGCTCGCCGGCTGCGGTCCCGCGGGGCGGGGACGAGGCCGGGCTTGGGGTGGGGGCTTGCGTTCCATAACCACGCGCGGTAAGATCTGTCCCCATGGAGATCTTATTACGCTATCGCGGCCGCGCCGTCACGACCACCGACGCGCATTTCATCCGTGCCTTGATCGCCGCCCACCCCGAGCAAAGCCGGCGGGCGTTGTCGGCGACGCTCTGCCAGGCCTGGGAATCGCGGCCGCGCCGTCACGACCACCGACGCGCATTTCATCCGTGCCTTGATCGCCGCCCACCCCGAGCAAAGCCGGCGGGCGTTGTCGGCGACGCTCTGCCAGGCCTGGGACTGGCGCCAAGCCAATGGCGCCCTGCGCGCGATGGTGTGCCGGGGACTCATGCTGGCGCTCGCGCGCGAGGGCCACATCACGTTACCGCCGGTGCGCCGCCAACCCCCCAATCCCTTGGGTGTCCGCGCGCGCCTCGCACGTGGTGCCCCGGCGCCCCTGGCAATCGATACCACGCCGCTTACGGGGTCCTTGCGCGCCTTAGGGGCGCTTACGCTCGTGTCGGTCCGGCGAACCCCCGCCGAGGCCCTCTTCAAGAGCCTGATGGAGGCCCACCATTATCTGGGCTACACGCAGCCGGTGGGCGAACACGTCAAATGCATGGTCTATGCCGGGGCGCGCCCGGTGGCGCTCGGCGCGTGGAGCTCGGCCCCCCGGCATCTGGGGCCCCGGGACCGGTTCCTCGGCTGGTCGCCTGCGGTGCGCCGCCAGAACATCGCGGGTATTGCCTATAACACGCGCTTTTTGATCCTGCCGTGGGTCCAGGTCCCCCACTTGGCCTCGCACGTTCTTTCCCGTATGACCCGGGCGCTCCCCCAGGCCTGGCAAGAGGCCTATGGCCACCCGGTGTATTGGGCCGAGACCTTCGTCGATACGACCCGCTATCGCGGCACCTGCTACCGCGCGGCCAACTGGCAGGTCCTGGGCCAGACCCAAGGGCGCGGCAAGGACGATCAGACCCACCAGGCGAACCGCAGTGTGAAAGACGTATTGGGCTTGCCGCTGACGCGGGAGCTACCGCGCGGCCAACTGGCAGGTCCTGGGCCAGACCCAAGGGCGCGGCAAGGACGATCAGACCCACCAGGCGAACCGCAGTGTGAAAGACGTATTGGGCTTGCCGCTGACGCGGGATTATCGCGCCCGCTTGTTGGGCGTGGCATGAGCGGGCACAAGAAGCGGGCGCGGCCCGCATCGCCACAACGCCTTGCGGTGCCGATCACGGATATCACCGCCATCGTCGAGCGAACGCGCGCGGTCTTGAGCACCGAAGAACACGCCGCCTTACGCGCGGCCGTCGATACCCTGGCCTTGGTTCAGGCCGAGTTGCAAACCAAGAATGCCTCGCTCGCACGGTTGCGCAAGATGATTTTTGGGGCTCGCACGGAGAAGACTCGCGCCGTGCTCGGGGGAACGCAGGCGAGGATCGTCATGCGCCAGACACCGAGGCGGCGGGATCGGACGCGACGCCCTTGCTGCCACCAGATCCCTCTTCACCAAAACCCAAGGCCCCCGGCCATGGCCGCAACGCTGTGAGTGCGTACACCGGGGCCGAACAGGTCACGGTGGCGCATCCCGACCTCCACAGCGGGGATGCCTGCCCCCACTGCCTGGAGGGGACACTCTATCGACAGAACGAGCCCGCCCAGTTGGTGCGTATTATCGGCATGGCGCCCTTGAGCGCCACGGTCTATGCCTGCGATCGACTGCGCTGCCATCTGTGCGGCGAGGTCACCACCGCCCCGGCCCCGGAGGGCGTGGGACCCGAGAAATACGATGCCACCGCGACCAGTATGGTCGGGCTGCTGAAGTATGGCGCAGGCCTCCCCTTTAACCGCATCGAGACCTTGCAGGCGGGTATGCGCATCCCGTTGCCGGCCGCGACCCAATGGGACCTGGTGCGTAAGGCTGTCCCCGTGTTGGCCCCGGCGCACGCGGAACTCTTGCATCAGGCGGCCCAAGCCCCGGTGCTCTACAACGACGACACGACCATGAAGGTCCTTAAGCTGACAAAAGCGCAGCGGGCCGCGGCGCTTGCCGACGACGCGCACACCGAACGCACCGGGATCTTTACCTCCGGCATCGTCGCGACCGAAGAGGGTCGTCAGATCGCGCTCTTCTTCACAGGCGTCCGGCACGCCGGCGAGAATCTCGCTACGGTGTTAGCGCATCGTGCAGCCGATTTGCCCGCCCCCATCCAGATGTGCGACGGGCTATCACGCAACGCCCCCAGCGACTTCGACACGGTGATGTCCTCTTGTCTCGCTCATGCACGTCGTAAGTACGTCGAATTGACCGAGACCTTCCCAGAAGAAGCGCGCTTCGTGCTGGAGACATTGCGTGAGGTCTATGGGACCGAGGCCCGCATCCAGGCCGAGGGTCTCGACCCAGAACCGCGACTCCTGCGTCACCAAGCCGAGAGCGCACCGCGCATGGCGATCTTGGAGCAGTGGATGCGCACGCAGTTTGAGGAGCGCCGGATCGAGCCCAACTCGACGCTGGGCGCCGCCATCCGTTACATGCAGAAGCGCTGGCCCGAACTCACGCTATTCCTGCGCGTGCCGGGCGCCCCGCTCGATAACAATGTGACCGAAAGGGTTCTGAAAAAGGCCATCCTGCACCGAAAGAATGCGCTCTTCTACCGTACTCTCAACGGCGCCTATGTCGGCGATACGTTCATGAGCCTGATCCATACCGCCGAACTGAACCACGTGGCCCCATTTGAGTATCTGGTGGCGCTCCAGCGTCACGGGGACGCGGTCGCCGCGAACCCCGCCGACTGGATGCCCTGGAACTACCAGGCGACGCTCGCCCAGCAAAACCCCGGCCCTGAACCCCCCGATTAGCCGATCTGCACGGCTGGATGCCCTGGAACTACCAGGCGACGCTCGCCCAGCAAAACCCCGGCCCTGAACCCCCCGATTAGCCGATCTGCACGGTGGCCGAGCGTTTTACGCATCTCTGCCGGAAGGACACGAAGGACGAGGGTTTCTCCGTGGAGGCCGGGACTCGTGGCGACGCGCACATCGACATCCTGACCCAGGATACGTGTCTGGAAACGCCCATCCTGCGGGAGACGACGCTCGGCGATGTTCATTTGGGCGAGCAGTTTGAGGCGCGAGATCATACCCTGTTCGATCACCTTGGGCGGGGATTCCCGCTCGCGCAAGACGCCATCAATGCGTAGCCGAACGAGCAGGCGCTGCTCCTGCGGTTCGAGGTGGATATCGGAGGCGCCAGCCTCCACGGCGGCTGCCAGGAGTGCTGTGACACGCGCCACGACCGGTGCATCCAAGGCCTGATCGCGGAGTGCAAGCGCGCCGTTGTGACCCGATGTTTCCGGCGATGCGGGGGCCAGATTGTTCTTGTGAAGGATCGCATCCCGGGATCCATACAGCTGATCGAGACGCGCCAGGATCCGGTCGCGCTCGTCCGCCACGGCCCGCACCGTCTGTCCCGTGAACAGGGCCAATGCATCAAGACTGGTGGTATCGGTGGGGTCGGCCATGGCCACCACGATTTCCGCGGCGCTCTGAGTCAGCGGTACGATGGCGTACTCGCGCAGAAAGCGTAGCGAAAGCCCCTCCCATATCAACGGTGCAGCAGGATAGTGGACATCGGTCATCGTCGGTCTCCCTCAAAAAGGGCGGCGGGTTGGGGTCTTGGCATCGCAGGGGCGTGGCCGGCGATAATCGCCGCGATTGCGTAAGTACCATCTCGTTGCCACAAGACGCGGTAAGGGTGGATGGCAACGAGCCGCCAGCCATGAGCGCGCGCGCCGACCGATCGCCAGACCTCATGGCGCACGGTTCCAACGAGGGCTTGCAAGGCGTCGGCTGGGCCTGCAATGCCAAACACCTGTAGGCGTGGGTCGCTTTGCGCAGGCAGGAGTCGCCAGTGATAGACATCATGTATTGACCTGCCCGGCCTCAAGCGACGTGGGTTAAGCTTACGGCCGGGTAAACCACCATCAACTCAGAGCCACCATTGAGGGGGGCAGGTCATGACAAAGTTTAGCAAGTACGTGGGGCTGGATACACATAAAGACACGATCGCGGTGGCCATCGCCGAGGCCGGCCAGAGTAAGCCCCGCTATTACGGGGAGATCGCCAATACCCCGGAGGCGGTAGCCAAGCTCGTGAAGAAACTGAGCCCCCAGGGGGAGGTCCTGTCGTTCTGCTATGAGGCCGGTCCGTGCGGTTATGGGATCTATCGCCAGCTGACCCATCTGGGCCACGACTGCGTGGTGGTGGCGCCCTCGCTGATTCCCGTAAAACCCGGGGATCGGGTGAAGACCGACCGCCGGGACAGCGAATCGCTCGCCCGCTTGCATCGCGCCGGCGAGCTCACCGCCGTGTGGGTCCCGGGCCCGGAGCAAGAGGCGGTGCGCGATCTCACCCGCGCCCGCGAAGACACCAAGGCCCTGGAGCGCCAGGCCAAGCAGCGTCTGTCGGCCTTCCTCCTGCGCCATGGCCGCCTCTATGCCGCGGGCAAGACGAAGTGGACGAAGGCCCATGGTGAGTGGCTCATGACCCTCACGTTCGAGGCCCCGTCCCAGCAGATCGTCTTCCAGGAATACGTGGACATCGTGGCCCATCTCGCCGGTCGGGTGGCGGCGCTGGAAGAGGAAATGGTGCGGGTCCTGGACACCTTCTCGCTCGCGCCCGTGGTGCGCGCGCTCATGGCGCTGCGCGGGGTGTCGCTCATCACGGCGCTCACCGTGGTGGCCGAGATCGGCGATCTCACCCGATTCACATCGCCCCGCCAATTAATGGCGTATCTCGGGCTCGTCCCGAGCGAATCCTCCAGCGGCGCCACCACCCGCCGCGGTGGCATCACGAAGACCGGCAACGGGCACGTCCGGCGGGTCCTGACCGAGGCCGCCTGGTGCTACCGCTTCCCGGCCCGCAAGACCGCCCACTTGCAGCGAAGGGCTGGGGACACCAGCGATCCCGTGCAGGCCATCGCCTGGAAGGCCCAGAAGCGCCTCTGTGGCCGCTATCAGCACCTGCTCCGGGCTGGCAAGATCAAGGTGCAGGTGTGCACGGCCATCGCCCGCGAGCTCACGGGCTTCCTGTGGGCCATCGCGTGCACCGTCTAGGCGGAGGCTCGGTAACATGCCGCGAATATAATATTTCGAGTGATCGTGAAATCATCTATTGAACCATAACCAGGAAAAGTGAGTCTTTGGATCAAGGCATGAGAGGCCGGTGGGAGAATCCTCGATCTCCCTATGAGGCGCAGACACACACCTGCGACCCTCGATGATAGAGCGAGGCAGCTCCACGACGAAGCGAAGTCAGGCGGTACCCAACCCGCGTATATCAGAGTGATCGACCGTCGTTAACAGCCGCTCGTGCCTTGACTCAAGGACTTACGAATCCAAGGAGAGAAAAGATAGAAGAAAACCATGCCGCTAGTTGACAGGTCAAAACATATCAGGGAAGGGGATCTTTCGTTGAGGCGACGACGCGAGGAAACGTCCGGTCGGCCCGAAAAGGGTCGCGCTTTAATATGACCGCGCGGGCAGTTGCGCGCGTCGGGAGGAGATGAGGGCCTTGCCGCGTACTCCTTTCCATCAGTGCTCGGGGGGCGCTATGGGGGGAGGGCAGGGGGAGCACGGCCGCGATCAGGGCGAGAACGAGGCCGACGATGCCCAAGCGCTGGACAGTCTGCCAGAGGAGGGCGCGCCAACCGGGGGGCCATGCCGGCGCGGGATGGTCCGCACCGCAGCGAAATCGGTTGACGATGGCCTGGAAACGCAAGCGCCCCTCCATTGCTCCCATCATTCGCCTCCTCGGCTCGCTGTCTGCGCGCCGCGCCGTGCCGAGGGGGTGTCGAGAGGCCGGTCGATCGGTAGTGTGTCAAAGAAGCCGCCGCCCGCCGGCACGATCCATTCCGCGGGGCTTGCGGAGACGGATGGGCGGATCGTCGGGACGGGCCTGATTGGGCGAGAGGGGTGGCCGGGCGCAGTCGCGTGTCCCGGGTGCTGGATCAAGCGCCTGAGGAGCGCCATCTGATGGCGCAGACGCCCGCTGAGACGCGCAAGCGTCCCGGGGTCGGAGACGACATGCGGTGTGATGAGAAGTAAAAGCTCCTCTTTCTGATGGGTCGTATCCACGGTCGAGAAGAGATCGCCGAGAAACGGGATATCCATGAGCAGGGGTACGCCGATGCGATCGTGATTGGTGGCAGTCGAGATGAGGCCCCCGATCACGGCCGTACTGCCGTTCTTCACCGTGAAGGTAGTCTGCGCGGTGCGCGTCGCGAAGGTCGGCGCCTGGATATTGGCCACGGCCGTCGTTCCCTGGACGCTGCTCACCTCCTGATAGATCTTCATGGTGACCCGCCCGTCGGCGTTGATGCGCGGAGTCACGCCAAGGAGGACGCCCGTGCTTTGGTATTGAATCGTATTGGCGGTGGCCAGGCCCGTTGCCGAGCTTGTCGTGGTAGTAAGACTCGCGACCGGGACCGGCACCTGGTTCCCTGATATGTTTTGACCTGTCAACTAGCGGCATGGTTTTCTTCTATCTTTTCTCTCCTTGGATTCGTAAGTCCTTGAGTCAAGGCACGAGCGGCTGTTAACGACGGTCGATCACTCTGATATACGCGGGTTGGGTACCGCCTGACTTCGCTTCGTCGTGGAGCTGCCTCGCTCTATCATCGAGGGTCGCAGGTGTGTGTCTGCGCCTCATAGGGAGATCGAGGATTCTCCCACCGGCCTCTCATGCCTTGATCCAAAGACTCACTTTTCCTGGTTATGGTTCAATAGATGATTTCACGATCACTCGAAATATTATATTCGCGGCATGTTACCGAGCCTCCGCCTAGACGGTGCACGCGATGGCCCACAGGAAGCCCGTGAGCTCGCGGGCGATGGCCGTGCACACCTGCACCTTGATCTTGCCAGCCCGGAGCAGGTGCTGATAGCGGCCACAGAGGCGCTTCTGGGCCTTCCAGGCGATGGCCTGCACGGGATCGCTGGTGTCCCCAGCCCTTCGCTGCAAGTGGGCGGTCTTGCGGGCCGGGAAGCGGTAGCACCAGGCGGCCTCGGTCAGGACCCGCCGGACGTGCCCGTTGCCGGTCTTCGTGATGCCACCGCGGCGGGTGGTGGCGCCGCTGGAGGATTCGCTCGGGACGAGCCCGAGATACGCCATTAATTGGCGGGGCGATGTGAATCGGGTGAGATCGCCGATCTCGGCCACCACGGTGAGCGCCGTGATGAGCGACACCCCGCGCAGCGCCATGAGCGCGCGCACCACGGGCGCGAGCGAGAAGGTGTCCAGGACCCGCACCATTTCCTCTTCCAGCGCCGCCACCCGACCGGCGAGATGGGCCACGATGTCCACGTATTCCTGGAAGACGATCTGCTGGGACGGGGCCTCGAACGTGAGGGTCATGAGCCACTCACCATGGGCCTTCGTCCACTTCGTCTTGCCCGCGGCATAGAGGCGGCCATGGCGCAGGAGGAAGGCCGACAGACGCTGCTTGGCCTGGCGCTCCAGGGCCTTGGTGTCTTCGCGGGCGCGGGTGAGATCGCGCACCGCCTCTTGCTCCGGGCCCGGGACCCACACGGCGGTGAGCTCGCCGGCGCGATGCAAGCGGGCGAGCGATTCGCTGTCCCGGCGGTCGGTCTTCACCCGATCCCCGGGTTTTACGGGAATCAGCGAGGGCGCCACCACCACGCAGTCGTGGCCCAGATGGGTCAGCTGGCGATAGATCCCATAACCGCACGGACCGGCCTCATAGCAGAACGACAGGACCTCCCCCTGGGGGCTCAGTTTCTTCACGAGCTTGGCTACCGCCTCCGGGGTCCAGATGGGTCAGCTGGCGATAGATCCCATAACCGCACGGACCGGCCTCATAGCAGAACGACAGGACCTCCCCCTGGGGGCTCAGTTTCTTCACGAGCTTGGCTACCGCCTCCGGGGTATTGGCGATCTCCCCGTAATAGCGGGGCTTACTCTGGCCGGCCTCGGCGATGGCCACCGCGATCGTGTCTTTATGTGTATCCAGCCCCACGTACTTGCTAAACTTTGTCATGACCTGCCTGCTAAACTTTGTCATGACCTGCCCCCCTCAATGGTGGCTCTGAGTTGATGGTGGTTTACCCGGCCGTAAGCTTAACCCACGTCGCTTGAGGCCGGGCAGGTCAATACATGATGTCTACCTGGATGGCTGCGGTATGGTTGCTCGTGCACAGGATCTGCGGCGTGGAAAGGATATGGACGTGCGTGCGGCTAGCGAGCGCCTGAAAGAGACCTCGCAAACCACCAGCCGGCCCGAATACGCCGTAACTCAAGCCCGCGGCGACACCGAGCGCCGGTGGATTGGTCAGGGCGCTCATGGTGGAGTTTACGGCGCCGACACCGGTATACGGGCCGCCATGAAAAGCGGTGCCCTGATTACGAAAAAAGTATTCGATGCCGTATTGCAGGTTCTTGTTCAGCGTGACGTCGGCAATCATCGCCTGGATGAGGACCTGTCGGGGCGGTGTATCGAGGCGCGCCAGTATCGAACGCAGTTCCAGGTAGACCCGTTCCGGGGCGCGAATCACGAGCGCGTTATCGGCCTCGTCGGCCACAACCGCAATATCATGATCGGATGGTGTTCTTTGGCCGGGAAGCACCGTTTGTTGGGTGTCTGGGGGGCGGGATGCCCCTAAAGTGAGGCTTCTCGGGAGCGCGAGGCCCGTGACACCAGAAGACGTTTCCCCGAGCGTTCCGGCCGCCCCTAACGAGGCCCCCAGGGTGCTGAGCGGCATGGTTTGCGGGGTCGATGCGGCCACTTGCGCGATCGGGATATGCAGAAGGTGACCGAGCACCGAGGCTATGGTGGCGGCATCGCCGTTGCGGACGTTGTAGATGTGGATGTCGCCCCGTCCCGACGTTGCCCCGCGCGTGTCGAGCACGGCGATCCAGTGGAGCATCTGTTGGAGGCTTGCGTGGTCCGCGGCGACCACGAGAAGCGCACGCTGGCTTGGTAGAGGCAACGGTACGGCGCCTGGCAAAAACCGTTCACCCAAGGTCTCCTGAGCCTTGCGGATCGCGAGCAGTTCCGGCAGAAGCGCGCGGATCGCGATAAAGCGCGGGTGCACCAGGCGAAAGATGAGCCCCTGGGCATAATGGGCCACGATACGGCGAGCGGCTTGCGTCAAGGCAACGACACGACGGCTGACCCCATAAAGCAGGAGCGTACGATCACCCGGACCCACGCGCAGGCGGATGTTGGGGGTCAGCAAGGGGTGCAAAGCCGCTTCCATGGCGCTCGCCGGGACGTTACCGAGCGCAAGGATCTCGAGACGGTAGCGGGGACCGAAACGTTCAGGGATGCCTGGGACGGCGGGCAGGGCCCGTTCCACCACCCACATCTGATCCCGGCGCACCAGTCGCAGGTGGTTCATGGCCATGATGAGATTCACGAGATGGCGGATTTGCGTCTTGGCGAGCGGCGCGCTCGCCTGGAGATTGACCCGCCCCGCGACATTGGGCGAGACCACATAGGTGTAGCCGAGGACTTTTCGCAAAAGAAGGTCCAATACCCGATGGATATCGGCGTTATTGAAGTCGATGACAAGCGGTGCTGGTGCGCGCGATGTGCGCTTCGATGCGAGCGGCGGGGCCAGCGCAGCGGTGGTTTGCCCGCCTGGGCTTGCCATGACCCGGGTTGAGACGAGCAGGATGCTTATGAGCAGGGAGGCGCGAGCGAAGCGGTGCGGTCGTCTGGAAACGGGCCTCATGGCGACGTCCTGAAGAAGGGAAGGATAAGGGCCAGACGAAGGCCCACGGCCGCGCTTCGCTCGTGACCAATCGCAAGGTGCGTCAGGCACAGGGCCAGGGCGAATTTGTCCTCAGAAGATTCCCGTCCCTATAGAACAACTTAACCTCGGTCACTGGACAAGCCTGCAGCGCTGCGGCATCATGGGCGTATGGAAGCACCCCCGATAGCCAGTTTCGGCTCACGTCGATTACAGACCCCCTGGGGCAGGTCACGACCTTCCGCTATGCCGATCCCCAGTATCCTTTGCAGGTCACGAGTGTCACCGACCCCTTCGGGCGCACGGCGACCCTCACCTATGACGGTGAGGGCAGGCTTACGAGTACGACCGATCCCCTGGGGATGACGTCGCGCTACACCTATAGCGGCACGGGGACGACTATTACCGGCCTCACCACTCCGTACGGTACCACTCATTTCCAAAGCGCCATCGTCGGTGATATGCGCCTGCTCACAGTCACAGATCCCCTTGGGCATACCGAGAAGATGGAGTACATCCAGGGGGTGAGCAGCATCCCGTTTTACGATGCCCATTCGCCGGCCGGCATGGCGCTCTTTACATCCAACATGAACGACCGGGACACCTACGTCTGGAACCCGGACGTTTATGCCCAAGCCCCGAGCGACTTTACCAAGGCCACGATCTATCACTGGCTGCACTCGCAGGTCGGGCTCACGTCCCGTGTGCTGGAAAGCATCAAGCATCCCTTGCAGAACTGGCTTTGGTACAGCTACCCCAACCAGTTCTGGGTGGGCGGGGTCGGGACGCTCGACAAGCCCTCGGCGATCGGCGTGCAGCTGGGTGACGGAAAGACCGATCTCACGACGCTTGCGCGCAATGCGACCGGACATGTGATCGAACGGGTGGGTCCCGACGGCCACACGACCTTCATTTCCTACGCGGCCAATGGCATCGATCCGATCACGGTCAGTCAGCAGACCCCGCAAGGCCCGGTCGTGGTGGCGCGCGCGACCTACAATGCTCAGCACGAGCCTTTGACCACGACCAACGCGGCGGGTGAGACCACCACCTACACCTACAATGCCGCCGGCCAGCTGACGAGCAAGACCAATCCGTTGGGCGAGACCACCCGCTACGTCTATGACGCGTCCGGCTACCTCTCGACCATCGTCAATGCGAATGGCCAACCGCAGGCCCGATTCACCTACGACTCCGAGGGGCGGGTGGCCTCCTATACCAATGCCGGCGGCACCACGGTGCGCTACACCTACGATGCCCTGAACCGGCTGACCGGCATTACCTACCCCGACGGTACGACGCGTACCTATACCTATCAAAATCTGAATGTCGTGGCCGTGAAAAACCGCCTGAACCAGATCACACGCTATGGCTATGACGCGGATGGCCGCCTCATCTCGATCACAAATCCCACCGGGGCGGTCACGACCTTGACGCGCAACGCCGATGAGAAGGTGATCGCGATCACGGATCCCGACGGCCATACCACGGACTGGATGCGGGATATCGAGGAGCGGGTCATAGGCCGCACGGGACCGCTGCAACACGTCACCACCTGGACCTATGGGACGGGCGCCGGGCGCCTCCAGGGTGTCACGGATCCATTGGGGCAGACTACGGCCTACGGTTATACCCTGGGGGGCAAGCTCGCAAGCCTCCAGTACCTCCATGCGCAGGTTCCCACGCCAGGCGTCATCTTCACCTATGGGGCGAGCTTTCCACACCTCATTGCGATGACCGATGGCACGGGCACCACGCACTACGCCTATGGCTCCGTTGGCGCCCCTGGTGCGTTGCGTCTCACGACCGTCCAGACCCCGCTCCCGCAGGCCACGATCCGGTACGCCTACGATGCGAACGATGATCTCATCCATCAGTCCATTAATGGGCAAATGCAAACCTTCGGCTATGACGCCTTGGGTCGTCTCACCGGTGACACAAACGCCCTCGGGGCCTTTACCTACGGCTACCTGGGCCAAACGGCCCTGGTCACAAGCCAGCGCCTCGCGGGAAGTCCGGTGGCGATCCGTTACCGCTATTTGTCGCCGACCCACGACGATCGTTTACAGGCCATCCTGAACACGGTCGCGCGCGGTCAGCCGCCCACGAGCTTTTCCTACCGCACCAACGCCTTAGATGAGATCACCCGGATACAGGCCCGTCCGGTGATCCCCGGCGGTGGTCGATCGCCACGCCCCCGTGATCGCAATGAGGGCGACTCCGCGGGCTTTCGTCTCTTTGCCCCGGTGGACCACCCCACGGATGCCCTGTTCGGGGGAGAGGGGGAAGAACACGAGGGCCGGTCGCTCGGTCCTGGTCCCGGTTACGGAGGCCCCGTCGGCGCATTCTTGGGTGTCGCGAGTCTTACCTATGATGCGGACCAGCGCCTTGTGGGCACCACCGGCAATCTCTTCGGCCGGACCCGCTATACCTACGATGCCGCCAATAATCTCCTGGCGGTGCACAACAGCCGGCGCCCATTCACCGGCTACTACAATGCCGCCAATGAGCTTATCGCCGCCAGCGGTCGGACGCTGACCTACAACGCCGATGGCGAGCTCACAAACGATGGCGCCCGCACCTACACCTGGGACGCAGCCTATCGGCTGGTAGCGGTCCGCGACGGCACCGGGACGATCACAACCTTCGCCTACAATGGTCTCGACGAGCGGGTGGCCACCATCACGCACGCCGGACAGGCCGCCCCGGTCACCACCGACACCCTCTGGTGCGGGATCACGATCTGTGCGGCCTTCACGCCCTCCGGAACATTGACCGCCCAATACTTCCCGCAAGGCGCCCTGGCTTACTACGAGCAAGCGGCTGCCAATGGCAGTCTCGTCGCTCGGAGTGCCCTTGCATGGCAATGGCTACAGGGCCGTTACGGTGCACGAAAAATTGCACCGGGCATTCGTTTATGGGTGCACACTATGCGGGATATAGCGAAGGTTTGTAAGGAGGCGGGGCGTAGCGACGAGCGCGTTCTCCCCTGAAGCAGTTGGCCATCTCTTCGGCCGGACCCGCTATACCTACGATGCCGCCAATAATCTCCTGGCGGTGCACAATAGCCGGCGCCCATTCACCGGCTACTACAATGCCGCCAATGAGCTCATCACCGCCAATGGCCGGACGTTCACCGACGCCGACCCAAGACGATCGTTTACAGGCCATCCTGAACACGATCGCGCGCGGCCAGCTGCGAGCTTTTTCTACCATACCAACGCCTTAGATGAGATCACGGGGAGACGCGGACCTCGCCACCCATGTCGAGCATTGCCACGTCATCATCCAGCGGCCGAAGATTGGCGTGCACTATGGTTTCTGAGGGTCCGCGAAGGCGCGGCGTCTGCGCTGGTCCGCCGTGCCGTCCGTCAATGGGTGTGCGTGTGGGGGCGTAGACCATCGGCGAGGATGCGGAGCACATTGCCAGCAATATTGATGCACGACCATCGGGGATCACTGTTTCCGAGCGTTTTTGTGGAGGTCGCCACGATCGTGCGCGCTACCGGCCCTGTGGTCGGCGATGCCTATGCTATCGCGTGCGGACGATGGCTCGACGTTCAGGGACTTGGTGTCATGAATGGCGAAGTCCCGCGAGTTGGAGGGTCAGCCTCTAGGACCGTTCGCCGGTTCGTGGTAGATTTTGCCGCTTATCGGGCCCCGAACACCGTCCCTCAAGGGCATGCGGGTCCATTGTCCCACTGATCCCGAGCGTGGGCCGTGTCAGGTTTTCGGGATGGGAACGAGAGGGGTGCGACGTTGTTTTGGATCATGGGGGGATTGTTCGTGGCCGTCTATGGGCTCCTTTGGGGTCTTGTGCGGTTTTCCGAATCCGTCATCCGGGCCCGTGAAGGGGGCAACCGATGATGGATGTGCTGCTTGCGCTCATCGTCGCGGTGGCGGCCTATCTGGTGTATGCGATCCTGTATCCGGAACGGTTCTGAGGGATGAGCCCCACGGCCTTCTGGCAGATCGTCCTCGAACTCCTGGTGGCAGGCGCTATCAGCGTGCCCTTCGGTCACTATCTGGCGCGCGTCTTTCAGGACCAAAAGACCCTGCTCGACCCGGTACTGGACCCGGTCGATCGTCTGATCTATCGCCTCATAGGCCGAGACACCGTGAGTCAGCCGATGGATTGGAAGGGCTACGCGGCCAACATGCTGCTCACCAACCTCCTGATGGGGCTTCTCATCTACGGGATCTTGTCGTGGCAGGGGCACTTGCCGTGGAACCCCCTGCATTTTCGGGACGTCGATCCGTTTCTGGCCTTCAATACCGCGGCTAGTTTCATCACCAACACCAACTGGCAGAACTATGGCGGGGAGTCGACACTGTCGCTCTTTAGCCAGATGGCGGCCATCACCTTCCCGATGTTTACCTCGGCGGCCACAGGCTTTGTGGTGGCCATCGCATTCTTCCGGGCGCTCGGGCCGGCCCGCGACAAGGGTCGCAACCTCGGCAACTTCTACCGCGATTTCGTGCGCGTGCTGACGCGCGTCTTCCTTCTGCCTTGCCTTTTCATCACCCCGATCCTGGTATGGACGGGGTCGCCGGAGACGCTCACCGGTATGGTCACAGCGCACCTCATCCAGGGGGGCACGCAGCACATCCCGATGGGGCCTGTGGCCGATCTTGAGGTCATAAAGCACCTCGGCACCAACGGCGGCGGGTTCTTCAACGCCAATTCGGCGCACCCCTTCGAGAATCCGACACCCCTGTCGAATATCATCGAGACCCTGCTCATGATGGTGACGCCGATGGCGCTCGTCATCACCTTCGGACGCATGGTCGGCAACCCGAAGCTCGCGCGCGTCATGTACAGCGTCATGGCGTCCATGTTGGTGGTGGCGGTATTTGTTGCCGTGATCGCCGAGCAGCGCGGCACGCCTCTTCTGGCCCACGCCGGCCTCATGCAACACGCCGGTGGTGGCCAGATGGGCGGTAACATGGTCGGCAAGGAAGTACGCTTTGGCATCACCCAAAGCGCGATCTTCGACACCGTCAGTACCGCGTTTACGACCGGGACCGTGAACTCCATGCTCGACAGCTACACCCCTCTGGGCGGCATGGTCTCGCTCGTGCAGATGATGTTGAACTGCGTATTCGGCGGCAAGGGTGTCGGGGTGCTCAATTTCCTCATGTATGGGCTGTTCGCGGTGTTCATTGCCGGCCTCATGGTCGGCAGGACGCCGGAGTTCCTTGGCAAGAAGATCGAGAAGCGGGAGATTGTGCTGGCGTCGCTCGCGCTTCTGGTCCATCCGCTCATCATCCTGATCCCGACCGCGTGGTCGCTGGTCGCCCCCTATGGGGTAAGCTCGCTTGGCAACAGCGGATCGCACGGTCTGTCGGAAGTCCTTTACGCCTTTACCTCGGCGGCCGCCAACAACGGTTCGGCGTTCGCCGGCCTGAACGGCAATACCCCTTGGTATAACGTCTCGCTCGGCCTTGTGATCCTGTTTGGACGGTACGCCTCGATCATCTTCATGCTGGCGATCGGCGGGTCATTGGCGGCCAAGCCACCCGTGCAGGAGACCATAGGGACCCTGAAGACGGGTCATTGGCGGCCAAGCCACCCGTGCAGGAGACCATAGGGACCCTGAAGACCGACACCGCGCTATTCGGGGGATTCTGGTTCGCCACGATCATCGTGGTGGGGGCGCTCACCTTCTTCCCAGGCCTCGTGCTCGGGCCGATCGCCGAGTATTTCGCGCTCTACGCCCACCATGCGATGTCCGGAGTGGGGCGATGAGCGAGGCCGCCGCCGGCGCGTCCGGCCATACCGAGATACGCCGCAAGGGCACGCGCGAGCTCGTGGCTCAGGCGGTCGTCGATTCTTTCCGGAAATTCCACCCAGCCGTGCAGGTCCGGAACCCGGTCATGTTCATCGTGTGGTTGTCGATGTTCGTGACCCTGGCCTTGACCTTTGATCCGGGGCTCTTTGGCAAGACCAATGTGACAGCTGCCTATAATGGGTCTGTGACCGCCATCTTGTTTTTCACGGTATGGTTCGCCAACTTCGCGGAGGCGCTGGCGGAAGGCCGGGGCAAGGCGCAGGCCGACAGCCTGCGTCAGACGAAGACCGACGTGACCGCGCGGCGCATAGTCGATGACGACACCTTCGAGGTGATCATGGCCGGTGCCCTGCGCAAGGGTGACCGCGTGCGTGTCGAGCGCGGGGAGATCATTCCGACCGACGGCGAGATTCTCGAGGGCATCGCATCGGTCGACGAGTCGGCGATCACCGGCGAGTCTGCGCCCGTGTTGAAGGAGCCGGGGACCGACATGTTTTCGACGGTGACCGGCGGCACGCGCATCCTGTCCGACTGGCTGGTCTTTCGGGTCTCGGCTGACCCCGGCCACACCTTCCTTGATCGCATGATCCATCTCGTGGAGGGTGCCCGGCGCCAGAAGACGCCCAACGAGATCGCGCTCACGGTGCTGCTTGCGGTGCTGAGTCTCATTTTCCTGGTGGTGGTGGCGACATTGAAGCCGCTCGCCGCGTTTCTCCATATCAATCTCGATGTCGCCACCCTGATCGCCTTGCTGGTGGCCTTGATGCCGACCACGATCGGGGCACTGCTGTCGGCGATCGGCATCGCCGGCATCGATCGCGCAACGCGCTTCAATGTGCTGGCGATGTCCGGGCGCGCGGTGGAGGCCGCGGGTGATGTGCAGACCCTGATCCTCGACAAGACCGGCACGATCACCATGGGCAATCGGCAGGCCACCGAGTTCGTGCCCCTGCCTGGTCATGACGAGAGCGATGTCGCATCGATCGCGCTCGCCGCCTCCTGGTACGACACCACCCCCGAGGGACGCTCCATCGTGGCGCTGGCCGTGGCGCGCGGGGCCAAGCACGATCCCGCCTGGGAGCGGGGGCAGGGGGTCGAGTTTACGGCCGAAACGCGCATGAGCGGTACTGACCTGCCGGATGGCCGCAAGGCGCGCAAGGGCGCGGTGGCGGCGGTGGCGCGCTATGTCCAGGAGGGGTTCAAGACCACCGCGCCCGCGGAGCTGAAGGATGCCGCCGAGTTGGTGGCGCGCAAGGGCGCGACGCCCTTGGCGCTCGCCATCGACGGGGATCTTGTCGGGGTGATCGGCCTGTCGGATGTCTTGAAGCCGGGCATGCGCGAGCGCTTCGCCCACATGCGCAGCCTCGGCATAAAGACGGTCATGGTCACCGGCGACAACCCGATCACCGCGCGCGTCATCGCCGAGCAGGCCGGGGTCGACGATTTCGTGGCCGAGGCCAAGCCCGAGGACAAGATCCGGGTGATCCGGTCCGAGCAGGCCCGGGGGCGGCTCGTGGCCATGACCGGGGACGGCACCAATGACGCGCCGGCGCTCGCCCAGGCGGATGTCGGGCTCGCCATGCATTCGGGGACGGTGCCGGCGAAGGAGGCCGCCAATATGATCGACCTCGATTCCGATCCCACAAAGCTGATCGATGTCGTGGCGATCGGCAAGCAGCTTTTGATCACGCGCGGCGCGCTCACGACATTTTCGATCGCCAATGACGTCGCCAAGTATTTCGCGATGTTGCCAGCCATGTTCATGCTCGCGTTGCCGGGGGTCTCGGCGCTCAATATCATGCATCTCGCCACCCCCGAGAGCGCGGTCCTGTCGGCGCTCATCTTCAATGCGATCATCATCCCGATTCTCATCCCGCTGGCGCTGCGCGGCGTGCGTTTTCAGCCGACCACCGCCAATCACATGTTGGCGCGCAATGTCTTGCTCTATGGGCTCGGGGGGCTCATTGTGCCGTTCATCGGCATCAAGGCCATCGATCTTCTGCTGAGCCCGTTTCTGCGTTAACCATAAGGAGGCGCCGTGTCGCGTATGTTCGGGACCGCCCTACGCCTGACCTTGCTGAGTTGGGCGCTGTTCGGGCTTGGCTACCCGCTGCTTGAAGTGGGCATCAATCAGCTCGCGTTTCCGGGCGCCGCCAATGGCAGTCTGGTGCGCGTAAAGGGCCAGGTGGTGGGTTCGCGCCTCATCGAGCAGCGGTTTACGGGGGGTAGCTGGTTCCATGGCCGGCCCTCGGCGGTCCATATGGACCCACGTTCGTCGGGGGGCTCCAACCTCGGTCCTTCGAGCCCGAAGCTCGCGCGTCATCTCGCGGCACGGCGTGCGCGGCTGGTGGCCCGCCACCCGCATCTCGCCGGCCGGCGACTGCCAGCCGACATGATCACGAGTTCGGGGTCCGGCCTCGACCCGGACATCACCCCCGCCAACGCCTATTTGCAGGCCCCATGGGTCGCCCGCGATCGCGGCTTGCCGCTTGCGGTGGTGCGCCGTCTCGTGGCCCGCCATATACGCGGACCATGGCTTGGGCTCTTTGGGCAGGCGCGTGTCGATGTCCTGTCCCTGAATCTGGGGCTAAAGCGCATCACCGCCCGAGCCCGCCATGCTAGGATGAGGCCCTAGGGCCCGCAAGGGCTTCGACCGGCGACCCCGGCGGACATTATGAACGAACCACCGAGTATGATGTCCTCTACGCAAGAGGATATCCTGAGTACGTTGAAGGAGCGCCCGGCCGGGCGCCTCAAGATCTACATCGGCTCGGCGGCCGGGGTCGGGAAGACCTATCAGATGCTGCTCGAGGCGCAGAGATTGCGCAGCGAAGGCGTCGATGTCGTGCTCGGCTATATCGAGACCCACGGTCGC
Source organism: Acidiferrobacter sp. SPIII_3 (assembly GCF_003184265.1). Lineage (GTDB taxonomy): Bacteria > Pseudomonadota > Gammaproteobacteria > Acidiferrobacterales > Acidiferrobacteraceae > Acidiferrobacter. The sequence goes on along the minus strand of NZ_CP027663.1, from coordinate 2,605,032 downwards.
GCCGAGACCGCGGCGCTCGTGGGCAATCTCGAAAAGGTCCCGCTGCGGCAGATCCGCTACCAGGACCGGGTATTCGACGAGATGAACCTGCCGGCGATCCTCGAGCGGCGCCCGCAGCTGGTCGTGGTCGATGAGCTCGCCCATTCGAACATCCCGGGAACCGAGCACCCCAAGCGCTATCAGGATGTCGAGGATATTCTGAGGGCCGGCATCAACGTTATCTCCGCTGTCAACATCCAGCACATCGAAAGCCTGAATCCCTACGTCGAACGGTTGACCGGGGTGAAGGTGCGTGAAACCGTACCGGATCGGGTGCTCGCCGTCGCAAGCGAGATCATCAATATCGATCTGTCGGTCGAGGACCACAGGGAGCGGCTGCGGCGCGGGAAGATTTACCCAACGGAGAAGGTCGAAAGCGCGCTACGCGGCTTTTTCACGCCCGAGAATCTCGCCGCCATGCGCGAGATGGCGCTGCGCGAGGTGGCGAGCAAGGTCGAGTATCAGACCGAGGAGCAACGACTGTTGCGCGAGGCGGGGCCCTTGCGCCGCCCGGAGCGGGTGGTCGTCTGTCTCGGGCCCGACCACGCCGCGAATGTGGCCCTGCTGCGCCGCGGGGCACGGGTCGCCGGCCGTTTGAACGCCGATTGGTTCGCGGTCACCGTGGTCAGGCCCGAGCTCGCGCCCGGCAAGGCCTTGAGCCCGGTGCGCAAGGAGTTCCTGAAGCTTGAGCGGCTGGCCGAGGAGCTTGGGGCGCGGTTCGAGGTTCTCGAGGCGCATAGCGTGCTCGATGCCCTGGTGAGTTTCGTCGACGAACACGGCATCACCATGGCGATCTTTGGCAAAAATCGGCATGTGGGCTGGCGCCTGCGCATATTCAAGTGGCTCACGCTCGAGTTTCTGAACCATACGGAGGGAGTCGATGTGCAAATCGTTGACACCGACGAGCGCGACGCGTCAGCGCGTAACTAGGACAAGCCATGCTACGATCACTCAGTAATCGCCTTATAATCGCCATTTCCGCCGTCGTGTTATTGCTCGGGGTCCTGGGTGCGCTGCTGGTCAGCCGCATCAGCGGCCTGGGCGGGACCACCCAGGCGATTCTTCGCACCAACGCCCATTCGGCCGCGGCCATGAGCAAGATGCGCGAGGCCGCGCAGGCCTATGGTCTTGCCACGCACGCCCGCACCCGGGCACGCATCGCCACACGCTTCGTGGCCGCTTGGCAGGGCTTCAAGGACGACAGCCGTGGGCTGCATGTGGCGGCCGAGCGGGCGCAGGTCGAGGCCGCCTGGAAGGCCTACCGTCATGCCCCCGATACCGCCCGCCTGCGCACGCTCGATAACGCCCTGCAGGACCTGAAGATCGTGGGTCGGACCGCGATAGCCGCGCGCGAACACCATGCGATCGTCGCCATCAAGGATCTGACGATCTTCGCCTCGCTTGGGCTTGGCGCCTCGCTGCTCGTGATCCTGATCCTGTCGGTATGGATGGTGCGGCTCATCTTGCGGCCCATGCGCCAGTTGGCTCGCGGCATCCACGATCTGAACCCGTCTGGCACCCACCGCGAGCTCGAGCGCTATGGGCTTTCGGAGTTCGATGATCTGACCCGTGAGTTCAACGGGCTTTTGCGGCGCCTCGATAAGCATGAGCGCGGGAATACCGACAGGCTGGTCTATGAGAACGCCAAGATCGACGCCCTCATAAACTCCATAGACGACGGTCTCGTGCTTTTGGATCGGCAGGACAAGATCCTGCACGTGAACTTCATGGCCGGGATGCTGCTTCAGACCGAACCGGGGGAGTTGCTTGGACGCAACATCAACGATCTCAATATCGCCACGCGTTTTTACATGAATCTGCGCAACGCGCTGGTATCGCTGCGCCGGGAAGACCAGGACGAGCCGCAGTACAGCCGTAACGAGTTTTCCTTGACCATACGTGGCCGCCTCCACTCCTATATCCTGAAGACCGTCCCGTTCCGCGACAAGGGTCGCAGCATCATCGGACTCATCGTGGTATTGCAGGACGTCACCGAATTGCGTCATGCCGAGCACCAGAGGACGCAGCTTCTGGCAACGCTGTCGCACGAACTGAAGACCCCGCTCACGAGCCTCAGTCTCAGCATAGGAACGCTCTATGAGACGGCCCACCAGGAAAACTATCTGCATCAGGTCCGTCAGCTGCTCGAGGTCGGCCGCGAGGAGGTGAGTCGCCTGACGATGCTGGTGGAGGATCTCCTGGACGTATCGCGCCCGGATGCCATTCGCACGAGCATTGAGCTAAAGCCCCTCGAACTCTGCGAATTCCTGCGGCGCCAGGCGCATTCCTTTCGTCTTCAGGCGGATCTCCAGGACGTGGATCTGGTCGTAAGATGTCTGCCGGATGTGGCGGTGAACGCGGATCCGGTGAAGCTTGGGTGGGTCTTCAACAATCTGCTATCCAATGCCCTGCGGCATACGCCTCTGCACGGGCAGATCACCATATCGGTGTCGACGCCCAATGAGGAGGAGGTCCTGGTGGAGGTCGCCGATACCGGTCGCGGCATACCGCCCGAGGAATTGCCGCATATCTTCGACTGGTTCACGCAGGGGGCTGCCGATCGGCATGGTTCGGCGGGCATGGGGCTTGCCATCGTACGGGAAATGGTCGAGGCGCATGGTGGACGCATCACCGTGACATCGAGAGTAAACGAAGGAACACAGTTTCGCATCACGCTCCCCCGACGCATGACCACCGGCGACCTGCCTTTGCAGCCGGTCGTACCGCTTCCCGCGAGGCCCTGAACCATGGCTTCCGTTCTTATCGTCGATGATGACCGCAAGATCCGTCTGACGCTCGGGATATTTCTCGAGCGGCGCGGGTATCGCGTGCGTGACGTGGCGTCCGTGAAGGCGGCGCTGACGACCCTGAAGGAGTTTCGTGCCGATATCGTTCTGTCGGACCTTAAGATGGAGGGCGCGGGCGGCATCGAGCTTTTGACGGCCATAAAGAGTGACTACCCGTCGTTGCCGGTCATCATCATGACGGCTTATGCCACTGTCGAGAAGGCCGTGGAGGCCATCAAGCTCGGCGCCGCCGATTTCATCGTAAAGCCGTTCGCGCCGGCCGAGATCGAGCAGTTGCTGAGCCGCAACATCCACATTCAGGGCCTTGAGGCCGACAACCACAACCTGCGCATGGCGCTGGGCGAGGAGGACCTCATGACGCGCTCGGAGGCCCTGCGGCGGACCCTGTCCATGGCCGAGCGCTTCGCCCACAGCGAGGCGACGGTTCTCGTATTGGGCGAGAGTGGTACGGGGAAAAGCATGATCGCCCGCCGCATCCATGCCGCAAGCGCCCGCAGCCAGGGCCCGTTCGTCGAGGTCAACTGCGCGAGCCTTTCCCCCACGCTTCTCGAAAGCGAGCTCTTCGGGCACTGCAAGGGGGCGTTCACGGGTGCCGTGAAGGACAAGGTCGGACGACTCGAGTCCGCCGACGGTGGCACGTTGTTTTTGGATGAAGTGAGCGAATTATCGGCCGAAGGGCAGGCGAAGCTTTTGCGTTTTTTGCAAGACAAGGTATTTGAGCGGGTCGGCGAGCTGAAAACCCGTGCCGTCGACACGCGCATCATCGCCGCGACCAATCGCGACCTCCGCCATCTGGTTGCCGGCGAAGGGTTCCGGGAGGATCTGTACTACAGGCTCAACGTGGCCGAGGTCTTCATGCCGCCGCTACGCTCGCGACCGGAGGACGTCCCGTTTCTGGCAGAACGCTTCCTGGCGCAGGCGGCGGCCCGAAACGGCCTTTCGTCGATTCCGGTGATGGAGGATGAGGTAAAGTCGCGTATCGCCCGCTACAATTGGCCGGGTAACGTTCGGGAGCTTCAGAACGTTATAGAAAGGTGCGTTATTTTGGCGGGCTCTGGGCGCATAACCATGGAGCATCTTCCGGATCGTTTTCTGACGTATTCCGCGCCTTAGCCCTTGCGTGTCTCCCATGGGGCATCCCCGCCCCGAGGTCCGGTTCTTGAAGAAACTGTTGATGGCGGCGCTGACCGCGGGTGTCCTGCGAGGGACCGTGTGCGCGCACGAACGGGCAGTCTGGAGCATCGACGATCATGTATCGGTGGCCTATCGTCTGACAGACCTGCATTACGTGGAACCGAGTGATACCTGCGCGCTCGCGGTGTGCACCAATGCCCCGCAGTCCCGTTACTTCGACCGTGAAAGCGGCTTTATAAACGGCCTTCATGCGAGCCTAACGGGGCTTTTGCTCGGCGACCGGATGTACGCGCGTCTGGCCTATGACAGGGTAAGTGGAAACGTCCGTTATCAAGGGTATGCGCAAAATGGAACGCCGATCCCAAACGGGGTGTCGGGCGCCATCATTTCGAGCTACGGGATTCGTCTGGGCGCGGCGTTTCCCGATGGGGTGGTGATGGCCGTGCCGTTTATCGAGTATGGGCACCACGCCTGGCGGCGATTGATCGGGGTCGGGACGAGGCAGGCCTATGAAGAGGACTATCACCACGATTACGTGGCGCTGGGCGCGCTCATCCAGGTGGCATTGACGCAGCGCCTGGTGGGTAGCGTCTACGCCGCCGCCGGACAGACCTTGAATCCGGCGATCGCGGTCGCGGCACTCGGCTTTTCGCAGGGTCTTGGCACGGCCCCGCTTGTCAAGGCGGGGGCTTCCTTGGACCTGCGGCTGTCGCGCTGGCTCGGGCTGTATGCCGCGGTCCGCTACACGCGTTTCTCGTACGGGCAGAGCGCGCCGCAGGAGTCTGGTAATCTTGTTATCATGGAGCCCCAGAGCGATACAGTGATTGCCGACTATGAGGGCGGGTTGCGGGTCTTCTTCTAGGCGCGAGCGGTTGTTCTTCGCACTGTGGCCCGGCGAGGATGTGCGCGCACGGCTCGCGGCGCGCGCCGGCGAGTCGGCAGGCAGGCCGGTGGCGGCCGACGGATACCACATGACACTTGCATTCGCGGGTGCCGTCGAGGCCGATGACCGGCGCGTCCTGGAGGCGGGGGCCGCGGGTGTGTCGGGGGAGGCGTTCGTGTGTGTTTTGGATGAGATGGCCTGGCTTGGGGCAGGCGACATCGCGGCGCTTGCGCCTTCGCGCCCGCCACCGGCGCTGCTCGCGCTTGCGGAGCATCTGCAGCGGCTGGTCGCCGCGGCCACGGGGAGGGTGCCGACGCACCGCTACCGCCCCCATGTCACGCTCGCGCGCCTGACCGCGGCGGATCCGCGATGGGCCGCGCCGCCGTCCGAGCCGGTGCGGTGGGCCGTGGCCGACTATGTCCTGTGCCGGTCGCGGCGCGAGCAGCCGGGGGTGTACGATGTCTTGGCGCGATGGCCGCTGTCATGAAGGCGTATGACATCTTTCTCACATTCTTTGTCGTCGTCGACCCCATCGGCCTGGTGCCGCTCTTCGGGGCGCTGACGGCGGGCGCGAGCCACGAATATCGCCAACGGATGGCGGTGAAGGGCGTACTGATCGCCGCCTTGGTACTGCTATTTTTCGCCGTGAGCGGTTTTGCCGTGTTGCGGGTCTTGGGGATAGGGCTCTCGGCCTTCCGGATCGCGGGCGGCATCCTGTTGTTTCTGCTTGCGATCGACATGGTTTTTGCCCGCCACTCCGGACTGCGTTCGACGACCCGGCGCGAAACCGAGGAGGCGCGGGGGCGCAATGACATCTCGGTATTTCCGCTCGCCATCCCGCTGCTCGCCGGTCCCGGGGCGCTCACAAGCCTTCTGCTCATGCTTTCGGCTGCCCATGGCCGCCTTATCGCGATCGGGCTGCTCCTTGGTATACTGGCTCTGGTGTTGGCCATCACGCTTGCGGTACTGTTGTCGGCCGCGCGCATACTGGCCTTGATGGGCGAGACCGGGGCCAACGTGGTGACCCGTTTATTGGGCGTGTTGTTGACGGCGCTTGCGGTCCAGTATGTTCTGACCGGTATTCGCGTGGGGCTCCTGCACTGCGCGTGAGAGGAGGTCTTGGTGGACATCCGGCCATTCGATGGGAATCGCGAGCGCGAACTGGTGGTGGTCGCCTACGCCCTCTACGTCGTGGGGTTTTTCGGCATGCTGGCGCCGAGCATCCTGGCCCTAGGCCTCAATTACTGGCGACGTGATCGCAGCGGAACCTGCTACGGGAGCCATCACCGCTGGATGATACGGACCTTCTGGTGGGGCCTTCTGTGGGCCGCCGCCGGTCTCTTCCTCTTCTTTGCGCTACTCGGCTACGCCGTGCTTATCATGGTGAGCATATGGTGGGTGTACCGCGTGATCCGCGGGGCCCTGGCGCTCGCGGACGAAGAGGCCATGCCGCCGAGCCCCCTGCAGGTCACAAGTCACTCTGCTTAAAAAATGGCGCGGGAATTTTCCCATCCCCGTCAGGCATTATCGTCAGGTGGTGGCGTCTCCCAAACGCATCACCCTAAAAACCGCAGTTGACTTCACCTCCGAGCCGGTCAAAGCTAAGCCCGACGCCGGTTCGCGGCAATTGTGACGACCCCGGAGGACTCACCCCACGGGTGAGGCAAAACGGAAGGCCCTGAAGGCCCAATACCCGGTTGCGGTGGACACCTTCGGGGACCGTATCCACGTCCAGTGGAACCCGAAAGCGGCGGTCACGCCGCTTGGGCAATTGCCGTTCTTCATCGACTTCCTGAAGGTCAGTGGTGTCTTTGATGTCTGGGTGAAGGGCTGCTCGCTGCACTATGTCAGAAACGATGCCCCCGACAAGCGCGCGGTGCTCGCCACCTTCGTTCTTTCTTGCTCTCCCGACCCTGGCCCATAAATTCGGTGACGTATTTGCTCACGCAGCCTGGGCGGACATTTGCTCGTGCGCCTGGATTTTAGAGAGAAGCACCTCAAGGTCATGGCGCGTGAATTTCCATTCGAAAGGCCGGGCGGTGGCGCTGTAGTGATCCTGAAAGCGCAATAGACGATCCTCCAGTTGCGCCAGCGACTGGAAGTCGTTTGGGGTGAGCACCTTGCGCTGAACAATCGAGAAGTACACTTTGATCTGATTAAGCTGGAGTTGCTAGCTGCCCCGAAGAGATTTCCCTTGACATTCAAGCCTTTTCGCAGAAATCCGGTGGCCGCGTTCTGACTACACCACCAGCTGGTCGATCAGATCCATCGCGCGGCGCTGCAGCGGGTTCGATTGGGTCGTCACCGTAAAGGTCGGGGCGCCCTCTTCGGCGGAGGTGCAGCACGCATTGCCGGCCGCATGGCCGGTGTTGCGCACGATGGTGGCGAGCTCCGTGAGGAGTGTCGGGAAGCTGTGGATCGGGGTGCCGTCCTCGTGGTGCCGGCGCGCGACCTTCGCCTTCGCCGCCGCGGAGCGTTCGGCCGGCGCCACCGGGTCACGGGTGGCCTTGGCGGCTTGATCCTCGTCGGCAAAGAGCAGCTCGCGCCAGGCCTCCTTCAGGTGCCACTCGACATAGTAGGCCAACATGCAGAGGAAGATGTGGGCGCGGACTCTGTCGCTCAAACGGTGATGGATGGGACGGACCTTCAGGTCCACGGTCTTCATTGAGCGAAACGCGCGTTCGACCTGCGACAAGGATTTGTAATGGCGCACGCAGCAGGCAGCATCCAACCGCTCGGCGGGGACCGAGGTACGGATGATATACATGCCATCCAGGGCCGCCTCGGCGGCGATGGCGTCGGTCTTACGGACGAAGGTCAAGCTCGTATCGGTGATCGTCACACTCATGTGCTTGGCCATCTTATAGCGATTGATCACGCGGCCCACGGCCACGCCGATCTTGTCCTGGCCCTTCAGGCGTCCCGCGGCGATGCGGGCGGCGATCTTAGCGAGATCCTCTTCAGTCGCTTGTAAGAGCGCGGCGCGCTTGTGCGCCCGCAGGCTCGTCAACTGCGGGTTACGACAGGCCACGAGCCGCTCGCCGGGATAATCGGGATGGGTGATCTCGGCTAGGTTGCGTTCATCGACCGGCCATGCGGCCGGCAATGAAAGATCGGGCTGCAGAGTCTTGTCTTCCACGAGCGCGCGGATCGAGGCGCTCCTCAAGGCCGTGATCCAATCGATACCGCCCTGGTCCCGGAGGGCCGCAATCGCGGTGCTACTGATCATGCCGCGGTCGCCCACCATCACGAACTGCGTGATGCCGAAGTCGTCCTTGACGCGGGTGATCTCGGGCATCAACGTGGTGGGGTCGGCGGTGTTCCCCTCATGCACCGTGACCGCCACCGGGCAGCCCCGGTCATCGGTCATGAGCCCATAGTTCACCTGCAGGGTCCCGCGTCTTCCGTCGCGTGAGTAGCCTCTCCGGGCCAAGGGGCACGTCGTCCCTTCGAAGTAACTGGAACTCAAATCGTAGAGCACCAGGCCATCGGCCTTGAGATGGCGCGCGGCCAACTTCTTCTGGATGCGGTCCTGACGCATAAGCAGCCAGTCCATGGCCGCATAGCAGTCCTGCTCATCGGCCCAGGTGACCCCAAACGTGTCGGCGAGCGTGGTGGTCCCCCAAGAGCGGGTCGTGGCGAGCTTAGTCCGGGGGTCCAGGACGCGGGCGGCGATCAGGGCGAGTACGATGTCCCGCTCGCGACAGGGCTTGCCCGCAATCACCCCCGGAAGCCCCAGGCGCGCCATCATGCGCTGCACCGCATCCACATGCCCGTGGGGTTGCGAGCGTACGATCGTGAAGGCCTCTCCGAGCGGCACGAAGGTCTCGCCCTTCAAGCTGCGGTGGATCATGGCGATGAGCGGTTCCGGCAGATGCGAGAGATTGCCCAAGGTCTCGTTGCGGACCTTACCCCCTTCCCGGTAGCTGCGCCGCAGCAGATGGGAATGGTAGACCCGGCCCTTATAGTGGCGGGTCGTTGTCACTACGTAGGCGGCGCCTGTACGCTTTGGCATAGGCATTATATACGCCATATCCACGCGCATGTCAACGCATTATGCTGTATATTAGTGACTACACATCAACCCCCAAAAATCCCCCTAAATCCCAGAAAACCCCTGGAATCACCAGACCTTACGTGGAGGAGACGTTACTACGGCTGGGGCAAGTCTAGACTACCGCGCCAGCCTTCGACTCTGCTCACGCATTGTGGGCCGCATGGCCCATATCTCCGTCCGGGACGTCTCCGGCGGAGTAGTCGCCCGGACACGGGCCACCGGCCGGATTCGTCTGGCCGGCGTGTCTTGGCCTGAGCACGGAATCAAGCGCCAGAGGATAGGTGTGCGGTCCCTGGTGCATGCCCATGAACCGTGTGACTCGGCAAGAGACTTACCCGCTTGAGCGGGTTGAGGCACACAATGGCGCCTGTCAGCGGTTCATGCCTCCCGCTGACACCGGGCGGCGGCTGTCGGCCTGGTCCCTGGGCCGGGACCATTTTCTTGCCAGTTTCCGGGGAAATCCTTACACTCGGTAGGTATTTTGGCGCCCGGCCCTGTCGCCTTGTGGGGCGCACGCCGCGTACCCGCAATGGATGCGAGGCCTCGCGGGAAAACTCGAACAAGAAGAATGGGGGCGCATCCTCCCTCCAGGCGATCGTGAACATTATCCCATTCGTTCCTGTGATCACATGGTCCACATCCCTCGGCACGGGAATGGATACCGTCGATGATCACCATAAGCGGCTCTTTGCGCTATTCGACGCCTTGGCGGGTTGTGTTGCGCATGGGGTTTCGGGCAACGACCTGCGCGGGATCCTAGACGGGCTCGAAGGTTGTACGCGCGGCGCGTTTCTTGAAGAGTCGGCGCTCATGCGGCGCTGGCGTATCGATGCCGATCACCAGGCGCTCCATCTCGCCGCCCATCGCGGTTTCGCGGCCTTTCTCGGGCGGGCCCGGGCGTTGGTTTCACGGGAGCCCGCGGAGACCGCCCTGGATGCGCTGTTTTTCCTGGCGCAATGGCTCTTGCACCATGCCCTCGAGGTCGATCGGCACATGGTGCGACAGATCTGCGCGGCGCAGGCCGGGCAGGTGGCGGCAAGTGATGGTCCTGTGCAAAAGGTCCGGGATGCGCTCATTACGGCGGTCACGCAATTGTCAGACGCGCTCGGCGAGCGGACCTACGACCTCTCGCGACAACGCCAGCGGCTCACCGATCTCCAGAATCTCTATCGGGCGCTGGTCATGTCCGCCGATGTCCTGATTCAAGGCAATCGCGAACACGAGATGCTGCAGAACCTTTGCGAGCAGTTGGCGCGCACGGTATTTCATACCGCCTGGATCGGGCGCCCCGGTGTCAACGGCGTCTTCGACGTGCTGGCGATTTCAGGCTCCGGCGCGGGGCAGGTCGAGGAGGCGCGGCCGCGCCTGACCCAGGAACGAAACGCGTCGCTCGTCGTCCAGGCGTGGCGCACCGGCATGGCCATGGTATGCAACGATACGCTGGCGGAAAATACTCTCGCCCCATGGCATGCGACCTTCGCCAGGAACGGATGGCGCAGCCTTATCGCCCTTCCGGTGGTGCGCGCAGGCGCGCTGTGGGCGGTTCTGGCGCTGGCCTCGCCCCGCCGCCAGACATTCGACGAACAAACCGTGGACCTTTGTCATCGTATCGGCTCGTTGCTGACTTACGGTCTGGACGAGCTCGATGTGAAGACGCGCGTACAGGACATGCAGGTCGAGGAATCGCGTTCGGCGCGCACCGATGCCCTGACCGGCCTCCCCAATCGCCGTGCCTTCAATGAGAGAATGGAGCAGGCCTTTGCTGGCAGCGACGGCGAGGGGCACAGGCTCGCGGTCGTGATGATCGATCTGGACGGCTTCAAGCTCATAAACGATGTCCATGGGCACGAGGCCGGCGACGGCATTCTGAGGGTCATCGCCGGGCGCCTGCGTCACGGCCTACGACACGCGGATTTCGTGGCGCGCTGGGGCGGCGACGAGTTCGTCGTGCTCCTGGATGATTGCGGTTGTGGTGACGATGTGGCGGCGGTTTTGGAGAAGCTCGGCGCCATCGTCCGCGAGCCCGTGGAGATTGCCGGGATGCCGCCGACCTGTCTGGACCTTAGCGCCGGCGTTTGCATCGGGGCCTCCGGTCCGGTCACGAACCCCGACATCCTAGTGCGTCATGCCGACCGCGCCCTCTACGAGAGCAAGGAGCGCCGCGGAGACCGGCTGCGGTTCTGGGCCTGCCATGGCGAGCCGCTACCACGGCGCCTCAATAGGGCGCAGGCGCTCGTACGCGACGGTGACTTCGCGGTCCTCTATCAACCGATCTTCGATCGTCGCCTGGGTACGGTGGTGCGGGTGGAGGCCCTCCCGCATCTGCGTGATGAGGCCGGGGATAAGCTCGCGCCCGGTCAGTTCCTCCAGGACTTGAATGACGATGACCTGCGCCAGCTGACACAAGGTGTGCTCCGCCAATGTCTGGAGGATAGGGGTCGGCTCGCGGCCTCCGGCCTTTCCATTGCCATGTCCGCAAATGTCGATGCCGCGACCGTCGATGATCGGCTGGTGACATTTCTTCGCGAGGTGTGCGCCGGCCGGTCACAGGATGCGGCGGCGTGCCTGACCTTGGAGATCCATCGCGGCGGCGATCTTCTGGGGCGCCAAGATACGCACGACCTGTTGCGCGATTTACGCGCCCTGGGTGTGCGGCTTGCCCTCGACGACGTGGGCAGTCTCTATTCGTCTCTGCTGTGCCTGAAGGATCTTCCGATCGACGAGATCAAGCTCGATCAGGCGTTCGTCCGGACCCTCGAAGCGCGTCCGGAAGGGATCGTGTTCACGGTCGCCATGCGCGATCTGGCGCTGAATCTTGGTGTCGATATGGTGGCCGAGGGCGTGGAGACCGAGGATATCCGGGACGCGATCTCCGTGCTGGAGGTGCCGCTCCTGCAAGGCTACGCCCTGGCGAGACCCATGACACTGGAGGATCTTGCCGTGGTTCTCGGCAAGCCCGGTTGCGCCGAAATCCGGCGCCCGACGAGCCTCCTTGGTGTCTACGCACGCCACAGGGAATATGATCAATGGGTTCGCCGGCATATTCGAGGCCGGTGGCTTTTGCCCATGCGGCCCGAGGTCTTGGAGGTCGGCGCCTGTCCGGTCGGTGTCGATTTGGAGCGCTTGGGCTTCGCGCCCCGGCACGATTTACGGGTTCGGCACGCGCGCTACCATGAGTGCCTGGGGCAGATCGCGCAAAGTCCCTTCGACAACGGGCGCGCGCGGGTCGATGATGCCGGCTGGCAGGCCATCGAGGCCGCGCACCAGGCGTTTCTGGAGGCGATCCTGGGCGTTTACCGGGACCCGGGGCGAGCGGATGGTCTCGAGGTCGTATAGGGCCGGTCGGGCTCGCGGGTGCGCCAGGCACCGCCGGGGCGGGACGGACCGGCCAAAAAAAGGACCGCACCGGGCGGTCCTGGCAAGGGGGAGGGCACCTAGGTGCCCGTCATGGTCTTTTTGGGGGTAGGCCACGGCGCGTAGCCGGGGTTGCCGGTTATGCCCGTGAGCCGCGGTGTGTAGGGGACGTCGATACGTACCGTTTTCTGATCGCGCAGATATTCGGTGACCACATCCCAGATCTTTTTACCCGGATGCTTGGGGCGATAGACGTCCGCCCAGCCCGACACCGTATAGCGTTTGTTGGGCTCTATGGGCTTGCCGTTCAGGAGCCGCAGATCGGAGATCCTGTGCCCGATGTTGCGCATCGGGGCCATGGTGTAGGTAAAGCCGCCCACGCGCACCATGTCGCCGCCCTGCTGATAATAGGGATCCTTGTTGAAGAGGTTGTCGGCGATCTGTTCGAGGGTGTTTTTCAGCTGCTTGCCCGTATAGGTGTCAAGGGTTGTCGCCGGATAGGTGATCGCCGTCTGGTTCATGACGTCTTCCATCGTGATCGGTTCGCCCGGCAAGAGGCTCGTGCCCCAACGAAAGCCGGGCGACAATGCGAGCTGCGCGCCCGATACCGCGAGCTGCGCGTCGACGATCAGCTGATCGAAGGTGCCGTTGAAGTTTCCGCGACGAAAGAGCAGACCTTCGGTCACGGCGAGCTTCTCGGCCAGCTTGTCTTTGTATGGCGCGCGTACCTTCTCGATGTAGGTGGCCATTTCCGGGTCGGCCGGCAACAGGTCCGCGAATATGGGCATGAGGCGCGACCGGTAACCCTTCACGCGGCCGCCACGCACGTCGAGATCCAGGACCAGCAGGAATTTGGTATTGGAGCCGGAGTTGAAGACCAGCGTCGTCCCGCCGCTATTGCGCACCGGGACGGGCTCGGCCTCGGCATCATGGGTGTGTCCGCCGAGGATGACGTCGATCCCGTGCACCTGGTGCGCCATCTTCAGGTCCACGTCCATGCCGTTGTGCGAGAGCACGGCAACGACGTGAGCGCCCTTGGCGCGCACCTCATCCACGGTCTTTTGCATATTCGACTGGTCGATGCCGAACTGCCAGTCCGGGACCATGTACGCCGGGTTGGCGATCGGTGTGTAGGGGAAGGCCTGACCGATGATGGCGACCGGTACGCCGTTCACCTCGCGCATCATGTAGGGGGGGAAGACCAGCGAACCCCAGGTGGAATTATTGACGTTCTGGGCGAGGAATTCGATATGACCTTTCAGTTCGGTGTTGATGGCCTGCATGACGCGCTTGGCCCCATAGGTGAACTCCCAATGGGCGGTCATGGCATCGACGCCGAGGAGTTTTTGCGCCCCGATCATATCGCGCCCCTCGGTCCACATCGAGGTCGCCGATCCTTGCCAGGTGTCACCGCCATCGAGGAACAGGTTGCGCCCGGCGCGCTCGCCGCGCACCTTCTTCAGAAGCGTCGCGAGGTGGGCAAAGCCGCCGATCTTGCCGTAGCGCCGCGAGGCCTCGGTGAAATCCAGGTAGGTGAAGGCGTTTGCCCGACGCCCCCCGAACGGGATCTTGAAATAACGAAGATAGTGCTCACCTACGAGGTGCGGCGGGCGCCCCCAGGCGTGGCCCACGCCGATATTGATATTGGGTTCACGGAAATCGACGGGCAACAGCTGCGCATGGCAGTCGGTCATGTGCAGAAGGCTCACATTGCCATAGACCGGCATGTCGTAGAGATGGTTGGCCGCCGCGGTCGTGCTCTCGCCGCGGTGCATACGATCCATGCTGCAGCCGGCCAGTCCGGTACCGGCCGCCCCGGCGACCGCCAACATCTGCAAGAATTCTCGTCGTGACAAGCTCATAAGCGTCTACTCCTCGCGCTTGTTCAAAAGTCGGGTGGTGGGCAGCGCCTTGTGGGAGACTACCGCAACGGACCTTACGTCTGAGTGGAGCGACGTGGTCTCCTGAGAGACGCGGCGGGATGGGATTCTATTCCCGGCATGACAAGGCCGCCCGCGGGCGGCCTTGTCGCAAGGTGCGCCGACTCCTAGGGGCGTTGGCTCGGGGCGCTCTCGGGAAGCCCGGTGTTCATGTACATCTGGTAGAACTCGAGATCCCGGTACTGGACGCTCTCCGGCTTGAAGGGGGCCGCACCTACCTTCTTGTTGCAGCCCTGATAGCGCTTGGCGAGTGTTCCCAGGGTACCCCACGCCGATCGGTAGGCGGGAAAGTCGACGCCTTGACCCAAAGCGGCGCCGATTATGTTGCCGCGAAGCCGCTTGCCCGCGTTCCACACGTGGCAGGTGGCGCACGAGAAGTTGAGCTGGCCGCGGCGTGCCCAGAAGAAATGTTCGCCGGCGTAGAAGGCCTTGACGGCGCCCGGTGAATTGATCTCGATCTCCACCGGTTTGCCATAGGACAGGTGCTTTACGTACGCGTCGATATCGGCCATGGGACCGGTCGTCACGTTTTTATAGGGCGCCGCGCCATTGCGTACCCGGCAGGTGTTTATGTCCATGACGAGAGTGCGCACTTCCTTGGTGGCCGGATCCCAGTAGGGGTAATGCGTGGCGATGCCGACGCCGCCATTCTTAAAGCAGCTCGCGTAGGTATTGCCGTCCTTGAAGGGTGTGTTCCAGAGCCGCTTGCCACGGTCCAGGGCGAAGGTATAAGACGGGAACTCCATGATCTGCTTCCATTGCGCGCGCAGATTCTTGGCGGCCGGCATGGCATACACGCCGTTTGCGTAATCCTTGAACGGTACGTTCGGGAAACGCTTGCGGAAGTAGGCCTGGAACTTGTGCATGTCCGATTGCGGCGTGGCCTGTGCCACGAGGGGCGCGAGCAACGCCGCAGCTAATACCAGGGTGGCGGATGTCTTCATGGATTCTTCCTCACGGGGCTTGCCCTAACTCACATGGGTCTGGGCGTGCCCGGTCATGCCCTCGTTATCGATCCAGTCGACGGTGACGAGATCGCCCTTTTTCGCGTGGGTGAGCTTCACGGCGATGAGCGGGTCCTTGGCCCTAACTCACATGGGTCTGGGCGTGCCCGGTCATGCCCTCGTTATCGATCCAGTCGACGGTGACGAGATCGCCCTTTTTCGCGTGGGTGAGCTTCACGGCGATGAGCGGGTCCTTGGAGATGGCGATGCTCATGTCGGTGATGACCGCGGGCTTGTGGTTGACGGCGACGGTCAGGGTCTTGATGAAATGGGCCGGGATGATCTTGTGGGTGACCTTGCTGCGCACAAGGCCGGTGTCCATGGGATGGTTGACCAGCACCAGGACCTCGGTGATGCCATGCATGGTGCGCGTCTTCATCTTGGTGGCGATATGCATAAATCCTCCGTTAGCCTCCACAGCCGCCGATCGTGACCTTGACCTTGCGGGCCATGGTATGGACCTTGTCTTTGGTCGCCACATAGGCATGGACCATCGAGGTCTTGCCCATCTTGATGCGGACATTGAAAAAGCCCAGGGCCCCGGGGGTCAGGTGCACGATCGTGACCAGCGGGAAGGGGTTCTTGTCGACCGTCAACACGAGCTTTTCGGGGTGTGGCACATGGCTTTCTATGACCATCGGCACCACCGCGCCGTTTTCGGCCTCGAGCGGCGCATGCAGGTGCAGGCCGCCCTGCACGATCGGCCGGTGGCCAAAAAGCTCATGCAAGAGCACCGGGATCTTCTTTTCATGAAAGACCGCCTGCGGCCAGACCGGCCAGGTACGGGCCAGGGCCTCGGCCGGGCGTAGCAGGCCGGCACCTGCCGCCACCGCCAGGGCCGAACCCGAGAACGCCTGCTTCAAGAAGGTTCTGCGTGGAAGGTTCACAGACCGGCCAGGTACGGGCCAGGGCCTCGGCCGGGCGTAGCAGGCCGGCACCTGCCGCCACCGCCAGGGCCGAACCCGAGAACGCCTGCTTCAAGAAGGTTCTGCGTGGAAGGTTCATGCCATCATCCTATTTTTTAAGGAGTTTAAAGGGTCCAAAGGAAATCCACGACCTCGCGGATCTGCGCCTTGGTGAGGATGTGATCCTTGCCAAAGGGTGGCATAGCCGTGTAGGGATCGTTGATCGTCGGATCATAGATTTGCTCGAACAGCGCCTGCTTGTTCGGGAAGCGCTTGCGCAGGTCGCGGAGTGCCGGACCGATATTGCCGTCCATCGTCGTTCCAGCGATGACATGGCAGGCCATGCAGTTACCCAATGCGCGGTTGATGACGATGCATCCACCCTTTACGGCGGGATTCGTGGGGTGGGCGGCGCATTCTTTCGGTGTGGGGGCCCGGCCGGCGGCCATGGCCAGGGGCGCGAGAAGCAGGCCGACGCCCACGGCAAGTCCCCGTACCGCGCGCAACGCGGTCTTAGTGCCCATGCTTCCTCCTAGTGCTTAAACTGTCAGCGGTATTTTTATAGTGATGGCGAGCGCCCATGGGCGCGGCCGCCGCTTCAAACATAGCGATCGATCCGTGGCGGCGTCAAGGGAATATTCAGGCGCGGCCGGACGTCGCGGCACATGTCACGGGAAGGTCGGCGGGGCCGTCCAGCCCTCCTTGAAGGCCACTTTCAGGGTCTTTAACCGGGCGCGCGCGGCCGGTCGCGTGGCAAATGGCGCCGCCAGGCGCAGTTCCGCGGCCGCCCCCTGACCGTCACCCTCGAGAAACAGGGATTCGGCCAAGGCCTCGTGGGCATGCAGATAATCGTGGCGCCGTCCGTAGACGTGGGCCAGCGCGCGGTACAGGTCGGGACGATAGGGCGCACGCTCGATGAGGCGCTTGATGAGTCGATGGGCGGCCGTGATGTCGCCGGCATCGAGCAGGGTGCGGGCCGTGAGTACCCCGATCCAAAGACTTTGCGGCCGCAGGGCGCGCGCCCCGCGCAGCACCGCGATCGCCGCGCGCAGATGCCCCGTCTCGCGCCAGAGCTCGGCCAGGGTCATGCGATAGGCAACCACCCGCGGCGAGTTCGCGATGAGGACCCCGAGCTGGTGTCGGGCCTTCGTGAGGCGACCGAGTCGCATGTCTGCGAGGGCCTCGCCGTAGCGCCGGGCGCCGGGGTCATGGCGGCCCGAAAGTTCGTGCGCAAGCCGGGCGGCGGCCGTGTACGGACTGCCTTCGCGGGCCATGAGTGCCGCCTGGAAGCGGTCGAAGGACGGGCGGTCGGGGATCGGGGGGTTGGGGTAGCGCGCGGCGAGATTCTCGGTCTCGGCGATGCGAATGTCGGTGGCCGGATGCGTGCGCCAGGACTCCGGTACATTGACGCTCATGAAGCGGTCATAGGTCTTGAGGCGCCTGAAGAAGGCGGCCATGGCGTGTGGATTGAAACCCGCGCGCGCCATGGTGCGCAGTCCGAAATGATCGGCCTCGGATTCATAACCGCGCCGGTGCTTCAGTGTCTCGCTCGCAAGGCCGGCCGAGCTCAATGACATGGCCGCGGCGCCGCCCTCGAATTGCGATGTGCCCATAAGCAGCGCCCCGGCGAGTACTCCGACGAGCGCGGCCCATGACAACTTGTGGGACAGGGCGATGAGACGCGGAATGTGGCGTTGCGTGTCGTGCGAGATCTCGTGCGACATCACGGCCGCAAGTTCGTCTTCATTGCGCGCGGCAATGATCGCCCCGGTATTGATGAAGACATAACCCCCCGGGACCGAGAAGGCGTTGACGACCGGGTTCTTCAGGATATAAAAGTGGAAATCGATCTGTGGATCGAAGCTTGCGGCCACCAGCCGCCGGCCCAGGGCGCGGACGAACGCCAAGGCATCCGGATTGTGAACAAAACGGTAGGTCTTTAGCGCATGCACCAGAAAGGCCTTCCCGAAGGCCGTTTGCTGGGCGCGCGACATGACGACCGCAGACGGGTGCCCGAGATTCGGGAGGTCACCCAGACCGCCTACGGCCGGGTTGGCGGAAAGCAGGGCAAGCAGCGCAAAGCCGAGCCGTTTGCCCACGATGCGTCGGCCCGTTACTTCCCCAGCGCGGGTGAGCTCGAATACCGCTCCATGACGGTGCGATCGGTCCACGACGACTCCTTCAGGACGGCATCCGGTATCCGGAATTGGAGCTCCTTGCTGACCGCGGTCTCTTTCACGATCTTCAGGATCTGGTCGTATCCGATCTTGTAGAGAAAACCGCTGTGGTCGGTCTTGCGGGCGATCATGAAGGCATCGTAGAGGCGGTACACGTAAAGGTTCGCGGGACGTACCTTTCCGTCATAATCCCGCCAAGTCACGGTGTAGCGGGTATCGGGCTTGAAGTCATCTTTTTTCAAGGTCTTATGTCTCCAACATTCGGCGTGCGCGGGACTCTAGCACGAGCGGTCAGGGCGGGCAACGCCGCAGGCCTGCGTATCTTGGCGGCGCGAGCAGCCTGTAAAAATCGATGCCCCGATCGGCGCAAGAAATCGAGTGACCGACGTGATGCGCAACACTAAGGGCCTGTGAAATAATAACCTGAGCAGTTACGCCGAGGACCGTTGTGGCCTCAGGGTGTAGTTCCACTCGCCGTGGAAGGGGTGGGGTTCGAGTGCGAGCGCCTTCATCTCTTGCGCCGAAACCTTGATTCCCCGTTTGTATGTCTTGCGATCCAGGCGCGCTTTGACGATCAGGCCGGTCCGCGTCTTCGTCCCGGCAATGAGATTGACGATGGTGCGATAGTCCGTCAACGGTTGCCCTCTCCAGTTCATGGTGATGAAAGAGAACAGTCGATGCTCGATCTTGTTCCATTTGCTCGTGCCGGGCGGAAAGTGACACACCGTAATCGTCAGTCCCTGTTCCGTCGCGAAGGTCTGCAGCTCTCGCTTCCACAGCGAGAGCCGATACCCGTTACTGCCCCCACTGTCAGCGCAGATCAGCAGGCGACGGGCGCGCGGATAACGGGGTCGGCCCATATGCCTCCACCATTGGCGAATGCTTTCGACCGCAAATTCGGCGGTATCGGAACTCATCCCCACGTTGACCCAACCGGTGTTCTGGCCGATGTCATAGACACCGTAAGGCACGGCCTTGGGTACCTCCGGATCGGGGAAATCGTGTGTGAGCACTTCGATGGCATCCCCCTTCGGGCGCCATTGCTGGCCGGCATTTTTGTAGTTTCCTACGAGCTCTTTTTTCTTGGTGTCCACTGAGATCACCGGCAGGCGGCCTCGTAATGCGGCACTCGCCTGGTCGCTGATGTAGCGAAATTGCGCATCCCGATCCGCATGATCCACCGTTCCCTCCGAACTCTTGCGGTTCCCCTGCAGCGTATAATCCAACTCATGCAGCAGATTCGCAACAGTATGGTAGCTGATGGTGTATCCGGCTTGTGCGAGCGCCGCTTCCAAGGTCCTCGTGCTGCGCGAAGTCCAGCGCAACGGCGACTGCGGATCGCCGCGCACGGTCGGTTCGATCAGCGCCTCGAGCGTCTCCGCCAACCGCGGCTGGTGTGCGCTTAGCCGTTTTCGGCCCCCGCCCGCGGCCCGCACCCGTTCGGATGGCGCGCCCGCCTCCAGATCCGCTAGTCCCCGGTAGATCGTTTGACGGCTCATCCCGGTCGCGCGCGCCACGGCCTGCACGCCGCCGCGTCCGTACCCTCGCGCCTCGACCGCCGCCACTATCCGCCGCTGCCTTTCGTTCATCAGCGGCAGTACCACCGCCAACTTCTCGCGTAGCGCCTTTTCTCGCAGATCCATGCAACAGAATGTACCGCCCATCCAGCGCAATGTCTAGTTTATTGTTTCACAGCACCTAATGACCCCCGTGGATGGCCGGCGCGCCGCGCGATTGCGGCCGGTAGTCCACGAATGCGCGGGCGGGCAATCATTGGAAATTTTTGGGACGCCAAACGCGGATTTTATGCCTCGCCCAGTGCTTGCAACCCATCCGGAAAGGGTGCATTCTCGCGGGCTACATCAGTATTTCACGACCTAGTTACATAGAGAGGCTTTGCCCGATTATGGTCGCATTCCAGGACCTGGATCCCATGGACCTTCAAAAGCTCCTGCAGGAGGGCGATGACAATCTCGTCCTCGTCGATGTACGTACCCCGGCGGAGGTAGCGCGCGGGGCGATCCCGGGGGCACAATCCATCCCCCTCCATCTCCTTCCCCTGAACGCCGGATTGCTTGACAAAGCCCAACCGGTGGTCTTTTATTGCCAATCCGGCGCAAGGTCAGCGCAGGCCTGCATGTATTTGCGGCAGCAGGGGCACGACAAGCTCTACAATTTGCGCGGCGGCATCGTGGCGTGGGCACGAAACGGCCTGCCAATCGCCCCTATTGATGAGCGGGCCCCGTGAGGTCCGGGACCGGCCGCGGGTCCCTGGCGTCGGGTCGGGGTTTGCGATAGGCAGTTATACGGAAGGCCGTCCCATCGGCTCGTGGGCCAGATGCCCTGGATGCCGTGAGGGCGAAGTCTTAAAATACTCACACAACTGGAGGAAATATGGCGAACTTCGATAAGGAACTGGATGCCCGCGGTTTGAACTGTCCGTTACCGATCCTGCGCACCAAGAAGGCGCTGAATGACCTCACCGGCGGACAGACCCTGAGGGTCGTGGCCACCGACCCCGGCGCTATCAAGGATTTTCAGGCCTTTGCCAAACAGACCGGCAATGAGCTTGTCGAATCGGGAGAGGCAAACGGGGAGTTCACGTTTGTGCTCCGGAAAAAGGCATAGTTGACCACGGTCAACAGGAGACGCCCCTATGACCACCAAAAAGCTTGCCATCATCGCTACGAAGGGCACGTTGGACTGGGGCTACCCGCCCTTCATCCTTGCCTCCACCGCGGCCGCCCTGGGATATGACGTCCAGATCTTCTTCACCTTCTACGGCCTGCAGTTGCTCCGTAAGAGCCTCGATCACCTGAAGGTCACCTCGCTTGGTAACCCCGGCATGCCCATGCCGATGCCCATGCCGGTGCTGCTGCAGGCCCTGCCGGGCATGCAGAGCATGATGACGGCCATGATGAAGCAGAAGATGAAATCGAAGGGAGTGGCGAGCCTCGAGGATCTGCGGAATCTCTGCGCCGAGGCCGATGTCAAAATGATCGGCTGCCAGATGACCGTAGACCTTTTCGGGTTCAGCCCCAGCGATTTTATTTCGGGGATCGAGATGGGCGGTGCCGCGACCTTCTTCGAGTTTGCGGGCGAGTCGGATATCTGCCTCTTTATGTAGGGTTTTGTTTATTACCTGTATTCTGCGGCCCTGGGATAGACGCCAGGGGCGGTGTCGGGTAAACTATCAGTAGTTTCTAATATTCCGAAGCGTCGAAGGAGCAATCATGGCGACCTACGCGGAGATGCGAGAGATTTATGACGATATTCGTAACGATTTTCGTTACGATCACGAATTGAATGGTTGTCTCAACTGCGGTGTCTGCACCGCGACCTGCCCCGCCGCCCACTTCTACGACTTTAGTCCCCGCGAAATCGTCCAGCTCCTCTGGACCGAAAACGTCGAACAAATCTACGATGCCATGCAGGAAAAGATCTGGGCGTGCGCGCAGTGCATGACCTGCGCGGCGCGTTGTCCGTTCAAGAACTCGCCTGGCGGACTCATCGCCATCATGCGCGAGGTCTCGATCAAGCATGGCATGCAGTCGGCCAAGGATGTGCTTCGGCCTTTTGGCCGGGTGATGTTGAAGCTGATCACGACCGGGAACCAGTTGTCGCCGGACATGATCCAACCTGATCACTTCCCGGATTGGGGCCCGAACATCCAGAAGGTCGAAGGCGATCTCAAGATCTTGCGCAAGGCCATACCGGTGCGCACGCTCCAGACCACCGAGACCGCCTGGGAGGTATCACTCAAGACCTCGGTGGAGATGTACACGATTTGGGAGATGACGGGCGTGATGGACGCCCTGCAGATCGTCGATGAAAACCTCTTTGACGTCATCGAGGATTTCATCGACGAGAAGCGCGAGGACTACAGCGACTGGCTGGAAGCCCAGGAGGACCAGAAGAAGGACGACTAAGCAGTCGGACTTCACGTCGGTCCAGAATGTGACGTTTGTAGAGCCGTGAGGAGACATCATATGAAACCTACCGAACAGAGCCCCGGCAACCATAACGCCTCGGCTGCCGGCGCTGGCGCCGGCACCATGAAACCCGGATTCCATAATACCGACGGACAGGGAATCGCCGGTCACGGGTCGTTTTTCCAGCAGACCAATCTCTCGGGGGCCGATGCCGCCAAGGCCACGGAATGGGTGAGAAAACAGATCGACCGGCGCACCCTTGACCTCGCCGACCGTATGGACGACATCCGCGACCATATGTGGGAGCTGGAAAAGGACGGCCAGATCATCGTGCATCGCATCACAGACGAGCACGAGCCCAAGATGGTGAAGACCCTCTTTGGTTGGGACAAGAAGATCCCGACCAAGCAGCTCTGGCACCACAAGTCCTGCGGCCAGTGCGGCAATATCCCCGGTTACCCCACCTCCCTCCTGTGGTTCATGAACAAGTTCGGTTATGTCCCCGGCAAGGATTATCTGGACGAGACCGATCAGACCTCGTGCACCGCGTGGAACTACCATGGCTCGGGTATCGGCAACGTCGAGTCGCTGGCCGCCGTGTTCCTGCGCAACTTCCACCAGGCTTATGTGTCGGGCAAGCAGCATGGGTTCGAACTGGGCCATTTCTTTCCGCTCGTGCATTGCGGGACGTCGTTTGGGAATTACAAGGAGATCCGCAAATATCTGATCGAGTCGTCGGAATTGCGCGAGAAGGTCACAAAGATCCTTGGCAAGCTCGGCCGGCTCGTCGACGGCAAGCTCGTGATTCCCGAGGAGATCGTGCACTACTCCGAGTGGGTGCATGTCATGCGCAACCGTATCGCCTCCGAGCTGCAGACGATCGACATGTCCAACATTCGCGTGACCATGCACGTGGCGTGCCATTACTACAAGATGGTGCACGAGGATGCCATTTATGATGCCGAGACCCTGAACGGTAACCGCACCGCCATAGGGACCGCGATCGCCGAGGCCCTCGGTGCTCAGGTGATCGATTACTCGACGTGGTACGACTGCTGTGGTTTCGGGTTCCGCCACATCATCTCGGAACGCGAGTTTACGCGTTCGTTCACCATGGACCGCAAGATCAAGGTGGCGCGCCAGGAAGCCAATGCCGACGTCATGATCGGCAACGACACCGGGTGCATCACGACCATGGACAAGAACCAGTGGATCGGCAAGGCGCATGGTCAGAACTTCCAGGTGCCGATCATGGCCGACGTCCAGCTCGCGGCGCTGGCCTGTGGGGCGGACCCGTTCAAGATCGTGCAGCTCCAATGGCACGCAAGCCCCTGCGAGGAACTCGTCGAGAAGATGGGCATCGACTGGAACAAGGCGAAGGGTGATTTCGAGAAATACCTGAAGCAGGTCGAGCAGGGCAACATCGAATATCTCTATAATCCTGAGTTGGCTTTGGGGGGCAAGGCGTAAGTGATGCAAAAAACGGTGCTGGTGGTTGGGGCCGGGCCCGCGGGGCTCGCGGCGGCGGCAGGGGTGGCTGGCAGCGGCGCGCAGGCGGTGCTGGTCGAGAAGGCGGCGAAGCTCGGCGGTACGCCGATATTGTCCGGCTACGCTAAGCTCGTGCCGTCCGGCGAGTGGGCGCGCGACGCCATGGGCCGCATGGTCAAGCGCGTCGAGGACTCAAAGAACGTCACGATCCACAAGGAGACGAAGGTGACGAAGCTTGCCGGCGAGGCCGGGAACTTCACCGCGACCTTGTCGAACGGCAAGACGGTCGAGTGCGCATCGGTCATCCTGGCCACGGGCTTTACCCATTTCGACTCGATCAACAAGCCGGAGTGGGGCTTTGGGACCTTCGAGGACGTCGTGACAACGACCCAGGTCGAACAGATGGTGGCGGCCGGCAAGGTCGCCTGTCCCTCGGACGGCCGCGTTCCCGAGCGGGTCGCGATTCTTCTGTGCGTGGGCTCGCGGGATCGGCAGATCGGGCGCGAGTGGTGTTCCAAGATCTGCTGCACGGTGTCGACGAACCTTGCCATGGAGATCAAGGAGCTTTCGCCCACGACGGATGTGTTCATCTATTACATGGACATCCGGACCTTCGGTCTTTACGAGGACCGCTTTTACTGGAAGTCGCAGGAAGAGTTCAAGACCAAGTTCGTCAAGGCGCGTATCGCCGAGGTGACGCGCGCCCCCGACGGCCGCCTGCTCGTCAAGGGTGAGGATACGCTCGTCAAGCGCCCGATCGTGATCCCCATGGACTTGGTCGTGCACGCGGTGGGTATGGACCCGAATGAGGACAATCCGGAGATCGCGCGGGTGTTTGGCGTCGGGCTCGAGAAGCACGGGTTCATCGATCGCGCCGAGCATTACACGAACACCTGCGGGACCACCCGCCGGGGGATCTATGCGGTGGGCGCGGCGTTGGCCCCCGAGACGATCGATGACTCGATCTCGCAAGGCACGGCGGCCGCTCTGCGCGCCGTCGCGGACATGAATGCTCTGGTTCAAAAGAGCGCCTGAGGGCGCCGCAGGCAACAGCACCGGCGGCGAGATCGTCGAACCGGCGGCGCTCGCGGTGGAGCTCGATGGGCGGGTGTTTGCCCAGAAGTTCGCGCGGTTTCTGGAGATCCTGGGCGAGGAGGGCGGGATTGATCCGTTCATCTCGGCGCTCGAGGTGAAGCACCAGTTGTTTGCCAAAGTGCTCGGGCGCGAGGGTCTGGACGGTTTCGACCTCGAGGCCCTGGAGACCCTGGTCGAGACGGTGATGCCGGCGCGTAAGCGCGTATGGCCGTCGCTCGAGGCCTATGGGGCCGTGCCGGTGCGCGAGGCGGTGCGTGATCTGCTGTATGGCGCGCGCCCCCTCGGGGAACGGCTGGCTTTGTTCACGCAGGGGGTGCCGGTGGTGAGTGATGGCACACCCAAGGGCGAGCGCAAGGTGCGTCGCGCGCTCACGGATCTCGGGGCGGAGATGTTGCATTTCCGGGCCCCCGTCCAGTACCCGCTCATGACCCGCTGGGTGTGGGATCAGGCGGTGCACGCCGGCGCGTTGCGGGAGTTTGTGAAGGGCGGGGATACCTTGGATAAGGTGCCGCTTGGAAGCGATCCCGGGATCTACGAGGCCGGGCGGCGGTGGTTGGCCGAGCGCATGGCCGAAAATGGCCTGTACCGAAACCCCGAGTTCATCGTCGACGTATTTTTGGCGCATGCCTACGCCGACTATATGCGCGCGCTGTCGAGCGGCATGGGGCTCTTGAACGCGGATTTCGGTGGCAAAGGGGATCCGCTCGAGGTGGTAAAGAAGCTTTTGGGGATAGACGCGGCGCGGCGCACGGATTCGCGCGTGAAGAAGGTGCTGCATTGAGCGCAACGAGGAGAGAAGGCTGACATGGCTATTCACGAAAAGACACTCATCGACGCGGACCGGCTCCAGACGAGCGACAACCTGGTGTTGGACGGCGTCGATGTGTCCGGGCACTGGAACACGATGGTGTTGCCACGGTATCTGACGGACTACGATACGGATTTCGCGCGCCAGATCCGCACCTTTTCGGGCGGCGAGAACGTGCATCGCTGCTGGCAGTGCGGATCGTGCACGAATTCATGCACGGTGTATGCACAGAACACCGATTTCAATCCCCGCTACTGGATCTATCTCACCAACCTGGGTCTGAAGAACGACATCCTGAAGGACAAGGACATCATCTGGACCTGCGTGTCGTGCAACCGGTGCACGAATATCTGCCCGAAGGATGTGAAGCCCGAGGGGGTGATGAAGGCGCTGGCCCACTGGCTCGAGGAGGAGGGGCATACGCCCGAGAGTCGATCGTCGATATTCGATGACGAATTCCTGGGGCAGGTGTATGAGACCGGCCGCATCGAGGATACGCGCGTCCTGATCAATTTCCTGCGCAAGACCAACCAGTCCCTGACGCCCCCGTGGCTGATCGAGATCGGCAAGCGCATGACCAAGTATTTGCCGCTCGGCTTTCTCACGCACATGGGGCTGCACCTTGTGTTCAAGCCGCGCACGAAGTCGTGGGGCCGGACCGGTGAGGTCCTGCGCGAATATGTCCGCGAACAGAAAGAGGTCGCGCGCAAGACGCGCGCCATGCCAAAGGAGGCAGTCCATGTCTAAAGTTGCCTATTATCCCGGCTGCGCGCTCGAGGGTTCCGGCGGTCCCTACGACAAGTCGACGCGCGTGCTGGTCGACAAGCTCGGCCTCAAGATGGAGAACCTCGAGGATTACAGCTGCTGCGGCGCGATGGAGGTGAAGAACATTCACCCGATGCTTCAGACCTACATGTCGGCGCGTAATCTTGCCATCGCGAGCGAGCAGATGGGTTACGACACCGTCATGGCCCCGTGCAACGGCTGCTACCACAACCTGAAAAAGACCGAGTACGAACTGGCCACCTCGGAAGAGCACCTGAAGACCGTTCAAGATCTCGCCAAGAAGGCCGATGACCCGGTGTACAAGGGCGATGTGCGCACCGTCCATCTGCTCGAGTGGCTGATGGAGGAGTTGGGACCGGAGGGCATCAAGGCCAAGATGTCGAAGAGCCTGAAGGGTCTGAAGATCGCCAACTACTACGGCTGCATGTATACGCGCCCGCGCCAGATCTTCCCCGAGAAGGATCAGGGGCCGGGCTCGGAGTCGAGCTACAAACCCCATTTCATGGACGATCTGCTGGCGGCGGCGGGCGCCGAGAACGTCGACTTTCCTTTGAAGACCGCGTGTTGTGGCGGAGCCCATACCCTCTCGGATTCCGATACCTCGACGCAGCTCGTACTGAACATCCTGCAGGCCGCCGAGGAGGCCGGCGCCGAGATCATCGCGACGGAATGTCCGACCTGTCACTCGGGGCTCGAGATGCACCAGGTGCGCGCCGAAAAGGAGTTTGGAATCACCACCAACGTGAAGATCGTCTACTTTACGCAACTCCTGGGGCTTGCCATGGGGATGTCGCCGCGTAAGATGGGGATTCACGAGAACATCAGTGACTCCATGGGGTTCTTGAAGGAGAAGGGCGTAGCCTGAGGCGGCGCGAGGGCTCGGCCTTCACGTCACTGGGAAAGAGCATACACGGACCGGGGGTCTGGTGGAGTATAACGGCTGCGAGTTTCGTCCTGAGCTGTACTACGACCGTGAATTCCAGATCTGGCTCAGGCGCGAGGAGAATGGCGCGATCACGATCGGCATGACCGATATCTCGCAGACGATCGCCGGCAAGATCCTGCATGCGCGGGTGCGCCGGCCGGGGACCATGCGTCCGGCCGGCAAGCCGGTGGCGACGATTGAGAGCGGCAAGTGGGCGGGACCTATTCCCAACGTCTTCGATTGCGTGATCGAGGAGGGGAACCGCGAGGTGCTGGATGACCCGAACCTGCTGAACGTCGAGCCCTACGAGGCATGGGTCGCGCGCGTGCGGCCGGTGGCATCCGTGGATGAGGTCCTGGCGGCGCTCGTTACCGGCGAGAAAGCGGCGCGTGGTTACGGTGAACGCTGCGCTCGCGAGGACATCAAGTGCACGCGGGGTGTACGGTAATGGCCGACGACCATTTTCTCGACAACGACGAAAAGTCCGTTCTTATCGTCATGACAAGCGGTCCATCGACACCACACCGCTGCGCCACGCCGTTTTACCTGGGCGCAATCCTGGCGTCGATGGATGCTGATGTGCGGATATTCTTCACCATGGAGGGTGTAAATCTCCTGAAGAAGGGCGTGGCCGAGAATTTGACGGCCATGGAAGGCGGCAAGCGCGTCATTGATTTCATACGTGACGCCAAGGCGGCGGGTGTGAAGCTGCATCTGTGTCTGCCGGCCCTGCCGGGCTATAAAATCGACGAGAAAGCGGATATTATCGCTGAGGTCGACGAGTGTTCCGGTGGTGGGACGCTGGCTGACTTGATATTGTCCTGCGACAAGGTCCTGTTTTTTTAGCGTTTTCCGGGATCGGACATACTAGGGATTGAAACCTGCTCCGCATCGGCATTATGTATGGCGGGGTTATTTCTGACGAAACGGGAGGCTTTGCTGAATGGCTTCAGTACGCGGCTGTAATATTCCGGAAGACTTGAGTTACAACGTCGATAACAACGTATGGGCCCGACGCGAAGCTGATGGCACCGTAACCGTTGGATTGACGGCGTATGCGTGCTCGCTTGCAGGCGAGATCGTGGCCTACACGCCGAAGAAGGCCGGCAAGGACATCGCCAAGGATAAGTCCTGCGCGACCGTCGAGTCGGGCAAGTGGGTGGGGCCGGTGAAGACCCCGGTCACGGGATCGGTGGTGGCGATCAATGATGCCGTCGCGAGCAAGCCGGGCCTTATCAACAAGGATCCCTACGGCGAGGGCTGGGTGGTGAAGATGAAGCCCAGCGATTGGGACGGGGAGTCCAAGTCCTTGAAGACGGGCGGTGATGCGGTATCGGCCTTCGAGGCAAAGATGGACAGCGAAGGCTTCAAGGGCTGTTAAGGCCGAAGGCGCGAGATGATCGCGCCTTTCGCGTTTTCAAAGGGGCCTTATGAGCGCTTGGTCGGAAATCCTCGAGGCAGTCGAACCGCTGGAAGATCTGGCGTTCGATGGCGGTCTTGTGGAACGCCTGGCGGCGTCCGAGGGGGCGCTTCCGGGGATCCATTTCTACACGCCGACATTCAAGAGCTACGCGAGCAGCGAGATCCGGGACTGCGGGCGCAGTGCGTGGCCCGCGATCTCGATCACGGGCGGCGACTGCAAGCTTAACTGCGACCACTGCAAGGCCAAGATCCTGGAGCCCATGATCCCGGCGCGCAGCCCCGAGGAGTTGTGGCGCGCGGTCAACGGGATCGTCGAGCAGGGCGCGGGGGGCATGCTGTTGACGGGTGGCTCGAACCACCGCAACGAGGTCGAATACGACCGCTACTATCCCACCATCCGGCGCATCAAAGACGAGTTCCCGCACTTTCGTATCGCCATGCACACAGCGCTCGTGGATGACGCCATCGCCGGGCGCATGGCCGATGCCGGGATCGACGCCGCCATGATGGATGTGATCGGTGCGCAGGACACGATTACCCAGGTGTACCATCTGCGGCGCGCGGTTGACGATTTCGAGCGGGCCCTGGAGGCGCTTACGACGACCTCCATGAAGGTCGTGCCGCACATCGTGGTCGGGCTGCATTATGGCCAGCTGCTTGGGGAATGGAACGCGCTGGAGATCGTGGCGCGGCACAAGCCCTCGGCTTTGGTATTGGTGGTGGTCATGCCGACTTACGCCGGCGAACTGCGGCCGTTCGCGACGCCCGACCCCCATGAGGTGGGGCAGTTTTTCGGGGATGCGCGCATGGTCTTGCCGGATGTGCCGTTGCTGCTGGGGTGTGCGCGACCGGCGGGATCCGTGAAGAGCCTGATCGACGCCTACGCGGTCATGGCCGGGGTGGATGGTATGGCGCATCCGAGCGACGGCATGGTGGAACTCGCCGCGCGTCTGGATCGGCCGGTACGTGTCACGCCGGCGTGCTGCTCGATCGCGGTAGGCGACGAGGTCATGGCGATGAGCGGATCGGATTCGGGGCTCGAGATCGATCTTGACGAGATCGTCCGGCATGAGCGTGAACGGCGCGCGGCGCGCAAGCGCCAGTCGGTATTCGGCGAGATCAAGGTGGTAGGCGGCGAAGAACGGTCGGGTTGCTGCGGGACATGAGCCGCGCCTGGCGCCTTATCGATACCGGCATGAGGTCGGCGGCCGAGAACATGGCGCTGGATCGGGCGCTGCTGGAGTCCTGTCAGGCGGGCGCCCCCAATACTTTGCGTTTTTTGCGCTTCGAGCCGTCGGCGCTCATCGGCTTCCATCAGAGTGTCTCCCAGGAACTGGATATCGATTACTGCCGCCGGGAAGGTATTGCGATCTCGCGGCGCATAACCGGTGGCGGGGCGCTTTACTGCGATCAGGGGCAGATCGGCTGGGAGCTTTTCGTGGACCGGCGCACATTCGCCACCGGCGACATGCTCGCGATTGCGCGCCAGGTGTGCGGTATCGCGGTCGAGGGGTTGCGGTCCCTGGGCGTGGATGCCGCGTTCCGCCCGCGCAATGACATCGAGGTGGCGGGCCGCAAGATCGGCGGGACCGGCGGGGCCTTCGATGGCAATGCCTTGCTCTATCAGGGGACGGTGCTGATCGATTTCGACGTCGAGCGTATGCTGCGGGTGTTGCGCATACCCCAGGAAAAGCTTTCCGACAAGGCCATTGCCTCGGCGCGGGAGCGGATAACGACCTTGCGGGCCTGGCTTTCGGATGATACGCCATCGGTGGCAACGGTGCAGGCGACATTGACGCGGGCGTTCGCGCAAGGCCTGGGCGTGACCCTCGAGGCCGAGGATCTGAGCGCCGTCGAGCGCGATCTGTATGAGCGCTACCAGGTCGAGATGGCCGGCGACGACTGGATCTTCGAGACCGACAGGCCCAGGATCGAGGTGGCGACCGCAAGCGCCATGCGCAAGACCGCAGGCGGACTGGTGCGGGTGATGGCGACGGTGGATACGGCGCGCGAGCGCCTAAAGCAGGTCTTCATCACCGGGGACTTCTTTATCAATCCGCGGCGCGCGATCGTCGATCTCGAGGCCGCCCTGCGCGACCTGGCGCTGGAGCGGGTCGATGAGACGGTGGACGCGTTCTTTAAAAACCGCGCGATCGAGATGTTGTTGTTGACGCCTGAGGACCTCAAGGCGGTGTTGCATGAGGCCTTGAGATCGCTTGAGCCCCAAGGTCATGAACGCGTCGGCGTTTGATGTCCTGGTCATAGGGCTCGGGCCTGGCGGGGCGTCGGCGGCGGCGGTCGCGGCGCGCGCCGGCCTCTCGGTGCTGGCCATCGACAAGCGCCGCACGATCGGCGAGCCCGTGCAGTGCGCGGAGTTCGTGCCGCTCACCATGGGGCGCTACGCCAAGCCGGCGCTCGTGCAAAGGATTGCGGGCATGCGCAGCGTGCTGCCCTCCGGGGCCTGCGAGCATTCGGATTTTCCGGGGCTCATGGTCGACCGCGCGAGGTTCGATCAGGCGTTGGCGGCCGAGGCATCCAAGGCTGGGGCGATGTTGCGTATCCAGACCGCGCTAAAAGGGCTCGAGCACGGTCAGCGCGCGGCCGTCCTGCGGGGCCCCGAGGGCCACATCGAGCATGCCCATTACAAGGTCCTGATCGCAGCCGACGGCCCGCATTCGACGGTTGCGCGCTGCGTGGGGCTTGCGCCGCTGAAGACCGTGGAGACGCGTCAATACCAGGTGCCGCTGCAGCGTCCTTATGACGACACGGATATCTGGCTTTCCGATGAATTTCCCGGCGGTTATGGCTGGCTGTTCCCGCGCGGTCCGGTGGCCAATGTCGGGCTTGGGGCGGATCGACGCCTGGCGGGGGACCTGAAGGCGCCGCTCGAACGGTTGCACGCAACACTCATGCGTGATGAGGTCGTGGGCGCGGAGGTCTTGGGGCGTACCGGCGGCAGCATCCCGGTCGGTGGACTACGTACCCCCCTGGTGCATGACGACATCTTGTTCGTGGGCGATGCCGCGGGCCTCACCCATCCCATCACCGGGGCCGGCATCGCCAGCGCGGTGGTGTCGGGCGAGCGCGCGGGGCTGGCGGCGGCCGAGTTTCTGGCCAGCGGTACGACATTGGACGAATATGCGGCGGACATGCAAGACGAGTTTGCCGAGAGCCTGGCGCGCGCCGTGGCGCGCCGGGAATGGTTGATGGAGCGCTGGCATACGCCGGCGGCCCATTTGGACGAGACCCACAAGCGCGGCTGGATCGCGTTTCGTGAATACTTCGTACGTTAAGTTCTGCTGAGGAGACCCACCATGAGCGCTACCGCCGACTCCGTGACGCCGATCACCTTCTACCGCCCGAACTATCATGTGAAAACCCCAGACATGCGCTCGCCGGAGTATGTGCAGATGTCGACGGCCGCTGCCATCACCCTCGGTCTCGTTCCTGGCCAGATGCACAGGACCGGTTGCACGCATTGCCTGAATCTCCTCGTGACCTACTCGGAAGGCTGCCGGGCCAATTGCGCCTACTGCGGGCTCGCGCGTCATCGCGAGGAGGCCCGCGACTATGCCGATCGGAATTTCATCCGCGTGGACTGGCCGGCGGTGCGCTATGACGAGGTCATAGAGCGCATGCAGGCGGGCAGTGACAAGGCGCAGTTCCAGCGTATGTGCATCTCCATGATCACGCACCCCGAGTCCGATCAGGACACCATGACCTTGCTGAAGCGCTGGACCGCGGCTGTGCCCCATGTCCCGGTGTCGATCCTGTCCAACCCCACGACCATGGAGAAGGCCGACCTCGTGGCGCTGCGCGATGCCGGTGCCGATATCTTTACCATCGCCCTCGATGCCGTGACCCCCGAGATCTTTGATCGGACGCGCGGCAAGGCGGTGGACAGCCCGCACAAGTGGGCCAAGTACTGGCAGGCCCTGGAGTGGGCCGCCGAGGTCTTCGGGCCCGAGAAGTTCGGCGCGCATCTCATCTGCGGCATGGGCGAGACCGAGCAGGAGATGCTCGAGGTGGCCCAGAAGATCACCGACATGGGCGGACACAACCACATGTTCGCGTTCTTCCCGGAGCGCGGTTCGCTCATGGAAGATTGGGCACCGGTGCCCAAGGATCAGTGGCGGCGCGTGCAGTTGGCGCGTTTCATCATCGATTACGCCGGCGGCCATATCCGCGACATGCGCTTCGATGCCGAAGGCCGGGTGGTGGATTTCGGGATGACTGAGGCGGATCTTGCCGAGCTCATCGCCTCGGGCAAGCCCTTTCAGACCTCCGGATGTCCGGGCAAGGATGACGAGGAGATCTCGGCCTGCAATCGCCCCTACGGCGACTCCAGTCCGTCCGATATCCGCTCCTTCCCTTTTGCCTTGAACCGCCGCGACGTCGAGATCGTCAAGCGCCAGATGGCGGGCGAGGATATCGGGACCTTGTAGGGAGCGGGGCCGGAGCGATCACCGCTTCGGCCCCGGATGGCCACGGTCTCTCCTTCAGGAGAACCGGCGGCTGATGCTGATGCCAAAGAGCTGGGCGCGGGTCTTGTAGGTCCCGTTGTAGGCGCTGGTGCCGTTCGGGTCCGCGCCCGTAAAGGGCGTGGTCGAGGCGTAGGTGCGGGTATTGAAGAGCACGTACATATAGCCCGCGCTCAGGCTCCAGGCCCCCAGCCGCTGGCTCGCCCCGAAACTGAACTCCTGGCGGTTGGCATCCGGTATGCGTGCCGAGAAGTTGCTATTCGTGGCGCCCGTCACGTCATAGGCATAGCCGGCGCGCAGGCGCACATGACGGCTCAGGGCGTAGTGCAGGCCTACGCGGTAGGCATTCGACGATTGCCAGTCGTAGGTGCTCGTGACTAAAGCCGCGCCACCAACGTCGGCCCCTGGGGCGGGGCTCACGACAATGTTGCTAAAGCGGCTCCAGCCGGTGCGGTCGAAGTCGAACTCGACCCCGAGCTTGGCGCTGAGCGCATCGTTCACGCCGACTGCCAACTGCCAGGGGAGATGCAGGGTGGCGTTGACAGGGATGGAGGATTGTCCAGCTTCGCTGAATGTGCCGTCGAGTGGCACATTGACCGCCGAACGGTAATTGATGCCCACGCCCACCGTACCCCAGCGGCCCAAGGCCCCCACATGCGCGCCGACTTGATCGCCGGAGCCGCTTACGGTCGCGCCCGGCGTCCCGAGCACCGTGCGATGCGCGTCGTAGTAGTCAGCCCCGGCGTCCACGGCCACCGAACCGAAGCGGTACGAGAGGCTCGGCGCGACATCGAAGAGGCGCAGTTGCGTGTAGGTCGGGGCAAGCTTCGACGCGGCCCCCTGGGCGAGTGTCGGAAAAGTTTGCGCGGGCCATGCGATCTGCAGCCCATAAGGTTCATTTATACCAAACCCGAAACGTATGTGTGGCGCGATCTTGTCCGACCAGAACAGGTTGGGCATCGTTTGCCAGTGCGGGGTGGTCGCGGCCACAGTCCCCGTGCCGCCCGCCGGTGTCACCTGCGTATGGTCGTAGATCCCCTGAAGACCGAGGTCATACCCTCCTTTGTGAAAGGCCATGGCCGCGGGATTATAGGCCAGCGCACCGAGACTGTTGGTGTTCGCCACCAGGGCATCGGCCTCGCTTAGTCCGGTGATCGAGAGCTCCGCAATCGCAAAGCCCGACGCGTGGGCGACACCAAGGCTGGCGGCCGCGATGAGTAGCGCCGGCGCCAGGGATGATCGAGGACGCATATAAGTGTCTCCTAATGTTGTATGGAGTCTTCCAGAAAGTTTGGCTTATGACGACCCTTTGATGAGGTGGTACAGGCCACTTATCGTCTCCCTCTTGCATATTGACAGGAAGGGGACGCTTAGGGAATATTGCCCCGTCTGTTTGCGTCGGGAGTTCCCTACATAACAATTCTAACGAGAAAAAACACAAAGACGCGAACGATGCGGCACACCCTGCCGCCCTTCGTGATTCATGTCCATAGGAGGACATCATGGTGAGCACTAAGAAGTGGGCGCTGGCCTCGGCTGTTGCGGCCGCCATAGCCCTACCCGCTACCGCCCTGGCGACCACCGCCGGTTATTTCCAGCTCGGATACAGCACCATCAGCGACGGCATGGCCGGTGCCAGCGCCGCCCTTCCTCAAGACAGCATGATCCAGGCCACCAACCCCGCCGGCATCGCCTTCGTGGGTAGCCGCCTGGATCTGGGTGTGGCCGGATTCTGGCCCTTCCGCGGCTATGCGGCTGGCGGTATGTATGGCCACACATATCCCAAGCCCGGCAGCTACGGTAGCAGCACGAATTTCTTTCTCATCCCGCACATCGGCTATAGCCAGAAGCTGAGCAGAAACAACTATGTTGGTGTTGCGATGTATGGTAACGGCGGTATGAGCACCAACTATCATGCGGGGCCCTTCTACAGTGGGCAGACTGGTGTGAATCTCACACAGATGTTCCTGCAATTGACCTACGCCCGCCGCTTCCTGCGCCATGACGCCGTCGGTTTGAGCTTGATCTATGCGTATCAGCGTTTCAGTGCGGATGGCTTGAACAATTTCGAGGGCTTCTCGGCGAGCAGCAACAACATGACCGGCAACGGCGTGGCCACTTCCGACGGAGTCGGTGTCAAGGTGGGTGGCCAGTTCCGGGTCTTCCCGGGTTTGAATGTCGGTATTGCTTTCTCACCGCGCATGACGATGTCGAAGTTCTCCAAGTACTCTGGTCTCTTTGCTAATCAGGGTCGCATGGACATCCCCGCCAATGGTGTCGTGGGTCTGGCCTTCCAGCCGACCAACCGGCAGGTAATCGCCTTCGATTTCCAGCGTATTTTCTACGGGGACGTGCCGGCAATCGGCGATCCGACCACCATCACGGGTGCTCCGGGCGCCCCGAATCTGGTGTCTGGCCCGTTCGGTTCGACCAATGGCTCGGGCTTTGGTTGGCAGGACATCGACGTCTACAAGATCGGCTATCAGTACCGGGCGACCCGCAATACCACATGGCGCGTCGGCTTCGCCTACAACAACCAGCCAATTCAACAGAACCAGCTCCTGCTGAACATCCTCGCCCCGGGCGTCATCCAGCGTCATGTCACGGCCGGTGTGACAGTGCGGACCGCGCGTCATCAGGATGTGAGCGTAGCCGCCATGTACGGCCTGCCGCAGGCCCTCTACGGCAATGCCCCCGGTGCTTTTGGGGGTGCGCCGATCAAGATCGAGATGCACGAGTACCAGCTCGAGGCGAACTGGGGATGGAAGTTCTAACAATAAGAGCGCTTGTCATTCACACCATGTGAATATGGGGGGCCTCGCGCCCCCTTTTTCTCTTAAGAGCTCGGAGAACAGGGGTGATTCATGGAGAAAAGACAGTGGCTGGGATGTTGCTTGGCGGCGGGGCTTACGGTCAGTACCGTGGCCGTAGCGCATACACGCTATAAACCTTTCATTCTCGGCCATACGGCCGCGGGTTCGGAGGCCATGACACAGGTCGTGGCGGCCACGCGCAAGGCCCTGATGGCAGATGGTTTTCATGTCGTCGGCCAGTATGTGCCGTTTCGGCGCACGACCATCGTGTGCGCCACCTATCCGGAGATGCTGAACGCCGCCGCGCACGCCAAGAACGGCGGCTTCGGCGCCGTCGAACGGGTATCGATCACGAAGGTGCATGGCAAGTGGCAGGTGTCGTACGTGAACCCGGATTATCTGGCGGTCGCCTATGGCCTGCGCCCCTTGCCCAAGACCGAGATGGCTTTAAAGACGGCGCTGGGGGCCAAGACCCCATTCGGGTCGCGGCGTGGACTCACGCGCGATGAGTTGAAGCCCGGCAATTATCATTACGCGCTCTTCATGCCGTATTTCAATAACGTCGACCATGTGCGCCGGTTCCCGAACCACGCGGCAGCGGTGAACACGATCCGCGCGAACCTCATGAAGCATGTGGCGACGTCGTCGTTCGTTTATGAGGTGAATGTCCCGGGGACACCCAAACCGACCACGGTCTTTGGCTTTGGGATCAAGAGCGGCAAGGGTGGCGATCACCATATCCTCCATATCATCGATGTCCATCGCTACCGCGGCTATGCCTATCTCCCTTATGAGATGATGGTCGTTGGGCGGCGGGTCATCGCCCTGCGTCCCCGCTACCGTATCGCCGTCAATTTCCCCGATACGTCGATGATGGGCTCGCACGGCTTCATGAATATCATGAGTGCCCCAGGTGCGATCCGCAAGGTGATGAAAGAGGTCGCGGGCCGCAAAGGTTGAGGCTTTCTCGCGATGCATCAGGGCGGCAGGTGGTATGCCTGCCGCCTTTCTTGTCTTGGCGCCCGGACATACAATAAGGGCTTTGGCGGGGGTACGCATGAAGTCCATCAAGGTTACCGACGTAGGCCAGATCAAAAACGAGCTCAACAAGTACCGCCGGGGCAAGAAGCTCGAGATCCGCCAGTTCAATCAGGCCGCACGCCTTGCGTGGCTTGGCAAGGTCACACTGATGCCCCTCGATCCCGAGGACCCGGAGACCCGGTCGTACCTTCTCTATATCGATTACCCGGATGGCTTGAGCGCGCGTATCGTGGACGTCGATGAGGACTTGGTCGGCCGTATCTTCATCCTCGATGGCGAGCAGGCGACGTTCATGGCCGAGATCGTCGAGCAGGGGGTGCGCGAGCGCGCCGCGCTCTATGAGGATCTGAACCGCCGCGATTTCTATTTCGGGAAGTTCTATACGCCCGGGACGGACGAGGACGAGGCGGGCGGCTAGCCGATGGCGACCCCCACGATCGCCGCGCGCCTCAAGCGCCGGTTCCTGCTCATGACCACCGATGTCGCTGTGCGCGAGCGGTTGCAGGCCCAGGTCCCCAGCGACTGGGAGATGGTGGCGATCACCTCGCTGGATGAGGCCGGCGATTGGAACGAGATCCTGCTCTACCGCTTCCTGCTGCTCGATCTCGACGAGGTCGAGGTCTTTGATCCGATCGACGTGATCAGGACCTTGCGGATGGAGTACCTCTTGCAGATCGCCGTATTGTGTTTCGGCGGGGACGCCGATATCCAAGACGAGATGCGGATGTCACGAGCCGACCGCTTTTACACGCGCGAGGAGATCGTGACCGTTTTACCGCAATTCCTCGCCCAGTATGCCTGGTAGCTCAGCCGATCCAGGCGTGCTCCATGACGTCGAGCCGCAGGTCTTGCCGGAAGGACTCGCCGCCCTTTTCGACGATCAGCGTGGCCACTCGGCTACCGGCGGTGTCGAAGGCAACCTCGCAGGTAAAGGTGTTGGGTAGGGTGATTTGCTGATCACAGCGTGCCTGGGTCTCCCCGTCGACCACGACCTGCGCGCGGACGCGCCCCTCGCCTTCGAGCAGGGCCTGAATGCGGAACGGCTTCTTGGGGACGCGACGATAGACCTGGGGGTCGCGATTGGTGTTGTAGATGAGGTTATTCAGACGCACGAGCTTCACGAGCTTTTTCATGGGCCTCCCGGACGCCGCCCGTCATGGGGGCGGTGTGATAAGATGGGCGGATTCTACGGAATGTGAGACGGGAGGTCTAGCGCGGCATGACAGTCTCGGCACTTGAGACCACGATGCGCGAAGTGGATGGTGAGATCGGCGTCCTGGAGGGGGCCCTGCGCGAGGGGTGCGTGGAGCTTGCGCCTGCCGTGGAGCGCGCGCTCTGTCTCGTCAATCGCTTGATGCTGGTGTTTGCGCAGACCGCCGGTCATCCGGTTTCGGGCCTGGATGAGCAGGCCGATCCCCTCGAGGTCTTCAAGGTCTTCGTCAAGGGGGACCCATCGCTGAACGCCGTGCGCGACAACCTGCGCGAGCTCGTGTATTACCGCAACTGCCTGGCCGGCGGGCGCGAGGATGCGTTGCCGCCCCACCCGCTGGCGATGACGGTGCGCACCCTTCGGCACATTTATCTCTATATGCGCACGCGCGCCATCAAGGAATACGGGCTCGAAGAGGCATGACCGGGATGGAGATGGGGACCATGCGCCGCGCGGTATTCGTGGGTGGCCCCCATTACCGTCGTCCGAGCTACGGTCATAACCATCCGCTCGCCATCCCGCGCGTATCTTTGACCTACGATGTGATCACCGCCTATGAGGCGCTCGAGCCCTCCGAGTTCGTGCGCTCGCGCCCGGCGAGCGTGGGCGAGTTGACCCGCTTTCATACCCGCGACTATGTGAATGCCTTGAAGCGCGCCGAGGCCTTTGGGAGGGTGCGCCCTGAGGATCGCGCCCGCCACGAATTGGGGACCATCGAAAACCCTTACTTTCCGGGTGTGTTTTACACCCCGGCCCTTGCCACCGGTGGCAGCCTGCAGGCCGCCGAGGCGGTCCTTGCGGGATGTCATGCCTTCAGTCCGGCCGGGGGCATGCATCACGCGGTTCCCGACGCGGCGCGCGGCTTTTGTTATTTCAATGATGTCGTGCTTGCGATCCTAAGGCTGCGCGCCGAGGGCCTGCGGGTCTTGTATCTCGATATCGACGCCCATCACGGTGACGGGGTCGAGCAGGCCTTCTGGGATGACGCCTCGGTCATGACGGTCTCGCTGCACATGGATACCTCCTATGCCTATCCCTTCAAGGGCGGGCATCTCCAGGACCAGGGGGGACCCAAGGCCTTGGGCCTTGCCCTCAATTGCCCGCTGCCCCGCGAGACACATGACCGGGAATACCGCGAGGTCTTCGCGGGCATATGGCAACCGGTCGTGGAGCGCTTCCGGCCGGACGCCATCGTCTTGCAGACCGGAACCGATGCGCTGTTCGGGGATCCCTTGGGCCGGTTCCGGTTGTCGACCGCCGGTTTTCTGGGCATCGTCGCGCGGGTGGTGGCCACCGGATTGCCGGTACTCGCCACCGGGGGCGGGGGTTATCACCCCTTGCTGTTGGCGCGGGCCTGGACCGGGGTGTGGGGGCTGCTGTCGGGACGCGCGCTTCCGGAGGCGCTCCCGGAGGCCGCCCGCCAGGCGTTGCGGGCCGTCGGCTGGGATGAGGACGAAGACGAACCGTATTATGAGAACCTGTTTCGCAACCGCCTGGAATACGGCGAGGAGCGGCCGGTACGCCCGGTGATTCACGAACTCATCGCCGCGCTTTCCAGTCACCCGGCCCTGAAGAGGCGTCTATGGGCCTCCTAGGCCGGCGCGCCGCGCGCCTCATCCCCGGGATCGCAACCGCCGAGGCGACGCGCGCCTACAGCCAGGCCCGCGATCTCGATCCCGGCCACTACAGCGATTTTCAGGGGCGCGTGAAGCTGAGCGCCATCGGCCTCGGGACCTTTCCGGGGGCCGCCGACGATGCCACCGATCGGGCGATCGCGGATATCATTCACAAGGGGCTCGCGAGTGGTCTGAATGTCATCGACACCGCCGCCCATTATCGTTATGGTCGGTCACTTACGGCCATCGCCGCGGGTCTGCGCCGGGCATGGGACGGTGGCGTGAAGCGCGAGGCCCTGTGGCTCATGTCCAAGGGCGGATTCGTGACCTTTCCCGGAGAAACGCCGGCCGATCCCAAGGCCTATATAGAGGCCGAGATCATCGCCAAGGGGCTTGGTCGGCGTGAGGATTGTGCCGGGGCGCACGTCTTGAGTCCCGGTCATATCCGTGCCCAGATCGAACAGAGTCGCGTGGCCCTGGGAGTCGAGACCCTGGATGCGTTTCTCGTGGATCAGCCGGAGGTGCACATCCCGGTGTCGGGCAAGGCGGCCTTGATCAATAAGCTCGCCACGGTGTTCGTGACACTTGAGGAGGCGGTGCGCGACGGCGCCATCGCCCACTACGGGGTGTCGAGCTTTCAGGCGTTTCGCGTGGCCACCGACGATGCCTCGTTCCTGTCGCTGGCCTCGCTCATGGCGCTCGCCGGGAAGGCGGCAAAGGCCGTGACGGGGTCGGAGCGCGACCATCACTTCGCGGTGATCGAATTGCCATTCAACGCCGTCATGCTGGAGGGTTTCGCGCGCTTCAACCAGATCACTGGCGAGGGGGGCGAGGCCTCGACCCTGCAAGCGGCCTTGGCGCTCAACCTCTATACCGTGGCAAGTCATGGGTTGTTCAAAGGGCATCTCGCCCGGCAGTCGGTCGACATCCTCGTGCAGGCCATGCCCGGCCTTGCCAATGATGCCCGGCGCGCCCTGCAATTCAACCGCTCGACGCCGGGGCTTGGCACGACCCTCGTGGGTCTTAGCACCCCTGCACATCTCGAGGACGTGTTGGCAGTCGCGCGTACGCCGCTCTTGAGCCATTCCGCCTATATGGCGCTCTACCATCGCGCGGAGCATTGATTTCTCGCCTGTGAGGCGGGATTCGCCGTGGGCCTGTGCATGCCGGCAGACCTGTTCCATGGTAGCAAGGACTGGCGATGTCCGCCCCTCGCTCATTCTATGTCCCCGCCAAATTGCGCCGTGGCGGCCTCCAGGCCGTTCCCTGAGCCGTGACGGGAGCCAAAAATCGGCCCTATTGACGAAATGAGAGAGATGTAGTAACGTTTATACATAAGTGATGTGTCTAGGCAAACAGGAGGGCCGCCCATGGCGATTACCACCGTTTCCAGTCGGGAGTTCAATCAGGACACCAGCCGCGCCAAGAAAGCGGCCTTAGAGGGGCCGGTCTTCATTACTGACCGGGGCAAGCCCGCCCACGTGTTACTCAGCATCGAGGACTATCAGCGCATCACGAGTGGGTGTCGTAAGATCGCCGACGCATTGGCGACGCCCGGTCTCGCCGATATTGAGTTTGATCCGCCCCGCGCCCGCGTCGGCATCCGGCCGGCTGATTTTTCCTGATGTTTGTCCTCGACACCAACGTGGTGTCCGAGCTACGCAAGATCCGCTCCGGGAAGGCCGACCCCCATGTGGAACGGTGGGCGGACAGTGTCGACGCAGGCCGCCTGTACCTATCGGCCATCACCATCCTTGAGCTGGAAATCGGTATTTTGCAACTTGAACGCAAAGACCCTCGACAAGGCGCGGTCATGCGCGCATGGCTTGGTACGCGCGTTTTGCCAGAATTCAATGGCCGGATTCTTCCGGTTGATACGGCGGTTGCGCAATGGTGCGCGCGCCTGCACATACCCGACCCATGCGCTGAGCGCGACGCCTTGATCGCGGCGACCGCACTGACCCATGGCATGGCGATCGTGACCCGTAATCTTGTCGACTTCGAGGCCACCGGTGTGCCGCTTCTGAACCCGTGGGAGGCTTCTCGATAATCGAAGGCGTTGCGCCCCGGGGGTCAAGAACAGGGCGCCTCCCTTTGCACCGATGTCAAGAAACCGGCCCTGGCCAGCGCCTGCGCTGGGTCCAGACCCAAGGCTCCCAGCAGCTGCGCGCCCGCCTCAAGGAATGGCATCGCAGGTTTGTGGCCTACCGCCGCACGGAGCACGGCATGCCGGCCAACCGGGTGGTGACCATGGGGCGACACCGTCATGGCCGGGCCATTGCGCTATAAAGCCTTTCGGCGGACCTTTGGGAAAAGCGTCTGCGCCGGGCCCCAGGACATTTTATGAGTCATTGGCGTCGGCAAGGTTGCCAGTGCTGGTGGCGCGGTGATCGAACTCCCGACCCGGACCACAGGGCTCTTGCAAAGCTGTCCGTGGGCGATGGTCAAAAAGCCGTTGAGAGTCAACGCTGGCGCGCGTGCGTGCCGGCCGTCGGCTCAGCGGGATTCGTATAGCCGTCTAGGCGTGGCGGGAGCCGTTCATAAATCGTCGAGTTTGCCCGCGAGCAGGGTTGCGTGACTATCGGTGCGGCCATCAAACTGACCGGCGCCCGCCGCAACACGCTCGAGCAGCATTTCCGGGCGCTGGTAGAACGCGGCACGCTTGATCAGCACGGCCGTGGTCGCGGGGCCTGGTACGACCCGCGCTGAACCGTCGTTGTCATTCATTCTGGTGTGCACTTCGGTATAGTATCGACATTGAAGATACAATGGGTACCACCATGCGGACCATCGTGAAGAAATGGGGTAACAGTGCCTCCGTGCGCATTCCGACGGCCATTATGGAGGCTGCGAGCCTGCAATTGGATGATACCGTCGATATACGGGAAGACGGGGGGCGGGTCATCATAGAGCCTGTGCGTATGGGCAGCTACGATCTCGGGCAATTACTGAATGGTATAAAGCCCGATAATGTACATGGCGAAGTGGGCTTTGGTGAGGTGGTTGGCAAAGAGATGTTGTGATGGCGCGCCGTTACGTGCCCGAGGCCGGTGAGGTGGTGTGGTTAGGTTACACTTCGATCCGCAAGCCGGTCATGAGCAGGCCGGCCGGCGGCCCGCGCTTGTCCTAAGCCTGGCGACCTACAACGGCAAGACGGGATTGATGGTCTGCTGCCCCATGACGACGCCGATCAAAGGCTATCCGTTCGAGGTGATGATTGCCGGCGCTCGCCCGAGCGCGGCCTTGGCCGACCAAGTCAAAAGCCTCGACTGGGTTGCGCGCAAGGCCAACCGCAAGGGCCGGGTCTCTCCAGCCGAGTTGGCCGAGGCTCGGGCCAAAGCCATGGCGCTGATCGGCGGGTAGCTTGCCCGTTCGCTGAAATTCCATCCCCGCAGCCCTTCCCGCCGGACGCTCTGAAGGCCCGTAGCGTTACCATCAGCATAAGGAGGGTCAGGGCGTTGGCAGGGCAGCGTGTGTCAACTGGTGTCCGGGAATCTCGCCGCTTGATCAACCCGGAAGATAATTTACTTGAGCATCGCGAGATTTTGTTCCAGGGATGAGGTCCGGTTCATAATGCCTGGGTGTTGGTTACGCAATCGCGCGGTCAGATGCTTATGATGGTGTCGCTGTAGCGCGCGACGAGCGGATTGTGGGTTATGAGCCGCATGGGTTCGAGCAGCGCCTGCGCGACAAGGATGCGGTCGAACGGGTCTTGATGGTGGACGGGCCGGTCGCAACCGTCTCATCCGCTTGCATTTCCTGCACCCCTGCTACAATGAGGTGCTATATGGAGAACCCGGTTGCCGCCGCGCCGAGCGAGCCGCTCGAGTGGTTAAGCCAAGTCTTGGTCGAGGCTACCCGCTACGGGGCCTCGGACGTGCATCTGCGTGCCCGCAATCATCCGATATTGCGCGTCGACGGTGTGTTGCGCGCGCTTGACGACCGGCCACGGTTGACGGTGGAGCGTGTCGCGGAGATCGGTGAGGCCATGATGGACACCCGGCAACGGGCCGTCTTCGCGCGCGAGCATCAGGTCGATCTGTCCCGCGGATTCAAGGGGATAGGGCGAGTACGTGCCAACATATTTCGGCAACGCGGTACTGTCGCCCTAGTGTTGCGTGTCATCCACAGCGTGGTGCCGCCGCTTACGAGCCTCGGCTTGCCGGAGATGGTCGCGAAGTTGACGCAGCTGGAGCGCGGCCTCGTACTGGTCACCGGGGCCAGCGGTTCCGGCAAGACCACGACACTGGCCGCGCTCGTCAACGAGGTCAATCTGACCCAGACCAAGCATGTGCTGACGATCGAAGACCCTATCGAATTCTTGTTCGCCGAACAGAAATCGCTCATCACCCAGCGCGAGATCGGGGTCGATGCCCCGACCTTCCACGAGGCCATGCGCGCCGCGCTCCGTGAGGACCCGGACGTGATCCTGCTCGGGGAGATGCGCGATATCGAGACCATAGAGACCGCCCTCCAGGCGGCGGAGACCGGCCATTTCGTGCTCGCCACGGCCCATGCCCCGGCGGCCGCCGAGGCCGTCAATCGCCTCATCACGGCGTTTCCCGCCGAGGCCCAGGCCGGGGTGCGCGTGAAGGTCGCCCAGAATCTGCGGGCCGTGGTAAGTCAGCGCCTGCTACCGCGGGCTGATGGGCAGGGGCGGGCGGTGGCCTGCGAGGTCTTGACGATCTCGGCGTTGGCGCGGGAACTGATCGCC
Organism: Acidiferrobacter sp. SPIII_3; assembly: GCF_003184265.1. Taxonomy (GTDB): domain Bacteria; phylum Pseudomonadota; class Gammaproteobacteria; order Acidiferrobacterales; family Acidiferrobacteraceae; genus Acidiferrobacter. Next base: position 2,560,401 of record NZ_CP027663.1, on the reverse strand, counting down.
GACCCGGCGCGCATCAAGGATCTGCCGGAGGTCCTGAAGCGCGGGAGCGTGCAGGATGGCATGCTGGCCTTCGATGCCTGCCTGCTCGCGCTCGTCAAGGCCAAGCGCATCGCGCCGGCCATCGCACTTCAGTATGCCTCGAGCGCCAACGATCTGCGCCTTAAGATCGAGGGGTTTTGACGGACTTGCGGCCCTTGATGTGGGCGCGCAGGGCCGCCTCTTGTTCCTGGAAGGATTTGCTCGCGCCCGGACTCGTGCCGGCGGGTATCGGTTTGGTCGAATGGCCGGCGCGTTCCTGCTCCTTGACAGCCATGTAGTCGTGTATGTCCGCGTCCTGATCGGTGTAGCGGCCGCGAAAGTCCGGTGGGGGCGCGGCCTCCTTGCGCAGCGACAGGGCCAGACGCAAGGCCTTGTTATAGGCGGTCAGGCGCCGTTCGAGGGTCGCGAGGTCGGCGAGCGCCACAGCCACATCCAGGGCGCCGAGCCCGGCTGCGATCGGCCACGGCCAGAGGATCGCGGCGATCGCGATCAGGAGGCTCGCCGCCAGATAGCCGAGCGCGCGCGGCCGTTCATGGAGATAAAACGCATGGAGGCCGAGCGCAAAACCAGCCCACAGGCTGAAGGCCACGCCAGGCTTGCGCAGGCGCTTGACGAGTTCGAGATTGAGCGACTGGAGCCCAGCCCCCGAGAAATCCCATTGTTTCCAGGCGTTCGACATTAAATCATTGTATACTACAAGGCCCGACGGGCGCGCGATCGAGGGGTGGAAAGAGACATGGCTGACCGGCGACTCCAGGTATTCCATACAGTGGCGAGGCTTTTGAGTTTCACCAAGGCCGCGGAGACCTTACACATGACACAGCCGGCCGTCACCTTTCAGGTGCGCCAGCTCGAGGAATTCTTCAATACCCGCCTGTTCGATCGTACCCACAACCGCATCAATCTGACAGCCGCCGGCGAACGGGTCTTTGAGTATGCCGACCGGATCATAGGCCTCTACAACGAGATGAACATCCGTGTCCGCGACATTACCGGGGACGTCTCGGGTGTGCTCATCATCGGCGCCAGCACCACCATTGCCGAGTACGTGTTGCCGGCCCTTCTGGGCGAGTTTCAGGGCCGCCACCCGGATGTGCGTATCCGTCTCAGTGTGTCCAATTCCCTGGGCATCGTGCATATGGTGGAGAGCAATACCGTCGATATCGGCATCGTCGAATCGCCGGTCGCCAACAAGAACCTCGCGGTGGAGGTCTGCTGGCAAGACCAGTTGGTGTTCATCTGCCGACCCGACCATCCCATGGCGCGGGCCGACAAGGTCCCGGTGCGCGAACTCCTCGATCTCCCCTTTCTGGCGCGCGAGGAGGGCTCGGGAACCCGCGAGGTCATCAGCGACTATCTGGCGCACAACGCCCTGCAATGGCACGACCTCAATCTCAGCATGGAGTTTGGCAGCCCCGAATCGGTCAAGAGCTCGGTGGAGGCCGGCCTGGGCGTATCCATCGTCTCCAAGGCGACGGTGGCCAAGGAGCTGCGGCTTGGCACCCTGGTCGCCCTGCCACTCGATCCGCCCATTGATCGCCCGTTCTCCTTTGTCTATCAACGCCAGAAGTTCCGCTTGCGGGCGGTGGAGGAGTTCATGCGCTTTGCGCATGCGCATTGCGAGCGGCAAGGCGGCGTCGAGCCGGTGGCCAAGGCGCAGGCCTCATGAAGCAATTCGCGGTCGTTCAGCACACCTATTCCGAGTTCCTCGGGCTGATCGAAAACCAGCTCGAGAAGCGCGATATCGGCTTTGCCTATTTCCGGCCGTTCGTGGGGCAGGACCTGCCGGGTAGTGCCGGCCAGTTCGATGCCCTGTTCGTGCTCGGAGGCCAGGCCCTGCCCGGCGATCATGACAAAAACCCCTGGCATGATGATGAGTTGCGGTTGATCGGGATATTTCGCGATGCGCGCCGGCCGATGGTTGGGCTCGGCTACGGGGCCCTGGTGCTCGCCGAGTATGAGGGTGCACTCCTGAGTCCGGAGCCCTTTCATAATGCCTACTGGACGACCGCCCACAAGACCCCGGCCGGGGAGGCGGACGCCTTGGCCCAGGCAGTCGACGGCCGGCCGGTGCTGGTGATGGCCAATGGCAGCGCGACCCTGCCCCAGGGCATGGAGCCGATCGTGGTCGACGATGACGGCCGCTGGATCGCCATCCGCCCTGACCCCTTGGCCTATGGCCTGTTGTTTCGTCCGGAACTAAAGCCCGGGATGATCGAGGACATGATCATGGAGGCCAAGCGCAAGACGCCGCCCGACATCGGCGAGTTGTTGGCCGAGGCGCGCCGGCATTGGGGGGATACGCAGCGCACGACAGACCAGGTGATCGTGGCGCTCGTCAAAGAGCTCGATTTGATGAGGGAACGGCGCAAGATGCCGGTCTTCCGATTGAATATCGGTGAGTAGCCGTGGATCGCTTCGAGAAACGCCTGCTGGCGGTGGTGCGTGATCTTCCGGACGAGGGCCAGGAGCAGGTCCTGGCGTTCGCCGAATTCCTGCACGTGCGGCTCGGCGGCGTGAAACCCCCGGCGCCATCCGAACCCCTGCCGATCCCGCGGCCTGACGAGGAGAGCGTGGTGCGCGCCATCAAGCGGCTCGCGGCCAGCTATCCCATGCTGGATCGCGGGAAGATGCTAAACGAGACCTCGACCCTGATGGCCCAGAATGTCATCGGAGGGCGGCCGAATGCGGAGGTGATCGACGATCTGGAGAGACTCTTCAGGACGCATTTCGAGGCCTACCAGGCGTCCAAGACTTAAGCCGGGGGCCACGCCTCTGATACACTCCATCGCCCTATGCCGACACGCGTGAAGATTTGTGGGATCACCAGGCCCGTAGACGCCGCGGCCGCGGCCGCGGCCGGCGCCGATGCCATCGGTCTTGTGTTTTATGGGTCGAGTCCGCGCCATGTCACGATCGATAACGCGCGGGCGATTGTGGCCGTGCTGCCCCCGTTCGTGACGCGCGTCGGGCTGTTCGTCGATGCCACGCCCGGGGAGATCGAGGCGGTATTGAGGGACGTGGCGCTGGATGCCTTGCAGTTTCATGGCCGGGAGACGCCGGAAGAGTGCCGGCGTTATGGCCGGCCGTACCTGAAGGCGATCGCCATGGCGGAGGGGGTGGATGTGCGCGCGGCCGAGTCGCATTATGCATCCGCCCAGGGCCTGCTGCTGGATACCCACCAAAAAGGGCGCCCCGGCGGGACCGGACAGGTCTTCGATTGGGGGCGGATCCCCGGCGGTCTCGGCAAGCCCGTGATTCTGGCGGGCGGCCTGTCCCCGGCGAATGTGGCGGCGGCCATCGATCAGGTCCGGCCCTACGCGGTCGATGTCAGCGGTGGCGTCGAAAGCGCGCCTGGGATCAAGGATGAACGGCGCATGCGCGAGTTCTGCCGCTACGCAAGAGGAGAGGCATGAGTTACGAACAGCCGGATGAGCGCGGGCACTTCGGGCCTTATGGGGGCCGTTTCGTGGCCGAGACCTTAATGGGCCCGCTCGCCGATCTCGAGCGTGCGTACCGCGAGGCGCGTGCCGACCCGGCCTTCCACGCGGAGCTTGCCGCCGATTTCCGGGATTACGTGGGACGGCCGTCGCCGCTCTACCTCGCGGAGCGCCTGACCGCGCACGCCGGCGGCGCGCGCATCTACCTAAAGCGCGAGGACTTGAATCATACCGGCGCTCATAAGGTGAATAATACGATAGGCCAGGCCTTGCTTGCCCGGCGCATGGGCAAGAAGCGCCTGATCGCCGAGACCGGGGCCGGCCAGCATGGGGTGGCGACCGCCACCGTGGCCGCCCGTCTGGGGCTCTCGTGCGTCATCTATATGGGTGCCGAGGACATCGCGCGCCAAGCCCCCAATGTCCGGCGCATGCGTCTTTTGGGGGCGGAGGTGGTGAGCGTGACGCTCGGCTCACAGACCCTGAAGGATGCCATGAATGAGGCCATGCGCGATTGGGCGACGACGGTCGACGAGACTTTTTATGTGATCGGGACGGTGAGTGGACCCCATCCCTATCCGGCCATGGTGCGCGATTTCCAGGCGGTGATCGGGCAGGAGGCCCGCCGCCAGTTCCTGGAGCGCGAGGGGCGGCTGCCGCACGCGCTGGTGGCGTGCGTGGGCGGCGGCTCCAATGCCATTGGGCTCTTCCATGCGTTCCTGGATGATGCCGAGGTTGCGCTCTACGGTGTCGAGGCGGCGGGCAAGGGGCTGGCGACGGGCCGGCATGCGGCGCCGCTGACGGCCGATAGCGGACGTGGGGTATTGCACGGGGCGCGCAGCTATCTCATGTTCAATGAGGATGGGCAGATTCGCGACACGCACTCGATCTCGGCGGGCCTCGACTATCCGGGCGTGGGACCCGAACATGCCTGGCTGAAGGATAGTGGGCGCGCCCGCTACGTGGCGGTCGACGATGAAGAGGCGCTGGCGGCTTTTCATACGCTCACGCGCCTCGAGGGCATCCTGCCGGCGCTGGAGTCGAGCCACGCGCTCGCCTATGCCCAGACCCTGGCGGCGCGCCTCGGGCCGGAGGCGGCGCTGATCGTGAATCTGTCGGGTCGCGGGGACAAGGACGTGGAGACCGTGGCGGCCTACGAGGGGGCGAAGACGTGTCGCGCATAAAGGATACGTTCGCGGCGCTGGCCGGCACGCGCGCGGCCCTGATCCCGTTCATCACCGGTGGCGACCCCACACTTTCGGCCACCGTGCCGCTGATGCACGCCCTGGTGCGCGCGGGTGCCGATGTGATCGAGGTCGGCATGCCGTTTTCCGACCCCATGGCGGACGGTCCGGCGATCCAGATGGCCCACCAAAGGGCGCTTGCCGCCGGCGCCACCACCCGCGCCATCATTGATCGGGTGGCGGCGTTCCGGCGCGACGATACGCGCACGCCGGTGATCCTCATGGGCTATGTGAACCCGGTGGAGGTCATGGGTTATGGGGTCTTTGCACGGGCCTGCCAGGCAGCCGGTGTCGATGGCGTGTTGCTCGTCGATATGCCCCCCGAGGAGGCCGCCGAATGGCGCGCCGAGGCCTCGCGCGCGGGTCTCGATACGATTTTTCTGCTGTCGCCGACGACATCGGTGGAACGGCTCGCCGTGATCGGCGCGGCATCCACGGGTTTTCTTTACTATGTGGCCTTGAAGGGGGTCACCGGGGCGAGCCACCTGAATGTGGCCGAAGTCGCCGCCCGGCTTGCCATCGTGCGCCAGAGCGCGGCGCTTCCCGTGGGCGTGGGCTTCGGGATTCGTGACGCGCGCTCGGCGGCCGAGGTGGGGCGCTTCGCCGATGCTGTCATTGTCGGCAGCGCGATCGTGGAGAAGATGGCGGCCGGGACGTCCACCGAGGCGGCGATCGCTGATACCGAGACCTTCGTGCGTGACCTGCGCGCGGCCCTCGTACGGGGCGGGGGGAAGCCATCATGAGTTGGTTCGACAAGCTTCTGCCCCCCAAGATCAAGAGCCGGGGGGTGGCGAAGAAGGCCGTGCCCGAGGGCTTGTGGAGCAAATGTCCGGCGTGCGCCAATGTCTTGTATCACGCCGAGATCGAAAAGAATGCGGGCGTGTGCCCGCGTTGCGATCATCATATGCGCATATCGGCGCGCAAGCGGCTTGCCGCCTTCCTCGATGCCGGGGATCATCCCGAGATTGGTGGCGATCTCGCGCCCACGGATTTCCTCAAGTTCAAGGACAGCAAGCGCTACAAGGACCGTCTGACCGATGCCGTGAAGACCACCGGGGAGTCGGATGCGCTCGTCGTGATGCAGGGGCGCCTGCAGGGGTTGCCGCTGGTGGCCGCGGCCTTCGAGTTCGCCTTCATGGGCGGCTCCATGGGCTCGGTGGTCGGCGAGCGCTTCGTGCGCGGCGTGGATGTCTGCCTGGCCGAGCACTGGCCCTTTGTCTGTTTCGCGGCCAGTGGTGGTGCGCGCATGCAGGAGGGGCTGACCTCGCTCATGCAGATGGCCAAGACCAGCGCGGCGCTCTCGCGCATGGCAGACGAGGGACTGCCATTCATCTCGGTGCTCACCGACCCGACGATGGGAGGGGTGTCGGCGAGCTTCGCCATGCTCGGAGACGTGATCATAGGCGAGCCCAAGGCCCTGATCGGATTCGCGGGCCCGCGCGTGATCGAACAGACCGTGCGCGAGACCCTGCCGGAGGGCTTTCAGCGATCGGAGTTCCTGCTCGACCACGGCGCGATCGACATGATCGTGCATCGCCACAAGCTGCGCGAGACGATCTCCCGGCTGTTGTCGATCATGACCAACAGGCCGCTTGTCGCCCATACCACCAACGCGTTGCACAAAGATCTCTGAGTCACGAAACCCTTCAAGCATGGCTGGTCCACATAGACCGCCTCCACTCCCGCGGCATCGATCTCGGATTACGCCGGGTGCGCGCGGTCTATGAGCGGATGACACCCCTGTCATGCCCGGTCATCACCGTCGGCGGGACCAACGGGAAGGGTTCGACATCCGCCATCCTGGAATCCTGCTATCGGGCGGCGGGCTATCGCACCGGCGCTTATTTCTCGCCGCACCTCATGCGCTACAACGAGCGGGTGCGCGTGAATGCCGAGGAGGCCACCGACGAGGCCTTGTGCGAGGCCTTTGCCGCGGTCGAGGAGGCGCGCGGCGACACGTCCCTGACCTATTTTGAGTTTGGCACATTGGCGGCGCTGTGGCTGTTTGCGCAAACCGCTGTCGATGTGGCGATCCTGGAGGTAGGGCTTGGTGGCCGCCTCGATGCGGTCAATATCGTCGACGCCGATGTGGCGGTGGTGGTCTCGGTAGGCACTGATCACAAGGACTGGCTGGGGCCGGACCGCGAGACGATAGGACGTGAGAAGGCCGGCATCTTTCGCGCCGGCCGTCCGGCGGTCATCGGCTTCGACGTGTCGGAGTCGGTGAGCCACGAGGCGCAACGCATGGGCGCGCGCGCCGTGATCGCGGGCCGCGATTTTCGCTACGAGGAGTCGGAGTCCGCGTGGCGCTTCCTGAGCGCCGCGGGCGCTCGCGATCTTCCCTATCCGGCCCTGCGCGGCCGTTATCAGTTGGCCAACGCCTCGTGCGCGCTGGCCGTGGCCGAGGCCCTGCCGGGTCTTGCGCTCACCGCCCAGGATGTGCGCGCGGGGCTTAAGGCCGTGCGTCTGGCCGGACGCTTTCAGACCCTGCCGGGACCGGGGCCGCGTGTCGTCCTCGATGTCGCCCATAATGCGGAGGCCGCGCATACGCTCGCGCTGACCCTAAACGAGCAGCGTGTGGCGGGGCGCACGCTGGCGGTCGTGGGTATGTTCAAGGACAAACCGATCATCGAGGTTTTTGCGGCCCTCAGGCGGTCATTCGACGGCTGGTTCCTGGCATCCTTGGATGATCCGCGGGGGGCCGCGGCGGCGTCCCTGGAGGCCGCCCTGCGGACCGTCGGCGTGATCCCCGACGGACTCTATGACGACCCGGTGGATGCCTACGGGGCAGCCCTGGGGTGCGCGCGACACGACGACCGGGTGGTCGTTTTTGGGTCGTTCAAGACGGTCGGTGCTATACTCGCCCTCATGCAGGACCGGAGAGGAGGCGGTGGGGGAGGACGGGTCGTTTGATGCCAAGCGCAGAATCGTGGGCGCCGCGATTCTCGTGACCGTGGCGGTCGTGGTCCTGCCGATACTGTTACAGCGGCCGCCATCGGCGGTCCATGGCCGCGAGATCTTGACCGTGCGTCGTGCCACACACGGTGTGCGGGCGGTCATGGCGGACATTCCGGCGCGGCCGACCCGCCCCGCGCCGATCGCGTCTTCCATTGCGCCGGCGCCGGTGGCCGATGCCCAAGCGCCGCGGTCCGTACCATCGCGTCGGACGCCGGTTTTGCCGGCACCCCCAACGCGACCTCCGCCGGCGCCGGTCGTCCAGCAATGGTATGTGCAGGTCGGCGCCTATGTGAATGCCGCGGACGGCATCATGTTTGCGCACCGGCTGAAGGGGCAGGGCTTCCCGGCGCACGTCAAATTGACCCGGCTTGCGAAGAGCCGCGGGGTGATCGTGATCCTCGGTCCCTATGGCAAGAGACGGGCGCAGGGCGCGCAGCAGGCCGTCAAAGAGCGCGACGGCATTCAAGGGTTCGTGATTCAGGAGGCGACGGCAGCGCGATGAATTGGGTGGATATCGTTATCGTTCTGGTCGTGGGTCTCTTTGTGCTCGTGGGCGTGTTGCGCGGTTTCATCAGCGAGGTCTTGTCGTTTCTCACGTGGGTCCTAAGCTTTGTCGTGGCTTGGCTTTTCTCCGGGGATTTCACGGGCTGGTTCGCGGGTCACCTGAAGGATGCGAATCTACGGACCGTGGTGGTGTTCTTTCTGCTGTTTTTTGCCACTTTCGTGGTCCTGGCGATCGTATCCCACTTCATTCGCGCCGCCTGGCTCAAGATCAGCTCGCAGGCCGCCGACCGGCTTTTGGGGGGCGCCATTGGTTTTCTGAAGGGGGCGCTGGTCGTGGTCCTCATGGTCTTGCTCGCCGGTCTCACGCCGTTCCCCAATTATCCCAGCTGGCATGACTCGTTGTTCGTGGGGTATTTTCAGCAAGTGGCCCTCTATGTGGCCCATTGGTTGCCCGCGGACGTTGCCCGCAATCTCCGCTATGGCTAAACTAGGTAGCTTTTCAGCGCTCCCCGAGGGGTCGCGATCATGTGCGGGATAGTCGGTATACTGGCAAAGAGTCCTGTCAATCAGGCTCTTTATGACGGCCTCATCGTGCTTCAGCACCGGGGTCAGGACGCGGCCGGCATCATTACGAGCGACGGCAAACGGGTCTACATGCGCAAGGACAATGGCCTTGTGCGCGATGTCTTCCAGGCCTCCCACATGATGGCGCTGCGAGGGGACATGGGTATCGGGCATGTCCGTTACCCGACGGCCGGCTGCGCCTCGTCGGCCGAGGCCCAACCCTTCTACGTCAACTCGCCGTTCGGTCTTGCCATAGCGCACAACGGCAATCTCACCAATGCCGCGGAGTTGCGTGATGAGCTGTTTCGTGAGGATCAGCGCCACATCAACACCGAATCGGATTCCGAGGTATTGCTGAACGTATTCGCCCATGAGATGCAGAAGGTGGGTGGCGTGACCTTGACGCCCGAGCACATCTTCCGGGCCATCGCCGCCGTCCACAGGCGCGTGCGCGGTGCCTATGCGGCAATCATCATGATCTCGGGTTTCGGGATCGTCGCGTTCCGCGACCCCTGCGGGATCAGGCCGCTCGTCTACGGTCGACGCGACACGGATGAGGGGCCCGAGCATATGTTCGCCTCGGAAAGCGTGGCGCTGGATGTCCTTGGTTACGGTCTCGTGCGCGATGTCCAGGCCGGAGAGGCCCTGTTCGTGGACATGGCCGGCCGCCTGTCCATGCGCCAGTGCGCCGAGAATCCCCGCCATGCGCCATGCATATTCGAGCACGTGTACATGGCGCGCCCGGATTCGATCATGGACGGGATCAGTGTCTACAAGGCGCGCCTGCGCATGGGCGAGCGGCTGGCGCGCAAGCTCTTGCGCGAGTGGCCGGATCATGACATCGATGTCATCATCCCGATTCCCGATACGAGCCGCGCGGCGGCCTTGGAGATGGCCAAGGAACTCGATGTGAAGTATCGCGAGGGCTTCATCAAGAACCGCTATATCGGGCGGACCTTCATCATGCCGGGCCAGGCGCAGAGGCATCGATCGGTGCGCCAGAAACTGAATGCCATCGACCTCGAGTTCCGCGGCAAGAACGTCATGCTGGTCGACGACTCCATCGTGCGCGGCACGACTTCGATGCAGATCATTCAGATGGCCCGCGAGGCGGGCGCGAACAAGGTCTACTTCGCCTCCGCGGCGCCTCCCGTTCGCTACCCCAATGTCTATGGCATCGATATGCCCTCGGCGCGGGAACTCATCGCCACCGGCCGGACCACAGAGGAGGTGGCGGCCGCCATAGGCGCGGACCGGGTGATCTATCAGGACCTGGAGGATCTCATCGAGGCGGCGCGCGAAGGCAACCCGCGCATCACACGCTTCGATACCTCATGTTTCGATGGGGTGTACGTGACGGGTGATGTCGATAAGAGTTACCTGGAGCACGTGGAGCATGTGCGCGGGGATGCGGCGAAGTGCACGAGCCCCATGAACGATCTCGTATCGACGGAACTCCATACGTACTACTAGTTGAAAAACGGGAAGGGGGGTGGCTAATGGATGACCACTTGAAGGGTCGGATGGAGACTCTCGCGATTCATACCGGTCATCACCGGACCCATGAAGGCGAGCATAGCGAGCCCTTGTTTCTTACGTCGAGCTACGTCTTCGACGACGCCGAGCAGGCCGCCGACCGTTTCGCCGGGCGCGCCGAAGGCAATATCTATTCGCGCACGGGCAACCCCACGGTGCGCATATTCGAGGAGCGGCTGGCGGTCCTGGAGAGCGGCGAGCGGGCACTGGCGACGGCCTCCGGGATGGCTGCGATCCTGTCGGTGTGCATGGCGCTTCTGAAGGCCGGAGACCACGTCGTGGTCTCGCAAAGCGTATTCGGACCGTCTGTCGCGTTGTTCCAGATGTTGGCGCGTTTCGGGGTGAGTACGAGCTTTGTGGCGCTCGACGACATCTCCGCCTGGGAGGGTGCATGCACCGACCGCACGCGCCTTTTGTTCCTGGAGACGCCCTCCAACCCCTTGTGCGTGTTGGGCGACCTCGTGGCCCTGGCCGGGATCGCCCACCGCCATGGCGCCAAACTGGTGGTCGATAACACGTTCTGCACGCCGGTCCTGCAAAGGCCGCTCGCGCTGGGGGCGGATCTGGTCGTCCATTCGGCGACCAAGTACATCGATGGTCAGGGGCGTGCCCTGGGTGGGGCGATCGTCGGCGAGGAGCGCATCGTGACAGGCGAGATCTTCCCGTTCGTGCGCACTGCGGGCCCGGTCATGAGCCCGTTCAATGCCTGGATCTTTTTGAAGGGCCTGGAGACGCTGTCGCTGCGCATGAAGGCACACAGCGAGACCGCGCTCGCGGTGGCAGAGTGGCTTGCGACGCAGCCGCTTGTCGATCGCGTGTTCTACCCTTATCTCGCGAGCCATCCGCAATACGATCTGGCGCGCGCCCAGCAGTCGGCCGGCGGGGGTGTGGTGTCATTCACCTTGAAGGACGCCGATAGCCGCCGGGCGTTTGCGTTCATAAACGGCTGTCAGTTGCTGTCGCGCACCGCCAACCTCGGCGATACCAAGACCACGGTCACGCATCCGGCCACCACGACCCACGGTCGGCTGACCCCCGAGGCGCGGCGCGCGGGCGGCGTGGAAGACGGCTTGATCCGCCTTTCCATAGGTCTCGAGGACCGCGATGACCTGATGGCCGATCTCGAGACCGGCCTGCGGGCGGTCGCGGCCGTGGAGGGGGTACGGTGAGGGTCCGCCAGGCTCTTACGCGACTTACGCTCGCTGGGCTTGCCCTGGCGCTCGTGTCCTGCGGACGCAGCGGACCACACGCCACGATCCTCAATATGAGGGAACGGGAACTCGGCGGACCGCCGTTTCCGACGCGTATCATCGTCAATCGCCACTATCTGCGCATCGATCCCGATACCGGGACCGGCAATTACATCCTGTTTGATCGCAAGCGGCGCATCATCTATAGCGTCGATCACAGCGACCGCACCATCCTCGTCATCCGCAGCCATATCATCACCCTCCCCAAGCCGGCCAAGCTGCAGGAAACGGTCCAGAGGGGGCACGCCAAGGGTCGTTTCAAGGGCCACAAGCTGCGGAGTTATCGCCTCTACACGAATGATCATCAATGCTATTACATCGTGGCCGCCAAGGGTCTCCTGCCGGGCGTGGTGTCGGCCCTCAAGGCCTATTCGGATACCCTCGCCGGGGAGCAGGCCCTGACCGCGGCGAATACGCCGGCAGGGCTTGAGACCGCCTGCGATCTCGCCGATAACGTGTTCGATCCGGATCGGGAATACGCCTACGGCTTCCCCGTGCGTATACTGGACTACGAGGAGAACGAGAAGGTCCTGATCGGTTACAAGAAGGACGTCCCGGTCAAACGAAGCCTATTTACCCTGCCCGCGCATTACGTCCGCTACAGCCCGGGAGAAGTCCGCAACGGCGACTAGGGCGTGGCCCGCGGGTCCCGCGACCAGCACGCTCGATCCTTCGTACCAGTCCCCCACCACGATACGCACCCCCGGCCCTGTGGCGGTCGGCACGAGGTACTCCCCGGGCCTATGGGTATGACCGTGGATCAGGCGGTGCAGGTCGTGACGGTCGAGCAGCGCGCCCGCCGCCGCGGTATTGACATCGAGCAACGCGGCATCCTTGGCGGGGGTCGCCCGGCCGCTCTCCTGGCGCAGGGCGCGGGCCATGGCGACGCGTTCGGCGAGCGGCCGGGAGAGGACCTGCCGTTGCCAGCGCGGGTCACGGAATTGCTGGCGCAAGGCCTGGTATTCGCGATCGTCTGTACACAGCGCATCGCCATGGCTGATCAGGGTCCGGGTTCCGAACAGGGTGATCTCGTGCGGATCGTCGAGCAGGGGGCAACCGCTGAGCGCGGCGAACCGCTCCCCAAGCAAGAAGTCGCGGTTGCCGTGCAGGATGCTGATCGCAAGGCCCGCGCCGGTGGCCGCGCGTAGGGCCGCGACCACCGGCGCGAATTCGGCCTCGTCGGCGCCGTCGTCACCGACCCAATACTCGAACAGATCGCCGAGGATATACAGATGATCGAGCCGGTCGCGGGCATGCGCGAGAAAGTCCCGGAACAGCGCGATCGCCTCTGGCCGCTGCGCCGTCAGATGCAGATCGGCAATGAACGCCTGGGGCTTCACGCGTCTAGTCTAGGCGCACGCCGGTGATGATGATGTCGTTCACTGGCACGTCCTGGTGCCCATTGCGACTGGTGGTGGCGGTGCCCTTGATGGTATCGACCACATCCATGCCCTCGGTTACCCGCCCGAACACACAATACCCCCAACCGGTCGGGGTGGGGGCGGTGAAGTTCAGGAAGTCGTTGTCGGCGACGTTGATGAAGAACTGGCTCGTGGCCGAGTGCGGATCGCTGGTGCGCGCCATGGCAATCGTGCCGCGCGCATTGCGCAGCCCGTTGTCAGCCTCGTTGTCGATCGGCGGGCGGGTCGGTTTCTGGCGCATGCCGGGCTCGAAACCGCCTCCCTGGATCATGAAGCCGTCGATGACCCGATGGAAGATCGTGTTTGTGAAAAATCCCTCGCGGGCGTAGGCCAGGAAGTTGGCGACGGTCTTCGGCGCCTTGTCGGCATTGAGGTCGAGCACGATCACGCCCTGGTTGGTCTCGAGGTGCACCATGGGGATATCCTCTGTGAAGTTTGGCGCATTGTCGCCGACTTGGCGGGTCAGGGCAATGACGCGCTATCATGAGGGGATGAATGTGCCCACAACCCGTTTCGCCCCGAGCCCAAGTGGACTCCTGCATCTCGGCAATGCGCGTACCGCGCTCTTTAGCCTGCTTGCCGCCCTGCCCGACGGGCGATTCCTGTTGCGTATCGAGGACAGTGACCGCGCGCGCGCGAGCCCCGTGTTCGAGCACGCCCTGCGCGCCGATCTTGCGTGGCTTGGGTTCGCGGCTCATATCGACGAGGCCGCTGTTTGGCGCCAATCGGAGCGTGGCGCGGTCTACGACGACTTCCTTCAGAAGCTCGCGCGCGACAACCTCGTCTATCCGTGTTTTTGCACGGAGTCGGAACTGGCTGCGGAACGTGCGAGCCAGCGCGCCCGGGGGCTGCCGCCGCGTTATGGCGGGCGATGCGCGGCGCTCGATCCGGCCGCGGCGCTGGCCCGGGTGGCCGCGGGAGGGGCGGCGGTATGGCGTTTTCGGGTCCCGCCGGGGCAGGAGGTGACGTTCTGCGATGTCGTGCGCGGCCCGCAGCGTGTGGCCACCAGCCTCCTTGGGGATTTCGTCGTGCGTCGCGCCCAGGGCGAGGCGATGTTTTTCTTTGCCAACGCCCTGGACGATGCCCTCTCAGGCGTCACCCTGGTGCTGCGTGGCGAGGACCATCTGGCCAATACCCCGCGCCAGATCCTGATATTGCGTGCCCTCGGACTGCCGGTCCCCGAGTATGGCCATCTGCCGCTGGTATTGAGCGCGGGCGGAGTGCCGTTGTCCAAGCGCGACGGGGCCGGCAGCCTTGCGGCGTTGCGCGAGGAAGGCTTTCTGCCGCTTGCAGTCATCAATTACCTGGCGCGCCTGGGTGCGGTGGTCGGGTCGGAGCGACTGTTGCCCCTGATGGATCTCGCCCAGGCCTTCGATCGCCGGCGAATCGGGCATGCCCCGGCGCGCTACGACCGGGAACAGCTGCTCCATTGGCAGCGGGTGGCGATGGCTGGGACCCCGGTGACCGAATGGCTGCCGTGGGTCGCGGAGTATGTCCCGGAGGCCGACCGGCTGCGGTTCGTGGAGGCGGTCCGTCCCAATGCCCTCTTTCCGGAGGATTTCCGTCGCTGGGCCGGGATCGTGTATGGTGAGCGCCGGACCCTGGACGAGGATGCGCGCGCGGCGATCGGGGCGGCGGGCGCGGAATTCTTTCGCGTGGCGGCAGCGCACCTGGACGCGGGCGGCGCGGCCGGCGATCTGCCGACGGTCCTGAAGGCCGCGGGCCATGGCGGCCGGCGGCTTTTTCATGGCCTGCGCGCGGCCCTGACCGGCCGGCTCGCGGGTCCGGAACTGAAGGATATACTGGCCCTGATGCCGCGCGCGCTCGTGGCGCGGCGGCTGCTGGAATGTGGAAGCACCGATGCTCAAGATCTATAACACCCTGACGCGTGCCAAGGACCCGTTCGTGCCCCTGGAGCCCGGCCATGCGCGGATTTATGTCTGCGGGGTCACGGTCTACGACCGTTGCCATCTCGGTCATGGGCGCGTATTCGTCGTGTTCGATACGGTGGTGCGCTATTTGCGCCATCTCGGTTATCGTGTGACCTACGTACGTAATATCACGGATATCGACGACAAGATCATCCATCGGGCCCAGGAAAACGGTGAGGACATCGCGGCGCTGACCGAACGCACCATCGCCGCCATGACCGAGGATACCGCGGCGCTCCTGGTGGCGCCCCCCGATCACGAGCCACGCGCCACCCGCTACATCGATCACATGACGACCATGATCGAGCGGTTGATGGCCAAGGATTATGCCTATCAGGGGCCGAATGGCGATGTGTATTTTCATGTGCGCCGCTTCCCCCGCTATGGACGCCTTTCGGGACGCACGCTCGACGATCTGAAGGTGGGCGCGCGCGTCGAGGCCGATGAGGCCAAGGATGATCCCCTGGATTTCGTGCTCTGGAAGTCGGCGCGGGCGCACGAGCCTGCGTGGCCCTCGCCGTTCGGGCCCGGCCGGCCGGGATGGCACATCGAGTGCTCGGCGATGGCCGCGCACTGCCTGGGTGACCATTTCGACATCCATGGCGGGGGGCTCGACCTGACCTTTCCGCACCACGAAAACGAGATCGCCCAGAGCGAGGCCGCCAATGATGTAACGTTTGCCAATACCTGGATGCACGTCGGTTTCGTGCGCACGAATGGCGAGAAGATGGCGAAGTCGCTGGGGAATTTTCGCACACTGCGTGATCTCCTGGAGGTATTCGACGGCGAGGTGCTGCGCTATTTCCTGCTCGCCAGTCACTATCGCGGCCCCCTGAACTACGACGACGAGTCGATCGGGCAATGCCGCGAGGCCTTGACGCGCCTCTACCAGGCGTTGAAGGATGCCCCGGACGGGGCGGCCGAGACCGATGGCGATTACGCGCGCAGGTTCGAGGCGGCCATGGATGATGATTTCAATACCCCGGGGGCGCTCGCCGTACTTTTTGAGATCGGGCATGCCATCCAGCGTGCGCGCGAACAGGGCGATGCCCCGGCGGTCGGGCGGCTCGCCGCCACGCTGCGGCTGTTGGCCGGAACGCTCGGTCTGCTCTCACGACCGCCGGCGGCATTCCTGCAGGGGACCGGGGACCACGAGGATATCGAGGCGTTGGTGGCGTTGCGCGATCAGGCGCGGCGCGAACGGCAGTGGGCGCGATCCGATGCCTTGCGCGATGAGCTGAAGGCGCGCGGTATCGTACTCGAGGATACGCCGACGGGCACGGTCTGGCGCCGGGTCTAGGGGGGAGCGGGCGGGGCTTGAGCAGCTCTCTTGCAAACTACCTATATCTATGCGAATCTCAACAAAATGGACAGGATGGTAAGCATCGGTGAGGCTGCTGCCGCGCGGGGTGTGTCGATCACGACGCTGCGCCGCTGGGAAGCGGCGGGTAAACGGGTGGCCGAGCATGCGGCGGGCGGACACCGCCGCCATGACCTGGGCAAGCTGCGCCCGGAGATGTTCCGCGCCGAAGACGCGGCCAGTCGCCAGATCATCGCCTAGGCTCGGGTGTCGAGCCGCGACCAGAAGGACGATCTGGAACGGCAGAAACAGGTGCGGGAGCTCTACTGCGCCCGCCAAGGCTGGACGTTCGAGGTCATCGCCGACTCGGCTCGGGCATGAACTATCTGCTGGCACAACGCCTGCGTGAGTCACTGATTAATCGCTGTTTCCAGCGCGCACAAGCGATCGACGATGGCGTCGAAAACGGGAGGATCGCCGATGAACATGCCGCCGCCGATCATGCGCTGGAAGTCATCGCGCAGCGCGGCCAGCGCGGCCGCGCCTGGAATCAGTTTGAGCTGCCCGACCAGGCATGCGTCGTAGTTGGCGTAGCTCGCGCTGTAGAAGACCTTCTTATATGCTTAACGACATCTGCGAGCAGAGCGCGATCGGCCACAGCGGCCTGCCCGTGGACTTGATCGGCCAGCATTGCCAGATCGTACCAGTGGCGTGACAGGCGGGAGGCCGAGACGCGGAACTCGTCGCGCTGGCACTCGACGTGCATCAACGTCGCCTTCTCCCAGAACGTGCGTGCCGGGGACAGCACGCTTACCGTCGAGCGAGGGAATTTGAGGCCGGTGACATGCTTCTCGATGTCGGGCCGCACCTCGTGCTCCTCGTTCGGTTCGGTGATGTTTCGGCCACCAAACTCGATCAGGACGCTGTTGCCCACGTAGTCTCCTGGAGATTCCAGAGTTGGGTAGTGCACTCGCAACTGCTCGCCGTCATCGCTGACTTCAAGTCGGAATGCATCAGCATCAAACTCGGCCGCCAGCACCGTTTGGAAGTGCGGCATTACGACACCGTGGGCATGGTCGCGCACGCAGGATTTGAGGTCCTCACTGAACTTTTTCAGCCGGTTTCTCGACACGCCCTCGGCAAATGCGTCGAAGGAAGCGTCCAAGCCGCGATAGTCGAGCGTGATGTCCACGTCCTCGGAGAAGCGGGCAATGGCGCCGAATACCTTGGAGAGCGAGGTGCCGCCCTTGAAGGCCATCGGAAGTCGGCCGGGCATGGTGAACAGGGTCTGCAGCACCCAGCAGACCCAGACATCCTTTTCCAGCACGACGGGCGAGCGGGCAAGCTGCAAAGCCAGCGCCCGATAGATTTGGGACTACTCTTGAGCTTTCAGGTGCAGGAAGGACTCAGGCATGAACGGCCGTCCGCTTTCCAGGGCTTCATGTGGGTATTGGTGTTGGTGCAGGAAGGACTCAGGCATGAACGGCCGTCCGCTCGTTCCGGAAGACGGCGTCACTCATCCACGCAGGCATTGAGCTGGTGGCGGACTTCAGCACCTCGAACTCGCTCAATCCCAGCTTGCGCCGAATCTTCTCGACGAGGGCCGGAGTGACTTCCTTCTTGCCAAGATACCACATCGCTGCCAGTGCAAGTCCGGCTGGACGCCCCGCCAGAGCCAGCTTGCGCTGGCAGACGTGCTGCAGGCGGATCTCCATCTTGCCCACGCGGATGCGTTTCGACGGGCCAGACGTTACGAACACGGACTGTGTTGGTGCTTGGGTGGTCAGCTCAAGCCGACGCGCCGCTTCGGCACCGTGAACCTGGACGATGGCTCCGGTGGTTTTGGCAACGGCCAAAGCCACCTTCAGTGGTCCGGGCATCACCTTGCCGACGAAACGGTTGACCTCGGGACGCACAAAGACGCCGCGCGTCACACGCTCGATCGATCCGGTTTTGACGAGGCGAGATAGGGTCTGATCAACGGACGCACGCGTGCCGCACTCCAGGAATGCGGTCGGGGTAAAAGGCTCCCCAATCGGCATCCCCTCAATATGTTGGCGTATCAGCTCGGCGGTCTTGGTCCTCGTGTTCATGTATGAAACTATGTGCGAATTCCTGACAAACTACAAGTGCGATAGCTGGCAGCAGCAATTCTCAATGTGAACTAAGCCCGCTTCGAATCGGCGCGTCCGCTAGAATTACGGGGCTTGCAGGAGCCTTTGTCGGGTGTCGGGTACCAACGGGTAGAGCTGGATGCGCTTGGGGCTTGCCCCATGGCGTTCGTGATGGCGATCCATGCGTCCGCGGCCCGTGGTGAGACCGACGTCGATCCAGTGGGCGGCCCGATAGCAGTGTCCTTAAAGTGGGCGGGGTCGACCAAGGTCTCGGCCAGCAGGGGCTGGACGCCGTAGGTGGCGGTCCAATCGGCGGTCACCTGCCGTCACCTGCCGTAAGGCAAGCGCCAGCACGTGGCCTGCGAGGTTTGTGACCCGCACGTGGGGCAAGATCAGGAAGTGGGAGTGGCTGATGATCTGTTGGAGGCCCCGGGGCTCATCCCAGCCGATCCAGCGATTGCGCCCCTGTAAGCGCCAGGCCGGCGAAGAGAACTGCAGGCACCCCAGTACGGTATCACTTGAGGCGACGGTGTCCCAAGGTCTTGACCGGTGGCGTTCCTTATCCGAGAATCAGGGGTTCGAAAAAGGTCATAAATCGCGGGGTGACATCGTTTTGGAGCTCACGGGAGCGGAGATTTTCGTTCGCTGCCTTCACGATGAAGGCGTCGAGTACCTTTTCGGCTATCCGGGCGGCGCGGTTTTGCACATCTACGACGCCCTCTACAAGCAGGAAGAGGTAAAGCACATCCTTGTGCGCCACGAGCAGGGCGCGGCGCATGCCGCCGATGGCTACGCGCGCTCGACCGGCAAGCCCGGGGTGGTGCTCGTGACGTCGGGTCCAGGGGCCACCAACGCCCTGACCGGGATCGCCACCGCTTATATGGACTCCATCCCGCTCGTGGTGTTCACAGGCCAGGTCATGACGCATCTGATCGGCGACGATGCCTTTCAGGAGGTCGACGCGATCGGCATCACCCGGCCCTGCGTCAAGCACAACTTCATGGTCAAGGACGTCCGCGACCTTGCGCTCATCATGCGCAAGGCCTTTCATGTGGCCACTACCGGACGTCCTGGTCCGGTGGTCGTGGACATCCCCAAGGACATCACCGCCCACAAGACCTCTTATGTCTTCCCCAAGGACCCCACGCTGCGTTCGTACAAACCGGTGCGCGAGGGGGATCCGGCCGCCATACGCAAGGCCGCCGATCTTTTGATACAGGCCAAGCGCCCCATGGTCTATGCCGGCGGCGGGGTGGTGCTCGGCAATGCCGCCCGCGAGCTCACCGAGCTCGTGCGCTGGCTCGGCGCCCCATGCACGAACACCCTTATGGGGCTCGGCGCGTTTCCGGCCACCGATCCGTTGTTTGTGGGTATGCTCGGCATGCACGGGACCTACGAGGCCAACATGGGCATGCATGAGTGCGATGTACTGCTCGCGGTCGGCGCGCGTTTCGATGACCGGGTGACGGGCGATCTGGACAAGTTCTGCCCCAATGCGCGCATCATCCATATCGATGTCGACCCGGCCTCCATTCAGAAAAACGTCCCGGTCGAGATCGCCATCATAAGCGAGGCGGGACTTGCGATGCGCGATCTGCTCGCCGCCCTGAAGGCCACTGGCGGCCGTTTGGATAAGGCGGCGCTTGGTGTCTGGTGGCGCAAGATCGAGGAATGGCGTGCGCGCCAATGCCTCCAATACGATCGCGC
Source organism: Acidiferrobacter sp. SPIII_3 (assembly GCF_003184265.1). GTDB lineage: Bacteria > Pseudomonadota > Gammaproteobacteria > Acidiferrobacterales > Acidiferrobacteraceae > Acidiferrobacter. Next base: position 2,540,396 of record NZ_CP027663.1, on the reverse strand, counting down.
CAATACCGAGGTCATAAAGCCTCAATTCGTGCTGGAGACCCTTTATCGGCTCACGCAGGGCGACGCCTTCATCACCTCCGATGTGGGTCAGCACCAGATGTGGGCGGCGCAGTTCTATAAATTCGACAAGCCGCGCCGGTGGATCAATTCCGGGGGGCTTGGCACCATGGGCTTCGGACTGCCGGCGGCCATCGGTGTGCAGTTCGCGCATCCCGACGCCTTGGTCGCCTGCGTCACCGGCGAGGCCAGCATACAGATGTGCATACAGGAGCTGTCGACTTGCAAGCAGTACGATCTGCCGCTGAAGATCGTCAATCTGAACAATCGCTATATGGGCATGGTCCGTCAGTGGCAGGAATTCTTCTACCAGAGCCGCTATTCGCACTCCTATCTGGAGGCCTTGCCGGACTTCGTGAAGCTCGCCGAGAGCTACGGGCACGCGGGCCTGCGCATCGACAAGCCCCACGATGTGGAGGCCGCCTTGAAGGAGGCGCTCGGCCAGCGTGACCGGCTGGTGTTCCTCGATTTCATTACCGACCAGACGGAGAATGTCTACCCCATGATCGCGGCCGGAGCCGGCCACCACGAGATGCATCTGGCGACAGATCGCGAACTCGCGTGATGCGCCACATCATTTCCATACTTCTGGAGAACGAGGCGGGCGCCTTGTCGCGGGTTGCCGGACTGTTCTCGGCGCGCGGCTACAATATCGCCTCGCTCACGGTGGCGCCGACCGAGGACCCGAGCCTGTCGCGCATGACACTCGTCACGAGCGGGTCCGAGGGCGTGGTGGATCAGATCCGTAAGCAGTTGAACAAGCTCGTCGACGTGGTGAAGCTGGTCGATTTGACGGATAATGAGCGTATCGAGCGCGAGATGCTGCTCATCAAGGTGTGTGCCGAGGGCGGCGAGCGTGATGAGATCAAGCGTCTGTCGGATATCTTCCGGGGGCGTATAATAGACGTGACGGATCGCGCCTATACCATTGAACTGACCGGTGACGGCAGCAAGCTCGACGCCTTTATCTCGGTTCTGCAGTCGCGGCGGATTCTGGAGGTGGTGCGCTCCGGGGTCATCGGCATCGCGCGTGGTAACGGCGCCTGCATTCCCGACGCACCCTGAATCTTTCAACCCGATAATGGCCCGGTTGCGCCGGGCGAGGACATCGCATGCAAGTGTATTACGAAAAGGACGCCGACCTCGGCCTCATTCGCAAGAAGAAGGTGGCGATCATAGGCTATGGTTCGCAAGGCCATGCGCATGCGAACAACCTCAAGGACTCGGGTGTCGATGTGGTGGTGGGTCTGCGCGCGGGCTCGCCCTCGGCCGCGAAGGCGACGCGTGCGGGGCTTACCGTGAAGCCTGTGGAAGAGGCGGTCAAGGACGCGGACTTGGTCATGATTCTGGCCCCCGACGAGCTGCAGGCCGGGATCTACGAGAAGATGGAGCCGCACCTGAAAAAGGGCGTGGCACTGGCCTTCGCGCACGGCTTTAGCATCCATTTCGGACGCATAAAACCCCGCGCGGACATGGATGTGATCATGATCGCCCCCAAGGGGCCGGGCCATCTGGTGCGCTCCACTTTCACCCAAAACGGCGGCGTCCCATGTCTCATTGCGGTGAGTCAGGACGCCTCCGGCCAGGGCCAGGCGTTGGCGCTGTCTTATGCCGCGGCCATCGGCGGGGCGCGTGCCGGCGTCATCGCCACTACCTTCAAGGAAGAGACCGAGACCGATCTGTTCGGGGAGCAGGCGGTGCTGTGTGGCGGCGTGACCTCGCTGGTGCAGGCCGGTTTCGAGACCCTGACCGAGGCGGGCTATGCCCCGGAGATGGCCTATTTCGAGTGCCTGCACGAACTGAAGTTGATCGTGGACCTCATGTATGAGGGCGGTATTGCCAACATGCGGTACTCGATATCGAACACCGCCGAGTACGGCGATCTCACGCGCGGTCCGCGGGTCGTGAACGAGGCGACCAAGGCCGAGATGAAGCGTATCCTGGGCGAGATCCAGTCGGGCCAGTTCGCGCGCGAGTGGGTGGCCGAAAACGAGACGGGCGGCAAGCGCTTCCCTGAGTTGCGCGCCAAGGCCGCCCAGCATCCGATCGAGGCGGTCGGCGAACGCCTGCGCGGCATGATGCCGTGGATCGGGGCTAACAAGATCGTCGACAAAGAGAAAAATTGAGCATCCCTTTGTCACAGACGGTCAGCGAGGGGGCGGCATCGCCCCCTCTTTTGGCGCGCGAAGGGTGGGGGCATATCGCCCTGGCAATGGCCGCCGCCGCGCTCGTCACATGGTGGTGGGGGCCTTGGGTGGCCCTACCCTTGTGGCTGTTCGCGGTTTTTGTGCTACAGTTTTTTCGGGACCCGCGTCGCGTCTTGGCTGAGGGTCAGGACGCGGTCCTGTGTCCGGCCGACGGGCGCGTCATCATGGTGGGTCCGGCCGAGGACCCGTACCTGAAACGGCCGGCCATCAAATGCAGTATCTTCATGAATGTCTTCAACGTCCACTCCAATCGTTTGCCGGTCGCCGGGCAGGTTCGGCGCCGCTGGTATAGCCCGGGACGTTTTTTGAATGCATCCTTGGACAAGGCCTCGGAGCATAATGAGCGCAACGCGCTCTGGATCACGACAGCGGGCGGAGACGATGTCGTGGTCGTGCAGGTTGCGGGTCTGATCGCGCGGCGCATCCTCTGCTATGTGGGCGAGGGCGAGGTGGTGGACCGGGGAAGGCGTTATGGATTCATCCGCTTCGGCTCGCGCGTCGATGTCTACCTGCCGCCGGGGGCGCATCCCGAGGTGGCCTTGGGCGACAAGGTAAAGGCCGGATCGCAGATCCTGGCCCGTCTCGCGGGTCGGGGCCCGCGCGTTCAGTGAGGGGCGCGATGATGGAAGACAAGCGCAAGGGTATCTACATCCTGCCGAATCTCTTTACGACGGCGGCGCTCTTTGCCGGCTTCTATGCCATCGTGCAGGCCATGAAGGGCGAGTTCTGGCACGCCGCGGTGGCGGTGTTCATCGCCATGGTCATGGATGGGCTGGACGGGCGGGTGGCGCGCTGGACGCACACCGAGAGCGATTTCGGGGCGCAGTATGACAGTCTGTCGGACATGGTGTCGTTCGGCCTTGCCCCGGCGCTGGTCGTCTATGAATGGGGGCTCTCGGGACTCGGTAAGCTTGGTTGGCTCGCGGCCTTCATCTACTCGGCGGCCGCCGCCTTGCGTCTGGCGCGCTTCAATATTCAGACCAGCACCGACCGGCGCCTGTCGTTTCATGGCCTACCGAGTCCGGCGGCGGCGGCGGTCGTCACCGGTCTCGTGTGGGTCCTGCAAGGTTATGGCGCGCCGCCACTGTGGCTGCGCGCCACGGCCTTGGCCGTTACCGTCTTGATCGGTGCGGCGATGGTCAGCAATATCCGCTACCACAGCTTCAAACACATCGACTTGAAGGGGCGGGTGCCCTTTATCGCGGTACTTGCCATCGTCCTGATCTTCGTGCTGATCTCGCTCGATCCCGCGCGCGTGCTGTTTGCCCTGTTTTTCTGTTATGCCCTGTCGGGGCCGATCGATTCGCTGGTACGCCGCTATCGTCGCTCGCTGCACAGGCGCCGGTTGGGTGACAGCCACGAGGGATCGCCGCGGGTCTGACGGTCGCGTATCGTTCGATCCGCGCACGTCGCCCGTCGGTCAGGGCGGGCGGGTCGTCAGGGCAGGAAGGATGCGGGCTCGTCGGTCAGGTGAGCCGCCGGCGTCCCCTGATGAAAGTGGATCTGCCAGCGTCCATATTGGCATCGCCAGACCGAGCTGCGCCAGCTGGCCGCCCTGTCGTCCTCCTCCTCTTCGGCATCGACCAGCAGATAGACGATCAGGGCGACCTCCGGGGACAGAAAGCGCACCTGGAAATCGCGGATCGTGGTCTCGCGGCGCCGTTTGCCGGTCAGTCGCCTCAGGGTTTCGGTTCGATCATAGAGCCGCCCGGAACGGCCGATCTCATAGAAGTCGTCCGCGAGCAGCGTGGCGGGACTGGGTTCGTCCGGATTCTGGCTGCAGTTCAAGAGCCGCTCCTCTAGGATGCGCAGGAGGTGGGGGGAATCGCGGTTGGTCATCGCTGTCGCCCTCTAGGTGCGGCCATGAGAAGGGACTTCCAAGGGCAACGATAGGGGTGCCGGAGGAGGCCGTCAAGGGGGCCACCCGAACCCTATAAGCAAGGGGCCTCGGCGAGGGGGTATGCGTCTGGTTTTCCGGGGATCGATAACGATGCCTTCGGCCGCGGGCGCCGGCCCTGTGGTATGCGCCCATGACGGCGCCCGCCGTGTAAAAGCGTGGCCCTGGATCCCCCCTGTTTGAAGCCCCACCCCACCTTTGCCATACTGCGCGAGTCCGCTCATGTGCCCGGTTGCGATCAGGTGGCGGATGGTCAGGCCCATCGGGCCGCCTTCGAGGCCATGGTATGGACGGACATCGCACATCGGCCGACAGGCCACTTTTCACGATCCCCTTCAGGCCCCTCGAGGGATGGCGAGATGGCGCACGCCCATTGGGCCGGGGTGGCTGTCGCCCCGACACCGGGGGTGCGCGCCTTACGCGCAAGCGGCCGTGCCGCCGCCCATGAAAGACCCCGGACGACCGGCGACGAGTTTCTGGGCAGTCGCTTTGGTGGTCGCCGTCGCGGCGTTCATGGAGGTGTTGGACCTCACGATCGTCAACGTATCGTTGCTGCACATCATGGGCAGCATGGCGATCTCCCAGAACAGGGCCATCTGGGTGCTTACGGCCTACACCATGACCAATGCCATCATTCTGCCTTTGAGCGGCTGGTTGGCCACGACGCTTGGACGCAAGCGCTACTTCATGGGCTGTATCGCCGCGTTCTCGCTGACCTCGCTATTATGCGGCCTTAGTCCCAATTTTCCGGCGCTCGTGCTATTCCGGGCCCTGCAAGGTATTGCCGGCGGCGGACTGCAGCCCAATGCCCAGGCCATCCTCACCGACGCCGCGCCCGCCGCCAAGCGCGGTATGGCGTTCGCGATCTATGGCATGGCCGTGGTGTTTGCGCCGGCCATCGGCCCCACGGTTGGTGGTTGGATCACGGACCATATAGGCTGGCGCTGGATCTTTCTCATCAATGTCCCGGTCGGGCTGCTGATCCTGCCCCTGGTGCAGGCGCTGGTGCATGACCCGGAGTCCTTCGTTCAGGCGCGTAGCGCGCGGCGGGCATCCGCGCCGCGCGCGGATTTCGTGGGCTTTGCGCTCATCACCCTGGGTCTTGGTCTCATGCAGGTGGTGCTTGACCGTGGCCAGCGGGACGATTGGTTCAGTTCCCTCGCCATCGTGACCATGACCATCACCGTGATCCTGGCGCTCGCAGTCTTTGCGATCCGCGAGTGGCGCCAGGCGGACCCGATCGTGGATCTGCGCCTGCTTCGTGATCGGGGCTTTGCCGCCGCCAATATCCTCATGTTCATGCTTGGTGCGCTGCTCCTTGGCAGTACCGCCTTGCTGCCGCTTTTCATGCAGTCGCTCCTGGGCTACACGGCCATGGATGCCGGCCTCGTGCTGTCCCCGGGCGGGCTTGCCATCATGGCCCTGATGCCTTTGGTGGGGCAGCTCGTGTCGCGCCTCGATGGTCGCGTCCTGATAGCGGGCGGGCTTTGTATCAGCGGGTTCGCGACTCTGCTCATGACGCATTTCGACACCCACACGGGCTTTATGACACTCGTTTGGACGCGCGCGCTGCAGGCCGCGGGTCTCGCCTTCTTGTTCATCCCCATCAACACGCTGGCATTCGCGTCCCTGCCGGGATCCAAGTCGAGCAACGCCTCGGCCATCATCAATATGTCGCGCAATATCGGCGGCAGTGTCGGCATGTCGATTGCCGCCACGGTCCTCGCGCGCCGTGCGCAGTATCACCAAAGCCAGCTCGTGGCACGCATCACACCCTATAACCCCAATCTGCATACCTATCTGGCGGCGGTCCAGAATGCCATCGGCCACGTCGTGCCCATGGCCGGGTTCATGCATCTCTATACGACGGTGTTGCGCCAGTCCGAGATGCTTGCCTACATCGATGACTTCGAGCTCATGGGGATCCTATTCTTCGCCTGCCTGCCGCTCGTGTTGCTCTTTCGCCGTGTGAAACCTTTGCCCCATGGCCGATGAGATCGGTCGTCGTGATGGATGGGCGCGGGTGCAGCCGGTCGGGAGCTGGGCGCGAAGGCGCTCCTCGCAGGCCGGGTTCTTGATAGACTTTGCGAGGGTTTTTGGCTAGAGTCCCGGCGATTACAGGAGAAATGGCGCCATCGGGCGCCTTCTAGCGCCGATTCGGGGGTGGCGTAAACGCGATGACCGATCAACTCTTGGTGTTCGATACCACATTACGCGACGGGGAACAGAGCCCCGGCGCATCTATGACCTGCGAGGAAAAGGTACGTATCGCGCGTGCCCTGGAGCGCCTGCGGGTCGATGTGATCGAGGCCGGGTTCCCGATCGCAAGCCCTGACGACTTCAAGGCCGTGAAGGCGGTGGCCGAGGCGATTACGGAGAGCCGCGTGTGCGGGCTTGCCCGGGCGTTGATCAAGGACATCGACCGCGCCGCGGAGGCGCTGAAGCCGGCGCGTGCCGGGCGCATCCATACCTTTATCGCGACATCGCCGATTCATATGCGTGAAAAGCTGCGCATGAGTCCGGAGGCCGTGCTCGAGGGCGCGGTGAAGGCGGTGCGCCATGCCCGGCAGTTCACCGATGACGTGGAGTTCTCGGCGGAGGACGCCGGCCGTTCGGATCCCGATTTCCTGTGCCGGGTCATGGAGGCGGTGATCACTGCCGGCGCGCGCACCGTCAACATCCCCGACACTGTCGGTTACAGCGTCCCCGCGCAGTTCGGGGAGCTCATCGCCATGCTGAGAAACCGCATTCCGAACGCCGATCAGGCGGTGTTCTCGGTGCATTGCCATAACGACCTGGGTCTGGCGGTCGCCAATTCTCTTTCGGCCGTGTACCACGGGGCCCGTCAGGTCGAATGCACGATCAATGGGCTCGGGGAACGCGCCGGTAACGCCGCCCTGGAGGAGATCGTCATGGCCGTGCGCACGCGCCAGGACGTCTTCAAGTGCGATACGCGTATCGAGACCCCGCATATCGTGGCCGCGAGCCGCCTGGTATCGACCGTCACCGGCTTTGCCGTGCAGCCCAACAAGGCGATCGTCGGCGCCAATGCCTTTGCCCACGAGGCCGGCATTCACCAGGATGGCGTCATCAAGAACCGCGAGACCTACGAGATCATGCGGGCCGAGGACGTGGGTTGGACCGCGAACCGCATGGTGCTCGGCAAGCACTCGGGGCGTAACGCCTTTCGCGCGCGCTTAGCCGAGATCGGCGTTACCTTGAAGGACGACGCCGCCCTGAACCAGGCCTTCGAGCGCTTCAAGGATCTCGCGGACAAGAAGCACGAGATCTTCGATGAGGATCTCCAGGCGCTGGTGAGCGAGGGCGCCCTGGAGGCCGTGGAGTCGGTGAAGCTTATGGCGTTGGAGACCGCCTCGGGTACCGGTACCAAACCGCATGCCGATGTGCGGCTCGCGTGGAATGGCAAGGAGCATGAGGCCCGCGCCGAGGGCGGGGGGCCGGTCGATGCCGCGTTTCGCGCCATCGAGGGCGTGGTGGCGAGCGGCGCCATCCTACAGCTCTATGCCGTGAACGCCATCACGAGCGGCACCGACGCCCAAGGCGAGGTAACCGTGCGTCTCGAACGCCAGGGGCGCATCGTGAACGGCCACGGTGCCGATACCGACATCGTGCTCGCCTCCGCCAAGGCCTATCTGAATGCCTTGAACAAGCTGCTCGTGCCCGACAACCGCACCCACCCCCAATTACCCAGAGGGATGTAACCTCGGCTATTGGGTCGAGCGGGCCTGACGTGTCCGGCAAGGACCACAAGCGGTTTCATGGAGGCGGGTTGGGCAGGTGCGCCGGTCTGAAGCATGGCCCTGGGCGGACGCGGCGCAAGGTGCCTTGCTCGCCCGGCACCCGCGCTCCAGCGGTTGTATTGATAAGTGGCCAAAGAGGCTCATATCTTTACCGATGTCAAAAAAGTAAAGAGGCCATGCCATGCCTGTGTTGAGTCCGAAACGTCAGATTACGGTACCGAAAGAGCTCTGCGACCGTCTTCGTATCCATGCCGGTGACGAACTCGATATTTTCGAGCACGGAGGTCGCGTTACGCTCATCAAAAAGCGCAAGGGTGCAAGCGACGGGGTGCTGAGAGACCTCAAGGCGGAGCGTGGCTCCTCCGATGAGGAATCCTTGATGGACACTGTTGCATCGAGACGGTCGTCGGCCTCCGAGGACTAGCGGTGCGAGGCATCATTGCGATCGACACAAATGTGTTGTTGCAGCGCATCCTCGATGACGATGACGGGCAGGCGGCGAGCGCCCGGAGGCTTTTCGAGTGCGACGAATTACTCTTGATCACCGAGGTCGTGCTGGTAGAAGCGGTATGGACCCTCACGGGGAAGCGCTACAAGGCCACCAAGGACGATGTCCGGGCGTTGGTCGTAAGTTTACTGGAGGAGCCGAACGTGGTTTTCTGGGACCGGGAAGTGATCTGGTCGGCGCTCGACGATTTCCTGGCTGCGAGGCCCGTGAAAACCGCCAACGGTCTAAAGGTAGCCGATTTTGCTGACGCGTTGATCATGAACACGGCAAAGGCCGCGGCTCGTGACCGGCATCTGGCTTGCCTGGGCACTTATACCTTTGATCGGGCGGCGTTGGAGATCGATGGGACAAAATCCCCTGAATAGACGGTGGTGCCTCTCACAAACTGCCCCGTAAGCAAGCTCAAGGATTTCTGGGCCTGATCCCCGCGTGCCCGTCGTTCTGCCCATTCATGTCAGAGTGCGAGAAGAGATGCGCAAACTCCACGTAGGTTACGGAGACCGTCGTGTCCCTGCGGAGAATGAGGCCTATAATCAACGCATGGAAAGCGGAGATTACACCTACATCTGGCAGGCAGACGACTGGCCGCGGTGGCGCTACGACCTCGCGGCACTGGCTGCCCCTCTTACGGAAGCGAGGGGCGCGTAGGGCGTCTGACCGACGCCGGTATGGTCCTGCGCGTTCGGGCGAGCCTATGAGTGCTTGCCGAGGATAGTGAGATCGAGAGTGAGGGGCTCGATGTCGAGGCCGTGCGCTCGAGCATCGTCCGTCGCCAGGGTGTCGGACATCGGGGCCCCGGTCCCGGCAGACCGGCGCGTCGAGGGAGTCGTCGATATGGTGCTGGATGCCACGGCCAATTGCGTGGCCCCGATTACTCGCGAGCGCCTATTTGGCTGATGCAGTGCTCTTCTCTGCGGGCTATTCCGGCCCTCAACAAGGATCAGGGTGAGCGGCTTTCGGGACGATGCCGTAGGCCCGATGCGAATGGTCTTCGGCCCCATCGGCCGTGAGCGCGTGTATTTCGAGGCGCCGCCCGGCCCAGCGTCTCGAGATCGAGATGCGCCGCTTTCTGGAACGGGTCAATGGGAATGCGGGGGACCTGCCGCTCATCAAGGCAGGACTCGTCCATCTTTGGTGTGTGACCTTGCATCCCTTCGACAATGGCAACGGTCGTATCGTGGGCGACCTGCTGCTGGCATGCGCCGACGGCAGCGCGCACAACATACGGTATCCGAAGTGGATAGCGCTGGCCAAGGAACGTCGCGTATGGCAGGGGTTGCGATCTCGTGGCGCCCAGGGTAGAGATTGTGGCGTATGCGCGGATGACGAAGGGCAGGCCGGGATTCTTTCCGGTTTTCCGGTAACGAGCATGCGCAAAAAGGCCCGTTTTGTAGCACCAAACACTCGAGACCGTGACGGATTGTGGTCAGGCATGAGCTCCCCAAGTAAGGAGCTCATGCGCCTGCGCAATACGTAATATTCGTTGGCCCCGGCCGGGCGGGTCCGGTGCGGTTTAGGGCTTTACGGCAAGCACGATCTTGCCGCGATGGTCGCCGCTTTCCATGAGCGCATGGGCGCGCGCGGCCTCGGTGAGCGGAAACCGCGCGCCGATGTGTGGGAGCAGCCGGCCGTGATCGAGTTCGGGCCAGATGTGCTGGGCGAGTGCGTCGCGTATGGCGCGCTTTTCGCCGACCGTGCGCGGGCGCATGGCGGAGCCGGTCAACCGCAGGCGCTTGGTCAGGATCGGGGCGAGGTCGATCTCGCCTCGGTTGTCGCCGGAGAGTGCGATGAAGACGAGCCGGCCGTCACGCCTGAGGATGCCGATGTGACGCTCCAAATAGGGGGCGCCCACGACATCGAGGATCACGTCGATGCCCTGATGGCCAGTCGCCTCCATCACCGCTTCCGCGAAATCGGTCGTTCGGTAATTGATGACGTGGTGGGCGCCGGATGCGCGACAGAAGGCCGCCTTGTCGTCGTTCCCGACCGTCGCCCAGCAGGTCGCGCCAAGAAACCTGGCGAGTTGGATGGCCGTGAACCCGATGCCGCTCGTGCCGCCATGCACGAGCAGGCGCTCGCCCGCTTTCAGTGCGCCCATGTCGGCGGCGTTGGCCCATACCGTAAACCAGTTCTCGGGGAGGGCGGCGGCGGATGCCAGATCCATGTGGGCAGGGACGCGCAAGGCCTGATCAGCGGGTGTGGTGCAGTATTCGGCGTAGCCGCCGCCGGGCACGAGCGCCGTTACGGCGTCACCGCCCCGCCATTCCTGTACGCCGGCTCCTACCTCAGCGACATGCCCGGAGACCTCGAGACCAAGGATCGGGGAGGCGCCTGGCGGCGGCGGATAGCGTCCCGACCGCTGCAGGATGTCCGGGCGATTGATGCCGGCGTACGCGACTTCGATCAGGATCTCACCGGTCCGTGGGGCCGGGGTCGGGCCCTCGGCGAGTCGCAAGGTATCGGCGTCGCCACCGGGTTCGTAGTCGATGTATCGCATGCCGTGTCCCTCGGGTACGGACCACTATGGCAAAGGGCGGGGGCCCACACAAGCCCGAAAGGCCGGGCGCGCAGGACCGAAGGGGGCGTGATCGCCGGGGGTGCGGCGATACCCGGAATTATATCGGAACCTATGCGGCACGCCGGACTCGAAGAGTTTGCTATGGGGGCCATAGCCGGGTGCGGCGGGAAGTGTTTCATGAACCCGCGGGTGCACCGGACTCTGCCGTCTCCGACTTTCGGCGGATAGGGCGGGGGCATCTTTAGGCTTACCCTGGCTTCGCCTGGGATGGCGGATCGTGAAAAGGGATTTTCGACAGGATGTCGAGAGAGCAGGAAGCGCAGGGCAAGGAGGCCCATGGGACGCAGGGATGTCCTCGGTAGGGATGCCGAGTGAGGGGCTTTCTGTATCGAGGGGAGTGGCAAGGAAGCCACCCTCCTTTTTTTTCGTCTTCGTACTGTATATATTACCAGCATGTCGATTCTTACAGGGCGTCAACAGCAGGTTCTGGATTGGATCCGGGGGCAGATCGAGGCCACCGGCCGGCCGCCCACACGCGCCGAGATCGCCGCCGCCCTGGGTTTCCGGTCCGTCAACGCCGCCGAGGAGCATGTGCGGGCGTTGGCGCGCAAGGGCGTGATCGTCTTGACCCCCGGGAGTGCGCGCGGTATCCGTCTGCCGGATCGGCGCGAGGAGGGCATCCCCGTGATCGGGCGGGTGGCGGCCGGCCAGCCCCTGCTCGCGCACGCCCATGTCACCGCCCACCATCAGGTCGATCCGGCCCTGTTCCGGCCACGCGCGGACTATTTCCTGACGGTAGTCGGCGAGAGTATGCGCGATGCCGGGATTCGGGATGGGGATCTCCTGGCGGTTCACAAGACCCCGACTGCCCACGACGGACAGATCGTCGTGGCGCGGCTGGAGGACGAGGTGACGGTCAAACGCTTGCGGCGTCGCGCGGGGCAGGTCGTGTTGCTGCCGGAGAACCCGGCCTTTCGGCCGATCGTGCTACGGGACCGCGAGGATTGGGTCATAGAAGGGATCGGGGTGGGGGTGTTGCGCCAAGGGCTGGAGGGCATGCCCTGATGGCCGGGGCGGAGGCCTGGGGGGCCAGGGTGTATCGAGGGGCGGCTCCCGCCCCGGCCGCTGTCATGTCCACGGGTTTCCCGGCGCTCGATCAGGGCCTGGGGGGAGGTTGGCCGGTCGGCGTGCTGACGGAGTTGCGTGCCGGCCGGATGGGTATCGGTGAGATGCGTCTGCTGCTGCCGGTGCTGGCGGCCTTGAGCCGCGAAGGTCGACTGATATGGGTGGCGCCCCCCTACGGACCCTACGCCCCTGCGCTCGTCGCTCACGATATCGCGCTGGATCACCTGATCGTCGTGCGTCCGAGGACTCACAAGGAGGCCTTGTGGGCAGTCAGCCAAGGGCTTTTGAGCCCCGCCGTCGGGGCCGTGGTGAGTTGGTTTGGCGATATCCGTGAGCAGGAGTTCCGTGCCCTGCAGCGGCACGCCGCCCAAGGGGGGCATTGGGGCTTTTGTTTCCTGCCCCAGGACCTTGCGCCCCAGCCGTCGCGCCTGCGTCTCGTCTTGGAGTCCGCGCCAGAAGGCGTGCGCATCACGCTGGCCCGCAAGGCTGGGCGTCCGGTGGCGCCGCTTGTCGTTGCGCTCTAGCCCGGGACCGTTCCATGCTCTGGTTGGCTGTGGTCCTGACGGCGTTGCCCTTGGAGGTGTTCGCGGCACGCCCGGCGCCGTTCGCGGTGGTCGAGGACAAGGCCCTGGTCGACTGTGATGCGCAGGCCCGCGCCCAGGGCCTTACACCCGGCCTGTCCGTGGCGCAGGCCTGCGCCTTGTGTCCGTCCCTATCGCTCGGGGCCCGTGACCGGGCCGCCGAAAGCAGTCTTCTGGAGGGCCTCGCGGCCTTTGCCTACGGCTTCAGCCCGTGCGTGGTCCTGCGCGCCGATGGGGTATTGATGCGGTTTACGGATCAGGCAAGCCCGGTGGGTGACCCGCACCGGATCGTGGCCCATGTGACGCGCGGCCTGGAGGATGCGGGATATGCGTTCGAGGTCGCCATGGCGCCGACCGCCGCCCTGGCATGGCACTGCGCGCGCTCGGCGATGCGCTGCGTATGGACGTCGAAGGACCCTTGGCGCCTCGCGATGCGTTCCTTGCCCCTGACAGGGCTTTCCTGGGCGGGCGAGGCGCGTGCCGCCTGCCAGGCCCTCGGGCTTACGCGGATGGGCGATCTCCTCGATCTGCCGCGCCCGGGTCTCGCCCATCGCTTCGGTCAGGAGATCGTCCGGCTCATCGAAGGGCTCATGGGGGAGCGTCCGGAGATCGAGGATTTCTGGGCACCGGCGCCGTGGTTCAGGCGCAGACTCGCCTTTCCCCATCCGGTGGAGACGGATGAGGCCCTGGCGTTTGCGCTGGCGCGGATCGTGCGCGAGTGGGTCATGGTGCTGCGCGCCCAGGAGGCGCGCGTGGCCGGTTTTACGGTCGAGATGAATTGTGAGGACGGGAGTCTGCGGTCGGAGGTGTTTACGCTGACGCGCCCGGAGCGGGATGGCCAGGTCCTGATGCGCCTTGTGCGGGAACGGCTGCGGGATTTCCGGCCCGGGTCGGCCATAACCGCGGTGACGGTATCAGCCCCTCTGGAGGACTTGACCGAAGGCAGTCTGCCCTTGTGGCGTGATGGGCAATGGCGCGAGCAGGACTTTCGGGGGTTCTTGGACAGGCTGCAGGCGCGGCTTGGCCGTGATGCGGTGCGCGCGCTGTCTCTCCATCCGGATCACCGCCCGGAGCGTGCAAGCCGGGAGACCCCCTGGCCGTCACGCGCCCCGCAAGGGCGGATCCGTGCCCCGGCCGATCGTCCGGTATGGCTCATAGACCCCCCTGAGCGGCTGGACGTCGTTCGGGGGACGCCGATGTTTCGCGGTCCCTTGAAGTTTGCGCGCGGACCCGAACGGGTGGAAACGGGGTGGTGGGACGAGCCCGTGGTACGCGACTACTTCGTGGCCACCAATGCCAGACGTGAGTCCCTCTGGGTATTTCGCTGCGCGCGCGGCGAGTGGTTTCTGCACGGTTATTTCGCATGATCGCCTACAGCGAGCTGCATTGCCTGAGCCATTTCAGCTTTCTGCGCGGCGCTTCCGCCCCGAAGGAACTCGTGGAACGGGCCTGCGCCTTGTCCTATCGGGGGCTTGCCATAACGGATGAGTGCTCCCTGTCGGGCATCGTGCACGCCCATAGGGCCGCCAAGGATCGGGGGTTGCCTCTGATCGTGGGGTCCGAGATCACGGTCCGGGAGGGGTTGAAGTGCGTGGTCCTGGTGAGTAGCGCGTCCGGATATGCGGAGCTTTCCGAGCTCATCACGCGCGGCCGGCGGGTGGACAAGGGTGATTACGATCTGGGCATCGCCGATCTCGGCGCGCTCGCGGATTGTCTCGTGCTCTGGTGCCCGGATGCCGGGGGGGACTGTGATCCGCTTGCGGGGGCGCTTGCACGGGCCTTGGGCGCGCGGTTCTGGATTGCCGGGGAATTGCATAAGGCGGGGACCGACGATCGCCACAAGGAGCGGCTGCAGATCCTGTCCGCGCGCCTGGAAAGGCCGGTCGTGGCCTGTGGCGACGTACACATGCATAAGCGTGGGCGCCGCGCCCTGCAAGACACCATGACCGCCATTCGTCTGAAGACGACCGTGGCGGAGGCCGGGTGGGCCCTGTTTTCGAACGGCGAACGGCATCTGCGGGATATCCCGACATTATGTGCCCTCTATCCGGAGGCGTGGCTTAAGGAGACGCAGGTCGTGGCCGAGGCCTGCCGTTTTTCCCTGGAGGACCTCCGGTATCGTTATCCGCGCCAGGGCCGCAGTCCACGCCATTCCCTGGGACAATTGATCCGGTTGACGCGCGCGGGCCTTGCGGCGCGCTATCCGCGGGGTGTGCCGGATTCCGTGCGGTCTTTGGTGCGCCACGAACTCTCTCTCATAGGGGAACTGGCCTATGCGGATTACTTTTTGACCGTCCACGATCTCGTGCGGTTTGCCAAAGGTCGCGGCATCCTCTGTCAGGGGCGGGGGTCCGCGGCCAATTCCGTGGTCTGCTATGCCTTGGGTATCACGGCGGTGGACCCCGCGCGTCTCGAGGTCTTGTTCGAGCGGTTCATTTCGCGCGAACGCCATGAGCCCCCGGATATCGACATCGATTTCGAGCACGAGCGACGCGAGGAGGTCATTCAGTACTTGTATGAGCGTTATGGTCGCGAGCGCGCCGCCATGACGGCGAGCGTCATCACGTATCGGACACGCAGCGCGCTGCGCGACGTCGCCAAGGCCCTGGGTTGCGAGACCGCGCTCGTGGATCGCCTGGCGGGATTGCTCGGTTGGTGGGAGGGGGTCGATGTCTTGGAGGGGCGGTTGGTCGAGCATGGTTATGACGTGCGCAGGTCGCCCTTTCGCCCGCTCATTGCCCTGGTGCGCGAGCTGGCCGGCCGCCCCCGCCATCTCTCGCAGCATACCGGGGGCATGGTGTTGTCGCAGGAGGCCCTGACGCGGCTCATCCCGATAGAGAAGGCGGCGATGCCCGGCCGGACGGTGCTGCAGTGGGGCAAGGACGATCTGGATGCGCTGCGCATCATGAAGGTCGATTGCCTGGGGCTTGGCATGTTGACGGCGCTGCAAAAGGCCTTTGCGCTCATGCGCGAGCATGGGCTCGGCCCTGGCGCGTTAGGCGAGATACCGGCCGAAGACCCCGCCGTCTACGAGATGGTGTCGGCTGCCGACACGGTGGGCGTTTTTCAGATCGAATCACGCGCGCAGATGGCGCTCCTGCCGCGTCTTAGGCCGCGCGCCTTCTACGATCTCGTCGTTCAGATCGCGATCGTGCGCCCCGGGCCGATCCAGGGGAATATGGTCCACCCCTATCTGCGCCGGCGCCAGGGACGCGAGGCGGTGTCCTACCCCAGCCGTGAGATCGAGGCGGTCCTCGGCCGGACGCTCGGGATACCGCTCTTTCAGGAACAGGTGATCAAGCTCGCGGTCGTGGCTGCGGGTTTTTCGCCAGGCGAGGCCGACGAGCTAAGGCGCGCCATGGGGGCCTGGAGGAGGGACGGAGACCTTCAGGCCTTCAAGGGGCGGTTCCTGAAAGGGATGGGTGCGCGCGGCTATGGCGAGGACTACGCCCAGGACATCTATCGCCAGATCCACGGTTTCGGGGCCTATGGTTTCCCGGAATCCCATGCCGCGAGCTTCGCGCTTCTGGCCTACGCCAGTGCCTGGCTCAAATGCCATGTCCCCGATGTCTATTTATGTGCCTTATTGAACAGCCAGCCGCTCGGTTTCTATGCGCCATCGCAACTCATAGCCGACGCCCGGCGTCACGGGGTGCGGGTATTGGCGCCGGATGCCCGCTCAAGCCAGGTGGCCACGGTTTTGGAGATGCGCCCAAGCGGACGGGCCGTGCGTCTTGGTCTCGACCTCGTGCGAGGGCTTACCCGCAAGGGGGCCGCGCGGCTTGCGCAATTACCCTTGCGGGGGCGTTCCTCATGGCGCTCCATGGCGCAAGGCGTGTCCCTGTCGCGGGCCGACGGCTGGCGGTTGGCGCAGGGTGGGACCTTGGATGATGTGTGCGGATCACGGCCGCAGGCCTTGTGGGAAAGTCTCGCGATCCAGGCGCCCCTGCCGCTATTTGCGGACCCCGAGGAGGTGCGGGTGTGGCGGCGTCCGGGCACCCACGCCGACGATGTGGCCGCCGATTATCAAGCGCTGGGCTTTTCCTTGCGTGGCCACCCGGTGGGGCTTATGCGCAAGCGCCTCGCATCCCATGTCCTGCCGATCGCGACCCTGGGGGGTGTAAGATCCGGCACCATCGCAACCATTGCCGGTCTCGTGACGAGCCGGCAAAGGCCGGGGTCCGCCAAGGGTCTTATGTTCCTGCTGTTGGAAGACGAGACCGGTACCGCGAATGTCATCGTGTCCCCGGAGGTGGCGCAGGCATTCCGTGCACTGGTTCTGCGATCCGCCCTGGTGCTCGTCAAAGGCGTTCTGGAGCGCACCTCAGACAAGGTCCAGCATATCCATGCGCGCGCATTCACGCGGATCCCGACCTGATGCCCAGGGATCTGCCCGCATTCCTTTCCGTCCTTACAAGATTCCCATCTCTATCGCCTTTTTGATGCAGGCCCGCCGGTTCTTCATGCCCATCTTGATGCGCACCGCATCGAGATGCTCCTCCACGGTTTTGATCGATATTCCGAGTATGCTGCCGATCCCTTTATAACTCACCCCATGGGCAAACAGCGCAAGCACCTCGCGTTGGCGGATCGTAATCCCGCCAAACGATATCTTGTTGCCCACAAGCCGCCCGATCTCCCGCGCAATCGATCGCGCCAAGGCCAGCTTTTCATAGACAGGGCCTTCGGGCGCCGAGATGTCGAGGCATCCGATGAGTGCCCCATCGGCGCTTATGACCGGGGCCGCCACGCACGTCCAGTCATGGAATATGCGACAGAGGTGCTCCTCTCCCTTCAAGATGACCGGACCTTGCGCCGCCAGAGCGAGCGCCACGGCATTGGTCCCGGCGCTATCTTCGGCCAGTGACGCCCCTGCCCGGAGGCCTATAGTGGCGGCGGCGGACACGATCTCCGGGCGTGACCATAATCCCAATATGCGGCCTTGACCGTTGGTGAAGATAAAAAGATCGCTGGCCTCCTTGATGTCACCCATGTATTCCATGACGACCAGATGCCCATAGGTGACAAGTTTGCCATTCTGCTGGAGAAAATTCCGGGTTTCTCCCTCCCCAAAGGTGTCGTCTATGCGCCGTTTGCTCTCACAAACGTCAAACATACGGCATCGCTCATAGGAGGCGGCCAGCACGTTTTGCGGTACGATATCCGAGGCGTCCGCAGCCTGCATGTATTGGATGGTATTCCACATATTCTCCCCCGATTGCGCGAGCATGACGATATCCGGGCACGGGAGGAGCCGCACCATCATGGTGTCGGTACCGCATGTCTTCCTATGCCCCTTCATGGGACAGGCCCTAAGGCCGCGCGCCTACTATCGTGGGCAGGAAATGGGGAGTCAACCTGCAACAATAGTCAGGCGGGACAATGGGACTATCCGAAACACCGGTATAATAGCGTGGTACGTCATGCCGCTCCCGCGGCTCTTACCGGGGGCGTTTCCGCCTTACGGAACGTGCGATTCCTTTGCAAGAACCCAAAGGCGGCAGAGGCGTCTTTTATCCGCGGCCGGCAACCGCTTTATGTGCGCCTCGAGGCGACTTGCCTGCGAGCGGTCCGGGCAGGTCGTGAAGGCCAGCATGCGGCGCGGTTTATTCATGCGTGTAAAGGCCGCGCCGCGGCCGGCGACATGTTCACGGAACCGGCGGGCGATATCCGTGGTGATCCCGGTGTAGAGGCGGTCGTTGGCGCATTCCAGGATGTAGACGAACCAGGGCGATGACATGCGACGGTCTCGATGAGTCATGCGCCGAGGCGGGGGCGCGCACGCCCGAATCTTGCGCCAGAAGAGGGCGGGTGGCAAGGCAGCGGGTCTCTTGACCTGCATCAAGGCATGTCGGCGGCCCGATCTGAAAAAGTGCCGCGTAAAAGAGACCTTCAGATGCGCCGATACGAACATCGCGCCTGCGAGAGGGCCTTTAGGTGTAATGAAGACCGATTCCGGGGGATATATGGAGCTCATGGTGGGAGATGCGCGTGTCGTTACCGACGATGAGGGTTACCTCATCGACCCTGGGGATTGGAGCGAGTCCGTGGCCGAGGTCCTGGCGCGCTCCGAGGGCCTGGCCCTGAACGGCGACCATTGGGAGGTGATCCGTTTCGTGCGGGCGTTCTTCGATGAGCACCAGGTGACCCCGGATGCCCGTTTCGCGATCCGTCATCTGGCCGATCACGGCATGGGCGCCAAGGCCCGCGCGCGCCTCTTCGAGTTGTTCCCTTACGGCTACGTGAAACAGGCCTGCAAGGTCGCCGGCATGCGCCGGCCGCGCGGCTGGAGCACCGGCTAAGGAGGATCGGCCTCCACCAGGGACCCGGTCGGCCGCCCGCAACCCGGGAGGTGTACGGTCCTGCCGATCTCCGGGAATCCGCGGTTTCCCATCGTGACCGTTTCGAGCCCGTCGCGGTCGAGGTCGGTCATCGCCGTGGCCCCGGCGGAGCGGGCCGTATCCTGCCTACGATTGCGCATGGCCGCGCCGGACACACCTATGATCTTGCAAGGCCGCGGCGCCGGCCCATCGATGATGGGTGCGGTCATACGCCAGGCCCGGGCCCGCGAGGCGGGACGTCACCATCCTGGTGACACACTCTCCCAAGATGGTGACACCGTGATCCGGCATGACCCGGAATACCCAGGAAATCCCCCGGTTTCACTGCTGGCGCGGGTTTTGCTGATGGGATGGTCGGGAGCCGCGGTGACCGGATCACGAGGGTTGCCGGTATCCCGATGGACGGCGGTCGGAGTGGGTATGGGATGCCCTGGTTCCCGACCGCATGGCGGCCGGTGTGCCATTGCAGGGTCACACGCACAAACGGGGGTGATGCCGTGGAGTTTTTCAAGAAATCTCTGGATCCCATAGTCGCGCTGGCGATCATTGCGGTATTCGATATCTTTCTGTTTCAAATCGTCGGCGCGTGGACTGTGGGCGGCGGCGAGACCATGATCGCCGGCTTGTTCGTGAAGGCCCTGGTCGGCGCCAAGGAGATGAACCGCATCCCGTTCTGGCGCATGGTATTCAAGCCGACGTGGGCCTATTGGAAGATCTACATCAGTCTCGGCATGGGGTTCGGGGCGCTCGTGAGCGCGATCCTGAGCAAGGAGTTCTATTGGCGGGTCCCGAAGCACTTGTCGGAGTGGGTGATGATCACCATCGGTGGTCTGCTCATGGGTATCGGTATTCGCCTGTCCTTTGTCTGTAACGTCAGCACCTTTCTAGGTCTCACGCCGGAGATGAATCTTGGCGGTTACTTGGCGGTGAGCGGCCTTGTGATCGGCGCGTGGGTCGGGACCTGGGTGTACAAGAAGATTCTGGAGGCCTGACCAATGATTACCGTAGACGGTCAATGCCTGGCGGCGTTCGTTTTTGGAACCACCGTCGGGGTGCTCGTGCAAAGGTCGCGCTGGTGCAATACCGCGGCTTTGCGCGACGCCATGCTCTTCAAGAGCTACCGCAACACCAAGGCCTTGCTGGTGGCGATGATGATCCTCACCGTGGGCTTTACGGCCATGATCAGTTTCGGCAATGGCAATCCCATGCGCTTCGATGTCGGGATCAACCAGTTCGTCGGACTGTTTCTGTTTGGCATCGGTATGGTCTTCGCCGGTGCCTGCACGGTGTCATCGTGGGTGAAGACCGGCGAGGGCAATATCGGCGCCTTGTGGGCCCTGCTGTTTCTTATCGTCGGCCTGTTTCTGTCCTCGCTCATGTGGTCGTTCTCCTACTGGCCGCTCGCCGGACAGACGATGACCGGACACGCGAACGCCGCCGGCCTGCAATTCGGCTGGGCAGATGCCCTGACCTTGCAGCGCGATACCGGGATTCCGGCGATCTTTTTCGGTCTTATTCAGACCGCCGCGCTCTATGCCCTGTATCGACGCATCCTGAAGCGCGAGCGCGCGACCCTCGTTGCGGAGGGTAAAGCCGAGCCGAGGGTGGCCGCGCCCGTGGGGGCGGCATCACCGACACTCGCCAAGACCGCCGACGACGCCGGCGACACAACGGCCGCCCTACCTACCTTAGGAGATTGATGTCATGGGTCTATTCAACCGTAAAGCCGCTCCAACCGCAGCCGTTTCGACGGCGCCTGCCGCGCAGGTAACCTTGGAGGATGGGAACACCTACACGATAAGCCGCGTGGTTGATGTCCTGGGGGATTCCTGTCCGCGTCCGCAGCTCATGACCAAAAAGGCCTTGAACGAGGCCGCATCGGGGGCGGTGATAGAGGTCAAGGTGGATAATCCGACGTCCATGGAGGCCTTGCCGACGGTGATGGCGGCGGTCAACGGCACGCATCTCGCGACCCTCAAGGCCGATCGTTATTGGCGCGTCTTCGTGCGCAAGAACTAGGGAGGATATGCCATGCTTCCTGTCGGTCAAAGGCAGATGCTGACGCTGGCGTTGCTGGCTGGTGTCATGACCATCGGCACCTTTGTGTACATCCTGGCCATGCCTCCGGCCTATCTGCACCGTACGCGCGATGGGGTCGCGTATTTCACGCCGCCTGTCATAAACCCCGTCAATGGCAAGCCGCTGAACGTGGATCGGCTCGCCCAGTACTATAAGGGCAATGTCGCCGCCGGCGTCTACGCCGTGGAAAAGTCCGCGATCGCGAAGACCGCCGGACACTAGGAGGACTTATGGACCTGAACGTGCCAACGATTGCGCAAATCGCCATGTTCGTCGTCATGATGTATGTGCTCTATGTGGCCCTGACGACCGACGTATTCTAGGGGTAGGGAGGTCTTATGACAGTGAAAGATGTGCTTCATGGGGTGAGCCTGCCAGACGCCGGCTGCGCGCCGCCTGTGCAGCAGGCGCGGGCGGCTACGGGTGGCGGGGAGATGACGCCCGGCCAGATCCTTCTCTATTGCGGTTCGTGCATCGCCCTGGGTGAGCCTGCCAGACGCCGGCTGCGCGCCGCCTGTGCAGCAGGCGCGGGCGGCTACGGGTGGCGGGGAGATGACGCCCGGCCAGATCCTTCTCTATTGCGGTTCGTGCATCGCCCTGGTGGTGATCGGCATGTCGTTTCTGATGCGCGCGGCCTCAGTGTCGCCGGAGACGATAAAGCGCTCGGAGACCCCGCAGACCGTGGGCCGGTTCGCGCCCATTCCGATGGGCGGCCTGTATGGCACCGTAACGGTCCGTGAACTCGTGAATTACTACCTTCAGAACCCGCCGCCGGCGCAGGGCGGGGCGTTCGTGCCGCGCCTGCCGAAGATCGGGGGCTGCTGACGGTGCATGCCGTGGCACCGTAACGGTCCGTGAACTCGTGAATTACTACCTTCAGAACCCGCCGCCGGCGCAGGGCGGGGCGTTCGTGCCGCGCCTGCCGAAGATCGGGGGCTGCTGACGGTGCATGCCGCATCGCTTCCGGCGTTCGCCATGAGCCATGGGGTCGCGCCCGGGGCGCTCGTGGCGCGCTCGCACCTGCCTTGGCCCTTGCCGGCGCGTAGCGTGGTCGTGGATACACGTCGCCGTGCCGTGTGCGTGCGTCGGTCGGTGGCGGGCGGCCTCTGCCTGAATCCGCGCATGCTTCTCACTTCGCGCGGCCGACTGGCGAGTTGGCGCAACGTCCGCTGGCTCCTCGGGGCACTGAGGCTGACCGGGGCCGAGACGGCGATCGTGGTCGGCGACCGGGCAAGGCGTGAGGATTTCGTGGCCGGCATGTTGTATGTCGCCGGCCAAAGGCGGGTGGAGGTGGTGGCGGATCCGGTGACGGCGTGGCTTGCGCGCCATCCCGGGGCGCTCGGCGCCGGAACGACCCGCGGTGTATTCCGTGAGGCTATTTACACCGCCTGGCCACGTACGCGGCTTGTGGTGTTGCGCCAGGAATTGGCGGCGCGCCCGCCAACGGGTGGGGAGGGATACCTTCCGGTCGATGGGCGGGCTCGCGGGCGCTACCGGCTTGGCCACATTCCTGGGGCACGATCCCTGCCGATGGCCGATGTAGGGCGCGATCGGACGGCCATGCGCAGCCTGATCTTTGCCCGGCGTCCGGTGGTCGCGTACGGCGCCGGGCCCTATGGATCGATGGCCTACTTTGCGCGACTCCGGATGCTCGCGGTGCGCGCGCGTGTGTTTGCCGGCGGCTGGCGGGACTGGACGCGCGGGCGGGGCGTGCGCGCCCGTCCTGGCCGAACTCCGGGGTTGCCAGCCCCGGATAAGTCCTTGGCGGTGGCGTCGGTGGGTGCCGCTATTGCCGCTATTATGGTTCTGGTATGGCGCATGACAAGGAGGCGCTAATGGATATCCTGTTTCTGGTGTCGCGGACCGAATCGGCGCCCCTGCTGCGCGGTTTCCTGCGCGCTTGCGAGCGCCGCCAGATTGAATGCGGCTGTTTCTTTACCGGCCCCGCCGCGCAGCTCGCTTCCGATCCGGAGATCATAGCCTGCCTGCATGCCGGTCCGGGTTCGGCGGTCTGTGAATATTCCTGGGAGCGCTTCGGGCGGGGACAATGCCCCATCCCGCTCGGGAGCCAGACCGACAACAGCGCCATGACCGCCGCCGCGCGGCGCATCGTGAGCCTCTAGGTCATGGGCACGGCAAAGACATTGGTGGTCCTTGGTCGTCACGATCACACAGAGGCGATGCGCGTGGCCGCGGGACTTACGATATTCGGTCATGCGGTGCGCCTGATCCTTATGGGGGGGCCGGTCGCCGATACGCCGGAAAACGCCGTACAGGCCGAAAGTCTCGAGCTCGCCGATGTAGAGCCGGAGACCACGGTCCCCGATCAGGGCTTGCCCTACCTTGACACCGCCGCGCTTGCCGCCGCGCTTGCCACCGCCGAGGCCGTCATTTCGCTATGAAGCATCCGGAGGAAAGTGTCATGCGTATCGTGGTCCTCGAGACGGATCTTTTTTCGGACCGGCGCACCATGGACGAGGCCTTGGCGTCTCTGGAACGGGCGCCGACGAGGCATCGTCTGTCCCGTCATGACCTGCGCCCGGCCCTCAGCGAGGACGAGTGGGATGCCGTGCTCGATGCCATCCTGGCGGGCGACGTGGTCGTGACCGTGTGAGATGGGGGATCGACCTCCGCCCCGGGCTGTGTCCGCCGGTCGTGTGCAGCGCCTCCGGCTGGTCATGCTCGCCGCCGTGCTCGTACCGATCCTGGCGCATGCCGATCGCGGCATGCGCTTGCGCGTGGAGGTGGCCCTGTTGGCCCATGAGACGCACCAGGCGGTCCGAGGCCCGGTGTCGGCGCGGCTCCTCGCGCGCATCCATAGCGATCTCGGGGTGCTTGGCTTCGAGGCGCGATCCTATTGTGCCCGGGCCGGATGTGACGTAGGGCCGATCAAGGCCCGTATCAGGGTTGCCCGCAAGGCCCTGAGGCGCAAGGCGATGCCCGCGGTATGGTCGGAGATGCGCGCGCTACGGCGGCGGTTCCCGGTTGATCTGCGCGGCATCCTGCCGCTGCGTCCTCGGGGGCATCGTTGGCGCGAGGGCCGATTTCTCTATACGCACCTGTGCGCGACCTGCCATGCGGCGGCGGGCCCCGGGAGCCCGGTCCCCGACCTCTTTACGCTGGCGCACCAGGAAAAGCCCGCGGATCTGATCGTGGAGATCCTGGCCGGGGTTCGGGGGACGCGTGCCGTAGGCTATGCCAATCCCTTGAGCGGCCGCCAAGTCGCGGGCCTCGCTGACTATCTGACCGCGCCCACCGGGATGCCGGCTACATCCAGGGGCTCTGGGGAGGCTGCGGCCGGTCATTAGAGGATGTGGCGGGGTACGCAATCGTCCCGGCGGCGCCTCCACCGGTAAAATCTCCGCCCATCGGCGTGCGGCCGGTTATACTTCCCGCATGGACAGTCGTAGCACACGCCCGTGGCTCAAGGCCATGGGGATCACCGTCTGGCAACGCCGAGAGCCCATCGCGGCCGCGAACGCCCCGGGGGCTTGCGCGGATGCGGGTGAATGGGGGCGCCTGGAGGATGAGGTCCGCTCGTGCGTGCGCTGCGGGCTGCATGCCGGGCGCACGCAGACGGTATTCGGGACGGGTTTGCGCACCGCCACATGGTGTTTCGTGGGCGAGGCGCCGGGGGCCGAGGAGGACCGGCGTGGCGAGCCCTTTGTCGGGCGCGCGGGCCATCTGCTCGATGCTATGCTGCGGGCCCTGGCCCTGGATCGCGAGCAGGTCTTTATCGCCAACGTCCTAAAGTGCCGGCCGCCGGGGAATCGGGACCCGCAGCCGTCCGAAGTGGCGGCATGCCTGCCCTATTTGCGCGCACAGATTGCCGCCGTCCGACCTCGGGTCGTGGTGGCCCTGGGACGGTTTGCCGCCCAGAGCCTGCTGGCCACGGACCAGCCGCTCGGCAGGCTTCGAGGAGCCCTGCATGACTACGAGGGCATCCCGGTGGTGGTGACGTATCATCCGGCCTACCTCTTACGGCGTCCGGCGGACAAGGCCGCCGCCTGGGCCGACCTGAAACGCGCCCGGGGGGTCGTGGCCGATGAGTAGCTGGCGGCTACCGGCCCAATCCGCGCGCAATACGCCGTCGCAGATCCGACTCCGGGCGATGGCCCGCGAGGACCTGCCGTTCGTCATGCAGGTCGAACGGCAGGCCTATGAGTTCCCCTGGACCGAGGGGATATTCCGCGATTGCCTGCGGGTCGGTTACTGCTGCCGGGTGCTCGAGGATGGGGGGCGCCTCGTGGGCCATGGGGTCATGGCGGTCGCCGTCGGCGAATGTCATCTGCTGAATATCTGTGTCCATCCGCGCTATCAACGACGCGGGCTCGGGCGGCGGATGCTGAATCATTTGCTGGATGTCGCGCGTCATGGGCAGGCCAAGGTCGCCCTGCTCGAGGTGCGGCGCTCCAACAAGGCCGCCTACGCGCTCTATTACGGCCTCGGATTCAATGAGATCGGTCTGCGCAAGAATTATTATCCGACGCGTCACGGCCGGGAAGACGCCCTGGTGCTCGCCTGCGATCTGTGATGTCGCTATCCGCCCGAGATGCTGCGTGATAGCCAGGCGCCAAAGGTCGTGGCCGCGAGACCCAGCACCACCGACCCCAGGAGGTAGCTCATCCCCATGACCCAGGCCCCATGCTCTATGAGCCCCAGCGCCCCGAAGGTGTAGGTCGAGAAGGTGGTATAGGCCCCGAGGAAACCCGTGAGCAGGCCGGTACGCAGCTCCGGGCTCATGCTGATGCGCTCCAGGGTCTCGAAGAACAGGAAGCCCATCGCGAACGAGCCCAGTAGGTTGATCGACAGGATGTTCCACGGAAAGGGACCACCCACGACGTGGGCCACGACCAGCGCCTGCAAATAGCGGGCGATGGCACCGAAGATGGCAAACACCGCGATGAATGCCAGGGTCTTCATGGGCAGCACCCAGGGCGCATGTCGTGGCGCCTTGGTGCCAGGGCGTGGATGCGCGGTGCCGGGAGGTCCGCTACAGGCATAGCGCGGGCCACTTCACGATGTGCCCGGGGGGAACGAGCCCCCGCAGCGCGACGAGCGCCGCGGCGACTGCCGCGGGGGTGTCGAAAAATTCAATGACGAGCGGCAGGCGCGCGGTCATGTGCAAAAGGTCGGCGGCGTGGATCTCGCCATGGACCCCGAGCCCGGCGACGCCGCGGAACACCGTCACCCCCTGGACCTTGTGCTGATCCTGAAGCAGGGCGAAGATCCGTTTCATGACATCGAGGCCGCCGGCGTGGTTACCCTCGCGAATAAAGATGCGTGCGATTTCAATACCCTTCATCCGGCTCTTTCCCTCTCACAGACGAGGCGCGCTAAGCGCCCCGAGAAGCGCGGCACCAAGCCCGAGGGCGAGCGACGTCGCGACATACGCAAGACCACGTAGCACCTGTCCCTCTTCCACGAGCAGCAGGGTCTCCAGCGAGAAGGTGGAGAAGGTCGTATAAGTGCCGATGCCGCCTATGATCACCCCGGTGCGCAGTGCCGCGCTCACCGGTATCCCGTGGACGAGCATGTAGGAGAGGAGGCCTATGAGAAACGAGCCCATGACATTGATCGAGAGCGTGGCCCACGGAAAGGCCCGCCCGAGGAGGCGTTGTACCACGAGGTTCTGCCCATAGCGCAACCATGCCCCAAGCACGGCAAAGCAGGCGATCCACACAAAAGTCACCGGTCCTCCTCGGTGGCCGAGACACGGGGTTTGGTCGGGCCCATGGGGGCGCAGGATCAATCGGGGGTGGCGAATGGATGAGCACACCCACATTTCCGATACCCGGAAATCGTAGGCATCATCAGCCGCGAGGGCGGTTATAGGGAGGCATGCCATCTCCCGCGAGACGCCCGCCAGTCTACCGGCGGCAGGCAACGGGCGCAAGCATGGGTCCGGGGGATGCGCCGCCGATACCCGTGTGTCCGCGCGTCGTGCCCCGTCTCCATTGATAGGTAAAAGTGAGGTTAGCCGGAGAGCCGCGCCATGCGCGTCTCCTGCTCGGAGAGCTTGTGCAGGCGCTCCTCGAAGTCCGCAAGCCGCCGGCGCTCCTCGTCGACCACCGCCACCGGTGCGCGTTCGACAAAGTCGGTCCGCCCGAGCTTGGCGCGTGCGCGCCCGATCTCGCGTTCGATTTTCTCGATCTCCTTGGCAAGACGGCGCAGCTCGGCGGCCTTGTCGATCAGTCCCGCAAGCGGGACGAGCACGCGTACCGACCCGGCCAATCCGACCGCCGACTCCGGCGTCAGCGTATCGGCGGCCAGATGCGTGATTTCCGAAAGCCGCGCCAGCGTCATGATCGTTCGCTCATGGGCGCGAACGAGTTCCGCCAGGTGCTGGGCGCCATCCAGGATTACAGGGATGCGGGCGCTGGGCGCGATGTTCATTTCGCCACGGATGGTGCGCACGGTGCCGATGATGCCCATGAGCGCCTGCATGTCGGCGGTCGCGCGCGCATCGATGCGGCTTTGGTCGCAGCGCGGATAGGGCGCGCGCATGATGGTGGCTGCGCCGCGGCCGCATAGTGGCGCCACCCGTCCCCACAAGGTCTCGGTGATGAAGGGCATGAACGGATGCAAAAGCCGCAGGGCGGTCTCCAGTACGCGCACCAGCGTGCGGCGCGTGCCGCGGGCCGCGGGCGCGTCGGCATCAGCGAGGACGGTCTTCGACCACTCGAGATACCAGCTGCAGTACTCATCCCATATGAAGCCGTAGAGGGCCTGCGTGGCGAGATCGAAACGGTAGGCGGCAAACGCCTCCTCGACCGCGCGCTCGGTCTCTTGGAGGCGGGATATGATCCAGCGATCTCCGATGTCGAGGACATAATCCCCTTCATTGCCGCAGTCCGCATTTTCGGTATTCAGCAATACGAAACGCGCGGCGTTCCAGAGCTTGTTGCAGAAGTTGCGGTAGCCGTCGATGCGCGCGCGGTCGAAGTTGATGTTCCGGCCCTGGGTGGCGAGGCTCGCAAAGGTCATGCGCAGGGCATCGGTGCCGTAGGATGGTATGCCCTCGGGATATTCGCGTTCGGTGGCCCGGCGGATCTCCTCGGCCCTGGCCGGCTGCATGAGACCGCTCGTGCGTTTGGCGATGAGATCCGGGAGGCTTATGCCGTCTATGAGGTCGATCGGATCGATCACGTTGCCGCGCGACTTCGACATCTTCTGGCCCTTGGCATCCAGCACCAGACCGTGGACATAGACCTCGCGAAACGGGACGTCGCCCGTGAACTTGAGGCCCATCATGATCATGCGCGCCACCCAAAAGAAGATGATATCGAACCCGGTCACAAGCACGCGGGTGGGATAAAAGCGCGCCAGGGCCTCGGTCCGGTCCGGCCAGCCGAGCGTCGAAAATGGCCAGAGGGCCGAGGAGAACCAGGTATCGAGGACATCCGGATCCTGCGTGAGCGCGACGCCAGCGCCCAGCCCGTGGCGCGCGCGCGCCTCGTCTTCGCTGCGCGCGACATATATCCGTCCGGCATTGTCATACCAGGCGGGGATACGGTGCCCCCACCAGATCTGGCGCGATATGCACCAGTCCTTGATGTTGCGCATCCATTCGTAATAGGTCTTGTCCCAGTTCTCGGGCACGAAGCGGATACGGCCGTCCTCGACCGCCGCGAGCGCTGGCTGGGCGAGATCGGCGGTGCGCACGTACCATTGGTCCGTGAGCCAGGGCTCGATCACAGCCCCGCTGCGTTCGCCGCGCGGGACCTTGAGCTTGTGGGGCTGCACCTGTTCCAGGAGCCCCGCCGCCTTGAGGTCGGCCACGATCCGCTGCCGCGCCTCCTCGCGGCTGAGCCCGTGATAGGGTGAGCCCGGCAACTGGATGTGGGCGGTCTTGTCCAGGATGTTGGTGAGCGCCAGCCCATGACGTTGGCCGACCTCGTAGTCATTGAAGTCGTGCGCCGGCGTGATCTTCACGCAGCCCGATCCGAAGGCCGGGTCGACATAGTCATCGGCGATGATGGGGATTTCGCGTGCGGAGAGCGGCAGACTTACGGTCTGCCCGACGAGCCGCCGGTAACGCGGGTCGTCGGGATGCACGGCCACCGCCTCATCGCCGAGCAGGGTCTCGGGGCGGGCGGGTCGTCGGGATGCACGGCCACCGCCTCATCGCCGAGCAGGGTCTCGGGGCGGGTGGTGGCGACGACTAGGTGCCCTCCGGAGGGCAGCGGGTAACGGATGTGCCAGAGATGGCCATCCTCCTCCTCGGCCGTGACCTCGAGATCGGAGACCGCTGTCTCGAGTCGCGGGTCCCAGTTCACGAGTCGCTGCCCGCGATAGATGAGCCCCTCATCATACAGGCGGACGAACACCTCGCGCACCGCGCGCGACAGCCCTTCGTCGAGCGTGAAGCGTTCGCGTGACCAGTCGACCGATGCCCCCATGCGCCGCAACTGCTCGCTGATGCGTCCGCCGGAGCGCGCCTTCCAGTTCCAGACCGCCTCGAGGAATCGCTTGCGACCCAGCGCCACGCGGCTTTCGCCGGCCGCCTCCAACTGCCGTTCGACGACCATCTGCGTGGCGATACCGGCATGGTCGGTACCAGGCTGCCAGAGGGTGTCATCGCCACGCATCCGGTGGTAGCGCGTGAGCGCGTCCATGATGGTGTCCTGAAAGGCGTGGCCCATGTGCAGGCTGCCGGTCACGTTGGGCGGGGGGATGACGATGCAGTACCCGGGCCCATGCCCGGAGGGCGCGAACACGCCGCTCGCCTCCCATTGTGCGTAGATGGCCTTTTCTATCTCGCCGGGCTCGTAACTCTTGGCGAGGGTGTGTGGCAATGGTTCTGTCATCTCGTATCAGGTCGGCTCTTGAAGGGCTTGCGCCAGTGCACGTTCGAGGGCCGCCATCATAGCAGGGTCGAGCGGATCGTTCCCATCGGCGCGCCACAGGGCCTCGACGCGCTGGGTGATCGCCGCTGCGCGTATGTGGGCGGAAAGCGTCTCGCGATCGGCGGCCCCGGGATCGGGCGTGGCGGGCAGACGCGCGACCACGTCACTCAGGGTTGGTATGGGGGCGCCCACGGCGCGCGGCCGGATGTCCGGTCGGGTCGGGTTGGCAATCACCGCCGTCAGGACCGGAATACCGTCGTCACCGATCGTGGCATCGTCTTGCAGGTCGGCGGCCAGTGCGCGCAGGCCTGCCAGGATGTCCGGCAGCGGTTCATGGCGGATGCGGGTCATGGGAGGTTATGGACGACCGGTTCCAGACCCTGGCGGCGGTAGTGACGAAACCGCGTGCGCGACCGCTCCTTCTCGCTGTCAGTGGCCCCCACGGCCTCGAGCACGCGCGCAAAGGCCGTCACCGAGGGCGGGGCGTCGGCGGTCAACGGGACCAGGCAGTCCCCCGCATGCGGAAGCTCGGCACCAATGAGTACTGGCTCGTCTGCGCGACCCACCGGCGCGTGCGGCACGAAGCTCGTATCGGAAAATGTCCACAGCCGCTCGTCCCATAGGTCGATCTCGTCTTTCGGGACCCACAGGAACACGTGGTGGCCGTGCCTGTGGGCGGTCTCCACGAGCCGACACGCCAGCGTATCGCGCGCCAGCCCGTCACCGCCGAGATAAAAATCGACACGCGTCATGCCGGCTGCGCGCGGCGCCTCAGAAATTCCATGAGCAACGGGATCGGCCGCCCGGTGGCGCCCTTGTCCTTGCCGCCCTTGTAGGCGATGCCTGCGATATCGAGATGCGCCCAGGGATAGGCCTCGGTGAAGCGCGACAGGAAGCAGGCGGCGGTGATGGTCCCGGCCTCGCGACCGCCGATATTGGCCATATCCGCGAAATTCGAGTCGAGCTGCTTTTGGTATTCGTCCCATAGCGGCAGCGGCCAGACGCGGTCGGCCGCTTGCTGGCCGGCCTGTTCCAGTTCGTGTCCGAGGGCCTCGTTGTTGCCCATGAGGCCGCCGGCCTGGGCGCCGAGGGCGATGACGCAGGCCCCGGTCAGCGTGGCGATGTCGATGACCGCGGCCGGTTTGAATCGCTCGGCGTAGGTGAGCGCGTCGCACAGGATCAACCGGCCTTCGGCGTCGGTATTCAGGATCTCGATCGTCTGACCGGACAGGCTCGTCACGATATCGCCGGGCTTGATAGCGCTCCCCCCGGGGAGGTTTTCGGTCGTCGGCACGATGCCCACGAGATTGATCGGCAGTTTCATGTCGGCGGCAGCCTGCATGACGGCCAATACCGTCGCTGCCCCACACATGTCGAATTTCATCTCATCCATGTTGGCCGGCGGCTTCAGGGAGATACCCCCGGAGTCGAAGGTCACGCCCTTGCCGACGAGCGCGATGGGGGCACCGGTGCCGTTCCCATGGTACTCGAGGACGATGAGTTTGGCGGGCTCATGCGTCCCGCGCGCTACCGCCAGCAGCGCGCCCATCCCCAGGGTTTCCATGTCGCTCTTTTCGAGCACGCTGACCTTGAGGGCATGGCGCGCGGCGAGCGTCTGGGCCTGCTCGGCGAGATAGGATGGTGTGCACATATTGCCCGGGAGGTTGGCGAGATCTTTGGCGAACGACATGGCGTGCGCGATCGCGGCACCGGCGGCCAGGGCGTCGCGCGCGGTCGTCTCGGACCCGTCGGGCGTACTGAAGACACAGGACTGCGGCTGCGTGCGCGCCGGGGCCCGGGTCTTGAGCCGGTCGAAGCGGTAGAGGGCATCTTCGGTGGCCACTACGGCCTGTTCAAGGGCCCAGACCGGCGAACGGTCCTTGACCGGGACGGACGGCAGGAAGTTCGCGATGGTCGTGACGTGCAAGTCGGCTGCCGACAGCGCCGCGCGTGCCACGGCCTCCTTGTACTGCATCGGTTTGCATTCGCCGGCCGCGCCCATGCCCACGAGCAGGATGCGCTCGGCCTTGCCGGCCGCGCGCAATAGCGGCAGCGTCTGTCCGGGTTTGCCTTCGATGTCGCCCCGTTGCACAATGGCCGCGATCTCGCCGCCAAGGATGCGGTCGATGGCCGCGGCGGCCTCCGAGAGTCCACGGTTTTCGTGGATACCCACGATCAGGCATTCCGTGGCCAATTGATCAGGAGTTTCTTGAGTGAGGGCGTATTCCATAGGGCTCGGGGATCTCGGGTTAAGTGTTGGTTACGGGAGCGCCGTCGTGCGCGGTTCCATGATAAACCGCTTACGGCGCCAGCAAAAGCCGTGATAGTCCACAAAGCCTTTTACCGCGAGGCGACGCAAACCACGTTGCTCGTGACCTTGACGTTCCTGACCCTCTATCTTGTGGTCAGTCTGGTAAAGCTCTTGAGCCAGGCGGCGAGCGGCGAGTTTCCCGCGCATATCGTGTTCCTGCTGCTGGCCCTGGAGCTCCTCAAAAACCTCGCGATGATACTGCCGTTGACGGTCTTTATCGGACTTTTGCTGACCATGGCGCGTTGGTATCGGGATAGCGAGGTGACGGTGTTGGCGGCCTGCGGGATCGGGCTTACGCGGCTCTTGCGTCCGACCATGGTGTGGACCGGTGTCGTGGCCACCGTGGTGGCGGCCATCGCATTTTATCTGGCGCCCATGGCGGCGCTCCTGCTCCACAAGATCAAGCTCGAAAACACCTCCGCTTACACGGCCGGCATCATTCCCGGGCGCTTCAATCATACGAGAAACGGGCGGGCCATCTTCTATGTCGGGCGCGTCGGGTCGAGTGGGCGCCTGCATGATATCTTCGTGAGCCGTACGCAGTTCGGCAAGGGTGGGGTGCTGATCGCCAAGCGCGGTTACGAGTTCAAGAACCGCCACACCGGCGCGCGTTTTCTCGTGCTGCTAAACGGTCGCCGTTACCAAGGAATTCCCGGCCAGGCCAATTATCGGATCCTGCGCTATCGCACTTATGCGTTGCGCATAAAGCGGCGACCATTCACGCCGGTCATGACCGGGCTCACCCGCGATGAGGTCCCGACCCTGCGCCTGCTGCGCTCATCGAATCCGCGGGCGATCGCTGAATGGCAGTGGCGTCTGGCGCAGCCCCTGTCGCTGTTCATATTGGCGCCATTGGCGCTGGTCTTTGCCTACACCGACTCCCGCAAAGGGGCCTTTGCCCCGCTGTTTGCCGCAGTCCTTGCCTATTTCTCGTATGCCAACCTGCTGAGCATCGCCCACGCCCTGTTGGCACGCGGACAGGAGCCGGCATGGCTCGGGTTGTGGTGGGTCCATGCCGTGTTCGCGGCGCTTGCGGCGGCGTTCTTCGCCCGGCGCGCCGCCGGTAAGGGGCTTTTGCCGTGGGGTCTATTCCGCTGATGCGCATCCTCTATACCTACATCGCGCGGCGCCTGATCCTGAGCACGGGTCTTGTGTTGAGCGTATTCGTAGGCCTGTTTCTGTTCTTCGATCTCGTGACCACCCTGGACCATATCCAGCGCGGGGGGTTTTCGCGGCTGTTCATGATTCTTCTGCTAGGGGTCCCGGCCAAGATCTCCATGCTCTTCCCGATGTCGGCGCTGGTCGGGGCTACCCTCGGGCTGTCATCGCTTGCCATAGATGGCGAACTGACCGCCATGCGCGCCGCCGGGGTGTCGGTCGGGCGCATCGCCTACGCGGCCCTGAGGGCGGCGCTCGCGCTCGGTCTCGTGGCGGCGTTGCTCGGGGATTTTCTCGGGCCCAAGGCGGCCTCGCTCGCGCGCCGGGAGCAGGCCCAGGCCGCCGGACTGGGGGCGGCTGTGAATGCCCAAGGGCTATGGTTGAAGGAAGGGCACAGTTTCGTGGATATCGGCGAGGTCCTGCCCGATCTCAGCATCCTGCGGCTTACGATCTATCGTTTTCATCACGGGCGGCTCGCGCACGAGTTGTTCGCGGCCAGTGGCCGTTACCGCAATGGCCGCTGGCGATTGCGGGGGGTTTCCGAGACCCTGTTTCGCCGGCAACGGCTGATCGTGAAGACCAGCCGACGAGGCTATTGGCACGGGATTGCGCCGAGCCTTCTGTCGGTATTCGCGGTCAATCCGCATGCCCTGTCGCTGGTCGATCTGTTTCGCTACATCCGCCACCTTCAACGCAACCAACAGGCCACCACTCATTACCAACTGGTGTTCTGGTACAAGGTGTTGGCGCCGCTTACGACCGCCGCCATGGTGCTGTTGGCGGTGCCGTTCGTCTTTCGCCACGGGCGCCATGGAGGGCTCGGGTTCCGCCTGTTTCTGGCGGTCGTGCTCGGGCTTATTTTTTACGTCGTCAACCGCGGCTTTGGTGACCTCACGCTGCTCTATCATTGGCCGCCCCTGCTCGGGGCGGCGGTGCCCACGCTAGGACTGACCCTGGTCTGCGTGGGGTTTCTCGCCCGTGCCGGGTGATTTCGGAATGAACAGCACCCGTGTCCCGCTCAGGCGATCGTGCAGGGCCTGGGCCTCGGGATCGAAAAATATCCAGAAATAGGCGGCGCCAAACAGCGCCAGCGCAAAGGCCGCCATGTGATAATGCCCCTCGAAGGCGAGTGCGAAACCCTCGATCAGCGAGGCCCACCACAGAAGCGCCAGCACGTAACGCACCACGGCGCGCGCGACACTCAAATGGCCGTGCGCGGCGCGCAGACGCAGACGCCAGGCACGCATTCCAAAGGTCTGGCCCGACCTCATCCATGCGCGCCCGAAATAGGCGAATCCCACGAGCGGCAGATAGATGCGCAGCACGATCTGGAGGGCCGAACTTTGCAGTTCATTGGCGATGGCGAACACGATGGCGATGGGCGCGGCCGCCGCCACCCACAGCGCAAAGAGCAGGAATGCGTCGAAGGAATTCGCGCCCATGCGTCGCGCCAGGGCGCTCGTGCGTCCCGGAGGGGAACTGACCGCCTCATCCGTGTTCAAAGGGTAATCAATCCGAGAGAAGCGAAGGAGGCATGCCGCTCCGCCCGATCCACACCAGGTTTATGCACAGGGTTACGCACCATTTTTGTCGATATCTTTACCGTGGGTTATTAGGGGCCTCATACTGTACGAGGCGTCTTGTTTGCGATACCCTTGCGACCGGCTCGTGGCCTTGGCGGCGCTGTTCTCGGGTCGTTCCGGTCTTTTCGCTATAGGGGTGCAGGTATGGTATCAGGTGTTTCGCTAAATCTCATAGAGCTCGGTCATTTCGCGGCGTATCTCGCGTTTTTCGTCGCCATAACCCAGGCCCTTGCGCCCGTGGCCGCACGCGTGTTCAAGGCCCCGGGCCTGCGCACCCTGTCTGTCAATGGCGCGACGCTGTTGTTCCTTTTGACGACGGTCGGCGGCTTGACCATCCTCTACTCGCTTCTCACCAACAATTTTTCCGTCCTCTACGTCGCAAGTAATTCGAATACGCACCTGCCGACCTTTTATAAGATCGCGGCCTTGTGGGGCGGACACCGTGGGTCTCTCTATCTGTGGGTGTGGATCATGACCGGTTACACGGCGGCCGTCGCCTACCACGGGCGCTCGCGCTATCCCGATCGCCTACCGATTATCATGGCCGTCGAGGGCGCGCTCATCGCCGGCTTCTACGGTCTCGTGCTGTTCTTGTCCGACCCGTTCACGCGGCTCTTTCCGATCCCCCCGCAGGGTCAGAACATGAACCCGCTGCTCCAGGATCCGGGCATGGTCATCCATCCTCCATTGCTCTATATGGGCTATGTCGGGTTTTCCATACCGTTTTCGTTTGCGGTGGCGGCGCTGCTCACCAATTGGAGGAGCGAGCTCTGGATAGGACACACACGCCGCTGGGCGCTGTTTGCCTGGGGCTTTCTCACCGCCGGCATCATATTCGGGGCCTGGTGGTCGTACTATGTGCTGGGGTGGGGCGGATATTGGGGTTGGGATCCGGTCGAGAATGCCTCGTTCATGCCCTGGCTCATGGGCACCGCGCTGATTCATTCGATCTCGGTGCAGGAGCGGCGACGCATGCTCCACACCTGGAATATCTTCCTGATCATCACGACCTTCGCCTTGTCGCTGCTCGGCACCTTCCTGGTGCGCTCCGGGGTTCTGGCCTCGGTGCATGCCTTCTCGGCGGCGCCCGGGCAGGGGGTCTACCTCCTTACCTTCATGGTCGTGGTGCTGACGCTGGCGTTTGGCCTGTTTCTCGTCAAGGGCGGCTACCAGCAGGCCGAGGAGTCGTTCATTTCGCCGTTCTCGCGCGAGTCGATGTTCATCTGGAACAACGTCATTTTCACCGTGGCGTGCGCATCGGTCCTGCTCGGCACCCTGTACCCCTTGTTCCTGCAGGCCGCGACCGGGGCGCGCATCAGTGTCGGACCTCCGTATTTCGATCTCGTCATGGTGCCGATCTTCCTTGTGATGCTGGTCGTCATGGCCATAGGACCGCTCGTTTCGTGGCGTAAGGCGAATGTCGCGAAGTTGCGCGGCCGGCTCGTGGCGCCAGTACTCGTGGGCGTGGCGTTCGCGGCGCTGGTGGCGATCGTGTGGGCCCCTGTCTATTGGACCGCACCCGTGGCGGTGGGCCTCGTGGCGTTCGTGGCCACCACCATAGCCACCAATGTCGCCCGCGCCGTGGCGCAGCGTCGCAAGCAGCATCATGAGGGCCTCGGGCGGGCGTTCGTGGCGACGGTGCTCGGCAATCGCCGGCACTACGGCGGCATGGTCGTCCATATGGGTATCCTGGTGATCGTGATCGGGCTCACCGGCTCCGGGCTTTTCGCGGCGAGCAAGCTCGTCATGATGGCCCCGGGCGATGTGCTGCAGGTCGCCCATGAGCGCGTCCGTTTCGATGGCACGCGTAATGTGCGTGGTCCGGACTACACGGCGGTGCAAGGGCGTCTTACGATCCTGAACAACGGTGCGCATCTCCTTCCCGAGCAGCGCGTGTTCTTCGGGAGCCCGATGCAGGTGGAGCGTCCGAGCGTGAATTCGACGCCGCTGCGTGATGTCTATGTGGACATCGGCGATGAGCATGACGGCAAGTGGGAGATTCATCTGTTCGTCAATCCGCTCGTGAACTTCATATGGACGGGTGGCGGGATCGTGATC
This sequence comes from Acidiferrobacter sp. SPIII_3, assembly GCF_003184265.1. GTDB lineage: Bacteria > Pseudomonadota > Gammaproteobacteria > Acidiferrobacterales > Acidiferrobacteraceae > Acidiferrobacter. Next base: position 2,503,363 of record NZ_CP027663.1, on the reverse strand, counting down.
GCGGGCCTCGCGTTTTCGCTGAGCGATTACGTCCGCCGTCGCAAGCGGGTCACCGTTACCTCCGGAGCCGTGGCCAGCCACTCATGAAGCGCCTGGCGTGGATGGTCTTTTTGTGGGCATGGTTTGCGCCGAGCATGGCGGCGACGGTGGTGCATGAGAGCGTGATACATCGCCGCGAGATCGCGATCGCGAAGAAGCTGCGATGCACGGTCTGTCAGGCGGAGTCACTGGCGGTCTCCCAGGCCGGCATCGCCGCCGACATGCGCAAGTTGATCCGCCAGAAGCTGCGCGCCGGGCAGACGCCGGCCCAGATTCGCGCCTATTTCGTGAAGCGCTATGGCGATTACATCCTGCTGAAGCCTCCCTTTGATCCGCTCGGCGCCATTCTGTGGATATGGCCGTTCGCTTTGGCCGCAGCCTTCGGTGGGGTCGCCATCGCGGTGATGCGCCGCCGCGCGCGCGCGCCCATGCCTCCCTCGGCCCCCGAGCTGGGGCCGGAAGATCAGGCCCGTATCGAGGCCCTTACGCGTCAGGAGTAGTTATGTTCGTCATTATCATGTTGTCGGCGTTTCTCGCCTTGTTTGCGGCGTGGTTTCTGACGCGCCCCATCAAGGGGCGCGCCGCGGCCGAGGGCGACCGAATCGCCCTGGAACTGACGCGTGAGGAGACGCTGAAACAGCTTCGCGAAATTGAGTCGGACCGAAACGATGGGCGCATTGACGAATCGGTGGCCCACGAGGAGACCGCGCGCCTCAAGTATGCGTTGGCCCAAACCCTGCGGGCCCTGGAGGCCGGGGAGGCAACGGCGCCGAGCGGCCCCGACAAGCTTCGCCGTCGCGGCGCAGTATTGGTGGGCCTGCTGGTGGGGCTCACGGTGGCTGCCGGTGGGATGGACTATTGGCAGAACAAGCCCGCGTTGCTGACCTTCGCGACGCTCAATGCCAAAGGGCGGGTAAGCGGCGTCCACGGCTTTCCGCCCATGGTCCTTAGCATGGTGGCCAAACTTCGCCGCCATCTGGCCCATCATCCGCGTGATACCGGCGGCTGGCTTGAGCTCGCGCGTGCCAATGTCGTATTGGGGAACTTGAAGGGCGCGCGTTCGGCCTATGCGCGGGCCTATCATCTCGCCCCCGACGATGAGGCGGTACTGGCCAATTACGCATGGTTGCTGTATTCGGCGCACCCTGCCAAGACCACGGGGCGGGTGTATACCTTGTTCCGTCGGCTCTATAAGCGGGACCCGCACCAGCAAGACGCGCTGTGGTTTCTCGGGCTTGCCTCCTATAACCGCCATCACTTCCACAAGACTTTGATGTATTGGGCCAAACTTCAGAAGGAGCTTCCTCCGGGCAGCAAGGCGCGCAGCGGTGTGGACACGGCGGTGAGCAAGATCCGCACGATTCTCGCAGCCGAGCATGGGCGGGCGCCCGCCGGTCTGGGGCAAGGCGCAGCGTCGCAGGCGCCGGCGGCCGCTCCATGAGTGACCCCCTGTTCGCTGTGCACGGACTTTCGTGCGTGCGCGGGGACCGGACGCTGTTTGCGGGATTGTCTCTCACGCTCGACGCCGGCGAGGCCGTGCATGTGCGCGGGCCCAATGGATTGGGGAAGACCACGCTATTGCGGGCGCTATGCGGGCTGTCGCGGCCGATGCGTGGGGAGATCCGCTGGCGCGGCGAGCGCATCTCGGATCTGGCCGAGGATTTCACCGCCGAGGTCGCCTACGTCGGACATTTGAATGGAATCCAGGGCGAATTGACGGCGGCGGAGAATCTCAGGCTGGCAAGCCGCGTGTTCACGCGCCGGGGCCACGCGGGGCAGGGCGAGGACGAGGCCTTGGCACGCGTCGGTTTGCGCGCGCAGGCCGATCGTCCGGCGCGCCACCTGTCGCAGGGGCAGAAGCGGCGGCTCGCGCTTGCGCGATTGCTGGTACTGCGTCGGCCGTTGTGGGTGCTCGATGAGCCGTTTACGGCCCTGGATGTGGCCTCGGTCGCGAGCCTGTCGTCTTTGATCGGAGAGCACATGGCCGCGGGTGGACTGGCACTGGTCGTGTCGCATCAGGCCTTTGATCTGCCGGGCATCCGCGATTTCGAGCTGGCGCGGTATTGCAGGACGCGGCGATGAGAGGCGGGGTGTTGGGCGCCATGCGCGCCGTATTCGTGCGTGAGCTCCTGGTGTTTTGGCGGCGCAGTACCGAGATCATGGCGGGGCTCGTGTTTTTTTTGATCGTCACGACGCTGTTTCCGTTGGCGATAGGGCCGGAGCGCCGCGAGTTGATGCTGGTGGCCCCGGGGGTGCTGTGGGTGGCGGCCCTGTTGGCGACCACCCTGTCCCTGAATCATCTGTTTGCGAGCGATTATCAGGATGGTAGTCTGGAGCAGCTGCTCATGAGTCCTTATCCTCTATCGGCGATGGTGCTCGCCAAGATCGCCGCGCATTGGGTGCTGACGGGTCTGCCGCTCGCGCTGTTGTCGCCGCTGCTCGCGATACAGATGGCGTTGCCGACCAAGGCGATAGGAACGCTCGTTGGTTCGCTTCTGCTGGGTACGCCGACCCTGACTTTGATCGGCGCGATCCCGGCCGCGCTGACGCTCGGGGTGCGGGGTGGTGGGGTACTGGTTTCCCTGCTGGTGTTGCCATTGTATACTCCGGTCCTGATATTCGGCGCCGAGGCGGTCGCGGCATCAGCGGGTCAGGGCTTCGCGTCGGTTGCGCATTTATCGTTACTGGGGGCGTTTTTGGCGCTGGCTTTAAGTTTTGCCCCATGGGCAAGTTCAGCGGCCTTGCGTGTGTCACTCGATTGATGAAGCTCATTCACAAATACGGGGCGCCCAAGCGGTTCTACGAACTCGCGGGGATAGTGACCCCGTGGTTCGCGGCCCTGACGACGCTGTTGTTCGTATCGGGTCTCTATCTCGGGCTTTATTGGGCGCCGCCCGACTATCAGCAGGGCAATGCCTATCGCATCATGTTCGTCCATGTGCCGAATGCGTGGATGTCGATGATGGCCTATGTGGCCATGGCGCTGTTTGCCGCCGCCGGCTACATCTGGAACATTCGTCTGGCCGATATTCTTGCCAAGGTGACAGCGCCACTGGGGGCGTCGTTTACCTTGACCGCGCTTGTGACGGGGTCGTTGTGGGGCAAGCCGATGTGGGGAACCTATTGGGTATGGGATGCCCGCCTGACTTCGGAACTCGTGTTGTTTTTCCTCTACGTCGGTTATATGGCGCTCCAGGCGAGCATCGATGATCCGCGCCGCGCGGCGCACGCGAGCGCCATCCTGGCGATCGTGGGGGTGGTGAATGTGCCGATCATCCATTATTCGGTGTATTGGTGGCATACCCTGCATCAGCCGGCATCGCTGACCCTGACGAGTCAGCCGAAGATCTATATCACGATGCTGATTCCGCTCATCATCATGTCGCTTGGTTTCATGTTCTTTTATCTGACCATGCTGTGCGTGCGCGCGCGCAGCGAGATCCTCTGGCGCGAGCGCCGCGCGGACTGGGTGCGCAAGCTTATCGAGTCGCGGTCATGAGTCTGCCGGGATTTCTGCAGATGGGGCGCTTTTCGGTATTTATCTGGGCGGCCTATGGCTTCGCCGGTCTCATGGTCTTTTTGAATATCGTGCAGCCCTTGATCCAGAAGCGCCGGGTATGGGAACGGCTGCGCCGTATCCGGGATGACGACGAGGAGGATGTGCATGAGGAAGCAGAATAAGAGACTCATATTCGTCCTGGTCGGACTGGCGGGTGTGAGCGTCGCGGTGTGGCTGGTGTTGACGGCGTTCCGGCACAACCTCGTGTTCTTCTATTCCCCCACGCAGGTCTTGGAGGGCAAGGCCCCCAGTCACGGGGTGTTTCGCTTGGGCGGTATCGTCGAGAAGGGCAGCATCAAGAAAGATGGTTTGCATACGACCTTCACGGTCACCGATCTGCGTCACAGCATGGTGATCCACTATACGGGCATCCTCCCGGACCTGTTCCGGCAGGGGCAGGGCGTGGTGGTCCAGGGGCGGCGCGTGGGCACGACGACGTTCCTGGCAAGCCAGGTACTCGCCAAGCACGGTGCTAACTACATGCCACCGGATGTGGCCGCGGAGTTGAAGCGTTCGATGGCCGCCAAGGCCAAGGCGGCGCTGTCGTGAAGAAGTTCCTGATCCCCGTGGCGTTGTTCATCGCCATCGGGGTAGCGCTCGGGCGCGGTCTGTTCTTGAACCCCACCTACATTCCCTCGCCATTGATCGGCAAGCCGATGCCGGCGTTTTCCCTGCCGTTGGCGACGACCCCGAACGTGGATCTGACCAATGCCGACCTGAAAGGGCATGTGACGCTTCTGAATGTCTTTGCGTCATGGTGCGTAAGCTGCAAGCAGGAGATGCCAAACCTCATGCGACTCCATGCCCTGCACCTCGTGCGGTTGGTGGGGGTCGATTACAAGGATACCCCCAAGGGTCTGCATCACTACCTGGATGCCTTCGGCGACCCGTATTCGATGATCGTCACGGACAAGCGCGGGATGACGGCGATCAATTGGGGTATCTATGGCGTCCCCGAGACCTTTGTCGTCAATAAGCAGGGGATCATCGCCTACAAGTTCGTTGGCCCCATCAGCTACCGTAAGCTCCACGCCAAGCTGATCCCCATGGTGAAGCGGCTAGAGGCACAACCCGCCTAAGTGTCAGGGCCGGCAAGAGCGGCGGCATTCAGTCGCCCGGCATGCGGCTGCCGGCAGGCGCGCGGGCTAACCTGGGCCTTGCAGCCGGCATGCCACGGCGACATCGCGGGTGACAGGCCTGCCGATGCCGTCAGTCGCACCCCCTATATACCCATCACCCTTGGGGTGCCCTAGCGCCCCAGGCCCAGGCCGGGCTCCGCCAAGGGCGCAATGACGCCCACATGGACGCGATAGGGTGTCCGGCCGGTAAGCGCGAGCAGTGGGCCGTGCATGAACACTGCCTGCCAAAAGGCGTTTTGCAGGCCCGAGTTCGAGCAATGCGGTCGCATCATCTGGCGGACTCGGCCGCTGGGCGAGAGTATCAGTACGGCGGTACACACGCCGGTCGGGAGTCTGACCGGCCTTCCGGTCTTGAGGATCATGGCGCGCTCCAGGGCGACGCGCACCAGGCGCAAGCGTCTGGCAAGCGCGGCGCTGGCGGCCCGGGAATCGGGTATCCAGGCAGGCCCCGAGGCGGTGCCGACCCCGGGTCGCGGGAAAGGGCCGCCGTGCGGGACCGGGGTCAATTGCGATCTGGCCGCAGCCTTGATCTGACGCATCAGTTGTTGTCCGGCAGGCGTCGTCTTGAAGTCGCCACCGCTCATCTGCGCAATCACGAGGGCGCGCCATTCACCGGGCGTCGCCCCAAGGAATGCGCCCATGAGGTGGCACAGGCGGGGCGCGAGCCCGAGCCCGAACAGCTGCTGGGGGCCGCGCGCCAATTTTTGCATCAGGGTCAGCGAACAGTGGATGCGCATTTGCCGCAAAAAGCGGCGGGGTGGGTAGTCGTGAGGGACGCCGGATTCCGGGCCTCGTGCTCGGCAGTAACGCTGGGCGATCGGGCAGGGATTGGCGGGTGTCGGCGAGCCGACCAAGGCGGCGACGGCCGACGTCGTTGCGCAAAGCCATAGAAGCCCGGCGAACACCCGTGCAAGGTCCATGTCCCCTCCCTCGCCGCGATTGCGGTCTTTTAGGTAACGGTAGACGGCGCCGGCCCCGATGGCAAGGAAGGTCCCGTGTGGACATCCTTCTCCCTGAAGAGCGGGGAGGATGTCCACGGCCGAAGTAAGTCTCCCCTCCGCTTATGGGTAAGGGCCGTTTCGGCATCGGACCAAGGCCTGGAGGCGGTTCTGTGTCGGCCCCAAGGCCGGCAAACCGGCCCACGATCGGCGAGGTGACGATGACCGGCAGGGCGCGGTCATGGCAAGATACGAAGAGGGCCACGCGGGGGCGAGCGCAGACCGGTCCATCCCGGGATGCCGGCCACCGACCGGCGCGCCCGCGCGCTCCGCTGTGGGGATGTCCTGCTGCGGGGTATCTCAGGCGATGCCCCGCCCGATGTGCTGCCCACCGCAGGGTAGACCGCCTGGGTGCACTCGCTAGCGCAAGCACGGCTATCGGGGGCGCGATCAGGACGGGATGTGTCACCGGCGGCGCTCACCATGCTGGCACCGCCCCGCCCCCGAACAGGGCTTACCCCCGTAACGGTCCTGCCTGGGGCATGAGTCGATCCGGCCGCAGCGGCGGCCTTAAAGGGCTTCCTGTGGCCGCCAGGACAGTGAAGCCGGTCTGGTAGGGATGGGGTCTGTAAGATACCGGGGCTATAAAGGTCTCGGGCGCATGTTGGCTTTTGATGGGGGCAGTCCGTGGCAGAGCGCAGAGAAAAGGCGGCAGGAATGACGATCGGCGATCTCGCACAGGCCGCCGGTGTCTCGGTCGAGACCATACGATTTTATGAGCGCCGCGGTCTCATCGACCAGCCACCGCGCCCCTATGGCGGGATCCGCCGTTACCCGGGGCCGCTCGTGCGTCGCATGCAGTTCATAAAGCACGCCAAATCCCTGGGTTTTACGCTCACTGAGATCAGCGATATGCTGGCGCTGTCGGCCGATGATCCGTCGACCTGCGGCGAGATCCAGCGCCTGGCTCAAGGCAAGCTCGCGCTGCTGCGCGAGAAGCGCGAGGCGCTATGTTTCATGGAGTCGGTGCTTGAGGCCTTGCTCGCCGACTGCCGGCGCCACACCGACCATTCCTGCCCGATCCTGGAGGCGGTCGAGGAGGGAATAGGGGAGGCGCCCGGCAAAACGCCGCGCTCCCGGGAATAAGGGCCCGTTTATCAGAAAGCGCCGTAACACCCCGCCGTCATTGTGGGCCGTACATTGTAGGCCGGATGGCCTATGGCCCATCAGGGCGGGGAGCAGTCACTTGGCGTACTGAAAGCCGGCGAGTTCGAGTTGCGGGAGCGTCCCCACGATCCCCGGGGTGAGGATCACCCCGGGGATGAGGTGGTTGGTGAATTCCGCGGCCATGCGTTCATGGCTCAGGTGGTCGGGGTTCACGCCCTTTTTGTGGAGCTTCATGGTGAACTCCCAGACCTCGTTGTGGCAGCCGAGAAACACCGCCCCTCGCCGCTGCAATACCGGAATGCTGTTGTCATGCGGGGAATACACGCCCTTGGTGTCCTCGTAGTCGCGCGGATTGGCGTGCGCGGCCGCGGGTTCGTTGACGAACTTGTTGGTCGGGGCTTTGCCCTTCGTGAACCGGCCGAGATGATACTTATTCCAAATATAGGCATCGTAGAGCGCGAGGTGGGCCGACCCGTGGGTCGCCGAGACACACAGGAAGTTCGGATGGCCGAATGACCAGATCTGGGTATTCATGGCGTTACGCATGAGGTTGAGCCAGGGGCTTGCGATTGCGGTGTTGTCCCAGACCTGGCGCGGGCCGGCCTGGTAGCGCAGCACGAGATCCAGGGCCGCACTATCCCATTGATCGCGATTGGTGAGGATCATGGGGACGGTCTTGAAGTCGCGGTGATACGGTGCCCGCGCCAAGGCCATGGTGAGCTCGCGCAGGCTACGCGCCGACGATGGCTCTAAGTCCGGCAGCGCGGTGGTGCGCGCAGCGGCCCCGCCGGCGACGGCCGCGCCGATCGCGGTGACCCCCGCCTGTTTGAAGAGATCGCGTCTCGTCACCATGCTCAATCCTCCGTCAGATGCTGCGACAATGGTCAAAAGAGGCGCTCATTATCACGCGCGCCACGTGCCGCCCGGCAGCGCATAAAGCCGGATGTGCGGCCTAGCCCTGGGCGCTGTCGGCGGATCGCGGGTCGCGGCTTGCGGTGAGGCGGGACAGGTCCTCGGGCACATCGATGTCGGTGAGGATGCCCGAGTCCGAGCACGGCACCTTGACCACGAGATGGCGGTGCGCCTTGATGAGCGCGAGCGCACCGGCGTCCCCCGTGAGGGCCCCGAGCTGCGGCCCAAGCGCCCTCGCAAAACCCACCGGATGGCCACGGTGTCCGCGGAAATAGGGGGCGGCAATGATCGCCCCGAGGCGCAGCTGGGCGGCTACGGCCTGGGCGGTCTCCGACTTTATGCAGGGCATGTCCGCCAAGGCCACAAGCCAACCCGTTGAACCGCCGGTCATGCGGACGCCGAAGGCCAGCGATGCCCCCTGGCCGCTGTGTGCGTCCGGGCAGCAGACGATCTCGAATCCGGCCTCGCGGAACTCGGTTGCAAGCGCTAGATCATCGGGCCTTATGACCGCCACGGCGCGATCGACCGCCGCGCGCAGGGCGCGTGCGCTGTGCACGGCGAGCGGCACGCCATCCAAGGGCTCGACGAGCTTAGGTGATCCGAAACGCCGGCTGCGGCCGGCGGCCAACAGTAATCCCGTGACCATAAATGAGCTACCTCCTTAGGTGGCGTGGAAATCGGTCCGTGCATGCGTTTCGCAACGCCTGTGGCTCACCAATGCCGCGGCTATGGACACGGCGATCTCGGCCGGCGTGCGGCTGTGGATGGCAAGCCCCGCCGGGCCCTGGATACGCAATACCGCGGCCGGATCGAGGCCGAGACTCAAGAGTCGCGCGCAGCGTCTGGCGTGGGTCGCCGCCGAGCCCAGCGCCGCCACGTAGAAGGCCGCGCTCGGGGCCGCCGCCCATAGACCCAGATCGTCGAGGCGCGGGTCATGCGCGAGCGCCACGATCGCGGTACGCGCGTCGGGTTGCAGGGCCATCACGGCATCATCGGGCATGGCCTCGGTGACGGTGCCGAGCCCTGCCGGAAAGCCCGCCCTGTGCTCGGCGCGCGGTTCACTCACGGTGACCGAGAAACCGAGGGTCTGCGCGATCCGCGCCAGATGGGCGCTGACGGCATCGGCGCCTACCAAGAGTAGACACCAGTCGGGGCCGTAGATTCCCTGCCAGAGATGGCCCGTCCATCGGCAGGGTTCGCGCGCTGATGCCGCTGCCAGTAGCGGCCGGCCACCCGCCGTGTCGATCGTGCGGCGGATGCATGCCCGGGTGCCCAGGGCCATGCGCCATTCGCAGACATGGTCGGGATCGGGATTGTCTTCGATCAGAAACTCGAGACGCCCGCCACAGGGCAGATCAAGCCCGTCCGCGGATCCGGCGGTGATCACCGCTACGCGCCGTTCCTTGATCCGGCCGGTGCGCGTCTTGACCCAGGAACCAAGACAGGTCCCGGCGAGGACGCCGGCCTCTTGGCCTTGCGCATTCAAGGCGTACAGGGTGCCGACCCCATAAGGGGCCGAGCCGTAACTCTGGACCACGGTGACGAGCCTCACCGATAGCCCCTGCGCCTGCCAGTGGCTTAGCGCACTCAGCACCGCGCCATCCCCGCCATCGGCTGTCGTCATCGCAAGACCTGAGGGAGCGGTAGGGTGCGATAGCGGATGCCGCTCGCCGCAAAGATGGCGTTGGCCAGGGCCGGCGCCACCGGAGGAACTCCCGGTTCGCCCATGCCGCGCGGGGGTCCGTCGCCCGGCAGGATATGGATGTCGACAGCGGGCATCTCGTCGATGCGCAATAGCGGATAGCTGTCGAAGTTACGCTGTTGTATCCGGCCGTTTGCCACGGTGATGGGTCCCTTCAGGGCCGCCTGCAGGGCGAACGCGACCGCACCCTCGATCTGCGCGCGCACGATGTTGGGGTTGATGACGAGCCCGCAGTCGCAGACACAGACCACGCGCTCGATGCGAAGCCTGTCCGACCGTATCCTGACCGAGACGGCCTGGGCCATGCTAGTGCCAAACGACCTATGGACGGCAATCCCGAAACCCTGCCCGCGGGCCCGTGGACGCCCCCAGCCGATGACACGTGCGGCTGCATCCAGCACGCGCCGCTGCTCGTGGTCGCCGGCCAGGAGCGTGCGGCGTAGTGCCAGGGGGTCGCGGCCGGCGGCATGGGCGAGTTCGTCGATGAACGATTCCTTGACGAACGCGGTATAGGAATCGGCCACCGAACGCCAGAACCCGACCGGTACCCGGGTGTCGCGCTCCACATAGTCGATCTCGACGTGAGGGATACGATAGGGCATGCCTACGGCCCCGCCGACTGCAGTCGGGTCCACGCCGTTTTTGATCGCGGACGGATCGCGCGTGCGCATGAGTGATGCCGCGACGATCGTCTGCTGCCAGGCTATGGGCAGGCCTGCGGCATCCAGCGCACCGATCACGCGGTGATAGCTGTAGGGGCGATAGAAGTCGTGGGTCATGTCCTCGGTGCGCGACCACACCACCTTCACAGGATTTGGCACGGTCTTGGCCAAGGTCACGGCATCGGCCACGAAGTCCTGCTCGAGCCGCCGGCCAAAGGCGCCACCGAGCAAAGTGGTGTGGCAGACGATGCGTGACACGGGTAGGCCCGTCAATCGCGAGGCGGTGATCTGCGCCCCGGTCTGGGCCTGCGTCGGCACCCAGATCTCGCAAAGACCATCGTGGATGTGGGCCGTGCAGTTCATCGGCTCGAGCGGCGCGTGCGCGGCGTAGGGGACCTCGTAATCGGCTGTAATGACGCGCGCGGCATCGGCAATCGCCGAGCGCGCATCGCCCCGCCGTTCGGCGATGGCGCCTCGGCTCGTGGCCGCCTGCCGATACCAGGCGCGGATCGCCGGTGTCGACAGGTTCGCGCAGCCCCCCTCATCCCAATGAAAATGGACCGCATCCAAGGCCTTCCAGGCCGCCCAGGTATCGGTCGCCACCACGCCAAGCCCGCGATCGACGCGCACCAGGGTCAGTACTCCAGGTAGGCCCTGTGCCGCGCGCGCATCGTAATCGCAAAGGCGGCCATTTACGGTCGGTGGTCTGCGTACCGCCCCGAGCAGAAGACCGGGCCTTTGCACATCGATGCCGAAGATCGCCTGTCCGGTGGTCTTGGCGGGGGTGTCGATGCGCGCCAGCGGCCGCCCGATCAGATGAAAGTGCCGTGGCGACTTCAAAGGCGGATCGTGCGGTACGCGCAAGCGCGCCGCCGCGCGCGCCAGCGTGCCATAGGGGAGACGCCGGCCATCTGGTAGCAGGACCGCGCCGCGCGCGGTGTGCAGATGGCCCATGGCGATGCCGGTGCGCAGGCTTGCGGCGCGCAGGAGCATGAGGCGCGCGGCTGCCCCGGCCACGCGCAGCGGCCGGTAGCTCGAGGAGACGCTGGTGCTGCCGCCGGTGGCCTCCGCGCCCAGGACGGGATTGATATAGGCCGGCGCCGCCGGCGCCTGCACGATCTGCAGACGTCCCCAATCGGCGTCGAGTTCCTCGGCCACGAGCATGGGCAGCGCGGTCATGACGCCCTGCCCCATCTCCGACTTGTCGACCACGACGACCACCGTGTCGTCGGCATGAATACGGATCCAGGCGTTGGGCGTAAAGACCGATGGCCCGCGTACCCCGTGGTGCGCGATCTCGGCTTTGGCGATGCGCGTGTCGAGGGCGAGCGCAAGCCCGCCTCCGGTCAGGGCCGCGGCCTTCAGGAAGTCACGGCGTGTGACCATGATCGCAGGCCCGGGCGGCGCGATGGATGGCTCGGCGGATACGCGTATAGGTCCCGCACCGGCACAGGTTGCCGGCCATGGCGGCGTCGATCTCGCGGTCGCTCGGGCACCGATGGCGCGCCAATAGCGCCGCGGCACTCATGATCTGTCCCGACTGACAGTAACCGCATTGCGGGACATCCTCCGCCACCCACGCCTTTTGCACGGGATGCATGCCGTCCGAAGACAGGCCCTCTATCGTAGTGACATGCCGGCCGGCCAGGGATCCCACCGGGAGCGCGCAGGCGCGCAGGGGTGCGTGATCGATATGGACGGTACACGCCCCGCACACCCCGATACCGCAACCGTACTTGGTCCCGAGCAGCCCCCATTCATCGCGAATCACCCATAAGAGAGGCGTATCCGGCGATGCGCGCGTTGTCCTTTCGATCCCGTTGACGATCATGCGCATGGCGTCATGTCCTATGTGACCAACCGTCAGTCTAGGGCGTCGAGCGGGCTGTACCAGGGACCTTCGGGCCTTGCCGCGAGGTTCGCCGTCGCTTTAGGCGTCGTGATCCCCGAGATCGGTCCGCGTGCCATCGGGCATGAAGCGTAGCGACACGGAGTTGACGCAATGCCGTTCGCCGGTCGGGGCTGGCCCGTCGGGAAAGACGTGCCCGAGATGGGACTGACAGCGCGCGCAGCGGATCTCGGTGCGTGTCATGCCGTGACTGGTATCAGTGATGCGTGTGAGATGGTCGGGATCGAGGGGTCGCGTGAAGCTCGGCCAACCGGTGCCCGACTCGAATTTATCCTGGGACCGAAAGAGCGGCAGTGCGCACAGCCGGCAGACGAAGGTCCCGACACCGTGTTCATCGAGCAGGCCGCCGCAAAACGGCGTTTCGGTGCCCGAGGCGAGCAGGACTCGTCGCTCCTCGGGGGTGAGGTCTTTCACGCGCCGCTCGTAAACGACGGCGGGCAGCGGCGAGAGGTCGTAACCGGATGCCGAATAGCGTTTGGATGTCTCATCATTCATGGGCCGCTCCTTTTTGTGCCAGCGGTTATGATAGCGGGGCGTGCCGCAGCATGTGCGTGAAATAGCGCCGGAGTTTGGTGACCTTGGGGGTCGCGACATGCACGACGTAGGGTTGGTCCGGGTGGCAGGCGGCGTAATTGTTGTGATAGGCCTCGGCCGGATAGAACGGACTTGCAGGCACGATCTCGGTCACGATGGGATTTTTGAAGACCTGATCACGCGTCAATTGCGCGATGAGGGTGGTCGCCGCCGCCTGCTGGCGCTCATCGTTGTAGAAGATGGCAGAACGGTATTGGCGCCCGCGGTCGTTGCCTTGTCGATCCTTTTGCGTCGGGTCGTGGGCGATCGAGAAAAACACCATGAGCAGGTCTTCGTAGCGGATCTGCCGCCGGTCGTAGGAGATGCGCACCGCCTCGGCGTGGTCGGTGCGTCCCGTGCATACCTGTTGGTAGTCGGCGGTCTCGCGCGTGCCGCCGCAGTATCCGGATTCCACTTTCAGGACCCCGCGCAGTTCGCGAAAGACGGCCTCGACGCACCAGAAACAGCCGCCGGCCAGGACCGCGATCTCGACATCCGGTTCGGTGGGCAAATGGGCATCGTTGTCCGGTGCCGTTGTGTCATGATCGTGCATGGCGATCTCCGTCTCGTTGTGTGGGTTCGACCGGTAAGGCCGCCCGGGACGCGGGCCGGACGTCGGCTGGCGGGCCTCCGGATGGTTTTTTATACTAACGCGACGGCATGCCCAGACCCATCGGCCGGCACGACCGACGGTCCGTGGCGGCCGTCCCGTGACCGCGGCCGTGCGTAAGAGGCGTCACAAGACCGATGGGAGGACCCGCTGTGGAGACGCATTTTAAGCCTTTCCGGCGACGATGGTCGCCAGACGACATCCCCTACGACCAGGTGGATCGGGCCATGATCGCCGATGATCGCGACTGGTTTTACCTGCTCGCCGCCTCATCGTTCGTGGAGATCCTCTCCGATCTGTATGCCCGCAATCTGGGCGACTACTATGCCGGTGACGACGAGACCTGTGCCTGGCTTGCGCACAAATGGGGGCCGGAGGAGGTGCAGCACGGTGAGGCCTTGAAACGCTATGTTCTATCCGTATGGCCCGACTTCGATTGGCAGCGGGGGTTCGACGGGTTCCGGGCGGATTACGCGCCGTATTGCGAGACCGCGCGGCTTGGACCGACCCGCACCCTGGAAATGGCCGCGCGGTGCGTGGTGGAGACGGGTACGTCGAGCTTTTATGGGATGCTGCGGCACGCCAGCCCGGAGCCGGTATTGGCCGCGTTGGCCGGCCACATCCGTGATGACGAGATCGGCCACTATAAAGGGTTCTACCGGATCTATCGCGACTATCAGGGGCGCGAACCGCATTCCCGATGGCGCGTGGCGCGCGAGATCTGGCGACGGGTGGCCGAGATCGATAGCGAGGACGCCTATTTGGCCGTGAAGAACGTGAGTCTCGTCTGCGAATCGCGCGCGGCGTTCACGCGTGACGACTTTCGGGCTTTCCGTAACCGCATACGCGTGTGGATGCGCCGGCATTACCCCTTTCAGCCGGCGGTGAAGATGCTGCTCACGCCGCTTGATCTGCCCGCATCCTTGCAGAGGTTCATGGTGTCGTTCATGGCCGGCGGCGCGCGGCTCATCGTGTAGCCGCGTGCCGCCTGTCCGATACGCCCTTAATGGCCCGCGGGTTTCAGGCCGGGCGGCGCGTGAAGCGGATCAGGACGCCCGCGGCGTTGCGCTCGAGGTACTCGATGGCGACCTGGTGGCCATAGCGCTGCTCCATTTGTTGGAGCAGGGGGATGGGGTCGTGGTCGTTGCGGAAGTCCATGGCCTCGCCGGGGTTCAGGGCATCGAGGGCGCCGAAGATGGCGGCGTGCCGAAACCGCTTGGCGATCCCGCGGGCGTCGAATGGGTAGGTGCGATCATCGCGCAGGTGATTGTGGGCAATCGTCATGAGGAGGGTCTCCAATCGGTTGGGATAAGCGCGCCGCGGGCGCCATCGCGTACGGCGCAAGACAATACTTGACTAATGTGGTCAGGTAATCCTTGACCGCGATCAAGGACGCCGGGGATGCCGCCCGGCGCGAGGCCGAGGTCCACGCTCCCCCTTGTGTCGCGGTACGCGATCACGCACAATGATCGACAATTTGTAAAGGAAATCCGATGACCGCTTGCCTGTCGCGCCTTTGTCCCGGTCCCGCGCGCCGTTTCGACGGCGCGGTCCTGGTCGTACGCGTAACGAACGCCGGCGGCCAGAGCGACCTTTTGTAAACGTCTAACTCATCCGCCGGCAGGCCGCCGGCGGATAGCGTCCCTTCACGACCTCATTCCTCGGCGGACTCCGGCCCTTGCTAAAGGAGTCGAACGATGTCCGTGACCTGCGCCGAACTGCTCGTGACCTTGCTCGAGCGCCACGGGGTGCGCCTCGTGGCCGGTATACCCGGGGGCACGATCCTGCCGATCTACGATGCCCTGGCGCGATCCGCACAGATCCGTCATCTGCTCGTCCGCCATGAGCAGGCGGCGGGTTTCGTGGCCCAGGGCTATGCGCGCGCGACCGGTAGGGTTGGTGTGTGCCTGGCGTCGTCCGGTCCGGGCGCGACCAATCTCTTGACCGCGGTGGCCGATGCCCAGCGCGACTCCATCCCGCTCTTGGCGATCACAGGTCAGGTCCCGCGCGCGATGATCGGCACCGACGCCTTCCAGGAGGTGGATACCTGCGCCTTGGCGCGCGTGGTCACCAAGTTCAGCGCGCAGGTGCGCCGTGCCGATGAGCTCCCCGGGATCCTCGCCACCGCATTCTCGGAGGCCCGGTCGGGACGGCCCGGGCCGGTGTGGATCGATATCCCCAAGGACGTGCAGACCGAATGTGTGTCCGCTGCGTGCGCATCAGCGCAGTCCTCGACCCCGGCCCTGCCTGCGGCCCCGGCGGATACGAGCGTGGAGGTCGCGGCCGAGGCCATCGCCGGCGCGCAACGCCCCATCCTTTACCTCGGCGGCGGGCTCGTGGCGGCGCAGGCGGCGCCGCTCGCGCGCGCCCTGGCCGAATGCCAGGACATACCCGCGGTCATGACCCTGATGGCGCTCGGCACACTCCCCAAGAGGCACCCCTTGTCGCTCGGGATGTTGGGCATGCACGGCTCGCGCGCAAGCCATGCCGTGCTGCGCGAGACTGACCTCCTGATAGCCCTGGGGGCGCGCTTCGACGATCGCGCCACCGGACGGCTCGCCGACTTCTGCCCGCAGGCCAAGGTGATTCATGTGGACATCGATGCGCGCGAACTCGGCAAGCTGCGCATCCCCGATATCGCGATTGCAGGCGACCTGGGGTGCGTCTTAAGGGCGCTCCTGCCTCTCCTTCGGCCGCGCACGCGCCCTCTATGGCAGGCCCGGGTGGCGGCCTTGCGGGCCGCGCATCCGGACAAGGAGGGTGGTCCTGGCGCCCCGTGTACGCTCTTGCAGAGGGTTGCGCGCGCCGCACCCCCGGAGGCAATCGTCGTGAGCGATGTTGGGCAACACCAGATGTGGGTCGCGCAACATTATCCGTTGGCGGATGGCCGGCGCTGGCTCACATCCGGCGGCCTTGGCACCATGGGTTTTGGTCTGCCCGTCGCGATCGGCGCGGCGCACGCCCGACCCGAGGTCCCGGTGATCTGTTTCACGGGCGATGGCGGGCTTTTGATGAATATCCAGGAGCTGGCCACCGTCGCCGAGGCGGACGTCAACGTGAAGGTGATCGTCCTCGACAATCAGTCGCTCGGGCTCGTGGCCCAGCAGCAGGCGTTGTTCTATGCCGCGTCCGGGTTTGGCTCGCGCTTCGCGCAGGCCACCGATTACGTCACCATCGCGCGTGGGTTCGGGATACCGGCCTTCGACACCGGTGACGCGGGCGAGGGCCGGGATTTCTGGTCGGACGTGCTGACCACCCCGGGGCCGTGCCTTGTGCGCGTGCCGGTGGATGCCCGCGAGCAGGCCTTGCCGATCGTGCCTCCCGGCGCCGCCCACTGGGAGGCGATCGGAGGATAGTGGGGGGCGCCGGCGAACCATACAGCCAGCCGAGCGCGCCGCGATGGTATCGGGCATAATAGGGGCCTTGCGTCCCTGGGGGAAATCATGCCACCGTCCGTTCTATCCGCTCTCGAATTCGCTTGCCGCATGCCCAAGGCGGAGCTGCATGTCCATATCGAGGGAACGCTCGAGCCTGATCTCGCGTTCGCGCTTGCGCGTCGTAACGGACTCACCCTGCCGTATGCCGACGAGGAGGCGCTGCATGCCGCCAAGGCATTCACCGATCTCCAGTCGTTCCTCGATCTCTATTACGCCTGCGCGGATGTACTGCGCACCAGCCGTGACTTCGCCGACCTCATGCTCGCCTATCTCGGCCGCGCGCACGCCGACGGCGTCGTTCACGCCGAGATATTCTTCGATCCCCAGACCCATACGGCGCGTGGCATCGCGCTCGCCGAGGTCATGGCCGGCCTCAATGCCGGGCGTGCCGAGGGTGTGCGGCGCTTTGGCATCACAAGCCGACTCATCCTGTGCTTCCTCAGGCATTTGAGCGAGGAGAAGGCATTCGCGACGCTTGCCGCCGCCGAGCCGTTTCTGGATGACATCGATGGCTTTGGTCTCGATTCCTCGGAACGCGACCATCCGCCCGCGCAATTCGCGCGCGTATTCGCGCGCGTGCATGCTCTCGGCAAGCGCGTCGTGGCCCATGCCGGTGAAGAGGGTCCGGCGTCGTATATCACCGAGGCCCTCGATGTCCTGGGGGCTTCGCGCATCGACCATGGCGTGCGAGCCGTTGATGATCCGGCGTTGGTGCGGCGGTTGGCCGCCGACGGCGTCGCGCTCACCGTCTGCCCCTTGTCGAACGTACGCCTGCGGGTCTTTCCCACCATGAAGGACCATACATTGCCGGCGCTGATGGCAGCCGGCGTACGCGTGACGATCAATAGCGATGATCCCGCCTACTTCGGGGGCTACATGAACGATAACATTCGTGCCGTGCACGAAGCCTTCGGTTTCGATCACGCCACCTGGGCCGCGCTCGCGCGCAATAGCCTGGAGGCGAGTTGGGCCGGGACCGACGACAAGGCCCGCTGGATCGCGGCACTGGATGGTCTCGCGACCTCCCCCGATCCGTGATCAGCGCGTCGGGGTGGCATCGGTATCCGCGGCCCCTTCGCCAAACACACGGCTTGCCATCACATCCTCGGCCTCTATGGTCATGAGGTCGCGCTTTGTGAGCGGCCGGCGCTTGCCCGCGAACAGCCGGTTGGCCTGCCGCAAGCGCGCGCGGTCGAGGGCGTTGCGGATGGAGCGCGCGTTGGCGAAATGTCCAAGCTTCATGCGCAGCGGAATGTAGTCGGCAAACGCCTTCTCGCCGGCCGGACTGAAGCCATAGTTCTGCTCGGCAAGCATGAGTTTTGCTATCGCCATGAGTTGCGGCGCCGAGTAGTCCGGAAAATCGACGTGGTGGGCGATACGCGAGCGCATGCCGGGATTGCTCGCGAAGAACCGCTCCATCTTGTCCTTATAGCCGGCCAGGATCACCACCAGATCGTCGCGGTTGTTCTCCATGACCTGCAGCAGGATCTCTATCGCCTCCTGCCCGTAGTCGCGTTCGTTCTCGGGTTTGTAGAGATAGTAGGCCTCGTCTACGAACAGCACCCCGCCCATCGCCTTTTTGATGACCTCCTTGGTCTTGGGGGCGGTGTGGCCTATGTATTGGCCCACGAGATCATCGCGCGTGACGGCCATCAGATGACCCTCGCGCACATAGCCCAGGCGGTGCAGGATCTCGGCCATGCGCAGCGGCACGGTGGTCTTGCCGGTCCCGGGATTGCCGGTGAAGGACATATGGAGGGTTGGCGTCCCGGCGGTCAGCGCGTAACGCTTGCGCAGGCGGTCGACGAGCAGGAGCGCCGCGATCTCGCGGATGCGCGTCTTCACGGGCCGCAGGCCGATCAGCTCGCGGTCGAGGGTGTCGAGCACCTCCTGGACGCGTGAGTCGTTGAACTCCGCCTCAAGATCGACCGGTGTATCGTCGTTCGGTATCCCAGGCCCTGTGGTCCGCGATTCTTCGCCCATGCCCATCGTGTGTTCTCCCGCGGAGCGGATTTCGCCTACGATCGGGCAGGCCGCCGCCGTCACAAGAAAGACGGCGATCCTGGCCCCCTTTGCCGCGTCAGTAGCGCTCGGACTCCGGATGGTCGGTGGCGTAACTGTGGATCGTGTACCGCATCCGCCGGCCGTCGACCTCCTGGCGCACGAGCCCGAAGCCCGGTTCCTTCTTCGGGCGGTTTACGATATACGACATGCGCGGCGTCTCCCATCCCTGGGACGCGTCGAACGCCGTGACGCGCACATAGTGGTTGGGGAAGGTCTTGCGGCAGTCGTTGATCTCCATCAGGATGCCGGCCGCGTCCTTCAGGTCGAACATCGGCATGCCGAACATCTCCCAGTAGGTGTTGCGCGGGTGCGGGTCGTCGGTATATTCGACACCGATCGCCCAGCCCTGGTTCAGCACGTATTGGATCTGCGCTGTGATCTGGGCATCGGTCAGGTCGGGAAGAAACGAGAATTGTCCTTGAGTCAGGCGATTGCCCGGGTTCGTCATCATGGGTATGGCCTCCTTGATCGATGCGCCTAGACGGTGGCCGTCACGGTCGGGACAAAGTCCGCGGTGTCGGTCGATTCGTAGTTGAAGGTGATGTCCTTCCAGGTGTCGAGCGCGGCCTTCAAGGGCGTGCAGGTCTTGGCCGCCGCCTCGAGGATCTGCGGGCCTTCCTTCAGGTAGTCGCGGCCCTCGTTGCGCGCCAGGATCATGGCTTCAAGCGCCACGCGATTGGCGGTGGCGCCGGCCTGAATGCCCATCGGATGCCCGATCGTGCCGCCGCCGAATTGCAGAATCACATCCTCGCCCAGATAGTGGATGAGCTGGTGCATCTGCCCGGCATGGATGCCGCCGGAGGCGACCGGCATGACGCGGTTCAGGGATGCCCAGTCCTGATCGAAGAACAGGCCGTTTTCGAGGCTCTGCGGCGTGCGCAGATCGCGCAGCGTGTCATAGAAGCCCTTGATCATGAGCGGGTCGCCCTCGAGCCATCTGGGGGTGCTCGATGTCGAGCATCTGCCGATCGCCCGATCCTGGTATGTCGTCAACCGCAAGGGCAAGTCGCCATCGCTGGTAGCTGGCGCCTTTCGCAACTATCTGCGCGAATATACCACCGCGTCCGATCATCGCGACCCGTGAATGAGAGAGGTCGTGGCGGGCGTAATGCGACGGCCGGGCCGTTGCAAAACACTACATCTCGCGGCTGTCGCCGGGATTAATCTGGGCAGGCATAATGGCGGTCACGGAACAGGGTGTTTATCTCTTACGGAAAGGAGCCTTTCATGTCGAAATCGCGATTGACGCTTGCACTGCTCGGTCTGCTCACCACGGGGACGGCGTTCGCCATGCCCCCCATGAAGCCCATGGCCGCGCCGCCCCCGGGGTGCCATGTCGTCATGCGCCATCGGTTTCTCCACCATCCCATGATTCCCATGGTCCTGCCATTGGCGGAGATGCGGTCCTACAGCCTGCATCTGAGCGATCATCAGGTGAGCACGCTTGCCGTATGGCATAACCGCCACATGCGTGTCGCGGTGCCGCTCATGAAACGCCTGCGCAATGACAAGAGGGCGCTCCATGAGGCCCTGCTGCGAGGCGCCGGGGCGGGGACCGTGCACGATATCCTGAACCGTCTGGATCATGACCATGCGCGCTTGCTGGATCTAGAGGTCGCCCAGGTGCGCATCGTGCGCAAGACATTGTCGATCGATCAGTGGCACAAGCTCGTGAACATGTACCATCGCATGCCGCCCATGCGCTTTATGATGATGCACCGTTGATCTTTGGCGGATGCATCGGCCGGCCCCATCGAGGGATGGGGCCATGGCATGATGTTCCGGGGCTCGCTTGGGCCCCTTCGCCTCACCACACGGTCTGTGCCTGGAAGTAGCCGCGAACCTTCGTGTCGGCCGCCACCAGGGGGTCCCGAGCCCACGCGACGTCGCCATGATGATGCGCTCGCGGGATCTTGAGGGAAGTCGCCGCAGCATGGCGCTTGTGACGGCGATTTCGTTGTCCGCGGGAACGAAGCGCAGGGGCCCGGTGCCCTCCGGGCGCAAGCCGCTCAGGGATCTCGATCTTGGATAATGTCCCGCGATCCCCGAACCTCCCCACGGCTAATGGACCATACGGCCCACAATGAGCCGGTGGGTTCTGATGCCCGCAGCAAAGGTCTTTCCGGCTCTCGCCGCGATCGCAGGGCGACGTGGTTACAACATCCGGAATCTTCCGTTGTGCTTGCGCCCTTTTGAGAAAGAGCCGCTCTGTCTCTGGCATGAATGCCGAAGCGGGCAGGGCCTGTCATTCGCCGCTTGCATCCCCCCGTCGGTACCCGTGTGGTACGCGAGCCCGTCTTTTTCGTATTTCGCGACGGCCGGGTATTGAGTCGCGTCAACATAATATGAAATTATGCCCTATCGGAAAAACTAATGGGCCGAGCATGATGGTACCTCTTCCCGCACTCGCCCGTGTCGTATCGGGTGGGCATACCCCTAGAGGCCGGGTGCCTGGCATGAGGAGAGTCGACGCCTCTCTGGAGGACTCGTGACCCATCGGCTGTCCGGGCCGG
This sequence comes from Acidiferrobacter sp. SPIII_3, assembly GCF_003184265.1. Classification (GTDB taxonomy): domain Bacteria; phylum Pseudomonadota; class Gammaproteobacteria; order Acidiferrobacterales; family Acidiferrobacteraceae; genus Acidiferrobacter. The sequence continues at coordinate 2,482,139 of NZ_CP027663.1, read as the reverse complement.
TGCGCGTCATCGCGGCGGTCTATCGCCTGCTGGAGCGATCGACCGGGCCGATCGTGGATCTCCTGATCCGCCTGTGGCTCGCCAAGGTCTTTTTCGTCTCGGGTGTGCTCAAGATCTTTGGTGTCAGTGTCGAACCCTACCTGTCGCATGTCGCCTATCCCGTGCCGTGGGTGGAACCGCTCAGCCCCACCTATCTGGGCGCGGCCCTGCAGATGACCATCCCGATCCTGCTCGCACTGGGGCTCGCGACCCGATGGGCGGCGCTTTATATGCTCATTCTCGTGCTGGTGGTCCAGCTGAACTACCTGCCCTTGGACATCAACCTGTATTCAGCGGTGTTGTTTGGATGGTTGGTCGTCTGCGGCGCCGGATCGCTGTCGCTGGATCATCTGCTGGCGCGCGGCTTGGGGGATACCGCACTACCCTTGGCCACGCCTCTGACACGCCTGGCGCGCGCCATCACACGCTACCTCCGGCCCTATTATCAATTGTTCGTCCGGCTATGGCTGGCCTTGGCGCTGTGCGCGGTCAGCACCAAGATGTCGTTACCGGTCGGGCTGGTAAAGCTCATCCCCAAAGACTCGCTTGCGCATTTCGCGCCGGCACCCGTGCTGGCGTTGACCGGCGCCTTGCTCCTGGCATTCGGCCTGGCGGCGCGCCCCATGGCGCTCTTGCTCATCGTGGTCGTGGCCGGCATGCATGTGGTGGGTGCGGCCGGTCCGGCCGACGTCTATTTCGTGATGACGCTTGCATTGCTGGGCCTGTACGGAGCGGGCCCGCTGTCGCTTGACCGATGGATCGCGCATATCCTTTCGAAGATCAGTGCAGAGCAGGCCGTCGCCCCAAAGGGTGCCCCGCGCGTGGTGATCGTAGGCGCCGGCTTCGGGGGCCTGGCATGCGCGTCGCGGTTGACGCGGGCGCCGCTACAGGTAACCTTGATTGACCGTCACAATTACCACCTGTTCCAGCCCCTGCTGTATCAGGTGGCCACCGCCTCATTGTCGCCGGCCGACATCGCCACGACCGTGCGTGGCCTTTTTAGTGAATACTTGAACGTGGAGGTCCTGCTGGGCGATGTCACCGGGGTCGATACCGACCGGCAGGCCGTGCTGATCGGGCAGCGGCGCCTGCCTTACGATTACCTGGTGCTGGCGACCGGTGCCTCACATAGTTATTTCGGGCGCGACGAGTGGGAACCCCATGCACCGGGCCTTAAGACCATCGACGACGCCGTGGAGATACGGCGACGCATTCTCGCCGCCTTCGAGCGGGCGGAATCCGCGGAAGATTTGGCCGAACGCCGGAGTCTGCTCACATTCGTGATCGTGGGCGGCGGACCGACGGGTGTGGAACTGGCAGGCGACATCGCCGAGCTCGTGCGCTACGGCATGGAGAAGGAATTCCGTCACTTCGACCCCGCCAGTGCGCGCGTGGTGCTGGTCCAGTCGGCAGCGCGCCTCCTGCCGACCTTTCCCGGGGCCTTATCGCGCAAGGCGCAGCGTTCGCTCGAACGGCTGGGGGTCGAGGTCATACTGGAAAGCAAAGTGGCGGACATCGACCCGGATGGTGTGCTCGTAAACGGCCGGCGGATCGCGTCTCGCACCGTATTATGGGCGGCCGGGGTGGTGGCGTCACCGGCCGCGCAGTGGCTCCATGCCGCGGCGGATCGCAGCGGACGGGTGAAGGTCGAAGCCGATCTCTCGGTGGCCGGCCTGCCCAATGTGTTTGTCATAGGGGACACCGCCCTAGTCAACGCCTGGAAGGGAAAACCCGTGCCCGGTCTGGCGCCGGCGGCAAAGCAAGGCGGGACCTATGTCGCGAGGGCGATTCTCGGGAGGCTGCGCGGGGAGGCGCCGCCGCCATTTCGTTACCGCCACATGGGCAGTCTCGCCACTATCGGCCGCAAGGCGGCGGTGGCGAGTTTTGGCGGCGTCAATGTGAGCGGCGCGCCGGCGTGGTGGCTGTGGGGTGCGGTTCACGTGGCGTTTTTGGTGGGCTTGCGCAACCGCATATCGGTGATGTTCAGTTGGTTTTGGGCCTACCTCACCTTCAAGCGCGGGACGCGCCTCATAACCGGAGGCGGGCGGCCGGCGAGGGAGGATCGGGGGTAATCGTGATCCGATGGTCTCGGGGACACGGCCCGCCCTGGGTGCCCTCGACATCTGGCATGGCCGGCCGCATGGAGGCCGCGGACAACCTGCGGGACGGCATGATCCATGGTCGGTCGCGGCGCCGGTCACGCCACAGGGGAGCGGCCCGTGACCTCCCAGCTGAGGGGGCGAGACGCTTGGCCGTCGCTCTGCGGGCAAGTCGTACGCCGGGAGCGGGGCAGGGTCACCTGCCATCCATATCAGAACCGCCAGCCTTTCCCAAGGCTCACGTTGAAAATAGAGGGAAGGGCGGTAGGATGGGCATCGCGGTGACCCAGGCCGGTCATTCGGTCGAAAATAAGAGGGGGTGTCAATCGATGGCCGATCGGCTTCCAGCGGTCTTTTTGGGGCACGGCAATCCCATGCAGGCCTTGGCGCGCAATGACTATACCGAGGCGTGGCGCCGGCTGGGCATGGACATGCCAAGGCCCAGGGCGATCCTGGCGATCTCGGCGCACTGGTATGGGTCTGGGGCGGCGGTGACGGTCGCGACGGCCCCGAGAACACTTCATGACTTCGGCGGATTTCCGCAGGAGCTTTACCAGATTCAGTACCGGGCGCCCGGCGATCCCGTCCTCGCTGGCCGTATCCAGCGGCTCTTGGCGCCGCATGCGGTCAGCCTGGATGACGGCTGGGGGCTCGATCACGGCACATGGTCGGTCCTGCGCCACATCTATCCCGATGCCGACATTCCGGTCGTGCAGCTCCGCATTGATGCCACGAAGGGGCCGGATCACCATTTCAATATCGGCCGAATGCTTGCGCCTTTACGGGGCGAGGGTGTACTGATTTTCGGGAGCGGCAATCTCATACATAACCTCCGGATGTATGCCTGGGACCGGTCGTCGCAGGAGCCCTATGACTGGGCGGTGCGCTTCGACAACAAAGTCCGGGAGCTGATGCATACCGGTGACTTCGTGCCGCTCATCCATTACGAAGCGCTCGGACGGGATGCGGCCCTCTCGATACCGACGCCGGATCACTATCTGCCGCTACTTTATGTCCTCGGTGCCCGACAACCAGGTGACGGCATCCGCTTCCCGGTCTCGGGTATCGAGGGAGGCGCGCTTTCCATGCTCTCGGTGCAGGTCGGGTAGGCTGCCGCCATTGCGACCCACATGAGTTTCATACCCGGATCGATGCGTCCCGCGGCGAGCCGGTTGTGATCTCCTCCATCTCCCTTTTAGTGCTCCAAGGTCTGTTGCTTGGGTCCGTCACAGCAGCGTTTGCGAGCCATGAGCGGCTTGTTTTGGTTTTGTCGAGAGACCGGAGAAGGATCGGCTGGCCCTCGCGACCCATGACCGACGAATATCTATTTACGCCGGCACGCCTCGGTAGGTACAGGTTCGCTCGATTGTCCGCCGGCGGTGACCGACAGCAATTCGTCGCCGCTGGTATCCAGAATCCGGAGCGCCTCCTCGGCTACTGTGTGAGCGTGGTCGACATCGGACCAGTCCACAGAGGCACCGTTCTCTGCGCCACGTGCATAGGACTCCACCAGAAGCCGGCAGGCCCGTAGGGCCTTTTGCGCCGCATAGAGCCGATCGCCCCAGGTCTGGCTCGCGGCGGCGTTACGATGGATGGCGATGCAAGACAGTCTTTGGCAGGTGGTGTCCCGTGCCAAGCGTTCGATTATGCTTTGCGGCAATCCGAGTCGCTCCCATAAAATGGACTCGATGCCACCTTCCATATGGACGATATGCACGTCGATGGCGCCGTCCAAGTAGTAAAGCTCGATCGCGAGATCCGGCAAGTGGCTTTTGGTAGTTACCATGCGAGCCTCTCCCTCGTTGGCGGCCGTACCACCCTTGGGGGCAGTAATGTCATCAGTGTCGCGGCCGACCCGATAATGGCATGCCAGCCCAGCTGACCTCAGTGCCTGGCGTGAGGAAGGTCGGGACGGTCCGGCCTATTGCCCCCAACGCATCACATCAATCTTTCGATGTCGCCTGGCAGTTTCGGCAGCCCTGGTGATGGTGGCTCTGAAGACAGCGCGATGTCGTCGTGCACGCAGCATTCTAAAGGGGTTGGCGCTAAAGTGAACCCCGGCGAATAGGGGGAGTCGTGCTGCGGGGACGATCGGGGTAACAATATCTTCGCTGGTTGCGCATTTCGAGCGTCGGTTTATGACCGCGCCGCCTCTGCCGCTACATGACCTGCGAACGAGGTCACGAAGGTTTCAAGGCTGGTCATGTCCGACAGTGTCGTGAAATCCCCGGTATTGGCCGCCGTCCGCGGCGTAATGATCACCGCGGCGGTCGTGTAAAGTTGTTCTTGGGTGAGCTTCTGACAAAGAACGTCATAGCGCTGGAGGTAAGATGCCCCCTGAAACTCCGGGAGCACGGGAAAGTGCGGGGACCGATCACGGATGGGCGCCTGCGATCTCGGGGCATCCTCGACCACCATCAGCCAACCCACAAAGGGGCGCGGTTGTTTTCCGAACGCGCCCTCGCGGTAGGCCGTCCAGAGGTCATGGGCGGTGCCTATGGCTTCCTCGGTCCGGTTGTTGAAGTTGTTGCCAAAGGAGGGGCCGACCTGGCTTTTTAGCTCGATGGCGGCCACGAGGCGGCCTTCATTGAGGACCAAGAGGTCCCAGAGCTTGGTCGGACGAAAATACCCCGGTAAGGTCACCAAGGCGCGCTCTCGGCAAATGGTGGCGTGACCCAGACCATTGGCGCGCACCAAGTCGACCACGAGGTCCACGAAGCCCTCCATGTTTTTGCCGGCTGTCACCCCGGCGCGCTCGCCCTGGTCGGTGACACCCGCCGCGATCTGCCGTTCGCGGGCCTGGGCGCGGTTATCCCAGAAGGCTTGTACCGCGGCGTGGGCCTTGCGTCCGTAGTCTGCTAAGTCGATTGGCATACGTGGTCGGCCCTTATTTCGTTGTCGCCGTTGCCGCCTATCGCGGCTCGTTCCTCGGGAGAGAGGCCATAGAGCGCCCAGGCGGCTTGGTTGCCGGCCGCCATGTCGTTCCTTTCCGCAGCCTCAATGAGGGCCGCTTGGAGGGCCCGGGGCACATCTTGCCAGCGCGGAAGGCGGATACGCCGCAGGTACTGCGCCTGAAAGCGCAGGTAGCCACCGCGCATGCGTGTGGAGTACGTCGCCACAAAAAGCCGGGCGATCCCCGAGGTGAGCACCGCCTGGAGGGCCCGTAAATCCCATATATCGGACGTGATGTAGTACAGATTGTGATGAGGGTAAAGCCGCCCCTCTTCATAGACGACATGGGCCTCGCCTTTGATATCCGGGATGAGGAGCTTAGGTTTGCGAGCAAGGTCCGGATAGATGCGATCGATCGTGCGAAACCAGTTGTCGGGCGCCCTTTGGGCCACATGGCGGCGCGCGATGATTTCCTTGCGGGCCTCGAGGTAGCGCGCCAGCCGGGGGTATTGGCGCAGATCCACCAGGCGGCCGTCGTCCGCAAAGGGGTTGACCACACCGAGACCCCGCCAGGCGACCTGGCCCGAGAGGATGTCTCGGGTCATTACGAGCGGCAGTTTGCGATCGGGTTCCACGTCCAGTTCCTCGAACGGTCCGATGAAGGCCTTGTCGGCCCCGGTGGCCACCCCGATGCCGACCTTGCAGTCGGCATCCTCGATCGCTGGAAAATCCCGCTCCAGGCGGCGCACGAGCGCTATCTGATCGTGGGTGTCGAGGATCCACGGTTCCGGGCCCGTGGCGACATCAGCCATTTCCTGGACCGTGCCGGACGGATCCGGCGCTTGGGGGTCCAGTAGGGAGGCTGCCAGCTTGTTTAAAATCGATTCCTCAATGACGGGTCGCCGGGCAATGCGAGTGGTCCCCGGCTTTTCCCGGGTCATGACCGTAATCGCCGGATATGCGATGACATCGCTCTGGAAGGCGGGCGTATCGTACATATCGACATAGACCTTCAGGTGAAACCCCTCGGCCACCATCTGGCGCAGGGGGCCACCGTAGCGGTTTTTCATCCACCGATCAGAGCAAATGAACCCCAGCGCGCCCCCTTCACCAAGCAGCGTCAAGGACCGCTCGATAAAGGGAATATAGATGTCCGCCCGATCGTAGACGGTCCGGTAGCGCGCCCGGTACTCAGCCATGAGCGCATCCGGGATCAGTTCCTGCCGTACATACGGGGGATTGCCGACCACATAATCGAAATCCACTTCAAGCGGCGTCAGAAGGAAATCGCCCCGCACCAACCAGGAGCGCGCCAGGGCCTGCGCCGCGGGGGTGGCTATGCCCTGCTCACGGAGTCGGTCGATCAATTGTTCCCGTGTCGCCTCAAGCGAGGCCTCATGCAGCTCCACCGCGCGGAGGCAACCGCTAAGCGATGACGCGGGCGCCTCGGGCGCATGCCTCCGCCAGGCGGCGATCAGGCGATCAACAGCGGGCAGCAGAAAGTCGCCCTGCCCGATCGAGGGCTCCAGCAACCGCCGCTCGTGGAGCGGGGCGGTCGAGGTGTAGCCGACCAGATCCAGAATGAAATGCACGACCTCGGGCCGCGTAAACACGGCACCTCGTCCGTCGATACTGGCAGCGGCCATCTGATCCACCGCGGCAGTTACCGGGCAGAGCCCAAGGAAGGATGCCTGTTGTGCCAGCGAGGTCTTGATCGGTTCGTTCATGGGCGTGTCAGTGAGCCTGCATCGTCTGTACGGTGGCCATTTCTGGTTTTCGGGCAATGGTGGTCATCACGGGAAGCGCGCTACGACCTCAGCTTCGAGCGAGTATACGCCTTCAGCGTATTCAATTGCCTCACCACTCCGCGAGTATCCTATAGGTGCGTATGCATGTGGTGAAAAACACCGTAATCGAGTGCCACCACACTAAAAATACTAGACAGGACATCAAATAAGGGATTATTATGACTTCGTGCTCGGCACACAACCCCGTTTTACTATACACAGGAGAAATTTTTATGCGTGTCCCCGTTCAGGCTTCAACCGTGGCGATGCTTATCGCCCTGAATCTTCATCGATACGGGCAGGAGCGCGCGAAAGACATTACGCGGATCCGCCTATCGTCAGCGACGTTGCGAAAAATCGCTGGCAAGCAAAGGCTCCGTGAGGCGTTCCTTGAGGAGATCGAGGATGCGCTGTTCGAGATCGGGTTTCTGTTTCTGCGGGTGGACGACGGCACGTTCGGCGTTATTGCCAAAGCGAGCGTGAGCAATTGGTCGCGCCTGAGCGCGAAGCGCATCAATGATCTTTTGGGCGCGGATCCCGACACCATTCAGGGCAAATACGATGAAACGCTTCCCCCGGTGGTTGATGAGGACGGCGGCGACGATGAGTGACCGAGCGAACATAGCCGGGGTTTTGATCCCGACCTAAAACAGTCGGTAAAGGGAGGGGGGTGGACATACTCCTCTCTCCTTTTGTCCACGGGGGCCCATGGACAGACATGGATACGGCCAACTACTCGAAGCCAGAGGCGCTGAGAGAATGCAAGCACGATGCCGAGGTGGTTTTTCTGATGACGACTAGCAGGTAAAGACGATCAGAGATCGTTTCCTTTCCGAGTCTAGCGATAAGGCAATTTAACGAACCCATTAACGAATCCGTCCATGGGAAGCGAAATGGAAATCCGGTCAGAAAATCGCTTAATTCGCTAAGTTGGACGTTTGGTCACTCACCCGCCACACCAAACTCCTTCAGGTCGGCGGCGACGCCGGCATCCGGTTTCTCGGGCACGACCTGACCGGGCAGACCCGCTGCAAGGCGCCGTCGGTTCATTTCTCCTCCCATGGCGCGAATCCTATGGAGCGCTTCTTCTTGGGCTCAGGGGGAGTCATCAATTCACGGATGGCCTCGAACACGACCTGGAACTGAGCGTCGTACTTCTTCTCAAGGGCGGCAAGCTTGCGGGCAAGTTCGACGTTCGAGGCGAGCATCTGACGCAGGCGCACGAAGGTGCGCACAACGAATACGCTCATCTCGACCGCCCGCAGCGTATTGAGCACCGAGGCGGCCATGAGGGCGCCATGCTCGGTGAAGGCATTGGGCAGTGCCGGGGAAAACTTAAGGCGCTGGAGGTGGTCGCAGTTTGCGACCACCTGGGCCTTCTCTTCGGCCGTGAGCGGAAACAGGAAATCCGCCGGGAACCGCTCCGGATTACGTTTCACCTGTTCGTTCAAGCGCTTGGTGGTGACCCCGTAGAGATCGGCCAGATCGGCATCGAGCAGGACCTTGTGGCCGCGAATCACCAGGATGCCTCGGGCGATGCGCTCCTCGGGGACGATCAGTGCGGCCCGTTTGGTCTTCTTAACCGCCATATCCCAACTCCTTCAGGTTGGCAGCGATAACAGCGTCAAGCTTCGCGGCTTCCTGTTGTTGCTCGCGCAGTGTCGCGGCAAGCCGCCGCATCTTCTCCTCGAACGGTTCGCCATCGTCTTCTCGGGCGGTGGCACCTACATAACGGCCCGGGGTCAGCACGTGGCCGTGCTTGCGGATGTCATCGAGCTGGGCGGCCTTGCAGAACCCCGGGATGTCTTCATAAGGGCCGGCCTCCGGATCCCCACGCCAAGCATGATAGGTGTTGGCAATCCGGGCGATGTCGGCATCGGTGAGTTCCCGGTGCACACCCGATCGACAAGGGTGCCGAGTGCCCGGGCATCGATAAAAAGGGTCTCGCCCCGCCGGTCCCGAAACCGTCCGTTCTTTTTGCTACGAGTCAAAAACCACAGGCACACCGGGATCTGGGTCGAGTAGAAGAGCTGCCCGGGGAGGGCCACCATGCAATCGACGAGATCGGCCTCGATGAGGTTCTTGCGGATCTCGCCCTCACCCGACTGATTCGACGACATGGAGCCGTTGGCGAGCACGAAGCCCGCGATCCCGGTGGGGGCGAGGTGATGGAGGAAGTGCTGCACCCAGGCGAAGTTGGCATTGCCGGCCGGCGGCACGCCATAGACCCAGCGCTTGTCATCCTTTAAGAGTTCGCCTCGCCAGTCGCTGTCATTGAAAGGGGGATTGGCCAGCACATAGTCGGCCTTCACATCCGGATGCTGGTCCTGATGGAAGGTGTCCCCGTGGGCGATATGCCCCTCGATCCCGCGGATCGCGAGATTCATCTGCGCGAGCCGCCAGGTCGTGTAGTTGGATTCCTGGCCGTAGAGGGCGATATCCCCGATGCGCCCACTGTGGGCCTCGATGAACTGCTCGCTTTGCACAAACATCCCCCCGGACCCGCAGCAGGGGTCATAGACGCACCCCTGATAGGGGGCCAGGACCTCGACCAAGACCCGGACGATATGGCGGGGGGTATAGAACTGGCCGCTTTGCTTGCCCTCGGCGCTTGCAAACCGCGAGAGGAAGTATTCGTACATCCGCCCCAGGGTGTCTTTGGCCCGGTCAGCGGGGGCGCCCAGCGCAATGGTGCTCACAAGGTTGATGAGCTGGCCTAAGCGCTCCTTATCGAGACCGGGGCGGGCGTAGTCCTTGGGGAGCACGCCCTCTAGGGAGACGTTATCCCGCTCGATCGCCGTCATCGCCTGATCGACGAGGACCCCGATCGTAGGCTGCGGGGCGGAGGCCTTCAAATGCGCCCAGCGCGCCTCCTTGGGGACCCAGAAGATCGAGACCGCGCGGTATTCATCCGGATCCTCGGGATCGGCGCCCTCACTCTGCTGGGCCATGAGGGTGGTATGCTGGGCCTCGAAGGCATCCGAGATGTATTTGAGGAAGAGAAGACCCAAGACGACATGCTTATATTCGGCGGCGTCCATGTTGTTGCGCAGCGCATCGGCTGCCGCCCACAACTGGGCCTCAAACCCAATGGGTCCACCCCCTGTCGCCGTCCCGTTCGTCTTCTTATGGGGACGTGCCATATCCTCCCTCCGGCGCCGCGAAAGGTGCACTGTTCTTATGATTTGGACTCTAGCGCACTGGACCGGATTTGTCCCTAGCCGAGCCGATCCACGAGATCCTCGGCCCGCGGGGGCGTATACCGCGTCAGCATCTGTAAGGTCTTGTGGCCCGGATCGCCGCCACCTGCATGGGATTCAGCCCCTTTTCAAACAGCCGCGGGGAGGTCGCCTCATGGCGCAGGTCATGGAAGGTCAGGCCCTCAAGCCAGCCGCCTGGCAGGCCCGCTCAAAGGCTTGTGTGATCGAATCCGGACGCATGTCCCACACTCGACCGTCCAGCCGCCGGGGCAGCGCATCCAGGACCGCCAGGGCCGCCGATGACAACGGCGCCAGCCTGGGCGTGCCGTTCTTGGTCTCAGGGATAAGTAGCACGCGGGCCCGCCGGTCCAGGCGTTCCCAGCGCATCGCCGCAATCTCGCCCCGGCGCATGGTGGTCTCCGTGGCCCAGGTAATGAGGGAGCTGATCTCCCCCGCCGTAGGCAAAGGGTGCGGCCAGGAGGCGCGCTTGCTCGTTGCCCACAACGCGCTGGTCACGGGCATTGGCCACCCCGCGGGATCTTGGCCGGTGCGACAGGACTGCCGAAAGAGAGGGCGATCCCGCATTCCTTAGGGGGGATCAAAGACGCGAGATTAGGAGCGACAGATCGTGTTTTGCCGCCTGCGCCTGTACGTGGTGGTCCTGCTACTTGGCGATGATTGATGGGGCGCGACCACGGAGAGCTTGCCGATCCGGTCAGTGCTGATCTGCCGGATCATGATCTCGACCGGGCGTTGGCTGCGCTTGGTGGGCAGAGCCTCCTGGGGTACCGATCAAGGGCGGCCAAGGCGATGTTCTCCATCTCGGCGCGGGAGAGGAATAGGCCCTCCATCCCCGACTCGATCTGTTTGGCGCATGTGGCGGCCCGGGTTTTCAGGCCAAGGTTTTCGCCATTTCGGGATAACCGCGCCACTTCACTCGGACCTGCCAGGCTCGGCGGCCGCGCAGGTCTAGACGTTGTTGCAATGACGCTGCGCCCACCCCTTCTTTGTTCCAGTGGATATATTCGGAGGAAAAGGAAAGGGTATTCACGTAACTGCTGGATTTTATGGTGCCCCGGGCCGGAATCGAACCGGCGACCTGCCGCTTAGGAGGCGGCCGCTCTATCCACTGAGCTACCGGGGCGGACGGGGCATTATACGCAATGCCCTTCACGACCCATAGGGGCGCGGTCACAGCCCTACATGGTCTGCGTACGGTTGTCGTGACCGGTGTCCCTGGTTATTGCGGGCCTCGTGGTCCTGTGTTCGAGGTATCCGCTATCCGCGTGGACGCAGAAGCGCGCGCAAGTCTTGGGTGAGTTCCTTATGTGGTCGCGTCGTGAGGTCTTTCGGGATCTTGTCGATGACCTTTTTGGCGGTCTGTGCCGACAGATTGGCCTGCAGGGTACCCAGGAAGCCGGGTTCGGCCACCAGGATGAGGGATTCATACAGGTGGTTGGTCCGTCCCTTGTCCAGGACCCGGGCCAGGGTCTTTGCAAAGCGCGCTGCGGCCTCTTCCTTCGCGGATATCTCGGTGGTCATGGCATGGCGGCCAGAGCCCTTGCGATCGAAGGTACGTCCGGGTTTATCGGCCGACAGGGCCCGCTCGGGTGTGCGTGCCTCCGGATACACGAGGGGCTCGAGCTCTTCCCAGTCGCGCCCATTGCTGGGCACCGCGTTGGGCTTAGCGACGATTCGGGCGCGCGCCCGGTCAGCGACTAATATCCATGTGTAGTCCATAGGCCTCGGCTCTCTCGTTTGTTGCAATCGATCCGTTAGCAGGTCACGACGCTATCGTCGCGATGGCCCATCTCAAGGTCTCGCGCAACCCGCGCCGCTCTATGGCTTGCTTCGCTATTAAGGGCGATTGTACGCGGTTTCAGGACCGGATTCACTGACCGAAAGGGTATGGACAAACCCTAAGCGGTCCCGCTGCGGGTGAGCTATCCCGTTGGGTGGCGATAGCGTCGCCGGAGTGCACGGGCTTCGGCCTCCGGAGAGACCGCCCCATGGCGAGTCTCCCCCAAAATCCTGCGTACCAATGCCCCGGAGGCCTTGCATGCGCCATTTGGCCACATCGATCCGCCCCGCTTGGCGCGGGACTGCGGGCCGTCTTTGCGTGTCGGCCGTGTGCCGCGCTGATTATGCGAGGCAGCGGGCGGCCGTGCGGATCGGGTTATGGGACGCAAACCGGGTTGTCTGCACGGCGCCGGGCAGGCATGATGCGAGGTTGCTGATCATAAGGGGGTGCTCATGGACGTACGCGCAGCAGTCGCTTATGCGGCCGATCGGCCATTGGTGGTGGAGACTGTACAACTCGACGGACCTCGCGCCGGCGAGGTGCTCGTCGAGATCAAGGCCACCGGGGTCTGCCATACCGATGCCTTCACCTTATCAGGGAGTGACCCGGAAGGGCTTTTTCCCACCATCCTGGGACACGAGGGCGCGGGCGTGGTCGTGGAGGTGGGGCCTGGAGTCCGGTCGCTCCGTCCCGGCGATCACGTCATTCCGTTGTACACGCCGGAATGTCGTGAGTGCGAGTATTGCCTGAGCGGCAAGACCAATCTCTGTCAGGCGATCCGCGCGACCCAGGGGCGCGGGGTCATGCCCGACGGCACCAGTCGTTTTTCCATCGGCGGCCGGTCGCTCTACCATTACATGGGGACCAGTACCTTTGCCAACTACACGGTCCTTCCTGAGATTGCGCTTGCGAAGATCCGCGAGGATGCCCCGTTCGACAAGGTCTGCTATATCGGCTGCGGGGTCACGACCGGTATAGGCGCGGTGATCTACACCGCCAAGGTGCGTCCCGGCGACAATGTCGTGGTGTTCGGTCTCGGCGGGATCGGCCTGAACGTCATCCAGGGGGCGCGCATGGCGGGGGCCGACCGGATCGTGGGGGTCGATATCAACCCCGATAAGCGCGCGATCGCCGAGCGCTTCGGCATGACGCACTTCGTGAACCCGCGCGAGGTGGAGGGCGATCTCGTACCCTATCTCGTGAGCGTCACCAAAGGTGGCGCGGATTTCAGCTTCGAATGCATCGGGAATGTGACGACCATGCGCCAGGCCCTGGAGTGCTGTCATAAGGGCTGGGGCACGAGCATCATCATAGGGGTGGCGGCGAGCGGCGAGGAGATCAAGACACGCCCCTTTCAGCTCGTGACCGGGCGTAACTGGCGGGGCTCGGCATTCGGGGGTGCCCGTGGGCGTACCGATGTCCCGAAGATCGTCGATTGGTATATGGAGGGCAAGATCAATATCGACGACCTGATCACGCATACCCTGCCGCTTGCCGAGATCAATACCGCCTTCGATCTTATGGATCGGGGTGAGTCGATCCGAACCGTGTTGATGTACTAGACGATCATGAGCGCAGATCTGAAGCTTCTGGAGGAACACGCATGCTTTGGCGGCCGTGTGGCGCGCTATGAGCATGCCTCGGAGAGCTGCCATGGCCCCATGCGTTTCTCGATCTATCTGCCACCGCAGATCGCCACCGGGCGCGTCCCTGTCGTCTATTTCCTGGCGGGCCTCACATGCACCGAGGAGACGTTCATGATCAAGGCTGGGGCGCAGCGCTACGCCGCGGAGTGGGGGCTTGCCCTGGTCGCGCCCGATACCAGCCCGCGACGCACCGGTATCCCGGACGAGACCCGCGATTGGGACCTTGGCAGCGGTGCATCATTTTATGTGGATGCGACCGAGGAGCCATGGAGTCGCCACTATCGGATGCACCGGTATGTCGCAGAAGAGCTCCCGGCCCTGGTCGCTGCCTCATTCCCCGTGGATGGCACGCGCCAGGCCTTGTGCGGTCACTCCATGGGCGGCCACGGGGCCCTCACCATCGGTCTGCGTCATGAGCACCGTTACCGTTCGCTGTCGGCCTTTGCCCCGGTGTGCGCCCCAAGCCGCACCCCCTGGGGCCAAAAGGCCTTTGGCATCTATCTCGGGGCCGATGAGGCGTGTTGGCGGGATTACGATACCGTGGCGCTTCTGAAGGCCCGCGAGGGTCAGGTGATCGCGCCCATGCTCGTGGATCAAGGTGGCGATGATCCCTACCTCGAGCGCGAGCTGAAGACCCGATGGCTCGACGGTTTGGGCGGCGGGGCGCTCACCCTGCGCTGGCATGAGGGATATGACCACAGCTATTTTTTCATCGCAAGCTTCATAGGCGACCATCTGGCCTTCCATGCGCGCCATCTGGGTGTCACCTAGCCCATGTGTTTCACGGCGGAGGCCGGCGTGTCCGAGGGCCACGGCTCGCGTATCATGACGGCAGGCCCGGAAAAGGGGCAGGGGCGCTCGCCGGCCGCAAGACCAGGCCCGCCGTGGGCGCCTGGCATCAACCTTTAGGAAAATCCCGTGTCGCTTACGCTGATACGTCCTGACGACTGGCACGTCCATCTGCGCGACGAGGCCCTGCTGCGCGCGGTCCTGCCGGACACCGCGCGACGCTTCGCGCGCGCCATCGTGATGCCCAACCTGAAGTCGCCGGTGCGTACCGTGGCCGAGGCCCGCGCTTATCGCGAACGGATCCTGGCGGCGCGGTCGGCGGGATCGGTCTTCGAGCCCTTGATGACGCTGTATCTCACCGACAATACGCCAGCGAGCGAGATCGAGCGTGCCCGGGCCAGCGGTTTCGTCCATGGCGTGAAGTACTATCCGGCCGGCGCCACGACCCATTCGGACTTCGGCGTGACCGACATCGAGCGGTGTGGCGATACGCTCGCTGCCATGGAGGCCTTGGGTCTGCCGTTGCTTGTGCATGGCGAAGTCACCGACCCCGCGGTCGACGTCTTCGATCGCGAGGCGGTCTTCATCGACCGCATACTCCAGAAGGTCGTTGCGCGCTTCCCGCGTCTCAAGATTGTTCTCGAGCACGTGACCACCCGCGATGGGGTGGAATTCGTCGTGGCCGCGCCGGCCACGGTGGCCGCGACCCTCACCGCCCATCATCTGCTCTTGAACCGCAATGCCATGTTCCATGGCGGCATCCGTCCGCACGCCTATTGCCTGCCGGTCCTAAAGCGCGAGCGTCATCGCGAGGCCTTGGTGGCCGCGGCGATCTCGGGGAGCCCCAAGTTCTTCCTTGGTACCGACAGCGCGCCCCACGCGCGGCGCACGAAAGAGGCGGTGTGCGGCTGTGCGGGTGTCTACACCGCGCATGCCGGTATCGAACTCTATGCCGAGGTCTTTAGGGTGGCCGGCGCGCTTGCCAGGCTCGAGGGTTTCGCGAGTCTCCACGGTCCGGCCTTCTACGGGCTGGCCGCGAACCGCGAGCGCATCACGCTCATCGAGGAATCGTGGCCGGTGGTGTCCGAGATCGACCTTGCGCCAGCCGGTATGGACGATACCCTGGTCCCGTTCCGGGCGGGGGAGTCTGTCGGCTTTCGTATCGCCGAGGCCGGGGTGTGAGCAGGGCAGGCGTGGGGGTGCGCGTGGCGTCCCCGCGCGCGGTGAGCCGTTAGGCGCTTATCATGAACGGCGTCTTTGTGACGGGCACGGATACCGGGGTCGGAAAGACGCTCGTGAGCACGGCGCTCGTTTTGGGTTATGCCGAGCGGGGTGAGCGGGTCGCGGGGCTGAAGCCTATCGTCTCGGGCATGGTCGAGGGTGGAGTCTATGAGGACGTCGAGGCGCTACGGCGGGCGAGTGTGCCGGCACGCGCCGTGGAGGAGTGCACTTTGTATGCCTTCCGGCCGGCCATCGCCCCACACTTCGCGGCCGCGCAGGCGGGCCGCACCGTGGATCTGGCGGCGGTCGTGCGTTTCGTGCAGGGGGCATGGCGCGAGGTGGACCGGGTCGTGGTCGAGGGCGCTGGAGGGTTTCTGGTGCCGTTGACCGCCACCGATGGCTTCGCCGATCTCGCGCGTGCCCTCAATCTTCCGGTGGTGCTGGTCGTGGGCCTGCGTCTGGGCGCGATCAATCATGCCCTTTTGACCTACGAGGCGATCATCGCCCGTGGCCTGGTGTTGGCCGGTTGGGTCGGCACCATGCTGGCACCCGAGGTGGCGGCCGGAACGCTCGAGGGCCTGCGTGATTATTTGCCGGCACCATGTCTCGGTATAGTCCCTTATCATGCGCCGGTCGATCCCGAGTTCGCGCGTCGCCATATCACCATTCCATAGGTGCTGATGGCTACACGGCGGTACCCCTCCCGGCGTTCCCCGCCTGCCCCGCCCCTGCCCGTTACCCCCTGGTTACCGATAGGTGCGATGCGGTTCGAGGTCCATGGTTTACGAGGGGGCTGGTCCTGGTGGCTGTACGGTTCACCGTGAGGCGCGATACTGGTGGAAATCATGAAGTCGCGCGTCCCTGCGCCCTATTGCCGTCCCCTGGCACCTCGGTCCTGGCGCGCAAACCGGCAGGTTTTCCCCAGGACGCGTCTATCATGCGGGGAGCGCTTTACGCGAGCATTAAGGCCCGATGACATCCGCATGTCATGCGCCTTTCTGGCACGACATCAGTCATGGTCGTGGTGGATGCGAGGGGGCAGTGCGCGGCCTGTCGGCTGCCATGCAGAAGGCATGCGGCGCCATGGCCGCGGTCGGAACGAGGCGGCATGGTGGTAAACTTTCCTATCTCATGGGATGGTGATGAAGCCGTCCCATCTCCGGCACGAGCGATCACGGCCCATGCGTGCGTCGGGTGCACGACCCTTCGGGAGCGCGCAGTGCCGGGTTGGTGCATCGATCACGATGGCCGCGCAGGCCGTCGGCCTTGGCGCATCCGCGGATTGGTGCGCGCCGTAGTGCCCCGTTGGGTCGTCTGCGCGGCCTGTCGGCGGCTGGCTCCCAAGCGCGCCGCGGAGCGGGACCCGGAGGTCGCTACCGCCGATGCTTCCGTCACGATGTGGGCGCGCAGTAAGGCTTCCACGGCTTGGTGGGCATCCCCATAACCCACGGAATCGGCGCCGGCCTGCGCGCAGTCGAGGAGGTGCGCATGCGCATGGCCGAGGGCGGTGTCTTCAAGGTCATGCGCGTGCAGGTAATAGGCGAGCCCGCTCGGCTCGGAGAGGACGGCGCGCAAGAATTCAGACCGTGTTCCGGCCAGGATCATGAGCGCGTTACGCAGGATCATGGCGGCATAGGCGCCGAGTGCGGTGCGCGGGTGGCGGGGCTCTATCGCAAGCGGCGCGTGCCTCCAGCGCCTGATGTCGTTTGCGGCCATGGGGCGCGCGATCGCATAGCCCTGCCCGAAGTCGGCTCCGAGGATGGCGGCGGCCTCTATGAGGCCGCCGGTCTCCAGGCCCTCCACGGTAACGCGAATGCCGACATCGTGCGCCAGGTGCGTAAGGTGATAGATGAAGCGTAGCGCCTTGTGCGGTGCTTGCGCCGCGGCGCGCACGAGACCGTGGTCGATCTTGACGTCATCCACACCCAATTGTTCCATGCGGATGAGTGAGCTGTATCCAGACCCGAGATCGTCCTGCGCGAGCCGCACGCCGAGTGCCTTCCATTGCGGAAGCAGCTTGGTGCGGGCCTGCTTGTTGTCGATCTCGCCGTTTTCGAGAAGTTCGAGCGTGATACGTTCTGGTTCCATGGGTGAGTCACGCAGGATCTCGCGGGCTATGCGCAGATATTCGTCATCGACGAACGCCTGCGTCGGCAGGTTCACGGCCACCGAGGTGACAAGGCCCTGGTCCTGCCAATCGCGCAGGTCGCGCAGCGCCTGACGCAGACCCAGCGCAAAGAGTTGACGGAGTTCATGTTCGCCGAACGCCGCGAGGAAGTCGCCAGGAGCGGCGTAGGTGCCATCGTGTTTGTCGAGACGCGCCAGCGCCTCGACTTTTGCGAGGCCGCCCGATCGCAAATCGATGACCGGTTGATAGAGCATCACGAGGTCGCCGCGGCTTAACGTCTCGCGGTAGGCGATGCGCGCAGGATGGCTTATGACATGTCCCGAGGCCGCGCCCTGGGCGATCACCGTCTCGAGTCCGGCGCGTATGTGCGTCAACAGATTGACCCGGCGTGGCACGCTGAAATATCCGGGCCAGCTATGATACAAGCTCAGGAGCGCGCGCGGGCAGCCGGCGCGGTCCGCCAGGGGAATGGTGGCCTGGGAGACATAGCCGAGCCTGCGCGCGTACTCATGCCAGGGAGCGAAGGTGTGGTCGGAAGCGATGATGAGCGCCTGCTGGATCTGATTGGAGCGCCAGGCGCGGCCCGAGGGGCCGAGGCCGCGTGGGTCGCCGTCGCGGATTGTCGGGACGATGTTGCAGGCGAGCAGGGAGGCCACATGGCGCTCCATCGTCTCTCCGACCACGATCTCACACTGGATGTCACCGCGGCTATCGGGGCGCGCGAAGGTGCCGGCGACCATGCCGGGCAGGGCGGTGAGGTGATTTAGGGCCTGGCGCACCAGATCATTGAAGGTCATCGCGCCTTGGAGCAGGCCGGATATTTGCGCGACCGCCTCTTGCTCCGCGCGTGCAAGAATCTCCCGGCCATGTACCTGGGCGTTGAGATTGGCCATGACGCGCATCGTTACGGCCGAGCGAATGTGTACGCGCCTATCAGGCGCGCCAATCCAGGGGCCGAGGCGCTGCAGGAGCCGTTCCAGATAGAGCGCATAGGAGTCGACGAGCCAACTCGTTTTGATGCCGAGGAAGCTGTAGATCTGCCCGGTGGCAATCGCCTCCCGCTCGTGGGTGTTGCGGTCGAGGTCGGGATCGAGGAGATGGCGCAATTGCGCGAGCGGTCTTGCCTGTGTGTGCGCGAACTGCTCCGGCGTCAGAAGGGCTATGACGTCCTCGGGGCCGGCGTGCCGAAAGAGCCCACGCTGAAAGGCCGCGATCAGTTGATCGTCGATATCCGATACATACCCCTGCGCCGCATGCAGAAGATGGGCCGCGTGTCGCCCGAAGGGATCGAGGTCTTCGTTCATGGTGAAAGGCTCCCGTGACGAGGCTCGCGAGGTCGTGAGATCCGTCTCCAAACGGACCCCGGACTTGCCGGATATTGGCGCCCAAACTATAAACCTCGGCGATCGCACCTTCTTTGTCAAGTCAAGATAGGCGCAGCGGCACGTCGATGATGGACGTGTGGGAGCGCGGGATCCGCATGGCGGGCATGGTGGCGGCGCACCGTTTCCCTCACCCGCGTCTCGCTCATTGCCGGCCGGGCGTCTCGCGGCGGATCTTTGCGCGCTGCCGCTATTTGCGCCTCTTATGCGCCTTTTCATCAGGTCGCGGCCCGGCGATGAGGGTGTCTGGATCTCGCCGAACCGCGCGTTTTCCGCGCCCAGGTGGACAAGCGTACGCCTCATGTCGCGGGCCGGCCGATGCGGGATATGGTGTTTGAGATCGCGATCGCACAGCCCTCGCGCGCGGGGGGGGGGGGGGGGGGGGATGGGGGGGGGGGGGTGATTCCCGTGACTTGCCTAGAACTCTCAGTCAGCGAGTTGCGCGACGACGTCGCCGCGGTTGGCGGGCGCCAAAAGCGCGGCGACATATCGCACCGATCTTGCGGGCCAAGAGATCCGCACGGATGCGTATCGGGGCGAGGATTTGGGTTGCGCGATGCGTACGCGTCAGGGAACGTCATGTCTGCCGGCCGATTCGTGCCTTCGCGGATCGCCAGCGTCTTCCGGGTTTTCCAAAATGGCGGATATTCGAAATGCCTACATCTCCATGGCCATGGTGGATACGAGCGGACCGGTTTTTCAGCGGGCGGCGAATGGGCCGTTGTCAAGATGACGGCTTGTGTCCGGGGGTGATCACGGGTGTGGTCTGGAAGCGACGCAGGGGGGCGACACGCAAGGCGCTGCCGACCTGACCGGCAAACAGGACACCGGTACTGGTGGCCGGTAGCCGCGCGGCGTGCAAGGCTTGCATGGTCCAGGTGTTGCAGGTGTGGAAAGCGTCATAGGTCCCGGTCGACGCGAAAAAAAGCCCACGGCGACCGTGCGCCCCCAGGGCCTCGAGATGGTCGCGGGGATGCGCAAAGGCCCGATCGAGAAAGACGCGCAGGCCCCGCCAGCCGCCC
Organism: Acidiferrobacter sp. SPIII_3; assembly: GCF_003184265.1. GTDB lineage: Bacteria > Pseudomonadota > Gammaproteobacteria > Acidiferrobacterales > Acidiferrobacteraceae > Acidiferrobacter. The sequence continues at coordinate 2,462,133 of NZ_CP027663.1, read as the reverse complement.
GCTGGCAGGTGTAGCCATGTGCGGTGTCGCGATGATCGAAGCTCCGGTCGGGGTCGCCAGGGCCGGACGTGGATGACGCTTGCCGACGGAAACAGGGCGGCAAGGCCAGTCAGGAGGCCCGGGTCACGGGCCATGTAATAACGGCGTTGCCCCCAACCGAGGATCACGAAGGGCGCCGGCGCGAGCCGAATCCGTAGGGACCTCAAGACGCCGGTCAACTCCGCCTCGGGCACGATCAGGCCCGTGTGCCAACCCTCGCGTACGATCCCCAGGGCTGGTCCCGGCGCGATCGCGGGCATGGGTGTGGTGGGCGCCGATGCCGAGGGCCGGGCACAGCCGGCCAGGACGAGCAGGGCCACGGCCGGCGTCGCGAGCCGGGCTGTAGATTGCCCGCGCCGGCCGGCGGATGTGTACTTAGTGCCCATGGTTCTCTAGGGCCTCGAGGGTGTGTCCGGCGGGTTCCACCGGACAGCCGCGGGTCACCCCGGCGCCGATGAGCGAAACGCCGGCCATGAGCACGAGGACGATGGGTAGTCCCCAGGCGGCCTCCAGGCGCGGAAAGATGATCGCCGAGAACGCCGCGCCCAGCCGCGAGACCGCCGTCGCAAGCCCCCCTGCGCTGGCGCGCAGTTCGGTTGGGAAGATCTCGACGGAAAGTGCCATGGCGGTAACCCCTGGACCGATACCAGTCCCCAGGGAATAGACCGCGGACCCGGCGTAAACGCTCACCACTTCATGGGTCGCGATACCGAAGGCGAACAACAGCAGGCCCACGACCATGAGCCCGAATCCCGCGGTCTGCAGTGGGATGCGGCCCCAACGGTCGAGACGCCGGTAGATGAACAGGATACCGGCGGTCGAGACCAGCAGGAATGCGGCGTTGATACCGGCGGCGGCGGTGTTGTTGCCGGCTAGTCCTTGCATGCGCAGGATCAGTGGGAAGTAAAGACCGATGCCAAGACCCACGATGTCAAGACAGGTCCAGGGGACGAGACTCAAGGCCAGCCGCTTGCGCCAGGGACGCTGGAAGAGGATGGCGGTACGGCGCACGGTCCCGGAGAAACGCGCCAGGACATCCGTGACTCGTGCTTCGCCCCACGCCGGATGCAGGCGCTGCAGGGCCTCGCGCGCCGCACCCTGCGATCCGCGACGCATGAGCCAGCGCGGCGATTCGGGGATGCGGCGGCGCAGCCATAGCAAGACCAGCGCCGGCAGCAGGGCCGCGCCGAGCATGAGGCGCCAGGAGTCGGGTCCGAGACGTAGCAGCGCAAGCCCCAACAGCGTCGAGGCGAAGGCCCCCAGATACCAGGCGACGTTGATGCCGGCAAAACCCTGCCCGCGGTCGCCTTCGCCGCTGTATTCGGCGACGACCGTGGCCACCAGTGGGTAATCCATGCCGACCGCGAGTCCGACCACAAAGCGGGCGATCCACAGGGTTGTAAGGTCCGGGCTGAGGGCGCTGGCGATGGCGCCGAGGGCATACAGGGCGACATTGGGGAGGAGTAGGGCGCGGCGCCCGAAGCGATCGACCAGGCGGCCGCCGATGAGGCCGCCAAGCAGCGACCCGATGAGGGCGGCGGCCATGAGGTTCCCGACGGCCCCGGCCCGCAGATGCCATTGAGTGCGGAGTGGTAGCAAGGCGATGGCCATGATGCTCAGGTCGAAGCCGTCGAGGAACATGCCGAGGCTCGCCGCGCGCACCGCTTGCTGCGCGAGAAGACCGGGTTGGTCGTCATGACCGGGCGCCCCGGGGCCCGGTGTTGATTTCCCCCCATCATCGCTGTGATCCACTTACCCCCCTTGCGCCCCGTTCTCGCTTCGGTCGTCGTTTCTTTAGAAGCGCAGTCTAGCAAATTTGCGCCGACGGCATGGGTTAGGACACTGCCGGATAGGTCGCGGGTTCTGGTCCGATGGGAACCCGCGTACGCGGTTTGCGATGGCGGCGGCATGCGATGACGGGATCGGGTATGGCATGCCCAAGGGGAGCGGGCCATGACGGCGGGTCCGAGGACATGTCTGGCCGGGCGGCCATCTGGACTGTTATCCTAGCGTGACAGGGCGTGCCGATAGCGCGGGTCGTCCACGGTGTTTACGGTCCGCGATGCGTGGTTTTGGGTCGTGGCATCAGATTGGGTACGGATATGAGAATGAGCTTCAAGGCATTAGCGGCAGCATTGAAGAAGCAGTGGATAGCCGAGCGTACGCGTTGCCAGAGTTGTGGTATGCCAGTCATCTATGACAAGAAGTATCGGCCGGGTAGTGACTATTGCAGTTATTGCCACGATGGAAATTCGTTTGTAAAGGACATGCGGCTGTCCGATATGCGGGCGCGGGTGAAGGGCTTGTTGGAGAACCGCAAGGCCCCGGCGCTGGTCCGCTTTTATATGCACTGGCGGCTCGCCACCCTCAGGCGTTGGCGCAAATCCGCGGGCCTGCGTTGAATCACGATGCGATCTTGAGTGCCACAAACGGTCGTATTCATATCACGCGAATATCATCGAGAAATCATCCGCTGTGGCGGTCCCGAATGGGCGGCGGGTTGCGCGCCACGCCGTTCGTCGGGCTGCACCTCTAGCGCATCGTCCACGCGGTATCCCCATTATCTCGGGCGGCGCGGTTCCCGAATCCATAGTGTCCCAGAGGACGTCGGTTGTGGTCCGTGTCCAGCCTGGTTGCTACTGCGACCATCCGCGGGCCTGCCTTCGTGCTGTCACGCGTATCCCGCGCGGTATGTCGTGCCCAGTTGTGAGCAGACACCCGAGAGTGGTCCTGGACGCGGATCGAGGTTGTGGCGTAAGGGTGGCCCGGCGGGCCCCTGGGCATCGTAGAGTCCGGGCGTGCCGATTGCTCGTCTGCGGGGAAGGGCTGATGAACCGGCCGACTGTCGAGGTGGCGCATGAACCGGCCCTCTTCTCGACCCGGTCTCCCGATGAGGCCGGAGGGTGTTATCAGCAGCTTGTGTATGGAGTCACCACCATGATGTCCTTAGTTCAGGCACGCAACAGGCCCGGGCGCCTTTTGCGGATCTTTGCGCTCGGCGTGAGCCTTGCCGCGGTGCAGGTGGCATTCTCGCTCTTTGTTGTTCTATGACCTAATCGCGCCCTTGCCAGCAGGCGTTGCGGCGCGGATATTAGCGTTTAGGAAACCGGAGACGCGGGGCGGGACGCGACGGAATGGGGCGAACGACGACACTGCGGGGAGGGCTTGGGGGCGCATCGGCGACGGCTGCGGAGCAGGCGTGGGTTGAGGTCATCGAGAAGATGGACGAGACCTACGCGGAGTTGGTTCGTTATGAGGTGGAGCTCGAGGACAAGAATGCGACCCTCGAGGAGACGCAAGGTTTTCTCGCCAGCGTGTTGGCATCCATGTCCGATGTCCTTGTGGTGTGTGACCATAACGGACTTGTACAACAGGTCAATGAGTCCCTGGAGGTGATCGTCGGTGTAAAGGCCTCGGAACTTGCCGGACGGCTCTTACCCTCACTGTTTGTCGCCGACCACCGGGATATGGTCTCCGACCTCCTGATGCGCGTGCGTCGGGCACCCCTGCATGATCACGAATTGCGGCTCGATAACGGTGCGCAGGGGACACCGGTGAGCATGAATTGCACGGCACGGCGTGACCATCGCGGGCGTTTCGCGGGTGTCGTTCTCATAGGTCGGCCGCTGGGGGAATTGCGGCGCGCCTACGAGGCATTGCACCAGGCCCATGAGGAATTGAAGGGAGCCCAGCGCCGGCTGCTGGAGGCCGAGAAGATGGCGTCGCTCGGTCGGCTGGTGGCGGGCGTTGCCCATGAGATCAATAATCCGGTCAGCTTCGTCTATAGCAACGTCTATGCCTTGTGCCGCTATATCAAACACCTGACGGAGTACCTGGACTGCGTGCATGGACATGGGCTGGGGGCCGCGCAGGAGGCGCTGCGTGCGCGCCTGCGCATCGATCACACGGTCGCTGATATCGACCCCTTGATGGCAGGCGCCATGGAGGGGTGCGAGCGGGTCCGGGATATCGTGCAGGGGCTGCGCGAGTTCTCGGCATCGACCCCGAGAGAGACCCGGCCATTCGATCTTGTGCCGGTCCTGAGGCGGGCGGCGGCATGGGTGGCTCGGGTCGTCCCACATACTCTTGTGGTTGAATACGATCTGCCCGAGACTCTTATGTGGCGCGGGCACCCCGGACGCTGGCAGCAAGTATTTACCAATATCCTGCAAAACGCCAACGATGCCATGGCTGATCTTGCCGCGCCGCGGGTCTTCATACATGCCGGTCAGGATGCGGATCGTGCCTGGGTGGAGGTGCGTGATGTCGGCCCCGGCATACCCAAAGATGCGATGGAGCGAATCTTTGAGCCGTTTTTTACAGGCAAGCGGGTGGGCGAGGGTCTGGGTCTCGGGCTTGCCATCAGTTATGGTATCGTGAGCGAGGCAGGCGGCCTTCTGTCCGCCCATAATCATGACGGTGGCGGCGCAGTCTTCCGCGTGGAGCTCCCCGTGACCGAGTCCGGCGCATGACGGGGCGTCTCTCAGTCTTGTGGCTGCAGTCTGGTGGGTGTGGCGGCTGCACAATGTCGTTATTGTGCGCGCAGCCGGGTGATTTGCTCACGTCGTTCGATGATGCCCATGTCGAGCTGGCTTGGCACCCCTCATTGTCGGCGGCCTCTGGAGACGAGACGCGGGCACTTCTCGATCGCTTCGAGAGCGGCATTGAACCGCTCGGGATCTTGTGCGTCGAGGGGGCGATCTTGCGGGGACCGGCCGGGACTGGCCGGTTCCATCGCGCGAGCGGCACCGGCGAACCGATGTGGGAGCGCGTACGACGATTGGCGGCCCGCGCTGAATACTGCGTGGCGGTGGGTGGTTGCAGCGCCTATGGGGGCATGACGGCCGCCGGGTCGAATCCCGCGGAGGCCTGTGGTCTGCAATATGAGGGACGACGGCGGGGCGGCGCGTTGGGGCCGAGCTACACCAGTCGGCGGGGGATGCCTGTCATCAACATCGCCGGCTGCCCGATCCACCCCGGATGGGTCGTGGAGACGTTGGGCTTGTTGGCCCGTCATCACCTACGCATTGCGGATCTCGACTTGTGGCAACGTCCGCGATTTATCGCCGACCATCTGGTCCATCATGGATGTCCGCGCAACGAATACTATGAATACAAGGCCAGTGCCCGCGAGCCGGGACAACTCGGTTGTCTGATGGAGCACCTCGGTTGTCTTGGCACCCAGGCCCATGGCGACTGCAACCTGCGTTCCTGGAACGGCGAGGGGTCGTGTACTCGCGGGGGTTACGCCTGCATCAATTGCACGGACCCGGAATTCGAGGAGCCGAGGCACTCTTTTTTGGAGACCCCCAAGATCGCGGGCATACCTGTCGGTCTGCCGACGGACATGCCCAAGGCCTGGTTCGTCGCTTTGTCGTCGCTGGCCAAGGCGGCAACCCCCGATCGCCTACGTCGCAATGCGCAGGCATCACGTATCGTAGTTGCGCCGGCAGACGGTCCGCACGGCGCACGTGTGGAGGGAGCGGCGGTGAGGCGGTCCGGACGCCGCCGGCCGCGAAAGGACTGATGGGTCCGGTACGGACAGGTAGGGGCGGGTGACGCGCATCGTCGTCGGGCCGTTCAATCGCGTCGAGGGGGACCTTGAGGTGCGCCTCGATGTCGCGGGTGGGCGGGTGCGGGAGGCCTATGTGAACTCGCCGCTCTATCGGGGGTTCGAGCAGATCCTGCAGGGGCGGGAGCCAGCGGACGCCTTGGTGGTAGTTCCGCGTATATGCGGCATCTGCTCGGTCGCACAGTCACGGGCGGCGGCGCTGGCGCTCGCGCAGGCGGCCAACGTGACTCCCCCGGAGAATGCCTTTCTGGTCGCCAATCTCCTGCTTGGGGCGGAGAATCTGGCGGACCATTTCATGCACTTCTATCTTTTTTTCATGCCGGATTTCGCGCAGCCCCTATATGCGGATGCCCCGTGGTATGAGCAGATTCACGCCCGTTTCGCCGCACTTCGAGGCACGGCTGCCCGCGAGGTCATGGCGGTACGCGCCGACCTCCTGCATGTCGCCGGCATCCTCGGGGGTAAGTGGCCGCATACATTGGGCCTGCAGCCTTCGGGCGTGACTCGCGCCGTGGGTGCCGCGGAGCTCTTGCGGCTGCGCGCCGCACTTTCGCGGTTCCGGCGTTATCTGGAAGAGCGCACCTTTGGGTGCGCTCTGTCGGCGTTCGTGGATTTCGATCCCGATGCATTGGACGCGGGGCGCGCCCCCGGGGCCCGTGATGCCGATCTCGCTCATTTTCTGCATGTGGCCCGGGAACTGCGCCTAGAAGATCTGGGGCGCGGACCCGGTCGCTATATGAGTTATGGGGCCTACGCCGATGCTGGCGGCCCGCTCTTCGCTGCGGGCATGTGGGACGACGCGTCCGCGCCGCTCGATGTCAGCCAGATTACGGAAGACACAAGCCACGGTTGGTTCAGCGATGGCGCAGGCCCGCTGCATCCGGCCCAGGGCGTGACCGATCCCGACGTGGATCGGCCTGGAAGTTATTCGTTCGTGAAGGCGCCGCGGTTGGCCGGACGTCCCTGCGAGGTTGGCCCTTTGGCCCGTCAACTCATTTCCGGGCAGTCCTTGATCCATGCCCTAGTTTTGCGGGCTGGGAGCAATGTGTTGAGCCGCATATTGGCGCGATTCGCCGAGATGGCGATCGTGGTCCAAGCCATGGAGGACTGGATCGAGGCGATCGACCCGGATGCGCCTTTCTGTGGTCCGCCCGTAGCCTATCCGCAAGAGGTGCGTGGTGCCGGGCTGATCGAGGCCGCACGCGGTAGTCTCGGTCACTGGCTCCAAGTGCGTGACGGTCGCATCGCAAACTACCAGATCATCGCGCCCACGACCTGGAACTTCTCGCCGCGCGATCGCGAGGGTGTGCCCGGCCCCCTAGAACAAGCGCTCGTTGGGGCACCAGTTCGGGCGGGGGAGCGCCAACCGATCGCGGTTGCGCACATCGTCCGCTCCTTCGATCCCTGTATGGTCTGCACCGTGCACTAAGTGCCTTGCTTCGTCAGGTTCGCCATGTCACTGCCCCAAAACCCTCGAAGTTTATTCCAGGACGTCGCCCGAACGATAAAAAAAGGGGGGGTGATTCGCGCGCCGGAATACCACCTGCAAACGCATAGCGCGTCTAGGTTGCCGCACACAACCGCCTTATCGCCGGACCTTGCGGCCTTCTGACGCTCCAGAGGGTCGGAAGGCTCCGCCACACGCTGCGCTGCAAGCGCCGTTTCCTCATCCGGAACACCTTGCCCGACAATCGAACCCCCCAGCAAAGGGGGACAGGGTGGTGTCCCGTTCCGGCGCAAGAGGGCGCAAGCGCGTGTGGAGCGTAATCACGCCGGTTCCTCTGCGGCGCAGGCGGCCAGCGCCCGCAGGGCGCGGTGTCGGGCAGACCACCGGTCCGGCAGTCGGGCACAAAAGGAGGTAAGCATGGAAATCATGTCCTGTACCAGATCGGCCTTGCGTTCTGATTCATCCACAACCGGCAGTTTACCGACGCGCGCGGCCAGCGCCGCCCCCGGGGGCTCGGCGCCGAATCGCATGAGCCGATCGCGATGCTCCATGACCACTTGTTCCACCGTGCTATCGCCCAAGCACTTCGCTTCATGTGTAGTAAGATAACGTGAATATATTAACCATGCTAGATATACGGAAATCGTGTCCAACAAGATGCCTGAGCATCTGGTTCGGCGGTATCCTATAGGACAAAGATCATGGTTGCGAGGGAACCATGATTCCAGGGGATGGTATCGTCTATCGGTACCTCAAGCGCCTTGGATCCTGGTGCTTGCGCCCGGCATGGCGGAGGCGGGGCCGTGACATGCGCTAGTGGATCTTTTGTCCCACCTGTACAGGCGTACTCAACCAAGCCCGGTACATGTCCCGGGAAATCGCTGGCGGCTGCAAGGGGACGCGTGCCGGTCAGGAGCGATAATGGAGAGTGGAGGCGGTGGAGACCCTCAGGAAGGCCTCTTTTATAAAGCGCTCGTCGCGGAATTCGTGGAATGCAATGAGATCCCGATGTATCGAGTCTTGGTGATGTCAGCGAAGGAAGATGGCCATAAACCGGCCCTGATAAGCGGAATGTCGCTGGCTACATGCGTTATACGTTTGTTGACGTCGTAAAGTGGCTGAAGATATGGAAGGCGAGTCATGACGTAGAACGCCGCGTTAATGGGATCTGCAATCGAGATCGTGGTGCCCTGATTCGTACGTTGCCAACGGGCGCATCGGTGCGGGGGTATCCAGATATGCCAGGATGTCGCGCATCCCCGGAGGGCAGAACAGTGGAACAGCCGTTAGTCATAACCTTTGAAGGCGCCATTATGCCGGAATATCGGTCATGGTATCACCATTGCGACCATGGCTTATTTCCCTTGCTGACAACACTGCGGGCGGGCGCGCAGGATGCCGGTCATCGAGGGGCGGGGTGCGGACTTGGGCGGAGGCGGTGTGTTCGCTGTCCGCGGACGATCCTTGCTGATAGTGCTCCAGATATCGGTTTATACCCGTCATAATCACGGAATCTGCCGCGCCAGCCCCGACGTCAAGGCGTGGAGTGAGCCACCGGTATGGTCATAGGCGAATGGCTGGCGCGATGCGTGCCGTGTGTCTGGGTGGTACGGGCGGGCGCGCCGGGCGGCAACTGCAGGCCGCACCCGTGCGTATGTGTGCCGGCGTGCGCCGGCGTGCGCCTGGCGCCTGCGCGGCGGATTCGATGTGATCGAGATCCGATCGTTCTTCGCGCAGCACGGGGTGCCCGCGCGCGAGGGCTGTCCGGGTCCCAGGATCGTCGCCACATAGCTGTTGCGCGCCGTGCACGACCGTGAGGCATCGCATATCTGTCGCGGGAAGGTTCTCCTGATCCAGCTGGTTGCTTACGGACGCGCTTTGCGCGCGCCCGCTCGGAGCGGACGGGGCAGCAATATAAGGGGAAGGGTTTGCGGGGGTACCAGGGCCGGGCGGGGTTACGTAACTGGAAACAAACTATCCTGAATTTCGTGCCGCGTGGCAAGGAACCTTCCATGCCGTGTGCCATGTGTGTTCAAGATTACCTTGATATTTCATAGTGATACGTTGGTACCGAGGGGTGGCCCTGATATTGCAGAATGGTCCGTAGCACGATCCATTACGGGAGGGGAGAGCCGAATGGCTGATGACGACACGTTCTACGGTGTGCTGCGCGCCCATGGGGTAACACGCCGCAGTTTTCTTAAATTCTGCGGTCTGACGGCCGCGGCCCTGGGGCTCCAGCCGATCATGGCTGATCGTATTGCCTATGCCTTGGAGACCAAGCCGCGCGTCCCGGTGCTGTGGGTCCACGGGCTCGAATGCACATGTTGCTCGGAATCCTTTATCCGTTCCGGCCATCCGCTCGCAAAGGACGTGATCCTAAAGATGATCTCGCTCGATTACGACGAGACGCTGATGGCCGCTGCCGGCCATCAGGCGCAGCAAATCCTGGAAGAGGTGGCGGAACGTCATAAGGGTCACTACATCCTGGCCGTGGAAGGCAACCCGCCGTTGAACGAGGACGGTATGTACTGCATCGTCGGCGGCAAGCCGTTTGTCGAATCCCTGCGACGCGTGGCGGCCAATGCCCAAGCGGTCATCGCCTGGGGTTCGTGCGCGTCATGGGGATGCGTGCAGGCCGCCCGCCCGAACCCTACACGCGCCACGCCGATCGACAAGGTGATCACGGACAAGCCTGTGATCAAGATCCCCGGCTGCCCCCCGGTGGCCGAGGTCATGACCTCAGTCATTACCTATATGGTGACCTTCGGACGCTTGCCGGAACTCGATGCCCGTGGCCGCCCGGTGATGTTCTATGGGCAACGTATCCATGACAAGTGCTATCGACGCGCCCATTTCGACGCTGGGGAGTATGTCGAGTCATGGGATGACGAGGGCGCTCGTCGCGGGTTTTGCCTCTATAAGATGGGCTGCAAGGGCCCCACCACTTATAACGCCTGTTCGACCTTGCGCTGGAACGGGGGCGTATCGTTCCCGGTGCAGGCGGGCCACGGGTGCATCGGCTGCTCGGAGGAGGCATTTTGGGATAACGGTCCCTTGTACAGCCGTCTGAGCCATGTGCCCGGCTTCGGTGTCCAGGCCGACGCCAATCACATCGGTGGAATCGCCGCCAGTATCACCGGAGGGGCCGCGGCCGCTCATGCCGGGGCGAGCGCTGTAAAACGGCTCCTTGGCCATTCAAAGCGCAACGACCACACGACGCACGATCAGGAAGACAAGGGAGACAAGCCATGACCCGAGTGACGACGCCGAACGGTTTCGTATTGGATAACAGCGGCCGGCGCCTGGTCGTCGATCCCGTCACCCGCATCGAGGGGCATCTACGATGCGAGGTCAATATTGATCAGGACAAGGTCATCCGCAACGCCGTATCCTCCGGTACGATGTGGCGCGGGCTCGAAGTTATCCTGAAGGGGCGGGATCCGCGCGATGCCTGGGCGTTCACGGAGCGGGTGTGCGGCGTATGTACCGGGACTCACGCCTTGACCTCGGTGCGGGCCGTGGAAGACAGCCTGGGGATCCAGATCCCCGAGAACGCGAACATCATCCGTAACATGATGCAGCTCACGCTGTGGACGCAGGACCATCTCGTCCATTTTTACCACCTGCATGCCCTTGACTGGGTGGACGTCATCGATGCCCTGAAGGCGGATCCAAAGGCCACGAGCGCGCTTGCGCAGAGCCTCTCCCCGTGGCCCAATTCGTCGCCCGGCTACTATCGTGAAGTGCAGACTCGATTGCGGCGTTTCGTGGATTCGGGGCAGCTCGGACCTTTTCGGAACGGCTATTGGGGTAATCCAGCCTACAAGTTGCCGGCCGAGGCCAACCTCATGGCCACCGCACACTACCTCGAGGCGTTGGACTTTCAGCGCGAGATCGTCAAGATCCATACGGTCTTTGGCGGCAAGAACCCGCACCCCAACTGGCTCGTCGGGGGCGTGCCGTGCGCCATCAATCTCGATGGGGCGCTTGCCGCCGGCGCGCCTGTGAACATGGTGCAGCTCGAGCTGGTTTCCTCGATCATCGATCGCACCATAGCCTTCATCGATCAGGTCTATCTTCCGGATCTCGTGGCCATCGCCGGCTACTACAAGGATTGGCGCTATGGCGGCGGATTGTCGGGCCACAACGTCCTGTCCTACGGGGACTTTCCAGATCGCGCGAATGACTATGAGACGAGCCTGCTCGTTCCGCGCGGGGCGATCGTAAACGGTGACCTGGGCGCAGTCCAGGACGTGGATCTACGCGATCCCGCCCAGATTCAGGAATTCGTTGACCATTCCTGGTACAGCTACCCCAACGAGGCCGTGGGCCTACACCCCTGGGTCGGCATCACCGACCCGGATTTTCGCTTGGGGGCCAAGACCAAGGGCACCAAGACCGATATTCGAGAGCTCGACGAAAGCGCCAAGTATTCTTTCATCAAGGCCCCGCGATGGCGTGGACATGCCATGGAGGTGGGCCCCCTGTCGCGCTTTACGATCGGCTATGCACGGGGTATTCCCGAATTCAAGGAGCCCGTAGACAAATTGCTGAGCGACCTGTCGTTGCCATTTGCGGCGCTCTTTACGACGCTCGGCCGGACCGCCGCGCGCGGTCTGGAGGCCTCGTGGGCTGCCCATAAACTGCGGTATTTCCATGATCGATTGATGAGTAACCTGAAAGCCGGCGATCTCGCGACCGCCAATGTCGCCAAATGGGAGCCCACGACTTGGCCGCGCGAATCGAAGGGGGTGGGCTTTGCCGAGGCGCCGCGCGGCGCGCTTGGCCATTGGGTCCATATCCGCGAGGGCCGGATCGAGGCTTATCAGATGGTCGTACCCACCACCTGGAACGGTTCGCCGCGCGATCCACACGGCAATATTGGGGCCTTCGAGGCGGCCTTGCTCAACACCCCTCTGGCGGATCCCGGGCAGCCGGTGGAGATCCTGCGCACCTTGCACAGTTTCGATCCGTGTCTTGCATGTTCGACGCATGTCATGGGACCTGATGGCCGAGATCTGTCGCAGATCACGGTCCGGTAGAGGAGATCATATGATGGGCGAAGAGGTGGATGACGCGCAGGCTGTTTACGTCTACGAGGCGCCAGTGCGTCTGTGGCACTGGATCAACGCCGGCGCGCTGGTGGTCCTGATGGCAAGCGGGTATTTCATAGCAAGTCCCCCGCCGAGCCTGAGCGGGGCGGCGAGTGACCATTTTCTGATGGGTGATATCAAGTTCGCGCATTTCGTGGCGGCGTATGTGTTCACCATCGGCTTGGCTGCGCGCCTGTATTGGGCGCTTGTCGGTAATCGTTATGCCCGGCGGCTATTCGTGCCGTTCTCGCGCTCCCGACAGTGGCGACGGGATCTGCTTGCGGAATTACGGTGGTACCTTTTTATTGATCGCAGCGAACCGCGGACGGGCCCCGGCCTCAACCCCTTGGCGCAGCTCATCGTCGGGCTCATGTTTCTGGGCGGCGGTCTGTTCGAGATCGTCACGGGTTTTGCCTTGTATGGGGAGCCGGAGGGTGCCGGGAGCTTCGCTCACCGGTATTTCACGAGCTGGGTCGTGCCGCTCTTTGGCGACAGCCAAAACGTGCATACCTGGCACCATCTCGTGATGTGGTATCTGCTGTGTTTCGTCATTGTGCATGTCTATCTCGCGATCCGTGAAGATGTAATGACCACTCACAGCTCGGTTGGCACCATGATCAGCGGCTGGCGCTACAAGCGGCGCCCCGTCACCAGGCGGTGAGTGCGGGGATGTCGGGCGGCGCGGCAGTGCTTGTGCTCGGGATCGGTAATGTCCTGTGGGCTGATGAAGGGTTTGGGGTGCGCGCGGTGACGAGGCTCCATGCCCGTCATGCATTTCCGCCATCGGTTCGGCTCATGGACGGGGGGACTCAAGGGATGTACCTGTTGCCGCATATCGCTGCCGCGGAGGTACTCGTGATCATCGACGCGGTCGATTATGGTCTTGCACTCGGCACCTTGCATATCGTGCGTGATGCCGAAGTGCCGCGATTTCTCGGTGTAAAGCATATGAGCCTGCATCAGACGGGTTTTCAGGAGGTATTGGGCATGGCGGAACTGCTTGGTTGCGCGCCGCGCACCATGCTGCTGGTCGGTGTCCAGCCGGTCGATATCGAGGCCTACGGTAGCGGCCTCACACCCCCGGTCGCGGCCTGCATCGATCCGGCATGTGACATCGTGTTGGATTTTGTGGCCGGAATGGGTTTTGCGGTAGAGCCCCGCACCGGGACCCCGGACCCGCTTGCCCCGCACTCCGTTATCGGAGGGGACGGTGTGGCACTTTTCGATGTTCCGCGACCATGTGCATAGGCCGCGCCATGCAGGTCGTCGCGGTCGGAGAGGGGCAGGCGTTGTGCGCGGGTCCGTGTGGGCCCGAGCCGGTCGATATGCGGCTTGTCGGGGATCAGCCGGTCGGGGTCTGGGTATATGTCTATCGCCAGACGGCGCGAGAGGTCCTGACGGCCGCCGAGGGGTTACGAATCGTCGCCGCCCTGGAGGCCTTGGAGGTCCTGGCCGCGGGGGGCGAACCGCCTCCGGATGCGTTTGCCGATCTCACTGATCGCGCACCGGAGTTACCAGAGCATCTGCGCACCCAGACGTGCGGCGTGCCATGGGAAGCCGTCACGGGTCGATGGGATCCGGTGGCTCCGAAGCTCAAAAGGGGATGATGAGTATGAATATCGATGCCAGTACCGATATTGAGGGCCGCCGGGCGTTGACGGTGACCGAGCGCATCGCCGGCCGGCTTTTGCGCCTCTTTGAAAGCTATCACCATGGACAACAGGCCGTGTGCGACGTCAGAGACCTGGATGCGGAGGAACGCGCGGGGCTCAAGGACTGGTTGGGAGTGGGGGATGTCGCCCTACGGCTTGATGGAGAGCCTCGTTACGGTATTCAAGAGTCGTGCTTCGCGGGCCTCTGGTGGGTGGGGGGTGCCGAGGCCAAGATGGTGTTTGACGGCTATGTTGAGGTCGGCACTTATCCTCAAGTCATGCGCCGGCGCGCGGGTGTCAATAGTGATATACCGACGATGCCGGAGCGCGCGGACGTGCCTGCGGATCTCATGAATGCACCCCACGTCTGGTCCGAGATTTTGGCGGCAGTTGCGGCGTTCGCGACGACTGGGGCGTCCCATGTGATCAATCTCGACCTGCTCCCGTTTACCGCCGGCGATCACGCGTGGCTCGATCAATGTCTTGGCGAGGGCGCGATATCGGCACAGTCGGGAGGCTATGGTTTCTGCCGGGTGGTGAACACCCGTATTCGTCATGTTTGGCGCGTGCGCCACTACAATGCGTCCGGTCACTTGATCTTGCATAGTCTTGAGGTGACGGATTGCCCGTCGGCCATCTGTGCAACTCCTGAAGATATCGCTGATAGCAAGGCGCGCATCGTAAGCAGCTTTGCGGATGGGAGCTAAGCGGATGACGGTCGCGCGCGGCGCCGATGCGCAGTCAATGGCTGTCCAGACCACGGCCCTGCGTCTGGCGTTCGAGGCTGTGGCGCGCCGGCAGGCGGCGATGCCGTTTTTTCGAAAAGACCTGGCGGTGGAGGTGCTTGCCTTCAGGTCGTGGCAGGATGCGTGGGTCGGGGCCTTGATCACGCCATGGTGCCTCGATGTGGTTGCAATTCCCAAGGAGCGCGGATCTTGGGATCGGCTTTGCGTGGGCGACGGATGCGGTTGGGGGTTTCCGGCGGGCACCTGCGAGCTGTTGGTGGCTGATGTTGGGGGTCTAGGCCGATATCAATCTGCGGTGCTGTTTTCTCCCCTGACAGATTTCGCCCATCAGCGCGAGATACGAAAAGCCGCGCGCGCGGCGCTCGATATGCTATTTGCGGAAGCCACGACACCGTGTCCAATGCCGCCTGTCCCTGCGGCGGACGGGGGGCGGCCGGTATTGACGCGAAGGGCCTTCGTCCGTGGCGCCTGGCGGCAATAGGAGTAGGGAGCGATGATCGGCGCAGACCGCATCCATGTTCGTCTCGGTATCGTGGATGCCAGGGTGGTCGATGTCGATATCCGCTATCATCGAGGCCCGGGCTTGGAGCAACTATTGGTGGGCCGCAGTCCAGACGAGGCACCCAGGATCGCGGCACTCGTCCACCGGATCTGCGCCCACGCCCACGCCGCCGCAGCAGCCACGGCCTGCGCATACGCGCAAAATCTCATCGTGACACAGTCCGAGCGCAGTCGCCGGTGGATTTCCGTACTGACGGAACACGTGACGCAGCACGCATTCAGTCTGTTCGTGGATTGGCCGGGCGCGCTCGGCGAGAGCGCCTCTCTTGCGGCTTATCGCTCGGTGGAGACAGCTGCTCGGGCGGTCGCGTCTTGCGACGCTTCCGATACACTTTCTTTGACGGCGGCTGCCTCCGATCTTTCGATGTGTATCCACGATTCTCTAAAATGGCGCGCATCGCGATGTGACTTGCCCGTCTTCGAGGCCTGGATGCGATCAGGGGAATGCGCCCCGGCGCGTCTGCTCGACGGTCTGCGAGCGAGGGGGTATGGTGGCTATTGGGATGCGTGCGGCGGGCAAAGTGATGAGGCGAAGGTAATGCATGCTGCTGATGGCTGTCGTACGGGAGGCGAGAGCGGCCCCATGAGACGGTATGCAGGGCACCCGCTTTTGCGCGCGCTCGATGTCCGGCACCGGGACGATCTCATGATGCGATTGGTAGCCCGGGTCGTCGAATATCTCGATATGCCGCGATGTCTTGCAGGGCGCCTGCAGTTCCCGTCATGGCGACCTGTGATGGGGCGACGACGTGCCGCAGGTATCGGGACGGGACAGGTCGAGACCGCGCGTGGCCGCTTGCTGCACAGCGTGGAGATCGCGGACGGGACTATACGAGCCTACAAGACGCTATCGCCAACCGAACGGAATTTCCGGCCCAACGGTCCCTTATGGGCGGCGCTCATGCGTCGGAAGGTAGCGGACGTGCAGGCAATCCGAACCTATGCGCGGATGTCTGTGATGGCGCTCGACCCTTGTGTCGCTTGCGATATCGAGGTTGAGTGATGCACGAACTATCTTTATGTGAAGGCCTGTTACGGGCGCTTGAGGGGGAGGCCGGGCGCAGCCATTTCCAGCGCGTGGTCGTGGTCTGGCTTGAGATCGGACCGCTTGCGAATGTCGAGCCCGAGGCGTTGCGCTTTGGTTTCGAGGCCACTACGCAAGGAACCCTGGCCGAAGGGGCGCGACTTGAGATCGTGCCGGTGGCGGCGAGGGCGTGGTGTCTGCCGTGCGGTGGCGAGATCGAGATTGACGGTTATGGGGCCGCGTGCCCGGTGTGCGGGAGCTACCAATGGCAGGTCCTGGCGGGGGACGCGTTACGCATTCAGCAGATCGAGGTGATGTGATGTGCGATAGCTGTGGGTGTGTCGAAGAAGATTCCGTGCTTATGGATGGAGTGCGGATCAAAGGGCACGATCATGGGCACGATCATGGGCACGATCATGGGCACGATCATGGGCACGATCATGGGCACGATCATGGGCACGATCATGGGCACGATCATGGGCACGATCATGGGCACGATCATGGGCACGGCGCGGGTACGAGGCGCATGGTGCAAATGGCACAGGATCTGTTATCCCAGAACGATCATTATGCGCGCCGCAACCGGGCAGTTTTGACGGAGCGCGGCATACTGGCCGTGAACCTGATATCAAGCCCAGGTTCCGGTAAGACGACGCTGCTTGTGCGCACCATAGAGGCGCTGAAGGATCGTCTGCGTATAGCGGTGATCGAGGGGGACCAAAGCACCGCCAACGATGCGGAACGTATTCGCCTGACGGGTGTTCCGGCCGTGCAGATCAATACCGGTAAGGGTTGCCACCTGGACGCTCATATGGTGTCGCATGCCCTGGATCGCCTGCTTCCTCAGGCCCCGCAGATTCTCCTCATAGAGAATGTGGGCAATCTCGTGTGTCCGACGGATTTCGACCTCGGCGAGGCGCATAAGGTGGTCGTGCTATCGGTTACGGAGGGCGAAGACAAACCGATAAAATATCCGGGGATTTTCCATGCCGCGCGCGCCATGCTTTTGAATAAAGTGGATCTCCTGCCCTATCTTACGTTCGACGAGGAGGTATGTCTGGGGTATGCGCGTCGCGTCAATACAGATCTGCGGGTGTTTCCCGTCTCAGCGACACGAGGTGATGGGTTCGACGCTTGGCTCGCGTGGCTCACCGCCGAGCGGGATGGCTCGGTCCTGACGGCCGCCGCCGTGGGGGGTTGAATTGGCGGCGTCTGCTCCCTTTGCGCGCGAGGCTTTCGTCCGGCGTCGGATCCACGTCAAGGGCCTCGTCCAGGGTGTGGGGTTTCGGCCGTTTGTTTATGGTCTGGCCCATGGCCTTGGCCTGAGCGGCACTGTGCGTAATCGTGGTGATGGAGTGGAGATCGAGGTGCAAGGGCCGGGCGTGCTCGTCGATCGTTTTGGTGATCGTCTGGCCAGCGAGCCACCACCGCTTGCGCGCATAGACGCCATTGACATGGAGGTCTTGGCACCGCGCAGCGATGACGGGGTGTTCCACATTGCCACAAGCGAGGCCGGAGTAGTCAGGACCGGTCCACCTCCCGACGCCGCCGTGTGCGTGCCATGCCTGCGCGAACTGTTTGACACGGATGACCGGCGGTATCGCTACCCATTCGTGAACTGCACCAATTGCGGCCCGCGAACCACAATTATTCGGGCGTTGCCTTACGACCGCTTGGCGACATCCATGGCTGAATTTGCATTATGTCCACAATGTCGAAGCGAGTATGAGGACCCCGCGAATCGCCGATTCCACGCCCAGCCCGTGGCCTGCCCGGTATGTGGGCCGCGCCTACAGATGCTGGATGGATCGGGGCGGCCGCGTGAGGATCTGGACGCGATTGCCGCGGCATGGGCCATACTGCGTGATGGCGGCATCCTCGCCGTCAAAGGACTCGGTGGCTTCCATCTGATGGGTGACGCCACGCAGCCGTCGGTCGTCGCGCGCCTGCGGGCATTGAAGCGAAGGCCAACGAGGCCGTTTGCGGTTATGGCGGCCAATTTGCCTTCGGCGCGGATGTGGGTCGATGTCAGCGGTGGCGAGATGCTGTTGGTATCCGCGGCGCGCCCCATTGTGCTCCTTCCAAGACGCGAGGAGGCCGCCAGCGTGGTGGAGCGGATTGCGCCCGGACTGACCACCTTGGGTGTCTTGTTGCCTTATACCCCAGCGCATTACCTGCTCTTTCATGAGGCCGCGGACAGGCCCCGCGGCATCGCATGGCTCGATCGGGCGCAGGCTGCTCTCTGGATATGCACGTCGGCGAATCGGACGGGGGCGCCGTTGATGACCGATAGTGACGAGGTCCGTGAGGGGCTCGGAGCGGAGGTGGACGGCATACTCACGCATGACCGGACCATAGTCGCGCGTGCCGACGATTCGGTGGTGCGGCCGCGTGCCCAGCAGCCGATTATTGTGCGCCGCGCGCGCGGTTATGCCGACGCGGCATTCGCGGCCGACGCCGGGCCTCCGGTGCTGGCGCTTGGCGCCGATCTCAAGAATACCGTATGCATCATCCATGAGCGCCGCGGGTACCTCTCGCCACACATCGGTGATCTCGGCCATCCGGATGCGCGTCGTGCCCTCTCTGGGGCGATAGATCGGCTGGCCGGTCTCATCGGTACGCGACCGGCGGTCGTGGTCCATGATCTCCACCCGGATGGTTATGGGGGAGTGCTCGCGCGTCGCCTGGCCGATGAGTGGGGCGCCGACATTGCGGGTGTGCAACATCATCATGCCCACATTGCCGCGGTGGCGGCCGAACACAAATTTGCGGGGCGGTTGCTCGGATGGGCACTCGACGGATTTGGGTGGGCGCCAGGGAATGCCGCCTGGGGTGGAGAACTCCTGCTTCTTGAGGGGTCGCGGGTGGCGCGTGTCGGACATCTGCGGCCGCTAGCGCTTACCGGGCTCGATCAGGCCGCGCGCGAACCTTGGCGCGTGGCCGCCGCCGTGTTGGTCGAGATGGGCCGTGCCGAGGAGGTCGCGCGGCGTTTCGGAGTGGATCGCGCCCGGGCGATCGAGGCGGTTGTGGCGCGCAGTGGCCGCACCACGAGCGCGGGGCGGCTGTTCGATGCCGTCGCGGCGCTGCTTGGCGGGCCCATTTGCATAACCTACGAAGGCGAGGCCGCCATGTGGCTCGAGGGCGTGGCGCGACGCCACGGGCCGTGCGGCGCCTGGCGCGGGGGCTATCGTATCGCATCCCGCGAGCTTGATATGCGGCCGCTTCTGGCGCGTCTCGTAGACGAGCCGGACGCGGGTCGCGGGGCCGCGCTCTTTCATGCCACGCTGGCGCACGGCCTGGCCGCCATGGCGGCGCAGTATGCCAGGGATCAGGAGGTAATGGCGGTTGCACTGGGCGGGGGATGTTTCGGTAACGAGATACTCTCGACGATGGTTCGCGCGTACCTTGCCGCCGCGGGCATTATGGTATTGGAGGCCCAGAGCTTACCCTCCAATGACGGTGGTATCAGCGCAGGTCAGGCGTGGGTTGCCCTGCGCGCTCAGAGGGGGGAATAAGCATGTGTCTTGCGGTACCGGCGTGCGTGGAGAGTTTGATGGATGGCGACCGGGCGGTCGTCTCTCTGGAGGGCCTCAAGCGCGAGATCTCGGTGGCGCTTGTGCCCGAGATCGCGATTGGTGACTATGTGATCGTGCATGTGGGCTATGCCCTCAGCCGGTTGGATCCTGACGAGGCGCAACGGACCTTGGCCTTGTTTGCCGAGATCGGAGGTGACGCGTGCGCTTCGTAGACGAGTTTCGCGATCACGGGCTCGCGCGAGGCCTTGCGCGAGCCATTGCCAGCGCCGTGCGCCCGGACCGGACGTATCGCTTCATGGAATTCTGCGGGGGGCATACGCATGCCGTCGCCCGCCATGGGATCGCCGATCTCATGCCCGAGGGGGTACGGTTCCTGCATGGGCCTGGATGCCCCGTATGTGTATTGCCGAGCGGGCGGGTGGATGCCGCGATCGCTCTCGCCCAACGCCCTGGTGTCACGCTCGTCGCTTATGGCGACGTCTTACGCGTCCCTGGCGCAAGACGAGACAGCCTGCTCAAGGCCCGGGCGCGGGGCGCCGACATTCGGATGGCCTATTCCTGTGACGAGGCGTTACGCATCGCCCAGCATGAGCCGCACCGCGAGGTGGTATTTTTCGCGATCGGCTTTGAGACCACGACCCCGCCTACCGCCGTCATCATCCAGGCGGCCGAGCGGCTGGATCTTGCCAACCTTTCGGTCTTTTGTAACCACGTCCTGACGCCGCCGGCCATGGCGCGGGTGCTGGAGGCATGCCCGGCGCCCCTGATCGATGGCTTCATCGGACCCTCCCATGTCAGCGCGGTGATCGGCAGCCGTCCGTATGAGATCTTTGCCGGGGAGCGGGGGCGGCCGGTCGTGATCGCGGGTTTCGAGCCGCTCGATGTCATGCAGTCGGTCCTTATGTTGATCCGGCAGATAAACGAAGGCCGCACCGAGGTCGAGAACCAATACACGCGCGCGGTGAGTCGTGGCGGTAATCTCCGTGCGCAGGCGCTGGTGGCCGAGGTTTTCGAGCGGCGTGAAAGTTTTCCTTGGCGAGGTCTGGGCGATATCCCCGAAAGCGCGCTCCGTATTCGGCCGCGTTATGCTCGCTTTGATGCGGAACGGCGTTTCGATATCCCCATGCGGCATGGCGTCGACCACAAGGGTTGCGCGTGTGGCGAGATTTTGGCGGGGCGCAAGGAGCCGGCGGATTGTAAATTGTTCGCGGGCGCGTGCACGCCGGACCATCCGCTCGGCGCGTGCATGGTGTCGTCCGAGGGCTCTTGCGCGGCCGCCTATACCTACGGGCGCCACCGTCCGCGCACGCGCACAGCGCGTGCGCCCGCCGTGCGGGAGGTCGGATGAGGCCTCGGGGACATTTCGACTGGCATGCCGGTCGCATCGATCTCACCCATGGAAGTGGCGGGCGGGCCACAACCGAGCTTGTGACGGAATTGTTCGTTGCGGCCTTCGCTCCCGGTGCCCGTCCCGAGTTGAATGACGGTACATGCCTCCCGGTCCTTCCAGGCCGGCTGGTCATGGCCACGGACAGCCATGTAATCTCGCCGCTTTTTTTCCCGGGTGGGGATATCGGCTCACTGGCCGTGCATGGCACGATCAACGATCTTGCCATGATGGGTGCGACGCCCCGGTTTCTATCGGTGGCCTTTATCCTTGAGGAAGGGCTTTTATTGGCCGACCTGCGGCGCATCGTCGAGTCGATGGCGCACGCGGCGCGGTGCGCCGGTGTATCGATCGTCACCGGTGACACGAAGGTGGTCGAGCGCGGCAAGGGTGACGGCGTGTTCGTGACGACCGCGGGTATCGGATTTCTCGCCGATGGCGTCGATATCTCCGGGAATCGGGCACGCGCGGGCGATCGCGTGCTCGTGAGCGGATCGCTCGGTGATCATGGGGCAGCGATCCTGGCCTCACGCGAGGGTCTGCAGTTCGAGACCACTCTCGTATCCGATAGCGCGCCGTTGAACGGCTTGGTCGCGGATATGATCAAGGCGGTCCCTGACATCCACTGCCTGCGCGATGCTACACGCGGGGGACTTGCCGCGGTCTTGAACGAGCTTGCCCATCAATCCGGCGTCGGTATACGCGTGGACGAGAGAGTGATTCCGGTGAAGGCGCAGGTGAAGGCGGCCTGTGAGCTCCTGGGTCTGGACCCTCTGTATCTCGCCAATGAGGGCAAGCTGGTCGCGGTGTGTCGGGCAGAGGCGGCGGAGCCGCTGCTCGACGCCATGCGCAGCCACCCTTTGGGCGCGGATAGTCGCATCATTGGGGAGGTTTTCACAGACGATCAGTGTTTCGTGGAGATGGATACGGTCTTGGGTGGCCGGCGGGTCGTCGATTGGCTTGCCGGCGACCCTTTGCCACGCATCTGCTGAGGGTCCGGGGGAAGGCATGCTTGGGGGCGTGACGGGGGCCTGATGCTAAAGAGCAAGGTGCTGGTCGTGGACGACGAGATCCGAGTCCTTGAGGCCGTGGAGCGGATCTTAAGCGAGCGTTTTATCGTGCGCCTGGCCCAGACGCCGGCCGAGGCCGAGGGGATATGCGAGGGCGAGGTTGTGCACGTGATTCTGTGTGACCAACGCATGCCGGAACTGACCGGAGTCGCCTTCTTGCGCAGGGTGCGTGAACGATGGCCTGAGATCGTGCGCATCATCCTGTCGGGTTACACAGACCCGGCCGATATCATAGAAGGCATCAATGAGGCCGGCATCTACCAGTACGTCATGAAGCCCTGGCATCCCGACCATCTATTGCTTACGGTCGAAAACGCCGCGCGACTGTATGCCTTGCAGCGCGAGGGGGAGATTGTCACCTCGGAGATGAATATGGCGATGCCCGCCATCGAGCATCGCCTGAAGGCGCGTCGGGCGCGCCTCAAAAGCGCGTTTCGACTGGATAGTATTCTGCGTGCCCCCGGCAGCCCCCTGGAGGCGGCCTGTGAGTTGACGGCACGCGTCGCGGACTACGATGTCCCGGTTGTCATAACCGGCGAATCAGGCAGCGGCAAGGAGCTCTTCGCGCGCGCCCTCCATTACGGAAGCGCGCGGGCCGATAAGCCGTTCGTAGTCCTAAACTGCGGGGCGTTACCCGACACGCTCCTGGAGAGCGAACTTTTCGGCTATCGGCGCGGGGCCTTCACCGGCGCGGTAAGCGATTATGTCGGGCTTTTCGAACAGGCCGACGGGGGCACGATCTTTTTGGATGAGATCGGTGAGATCTCGCCGGCCTTTCAGGTCAAGCTTTTGCGCGTGGTGCAGGATGGCGAGGTACGGCCGCTCGGGAGCCCGCGGCGTACGCAAGTGGATGTGCGCCTGATTGCCGCCACCAACTGTGAGCTGGAGCAGGCGGTCCGTGATGGGCGGTTTCGCGAGGACTTGTATTACCGTCTGGCCGTGATCCGCCTGCGGCTGCCACCCTTGCGCGAGCGAATCTGCGACCTCGAACGGCTGTGTCAGGCGGCGTTGGAGCAGGCGACCCGCCTTTACGGCAAGGTTGTGACCCGGCTGCATCCGGAGGTAGTCAGCTGCTTCCAGGCATACACGTGGCCGGGCAATGTCCGCGAGCTTACAAACGAGATCCAGCGCATGGTGGTGCTGGCTGAGGGCGAAGTACTGGGTCCGGAATTGGTGTCGCCGCACATTCGTGACGTGGTGACAGGCGCGGCACCTCCGGGTGGTTCGAGGGGGGTTTTGAAGGCCCACATTGCCTGTGTGGAGGCGGGTGTTTTGCGGGACGCATTGGCCCGCCATGATGGGAACAAGAGCCGCGTGGCCGCCGAATTGGGACTGTCACGCGTGGGCCTGCGTGCCAAGCTTGCCCGTTACGGCTTGGCCGGTGAAAAGGATAAGATGTGAGGACCCCATGGAGGGGCCACTGGTCACCGCACGGGGTGCTTACCGTGGCTGTTCTACTCAATGTCGGCGCATGGATCGATATGACCGTCGCGACTGCGCGCCATGGCGCCCTGCTTGAGACCGGGGTGCTCGCTTACCTCCTGGGGCTGAAACACGCCTTTGACGCCGATCATATTGCCGCAATCGACAACGTGACACGCAAGCTGCGTGCCGATGGCCTGCGGGCGGGTGATGTAGGGCTGTTTTTCTCGCTCGGCCACTCGACAATCGTTATGGCGCTGTCGTTGGCTGTGGCGCTATTCGTCGTGCATGCGCCGTGGATGAATAGCTTGGCCGGCGACGGAGTTGCCTGGGGCCTTGGCATATCAGCCGGTTTTTTGACGCTGATCGGGGCTGTGAATTTGCGTATCCTGGCACGTCTGTTCCGGGGTGACGGAACGACGCGCGCCGTGCAAGGATCCCCCGAGGACGGTGGGCCAAAGGGGCCTCTGAGTGTGCTATTCGGGCCCGTCTACCGCCGCATTCGACGTGGATACGAGATGTACTTTGTGGGACTGCTCTTTGGGCTCGGTTTCGACACCGCCTCGGAGGTCGCGGTTCTGGGGATCGCTGCCACTGCCCAATATCAAGGCCTGCCGATGAGGGATGTCATGGTGTTTCCGCTGTTGTTCACGGCCGGCATGAGTCTTTTGGATAGCTTGGATGGGGTAGTCATGGCCGCGGTCTATGATTGGGCCTATCGTGATGCCGCGCGTAAGCGGCGCTTCAATCTGGTGATCACGGGCATCGGTGTGGGCGCAGCGTTCGGGATCGGGGCGGTGGAGTGGGTGGGTGTGTTTGCGCATGAGCGCGGTCATGACGTCTCCGGCGTTCTCGCCGGGCCCTCGTTCTCGGTGGCGGGTGGTGTGCTCGTATTTTTGATGGGGCTCGTCACGGTCATCGCGGTTTTGTCTTATCGCAGGGCCCTGCGAGCACCCGCTTTGTAGGGGTTCGGGGGCGTCGCCGATGTCGCACCATCATGGTTGCGCCGAGCGCTCCAGTCCATTCGGTCGGGCTCGTGATCCATTGATGAGGCCTGTTGGCGTGGTTCAGGGAAGGGGTTCTAGGCCTCGGTGCCGTTCGCGAGGTGATCGGCAAGCGTGCCGACGTGGCCGGCTGTGGACAACCCCCTTCGTGCCGGCCGAATGACGGGTTTCGTGGACACAACGCCCTCGTTGTGCTGTCCATGGCGTGTCGCAAAAGTGTCCGTGACCGAGGTCAAGGGGGACAATGGACGAAAGTCGTCAGGCACGCCGAGGCAGGGAGAGGAGATCCTCTTGGCCCGACATGGGCACGCCGTCGTACGTCTGACAGCGGACGCGCGGCCCCGGGTGATGGAGGCCCGGCGACAGGCCAGCCGGCATTCCCCTCTACCCTTATAGTGACACTCTCAACCCGCTCAAGCGGGTAAGCTTCTTACCGAATGACACGGTTCATGGGCATGCTCCAGGGAGCCCGCACAGATATCCTGCGGCGCTTGATTCCGTGTCTCGGCAAGACAACGCCGGACAGACGAATCCATCCGGTGGCCCGTGCCCGGGCGACTACTCCGCCGGAGAGATCCCGGACGGAGATATGGGCCATGCGGCCCACAATGCGTGATGCGTTTGGGAAACGGCACCACCTGACCATCGTAGGCGATGGGGTGCATGTTCACCGCGCCCACGATATCCCTGTGGCCTTCAAAGCCACAGGCTTGGCATCGCCAATTCCGCCCTCTGGGCTTATGACGATGGCCGCATACGGGACATTGGCTGGATGTTCCTCGTTCGTCGCCAATGAAGCTCACGATACGGTCTTGTTCGGCCTTCTGTTGCAGGTAATCGATATCCCGGCCGTACTCCCACTGACTCATGCGTTGATTGTGGTGCCGACCACTGTTCTTGCGCCGGACGCCGTCGGGATTGCCGATAAACACCGCCTCTACGGCATGGGCCTTGCAGAAATCCACCACCTGACGGGTCCCCTTATGGCGCAGGTCCCGGACGCGGCGCACCTGGCGCAGGGTCAGTTTCGCCCGCGCCCGGCCGAGTGTCCGCCAACGCCGGGAACCCTTCGTACAGCGCGAGCGCTTGCTAGCAATTTCGCCCAACTGTTGGCTGTGTTGGCGCTTCAAGGAGCGGATCCCGCGCCCGGAGACAATCAGCGCATGCCCGTCGTTGGTGGCCACGGCGGCCTGATGAATCTGCCCCAGATCCACGGTGGCGTGCCGGTGGGTCGGTTCCAGCACCGACGCTTCCCCGGAATCTTCGGTGACGCTGATATGCCATTCGTTGTGCAGGCCATTCCAGATGATCTGGCAGGCGCGCGGCTGATCGAGCCATGCCGGTTTGGGCAGAATGAGCGAAGGACGGCCGCGACCCATGGGGAGAAGGATACGCTGGCCCTCAAGGCGCATGGCCTGCGCGGGCCACATCAGGGGATGGAACGTCTTGTCCTTGTAGGGATAACGGATGTCCGTCCGCCCCTGGCTTCGTAATTGTTGTGCCGTATCCCCATTCGCTAAAAAGGCGTGTGTCACCATCTGCGCGGACTGGGAGTGCAGGGCGAACCGGCCCTTGGTGGCTTTTTGCAGGGCATCCCGATTGGGCCACGGCTTATGGTCCTGCCGCGCCGCCTGATGGAGATCACGGCAGACCGTCCACACCCGCGCCGCCTCTTTCTGGCCCACACGCACGAACGCCTGCTGGCGACGCGAGAGGCCTTTGAGCGAGAGGATGCGGACCCGTTCCATGGGATGATATTCTCGTCGCATGACCGAGACCCTGCAAGCCGGTAAGACCCGCTGGACACACTACCAAATCGCCTATCATTGCGTGTGGATACCGAAGTATCGGCGCAAGATTCTGACAGGCGAAGTGGAGGGGGCCTGCAAGAGGCTCATCGCGGATTGTTGCCGCCAACACGGGTTCACCCTGCTGGCGCTGGAAACGGACGTGGACCATGTGCATGGCTTCGTATCAGCGCCGCCGAGATGGTCGCCGGCGGTTATTGTCGGACTGCTCAAGGGATATACTGCGCGCAAGCTGCGCGAGCCGTTTCCCCAGCTCAAGCGACAATGCGGGAAGGAACAGTTATGGACGCAGGCCTACTATGTCGGCACCGCCGGGAGTGTATCCGCTGAGGTGATCCGCCGATACATACAGGAGTGCCAGGACCAATAGGCGCTTTCATCCCAACCCCCTGAAGGGGATGGGAATTCCCGCGCCATTCTTTAAGGGGGGCCGCGAGCCGCAAGGCCGAAGATCACGCCCTTGCCCGGGCCGGAGGGCCGCGCGGCGCCTCGTGAGGCGCCGCCGCCGCCAGTATTTTCCAATCCTTAAATGGGTCTGAAGAGTGAGAGTCAGGGGCCACCCTCAGCCGGATTTGAGATTCTGTTCGCGTATGGTGTGAAAGAGTTTCTGGCGGGCCTTTTGCAGACGGTCCGCCGCCTGGTTGTCGCTGAGGGCATAAGCGACTTGGTCCAGTATGGCAAAGCTTAAACCCGGCTTCAAATAGGCCTCCGCCCCGGGGAGCGACTTCAGCTTGTCGTACGGCAAAGCTTAAACCCGGCTTCAAATAGGCCTCCGCCCCGGGGAGCGACTTCAGCTTGTCGTACGGGGTCATCATGGCCTCATAGCGGTAGCGCTTACGCTCACGGCCCTTGGCATCCGTGTAGGTCTCGGGGAAGAAGCAGGGGCGGTGATAGTTCACGTAGGGATTCAAGACCTCCTGGTTGAAGAGATGGATCCTGTGGGCGAAGCGGCTGGGGATGTGGCTGTAGCCGAAGACCTTGCGCACCACGGCGCCGTTCTTGCTCTCGGCCAAGGCATTGTCGTTGGACTGCCGGGAGCGTGAAGAGATGGATCCTGTGGGCGAAGCGGCTGGGGATGTGGCTGTAGCCGAAGACCTTGCGCACCACGGCGCCGTTCTTGCTCTCGGCCAAGGCATTGTCGTTGGACTGCCGGGAGCGTGACTTCGTGAACGCGATGAAGAGCTTCTCCAGGAGCTCGGCGACCCGTTTGTTGATGTACTCCGAACCATTGTCCGAGTGGAAGCCTCGCAGCGTAAACGGGAAGGTCTCCAGCAAGTATTTTCGTGAACGCGATGAAGAGCTTCTCCAGGAGCTCGGCGACCCGTTTGTTGATGTACTCCGAACCATTGTCCGAGTGGAAGCCTCGCAGCGTAAACGGGAAGGTCTCCAGCAAGTATTCGAGCATCGGGATGAGATAATATTCGCTGATCTTCTCGACTGTGCACACCACCTCGAACTGCGTGACCTCATCGACCGCATTCACATGATAAACGCCTTTTTTCCCGTCCAAATCCCCCTGGTGGACGGTATCAACACGGATGTAGCCGGGGCGTCCGTTGGGGACCGGTTTGCGGCGTTCCCCGATGGGGATCTGCCGTGGCCGGGTCTTTGCGAAGTGGCGCCGCTTGCGCGTGTACGGAACGGATTTGCGGAGGTTGTAGAGGTG
The DNA here is from genome assembly GCF_003184265.1 of Acidiferrobacter sp. SPIII_3. Taxonomy (GTDB): domain Bacteria; phylum Pseudomonadota; class Gammaproteobacteria; order Acidiferrobacterales; family Acidiferrobacteraceae; genus Acidiferrobacter. The sequence continues at coordinate 2,434,103 of NZ_CP027663.1, read as the reverse complement.
GCTCACCGAGATCTGCGCCAGGCGCTCGTATTCGGTCTGCCCGAAGACCAACAAGGCCCGCTCGCAGAGCTTCTTGACCGCCGGCCCCGAGGGCGTGTCATGGCGCTCATCCGTGTCCTTCCGGCAGAGATGCGTAAAACGCTCGGCCACCGTGCAGATCGGCTAATCGGGGGGTTCAGGGCCGGGGTTTTGCTGGGCGAGCGTCGCCTGGTAGTTCCAGGGCATCCAGTCGGCGGGGTTCGCGGCGACCGCGTCCCCGTGACGCTGTAGAGCGACTAAGTATTCGAACGGGGCTACGTGGTTCAGTTCGGCGGTATGGATCAGGCTCATGAACGTATCGCCGACATAGGCGCCGTTGAGAGTACGGTAGAAGAGCGCATTCTTTCGGTGCAGGATGGCCTTTTTCAGAACCCTTTCGGTCACATTGTTATCGAGCGGGGCGCCCGGCACGCACAGGAATAGCGTGAGTTCGGGCCAGCGCTTCTGCATGTAACGGATGGCGGCGCCCAGCGTCGAGTTGGGCTCGATCCGGCGCTCCTCAAACTGCGTGCGCATCCACTGCTCCAAGATCGCCATGCGCGGTGCGCTCTCGGCTTAGTGACGCAGGAGTCGCGGTTCTGGGTCGAGACCCTCGGCCTGGATGCGGGCCTCGGTCCCATAGACCTCACGCAATGTCTCCAGCACGAAGCGCACTTCTTCTGGGAAGGTCTCGGTCAATTCGACGTACTTACGACGCGCATGGGCGAGACAAGAGGACATCACCGTGTCGAAGTCGCTGGGGGCGTTGCGTGATAGCCCGTCGCACATCTGGATGGGGGCGGGCAAATCGGCTGCACGATGCGCTAACACCGTAGCGAGATTCTCGCCGGCGTGCCGGACGCCTGTGAAGAAGAGCGCGATCTGACGACCCTCTTCGGTCGCGACGATGCCGGAGGTAAAGATCCCGGTGCGTTCGGTGTGCGCGTCGTCGGCAAGCGCCGCGGCCCGCTGCGCTTTGGTGAGCTTAAGGACCTTCATGGTCGTGTCGTCGTTGTAGAGCACCGGGGCTTGGGCCGCCTGATGCAAGAGTTCCGTGTGCGCCGGGGCCAACACGGGGACAGCCTTACGCACCAGGTCCCATTGGGTCGCGGCCGGCAACGGGATGCGCATACCCGCCTGCAAGGTCTCGATGCGGTTAAAGGGGAGGCCTGCGCCATACTTCAGCAGCCCGACCATACTGGTCGCGGTGGCATCGTATTTCTCGGGTCCCACGCCCTCCGGGGCCGGGGCGGTGGTGACCTCGCCGCACAGATGGCAGCGCAGTCGATCGCAGGCATAGACCGTGGCGCTCAAGGGCGCCATGCCGGTAATACGCACCAACTGGGCGGGCTCGTTCTGTCGATAGAGTGTCCCCTCCAGGCAGTGGGGGCAGGCATCCCCGCTGTGGAGGTCGGGATGCGCCACCGTGACCTGTGCGGCCCCGGTGTACGCACTCACAGCGTTGCGGCCATGGCCGGGGGCCTTGGGTTTTGGTGAAGAGGGATCTGGTGGCAGCAAGGGCGTCGCGTCCGATCCCGGCGGCTGTCAAGGTACCTGTCGCCTGATCATTTAGGCCGCGTCGCATTGTGAGGTGTCTTGGCACTCCTCGGTCGGGCGATTGAGCCATACTTCGGCAGGCAAGGACCAGTTCCGGATGCTACGGCTCCAGCGTTCGGGATGTTGCGCACGGGCGGCCTCGTAGATCCGGGTGCGATGGGCGAAGATGGCGTGGTCGGCGCCCGTATGACGCTCCGCGGGACTCACAAATTTCAGGTTGCGATGCTTGTGGTGGTGGTTATACCAACCGGCGCCCGTATGACGCTCCGCGGGACTCACAAATTTCAGGTTGCGATGCTTGTGGTGGTGGTTATACCAACGCACGAAGGCGAGCATCCAGGCTCGCGCCTTTGCGAGGCTTCCGAAGGCGCCCGGATAGCCGGGGCGGTATTTGCAGGTGCGGAACAGGCTTTCGGCATAGGCGTTGTCGTCGGACACACCCGGACGGCTGTACGAACGACGCACGCCGAGCGCATCGAGGGTCGCGACGAAGGTGGAGGCCTTCATGGGACTGCCGTTATCCTGATGGAGTACGAGCGGCCGCCTGTCCGTCACGCCCTCGCGCACGAGTGCCTGACGGATCAGGGCGGCGGCGTGATCCCCGGACTCCTCCTCATGGACCTCGTGGGCGACGATCTTGCGCGAGTAGATGTCGAGCACGAGATACAGAAAGAAGAATTGGCCGCTTACGGGGCCGGGCAGGTATGAGATGTCCCAGCACCACAGCGTATTGGCGCCCCGCGCGCGGTGACGTGGGATGGGACGGGTATCGGGCGTCTTCGCGCGGCCCCTGTGCGCCAGCTGGTTGGCGGCGCGCAGCAGGCGATAGAGCGTGGATTCGGAGGCGATATAGCGCCCCTCGTCGGCCAGCTGGGATGGGACGGGTATCGGGCGTCTTCGCGCGGCCCCTGTGCGCCAGCTGGTTGGCGGCGCGCAGCAGGCGATAGAGCGTGGATTCGGAGGCGATATAGCGCCCCTCGTCGGCCAGCCGTGGCACGATCTGGGTAGGCGGCAGGCTTGCAAAGCGCGGTTCGTTGACCACACGCAGGGCTTCGGCCCGCTCGGCCTCCGAGAGGCGATTGGGGGGTACGGGCCGATGCGCCTGCGGCCGCCGGTCGGAGCCCACGACCCCCGTCTGCGTCCAGCGCTCCAAGGTCCGAAGTGTAATACCAAGCTCTCTGCAGGCGACCCGCTTGCGGGCCCCGGCGGCTACGGCCTCGTGAATCAGCATAACGGCGGCTTGGCGATCTGGGGTGCTGATCATGCGTCCTCCTCGTCCCCCCAGATCGCCGCGGCTTTTTTTCGTAAGGCAAGCAGCGCGGCGGTCTCCGCCAGCGCCTTGTCCTTGCGGGCGAGCTCACGCTCTAGGACCTTGCGCTGCCTCTGCTCGGCCATAAGCGCTTCCCGGTGCGCCTTGGTGGATATGGACCCACCCTCCAGGGCCTGACAGGCGTCCGTGCGCCATGCCTTGACCTCCTCGGGGTAGAGGCCGTGTCGGCGGCAATATTCGCCGAGCTCGGCTTCATTCAAGCCCGCGGTCTCCACCACCACGGTAAGCTTCTGCGCGGCCTGGCGTTTCACGGGCGGCCTTCCTCCCGGCATATCCGCTGCCTCCTTTGGGCGTATTGTCTTGCGCCAATCATACAGCGTCCAGCAAGAGATGCCCGTCTCCCGGGCGAGCTCTGGGATGGACAGGTCAGGGGTGGCCAGCATCTTGCGGATCACCGACTCCTTCCGTTCTTTGGCGTAGCGCATCATGGTTGTCGACTCTCTTTCTGCCCCCAAGGGTTTCATACAAGAGGCGACAGGTAGTCTGACAGCGGGGGATCCCGCCGCCTCGGTGTCTGGCGCATGACGATCCTCGCCTGCGTTCTCCCCGAGCACGGCGCGAGTCTTCTCCGTGCGAGCCCCAAAAATCATCTTGCGCAACCGTGCGAGCGAGGCATTCTTGGTTTGCAACTCGGCCTGAACCAAGGCCAGGGTATCGACGGCCGCGCGTAAGGCGGCGTGTTCTTCGGTGCTCAAGACCGCGCGCGTTCGCTCGACGATGGCGGTGATATCCGTGATCGGCACCGCAAGGCGTTGTGGCGATGCGGGCCGCGCCCGCTTCTTGTGCCCGCTCATGCCACGCCCAACAAGCGGGCGCGATAGTCCCGCGTCAGCGGCAAGCCCAATACGTCTTTCACACTGCGGTTTGCCTGGTGGGTCTGATCGTCCTTGCCGCGCCCTTGGGTCTGGCCCAGGACCTGCCAGTTGGCCGCGCGGTAGCAGGTGCCGCGATAGCGGGTGGTATCGACGAAGGTCTCAGCCCAATACACCGGGTGGCCATAGGCCTCTTGCCAGGCCTGGGGGAGCGCCCGGGTCATACGGGAAAGAACGTGCGAGGCCAAGTGGGGGACCTGGACCCACGGCAGGATCAAAAAGCGCGTGTTATAGGCAATACCCGCGATGTTCTGGCGGCGCACCGCAGGCGACCAGCCGAGGAACCGGTCCCGGGGCCCCAGATGCCGGGGGGCCGAGCTCCACGCGCCGAGCGCCACCGGGCGCGTCCCGGCATAGACCATGCATTTGACGTGTTCGCCCACCGGCTGCGTGTAGCCCAGATAATGGTGGGCCTCCATCAGGCTCTTGAAGAGGGCCTCGGCGGGGGTTCGCCGGACCGACACGAGCGTAAGCGCCCCTAAGGCGCGCAAGGACCCCGTAAGCGGCGTGGTATCGATTGCCAGGGGCGCCGGGGCACCACGTGCGAGGCGCGCGCGGACACCCAAGGGATTGGGGGGCGTGCGGCGCACCGGCGGTAAGGTGATATGCCCTTCGCGCGCGAGCGCCAGCATGAGTCCCCGGCACACCATCGCGCGCAGGGCGCCGTTTTCCTGCCGCCAGTCCCAGGCCTGGCAGAGCGTCGCCGACAACGCCCGCCGGCTTTGCTCGGGGTGGGCGGCGATCAAGGCACGGATGAAATGCGCGTCGGTGGTCGTGACGGCGCGGCCGCGATAGCGTAGCAAGATCTCCATGGGGACAGATCTTACCGCGCGTGGTTATGGAACGCAAGCCCCCACCCCAAGCCCGGCCTCGTCCCCGCCCCGCGGGACCGCAGCCGGCGAGCGCGGCCCCCGCTTAGCGCCCACCGGGCGCCACAACGGCGGGGCGTGGGATTGCGTTGGGTCCCCCGCGCTCAGCAAGACTTGCACCTCGTGTGCTAAGGCCTCACTCACCACCCCGTCTGCAGCCTGGGGCCAATAACGAAACCGACCGCGTGACAGGCGCTTGTGACAGAGCCAGAATCCCTGGCCGTCATAGAACTTGCACCTCGTGTGCTAAGGCCTCACTCACCACCCCGTCTGCAGCCTGGGGCCAATAACGAAACCGACCGCGTGACAGGCGCTTGTGACAGAGCCAGAATCCCTGGCCGTCATAGATGAGGAGTTTGATCGCCGTGTGCGAGCGGCTGCGAAAGAGAAATACCGTGCCTTGAAAGGGCTCTTCGCGCAGGACCGCCCGGCAGCGTTGCGCCAAGCCGTCGATGCCGACCCGAAAGTCCACCGATTCCACCGCCACCAGCACGCGCATGTGCGGGGTGATGGCGATCATGGCGCGCCCCAGAAGGCCGCACACAGCGGTGCGAGCTGGGTAAGCCCCGAGCCCTGCCCGAGCCCTGCAAGCTTACCCGCATCGTCCCCCCACGCGCATTCTGAATCTCCACGACACACTCAGCGATTCCTGTCCTGGCCGCGGGTGTCGATCTCGACAACGCGACAAAGGTCACAGTGTGCGGGTCGGCGGCCCTCGCGAACCCCGCGCCCTCCATGCGCTTTAGGAGCCGCGGGCCATCCACATGCAGACGCTGTGCAGTCTGTACTACCCCGTACTGCCGGGCCATCTCCACGGCCGCGGCCCATAAGGCCTTGGGGATCCGTGCGCCCCGCTGGCGGCTCTCCCGCCAGCGCTGGAAGAGCGCTCGTGTGGACTCAAACGTCTCGCCGCCCTCCGGCCCTTCCATCGTCTGCCTGGTCTCGTTCATTCGCTGCGTTCCTCATCGGTTGAAATACGCAGCGAACGTTAGCAGGGACAAAAAACCGTTTCTTGCATGCTTACCGGAAAGACACGCTCATCCATCGCCGCCAGCAGACCGATATCGGCGGGGCTGTACTTCGGCGTAAAGCCCGCCACGGTCCTCTGGCGGCGTCTCACGGCGCCGCTCGTGCGGTACTGGGCGATCAGGCGCGTGATCTGCTGCCGGGAGTAGCCGCTGACCTTGACGAGTACGCGAATCACGACCCCCTGGTCGGCCCGGGAGAGGGTGGGATACCGGAATCGGACCAGGGTCTTTTGCACCCATTCGTAGCGGGCTGCAGGGCTACTCAGTACCGAAAAGGCCACCGTCTGGGTGCCGGACAAAAAGTCCGCGAGCTGATCAATGGAGGTCAGGTTATCGAGGTTCATAAGGGTCTGCATCTCCCCATCATGAACAAAACCCGATCCGGCTTCAGACTCATTTCATGTTAGAAACACAACCCCTCCTCCAGACTCATCTCATGTTGGAAGAGCAGCAATTCTCAATGTGAAGTAACGCCGCTTCAGAAACGGGGTAGCGGTCGATCTACAGGGTTTGCGTGAGTCTCTGTCGGGCGTTGGGCGCGAGGGGATAGAGCCATATCCGCTTAGGGCTTACCCCATGGCGTGTGTGAAACGGGGTAGCGGTCGATCTACAGGGTTTGCGTGAGTCTCTGTCGGGCGTTGGGCGCGAGGGGATAGAGCCATATCCGCTTAGGGCTTACCCCATGGCGTGTGTGTTGGCGGTCTTCACGGCCGCGGCCCGTGGTGAGGCCGACATCAATCCAGTTGGCTACGCGGTAACAATGCCCGGTGAAGCGAGCGGGGTCGACCAAGGTCTCGGCCAGGAGGGGGCGTATGCCGTAGGCGGCCGTCCAATCGGTGGTAACGGTGCGTAACGCGAGCGCCAGCACATGACTCGCGAGGTTGGGAACCCGCACGTGGGGCAAGATCAAGAAGCGGGAGTTGCAGATGACAGACTGCAGGTGCTGAGCGCGGGTGGCATCGTCCCAGCCGATCCACTGATCGCGTCCCTTCAGGCGCCAGGCCGGCGAGGAGAACTGCAGGCAGCCCAGGACCCTGGGATGCGGGGATGTCGTTTGGATCAGGTAGCGGAGATGGGCGCCAAAGGGCACGCGATGGCCAAGGTAATGATGGCGCTCGATGAGCGTGCGCCACAAGGTCCGCTCTCCTGGGGTTGCCACGCGCTGAAGCCTGATTGGCTGCAGGGTGGCAAGCGGCGCGTCGAGCGGGGCTGACTCTGGGTCCGGGCTGACCGGAACCGACGACCCCGCCCCGCGCGGGCGACCGGACTTCAGCGCGGGCAGGCCGATCAGTCCCGCCTCCTGCATCCGTTCAAGGAGGGCCCGGCATTCGATCGTCTTCGGTTGTCCATTAGGGCGCTGCCAGCCCAGGAGCTCGCACACCGTCTGTGCCAGCTCATGGCGGCTTAAGCGACCATAGCGGGTTGCCAACTCGACGATCAGCGCAAGCTCCGCCGGTTCCAGTGTGTGGCCGCAAAACCGAAGGTCACTCATAAGAGCTCTCAGCTGCTGTCGGGCGCGTCGATTGTGAGGCCCTTCAGCATGAAGTCGAGCAAGGCCTCGAAACTGGGAAAGCACAGATACCGGGTCAACGCCCGGATATCGTCAAAAAAGGTCTGACGGGTGGGGAGGCTCGCGCGCAGCAACTGGACCTTCCGGTAGGTCATCTCCTGCACGGTGTGCCACAGGAAGGCGAGCAGATTCAGGGTCGCCAAAAGGGACGAGAGATGGCGCTTGCCGTGTCCGAAATTGTGTTCGAAATGGTAACCCTTGGTCTTTAGGGTGTTGTTAGCGCCGTTCTCGATGCCCCATCGCGCCCGAGCGGCGCCCGCAAGGATGGCGACGTTACCGGGGTGAATCGTATGCCGTGTGACCCAGGCGTTGTGGTACATCGTTTGGCCCGCGGCATCGGTGGTGGTCAGTTCCAGCCAGTTCACACAAAGCGCATCCTCGTGGCCGCGCAAGGGGAGCTCTGACGCGAAGCGATAGGTGTCGGTAAAGACCTGCTTACCCTTGCGGCGCGTGATCTGATGGGTCGTCACACCCCCGAACGCGCAAGGCTCTCGACCCACTCGTACAGCGTGGGATGTGAGCTGGGTTTGCAGACCAAGAGGAAGTCTAACCCCGCCGCCAGGATCTGCTCGCACAGGGGTTGACGGCTATAGAGGTCGTCGCCGAGCACGGTGACGTGCTGATCCCGGTAGTGGGCGGCGGTCGTAAGCCAGCGCTTGGCCGCCGCCGTCTCGCAATCCTGCTTGTCGTGACCGTCCTGGGGGACGATGAATTCCGGCGCCAGGGGAATCACCCGGCTTAAAGTCGGGGTCACGATCACCGGTGTGATGACCGTATGCTGATAGCTCACAGAGCCGTTCTGGTGCTCGATGCGCGTGCATTGCGGGCAATGGATGGTAGGGGAGGAGTGATAAGCCGTCCCATCCAGGGCGATGAGGAGCTGGCCCGGACCGCTTGCGCAGGCATCGAGTGCCACCCGAAAGGGATCGATGTGGCCGCTCGCGTTCAGGGCCTGAAATATCTGCGTAAAGAGCGGGAACAGGTGAGCAGGCGCCACGGGATCGAGCATCGTGCGGACACAATTGTCCGTTGGGATTTGACTCATGCCCAAGAGCGTCTGCGCGTTGCTTTGGCCACGGGTCTGCTCCATCGTCCTCTGATAGGCCAGAAACGACGGGCTTTGCGTCAAGAATATGGCAAAGGCCGCCATGCGCGTTGCTTTGGCCACGGGTCTGCTCCATCGTCCTCTGATAGGCCAGAAACGACGGGCTTTGCGTCAAGAATATGGCAAAGGCCGCCAGCGCTGCATCTTCCATGCTATAGACGCAGTTCTTCCCCGTCCGTTTGTCGGGAGCCGCCCGCATCACTTCTTTGAGCGATTCCACTAAGACATTGAGACTCAGGGGATTTTCGGTAACAAGATCCGTCACGCCGCGCTCGCGTACCGATTTTCGGTAACAAGATCCGTCACGCCGCGCTCGCGTACCATGGCCCAGCGCTGTTATACCGCAGACCGCACCTTTTGTCCAGCCTTCACGGTCATTGCCACATTGAGAATTGCTGGACGGTGTCACGGTCCCGTCAAAGTCACGCGCTCACGCAGCGCCTCGATCACTGAACGCCTGAGGCGAGCGCAGTCGATGGGGTGGGCGGCCCGAAACGGCGGGGGGACCGCTTTTTGGGGAGAGTGTCTCCCAAAAAGGCGAGAACGAGGCGAACGCCTGCGGCGGGGGGACCCCGCGCGGGCCTTGTCTTCTGGTTTTAGGGGCTTTACAGACGCAGCATCGCTAAGGCCTGATCGGCTTGGGCCGCCAAGCCCCGCGGTGCCGCTTTGATGTTCGCGACGTGGAACAGGCGCAGGAGGCTGATAGTGAAGTTCCGCAGGCAGGCGAGGGTCCGGGGGGTGTGCCCCTTGCGGGCCCGGCAACGATCCTCGTCATAGGCCATGTCGCGTACGTGGTGCAGACGGTTCTCGATGCCCCAATGGCCTCGGTTCTGGGCCAGCAGTTGTGCGGGGCTCGCTTCAGTGCGGCTTTGGCTGCCAATCAGATAGACCCGCTCGAGGGTCGTCTTGTAATGGGATGGTCGCCCCCTCCCTAAACGGCATCAGACGTGCCAAAGTGAGTGGTGCGATAGACCACGCAAATAGAGAGGAGACGACGATGAAGATTACAACGATCGGAGTGGATCTGGCAAAGACGGTTTTCGCGATCCATGGGGTGGATGCCCGCGGCAAGGCCGTTCTGAGGAAATCCCTAAAGCGCCATTAGGTGCTCGCATTCTTTGGCAATCTTCCGCCGTGCCTCGTCGGCATGGAGGCCTGTGGCAGCGCCCATCATTGGGCCCGGCAACTGACGGCCCTCGGACACACGGTGAAGTTGATGGCTCCGCAATTCGTGAAGCCTTACGTGAAGACCAACAAAAATGATTCCGCCGACGCCGAGGCGATCTGTGAGGCGGTGGCGCGTCCCACTATGCGTTTCGTGCCTGGAAAGACGGCCGAGAGCCAGGCCATCCTCGCTGTCCACCGCGCCCGCCAGGCGTTCGTGAAGGCCCGCACCGCGCAGGCCAATCAGATTCGCGGACTGCTCTCGGAGTTCGGGCTTGTGATCCCGCAAGGCCTCGGTCGTATCGCCCCACAGATTCCGAGGATACTGGAGGACGCCGACAACGGCCTGCCCGACACCATGCGCCCGTTGATCGCGCGGCTGGCCGCCCATCTGAAGGAGCTGGACCGCCAGGTAGACGAGCTCGAAGCCGAAATCCAGGCGTGGCACCGCCAGAGCGATGCCAGCCGGCGGCTCCAGAAAGTCCCCGGCATCGGACCGCTCACGGCCAGCGCGCTCGTGGCCTCGATCGGAGACGCAACGGCCTTTGTCAACGGCCGCCAGTTCGCCGCCTTTCTCGGGCTTGTGCCCCGGCAACACTCCAGTGGCGGCAAGCCCACGCTGCTTGGCATCAGTAAACGCGGGGACGTGTATCTGCGCACCCTTCTGATCCACGGGGCGCGCGCCGTGATCCGCGCCTCGGAGCGCAAGACTGATACGGATAGCTGGCTCAAGCGGCTCATGGGCCGGCGCAACAAGAACGTCGCGGCCGTCGCGCTCGCGAACAAGAACGCCCGTATCGTGTGGGCGCTGCTCGCCCATGGGCGAGACTGGGCGCTGCTCGCCCATGGGCGAGACTACCAGGAAGGCTTCACACCGGTGTCCGTGGCCGCGTGAGGAGCCGACTGCCAGAAAGAGAGGTTTTGATAGAAAGAGGCTCACCACCGATTACACAGGCAATCACGACGTGATGGCAATAAGGTCAGACCGTGATCGAGGAAACCTGCCTTAAACACCGTGCCTTCAGCACGCTCTTGTGATCAGGCCTCGATCAGCGGATTCCATCAGGGACAGAGGGGTATCCCTCATACAAAGTCCGGATGTATGACAGCAATCTTTACCTTACTGACCGTCATAACGTGAAGGCTTGGCAAATAGGGGGCGACCATGTATGTTTTCTGACGTGGAAGATCTCGCGCTCCACGCAGGCCACCTGGGCCGCATAGGGAAACGTCACATACCCATTGAGCTTATCGCTCACCCAGATACGTCGGGTCTCCACGCGCCCATGGGCCTTATCCGTCGTCACGTGCTGAGGGGGAAAGGCCTCCCGATGGAGGCCTTCGATGTCGGCTTTGAGCGTAGGCTGATTGTCTTTAACAGTGAAGAGGTAGTGCGCCTGCTTGTCCTCGACCACATAACGGGCGGTCTCTGTTTGGGTATGCAGGGCGTCCGCGGTCACCACCCGACCCGCCAAGGTCAAGGGGTCGAGCAAGGGCTTTACCGCCTTCTGCTCACTCGCCTTGTCGGCCACCTCCACTTGATTGAAGACCACATGGCTCGTGTGCCCGAACGCAGCGACCAGTTGCCGTGCATGACCCCCATCCTGCGATCCCCGTAAGGTTTTGCCATCGAGTGCCACCGGTTCCTCGGCTACGCCCTGCGTGTGCAGCCAATCCCCGAGCTTCTCCTCCAGGGCCGCGATATCGATCGTCTGCAACAGGCGGCGAATGGTGGGCTCGGACGGGGGTTCATAGCGGCCATCGGCGGTCCTACGGCACCGCAACCGACGCAGCATCGCAGGCGGGAGGCGTTTGACCCATTCGCCGATGGCCGTCGGTCCCTGCGCCCCGCTGATCACGGCACAGAGGATGATGGCGATGAGCGAGCGCTGGCTGTGGCGCAGCCCGCGCCTCGCACGGGGGTCTTCCAAGGACCCCAGACGCGCAAAGAGTGCGGCTGCGTCCACGTCGGTCAGGGTCATGGTCTTCATCTCCTGGCGGGGTAGGTCTGGGTGCGGGCGTGGCGATGAGAGGATCAGCCGGGCCTTTTTATGGAGGGGGTACACCCAGATCCGCTTAGGGGCCCCATGGGCGACATAGGTATCGTTGGATTTGGCAAAGCCGCGCGTGGGCCCGAGTTCGATCCAGTTGGCCGCCCGGTAGCAGGTGCCGGCAAAGCGCGCCGGATCGATGAAGGTCCAGGCCAAGCAGAAGGCCGTGGCCGTGGACCGCCTGCCAATCCGCCGAGAGACGCGCGAGATTCTGGCCCAGAATCCGCGAGGCGAGGTTCCGCACCTGTACGCCCGGCAGGATCAGGAAGCGGGCATTGTTGGCGATGAGCCCAATACGTTGCCACTGCAAGGCCTTCGCCCAGCCGATCCAGGCATCCCGCGGGGCGCACTTCAAGGCCGCCGACGCCCAGCCTACGAGCGCCAGCCACTGGCCATCCGCCTCCGCCCCCACACGGAGGGGGTTGTCCATCCCCACACGGAGGGGGTTGTCCACCCCCACACGGAGGGGGTTGTCCACCCCACACGGAGGGGGTTGTCCACCCCCACACGGAGGGGGTTGTCCACCCCCACACGGAGGGGGTTGTCCACCCCCACACGGAGGGGGTTGTCCACCACATAGCGCAGACTGCGCCCCACGAGCGCGGCAAGCCCCAGGTAATGGTGGGCGCGCATCAAGCGGTCCCACTCGGCGCGTTCGCCCGGACGGATCAGGCGCACGCGCACGTGCGACACATCCACCCCCCCCATCTTGGCCCGGATCGTTCATGCCCTCCGTTATAGCAGAGGCGAGCCCCAAAAGCCAGCGGATTCGGATGCCCTTCGCCTCATCAAGAACTTGGGGAGGTGAATGACGGGGCCCTGTGTTGGAAGAGGCTCCGCCTTTGGTGTACCGGCCGTTTATGGTATGCTGAGGAACTATCTTTGAAAGCCCCCTTAAGAGGTCCTAAGGCCGCAGCGCGGCCCAAACCCGATGGATCAATTCGCTAAAGAAACCATCCCGGTCAATCTCGAAGAGGAGATGCGTCAGTCGTACCTGGATTACGCCATGAGCGTGATCGTGGGGCGCGCCCTCCCGGACGTGCGCGACGGTCTGAAGCCCGTCCATCGGCGCGTGCTGTTTGCCATGCGCGAACTTTCCAACGACTGGAATCGCCCCTACAAGAAGTCGGCGCGCGTGGTGGGTGATGTCATCGGTAAATACCATCCACACGGGGACACGGCGGTCTACGACACCATCGTGCGCATGGCCCAGACCTTCTCGATGCGCTACCCGCTGGTCGACGGCCAGGGGAATTTCGGGTCGGTGGACGGCGATGCCCCGGCGGCCATGCGTTACACCGAGATCCGTATGGCGCGTGTGGCCCACGAGCTGCTCGCCGATCTCGACAAGGAGACGGTGGACTTCGCGCCGAACTACGACGGGTCGGAACATGAGCCGTCGGTGCTGCCCACCGCCATACCGAATCTGCTTGTCAACGGCTCCTCGGGGATCGCGGTCGGCATGGCGACCAACATCCCGCCGCACAACCTCTCCGAGGTCATAAACGCCCTGCTGGCATTGATCGCAAACCCCGACCTCTCGGTCGAGGCCCTGATGGTCCATATCCCGGGCCCGGACTTTCCGACGGCGGCGATCATTAATGGCAACGCCGGTATCCGCGAGGCCTATGTCACCGGACGCGGCAAGATCTATGTGCGCTCGCGCGTGGAGATCGAGGAGGAACGCCCCGGACATCGCCAGGCGCTGATCGTAAACGAGCTCCCTTATCAGGTGAACAAGGCCCGTCTGCTCGAAAAGATCGCCGAGCTCGTCAAGGAAGGGCGGCTCGAGGGCATCGCGGAGCTGCGCGATGAGTCCGATAAATCGGGCATGCGCATGGTGATCGAGCTAAAGCGCGGCGAGAATGCCGAGGTCATCCTGAACAATCTCTACCAGCAGACCGCCCTGCAGACCGTGTTCGGCATCAATATGGTGGCCCTCGAGGACGGTCAGCCGCGCCTTCTGAGTCTCCCGCAGATCCTGAAGGCCTTTTTGAGTCATCGCCGCGAGGTCGTCACGCGGCGTACGCTCTATGAGTTGCGCAAATCGCGTGAGCGCGCCCATATCCTAGAGGGTCTCGCGGTCGCGCTCGAGAATATCGACGCCATCATCGCCCTGATCAAGGCCGCGCCGGACCCGGCGACCGCCCGTCAGGCACTGCTCGGGCGCCCCTGGTCGGCCCGCTTCGTCGCCGATTTGTTGCGCCATGCCGGCCCCCATTCGCGCCTGGAGGGCCTGCCGGCCGACGTCGGCCTGCTCGAAGACCGCTATGTGCTGACCGAGACCCAGGCCCAGGCCATCCTTGATCTGCGGCTCCACCGCCTGACGGGTCTGGAGCAGGACAAGATCCACGAGGAGTATCAGGAGATCCTGCGCAAGATCGAGGGCCTGTCCGAGATCCTGCGTAGTGAAGCGCGGCTCATGACGGTCATCGCCGAGGAGCTCGCCGCGATCAAGGCCCAGTACGGAGACGAGCGGCGCACCGAGATCCTCGCCGGGCGGCTCGACTTGAGTCGCGAGGACCTGATCGCCCAGGAGACGGTGGTCGTCACCCTGTCGCATGCCGGCTATGCGAAGTGCCAGCCGCTGGCCGATTATCGGGCACAGCGGCGCGGGGGCAAAGGACGCAGCTTCGGGCGCATGCGCGAGGAGGATTTCGTGGACCGCCTGGTGGTCGCCAACACTCATGACACGGTGCTGTGTTTCTCGAACCGCGGCAAGGCCTATTGGCTCAAGGTCTATGACCTGCCGCAGACCGGGCACGGGGCCCAGGGGCGGCCGATCGTGAATTTCCTGCCGCTCGCAGAGGGCGAGAAGCTCACTGCGATCCTGCCGCTTGCGGCATTCGAGGAAGGCAAGTCGGTGTTTATGGCGACCTCCGACGGGACCGTGAAGAAGACGCCGCTCGCCGATTTCTCGCGCCCGCGCACGAGTGGGATCGTGGCCATAGATCTGGTCGACGGCAACGTGCTGGTGGGCGCGGGCATCGCCAACGGCAATAGTGATATCCTTCTTTTCAGCGATGCTGGCAAGGCCGTGCGCTTTCAGGAAAGCGATGTGCGCTCCATGGGCCGCAACGCCCGCGGGGTGCGGGGCTTGAGCCTGCGCGAGGGTCAACGGGTAGTGTCGTTGATGATCGCCGATCCGGCGGCGGGGGATCAGGTGGTGCTGGTGGCGAGCGCCAACGGCTACGGCAAGCGCACGCCATTCTCTGAATTCCCGCGCCACAATCGCGGCGGTCAGGGTGTCATATCCATGCAGGTGACCGAGCGCAACGGCGCGATCGTGGGAGCGGTGCTGGCGGGCGACGACGACGAGGTCATGATGATCACCGATACGGGAAGCCTGATCCGTATGTGCGCCCGGGAGATATCCCTGCAAAGCCGCAACACGCAGGGGGTACGGTTGATGGGGCTCGACGCCAACGAGCGTCTGGTGAGCGTGGAGAAGATCGAGGAGACCGCCGCTCTTGGTAGCGAGGTCGGGGCGGAAACGCAGGCGATGGATGCGGGAGATGACGATGGCGCGGATCTTTAATTTCGGGGCGGGACCTGCGGTCATGCCGCAGGCGGTGCTACGCAAGGCCCAGGAGGAGCTGGTCGACTGGCACGGCAGCGGGATGTCGGTCATGGAGATGAGCCACCGGGGCAAGGAGTTTCTGGATATCGCCGCGCGCGCCGAGACGTCCCTGCGTGTACTCATGGGTATCCCGGACTCCTACAAGGTGCTGTTCCTTCAGGGCGGCGCATCCCTGCAGTTCGCCATGGTGCCCATCAACCTGTTGCGCGGCAAGAACCGCGCCGATTACCTCCATACCGGTGAATGGTCCAAGAAGGCCATTGCCGAGGCGCGGCGCTTTGGCGAGGTGAATGTCGTGGCAAGCGGCGAGGCCAGTGGTTTCACGGACATCCCCGCGGTCGGTGACTGGCGGCTCGATCCGCAGGCGGCCTACCTCCATTACACCCCCAACGAGACCATAGGCGGGGTGGAATTCCCATTCATTCCCGATGCCGGCGCGGTACCGTTGGTCGCGGATATGTCCTCGACCATTTTGTCGCGGCCGGTCGATGTGAGCCGCTTCGGCCTCATCTATGCCGGCGCGCAAAAGAACATCGGACCGTCGGGCCTGACCGTGGTGATCGTGCGCGAGGACCTCGTGGGTCAGGCGCTCCCGGGCATGCCGATCATGCTCGATTACCGGACCCACGCCGACAATGATTCGATGTACAACACCCCGCCGACCTTCCCCATCTACATGGCCGGTCTGGTCTTCGACTGGCTCAAGGAACAGGGTGGTCTTGCCGGCATGGCGCGCGTGAACGAGCGTAAGGCACGGCTCCTGTATGACGCCATCGAAGGGTCGGGGGGATTTTATGCCTGCCCGGTGGCCAAGACCTGCCGGTCGTGGATGAACGTCCCATTCACCCTGAAAGACGCCGGTCTCGACGAGGTGTTTCTGAAGGAATCCAAGGCCGCGGGCCTGCTCCAGTTGAAGGGGCACCGCTCCGTGGGTGGTATGCGCGCCAGCCTCTACAATGCGATGCCGGAGGAAGGGGTGGCGGCGCTCGTCGACTTCATGCGGGACTTCGCGCGGAGACACGGCTGATGTTCAAGGTCCGGACGCTGAATCAGATTTCGCCGCTGGGCCTCGCGCGTTTCGATGCCAAACGCTTTCATGTGGGCGCCGATGTCGATGACGCGGATGCCATCATGGTGCGCTCGTTCAAGATGCACGACATGCCGCTGCCGGCGCGGCTCAAGGCCGTGGGGCGCGCGGGGGCCGGGGTGAACAACATCCCGGTGGCGGCGTTGAGCCAGCGTGGCGTGCCGGTCTTCAACGCCCCGGGCGCCAATGCCAACGCCGTGAAGGAGTTGGTGGTCGCCGGGCTGCTGATCGCTGCGCGCAACCTGCGCGGGGCGTGGGAGTTTGCGGCCACGCTCGAGGGGAGCGATGCCGAGATCAGCCGCGCGGTGGAGGCCGGCAAGAAGGCCTATGCCGGGTTCGAGCTGCCGGGGCGGGTCCTGGGAGTCGTGGGTCTGGGCGCGATCGGACGGCTGGTCGCCCATGCCGGCCTTTCGCTTGGCATGAGGGTCATAGGTTTCGATCCCGAACTGACGGTGGAAGGGGCCTGGCAGCTGTCGGCGGAGGTCCAGAAGGCCGCCAGTGTCGCGGCGCTCCTGCGTGAGGCGGATTTCGTGAGTTTTCATGTGCCGCTCGTCGATGCCACGCGCCATATGATCAATGCCGAGACCGTAGGGCTCCTTAAGTCCACGGCGACGGTGCTCAACTTCGCGCGTGAGGGGGTCGTCGACGATGACGCCGTGGTTGCCGCCCTGGACGCCGGGCGCCTGCACGCCTATCTGTGTGATTTCCCGACCAACCACGTAAAGGGCCACCCGAAGGTGGTGGCGCTGCCGCACTTGGGCGCGTCGACCCGGGAGGCCGAGGACAATTGCGCAATCATGGTGGCCGAAGAGCTGCGCGACTTTTTGGAGAATGGCAACATCCGCAACGCGGTGAACTTTCCCGAGGTCGTGGTGGCGCGGGAAGGGGTATGCCGACTGGTGGTGGCCAATGCCAATGTGCCCAATATGGTCGGGCAGATCTCGACCTCCATGGCCCGCGCCGGACTCAATATCCATAACCTCGTCAATAAATCGCGCGGCGATCTCGCCTATACGCTCGTCGATCTCGATAGCGCGCTTCCCGATGCGGTGTATGACGAGATTGCGGCCATTCCGGGCGTGATGTCGGTGCGCAGAATCTCGGCCTGAAGCCATGTCTGAGCGTCCTGACGATCCCGAGTGGCGACTGGATGAGCACCGTGCCCGCATAGATGCCATAGATGAGCAGATCCAGGGTCTGCTCGCGGACCGCGCGCGGACCGCGCAGGAGATCGCGCGGGTCAAGGAGGCCTGCGGCGATGCGGTGTTCTATCGCCCGGAGCGCGAACGGCAGGTGTTGGCCCGCGTGCGTGCGCGCCATAAGGGACCGCTGCCCGAAGAGGACGTGCTGCGCATCTTCCGGGAGATCATGGGGACTTGTCTGGCCCTGGAGCAGACCTTGGCCGTGGCGTATTTCGGGCCCGAGGGGAGCTTTACGGAAGGCGCCCTACGCAAGCATTTCGGGGGCGCGGTGGCGGCGTTGCCGCAGGCCACCATCGCCGAGGTGTTCCGTGCGGTGACCGCCAAGACCGCGGACTTCGGCGTCGTCCCGGTGGAGAATTCGGCCGAGGGGATCGTCAATCATACGCACGACCTGCTCATGCGTTCGCCGCTTGTGATCGTGGGCGAGGTGGTGTTGCGGGTCCACCATCAATTGCTGGCGCGCGCGCAGGGACTAGACGAGATCACGCACGTCGCCGCCCATCCCCAGGCCCTGGCCCAGTGCCGCGGATGGATAGAGCGGCATCTCGCCCATTGTGAGCAGGTGGCGGTATCGAACAATGCCGAGGCGGCGCGGCGCGCGGCCTCGGAATCGCATCTGGCGGCGATCGCCTCGCGCGAGGCCGCCGCCCACTGGGGCCTGCCGATCCTGGCGGAGAACATCGAGGACGCCCCCGACAACGCCACACGGTTTTTTGTGATCGGCCGGCATGCCGTGGGGTCGAGCGGGCAGGACAAGACCAGTCTGTTGCTGACCGCCCCCCATACCCCGGGCTCCCTGCATGCGCTGCTCGAACCGTTCGCGCGGCGTGGCATAAGCCTTTTGCGCATCGAGTCGCGCCCCGCGCAGCGGGCCTTGTGGGAGTATGTGTTTTTCGTGGATATCGCAGGCCACGAGAGGGACCCGGTGATCGAGGAGGCGTTGGCCGAACTCGAGCAGCGCGGGGGGGTCGTGCGACGCCTTGGCTCTTACCCCCAGGCGGTCTAGCGGCGCAACCCTGACGAGAACGGAGAGTGTGATGGCGATGGCATGTGACCCCGTGATCCTGGCGGCGCCCGGCGTCCGCGGCCTGGTGCCCTACCAGCCGGGCAAGCCCATAGAGGAGCTGGAGCGCGAACTGGGCGTGACCGGGGCGGTCAAGCTCGCCTCGAACGAGAACCCCTATGGCCCGGGAGCGAAGGCGAAAGCGGCGGCTGCGGCGGCCTTGGCGCAGATGGAACGTTATCCCGACGGCGGCGGCTTTGCCTTGAAGCGTGCCTTGGCGCAACACCTCGGGGTGTCGGAGCGCCAGATCACGCTCGGTAACGGATCCAATGACGTCCTGGAACTCATCGCCCGTACCTTTCTTTGTCCAGGCGAGACCGCGCTTTGTGATGAGTACGCCTTTGCCGCCTACCCGATCAGTGTGCGCGGGATAGGGGCGCATATGATCCAGGTGCCATCGCGCGCCTACGCCCATGACCTCGATGCCATGGCGCACGCCTTGAGTCCGAGTGTGCGCATGGTGTTTTTGGCCAACCCCAACAATCCGACCGGTACGTGGTTTGGCCAAGATGAACTCGCGGCCTTTCTGGCGGCGGTGCCGGCATCGACGATCGTGGTCCTGGACGAGGCCTATCTCGAATATGTGACCGAGCCGGGCTACCCGGACGGCTGTGGGTTCCTGGCCCGCCACCCGAATCTCGTGGTTGTGCGGACGTTCTCCAAGATCCACGGGCTTGCGGGCCTAAGGGTCGGCTATGCCGTGTCCGACCCGGCGCTTGCGGACCTCATGAACCGCCTGCGTCAGCCCTTCAATGTGAATATCGTGGCCCAGGCAGCGGCCGTGGCGGCGCTGTCGGACGAGGCCCATGTGGAACGGATGCGCGCGGTGAACGCCGCCGATCGCACCACGCTCGCCGTGGCCCTCCGGGATCACGGTCTTGGCGTCCTCCCGTCAGTGGGCAATTTCCTGTGCGTCGAGGTGGGTGATGCCGCGCGTCTCTATGAGGCGTTGTTGCGCCAGGGTGTCATCGTCCGGCCGCTTAAGCCCTATGGCATGACCGCGCATCTGCGTATCACAGTCGGGCGGCCCGAGGAGAACGCACGCCTCATGCGCGCCCTCACCGATATCATGAGGGCCGCGTGAATCCCGCGGCACACGAGGCCGTGATCGGCGCCCCCCGGCTTGCGGTCGTGGGCGTGGGTCTCATGGGAGGATCGCTCGCCGCGGCCTTGCGTAACGCCCGGTTCGTGGACCGGATCGTGGGGGTGGACGAGGACCCGCGATCGCTTACGGCGGCGCGCGCCCACGGCCTGATCGATGACACGCAGGATCTCGAGGCGGCGGCGCGCGATGCCGACCTCATGGTGTTGGCGACACCGCTCGGGGCCTTGCCCGGGTTGCTCGCGAGGCTATCCCGGTGCCTGCCGGCGCATGCCGTCGTGACCGACATGGGAAGTGCCAAGCAGTCGGTGGCCGAGGCCGCGCGCGCGCTTGGTCTCACCCGCTTTGTCCCCGGTCACCCCATGGCCGGCGGCGAGTGTTCGGGGCCAGCGGCCGCGCGCGCCGATCTGTTCGCTGGTCGTAGCGTCATCCTGACACCTACGGAGACCACCGACGATGAGGCGGTGCGCGCCGTGCGCACGATGTGGACAGCGGCCGGGGCCCATGTGGTCATGGCTGACGCCGCGACCCACGACCGGCTCGTGGCCTATACGAGCCATCTCCCGCACCTGCTCGCGTTTGCGTGTGCCGAGCTGCTCGCGGAGTACGCGCCGGCCGAGGCGTTGGCGCCATTCACCGGTGCCGGACTCAAGGATTTTTTGCGTATCGCCGGCAGCGATCCCGTCATGTGGCGGGATATCTGTGCGGCCAATGGCGCGTCGCTTGCCCCGGCGCTTGCCGCCTACGCCGAGCGCCTGAAGGGCTATAGTGAGCGTCTGGCGTGCGGGGATTTCGAGGGACTTTTGAGCCATTTCGCGAAGGCCCGGGCGTTTCGTGCCGATTTGATGCGCAGGAGCACCCATGGCAAGCATTGATTACACGGTAAGGAGCGGGGGTCCGCTCACCGGGACGGTGACGGTGGCCGGCGACAAGTCGATCTCGCACCGCGCCGTCATCCTAAGCGCGCTCGCCGAGGGGCGCAGCGAGATTGCGGGTCTCCTCGAGGGCGAGGACGTCCTCGGGACGGTGGCCGCGTTTCGCGCGCTGGGGGTGGCCATCGACGGCCCCCGCGATGGGCGGCTTACGGTCGATGGGGTCGGGCTCCATGGCCTGAAGGCCCCGGTGGGGGCCCTCGATCTCGGCAATTCCGGCACTAGCATGCGTCTGCTCGCGGGACTCTTGGCGGCGCAGCCGTTTGGGGCGCGTCTCATTGGCGATGAATCCCTCATGCGCCGGCCGATGGAGCGGGTGGCGGTGCCGCTGCGATCGATGGGGGCGGTGATCGAGACCGGAGAGGGTGGGCGGCCGCCGCTGCATATCGTGGGGGGGCGGGGCTTGCGCGCGATCGAATATCGTCTGCCGGTGGCCAGCGCCCAGGTGAAGTCGGCGATCCTGCTGGCCGCCCTGTACGCCCGGGGGCGTACGGTGGTGATCGAGCCGGCCCCGAGCCGCGATCATAGCGAGCGCATGTTGGCCGGTTTCGGTTATCCGATTCACCGCGACGGCGCCACGATCACCCTGGAGGGTGGCGCCGGACCCTTGCATCCGGTACGGCTCGATGTCCCCGCGGACCTCTCGTCGGCGGCGTTTTTCCTGGTGGCGGCGAGCATCGTACCGGGGTCTTGTATACGTCTGCCACGGGTTGGCATGAACCCCACTAGGCGGGGTGTGATCGACATCCTGCGCGCCATGGGGGCGCACATCGAGGCCGAGAACGAGACCGTGGCGGGCGGCGAACCGGTCGCCGATCTTGTGGTGCGCGCCGCGCCCTTGCGCGGTATCGCCATACCCCGTGAACTCGTGCCGCTTGCCATCGACGAATTCCCGGCGATCTTCATCGCCGCGGCCTGCGCTCAGGGGACGACGATAGTGCGTGGTGCCGAGGAGTTGCGGGTCAAGGAGAGCGATCGGCTGGCGGTCATGGCGCGGGGTCTGGCAGGTCTCGGGGTGGCCGTGGAGGAATACCCGGACGGGCTTGCCATCAGCGGGACGCCGCTTACGGGCGGGGTCATCGAGTCCGGCGGCGACCACCGGGTGGCGATGGCGTTCGCGGTCGCCGGTCTCAGGGCCGCGGACGCCGTTTCGGTACGCGACTGCCGCAATGTCGCGACCTCATTCCCGGGTTTCGTGGCCTGCGCCAAGGCCGTCGGGTTCGATCTCGAGGTGAGCGCCTCATGATCCCGGTGCTCGCGATCGACGGCCCGTCGGGCTCCGGCAAGGGCGCGGTCGGCATGGGGGTGGCCGAGCGGCTCGGCTGGCATTATCTGGACAGCGGCGCGGTCTACCGCGCCTTGGGTCTTGCGGCCTCATGGGCGCAGGTGGCCTGCGACGACGAGCGTGAGCTGCGCGCGCTCGCCGCCGCGCTCGACCTGCGCTTCGCCGGCGGGGCGGCGGCCGAACCGCAGGTCTATGTCAACGGGCGCGAGTGCAGCGTGGCCCTGCGCGGCCCCGAGGCCGCGGATGCGGCATCCCGGGTGGCGGCGCTCGCGGGCGTGCGTCAGGCGCTCCTGGACCGCCAGCGCGCCGCGCGCAGGTCCCCGGGGCTGGTGGCCGATGGTCGGGACATGGGCAGTCATGTCTTTCCCGATGCCTTCCTGAAGGTTTTTCTGACCGCAAGCCCCGAGGTGCGCGCCGAGCGCCGCTACAATCAGTTGAAGGCAAAGGGGTTCGGTGTTACGCTTCCACAGCTTATACAGGAGATTCGGGAGCGGGACGAGCGCGACGCCAATCGCGCGGTCGCACCGCTCAAGCCAGCCCCAGACGCCGTCGTGCTCGACTCGTCGGCCCTCGGGCTTCAGGACGTCATCAACCGGGTGCTCACCATGGTGAGCCGTTCGGCCTAGTCGTCGTTCATGCACCGGATCAAAGACCAATGGCCGGACGTCCGCTGCCGGCCCAGCCGCCCCTTCGGGGCCTTGAGACCAGAGATACATGAGCCAAAGCTTTGCCGAATTGTTTGAAGAGAGCATGCAGTCCTGCCAGATGCGCCCCGGAAGTCTTATTGTGGGCGAGGTCGTGCATGTCGATGACGAGGTCGTGGTGGTCAATGCCGGCCTTAAGTCGGAAGGCGTGATTCCGACGGAACAGTTCCGCAACGCCAATGGCGAGGTCGGCGTCAAGGCGGGCGACCGGATCGAGGTGGTCATCGAATACATGGAGGACGGCTTCGGCCAGACCCGCCTGTCGCGCGAGAAGGCCTGTCGCGTCAAGGCCTGGGATGTGCTGGAGGAGGCGTTCGAGAAGCAGACGGTCGTGACCGGCATCATGACCGGCAAGGTGAAGGGCGGCTTTACCATAGCGATCGACAGCATTCGCGCGTTCCTGCCCGGTTCGCTGGTGGATGTGCGTCCGGTACGCGATCCGTCCTATCTCGAAGGCAAGGAGCTGGAGTTCAAGGTCATCAAGCTCGACCGCAAGCGCAACAACGTGGTGGTCTCGCGGCGCGCGGTCGTGGAAAACGAGATATCGGCGGAGCGCGACCAGCTGCTCGCGAATCTCGAGGAAGGCCAGATCGTGAAGGGCATCGTGAAGAACCTCACGGATTACGGCGCGTTCGTGGATCTGGGTGGGGTGGATGGGCTTTTGCATATCACCGATCTTGCGTGGAAGCGCGTGAAGCATCCCTCGGAGATGCTCAATATCGGGGATGAGGTCGAGGCCAAGGTCCTGCGCTTCGATCGTGAACGCAACCGCGTGTCACTGGGCTTAAAGCAGCTGGGCGACGACCCGTGGGTCGATCTGGCCCGGCGCTACCCGATCGGGACCCGGATCTTCGGCAAGGTCACGAATATCACGGACTACGGTGCGTTCGTGGAGATCGAGGAAGGCGTCGAGGGCCTGGTCCATGTCTCGGAGATGGATTGGACCAATAAGAATGTGCACCCGACCAAGATCGTGCAGTTGGGTGACGAGGTCGAGGCCATGATCCTCGACATCGACGAGGAGCGCCGACGCATCTCGCTTGGCATCAAGCAATGCCAGCCCAATCCCTGGGAGGAATTCGCGGCCTCGCACAACAAGGGCGACCTCGTGAAGGGTCAGATCAAGTCGATCACCGACTTCGGGGTATTCGTGGGGCTCGAGGGGGGTATCGACGGGTTGATTCACCTGACGGATCTGTCGTGGAGCCGCGCCGGGGAAGAGGCGGTTCGTGACCTGAAAAAGGGCGATGAACTCGAGGCCGTGGTATTGGCGGTCGATCCCGAGCGCGAGCGGATCTCGCTTGGTGTGAAGCAGATGGAAGGAGACCCGTTCAATAACTATTGCGCGGAGCACGGCAAGGGCGCGGTGGTGACCGGGGTGGTGACGGCGGTGGATGCCAAGGGCGCGACTGTGAAGCTCGCCGATGACGTCGAGGGCTATCTGCGGGCGGCGGAGGCGGCGCGTGATCGTACCGAGGACGCCCGCGCGGTGTTGAAGGAAGGGGATACGGTCGAGGCCAAGGTCATGACCATAGACCGCAAGAACCGCAAGATCACGCTGTCGGTACGCGCCAAGGACATGGAGCGCGAGAACGAGGCCGTGCAGGAGTATACGCGCAGGGCGCCGCTTGCGACCTCGTCTTTGGGCGACAAGCTGAAAGAGAAGCTCGGGCAGAAGGAGTGATGGGGCTTTAGGGCGATGACGAAGTCGGAACTTATTCAGAGCCTCGTGGCGAGCCAGCCGCAATTGGACCAGCGGGATGTGGAGCTCGCGGTCAAGGGTCTGCTGGAACGTATGTCGAACGCCCTGCAGGCCGGCGAGCGGATCGAGGTGCGCGGGTTTGGCAGCTTCTGTCTGCACCATCGCCCGGCGCGGCTCGGACGCAACCCGAAGACGGGCATGAGCGTGCAGGTGCCGGATCGGCGGGTCCCGCATTTCAAGCCCGGGAAGGAATTGCGGGAGCGCGTCGACCAGTAAGGCCGATCGCTCGGGCGGAATGGGAAAAGAGCGGCATGGGTCGAAGCCCGTGCCGTTTTTTTTGAAGGGGGTACGGTTTCCATGAAACGGGTCCTCTACGGATCGATCGCGGTTCTCGTCGTCCTCATAGGCCTTGGCTTCGCCTATAAGAATGCCGCCGATGTCACCGTACGCTACTACGGGGGGCTCGCGTGGCGGGCACCGCTTGCGCTCGTGCTGGTGGCGGTGCTGGTAATGGGGATCATCCTGGGGTTTCTGGCCGGCGTGAATCGGCTGGTGCGCGTGCGGCGCCAGCTGGCGGTCGCGCGCAAACAGGTGCGCCAGATGGAGCAGGAGGTCGCGAACCTGCGGGCCTTGCCCATAAAAGATGTTCTTTGAACATGCCTCACTGCTTATCTGGCTGCTGCTCCCGCTCGCGGCCGGGTCCGGGTGGGCGGCCGCCCGCTATGACCAAAAGCGTCATCGCGCGCGCAAGGATCTGCCCACGGCCTATTTCAAGGGCCTGAACTTCCTTCTGAACGAGCAGGCCGACAAGGCCATCGAGATCTTCATCAAGGTGCTGGAGGTCAACTCCGAGACCGTCGAGACCCATCTCGCGCTCGGAAGCCTTTTCCGGCGGCGTGGAGAGGTCGAGCGCGCCATCCGCGTTCACCAGAACATCATCGCCCGTCCGGCCCTGGATCGCCACCAGCGGGCGCGGGCGTTGCTCGAGCTCGGACAGGATTACCTGAAGGCGGGGCTCCTCGACCGCGCCGAAAACCTGTTCCTGGAACTCGCCGAGATCCGCCTCCATAACGAGGAGGCCTTGCGGCTTTTGATGCACATCTATCAGCAGGAACGGGACTGGGAGAAGGCGATCAGCGTATGTCGCAGACTCGGCCGCTCCGGCGGCCCGGGTCTGCACGATGTCATCGCGCAGTACTATTGCGAGTTGGCCGAGGAGGCCTATAAACGCAACGAGCATGACGTGGCACGCGAGCAGGCCAGACGGGCGCTCCAGAACGACAGGGCGTGTGTGCGGGCGAGCATGGTTCTTGGTAATATCGAGGCCGACCTCGGCCGCCACAAGGAGGCCATAAAGGCGTGGCGGCGGGTCGAGATCCAAAACCCGCTGTATCTCGGCGAGGTGGCGCAGTCGCTCGCCAAGAGCTACCAGGCGGTGGGTGACGAGGAGGGCCTGTACCGGTTTTTCCAGGAGGCCCTGACGCGGCATCATGACATCGCGCTCATGCTGGTGTTGGCCGATGTGATCGAACGCCGTGAAGGGCAGCGGGCCGCCGAGGCGTTCATCGTGTCGTGGCTGCGCCGCCAACCCTCGGTGCGCGGTCTGAACCGCCTCATAGGGCTGCACTTGGCGCAGGCGTCGGGGGAGTCGCGCGAGGATCTGGCGATCCTGAAGGGGATCATCGAGAGGATCGTCGAGGGCCGCCGCCGCTATCTCTGCCACCAGTGCGGGTTTTCGGGACAGTCCTTGCATTGGCAGTGTCCCGGCTGCCATCGTTGGAACACCGTCACGCCGTCAGGAGAGGACGATGCCGTTTGAGGACCCGACTATCATCGTGGCCCTGGATTTTCCGGAGGCGGGGCCCGCGCTCGCGCTCGCGCGAAGGCTCGATCCGGCGCAGTGCCGGGTCAAGGTCGGTCTCGAACTCTTTAGCGCCGAGGGCCCGGCGATCGTCCGGACCCTGCACGGCCTCGGTCTGGCGGTATTCCTGGACCTCAAATTTCACGACATACCGAACACGGTGGCGAGCGCCTGCGCGCGCGCCGCGGACCTCGGGGTGTGGATGGTCAATGTCCACGCCCTGGGCGGCCCGCGCATGCTGGCCGCGGCGCGCCAGGCGATCCCCGTAGGCGGCCCGCGTCTCATCGGCGTCACGATCCTGACGAGCCATGGCCTCGAGGACCTGGCGGCGCTGGGTCTTGGCGATAGCGGTGAGCGCGTGCGCGGGCTGTCGGTATTGTGTCGCGAGGCGGGCCTGGATGGCGTGGTATGCTCGCCGCGCGAGGCCCCCGGGCTTCAAGACCTGCGCGCCGGCGGTTTCGTGCTGGTCACGCCCGGCATCCGCCCCGAAGGCGCGGCGCCCGACGATCAGCGGCGCACGCGGACGATCCGCGAAGCCCTGGCCGCGGGCGCCGATTATCTGGTCGTGGGTCGGCCGGTGACACGTGCGCCGGACCCGGCGGCGGCGCTTGCGGCGTGCCTCGCCGAGGCCCGCGGGGCGCCCCGGCCCGTGCTTTTCGACACGTAGAGAGAACCGTGGTGACAGATCAGTTTTCCAGGGTATTGGAGCGCATGGCCCGGGCACGGGTCACGGTGGTCGGGGATGTGATGCTCGATCGTTACTGGTACGGAGGGGTGGAGCGGATCTCGCCGGAGGCGCCGGTGCCGGTGGTGGCGGTAGGGCGCGTCGAGGAGCGCCCCGGGGGCGCGGCCAATGTCGCCCAGAATATCGCCGGTATCGGCGCGCAGTGCGTATTGATCGGATTGTGCGGGGCCGATGCCGCCGCCGATTCGCTGGCGGCGCTGCTCGCCGAGTCGGGCGTCGGCCACCGGCTGATCCGCGACCCGCTCGTCAATACCACTGTGAAGCTGCGGGTCGTGTCGCGCAACCAGCAGCTCATCCGCATCGATTTCGAGACCCAGGCGACCCCTGACGGCTGCCGGGATCTGGTGGCGGCCTGCAAGGACGGCCTAGCGGACGCGGGCGCGGTGATCGTCTCGGACTACGGCAAGGGGGGCTTGAATCATGTGCGCGATATCGTCGCCTTCGGGCGCAAGGCCGGGCTGCCGGTGGTGGTCGATCCCAAGGGCGATGATTACCGGCCGTATCACGGGGCCACACTCATCACCCCGAACCGCAAGGAGTTCGAGCAGGTCGCGGGGCGTTTTCATGACGAACACGAACTCGAGCGCAAGGCGCGCGACCTCATCGCGGAACTCTCGCTCGATGCGCTGCTCGTCACGCGCAGCGAGGAGGGCATGACCTTGTTCGAGAAAGACGGCCGGCGCACGCATGTACCGGCCCGTGCCCACGAGGTTTATGACGTGACCGGCGCCGGTGATACCGTGATCGCGATGATAGGCGCCGCGCTCGCGGTCAAGGCGAGTCTCCTCGAGGCCATACACATCGCCAACGCCGCCGCCGGCATCGTGGTCGGACACCAGGGGGCGGTGGCGGTGCCGCGCGATGAGCTAGCGAAGGCCTTGGCCACGGAGGACCAGTCATGATCATTGTCACAGGCGGCGCGGGGTTCATAGGCGCCAATATCGTCAAGGGACTAAACGAGCGCGGTCGTGACGACATCCTCGTGGTCGACAACCTCGAGCACGGCGACAAGTTCCTGAATCTGACGGACTGCGAGATCGCCGATTATCGGGACAAGCGCGATTTCCTGGCGGATATCGACAGGGGCGCCTACGCCGGCCGCGTCGAGGCGATATTCCACGAAGGCGCGTGTTCCGACACCATGAACCACGACGGTCTGTACATGATGCGCAACAATTTCGAGTTCTCGAAGACCTTGCTTGCGTTTTGCGAGCGCGAGGGTGTGCAGTTCCTGTATGCATCCTCGGCCTCGGTCTATGGCGGCGGGCAGGTGTTTCGCGAAGAGCGTGCGATGGAGTCGCCGTTGAACGTCTACGGGTACTCGAAATTCCTCTTCGACCAGTATGTCCGGCGCCACGCCACCGGCGCCTGTCAGGTGGCTGGCTTTCGGTATTTCAATGTCTATGGGCCGCGCGAGCAGCACAAGGGACGCATGGCGTCTGTCGCCTATCACTTCTTCCATCAATATCGTGAGACCGGCCAGGTGCGGTTGTTTGGCGCAAGCGGTGGTTATGCCGCAGGCGAGCAGCGCCGCGATTTCGTGTCGGTCGAGGATATCGTCAAGATCAACCTGCATTTTTTCGAGCACAAGGAATTGAGCGGCATCTATAACGTGGGCACGGGGCGCGCGCAGACCTTCAACGATGTGGCCAGCGCCACGGTGAATGCCATGAGGCGCCATGGCGGCGAGGGACCCTTGACGACCGCCGAGCTCATAAAGCGCGATATCATCACCTATATTCCATTCCCCGAGGCCTTGGTCGGCAAATATCAGAGCTACACACAGGCCGACGTAGGGGCGCTGCGGCAGGCGGGTTACACCGCCTCCACTTACGATGTCGAACAGGGCGTGGGCCGGTATTTGGAGTGGCTGTTGACCCGTCCCCGGGCCGGTTGAACGAGGGTCTTGCCGTGAAACTTCATCCCATTGTGCTGTGCGGCGGCAGCGGCAGCCGGTTGTGGCCGCTGTCGCGCGATGAGCACCCAAAGCAGCTGCTCCCGCTTCTAGGGGGACGCAGCCTCTTGCAGGAGACCGTGTTGCGTCTGGAGGGGCTTGCCGATGTCGCCGCACCGGTGGTGGTCAGCAATGCCCAGTACCGTTTCCTGATCGCCGAACAGATGCGCGAGATCGGCAAGATGCCGTGCCCCTTGTTGCTTGAGCCCGCGGGCCGCAATACCGCCCCGGCGCTCACCCTTGCGGCCTTGCGGGTGCTGGCCGCCGACCCCGAGGCCTTGCTCTTGGCGATGCCGGCCGACCATGCCATGACCGATGCCGCGGGATTTCGCGCGGCGGTCGGCGCGGCACTTGAACTCGCGGCCGCCGGGCGCCTCGTGACCTTCGGGGTGGTGCCCGATGCCCCCGAGACCGGTTATGGGTACATCCGCCGGCAGGCGGGCGGAGAGGTCGCGGAATTCGTGGAAAAGCCCGATCTTACGCGCGCCGAGGCGTTCCTGGCCTCCGGCGATTATCTCTGGAACAGCGGGCTTTTTCTGATGCGCGCGACGCGCTGGATCGAGGAGCTGCGACGCTACCGTCCGGACATCCTGCAGGCCTGCGAGGCGGCGATCACAAGCGGCCGGCAGGATCATGATTTCTTTCATGTCGGGGCCTGTTTCCAGGACTGCCCGGGGGAATCGATCGATTACGCGGTCATGGAGCATACCGGCGAGGCCTCGGTCGTGCCGCTCGCCGCCGGCTGGTCGGATGTCGGCGCCTGGGACGCGCTCTGGGATATCGGCGCCAAGGACGAATATGGCAATGTGGTGCGCGGCGATGTGCTGACGCAGGACTCGCGGGATAATCTCATCGTTGCCGACAACCGGCTGGTGGCGGCGCTTGGCGTGCACGACCTGGTCGTGGTCGAGACCAAGGACGCGGTGCTGGTGGCCCACCGCGCCCGTGCCCAGGAGGTGAAGGAGCTGGTGGTGCGGCTGAAGGCGATGGCGCGCAGCGAATGCACGACGCCAAGCCGCGTGTGGCGGCCCTGGGGGTTCTACGAGTCCCTGGACAACGGCGCCCGCTTTCAGGTCAAGCGCATCATGGTGCGGCCGGGGGCGGCGCTGTCATTGCAGATGCATCACCATCGCGCCGAGCATTGGGTGGTGGTCAAGGGGACCGCGCGCGTCGTGCGCGATCATGAGCAATTCCTGATCACCGAGAACCAGTCCACCTATATTCCGGTGGGCGTGCGCCATCGACTGGAGAACCCAGGCCTGATCCCGCTCGAGATGATCGAGGTGCAATCGGGGAGCTATCTCGGGGAGGACGACATTACGCGTTTCGAGGATATTTACCGACGCATGGAGCCGTCGGTCGGCGGATAGCGGCGGCACCACCGGCCGGCCCGCGCGCCGGGCGGTGCCGCCATGAGACCGTGGCGGGGACCGCCTGGGTCAAAGGGGGCGATGATGCCGGCCGGCCCGCGCGCCGGGCGGTGCCGCCATGAGACCGTGGCGGGGACCGCCTGGGTCAAAGGGGGCGATGATGAGGACGTTATGGCGGATCTTGCGACCCGGCGAGCGCCGTGAGGCGCTCAGGATTTTCCTGTGGATGGTGATCACGTCGGGTTTTGAGATGCTGGGTGTGGGTGTGGTCCTGCCGGTGGCGATGTTCCTCGTCGATCCGCGCCATATCATGGCCATGCCCGCCGTGCGTACGATCGAGCGGTTTCTCGGGATCTCGTCGGGACGGGATTTCGCGGTAGCGCTCGCACTCATGCTGCTTGCGGTCATAGGTGCCAAGGCGGTGGTGGTGTCGCGTGGCTACCGCCGCCAGTTTGGCTTCCTTTACCGTCTGCAAAAGGACCTTGCCGACCGCCTGCTCGCGGGCTACATGGCCGCGCCCTACGCCTTTCATTTGACGCGTAACAGCACCGATCTTTTGAAGAATGTGCGGGGCGAGATCCCGATCCTGACCGACGGTGTCTTGTTGCCGGGCCTGCAGCTCATAAGCGAGCTTGTGGTGTCGCTGGCCGTGTTCGGGCTTTTGATGGCGGTGAGTCCGGGCCTTACGCTTGGTATCGGCATGGTCCTGGGTGCGGCGTTCGCGGTCGTGTTCCGTGCCACCCGCGCGCGCAGCGAGCGCCTCGGGCGTGCCCGCCAGGACGCGCTCGCATCGATGTTCCGGCACGCGGCGACCGGCCTTTCGGCGATCAAGGATCTCACGGTCCTTGATCGCCAGGACCGGCTCTTGTCGCAGCACGAGCAGGCCACGCGCCGTTACAGCGAGGCAAGTGCCGCACAGATGGTTACCGCGCACATGCCGCGGCTTGCCATCGAGGGGCTGGCGTTTGCCGGCCTGATCGGCATCCTCTTGTACGCGGAGTGGATCCTGCGCCGGCCACAGGCGGCCATTCCGCTCATGGCCATGTACGCCATGGCGGTGTTTAGGCTCATGCCATCCCTTAGCAAGATGTTGAACGCGGCGATGTCGATACGCTTCAACCGTGCAACCATCGCCATCGTCGCGCAAGCGCTCACCGAGGTCGCGCCGACTGCCGACGATGAGGCCGCTACCGCCGCCTTGCCCTTCAGCCGCGAGATTACCCTGTGCCACTTTAGTTATTCCTACCCGGGCACTGCCCGTCAGGCGCTCGATGGCGTTGATCTTACCATCACCAAGGGTTCGTCGGTGGCGTTCGTGGGGCCGTCGGGGGCCGGCAAGAGCACGCTTGCCGACGTCCTTCTGGGACTGTTGCAGGGTAACGGTGATGTGCTCGTGGACGGCGAGCCGCTCTGTCCGGGGGCCATGAAGGCGTGGCGGCGGCAGATCGGTTATGTGCCGCAGCAGGTCTATCTTGCCGACGATACGGTCGCCGCCAATGTCGCGTTCGGTGTCGCCGAAGACGAGATCGATCGCAAGGCGGTGGTGCGCGCGCTGAAGACCGCGCAACTCATGCATTTCGTGGCCGAACTCCCCGCCGGCATCGATACCGAAGTCGGTGATCGTGGCGCGCGCTTGTCAGGCGGCCAGCGCCAGCGGCTTGGCATCGCCCGGGCCCTGTACCACGATCCGGCGATCCTCGTCCTGGACGAGGCGACCTCGGCCCTCGATGGACCCACCGAGGCCGATCTCACCGCGGCGATCACGGCGCTTGCCGGACACAAGACCCTGATCGTGATTGCGCACCGTCTGAGCACGGTGGCCTGTTGCGATCAGGTCGTACTGCTCGAGGGCGGGCGGGTCATGGCGCGTGGGGCATTCGCGGAACTTGCGCGCCAGCATGCGTTTTTTCAGGGGGGCGGACCGCTGGCCGCGACCCCGGCGGCATGAGGGAGGCGGGATGCGCGTGCTCGTGACCGGGGCTCGCGGCTTCATCGGCACGGCCCTGGTTCCGGCCCTGGAGGCTGCCGGTCATACGGTGCGCGGCGTGGGGCGGGGTGTGCACCCGGTGGTGAAGGACTGGCGACGGGCGGATCTCACCGCGCCGGAGTCGCTGGCGGGCGTGTGCGATGCCTGCGAGGCGGTCATCCATCTCGCGGGGGTCGCCCATACCCGCGCCGGTGCCCACGAGCACGAGGCGGTCACCGTCGCCGGTACCCGGGCGCTCATCGCCGAGGCCCGCGCGGCACGGGTCGCGCAATTCATATTCGTGAGCAGCATCAAGGTGGAATGCGCGCGCGACGCCTATGCCGCGAGCCGCCGCATGGGCGAGGACATGGTGCGCGCCTGCGGCCTGCCATCGGTTGCGATCGTGCGCCCGGCCCTCGTTTATGGTCCTGGCATGCGCGGCAACCTGAACCGGCTGTTGCGGATGGCGGATCTTTCCTGGCCCCTGCCGATCCCACCCGGGGGTGCGCGCCGCAGTCTCGTGCATTGCGACGACCTTGCGCGCGTGTTGGTCGCGTTGTTGGCGCAGCGCGCGCGCGATGCCCTATATACCGTGACCGACGGCGCCTCCTATACCATGCGTGATATCTATGATCTCATGAGGGCCGCCGTCGGCCGCCCCGCGGCGCGTTACGCCCTGCCCGAAGGCGTCGTGCCGGCCGTGGCGCGGTTCGGCGATTGGATGACGCGCTTGACTGGCCGCCGATGGCCGTGGAACAGTGACGGGCTTGCGCCGCTGCTCGCATCGTGCACGAGCGACGACCGGCGTGTGTGGGAAGACCTCGGCATGGTCCCGGCTTATACGCTGGCGTCGGGCATCGCGGCAATGGTGGCGGCGCGTGGCGGGCGCGGGGAGCGGTCGTGAATCAGAAGGCGGTCAGCGACGCGCCGCGTGTCGTAGTGTCGGTGGTAAGCCACGGACAGGGCGCGCTCATCGCACACCTTTTCTCGGATATCGCGGCCGTGTGCCGCACGCCCGTGCACGTCGTGTTGACCGTCAACAGGCCCGAGGCCCTTCCGGATCTCGCGTCCCCGTTTCCCGTCACGGTGGTGCGCAACGCCGTCGCGCGCGGGTTTGGCGCCAACCACAACGCCGCCGCCACCGCCGTACCCTCGGATATCTTTTGTGTCGTGAATCCAGACGTGCGCCTGAGGCGTGATCCCTTTCCATCCCTGATCGCGCGGCTCGAGGGTCTCGACGTGGGGGTGGCGGTACCGCTCGTGGTCGGGAGCGCGGGCGAGGTGCAAGACAGTCTGCGATCCTGGCCGACGCCGCTTGGCGCGCTGCGCCGGTTCATCGCCGGGGGGCGGCCGGCGGATAGGGGTGACGACTGGGCGGCGGGGATGTTCATGGCGTTCAAGACCGCGACCTTCCGGGCGGTCGGCGGCTTCGATCCCGGCTACCACCTCTATTACGAGGATTGCGACCTGTGCTGCCGGCTGCGGCTCGCCGGCCTGCGCGTGGCCATGGCGCCGGATGTCGTGGTCGTTCATGACGGCCAGCGCACCTCCCACCACCACCCACGCTATCTCCTATGGCATGCGAGAAGCGCGCTGCGCTTCTTCCGATCAGCCGCCTATCGGCGGTTGCGCGCGCGCCGCGCGCGGTCCCCGTGAGCATCGGGCCGTGGCTCATGGACGCCGCCGGGGCGTGGGTCGCGTGGCTTGTCTGCCGGCTGCTCGTTCATCCGCGCAACCCCTGGCAGGTCCTCGACTGGCCCAACGAGCGCTCGCTGCATGACCGGCCGGTCCCGCGCACCGGCGGGCTTGCGATCGCCTGCGGGGCTCTGGTGGCGGCCTCCGGGCTCCCGTGGGAGGCCGCGCGCGGCGGCCTCGTCACGGTCGCGGCGATCCTCGCGGTGGCGCTATTGTCGTGGTATGACGATCGCAAGGGCTTAAGCCCGCGCCTGCGCCTGGCCGTGCATGTCGCCGCCGCCCTGACGGTGGCGGTCGCCGGGATCCGACCGCCGGTCGTATGGCTGCCAGGGATTGCGGTCACTCTGGGCGATCCCTTTACGGTGCTCGTCACCACGCTCTTTCTCGTGTGGTGGATCAACCTCTACAACTTCATGGACGGCATGGACGGCTTTGCGGGCGGCATGGCGGTCTTTGGTTTTGGCGCCCTGGCCGCGCTCGGCTATCGCGCCCATGACCCGGCCTTTGCCGGGATCGCGCTTATGGTGGCGTCCGCAGCCCTCGGGTTTACGGTGGCCAACTTTCCGCCGGCACGGCTATTCATGGGGGACATGGGGGCCACCACGCTCGGGTTCACGGCCGGGATCATGATCCTCGCCGGCAGTGCGCGCGGCGACTTCCCGTTGTGGGCCGGGCTTACGGTGTTTTCGCCATTCCTGGTCGATGCCACCGTGACGCTCCTGAAAAGGGTGGCCCGCGGCGAGCGCCTCACGGCCGCTCACCGCGGGCATTATTACCAGCGCCTGGTGCGTGCCGGCCTATCCCATCGCCGCACCGTTCTCGGCGAATATGGTCTGATGGCGGTCTGCGCCCTGTCGGCCTACGCCGGGACCGGGGCGTCGGTACCGGCACAATGGGCTATAATCGCCGCTTTGGCGATTCTTTATGGCGCATTGGCCGCCCTGGTGCGGTGGCGGGAGGGACATGGGCAGATTTGCGGCAAGGACGCGCGTTAAGGCGCCGATCGGGCGCTGGGCGGTCGTGGCGCACGATCTGGTGGCGATTGCGCTCGCGTGGCTCGGGGCCTATTGGCTGCGTTTCAACATGGGCTACGTCCCGCATGTCTTTTGGCGGCAAGGCGTGCGGCTCTTGCCGGCGATTCTCATTGTCCAGGGACTCGTTTTCTGGGGGATGGGGCTCTACCGCGGCTTGTGGCGCTTTGCCTCGGTCCCGGACCTCCTGCGCATCTTCAAGGCCATAGTAGTCGGCACGGTGGCCAGCGCCTTCGTCCTGTTTCTGTGGGTGCGGCTTGTCTGGGTGCCGCGCTCGGCCTTCGTCCTGGACGGGTTGTTGCTCACGATGTTGCTCGGTGGCCCGCGATTCTTCTACCGGTTTTTCAAGGACCGCGGGCTCTACCAGATATCGGGCAAGAAGGCCCTGATTGCCGGCGCCGGACGGGCAGGCGAGATGCTGGTCCGCGATCTTCTGCGCGATTCGAGTATCGGGTTCCGGCCGGTGGCGTTCGTGGACGACAACCCGCGGCGCATCGGCCAGGAGATCCACGGGGTGCCGGTGGTCGCAGATTGCGGCCAGCTGCCGGAGGTGGCCGAGCGCCTCGAAGTCGATATCGTGTTTATCGCCGTTACCGAGGCCAAGGCGAGCGGCATGCGCCGGCTCGTGGAGCTCTGCGAGCGTACCGGCCGCCCGTTTCGTATCCTCCCCGGCCTCCAGAGCGTGGTGGACGGCCAGGTCACCGTCCAGGAGTTGCGCGAGGTGCGCATCGAGGATCTCCTCGGCCGTGAACCGGTCCTCTTGCATCAAGCCGAGATCGCAGACGGCGTGGGCGGCAAGGCGGTGCTGGTATCGGGGGCCGGCGGTTCCATAGGATCGGAGCTGTGCCGGCAGATCGCGCAGCTTGCGCCACGCCGGCTGATCCTCTTCGAACGTAGCGAATTCAACCTCTACAATATCGAACTCGAACTGCGCCGCGATCATCCCTATCTCTCGTTGTTGCCGGTATTGGGTGATGTGCGCGACGCCGTGCTCGTAGACCGGGTCCTCGGGCGCGAGCGCCCCGACATGATCTTTCATGCGGCCGCCTACAAGCATGTCCCGATGCTGGAAGGTCAGGGCCGGGCCGCGGTGATGAACAATGTATTCGGGACCGAGACCCTGGCCGCGGCCGCGGACCGGCATGGATGCGCGGTCTTTCTGCTCATATCGACCGACAAGGCGGTGAACCCCTCCAACATCATGGGCGCCACAAAACGCGCGGCGGAGATCCTATGCCAGGAGATGAACACGCGCTCGCAGACACGATTTCTCACCGTGCGTTTCGGCAATGTCCTGGGGTCCGCGGGCAGCGTTATCCCGCTTTTCAAGGCCCAGATCGCAAGCGGCGGGCCGGTCACGGTCACGCATCCGGACATCACCCGTTACTTCATGACGATCCCCGAGGCCTGCGGACTCATCTTGCAGTCGAGCGTCATAGGTAAGGGCGGGGAGATCTTCGTCCTCGACATGGGCGAGCCCGTACGTATCGGCTATCTCGCCGAGCAGCTGATCCTCCTATCCGGCAAGCAGCCCGGGCAGGACATCGAGATCGTTTATACCGGGCTTAGGCCCGGCGAGAAGCTCTACGAGGAATTGTTTTATGCCGATGAGGCGTTACTTGCGACCGCGCACCCCAAGATCCGTGTCACCCCGGGGATCTGCACCGATCTGACGAGCTTTACTCACGGACTCGATCGCCTGCGTGCGTTGTGTGCCCGGGACGATGAGCAGGGATTGGCGGAGGCCTTGAGGGACGCGATAGGTCTTCTTACACAAGCGCCGTGCGACGAGTCGGCGCGCATGGCCACGCGCCCCTAGCGGGGCATGGGCAGTCCGCCGGGTGGGCCCTATGGGGGGGTGGGAGGCCGTGCAGGCCATCTGCCGGAGGCCGCGGCCATGACGGCCTAGGCGGTGAGGGTGAGGAAGATCTCGGGAAGCCTCTCGGGCAGGCGTTCGATCCGGTCGATGATGCTGAACTGCTGGCCGAAGATCCGCCGGACGTAGTCGTCGGCATGGGCATCGAGGCTGATGCAATGGCAGTAGATTCCCCGCTGTTCCAGTTCCCGCACCGCCTGTCGCGTATCGGCAATGAGGAACTCCGGATCGCTCACGTCGAGGTCGGAGGGTTGACCGTCGGTCAGGATGAGCAGCAGGCGCTTGTCTTTTCGGGGTTGCGATAGATAGTGCCCGGCGTGCCGCAGGGCGACGCCCATGCGTGTGGAGTAGCCGGCCTGCAAGGCCGCGAGTCGGCCACGGACATCGTCGTCCCAGTCCTCGGAAAACCCCTTGATATGCCAGAATCGGGCTTCATGGCGGGTATTGGAATGAAACCCGGCTATGGCAAACGGGTCGCCCAGCCGGTCGATGGCCCAGGCCAGCAGGGTCACCGCCTCCTGCGCCAGGGAGAGCACGGTCTGATCGGCGCGGCCGCCCCGGACGGGGTCCTGGAGAGAGGCCGAAAGGTCGAGAAGCAGGCTGACTGCGACATCGCGCCTGGCGTGGCGAAAGTCCTGGTTGATACGCGGGTCGACGGTGCGGCGGCAACGATAGTCGATCCAGGAACGCAGGGCCCAGTCGAGGTCCAGTTCGGAGCCGTCTTCCTGGCGACGCAGCCGCTCGCGGTCCTGGGGCTTGATCTGGTCTAAGAGGCGCATCAGGCGTCGCGCCAGCACGGCATTTTTCTGTAGGAGACGCTCGATCTCATCGGCGCGCCCGCGCGGATGGAGGTGTTCGTGGAGGGTGACATGGTCGGGGAGATAGTCTTGGGCCAGGTAATCCCATTCCGGATAGTGATAGATGATCGACCGGCCCTCCACCGCGGCCTGCGCCGCGGCGACATCGTCAGTCTCCTCGCCGACATCGATGAAGCGCCACAGATGACGGTTGTCATCGCGGTATGGTACCTCGGTATCCGCGAAGTGGATGCGGGCGAAGGTGTCACTGGGCAGTCGGGTTTGAATGACATATTCGGTGGCCAAGGCCGCCATCCCCTGGGTGTCGCCGTCGCCATCGGCGAGCCGATCATGAAAATCGCCCACGAATTTCCCAAGCAGGGGGTCGTGATAACCATGTTCCGGATCCAGGATGGCGCGCGAGAGCATCGCCAAGCGATGGCGGATGCATGATTCCCGCGTGGGGTCACAGGCCTCTTCCCGAGGGCGGGGGTGGAGCGCAAGCAGCGGCTTACGCAGGCCGGGGAAGCGGCGTATGAGCAAGGTGTCGATGCGCGCATCCTCGAGGCATTCGATGGCAAGGCGCTGAAACGGGCTCCAGTTGTCGGCGATCAGGGCTTGAGTAAAGCGCCGGTGGGCGGCGAGGTGCGCCACGATCAGCCGATATTGATCGGGACCGCGTACGCCAGGACGGTCCGCGCACAGGTCGGGGAGGTGCAGTCCGAGGGCGTCGGCGTGGGGCTGCGGCCGGCGCAGCGTGTCGAAGGCCTCGGAGTAAGGGATGATCGGCACCGGATCATCCCAGCAGGCGCGCAGGTATAGGTCCATCTGGCGTTCGTGCGCGCGCAACAGGGTGCCGCCGCGCTGGCTCTGGAATATCGCTCGGCTGTCGGCCAGGCGCATCGCCAAGTAATCGGCCTGCCGTTGCGGATGTCCGGCGTAATACCGCAGGCCATGCTCCACCCATGTCCGCAGACCCTCGAGGCGCGCCTGCCGCAGCCGTTCGGGTGCCCCGCGAATGAGTTCGGGCAAGGCGTGGCTTGGGAGGATCGCGTGCCGGCCATGGATGGAGGCGGTGCTACGTTCCGCGACCTCTGCGAGGAGGTCGAGGTAATCCGAAAGCGGCGTGTCACGACCCAGGGAATCGGCCACCGCCGGCAGCGTCTCGAAGAATATGCCGAGGACATCGCCATTGGGTGTGCGCTGGATATGCCGCACCCAGGCCATGACGGCCTCGAGGTGCTGAGGGCCAAGGCAGACGGCAACGGCCGGCCAGACCTCCAGAAAGGCCAGGACCGGCCGCGCTCCGCGCCCCAGCTTGCAGAGAAGATGCGCGGCCTCGATATAGGCGACAAGGTCGGCCTCGCCGAGACACGCCCGCGCGGCCCCCAGGCGCGCGGCGAACACCGACTGCACGGGCGCGAATGCGCAATCGAGTCGCCGCCGCCAGTAGTCGATGCCGTCTTGGGATGGCGCGGCCGGGGATGACGCGCCGGGATCAGCCGAACAGGGCATCGATGGCGTGTTCCAGCGTGGCGCGGATATCGTCATCATCGGTCAGCGGGTCCACCAGCGCCATGCGGCAGGCGTGTCTCGCTGCCATGCCATCGGCCATGAGCGAGGCGGCGTAAACCAGCAGGCGCGTGGATATGCCCTCGTCGAGTCCGTGACCCTTCAGTCTTCGCGCGCTCTCCGCCAGTCCGATGAGCCGCAATGCAAGCCCCGGATCGACACCGGTTTCGCGTGCCAGGATTTCGGCCTCCAAGTCCGCCGGCGGGTAGTCGAAACGAAAGGCCGTGAATCGCTGCTTGGTGGACGGCTTCAGATCCTTCACCAGCGACTGGTAGCCGGGGTTATAGGAAATCACCAGCTGAAAGTCCGGATGCGCGTGTATGAGCTCACCCTTCTTGTCCAACGGCAGCTGGCGGCGATGGTCGGTGAGCGGATGGATGACGACCGTGCTGTCCTGGCGTGCCTCGACGATTTCATCCAGGTAACAGATGGCCCCGTGGCGCGCGGCCTGCGTCAAAGGCCCGTCCTGCCAGTGCGTGCCGTCGCTATCGAGCAGCCAGCGCCCGACCAGGTCCGCGGCCGTCATGTCTTCGTTGCAGGCCACGGTGAGCAGGGGCCTGCCAAGTCGCCAGGCCATGTATTCCACGAAACGCGACTTGCCGCAACCCGTGGGCCCCTTGATCATGACCGGTAGCCGCCTTTCATAGGCGGCCGTGAACAGGGCGATCTCGTCGGCCTGCGGGCGATAGTAGGGTTCGTCTTTGACGCGGTAGTCTTTGAGCAAATCGCCATGGTTCATGCGTGGATCCCCTTCTCTATCAAACGGGAAGCCCTTTGCGAAAGCGCGGGCCGGAAGCTCGCAAAGGTCGCGGTCCGGCCCGCTGTCGCCCCGCGATCGGTTCGCGGTCGCATTCGCATTACCGGTGGGAACCGATCCTGTCGCGCCAGCCGGGGTAGAGCTTGTCGGCGTCATGCGGAAAGGACTCGAAGGCACCGGCGAATTCCTTGTGCTCCTTGGCCCATTCGATGGGATCGGCCTTGGCCTTCCAGCATTCGTAAGCCTGGCGCAGCGAAAGGGCGCCGGCCGCCGGGCTGTCGATGTGTCCATAGGAGCCGCCGCCGGCGGTGTTGATGACGTTGCCGTGCCCGAGATTCTCGAAGAAACCGGGCAGGCGCAACGCGTTCATACCGCCGGATATGATCGGGGTGGTGGGCTTCATGCCATACCATTTCTGGTGATACACCGGGCCCTGGCACTCATCGCGTTCGATCATGTAGGCGATGTTGCGATCGTCGCTTTCGCCCTCCATCTTGCCATAACCCATGGTCCCGACATGGATGCCCGAGGCCCCCTGCAGACGGGAGAGCTTGGCCAGCACCAGTGCCGTATATCCGCGATGGGCCGACGGCGAGGTGATCATGCCGTGACCGGCGCGATGGTAGTGCAGGTACTGGCCCGGATATTGGCGGCGGGCGGTGGTGACCATGCCGGGGCCGCCCACGAAGCCGTCGACCAGGAATGCGACCTTGTCGGCGTCGGGGCCGAAGGTCTCCAGGATGAAGTCGGCGCGTGCGCACATCTCGTAATGATCGTCTGCGGTGATGTTCGCGGAGAACAGTTTGGCCTGACCGGTCTTGTCCATGGCGCGCCTCATGGCATCGGCCACCAACGGAATGGTTTTCTTCAGGGGCGCAAACACCTGATTGCCCTGCGGTTCATCGTTCTTGATGAAATCCCCACCCAGCCAGAACTGGTGCGCGGCCTCGGCGAAGGGTTCGGGGCGCAGGCCCAGTTTGGGCTTTATGATGGTGCCGGCGATGTAACCGCCGTCTTTTATCGGCCGGCCGAGGATGCGCCAGAGATCCGAGATGTCCTTGCTCGGGCCGTCAAAGAGCTGGATGGCGCGCGGCGGGAAATAGATGTCGATCATCTTGGCGTGCGCAATGTCGCCCATGCCCTGGTTGTTGCCGATGGCCAGGGTCAGGAACGAGACGACCATCATGCGGCCGTCCATGACGTTGCGATCGAAGAGGTCCAACGGATAGGCGATACGCATGTCTCCGGCGGGCTCGTCGACATAATAGACGAGCGCATCGACCCCTTTGGTGAAGTCGTCCGTGGTCGACACCTCCACGTTGGTGCCCGTGGAGGATTCGGCGGCAAAGTGTGCGGCCGAAGCGAGATATCCATAGCCGGTCTTGGGCTTCATCTTGTAGGCGACGAGAATGTGCTTGCCGCCGGCGATGAGGTCTTCCTCGCGCAGGGAAAGGTCGGCGTAGCGAGACGACTGGTCCACAATGTGCTCCTTGGCTGAAGGGTCGGGATGAGGGACTATACCTTCCCGCAATCATCAGGAAAAACGATTATCAATCATAGGAACCATAGGTAATATCTATTATTATAGGTTTGCCAACGCCGCATCACACACATCGCCGGGGAGCGAAAGATGAGGAACCTGACGTTACGCCAGCTGGAGATCTTGCGCATGCTGGCCGCCACCAGCTCCTATACCAGGGCGGCGGCGCGGCTCAATCTGACGCAATCGGCGGTCTATCTGCAGGTCCGCAAGCTCGAGCAGGAGATCGGCCTGCCGGTCACAGAGCAGGTCGGAAAGAAGGTCTTTCTCACGGATGCCGGCGAAGAGGTGCTCCGCTCCGGACACCGCATCGCCGAGGAACTGGAGGGCCTGGGGCGGTCCCTGGAGCACTTGCGGGGCGTGGACGAGGGGCAGCTGCGCATCGCCCTCACCTCGGCGGTCAACGCCTTCGCGGTGGAATTGCTGGCGCGTTTTCTGCTCCAGCATCCGCAGGTGAACATCCGGCTCAATATCGCCAACCGCAAGGAGGTGTTGGCGAGCCTCGAGCGCAACGATGTGGACATGGCCATCATGGGCGAGCCGCCGCAATCGCTGGATCTCATCGCGCTGCCGTTTCACCGCAATGACCTCATCGTCATCGCCCCCGCCAATCATCCCCTGGCTGACCGTCGCGGAATCTTGCAGAGTGATCTCGTCCGCGAAAGCTTTGTCTTGCGGGAACCCGGGTCCGGGACGCGCGAGACGGTGCTGCGCTACTTTTCGGAAAAGGGTCTCACCGTGAGGGAGGGGGTGGTCATGAACAGCAACGAGGCCATAAAGCAGGCGGTGAAGGTGGGCATGGGCGTCGCGGTCGTCGCGCGTTACAGTGTTTTAGTGAAGATGGAATCCGGTTATCTGCGTGAGCTGTCCGTGGAGGGGTTCCCCCTGCGGCGCGCTTGGCATCTCGTGCATCGCAAGGGCAAGAGATTGGCCCCCGCGCCCCTTGAGTTCAAGAAGTTTTTGATTCAGCACCTATACGTGAAGACGCCCGAGGAACAAACGCAGACCCTGCCATGACTGCGCGCCCGCCGGGTTTTGGCGTATCGCGTGGTAAGTCCGCAACGCGCAAGGGAGGGGACCCGGCGCCTGCCGGGTCCCCGGTCTCGGACGTTAGTGGGCGCGGATATCGCCGCAGGCCACGTATTTTTGCATGTCACTGCGGCTTTCGTGGACGTTGATGGCCATTGGTTTCGCAAGCAGCGCCTTGAGGCGCACATGGACTGTCGTGACCGACCGTCCGTCCTTCACCGGATTGAGCATGTACGCGGGCCGGGGGTTCACGTTGGGGCAGGTCCCCGGGTGGATGTGATCGGGTTGCGCGATACCCTTAGGGGTGCCTTTCAGGTGAACGATGACGCGGGTATGAGCGCCGTGCGGATAAAGCATGGCATAGCCGCTTTCCCCTGAGCCATTTTCAGCCATAAGGGGGACCCGCAAGGGTTTGGCGAATGCCGGACTCATCGCAAGACCGGCTGCGGCGGACAACATTATGAGTTTTTTCATGATATGCGCGGGAAGCCCCGGTCCCGCGACCGGGGAGGGATAGCGCCTGCTCCCGCATCCTCCTGTTGGCGATGCTATCGGAATCATAAATATATGAATGGGGCCCACAGGCGTGAACTGCGTGCGTAAGTTCACGGCCGAATCCCGGGCCCGGAGCCCAGGGCCTGCGGGATGGTCTCGATTTCTAGGCGAGGACGTAGTCCGCAGATCCCTTGCCGACACGATCTTAAAGCGGTTGTATGCTAGCACGGTGATGGTGTCGGCAAATAGGGCACAGGGCGGGCGTGGCAGGCAGGCAAGGATTCTTGGCGCCAGCCCGGGGAAGTGGTGGAATGGGGCGCAAAAGGCCGATCCCCGCGGGGCGAACGGCCGTGTTCGGTGGTTATGGCGCCCGAGGGCCGTGGGGGCGGCGCATCATGCCCTACGGGCTTAGCTGGCGGACCGGGCGCACCAGGATTTCCTCGACCAGGACATTGGCGGGCTGCGCGAAGCTGTAGACGAGGGCCTGGGCTATGTCCTCGGCATGCAGGGCGTCCAGGGACTCGCGCCGCGCCTTCATCTGGTCGGCCGGCACATTATGGCCCCAATGGGTCCAGACCGCGCCTGGCTCGATCAGCGCCACACGGATACCCTCGGGCCCCAATTCCTTGCGCAGGGCGTCATGGAAACCGACGACCGCGAACTTGGTGGCGTTATAGACCGACCATCCCGGAAGGCCATAACGGCCGCCCACGCTCGAGACCGTGGAGATCATGGCCCCAGGGCGGTTGCGCAAGAGCGGAATGGCGGCGTGCGTACAGTTTAGTACTCCATAGAGATTCGCGTCTATGGTCTGCCGCCATTCGTCGGGTTGGCTGTCGGCGAACGGGGCATGAAAGCCGACGCCGGCATTGTTGAAGAGGAGATCAAGGCCGT
This sequence comes from Acidiferrobacter sp. SPIII_3, assembly GCF_003184265.1. GTDB lineage: Bacteria > Pseudomonadota > Gammaproteobacteria > Acidiferrobacterales > Acidiferrobacteraceae > Acidiferrobacter. The sequence continues at coordinate 2,390,300 of NZ_CP027663.1, read as the reverse complement.
GGAAGCGTTTTCTGACCTCGGCAAAGAGCGCCGCCACCTGCCGGGAATCACCGACATCGGCGGTTACCGGGTAGATGCGCTCCTTCAGTTCGCCGACAAGCGCCGCGAGCCGATCGGCGCGGCGCGCGCACACCACCACCTCGAGGCCTTCCTGATGCAAAAGGCGCGCGGCGGCTTCTCCTATGCCGCTCGAGGCCCCTGTCACTACCGCGATCTTGCCGCGAATATCTTGCATGCGCATGTTTCATGCTCCTGATTTGCGTGCGTCGGGGCGGACACCTGCTGGCAGACGGCGCCCGCTCCGGGATGACGAGGCCTTGGATCAGCCGATCGGGATCAGCGCATAGCCCTTTTCCTGATAGCCGATGACAGAGATAAAGCCGTTTTCGACGGGTGTCACGGGCGCGATCAGTGTGCGCGGATTCACATCCATGCCGTGCAGGGCGACCCCGCAGGCCTGGAAGCGGATGCCTTGGCGCGCAAGCCCGGTGATTTCCTTGTGAATATTGGCCACGGCACGCTCATCGGTGTAGGGGATGCCACGCCGATTGCGTGTCAGAAAGGCCACATCGGGGCCAATGAACACCACAATGATGCGCGGTGTCACCTTTTGCGCGCGCAGTTGCCGTTCGGTCAGGCCGATGACCCGGATCAGGTGCTCGACGGCCACCGGTTGGCGGACACTCACCAGAAATATCGTCTTGGCGACGTGCAATCCGGCGAGCGCCGCGCGGTCGTTCAGTGTGTCGGCGCGCGCCACCGGAGGCAACAGCGCCGTAACCGCGATCACAACCGCGACTATGAGTCCTCGCAAGTCCTTCATGGTATCCTCCCCAAGGGTGATGTGGTGGTGTATGAGACAGTAGAGGCGATACGAGGCCGTGTCCGGCCCCGGCTTTAAGCCTAGTGAGCGCATGAGGGCGAGGCAAGGTCAGTACCCGTGCGCGGACGGGGATGCATCCCGATGCGTCCGCCTGTGCCAAGGGGCAGGAGCGCCAGGAACCTTTTGGGGGAGGGATGGCGCCGCGCCGATCCTTGCTTATAGAATCGTGACAAGGGCCAGGGAAGTGCCTGGCACGTTGCCTTAAGAAGGGGGTTTGTGCAGTGAGCGTTGTAAAAAAGGCGATTTTCCCGGTCGCTGGCCTGGGGACGCGATTTTTGCCGGCCACCAAGGCGAGCCCGAAAGAGATGTTGCCCGTGGTCGACAAGCCGCTCATTCAATATGCGGCCGAAGAGGCCATCGATGCCGGCATCACCGAACTCATTTTCGTGACCGGCCGCAGCAAGCGCGCCATAGAGGACCATTTCGACAAGGCCTATGAACTCGAGGCCGAACTCGAGGTGCGCGGCAAGGATAAGATCCTGCGGTCTTTGCGCGGCATATTGCCCAAAGAGGTGACATGCATCTATATCCGCCAGGCCGAGGCCTTGGGGCTTGGCCACGCGGTGCTGTGCGCGCGCCAGGTCGTGGGAGATGCGCCGTTCGCGGTCATTCTGGCCGACGATCTCATAGACGCCCAGCCGTCGGCGCTGCGCCAGATGGTGGACCTTTACGCGCATTATCATAATGCCATCATCGGTGTGCAGGATGTGCCGCGCGAGGATACGGGTGCCTACGGCATTGTGCAGGTGCGCCCGTGGGACGACCGCCTGCATCGGGTGGAGGCGATCGTCGAAAAGCCGGTACCGGCCGAGGCCCCGTCGACCCTCGGGGTCGTGGGGCGCTACATCCTGACACCGCCGATTTTTGATCTTCTGGAGAGCCTGGGGGCCGGATCGGGGGGCGAGATCCAGCTGACCGATGGCATCGCGAAGCTCCTCGAAAAGGAGCAGGTGCTGGCCTACGCCTTCGAGGGCAAGCGCTACGACTGCGGGAGCAAGCTTGGTTATCTCGAGGCCACGGTCGAGTACGCGTTGCGTCACCCGCAGCTCAAAAACGAGTTCCGCGCCTATCTGAAGACCCTGAGCCTATAACGCCGGACGGGCCTGATCGTCATCGCTACGCCCGCGCTTGGCTATGGGATTTATAAGCGAAAGCTGTTAAGATCGCGCGTCTTTCTTGGACCGTTTGAGCGGAGTGTAGCGATGGCAGACAAGCTTCTGATGATAATGGTGAACACCGACCCGCATAACCCCTCCGAGCTCGGGGCGCCGTTTTTTCAGGCGACCGTGGCGGCGGCAATGGAGTATGAGGTGACGGTGGTATTGACGGCCCGCGCCGGTGAGTTGGCGGTCAGAGGCGTTGCGGAAAAGCTCTTCGTGCAGGAAGGTAGCAGCAAGTCGGTCTACGATTTCATCAAGGACGCGCACGAGGCGGGCGTCCATTTCAAGGTATGCACGCCGACCCTCGATCTGTGGGGCAAGGACCTCATCCCGGAGATCGAGGAGACCGTGGGCGGGGCCTATGTCATCACCCAGGCGATGGATGATGACACGGTCACCTTTACGTATTGATTTCTGATGGGGGAGGGTGATCGCGCATCCGAGGCGCGCCAGGCCTGGCAGGTGCTGGAAACGGCCGAGCGGATTCACGCCGCGGCCGATGTCGATAAGGCCTTGGACCACATGGCGCTCGCGATCCGCGACGCCGTGGGCCGGGCCAACCCCATCATGATGGTCGTCATGAATGGCGCCCTGGTGTTCGCGGGACACCTGTTGCCGCGACTCACCTTCCCCCTGGAGGTCGATTACGTCCATGCCACGCGCTATCACGGCGCGCTGACTGGCGGGGAGATCACCTGGGCGGCGGGCCCAAGCCTTCCCGTGGCCGGGCGCACCATCGTGTTGCTGGATGACATCCTGGACGAAGGGGTGACCCTGGCGGCGCTGGCCGATACCCTGCAGGCGCGCGGGGCGGCGGCGGTATTGAAGGCGGTGCTGGTCACGAAGAAGCGGACGCGGGCGGCGGGCCTGGAGGCGGATTTCTCCGGCCTCGATGTCCCGGACCGCTATGTCTTCGGCTGCGGCATGGATTACAACGGCTTTCTGCGCAACACAAAGGAGATCTACGCGCTCCCATGAAGACGCTTGCGATCATCGGAGGCAGCGGGCTCACCCATTTGCGCAATCTCACGGTTCGTGAGCGCCGCGTGATGCGCACGCCCTATGGCGAGCCGTCGGCGCCCATGGTCTATGGGCTTGTGGGTGGGCATGAGGTGATCTTCTTGCCGCGTCATGGCCACGGCCACACCATACCGCCGCATAGCGTGAATTATCAGGCCAATATGTGGGCCTTGAAGGAATGCGGTGTAAGCGATGTGATCGCGGTCAATGCCGTGGGCGCGATCAATACCGCTCTTGCGCCAGGGACCCTCGTGCTCCCGGATCAGATCATCGATTACACATACGGACGCGCGCACACGTTTTTCGGGAGCCATCCCGAGCCGGTCACACACATCGATTTCACCCATCCCTATTGCGAGGCGTTGCGCGAGGTGTTGCGCGACGGCGCATCACGCGCCGGGCTCGCCCTAGCGTCCCAAGGGACTTATGCGGCGACCCAGGGCCCGCGCTTTGAAACGGCGGCCGAGATCCTGAAACTCGAGCGCGACGGGGCCGACATTGTGGGCATGACCGGCATGCCGGAGGCCGCTTTGGCGCGCGAGCTTGGTCTGTGCTACGCCTCGCTTGCGGTAGTGGCCAATTATGCCGCCGGGAAGGTCGAGGGTGAAATCGATCTGCGCACCATAGAACGTCATCTCGAAAGCGGCATGACAAAGGTGCGTACGCTCCTCGAGCATGCAATCCCGCGATTGTACGGTGCCTGAGAGGGCGGCGTCTTACCGTAACCCGCTTAGTGGGGCGGGGCCACGGGCCCTGTATAGGGTACGACCCGCACCAGGACCCCGAACTTGGGGTGATCGAAGTAGTTGGTCGCCCGCAGTGCCACCGGTCGCGATTCGACCATCTGATAGACCGTTGCCTGACGGGATGAATGGGTCGTAGCGTCTGGCGTGTAGTGCAGATCCAGGGCGACATGCATGAGCCGCCACTGAAAGACGCGGATGACGCCCTTCAGCCGCCCATCGCGGCGGCTTGTGATACGTACCGCCTTGGTTTTGCGCAAGGCGATCACGTTTTGCACCCAGCTGCGTGCCGCGAGGATCGTGTAATGCGGGTGGCGCGCCAATATCGACTGCGCGACCGCGAGCTGTGAGCCCTGGGGCAGGCCATGACTGGGGGAGAGCGCCTTCTTGAAGCCCGCGATGGGTGTGATCTTTTCCTGGTTCCAGTGTTCATTCCCGTCCAGTTTCCGCAGATGGTTCGCGAATACCAGGACATCGACCTCGTAGAGGCGTGGGGAAGCGGCCCAGGCCTGCGCGGCGAGGCCCAGGGTGGCGGCGGCGATCAGGACAATACGACGCACGAAATTCTCCTCTGATACAATGCCGCTAGTATGGGGCCGAACGGATGGAGGGTAAAGTCATGGCGGTAAGGGCGATCCGGCGAATGGGCGATCCTTTGCTGTGGGCGCGGGCGCAGGAGGTGACCGACATCTCGGCCCTTGCACTTGCCGACCTCGTGGCCGACATGAAGGATACGATAGCTGCATTGCAGGGTGCCGGGCTCGCCGCCCCGCAGATCGGCGTGCCGCTACGCGTTGTCCTGTTCGGTGTTACCGCCAATCCGCGTTACCCCGATGCCTCGGTGGTCCCCGAGACCATCCTCGTCAACCCGGTCATTGAGCCTTTGGATGACGAGCAGGAGGAGGCCTGGGAGGGATGCCTGAGCGTGCCCGGCATGCGCGGACTCGTGCCGCGTCATCGGCGCGTACGTTATCGGGGCTTTGGCATCGATGGTGCGGTGATCGACCGCGAGGTCGAGGGTTTTCATGCGCGCGTCGTGCAGCATGAGTGTGACCATCTGGACGGTATTCTGTACCCTTCACGCATCCATGATCTCAAATTTTTCGGCTACGAGAGCGTATTATTCCCCGAGGGTTTCGCCGAACAGGACGCTTGAGGGGCGAGGCCAGCGGTTGGCGAAGGTCGCGACATGAAGCCGGTGGTCTTTTGGCCAAAAAGGCAGGAACGGACTGCTTGGGCGCGGCCGCGTAAAAACCGCAGTGGACTTCGCTCGGCAGTCCGCGAAAGCGACGCCAGACGCCGGCTTGCGGTGATTCTGACGACCCCGCAGGGGACTTTTAGGGTTACGCAAGACGGGAGAGGGTCCTGGGCCCCAAAACGGGTTGCGGTGGACACCCCGGAGGCCGTCGCGGGAGGAATGGCGCTCAATTGGGCGAATCGCCCGTATCCCCGACGTGGCGTGGTGATTTCAGCAAGTCACGAGGGATGGCCGACGCGAGCCGGGGACTTTGAGACAGACGCACAGGATGCGGTTCTTCGGGCACGATTCGGCCGCCGGTGTCGCCCGACCGGGAAATCCGCCGGGTCGCAAGCCACGGCTTTCGGGTAACCTTCCAATGCGGCACCGCGGTGTTCTCCGGAATAAAGGCCGCGACTCCGGTCGCGGGTTGGTGTACCGGGCGAATTCACTATGATGGTTGCTGTGGCTCCTTCGCCTATTGAGACTCCGACGGGGCGCTACGGGTCGGGTGCCGGCGACATCCCGGGCGGTGTACCGGGTGTGGCGGGAATGACGCCTGCCGCCAGCAAACAAACGAAGCTTGACATCCAGACTACAAACGCGCTCCCGAGACCGGTGATCGGTGTGCCGCCCCCTTCGTTGAACCACCATTCCTTCGTTCCAAGCGAGGTAGCCCCGAGGAGCAGGGCAAGTCCGGACAGGAAGGCCGTATTGGACCTTTCGTGGCGCAGATACCAGAAGAGCGCAAAGGCGTATGCCGGATTGGCGAACCAGGCAAACTGAAAAAAGAGCATGCCCCACCACCCCGATGCCAGGATCGTGAGCCCCGACAGCGGGCGGTGATGCGCGAAGAGGAGTGCCGGAAGGGACAGGGAATAGCTGAACAGGGCGATCGAACTCACGAAAAGCAGGAGCCGTACGCGATCTCGCGATGGCCTCATGGCGCGACGCCGGTGCCCGTATGCGCCACAGGGCGTCTGGCATCGCCCGTGAATGTCCGGTGGCGCGCGCGGTTGGGCCAAAAACTGCCCGGCGCCCACGTCGCACTATGGGCCCAACACCTCCCTTGATTCGTATGGCACCCCCGCAAGCGCTTTTCCGCGCGTGATCCGTCGTTCCGCGCGGACCGTTCCCGGCCGGCCATGGCGCCGGGTGGAATGACGACATTCTCGATGGCGACAACGGAATTATAGCCGCGTTTCCGGGCCTGCGGGGCGCGCAGCGCCCCGGGGGGCCTTTCCGATGCCTGGGCGCGGGCTTGGGTGATGGCGACGTGTTCGTGTGGCGCAAGTCTCCCGCGCGCGGCTCGCGACCGGCCCGCGGGTCCATGGCTCCCGTCGTCCATCACGCCCCTGCCGATGTGTTGCGGGCCCCCGCAGTGATGGTGGGGTGGCGGAGGCGCTCAGCAGCTACGCCCGCCCCCAGCCCATGCCGGCAAGGGTTGTAACCTTGATGTGGGGCGAGGGGGTTAGCGCGCGCGCGGGCGCGATGGGGTCTGGGCTGGGGGTTTCATGGGCTGTGCCCCGGACGCGAGACGGGCGACGAGCGCCATGATACCGTCGATACGGGTATCTGGATCGGTCCACTCGACCTGGACGCGCAGGCCGTTGGGTCCGTCCAGACGGTATTGCCGGGGCGCCGCTTGCATGAGCGCGATGAGGTCTGCCGGGTCCAGGGCCGGGTTTGGCGTAAACTGGAGGCGCGCGCCCTTGGGACCGGCATCGATGCGGGTGATGCCAAGCGGCCGGGCGAGACGTCTTAGGCGCGCGAGACGAAAGAGGCGGGTGGTGGCCTTGGGAGGTGTCCCGAAGCGGTCCGCCAGTTCGCCGGCCAGGTCGTCTAGTTCCTCGTCGGACGCGGCGCTCGTAATGCGCTTGTAGAATACGAGCCGCAGGTGCGGGTCGGGGCAATAGTCCTCGGGGAGCAAGGCCGGCACGTGTAACTCAATGTCGGTCGGGCGGGTGAAGAGCGCGGATTCGCCGACGCCCTCGCGTCCGGCCTTCAGGGTCGCGACCGCGCGCTCCAGGAGTTCGCTGTAGAGCCCAAAGCCCACTTCGTTGATCTGACCGCTCTGCGATTCCCCGAGAAGCTCCCCGGCCCCGCGGATCTCGAGATCGTGCGAGGCCAGCGCGAAGCCCACCCCGAGGTCTTCCAGGGAGGCGATCGCGTCGAGGCGCTTGCGGGCATCGGCGGTAAGCGCCGCGGGATCGGGGGTCAGAAGATAGGCGTAGGCCCGATGGCGTGAACGACCGACGCGTCCGCGCAGCTGGTGGAGCTGGGCCAGACCGAAGCGGTCGGCCCTTTCGATGATAATGGTGTTGGCGGTCGGGACGTCGATGCCGGTCTCTATGATGGTGCTGCACAGCAGGATGTGAAAGCGCTGATGATAAAAGTCGAGCATGACGCGCTCGAGTTCGCGCTCCGGCATCTGCCCGTGGGCGACGCGGATGTCGATTTCCGGCAGCAAGGCCTTCAGTTCATGCTCGCGCCGCGCCATTGAACGCACGTCGTTGTGCAGGAAATAGACCTGGCCGCCACGGCGTACTTCGCGCAGGCACGCCTCGCGGATCAGCGCCGTATCCCACGGGGTCACGAAGGTCTTGATCGATAGCCGGTCCTGGGGTGGCGTGCCGATCAAGGACACGTCGCGTATCCCGGCGAGCGCCATGTTCAAGGTGCGCGGCAAGGGGGTCGCGGTCAGTGTCAAGATGTCGACGTGGGCGCGTAGCGCCTTCATGCGCTCCTTCTGCCGGACCCCGAAGCGATGCTCCTCGTCGACGATGACAAGTCCGAGCGCCTGGAAGCGCACGTCTTCTTGCAAGAGCCTGTGCGTTCCTATGACGATGTCGACGCGGCCGCTCTCGAGGCGGCGCAGGGCCTCCTCGATCTCCTGATGCGTGCGAAATCGCGACAAGAGTTCGATCTCCACGGGGAGATCGGCGAAGCGGTCACGAAAGTTCTGGTAATGCTGCTGGGCAAGCAGCGTGGTGGGCACGAGGACCGCGACCTGTCTATGATCCTGGACGGCGAGGAACGCCGCGCGCATCGCCACCTCGGTCTTGCCGAAGCCGACGTCCCCGCATACCAGGCGATCCATGGGCCGCGGGCTTTCCATGTCGGTCAAGACCTCGGCTATGACGCGTGTCTGGTCGGGGGTCTCTTCGAACGGAAAGGCGTCCGCGAACCGCGCGTACTCGGGGCCGCGCGCTGCAAATGCATGTCCCGGTCGCGCGGCACGGCGGGCGTAGATCTCCAAGAGCTCGGCTGCGGCATCGCGCGCCTTTTCCTCGGCGCGGCGCTTGGCCTTGTCCCAGGCCTCGTTGCCGAGTTTGTGCAGGGGCGCGTGCTCGGGATCGGTGCCGGTGTAGCGGCCGAGGAGGTGGAGGTCCGTCACCGGCACATAGAGTTTGTCGCCGCCCGCATATTCGAGCGCCAGAAACTCGTTTTCGATATCGGAGACCGAAAGTCTCACGAGTCCGAGGTAGCGACCCACGCCATGATCCTCGTGCACCACAGCATCCCCGGTGTGCAGTTCGCCAAGCCCTTTTATGAGGGTCTGCCGATCGCGGGTCTTTACGCGTCGTCGTCTCTGTTGCGCGCGCTCACCGTAGAGTTGCGATTCGACGATAACGCGCAGCGCCGGTTCATCGAGCTCTAGCCCACGGTCGAGGGGCGCGGACATGAGGCCGAGCGGCGCCTGATCCAGGACGAAGGCATGCCACGAATCGAAGCTCTGCGGACGGTACCCGTGGGCGGTGAGCGCTTCGCGCAAGGCCTCGCGTCGGCCGGCCGCCTCGGCGACTATGAGCGTGCGTCGCGTACCGGCAGCGAGCGCCGCAAGCAACGCCGCATAGGGCTCGGGGGCGTGGGTGTCTTGCGGCAAAGACGGTGGTTCGCGGGTTGCGAAGTGCCGGACAATGCCGGCCCCTTCGGCATCGAGCGAGATCTCGGGAAACCGCTCCAGGCGATCCTTGAGTCCGGCGGCCGTCAGAAACAACCGGTCGGGTGGAAGCACCGGCCGTTCGATATGTCCGCGGGAGGCCTCATAGCGTTCCGCCGTTTCCCGTTCGAAGTGCTCGGTCTGCGCGCGTGCCCCTTCCATGAGCACGAGCGCTGCATGCGCCGGCAGATAGTCGGCGAAGGTCGCGATCTCTGCAAAAAAGAGCGGCAGATAATATTCGATGCCCGCCGGACTGCGACCTTCGCTCACCTCGCGGTATATGAGGCTTGCGCGCGGGTCGCCGGCGAACGCCGCCCGATAATTCGACCGGAAGGTCTGAATGGCATCAGTCGTGAGCGGGTGTTCGCGTGCCGGTAATACGCGTATCTCCGGCAGGGTCTCCTGCGAGCGCTGGGTCTCGGGGTCGAAGGTGCGAATCGATTCCACCACATCGTCGAAGAGGTCGATGCGATAGGCGCGGCCGGCCCCCATGGGGAACAGGTCGATGAGTCCGCCGCGGATGGCGAATTCACCGGCCTCCATGACCTGACCCACGGCGTTATAGGCGGCCTGCACGAGGCGCTCGCGAAAGCGTTCGATATCGAGCCTGTCGCCGACTTGCAGGAGGAAGCTGTGGCCGAGCAGGTGCGAGGCCGGCGGCAGATAGTGCATGAGCGTGGCCGCAGCCGTGAGCACCAGGCCATGGGTGAGGTGCGGCAGGGCGGCGAGTGTCGCCAGGCGTTCCGATAGGATGTCCGGATGAGGCGAAAAGCGGTCGTATGGCAGACACTCCCAGTCCGGGAAGGTGAGGATCGGTGGCCCGTTCGGGTCGCGGTAGAAGGCGATCTCGTCTTCCAGTCGTTCGCGCGAACGCACGTCCCGCGTGACGACGATAAGGAGGCGCCCGGCCTCGGCGGCGCGCGCCAGCGCCAATCCTCGGGCGCTGGCATGGAGCCCCACCCAGTGCTCGGATCCAGACGGTGCCGGCGGGTTCAGGGGGGAATGGATTGTGTGCAACTCGGGGACGGACATCGGCATAGGGGCGGCATTGTAATCCAAACTATGGCACCGTGAGGAGGGAGGGCGTGGCGGTTGGCCGGGCGCGCAGACCTGCCGCTCGCCATGACGCGCGACCATGCGGTCTTTGGGCGCGCATTTTCCGGTCCTCGTAGGCTCGTCTGCGGCCACGCGGTTTTGCCAGATACGGACGATCCGGGCGATGAGTCCCTTCGGTCGCGTTGTCGTGTGGCCGCGGTTCAGGGCATAATAAAGCCCTTGCCAGTGAGCGATCATCGCGGATCGGCGGCCATCGAGGGGCTTATGGTCAAGACAGTGATGGAATGCGCGTTTTTCATGGGCCCGACTGACGGAGAGGCGGTGATGGCGAAATATGACGTCCAAGCCCTCGGGGGCCGGCGCGTTGCATATCGCCCCTGCGCGATGGCCGCGATGCATGCCGTCAAATCCTTATGAAGGAGCGCGAGTTCGAGGTCGGACAGGATGTTTTCTACCCCTCTGCCGGTGTCGGAGTCATAGAGGCCATGGAGGAGGTGGTGTTCGGGGTCGAGCACGAGCTCTGTTACGTCATCCGCATCCCCGAGAATCGCGTCACCATCAAGGTACCCAAAACCAAGGCCGTCAGTAACGGCCTGCGTCCGCTGCTGCGCGGCAAGGATGTAAAGGACCTGCTGGAGGTCCTGGCCGACAAGAGCAGTGCCCGCCCGTCGGGACATTGGGCCGAGCATTACAAGGATCTCGAACGCCGCATCCAGTCCGGCGGCGTTCTCCAGGTGGGCTCGGCGGTGCGTGATCTGATGCGCCTGAAGGCCGGGGCCGGGTTGTCATTCGAGGAGGCGCGCCTTTTGGAGATGGCTGACGGATATCTGGCGCGCGAGCTGGCCGCGGTCCAGGGCGTGACCGTCGAGGCCGCCCGCGACATCATTCGCTCTTCCGTCGGCGTGGGGTCCGAGGGCGTGTGACATCGTCTCCACGTGTCTTCGTGATCGTGCCGGCGGCCGGCCGCGGGCTCAGGTTCGGATCTCCCCAGCCCAAGCAGTATCTCCCGCTTGCGGGCACGCCGGTGCTGGCGCATACCCTGCGTCGTCTCGACGATCTCGGCGCGCGCGCCATCGCCGTGGGCCTGGCGGCGGAGGATCCCTACTGGCCCGAACTGCGCCTGTCGCTTACGACTCCGCTCGTGACCTTCACGGGGGGCGCCGAGCGCGCCCTCACGGTGTTAAATGGGCTGGCCGCCCTGACCGATCAGGCGGCGGAGGACGATCTCGTGTTCGTCCATGATGCCGCCCGTCCCTGTGTGCGGGGCACCGATCTGCAACGCCTCTACAAGGCCGCGCTCGAGGCCCCCGATGGGGCGCTCCTCGCGTGCCCGGTGGCCGACACCGTCAAGCGTGGCGGGGCCCTGGGGGCAATCACCGCCACCATCGATCGCCGCGATCTGTGGCTCGCCCAGACGCCACAGGTGTTTCGTTTCGGCAGATTGCAGGCGGCGCTTACGAGCGTGGTGGCGGCGCATGAACTCGTCACCGATGAGGCGGGCGCCATCGAGCGCATGGGGGGCCGTCCGCGGCTCGTGGCCGGTCATCAGGACAACATCAAGATCACGACGCCCGAGGATCTGGTCCTGGCCGAGATCTATCTGGCATGGCAAAAATCCCAACAAGAAGGAAAATGACGGCGATATGCGGATAGGACAGGGGTTCGATGCGCACGGCCTGGTCGCGGGGCGGCCGTTGATCTTGGGAGGGGTGACCATCGCGCATCCGCGCGGGCTTGCGGGTCATTCCGATGCCGATGTCCTGACCCATGCGGTGACGAGTGCCTGTCTCGGGGCCGCCGCGCTCGGCGACCTCGGGCGACATTTCCCGGCCAAGGATCCCCGCTACCGCGATTGCGACAGCCGCATGCTGTTGCGTGCGGTGATCGCCATGATCAAGGAGCGGGGGCTCTTCGTGGTCAACATGGATGCCACCATAGTAGCCGAGGCCCCGCGTCTGGCGCCGTTCGTGGGGCGGATGGCGGAGCATTTGGCCGCCGATCTCGAGGTGGCCGTCGATTGTGTCAATGTCAAGGCGACGACCACCGAAGGCATGGGTTACACCGGCCGCGCGGAGGGCATGAGCGCGCACGCCATCGTACTCTTGGACGGACCCCGCAAGCCCTAGGATCGGCGCCGCAACAGCACGGTGACAGCGCCGGTCCCGCCTTGCTCGGGACGCGCCGAACAAAAGGCGAGCACCGCGTTCGTCTGCCGAAGCCAGCGGTTTACGAAGCCCTTCAGGACCGGGAGTCTCGCCTCCGACCCCAGGCCCTTGCCGTGGATGATGCGCACGCACCGTAGCCCCTGACGCGCCGCCTCGTGCAGGAACGCGGCGAAGGCCGCGCGCGCCTGCTCCACGGTCAGTCCATGAAGGTCGAGCTCGCCTTCGAGGGCGAATTGCCCGCGTTTCATGCGTCGCACGGTCTCCTTGTCGATGCCGGGCCGCCGGAACAACAGTTCGTCGCCGGTCGCGAGGTCGATATCCTGCGGGCTGAACGTCAGCATCTCGACGATCACCGCCTCGTGGTCGCGTCGCGATTGACGAGGAATGGGGCGTAGGCGCGGCCGAAACGGCGCTACCCGATCCTGGGTGAGCTTGCGCACACCGGTCATGGCGCGCGCAAATGAGGAGGGCGTATCGTCAGGTTTGTCCGCCATGAGCATCATTCCCTGCGAGCGTCCCGAGATAGCGTTCGGCATCGAGGGCCGCCATGCAGCCGCTGCCGGCCGAAGTCACCGCCTGGCGATAGATGAAGTCCTGCACGTCGCCGGCCGCGAACACCCCAGGCACGCTAGTCGCCGTCAGATGGCCCTCGATATGGCCGGTCTTGATATAGCCCTTGACCATGTCGATCTGGCCTTCGAAAAGACCGGTATTGGGTGCGTGCCCGATGGCCACGAACACGCCATGGACAGGAATGTCCTTGGGTCCGTCGGGGGTCTTGATGCGGATACCGGTCACGCCGTTCTTGTCGCCTAAGATCTCGTCTAGGTCCGCATTCCACTCGATACGGATGTTGCCGTCGCGGGTCTTGGCCATCAGCTGATCGATCAGTATCGCCTCGGCCTTGAAGCGGTCCCGGCGGTGGACGACGACCACCTCGGAGGCGATGGCCGAGAGGTACAGGGCCTCCTCCACGGCGGTGTTGCCCCCGCCGATCACGGCCACGGCCTGACCCTTGTAAAAGAAGCCGTCACAGGTGGCGCAGGCCGACACCCCTTTTCCCCGGAAGCGTTCCTCGGATGGTATCCCGAGATACTTGGCGGAGGCGCCGGTGGCAATGACGAGGGCGTCGCACGTGTATTCCGCGGCGTCGCCCTTCAGGGAAAAGGGCCTCTGGCCGAGATCGGCGGTATGGATATGGTCAAAGATGATCTCGGTCTGAAAGCGCTCGGCGTGGCGCTTCATGCGCTCCATAAGGTCCGGCCCCTGCAATCCCTCGACATCGCCTGGCCAATTGTCGACCTCGGTGGTGGTCATGAGCTGGCCACCCTGTTCGAGCCCTGTGATCAGTACCGGGTGCAGATTGGCGCGTGCCGCATAGACGGCGGCGGTGTAACCGGCGGGACCAGAGCCGAGAATGAGCAGGCGGGCGTGACGAGTGGATGACATGACAGACCTCGGATGTCGCAACGATCAGGTATTATAGGCCCATCCTGCCCCTTTTGTCGGCCCGGATCAACGCGCCGTGGCGGGCTCGTCCAAAGCCCGTTAGACTGGCAGGGATCGGAGGAAATGATGCGCATAGGGGTGCCACGGGAAGTGAAGCCATGGGAGGCGCGGGTGGCCTTGGTGCCGCATGCGGTGGCGGTGCTCGTTCACGAGGGTCATGAGGTCTTCCTGGAGGCGGGGGCCGGCCACGGTAGCGGCTTCCGGGACGAGGAGTATGCCGCGCACGGCGCGCACATCGTCCCGGATGCGTCCGCGCTGTTTCGCGCCGCACAGCTCATTGTCAAGGTCAAGGAACCGGTTGGCGAGGAGTGGGGGCGGCTGCGCGCCGACCACATACTGTTTTCCTATCTCCACCTGGCGGCGAATCGCCCGCTCACCGAGGCCTTGCAAAGGATAGGGCTCGTGGCCGTGGCCTTCGAGACCGTGGTCCAGGACGGCCTGCTGCCCTTGCTTGCGCCCATGAGCGACATCGCCGGACGGCTGGCCATACAGATCGGGGCGCAGCTCCTGCAGGCCCGCAGCGGCGGTCGCGGTATCCTTCTCGGCGGCCTGCCGGGCACTGAGCGCGGGCATGTGGTCGTCATCGGCGCGGGTGAGGCGGGGGGAAATGCGGTACGCGTCGCGGCATCGCTTGGCGCGCGTGTCACGGTGTTCGACAAGCTGCGCGCGCGCCAGAGCGCCATGATGGCGGTCGGTCCCAACGTCACGGCCCTGCCGGCCTATGAAGAGACCGTGGCAGCGGCGGTGCGCGAGGCCGATCTCTTGATTGGCGCGGTGCTCGTGGCCGGGGCACGCGCCCCGCATGTCGTGACCCGCCCCATGGTACGCGCCATGCAGCGCGGCGCGGTGATCGTCGATATTGCCATCGATCAAGGAGGGTGCGTGGAGACCATGCACGCAACCGATTATGGGGCACCGACCTATATCGAGGAAGGCGTCGTCCATTTCGGGGTGACCAATATGCCGGGGGCGGTGCCGCGTACGGCCTCGCAGGCACTGTCGGCGGTGCTCCTGCCCTATGTGCAGATCCTGGCCACCCATGGCGTCGATGATCCACGGCTTGCCGGTGGAGTCAATGTACGCGGGGGCCGCATCACTCACGAAGCGGTGGCGGCCGCGATGATGTCATGAGGCGGGGCAGCGCGCTTTACCAGGGCGACGGTCATGGGTCAGGCGCGGTTTAGGCGCGAGCGCGCGGCACTGGCGCCGGCGGCCTCGCGCCTCGTGCGCGAGGCACTGCTGTTTGTCATCCTGGCGGCGGCCTTGTATCTGGCGGTGACGCTGGCGACCTTTCACCCCGGCGATCCCAGCTGGTCACATAGCGGAAACGGGACTGTGCGTAATGCCGGCGGGCTTGCCGGGGCGTGGTTGTCCGACGGCCTTTTGGCCGTGCTCGGCGTGCCGGCCTATGTGATTCCGATCCTGATCGCGTGGGGTGGCGTGCGCCTGTTGCGGCCGCGCGTGGCGGCCCCCGGGCATTCTCCCAAGGTGGCGGCCCTGGGCGTGGCGTTGGCCTTCGTGGGTGCCTGCGGTCTCGCGAGCCTCGACTTCCGGGGACCGGCGTCCCTGCCGTTCCAGGCCGGCGGGCTGCTCGGGGGGCTTGCCTCGAGTGCGCTCTCGAGGATCATAGATCCGCTTGGGGCGACCTTGTTTCTGCTCGCCGTGTTCCTGGCCGGGTTCACGCTTGCCACCGGCATTTCGTGGCTCGGGGTCATGGATTACCTGGGCGACATGGCGTTTGGTGCGGTGTCGGGTCTCACGGCGCGCCTTGGTACCCTTGCCGATCGCTGGCGTGGCAGGCAGGCGCGCCAGGAGCGTGAGGAGACCGTACAGAAGGGACGCAAGGCCTTGAGGCGGCCGGCGCCTCCGCGTATCGAGCCGGCCGTGGAGCCGATCGAGGGTGTGCGTGCCGCCCGCGGTCGCCAAACGAGCTTTCTGGAGTCCGCCGATCCGGGCCTTCCGGCGCTCTCGCTGCTCGATCTGCCGTCGGGCGAGAAGGCGAGTTTTTCCGAGGAGTCGCTGCACGCGATGTCGCGTCTGCTGGAGAAGAAGCTGCTCGATTTTCATATCGAGGTCAAGGTCGAGGCCGTGCATCCGGGGCCGGTCATCACGCGCTTCGAGATCGAGCCCGCCCCCGGCATCAAGGCCAGCCAGATCACAGGACTCCAGCGTGATCTGGCGCGCGCCCTGTCGGTGGTGAGCGTGCGCGTGGTCGAGAACATCCCGGGCAAGACCTATATCGGTATCGAGGTCCCCAATGAGCGCCGCGAGGTGGTGCGGCTGCGCGAGATCCTGTCGTCTCGCCCTTATGAGGCGATCACCTCGCCGCTTGCGCTGGCGCTCGGCAAGGACATCAGCGGCCAGCCGATCGTGACCGATCTTGCGCGCATGCCCCATCTGTTGATCGCAGGTACCACAGGCTCCGGCAAATCGGTGTGCCTGAACGCGCTTATATTGAGTTTCGTATATAAGGCCACACCCGCCGATGTGCGGCTCATAATGATCGATCCGAAGATGCTTGAGCTTGCGGTCTATGACGGCCTGCCGCACCTTTTGGCGCCGGTGGTCACGGACATGAAACAGGCCGCCCAGGCCTTGCGCTGGTGCATAGGCGAGATGGACCGTCGCTATCGGGCCATGGCCGCCCTTGGAGTCCGCAATCTCGCCGGTTACAACAAGCGCTATGACGAGGCGCATGCGCGCGGGGAGATCCTGAATGATCCCCAGGCACCCGAGGGCGAGGTGCGCGAAATGGGCCGGCTGCCCTATGTGGTGATCGTCATAGACGAGTTGGCCGATCTCATGATGGTGGTGGGCAAGAAGGTCGAGGAGCTGATCGCGCGTCTGGCGCAGAAGGCGCGCGCCGCGGGGCTCCACCTGGTGCTCGCCACCCAGAGACCGTCGGTCGATGTCATCACTGGCCTCATCAAGGCCAACATCCCGGCGCGTATCGCCTTCCAGGTATCCGCCAAGGTCGATTCGCGCACGGTCCTGGATCAGATGGGGGCGGAACAATTGTTGGGTCATGGTGATATGCTGTTCCTGCAGGCCGGGACCGGATTCCCGCAGCGTGTCCATGGCGCGTTCGTGGCCGACGCCGAGGTGCATGCGGTGGTGTCGGCCCTGAAAAAGACCGGGGTGCCGGTCTATGACGAGCGCATATTCGCCACCGACGAGGCCGGCGAAGGAATGGTCGAGGGCGGAAGCGAGGATGGTGAGGCTGACGATTTGTACGACGAGGCCCTGCGTATCGTGACCGAGACCCGGCGCGCCTCGGTGTCGGGCGTGCAGCGGCGGTTGCGCATAGGCTACAACCGGGCGGCGCGGCTTATCGAGCAGATGGAGCGCTCCGGCGTCGTAGGCCCGCTGCAGTCCAATGGCAGTCGCGAGGTGCTCGCGCCGCCCCCACCGGAGGTATGACGATGATGGGCCGCCGTTTTTTGCGGATCGTATTGTGGTGGACGGTGTTGATGCCGGCACCGGTGCTGGGCGCCGACCTCGCGCGATTCTTCGCCACTGTCCACACCCTCCATGGGCGGTTCACGCAGATCGTGCGCGATCGGCACGGCCATGTGGTGAGCCGCGGCCACGGGCAGGTCTGGCTGGAGCGTCCGGGGCGATTTCGATGGGACTATGCGGCGCCGTACCGCGAGCAGATCGTGGGCCATGGCCGGCAGGTCTGGCTGTACGACCCAGGGCTTGCGCAGGCGACGCGCTATAAGGCGTCGGCGGCCCTCGGTCGGACCCCCGCGCTGCTGTTGGCCGGCGATGGCCACCTCTCGGGGCTCTTTGCGGTGCAGACGCTTGCGGATCACGATGGCCTGCGCTGGGTTCGTTTGCGGCCGCGCGGTCACGGTCAGGGCTTTCGCTGGATCCGTATCGCTTATCGCGGGGTGCGTATCCGGCGTATCGTGGTCAGGGATGCGATGGGTCAGACGACCGATATCCGACTCCATGACCTGCATTGGAACATGGCCCTGCCATCCTCCACGTTTCGCTTCCGGCCGCCACCGCACACGGCGATCGTCTATCAGTAGTGCATACCCCGCTCGCGGAACGTCTGCGCCCCCGCGCCCTCGCCGACTTCGTCGGGCAGGAATCGCTGCTTGCCGACGATGCGCCGCTCAAGATCGCCTATGAGCGCGCCCATCCCTATCCCATGATCCTCTACGGGCCGCCGGGCAGCGGCAAGACCACGCTCGCGCGCCTGCTGGCGCAGGCCTCGGGCGGGGAGTTCGTCATCCTGAGCGCGCTCACGAGCGGTGTGCGCGAGTTGAAGGATCTCGAGGAGCGGGGGCGTGAGGCGCGCGCGCAAGGTCGCGGCCTCATCGTCTTCATAGACGAGATCCATCGCTACAGCCGCGCCCAGCAGGACGCCTTGCTGCGCCCTCTCGAGGAAGGCGCGGTGGTCCTGATCGGGGCCACCACCGAGAACCCGGCGTTCGCGCTCACCGCCGCCCTGTTGTCGCGCGTGCGGCTCCATGTCCTGGAGCCGTTGACGCCCGCGGATGTGCGACGGCTATTGGCTCGTGCCCTGGAGGCGCCCGAGGGTCTGGCGCGGGCGCAGACGGCGTCCGACGCGGCGCTGGCCCTTATCGCGGAGCTTGCCGATGGTGATGCGCGCCGCGCACTCGCGTTGCTGGAGATGGCGGCGGAACTTGCCGGACAGGCGGACGCTACGGGCATCGACGAGGCGCATGTGCGCCGCGCCGCCGGTACCCGCTACCGGCGCTTCGACAAGGGCGGGGATCTCCTCTATGACCAGATCTCGGCGCTGCACAAGGCGGTGCGCGGCTCGAGCCCCGACGGTGCCCTCTATTGGCTGGCACGGCTCCTCGACGGGGGTTGCGACCCCCGCTACGTGGCCCGGCGGCTGGTGCGCGCGGCGAGCGAGGATATCGGCAACGCCGATCCGCGGGCGCTGACCATCGCCCTGGACGCCTGGCGGGCCTTCGATCGATTGGGCCGTCCCGAGGGTGATCTGGCGCTCGCCCAGGCGGTGGTGTATCTGGCCTCGGCCCCCAAGAGCAATGCCGTTTACCGGGCCTTCCAGGCGGTCACCGGGGACGTGCAGGCCCACGGGACCAGGCCGGTACCCGCGCATCTGCGTAACGCCCCGACGGCGTTTGCGAGGGCCCAGGGCCACGGGCGCGAGTACCGTTATCCGCACGACGAGCCCGAGGCCTACGCCGCCGGCGTCTCGTATTTCCCCGATGCCATGACGCCCGCGGTCTATTACGAGCCCACCGACCGCGGTCTTGAGATCCGCATCCGCGAACGATTGACGCGCTTACGCGCCCGGGACCGCGAGCAGGGGCGGGGGTGATGGGGCGCTGTTCTGGCATCGGCCGCGTGGCATGTTTTGCGCTCGCCGTGGACATGGTTGTGTGGGGCGCCATTGGAAAGGGACTGCGCCAAGCCTTTATGATTTGGTTGTATAGCGTAAGGACCGCCCCTTGAATACCCCGTCACGCCTGGCCCCAGGTATTGCGAGCGCGCTTGCGGCCGCCATCTTGTTCGGGGCCAGCACCCCGTTTGCCAAGGCCCTGCTCGGGCATGTGGCCGCCGTGGCGCTCGCGGGTCTGCTCTATCTCGGCGCCGGGGCCGGTCTCTTGGGTGTGTGGCTGTGGCGGCGTACGCGCGATGCCGGGAGTGGCCTCATTGAGCGCCAGGATGTCCCGTGGCTCGCCGGCGCGATCGTGTTCGGCGGTGTCTTGGGGCCCATCCTGTTGATGTTCGGACTCTCGCGCATGCCCGCCGCCAATGCCTCGTTGTTGCTCAATCTGGAAAATGTCTTCACGGCGCTCGTCGCGTGGTTTGTGTTTCATGAACATCATGATCGACGCATGGTGTTGGGCATGGTGTTGATCGCGCTCGCGGGTGCGCTGCTGACCGGGCAGGCTTACACCCGTCCGGCATCGATCCTGGGTCCATTGGCGGTCATGGGGGCATGCCTGTGCTGGGCTTTGGACAATAATCTCACGCGACGGGTATCGGTCGGCGATCCGGTTGCGATCGCGGCCGTCAAGGGTGTGGCGGCGGGTAGCGTGAATACCGCCGTGGCCCTGCTGCTCGGGGAGCCCTTTCCTTCGTTTTCCACCGGGGCGGCCGCGGGTCTGGTGGGGTTCCTGGGTTATGGTGTCAGCCTGGCATTATTCGTCACGGCATTGCGGCATATCGGGACAGCGCGTACGAGCGCCTACTTTTCCGCGGCGCCGTTCGTCGGCGCGGTCATCGCCTTGTTGTGGCTGCATGAGAACGCGAGCGCGGTATTCTGGGTGGCGGCCGGCCTCATGGTGGCGGGTTTATGGTTGCACCTCGCCGAGCGCCACGCCCACATCCACCGCCATGAGACCCTGGTGCATAGTCACCGCCATGTGCACGATGTCCACCACCAGCATGCGCATGATTTTCCTTGGGACAGCCGTGAACCGCATGTCCACCGCCACGTCCATGAACCGCTGGTGCATGATCATTGCCATTATCCGGATATTCATCATCGGCACGGTCATTAGCCACTGACAAGGTCCGCGCCGCCCGCGCGTCCGCGCTCATGGCCACTGGTATGGCCGCGCGACCGCTTCCCGCGGCGCCATCAGGAAGGACATCGGGTGTCGCCGCATCGATGGCGGCAGCGAGCGGTGGGCGGTATTCCACAGGGGCAGTCCTCTTCCAGGCACCGGCGATGGCGGAGATGCGCCACGGTCCGAAGGCTATTAGCGGTCGACGCGATCACGCGGCGTCCGGGTTTCCGGGGGTTTCGGGGCGTCGGTGAGGGTCGATCGCCGGGTCTTGGCATGTCCGACGCGCGATCAAGCAGGGTGGGTTGCGGTGGCCGAAAGGTCGGATTGTCTTGCGACGGCCGGCACCGCTAAATGGCGGCATGCTGAGCTGTTACAGGGACGTAACGTGATTCGCATCTTCCGGCATTATCTGCCCAAGGGTCTCGTGATCCTGGGGCTTTCCGAGGTGTTGGTCTTGTGGGGCGCGCTGTATTTGGGCGCCCAGGTCCGCTACGGCGGATTGGCGACACGGACCCATCTCGCCGCGACCTCTGGCAGGGCGCTGCTCTTCGTGGTCGTCATGTGGGTCGTCATGACCGCGTTCGGCCTCTATCAGCGCGAACTCAAGGAGGGGCAGTGGGGCTATTTCCCGCGCCTCATCGTGAGCCTCTCCCTGGGTTTTCTGGTCTTTTGCACGCTGTTGCCCATCCTGCCTTCGCTGGTGCTGCCGCCGGCGGTGCTGGCCTCGGTGGTACTCGTGGCCCTGTGCGGGACGGTACTGACACGGCTTCTGTATCTGGCCGTCGCCAGCCGCGCGGCCGTCCATCGCCAGGTGTTGGTATTGGGCACCGGTAAGCGTGCGCGCGCCATTCAGGCGCTCGCCCAGGGCGGTCCGGGGCGCCCTGGTTTCCAGGTTGTGGGTTTCATGCCCTGTGGTGAGCGGGAAGACATGGATGGCCCGCTGGTATTGCGCCGCGATCAGCCGCTCGTTGCCATCGCCCGCAGTCATCGTGTCACCGAGATTGTGGTCGGGAATCGTGATCGCAGACAGACCTTGCCGGTCAACGAATTGCTCGAGTGCAAGCTTGCCGGAACGCGTGTCATGGATCTCACGACATTTTTCGAGCGCGAGAGCGGGCGGATCGAATTGGAGTCGCTCAACACGAGTTGGCTCGTATTCGCCGACGGTTTCGAGCAGGGGGTCCTGAAGGCCTGGATCAAGCGTGTCTTTGACGTCGCCGCCAGTATCGCCCTGTTGATCGTGTGCCTGCCGATCATGGTGATCACGGCGGTCCTGGTTAAGTTCGAGGATAATGGCCCGGTGCTCTACCGGCAGGATCGGGTCGGCCAGGCCGGATGCGTGTTTCCGTTGTTCAAGTTCCGCAGCATGCGCGTCAATGCCGAAACCGACGGCACACCCCAGTGGGCCAGCCACAACGACAGCCGCGTGACGCGCATCGGGGCCTTTATCCGCAAGGTGCGTATCGACGAACTGCCCCAGGTATTCAACGTCCTGCGCGGCGACATGAGTTTCGTCGGGCCTCGTCCCGAACGCCCGTTTTTCGTCGACAAGCTCGCGCGCGACATCCCCTATTACGGTTATCGCCACACCATAAAGCCCGGCATCACGGGCTGGGCGCAGGTACGCTACCCCTATGGCGCCTCGGTGGAAGATGCCATAGAAAAGCTGAAGTATGACCTCTACTACGTCAAGAACAACACCCTGTTTCTGGATCTGATCATTCTCTTCCAGACGATACAGGTCGTGATTTTCCAGGACGGTGCACGCTAGATATCAGGTCTCGCGGGCGGACCTTGGTCGGATATAAGGGATGAGCCCGCCGCGATAAGGTTGAATGGCCCTCACAAGGAAGATGCAGCCAAGGATGGAACAGATGAAGCCAAAGCTATTAGTCGCCACTCTCGCGCTGGCGGGTTTGAGTGCTTGCGCGCAGGCCCCGATGTCGACGGCGGGCGGGGCCCCGCGCATGACGGCCACCGCCCATGCGCGCATTCCCCATTACCGTCTGGCGGTTGCCGACGTCATCAAGATCTCCGTGTGGCACAACAAACGGCTCTCGGAGACGGTCCCGGTGCGCCCGGATGGGCGTATCTCCATGCCGCTCATAGGCTCCGTGTCGGTTGCCGGCCACACCGCCTCGGGTGTCGCCCGGACCATAAAGACCAAGCTCGCCTACTATGTGCGCGACCCACAAGTGACAGTCATCGTCACGCATGTCGTTCAGGACAGTTACCAGGACAGGATCCGTGTGACCGGTGCCGTCGAGCATCCGGCATCGCTACGCTACGAACCCGGCATGACCGTACTGGACGCGGTCTTGGACGCCGGCGGTATCAATACCTTTGCGGCCGCCAATGACACCGAGATCCATCGCGTCGTAGGCCATTCCGAGCGGGTCATACATGTGCGGCTCGGCAACATATTGAGTGAAGGACGGCTTGGTACCAACTATCGGCTCCGGCCCGGGGACATCATCACGGTCCCCGAGCGCCTCCTCTAAGTCACGCATCTGAAACCTTAAGGACAACGTATGAGACTGACATTCGAGCAGAACGCTCATATCCTCGGCAAGGAGGCATTCTCGCACCGCCGCTTCGTCGCCGGCACATTCATCGCGGTGACGGCGCTGGCCACAGTCGCGGGACTGTTATGGCCGCGCGCCTACAAATCCACGTCCCTGATTCTCGTCAACAACAAGCGCCTTATAGCGCCGCTCATCAAGGGGGCGGCCTACCAGCCCGATGTCGGCCAGCAGCGCGCCAAGATCGCTCAGGACCTCATCACGAGCCGCGAGATCCTCATGCCGGCCATGGCCAAGGCGGGGTTCTTGAAGAAGTCCATGTCACCCCACAAAAAGGCCGGGATATTGGCGTCCGTGCGTAGCAATGCCTCGGTCATGGACCTTGGCAAGAATCTCATAAGCGTGTCGTTCAAGGACACCGATCCCCTGCGCGCCTACCACTTGACCCAGGCGGTCGTCGCCCAGTTCATCGGGCAAGACCGCCAGGCGGCCTTGCAGCAGGCGCAGGGCGCCTATACCTTCCTGAATCAGGAGGTCGCAAACTATCGCCATCGCCTGGCCCGCGAAGGCGCGGAGATCAGGAAACTAAAGGCCAATACCCTCGATGCCGACCATACGTTCGCGCGCTACGAAAGGCGGCGTATCGCCCATCTGCGCATGGCCTACGACAAGGGCCGCATCGAGCTCAAAGAGGATGAGGGGCGCGTGCGGGCCCTGGAGCATGAGCTCACAGGCCACGGCCGGACGAACTCGATCATTGCTCGGGAAGGCCTGGATCGCTCGCGTCTGATCGCAGACGAGGCCCGCCTGCAAAAGCTGCAGCTCTATTACCGCCGGACCTACCCCGGTATCAAGACACTCAGGTCCGAGATCCACGGCCTGCGCGCCAAGCTCGCCCACCTTACGGCCCGCGAAAAGGCCCTGCATCCCGGCCAGCAGCCGTTTGCCTTCGCGGTCGGGTCGGGCCGCTTCTTCCGCAAGCTCGAGCACGAGCTAGACGAGACCCAGGCGCGCGTCGCCACCCTGCAGGCCGAGACCACGGAGTCCCAGACCCTCCTGCGTACGCAGATGAAGGCCTTGCACGCCTCTCAAGGGTCATCTGCGGTGTCCACGCTGCTGCGCAATTATGCCGCAAATCGCCAGACCTTGAATGGCCTTCTGAAGCGCCGCGAACAGGCCCGGGTGTCGCTTAACCTGAACAAGGAGCAGCAGGCCCTCTCGTTTCGCGTCTATGAGCCGGCGACGCGCCCGATAGAGCCGATAGGACCCCCGTTCCCGCTATTTGTCATTGGTGGAATCGTCCTTGGCCTCATCCTGCCTTTCGGCCTGCTCTATGGCCGTAGTCAGATGGATGCCCGGGTGCGCGCCGAGGCGGTCATACCGGAGACCCTCAATCTGCCGTTGCTTGCGGTGGTACCACACCTCTATGCACCAAGTGAGGCATTATCGGCCCGCCGCAGCGTCCATTGGCTTGGCGTCCTTATGTTCAGCGTTTTATTCATTGCCGTCAGCATCGTCCTTTCAGGTAGAACACTATGAGCAAAGTCGAAAAAGCATTACAGAAGGCCCGTGCCATGGACGACGTCGCGCAGCCGACGCCGACCACCGCCTCCGCAGCCGCCCAGGAAAGGCCGCTCATCCTGAGCGCCAAGGATATCGCGGCCTACACTGCCCAGATCCCGCGGATGTCGCAGAAATTTCAGATGGAGCGCTCCGATCTGAGCGAGGCCAAGATCATCTACCAAGAAATGGAGGATGCCCGAGTGGTGGAATCGTTCCGGCAGATGCGGACCCACATCCTGCAGAACGCGGGTCCAAGAAACTGCGTTGTTCTCGTGACATCCGTGGTGCCAGACGGCGGTGCAAGCTTCGTGGCCTTGAATCTCGCCGCGGCGTTTGCGTTCGATGAGAGCAAGACCGCGTTGTTGATCGATTGCCGCTTGCGCGACCCTCAGCAGGATCGCCTTGTGGGCGGCGATATCCACTACGGACTGACCGACTATCTTGAGGCCGAGGATGTCGAGGTGAACCAGATCATACACGAAGGAGGACTGCCTCGCTTTCGCTTGATCCCGGCCGGTCGCAAGAGTGATGCCGGAACCGAGCATCTTGACTCACGGCGCATGCGCGATCTGATAGCGCACTTGCGGGACCGCTACCCGGATCGCTATATCGTCCTTGACGCGGCCTCCCCGGCAGAGTCCGCTGACGCCTCCGTGCTGGCCGAGATCGCCGACTTCGTGCTGCTGGTCGTGCCTTACGGCAAGGTGACGGAGTCGCAGATCTGGGGTGCCGCCAAGGGGATCGACGAACAAAAGTTCCTGGGGGTCGTCTTCAACGACGAGCCGCAGCCGCGTCGCGTCATCTGGAATTAACAGCGTGCGTAAATCCAAACAATATACCCACATCGCAAGGGTGCTGGGCATGGGATCGTGCGCCCTTATGGCGGTGTCCATAAGGGCGCACGCCGCCCACATCGAGTATGGGCTCGGCTATAACGGCATTTATACCAACAACATATACAGATCCAATACCAACAGGCAAAACGAGTACATCAACGTGTTCCGCGGGCTCTTTTCCTATCAAAAGCACAGCCGGCGGCTCGATACCCATCTCGATCTGGAGGCGATGGGGCGTGTATTCACGCGCGGGACCTATGGGAACGATGTGTTGTTCGGCGTCAACTCTCTTACTCACTACATCGTCCTGCCGAAGGTGTTTAGTCTGTCGGAACGCGACATCTTCACGCAGGCGCCCATAGATCCGCGGTTTGTAATGACGCCGACGAATCTACAGAACACGAACGCGTTCTCGGCGGGTCCGAATTTCTCGTGGTATGTCGACCCAATAGATGCATTCAAGATCAATTTGCGTTACCGCAACTTCTATTACCAGAAGGAGCCGTCGACCATTCCGCCGACCTATTCCACCAGCAACTATCGCTGGTTGGCGGAGACACGCTTCGTGCATGCGTTTTCACGCACCACTAGGGCGTCTATAAACTACGTTCCGTCGATAGTGCGCTATAACAACACCCTCGTGAATCCGGATTATCGGCGCCAGGACGTGTTCTTGGGCATCGATACGCGCATTGACGGTGTCGGGATCAGCGCCCAAGGGGGGCGTACCCGTATTGAGCAGACCGGACAGACCCATGTCTTGAGCGGCACGCTTGCGCGTATCGCCCTTACCGACCGCCTGGGTCCGCGTTCGCGGCTCACGGCGGCAGCCGATCGCAGCTATGGGGATGCCGGCCGCTACGCGCTGCTGGAGGCACCGGCATCGAACCTGATCGTGCCGATCGCCACGAATCCCTCTCAGATCGTGGGCGGGGGCCTGTATTACGGGCGCATGGCCAACCTCGGTTATGAGTACCGCCGCGCCTATGGCGTCGATCGCGTCACCGCCTTTTGGCAGCATCTCCACTATTTGACCGCCACCCTGAGTCAGCAGCTCGAAGGGGGCGTGTTCAATATCGGCTATGACTTTTCCGACCGGCTGACAGATTCCGTGTTCGGCGACTACGTCAAGGTCCACTATTTCAACTACAACGCCAATACGCGCGATTACGGTGGTGGGATGCGTGTCCGCTATCGCCTGTCCCCGGATCTGAGCGTAAGCCTAGAGGGGATGTACGATCGGGGTATAAGCACGGATTCCGTGCTTTCCTATACCGAGTGGCGGGCGATCGTGGGCATATCGTATCTCACGAACCCCAATCGCATGCGGACGGATCCTTTCGTTCATTACACCAACGCGATCTTCTATTAGCCATGTATCTCGATCATTTTCATCTGAAGGAGCATCCGTTCCAGATCACGCCGGATTCGGATTTCCTGTACATGAGCGCGGCGCACTCGCGGGCCAAGGCCTATATGGACTACAGCATCCGCAATCGCGACGGTTTCGTTGTCATAACGGGCGAAGTGGGGGCCGGGAAAACGACGCTCATAAGGAAGCTTTTGTCGGAGTTCGACGACAATGTGGTCGTGGCGAAGATCTTTCAGACGCAGCTGGATGAGACCCAGTTTCTGCAGGCGGTGCTCGTCGAGTTCGGACTGAACCCGTTCAATGCCGGCAAGGTCGAGCTCATGGACATGCTGTCGTCGTTTCTTGTCGAAAGCTTCCTGAAAAGAAAGCAGCTTGTGCTCATCGTGGACGAGGCCCAGAACTTGAACAGACGGGTCTTGGAGGAGATCCGCATGATGTCGGGCCTGGAAACCGAAAAGCAAAAGATCCTCCATGTCATCCTGGTAGGCCAGCCCGAGCTGAACGAGACCCTCGATGCGCCTGGGCTTGAGCAGCTTACGCAGCGGGTGCGCCTGCGTTTTCATATCGCGGCGCTCACGGAGGCCGAGGCCGCAGACTATGTCTACCACAGGCTGCGCATAGCCGGTGCCGCAAACCCCGAGGCGCTGTTTGCACGTGATGCGATTCCGGCCATTTATGAGTACACGGGCGGAATACCGCGGCTCATCAACACCCTGTGCGACACGGCGCTGACCTGTGCCTTCGCCGACGACAGCGCGGGCGTTGATGAGGCCACCGTGAAATCCGCGGTGCTCGAGCTTCAATGGAAGCCGTTTAGTGCCCGTTCGCGTCAGGCGTCACGGTCAATGCCGTCCATGGTTTTCGACGGCGCCCCCGGCACCCGCGATCGCGACCTGAAGGAACTCGCGGAGGCCGTGGCCTCCATGGAGCCGCGTCTGGATGGCATAGAGACGCTGTTGAAAAGCGTGGTGACCATCCTTCAGCGGCGCAACCGGATATCGCTTAGGGTAAGCGATAATCAGATCCAGCAATTCCTGAAGCAGGTCAGTGCTGAGATGGAGAAGCTTCAGGCCAACCACCACGCTTGAGAGGGCGATGTATGTGCGGTATCGCGGGAATAGTGGCCTTTTCGGGCGGAAAGCCGCCGGCGGCGGCGGAGGTGGACGGCATGGTGGGACGCATCCACCATCGTGGTCCGGACGGCCAGGGGTGTTACATCGATGGCCACTGCTGTCTCGGACATGCGCGGCTTAGCATCATCGATATTGCCGGCGGTACCCAGCCGCTGGCAAACGAGGATCGGGGCGTGTGGGTGACGTTCAATGGCGAGATATTCAATTACATCGAGTTGCGGCGGCTCCTCAAAAAGCGCGGGCATGCGTTTTCGACGCACAGCGACACCGAGGTCATCGTGCATCTCTACGAGGAGTATGGCGACGATTTCCCCCGCCACCTGAACGGGCAGTTCGCCATCGCGCTCTGGGATGTCAGGCGCCGAAGGTTGGTCCTGGCGCGCGACCGGGTGGGCATACGTCCGCTTTTTTTTCATCGTGCGGCCGCGCGCCTGTATTTTGCCTCCGAGGTAAAGGCGCTATTTGCCTGTCCGGATATCCCGCGCGCACTCGATTGGGGCGGCGTGGCGCGGGTCTTTACCTATTGGGGCGTGCCCGAACCAGGTAGCGTGTTTTCCGGCGTGCAGAGCGTGCGCCCGGGATGTGTCGTGGTATTCGACGCGGACGGCCGCCAAAGGCAGCATCGCTACTGGGATTGGGAATTCGCGCGGCGCACGGCCTCTGACGGACGCAGCTTCGAGGAATGTCTAGCCGGTCTGGATGAGACCCTGCAGGCGGCGGTCGCGCGCCAGGTACGTTCCGACGTGCCGGTCGGCGCTTATGTGAGCGGCGGCATAGACTCCGCCATGATCGTCGCGTACATGACGCAGATCCTGGAGGCCCCGCCACCAACCTTTTCTCTACGTTTCGCGGATCGGGAGTTTGACGAAGGAGGCTACCAGCGCGCGGTCGCGGACCGCCATGGCACGCGTCACACCGAGGTCACCGTGACCACCAGGGATATTGCGCAGGCATTCGCACGCACCGTATGGCATGCCGAGAGCCCGATATTGCGCACGGCGCCCGTTCCCATGATGCTGTTGTCGCGCCATGTACATGAGGCCGGCATCAAGGTCGTGCTCACGGGAGAAGGGGCCGATGAGACGCTGGCCGGTTATGATATCTTTCGCGAGGCGCGCGTGCGCCGCTTCTGGGCACGCGTGCCGCAATCGCGTATGCGGCCTGCGCTCCTCGCGCGCCTCTATCCCTACCTTAGCGCCCATCCGGCGGCGTCTTCAGCCTATGCGCAAAAGTTCTTCGGGCAGGGGCTCGATCGGGCCGGATATCCGGGTTTCGGCCACTGGCCGCGGTGGCAGACAACGCGGCGCAGCCTGCAATTCCTCCATCCCGATCTGAGGGCGGCCATGGATTTTGACTATGTGGAGGAGGGGCGGGCCTTGTTGCCAGCCAATCACGAGGCCTGGGATGCCCTGTGCGTCGACCAATGCATCGAGGCGCGTACGCTGTTGTCTGGCTATCTTCTTAGCTCGCAAGGGGACCGGGTAGCGCTCGCCAATAGTGTCGAGACGCGCGTGCCGTTTCTTGATACCAAGGTCATTGAGTACGCCAATCGCCTGCCATCACGCTACAAGCTCCTGGGCTTGAAGGAGAAATACATCCTAAAGCACCTGGGGCGCGGCCGTATACCCGATGCCGTCTGCGACCGGCCCAAGCAGCCATACCGGGCCCCCGACAGCGCAAGCTTTTTCCGCAAGGGGATTCCCGATGAAGGCGTGGCACGCGCTTTTGAAAAAAAGCGACTGCTGGAAGTCGGATACTTCGATGCTGAGGCCGCCGGTAAGCTGTTCGAGAAGTGCCGCCAGGGGAAAGCGATAGGCTTCGCCGACAACATGGCCTTTGTTGGCATTTATTCCACCATGCTTCTTCACGAGCAGTTCGTGGAGCGTGACGCCTCCGGGGTGCTCATGGTGGATGAGTTACCAAATGTGTTGGCAGGATAAATGGGAGCAGGGATGCTGCTGCAGGATGCGTTTGTAAGTAGGGCCGTGGAGAATCCGGACGCACAGGCGCTGGTATCGGCGGGCACGCGGGTGAGTTATCGTGAAATCGACCGACGTAGCGAGGCGCTGGCGGCGTCTTTGACAAAAGACGGCGTGGCGCGTGGCGATCGTGTCGTGGTATTCATGGACAATTCGGTGGCGGCGGTCGTCGCCCTTTATGCGACCTTGAAGGCGGGCGCGGTGATGGTACCGGTCAATCCGCTTACAAAGTCCGATAAGCTTGGATTCATTCTCGCGGATGCCGAGGCCTCTGCCTTCATAGGCGATGGCCACCTGCGGCCGGTCTACGAAACCGCCTGGGAGACTTACCGGCCGCCTGTGGTGATCGTAAATGGCGGCGATGAACGCGACACAAGGCGCGGCGCGCGCATACTGGACGAGGCGGCGTCCATCGGTCCATGCCCGGCGGTGGCCACGATCGATCAGGATCTCGCCGCGATCATCTATACATCGGGCTCCACGGGCGCACCCAAGGGCGTGATGGTGACGCATCACAACATGCTGAGCGCGGCGCGATCGGTGTCAGGCTATCTTGGCCTTACGGCGGCCGATCGCATTTTGTGCTGCCTGCCTCTTGCCTTCGACTACGGGCTCTATCAGGTCTTGATGGGGTTCATGGTCGGGGCTTGCGTGATCCTGGAGAGGTCGTTCGCGTTTCCGGCGGCGGTCGTGAAGGTTATGGCGCAGGAGCGGGTCACGGTATTCCCAGGTGTCCCGACCATATTTTCCCTGCTGCTCGGGCGCGAGGGCATGTTGGATGCCTATGACTGGAGGGCCGTGCGTACGATCACCAATACCGCAGCGAGCCTCCCGCCCGGACATATCAAGCGACTGAAGGCGCGTTTCCCTGTGGCCCGCATCTTTTCCATGTACGGCCTGACCGAGTGTAAGCGCGTGACCTACCTGGCGCCAGAAGAGCTCGAGAGCCGACCCACCAGTGTCGGTCGGGGCATGCCCAATCAGGAGGTCTACCTGATCGATGCCGATGGCCGGCGTTTGCCGCCGGGTTCCGTGGGGGAGCTCGTGGTGCGCGGCAGTCATGTCATGCGCGGTTATTGGCGGCGTCCCGAGGAGACGGCGCAGCGTTTGAAACCCGGCCCTTATCCGGGCGAACGGGTTCTGCACACGGGGGACGTGTTTCACATGGACGAGGATGGCTATCTCTACTTCGTGGGGCGATCGGACGACATCATAAAGAGTCGCGGCGAGAAGGTGAGTCCAAAGGAGGTGGAGAACGTCCTGTATGCCATGCCGGCGATCCGCGAAGCAGCGGTCATAGGCGTGGATGACGAGGTCCTGGGTCAGGCCGTCCATGCCTTTGTGGCGGTCGACGCTAATGCGCGAGTCACGGAGCGGGATATCGTGCGGCACTGCCATGAGTATCTGGAGAGTTACATGGTGCCAAAAGTCGTGCACATCGTGTCTGCATTACCCAAGACGGACACCGGGAAGATCCGTAAGACCGGCCTTGCCGCGGCGGCGCGTGCCAAGGCGGGAGATCGGGCGGACGCAGTTGTGGCAATGGGAAAACAACCTCTTAAGGAAGAGCGGGAGCACGTGCGATGACAAGCGTAAGGGATTGCGTCAAGGATTACATTTCGGAGAATTTTCTCATGGGCCTGAAGGACACGGCGCTCACCGATGACGCCTCGTTTCTGGATCTCGGAATCATAGATTCGACAGGGGTGATCGAGCTCATCGCCTTTCTTGAGGAACGTTATGGAATACGGGTCGAGGACGCGGAAATGACCCCGGAGAACCTCGACAGTCTGGACGCGATCGAGCAGTTCATTACGCGCAAGACGTTCCGTCGGGCGTCGTCCATGACCGCTTAGGAGTCGCCCAATGGAACCGGCCAAGGAACTCGATGGAAGCGCACTGCTCGCGCTCGACTACGATCGGGAGATAGAGGCGATCGCAAAGCGGTTCAAGGAGACCGTGGTGCGGTTTCGCAGGCGCGGCGCGGTGGTGGCCGTATCGGGGGGCGTGGATAGCGCGGTATGCTGCGCGCTGGCCGCGCATGCCCTGGGGCCGCATCGCGTGCTCGCGTTGTTGCTACCCGAACGTGAGTCCTCAGCTAATTCCGAACGGCTCGCCATGCAGGTGGTGGACATGCTTGGCGTGCCCTATGAACGCAAGGACATCACCGAGGCGCTTGTGGCGCTCGACTGCTATGAGCGACGCGACGCCGCGGTTCGCGCCGTGGTGCCGGAGTATCGTGACGGGTGGCGTAACAAGCTTGTGATCGCAGGCGGCCTGTCCGGGCAATTCAACCATTTTCATGTCATCGTAGCCGGACCCGATGGTGAGCGCATCGAGCGGCGCCTGGGCCTCAGGGAATATCTCGCGATTGTGGCGGCGACCAATTTCAAGCAACGGATCCGCAAGAATGTCGAATATCATCATGCGGACCGACTCAACTATGTGGTCGTTGGCACCCCCAACAGGCTCGAGTACGATCAGGGGTTTTTTGTAAAGAACGGGGATGGCGCGGCCGACATCAAGCCCATAGCACACCTCTATAAGACCCAGGTCTATGGGCTTGCCCGGCATATGTGCCTGCCGCGTGAAATCGTGGAATCGATCCCGACGAGCGATACCTACAGCCTGCCCCAGGAACAGGAGGATTTCTATTTCGCATTACCTTACGCGCAGCTCGACGTGGCGCTCGCCTACCGGGATGCGGGCCGCAGCGCCGCCGAACTTGCTGTCACCCTGGGTCTGGACCGAGTAGCGGCGGCGCGCATCTATGCCGATATCGAGGCCAAGCGCCGGACGACACGCTACTTGCATGAGGCCCCGGTCCTCATGGGGGACATAGAAACGTCATGCGATACGAAGTGAAGGTGGTGGCCGTATCGCTCGCGCATTTTGTCACATGGCCGTTTTGGATACCGTCGGTCCTAGCCTACCGGCTGTTGGGTTCGGAGCGGGCCTTCGATGTGTCGGCGAAGCTCTTGAGCCTGTGGCCGGGACGCATCGGCCAATTTCTCCGGGCATCGTTTTACATGAAGACGCTCAAGGTGTGCCACTACGATCTGGCGGTCGGGTTTGGCTCTTTTTTTTCCCATCCCGAGGCGGAGGTCGGAAAGGGGGTAGGTATCGGAAGCTTTACCATCATAGGAACGGCGCGCCTGGGCGACGGGGTCATGGTGGCGAGCCGGGTGTCGGTATTGAGCGGCAAGTATCAGCATGGAGGCGGCCGGCGCGGGCGTGACTTTCGCGCCAACAACCTGCATCTGGAGCCGGTTCGGATCGGCGATGGGAGCTGGCTTGGCGAGGGATCGCTGATCATGGCCGATGTCGGTAGTCAGTGCATCGTTTCGGCCGGGAGCGTGGTCACCAAGGCTATGCCGAGCGGTGCGACGGCGATCGGCAATCCGGCGCGATTCCTGCGCTATGCGGATAAGGCCGAAGCCGCGGCCGGTTAGGGCGCGCTCACAGCCCACGGACGGGCGGAGATCTGGGATGAATGGACTATGGGTACAAGGCGCGACGCTGGTCGAGGCGGATGATGCGTGGCGGGATGCCGAAGCGGGGACCCGGTGACGCTCCGCGAAATCATGCGTTACGCGGGGACCTTGTACGGCGCCAATGTGGCGGCCTCGGTCGTGACCTTCGGTCTTACGGTCCTCATAAGCCGCGACATGTCGCGCGCCGACCTTGGGATCTATGGCCTGTTTCAGGCGTATTTTCTGTTTGGCGCCTACGCGTCGAGCTTTGGGCTTGCGCCCGCGACCGTCAAGTGGGTGGCGAGCGGGGCGGTGGACGACGGGGAATTCCTCACGTTCATGATGCTGAGGCTGGCCGGCATCTCGGGTCTTTTGTATGTCGCCGCGGGCGTGGCTTACCTCCTGTCGTTCAAGGTCCTGGCCGCGGCACTGTTTGCGCTGCCCGCCTACCAGGTCTTTAGCGTCGGTTTGAGTGCCGCGCGCGCACGCCTGTGGAGGCGACGCGAGGCGCTGGTGCTGGTGTTCGCGTCGCTTGCGACCTCAGCGTGGATATTCGTGCTGCTGCTCGCCGATCACAGCTATTGGGCCCCCATACTCGGTCAGGTGTTGGGGGCCTATAGCACCGCTTTGGCCATGATCGCCTATGCCTTGACCCGCAGACTGCCGCGACTGCGCTGGCCCGGCGCCTGGCGACGGGCGTTCTGGGGCACGGCGCTGCCGGTGTTTCTAGGGTCCTCGGTGTTCGCCATAGGGGAGCTGGCCGATCGCCTGGTGATACGCCACATCCTGGGTCTTGCGGATCTCGGCATCTATGTCCTGGCGCTCACCTTGTTCAATGTGCTGAACAAGCCCGTCCATATGCTCTCGCGGGTATTGCTGTCGCACTTTTCGCAGGCCGATCACGGCGCTGGTCACGCCCAGGCGTTGGAGATCGTGCGCGTCAATCTCGCCGTCCTGCCGCTTATGGGTCTTGCCGCGGCCGCCGTCCTGCCGTGGTTCATGCCGCTGGTGTTGAACCGCAATTACACGCAGGCCTTCCCTGTGTTCGCAGTGCTCACCGCGGTGATCCTCGTGAAGGCCGTCGAACTCGTCCAGTCGAGCCTCGCCGTGGCGCGCGATTCGGCGATGAGCAATATGCGTGCACAGGTCGTGGCGCTCGCGCTCTATGCCTTGACTGTGTTTTTCCTGACACGGGCCTTCGGCCTGATCGGCGTGGCATGGGCCGTGGTCCTGCGCTGGACGGTGCTGACCGTGGTCCAGCGGTTCGATATGAAGCGCCGCGGGATCGATGTTTTGCCATCCCATCTTTTGATGCGCGCCGCCGTCGCCTATCTCGTGGCGCTGGCATTTTTCCCAGTCGCGCCATGGTTCATGGGTATCGCCTATCTGGGTCTTGGGGCCATGCTGCGCTTGTGGTCCGTGCCGCGTGCCTGGCGTCTGGCCCTCGGCCGCGTTGAAAGCTGAATCGACAAGGAGGAATAGACAATGCTGATGCCGCAAGCAGCGCGAACGAAACCAGGGCCGGGCGGTGCGCCCCGCCCCTGGGAGACGGCACGTATCATCGAGACGCCACTGGCCCATCGCCTGACCCTGGCATCCATGTTCGTGTTTTTGGCGAAGATTGGCAATCTTCCGCATCTCGGGCATTTCGAGATCGGCAAGGTCATGATTGGTCTTTCCGTGCTGGCGCTGCTCTTCGAGGGTGGTGGCTGGAAGGAAGGGCTTTTGAGCCATCCGATCATGCGTGCCTACATAGGGCTATTTGTCATGGGTCTTATGACCATACCGATCGCGGTGTGGCCGGGCGGGAGCGCGCGTTTCTTGTTCGGTAATTATCTCAAGGACATGGTCTTGATCGTGTTGCTGATCGTGACCACCAGGACTCCGAAGGACGTCCGCCGCCTGCTGTGGACGATCATCATCAATACCCTGATCCTGGATGCGATTCTCCTGCATTACGGGGACCACAAGATCACGATCGTGCATCTCGGGAAAAACGAGATCGCGATGACATCTGTGATCGCCTTTGGCATGTTGCTCGGCCTGCCGGTAAGCGGCGTTGGCAAGATGCTCAAGTGGGCGTCCGGAATCATGCTCGCGTTCTCGATCTTCATGAGCGTGTCGCGCGGCAGCTATCTCGGTCTGTCGGCGGTGCTCATATTGTACACGTACATACGGTTCGGACGGCGCGCGGGGCTTGCCATTGTGGGCGGCGTGTTTTTGGCCCTGGCGGTCGTGGTCGGCGCCTACGAATTCGGTCCGCCCAAGGTACACCATGCCGTAAATACGCTGATACACATTCAAAACGATTACAACCTGACGGCGCGCACCGGGCGTATCGCGATTTGGAAACGTGGCCTGAAGATCATAAAGGCCCATCCCCTCGGTGTGGGCATGCGCAATTTCCCGATTGCCGAAGGACACATCGTGGAGGACGTGATCGGTGAGCGTTGGATGGATGCCCACAACGCGCTTCTCGAGGCCACGGCGGAGCTCGGAATCCTGGGTGGAATCGTGTTCCTGACCCTGTTAAAGCGCGGCATGCAGACCGCCAACCGGCTGCGCAAGAACGGGTCCCACGAGGACATGTCGCGAATCGGTCTATCCCTGGTGTTGGCCCTGTTCGCGTACTTCGTGACGGCATCGTTCTTGTCAGAGGCGTATGCCGTGATCCTGTACATACAGATGGGGGCGATCATCGCCGCCGACCGGGTATACCGCTATACCGTCATGAGGGAAGGGAATGTCATATCTCGACCGGGTGCGTAGGCGTGAGGGACCGCTGGCCGATGCCCTGTACCGCGGCTACAAGGGGATGCAGCGCCTGAATGTCCCGGAGGTGCCTTTGCTCTATGCCTTTTTGGCCAAGGAGCGCGTGGCGAGGCGCCATGTCGGCGGCTGGCTCAAGCGCAAGCTCTATGACGAACCGTTGTTCCGCCGCCAGTGCCAGGTCTGCGGGCGCGGCCTGTGCCTGTTCGACGGTATCCCGGCCATCTGGGGCGGGCTTTCCGTGGAGATCGGGGAGAACGTCGTGATGCATGGCACATCGACGCTGGTGGGGGCCAAAGTGTTCGATAACCCGCGGTTGGTCATAGGCGACCGTAGCCATTGCGGGTCGTACTTCTCGGTAGCGGTCGGTGCCGATGTCACCATCGGATCCGATGTACTGATAGGGAACAGGGTCTCGCTGTTTGCGTATGACAGTCATCCCCGTGACCCCATGCAGCGCGCGGCGGGCCTGCCCGCGGAGTCCTCGAGCAGCCGGCCGATCGTGATCGAAGATGGCGCCTGGATCTGCATGGGCGCGATCATCCTGAAAGGCGTGACTGTAGGGGAAAATGCGATCGTGGCGGCGGGCGCCGTGGTGGTGGACAACGTCCCCGCCAACAGCGTGGTGGGCGGCAATCCCGCGCGTGTGCTGTCCGGGCCCCCGGGTCGATCCCGCCAGGCGCGATCGGGGCAGGTGTGACATGCAGGTCTCGACTCTTACGCGTTATCCCCGTATCGGCACGGTGCCACGCGTCGTGGTCCTGATATCGACGCGCATCGTGGGTGGCCCCGCCAAGGGGCTTTTGCAGGTGATACCGGAGCTGCACCGCCGTGGTCGGTTCGAGGTCGTGCTGTGCACCTTTGCTGATGCCAAGGAGACGGAATCGCCGTTCATCACCGCCGCCCGCGAGCGCGGCATCCCGGTCACCATCCTGCGCCAACGCCATCACTGGGACTTGCGACCGCTCTCTGTATTGCGTGAGCTCCTCGACCCGCCGGGCGCAATCATACAGACCCATGGATATAAGGAGGCGGTATTCGGGTTGGCGGTAAAGCGTCTGTCGGGCCGCCCCTGGATTGCGTTCATGCATGGAACCACCGAGGAGAATTTGAAGGTGAGACTGTACCATCGCCTGGACCGCGCGCTGACAAAGCGCGCGGACATCATCGTGTCGGTGTCGCGCGAGCTCGCCGACCGCATGCTGCGGCCCCGTCACAGGGCCAAGCTTGCGATCATCGAGAATGCCGTCGAGCGCCCCCGGGAGGCCCTGGTGGCGCGGCGGACACTGCGCCAGGTCTGGCAGACAAGGGGCTGGGTGATCGGTTGTATCGGCCGCCTGAGTCGCGAGAAGGGCCAGTTGCTGCTGCTGGAGGCGGCGGGCCGCCTGGTACGCCAGGGGGCACGCTTCACCCTCATAGTGGCCGGCGACGGGCCGGACCGGGACGTGCTGCAGGAGAAGGCCCAGAGCGAGGGTGTGGCCGGCTGTGTGCGCTTGTTGGGGCATGTCGCGCGTACCGACGATATCTATGCCAATATCGATATGCTCGTGTTGCCGTCTTATCGCGAAGGCATGCCCAATGTCATCCTTGAGGCGATGCAATGGCGATTGCCGATCGTCTCGACCGCGGTGGGCGCGGTGCCCGAGATGCTGGTCCACGGTGTGTCCGGCCTGCTGGTGCGCCCCGGCGACCCCATCGCGCTTGCGCGCGCCATGGCCTCGGTCATGGGTGATCCGGATAAGGCTGTCCGCATGGGCCGCAAGGCCGCTGAGGCGCTCTACCCGCGCTTCTCCCCGGAGCGGCGTGTCGAGCGTTTCGAGAACCTCTACAGCCGCGTCCTGGAGGCGGTATGAGCGCGATGTTCTGGGTGGCGTTTGCGTTCACCGCATATACCTATGTGGGCTACCCGACTCTTTTATGGGTGTGGGCGCGGCTGCGTCGACCTGGCCCCGTCTATCATTGGGGTTCGGCGCTTCCCGAGGTCGCGGTCGTGATCCCCGCCTATAACGAGCAGTCGGTGATCGCCGACAAGCTGCGTACCGTGCTGGCCTCGCATTATCCGCGCGAACGACTGCGCGTGCTGGTGGTATCCGATGGTTCATCGGACGCCACATTGGCCGCCGCCCGCTCGGTGTCCGACCCCAGACTTACCGTGATTGGCAGGAGCGTACGGTCCGGCAAGATGGCGACTGTCAACTATGCCATGAGTCTGGTTCGTGAGCCTGTCGTCATCATGACCGATGCGGGGGAGATGTTCGACGAGGACACGGTGCCGCGGTTGGTGGCGCGCTTTGCCGATCCGGCCATGGGGGCGGTCTCCGGCGAACTCGGACTCGTGGCTTTGCACACCGGATTTAGCCGCAGCCTTGGCGCCTATTGGCGCTATGAAAAGGCGATTCGCGCCCTGGAGGCGGTTGTGGGATCGGTGGTCGGGGTGACGGGACCGGTATATGCCATTCGCCGTTCGCTGTTTCAGCCGATGCCGGCCGATACCATACTGGACGATCTTGCGATCCCGCTCGAGGTCATAAGGCAGGGCTACCGGGTCGGCTATGAGCGGCGTGCCTTTGCCTTCGAGCGCGCCACCCAGGGTGGTCGTCACGAGTTCGTGCGCAAGCGCCGGACGCTTGCCGGAAACTACCAGATCATCGCCCGCTATTGGCGCCTCTTATTGCCGCAAAGCCCGATCGCCTGGCAGTTCTGGTCGCACAAGGTATTTCGCCTGCTGGTTCCTTATGCGCTCGTGTTCATGCTGGTGGGTACCTTCGGTCTGTCATGGCCCCTGCGCCCCACCGTACTTGCGGCCCAAGCCCTGTTCTACGGGCTCGCCCTGACTGCGGTGTTCGTGCAGCGCTCGAAGCGCCCATGGCTCAATATCCCGTATGCCTTCTGCCTCTTGAATTGGGCCGCGGTCGCCGGATCGTACTATTATCTCGCGGGGCGATTATCGGTGCGCTGGGAGAAGGTCAAGTGAGTGCATTGCGCCGTTATCTGTTGGTGGCGGCAGGCCCGGATTGGGGGCGCCACCCATCGAGCCTCTCCCATATCATCGGGGTCGTGGTCCGCAACCATCCGGTGATCTGGATCAATAGCATCGCGCAACGCAGTCCACGCCTGTCGCGTCGCGATATCGTGCGTGCCGTCCATAAGGGATGGGCGTCGCTAGCCCCGACGCCGCGCCACGAGCAGGACGGCCCGCTGGTCGTCCATCCACGCGCCATCCCCTATCACCGGCTGCCGTCGGTGCGATCGGTCAACGGATGGCTCATTGCGCGCCAGCTGCGACCCCTGTTGGCGCGCTTTGCCGGGCACAAGACGGTACTGGTGGCCACCAACCCAGCGGCCGTGGCGCTCGCCAACAGCCTTCGGCCCGATGCCACCATCTATTTCTGCATGGATGACTACGCGCGCATGCACGATTCGGATGCGCGTCTGATAGAGGTCTGTGAACGGCTGATGTTGGCGCGCGCGGATGCCACGGTGGTCACGGCGCAGGCGCTCGTAGACAGCAAGACCTGGCAAGGCAGGCGGCCGATCCACATGCCGCAAGGGGTTGATGTCGCCCATTTCCAAAATCCGGGTCCCCCGCCAGCGACGCTGTCAGCCCTGCCGCGTCCGATCATAGGGTTTCAGGGCATCATCGGGGCGCGTGTCGATATCGATCTCCTGGAAAAGATCGCGCGGCGGTTTTCCAAGGCCTCCGTGGTGCTGGTGGGCAAGGAGGAGGTGGATATCGCGCCACTAAAGCGCCTGCCCAATGTCCACGCCGTCGGACCCGTGGCCTATGCCGACCTGCCGTCGGTCATACAGGTGTTCGACGTGGGCCTTGTGGTCTACCGCGACGACGAACATGTGGCCAGCGTGAATCCCTTGAAGCTGCTCGAATATCTGGCCTTGGGCCAGGAGGTCGTGTCGGTCCCGATCCCGGAGCTCGCGGCGCATGAGCAACATGTGCACCGCGCGCGCGGCCACGAGCAATATCTGGCGGCCCTCGAGGCGGTTATTTCCCGCTACCCGTTCGATCCCGCGGACAAGGACCGGCGCCGGGCGTATGCAGCGGCCCAATCCTGGGAGACCCGCGCACGGGATTTCATGGGGCTTTGCGAGGACCTTCTGTGGGAACCACGTCCCAACCATTCCACTGTGGGCCGCGTGGCTGGTGCGCGCCCAGGGGTCGGCTTATGACGATGGTTCTTTGGTATCACGATGTCATCGATCCCGGGAAAATCGCGGGGCCCGGATCCCGCGGGGCCACAGCCGGGCGCTACAAGGCCGCGCTTGCAGGCCTCCGGGGAAGAGATCGCGGATGGTCAAGAACCACGGTGTGGCGAAGACCATTCACGATGTCGGCCGGTCGGAGATCGTTCGTCAGTTGGGGTACAAAGCCCGTGGGTATGGACGGACATTTGTCCGGGTCGACCGGTGCTACCAAGGTCGCAAACGATGTTCGTGCTGCGGATGCATTCCGCCGTCGCTTGGCCTGTCGACGTGCATCGGGATGTGCCCGGCATGCGCCAGGGAACGCGACCGGGACGTCAACGCCGCCATCAACATGCGCGAGGCCGGGAGGGCCATTCTCTCGGGCGCGGAGTTGTCGCGGCCACACGAGAAAAGCGCCTCTGGACTGGCGGAACCGTAAAGCCCGCGGAGTTCGTGCAAGCCCCAAGGGAAACCAGGGAGCGACGGACAATGAAACGGGAATTGCCACCGCGAGGCGTGGGAATCTCCAGCCTTCAGGCAGGGGAGGATGTCAAGTGAGGAGTCTATGAAGCGACAGGACGTCGTGGTGGAGGTGATTTACGCGCCCCTGGTGGGGGGGTCTGAGATGCTGGCCTTCAATCTTTGCAAGGAGTGGCAGGCCGGTGGTATCAAGACGCGCATTTGCTGCCTCTACGAACGCTCGGGGGCCTTGATCAAGGTCTTTGAAGAGGCCGGCATACCCTACGATCTGCTCGATATCGGCGGCCATAGGCTCTTCGGCCGCTGGTTGCGCGCGGCACGGTATTTCTGTCGGACAAGGCCGCGGGCCATCCACGTGCATCATCTCGGGTCGCTTGTCAACGTGCTCGTGCCCGCCTATCTGGCGGGTTGCTTCAACATCGTTTATACCGAGCATTCCGCCTATACGATCGCGCGCACCCGATGGATGCAACGTCTGCTCCCGGTCGTGAGTCGTCTGGTGACGCGCTTTACCTGCGTATCGCGTAATCTCGCCGAGTTTTTCACGACCCTCGGTGTTCCCCGGGAGCGCCTGCTCACCATCTATAATGGCGTGGACATCGATCGCTACAAGCCAGGCGCGCCGCGCGCGGAGTTTTGTCCTGTGGTGCGCATCGGCGCAGTGGGCCGTCTGGTTGCGGAAAAGGATTACCCGACCTTGCTGGCGGCGCTCGCCCTCTTGAAGGCCAGAAACGTGCGTTTTTTCGCCGAGATCGCCGGCGACGGACCGTTGGCTGCAGACCTGAAGGAGCGTGCCCAGGCGCTGGGCCTGCGCGGCCTCGTAAGTTTTCGCGGGTCCTGCGATAACGTCCCGGCCTTCTTGCGCGATCTTGACATTTACGTCTTGAGTTCACGCCATGAAGGCCTGCCGATCGCGGTCCTGGAGGCTATGGCCACCGCCTTGCCGGTCGTCGCGACCCGCATTACCGCGATCCCCGAGATCATAGATGACGGGTGTACCGGGATCCTGGTTCCACCGGGGGATGCCGTGGCCATGGCCGATGCGCTCGCCACGCTTGCCGGCGACGGTATCCGGCGCCGGGCGCTCGGGGAGGCCGCGCGCGAGATCGTCCGGGCGCGGTACACGATATCGGGGACGAGCCGCTCGTATGCCGCGGAACTCGGAATACGAACCAGAAAAAAGGTCGTATAAGACCGCCTGATCGCAGACGGCGGCTGGACAGCGTGGAGAGGGAAGTCATGGAAGATCGATCAAAGTTTGCACGGCCTTACGGGCAGGACGGGATCCCGGGCGTGGTGAATACCGTTACCCAATACAAGTATCGATCGCGGCTGCGCGCACACCATCGTGTCGCGGGCACGACTCGTGGCGGTCAGGGGCCTGCGCGCGCATTTGTCCGCGCCGGTCTCGTGAGGGCCGCGGCGCTCGCCGGTTGCCTCTCGTGGGCAGTTGCCGCCCACGCCCATTTGTCCGTGTGGCTCTCGCACAGCACGCACAAAATCCGTCCCAACACCCCGGCGCGGGCGCGATCGGTGATTCACCTGTTCGCGGCCCATGGCGAATACGCCGCCTTGCAGATCTCGGTCAGGGCCGACCACCCGCTGCGGGTACTGCGTATCGTGCCGACCGCGCTCGAGGATCATGCCTCGGCGATCGGTCGCTGGCAGATGACGGTTTATCGTGAGGCCTTCATAAGGACCGTGCATCCCACCAATGTCGTGGCCCCCGTGGGTCTATGGCCCGATGCCCTGATCCCGACGGTCGACAACTATTACCATGAACGGCGCAACGCCCTGCCGTGGGCCGTACCGGCGCGGTTCACGCAGTCTTTCTGGATCGAGATCTATGTGCCGCGCACCGTGAGCGCCGGCCGCTACCGGGGCACGGTCGCGGTCATGATCCGTGCCCACGGGCGCGTTCAGGTGCGCGTGCTGCGCGTGCGCTTGCGGGTCCTGCCTTTTGCCATCCCCGCGACGTCCTCTCTGCCATCGAGTTTCGGTTTCGACGGTGCGCCACTGTCGCTCGTGTTCCGCGGCCATTATGGGCGACTGTCGAACGCCCAGCTCATGCATCTGACCCAGCTTTTCAACATCGCGGCGCTCAAGGATCGCATCGCCCTGGGTGGGGGCTCCGGCATACCGGCACCCATGCACTGGGCGCACGGCCGGCTCACTTTGAATTGGCATGAATACGACAAGGAGGTGCGGCCGTTCATGACCGGGTGCAAGGCCGCCCATGGCGCCCGCTGGCGCATGACCGACGTCCGCTGGTTGACCCATGTGTTCTATCACAAGATGCCGCCGCGCGAGCAGGTCGCCTATTTTCGGGCATGGGTACGCCATTTCCGGCACGAGCACTGGCATGTCGGCCTGTATGCGCTGGGGGTTGATGAGCCGCACACGCCGGCGCAGTTCGCGCTCGCCGATCGGCGCGCGGCGATCATCCGTCGCGCCACGCACGCCATCCTACCCATGGTCACCACTATTCATGTGCACAGGCTCAACCTCAAGGATTTCGGCATCCTATGTCCTGTCATAAACGATGTGGACGGACTTAACGATGTGAACAAGCGGCCCATGCTTGGGCGCGAAGCCAAGCGCTACCACCTGAAGCTCTGGTGGTACCAGTCATGCATGAGCCACGGGTGCTGGGTCGTGGGCGGGCGCAGCAGTCTCGGATGGCCGAGCTACATGATAGACCAGCCCGCCATCTACAATCGCATCATGCCGTGGCTCACCTGGAAGTACAAAATGCAGGGCGAGTTGTACTATGACACGGACATCGGTTTCAGTATGGGCCGCAAGAACCCCTGGAAGGACCAGTACCATTTCGGGGGAAACGGTGACGGCACGCTTTTCTACCCCGGGCTGCCATCAGTCATCGGCGGCAAGCGCGACATTCCCATACAGAGCATACGCCTCATGATGATACGGGCCGGGTACCAGGACTACGAATACCTGCACATGGCCTCGCGCCTTTATGGGCGGCGGGCGGTATTGCGCGTCATAGACCCCGCGATTCGATCCACCCACAGTTGGACCAAGAGTCCGAGGGTGCTGCGCGCGCTTAAATGGCGGCTTGCCATGATGATCGAGCGGCGCCTGAAAGGCGGGCCCCATGGCTGATCGGAAAACACCGTTCTCAAAGAGAAGACCCGGACGGATGTGTCTATTTCGGGTGGTGTGGCGAAAGGTGTAAGAGTTTCGATTCGGGCGGGATTGCGAG
The DNA here is from genome assembly GCF_003184265.1 of Acidiferrobacter sp. SPIII_3. Classification (GTDB taxonomy): domain Bacteria; phylum Pseudomonadota; class Gammaproteobacteria; order Acidiferrobacterales; family Acidiferrobacteraceae; genus Acidiferrobacter. Next base: position 2,346,507 of record NZ_CP027663.1, on the reverse strand, counting down.
CAGAGAGGCAAAACTCGGCGCGGCCTCTAAGGCCGCGCGCGGGCCTTACGAGGACTTTCCGCTTTTGGATCCACCGTGGTGCGTTTCCGTCGTCTCCGTTCCCTCGCCTTCACCGCGCTTCACCTGCGGCTCGCTCTTATGGCCCTCAGAATACGCTTCGCCGCCTTGCCGGGGCCGGCTCTCCCATCCTCCATGGGAGCTTTCTCCGCCCTTGCGCCCTATGGCCGCCATGTGTTCGCGATTTTGGCTCACGGCCTCGCCACCTTTGCGCCCCGCCTCGCGTGCCTCCTCGGGTGTGAATTCGTGAGCCGTACCCTTTTCGTGCGCAGCCTTTCCGCCTTTGCTGGCGATCTCGCGCTGCTTGTTAGCGTCCATCGCCGCGAAACCGCGCTTGCTTTTGCGCTCATTCGGCATGAATCCTGTCTCCTTTTCGTATGAAGAAATGCTCAAGAACGCACCCCCGGCTGGAGGTGCACGACATTGGGGGCAGTCTAGGAGATGCACTTTAGTCCGTCATCGGACAAAGGCCCGATATTGTGTGATTCGTGGGACCAAAAACCACAAATTAATGGTGTGGAAACACTACGAATCGCAACATCATAACGAATATGATCGAAATAAAGAGACCCATGACAGATCATTGGTGTGACGGAAATCCCACGGCGCGGGTTGCGAGGCACGGCGACATGGGTAGATCTCGGCTGGCGGCAGGCGAAAAAAAACCTCCGGACTAGGGGGGAAAGCCGGAGGCTGCAAAGGCCTTAAAAGGTTTAAGGCGCCGCTCAGGGAGGAGGACGAGCGGAAGCGCCATTATTAGGAAAACTGAAAGCCTAAGGCATCGGACCAAAGTCGGAGTGGCGGGCGATGGCCTAAAGCCAAGGCACGCGTCGCCCGCCGGACGCTTGAGAGGGATGCCGGCGGCGGCCGGTGGCGCCGCAAGGGGTGGCTCAAGTGGCGCAGCGCGCAAGCGGTGCGCGGTCGTGCAAGAGGTGTGTAAGGCCTGCGGACAGAAGGGTTTGAGGGACATAACCGAATGTCGCCCGCAGCCTGGTGACATCGGCAAGGGAGCGGCGAACGTCTCCCGCGCGCGCGGGCCTGAAGTCGCATACGATAGGCCGGCCGGCGAGCGTCTCGAAGGCGTTTATGAGGGCGAGCAGGTCTTGTTCGATGCCGGTCCCGACGTTCATGACCGTGCATGACAGATCATCGCGGGCCAATGCGCGCGCCAATACCTCGACCAGATCGTCGATGTAGACGAAGTCGCGGGTCTGGCGACCGTCGCCATAGACGACACAGGGCGCGCCCGTAGCCAGGCATCGGGCATACAGGCTGATGACGCCCGAGTATGGGGAGCTGGCATCCTGGCGAGGGCCATAGATGTTGAAGAAGCGAAAGCTCGTGGCATTGACGCCCCGCGTGCGCGCGAAGTACGCGAGGTAATGTTCGCCGGCGAGTTTGTCCGCGGCGTAGGGAGAAAGCGGCGCCAAAGGCGCGTTCTCGGGGACCGGGGCGGGCGCGGCATCGCCGTAGACCGCGGCCGAGCTTGCATACAGTACGCGCGGTACCTGGCAGGCGCTGGCGGCCAGCAGGGTGTTCAGGGTGCCGCCGAAATTGGTGGCATGGGTGGCGAGCGGGTCGTGCATGCTCGCCTGGACCGACGCCACCGCCGCAAGGTGCACGAGGGCGTCCATGCCGTGGGCCGCGCGCATGAGCGCCTCGCGGTCGCGTACGTCGGCGATCACGAGGCGTGCCGCGCTGGCCGGCCCTTGCAGGTTGTCGCGTTTTCCGGTCGAGAGGTTGTCGAAAAGCGTCACCGTGTGCCCGTCGATCACGAGACGGTCGGCGAGGTGGGAACCGATAAAACCAGCACCACCGGTGATCAAGACTTTCATACGTGCACCGTTCATGGCCCTGCGGCCGAGCTGTGGGAAGACGCTCTCATGGTGGGGACCGGTTGCCGTGCGCGGTATCCTGCTTTCGGCTTATTGCTGCCGGTATCCAAGGCCAGTAGCGTGGCGGCCTGAAGCGGTTGGCCATTGAAATGGCAGGCCGGGAAGGTTCATGGATGAACAGGGACGCATGATGAGCACAGTAGCAGTGGTGGGATTGGGCTATGTGGGGCTGCCCTTGGCAGTGGCCTTCGGCAGGAAGTGGCGTACCATAGGCTTCGATCTTGACGAAGGGAAGGTCGACAGCTATCGGCATTTTTGCGACCCGACGGGAGAGGTCACGAGCGATGAATTGCGCGCGGCCCGTCAGCTTGCGGTGACAACGGATCCCGCGGCGATCGCCGAGGCCGATTACGTGGTCGTGGCGGTACCGACGCCCATAGACGCCGCGCACCAGCCGGACTTTGGACCGCTCGTCCGCTCCAGTCGCACGGTCGGCGAACATTTGAAGCGCGGCACCGTGGTCGTATATGAGTCCACGGTGTACCCGGGGGCCACCGAGGAGATCTGTGTGCCCATTCTCGAGCAGCGCTCGGGACTCGTCTGCGGGCGGGACTTCCATGTCGGATATTCGCCGGAGCGCATCAATCCGGGGGACAAGGAACATACCCTGGCGCGCATCATGAAAATCGTGGCCGGCGATGATGCCGAGACCCTTGAGAAGGTCGCGGCGCTCTATGGATCGATCATCGAGGCCGGCATCTATCGGGCGTCGTCGATCAAGGTCGCAGAGGCCGCGAAGGTGATCGAGAACACGCAGCGCGACCTCAATATCGCGCTCATGAATGAGTTGTCGATCCTGTTTCACAAGCTGGATCTCGATACCGGCGAGGTGTTGGCGGCAGCCGGCACCAAATGGAATTTTCTGCCGTTTCGTCCCGGTCTCGTGGGCGGCCACTGTATCGGCGTCGATCCCTATTATCTGACCTACAAGGCCGATAAACTCGGGTACCATCCGCAGGTGATCCTGGCCGGCCGGCGTATCAATGACGGCATGGGCCAGTATGTCGCCGAGCAGACGGTCAAGCAGATGATCCGCGCGGGGAGCTCGGTAAAAGGGGCGCGCGTCAATGTGTTGGGGCTCACGTTCAAGGAGAATTGTCCGGACCTGCGTAACTCGCGGGTCATGGATCTCATTGGCGAGTTGCGCTCATATGGCGCCGAGGTGTTCGTGCATGATCCGGTGCCGGCGCAGGACGCGGCCCGCGAGGAGTATGGCATTACGCTGCTGCCATGGGAGGAGTTGCCGGTTGCAGATGCCATGGTGGTGGCCGTGGCGCACACGGATTTCTTGACCCGGGACGTGGAAACCCTGGCCGCCAAGGTCAGGTCCGGGGGGGTGTTCGCCGACGTGAAGGCGCGATTCGACGCCGCGGCACTTTCGGCATGCGGGCTTTCGGTCTGGCGGCTATAATGGTGCGGTAGGACGCAAGGACGGTGATATGCATATTTTGATTACCGGGGCGGCCGGGTTCATCGGCTCGACGCTCGCCCACAAGTTGCTCGCGCGCGGGGATACCGTGACCGGGGTCGACAACCTGAACGATTACTACTCGGTGGAGCTTAAGAAGGCGCGGCTTATGCGTCTCGAGGCCCAGCCGGGGTTTACTTTTCGCCATCTGGATATAGCCGACCGCAAGGCCGTGGCCGAGCTGTTTGCGACCGGCCATTACGATGCCGTCATGAATCTCGCGGCGCAGGCCGGCGTGCGGCATTCCTTGAAGGATCCGCATGCCTATGTCGACGCCAATATCGTGGGGTTCGTGAACCTCCTCGAGGGCGCCCGCCACGGCGGGGTCGGGCATTTCGTGTATGCCTCCTCGAGTTCCGTGTATGGGTCCAACAGCCGGCAGCCGTTTTCCGAACACGATGGCGTCGCCCACCCGGTCTCCTTGTATGCGGCCAGCAAGCGCGCCAATGAACTCATGGCGCACAGCTATGCCCACCTGTTCCGTCTGCCGTGCACGGGCCTGCGGTTCTTTACGGTCTATGGGCCGTGGGGGCGTCCGGACATGGCATTGTTTTTGTTCACCAAGGGGATCTTGGAGGGCACTCCCATCAAGGTCTTCAATCATGGGCGCATGGTGCGCGACTTCACCTACATCGACGACATCGTGGAAGGGGTGGTGCGCGTGATCGACCGCCCGGCGCGACCGGCCGACGGCTGGTCGCCGGCCGCGCCGGATCCGGCAACGAGTGACGCCCCGTTTCGTCTCTATAACATTGGAAACAACCAACCGGTCGAGCTCATGCATTATATCCACGTGCTCGAGGAGCGGCTCGGCCGCAAGGCCCGGCTTGAGATGTTACCCATGCAGCCGGGGGATGTCCCCTCGACGGTTGCCAATGTCGACGATCTGGCCTCCGATCTCGGCTTCAAGCCCGCGACCTCCGTGGAGACCGGTATCGACCGGTTCGTGGAGTGGTATGTCGGCTATTACAAGGGCGGGCACGCGGCCGGCGGGGCGGGCGGCCGGCGGGTCGGCCGCGTGCCGGGCCGTAGGTGCGGGTTAGGTAATGGTGGCGGCGAGCAGGCCGCGGTAGCGGCGCACGAGATCGCCCTTGCCGCCGAGCAGCGTGAAGGCCGCGAGCAGCGCCCGGCGGCCGGCATCGTCGCCAAAGTGCCGATCGGTTCGCACGATCGTAAGCCACTGCTCCAGGGCCTCCTCATGGCGACCGGCGAGGAGGTAACGCGCCCCGAGGGCCAGCCGCGCGCGCAAGTCCTCAGGGTGCGTGCCGACAGTCCGCTCGAGATCGGCAAGGGGCGGGGCGCCGGCGGCCATGCGCACGAACTCGAGCCGCGCCATCACCGCGCCGATCTCGGCGTCTCCCAGGGCGCGTGCCGACAGACCTTTTAGCACCGCCTCGCTTTCGGCGACCCGGCCCTGCTCGCATAAGAGCCGCCCGAGATGGGCGGTCAGCCGGTCGTTTCCCGGATCCGTCTCGTGCGCGGCCTCAAGCCGAGCAAGGGCGCCGGCGCGGTCGCCCGCGGCTTCCTGGTCGAGGGCCGCACTTAACAAGGCATCCGAAGGCCTGTCGATATGGGTATCGAGCAACTCGCGAATCATCCGTTCCGGCTGCGCCCCCACGAATTGGGCGACCTCTGCGCCCTGCTTGAAGAGCTTCACGGTCGGCAGGCTGCGCACGCCGAAGCGGGTCGCCAGACCTTGCTGTTCGTCGCTGTTGACCTTGGCAAGAAAAAACCGGCCCTGGTACTCTTCAGCCAGTTTGGCGAGGATCGGCATGAGGGACCGGCAGGGCCCGCACCATGCCGCCCAGAAGTCAACCAGTACCGGCGCCTCGCGCGAGCGGGCGAGGACGGCATGATCGAAGCTGCTCTCGGTGACGTCGGTCGTGTAAGGCGACGTGGCCATGGATCCCCCTTTGATTCGGTACTCGGGTGATGTGCGGTCACATCGAGCGAATATCAAGCGGGGGAAATGGCGCTCCCTAGGGGATTCGAACCCCTGTTACCGGCGTGAGAGGCCAGCGTCCTAGGCCACTAGACGAAGGGAGCGGTGCGCGACGATTCTTGGCCGCGGCGAAGCGGTGCTATTATACAAGGCTCTCTGCAAATTGAAACAAACTTGGGCTCGGGAGGGTTCTTTTTCCTTTGACAGACATCAGTAAGGCGCCGGGGATTGTGGATGCCACATCCTACGGCTTGATACCGGGGAGGATCAGTCCGCAGGCCCGTCAGGTCATAGAGCGGCTGAAGGACGCGGGTTATACCGCTTATCTGGTCGGGGGTTGCGTGCGCGACCTCATCCTGGGCCAGGAGCCCAAGGATTTCGACGTCGTGACCCAGGCGCGGCCCGAGGAGATTCGTCAGGTGTTCCGCAACGCGCGCCTGATCGGCCGGCGCTTCCGGCTGGCGCATGTCCATTTCGGGCGCGAGATCATCGAGGTCGCCACGTATCGCGCCGCGCCTTCCGCGGACTCGGAGGACGACAACGGCAATGTCTTCGGCACCCTGGAGGAGGACGCCTTCCGCCGCGACTTCACGGTCAACGCCCTCTATTACGATCCCGATGAGGGTCTCATCACGGATTACGTCAACGGTCTTCATGACCTGACGCATGCCAGGCTGCGTGTCATAGGCGACCCGGAGGCGCGGTTTCGGGAGGACCCGGTGCGCATGTTGCGCGCCGTGCGCTTTGCCGCCAAATTGCGCCTCCAGTTGACCGAGGACGGGCGCCGGTTGCTGCCGGCCCTGGGACCGCTTTTGCAGGGCGTCGCGCCGGCGCGGCTCTTTGAGGAGGTGCTGAAGCTCTTTCACACCGGTAATGCCGCCGCGACTTACGAGACGCTGTGCGAGCACCGGCTGTTCGAGGTGTTGTTCCCGGGGGTGGCGGCGATCCTGGGTCCGCATGCCGATCGCGACTCGTTGCTCGGGCGGGCGCTTGCCAATAGCGATCAGCGCCTGTCCGAGGGCAAACCCGTGACCCCGGCCTTCCTGTTTGCGGCGCTGCTTTGGGAAGGTGTGCGCGAAGAGGCCATGCACAGCATTGCCGAGGGTGCGATCCCGGTCGAGGCGTGGACGCGGGCCGCCGAGCATGTGCTGCGCGAACAGTTGCGGGTCATTATGATCCCCAAGCGCTTTAGCGTGCCGATGCGCGAGATATGGGGCTTGCAATCACGCTTCGAACGGCGCGCCGGGCGCCATGCCTTCCGCTTTCTGGAGAGCAAGAGATTTCGCGCAGCCTATGATTTTCTCGGGCTGCGCGCCGCCTCCGGCGAGGCGCCGGCGGCGTTGTTCGACTGGTGGACGCGCTTCCAAGAGGTCACCGCCGACGAGCGCGAGGCCATGGCGGGGGCCTTGAGCACGCAGCAGGGCGAGAAGCGTCCGCGCAAGCGGCGTAGACGGCGTGCGGCCGGCGGTTGATGCCATCGTGGGGCTGGGCGGCAATCTCGGGGACACCGCCGCCACTCTGTCAGCCGCGCGCGAGGCCCTTTCCGGCCTTCCGCAGACCACCCTGGTGGCGGCCTCCTCCCTCTATCAGACGGCCGCCATCGGGGGGCAGCGACAGCCGGATTACCTGAATGCCGTCTGTCGGTTGCAGACGGCGCTGACGCCCGAGGGGTTGGCTGATGCGCTTTTTGCCATCGAGAAACGGCTCGGACGGGTGCGTACCGGCGTGCGCAACGAGCCGCGCGCCATCGACATCGACCTCTTATACTATGAGGGTGTGATCCGGGAGGACCCGGCCTTGCGTCTACCCCATCCGCGCCTGCAGGAGCGCGCCTTTGTGCTGTATCCTTGGGTAGAGATCATGCCGGATTTCCGGATCCCCGGGCTCGGGGCGCTGGCGGACCTCGGACAGGCGGTACGTGATCAGCGGGTGGAGCGACTGGATAGGCAGTGGTGAGGGGGCTTCGGTGAAGGGACAGGCAGCGGTGCCAATATCATTGTCCGCGGGATCGTTTCTGGTCATTGAAGGGCCCATCGGGGTCGGCAAGACGAGTCTCGCCCGGCGCCTGTCGTTAAGTCTCGGTCTCGAGGGTCTGTTCGAGGAGCCGGAGGAAAACCCGTTTCTCACCCGCTTTTATGAGAATCGCCGGGCTTACGCACTGGCCACGCAGCTTTTTTTCCTGTTCCAGCGCCGTCGTCTGCTGGAAGACCTCGCCCAGGGCGATTTTCTGCGCGCCGGGGTTGTGGCGGATTTTCTATGGGCCAAGGACCGGGTATTTGCCCGCATCACGTTAGATGATGATGAATGGCGGCTCTATGAGCAGATCACGTCGACCATGCCCGAACCCGTCCAGACGCCCGATCTCGTGATATTCCTGCAGGCCCCCGTGGATGTGTTGATCGACCGGATCCGCCGTCGGGGTCGCGGCTATGAGCATGTGGACCGTGACTATCTGGCGGCGCTCGCCGAGGGGTACACCGAGTTCTTTCATCGCTATCAGGACTCGCCGCTGCTCATGGTCAACGCCGCCGAGGCCAATTTTGTCGAGAGCGACGAGGATCTGGTCTCACTCATCGAGTCGATTCGCAGCATTCATAGCGGCCGGCACTTCTTCAACCCTTTGGCGTCGAGGACCGGATCATGACCATGCCCGCGCCCGAGGCCATGACCATACCACGGCTCGTCGCCCTGAAAAGGGAGGGCCGTAAGATTGCCGCCATGACCGCCTATGACGCGAGCTTCGCGCGCGCCATGGATGAGGCCGGCATGGACGTCATCCTGGTCGGCGATTCGCTCGGCAATGTGGTCCAGGGGCGCAAGAGTACGGTCCCCGTGATCTTGGAGGACGTGGCCTACCACACCCGCTGCGTGGCGCGCGCGGTGAGTCGTGCCCTGCTCATGGCCGATCTCCCGTTTTTGAGCTTTCAAGGGAGCGCCGATCGGGCGCTGGCCGATGCCGCGGTCCTTATGCGCGCCGGTGCGCACATGGTGAAAGGGGAGGGCGCCGGTCCGTTCGCAGCGAACGCCGCCTATCTGGCGGCACGCGGAGTGCCGGTCTGCGGTCATATCGGGCTGACCCCGCAATTCGTCCACAGCCTCGGCGGCTATCGGGTGCAGGGCCGCGGCGCTCACGGCGCGCGGCTCCTGGCCGAGGCCAAGGAGCTGGCCGATGCCGGGGTCTCGCTTCTCGTTCTGGAGGCAGTACCCGCGGCGCTCGCCGCCGAGATCAGCGCGGCGGTGGCGGTGCCGACCATCGGCATCGGGGCTGGTCCCTCATGCGACGGCCAGATCCTGGTCATGCATGACGCCCTGGGGATGGGGGCGCGCCGCCCACGCTTCGTACGGGATTTTCTGGCGGGGCAAGACGGTATCACGGCGGCGTTTGCCGCCTACATCGACGCCGTGCGGCAGGGCATCTTCCCCGCCGCCGAAGAGAGCTATGGTGAATAGGCCCGTGCTCCGCGGCCGAGCCCCGTCCGGCGCGGCCTGTGACCCATGATCGTCGTGCGTACGCTCGGCGAATGGCTCAAGTATCGGATGCAGTGTCCGGATGACATCGGCTTCGTGCCGACCATGGGTGGGCTGCATGATGGTCATTTGGCGCTCGTTGGCGCCGCGCGCCGTCACGCGCGCGTGGCGGTCAGCATCTATGTGAACCCGTTGCAGTTCGGACCGCAGGAGGACTTTGCCGCCTATCCGCGCACCGAGGAGGCCGATTGCGCACGGCTCGCCCAGGCCGGCGTCGACGCCGTCTTCCTGCCGGCCGAGGCCGCCATCTATCCGCACGGTCGCGAGCAGCACACTGAGGTGCGTGTGCCGGGGCTGTCCGAGGATCTGTGCGGACGCTACCGTCCCGGCCACTTCGAGGGGGTGACGACCGTAGTCGCGCGATTGCTCGGTGTCGTGCGCCCGCGAGCCTGCTATATGGGCAAGAAGGACTACCAGCAGTGGCGGATCGTGACACGCATGGTGGCGGACCTGATGCTCCCGGTTACCGTGACTGGTATCGATACCGTACGCGAGCGCGATGGCTTGGCCCTCAGCACGCGCAATACCTATCTCAGCACCGCCGAACGCGCGCGCGCCCCGGGTCTCTATGAGACCTTGACACAGGCCACGGCGCAGGTGGCCGCCGGCATGGCGCCGGCAGACGCCGAGGCGGCCGGGATGAGGCGCCTTGTGGCGCTCGGGTTCGTGCCGGACTACCTCGCCGTGCGGCGCGCCGCCGATCTTGCACCACCAGCTCCCGACGACGCCGAGCTTGTGGCGTTGGCCGCGGCGCGTCTTGGGCGTACCCGGCTCATCGATAATCAGGAATTTCGCAGGACCGGGCGGGGCGATGGCGGGCATTGGCAGGGATGCGCGAAAGCCGGATAATACCCCCATGCAGAAAACCATGCTTCACGCCAAATTGCACCGTGTGCGCGTCACCCAAGTCGAGATCGACTACGAAGGGTCGGTGGCGATCGATGCGACCTTGCTGGATGCCGCCGGTATCCGCGAGTACGAGCGTATCGATGTCTTCAATGTTCGTAATGGTGAGCGCTTCAGCACCTATGCCATACGCGGAGAGCCGGCCTCCGGCCTCATCTCGGTAAACGGCGCCGCGGCCCACAAGGCGGCTGTCGGTGACCTCATCATCATCTGCGCCTTCGGCATCTACGAGGAGCACGAGGCCCATGCGATGAAGCCCCGCCTCATCTATGTCGATGCCGGCAACCGCATCGTGCGCAGCAGCCACACCATACCCATGCAGGCGGCCGGCTGATCGGTCATCCGGCGATCTCTTCGGGAGAACAGAAAAACGAGGTAGGCGGCATATGCCGGGCGGCGTAGAGGCCGTGGATCGCAAGACCCGAGGCCGGAGCGTGCGGACATCATGTCTCGCCAGTCCCCCGGGGCCGCGACGGATCCGTCCCGGCCCCGGGCGGTATCACATGAGATCGATCGGCTCGCCGTGCTCGATCGGGCCCTTGTGCTCCTGGTCCTTCTTGGCCGCCGACAGGAGCCCGGCGACGACGTTGATCACGAGCAGGGTGATCATGACCGGGGCAAAGCCGTGCAGAAAGGCCTCCTTGCGCAGCGCCACCGGCAGGTCCTTGAAGACCGTCACCTTATGGTCGTGTTGAATGATGTAACCATGCTCGATGGAGGTGAAGATCACGCCCGAGATATCGACCCCGAAGATGAGGCCAAGGGCGCGCATCATATTGAGGATGCCGCCCGCCACCCCCAGGCGCTCACGTGGGACCGAGCCCATGATGGCGGAGTTGTTGGGTGGCGTGAAAAGGCCCATGCCGATTCCCAGGATGACGAGTTCGACGATCAATATCAGCATGTTGGGGGAGCGGCCGGTGAAGATCAGAAGCAGGGTCGCGAGCGCGCACACGGCCATGCCCCACGTGGTCATGAGGCGTGAGCCGTACTTGTCGGAGATATTGCCGGCGAACGGGGCCACGATCGCCATGGCCAGCGGGATGGGCGTGAGGATGGACCCTGTCACGACCGGGTTGTAGCCGGCGATCTTTTCCAGATAGAAGGGCATCAGGAAGAGCACGGCAAACAGGACATAATAGGACAGCAGTCCGGTCAGGTTGCCCGCCCAGAACGCATAACGCTTGAAGAGCGTGAGATCGATCATGGGGTGCGCGACGCGCATTTCGGTGATCAGGAAGGCGGTGAGCAAGACGGCGGCGAGCGCGAAGTAGGTCAGGATGATGGGGGCCGTCCAGCCGATGGTCTCGCCCTCGTTGACCGCGAGTACCAGGAAGGCAAGCCCGGTGGCAAAGAAGGCGGTGCCCAAGTAGTCGATCTTCTCGCGCGCCTTGCCGGAATGCTCGGCCGCCGGCAGACAGTAGAGCGCCGCGAACGTACCGATGATACCGATCGGCACATTGACGTAGAAGATCGCCCGCCAGCTGACCGCCGAGATCAGGATACCGCCGACGAACGGGCCGATCGACATGGCGACCGCCTGCACCGCCCCCTGAATACCGATGGCGCGTCCGCGCTCATTGCTCGGGAATGCGGCGGTGATGATCGCCACCGAGTTGGCCTGGAGGAGGCCCGCGCCGATCGCCTGCAGGATGCGCGCGCCGATCAGAAAGCCGGCGGAGGAGGCCAGTCCGCAGAGCGCCGAGCCGACGGTAAAGACCACGAAACCGGTGTTGTACATCTTGGTGCGCCCGAAGATATCGGCAAGACGCCCAAAGAGGGGAAGGAAGATGGTGAGAGTGAGCATATAGGCCATCGCCACCCACTCGATGACCGCCAGATTGACCTTGAAGTCCCCTTGGAGCGTCGGCAGGGCGACATTCACGATACTGACGTCCAGGGCCGACATCGACGCCCCGATCAGGACGGTGATCAGGATGAACCAGCGCCATTTGGGATGCGAACTGAAGTAGGGGTGGGGAAATCGAGATTCCACGCAATGGTCCTCTCAAAGTCAAGGCCGCAGAACACCTCCAGCGCGCCTTGCGGCGGCCGTGGCTTGCCTGAGACCGGCTAACGGGGCTACGTCCGCCAATCCGCGAAAGTTATACCCTGGTTACTCGTCGTCCCTTGTCAGATGGCGTATCGAACGCAGGGTTCGAAGGGATCGCAAAAAGGCGCCGATTGGGTTACGTACTATACGCGCCGTCACTGCCCCACGCCAGTGATTTTTAGCATAAACTTATATAGCGAAAGGTATACAGGAAGGGCCACGGGGCTCGTGCCAACGGGAATCTCCCATCACACGCCATTTACGGCGCCAGTGCTTTGGGTCTCATAAAAACTGTTCGGGGGCGCTAACGGGAAACCTGAGAATGGCGATAAGACCGCCCGCTCCCCCCTTTCGAAAGTGCAGATGGCCACCATGCAAGGCCATGATGCGGTGACAGATCCGTAAACCGATGCCTGAACCGTGGCCGGTCTGGCGCGGCAGCGTGCCCTCATTCATGGCCGCCAGAGTCGCCGCGGAAACACCTAGGCCGTAATCCCGCAGGCGGACCTCCGTGTAATCCGCGTCATCCGTGACCCCCATGTCCATTCGTCCGCCGCCGTAGCGCCTGATATTGTCAAAAAGGATGCGGAACACCCGCTCCAAGGCGAGTGGCCGACAATACAGGATACGTTCACCCTGTTGCCCCGAGGAGTCGAGGTCGACCTGAAGCCAGCAGTTCTAAATGTAGGAATGATTATCAATACCGGGTCACGGCCACGAACCGGTATGTCCGGGGGCTGGACAAAAGTTACGGTTCACGGTATAAAGCGCTGGGTCATAATATTCAGCGAGCAGAGCTTGGCTTTTCCGTTAGTTGGGAGCCCCCTTGATTTTGGCTCCTCAGTAAAATTCATGGGTGAGCTTTGGCTCAGGAAGCTTGCCAAGTGCATGATATAGCGCCATTTCGAGGATCTCCGGGGATCGGAAGCCGTACGATTTTCTGATGGTCAGTCCGTACGATTTTCTGATGGTCAGTTTGGCCTTGGTGTTCAGGCCCTCGACGATGCCGTTGGAGATCTGGCCTTTGGCCTTGAACCAGTTCAGGATCAGCGGTCGGTGGCGCCGGCACATCCGGGCCATCTTCTTCATGGGTTCGATGCGGGAGCGCAACGCCGTCGTGCACCAGGCATCCAGGAACTTGCCGGCCCAGGTCGGCGAGGCGTACTCCCAGAACTGCTGGAAGTCTTCCTTCAGTAGGTAGGCCCGGACGCTTTTCAGGTTATAGCGCAGCAGTTCTTTGAGCCGTCCCTTCTGGGGGGTGGTGAGATTCTCGGAGCGCTTCAAGAGGCACCAGCGGGACTTCTTCAGCACCGGCTCCCGGCCATTGCGTACCAGCTCTCGGGCCTCCTCGGCACGCACCTCATCCAAGGCGTCATTCATCTTGGCGACGATATGGAAACGGTCGAGGATATGCACGGCTTGGGAACAGCGTTCCCGAATCACGCGGATATAGGGTCGCCACATGTCCGAGCAGACGAACTCGATGCCGGCGCAGGTCTCCGGCCCCAGCATGGTGAAGAAGCCCTCGAAGGTCTTCACGGTGCGTTCCTTACCCACCCACAAGAGACGCACCATGCCGGCCTCGATCTGATAGGCGAGCGTGAGATATTTGTGCCCCCGGCTGTAGGCGATCTCGTCGACCCCGAAGGCCTTGATGGGGCCCAAGACCCGGTGTTCCAGCCCCCAGCGCACGATCCACTCGACCGAGCGATACACCTGATCCCACGAGGTATGAAACGACCGGGAGACCTCCAACCATGAGAGTTTCCGGGCCCAGGTCGCAAGGAACTGCATGTAGGCCGTCGTCAAATGGTGTTTACCGCAGGCCCAGGGCAGGATCTCGGCGACAACGCCGCATGTGGGACAGTCCACACGCCGTCTTGCGTAAAGGAAGAAGACCGCGAATCCCCAAAACGGAATAAACTCAAAGGACCGTTCAGGCAGCCGGTCGTAGCCCGCCCGGCGCTTCCCGCAGCCCGAGCAATAAGGCTTTGAGCCCTGACGGGGAATCACCTCGACCTCGATGGTGTTGGGGCGAGTCTCGGCAAACCAGGTCTTACCATACACGAAGCCCTTGAAATGATGACAACGATTCAATAATGTCGTGAGTTCCATGGTTAAGCGCGCAGCCTCCTCGATTCAGGGTTCGCCACGGGTGACAACGATTCAATAATGTCGTGAGTTCCATGGTTAAGCGCGCAGCCTCCTCGATTCAGGGTTCGCCACGGGCGTCTTCGGAGGCCCTGGTGACACTCAAGACCTATTGTAAAGACACCGGCCATGCGGCCGGCAATGTCGAGCGCTGGCCGCAGAGTTGGGCGGGCTTCCCCGATCTGGACGTGCCCGTGGGCGAACGGATCGTGGCGGAGTTTACGCCTTTTCTCCTCACCTTAATTGCCGAACGCCGGACAAAGAAAACGGTGAAGAAATACGCCGATTATCTCTGGATCTTGGGCGGCGAGATTATTCATCGGACCCACTTCGAGGAGCGCGACCGGCGACTATCCGGTCGCGCCCTCATTCTCAAATACATTTACGCGCAGGGTGGTCCTTTGTGGAACGATGCGCGTTATGTGCGCGAGCATGAGGCCTACGATACCGTGTGTGCCCACTTCTACCGGTTCCTGACGGGCTCCGAGCCCTGAATTGCACCCGATGCGCGTTATGTGCGCGAGCATGAGGCCTACGATACCGTGTGTGCCCACTTCTACCGGTTCCTGACGGGCTCCGAGCCCTGAATTGCACCCACTAATTTCGCTGAAGAGCCAAAAAAGGAGGAGGGATGGCGTGAGTGAGTTTGTGGAACAGTTGCGCGCTGATTGGCGCGGGCGATGTTCGCGTATCCGAGCACGGGTACGATGGGTTGGCCGAGGACGGGCTCACCGCGAGAGAAGTCATCCACGGAGTCCTGGATGCGGTGCTGGTTGAGGAGTATGCGAATTATCCCGGGCCCATGCGCACTTCTGTTGCAGAAGGACGGGTCCGGCGCCCCGATTCATGTTGTGTGGGGTATCCTGAAGGGACATGATAGGCCTGCCGTTCTGGTCACTGTGTACCGTCCAGACCCCGTCCGGTGGGACCCGTCATTTACCAGGAGACGGTCGCAATGAAACAGCGAAAGAAAACCAAATATGTGCACGAATATGTGCACGAAGGCCGCTACGTGGCCGAGGTCGAAGTCGGGCTACTGGAAAATGAGACCGGCTGGTCGCCCTACCTGAGCATCGAAGAGGCCTATAAGCTGGACGGTGTGAGGGAGGCTCTTCGTCGCGGGGACGTCGAATCGGCCGCGAAGTATGGGCGAATCTACGAGCTGCGCCCCGTTGCGCACCCGTAGCGGAAGACTCATGCCGCCGAAGGCATGAACTGTGAGGGAGGCTCTTCGTCGCGGGGACGTCGAATCGGCCGCGAAGTATGGGCGAATCTACGAGCTGCGCCCCGTTGCGCACCCGTAGCGGAAGACTCATGCCGCCGAAGGCATGAACCAAGACCGCGATGGGCGCAAGATGACGGGGCCTCGCCTGGGGAGGTTGTCTCTGGCGAATGCGGCGGTGGGCGCCATCCTGGAATTTCTGTATGGGTGGCTTACACGGCAGGCCGAATGACGCCGCCGCTCCGGCAACGATGACGGGGCCTCGCCTGGGGAGGTTGTCTCTGGCGAATGCGGCGGTGGGCGCCATCCTGGAATTTCTGTATGGGTGGCTTACACGGCAGGCCGAATGACGCCGCCGCTCCGGCAACGAGGCAAGACGCCCGCCCTGGTTGGGGAGGCCGCCGCCTGGGAGAAGTACAGGGGGCTGTGACGCTGGCCATCGGCGGGCCGGGGTGCCGTCTGTTAGAATGAGGTCATGCTTCCGCGTGAGGAGGGGATAATGTTGGCATCCGAACTCGAGAAGGTCGCGCGCACGCTTTCCGCGAAAGAGCGGGCGCGACTTGTCGAAGCGTTCCTGGAGTCGCTTCAGGACACGCCGGCCGCCGAGGTGGCGACCGCCTGGAACCGCGAGATAGAGGCGCGCCTTCACGCCTATGAGCGCGGTGAACTTCAAAGCCTCCGCGCCGAATCGGTGTTTGCGCAAGCGCGCCTCCTCGGCCGGTGAAATCGGCGCGGTTCTTGGCGCCCGCGCGCACCGAGTTTTGAGCCGAAGTCGCCTTTTCTACGGCAGCTGAAGTTTTTGATGCCACGCCTGCGTAACTTTACGCACGGCATGGGACAGCGAGAAGACGGTCCCGTCGTCGAGCATCGCGCGGACATCGACTGCCCTCGACCCGCCATAAGGCGCAGTGTTGTAGGCTGTCGTTCCAAACGCCCCCACGGAACGCTGCCTGACCTGCGTTGCCTCAGTCATTTTTCGCGATTTTCGGTTGAGGCGCGCGTGCTTGCTAGCGTCTGCGGTATCCTCGACAATTTGAAAAAAGGAGTGGCCGTGGTGGCCCGAGACGCGCGTGTTCGCCTCAAGGTTTTGGCGGACGCTGTCCTTCTCTTCGCCCGTGTCCACACACCAATAATCCACCGTGTGGTTCAGTACAATCGCGGCCAGGCGACCGCGGCGAATATTGGCGGGTTGGGCGAGATACTCGTCAACCGTTGGTTGAACGACTTCCTTAAAGAATTCTTCGGCGAGAGGGTGCTTGGCCATCTGTGGCTCCTACCGTGAGCGCGCTTTCTTGCGTCATGCTACTTCAGGGCGTGGGGTGATGCCGTGGCCGATAAAAGAGTAAGGGCCGGGCTTCCCGCTAAACCAAGCCCCTTAGCTTGTTTCCGAACGGGAGCCCTCATTCCCGCGGCTCCGTCTCTCTTGCGTTTCCCCGCGGCATCCTCTAATCTCATGACTATTTTACTGGTCAAAGAGGGATGCCGGGATGCGCACCGTGAATCTGGCCGACGCCAAGGCGCGTTTGAGCAAAATCCTGAATGATGTGGAGGCGGGCGAAGAGGTCATCATCACCCGCCATGGTACCCCGATTGCCCGCGTCGTCCCGGCGCGTGGGCCGCGCATACCCCGATTGCCCGCGTCGTCCCGGCGCGTGGGCCGCGCAAACCTCTGCAATCGCTCGCCGCCTTCCGCGCGCAGTTTCCGCAAGTGCGCCAGTCCAGCGCCGAACTCATCCGTAGGCTGCGCGACGAAGGGTACTGATGGTCTACCTCGATACCAGCTTCATCGCCCCGCTTGCGATTGCCGAGGCGAGTAGCGAGCCCGTCGAGGCGTTTCTTCTCAGTCGCAAGGCCGAACTCGCCACATCCCAGTGGACGCGGGTGGAGCTGGCAAGCCTCGTGGCCCGGCGGGTCCGCATGGGCGAGTTGGATGCCGACCAGGCAGAAGCCGTTCGCGCGGCGTTCGACCGCCTGTTGGCGGAATCTTTCACGATGCTGACCGTCGCTACGGCGGACTTCGCGGCGGCCGTGGCGTTGCTCGCAAAACCCGACACCGGACTGCGCGCCGGGGATGCCCTGCACCTCGCCATTGCGAGGAATCACAGGGCGAAAACGGTGTATACGCTCGACCATGGGCTTCTCAAGGCCGGAAAGCGGCTCAAGCTTCCGGTCAGCGCGGGGATTGCAGTGTAAGGGGTCGACATTCGGTCCATGGGGGTGGACACAAGACCTATGACCTTCTCCGAAGTCGCCAACGGCATCTGGTCGGTGGCCGACGGCAGGCGCCGCTCCTTTGTCAATCAAGTTGGCGCGACTTGTGGCGTCGCGCGCGAAGTCTCTCGTTCGGCCAAGAGTCCTTGCAGTGTTTCACGTCTTCTACGCCTACTGAGCATCCGTACCACCCTTCCCAATGGAGGGTGTTGGTCGTGTCTATTTTGGCGCCATTATTTTTAGTTTTCTGCAAAGCTCGCGCCACCTTTTTCCATGCCTTGACATTGAGAACGTAAAAGTCCGGGCGCTCATCGTCGAGTTTCTTATGAAAATCCACAAATACCAGCAGGTCGCCCTTTTCCCAGATGCCTGTCACTTTGGGCCAGGTGCGGCCGGTCTTAGACTT
Organism: Acidiferrobacter sp. SPIII_3; assembly: GCF_003184265.1. Lineage (GTDB taxonomy): Bacteria > Pseudomonadota > Gammaproteobacteria > Acidiferrobacterales > Acidiferrobacteraceae > Acidiferrobacter. The sequence goes on along the minus strand of NZ_CP027663.1, from coordinate 2,328,668 downwards.
GACTGAGACCCGAAAGAGGCGCCGCTCCGACTCAGTCAAGGGATATTCAACGATAAGGTCCGTCTTCTTGTGGTTTCCGAGGGTAAGCTGGGCATAATAGCCCCGTTTGCAGAGTTCCGAGGCGACGGCGTATTCGCCGGTGAGCCCCACCGACTCCTTGCTGATGACCGGTCTCTTCTGCGCGGCTTTTTCTCCTCAGAATGTAAACCTCACCGACAAGATGCCCGGCGCCAGATGCACAGGTTGCAGAACAACATCACAATAGGGGGGTGTTACGACTCGATTCAAGCATTTTGTCCCATATTGTCATGACCTGTTGTATGGCGTGGGACAGCGAGAAGACACTCCCGTTGTCCAACTTCATATTCACGCCCACTATGGCCGTCCCGCCCATTGGCAGAGTCGCCATAGGAAACGTGCCTAGCGCCCCAATGCGGTGGTGCACGACTTGGTTTGTTTTTGTAAGCTCCGGTGCTGGTGTTCTTCTGTCCAATTCAAGCCTCGCGTGTTTACTGACGTCGGCGACGTCCATGACAGTTTGAAAGAACGAGTAGGTACGAAAACGCGTGGCGTCACTAAGCGTTTTACGGATGGAGGTGAGGCTTTTCCCGGTATCTTCATGCCAATAATCGGCTCTATCCGACTTTCCCCACGGTATCGACTTGATAATCAGGCAGGGCTGATGGGTGTGGCGGCGTAAACGGGCCAGGGTGGGATAGGCGTTAGGTGGGGTGATATCTGTCGGGGCGTACAAGGGCTTGCAATGGAGGGTAAACACAGGTCTCCTCTCAGTTGTTGACCAGTCATCGACAAAGAGAGGAAACCCAGAGCCGCCTGACGTTGCTGGCGAAAATACACCGCCTGAAAGACCTAAAAATCACCGCCTTCTCATTCCAACAACGCGATACGGAACGCCATCTCTGGGTCAAGCCCTTCAAAAACGGTTGCCGCTGCCCAGTGTGTGAGCGCCGCTGCCCAATCGTGCGCCAGGCCCAGGAGGCCCGATCCTGGGAGGACGTAGCGATCTTGGGCCGCAAGACCCTGTTCTGGTATGCCCCCAAGGAGATCCTCTGCCCGACCCATGGGCTCGTGCAGGAGAAAATCCCCTGGGCCGCCCCTTATGCCCGCATCACCTATCGCCTGGAGTTTCGGATCTGCGCGCTCTGCCAGATCATGACGCAAAAGGCAGCGGCCGCCATACTGAAGATGGCCCCATCGACGCTCTCTAACTGTCTGCACCGGGTCATCACCCGGGTGCGCACGGGCCACACGATCCGGGGCTTGGTGACCCTCGGAGCCGATGAGATCGCGTATTGCAAAGGCCGGAAATATGCCACGATAATCTATGATTTGGACCGTTCGCACGTCGTGTGGGTGGGTCAGGGCAAGGGGCGCGAGACCATCGACCGGTTCTTCAACGAACAGTTATCGGATGGCCAGAAGCAGCGCATTCGCTGGGCGAGTTGCGACAGGGGCCGCGCCTACACTGGGGCCATTCAACACCACTGCCCGAACGCCACCCTCGTGATCGATCGCTTTCATGTGGTGAAGGCCTTGAACGAGGCGCTCGATGCCGTCCGGAAAGACGAGTGGCGGGGACTGGATAAGCGGGGGCGTCAGGCCATCAAGGGGCTGCGGTGGATGCTCGGGATGCAGGCGCGGAATCGCTCCAAGAAACAGTCGCGCTTCTTAAACGCGCTACGCACCTCCAACCGGCGCATCCATCGCGCCTGGCATTGCCGGCCGCATGGCCGGGTCTTGAAGGATGAGTTCGAGCGCATCTGGCATTTCACATATCCCGGTGCGGCGAGGCAGTTCTTGAAGCGCTGGATGACGGCCGCCCTCAGAAGCCGCTTACCCTCGCTGAAGACCTTTGTGACCACCGTACGGAACCACTTCGACAATATCCTCTCCTTCATTGAACGCCCGCTCACCAATGCCGTGGGCGAAGGCATCAACCGTCTACTCAAGATCGTGAAGAACCTCATTGAACGCCCGCTCACCAATGCCGTGGGCGAAGGCATCAACCGTCTACTCAAGATCGTGAAGAACCGGGCCTCGGGATTCCGCGGTTTGGAGCCCTTCGCTGACCTGATCTTCCTGACCATCGGAGACCTCGATATCCCTGCGCACATTCCTTCCGATTTGCGTACGCTGTGAGGGCAGAGGAAAACACTATGAGGCTAGGGAATCTGCGGGTTTTATTGGTGGGGAGATCCGGATATAGCCCATAAAGTTGCAGGATCTCCATGGGTTCGAGTGTGAGGTCGGTGCAGAGTAGAAATATCGTGCCACGATGAGGGTGGTGGACGATCACGAATCGGACGAGGTGTCCCACGGGGCGCCAGATCAAATCCATGACGCGGTACCGCACCTGCACAGTGTTCTCACCGTAGACAGGACTGGGCGCCTCGATGAAGGCATGCTCCTCTTTGGCCGCGTCCTTAAGTCGCACCTTGTGACCATAGAGTTTTGGCCTTCCCTTGCCGCGACTGACAGGTGTTCTCACCGTAGACAGGACTGGGCGCCTCGATGAAGGCATGCTCCTCTTTGGCCGCGTCCTTAAGTCGCACCTTGTGACCATAGAGTTTTGGCCTTCCCTTGCCGCGACTGACAGGCGCGGGTGCCGGCCAATAGGCCACCACGTTGCCCTTGGCCCGTGTCAGGAGGTGGTGGCCACCGGCCAGCAAGGGCAGGATGATTTTTGCGCTCGCGTAGTAGGCGTCGGCGATGAGCACGGCCAGCAAGGGCAGGATGATTTTTGCGCTCGCGTAGTAGGCGTCGGCGATGAGCAGCACCTGCCGCTGGCACACCCCGACCAATGTCAACAGGAGCGCCACCAGTTTATCGAGGAGTGTGCTGGCATCGCGGTTGGAGAACACCAATCCCTCATGGATCCGCGACACCAGCGGTACGGCAGCCACCTGTCCGGCCGCGCACTGCACCAGCAGGGAAATGGCCTGCATCGAGTGCCACGGCAGCCACCTGTCCGGCCGCGCACTGCACCAGCAGGGAAATGGCCTGCATCGAGTGCCCCATGATGTAGGTAGGCTTAGTGTTACCGGCAGATTGTTGATGCAGCAGCTTCACGCCCGGCATCTTGCGACCCTCCTTGGGTGCTTTTATCCCGTCGGCGAGGAAGACCAGGCGCGAGTTCACCTCAAATGGACGAAACAGCCTCAAGCATAGGCGTAGCCAGCAAGCCGTCAGTGTTTCGAGATGGAGTCCTGCGCTGTGGAAGAAATGCAGGAAGCGGTGATAAGCCTTGCCGGAGAAATCGAGCGCTCGCACGAAGCTGGTAACGCCGGCATTGTCCGCGCGGCAGCACAGACCTGCCAGAGTCAGTAGCATCCAGAAAGAAATGCAGGAAGCGGTGATAAGCCTTGCCGGAGAAATCGAGCGCTCGCACGAAGCTGGTAACGCCGGCATTGTCCGCGCGGCAGCACAGACCTGCCAGAGTCAGTAGCATCCAGAGGAATGTGCGGGTACGGGAACACGCTGGACGCAGTTCGCGCACGGCTGTCAGCCAATAATTCCAAAGCATAGATTCTCCACAAAGTGGCGCGCAATGTCCGATAGCATTATGATGCTCTCGGACGCAACATGCTATACTTCAGGGACCGAAACAGAGATCTATTTCATCATGGCCACGAACCGCGAAACGACACTAGAGAAACAGATAGAGAAAACCAAGAAGGCGTTGGTGGCGCTGGGAGATATCATGCTATACTTCAGGGACCGAAACAGAGATCTATTTCATCATGGCCACGAACCGCGAAACGACACTAGAGAAACAGATAGAGAAAACCAAGAAGGCGTTGGTGGCGCTGGGAGATATACGCCCAGGCAGTCTGTCAAAACAGTACAACGTATGTGGCAAACCGGGATGCAGCTGCAAGGCAGACCCGCCTAAAAAACACGGTCCCTACTACCAGGTGAGCTACACGCGCAAGGGAACGAGCAGCAGTAAGTTCGTCAAAAAAGAAGATTTGCCTGAAGTGCGAAAGCAGATCAAGAATTACGAGAAGATGAAGCTACTGGCGGACCGCTGGATTGATTTGGCGACGGAATTATCCAATCTCAGGGTCGCCAAAGAAAAAGCTAAAATCACAGCGAGAACTTAGCACTGTCTAGTAAAATTCAAAGACTTTACAATAAGGTGAGCGACGGCTGGTGGTTGTACCATGCGCCCGAATCCTTCATTCAGTCCCATCTAGCTTTGCATATCGCCCATAATGGCGAGTTCTGTGTCTATCCGGAGTGTTCGCCGAAGCGATGGAAAGCCTCTGTGAGCCGAGGAAACGGCACCAAGCCCAGAGGACGCCCATTCAGCGCGCATAACAAGAAGCGGTTTGATTTGGTGATTTGGCGCAAATCCGGGAAACGGCCAAGGGCTATTGTCGAAATTAAGAGGGCCGTCTACGCAAGTCCTTTGGTGGAAGATGCCGGAAAGATTGTAGAGGCTCCTCAGTTCGGTAAAAAACACCGCGAACTCCCTTCGTTATCGTCATTTTCCAGCGACGCCCATCACCTTCTGTTATTGGGCGCTCGTCGCGTCCGGAGGTCAACCGCGTTATGCGGATGGGGCTCCGATTCCGTACAAGGGGAAGCAGAGGTCGCGAAGGTTCGGTCCGGGCTTGACCCACCGCATTGTCTTCCGTGTGCGCGCCTTGAGTCTCACACCGAGAGGGTCTAGGCTTTATCGAAGGGGCAGGGCGCCGTGGGGAGGGACGTATGTCAGGAAAAAGGGCACCGTCAAAACGGCGCGACGCCTTGCATCGTTCGGATTTCGACGTTCACCCCCCCCCCCGCTAGTGGGGGGCTGTCCGGCGCTTCGCTTCAAGCGGCCTTGGCCGAAGGCCGTATCCGCGCCGCGTATCAGCCAATAATCACCCTCGCCGAGGGGGGCGTCGTGGCCGAGGAGGCCTTGGCGCGGTGGGTCCTGCGCGATGGGACTGTCAGCCCGGCGCAAGCCTTTATCGAGACGGCCGACGCCTGCGGTCTTCTTCCGGCCGTGGATGAAACCGTGCTCAGCCAGACCCTGGCCCGGTGTCATAGACGTCAGGCCTTGGGCGAGCCGGCGCGACTGCATTTCGTGAATATTTCCACCGCGCTCTTGATGGCCCCTGACCGCCTGGCGCGTGTCGCCGACCTGGTCGCGCCGTGTGGAATGTCCTGGACCGGGGGCGATTCTCGGGTGCGCGCGCTCGTGGTCGAAATTACCGAGCGTGAACTTATCCCCCATTTGCCGAGCCTGGTGCGCGCACTGCATCCCTTGTTGGCCGCCGGCGTGCGGCTGGCGCTCGATGACTTTGGGAGCGGGTATTCGTCGTTTCTGTATCTCGCCGAGCTCCCCATCACCTTTCTCAAGATTGAGCAGGCGTTGATTGCCCGCGTGGGCCGCGATAGCCGTGTCGATATGATGGTCGCGGCCATTGCGCGCATGGCCACCGACCTCAATGTCATCACCATCGCCGAGGGTATCGAGTCCGCCGAGACCGCGGCCGCCGTAGCGGCCCTCGGTGTCACTTGGGGGCAAGGCTATTACTTTGGGCGGCCGGGGTGGGAGTAGGGGCATGGCTCATGGCCTGTTGTCCACAGGCCACGATACGGGCCTTGCCGGAGGCCTTGGCTTCATACATGCGCTGGTCCGCGAGGGCCACGAGCGACTCCCAGTGGGTGAGGTCGTCGGCGGAGTATTCGGCTATCCCGATGCTATAGGTCAGGGGTGTCCCATCGGGGCGTGCCAGCGTCGGTAGGCGGCGGCGCACCAAGTCCTCGGCCTGGGCGCAGCTCGCGTGGGGTAGCAGTACAATGAATTCCTCCCCGCCCCAACGCAGGATGGCGTCGCCATTGCGTAGGGCCTTGCGCCAGGCCCGTGCCGTTTCCGCCAGGAGTCGGTCTCCGCGGGCGTGCCCCACCGTGTCGTTTATGGATTTGAAATCATCTAAATCCATGAAGACGAGAGAGAGCGGATATCCGTGCCGCCGTGCCATCATCAATTGCCACTCCATCAACTCGGTCCCGCTTCCGCGGTTGAGTGCCCCGGTTACGGGGTCATGGGTGGACTGCGCCAACAGCGTAAGGAGGACTTGCAGCTGGCTGACTGCCGACAGGCCGCACACCCCGGTGACCAGCACCAGCAGCCATAACGCCCCCACGGCGTTGAAGGCCGGCGTCAGGAAGACAGGCTTTTCGATTACCGGGAGGCTGGCGACCGCCAGCAGGGGCAGGGCGAGCCCGGTGAGCTCCAACACCGTCAAGGGAAAAATACTGAGTCCACCTGCCAGGACGAAGGGGAGAAAGGCATAGACCTCGGTCGCGTCGACCGATTTCGCTGGCGCGCCCCGCAATATGACCTGCGCGAACAGAAAGAACAGCAAGGGGAGGAAGAACAAGGTGGCCAGGGCTGCATAGGCGCGCTTGAGGGAGGCCGGGTGACGACTCCATACGGCGAGTGCGGCGAGAGCAATACCGACCACAAGGCGGCCCAGGGCCAGGAGCTGCCAGACCGCGCGCGGAAACATGAGGATGTCCAGCGGTATCCAGAGGGGTGTGAGCACGGCGAAGAGGGTGGCTATCACTCGCACCCGCGACAGGATGAAACGGGCGCGGTGGCGGTCCACCATCACGGAATGCTTGTCGGTATTCCCAAGCTCGAGGAAAGCGCCGAGCAGCGGGCACAGGAAGTCATCCGGGAGGCGTAATCTGTTAGCGGCCCGTTTGCCACACGTAGACCACTTTTGGGGCATGGGCCGCTCTCCTGGTGTCGTAGTAGTCGTAAGAAGGCGCGGGCACGCACCGTAGGCGGAGTCCCCGAACGTGCCCCGCCTAGAACAGTTTAGGCAAGACACTCAGAAATCGCGACCCAAATACACCTCGCCCCTATAGGGGGCATGTCGAGTTCCCGCTCACAAATCGCCGCGCTCTCTTCGGGTTTCGGGTCCGTGGAAATCCGTGACGCGCCGAAGGCGAGCCCCGTTCTCACCATCGGCATCGACCCAGGGAAGCGCGGTGCGCTCGCCGCCATCGACGACACGCGGCGGGTTCTTCTCGTTGCCAAGGCGCCCGATAGCGCCGCCGGCATGGTGCGACGGATTCGGGTCATTGAGACCTACGCCCCGACGGAGGGGGCGTGAAAGGTTCGCCCCAACGCGGGCGGGTTGGGCGTATTACGGGGTCTGCCCGAAAGGGTTCAACGTCGCGACACCGCTTGGTGCGACGTCGCGCACGTTGCGGGTGACTAGGATGAGGCCGTGCTCCTGGGCGGTCGCGGCGAGCAATCCGTCGATGAGCGGCAAGGGGTCGGGGACGTTGTTGTCCGCCCAGCGTCTGGCGATAGGCGTTGTAATCGGAAGGATTCTGTCCTGGAACGAGGACTCGAGAACCTGGAGTTTCTCCGTCAGACGGTTGGCTTGCGTGGCATCCCGGCGACGGAGCCGGGCAATGCCTTGCTGGAGCTCTCCGATGACGAGCACCGAAAGAAACAGCGCCTCATCAGGCGTTTGAGCAAACCAGGCCTGCACGGACGGGTGCGCTCGGGCGCCTTTTTGCAGCTCCGAGATGATATTGGTGTCTAAGAGGTAGGCCATTCGGGAATGGCGCGGCCCGTCTCGCGGGACCGCTCCAGGTCCGCATCCGTCAGCCCTTGCGCCACCTCACACAGCAACCCCTTGAGCGTGTGCTGGTGGTCTTCGGCGGAGGAGGTTTGCGTCAATACCACAACCTTCACCGGCGTCCCATCGGGGATGTTTTCTGGGACCGGTACGGAATGATTGTGTGTCACACTCTCAAATTCCAGGGCTCGCATACGTTGTCACTCCTTACCTTATGGAAAAATCTTCCGAGACAGGGAAACGGGCCGACAGTGTAGCAGAAAGGGGCGCGCATTTCTCTTAAAAGGTGGCGCTCGATGGGAGCTATGTCCTATCCCCGTCGCCCGCATTGAGGGCGATAACGGGTAGCCCTACTTCCTGCCATGCCTGTAGGCCGCCCGCTACGGAATAGGCGTGCGGGCAGCCCAGGTCGCACGCAGAATGTGCGCGGCCACGAGGCTCCGATTGCCGTGGGCGCAGAGGCACAGGAGTTCCGACTGACGCACCGCGTGCCCAACCAGCCAGTGCGTGAATAGGGCCCGCTCCTCGGGCGTCAAGCATTGTAGGCCTGTCCCACGCAGCGGGAGCGCTCCAGGCCTATCGGCCTGGAGATGCCATCTCCCGCGGTTTTTAAGCGGGAGCGCACATCAAGGAGCACGGCACCCGCATTCAGGCGTTCCGCGGCATACTGCGGACTGACTTCGAGTTCCTCACGGACGTACGACAAGACGACCTCCTGGGCCAATGCGGCGCTCGCGGGTATCATCACCCACGAGGCGTATCCCAGCAGGTTTGCCGCAAAATTCCCGCCATTGCCGGCCTACAGCCGCTATCCACAAAATCTGTGGACAAAGGTGTGGATGGCGACGGGGTATCGACCATTTGTTGAGGCAGGGTAGAGGGTCGCCGGTGTTGCTGTTTTTGGAGGCGGTTTCAGGCGGCCGGTTTAGGACCGCGTGAAACATATCTCATCGTGCCGCATGAAGTCCCTCTGCGGCACGATGAGCGGTTTGCGTCTTAGCGGCTGAGCGGGACCTCATGCGGTCCCTTATTGGAGTGGACGCTATCCGGTGCCTGCGAAGTCTTCGTCACACGACCGGCCCATGGCCGCCGTACTGGCGGCGAGGGCCGTTCACCGCATCCGCTTTGCCAAGTCCTCGGCCCGGAGATGGGTGTAGCGCTTCAACATCTGCATGGTCTTGTGACCGGTGACGGCGGCGGCCTCCAGGGCGCTGAAGCCGTGCTTCTCGAAGAGCCGTGAGGTGGCTTCATGGCGCAGGTCATGGAAGGTAAGCCCCCGGATACCGGCGGCCTTGCAGACCTCCATGAAGGCCCGACTGATGGCATCCGGGCTTCGGTTCCACACTAACCCCTTGCTCTTGGGCGAGAGCCTCTCGAGGACCGCCAGGGCAGCTGGCGACAAAGGGATGATGCGCGGCACACCGGTCTTGGTGTCGGGAATGAGGAGGGTCCGTGCGGTCCGGTCCACATGCTCCCAACGCATGGCCGCTATCTCGCCGCGGCGCATCGCGGTCTCGATGGCCCAGGTGATGATACTCTCAATATCCGAGGCTCCACGCGGGGCCTTGGGGCATGACCGTAGTCCCGGGCGGCCTCCAGCAGCCGCGCCTCCTCACCACCCTGCAGGCGCCGGTCACGACCGTGGGGGAGCTTGGGACGCTGGCCCTTCACGAGGTCCACGGGGTTGGTCAGAGACTCCATGCCCCAGGCCGCGCGGGCGGTATTGAAGAGGTGCGAGAGGAGGGCGAGATGCAGGCGGACGGTGTTGGCGCTGAGCCCGCGCCCCTCCATGTCGCGAATGGCAGCTGCAACGTCCTTGCCTCGGATGCTCGCCAGAGACCGCTGTGATAGAGACGAAGCCGCCCAGGCTCGGATGCGGTCGCGTTCCCGGTTCGCTGTGGTCGCCTTCTTACGAGGCGTGATTTCCTGCGCATAACGGTCCAGGGCTTCGGCCAAGGTCGTGGCCTCGGCCTCGGCGCGCGAGACGAAGGTGCCCCGGTCCATTTCGGTCTCGACCTGCCGGACCCAGGCCTCCGCGCGGGCCTTGGTTGTGAAGGTCTTGGTCTGGATGGGGTAACCGTGGCGCCGGACGCGAGCCCGCCACTGCAGGTCGCCCCGTTTCTGTATGGTGGCCATGCTTGCCTCTGGCGTATGGACCAAAGCCAGTGGACCAAATTTGGACCAAAAAATCAAACAGGGGGGAGGTCTTGCGGGACTTCTGTGCTGTAACCTCTTGTTTTTATTGGTGCCGGGAGAGGGGGTCGAGCCCACACGGTATCTCTACCACCGGATTTTGAGTCCGTAAAATCCGCTTACCCGTTTGCTTTCTTACGCCTCCATTCACCATAACACTATGATTCTACGCAGAGTTGTACGCACACACACGAATACAGGCGCACCGGTTTACAGCACAGTTACAGCAAAATTACAGCACGGCTACGAACCGTAATAATCGAAGTGCATGAATCTCCGAAAACTCCCCGTCAGCCGCAATGTCGATGCTTTATCTTACTTGAGACTTTTAAGCTACGTCGATAGTGTCATAACAAGCAGGCATAAGGATTTGGCGGCTGCCCGTAGCGACCCCTTGTTCTCATGAGCGCCCTGGCACGGTCGCTTGCGGCGGAGCGCTGCAAGGCGCAGATTCTGTTTCATGATAATGACGAGCGGGCGCCGGCCGGATTTTCGGCCAACGGCGACGTTGGCGTTTCGCTCCATTCGATCCGCAGCGCAAGACCGGACATTGGCACAGATAGGAAATTTGAACAGCAGCCTTGATTGAGCGTGGCGATGGGACTTGAACTCAGGGCGGTCAGTCCGATCTGCCGCCAAGGCGCACCCAAATCCGACATTAGCTCGATGACCAGTACCGCCTACCGAAACCACCTCCGTTCAGGGCTCGTCTTGTCCGAACCTAGAGTATTCTGCACAATGTCCACAAAGAGAGCGGGTCTGCACTTGCAGATAAGTTCGAAGGAATGAGGATCGCCATGAGCTATGGAAAGAAAGAATGAATACCGAAATACTTAAGTGTTTACTAATACTGAATAGGCGGATCGGTGGGTGCGCCTACCCCAAGTCATGTTGTATATGCCTAGATGTAACCTCGCCTTAGGTAGCAACATAATGTTTATGGTGGCGCCATTAATATGAAGTTCAAAAACAGAAATTTACGCGCGATTGCGGAAAAGGTTATAGGCGACGCGGAGTTTTTTCCATATCGCTCTAGCAGTTACATCACTCAGTTCTTCGAAGAGTGCGATCTTGATTTCGTTCATGACGGCTCGACTCGTTGGGCCTGGACCGCAGAAAGGCTCTCTGAGCTACTACAAGAGCCACAACCGACAGCTCATGCCTTACCGGATCGCTTTGTCCATGTACTGCGAGTGTTGATGCACAAATCAGATGCGGAACAAAATGATCCGGATCGTTCGCTAGCGCTTGGGGAATTGAACAAACCCCTATCACGGGAGGGGTATGAAGCTTTTTACGGCGATGATGATCTACTTTACATCCGTCATATCGGAACAAAAACGATATCGGCCGGCGCGAATCCTCACAGACCGTTTACGCCGAAGGAAATCGAGAGAAGAGAACAACTTGTTGAATACTTGGATAAGTGCTCTGAGGATGAATTAATAGAGCAGGTCTTGCTTCCGTTATTTCGGCAACTTGGCTATCACCGTATTACGGCTGCAGGTCACAAGGATAAGGCGCTTGAGTACGGTAAAGACATCTGGATGCGGTATGCTCTCCCTACGCAACACTTTCTATATTTTGGTGTTCAAGTCAAAAAAGGGAAGCTTGACGCTGCAGGTATAAACAGAGGTTCGAATTCCAACATAGCCGAGATGCACAATCAAATTCTCATGATGTTGGGCCATGAAATATTTGACCCGGAAACGAATAGGCGAGTGCTAGTGGACCATGCGTTGATTGTTGCCGGTGGGGAGATTACGAAGCAGGCGAGAAATTGGCTAGGCGAAAAGCTCGATGCCTCGAAGCGCAGTCAGATACTCTTTATGGACCGGGAGGATATCTTGAATCTGCACATCGTTAGCAGTTTGCCTCTGCCCGATGGGGCGATTTCGAAATTAGCGCCCGCCTTTGATGGCGATGCCCCGTTTTAGAGATTTGAACGGTGTGTCGATTGATGCAAAATAAGAAAGATGTCGAGTCTGACATCAGGGACGCCTCGCACCCATCGGCCACTCAGCGCGAATGTTGAATGTCTGGATCTGATGTCTAGTATGTATCGAAGGACTGCTCTTGGCCGAGCCCTGCAGTCACGCTTTGTTGATTAAAGCTGCCGTTCATGTTTCCGAAAACTAGATGGGCTAACGCAATCACCCTGGCTGTTAGTAGGCGCGAATAGGCTATGGCTTAAGTAATCGCGATACATGGGCTTGCGACAATCCCACCTGAGCTGCGATGTCGACCTGCCGCACTCCCTTGGCAGCGAGTTGCCGAATATGGTGGATCTGGGCCTCGGTCGCTATCGGAGGTCGACCCCCCCCTCGTCCATTCTGTTGAGATGCCTCCGCGTCTATTTCTGCAAAGTGCGACTTGATAGTCTTGAATGCGTCCCTACACAGCTCAGATGCCCAGACCATTTCGTAGTAAGGACTAACTGTGTAATCTGGATATCGGCTTGTCAGGCCTCTCCAGGCCTCTATTACGCTCTTTGCGACTTCGCTTTTCCACCACTTCAAGAGATCTTTAACCCATTTTTCCCTAGCAAGTGCCATATTGACAGCGGTCTCGGATTCATTTGCACCTAAAAGACCCCGCCCATCCTCAATCTCAAGATTTACGGCGGATTCCAACCCAAGCATGTCCAAGAGGCCCTGTATTCTTTCCGGGGCGGCCATCGCGCATTGAATCATGGCGAGATCTTGCCCGCGCAGGTGAGGCTGGGTGTGTCGGTCACACACGGCAACCAGATATTGGGAGTGGTGAGGTTTGAAGTAGCGCACAGCGGTCGCGCCACATATATCACACCAGTCCCAATCCCCATCCTTCGCGTCAGTCTCTCGCGGTGAGCCTCTGTTTTTGGATGTTTGCTTAGGTGCTGGATGAAGTAAGGCGTCGACCCGTTCTAGAACTCGCGCCTGCTCGTGATTGGTTGGCGGCTGCAAATATTTGTGCGCGGCCTTTATATCGACGCGTGCGGCAGGAGTGTTGTTGCGGCGTGCCGCCCACCCCAGATACTCGACAACCTTGATGACTGCCTCGTCGCGGGAATCGTTTAACTCCTTCATCAAAGCGCGGGCAGAAACCTGCAAGGTTTTCATAAATTGTGATCCGAATATCCGTAACCTAAAGATATAATATAGCGTGTTCCGAGGAGACGCAAGTTGTGTAATCTTGATATACGCGATGTACGCGTAGGTTATGTATAGATATCGAGAGGCGCGACAATGAACATGACTCTACAGCTCCACGGCGTGAAGCAAGTCGCCGCCCAGTTAGGCTGTTGTACGCGAATGATCCAGATACTGGTTGCCAAGGGCGAATTCCCCGCACCTATCCGAATTGGTCGATTGGTGCGTTGGCGCGAAGAGGACATCGCGGGCTGGCTTCAAGAGCGCGCGGAAGAGGCCCAGCTGAAGAGCCAAACCATAGCGCAACGTCGCGTCGCTCGTTGTGGGCGCCCTCGCAATTCTGCCAGGGGGGTCTAATTATGCGTACACAGACCACAGACCCCGACTGCGCCAGTCCGCCACCCTGGGCGAGATTATCACTAGATCAGCAGAAAGAATTTATTTCCTCGATCGGTGGCCGCGTGGCGGCAGCCAATTACATTTTGTCGCGCGGCCATTCTCAAAGTTATGCACGCAATAAGGGAATTCGCGAGACCCATATCCAGGGTCGCGCGTTAGACGAGGATCGTGACGACTTGTCCTGGGGGGCAATCAGAGAAGCAAAGCCAAAAACCGGAGCGAGGGCATTAGATCAATATCAGTGGACCGCGATCCTCTATTTCTACCCTTTGGATAAAGATAACAGGGATGTGCTGATTGGATCATCGCAAGGTAAAACCTCACAAAAAATAAGTGAAGAGGTGGGGCTAAGCGAGAAGCAGATTCGGAATATTCAAGACCAGCTCTTGGTCTGGGCCCGACTTCATACCAGTGCCGCATCCCTAGCCGGTCACCTTGACGATCCTACCCCCGAGGATAAGATTCGCCGTCGGCCAGCGAGTCGCGCCGGCCGCAAACGGAAAACGTCACCAGGCGGCAGGCTCGCTACACGCATCTTGATATTAGCGCCTTGTGTACCGGTGCCACCTAAGGCGCCTCGCCACGTAACAATCCGGCGCCCGCGTCGCATAGTCGTGGCCGACCCCCGGCAGCTAGATTTCGGGTGGGGGATGGGAATCGCGGCATGATGCTTGACGTATGCGGCGTATTGGCCGCTGTTGGAATCAATTATCAGCCCGCAAAGTCGGGGTCCTGGATCCGGATTCGCGCCGAGTGGCGCGATGGCAAAAACAAAAATGTCGCGGTCAACATTGAGTCCGGCGGCTGGGTCGATCATGCGACCGGCGACCATGGGTCGTGGTCGGATCTCTGTGCGCGTCTCGGCATCACCTGCCCCAAACCTACCACCACCTGGACGGACGATGATCGGCGGCTTTGGCGCACGCGCAAAGCCCGGCAGAAACAGCGAGAACAGGATGCGACCAGCCGCCGCGTCGCTCGGGCCCGGCGGCTATGGGCCGATGCGCACCGCATCGGTGAGGCCGACATCTGGGCACGCGACTACTTGATCTCACGCGGTCTGGATCCCGACGCCCCGGCGCTCGCAGCTGTCGTGCGTACAACAGAAGGCTGGTCATCACAGCGCGGGGCACGGCTTCCGGCATTAGTCTGGCCGATGTTCGCGCCGGATGGGACGACGATCATGGGGGTGCAATACGAGTTTGGGCGTGGCCACACAAACAAGGAAATGCGGGGCCAGCACGGACATTTTCGGCTCGGACCTTTGATCGGCGACACTCTCTATATAGTCGAGGGCCAGATGACCGGCGCGGCTCTGTCCGCCACTGTGGGCCCGGCGCCCGTGCTGGTGGTGTTCGACACCCACGGCCTGCGCAGCCTGCCCGCCACCCTTGTGCGCCGAATCCGTGCTGCGGGTATCACCCGGATCGTGATCGCGGCAGACCACGATCGCATCGCGGCAGGTACCGGCAAGCGCCCCGGTGAGGAGGCCGCCCTGACGTGCATTACCCGCATTCTTGACGTGGCCCCGGCGCTCCATGTGCAAATCACTTTACCGCCTCACGAAGGCGAGGACTGGGCTGACATTCACCAGCAGAGGGGTCCGGACGCGGTGCGGGCGGCGCTGGCGGCCGGGATGCGGGATGTCAAACATAAATCGGTACCGGGTAACGATACGGACACCAATATCCTGTCGCTCACGCCCTGGCAACGTATAGAGCGCATGCCGTCACAGGATTGGCCGACACTGAGCGACGTGGAACCACAGATTCGACAGGCGATCGGACATGCACTGGGCGGCGCTGACCCTGCGATCGTGGTAGCTCAACCCGGTACCGGCAAGACCCATGTCGCGGTTGACCATGTACGCATGGGCACGCAGCCCGTGTTTTGGTTGTCACCCACGCTTGATGACGCCGCGACCGTTGCGGCACAGATCCCCGGAGCGCACCTGCACAGGGGACGTAATGCCGACAACTGTCGTCAATATCAAACGATTGACGCACTCACGAATAGGGGACGGGCGCCGTACCCGTGGGCCTGCGCAACTTGTCATCATGGGCGCGTCGATAGCGAGGACCCCTGCGAATACATGCAGGCCCTGCGCGGGTCGGTCTACAAAAAGGTCGTTGTGGGTGCGCATGGGGCAGGGGCGGAAGATTCCTTGCTCTACCAGTATTGCGCGGACCCGAACGCCGATGCGGAGGGGCGCAAACTCATAGTTGATGAATCCCCACCGATCACGACGGCTGCGCGGATCGCGCCTGAGGATCTCGCCCAATGGCGGGTCGGGGCCGCGGAGGCCGGGGCCCGGCTGCTGGATCCGCCGACCCTGCCCTCGGACACCGATACCGAAACACGAAAACGCTACGAAGTCGCGTGTCGGGCAGTTGAGCGGGCGCGTACATGGGTGGCGGAGATTGCCCCGGAACTCGACCGGCTGGCGTTGGCCCTGGCCGGCGCCCCGGCCGATCACGACCTGCACAAACTGACAGGGTTCGAGCGGCTTGCAGGTCTGGCGGCCAATATCCCACCCGGAGCCCGGCTCCTCGACGCCACGGTGATTGAGGCGGTACGAGGGGGCCGCGGACTCGATCTTGTGGTGCCACTACGGGGTATCGAAAACCTCGGAAGCGCGATCGTGGCCGGGACTGCCTGGATACAGGACGGCGCCATTATCGCAACCAATGCCGGGACGCTCTGGAAACAAATTCTAAAGCGCGGGGGCGCGCTCCTCGATGCGACTCCCTCTCTCAGGCAACGCGAGGAGGTGCTGGCGGTTGGTGGTGATGTTCACACGATTCGCGCCGCGGAACCCATGCTGCACATTACCCAGTTCGGGCCGCGTTTGCATGGTCGCGGCGGCTTGACTCCCAAGAGACTCAACAAAGAGGTGCACGCCGTGCGCGAGATCGCGGGTGACGCTCCAGTTATCACCCATCACCCCATCGCGTCCGCTCTAAACAAGGAGGGCGGTGATGGCCCACGGCGGTTTGGCCATTGGGGGAGGGACCACCGGGCACACAACTGCTGGCAATCCGCAGAACGTTTAGTGCTCTACGGGTTGCCACTCCTGTCCCCCAACGAGCAACGTATCCAATATTTGTCGGACCGGGCGGCCTTGTCCGCACAGGGGATTGACTGGGCCGATTGGGATGGGTCGACAAATCCAGGGCTGGTCGTGCCCACGGACGGCTGGGGGATCCGTTCCGCCGCGCGGTTGCCGACCGAACCCCAGGCGCGGGCCTGGCTGCTCGATCGACTGGCGGCGGACGTGGCGCAGGGCGTGGGTCGGCTACGGGCCGTGCGGCGCACAGAGCCGGTAGAAGTCGAGGTCTACGGACTTTTGCCGCTGGTGGGCCACGGCCTGCGCATCGAGGACGTCCGATTAGAGAGAGCAGGACGGGCCCGCCAAAAAACCACAACCAGAAAACTGGTATCGGAGGCTATTGTGGATCTGGGCGAACAACGGACGCGCAAGGGGATCAGCGATTATGTTTATAGCAAGGGCGGTGGCCGGATCAGCAATCAGACCATTGACAACATGCTGGACGAGACCCGTGTTTACGCCCGCCGCCACGGGCTGACCCTCATCGACGCGGCCCGGGCCCTTTGCCAGATCACCAACGACCTTCTGCGCGAACACGGCAACGATGCCATGGCCGCGTGCTGTGCGGCCGACGCGGCAGGGATTCCTGGCGCTGTGCTACTTGCGCTTCTGATTGAGCAAGGGCGGCGGGCTCAAGAGGCCCCTGGCGCCCAACGCGCCGGGCCGTAGCCCTCGGTACAGTCCACCCGATCCGCCTACACCTGCCTGTCCTTCTCTCCCCAGTTACCGCGCCACTAACAACATTAGTTATAATTCCCCCACCAGATGATAGGTCGTGATGGGGTTTTGCCAGAATATTGGCGCTGAGGCGATCAGGGTGGTCGATTTTATGGGCAGGGATATGTCGGGATAGCGGCATGTGTTGACCATCCCAGCCCCCAGAGATAGAGGTTATGATCGATTGGGGCCGGTGTGGTCCTGCCTACCTAAAAATATTGTCAGTAAATAAAGTCTTTAGAGACGGTTGGGAAGCAATATGGGCGTGCAGGATGATTTATTGACTTATTATGCAGATCGCTACCAAATTGTAGCGTTTTGGTCACTCCGGACTGCTGACAGAAAAATCGTTCTCGGTAACAAGGATAATCGAGTCTGCCGTTTCTGTGGCAAGGCCGAGCCGGAAGTAACATTCCGCAAGGACGCACATGCTTTCCCCGAGTGCATTGGAAACAAAAGTCTTTTCACCCACTATGAATGCGATACCTGTAATCACGCGTTTGGGTCCGGATGCGAAAACGATTTTGGGAATTGGTCGTTGCCGATGCGTACCATGGCTCGTATCCATGGTAAGAACGGAATCCCGACCATAAAACAAGGCCCGAATAGCGTTTATCGCATCGATGGTCATCCAGATGGGCTGAGTACAAACATTGATGAGACCGAAGGATTTATCGAAAATGACAAATCCGCCCGAATCTTGAAATTCCATTTACGGCGAGGGCCATACCGTCCTGCCATGGTTGCGAAGGCTATGACGAAGATGGCTTTATCTATCATGCCGGAGGAAGAGCTACCAAATTTTCAATTGGCGCTGGACTGGATCCGACCCGGTAGTGCGTCAGAAATGACGGTGGCACAGATGCCTTGTCTTTACACGTTTATAGGTGGCCCAGTTGCTAACGATCTGATTACTATCGCCGTGCTGACCCGGCAACATGAAGGCCTCGCGGTTCCGTATTCCTTTCTGCTTCTAAGGTACGGTCACGAGATGCTTCAGATGATTCTCCCCAGTATTGAGAGAGATATACATCTCTACGGTAAGAGGCTCGATGTTTGTCACTTCCCTTGCTTTCAAGATGATGGCGGCACTGTGATGCGTCCGGTTAAAAGGAACCTTTTGGCATTCGATAGCGCAGAGGTCATCAAGAACGACATATTCGTTTTAGAATTTTCGTATCAGCAGAAGATTCGCCATTGATACGTAAATGGTTCTGTTCGCCGCTATGAGGGCGGCACTATGGTGAGAGAAACAGCAGTATATACTTGACAAACCTATTTGCGTAGCCCATGCTTGCCTATCCTATAGGGGGTATACGTGGCCGAAGTGATCCTGAACCAGCCGCAATTCCAAGACGTCAATAAGGCACGTAAGTATTTGGAGATGCTTCGTTGGCCTAATGGTCCAATCTGTCCTCATTGCGGGAGCGCGGCACAGCATTGCAAGCTAGAGGGCAAAGCGCATCGTGCGGGTCTCTACAAGTGCAAGGATTGCCGGCAACAGTTCACAGTGACTGTTGGGACGCTGTTCGCTGGCAGTAAGATTCCATTGAGCAAATGGCTGCAAGCCTGTTATTTGATGTCAGCTAACAAGAGGGGTATCAGTAGTAGGCAATTAGAACGGATACTTGGCGTGACTTATAAGACGGCTTGGTTTATGACGCATCGCATTAGTGAGGCGATGAATAGTGGCAACGGCAGTTCGTTGGATAATGATAGCGCCCCAGTTGAAGTCGGTAAGATCTGTTGTGGCAATATCGGCAAGCTTGTCCCAGGTGCCCGTGGCTATGCACAAGGGTCGGTGGTGGGGCGCAACGGTTAACAAGCTAGAATCGAGAGGCCTGCGATGGCGATCAGACTTGATGATATCACGACGGACATCACTCTTGAGATAGACGAGGACGTGATCTCTATCGCCGATTTCCAGAAGGCCACTGATAGCTTTTTGGGATTGGTCAAGGAGCTATCGAGAGCCGTTTCTGGAAATGCGGACGCTGCCTCTTGGCAGGTAAAGGTTTATAAAGGAAGCGTCGGGGTTGGTGTTTCCCCACTTTCCTCTGGGCTCGATTCACTCCGTATTCGGAATGTAATGGTGTCTGGATTGAGGGCGCTTGCTGATGGCATTAGGCCTGGGGAGTTTACTGACAAAGCGATCGAGCACTCTAAGTCGCTTGCGTCTTTGTTTAGGAAATCCAACGTGGATCCAAATGTAAGAATATGGTCGCAGCGGGAAGAGTCTGTTCGGGTTGGTCGGAGTGTTGCGGCTGGCGCAGAGAAGCTTTTGGCTGCTGTGTACGAAGAGGATGGGTCGGTTGACGGTATCCTCGAAAAAGTCGATGGTCACGGTAAGTTGCAGCTCGTTATTTATGACGTTCTCAATAATCACGCCGTTAAATGTGAGTTCGCCAATGAACAACTTCCGCAGGCATTGGCAAGCTTTCAGCAGCGTGTTGAAGTGGTGGGGCGTGTCAGGTATCGGAGGGATGGTATGCCTGTCAGCATTCGGGCAACCAGGATAATCAATTACCCAAGCAAGCCTGATATACCGACTCTCACGCAAATGCGGGCGCTTTTGTCTGGAAGTGCTTCGACGTGATCCGGGTCGTATATTGGGATTCGGATGCTTTTCTTGCTCTTATTAATGAGGACAAGTCAGCGTCAGAAATGCAGGGCTGCAATGATGTATGGGCAGCGTGCGAGAAAGGTCTCGTACATATTGTTACCTCTACTCTCACAACTGCAGAAGTGATTCACAAGAAAGGAACACCAAAACTTGACCTGTCTAAGCGCTATTTAGTAAGTAACTTTTTCCGGCAAGATTTCATCAGTCAGAAAACGTTAACTAGGGAGGTTGCGGAGCTTGCGCGGGACGTTGTCTGGGATTCAAACATTCAACCAAAAGACGCCGTGCATGTTGCGACTTGTGCCTACTACAGAATTCGTGAGTTGCATTCTTTTGATTCAAACCTGGTTAAGAAAGGGAAGATAAATGTTTCTGGATTCGAATTAATCGTTCAAAATCCTCACGGATCGGCACAATCGGAGTTCATAGTTGAAGACACCAAGAAATTTGATGGGTGAGGACAAGAAGAAACTTGACGGTGTATTGAAGCGGATGCTATCGACGCCGCCTAAGCCGCACGTTAAGGAGGCGAAGAAGCCCAGAAAGTAGCGGGCTCCTTTGCCTACACTGCTAGTTGGCCAGATCTTATAAGCCGATCAATTGCCCGAATTCAGCACCATCAAGCACGACCCCCCTGATGGGCACGACGCCGCGCGGTAGAGTGGCCCCACAAAATTCAACTGCGGGGGGTTACCCCCGACCCCTCGATGATATGTTACTCCCGACGACAAGATAACTCGGTGCTCAATGATGCCCATGCCAGTGATTATCAGCATCCCCAGGATCATCACTCCGGAGAGCAGGGCGGCCACCACACCCCAACTTTGGGCGAGCTTCCAGGCCAGACTTGCCTTGGCCTGTTCCTTGATCGCATGGGCCAGATGGGCCTTCCACTGCTCGACGAAGGCGGTCGCCTTATCAGCCCCAATACGATCGAGGCTTGCCGCGGCCTTTTGCAGATCCGCGGCCCCCTTGCCGGCCGCATGGGCGATGGCGCCGACCAGCGCCTGGCCGGCCTCCACGGTCTTGTCTTCGATGGCTTGGGCCACGCCTTCCTTGAGATCATTGCCGGCGCGCATGGTCCCTTGGTAGATCAAATCTGGCACCTTCCCCGTTTCTTCTACCAATATTTTTATGTGTTGTCCTGTCATCTGAGCGGCGGCCGCCGCATCGATGACCGAGGCGACGAGTGCCCAGACCACATCATCCGCGCGGTGTACGCCCAAGTCGGAGGCTTTGCGTAAGAGCGCCTCGCGCAGCTCGGGGGGTAGGGATTCCAAGGCCGCGTCGCGGGCGTTGGCGTTTGTCTGGTCGTTACTCATCTTCTGTTCCTCGGTAAATGGGCCGTTTGGCCCACAATGAAGGGCCGGGGTAATGATCCCCGGCCTTTGGGGTTAAACAATTGAGGCAATCGCCGCATGCGCGAGTGCCAGCCAGCGCCGAAAAAGCGCGCGTTCGGTGATCGTGAGCGCCGCTTTATCCTCACCCAGGACCGAGAACGCGCCCGGTGCGGCCAGGATCTTGTCGCGCAGATCGTCGGGGCGCAGGGCGGGAATGGCGGCCTCTTTGCCGCCCACGCTCATAAAGTCCGCGCGGCTTGGTGACTTGCTCCAATCAAACTGCGCGGCGATCCCTAAGAAAAGCGGAAAGAGCACCGAGCGGCGGGCTGGATCGACAACGGACAGGAGTCCCCGATCCAGCGATTTCAGGAGCGCGTCGGTGCTCGTGCGGTGCGGCCCGATACTAAATGTCACGACCAGTTCATACCCGACCGCACTGACGATCTCAGATAGGACCGGGGCCAGTTCGTCAATCGTGTCCCCGGCGCCGGCGGGCATATTGATGACGACATGCTGGCCAGCGGCCGCCGCGGCTTCCAGGACGTTGCCCAACTTGTTGAAACTGGTCTCGGCGTCGCCGGCGCGGTTCAAATTGACCAGCGTCACGGGCACCGACCCGCGAAAACGCAAGGCAAGGTCTGGGATCCCGGCATCGCCCTCAATCAACAAGACGGGGGCACCCGTTGCGAGAAAGTGGTCGAGCGCTAAGGCCGCGGCCATAGACTTACCGGTGCCGCCCTTGTCGCCATGGGAGATCAGAAGTTTGAGGTTTTCGGTCATGTTGGTTTCCTCTCAAAGGGGCCGGACGATCCGGCCCGTTGGCTATAGCGGCGGGGGCGGAAATTACCTATCCCCGAAGGGGACCTATTGGTCGAACTCGGCCCGGATCCGGTCGAGTTCTGACATCTGATCCGTGGCCACAGGGCGTTGCCCCGGAGGCGGTGGGAGGGGTGGTGCCGCGGGGGCTGATTTTGTTGACGGCGCTGTGGCTCGTGGTGCGGGCTTGGTGGCGGTTGATGCGGGCTCCGGCAAGGGCTTTTGCTCCGCGGTGTAGCGGCAGTGCTTCACGGCCCATTGGAGGCGCCGCGCCTTGACCTGAAACACGTGGCCGATATCCGCCCACGTGAGCCCCGCCGCGCGGGCTTTGGCAATGGCCTCAAGATAAGGTGCGACGCGCGCGGTCAATCGTGTGGCCTGGTCATGGATGGTCATATTGTGGTCCTCTGTTGTGACGCCGTTACCTGCCTAGCAGCGCGCGTGGAAATGGCCCCAATAGGAACCCAACTCGGTACCAACTTTCACAACCCTCTCCCAACTTTGTCCGAACTCTGTCGCAACTGTGGCGTAAGAACGCCCCATGACCGCCCCAACTCGTTCCGGTTCCGCCAGTATTGGTACCGTCTTGGAACGGTGTTGATACCGTATTCAGACAAAGATGGGTATGACGCCCACCGCTTCGCGATGGGCTGAAAGATCACACATATGCACCAGCCTTCGGCTTGTGCGCCTCGCTGCGCTCAGGGGTCGGCTTTCAGCCGCCGTCTGTGTGCCCGTGCCCATTCCTCTCCCTGAAGACCACGGCCGGGGAGCGGGTGGCGCCCGGCGAAGGCGAGCTTGTCGAGCTGGTTTGAGCTGGGAGTGAACCCGTCCCACCCCGGCCACCAACCCCGCGGAGCGGAACCCGGTGGCGTCCGCCGCCCGGCGGGCGCGGAGACCAGGCGCGGAGGCAATTTCCGCCCGTGCCGCTATGAGCAATCCCGTAACTTAAGGAAGGCTCATGCTCCGAATCAAACATCTCAAATCCGGCCGCGGCGCAGGCGGCATCGTCGACTACCTGGAAAACCAAAAGAAGTCGGCCGAGGCGAAGGCGGGCTATTACCAGAACAAAGCTGGACCGTCGGAATGGCTGGGCCAAGGCGCCGCTACTCTAGGATTGGAAGGCGCGGTGGATCGCGAACAACTCATCGGGCTATTAGAAGGGCGGTTGCCAGACGGTACCGATTTATCCACAAGAGGCGGACGCAAGGACAGTGCCCGCCTCGGGACCGATCTCACTTTGTCGGCAAGCAAGTCCTATTCCCTCATGGCAACCGCTGATCCCCGCCTCATGGCTCTGTGGGATGAATCAATAAAAGTCGCGGCGGGGGTTATTGAAAAAGAGTGTGTCACCGCCCGCCGTGGGCATGCCGGCGCACAGGTCGAGCAGACGGGCGCGCTGGTGGCCGCGGCCTATAGGCATGAGGACACCAGGACCGTCGATGGAGTCCCGGATCCCGACCTCCACACGCATATTCTCGCCATCAATGCGACCCGACGCGCCGATGGTGAATGGGTCCGTATGGACCTGTCGTTTGGGCAACAGATGGTGCTCGCCAAGACGGCGGACAGCGCGGCGAAGGCATGGCTGGCAACAGAGGTCCAAAAGCTTGGCTACGAGATCCGCCAGACGCAGGACGGCTGGGAATTCTCAGGTATCACAAAGAAACAGCTCGATAGTTTCTCTCGCCGCTCGCAGCAAATAGATGACGCTTTGCGCGATCGCGGGATCGACCCCGAGAGCGCGACGGACAAGCAGAAGGAGGCCGCTTGTCTCGCCACCCGGGGAAGCAAGTCGCAGCTTTCCCAGCAGGACCAGCGCTGGGAATGGCGTTCGCGGATCCGCGAGGCCGGTATCGATCTGGACAAGATTATGCGTGAAGCCAGTGTCAGCGGGCCCGTTGCATCATCCGATCTCACCACCGAGGCCGTAGCAAGCGCCGCCCGTCACCTGGGTGAGCGTGACAGTGTATTTAGTAAACCGCAAACACGACTGGAAGCCCTGAAAGCGGGTATGGGCGGAACCACGCTCAATCAGATCGACATGGCCCTGACTGGTAAGACAGCCGGCCTCATCGATGTGGGCGCCGGCAAGCTCACCACACGCGATGCGCTGTATCGTGAACAGGAAATCCTGGCGCGGGCCCGCGCCAGTCGCGGCGAGACTGGCGCGCTCATGTCGGCTGCCGACGCGCAGTTCTATATAAAGGCCCGTGAAGCCACCCAAGGTTTCTCCTTTAGTGCTGGCCAGCGTGAGGCCTTAGCGCTATCTCTCACGTCTTCCGATCGGGTGACAGGTGTCGTCGGCGCGGCCGGCGCCGGCAAGACGACGTCAATGGCGGGATTTGTCGAGGCGGCCAAAGAACGGGGCTATGAGGTCATCGGCATCGCCCCCAGCGCCGCGGCCTCCCATGAATTGAAAACGGCCGGCGCCGACGACACCCGCACCCTGGCGAGCCTCCTCGCATCCAAGCCGTCAGCCGGTAGGCCCCCTTCGGGGAAAGGTCCGCGCATCTATATCTTAGACGAAGCGGGCATGGTGTCCGGCAAAGACATGGACGCCTTGCTAAAACGCGTCGACGCCGAAGGGGCTCGGTTGCTTATGGTCGGCGACCCTCGTCAACTTTCGGCCGTGGAAGCCGGCAGCCCCTTCCAACACATGCTGGAAACGCACGCCATCCAGTACGCCACCATTGACGAGATTCAACGTCAACGCGATCCCGCTTTGCGGGAGATCGCGCAGGCCTTCGCTAAGGGCGAGACCGCCCAAGCAACCGCCTTAGCCCGTTCGTATGTGCGCGAGGTCGAGATGGGCCGTTCGGCCCACAATGTACAGAAGGAAGGCGCCAAATCCACTACGCAAGAAAAGCGGGCGGCCATCGCTCACGCCACAGCGGCCGATTACCTGAACCGTGATGCCGACACTCGGGACAAGACTTTGGTTGTCAGTGGCACCAACGATCTGCGTCAGCAGATCAATCGCCATATCCGTGAAGGCCTGCGCGAGCAAGGCGCGGTGTCCCAGGAATCCGTCACCGTGACGGCACTCGATAAAGCCGGACTCACCCGCGAACAGCAGGCGCGAGCCGAATTGTACCAGCCCCGGATGGTGGTCCGGATTGAAGAAGGCCGCGGGCGTGAACGCCATAAAGTCGAGTATGAAGTGCAGGATGTGACAGGTAACACCGTCATTCTGGCAAATCATGAGGGCACGGCCCGCGACTGGAACCCTGCCAAAGAGAAGCCGGCCGGGGTCTATCAGCCCCGTGACATGGAGCTGTCACCCGGTGACAAAATCGTGTTCCGCGAAAACCAAAAGGGCGTGGATCGGATCCGCAACGGCGAGTCCGCCACCATCGACAGAATTGAGAATGGGAAGCCCGTCGCCCGCCTCGACTCGGGCAAAGAGATCATTCTAGACCGCTCCCAGGGCCAAACCGTTGACTACGGCTGGTGCCGGACCATTCACTCTGCCCAAGGCGCGACGGTGGATCATGTGATCGTGGCTGGCGAGGCCTCGCGGGTAGCCACCGCGCAAACCGCGTATGTGGCGGCCAGTCGGGAGCGCGATACGCTCACGATTCTGACGGACAATCCGGCAGCGCTTGAAAAAAACTGGTCCCAATACGCAGAACGCGAACATGCCCTGTCCGCCACAAAAGATCGCTCGGTCCCCAACCTTGAATCCCTGAAAACGCTCCGTGCGGAGGCCGCTCGTGACCTCGGTCGGCACGGCGATCTGGCCCAGGCGCGGGAGGCTGTC
Organism: Acidiferrobacter sp. SPIII_3; assembly: GCF_003184265.1. GTDB lineage: Bacteria > Pseudomonadota > Gammaproteobacteria > Acidiferrobacterales > Acidiferrobacteraceae > Acidiferrobacter. The sequence goes on along the minus strand of NZ_CP027663.1, from coordinate 2,302,961 downwards.
CAAACCCCCGTATCGCCCACACCGGCGCCACCAGCTTCTGAGCGGGAGAGGGAGTGGTAACGGTAATTTCCGCGCGGGCCGCTATGAGGAATACATATCAAGGAGGTCCCTATGTCCGCAACACACAAGGTTCGCCGCCAAGCCCCTCGGCACCGGCCATGCGGCCGGCAATGTCGAGGCGAGGTTCGGAAGTATCCAGATGGCATGAGCTGGAATGATCGGCGCCAGCAGTTTCAGACCCAGAAAGGTGGGCGTGCGCAATTTAATCGGGCGATGGTCTACCGTCGCCGCAAAATCTAAGGAGAGTCGCCATGAAGATACCAAACTTGATCCAGAAGGCCCGCGATCTGTGGAACCGCAAGGAAGATCGGCGCCGCGCGGCCGCCATGGGCCATACGGCCCACAATGACAAAGAGGCGGATCCACATCGCGAGGAAGAAGCGCGATGGGAGCCACAGCGACAAGATGAGCGGGCGCTGGAACGATTTGAGAAGTACGCGTCAGGATACAACCCCGACCTCGATGGCGAGTGGGAAGAAGACCTGCCAGTAGACATGCCGGCAGTCCCGGTTGCGACGATTCAGGAAGCGACGCCGGCGGCGAGCGCCGCCGAGTTGCCACAGTACGGCATGGAACCACTGATCCCACTCACCCATGACGAGATCGCAAAGTTAAAAGTCATCGAATCCGAGGATCCGAAGGGCCGCAGTATGCACGCCCAGTTCGACCCCCGCACGGTCCTGGCAATGCGTGAGCAGGCCGAGGCCATGCAGGTCCTCGATCCCCATGAAACGGGTGGCTGCGAGGTGCAGTGGCAGGATCCCGATCCTAAAGACGATCTTGAGCCAGACGACGAGCTGGAAATGTAACGTAACAGTGACGCCACGAAGGAGGTCAACATGAACATTCAAGACTCAATCCGCGACCACAACAAACAGGCCGTCGGCAGGTGGTGGGTATTCAAATATTTCGGGGGCCTTGCCCTTGGCATTTTCTTCTGCCTCGCGGCCCTGGGCGCCCCGCTGGCACAGCATCACTATATGCTGCCGATGACACTGGACGGACTCTTGTCCGCCGCCGGCTGGATCATGTTTCGCCAGGCGCATCGGCGCTCGCAACGGTTGGTGGGCCGTGGCCCACAAGACGAGCGCCACGAGCGGGGGACATTCCTACATGATGCCCGGGCCGTGGCCCCACTCCTCGGTCGGGCCCCCGGCGATCTCGCCATCGGGGGCGTGCCTTTGTCGCGGCCGGTGGAGCCACAGCATATCCTCATGCTCGGTGCGCCCGGGTCGGGCAAGTCCGTGGCCCTTAAATCCCTCATCAAAACCATCCGCGATCGCATGGGGGATGGCGCCGTGATCCATGACCCCACCGGCGAGTTTGTGAGTCTCTTTTACGACCCTGCGCGCGACCTCATCATCAATCCCCTCGATGCTCGTCACGCGCCCTGGTCGCTTTGGACAGATCTCCTGCCCGGCGAAGAAGCGACGCTCGCCAAGGCCATCATTCCCTCGGCCGAAGGCGATAACCAGTATTTCAGTGATGCGGCGCAGGCGACATTGGAAGTGCTCTTCCAGCAAACCGATACCATTGACGATCTGGTGCGCGCGGGTTTAAGCGAAACTAATGACCAACTGATCCAACGCTTGACGAGCGCTGGTCTAGGCGGCCTTGTGGGGAGCAGTAAGACCTTTGCTTCGGTGCGCGGCAACATGGCGCCCTATCTGCGGTCGCTGGCCTTACTCCCCAATACCCCGCGCGGAGAGGGCCTGACCCTGAAAGAGTTCTGTGCCTATCCCGCCGGCCGGTTCATCTTTTTGCTGACCTCAGGTCGCACGCGCGAGACGCTGCGACCGATTCATCAACTCTTCTTGAACCAAATCGTGAGTGTGGCGACCTCCCTGCGCCCAGATCCGACCCATCACATCTGGCTGGCCTTAGACGAGGCACCGGTCTTGTTGCCGTCATCTGCGATTAGTTTGGCGCTCGCCGAGGGGTGCAAGTTCGGGCTTTCCGTCATCTTGGCCGCGCAAGCGATCGGCCAAGTGAAACACCGCGTAGGCGAACACGAGGCGGCCGCCTCGCTCTCCATGCCCAAGACGCGCTTGATCCTGCGGGTGGGCGATGGCGAAACCGCGGAAGCTATGAGCCGCGAGATCGGGGAGCGGCAGCTTGAGCGACAACAGGTCTCGGTGTCACGGACGACGGGGTCGCAGACGGCCGCCAACAACTCCACCTCGACCACGTGGCAGACCACCACCGAACGCGCGGTGCTGGCGTCTGAAATCATGAGCCTGCCCGACCTGCAAGGCTTCCTGCGCATCGAGGACGCCACGATGCGCGTGGCCTTGACCTACCAGTCGTATCCGCCCGTGGGCCCAGACTACGACCCCGTCGCGCCGCGGCGGTTGCCGGTGGTGTCCAGGGCCCTGGTCGATATCCCCGTACCCCAGGCGTAGTCGGGCCTGGCCGCGCGTTGAGTGGGCTGCCCGTTTTCAAGCGGCCCCTTTTTTAAGGCTTCCCCCCGGCATCCGCGCTCGTTATTTATTCGTCACCAAAGTCCTGCAAACCTCGTCTCTCGCCCCCAAGTCGCTTGCGTTCGCGGCTCCCTCTCAAGCCCCGCGCCAACGATACCCCCGTTGTCATGGGTCTTGCCGGTCGCAAGCCCGCTCACTGACGCGACTTCACATGAGGGGCGAGAGCCGACGCAAGACGCAGGACCACAAACAGGAGACTCACCATGAAAACGAACGAGCGCAACACGGATGCCAGAAGCCAAGTCAAAGTCGAGGGGGCTCAAGCCTCAACAATCCGCAGGGGGGTGACAGAACGCCAAGCGCAAGAGTCTCTGCAAAAGCTCGGGCCTTTTATCACCCGCGGGCAATGGCACATGCTCTGGAAGCTCTGCCAGCAGGGCGAGGAGCAAGCGCATTTCCGGCAGATGGTGCAAGACCTCACTACCCGCATCGAGGTCATGCCCAAGACCTACGAAACGGACGGCCAGGGTCTAAACGCAGTCGCGAGCTTGCACTATTTCACGCCCGCCTTTGATTTTTACATCACCGAGAAAGACCACACAGGCAACGGCACGCAGCAAGCCTTTGGTCTGGCCTGCGCCCACGAACGCGAGATCGGGTACACGGCGGCTGTCAAGGTACCTGTCGCCTGATCATTTAGGCCGCGTCGCATTGTGAGGTGTCTTGGCACTCCTCGGTCGGGCGATTGAGCCATACTTCGGCAGGCAAGGACCAGTTCCGGATGCTACGGCTCCAGCGTTCGGGATGTTGCGCGCGGGCGGCCTCGTAGATCCGGGTGCGATGGGCGAAGATGGCGTGGTCGGCGCCCGTATGACGCTCCGCGGGACTCACAAATTTCAGGTTGCGATGCTTGTGGTGGTGGTTATACCAACGCACGAAGGCGAGCATCCAGGCTCGCGCCTTTGCGAGGCTTCCGAAGGCGCCCGGATAGCCGGGGCGGTATTTGCAGGTGCGGAACAGGCTTTCGGCATAGGCGTTGTCGTCGGACACACCCGGACGGCTGTACGAACGACGCACGCCGAGCGCATCGAGGGTCGCGACGAAGGTGGAGGCCTTCATGGGACTGCCGTTATCCTGATGGAGTACGAGCGGCCGCCTGTCCGTCACGCCCTCGCGCACGAGTGCCTGACGGATCAGGGCGGCGGCGTGATCCCCGGACTCCTCCTCATGGACCTCGTGGGCGACGATCTTGCGCGAGTAGATGTCGAGCACGAGATACAGAAAGAAGAATTGGCCGCTTACGGGGCCGGGCAGGTATGAGATGTCCCAGCACCACAGCGTATTGGCGCCCCGCGCGCGGTGACGTGGGATGGGACGGGTATCGGGCGTCTTCGCGCGGCCCCTGTGCGCCAGCTGGTTGGCGGCGCGCAGCAGGCGATAGAGCGTGGATTCGGAGGCGATATAGCGCCCCTCGTCGGCCAGCCGTGGCACGATCTGGGTAGGCGGCAGGCTTGCAAAGCGCGGTTCGTTGACCACACGCAGGGCTTCGGCCCGCTCGGCCTCCGAGAGGCGATTGGGGGGTACGGGCCGATGCGCCTGCGGCCGCCGGTCGGAGCCCACGACCCCCGTCTGCGTCCAGCGCTCCAAGGTCCGAAGTGTAATACCAAGCTCTCTGCAGGCGACCCGCTTGCGGGCCCCGGCGGCTACGGCCTCGTGAATCAGCATAACGGCGGCTTGGCGATCTGGGGTGCTGATCATGCGTCCTCCTCGTCCCCCCAGATCGCCGCGGCTTTTTTTCGTAAGGCAAGCAGCGCGGCGGTCTCCGCCAGCGCCTTGTCCTTGCGGGCGAGCTCACGCTCTAGGACCTTGCGCTGCCTCTGCTCGGCCATAAGCGCTTCCCGGTGCGCCTTGGTGGATATGGACCCACCCTCCAGGGCCTGACAGGCGTCCGTGCGCCATGCCTTGACCTCCTCGGGGTAGAGGCCGTGTCGGCGGCAATATTCGCCGAGCTCGGCTTCATTCAAGCCCGCGGTCTCCACCACCACGGTAAGCTTCTGCGCGGCCTGGCGTTTCACGGGCGGCCTTCCTCCCGGCATATCCGCTGCCTCCTTTGGGCGTATTGTCTTGCGCCAATCATACAGCGTCCAGCAAGAGATGCCCGTCTCCCGGGCGAGCTCTGGGATGGACAGGTCAGGGGTGGCCAGCATCTTGCGGATCACCGACTCCTTCCGTTCTTTGGCGTAGCGCATCATGGTTGTCGACTCTCTTTCTGCCCCCAAGGGTTTCATACAAGAGGCGACAGGTAGTCTGACAGCGGGGGTACATCAGCATCCGGGAGCTTGTGGAGGCCGGGGCCGAATTGGATCTGTACTGGACCCCCCAAACCTTAGCCGCGATCGGGAGGTAACGCCATGACACGCGAATATAAAGACCTGCTCGCCCAAGTGGCCCCCGGCACGGATCCGCGCCATATCCAATCGCTCCTGCAGGCGGATAACGGGGGCTGTGGATTGGACGATCTGACTCCGGAACAAGCGGCCTTTTGTATCGCCATGGCGAAGGCCTGCGTGCAGGTATTCGGGGCGGACTTGGTGGAAGGGATCGCGCGCGAGCGCGGGATTTAAATGCTCACAAAGGGCGGCCGGCCCATTTCCGCGTCGGCCGCTCACGGTAGGCACTTACGGAGAATACGTTATGAATGACACGACAGACAGTACCGTCACACCCCAGCGCCTCGCGATCCTCTGGCAGGACATCATCATCGCCGGCTGTCGGACCCTGCTCGACATGGCCGACGACGACACCCTAGACGGGCCTCCCGGCGGGCCCCGACTTCCTATCGCGATCTTCGAAGCCTTGCATGAGATCCCCGACTTTGGCCCCGAGATCGCATTGACCGCGCTGGGTGCACTGGGGGCCTGGCTAACCGATCGCGAGGCGGTCGCCGTCCTGACGGCCTGGCAGGAGCGGGCACAGACACGTCTCTTAATCGATGACCACCGCCGGACCTGCCCGGCATGCGGGCTGGTGCGGCCGGACTGGACCGTCATCAAGACGGCGCGCGCGCAGGAGACGCGGTCATGATCAACGACCCGAATAACTTCAATGGGCGTTTGGAGCTCACGATCGGCGGGGCGGTCGTGGGTTTCCTCGGCGGCTGGATCGGCGGCTTGCAACTCATGCTGTGGTCGCAGAGGATGGCGCCGGCCTCCCTGCCGCGGATCTGGGCGTGGGTCACGCAATTTGGGCTCGTCATTCACGGCTGGGGGTGGCGGGGATATTGGCCGCCCACGGCCGCGGCTCTAGGGGCCGCCGCCTTAGCCGGTGCCCTCTGGTGGCTCATGACCGTGCCCGCCGAACGCCACGTACGGGGTTTTGCCCTGCACCGCACGCCAAAACGCATCGCGCGTCTTGTGGTGCCTCACAAAAACGAGCCGCCGGGGGTCTGCATTCACCCCGCTATCCGGTTAGATCAACACGCGGAATGCCGCCATCTCTTGATTGTGGGCGGCGCCGGCAGCGGCAAGACCACGATCCTTTGGCCCTTGATCCAACAGGCGCAAGCACGGGGGGATCGAATGCTGATCTTCGACTCCAAAGGCGACTTCACCCAAAAACTCCCCGAACCCTTCACCTTGTTGTCCCCAACTGACGCTCGCGGCGGGGGCTGGCGCGTGGGGCACGACATCCGCACGCGGCTCGATGCCCAGGCCTTGGCGGAGACCCTCATCAAAGAAAACGAGAAGGATCCCATGTGGTCGCAAGGCTCCCGCGCCTTACTGGTGGGGCTTGTGAGCGACCTCCAAGCCCGTTACGGAACGCAATGGGGCATGGCACATCTGGCGCACGCGACCGCCGCCGCCCTTGGTGACTTCGCGGTCTTGAAAGCGGTCATCGGCCGCGAGGATCCAATGTCCTTATCTCTCTTGGGCGGAGAAGACGCGGAAGGGCCCAATCGCACCACTATGGGTTTTTTGGTGCAGCTATCCGCCGCCCTGACGCAGGTCATCAACCTGGGCGTGGCCGCCTATGATCTCAAGACTAACCCGGAATGGTCCGTGCGCTCGTGGTTGGCGGGTCATCAACCCCCGGTCACGATCCTTGGTTTCCGGGACTCCGCCCGCAGTTTAAGCCAAGCGTTTGCATCCAGCCTTATCGAGCAGACCGTGCGCCAAATCAGTGATATGTCCGATGCGGGGCCCGACCAGCGCCGCATCTGGCTCATCCTGGACGAGGCCCCCCGGGTCGGTAAGGTCCCCAGCATTACGGACGCTTTGGCCACGGCGCGATCCAAAGGCCTGCGCGTGGTACTGGGCATCCAGAGCACCGCGCAGATCCGCGAGGCCTACACACGCGACACGGCCACGACCTGGGCTGGGCAGACGGCGACGAAGATCATCTGCCAGACGACCTCCCCGGATGACCAGGAGTGGTGCGCGAAACTCCTCGGAGACCGCGAAGTGGACCGCTTCCAGCATCAGGTCTCGACCCAGACCGGCCGTGACGGTGGCCAGCACAATCAGTCCTGGCAACGGGTGCGCGAACCCGTGTTGATGCCCGCGGCCTTTGGCCGGGATCTGAAAGTGATCAAAGGCCGGGGACCGCGCGCTTTGCTGATGGCAGGCGGCGAGGCCGCGATCCTCAACTGGCCGTTTCCTCCACTGCAAACCCATCGCCCCGATCGCATCGAGGCGCGCTGGATTCAGCCGAATTACCAGCGGCCGGATTGGGGCAAGACCCCGCCGGACTTGGGGAAGCCATTTGCCCCCGCGGCGGTCGCGCCGCACTCCAAGAAAAAACCAGAGAAGGAGCAGGCGCAGGCCTTGGGCACGCCGATCATGGACTCTGAAACGCCGCGTCCTATGCCGGCCGTCACGCCCGAGGCAGGCCTGGCCGACCACGTCCAAGACCTCGTGCTCGACCATGTGGCCCCCGGTTTGGTCCTGCTCGCCAAAATCCTGGGCACGATCGAAGCGGTGGGCAGCGGGCCGTCAGCCCCTGCCCAGGTTGTTACGGCCCGGCCACCGGCGCCCGAAGCGCCAGGCCTCGACGATCTCGACGGAGCAGAGGAGGGACAAGACGAGGAACGGGAGCCGTAGGGCGCGGGCAATTTCCGCGGGCGCAGCACTACGTAACGCCACTTATTCCGGTGGCTAACCTATAAAGGAGTAAATCGCTATGACACAGAATGATGGGACACAGGATGATTGCAGCAACCTCACCGAGGAGCAGGAGGCCTATTTCATCGAACTCGGTTGGCACAGCCGCGAGCTGTTCGCCGCGGCCCTCGCGGCCTTTATGCGCGGTGATGAGCCCGAGGGCCGGCGCATTGCCAAGGAAGACCAGCGCCTGAAACGCGCGACCGATGATGATCGGGGCACGAGTCAGGGGGAGGGATAGACCATGCTGTTTATTATTGCCTTTGTCATCATCTGGGCCTTCTTTGGGTTCGATCACGCTTTTGAGGCGGCATTTGCCACGGGCCTCCTGGCCATCATCCTTGGTTTGGGCGCCGCGCCGGGGATCATCATAGACAAGACCATCAAGGATATTCAGAAGAACCGGAAGAACAACTCATGACACTATCCATCGAACCGCACGCCGGCGTTGGGCCTGTAATCGCCATTATCCAACAGGCACGCGGCACACTTGATATTAATGCCTACCTCGCCACTGATCGGCGCGTTATCCAGGCCATCACACAAGATGTCCGCCGCGGGATCCGCGTCCGCATCTTGATCGACCGACGCCCCTACGGCGGCCGACCGCGCGGCGAGAACGCGCGCCTTCGGGCGACCGGGGCGCAGGTGTGTTATGCGCCGGCACACTTCACGCAGAGAGACGGCTTCGATCACGAGAAAGTTGGTTTGCTTTGACATACATATTCGTTGACTTGTGCAAACCAGAGTTAGGCAGGACTCTGTCATGCTTGGTTGACTAGGTGGCATTATTGGCGCAGTTTCTCTGGAATAATGCTGACGTGTCAACGCGCGGAGGTTTTCTACAACTTTCCGCGCTCCGGCTGTGCCAGTTTCCGCAGCCGATCTATTGTGGACGCTCAACATTTGAATTAAGGACCGCGCTTTAGCGTGTCCCGCTTTGAATTATTGGTTCGGCGTCGAAGGATCGTCGCCTTCCGTTCATCCAACTTGAATTTCAGAAGCTCAATGCGTAGCCTCTGTAGGGCAGCTTTCAAGTCCGACGCTATTATCTCTTTGTGAGGCAGAACGATTACTCGCCGGCAGTCCGCCGCTGCACCATGCACCATGAGTTGACCGATGGCGGTATACAAATCTGATCGTGCTGTACTCGTTTTGACTTCGAAGACCTCAACAAGGTCACGCCCGACTGTAACCCCCATATCGATCAGGGCGTTCTTAACAACGCGCCCGCCTTTGGGAAGCAGATCCGATGTGCGCCAGGCATTCAAAGCATCAACAACCTCGCCATGACGGGACAAATAGTCGATTTCGGCAGACCGTCGGCCCATTCGCCTTCCACGCGCTTCAGAATAGAAGTCGTCGAACTCCTTTTTCTTGCGGTGAAACTCACGTGTCTCCATGTCGCCAGCCCGAACAGCCAGCTTAAATTGGACAATAATATCGATGTACCGAACAGCGGAACGACTTGCAGCAATGCCGTCGATCGGCATAACCAATACGCCCTTTCTGAGACTACCAGACGAGTCGACGACATCAACAGGACGCTGGTCGCTCCATGTCAGAAAGGCAGATTGGCCAACGCCTTTGGTTCCGCCGCCAACACGCCCAGAATGCAGAAGGTAGATCGATCCGGTATCGTTGTCGCGAGCAAAGAACCCTGCGACTTGGTCATTGCGCCCTTCGTATGCGGTGTTTATCTCGACAGAAATATGCAAACGACCTTCGTTTTTAAACAGGCCGAACCAGTTCAAGCGCCTTGGATTAGCGATATCCTTGCTATTGTGATCTGATGACCAGTACCAGTAGGTTCCATCGGTGAACACAGAGGCGTCGAAGGTCGTGCCTCCGGGATAGCCAATGTCTCTAATTGTCGTTGTCTTAAAATCTCTACGAATACTGGATTCCAGCTTGCGTTGGACCTTAGCGATTTCTTTTTTTGACTCAATGAGTGTGAACATAAATATTGCTAGATCCTGTATGACGATATACCGTTAAGTCATGACGCCGAACGTCGAAGTCACAGGCGATGCACGGATTTATCGCGCAGCGCCCGCGTGGACTGGCGGGTCAGCCGCCTGCCGGCTATCATGACGGATGTCATTGGCTGGTTGCATACGCCACCAGTATTGCGTGTCCGGATTCGTAAAACTGACGAATCATTGCGCGAAGAGTTTGTGTTTGAACGCCCCTAGAGCCGATCCACCCCGCGTGAACGCTTGCGGCGAATTGTGAATTCGTGAGGTAGCGTGGCGCCCCACTAAACGTAATCTCGGCCCCGCCCCGCGGACCCTTTGGTCCGGTCTGGCCTAGCAAAAAGTGCATGTATTCACGCGGGATATACATGCCCTTTATAAGTTCTCCCGATGCAGGCGTCAGTCCTTTACTTGGCACAAACTTCAGGATGAACCCGTCATCGCTGAGGCGATATTCCTCGTGGGACTGAATCGAGGTGGCACTTCGAGTGGAGTTGTAGAACGTATCCATACGGGTGAGTTCATCTTTAAGTTGCGCATCAGGACGATATAGAACGAGATCACCTTCCTCACGCATCAGCTTGTACTGCACCAAAACGAATAGCTGAAACGGCTCGTTGTAGTAAATGAGGTCGACACCGAGGGTACGCTCAAGAGCATTTCTGTTAGCGTAATGCACCTCAAGATGTCGATTACCTTGATGAAAAACTGAAACGCCCGTTTCGTGCAGTGGCGTCATACCCGGCCAATTGCATAGATCGTGTTGAATCGCAGCCTCTTCCTGTAGGTAGCGCTGAGGAATTCCCTTGAGAAATGACGAGCGGCCGGGTTCTAGGTTGGTGAGCGTTGCTGTTGCCTCTGTGTCGTTTACTTCTGTGACTGTGCCTTCGTATGGCGCCCACGCGCTCAGCACTTTGTCACGAAGTTGATTGTTGCCAGAAAAAATATCGAGTGAGATGCCCAGAGCTTCCCGTTCTTGAAGAAGTATGTCGGCAGCTCCACCTTTCAGGCGAAAGCCAGAATAGCGCCTGAGTGAAGTTAGTCGGTCAATATCTCCCACTAAGGCAGGGCGTTCGGCCTTGATCGCTTCAATCAGGGCTGCCCAAGTTGCAGGAGGAATAACCCCGCCAGCGCCTTGTGAGGCCTTCACGAAATACCGTTGAATTCGCTCGTTCAGTCTCGACTCGATCACGCCAATGGGTATCGCGCCAAGATTGACCATTGCCGAGAACTCAATTCTGTTTTTTGAGGTTACGACACGCTTTCCCTTCTTCGCTAAGGAAATATAGTCAATCGTTGAGTCGGAGAACCCGAGCAAAGCAATGTTAAGTTGTGTCAGCTTCCAGTCAGGAACGCTTAAAGCATCCGTGAATGGTTTATAGCCACCCTCGATTTCATCTTGAATTAGGTCACGTCGACGGTCTTCGTCGAAGTAGATGAGTAGTCCTGTATTGTTGGCGGGCATGGGAAATATACTATCAGTGTTTAGCGATTTGGTGGTTATCGCAAAGCTGAGTGGCACGCCGCTTTTGGGGTACCCCTCTCAAATTCAATGTTGGGCTGCACCTCACGTCTCCTCCCAGAGCAACTGTCGACTCATGTCCGGCCTCGGCCCTTTGACTTTGGGGCGCTGGACCGGAAATTATCCTCAACCGCGGCTTGGATCAAGGCCTTGAGCGCCTAAGCATCGAGCACTTCTCTCTCTCGGATGGCGACGGCGCAATGCGTGTTCCCGTCGAGACGGGAGTTGAAGAGATCCCGAGGGGCCGCCAAAGGCCCTCTGGGCGAAGGTCAGCTTGACTACCTGTTTGTAGGCCTCGCAGCTACAGATGATCCTAGCGTGGGACCGGACGGGCACCCCGGGGGGATTTTGCTGGGCTTGATCCATTTGTACTCCTCTATGATGTCCGGGTCCGCCTTGTGGATAAGGCGGCGAACCTCCGTCAGGGTTTTGGCGCGCCAGCCATCCAGCGACCGGGTCTGCTCGGCGATGAGATAGGAGGTTGTTATCGCGCTCACGCGCTCCGCTTCCACATTAGGTGTGGCGTTCGCGCCTGCCTTCGGCGCACTTATCCTTTAGGTCTTAGCGCCACGGTTCATGCTCCGAGTTGTTGTGATGTCCAATGTAGGCCTTGAACCCGGTCAGCGACAAGCCTATGCCAAAAAGTGCCAAGATCGCAAGGCACAACGTGGGAAGCATGGGTATCATGGAGCCAACTCCGCGTTACGGCGGGCCGCTAACAAAGAGTATGGATGAAGCGACATTTGACGATTATGCCAACGGGTAACGGATCGAAATGTTAGCAATTAGCAACCTGTACCGCAGCATCAGGATCGTGTACGCTGAAGTGCTTGATATAGCGCTGGACGGTGCTCCAATCCTTGTCAAACGTCGAGGCCGACATCCTTCTGGGCAATCCCGCGGCGGTTTGCCTCGATCGCCAACGCCTCTGCGGCTGGTCGGCGACGCGGTAGATGGCAGCCATGTATATACTCGATACATGCGCGATCCGCGGCATCCCTAGAAGGAAGCTCGAAATAGCCATCCAGCGTGGTGTTGATATCGCTGTCTGCCCAATAACGTGTTTCGAATTGGCAAGTCACCTCATAAAAGCGACAAAGAACGACTATGCCCTTGCGCTCAGCAATTTCCTGAAATGTCGTGTCCCTCGTCTTCTTGATGACAGTGCGGTACTGTGGGCGGATCGTGCCGGTGTACCACACAGCGTTAACCAAAGCCGCCGTGAGGATCGCGATTTGCTTGAGCAAACGCTCGGAATAGTAGCGGAAACAGGATCACTGGATGACTTGCATGCCAAGTATCTACGTTACCCGGATGGAGAGCTGCGCCCCCTTGTGGATTATGGAAAAATCTTTGGGGAGATTTTGCGAAGAGAGGAGCGGCAGTATGTGGATCGCATGACGCCCTTGCTTGGAACGGCCGCGTTTTTCCCCTTGCGCAATGGCTTATATGGCGTAACCAGAAGGGCCTTGATGGATAATCTCGATGGGGCGGGGCGCGGCGTACCGGCGAACACGTCGATAAGCCGCCATAAAGCCATAAGCAACGCAAGTGTGCAGGCACCGTACGTCGGGTATATGTTGTATCGATTATACGAGGCAAAAAATAAGGGGCGGATGATTGATGGCAATGACTACGCAGACGCCCTCATTTGCCTTGCCATCGATTGGGCGGCCAGGGATATACTTGTGACTAGCCTGAAGTTGCTCCGAAAAACGTCCCGGAATTGATCCCTGATCTGTGATTTAACAAGGTTTTAGGGGATTTTGTGTTTGTCATAATGTAGGCATGTATTATATGCAATAATGCTTGACATGAAGATATGTGTGTGATATGTAGTAGGCATGCATATCCATATCGTGCCCAATCGCGGATCGACCCCCACCATTCTCCTGCGCGAATCCTATCGCGAGGGGAAGAAGGTCAAGAAACGTACGCTCGCCAATCTCTCGCACCTGCCTATGGCGCAGGTGGCGTTGATCCGAGCGGTGTTGAGTGGGGCTGATCTGCAAGTGGCAGGGTCCGGGTTCGTGGTGACCCGCTCCCAAGCCCATGGGCATGTCGATGCGGTGGCCGCGATGATGCAGCGGTTGGGTCTTCCCACGCTGATCAGTGGCAAGCCCTGCCGGGAGCGGGATATCGTGTTCGCCTTGATCGCCTCCCGGATCCTGGCCCCGCACACGAAGCTCGCCACCACCCGCTGGTGGCACAGCACCACCGTGGTAGACATCTTTGGGGTCGCTGATGTCGATGAACAGGATTGCTATGCCGCCATGGACTGGCTGCTGGCCCGTCAGGACCGCATCCAGAAGAAGTTGGCCGCTCGCCATCTCACCGAAGGCGGGCTGGTGTTGTATGACTTGTCATCGAGTTATTTCGAAGGTCACACTTGTCCGTTAGCCAAGCGCGGCTATAGCCGTGATGGCAAGCACGGCACCCTGCAGGTCGAGTATGGGTTGATGACCGATGGCCGAGGCTGTCCGGTGGCGATCTCCGTGCATGAGGGGAATGTGGCCGATCCCACGACCTTGATGCCGGAGATCCAACGCTTGAAGACCGACTTCGGTATCGAGCAGTTCGTGATGGTCGGCGACCGCGGCATGATCTCGCAAAAGGCAATCGACGCCATCCGCGAACAAGACGGGATTGATTGGATCACGGCCCTGAGGGGCGTCTCGATTCGCGCTTTGGTCGAAGACAAAACCCTACAACCTGACCTCTTTGACGAGCGCAACCTGCTAGATCTCTCTCACCCCGATTATCCGGGTGAGCGCTTGGTCGCGTGTCGCAATCCGGAGTTGCGGAAACTGCGCGGCCATAAGCGCGAAGACCTTCTGGTGGCCACCGAAGAGAGCCTCCGAAAGATTCAAATCCGTGTCGAAGCCGGACGCCTGACAGGGCGAGATCACATCGGCCTGAAGGTGGGCCAGATCGTGAACCGCTATAAGATGGCCAAACACTTCACTCTGGATATTCAGGATACCGCGTTCTCTTTTGCACGCAAGACCGAAGCCATTACAGCCGAAGCGGCCCTTGATGGCCTCTATATCATCCGCACCTCGGTTGTGGACGAGCGTATGGATGCCGCCACCTGTGTGCGCCACTACAAGTCCTTGGCCCAGGTCGAGCGCGCCTTTCGCTCCCTGAAAACCATGGACCTGAAAATACGCCCCATCCATCATCGCTTAGCTGACAGAGTGAAAGCCCACATCTTCCTCTGCATGTTGGCCTACTACGTCGAGTGGCATATGCGCGCGGCCTGGCGGGAGTTGATGTTTACCGACGAGGATCAGAAAGCCAAAGAGACCCGCGATCCGGTAGCCCCGGCTCAGCGCTCAAGAGCGGCAAAGAGAAAGGCCTCACGACATCAACAAGATGATGGGACGCCCGTACACAGCTTCCAGACCTTGCTCGCCGATCTTGCGACCATCGTCTGCAACACCTGCCGAACCTCCGCAGAGGACGATGCCCCGACCTTTACCGTTACGACCCAACCGACCCCTTTGCAGCAGCGGGCCATGGAGCTTATAGCGACTTTCCCGGTGTAGGCAGCACGCGGAACCGCCTTTTCAATCCATGAGATTGAAAGATAAGGGAAAACTACTCGGCGGCGAAAGCAACTTCAGACTAGCGATAAAGGAACGATAGAAGCATTAAGGCATACGGCCGCACTTCTGGAACGGGATGATTGCGTTATCTCAACGGATGAGTTCGTAAGGCGAGAGTGTCTGTAATGTAATAGCCGGCCAGCCTTGCGGAAATGCAGATGGGATCGCAATATCAACCTGCGCGGCGGCCGAGATCCTGGTGTTGCAAGGATATAGAAAACCATATACGCCTGCTTACCCGGCTCCTGATTCTATCAATCGCGCGCTCGCGGGGTCGTAGATGACCTCAGTAATAGAACCATCACGAATACGATCGACCGCTTCGTCAATGACCGGGAGCGGTACGAGAAACCACTCCCGTGGGCGCACCGGATTCCCGAATCGGTCTTCAATAGTCAGGTCGAGTTGTGCCGCAGCGAAAATGCGGTGGAAGACGTTTTCTAGCTTAATACGATTGATTCCGGACAACTTGTAACTGGCCACGACCTCCACATCCGCCAGCAAGTAAGTCGCGTCGTGTGCCGCATTGGCAATACGGGTTTCCACCTTACCGCCCGTGACGCCAATCTTATGAACAAGCTCCCGATGTTCAGCAATAAACGGATGATGAGAGAGGCTGCGCAACACATAGATGGTGCCGCTTTCAATGTCGTCTTCTTCCCATATCTCGCTGAACACGGGGCCGGGGTCGGGTTCCGGTGTCACACGCCGTCCGGTTTCGTCCTTATAGAGGGCGCGCTGGAGCGATCGACGCAAGAGGTTGCTCTCGGTGCCGTTGATATAGACGACCCGCAAACGGGCATCATTTCTACCGATTGATGTTTTGAGGGACTCGCCTACCTCGGCGACATAGACGAGTTGGCCGGCCAGAATAAAGAAATCCCCTTCTAGGATATTGGCCCCCTCTTTGCGGAAGGGTATTGTCCGCCGTAGGCCGGTCTTAAGGTCATTCTCGACTTTGCCAAACAACGGCTTGAAGCGCGCGAAATCCTGGCAGGGCGTGCGATCGGCTACCTCTTCTGCGGCATGCCGCTCTTCATAGGAAGTGACGTGCTTGAGCACGGTGATGTCTGCGTCATCGTGGGCGCTGACTCCAAGCCTTGCCAGCAGCGCCTCGTCATCAAGCGCTTCGACCGGGGACGGCTCGGCGCCTTCCTCGGGCGTCAATAGATTATGAACGTCCATCGCTTCCAGGAGCTGGCGGGCTTCCGGCAGGCTGCGAAGGCGGTCCAGGCGCACGGCATACAGACGCTCGAAGATATCGTGCGCCTCCCCGTGCTGCGGTGCACGTCCATGGCTTTTGTAGAAACGCAGGATATCCTCAAACCCCGCCATAATGCGTTCCTTGCGCGGCGTATGGCTCCCGACCTTGGTTGGCGTGACGTCAACGCCCAGAGCATCTAGCAGTTCATCATCGGACAGGTCAGACATCGTCATCCCCTTCGCGCCCTTCGGCGGCCTTCTGCTGCGCACGGTATCTCGCAAAGGCGGCGACCCCTTCCGCCATGCGCCGTTCCCAGGCATCCTGCGCATTGATTTGTGGCAACCGACCACGCTCCTCTTTGAATTGCAGGGCGCGTTGCGCCAGTTCCCGGGCCTCATCATAAGCGATGTTCGTGCGTTTGGCGGCGATGGAGGCCTGCACCTGGCGGAGCGTCTTTTCTTCCATTGCCTTTGCCAGAACGGAATACGCGGCACCGAAAGGGTTGATGCGGTCGATGAGATCGATGTCCAGGTCATGTACGTTTATGAATTTGCGCACGCCGTGGATCAGGGCCATGTTACCCCTTCCGTCTTCGCCTTCCTGCATCCCGTTGGCCATTTGCTGCTTGGCCTGTTGCGTGATGTTTAAAGTGGCAATCGCATGCTGACGGACGGCCTCCTGATCTGTGTCACTCAATTCTGGATAGCGCTCACGCACAATCTTGCCCATGCGCAACTGCGTCAATTCCTCAGGCAGTGTATTCTCTTGGTCAAAGAGGCCACGCTCCACAGCGGACTTGTCTTGAACGAACGCCGTGATGACCTCATTCAGATCCTCGCGGCAAATGCGGTGGGCTTCGGGACTTTTGGGCATCGTAAGTCCCCCGATCTCCACGTGGTACTGGCCGGTCTCCTCGTTGATACCGACATTGCGCCCGCCCTCGGCATAGCCTGTGGGCCCATAGTCGAAGCCTTCCTGAGGGCCGGCGTTCTTGGGCGTGAACTCGAAGCGCGGAGCCAATACCTGCTCCATCAAGAGGCTGGCGGCAATCGCCTTGAGCGTATCATTGACCGCATCGACCACGGCGGCCTCAGTGGCGTCCGGTTCGGCTATGAGGTTGGTAAAGCGCGTTCTTTCTTTGCCGGGCGCATCGCGTGTGGCGCGACCGATAATCTGCACGATCTCGGTCAAACTGCTGCGATAACCGATGGTCAAGGCATGCTCACACCAAATCCAGTCGAAGCCTTCTTTTGCCATGCCGAGAGCGATAATAATATCCACATGGTCCCGGTTATGGCGCTGTGCCGGATTTTTCAGGGCTGACAGGACTTTGGAGCGCCTGGCCGTGTCGCCGTCATCTACCAAATCAGCCACTTTGATAACACGCCCCCCTTGGGGGGCCGGCAATGCGATTAAATGGAACCCTGTCACCGGATCCACGCCGTTCCAGGTGCCGAGCGCATCCATGATTTCCTCGACCTCCCTGTGCTTATCCTTTAGGCTCTCGCGGGAGTTGACGCTCGGGATATGCACGATAGTCTTCAGGGACGGGTCAAGCACCTTCGTAATCGCGTCCGGATAACGGCCGGTATAAAAGAAGTAGCCGATGTCCAGTGCTTTGAGATATTGGTAGCCGTTGAGCTGCTCATAGTACGTGTAGGTGACGGTCTCGAAACGCGCCTCATCTTGGGGCGCCAGCACCGCCACCGCATCGCCCCGGAAATACGAACCGGTCATGGCCACGACGTGGACCTTGTTCCGCGCGATGAGTGTACCGAGCTGGGTACCCAGTCGGTTGTCTGGGTTGCTGCTGACGTGGTGGAACTCGTCTACGGCAATCAATCGCTCATCAAAGGCCTCCACACCCAGCTCGTCTACGGCAAAGCGAAACGTGGCATGCGTACACACGAGGACCTGACCATCACTGGCCAGAAAGTCGCTCACGGCCTTGACCTTAGACTTCGCAACATGCGGCTCATCTACACCCGGCGCATTGCACAGATTCCATTGCGGACTGACCGTCCAGTCGGCCCAGAAGCCCTGCGCGCTCAGCGGTTCATCAGAAAAGCTCCCGCCAATGGCGCGCTCTGGTACAACAATGATGGCCTGCTTGAGCCCTTGGTTGTGCAGTTTATCGAGAGCAATGAACATCAACGCGCGCGATTTCCCTGAGGCTGGCGGCGACTTGATCAGCAAATACTGTTCACCGCGCTTGGCATAGGCGCGTTCCTGCATCGGCCGCATGCCCAGGGCATTGGTCTTGCTCGATACGCCCGTGCGGGTGGTCGTAATCGACACCGACGGGACCGTGTACTTGTTGGTGGGGTTATCGGTGGTGGTCATAATACGGTCTTCCTGGCCTTCTTGGTGGTCGTTCGGGCTCCTGTCATCTTGGCGTACAGGTCAAACAGTTTCTCCAAGCGTTCGGTATCGTTACGGAAGCGGCGGCCGATGTAAATGCGCTCGAGCACTTCGTCATTGCGCTCATGGGCACGACGCAGGTTCTCCGGCATCTGGTCTGGGTCGTAGAGATCGGCGATTGTGGCCGGGAAATGCGCTTCGCGGGCCAGCAGAATATCTTCCGCGCAGCGGGTGAGGTCAGTCTTGTTTTGCTCGGTCAACACCGGCACGGGGAAAGTGTTCCAGCCGAGGGTGTTGGAGTACCGGTATCGGGTCTCCAGCTTTCCGCAGACAGTTGCAATCCAGACTAAATGCAGGCGCGAGGCGATCAGCGCCATGTTCCAGAGGGGGGCGTCGTAGAGGGCGAAAGCAAGATTTGTAACCGTTGACCTTTGGTCAACTAATCCAACAGGCAAATAATCACGGGCTTCTGATGAAACGCAAGGCATAACAATTGTCTGTTTCTGCCCAATATTCATCTCTCGCATCTGGTGTGATCGTGCGGCCATTGCATTGGCGCCGCTGTCTCGGCTGGCAAGTCGTATGGTACGAACACTATCAATTCGGCGCTGAATGGATGCGATGCGCAGAGCTTCGTCTAAATGCTGATCTTCAATCCACAAGCAGTAGCGCTGCAGACCGCGAATGAATTCGGCAGATCCGTAGATGCGGCGAATAAATCGGGCATTCTGTTCAGGGCTTAGACCTAACGCGTCGACTTCGTCGCTCGTTAGTAAGAGGTGTCCTCCGTCCACGGGCTTGTTGCCAAAATCCATGGACGCCAACCCTTGAATAGGCTGAGCCATTTTCGCGATGATCACATCAGGTCCTGCTATCAAGTAGGCGTTGATGTAATCCACTTCTTTGGCGATAACACTGCCGTCCGCTCCAGCCGAAAAGAGCCTTCGCGTTTTTCTCTCATGATGAGAGATTCCTACAATCGCTACGGTGACACCGGCATTGCGGCTTGCAAGATTCGCCCACTTAAACGACGTATGCGCGAACTCAATGGTGCTCCCAACAGCAAAAATGAGCGGCCAAAGAATAGGCACCTGCTGCCCTTGGCAGATGGAGTTGGTTGATACAAAAGCGGCTGCGGAGTCTGTTTTGGTACCGTAATCAGCGGCCTTCATAAACCAACCGGCGACATAGTCCAGTGATTTCCAGCTTGTTGTACGGCGCTCGAAAATGGTTTTAAGATCTGATTTCTGCTCTGGAGACTGCCACGTTGAACCAAGGTATGGCGGATTTCCGCAGATATACGTCTCACCGCCCTCGTTCTCGAAATCGATCTCGGCCTGATCAAGGGGTGTCTGAAATAAATCATCAGAAACAACCCTGACACCGCTACCTGTAGGTGGGAAGACACTTAACCAATCCAGTTGCAGCGCGTTGCCGCAAGTGATCCAGTTCTTGGCGTCCAGTGGCAGAAATTCGACAAGCGCCAGCCTCTGGCCTCGATAGAGAACATCACACTGGTACTCAGCAATGACGAGCGCCAGTCGTGCAATCTCGACCGCGAAGTCGCGCAACTCAATTCCGCGGAAGTTGTTGAGTGGGATTGCCGTATGTAGGTCAGGTTCGTCACGACGCCGGTTGATGTCCGCTTCGATGGCGCGCATTTCTTTGTAGGCAATCACCAAGAAGTTGCCCGATCCACAGGCAGGATCAAAAACGCGGATTTTTGCCATGCGCTTACGCAAGTTGAGCAGCAGACGCGGATTGCTTCCCGCAGCCTCAAGTTGCGCGCGCAGGTCGTCAAGAAACAGTGGATTCAGCACCTTTAGGATGTTGGGCACGCTAGTGTAGTGCATGCCCAGGGCGCCGCGCT
Organism: Acidiferrobacter sp. SPIII_3; assembly: GCF_003184265.1. Lineage (GTDB taxonomy): Bacteria > Pseudomonadota > Gammaproteobacteria > Acidiferrobacterales > Acidiferrobacteraceae > Acidiferrobacter. Next base: position 2,282,781 of record NZ_CP027663.1, on the reverse strand, counting down.
CACCTTCGTCCGCCACCGCCTGAATCATTGACCCAAAAATATCGGGGTTAATTTGGGCCCAGTTCAATTGCCCCGCATGCAGCAGGTAGGTGCGCGCCATACGCGAGAAGCGTGGTACGTCGGTACTGCCTGAAAACAGACCGCCGTTGACATAGGGGAGCTCGTTGCTCCAGCGTGGCAGGCTCGCAGACGCGCGCTCGGAATGCTTTACATTCATCGCGCGAAACAACGTGCCAAGGATCTCGTGGGTGTTGCCGCCCTCGCGCTCGGCCATCTGCTCAATGGTCCGAGTAAACAGCTTACCGCCAGGGAAGATATCTGTATCCTCGGCAAAAAAGCAGAAAATCAGCCGTGCCATGAAGTGATTCAGGTCGTGGCGACGCGCTTCGGTTGCCCATTCGGGGTTGTCCTTCAACAGCTCCACGTAGAGTTTGTTAAGCCGTCCGGTCGCCCTGACGTCGATAGGGTTGTTCTTGATCTCCTTGACGGTGGAGATGCCGGCCAAGGGCAAGAAAAAGCCGAAATGCTGGGCAAAATCGGAGTAGCCCGAGGCGATAGTTTCGCCGCTGGTGAGGTCTTCTGCTTCCAGTGTCTGGCCATCGGTCGCCAAGATGAACTTAGTCTTAGCGGCGGCAGTTTTGGGGCTTTCACGTAGCGCTCTCAACGTGGCGCTTACGGTACCAGGCTCACACGCTGCAAGATGGATATTGTTGCGTTGGAGTACACCGCCCGCCATGTCGGAAGCGTTCGTCTCGCCCTTGCGCAACCGATTGATCGTAGTTTCCTTATTGCCAAAGGCCTTTAGAAAGGCGGCTCTTCCGCACAAAGTGTGGGTAGTCGGCGTGGCTAATCGAGGCTTTTGAGGAAGATTTTCTTCCCGACTTTGACGCAGCGTTTCACCTTGGCTTGTCCCTCGGGGGTCGGCATAAGGTGGCCGCACTGCCGGCAGCGATCGAGTTCCACGCGGTAGACATCGACACGGCGGCCGGCGAGTCGGCCCGTCAGATCGACCGGGTAGGTCGCGATCTGGCGTTTGAGCGAAGGGCTTGCACACCGCTCGCAGAGACGCGGGCGGCGTGGGGATCGTGGCGCTTGAGCCGGGTGAACCAGTTCCGCATACTCCCAGTTTCTCAGAACGGGATGATCTATGCACCTCGCCTTGAAGACGCTCTTGAACCGTGTGGAACCGATGAAGGGCTTTGTCTATGAGTGGAGTCGTATTCGCCCGGCCAGCAAGGCCCGCGGAAGGGGCTTAGCGGCCATGCCGACCATCGAGATCGGCCTGCGCGCGCATGAAAGCCGGCAGGGCCACTGCTCGCAGTGCCAGCAGCCCGCACCGGGCTACGACACCCTTCCCGAGCGGCGCTTTCAGTTCGTGCCGCTGTGGGGCATGCCGACCTGGTTCCTGTACGCGCCCCGGCGGTTGGCGTGCGACGCATGCGGCATTCACGTCGAGTATCTGCCATGGGCCCTGGGCAAACGTCCCGTCACGCAGAGCTTTGCCTGGTTTCTCGCCAGCTGGGCTAAGCTGCTGAGCTGGCAGGTGGTCGCGCGGCGCTTTCAGACCAGCTGGGAAAGCGTCTTTCGCTCCGTGGAGATGGCCGTGATCTGGGGCCGCGAACGCCTGGATCTCACCGGCATCTCGGCCCTCGGCGTAGACGAGATCTATTGGAAGAAGGGCAAGTTCCTCACGCTCGTGTATCAGATCAACGAGGGCATGAACCGGCATCTCGGCCCTCGGCGTAGACGAGATCTATTGGAAGAAGGGCAAGTTCCTCACGCTCGTGTATCAGATCAACGAGGGCATGAAGCGGCTTTTATTTGTCGTCGAGGATCGCCGAGAGAAGAGCCTGCGTCAGTTCTTCACCTGGTTTGGTAAGGAGCGCAGTGCGCTCATCACCTTCGTCTGCTCGGACATGTGGAAGCCCTATCTGAATGTCATCGCCCGACACGCCCCCAGAAGAGCCTGCGTCAGTTCTTCACCTGGTTTGGTAAGGAGCGCAGTGCGCTCATCACCTTCGTCTGCTCGGACATGTGGAAGCCCTATCTGAATGTCATCGCCCGACACGCCCCCAATGCCCTGAACATCCTGGATCGCTACCACATCGCCGCCAAGATGAACAAGGCGATCGATGAGGTGCGCGCGCAAGAAACGCGCACCCTGAAACGCCTCACCCCCGGGACGAAGGTGATCCTGACGCACTCGCGCTGGTGCCTCTTAAAGCGCCCTGAGAATTTAACCGAGAACCAGGCGATCAAACTGAAGGATCTGCTCTCGTACAACCTGAAATCCATACGAGCTTATCTGCTCAAGGAGGAGTTCCAGATGTTTTGGGAGTACGTCTCGCCGGCATGGGCCGAAAAATTCATGGACCAATGGTGCAAGAAGGTGATGCGCTCACGCCTGGAACCGATGAAGAAGATTGCGCGCATGATCCGTGTACACAAGCCGCTCATCTTGAACTGGTTCGCGGCCCGCGATGAGGTCTCTCTTGGTGCCGTCGAAGGCCTAAACAACAAACTCAAAGCGAGTATCAGGACATCCTATGGATTTCGCACCCCAAAAGCTATAAAGATCATGCTTTATCATAAGCTTGGCGCACTACCAGAGCCGGAGCTCACCCACAGATTCTGCTGAGGAACCAGAAAGGCGAACGGAAACTCCTCTTTGTCAAAAGGCTGAAGCGCTAATTCGGATATTGCGGCTTCGATTTCAACTACATTCATGGTGTATTTTGCCTATTGTGTGTCACTATCTTGGCATCGGCATGCTCGTCGTTACGTGCCCTGCGAGCGCCGGCGCCGCATGCTGTAAATAGTTGCCATTGAGCCCGTATGATGCGCCACCATTTGCCCGGGGGTAACGTCGGATCAGATATCATATCGCTTGGGCCTCGTGATTTACCGCGCCTTCTTTTTTATTGCAACGGCTTACCCCAGCCTCTCCACCAGATCCTCTGCCCTCAAGTGAGTGTACCGTTTGAGCATCTGCAGAGTCTTGTGCCCCGTAATGGCTGCCGCTTCCATGGGATTTAGCCCTTTCTCAAAAAGTCGTGAAGTCGCCTCATGCCGCAGATCATGAAAGGTCAGCCCCTCAATACTGGCTGCCTTGCAGATTGCACCAAAGGCCTGACTAATCGAGTTAGAGCGTAGGCTCCACACTTGCCCGGTGATGTGGCGTGGTAGATCGTCCAGAATTCCCAGTGCGGTCGATGACAACGGCACGCGCCGGGGCGCTCCTGTCTTGCTTGTCGGAATCAGTAACACGCGGGTTTTGCGGTCAAGGTGGTCCCAGCGCATCAGTGCGATCTCGCCCCGGCGCATGGCGGTCTCGATCGCCCATGTTATGATTGGGCGTGTCTTTCCGGTAAGCATGCAAGAAACGGTTTTTTGTCCCTGCTAACGTTCGCTGCGTATTTCAACCGATGAGGAACGCAGCGAATGAACGAGACCAGGCAGACGATGGAAGGGCCGGAGGGCGGCGAGACGTTTGAGTCCACACGAGCGCTCTTCCAGCGCTGGCGGGAGAGCCGCCAGCGGGGCGCACGGATCCCCAAGGCCTTATGGGCCGCGGCCGTGGAGATGGCCCGGCAGTACGGGGTAGTACAGACTGCACAGCGTCTGCATGTGGATGGCCCGCGGCTCCTAAAGCGCATGGAGGGCGCGGGGTTCGCGAGGGCCGCCGACCCGCACACCGTGACCTTTGTCGCGTTGTCGGGATCGACACCCGCGGCCAGGACAGGAATCGCTGAGTGTGTCGTGGAGATTCAGAATGCGCGTGGGGGGACGATGCGGGTGAGCTTAAACGGTCCCGGGCTTGACCGTCTGACGAGTCTTTGCGCGACATTCTGGGGGGCGCCATGATCGCCATCACCCCGCACATGCGCGTGCTGGTGGCGGTGGAATCGGTGGACTTTCGGGCCGGTATTGATGGCTTGGCGCAGTGCTGTCGCACAATCCTGCAAGAGGATCCCTTCCAGGGGACGGTGTTTGTGTTTCGCAGCCGTTCGCACACGGCCATCAAACTCCTAGTCTATGACGGCCAGGGATTCTGGCTCTGTCACAAGCGCCTGTCACGCGGTCGGTTTCGTTATTGGCCCCAGGCTGCAGACGGGGTGGTGAGTGAGGCCTTAGCACACGAGGTGCAAGTCTTGCTGAGCGCGGGGGACCCAACGCAATCCCACGCCCCGCCGTTGTGGCGCCCGGTGGGCGCTAAGCGGGGGCCGCGCTCGCCGGCTGCGGTCCCGCGGGGCGGGGACGAGGCCGGGCTTGGGGTGGGGGCTTGCGTTCCATAACCACGCGCGGTAAGATCTGTCCCCATGGAGATCTTGCTACGCTATCGCGGCCGCGTCGTCACGACCACCGACGCGCATTTCATCCGTGCCTTGATCGCCGCCCACCCCGAGCAAAGCCGGCGGGCGTTGTCGGCGACGCTCTGCCAGGCCTGGGACTGGCGGCAGGAAAACGGCGCCCTGCGCGCGATGGTGTGCCGGGGACTCATGCTGGCGCTCGCGCGCGAGGGCCACATCACGTTACCGCCGGTGCGCCGCCAACCCCCCAATCCCTTGGGTGTCCGCGCGCGCCTCGCACGTGGTGCCCCGGCGCCCCTGGCAATCGATACCACGCCGCTTACGGGGTCCTTGCGCGCCTTAGGGGCGCTTACGCTCGTGTCGGTCCGGCGAACCCCCGCCGAGGCCCTCTTCAAGAGCCTGATGGAGGCCCACCATTATCTGGGTTACGCGCAGCCGGTGGGCGAACACGTCAAATGCATGGTCTATGCCGGGACGCGCCCGGTGGCGCTCGGCGCGTGGAGCTCGGCCCCCCGGCATCTGGGGCCCCGGGACCGGTTCCTCGGCTGGTCGCCTGCGGTGCGCCGCCAGAACATCGCGGGTATTGCCTATAACACGCGCTTTTTGATCCTGCCGTGGGTCCAGGTCCCCCACTTGGCCTCGCACGTTCTTTCCCGTATGACCCGGGCGCTCCCCCAGGCCTGGCAAGAGGCCTATGGCCACCCGGTGTATTGGGCCGAGACCTTCGTCGATACGACCCGCTATCGCGGCACCTGCTACCGCGCGGCCAACTGGCAGGTCCTGGGCCAGACCCAAGGGCGCGGCAAGGACGATCAGACCCACCAGGCGAACCGCAGTGTGAAAGACGTATTGGGCTTGCCGCTGACGCGGGACTATCGCGCCCGCTTGTTGGGCGTGGCATGAGCGGGCACAAGAAGCGGGCGCGGCCCGCATCGCCACAACGCCTTGCGGTGCCGATCACGGATATCACCGCCATCGTCGAGCGAACGCGCGCGGTCTTGAGCACCGAAGAACACGCCGCCTTACGCGCGGCCGTCGATACCCTGGCCTTGGTTCAGGCCGAGTTGCAAACCAAGAATGCCTCGCTCGCACGGTTGCGCAAGATGATTTTCGGGGCTCGCACGGAGAAGACTCGCGCCGTGCTCGGGGAGAACGCAGGCGAGGATCGTCATGCGCCAGACACCGAGGCGGCGGGATCGGACGCGACGCCCTTGCTGCCACCAGATCCCTCCTCTTCACCAAAACCCAAGGCCCCCGGCCATGGCCGCAACGCTGTGAGTGCGTACACCGGGGCCGAACAGGTCACGGTGGCGCATCCCGACCTCCACAGCGGGGATGCCTGCCCCCATTGCCTGGAGGGGACACTCTATCGACAGAACGAGCCCGCCCAGTTGGTGCGTATTACCGGCATGGCGCCCTTGAGCGCCACGGTCTATGCCTGCGATCGACTGCGCTGCCATCTGTGCGGCGAGGTCACCACCGCCCCGGCCCCGGAGGGCGTGGGACCCGAGAAATACGATGCCACCGCGACCAGTATGGTCGGGCTGCTGAAGTATGGCGCAGGCCTCCCCTTTAACCGCATCGAGACCTTGCAGGCGGGTATGCGCATCCCGTTGCCGGCCGCGACCCAATGGGACCTGGTGCGTAAGGCTGTCCCCGTGTTGGCCCCGGCGCACACGGAACTCTTGCATCAGGCGGCCCAAGCCCCGGTGCTCTACAACGACGACACGACCATGAAGGTCCTTAAGCTCACCAAAGCGCAGCGGGCCGCGGCGCTTGCCGACGACGCGCACACCGAACGCACCGGGATCTTTACCTCCGGCATCGTCGCGACCGAAGAGGGTCGTCAGATCGCGCTCTTCTTCACAGGCGTCCGGCACGCCGGCGAGAATCTCGCTACGGTGTTAGCGCATCGTGCAGCCGATTTGCCCGCCCCCATCCAGATGTGCGACGGGCTATCACGCAACGCCCCCAGCGACTTCGACACGGTGATGTCCTCTTGTCTCGCCCATGCACGTCGTAAGTACGTCGAATTGACCGAGACCTTCCCAGAAGAAGTGCGCTTCGTGCTGGAGACATTGCGTGAGGTCTATGGGACCGAGGCCCGCATCCAGGCCGAGGGTCTCGACCCAGAACCGCGACTCCTGCGTCACCAAGCCGAGAGCGCACCGCGCATGGCGATCTTGGAGCAGTGGATGCGCACGCAGTTTGAGGAGCGCCGGATCGAGCCCAACTCGACGCTGGGCGCCGCCATCCGTTACATGCAGAAGCGCTGGCCCGAACTCACGCTATTCCTGCGCGTGCCGGGCGCCCCGCTCGATAACAATGTGACCGAAAGGGTTCTGAAAAAGGCCATCCTGCACCGAAAGAATGCGCTCTTCTACCGTACTCTCAACGGCGCCTATGTCGGCGATACGTTCATGAGCCTGATCCATACCGCCGAACTGAACCACGTAGCCCCGTTCGAATACTTAGTCGCTCTACAGCGTCACGGGGACGCGGTCGCCGCGAACCCCGCCGACTGGATGCCCTGGAACTACCAGGCGACGCTCGCCCAGCAAAACCCCGGCCCTGAACCCCCCGATTAGCCGATCTGCACGGTGGCCAAGCGTTTTACGCATCTCTGCCGGAAGGACACGATTGGGCCGATTTCGCCGCCGTAGATCCGCGCAGCCGCCAATAGGCGCGCCTGTTCATCCCCGACCAAACGGCGATCTCGTCCGCCTGGGAGCTTGGGGTGCTGACCCTTCACGAGGTCCACAGGATTAGCGAGTGATTCCATGCCCCAGGCTGTGCGGGCCGTGTTGAAGAGATGGGACAGCAAAGCGAGGTGTATTCGGATCGTATTGGGGCTCAGCCCTTGGTCTGTCTTGTCTTGAATGATGGCCGCGATATCCTTACCGCGAATGCTGGCAAGTGACCGGGACGCCAGCTGGGACGCTTGCCAGGCGGCTACAACATACTGTTCTTGATTAGCCCCGCGCTTGCGGCGCGTTACTATGGATTGGTAGCGGTCCAATGCTTCGCGTAGCGTAGTCTGTTCGGCCTCGACGCGAGAGACGAATACCCCGCGCCGAATCTCCGATTCTATGCTGTGCGCCCATTCTTCGGCCTCGGCCTTGGTGTCGAACGTTCGAACCTGAGCGGGGTAACCCCGCCGGCGGACATGAGCCTGCCAAACCCGTTTTCCGTGCAGACCCGAGCGTGGAACGAATGATGCCATGCTGCCCCCGTTCGCATGTTGACCGGGGACGACTGTAGCCTATTTCCCGAACCGTTTACAGCAAGATTACAGCAAAGTCGGATGGATGTTTTGGTATATAACAGCTAAGTCTTTGTTTTTATTGGTGCCGGGAGAGGGGGTCGAACCCACACGGTATCTCTACCACCGGATTTTGAGTCCGGCGCGTCTGCCAGTTCCGCCATCCCGGCGCGCGCGCAGTATAACGGGTTTGTCGACAGGACAACAGTACTGTGCTCACCTTTCCCGTATAATCCCGGCGCCATGACTCCAGACGCCTTTGACTACGACCTACCCCCCGAATTGATCGCCCAAGCCCCGGTCTCGCCTCGTAGCGCGAGCCGCCTCATGGTCGTCGGCGCTGATGATGAGGGTGTGGCGGACCGTCGATTCGCGGACCTGGGTGAATATCTGCGGGCGGGCGATCTGCTGGTCTTCAACGATACCCGTGTGGTGCCTGCGCGATTTTACGGGCGGCGCGCCACGGGCGGGCGTGTGGAGCTCTTGCTGGAGCGTTTTCTGGACGATGACGGGCGGGCGCATGTGGCGCTACGCGCGAGCAAATCGCCGCGCGCCGGAGAGGTGCTCGTGCTCGAGGGTGGGCTCTATGCGACGGTGCTGAGGCGGGCCGGCGAATTGACCGAAGTCGTGTTCAGAGGGGCTGACGACCTCATGGGGCTTATCGAGCGCGTCGGTCATGTGCCTCTGCCACCTTACATCACGCGGCCCGACAATGAGGATGACAGGACCCGTTATCAAACGGTCTACGCGCGCTTCCCGGGGGCCGTGGCCGCACCTACGGCTGGCCTTCATTTCGACGAGGCACTGCTGGCACGGTTGGCGGGCCAGGGCGTGGAGACCGCCTTCGTGACGCTGCACGTGGGTGCCGGGACCTTTCGGCCGGTGCGTCCCGAGGCCCTGGCGCAAGGGCGGCTGCACCCCGAGCGCATCATCGTCTCCGAGGCCTGTGTCGCGGCGATTGCCGCTGCGCAGGCGCGTGGCGGACGGGTGGTTGCGGTCGGAACCACGACTGCGCGGGCCCTGGAGGCGGCCGCGGCTTCCGGAACGCTCAAGCCCCATGTCGGGGATACGGATCTTTTTATTCGTCCAGGGTTCCAGTTTCGGGCCACCGAAGGGCTTATAACCAACTTTCATTTGCCGCGTTCCACACTTCTAATGCTGGTGTGCGCGTTCGCCGGGGCCGACCGAGTGATGGATGCTTATCATCGGGCGGTCATGATGCGTTATCGTTTCTTTAGTTATGGTGATGCCATGCTCTTATGGCGTGCTCGGCCCCGAGAGAATAAATAGAAGGCGGACTGTTCAAGGGGGACCGACCAAAGGCGGAGGGACCTTTGGCCGATAGTTGCGGAGCCGAGTCCGGTTAATGCTGGGACTCCCGTCAGGACCAAAAATTTGTCGCACACTATCCTTGTCGTCGATGCGCCCGGGGGGGCCTGTTTCGAGCGGGTCGTCAGTACCGTGAAGCGTGCGAGCCCAGCGTCATTCCATGTCGGGACGGCCGAGGAGGTCGTGCGGCGCGTGGAGGCCGCCGCCGGGCCCGCCGTTGCCATCATAACGAGCGACACCCCGGCTCCGCTCGCGGTCGGCGAGCAGGTTTATGCCGTCGCGCCCCTTGCGCACATCCTGTTCGTGGCCGATGAAACGGGTGCCGCAGCGCTCGCCACGGGTTTACGAGATAGTGCGGTTTCGCAAGGTGCGCGCTGGGCCATAAGCCCTCCTGACGACGATCGGATCGTGGAGTTCCTGGCCTGCGCGCTTGGGGTATCACGGCGCCTCAAGACTGCGGCCCAGGGCAGGGAGCCTGCCAGTGGGGTGGACGTGATATCGGCGGCGGCCGACCGACTCGCACACATGGTCTGGTCGGCCGCCGCCGATGGTACCGTCGATTACTACAACGCCGAATGGGAGCGGGTCCTGGGTCTCGCGGTCGCTGATCTCAGCCGTCATGGCTGGATGGCATTCAGCCATGACGCCGATAGGCCGCGCGTGCGCCTGGCCTGGGAGCGGGCCGTATCAACGGGCGGCCATTTCCAGGTAGAGACACGTCTGCGCGCCGGCGGCGGCCAGTGGTCCTGGTGCCGGCTCGAGGCGCGGCAAGGGGGCGAGGGGCAGGACGCCGGGCGCTGGTATGGTGACTGTGTCCTATTGCGAGCACCACAGAGCCTCGAGAATTCCTGGCGGTTTTTGAGCGAGGTGGCGCGCCGGATCACCGGGAGCCTCGATTATGAGTCGACGCTCTCGAGCCTCGCGCAGGCGGTCGTGCCGACATTTGCGGACTGGTGCGCGGTGGATGTCGTGAACGATGCCGGAGGTCTCGATCGCGCGAGCCTGTCCCACACAAATCCCGACCTCGTGCGTGCGATCGTAAGCCGCAGGCCGGACGTCGAGGTCAGCCGTTGGACGGCGCTTGATGTCGTACGCACCGGGGAGCCGCAACTTATCACGCACATCGATCAGGCCATGATCGATTCGGCTGTACAAGACCCGCAGGCGCGCGCCTTTTTCGCCTCCCTTAAGCTGCGCTCCCTTATCCGGTTGCCGCTCAAGGCGCGTGGACGGACCGTGGGTGTCATTACCTTCGTGCTGTCGGGTCCGGGCACGCGCCGCTATACGCAAGAGGACCTGCCGCTTGCCACGGAGATTGCCCAACAAGGGGCGATCGCCGTGGAAAACGCCCGTCTCTACCGTAAGGCTCGCGAGGAGATCGAGGAGCGCCGCCGTGCCGAAGAGGCCCTGGCCACGAGCGAGGCCCGTTACCGGTCGCTTATAGAGGCCTCGGCGCAGATCGTCTGGAGTCTTGATGCCGAGGGGCGCGCCCGCGACGACCTGCCGGGCTGGCGGGCATTCACCGGCCAATCGCCGAACGATGTGGTCGGCTACGGCTGGATGGAGGCCTTGCATCCGCGTGATCGTGAGTCCTTGCAGGGTCGGTTTCCGTGTTTCGGGCCGGAGGCGCAGGCGATTGTCCTGCAGGCCGATCTGGCCTCCGCGGATGGTGGTTATCGCTCCGTGGTTCTGCGCATCGTGCCGCTTTTTGACAAGGAGGGGTGTTGCCGCGAGTGGATTGCCGCCGGCATCGATATTACCCGCGAGAAGACCGCGAACGAACTCCTGGCGCGCGAGAAGGAGCAATTGGCGGTGACCCTGAACAGTCTTGGCGAGGCGGTGGTGACGATGGACACGGCCGGACATATCACGCTCTTCAACCATGTCGCGCAGACCTTGACGGGCTGGCCCCAGCGAGAGGCCCTGGGGCAGCTTGTTGACGAGGTGGTGCCATTACATGACGTGGGCTCCGGCCAACGGCTTCGGGATATCGTCGGGGGCGTGTTGCGCCAAGACGAGCAGCCACGCCTAGGCGAGCGACGGCTTCTGCGTGCCCGCGACGGCAGCGAGCGCATGGTCGTGTATACCGCGGCCCTGATACGCGAGCCAGCGGGCCGGAGCGTGGGCGCCGTGGCCGTGTTCCGCGATATCACCGCCCACCAAAGGTTGGAGGAGGATGCCCTGAAGGCGCAGAAGCTTGAGTCCGTGGGGGTCTTGGCGGGTGGTATCGCGCATGACTTCAACAATATCCTGACTGCGGTCATCGGGAATATTGCGCTCGCCAAGATGCTCGTGCCGGGCGTAGACCGCGCAAACCACGCCCTGTCGGAGGCCGAAAAGGCAGCGTGGCGGGCGCGCGGGCTCACGCAGCAGCTGCTGACCTTTGCGCGCGGTGGGGCGCCCGTGAAGCGTGAGGGCTCGCTCGCGGTACTGCTGCGCGAGGCGGTGCCGTTCGCGCTCGCCGGTTCCAAGGCCAAATGCCATGTCGTCGTGGCTGATGATCTCTGGACCATCGCCTTCGATCCGGGGCAATTGAGTCAGGCGATCAGCAACCTTGTGATCAACGCCGCGCAAGCCATGCCTTCGGGCGGAATCATCCACATCGAGGCGCGCAACGCCGAGATCGTTGGCGAGAACCCGCACGTACTGCCCCCCGGACCTCACGTGCGCATCCTCGTCGCCGATACCGGCAATGGCATCCCCAAGGCCCATCTCGCCAAGATCTTCGATCCGTACTTTACGACCAGGGAGGGGCACAGCGGCCTGGGGTTGGCCACGACCTATTCCATAATCCGCCGCCATGGGGGGGTCATAAGGGTGGAGTCGGAGGAGGGGCGGGGCACGCAGTTTGAGGTGTACCTTCCGGCCCAGGCGGCGCCGATAGCGCCTGCCAAGCCTGCCCCGCGCCGGCACCAGCGGGACCGGATACTGATCCTCGATGACGAGCCGGCACTCCTCACGTTGCTGGCCGCGCTGCTCGATCATCTGGGTTATGAGACCTCTGCCGCGCAAGACGGCGCGCAGGCGGTAGCCGATTATGCGCAGGCCTTGCGTGAAGGCCGCCCGTTCGCGGCGGTGATCCTGGACCTCACCGTGGCCGCCGGGGTGGGGGGCGAGGAGTGCCTGCGGCGATTACAATCACTCGATCCCGATGTCCGGGCGATCGTGTCAAGCGGCTATTGCAGTGACCCGATCATGGCCGATTTCGCGCGGTTTGGTTTCCGCGCAGCGATCACCAAGCCCTACCAATTGCACGAACTCGAGGAGGCGATCCACGGCGTGCTTGTGGAAAACGGCGAGCATTTGCGCTAGCGTAGGTGCATGTCCCTTGTTCCTTTCATCGAATTGGGCCGCGACGGGCGCGCCCGGGCATGTCGACTGTCGCTTGCCCACGGCGTCGTGGCGACGCCCTCGTTCATGCCGGTTGGCACCTATGGGGCCGTCAAGGGCATGAGTCCCGCCGAAGTCGCCGGCAGCGGTGCTGCCATCGTTCTCGGCAACACCTTCCACCTCATGGAAAGGCCGGGCCTCGAGGTGATCGCGGCGCATGGCGGGCTGCATGGCTTCATGGGCTGGCAGGGCCCGATCCTCACGGATTCGGGCGGATTTCAGGTCTTCAGTCTCGCGGCGCTACGCAAGGTCACCGAGCAGGGCGTCGCATTCCGCTCGCCGCGCGACGGGCGCCCGCTGATGTTGACGCCGGAGCTTGCGATGGGGGCGCAGGCCACGCTCCGCTCGGACATCGCCATGGTGTTCGACGAATGCACCCCCCACCCGGCGAGTTTTAGCGAGGCGCGCGCGAGCATGGAGTTGTCCTTGCGCTGGGCCGAGCGCAGCCGTGCCGCTTATGATGGTCCCGGCGCGCTCTTTGGGATCGTTCAGGGGGGGCTCTATGAGGACCTGCGCGAGATTTCGGCGCGCGGGCTCGTCGCCGTCGGTTTCGACGGCTATGCCCTGGGTGGGCTGTCGGTGGGTGAGTCAAAGGACGACATGTATCGGCTGGTCACGCGCTGCGCCCCGCTTTTGCCCGCCGATCGGCCCCGTTATCTCATGGGCGTAGGCACGCCCGAGGACATCGTGACCGCGGTGAGCGCCGGTATCGACCTCTTCGATTGCGTCCTGCCGACGCGTAATGCCCGCAACGGCTGGCTATTTACCCGCACCGGGGTCGTCAAGATCCGCAATAGCGGCTATGCCCGCGACCTGGGCCCGGTCGACCCCGAGTGCCGCTGTCATACATGCACGCATACCACCCGCAGTTACCTCCATCACCTGCAGCGTTCCGGGGAAATGCTCGGCGCGCGGCTGGCCACGCTGCACAATCTGACCTATTACGGGGATTTGATGGCTGGCCTGCGTGCGGCCATTTTGGCGGGGAAGCTGGAGGAATTCGTCGATTCGTTCTATCGTACGCGCCATAAACGGCCGCCGCGCGCCCTCGGAGGGCTTCCGGAAGACGAGGCGGCGGCCACCACCATCACTGCCTAAAGGGAAATCATGATACACGTCATAAGTAATGCCTGGGCAGCCGCGCCCGCCGCTGGCACGTCCCCGCAAGGGGCCGCTGGCCTGTTCCAGTTCCTGCCCTTCGTGCTGATCGTGGTCATGATGTATTTCCTGATCATGCGGCCGCAGAGCAAGCGCGCCCGCGAACAGCGGGCCATGCTGGCCGCGCTCGCCCCGGGCGACGAGGTGGTCATGGCCGGCGGCCTGCTCGGCCGGCTGACCGAGGTCGGGCCCCAATACTCGAAGGCCGAAGTGGCCTCCGGGGTGTCGGTACAGATTCAAACGTCTTCCGTGCAGCTGGTGTTGCCGAAGGGTACCATCGGGAAGGCGCAATAGCCCGATGAATCAGTACCCCTGGTGGAAAAATGCCCTTATAGGGCTTGTCGTCGTGCTGGGTTTCATCTATGCGCTCCCCAATCTGTACGGCGACAATCCCGCCGTCGAGATCCAGGCCGCCCACGGTGCGGCGGTCAATCGCGCGACTGTAGCCCAGATCCGCCGCCTACTGGTGGCCGCGCGACTCCCGTATAAGCGCATAAGCCGGGCCGCCAAGGGCGTCCAGGTCCGCTTCCGGCGGGCTGGCGTGCAGATGCGCGCCCGCGACCTCATCGGCCAGAAGCTCGGCCCCGGATTTCACACGGCGCTTGCGCTTGCGCCCGCCGCCCCGGCCTGGCTGCGCGCGCTCGGCGCGCGTCCCATGTATCTCGGGCTCGATCTGCGTGGCGGGGTCCATTTCCTGTTACGCGTCGACATGCATGCGGCCTTGCATAAGGCGCTCCTGGAAGATACCCGCGCGCTGCGCCGGGCCTTGCGTCATCACCATATTCGTTACCGCGAGGCACGGCTTGCCAAGACCGGGGTCCTGGAACTGCGGTTTCGCAACGCCGCGCAGGCGCATGAGGCGCGCCGCCTCATGGCGCAGCAATTTACCGATCTCGCCGTCACCTCGGGGCCTCATCATGCCTTGCGCGCGGTCATGACCCCCGCGGCCATAGCCGCCAGGCAACATTACGCGCTCGAGCAGAACCTCACAGCCTTGCGTCGGCGCGTAAATGAGCTCGGTGTTGCCGCCCCGGTCATTCAGCAGGAGGGACGGTCGCGCATCGTGGTCGAGTTGCCGGGTGTCGAGGACATCGCGCGCGCCAAGGAGATCCTGGGGCGCACTGCCACTCTCGAGATCCACATGGTGGACAGCAAGAACAGCCTGGCATCGGCGGTCTCCAACGGCGCCCCGCCGGGGACGCGGATCTATGACGGCCGGCACGGTCAGCCGATCCTGCTCTATGACCGTGTCTTGTATTCCGGTGACGACATCACCAACGCCTCGGCCGGCGTCGACCCTCAGACCGGACAGCCGGTCGTGAACATCACGCTTAACGGTCGCGGTGCTGCCATTAACGCCCGCGTCACGCGCCATAACGTCGGCCAGCGCATGGCCGTCGTGTACGTGGAGGTCCAATCCCATTTGAAGCGCAACGATCAGGGCATCCCGATACGCGGACCGGACGGCCGGCGTGTGCGTGTGACGCGCAAGATCGAGCGCGTGATCACGGCACCCGTGATCCGCGAGGCCCTGGGCGGCAGTTTCCAGATCACTGGTATCGGCAGTGTTCGGCAGGCCCGTAATCTTGCGCTCCTGCTGCGCGCCGGGGCGCTTGCGGCACCGGTCAGCATCATCGCCGAGCGCACCGTGGGACCGAGCCTGGGGGCGGCGAATATCACGCGCGGATTCTACGCGACCTTGTTTGGGTTCCTCGCGATCGCGGTGTTCATGGCGGTGTATTACCGGATCTTCGGGATGCTCGCGGCGATCGCGCTGGCGACCAACGTCGTATTGCTCGTGGCCGTTCTGTCGATCCTGCAGGCGACCCTGACGCTACCGGGTATCGCGGGTATCGCCTTGACCGTCGGCATGGCCATCGACGCCAACGTACTGATTTTCGAGCGCATACGCGAGGAGCTGCGTAATAAGAACTCGCCACAGGCGGCGATCGCGACCGGATTCGACAAGGCCATGGGGACCATCGTGGACTCGAATATGACCACGTTCATCGCCGGTCTTGCACTCTTTTGGCTCGGGTCCGGCTCGGTCCGGGGCTTTGCGATCACTTTGTGTCTTGGCATTCTGACCTCTCTTTTTAGCGCCATCCTGGTTACGAGGGCGCTCGTCAACGCAGTTTATGGGCGTCGCCGTCGGCTGGCGCATGTGGGTATCTGATGGAATTCTTTCGCATAAAGCGTGATCTGCCGTTCATGCGCTACGCGCGCACCACGGTATTTGTGTCGCTCGTGCTGTTCGCGGTCGCGGTCGCGGCGCTCATAACCCGCGGTCTCAATCTGAATGTGGATTTCACCGGCGGCACCGTGATCGAGCTTCAGTTCAAGGCGGCCACCCCGCCGTCGGCCATCCGCCGGCTGCTCATGGCACACCATTATCGCCACGCGCGCGTTGAGAATTACGGAACCGCGAGCAAGGTCCTGATTCGTCTGCCCACGCGCGCTACCAAGGGCAAGGCGCTTGCGGTGCGGGTCCTGCGTCTTGTGTCGGCCCGCTATCCGGGGGCGAGTCTGCGCAGCGTCGAGTACGTGGGTCCGGAGGTGGGTTCGGAGCTTGCCGATCAAGGCGCGCTGGCACTATTGTTCGTGGCGCTCGGGATCACGATCTACCTCACCTTGCGTTTCGAGTGGCGGTTCGCGGTCGGGGCGATCGTGGCGACCATACACGATGTCGTCATCGTGCTTGGGGTATTCGCACTTTTTCATATCAGTTTCTCGCTGACCGTCTTGGCCGCCGTCCTGGCAGTCCTTGGGTACTCGGTGAATGACACGGTGGTGGTGTTCGACAGGATCCGCGAGAATTTCCGGCGCATGCGTACCGGCACGACCGCGGAGGTCATCGATAGCGCGATCACGCGCACGCTCTCCCGTACCATCATGACCCACCTTTTGACCCAGATGATGGTGTTGTCGATGTTGTTTCTGGGGGGGCCTGTGCTGTTTGGTTTTGCGTTGGCCATGACCGTCGGTATCGTCGTCGGGACCTATGGGTCCGTACTGGTGGCAAGCCCCATCGTCATGTGGCTGGGCTTAAAGCGGGAGGATCTGGTGGCGCGAAAGGCCGCCGCCGAGCGCCCGTGAGCCGCCGGTCTTGTGCCGGGGCCGGCCCATCGGGGCTGCTTGGCGTGGCGGTCTCGTCTGTGGTATTCAATGCCTACCCCGTGATTTTCGGAGGTAGGCTGTATGGACATTTCCTATTGGATGCAAGGGGTGCCGGCTGTCGAGGTCGTGGTCGCGGCTTGGCTTGTCCTTTACTTGGGCCGGCCTAACTTCCACAAAGGTGTACGCGCGCTCTCGCGCCTGACGCGCCACCCATTGAGGCTCGTCGCCCGATTCCTGGGCGCGGGCGCGGCCGACATCCACAGGCGCAACCGCGCCCTGTTGCAGGCCCAGGCGCGGGCCGACGCGGCCTTGAAGGTCGAGCGTGAGTGGGCGCGTTTAGACGAGGTCGTCCGGCGCGATGTCCAGGGTTTCCCCGCCTTGCACGAGGCCCTGTTGCGTCAAGTCGCGCAGTGGGAGGCGGAATTTCAGCGGTCCGGAGAGGTCCCGCAGCCGTCGCCGGAATGGACCAAGGCGGTCAGTGCGGTGGCACGCCTCAAGGCCGGAGACGATGGCGTAGCCGAACGTGTCCAAGCGGGATTCCAGGTGCTGGTCCAGAATGCGCAAGAACAGGCGTTGCGCGAGCGTCGCCAGGTCGTCGCCGAGCGCCACCGCCTGCTGGCCCGCGCCCAGCTCATGTGGCAGGTGGTCGCGAGGCGGCTGGAACATGTCGACAACCGGCTCGCGCAGGTCGCGGAGTCAGCGTTCGGAATCCATGAGGCCGTGGAACGCTATCAGGCCCTGTCCGAGCAGGCACCCCCGTTGGATCGCGCGCTGGTGGCTTCGGCGGCGTCGCGCCTGCTGGCTGCGGGCCTGGTATTGCTGGTGGCCGGCGGGGCCGCCCTTATGAATGCCCATCTCATCGGCATTCCCTTGCGCTGGCTTGGTGTCGGGCAGGGTCTGGCGGTGGCGGGCCATCCGGCCTCGCAAGTGGCGGCCGCTACCCTGGTCGCGATCGAGGTGGTGGTCGGCATCGTCTTGTTCGATGCCCTCAATGTGACTCATCTCTTTGGTGTGGTGGCCGGACTCCCCGGGCGCACGCGCCGTACCGCGGCGGCCGGCGCAATCATTGTGTTGGTCCTGCTCGCGGCACTGCAGGCCGTACTGGCCTTCGTGCGCGAGAGCGCCGTTCCCGGTGTTCCGACCATGAAGACGGCGATGGTCCCCGATCTTCCTCTGTGGCAAACCGTCGCCGAGGGCCTGTTGGCATTCGTGCTCCCATGTCTCATGGCCTTGGTGGCGATCCCGCTGGAGGCGTTTATTTATGCCCTTCGGACGATTTCCGGGGTGGTCCTGGAGGCCCTCGTGAGGATCCTCGCCTTCGGATTCCGGCTTGCCGGACGCACGGTTTCGGGTGTTGCCGATACCCTGAGCGCCCTGTACGATCTTTTTATCTTGCCGCCATTGTTATTGGAACGGGCCTTTCAGTACGGGGCCTACCTCTCGGCGGAGCGTCGTCGCGGGGCGTCCCAGAACCGCTGATCATTCTGCTGGCGCCTGGGTCCCGAAGGTGCCCGTCTTCGGTGGGGCGTCGGCGCGTCCGCTGGCCGGGGATAGGCGGGAGTCTGCCCCCTCGTCTTTGATATTCCTCAAAAACGGATACCCCTAACGAGATATACACTCGGGGGCGTTATCGCCCCATAAATTTTACTAAGGTGTATCTTTGATGGAACAATTACTGGTATGGACGGACGATTTGAGTGTGGGAATCGAGGAAATCGACAGACAGCATAAGGAGCTCGTCAATATATTGAACGAGCTGCATGAGGCCATTACGCAGCGACGGGCATCGAGCGCGTGCGTGGCCATCCTCGATAAGTTGATCGAATATACGCGGGTGCATTTTACGGTGGAGGAAAGCCTGTTTCGTATCCTGGGCTACCCGGGGTACGGGCCGCACCATCAGGAGCACGAGAAATTAATCGAACAGATCGTGGGATTCCAGCGCAAGATCAAGGACGAAAACAGCAACGTCACGTTCGAATTGCTGCATTTCCTGCGGGGGTGGTTGACTCACCATATCCTTGGGACCGACAAGGCTTACGTTCCATTCCTGCTCTCGAAGGGTGTGGAGCGCAAGCTATCGACGAAAACCTTCTGGAAATTTTGGTAGAAAAAGATCGGCGACCAGTTGGCCGTGTGCGGCCTATCGGTGCCCGGCATTGGCGATGGCCGGTGATCGTCGATGGCGGGTGAACGCCCAGGGAGCGCGCGGTTGGCGTCCGGTGCGAGTGTCGGGACCGGGCATTGCCACTCCGCAGGCCGGAGGGAATCCATGTGACGGTGTCACGAAACGCAGCAAGGCGCGGCGGCCATGTGGCGTCGTACCGTGCATGGCCGACATGCCCCGCGAAAGGTGGGGCGGGATCGCGATAGCGGAGGCGATGATCGCCCCCTTTGCCGCCCGCCAGGGTCTGGGTGCACGGGGGCGGGTGAGCCTCCCGGGAACGGAGCGCATCGCCCGCCGTGGCGCAAGGCCGGCCCACCGCGGACATGGGTCGCGACGCAGGTCGAGTGCGGGCATTATCGTTCGGCGTGCGTGCCGGGCCGGGCTTCACCCCTTGCGCTTCCGCCGTATCACGGGCGGCGTACCTCTTCCGGAAACAGGGTCTTGCGCGCCCGACCCCGGCCCCTTACAGGCCGATCGTGCGCTGTGGCCACCCGTGTTTGCCGTAGGCTGGCGGCACGCTGGGCGTGCCGGATCGCTGGGATCCCAAGGCCCGTCGCGGCCGGATCGAATGCCCGATGGCGCGCGGGGTCATGCACGGCGGTTCGAGATCAGGTATCCTAGAGGGGCTTATGGTATCGATGATCGCCGCCAGAACGAGGAACCGGATGTTTAGCGAGAAGAGCTTGAAGGATATCGACCGCCCGTTGTGGGAGGCGATGACCAAGGAACGCGGACGCCAGGAGGATCATATCGAGCTGATCGCCTCCGAAAACTATACGAGCCCGCGTGTGATGGCGGCGCAAGGGTCGTGTCTGACCAACAAGTATGCGGAGGGTTACCCCGGCAAGCGCTACTATGGGGGTTGCGAGTACGTGGATGTGGTCGAGAGTCTGGCCATGGAGAGGGCGCGCGCCTTGTTCGGCGCCGACTATGCCAATGTACAGCCGCATTCCGGGTCGCAGGCCAATGCCGCGGCGTATCTCGCGCTCATCAATCCCGGCGACACGATTCTCGGGATGAGTCTTGCGCATGGGGGCCACCTGACTCACGGGGCCAAGGTGAATTTTTCGGGGCGGCTTTTCCATGCCATAGGGTATGGCGTAGACCCCAAGACCGGCCTGATCGACTATGACGAGATCGCAAGACTCGCGCGCGAACACAAGCCGCGCGTGATCGTCGGCGGGTTCTCGGCCTATTCACGGGTCATCGACTGGACGCGCTTCCGGGAGATCGCAGATGAGGTGGGGGCTTACCTTTTTGTCGATATGGCGCACGTGGCCGGCCTCGTCGCCGCCGGGCTTTACCCAAGTCCGGTCGGTATCGCCGATGTCACGACCTCGACCACTCACAAGACCTTGCGCGGACCGCGTGGGGGGCTGATCCTCGCGCGCGCCAATCCCGAGATCGAGAAGCGTCTGAACAGTGTGATCTTCCCGGGGACCCAGGGTGGTCCGCTCATGCATGTGATCGCCGCCAAGGCGGTGGCGTTCGCCGAGGCCATGACGCCGGAGTTCCAGACCTACCAGCAGCAGGTGGTGAAGAATGCCCAGGCGATGGCCGATATGCTCATGAGTCGCGGCTTCAAGGTCGTCTCCGGTGGTACCGATAACCACCTGATGCTTGTGGACCTCATCGAGCGACCGGTGACCGGCAAGGAGGCCGAGGAGGCCCTCGGCCGCGCGCACATCACGGTCAACAAGAACGCCGTGCCCAACGATCCACGGTCGCCGTTCGTGACGAGCGGTATCCGCCTTGGCACCCCCGCCATAACCACGCGCGGGTTCGGGGAGCGCGAGACGCGTGCCCTGGCGCCCGCCATAACCACGCGCGGGTTCGGGGAGCGCGAGACGCGTGCCCTGGCGGGTTTCGTGTGTGACATCCTCGAGCGGCCGACGGACGAAGAGCTGACGGCGCGCGTGCGTCGCGAGGTGGCGAACCTGTGCGCGCGCTTCCCGGTCTACGGCGAAGACGTCGTGATCTAAGGCCATGCGCTGCCCCTTTTGTTTTGCCGAGGATACGCGGGTGATCGATTCCCGCCTCGCAGACGAGGGGGATGCCGTGCGCCGGCGTCGCGAGTGTCTGGCCTGTCGCGAGCGGTTCACGACCTTCGAGCACGCCGAGTTGCGCCTCCCGCAGATCATCAAGTCCGACGGGCGTCGCGAGCCGTTTGCCGAGGCCAAGCTGCGTGCCGGCCTCCAGCGTGCGCTTCAGAAGCGGCCGGTGGATGCCGCGCAGGTCGATGCGGTGGTGGCCTACGTGCGGCGTTCGCTCATGGGAAGCGGTGAGCGCGAGATTGCAAGCCGCCAGATCGGGGAGTGGGTCATGGAGCAGCTGCGTGCGCTCGACAAGGTCGCCTATGTGCGCTTCGCCTCCGTCTATCACGCCTTTCAGGACCTGAACGCGTTTCGCGAGGAGATGGAGCGCCTGGAGGACCAGGAGGTCACCGGGCTGTCTTCGAAATCGTGAGCGCGGCGGGCGATGGCGCCTACATGGCGCGTGCCTTGGAGCTCGCCCGTCGGGGCATGGCCACGACCCATCCCAATCCGCGGGTGGGTTGCGTCATCGTGCGCGGGGATCGGGTCGTGGGCGAAGGCTATCATCAGCGCGCCGGTGAACCCCATGCCGAGCGCCTGGCCTTGTTGCAGGCGGGCGGGGCGGCCCGCGGGGCGACGGCCTATGTCACCCTCGAGCCATGCTGCCATACCGGCCGTACCCCACCTTGCACCGATGTCCTGCTCGCGGCCGGGATCGCGCGCGTCGTCGCCGCCATGGAGGATCCGGACACGCGCGTTCGGGGGCGGGGATTTGCGGCGTTGCGGACCGCGGGCGTGGCCGTTGATGTGGGCCTCATGGAAGGGGAGGCCGCACGCCTGAATCGCGGCTTCATATCGCGAGCAGTACGCGCCCGCCCGTTCGTGGTGGCCAAGGCCGGGATATCTCTTGATGGGCGCACGGCGCTTACGAGTGGGGAGAGTCAGTGGATCACGGGACCCGCGGCGCGCGCCGATGTCCAGCGGCTGCGCGCGGTGATGAGTGCCGTCATGACCGGTACGGGTACGATCCGCAAGGATGATCCGCGGCTTACGGTGCATGAGGGGACACCCCGTCAACCTTTGCGCGTAGTCGTCACCTCCAGTCTGGCGATACCGTCCGCCGCCCGGATTCTCGCCGGGGATGCCGGCCTTATGGTTCTTACAACGACCGACGGGCCGCACGGTGATCGCCTGCGCGCATCCGGCGCCGAGGTCGTGGCAGTGGGTGGCGCACCCGGTCGGGTTGATCTTACCGCAGGGCTTAGGGCGCTTGCCGACCGGGGTGTGAATGATGTGCTGGTCGAGGCCGGACCGACCCTGCTCGCGGGTCTCCTCGACGAACGACTGATCGATGAATTGCGGCTCTATGTGGCGCCCACGCTCCTTGGCAACGGGCGCCCGCTGGCCGATTTCACGCTCGCCAAGCTTTCGGGGGCTGGGGCCTGGCGCTATGATGAGGTGCGCTCCATAGGGCGCGATCTGCGGCTGATATTGACCCCCGAGACGTAAGCGTCCGCGTGGGCCGGATTCGGGGGAGAGGGTGCCATGTTTACAGGATTGATCCAAGGCCGCGGCACGATCACGCAACGCGTTGCGCGCGCCACGGGGGCCAAGCTCACGGTCGAGGCCCCGGGGCTCGCGGCCGACGGCTGGACGCTGGGGGAGAGTATCGCCGTAAACGGTGCGTGCCTCACGCTCGTGGAGGGTTCGGCATCGGGGTTCTGCGCCGACCTGTCGGCGGAGACCTTGGCGCGCACCGCCCTGTCGTCCCTGCGGCCGGGGCATGCGGTCAACCTTGAGCGCGCCTTGAAGGTGGGTGAGTCGCTCGGCGGACATCTGGTCTCGGGGCATGTCGATGGGGTCGCCACGGTCCTGCGGCTCGAGCGCGACGGGGACGGGCGCAGGTTGGCACTCGAGATCCCGCGGGCCCTGACGCGCTATGTGGCACGCAAGGGGTCGTTATGCGTGGATGGGGTGAGCCTCACGGTCAATGCCATAGAGGGCGCCGTCGCGCATTTTGCTATCGTGCCCCATACGTTGTCGGCCACCACACTGGGTGGGCTCGTTCCGGACGCGCAGGTGAATATCGAGGTGGACCTGATCGCCCGGTACCTGGAGCGTCTGCTGCCGGAGTTCATGGGGCGACCGTGAATCGGGTCCTGGCGCGCGCGATCAGTGTCGGCGACCCCTGTCCCCAGCGCGCATAAAGCAGACTCACGACCTCATAACGCCCGGGCGGTGCCTGCCTTGGGATCGGCAGCGTCACGCGCGCCTCATAGACGCCGCTGCCTGTGATCTCATGGCCTATGAAGGCGCGGTGATTGGCGACCAGCCGGCCATGCGTATAGAAATCGCGGATCTCGACGATATGCAGGGGGCCTGGACCACGCCGGACCGCAAGCTCCTTGGTCAGGACCAGCGAGCCGCAGGGTTGGCCGCGTCGTGGGCGGACCGAGAGGCGGTAATGCAGGACCTGAATCTCCCCTGGGGCCAACATGCCTAAAATGCGTGTCCGTGCGTAGGCCGTGGACCACGCCGTCCCTACCCGGCAGCCCGCGGTCCGGTGGGGATGCGCGGGGAGCGGAACGCAGCCGACCGCTACCAGGACGAGGCTAACCGCCCCAAGCGTGCGCCAATGCGGCATAGGCTCCCGGCCGTAGGACAGTCTTGGGGTGGGCGCTATCGGGGTGTGCCGCGGTGGTAGCCGGTCCCCCCGGGAGGCTTGTCGTCGAGCGAGGTGTGGTGCCTTTGGGCATCACGCCATGGGCCATACGGACGACCGTGTGGGCGACGTGCGCGACCGGCTGCAAGGCCGCCTGGCGGTGGAGCCATCCGAGTTTGGCGCCGAGCAGTACCAGGGCCACGACGAGCACGACCGCAAGCCCCAGGCGTTTGCGCCCGGCCAGCGGCCGTCCCCAGCCGGGCCGTTCATGGAAGGCCGGCAGCATCGGGTTGATCGACGGCTCCTCGAAGAGGTCGGAGAGTTCGGCGGCCGACAGATCCGCGGCGAATGCGCCGGCGCCCGCCGCGGCAGGCGCCGTGTGGCCGTCGGCCGGCAGGTCGGGTGGCGGCGCGAGTTCCCGGGGTCCCGCGTCCCCGGTGGCCGGGTCGGTGTCAACCGGCCGGTGGGCGGCGGCCACGGCCAGGCGGAGGGCGCGGGCCGTGGGGTAGCGTCCCAAGAGCGCCCCACGCACGACGTCCGTCAAAGCCCCGGCCTCGGCCCCAAGGAGTTCCTGCATGAGGCGGCCGGCGGCACGTACATCGTCGGCCGGGGTAGGCGGGGATTCGCCCAGGCTCGTCTGTCGGAAATCCAGAAGCTTGATGCGTTGATCGGTGGTGAGAAAGACGTTGTCGGCGCGGATCGCCCCATGGGCGAGCCCCTGACCATGAACCGCCTCGAGTGCGCTCAAGACCTCCTGTATCCATTGCCCCACACGATCCTCGGCAAGCGTTCCCACGCGCTCACGGCGCGCCTTCAGGGTCTCGCCGACCAGGTATTCGAGGATCAGGACCGAAGGCTCGGACCACAGGCCGTGCAGGGTCACGATATGGGGATGGCCGAAGCGCGCGAGCACCCGCCCCTCGGCGATCACCGAGATCGCGCCGCGAGGGGCGGTCTTCAGGGCCACCGGCCGGTCCAGGCTCAAGTCCTGGGCCATGTAGACTACACTGCGCGGCCCGCACGACAGGGTGCTCAAGACCAAGTATGGGCCCAGGGTCCGCCCGGGTTCAATCAGTGAGGCGCGTGGTTCGTTGCGGCCGGTTCTATGCGGTTCCATCGACTTCCATCCCCCGGTCAGTCATAATTCGGGCCCGGTCAGCTCGTCGGTTGCCAGTGTCACGTTCATGCCTATAAGCCCTATCTCCGAAATCATAGACGAACTCAAGGCCGGCCGCATGGTGGTCATCATGGACGACGCCGACCGCGAAAACGAAGGCGACCTTCTGATGGCCGCCGAGGCGGTCACGCCCGAGGCCATCAATTTCATGGTACGCCACGGGCGCGGTCTCGTCTGTCTGACCTTAACCCCAGAGCGCTGCCAAAGGCTGGGGCTCGAGCCCATGGTCAAGGAGAACGGTTCGCGCTATGCGACCCACTTCACCGCCTCCATAGAGGCCGCCGAGGGCGTGACCACCGGCATCTCCGCCGCCGACCGGGCCGCCACCATTCGCGCCGCCATCGCCCCGCAGGCCAAGGCGCGCGATCTCGTGAGCCCCGGCCACATATTTCCGATCATGGCGCGACGCGGCGGCGTCCTGGCGCGCGCCGGTCATACCGAGGCCGGCGTCGATCTGGCCCGTTTCGCGGGCTTCGAGCCGGCCGCGGTCATCTGTGAGATCCTGAAGGATGATGGCGAAATGGCCCGTCAGCCCGATCTCGAGCGCTTCGCGGCCGAGCATCATCTGAAAATCGGCACGATCGCCGACCTGATTCATTATCGCCTACAACACCATTCCAGCGTACACCGCCTGGATGAGCGGTTGATCGAGACCGTCCACGGGTCGTTCCGACAGGTGGCCTACCACGATGACATCGAGGACCGTGTCCACCTGGCACTTGTGTGTGGCGAGATCGATGCCCAGCCGCTGCCGGTGCGGGTACATGTTCAGGAGAGCCTCCTGGATCTCGTGAGCGATGTCCATGCGCCGTCATGGACGCTTGCGGGCGCCTTGCGCCATGTCGCGGCCGCCGGGCGCGGGGTGGTGGTGTTGCTGGATCAGCCGGCCCCCACGGCGTCGACACTGGCACGTCTCAAGAGCCCGATCCCGGAACCGGCGGCCCCCACCGGCGCTGGGCGCGAGGTCATGCGCACCGTGGGTCTTGGTAGCCAGATCCTTTTGGATCTCGGGGTGCGCAAGATGCAGGTCCTGGGGCACCCGCGCAAGACGCCGGGTCTCGCCGGGTTTCATTTGGAGGTCGTGGAATACGTGACACCCAGGGGGGGAAGGAATGAGTAGCGAGCGCGTGATCGACGGATCGTTGGTGGCGGGGGAGGCGCGCTTTGGTATCGTCCTTGCGCGTTTCAACGCCTTCGTGGGTGAGCGTCTTCTGGAGGGGGCACTCGATACCCTGCGCCGCCATGGGGCGGCGCCCGAGTCCATTACCGTGGTGCGCGTACCCGGGGCCTTTGAATTGCCGCTGGCCGCCCAGGTCATGGCGGAGGCGGGTCTTCATGAGGGCATCGTGGCGCTGGGCGCTGTCATCCGTGGCGCGACGCCCCATTTTGATTTCGTGGCCGGGGAATGCGTGAAGGGGCTCGCGCAGGTGGGCTTGAAGACCGGCGTGCCGGTGGCCTTGGGCGTACTGACCACCGATACCGTCGCCCAGGCCATCGACCGGTCGGGGGCCAAGGCCGGTAACAAGGGGGCCGAGGCCGCCTTGTCGATCCTGGAGATGGTCGACGTCCTGCGCCGCCTCCGGCCCTCATGAGCGGGGCGCGCTCGCGCGCCCGCGGGCAGGCGCTGCAGGCCTTGTATCAGTGGCAGCTGACCGCCCAGCCCCCCCATGACATAGCCCGCCTGTTTCTGCGCGATCCGGAAAGTACCGGCGGTGTCGACGAGGCCTATTTCGCAGAACTGATCCGCGAGGTACCAGTGCATGTGGAGGAGCTCGATGGTTTGCTGGGCGCGCATCTCGATCGCGCCATCGCCGAGGTCGACCCTGTCGAGCGCGCCATTCTGCGCATCGGTGCCTATGAGTTGCGTTATCGTCTCGAGATCGGCCCGCGGATCGTATTGAATGAAGCGGTGGAGCTTGCCAAGCGTTATGGGGGCGAGGCCGGCCACAAGTTCGTTAACGCCGTGCTCGACGGCGTGGCCAAGGTCGTGCGCGCCCCCGGGGGGCGCCCCTGAGTGGATGAATTCGGTCTCATAGAACAGTTCTTTACGCGTCCGGCGCGGCGCGCGGAGGTGGTCCTCGGGGTCGGCGATGATGCCGCCCTGCTGGCCCTGGCCGGGGCCGCGAACACGCTTGCCGTGACCACCGACACCCTGATAGAAGGGGTGCATTTTCCGCAGTCGGCCCCGGGTTTTGATGTCGGCTACAAGGCGCTCGCGGTCAATGTGAGCGATCTTGCGGCCATGGGTGCGAGCCCGCTGGCATTTCTTTTGAGTCTGGCCCTGCCCACGATCGATCGCGGGTGGCTTGCGGGTTTTCGCGACGGCCTCTTTGCGCTCGCCGATGCCGTGGGTCTGGACTTGATCGGTGGCGATACCGTACGTGGACCGCTTGCGGTGACGATCACCGCGCTTGGTACCGTAGCGCCGGGGATGGCGCTGCGGCGTGATGGGGCACGGCCGGGCGATCGCGTCTACGTCTCGGGCCTGTTAGGGGAGGCCGCGCTCGGCTTTTTCCTGCGTGCCGGACGCCTGTCCTTGCCGCCCGAGTTCCAGGAGTTGGTATTGGCCCGGCTCGATCGTCCATGGCCGCGGGTCCATGAGGGGCAGGCGCTGCTTGGCATCGCCTCGGCGGCCATCGACATCTCCGACGGGCTGGTTGCCGATCTCGGCCATATCCTGAAGGCAAGCGGCGTGGGCGCAAAGCTCGATCTGCGCCGGCTGCCCTTGTCCGACGCCTACGACGCCGTGTTCCCGACCTTGGGCTACGATCCCGCGCTGGTCTTCGGAGATGATTACGAGCTGTGTTTTACGGTACCACCCGGGCGCGTGCAGGCCTTGGCGGGGCTCGCGTCACGCCTGGCGTGCGGCCTGCATTACATCGGCGATATCGTCGCCGGCGCGGGGCTTACCCTGCATGATGGGGAGGGCGTCTATACGCCATCGCGCGCCGGCTACAACCATTTCGATGACTTGGGATCGCCTTAGTGTGTGGTGGGCGACCGGCCTCGGGGTAGGTTGGTCACCACGCGCTCCGGGCACCATGGGCTCGCTGCTGGCGCTCGGGCTGTGGTGGCCGGCCGCGTTCTGGGGGCCTCGACTCTATGCCGTTTTGCTCGCCGCCGCGATCATTATCGGCGTGCCGGTCACGGCGCGCGCGGCCCGGGTCCTCGGGCGGCAGGACCCGCCGATGGTGGTTTGGGATGAGATCGCGGGGATGGGCGTGGCCCTGTTTGCGGTCCCGCACCAAGTCCTCTGGTTTGCGGTGGCCTTTGGCCTGTTCCGGCTGTTTGATATCGTAAAGCCCTTTCCGATCGCGCGCCTCGAGGCCTTGCCGGGCGGCTATGGCATCATGCTCGACGATGTGTTGGCCGGTCTCTATGCCGCGCTTCTGGTTCACGGAGGCTTATGGATGGCAGGCGGCATGTCTTGATCCGGACCCTGGCGGCGGTGGTCGGCGCGCGACTGGCGGCCGCAGGACAGATGGTAACCGTTGCCGAGTCCTGCACCGGCGGCCTGCTGGCTGCGGCCTTGACCGATGTCCCAGGCAGTTCGGCGTGGTTTGGTTATGGGTTTGTCACTTACGTGGCCGAGGCCAAGCACAAGCTGCTGGGAGTCGCCTGGGAGCGGTTGGATTCGAAGGCCATCGTCAGCGAAGCCACGGCCCTGTCGATGGCGCGCGGGGCGCTTGGGGTGAGCGGCGCCGATATCGCGATCGGCGTTACCGGGATTGCCGGGCCCACGGGCGGGACCCCGGAGTGCCCGGTGGGCACGGTGGTGATCGGTTGGGTCGCAGACGGCTGGGAATACGCCGAGACCCATCGTTTCACCGGGGACCGTTCCGCGGTGCGCGCGCAGGCGGTAGTGGCGGCCCTGAATGGCCTTCAGGGGTGGCTGGGCCCCGCTTTTCCTGGCTAGGTCCCAAACAACGCTTTATGAGATAATCGCCCTCTTGCGCGACTCGCGGGGGTAACGGAATGGATGTCAACAAGGGCAAGGCCTTGAGCGCGGCTCTTGGTCAGATCGAAAAGCAGTTCGGGAAGGGGTCGGTCATGCGGCTCGGCGATGCCGGTGAGGCACCGGCGGTCGCGGCCGTGCCTACCGGATCGCTGGGGCTCGATATGGCGCTCGGCATCGGCGGCCTGCCGCGCGGCCGGGTGGTCGAGATCTACGGCCCGGAGTCTTCGGGCAAGACCACCTTGACCCTGCATGTCGTGGCCCAGGCCCAAAAGGCCGGGGGTACGGCGGCGTTCATCGATGCCGAGCACGCCCTCGACCCGACCTATGCCAAGCGCCTGGGGGTGAATGTCGACGATCTGCTGGTGTCGCAACCGGATTCGGGCGAGCAGGCGCTGGAGATCACCGACATGCTGGTGCGCTCGGGCGGTGTGGATGTGGTGGTCGTCGACTCGGTGGCGGCGCTGACGCCCAAGGCCGAGATCGAAGGCGAGATGGGCGACTCGCATGTCGGTCTGCAGGCACGGCTCATGTCGCAGGCCCTGCGCAAACTCACGGGCAATATCAAGCGCTCGAACACGCTCGTGATCTTCATCAACCAGATCCGCATGAAGATCGGGGTGATGTTCGGCAACCCCGAGACCACGACCGGGGGTAATGCCCTCAAGTTCTACGCCTCGGTACGCCTCGACATCCGCCGCATCGGCACCATAAAGCGTGGCGAAGAGGTGGTGGGCAGCCAGACGCGCGTCAAGGTCGTGAAGAACAAGATCGCCCCGCCGTTCCGGCAATGCGAGTTCGATATCCTCTATGACCAGGGGATATCGAAGGAGGGGGAGCTGATCGAGTTGGGGGTGGCCTCGAATCTGGTGGAGAAGTCCGGGGCCTGGTATTCGTATGGGGGTGAGCGCATAGGCCAGGGCAAGGACAACGCCCGCCAGTACCTGCGCGACAACCCGGCCTTGGCCGATGAGCTGGAGGCGAAGCTCCGGGCATCGTTCACGACCAAGCCCGCGGGAGGTCCCGGCGACGGCCTGGCGCCCGATGATGGGGATGATATGTGAACGGAGGGCGCGAGCCCGCGAGAGGCTATGGCTTGGCGCTGCTCGCGCGGCGCGATTATAGCCGGCAGGAATTGGTCGAGCGGTTATGCCGGCGCGGCTATAGCGCGGCCGAGGCCGCGGATGCCGCCGCCGAACTCGTAGCCGAGCGTGCGCTCTCTGATGAACGCTACGCCGCG
Organism: Acidiferrobacter sp. SPIII_3; assembly: GCF_003184265.1. Classification (GTDB taxonomy): domain Bacteria; phylum Pseudomonadota; class Gammaproteobacteria; order Acidiferrobacterales; family Acidiferrobacteraceae; genus Acidiferrobacter. Next base: position 2,252,981 of record NZ_CP027663.1, on the reverse strand, counting down.
GAACGGGTCCGCGGGCGCGCCGCCCAGGGGGTGGGACCGGTGCGCATCATGGTGGAGTTGAGGGCCAAGGGGGTGCCGGCCGAGATCATAGCCGCGGCGCTCGCCCCGGAGGAAGGGGCGTGGGGCGAGCGAGCGGCGGCCGCGCGCGCCAAGCGCTTCGGGGCGGTGATCCCGGAGGATCGCCGTGAGCGGGCACGACAGGCCCGTTTCCTGCAAGGGCGAGGCTTTCGCCACGAAGACATTATTTTTGCGGTGGATGCGCCGCAAGATTGAGCCGATAACGACAACCGAGCACATAATGAAGAGCACCGAGATCCGTAATTGTTTCTTGCAGTTTTTTGCGCGTCATGGCCACGAGGTGGTGGCGAGCAGCCCGCTCGTGCCGGCCAACGATCAGAGCCTGCTCTTCACCAATGCCGGGATGGTGCAGTTCAAGGATGTGTTTCTTGGGCGCGACCGGCGTCCCTACACGCGTGCCGCGAGCGCACAGCGCTGCCTGCGCGCCGGCGGCAAGCACAATGACCTGGAGAATGTGGGTTATACCGCGCGCCATCATACGTTCTTCGAGATGCTGGGGAATTTCAGCTTCGGGGATTATTTCAAGCGCGACGCCATCCGGTACGCCTGGGAGTTCCTGACCGGCGAGATGGGCCTGCCAGCGGACCGCTTGTGGGTGACGGTCTTCGAGGGTGACGATGAGGCTGCGCATATCTGGCTAGATGAGATCGGGGTGGATCCGGCGCGCTTTAGTCGTATCGGCGAGGCCGACAATTTCTGGTCCATGGGCGATACCGGTCCGTGCGGTCCGTGTTCGGAGATCTTCTACGATCATGGTCCGGGGATTGCCGGAGGGCCCCCGGGCACCGCCGAGGCCGATGGCGATCGCTATGTCGAGATCTGGAACCTCGTGTTCATGCAGTTCGATCGCGACCGCGAGGGGCGGCTCAATCCCCTGCCCAAGCCTTCGGTGGATACCGGCATGGGGCTTGAGCGCATGGCCGCGGTCATGCAGAAGGTGACGAGCAATTACGACATCGACCTTTTTCAGGGACTGATCCGGGCGGTCGGGGAGGTCCTCGATCTCAATGATCTGCGGGACAAGTCCCTGAACGTGATCGCCGACCATATCCGTGCCGCCGCCTTTCTTGTGACCGACGGCGTCGTGCCAGGCAATGAGGGGCGCGGCTATGTGTTGCGCCGGATCGTGCGCCGGGCGCTGCGCCATGGCCATCGCCTGGGTGCGACGGATCCGTTCTTCTATCGTCTTGTGGCCCCGTTGATTCGCGAGATGGGTGAGGCCTATCCGGAGCTCGCGCGCGATCAGGCTCGTGTTGAGGCGGTGCTGAAGCAAGAGGAGGAGCGCTTTGCGGAGACCCTGGCGCAGGGCCTGAAGCTCCTGGAGCAGGACATTGCCGGGCTTGTCGCGGGCGGCGTCATCCCGGGCGCGACGGTCTTTCGGCTCTATGATACCTACGGCTTCCCCGCCGATCTCACCGCCGATATCGCCCGCGAGCGGGGCCTATCCATCGATATGGTGGGATTTGAGCGGGAGATGACCGCGCAAAGGAACCGGGCGCGCGCCGCGCAGAGCTTCCGGGGCGACGAGGTCGTGGTGGCGGGTGAGACGGAGTTTTGCGGCTATGAGCAAGTCTCTGTGCCGGTGCGCATCCGTGCGCTGGCCGCCGAGGGGCGCACCGTTCCGTGGTTGTCGCCGGGCGATGAGGGAGTGGTGTTTCTGGATCGCACCCCGTTCTATGCCGAGTCGGGGGGGCAGGTTGGCGATCAGGGATTGCTCTTGGGCCGCGATGCGCGGTTCGTGGTCGAGGATACCCGCAAGGGTTTTGCGCATGTCGGCCGGGTGACCGAGGGGACCTTGCGGGTCGGTGATGAGATGACTGCGGTCGTGAGCGCCTCGTGGCGCGTGGCGACGGCCTCACACCACTCCGCAACCCACCTCCTGCATGCCGCGCTACGGCGCATTCTCGGCGCGCATGTGACACAGCGCGGCTCGCTCGTGGGCCCCGAGCGCCTGCGCTTTGACTTCAGCCATGGTCAGGCGCTGAGCGCCGAGGAGATCGTGGCGGTCGAGCAGTCGGTGAATGAGGCGATTCGCGCCAACAGCGAGGTCGCCATCGCGCACATGGCGCTCAATGACGCGGTGAGCGGCGGGGCCATGGCGCTCTTTGGGGAAAAGTACGGTGAGCAGGTCCGTGTGGTGACCATGGGCGGGTACTCGACCGAGCTCTGTGGCGGCACCCATGTCAACCGCACCGGCGACATCGGATTTTTCAAGATCGTATCCGAGACCGCGGTGGGCTCCGGCGTGCGGCGCATCGAGGCGGTGACCGGCCAGGCGGCGCTCGACTATGTACGGGCGCTCGAGATGCGTGTGAACGAGGCCGCCCAAGCCCTGGGGGTGACCCGCGAGGACTTGGTGGACAAGGCGCTGCGCATGAAGGCACGCGTCGAGACCCTGGAAAAGGAGATCGAACAGGCGCGTGCCAGGGCTGGGCTCGCCGCAAGCCGGAATCTGGCGGCCGAGGCCATTGAGCAGGGCGGGGTGAAGACCCTGGTGGGGCGCCTTGACGGTGATGTGAAGGGTCTGCGCGAGGCTATGGATCGCCTGAAGGGCGAATTGCGCCCGGCGGCGATCCTGCTGGCCTCGATCATGGGCGGACGGGTTACCCTGATTGCCGGTGTCACCCCGGATGTCGTGACACGTGTGAATGCCGTTGACCTCGTGAATGAGGCGGCGCGTGTACTGGGTGGCAAGGGTGGCGGGCGGCCCGAACTGGCCCAGGCGGGCGGGGCCGACACGGGTGCCGTGGACCAGGCCCTGGAGGCGGCACGGGAATTCTTACGCGGCCGTTTCGCCTAGGGACAGGGTTTTCGTTTACACATAAGGAAGGGCGCGGTAATCTTCGCGTCTTTCTCACGTCAGACCCTCAAATTATGCCCTTGCTCGTGCAGAAGTACGGCGGCACCTCGGTCGGGACCGTGGAGCGCATCCAGGCGGTTGCAAAGCGTGTGGCGGCGGAGCGCGCGCGCGGCCACGATATGGTGGTGGTGGTATCGGCCATGAGCGGCGAGACCAACCGTCTGCTGGCTATGGCTCGCACCATTCACCCCAACGCCCCACCGCGTGAGGTCGATGTGCTGCTCGCCACCGGCGAGCAGGTCACGATCGCGCTCCTCAGTATGGCCCTGGAGGAGCGCGGCTGTCCGGCCAAGTCCTACACGGGTGCGCAGGTCCATATTCGTACCGACAACGTGCATGGCAAGGCGCGCATCACCGCGATCGACGACGGGCGCGTCCGCCAGGATTTGGCCTCCGGCCGGGTGGTCGTCATCGCCGGATTTCAGGGGGTGGACGAAGAAGGCAATATCACAACCCTGGGGCGTGGCGGGTCGGATACCACGGCAGTGGCCATGGCCGCCGCCCTCAAGGCCGATGAATGTCAGATCTATACGGATGTGGACGGCGTCTATACGACCGACCCGCGTGTCTGTCCGCAGGCACGACGGCTCGAGCGTATCACCGTCGAGGAGATGCTGGAGCTCGCCAGTCTCGGTGCCAAGGTCCTGCAGATCCGGTCGGTTGAGTTCGCCGGCAAGTATCGCGTGCCCCTGCGGGTCCTCTCGTCCTTTGACGATGGCCCCGGAACATTAATCACTTACGAGGAATCCAAGATGGAGCAGGCGCTGATATCGGGGATCGCCTTCAGTCGGGATGAGGCCAAGCTCACGATCAAGGGTGTGCCCGATGAGCCCGGCGTCGCTTACCGGATCGTAGGCGACGTGGCCCAAGCGAACATCAACGTCGACATGATCATCCAGAACGTCGGGGCCGATAAGACCACCGACTTCACGTTCACCGTCCCGCGCGGCGATTACCGTCAGGCGCGTGAGATCTTGGAGAAGACGGCCGGCGCCCTCAAGGCCCGCGAGGTGCGCGGTGATGAGCGTATCGCGAAGATCTCAGTGGTGGGTGTGGGCATGCGTTCGCACGCCGGGATTGCGAGCACGATGTTTCGAGTATTAGGCGAAGAAGGCATCAATATCCAGATGATATCGACATCCGAGATCAAGATATCGGTGGTCGTCGAGGAAAAATATCTGGAGCTGGCAGTCCGCGCGCTTCATAGCGCATTTGGTCTCGATGCCGAGACCACGACTGCGGTGCCGTTGGCATAGAAGCTGCAAGCGTTGAGTCGGCGAGCGTCGTCTCAGGGACGAGCAGTCATGGGAAAGCGGACCCAAAGCAGGTCCTCACGGGGAGCCGGAAACCAGGAAGGCTCAAGGCAGGCTTTAAGGAGAGCGGCGATATGCTGATTCTGACGAGACGTATCGGAGAAACGCTGAACATCGGCGATCAGGTCCAGGTCACGGTACTGGGCATCAAGGGCAATCAGGTTCGCATCGGGGTCAACGCGCCGAAGGACGTCCCGGTTCATCGCGAGGAGATCTACGAGCGTATCCAGAGGGAGCGCGAGACCGGGGTTGTCGAGGAGGAGGTTCCCAAGGACTGAATCCCCGCGCACCCCCACCCTTTCCTGAAACGCCCGCACAAGGTATGCTGTGCGCTCTTTTAGGAGAGATGGCCGAGCCGGTCGAAGGCGCTCCCCTGCTAAGGGAGTATGGGGTCAAAAACTCCATCGAGGGTTCGAATCCCTCTCTCTCCGCCATCATTAGAGAGCAGGGCCCGCGCGACGGGCCGACCCAGGTCTCAGGCACCTGCCGTTTCTCGTCACGCGCCGCTGTGCGGCATGATGCGATGCGGTAGGCCTCGCCTTCCGGTCAAGTAAGGGGTGGCGTGAAGTCTCGGGGCGCTTTATAATGCGGCGCCTTCCGTCGTAAGAAGACACAGGGAGATCGCGGGGGATGTGGGGGCAGCGGGAGCCGTCGATCGGCGCCGGCGGGCCTTGAGAAATACTCCACTTCCTGGCACCCAAGGCCGGGAAGAGTAGCAAGAGACGGAGCAATCCGTTAGAAAAGTCGGTCGTTACAAAACGCGCCCGTAGCTCAGTTGGATAGAGTACCTGGCTACGAACCAGGTGGTCGGGAGTTCGAATCTCTCCGGGCGCGCCAAATTCCTCAGTAAAGTCCGTAAGTTAGAGTGGCTCACCTACACTACCTGTTGTTTCAGCAAAACTAGCGCGGGACTTTTGCGGGACATATCGCCGCACACCGTCGGCAGCCGCGATGAGGTTCGCAAGCTCGGCCGCCGAGTAATGCGCGGTGATGCGCCCGGACCGATGCCCGAGCAGGTCTTGCCGGTCTTCAAAATGGAGACTTGGGGTGCGCAATCATCACGCGAAGGCGCGCCCAAGTCTGGACGCACGCCGGCGGTCATGCTGTGTGACCGTCAAAACCGCGACCCGCCCCCCCGATATTGGGACGTCATTTGCCGGCGCATGTCGGGTGGAGGGCGCATGATCCGATCCGGCGATCGCAAGCCGCGCGTCGGCCCGATCCCAATCTCAACGCGGGCCTCGTCGTGTCGCGTTTCGCGTGTTTCCCCGGGGCGAAAGTGTCCGGTCGTGCGATCCAGTGCCAGAGCCCGAGTCGTGTTCCGGGGCGCTTGGATCAATGCTGGCACCATATGGTGTCGCTCGTGACGGGACGCGTTTGTGCAGGCGGGAACCGCGCCGTCCCTTGTATCTCTAACGAACGATGAGCTCCTTGCCTCCGTCTTCGGGTGATCACCATCCATTGCGTGTCCTGCGGCGCGCATGGAAAACGCCGCGGCCGTTTATGGCGATCTGGTATGGGTCTTATCTCCTGCTTGGGGCCGCCATGGCCGGGCTCTTTGCGATCATGGTGCCGCTTGCCATTGTCGCCATCACCCACGACAGTCGACTCGTCGCCTACGTGATCGGTGCCTACAACGCGGGGCTGCTCCTGTCTCCGGCATGGGGATTGCTCGCCGAACGCAGCCAGGATTACCGGCCCATCTTTCTAGGGGGATTCGCAGTGGCGGCAATGGGCCTCGTGGGCCTGTCTTTGCCGCTTGCGCCCCCGTTCTGGGTGCTGGCGGCGTTGATCGTGGGTATTGGTACCGGTGCGGCCAGCACTGTCGCCAGTCTTTTCGTGCTCGATTTTGCGCCGCGCGACGAGTGGGAGCCGCGTCTGGGCTGGCTGCAGAGCTTCAATGGTGCGGGCGTCGTGGCGGGTTTATTGCTGGCTGGCCTGTGGACTCATGATCCGACGCTGGGTATCCAGATCGCCGCTATCCTCATGCTGGCGGCGGCGATCCTTGGGGCCTATCACCTGCCGGTCTCGCGCACGCCCCGTACGCCGCGCCCAGGATCGCGTCACCTCGACTGGAGGGCGCTGGCGGCCTTCGGGCACAGTGAGCTTTCTGGTGGCAATGTCCTCCACCATATGCATATACCAATCATTACGCATCTCAAGGAAATGCACACCTTGATACAGAGCCGCTTCGGGCGTTTTCTATTGTCGTGGGCGACGCTATCGTTTGCGGTGGCGGCATTCTTTGCGTATTTCCCGCTTCTTTTGCGCCACGTTTTTGCCATTCGGCCTGCGGTCACGGCCCTGTCCTATGCCATCGTGGCGGCAGCGGCCATCGGGCTTTATATCGTCGCCAGCCGTTGGTGCAGTCGTTATGGGGCCATGCGCGTCTATCGTTTGTCGCTATTGGCGCGGGCGTCGGGTTTTGGGCTACTGTGGGCGCTGATGCTGATCCCAGGCGCCGCCCAGTCGGCACCCGCCCTCATCGGCTTTGGCATCATTGTGATTGCCTGGCCGGCCCTGAGTGTAAGTGGTACGGTCCTTACCGGTCAGCTGACTCCGACCAGCGAGGGTGCGGCAATCGGTCTTTTCAATGCCGCGACGGCCCTGGCCACCGTGGCGGGTACCTTCGCGGGTGGTCCGCTTGTGGCGCACTTCGGATATGCGGCGGTACTCGCCGTTGGCCTTGGCGGACTGATTGTCGCCTGGTTCCTTTTTACGAATATTCGCGCCGGGTCTCCGACGTCGGTCGCATCACCACCAGCGCCTGGGGAGTGAATAGACGAAAGTCTGGCAACATGGGTCACCGGGATATAAGAACGATTATTAGGGGAGCGCGGCCGCCCGCATCATGCGCGGGGCCATTTACCGATACATTTCTCGACGCAGTCGTCGCCGCAATGCCGCCAGATCATGGCGGGCCGTGGCGTTACCCTGGGCGGCGGCTTTCCTGTACCAGGAGAAGGCCCGCGTATAGTTCTGCGGCACACCGTCACCGTGCGCATAGAGGATACCAAGATCGGTCTCGGCCTGGGCGTTCCCTTGGGCGGCGGCATGGCGGATGCGTTGAAGCGCCTGCCGGTCGCCGTGCGCCGCCTGCTGGAGGAGGGGCGGCCCCAGGGAGTGTCTCGAATGGAGGGCGGCCGCGCAGGTCGCCATGCCTGTGAAAAGACAGAGCCCGGCTACCGCCAGCCCGGCTCTTTTGCAATGTGGGTCCGGTCCGTATCGCAAGGTATGCCACCCGTGTTGCATACACCGCTTTTGCTTGCGGCCTAAACGGTCTTGTCGGCAGGAGCGGTCACGCTGAAGGCGCGAGCCGCCCTCAATGTCAGATGTCGCCATTATCACCCCCGAGAGACCTGCGCCCCCTTCATGCCTTGTGCCGGAGGCTGGGCCTCTTTTGTTCTTGACTATGACTGCGCTGTTCTCCTCCATGAATAGTGCAAGACCCGCGCCCGGTCGTTGATGGGTGTCAACCGCAGATGGCCTGGCCGAATGATGGCCCACGACTTTCCCTGGGTCATCGGGGTTTGCGTTTACCGCGAAAGCGCCACGAGCGTATCGCCGGCAAAGCCGCCCTCCTGCGGGAGATCCGGTGTGTCATGCCGGTCGGTTCCGGGGTGTATGGCATTGTGCGCATGGGACAATGGCCCAGTGTTGACTGAAGCGAGTGGGTAGGAGGTATGCGGGCTGCTCGGTACTCGCATTCCGAGGTCGCGGCGCGTCACAGGTCCTCGCATTTTGGACAGGCGTCGAGGCCGGCGCGATGCGCGAATTGTCGACATGCCCGTTTTGTGCCGATACGCGCACGATGTCGACGGCGGCCGGTTCGAGGGGCGCCTTCAAGACCGCAGGCAGGAAGGGGCTCACGTCGGACACGCGGGGCCCGCTCGCTGCCTTGGTCAAGCGCCTGCGCCGATACCTGCGCTCCGAGGCGGTCGCGCCCACACGCTTGGGATAGGTCTGATCGGCAAGCCGCTTTGGCACAAGCCTGTGGCATGGGGCCGCCACCAACCGCAATGCCGGCAACACCTGGACCCCGGCCCGTTCCAACGAGCAGGGCATTGCCCACAGCTGGGGAGGGGGCGCAAACCCGCCGCAGCGCAGCACCCCGACTGACAAGATGCTGAGTTATGCGCGCAAGATTGCCGACGAGTTCGGCGAGGATCCGCCGCGGGATGTGGAAACGTGTTTCAATGCCTGTCGTGCCTTCATCGACGCCAATGCCGACAGCATCCCGCCCACTGAAAAGCGATTGTCGTTCGCGGAGCGGCCTTGTGGTCAGAATATGAGGACGTGCTGGGGCGATTCGCGGCCGGCCGAGAGGATCCCGGCGGCGATTGCCGGTAGCTCCGGGGTGCGCTCGCCAAAACGGCTGCCTGACCTGAATACCTAGAACCGGGCGGCGCGCGCTGCGAATCGAGAGCTATGCGCGAGGCCAGCGCCGTGATGACCATAACCCCATATTCGCTGTGCCGGTCGGCGCGCATCACGATGCCCGCGTACTTGATGACGACCGGCGCCGGCGGCCAGAAGATGAGCGAGAGGATGCCGGTTGGGGTGGTCGTCGACAGCGGGAGTCCGGACGGGCAGGTGCTCGACGGGTAAAGCAGGCGCCTGCCGATGTCCCCCAGAACCCTTATGCCGAGCGCGGCGAGAGTCAAGACCGGGAGCGCATCCTTGTTCTGTTTCGCTCGATCGTCCTATCCGGTCTGCTGCCATCCACGTTTGCGCGCGCACAAGACAAACCTATCCTCTTTCCCGAACGCCCGCGACCGCTTTGGCCAGAACCTTACTTGTCAGGGCCTGCCCACTCCGTACGCTGCGAAACGGCGAGCTTGCGGAAAAATCCGTTGTCGCGCAGTAAAGTCATGAGCGCCTCGGCCTCTTTGCCAACTTTGCCGAGCTTGCCATCGAGATCCGCCGCGATGTGTGCGGCCTCGCTTGCGCTCAGTTCGATTACGACCGCTTGAGCTTCCTCGCTTTTCACGTGCATGGCGCTCTCCTTTAGTTCCCAAAGGCGTGGGGTGGTTGCCGAAATGTGTTGCGTATCCGGTAGCCTTGTTCCTTCAAGAGATTGGCCAAATCGAGCGTACTGCTCGTGAACTCCTCGGCGTGATCCAATATCGGATCGCTGATTTTTTCAAGTTCGTTCTTCTCGAAGCGAAGGCGTATGTGGGAGGCATCCTTTGCGAGCATATCCATTAAATATCTCCTTAAAAGCGTCAAGGAAATAAACCGGCAGCCGTTTGCGGCGCTTTCGCACGTCCTGGCTTTACCTTATAACCATCACGGCGCACTGTAAAGCGTCCGCCATGAAATGCGGCGTTTATCCCGCAAATCATACAATACCGGACTTTGGTCCGATGACGACCAAGAAATGGTCCGCATTCCTCCTGTGCCTCGCCGCTTGGGATTGCCGGTTCCAGAAACAGATACCGGTATCTCTTTTCAGACCTCTATACGTTCTGGCACGGTGAGGCGTTTGCCCTTCGCTTTCACTGGCAAATGAGGAGCACCGGTTTCCCGGTACCCCTCGGTAGCGCCCAAAAAACATGCGGGAATCTCATTGGGCTCGGTCTGAGGCCCTTCGGTTCCGCCTCACCTTACAGAGAGGCTGCTTCCGAGGCGCACGGAGCCTCCGAGCTCACGCTGAGGCGCTCACGATATTTGAGGTGCTGATTTTCGAGCTATTCTAGGTTCACTTCCTTTTCCGCTTCCCGCACGCCGTAGGGGAGAACGGGAAGCGGAACAGGAAGCGGAACGCGATCGTCTGGGGGGGTTACGGTCGGGGCGCCGACGACCGCATGATCAGGGTTGGGTGGCGAGCCGGCAGCCCTCGGGACCGCGCACGATCTGACCCTTGTCGGCCAATGCGGTGAGGCGCTCGTACAAGGTTTCATTGCGCGCGCGACACAGCGCGTGCAGCTCCCGGATCGGCAGGGGACGCTGCGTTTCGCGGATCGCGGTTGTGATGCGCTCGTCCAAGTGTCACGGGTCGACGCCGACCATGCCGCCGGCTGGGTCAATGACCAGCAGGTCGATGACGAGGAACAAGAAGGCCAGGCCTACGGGCTCCTCGTGCACAAAACGGCCAAGTTCGTGGCAATTGCCCGTCAGTACAACCGGAACAACGGTGAGTGGCTCGGTCTGTTTCGTATTCCTGTGGGGATGGTGCGCAAAATTACTGTACTCAAGACCCATGAGGCGCCGGCAGAGGTGTGACCCCCAACTAACTGACCGGCACGTCCTTATCCTGGGCAGTGTTGACCCACGTCAGATGGGGCCACTGGAGCCTTCGGTCAGCGCGTGCCTTTCCCTCCAGTAACGGGTGCCCGCGAGTCTGACGTATGTGGGCCCGGGGCTGGTTCTTGTTTCGGCGGCAACCGACGAGGCGTAATGGACGCGAAGCCTGGCACCTGCGGCAGCCCACCACCTGCACGATGGACCATCTACGCGCGGTGCAAAAGTCCACTCTTGCGCGTTGTCATTCGGCGCCTGCGTTAACGGCTTGAGGGTAGATTGGTTCGACTGGTTCCGGCCCAGCTTCGTTGGTCTCGAGACTGCCTTTGGTAGGTTCCGGCGCGGTGAGCTGTGGTAGGGGGATTTTGTCCAAAATGAGGTCGGCGTGTTCTTTCAAGCCCGATTTAATGCTGTGCCCAAGGGGTACGAGAAATAGCTGAGCACCTTCACGTCGAGCAAACTTCATGGCGGGAATGAAGTCGCTGTCGCCCGTGACCAAGACAATGACGTCCACGTGGCGTTTGAGGGTGAGCGACGCTATGTCCAGCCCAATGCGCATATCAACACCTTTTTGCTGGATGTCAGGTCTCAGGTCGGCCGCGCGCACGGTTATATCGGACCCGGAAGCTCCGCTGAGACGCTGTTTTGTAAGTTTCCAGCCGCGAAACGCCAGTTCTCCGAGTCGAAGGGACACAAAGGGAGTCTCTCTGAGTCGCTCAAACAAGGCCTTGTTCTGGCGCGACAAGGGTGTTGTCCCGAAATTTGTCTTGCCACCGTTCAGGGGCTTGTCCACGCTTTCCTCGAACGGGGGAGCATCGTAGTAGTAAATGCGGTGGAGCAGAAGTGTCGATAGTGCCGATTGTGCTTTGAGTGTCTCTAGGAAGACATCAAAGCGGACGCCATCCAATGGGGACCGTTGTGAGCCAAGCTTCTTTTTGAGGAAACCACCGTCAATGAGAATGGCGTAACGCCGCATTGGGTTGGTCTAAAAAGGCGGCCGCTTACGCGCGCGGAGTCCGCTTGTGGCGGAACCCTCTTGGATTGTAGCGCGCGGGCGGCCTGGTTTTTCTATCAAGGCTCCAGCGGAGCTTGTCATTGCCCCTGTTGCTGAAGCCTACTGCCCGAAGGCAGGTTCGCTCGCCCGGAAATTGCTCGGAGGCTGACGCGCATATTGTTAGTGCGTAGTGGCACCAAGTCAAGCTAGCTTGTCAGACGGGGGCCAAGCCAGCTTGTCCTGCGAGCGCTTTTATGCTCCAGGCTGTGGAATTCCCGCTAGACCACCCTGCGGTGGTCGGCCATTCGGCCGACCACCAGCAATTCTCAATGTGAGGCCATGGAACCCGAAACACCCGGCGACGAGACAGGAATGCGCCTGTCTGGATGCACCCGTGCCGGATGTTGGGCGTCTTCCCGCCCTGCGGGACGCCATTCGGTGCCCATGGTCAGTGCCACATTGAGAATTGCTGGCCGACCATGCCGTTCGGGCAAAAAAGTTCGGTATCGCCTTATAGGCCCTGTCCAAAATTCGCGCGGCACAAGAGGTCACACTTCATCCCCTCCGCCCGCATCGACAGATGCGACTGGCAATCCCGCGTTCTGCCACGCTCGCATACCGCCTGCTACGGAATAGGCGTGCGGATAACCCAGGTCGCGCAGGATATGGGTTGCGACTAGGCTGCGGTTACCGCGGGCGCAGAAGAAGAGCCATTCCGACTCACGCACCCGCTATCCACAAAATCTGTGGACAAGGGTGTGGATGAAGACGGGGTATCGACCATTTGTTGAGGCAGGGTAGAGAGTCGCCGGTGTTGCCGTTTTTGGAGGCGGTTTCAGGCGGCCGGTTTAGGACCGCGTGAAACATATCTCACTATGCCGCCCGAATTCTCCGTGCGGCATAGTGAGCGGTTTGCGTCCTAGCGGCTGAGCGAAACCTCGCGCGGCTCTTCGTTTGAATGGTCACTGCCATCCGGCGCTTTCGCCTCTCACTATGCCGCCCGAATTCTCCGTGCGGCATAGTGAGCGGTTTGCGTCCTAGCGGCTGAGCGAAACCTCGCGCGGCTCTTCGTTTGAATGGTCACTGCCATCCGGCGCTTTCGCCGTCTTCGCGGCACGACTGGCGTCGTCCGGCCAGGCCATGCGGTCGACCAACCGGCGGGTCTTGATGTGCGTGTAGCGTTTCAGCATCTGCAGGGTTTCATGGCCGGTAATGGCCGCAACTTCCATGGTGTCGAGGCCCATCTCGAAAAAACGGCTCGTCGCTTCGTGGCGCAGGTCATGAAAGTGCAGGTTCTGGATGTTGGCCCGCTTGACGGTCCGCTGCCACGCGAGTTTTGCCGCGTTCGGCGTAATGGGGAACACGCGCTTGTTCAGTGCAGCCGCCGATTTTTGACTCGTGGTCTCGTGTTTTAATTCGGGCGGTATCAGGCGCTCGAGGTTCTCTCGTGCGCGCGGGCTTAATGGGACTGTACGGGCTTTGCTGGTTTTCGTGTTGACGGCCGGGATGAGAATGTGGCCGTCGGCGAGGTTTACATCCGACCACTTCATGAGCAGCAGCTCACCTTTGCGCATGGCGGTGTCGATGGCCAAATAGATGAGCGGCTTGAGCCACGGAGAGCGTGTCGCATCGCACGCAGCATCGAGGGCCGCGAGCTCGCCGTCGCGCAGACGCCGGTCGCGCGGAATCGGCGGCTTCGGCCGGCGGGCGATGTGCGCGGGATTATCCACCGGCAAGCCCCACTCACGGCGCGCAACTTCGAACAGATGGTGCAGGAGATTCCAGGCGCGGAGCACGGTGCCCGACTGGACTTTCTTGAGACGTCGATTGCGCCACGCCGTGACATCGACGGCCGTGATTTTGCCGATGGGCAGGTCCGCGATGGGGTCTTTGAGGAGACCGCGGATGATGTAGTGCTCGATGCGCGCGCCGCGCTTGTGTGGCGTGATTTCGTCCTGGTAGCGGAGCAGGGCCTGGCGCAACAGGACAACGCCTGCGAGCTCTTTGGCTTCCGCCTCGCCGGGGTCTCCGTGGCCAGAGCCTGCTCGGTGGTCCGCGCCCACGCGACAGCCTCTGAACGCGTGGTGAAGGTTTTGGTAACAGGACAACGCCTGCGAGCTCTTTGGCTTCCGCCTCGCCGGGGTCTCCGTGGCCAGAGCCTGCTCGGTGGTCCGCGCCCACGCGACAGCCTCTGAACGCGTGGTGAAGGTTTTGGTCTTGGTGCTGTGGCCATTTAGGCGCACGCGCGCCTGCCATCCGCCCCACGGCCGTTTTGTGATGGATGCCACAGGTCGCCCGCTCCATACCGAATACGGTTCAGGTGCAGCTTGCCACCGTGGTTGGTTCAAGGCAACGAGGCCCCGGCGAGATGGCCGCTTCAAGGCTGACTGGAGCGGAAGTGGAGCGGAAACGGATTTTGTGGGGGAGATGGTGCTCTAAGTCCTTGTTTTTATTGGTGGGAGATAGTGGGATCGAACCACTGACCCCTGCCGTGTGAAAGCGATGGCCTCCTACTATAGTTCATACAATCAACGTGTTACGCGTCCAGGCTCCGCGCAATAGTGACTAGAGTGGACAGGAATGGACTCAAGAGGACAGGAGTGCGTCACGTTTTGGTCACGGTCATGGTTTTCGGTAGGCAAATACCAGAATGGGTGTGGGTAAAGTAGTGGCGGGGAGCTAGCTTGTTTCGGGATACCGGAAATCAGGTGGATGCTTTCGTTCTATGGATCTCCCTGGGGCGCACACGCTGTCGAGGTCGTGTTTGGGAAGGAGCACAATTTTGACAAAGATTGTCATAATATGCGATCTTTAGGGCAGGAGGTAAGGCGCCATGGTAACCATGAATGTGTCTCTGCCCGGTCCTATGAAGGACTGGGTGGAAGATCAGGTGAAGACGGGTCATTACAGTAACGCGAGCGACTATGTTCGTGGCCTCATTCGTCGCGATCAGGAATATCAGGATCAGCGTGAAGCTTTGATTAAGGCGCTCATTGATGGGGAAAAGAGTGGCGTGTCGAGCCGCACGGTCGAGGAGATTTGGCGGGGCGTAAAGGCACGGCACGGTCTTGAGGTATAAGCTCTCCGAGGCCACAGCCCGCGATATCGACGAGATTTTGGAGCAGTCTCTTGTTGAGTTCGGCGTACGCCAAATGGAAACTTATTACACATTGCTGATGCGCCGTCTAGAATTGCTCGGCGGTAATCCGGCGATAGGTAGTGTGGCCGAAGACATCCGGCCCGGTTATCGCCGCTTTCCCCATGAGAGTCATGTCATTTTCTACACGATTCGCACCGAAGATGTTCTTGTCGTCCGCATCTTGCACCAACGCATGGACGCGATCCGCAATATCCCAGAATAACCGGTGATGGTAGGCCTAATAGGGCGTTTCAGCGATTGGCCATGTGTGCGCTGCGGTTGAGATATAAGTTGTGGTTGTTGACGCATAGAAAGTTTTTCAACTGTGGCGCAACGTGCCCGATAATGTTCATTATGATGTGGCGCATGGGGATAAGAGTATTTTGCTAAATGACATCAAATACATGAAGGTGCTGGAAGGTTTGTTGTGTGGCCTCAATGATCCGGTGCCGCTCGCCGAAGTGTCATGCGGCGCTCATTTGGGAGCGCTCCTTACTGTGTGTCACCAGCGTACCAAACCCCCGTTACGGATAAGGAGGAATGTGCGTAACTCCTTGTTTTATATGGTGGGCGATAGTGGGTTTGAACCACTGACCCCTGCCGTGTGAAAGTGTTGAGCTACCCAAGCAAGATGCGGGCCGATACCGCAAAATCAATGAGTTAAGTCCTGCTGCTTCCTGCGAGTTTCTGGGCTTTCCTGGGTTCAGTGGCGTCCAAGTGGCGTCCAAGTAACCGACCGCTGTCCTGTCAGGGCAGTGGTCGCTACCCCCGGGGCGCCTCCGCCATCCGCTCACCTGAAGGGTGCTGTCCGGTGTAGCCGGCGAGGTCGTCCCGTCGCGACCTGTCGTCCCGCCCGACGGGGCGCGTGCGGAGGCCGTACCTTGCTGCTGAAGCAACGCCCCGGTAGCGGGGCCCCGGGGGAAACTCCAGGGAATTTGTGTGCGGGCCTAAGTGCCGGCATGGACAAATTGCTGAACGTGGCCGAGCTCGCCCAAGTGCTTGGCATTACCCCCAAAGCGGTGTACTGCCGCTTGCACGCAGGACGCCAGTCCGTGCCGACGCCCCTGCTTATACCAGGTTCGTCGCATCTGCGCTGGCGCCAGTCCGACGTCGAGGCGTGGCTTGCGGTGCTACCGACGCGAACGGCGGGCCGGACACCGCCACGCCATCGTCGAGGCAAGGCGCCCACCCTGGTTGGGGAGGGCGCCGTCTGGGAGAAGTACAGGGGGCTGTGACGCTGGCCATCGGCGGGCCGGGGTGCCGTGAGGCAAGGCGCCCACCCTGGTTGGGGAGGGCGCCGTCTGGGAGAAGTACAGGGGGCTGTGACGCTGGCCATCGGCGGGCCGGGGTGCCGTCTGCTAGAATGAGATCGCGCGTCCGCGCGAGGAGGGGATAATGCTGGCATCCGAACTCGAGAAGGGCGCGCGCACGCTTTCTGCGAAAGAGCGAGCGCGGCTCGTCGCAGTGCTCCTGGAGTCGCTTCAGGACACGCCGGCCGCCGAGGTGGCGACCGCCTGGAACCGCGAGATAGAGGCGCGCCTCGACGCCTATGAGCGCGGTGAACTTCAAAGCTTCACCGCCGAATCGGTGTGTGCGGAAGCGCGCCTCCTCGGCCGGTGAAATCGGCGCGGGTCCCGGCTAACGACAAGGCGGTCGTGCTACACTTAGGCCAAGGTTCGTCGCGCGCAAGGAGTGGTCCCCGATGAAACAGATAGCGGAAGCGGTTATCGACGAGAACGGCCAAATCCATCTCAAGGTTCGTCGCGCGCAAGGAGTGGTCCCCGATGAAACAGATAGCGGAAGCGGTTATCGACGAGAACGGCCAAATCCATCTCATGGAGCCGCTCCATGTCACAGGCCCCCACCGTGCGCTGGTGACGGTCCTGGATGAGCCGCCGGCTCGTTGGGACGAAACGCTCATGGCAGCGGAAAAGGCCCTGGCGGACGATTGGCTGCGTCCGGAGGAGGACGAGGCATGGGCGCACCTGCGCAGTAGGCGCGGTCGTCCTGATTCCGTTCCCGTTCTCGGACTTGTCCGGTACAAAGAAGAGGCCAGCGTTAGTATTGGCGGATGTGGGGCGCGGCGACTGGGTCTGCACGCAGATTACTAGCAATCCTTATGGGGACCCCGCAGCCGTCACGCTCACAGAAGACGACTGTGTGGGCGGGTCGCTCGCGCGGACGAGCTATATTCGCCCGGGCAAGCTTTTCACCGCCCATGAGAGCCTTTTCGTGCGGGTGGCCGCGAGTGTTCGAGAGGCTATTCTCGCGCGCGTCCGGCATGCCGTTATAGCGCTGGTTCAGACTGGAAGACTACCTGTTTCATGACGAGGGGCTGAGTCGTCGTTACCAAAGCTTCCGCTGCCGCCGGGTGCCATGACGGTAATGCCACGAAGAACGCCACCTACCGTGAAACCGACGCCGCGCGACATCTTCGGGTCTCTGCATGGGTCGCTCGCACGGCAGGCCGAACAACGCTACCGCTCGGTCAACCAAGTTTTATGGTCAAAGAGGGATGCCGGGATGCGCACCGTGAGTCTCGCCGACGCCAAGGCGCGTTTGAGCAAAATCCTGAATGATGTGGAGGCGGGCGAAGAGGTCATCATCACCCGCCATGGTACCCCGATTGCCCGCGTCGTCCCGGCGCGTGGGCCGCGCATACCCCGATTGCCCGCGTCGTCCCGGCGCGTGGGCCGCGCAAACCTCTGCAATCGCTCGCCGCCTTCCGCGCGCAGTTTCCGCAAGTGCGCCAGTCCAGCGCCGAACTCATCCGTAGGTTGCGCGACGAAGGGTGCTGATGGTCCACCTCGATACCGGCTTTATTGCCACGTTTGCGATTGCCGAGACGAGTAGCAAGTCCGTCGAGGCGTTTCTTCTCAGGCGCAGACGCACGGAATCCCCCCGCGGAATGTCCATGTATCCAAAAGGGGGAATGGCGTGAGTGAGTTTGTGGAACAGTTGCGCGCGCTGATTGGCGCGGGCGATGTTCGCGTATCCGAGCACGGGTACGATGGGTTGGCCGAGGACGGGCTCACCGCGAGAGAAGTCATCCACGGAGTCCTGGATGCGGTGCTGGTTGATCCACGGAGTCCTGGATGCGGTGCTGGTTGAGGAGTATGCGAATTATCCCGGGCCCATGCGCACTTCTGTTGCAGAAGGACGGGTCCGGCGCCCCGATTCATGTTGTGTGGGGTATCCCGAAGGGGCATGATAGGCCTGCCGTTCTGGTCACTGTGTATCGTCCAGACCCCGTGCGGTGGGACCCGTCATTTACCAGGAGACGGTCGCAATGGTCGCAATGAAACAGCGAAAGAAAACCAAATATGTGCACGAAGGCCGCTACGTGGCCGAGGTCGAAGTCGGGTTACTGGAAGATGAGACCGGCTGGTCGCCCTACCTGAGCATCGAAGAGGCCTATAAGCTGGACGATGTGAGGGAGGCTCTTCGTCGCGGGGATGTCGAATCGGCCGCGAAGTATGGGCGAATCTACGAGCTCCGCCCCGTTGCGCATCAGTAGCGGAAGACTCATGCCGCCGAAGGCATGAACCAAGACCGCGGCGGCTGTCAAGGTACCTGTCGCCTGATCATTTAGGCCGCGTCGCATTGTGAGGTGTCTTGGCACTCCTCGGTCGGGCGATTGAGCCATACTTCGGCAGGCAAGGACCAGTTCCGGATGCTACGGCTCCAGCGTTCGGGATGTTGCGCGCGGGCGGCCTCGTAGATCCGGGTGCGATGGGCGAAGATGGCGTGGTCGGCGCCCGTATGACGCTCCGCGGGACTCACAAATTTCAGGTTGCGATGCTTGTGGTGGTGGTTATACCAACGCACGAAGGCGAGCATCCAGGCTCGCGCCTTTGCGAGGCTTCCGAAGGCGCCCGGATAGCCGGGGCGGTATTTGCAGGTGCGGAACAGGCTTTCGGCATAGGCGTTGTCGTCGGACACACCCGGACGGCTGTACGAACGACGCACGCCGAGCGCATCGAGGGTCGCGACGAAGGTGGAGGCCTTCATGGGACTGCCGTTATCCTGATGGAGTACGAGCGGCCGCCTGTCCGTCACGCCCTCGCGCACGAGTGCCTGACGGATCAGGGCGGCGGCGTGATCCCCGGACTCCTCCTCATGGACCTCGTGGGCGACGATCTTGCGCGAGTAGATGTCGAGCACGAGATACAGAAAGAAGAATTGGCCGCTTACGGGGCCGGGCAGGTATGAGATGTCCCAGCACCACAGCGTATTGGCGCCCCGCGCGCGGTGACGTGGGATGGGACGGGTATCGGGCGTCTTCGCGCGGCCCCTGTGCGCCAGCTGGTTGGCGGCGCGCAGCAGGCGATAGAGCGTGGATTCGGAGGCGATATAGCGCCCCTCGTCGGCCAGCTGTGGCACGATCTGGGTAGGCGGCAGGCTTGCAAAGCGCGGTTCGTTGACCACACGCAGGGCTTCGGCCCGCTCGGCCTCCGAGAGGCGATTGGGGGGTACGGGCCGATGCGCCTGCGGCCGAGAGGCGATTGGGGGGTACGGGCCGATGCGCCTGCGGCCGCCGGTCGGAGCCCACGACCCCCGTCTGCGTCCAGCGCTCCAAGGTCCGAAGTGTAATACCAAGCTCTCTGCAGGCAACCCGCTTGCGGGCCCCGGCGGCTACGGCCTCGTGAATCAGCATAACGGCGGCTTGGCGATCTGGGGTGCTGATCATGCGTCCTCCTCGTCCCCCCAGATCGCCGCGGCTTTTTTTCGTAAGGCAAGCAGCGCGGCGGTCTCCGCCAGCGCCTTGTCCTTGCGGGCGAGCTCACGCTCTAGGACCTTGCGCTGCCTCTGCTCGGCCATAAGCGCTTCCCGGTGCGCCTTGGTGGATATGGACCCACCCTCCAGGGCCTGACAGGCGTCCGTGCGCCATGCCTTGACCTTCTCGGGGTAGAGGCCGTGTCGGCGGCAATATTCGCCGAGCTCGGCTTCATTCAAGCCCGCGGTCTCCACCACCACGGTAAGCTTCTGCGCGGCCTGGCGTTTCACGGGCGGCCTTCCTCCCGGCATATCCGCTGCCTCCTTTGGGCGTATTGTCTTGCGCCAATCATACAGCGTCCAGCAAGAGATGCCCGTCTCCCGGGCGAGCTCTGGGATGGACAGGTCAGGGGTGGCCAGCATCTTGCGGATCACCGACTCCTTCCGTTCTTTGGCGTAGCGCATCATGGTTGTCGACTCTCTTTCTGCCCCCAAGGGTTTCATACAAGAGGCGACAGGTAGTCTGACAGCGGGGGACCGCGATGGGCGCAAGATGACGGGGCCTCGCCCGGGGAGGCTGTCTCTGGCGAATGCGGCGGTGGGCGCCATCCCGGAATTTCTGTATGGGTGGCTTACACGGCAGGCCGAATGACGCCGCCGCTCCGACAACGGGGCGGGCGAGTTCGCCCAGCGCTTTCCGCTCGCCGTATACATGCCGGGGCTCGGCTGTCGTATTGGGTGGCTCCAGCTTCGGCTGAAGCCTATGATGGTGGGGTACTCAATACCAGTGCGCTCAACCTGTAGATGCCCAGGAAGGCTCAGGAGCCGCGTCCCACCCCGCGAACGGAGGCACAGATGGCCCAGACATTCCAAGACTTGTCCGCCCAAACCTTTACCGATTTGCCGGTCTTTCCCGGCGCCAGTTGGGCCGTTCTCGGCGAGCCCGTTCCTCAGGGGTCCATTCATCGTCTCAAGATGAAGAAGGGCACGCGGATTCCCGTCCACACGCACCCGTCCGACGAATATGTCTTTGTTGTCTCCGGCTCCCCCAAGACAGGCGAGCGGATATGCGACGCCGGTTGTTTCTGGGTTACGCCCCAAGGGACACGCCAAGGTCCTCATGAGGCCTTGACCGACGTCGAACTCATCACCATCCGTCTGGGCGCCATGGGTTCCTTTGAGGGCGTCGGCTGATCCGTCTGGGCGCCATGGGTTCCTTTGAGGGCGTCGGCTGACACCTTCCGGGTGAAACCGGAGGCGAGTTGGGGTCCCCGACCGTGCGCCCTCAGACCCGTTGTGGCACGCGCCCATAACAGGGCCTCCGGCGCCAGGAGCGCGCACGGAGTATCCACAGGGTCGCTAGGCTTGGTATGCTGGGCGGGCCTTATCCGAAAAATCGAGCACAAAGGGGGATGGTCATTATGAGTCAGAGCGCGCACGGAGTATCCACAGGGTCGCTAGGCTTGGTATGCTGGGCGGGCCTTATCCGAAAAATCGAGCACAAAGGGGGATGGTCATTATGAGTCAGGAATTCGCGGCCGGCGCGAGCGCTCCCGCCTTCGGCGTGAGGGTTGCTCGCGCGGCAGGGAGTTCCTCGCGCGAAAGCGCGAGCGCCGCTATAGCGCGGACAGTCGAGGATATTGAAAAGATTCTCGCCGGGGAAAACCTCAAGATATCGGGACCCAAGCGAGCAGCTTTGCGAGAGAAGATACAGGCAGCGCTGATAAAGTCCTCGCGCTCTTGGTACAAAAAGGGCTTCAACCGAGGCCACAAGGAAGCGTTCCGCGCCCACAAGACCCATAAGCACGTACCCGAGACGCTGGAGGTCGAGGTGGAGCGGGAGTTCGTGCCGAACACCAAGCGCCGCGTGCCGTTGAAGTCCACGCTCACCAAGGCGTTCCGCGAGAAGGCCTGAAGAATGATGGAAGGGGGCGCGCTACTATGGCGAGCGCAGGTGACTGTGGGTACTCATAGAAGCGGGCAAAGACGCGGTAAAAGCACTGCAGAACGCCAATGACAAAGATGGAGGCCGGTTCGCGCGTTCCCGCGCAATGGCAAGTCCACCATGCCGGAACGTCATGGGCGGTCGCTTTAGCACATTCCGTTTGGATTCCTCTTGCGGTAGCTTTTTTCGGCGCCGCCGGCGGTGGTCTCATCAGTGCTTGGGCCATTTTCCGGAACGGAAGCAAGGAATGGCAAAGGAGGCAAGCAGAGACCCGGGAGGCCATCCAGCAGAAGAGGGCGCAGGCCAGACGAGCCTTGCAGGTCGAAATGCTCTTAAATGCGCAGAGGCTTCGGGTCGCCACTATTATTGGGGCTCGGAGCGCTTCCAAGGTTTCCGGGGCGCCGCAAGAAACTCCTGGGAAACTCCATAATCTTCTTGCCGGGCGCGATTTCAGCGGAGCCTTCCGCGCCTATTTCATTGACGCAGCGGAAGGGGTGGCATGGAAGGATGCCAACTGTGTGCTTGAGGCCTATAGCATCGGGGAAGTGTTGTTCGAAGGAAGCCTTGTGCTTGACCCGATTGGCCGCGGCGAGGAGCTATATTCAGGTAACGCGGATAATTTCTGTAAGGCCATTAGGGCTATGAGCAAGTACGACAAACTGGAGGACTCATTTTACGAGGAGGTCGAGAAGCTGGAAAACTGGCTTGCGCGACACGACCAGCAGAAAGGCTTACCCACCGGTTCCGAATCTTAGGGCTATGAGCAAGTACGACAAACTGGAGGACTCATTTTACGAGGAGGTCGAGAAGCTGGAAAACTGGCTTGCGCGACACGACCAGCAGAAAGGCTTACCCACCGGTTCCGAATCTTGAGCGGGAACGGATAGCGGCACGCTCGCGCCGCCGTGGGCTATCGCCCGCCTCGTGGTCCTCGGCACCAATGCGGCGGTCTGAGTTATACTTCACGTAGAACTAATGAGCTGTGGCGTACGGTGAGGGGATATGGGGCAGACGCTCGGCGTCGAAATAGGTACAGGAGTTGTATACGAACCCGGAGCGGGAGGCTGGCGGGAGGTTTGGCCGGCCCCAACTAATGAGCTGTGGCGTACGGTGAGGGGATATGGGGCAGACGCTCGGCGTCGAAATAGGTACAGGAGTTGTATACGAACCCGGAGCGGGAGGCTGGCGGGAGGTTTGGCCGGCCCCCGTGGTATCGGTGGGGGTGTTTATTGCTGCGGGTCAGAGCGCGTCTATAACTATGCCCGACTTGTCGATAGCCGGGCCAGAGGTTTGCATATTCAGGGAGGACAGCTTCGATGCGACCACGCGTATCCGGCGCGGGCGTTCAGGGAGGACAGCTTCGATGCGACCACGCGTATCCGGCGCGGGCGTTTCTATCAGTGTGCGGGGCGCCCACAGGCTACGCGCGTGCGATTTTACGACACGGGTGAGGCCACCGCGAAGCTTCACCATTTTTTCGCTCACACTCCCAATCCCGCGCTTAAGCTCGTCGCCATCGGCGTCGAGGATTCCCTCTGGCGCATCCTCAATGCGGAACGCATCAGCACCGGCGAGTGGCTGGCTTCACCATTTTTTCGCTCACACTCCCAATCCCGCGCTTAAGCTCGTCGCCATCGGCGTCGAGGATTCCCTCTGGCGCATCCTCAATGCGGAACGCATCAGCACCGGCGAGTGGCTGGTGACACTCAAGGCCCGCGGTGGCGCGGGCTTGCTGCCGGAGGTGGATGCCGACAAGGTTCCGGAACTCGGGAGGGCCGGGGTCGTGAAGGCTGTCGACCACATGGTTGACGTGGCCCACCGAGAGACGCCGGGCTCTATCGTGGATGTGGCCCGCAACACGGCGGCACTCCTGATGGGTGTGTATGCTGCGGACCGGGAGCCTGATGCCGAAAAGCGGCGGCGGATATTGGGACAAGACCTGGGAGACGTCTGTAAGCATTTCAGAGACAACGTGGTGCTGAAAAAGCTGGAGGTGGTGACTTCTGCAGGCCACATCCTGGCCCGCCTGCATCCGCGCAATAAGCCCAATGAACAGCAGCGGCATGACCTGCGCCCCGTCACCGAGGACGATGCCACCTTTGCCGTAAGCGCCATAGGCCTGTTGCTGAACGAATTCCAATGGACTCGCACAAGCCCGTGAATTTCATGTGAACTCGCGAACTCCCTTTGATTGGTTACCGTTCGGTGTTGAGTATAGGGCTTGCGCCCTTCGACCAGCGTCTGTATTGTCATTTTCTATACAAATGACGCGCTGCCTATCTTGACTATGCCTACCGAGAAGACTGTATCCGTTAGTTTCCGAGTTACACCCGAGTTTCGGGAACTGCTTGAACGCGCAGCCGCAAAAGAGCAGCGCAACCGGACGAATTTTCTTGAGTGGTTGCTTTTTCACCGCTGCCGACAAAATGGCCTGCTGCCGATTTGTAGCGCAAAGGTTACCGCCCAGGGAGCGCAAGATGAGCGGCGCGGCCCTTCTCAATAAGCTCCTGAACTACGTCCTCGAGCAGGACAAAGAGGTCGACCCTGGCCTGCTGCCGATTTGTAGCGCAAAGGTTACCGCCCAGGGAGCGCAAGATGAGCGGCGCGGCCCTTCTCAATAAGCTCCTGAACTACGTCCTCGAGCAGGACAAAGAGGTCGACCCGCGCGGCTTCACGCTGAGTCAGTACAAGGGATTTATCAGGGCTAAGCCGGACCTACAGGGTTTGCCGGGCGTCGATTTAGATATCAAGGTTGAAGGCGACCACATCTGGTTGCGCGTCGCTCGACTTGGGGCAGCTAGCCCCCCGCGTCCGACTGACCAAGCTCTTATCGTGACCGGCGACGACCCGAATGGGCCTCTTCCGCGCATCGACGAAGCGACCTTGAAGCGCCGGATTGCGCAAACCTCGCAGGAAAAGGCACCTCTTGCCGACTGACCAAGCTCTTATCGTGACCGGCGACGACCCGAATGGGCCTCTTCCGCGCATCGACGAAGCGACCTTGAAGCGCCGGATTGCGCAAACCTCGCAGGAAAAGGCACCTCTTGAGTTGGGCGTCCTTGAGGCGCAAGTGCGTGCCGCCGCCAGCCGCGCTTTGGAAGCTTACACGCCACTTTGGTCGGCTTGGGCGGAAGGCGAGAAACCGCGCCGCAAGACCATTGCGCTCTATGGCGACCTCTTTGCTATCAAGCAGCAACTTGAAACGGAGGAAACGGCCAAGCCGCTCGAGGTGGTGTGGGGTATCGGTGTTTCGTCATGGAAGTTGTCCTATGCTGAGAAGTCCGGTTCGACCGTTGTGCATTTTCAGTATCCCCTGTTGACCCAGGCAGTCGAGTTGACACTTGAGCCCGAGACCCTTGCCGTTGAGGTTAGACCCAGGGCTGTCGACCCCCGCTTCGAGTTCGATGCGTTTGCCGCGTGCCAACTACCAAACACGGCAGATATCGAAAACGAGGCTCGGGACGCGCTCGCCAGGGGCGCGGACCGGCCGCTAAACCCTTTCGACCCGGGCAGCTACGAGCACCTACTCAAGTTCATTGCCGGGAATCTTCATAAGGGTGGCCGTTTTGTGATGGGCGCGGAGAGTTTTCCGCCCGTGGGGGAGGACTTGCTCGTGTCCGATGGATGGGTACTTCTATCACGACCGCGTGCAAACAATTATCTGCATGAAGACATTGAACGCCTCAATGCGCAACTGATTTCTGGTGTCGAAATTCCAGCCGGGCCGCAGGCCCTGGTGACGCCACCGCCCGACGAAACGCGGGCCTACGAACCTATCCACTTCCGCGGGTTGTCGGGCGCGTCCGGCGGTTATGGAAAGGGCGATGTCGAGGAACTCTTCTTCCCGCTGCCGTATAACCATGAGCAGGTGACTATCGTCGAGCAGCTGGAGCGGTCTGCCGGGGTCGCCGTTCAGGGTCCCCCTGGGACCGGGAAGACGCACACGATTGCCAACATCATCTGCCATTACCTAGCCACCGGGAAAAAGGTCCTTGTCACAGCCAAGGGTGAGCAGGCACTGGCCGTGCTGCAGTCGAAGATTCCGGAGGAAGTGCGCCCATTAGTTGTCGCCCTGCTCGCGGGCGACCGGGAAGGTATGCGCCAATTCCAGGCCTCGATAGAAGCCATCACCCACAACGTGTCCCAGATGAATCCGGGGGTCGTTCGTTCTCAGATTGAGGCAGAAAGCAGCAATATCGACGAGGTGCACACGGAACTCGCGGCGATTGACCGTCGCGTAGACGAAATTGCCCTGACACAGCTGTCGGAAGTGGAAGTGGATGGCGTAAAAATGCGCGCCCAGAAGATGGCCGAGTTAGTCGTGTCGGGGGTCGAGCGCGGCGATTGACCGTCGCGTAGACGAAATTGCCCTGACACAGCTGTCGGAAGTGGAAGTGGATGGCGTAAAAATGCGCGCCCAGAAGATGGCCGAGTTAGTCGTGTCGGGGGTCGAGCGATATTCTTGGTTCGATGATGAATTGTCCCTGGACGCTGCGTCAGCACCCCCATTTTCGAGTGTCGACGCAACGACTCTGCGGGAAACTCGGCGGCGCCTAGGGCAAGATATCATCTATACCTCAGCTCACATCCCATCGAGTGTCGCCCTGTTGCCTGTAGCGGCCATTGGCCGTTCTGCGGGAAACTCGGCGGCGCCTAGGGCAAGATATCATCTATACCTCAGCTCACATCCCATCGAGTGTCGCCCTGTTGCCTGTAGCGGCCATTGGCCGTTTGCATGAAGCGCTTGTCGACATGCGCGCCATCGAATCTGAAGTGGCGAAGGGTGGTCTGTTGGCGCTTCGTGCGGCGTCGCCCGAAGTTCTTGAGGAAGCCAGAGAGCTACTTGATGCCGTGGAACGCGCGGCAGTCTTGGCCCAAGAACTTGAGGAGACCGGCGAGGTCTGGACAGCCCAGTTGCGTCATAAATGCCGGCAAGCCGCATTTACCAGCGAGCGCCAGGCCCTGGAAGCCTTGTTCAGCGATGTCGCTCTGCTCATCAATGACCGGCGTGAATTCCTGAAGCGTCCCGTGGAGGTCCCTGACGCGGCGTTCAGCATGCCGAAAGCGCTGGAGGCCATTGCGCGCGGTGCGGAATCGGGAAAGCCGTTTGGCGTGTTCCGCGTCGGCGGAGGAGAGGTCAAGGAGTCCGTTGGTGCCATTCGTGTCGCCGGACGGCCTCCGGAATCTATAGATGACTGGAAGCACGTGCAGCGCTATGTCGCACTACAGGAGATGGTGCGGTCGTTTAGCGTGTGCTGGAACGCGATTGCTGAGCCTCTTTCGATGCCGGAGGTGAGAGGCGGCGTGTCAAAACTGCCGCACATCGAACTGGTTTCGGGTAATGCCTATAAGGCACATTTACTAGGCACAAACCATGATAGGCATCTCCCGGTACGGGCAGAGCGAGTCTTTGCTAACCCCCCAATGCAGCAGCTGAAGGGGACCAGCGCTCAGCTACGTGAGGTACGGGAGCATCTGCGCCGCCATTTGACGCATGCGGAACTCGAATTAGCCGTGGCCCCACGCGCAACACTGCGGGAAAAGCTTGCTGGTACTTCTGGTCCGATTTCAGAGGCGCTGCGACGCTTCGTAGATGAAGAGCTGGGCTGCGCGGCGTTATCTGCCGAGTGCGTGATGGCCCGATACTCGGGGCTTGTCGGAGAGCTACACCGGGTCGAAGGACTTGTGCATGACCTTGGTGTTGTCAATGAAATGGCTACGCGTATTGAGCAGGCCGGAGCCTCAAACTCGGTGTCAGGGTACGAAGCCGCCGGTTGGTGTGTCGGCGAAGATGATGTATTCCCGCGAACTGGCGCGACGCGTGGATTTGGGCGATGGTCAAATCGCACCTTGGGACCATCGAGGCACGGGAGGAGCTCCGCACGCTGACAGCCCGTCGCCAAGACCTCGAGCATAGGCTCGCGCACTCTATGAAACATTGGTATCGAAGTCGGCGTGGCTTCCACGAAGCTCGGGGCGTCGCCAAAGGTTCTGGCGGCTCTGGAAACCTATAGAACCGCCGTACGGCGGATTGGCAAGGGACAGGCCCAAATGCGTGCGGCACCGTCGTGATGCCAGAAGGCGATGTGGGATGCCCAGGGTGCGGTGCCGTGTTGGGTCATGAGTCATGCTAAAGTGTCCGAGACGCTGCCGGCGCAACTCGGATGTTTCGACCTTGTTATCGTCGATGAGGCAAGCCAGTCAGACCTCTGGGCGTTACCCTCTATCCTGCGGGGCAAGAAGATTCTGGTCGTCGGCGATGACAGGCAAGTCTCGCCTGACGGCGCGTTCATTTCAGCTGGTCGCATTCAGGAGCTCAAGGACCGATTTCTGGGCGACCAGCCTTACGCGGCGGTACTCACGCCGGAGAAATCGCTCTACGACATCGCATCGACGGTCTTTGCTGCAGACAAGGTGATGCTGCGGGAGCATTTTCGATGTGTACCGCTCATTATTGCCTACAGTAACCGAGTTTTTTACGACGACTTTATTCAGCCGCTGCGTATTCCGAAGGCGTCCGAGCGTATTGACCCGCCACTGGTGGACATTTACGTCAAAGGGGTAGCCGCAACGCTAAAGATGTCAATCCGCAGGAGGCCGAGGTTATCTCCGATGAGATTCAGGCAATTCTGGACAGCGACCGCTTTGCGGAGCGTACTATCGGTGTGGTGTCGCTGCTTGGGGCAGACCAGGCAAAGTACATTGACGGAGTGGTGCGCCAGCGCTGTGATGCAGCAGAACTCCTGCGTCGCCGGTTCAAATGTGGCGACGCGAGGATTTTCCAAGGGGGCGAGCGCGATATCATGTTTCTTTCGATGGTAGCCGACCCCACGAACTGCAAGGCGATGTCTGGGAATATGTTCGAACAGCGATTCAACGTCGCGGCCAGTCGCGCCCGCGACCGCATGTACCTTGTCCGTTCAGTCCAATTGGCGGACCTGTCTCCTGCGGACAGCTTACGCCGTAGTCTCCTGGGGCACTTCAGCAAACCGGTCGGCGGACAGGATGACGAAAGACAGAGTCTTATAGATGAGTGTGAATCGGAGTTTGAGAAACAGGTATACCTGGAACTCTTCAATCGCGGTTACCGGGTGGTGCCACAGGTCAAGGCGGGCGCCTTCCGTATCGACATGGTCGTCGAAGGGGCTAACGACACGCGCCTCGCTATCGAATGCGACGGCGACGCATTTCACGGACCCGACCGCTGGGCCGGCGACATGAGTCGCCAGAGGGTACTGGAGCGGGCGGGGTGGATATTCTGGCGGTGTTTTGCGTCCGATTGGGTCATGCGTAGGGATGAGGTGTTGCAATCGCTCCTTGACCATCTCGCAGCAATGGGAATCGAACCGCTAGGTGCGCTGGAGCGGGCCCCAACGGTGGTGGAGCACAGAACCCGGGATTTTACGGGCGGCAATGCGCCGCGGTACGTCGGAGACGGCGGCAATGTTGAAGAAACGACGGGGTCCTTACAGAAATGAATGGGGTTATGACCTTCTCTGAACTCGCCAACTTTATCTGGTCGGTGGCCGACCTCCTGCGCGGCGACTACAAGCGCGCCGACTACGGCAAGATTATCCTGCCCTTCACCCTCCTGCGCCGCTTGGAGTGCGTGCTCGAGCCCACTAAGGCCAAGGTCTTGAAGGAATACGAGAGGCGCAAGAACGAGCCCGCGCTCGAGGTGCGCCTCACGCGGGTGAGTGGACAGGCCTTCTACAACGTGAGCCCCTTTACGCTCGCCGCATTGCTCGCCGACCAAAAGCACATCCGCCAGAACCTCACGGCCTATCTGGGCGACTTCTCGGCGGAGGCCCGCGACGTGTTCGAGAACTTCAAGTTCCTGGGCCGTATCGGGGAGCTCGAGGACAAAAACCTCCTCTTTCTCATCGTTCAGAAGTTCGCGGCCATCGACCTCCATCCGGACGTCGTCCCCAACGAGACCATGGGGCTCGTGTTCGAGGAGCTCATCCGCAAGTTCGCCGAGGACTCGAACGAGACCGCAGGCGAGCACTTCACGCCGCGCGATGTCATCCGCCTCATGGTCCAGTGCCTGTTCGCCGAGGACGCAGACGGCCTGTCGCGCCCCGGGGTGGTGCGCTCGCTCTACGACCCGGCGGCCGGCACCGGCGGCATGCTGTCGGTGGGCCAGAATGCCCTGCACGAGATGAACCCGGGGGCCAAGCTCGCGCTCTTCGGCCAGGAACTGAACGACGAGTCCTACGCCATCTGCAAGGCCGACATGCTCATCAAGGGCCAGGACCCGAATCATATCCGCCCCGGTAATACCCTCTCGGCCGACGCCTTCGTCGGCGAGACCTTCGACTACGGACTCTCCAATCCCCCTTTTGGGGTCGACTGGAAGAAGGTCCAGGCGGCGGTGAAGGCCGAACACGAGAAGAAAGGCTATGGCGGGCGCTTCGGGCCCGGGCTCCCGCGTATCTCGGACGGGGCTCTGCTCTTCCTCCTGCATCTTATCGCCAAGATGCGGCCCCCGGGCGCGGGCGGGGGCGCATCGGCATTGTCTTGAATGGCTCGCCGCTCTTTACCGGGGATGCCGGCTCCGGGGAGTCCGAAATCCGCCGCTGGATACTGGAGAACGACTGGCTCGAGGCCATCATGGCCCTGCCCACGGACCTCTTCTACAACACCGGCATTGCCACCTATCTGGATACTGGACAACGCCAAGCGACCGGACCGCAAGGGTAAGGTCCAGCTGATTGACGCCACCCGCATGTACGCCAAGATGAAAAAGAGCCTGGGCAGCAAGCGGGCGTATCTCACAGAGGCCCAGATTGCCGAAATCGTCCAGGTCTATGGGGCCGGCGAAGAGGGTGCCGCCTTCACCCAGGAGTACCGGGAGACCAAGACCAATGGCGTGACCAAGCCCGCCGAGCCCGAGGCCCCGCGCATCGTCTCCAAGGTCTTCCCCAACGCCTTCTTCGGGTACCGCAAGGTCACCGTCGACCGACCCCCGCGGCCGGGTAGCGAAGGCAAGCCCAAGAAAGGCGAGAAGCCCTACGACAAGGACCTCCGCGACACCGAGACCATCCCGCTTACAGAATCCATTGACGCCTATGTCAAGCGCGAGGTCCTGCCGCATGTCCCCGATGCCTGGGTGAACACCACCATCCGCGACGAGAAGGATGGCCAGGTCGGCCGAGTGGGCTACGAAATCAACTTCAACCGCTATTTCTACGTCTACAAGCCGCCCCGGCCCCCGGAGGTCATCGCCGCCGAGATACGCGCCATGGAGCAGCGCTTCCTCGAGCTGATGAAAGGGGTGGTGGAGTGAAAGTGCTCGCCGAGCTTTGTCAGCCGGACCGTAGGCAATTCGGTACGGTCGGGACGGTCGAGGATTATTACACGGCCCTGAAGGCCTTGGTCCTCGTGGACTCCGTGCCGGAAGACATTCGCAAGCAGTTCGACATTGCCCGCGACCTGATGTTGTACGGCTGGTTTGTCTATGAGTTCTATACCGTAGCGAGCCAGCAGGCGCTCGCATGTTTGGAGTTCGGACTGCGGGAGGCGTGCCAAATCGTAAATCGGGGCGTGAATCCCTGCGGGAAGCGGAAAGGACTGAGATGCTACTTGGAGTGGGTAGAAAAGCGCGGTCTCATCCCCAAAGGAAAATATCACGAGAACATCAGCCAATTTATGGCATATTTGCGCAACAGCGCGGCGCATGGAAGCGACACATTACTCAATTACGCGCTGGCCATGCCGGGCTTGGAACTCGTCGCCGACCTCCTGAACGATGTATTTAGCGCCAAGGAGGTGGCGTTATGTCTGCGAAAGTGAACAGCAAGATGAGAGGTACGAGTCGTGCAGAACCGAGGGGCAACTCATGCGGTTCGGCGTCCTGCGAGGCTGATACTCGCAAGGGTCGCGCAGGCTGCCTTGAAGTAGATGGTCTCACTATGCCGCCCGAATTCTCCGTGCGGCATAGTGAGCGGTTTGCGTCCTAGCGGCTGAGCGAAACCTCGCGCGGCTCTTCGTTTGAATGGTCACTGCCATCCGGCGCTTTCGCCGTCTTCGCGGCACGACTGGCGTCGTCCGGCCAGGCCATGCGGTCGACCAACCGGCGGGTCTTGATGTGCGTGTAGCGTTTCAGCATCTGCAGGGTTTCATGGCCGGTAATGGCCGCAACTTCCATGGTGTCGAGGCCCATCTCGAAAAAACGGCTCGTCGCTTCGTGGCGCAGGTCATGAAAGTGCAGGTTCTGGATGTTGGCCCGCTTGACGGTCCGCTGCCACGCGAGTTTTGCCGCGTTCGGCGTAATGGGGAACACGCGCTTGTTCAGTGCAGCCGCCGATTTTTGACTCGTGGTCTCGTGTTTTAATTCGGGCGGTATCAGGCGCTCGAGGTTCTCTCGTGCGCGCGGGCTTAATGGGACTGTACGGGCTTTGCTGGTTTTCGTGTTGACGGCCGGGATGAGAATGTGGCCGTCGGCGAGGTTTACATCCGACCACTTCATGAGCAGCAGCTCACCTTTGCGCATGGCGGTGTCGATGGCCAAATAGATGAGCGGCTTGAGCCACGGAGAGCGTGTCGCATCGCACGCAGCATCGAGGGCCGCGAGCTCGCCGTCGCGCAGACGCCGGTCGCGCGGAATCGGCGGCTTCGGCCGGCGGGCGATGTGCGCGGGATTATCCACCGGCAAGCCCCACTCACGGCGCGCAACTTCGAACAGATGGTGCAGGAGATTCCAGGCGCGGAGCACGGTGCCCGACTGGACTTTCTTGAGACGTCGATTGCGCCACGCCGTGACATCGACGGCCGTGATTTTGCCGATGGGCAGGTCCGCGATGGGGTCTTTGAGGAGACCGCGGATGATGTAGTGCTCGATGCGCGCGCCGCGCTTGTGTGGCGTGATTTCGTCCTGGTAGCGGAGCAGGGCCTGGCGCAACAGGACAACGCCTGCGAGCTCTTTGGCTTCCGCCTCGCCGGGGTCTCCGTGGCCAGAGCCTGCTCGGTGGTCCGCGCCCACGCGACAGCCTCTGAACGCGTGGTGAAGGTTTTGGTTTTTTGGGCATGCCCTTTAATGCGAACACGGGCCTGCCATTTGCCCTTAAACTTCCCGACAGTCGCCATCCGCGCGCACCTTGATGATTAGCGGCAGGCACATGGTAGCGGGATTGCGGGCCAGGGTCACTTCCGAGGCGTCCCGACCCCCGCAGTGGCGTCTAAGTGGCGTCCGGGGTTTGACTGATGGGCTTGGGCTTACGTAAGTGCTTGTTTTAATTGGTGGGCGATAGTGGGTTCGAACCACTGACCCCTGCCGTGTGAAGGCGAAACTTGTGCTTAACCATACACCTCTGTGCGCCTAACTGCGTGATTATCCAGGGGCTATTTGCGCATCAACGAGCATGACGATGCATAGATATATAATGCGATTTTCCCAAAATTTTCCCATGGAGGGCGTAGCTGAATATTCGGTCTGAAGTATGCGCTCCATTAACCCCACCCTCCCACGCCTGGCGTCACGCTGATATCGTGTGGGCCATGGATAGGTCGATCGGGTGGACCGGGCAACCGGGGTAGTAGGCAACAGTTCTTTAACAGCCAGGGTGCGGGATGATCTGGCCCCGGCGCCCGGGTGGGGGCGCCGGGGCGGGGTGATGGGGTCAGCGCCGGGGCGTGAAGCGGGGCAACGTCGGGTCGGAGGCCAGATTCATGGGCAGCAGCGCCTCGAAGTCTTCGACGGTGCAAGCCTTGGGGAGATCGGTGAAGATCCGGCGCAGGTAATGATAGGGCTCGAGGCCGCAGGCCTTGGCGGTCTCGATGAGGCCATAAAGGTTGGCGGAGGCCTTCGCGCCGGCTTCGGTGTCACTGAAGAGCCAATTCCTTCGACCAACGCAGAAGGGTCGCAAGGCATTCTCGGTCGCATTGTTATCGATCGGGATACGCCCATCGGTGAGATACACGACGAGCTTGTCCCATTCATGGGCGAGATACGTAAGAGCCCGGCCCAAGGCGCTTTGCGGCGGGACGCCGGGGCGGTGGATAGCAAGCCAGGTCTGGAGCGTGTCCCACAGGGGCTTGGCATGCTGGGCGCGGTACTGCTGCCGGTCTTCGGGGCTTAGGGGGCGCGCCGCCTTCTCCACGGCATAGAGCTTCTGGATCTGGGCGAGCGCCTCCTCGGCCAGGCCTTTCTTTCTGTGCTTGCCTTGCGATTTGATGACCTCATCAAAGCGGCGTCGCGCATGGGCGAGGCATCCTGCGTGGATGAGCCCCTGGGCACGCACAACCGCTCCGTAAGCCGCATAGCCATCGGTCTGCAGGATACCCGTGAAGCCTGCGAGCAGGCGCAAGGGCACCTCCTGGGAACGGCTCGGGTCGTAGTCAAAGAGGATGATGGGGGCCTCGGGCGGTCCGCCCCGCTGCACCCACAGATAGGACTGTGACGTGGCGGCCTTGCCCGGCTCCTTCAGGACCTGGGTGGGGGTCTCGTCCATGCTGATATACCCGTAGGCCAGCAGTTGATCGCGCAGGAGATTCACAAGCGGTTGCGCGGTCTCGGTGCCCAAGGCCACCATCCAGCGCGCCATAGTGGCCCGCGGGAGATCCACCCCGATGCGCGTCAGGATCTGCTCCTGGCGGTAGAGAGGCAAGGCATCCTGGTACTTCGAGACCACGATATGGGCGAGCAGGCCGGGGCTTGCCAGGGTCTTTGGGAGGGGTTGCGGGGGCAGCGGGGCGATCTTCACCCCCGACGCGTCGTCCTTCCGGACCCCATACTTCAGGCGCACATGGCGCAATACCCGTATGGTGGCCGGGACGATGTCGAGCTGTTCGCTCACCTCTTCGCCGATCACCACCAGCGGCTGCCCATCGGGGGTTAGGCGCGCCTCTTCGGGGAGCTCATGGATGATATCCACCCGGGGGAGGGCGGCCGGCAAGGGCTTGCGGTACCCGCGGGCCTTGCGGATGTGGCCGGCCACCACGCTCTCGACTTCCGGGACCTCCTCAGCGGCGAGGGCCTCCCGCTCAGCCTCGACCTCGGCCTCATCAAAGAGCCCCATCTGCGGGCTTGGACCCTTCTCGCTGCGTGCGCTATAGCGCCGGGCGATCGCGAGGTTCAGTTGTTCCTGCAGGAGTTCGGCATGGCGGGTCAAGCGCTCGATCGTGGCATCGCGCACGGCGATCAAGACCTTCAGGGCCTCGATGTCGTTGGGTAGCGCCGTGTCCCGTATGCCGTCCGTCATAGCCACGATTATACGAAAGTCGAAGCGATATTGCACCCCCATGGCCACAATTTTTGCTAGGAAACCCGCTGATACACCAAGGACGGATGCGGCTTCATGAGCGTGATGTCATAGCCTGCGAGCAGCCACTGGAGCTGGTCTTCCGAGAGTGTCAGGACCGCCTCCGAGACCTTGCGCGGCCAGGCAAAGCGCGCCGCCTCCAGGCGCTTTACCCACAGCGCAAAGCCGGTCTGATCCCAATAGAGGATCTTCACGCGGTCGCGCCTGCGGTTCGTGAAGATAAAGAGCGCGCCCGTTAAGGGGGACAAGGCCATCTCTTGCTCCACACGGGCGGCGAGCCCATCGATCCCCACCCGGAAGTCGATGGGATCACGGTGCAGATACACGGCCGGGAGATCTATGAACATGCGCATGGGGATCAAGCCTTAAGGGCCATAAGGAGGGCGGCCACCCACGCCGGGGGCACGGCAGACGACAACGCCAGCGAGGCCTTGCCGATAGTGAGCGTGACCGTATCCCCCACGCAGTGGGGGCCACCTGGCTTGGGGCCGACCGGTGCTGGCAGGCCCCGGGGTGTGACCGTCACCGGCACGAAGGCCGCGGGGGGTGCGCCACGCTTGACCTCTTGCCCCCGGCGGCTTGCCGAACGCCCGCGAAGCTCCAGGCTGCGCCGATAGAAGTACGTCAACCGTAGTCCATGCCGGGCACAGAAGTCGCGCGCACTCTCTGCGCTTGCCTCGTACTCGGCAAAGAGCTCTTGCCAAGCCTCATTACTGCGGATCTTTGCCATCCATCCGTCTCCATCAATGTGATGGATCGGATCGTAAGCGACTTAGAGGATCGCGGGCAGGGTGCGGTTGCTGGAGCGCTTAGTACGCCAGGCCAAGCTGGCACTGAATAGCGGGTGCAAGTCCCGCACGGAGTAAGGGTGAGCCGCCCACTCCGGCCCCAAGCTATGCGCGGTCCTGGGTAACCAGGGACGTGAAGTGTTAGTCGGGGAGTCCGTAGGCGAGGTATTGAGCCACGAAATACATCAACTCGGGGTGCCGACGCTGTTAAGCGAAGCGGAAGGCCACGGTGGGACCCAGCGACAAGGCGAGTCGGATCCCACACCCCGCGGGGTCGGAGACCCTCAGCATGCGGAGACGTTCAGTGTACGGAACCTGGGAGGCCCCCGTCGGCCTCGGGGCGAAGAGTTTGTGGTCGCACAGAGCGACACGGGAACCCCGGTGGGGATACGCCGTGTCGGACGGTGGGGGAGTCGGACAAGGTCGTAGTACCGAGGAAACCTATGAACAAGACAGCGAAACCTGAGGCGGAATGGGTGGAGGGAAGGACCTTGACCAAGAGGAACAGCCAACACGATGCCGGTGCCCGGGCTCAGAACCGGAGTAGCACTACGTCACGTCTGCTGGCTGTGCGCAATGCGGCAAAAAGAGATAAGGCCCGACAGTTCACGAGCCTCATGCACCACCTGACCGTCGACCTGTTGGAGCAGAGCTTTCGGGTCCTGTCCCACCAAGCGGCGGCCGGGGCGGATGGGGTCACGTGGACGGAGTACGAAACACAGATAAGAGTCAACCTGGAACGGCTTCACCACAGGGTGCAAGACGGGACCTACCGCCCGCAACCGGCGCGGCGGGTCCTGATCCCCAAGGAAGACGGCAGCGAGCGACCGTTGAACATCCTCTGCCTGGAAGACAAGATCGTCCAGCAGGCGGTGGTGACGGTTCTCAATGCCATCTATGAAACCGACTTCCTGGGGTTCTCTTATGGGTTTCGTCCCGGTCGGGGCCCGCACGACGCGCTCGATGCCCTGATCGTAGGGATCGAACGTAAGCCGGTGAACTGGATATTGGACATGGACATTCGAAAATTCTTTGACACTGTCAAACACGGATGGCTGCTCCGATTCCTGCAACACCGTATCCAGGATAGGCGTCTCTTGCGCCTTCTGCGCCAGTGGTTGAA
This sequence comes from Acidiferrobacter sp. SPIII_3, assembly GCF_003184265.1. Taxonomy (GTDB): domain Bacteria; phylum Pseudomonadota; class Gammaproteobacteria; order Acidiferrobacterales; family Acidiferrobacteraceae; genus Acidiferrobacter. Next base: position 2,216,520 of record NZ_CP027663.1, on the reverse strand, counting down.
GGCCGGCGTGTTGGATGAACATGGCCACCGAGTCTTGGGCACGATCGGCACCCCGCAAGGGGCGGTCGTCTCGCCTCTCATGGCTAATGTTTATCTGCACTACGTCTTTGATCTCTGGGTGCAGCAATGGCGCAAGCGCCACGCCCGGGGAATGATCGTGGTGGTACGGTATGCCGATGATGTCGTCGTAGGGTTTCAAAACCCGGATGACGCCAGTCGCTTCCGGCGCGAGATGGAAGTCCGTTTTCAGGAATTCGGTCTGGCAGTCCACCCCGACAAGACCCGGCTGATCCGTTTCGGTCGGTTCGCCCATGAGCAGAACAGGAAGCGGGGCCTCGGCAAACCCGAGACCTTCAACTTCCTGGGCTTTACGCATATCTGCGGGGTGAGCCGTCAGGGACGGTTCTTGATTCACCGCAAAACACGCAGAGATCGCCTACAGGCAAAACTCAAGGCGCTAAGCCAAGAGCTGAAAAAGCGCCTGCACCACCCGATCCGCGCCACGGGCTTTTGGCTTCGCAGCGTCGTTCAAGGTCATCTGAATTATTATGGTGTCCCCTTGAATGGTGACGCACTGAGCCTCTTCTGCTACGAGGTACGGGCTCGCTGGTACCGGGCACTCTGTCGGCGCAGTCAACGCAAGCGACTGAATTGGGAACGTTTCGGGAAGATCGCCGATCACTGGATACCCAAAGCTACCATCGTGCATCCTTACCCTTATAAACGCTTTGACGCCAAATACTCAAGGTAGGAGCCGGATGCGTTAGCAGCGCCTGTCCGGATCTGTGCGGGGGGTGCCGAGTAATCGGCATCCCTACCGCGACCGGTCTGAAAAACGCCTTACGAAATGTGTCACGGTGAGAAGGGCATCCAGTTGAGTGATCGTTGCTTCATATATCTGAACAGGGTGCAGAGTACTAATCGGCAGGCTATCGGCCAAAGCGGTCACTCAGGACATTAAGCCGGACGGCTGTTTCAGCCAGATTTGAGACGCTCACCGCCAAGGACCTGAGCGGCCGTAACGACGACTTCCAACCGCTTGACCCAGGCAGTGGTGACCCCCCCGCTGGCCGGGACCGCCATCAGGTAAGAACCTCAACTTCGTCCGGTCGAAACCACCCCAATTGGAGGACGGCGTCTCGCGCCTGCGCCGGATCGGGTGAGTAGTACACGACCGCCAAGCTCTTTTCGGCGCGGCTGCAGGTGACGTAAAAAAGTCGCCGAGTCCTGTCGAAACTGGTCTCCTTACCGAGAGCCTCGTTATCATGGTCCGCCTTTGATTTCGCCTTGGCGCCAAAAAGCTTGGCGTAGGCAAAAAGGAAGCCGCGCGCCTCATCATCGTTTATCACGACCTGTACGCGCGGAAATTCCAGACCCTTGACCCCTTGATGCGTACCGAACTGCGACGTGCCTTGCACGTAGGCGTCGTAGCGTTCGACCTGGGTCAGCGGAGCCTCAAGTGCCTTTCGCCATGCGCCCAACTCCGTTCCTGCATCGGCTGCATCATCGTCACCTTCATCTTCGCCTTGACTGGGATCGCCTGCCACAACCTGAACCTTCGCAGTCGCCTCTCCCGGCCCTATGAACGGTGATAGGGAATCAGGGACTGCGAAGAGACCATGTTGCGCTACGACATTGAGCACTTCGTGCGCTGAAATTTCAGGATTTTCAGTGATCAATGCCAGTAGAGCCTTGCATGCCATATTCGCTTTAGCCAACTGCGTGACTTGGTCTGCGCCGGCTTCTTGAAGCGTTGCGCGATCAAGCAAGGGCGAGGTCTTGCGTACGGCGGCCATAGCTCCGAAGCGATCTTTGCTTCGAAGAGCGCGAACCAATGGCAGCACTTCCCGAATGAAAAATCCGAGGCCTGCACCGGTGCCTTGAAGCAAACTCGTGCGTAGGTTGTCGACGCCCCAAAGCGGCTCGAAGAAGTCTGCAAACCCGAAGCGTCTCGCCGACATCAGGTGTTCAAGCGCGAGGGTCTTGACAAACTCCGGGCTTTGCCAGCCTTGGTCTCCTGTGATCGCCGCCATGCGCTGTCGCGCCGCCGCCTCCGTGGCGAAGGGATCTGCCGCTCCCTGCTGCGCAACAAACATCCGAACTACACCAGTTTCGGCGTCGCTGCGAGGTACCTGCTCTTCACCATCGACCTCGCGCCGGATGCTGTTGATGACCTCGACAACCCGTTTCGGGCATCTATGGTTCATCCTCTTGCGAGGTTGGGCCCACCTTTGCGGGATGGCCTCGTCCAACCTTTCCTTTCCATCGGCATAGATGCGCTGCATCATGTCCCCGAACAAGCCGAGGCAGAACCGGTCATGGAACTCTGCCTCGATATTCAGAAAGGCATCCATCAACACTCTATTGGTGTCCTGACTCTCATCGATCAGCAGTACCGGGTATCGGCTGACCAGCATCTTCCTCAGTCCAGGCTTCGTGGTGAGGAATTCGGCCGTCATCGCAATGACCTCTGAGTGGTTCAAAGAGTCTCTAGTGCGATTGTCGCTAGTCGGGCTGTACACAAACCGCGCTATGGACGGGAGACGCGAGAGCCGACGGCGCTTGCTTTCCATGGATCGTGCGCGTTCGTCGCTCGCTTTCCCACTAGCTCTGCCCTTCGTTTGCGCATGCTCCAACTCAAGAAGCTCCAGCTTAAGATCCTTAGCGACCCAGTGACGGATGTCCGCATTGTAGCCTTCGATCAACGACCAGGAAAAGGCGTGGGTCGTCATGACTTCCACGCGAGGGTCGAACTCAAGCCGTTGTTTGATCTCGTCGCAGGCCGCATTCGTATACGTGATGACGCCGATCTTCTTGCCGGTTAGAGACAGCTGCCGCCCCTGCGTGCTACAGACCTGTCGGATGGCGCTCACCAAAGACCGAGTCTTGCCAGAACCGGCGCCGGCATGCAAGAAAAAGCTTCTAGGTTTTGCGAGATCGATGCACTGCACGATCTCAGCATCAGCCGCCACGTCGAATTGATCGTCAGCCGTGCTCACGGATTACCCCCGGTGTCCCCTGGGCCAGCCAGCACGCCAATCGCCCGGTTGGTCGTCAAGATCTCGACCTGTTTCTTCTTCATTTGCTCCGTCAGCCATCGCAGACCTTCCGCGATGTACCGGGGCACTGCCAGGCTTTGGAAATCGCTTGCCATCAGCACCTCGAGCGCAAACTCAGCTTTTTTTCCGGTCTTAAGTGCGTTGTACATGCTCAGTCCAACCGCAGCCGCGCCGCCCCCCGCAGTGATAGCCCTCCGAAATTTGGCGCTTAACCCTGTGCCCGCGAATGTAGAGAAGTAGGCTAGGTTCTCAAATACCAGCGCATCTTCAAAGGTATACGGGCACGCGGTCTCCTGCACCGCTGCGCATGGCATCGTGACTGCAATGGGTGTTTGGTAAGCCGCTCGAACGGCAAAAAGGGTGTCGCCGGCCACCGTCAACGTTTTTGCCTCGGCAGTGGCATCCATGAGGGCATCTACGTCCTCGATGGCCGGCGTCCATGTCTTCAGTGTGGTGTTGTTGGTCTTCTGGTCAGCGCCTTTTGCTGGTTGAACCGAGGTTCCTCCCGTTCCGGACAGCGTATCGAGGTCGGTGACGATCAGAGTCAAGAGCCCGAGGTGATCAATCAATGGTCTGAGCCGGTGCGCATGGCTGCCCCCAATCTCCAGGAGCGTGATATAGCTTTGATGCAGAACATCATAGTGAGCCCGGATGAAGTTGGGGATGAGCATTCGCTCGGCCGGACCTTCGACAAGGATCGCTGCATCCGCAAAAAAAAGGTCCGCGTGTTGGGCTCGCAGGTAGCGCGTGACGAACCGCTCTGTGTCGGTGCTGGCCCCAAAGACCTCTGACAAGTTGACAACGGTCGACACGGGGACCATTGCCACCATCCCTGCAGGCAGTCTTCGGAAGTAGCGCAGGCTGGCGAAAGGGGTCTCGTGAGCTACGTGGCTCGAATGCGTGCTGACCACCAACTGGGTACGCAGCGCCTCGCTCTCGCCGAGTTCCGGGTGCTTGCGCAGTACCTGATAGGCCTTCTTGATGAACACTTGCTGCACTTGTGCATGCAGATGAGCCTCCGGTTCCTCGACCAAGACCAGGTGGAGAGGCTCAATGCTCGTTTCCTCGACCCCCTTGGATGCCTTGCCAACCCGCATCCACGCGTCGCGGAAGCTCATCAGTTGGAAAATCATTGAGATCAGGTTCTGGTAGCCCAGTCCATTGCTGCCTTCAGGAAGCAGCAACACCGGCACGGTCACACCTGCATCCGAGACCACGTCTACTTCGAAGTTGACGGCGGCGCTGTGGTTCAGCCCGTCGATGGCTCGCAGCCGCGTGGAAACGCGAGGCCGGGGATCGCTGACGCCTGGATAGCCCAGGCCTGCTACTTCGGTGAAGCACTCCTTGAAGCTTTCCGTCAGCTTATCGTCAAAGGCGTTTTCTGCCGCCTCCATGGCCTGCAGCGCTTCGAGATCCCTCAGGTCTGGCCCTTTGGCTGGGTCAAGGTGCTTTGCGTAGTAGCTCCGGAGTTGCTCGGACAGACGAGTCCCACCGGCCGCCACCTGCGCGTCGTCCACATCAACGCCACTGTGTACCTCACCAAAACCCCTTTGCGCGGGGATGTCGTGAATCTTGATCAGACCACTGAGCGGGTCTCCTTCGATGGATACTGCCGAAGCGGGCAACGCTTGAGGCAAAGCGCGCAACTTATCTGGCTTTGCAAGCAAGGCAGGATCTAGCGGGTACGCACGAATCGTGAACAGCGTGCTTAGACGCTTGGTCAGAAAGTCCATCAGGCTTTCTGGCCACACAGTCAGCTTTGGCGGATCACCACCGGCGCTCGTTGCCGCTGCGGCAGTCACCGCGGCATCTCGCATTGTGTCTGCATCAGTGATGGCCGCGATGAACTCCTTGAAGAGCGTGTTGAGGTCCTTTGGCTCGTAGCGAAGACGAACTCCCAACAAGCCGCCGTCCCATTCCATGAGCGGGACCAAATCCCGGACGCGGTGAACTTCGTCTTCCCTGACCTGCAACCAAAGATCCAGCGTTGGAAGCAGTGGCACCCAAGGGGCGATGACCAGGTCGGCGACAGCGCCGGTTCTGTGCATCTGAATCCAAGCCTCACCGATATCCACGAGCGCCTGCCAATGGCACAACGTGAAATCGTGGATCTCGAACGGGCAACGGCGCGGAGTCAAGAAGCGCCGAAGCGCCAGCATGGCCGACGTCTTCCCACTATTGTTTGCGCCGACAAACAGCGTGGTCTGGCTCGACAGATCCACGCGAGCTGACAATAGCTTTCGGAAATTCGCTATCTCTACGAATTCAATGCGCATCGCGCATCATCCCCTCTTGGCTGTGTTGAATTGTTGGCACCGACCACATTCTGAGCCCAAAGAACACCAGATTGTCAACGCGGATGAGCGTGGTCATCATTGAGCCGTTGGGTATGCGTTCGGCTTTCAAGCATTCGTTGGCCATCTATTTCGCTACTATCTCGTGCTTCTTACCGGCCCAACTAGTCGGTGTTGCCAGGAGCCAGTTTTCCATGTCGCCTGACATCAGATTGTGCAATGGCCGCTACGTGGCCAACGAAGGATCTTCCACAATCGCCGCCGAATGCGAGACTGCGAAACGGTCGTCTGGCGCTGCTTGCGCAGCGGCCGCAAAGGCCGAGAAGCCGGCTTTCATCGCCTCGTCACTAAGGAAGCAGCCTTTGGTGCCTGAAAGTAGCCGCAGCGAAGTTTCCACCCTCAGAATGCATGTGGCGATCCATTCAAGTCACCCAGCACCAATAACAGGTCTCATACTTTCTATTTTGAGCGTCCCATTGGGGGGGGGTGGTTGGCGCAGGCATGCCGACCATGTTCGCCGCTGTTCCCAGACTCATTAGCGTCGGACTTTTATGTAGCGAATTTCATAGAGAGCTATTTACCGACCGAATCTTGAGCAACCGGCTTACCGTGGGCTGGGATAGGCCCATCCGCGCGGCGATACTGGCTTGGGAAAGCCCTTTGGCGCTCATTGCGCAGACTTGTTTTACGCGGTCCTTCTGTGCTTGGGATAGAGGGGATCCAGGGGGTCGCCCGCCGAGCTTACCAACCCTGCGGGCGTTGGCCGCCCGCGCGGCTTGCGTTTGACGTGCATACTCCGCCTCCACGAGGTGTCTGGACTCTGCGTACACTGCAAAATCGTTAGCCGGGTCGCAATCCTGATCGCCCACAAGATCGCGCTCGCATTTGGCCATCGATTTTCCATACCAGATCTCAGCATCATGGACGTGCCGCGCCCAATCTTGTTCTGACGCGATCCCAAGCCCCACCTCCTTAGGGGTTATCTGGGCCGTATTATTGATTTGTTGGATTTCCCGACGGATCCTTCGCATTTGATCGTTGTATTTTGCGCCCAACTCGCTCAAGCCGCCGGCCCACTTGACCAACCGTTTAGCGCGTCGCCAACCGGGAGTCCCGGGCGCATGAGATTGGCACACATTCACCCTGTCGGGCAGGGGCGGCAGCTCCGGGTTCGGCATTTCAGCGTATTCCTTACGGGCCGAGCGCGCGCAGAAAAAACACGGTGGCCGCAATAATTGCGATGGTTCCCAAGACTCGATCATGGTAGAAATCTGCATGGCCGTCCGCCGGATGGAGAAATATTCTCTCTCAGTAGCCCGATCGGCATTATGGTGCTCGATCCTGAAATCTATATCCAGGATTTTGTCGAGCCCATGGAGAGGCTTGTGACTCCCGGTTTTCGTTGCGAACCCGGTCTGGAGCCGAATCCGCGCGGCGGCCCAAGGCGGCCAGCCCTTCAGCAAGACGCTTTTCTGAATCCGCGCGGCGACGACCTCTGGCGACGGCGGCATCCCGCCGCGCCCTAACCTCCCAATCTTCTGTAGCTCTCTATCTAGATCCGCAAAGCCCATGACCATCATTCATAGAACCATTACGGTCAGTATAGCTATATCTCCAATCCGTGCAATGCAGGAATTTACTCCCCGGGTACATTATCGGGATGGACGGATATGAACACAGAGACCAAACTCCACGATATCAAGTTTTTCGCCGAACAATTCGAGTGCTCCCCTCGCAAGATTCAGTTGCTGGTGGCAGCGGGCGAGTTTCCGGCACCTATCCGAATTGGCAGGTTAATCCGTTGGCGGGAAGAGGACGTCGCCGCGTGGGTTCAGAGCCGCGCGGAAGCGGCTGCCGCGCAGGCGGCTGGTACGCAATACCGTAACGCGGTGACGCGCTCAACCCGCCGTGGCCGCCCCCGCAATTCGGACAGGGGGGCCTAATCATGCGCACACAGACCGTATCAGACCCTGACTGCACCTGCGCAACGCCTTGGGCGGGCCTGACACTCGCCCAGCAAAAAGAGTTTATTAAGTCCGTGGGTGGTCGAGTGGCAGCCGCTGACTATATTTTATCTGGGCGCGCTGGTGGTGGCCCTCAACACAAGGAAAGAAATCGCCGAATTCGCGAAACCCATTCACAAGGGCGTGGTATAGACCACGATCACGAGGATCTGTCCACAAGTGCCGCTCCCAAGGAAAAGGTCTCGCAGGGCGGCCCCGCGCGAGCCCTGGACCGTGACATATGGAACGCGATTGTCGCCCTGTATCCCCTCGATGGCCCCGACCGCGATGTTTTAATTGTCAGCGCCCAACTTGGGCGGGGCGAATCGAAAAAAATCGGGGAAAAAATAGGCATTTCTGCCCGTCGAGTGCGTGGGAAACAAGATGAACGCTTGGCGTGGGTACAGGCACATCTTTCACCGGCTGAGATTTTAGCGCACATGGACGACCCGATCACGACCGAACAAGTGGCGCGCCGCGCCCCCAGCCGGGCGGGCCGTAAGCCCAAGGGCGCCCCTAAAGGCATCCCCCGCTTTTTAGCCCTGGTCGCCGTCAGCACGGAGCCCCCGGCGCCTCCGCGCCAGTATAGGCCGCGCCGTCCGCGCCGGCGGTTCGTGGACCCCCGGCAATGCGATTTTGGGTGGGGGATGGGAATCGCGGCATGATCCGCGTGTTACGCCCCGATCTAATCGAGGATGTTCGTCGCGACCCACGCGACGTATGCGGCGCATCTCCGCGACCCAGCTCCTTGTATAGTCTCCCCGCGCTGGCGGTCGGGGGTGCCCTATGAGCGCCCCCTATATCGACGTGCGCGGCGCCCTCGATGCCGCAGGCATCCGCTACACGCGGTCCGGCAACTGGCTTCGTTGCCGGGCGATCTGGCGTGACTCGAAGGGTGCGGACCTAGCAATCCACTCAGAAACTGGTGCCTGGAAAGACCATGGCGGCACTGGGGAGCATGGCGGCTGGCGCCAGGTTTGTGAACTCCTAGGCATCTACACGTCATCGACATGGACCGAAGCAGACCGTGCGGCATGGCGCGCCAGGAAGGCGGCCAGAGAGGCAGATGATGTCCAGGATGCGTCACGGCGCATGCAGGGCGCCAGGGCGCTTTGGAGCCGGGCCGTTCCGTTGGACCACCCCACGAACCCCAACGCGGCCGCCATGCGGGACTACATCCGGCACCGCGGACTGCGGATGGAAACCATTATGCAGGTGGCGCGTGCAGGCCGATCCTGCGGGATGCCCTGCCTGGTGTACGGCCGCCGTGATCCCCGCACTGGTGAGATCACTACGATTCATCGCGAGTGGGATAAGCGCGCCTGGACTGATGGAAGCAACAAGCGCGGCCTCGGGCCACAGTTTTTCTCTGGCCAGACGGCTTACATTGAATACAACCGATGGACTGGCGGCGCGCCCGCCGCCCCCGGCGCCACCATGGCGGCCATCGCCGAAGGGCAACTCTCCGCGGCCTGCGGCGCGGAACTCTACCCCGGCGCCCCTGTCATCTCGACCTTCACTATGGGCGGCATGGAGCGCCCGCCAGTCGCTCGGATCCGGGAGCTAGTCGAGGCTGGTCATGAAATCTTAATCCTTGGCGACCGTGGGGGCATGAAGTCCGCGCAGGAATGCGCGCGACAGATCCTCCTGGTGTGCCCCAATGCCAGGATCCGCATCGCTATCCCGCCAGAGGGTCGGCGGGTCGAGGGCCAGAAAAAGGGCGAAGATTGGCTCGATGTGCGCGTTGGATACGCGGGCGTCGATGGCCTCGGTGACGAGGCGACCAAAGCAATGATAGAGCAGGTCGCGGTGACCCCGGACCTGCCTCAACCGGAAGATGGCCCCGGCGCCGTTAAGGGTGCGGTATTACCCTTCACGCAATGGCGCGAGATCCCGCGCGCGACTATAGAGAAGCTGCCGACCCTTCAGGAGACGCAGGATCGGCTTCGGGCGGCGCTGCCCTCGGCCATCGAGGCGGCGCGCGCGGGCCGGCCCGTCCTGATCTCCACCACGACCGGGGCCGGCAAGACGCACCACACCCTCAAGGCGCTGCTGTCCGCACAGGTCGAGGAACGCGACCGCATGCGCCGCCTCAATTTCCTGTGGGCCTCGCCAACAAAGGACCTGGCCGGCGTGGCCTGGGCGGTCGCGGACGAAGCCAACTGCGGCCGGGTGATGAATTGGGATGGTCGCCAGACGCCCGGGCTTTGCATGCTACCTGAGGTGACACAGGCGCTCATGGAGCGCGGTCGCAGCCCCCACCAGCACGCCTGCCAATCGTGCCAGTACGGACAAAAGCCAGAGGGCGACGACCAGGACGAGCGGTGCCAGTTTCAAAAGAACCTGAGCGAGGCTCCGAGCGTGCGCGGAATTTTTGGGCAACACGGCATCATCGGACGGGAATCGACGCTGATGAAATTCGCCACTGACCCCCGAGACGATTTTAAGGACCGGGACCTGATGGTGATCGATGAGGGCGTGCCCACCTTCGCCACGACCACGGTCACTGGAGCGGACGTGAGTGCCGCACGGGTGGCGGCTGGCGCGATCGACCAACACGTCGATGAGCTGCGCGCCAAGAATCTCCAGAAACAGAAGCGCCGGGAAAGGGACGAGGGCGAGGCCCGGTTCACGGAGGAGGATTACTCCAAAGCGCTGGCCTGGGGCCACGAGATTGCCCCAGCGCTGGACAAGCTCGCTGCGGCCCTGGTGGCCGGCGCGGGCAAGGGCATGGGGCTCCACCCGATCGACAAAATCGAGCACGCCGATTTCGTGCGGCTCGGACAGAAGATCCCGCCCGCCGCCCGGGTGCTGGACGCGACCGCGCTTGAGAAGGTGGTCGGCGTCTTTGGTCAAGACCGCATCGTTCCGCTGGCTTGGATCAAGTCCCTGGCAAAGGCGATCGAGGCCGGTACGGCCTGGGTTCGCGTTCATAAAAAAGGTGTCGATATTATTGGCACCAACCCAACGGATCTTTGGACCCGGTATCTCACTAAGGGCGGCATCCTCTTGGATGCTACCTGCACTCACGTCGATGAGATCCAGGCCGCCGGGGGACTGGTGATCGATCTGCGCGCGGGGCAGCCACACCTAAAGGTTGTTCAATACGGACCCCGCTTGCACGGCAAAGGCGACTCGGGCCGCTCGCGCACAGGACGGGAGAAGATGACGAAGGAGGCCCAGGACCTCCAGGCGGCCATGGGCGACGACCCCGATGTGGTCGCGATCACCCACAAGACCCAGGCGGCGCTCATGAAAGACGAGCGCGTGCGGCACTGGGGCACACACAAAGGCCACAACGACTGGAAAGGCAAGAAGCGCCTAATCCTGTGGGGCCTACCCCTCATGAACGCCAACGACCAGATCGTCGGCTACAAGACCCACAGGGCGGCCATGGCCGCCCGCGGCATCGATCTTCCGGATTGGAACGGCGAGCGCGTCCGCGACTGGGTCGCCACGGACGGCTGGGAGATGTTCCCAGCCGCTGCCCTGCCCGCCGTCCCAGAGGCGCGCTCTTGGCTCCTGCGCGAGCTGAACGCCGAGGTCGCGCAGGCGATTGGGCGACTGCGGGCCGTGTGGGCGACAGCCCCCGTGGAGGTCGAGATTTACGGGTTCCTGCCGATCCTCGGATTTGGGCTCCATGTCGATGAAATGCGGCTGGAGGGGTCGGGGCGCGCACATCGCAAGGCCAGCACACGCAGGTTGGCAATGGAGGCGATCGTGGATCTTGGAGAAGAGCGGACACGGAAAGGGATCTCTGACTATATCTATAACCATGGGGGTGGGCGGGTCAGCAACACCACCATCGATTCCTGCCTCGAGGAGGCGCAGGCCTATGCCCTGCGCCACGGACTGACGCTCATCGATGCCGCCAGGACTCTCTGCCAGATCACGTCCGACCTTCTCAAGGAGCACGGCAACGACGCCATGGCTGCGTGCCGTGCGGCCGACGCGGCCGGGGTTCCCGGCGCTGTGCTGCTTGCGCTTCTGATCGAGCAAGGGCGGCGGGCGCAAGAGGCCCCAGGCGCCCAACGCGCCGGGCCATAACCGCCACGCCGTCATCTCCCCAGAAACGCCCCCCGCTTTTTCTGCACGCCCCTATCACCAACAAAAGTTATATTGTTTCCCACGGGGAACATTCGCGCCTACTTGAACCTGCAAAAATCGAATCAGGAAAAGAGGGGAGACGGTCTGGTGTCTCCCACGGGGCACATTACGGTCGAGTGTGTCTTATGAGACACATAGCGTAATGACCACCTCGGCCCTGCAGGGTGGGTATTCTATACGGTTGAGTGCCAAGGTGGTCGAGATGCATGGCTAATAACCGACTTGCCAAAAATGCGGATTAGGTTATTATACGGTCATGGAGAAACGCGTTCCTCACTGTCCGCTCTCCGTGGTGAAGGCCTTGGTAGAGGCGGGGCAGGTGCGGGCCACGGCCAGCGCCTTCCAGGGGGCGCGAGGGGTCGGGGTTTTTGATCTGGCGGGGATGTGCGCGGTTGTGATGGCGCTGTCGCCCGCCCACTTTCAGAAGAGCATGACCACACACGCCGATCATCGCGTCTGGCAAGACGTGTACCACGCCCGGACCAACCAAGCAGACGTGTACCTGAAGCTCACGGTGATCGAGGACGTGCTGATCGTGTCTTTTAAGGAGCTATGACCATGAAGTGTCCTTGCTGTGGCGCGGCGGAATTGATCCCCGACACGCGCGATATCCCCTACACCTACAAGGGCGAAACCACCACCCTTGTGGCGGTAACGGGCGAATTTTGTCCGGCCTGCGGCGAAATCGTCTTAAACCGCGAGCACGGCGACCGTTACAGCGAATTGCTCGGACAGTTCCAGCGCCAGGTCAACGCAGCCTATGTCGATCCCGACTACATTGCCAGGGTTCGTAAGAAACTCGACCTGGATCAACGGCAGGCGGCGGAGATATTCGGGGGTGGAGTCAACGCCTTTTCGCGTTACGAGAACGGCAAGACCAAGCCGTCCTTGGCGCTGGTGAAACTCTTGAAGGTCTTGGACCATCACCCGGATCTCTTGAGCGAGATCCGCGACGGGGCCTGAGGGAGGTATATGGGAACGCGACGCCATAGCGTTGTGGATAGCGAGGCGGTTATGGATCGTTTTTGTCAGTGTTTACAGAAAATGGGATGGGCTGAGGGTGTTAGTGCTTTAACCGATGCTGATCTGAAATACCTGATATCACAGGACAGTGGGCGTGCGGCAATCTGCAATTCCGTCACCATAGGATCTGATGAAGTCAGCCGAAAAATCGATGTTGCCAAAACTGAATTGATGTGGCGCTCTAATACAAAGCAGAACAGGGTTACATGTGCGTTGATAATAACCAATATTATACTCGCCATCGTAACCGCGACGACGTTAGTTCATTAGAGCGTCCGGGCCATAAACAAAAACCCGGTCGATGCTTGGCGTCAGTTACCAGAACTTGGAACCATTACGCACGACTCCCCAGGCGGGCATGACGCTGCCCGGTAGAGCGGCCCCACGAAATTGAGTTGCGGGGGGTTGCCGGCGGTCGCGCGGTGGTATGTCACTTCTGATGACAAGATGGCCCTATGGGACAGGATCCCAATCCCCGTCATGGTCAGCATCCCAAAAACGAACATCCCCGCCAGCGAGACGACCACGACACCCCAGCCTTGGGCCAGTTTCCAGGCCAAGCTTGCCTTGGCCTGTTCCTTGAGGGCACAGGCGAGATGGGCCTTCCACTGCTCGACGAAGGCGGCCGCCTTCTCGGCCCCCATACGATCGAGGCCGGCGGCGGCCTTCTGGAGGTCGGCGGCGCCCTTGCCCGCTGCATGGGCGATGGCGCCGACCAGGGCCTGGCCGGCTTCCACGGTCTTGTCCTCGAGGGCCTGGGCTACGCCTGCCTTGAGATCATTGCCGGCACGCATCGTCCCTTGGTAGATCAAATCCGGCACTTTCCCCGTTTCTTCTGCCAATGTTTTTACGTGTTGTCCTGCTACCTGCGCAGCAGCCGCCGCATCGATGACCGAGGCGACGAGCGCCCAGACCACGTCGTCAGCGCGGTGTACACCTAAGTCGGAAGCCTTGCGCAACAGCGCCTCGCGCAGCTTGGGGGGTAGGGATTCCAAGGCCGCGTCGCGGGCGTTGGCGTTTGTCTGCTCGTTACTCATAGTTCGTTCCTCGGTAAGAAGGGCCGGGGGTCTGGGCCATGCGGCCCGCAATGCACCCCGGCCTTGGGGTTAAACGACTGAGGCGATCGCCGTATGGGCGAGAGCCAACCACCGCCGAAATAGGGCACGCTCGGTGATCGTGAGAGCGGCCTTATCCTCCGCCAGGAGGGAAAACGCCCCTGGTGTCGCCAAGACCTTGTCTCTCAGGTCATCGGGGCGTAAGGCCGGGATGGAGGACTCTTTGCCGCCCGCGTTTATAAAATCGGCACGTTTGGGCGATTTACTCCAATTGAATTGCTCGGCGATGCCCAAAAAGAGCGGGAAGAGGACGGAGCGACGAGCGGGATCCACAACAGACAGGAGCCCCCGCTGCAACGACTTCACCAAGGCATCGGTCGACGTGCTGTGCGGACCAATACTGAAGGTCACCACTAACTCGTATCCCACGGCGCCCACGACATCCGCCAAAACCGGCGCCAGTTCGTCGATCGTGTCGCCGGCACCGGCCGGCATATTGATCACGACATGCTGGCCCGCGTCAGCCGCCGCTTCCAGGATGTTGCCGAGCTTGTTAAAGCTGGTCTCGGAATCGCCGGCGCGGTTCAGATTCACGAGCTCGACGGGCACCGATCCGTCAAACCGCAACGCGAGATCCGGGATCCCGGCGTCGCCCTCAATCAATAGGACGGGCGCCCCTGTTGCCAATAAGTGGTCAAGTGCCAGGGCCGCGGCCATAGACTTGCCGGTACCGCCCTTGTCGCCATGCGAGATCAGGAGCTTCAGATGTTCAGTCATGCTCGTTTTCCTCTCTAAGTGAGGTCGGATGATCCGACCCCTTGGGTGTAGCGGTCGACGCGGAAATAGCGCGTAGTCACTTGTCAAACTTCGCCCGGATTTTTTCTAGCTCCGACATGTGATCGTCAGGGACCACCGTGGGGCGCTGCCCCGGTGACGGGGGTAGGGGTGGCATGACGCCGGCGGGGGCGACGGGCTTCGTAGGGGATGGGTAAGCGACAGACTTGCCGACGCGGACCTTGTCAGCTTTCAGTCTTCGCTCGACCCCACGGTAGGCGGCTGACAGCGCCCTAGCCCTGGATATCGGGAGGTCGAGCGCTTCGGCGATGCGCGACCACGGCCAGAGCAGTTGTCGGGCCTGTTTGATATCACCATGGTTTGCCAGGACCAGGGTTGTAAGCCCCCGATCCGGGTTTGGCCCTTGGCGGATGAGCTGTTGCAGTTTTGCGGTCATGGGCGTTACCTCCACTGATAGCTGCGGCAACGGAAATTGTTGCCGCTTCCGCTATCGCTGCGGCGGCGGAAATTGAGGGGTTGCGTGCGGGCTTTGCATGCCCTTTGCGTGGCCTTTGCAACGTGTGCATGGCTTTTGTTGTTGTGCGCAGCGACTGCACCCCATTTGCATGGCCTTTGTCGTGTGTTTTGGGCTTTTGTTGCAGTGCCTTTGCATGCCCTTTGCGCCCCTTTTGCATGGCCTTTGGAACTTGTGCCCCATCGTTGCACCCCCTTTGCAGGGCCTTTGTCACCACTGCGCATGAGACGCCCACCGCTTCGCGATGGGCTGAAAGATCACACATACGCACCAGCCTGCGGCTTGTGCCCCTCGCGGCGCTCAGGGGCCGGCTTCGCCGCCGTCTGTGTGCCTGGGCCCCTTACCTCTTCTTCCCTGGAGACCACGCCGGGAAGCGGGTGGCGCGCCCGAACGCCCGCGGCTGCGGGCGGTTGTGAGGGGGCGTGAACCCGCCCCATCCCGGCCCCCACGCGCGCAGCGATCCGGTGGCGTCCGCCTTAGGCGGGCGCGGGGACCAACCCGGTAGCGCGCGACTATTTCCGCGGACGCCGCTCTGAGCACACCCCTTGCCGAGGACTGCGCATGCTCAGGATCAAACCCCTCAAATCCGGCCGGGCGGCTGCCGGCATCGCCGACTACCTGGAACACCGAAAGGAACCGGAGCGGGCCGTCGGCTACTACGAGAACAAGACCGCACCCAGCGCCTGGCTGGGCCAGGGGGCCGCCGCCCTGGGGCTGGAAGGCGCCGTGGACCGCGCACAACTCATCGCGCTTTTGGAAGGCCGGCTGCCGGACGGCACCGATCTCTCCGCGCGCGGGGGCCGCCAGGACGCCGCCCGCCGCGGGACGGATCTCACGCTCTCTGCGAGCAAGAGCTATTCCCTGCTCGCCACCGCCGACCCCCGGCTGGTCGCCTTGTGGGACGAATCCGTCAAGGTCGCCGCCGGCGTGATCGAGCGCGAGTGCGCGACCGCGCGCCGCGGCCATGGGGGAACGCAGATCGAGCAGACGGGCCGGCTGGTCCTGGCGACCTACCGGCACGAAGACGCCAGGACTGTGGACGGCATCCCGGACCCGGATCTGCATACCCACTGCCTGGCGGTGAACATGACCAAGCGGGCCGACGGCCAGTGGGTCCGTATGGACTTGGCGTTTGGCGAGCGCGCGGTGCTCGCCAAGACCGCGGACTTCGCCCAGAAGGCCTGGCTTGCGCAAGAGGTCCAGAAACTGGGCTACGCGATCCGCATCACCCCGGATGGATGGGAATTCGCGGCGGTGCCGGATGAAATCCTTTCGATGTTCTCCCGTCGCTCCCAACAGATCGACGCGGCCCTGCGGGCCCGCGGGATCGATCCAGAGACCGCCACCGACGCGCAAAAGGAGGCCGCGTGTCTCGCCACCCGCGGCTCCAAAAGCCAGGCCGCGCAATCGGAACAGCGCTGGGAATGGCGGGCGCGCTTGCGCGCAGCCGGTCTCGATATGGACGGGATCGTGGCCCAGGCCCATACCAAAGCCCGCGATACGGTCACGCCCCTTGACCTGTCCGCGGAGATCGTGGCCCAGGCCCATACCAAAGCCCGCGATACGGTCACGCCCCTTGACCTGTCCGCGGAGGCCGTGAAAAGTGCCACCCGCCACCTGGGCGAGCGGGATTCCGTGTTCTCCAAACACCAGACCCGCCTGGAGGCCTTACGCGCTGGCATGGGCGGCGCAACCCTCGATCAGATCGACCAGGCGCTCTGTGACAAGGCCGCGGGCCTGATCGACGTGGGGGCCGGGCGGCTCACCACCCTTGAGGCCCTCTACCGCGAGCAAGAGATCCTGGCCCGGGCGCGGGGTGGCGCCGGGGCGGCCACACCGCTCATGTCGGACGACCAGGCCGACTCCTTCATGGCGGCGCGCGAAAGGGCCCAGGGCTTTGCCTTCAGTGCCGGACAACGGGAGGCCCTGGCGCTGGCCCTGACATCGCCTGATCGGGTGACGGGGATCGTGGGCGCCGCCGGCGCCGGCAAGACCACATCCATGGCCGGATTTGTGGAAGCCGCGAAGGCCCACGGCTATGAGGTCGTGGGCATCGCGCCCTCGGCGGCCGCCAGTCAGGAACTCAAAGGCGCCGGCGCCCATGACACCCGGACGCTCGCAAGCCTCCTGGCCTCCAAGCCCGCAGACACAGATGTCTCACGCCTCTATATCCTGGACGAGGCCGGGATGGTCTCAGGCCGTGACATGGACGCGCTGTTGCAGCGCCTCGAGGCCGAAGGCGCCCGGGTGCTCCTGGTCGGCGACCCCCGGCAATTGGCCGCCGTCGAGGCCGGTTCGCCCTTCCAGCAGATGCTCGAGACCCAGGCCATCCGGCATGCGACCATCGACGAGATCCAGCGCCAGCGCGACCCGCAGTTGCGCGCAATCGCGCAGGCCTTCGCCCGGGGCGAGGCGTTCAAAGCGACTCAGCTTGCGCGGCCGTACATGCACGAAGTGGAGGCGCAGAAGGAGGGCGCCAAGCCCACAACCCAAGAAAAGCGTGCGGCCATCGCCCGGGCCGCGGCAGACGACTACCTGAAACGTGACGTTGATAGCCGCGCCAAGACTTTGGTTGTGAGTGGCACCAACGCCCTGCGCCGCCAAATCAATACGCGAATTCGCGAAGGCCTCCAGGAGCAAGGCGTCGTGTCCCGCGAGACCGTGACCGTCACGGCGCTCGACAAGGCCGGACTCACGCGCGAAGCGCAGACCCATGCCGAATCCTATCGGCCCGGCATGGTGGTGCGCCTGGAGGAAGGGCATGGCCGTGACCGGCACTCGGTCGAGTACGAAGTCCGGGCGGTGAAGGGGAATACCGTCACCGTAACGAATCGCGCGGGCGAATCCCGCGACTGGAACCCGGCCCGCGAGAGGCCCGCCGGCGTCTATCAGCCGCGCGCCATGGAACTGTCACCCGGTGACGCCCTCGTGTTTCGCGAAAATCAGAAGGGCGTGGACCGCATCAGAAACGGCGAGGCGGCCACCATCGACCGCATCGAGGCGGGGATCCCGATCGCCCGTCTGGCCTCGGGCCACGAGATCGCCCTGGACCCATCCCGGGGCCAGACCGTCGATTACGGCTGGTGCCGCACCATCCATGCAAGCCAGGGCGCCACCGTCGATCACGTCATCATCGCCGGCGAATCCGCGCGCACGGCGACGGCACAGACCGCCTATGTCGCGGCCTCGCGTGAACGCGACACCCTCAGCATCTATACCGACGACCCCGAAAAACTCCAAAAGGCCTGGGCGCAGACCGCCGCGCGCGAACACGCCGTGACAGTCACGCAACAATCCGCCGTCCCGGACCTGCAATCCATCAAAACGCTCCGTGCGCAGGCCGCGCAGGCCTTAGGTCGCGCCGGCGACCTGGCCCAGGCGCGGGAGCCTGTCCAAACCCCCGTATCGCCCACACCGCCATCCGCTCCCGAGTGGGAGATAGAGCGGTAACGGTAATTTCCGCGCAGGCCGCTATGAGGAACACATATCAAGGAGGTTCCTATGTCCGCAACACACAAGGTTCGCCGCCAAGCCCCTCGGCACCGGCCATGCGGCCGGCAATGTCGAGGCGAGGTTCGGAAGTATCCAGATGGCATGAGCTGGAACGATCGGCGCCAGCAGTTTCAGACCCAGAAAGGTGGGCGCGCGCAGTTCAATAGGGCGATGGTCTACCGCCGTCGCAAAATCTAAGGAGAGTCCCCATGAAGATACCAAACTTGATCCAGAAGGCCCGCGATCTGTGGAACCGCAAGGAAGATCAGCGCCGCACGGCCGCCATGGGCCATGCGGCCCACAATAACAAAGAGGCGGACCCACATCGCGAGGAAGAAGCGCGACGGGAGCAACAGCGACAAGATGATCGGGCGCTGGAACAATTTGAGAAGCACGCGTCGGGATACAACCCTGACCTCGATGGGGAGTGGGAAGAAGACCTGCCAGTAGACATGCCGGCAGTCCCGGTTGCGACGCTTCAGGAAGCGACGCCGGCGGCGAGCGCCGCAGAGTTGCCACAGTACGGCATGGAACCACTGATCCCACTCACCCATGACGAGATCGCAAAGTTAAAAGTCATCGAAGCCGAGGATCCGCAGGGCCGCAGCATGCACGCCCAGTTCGACCCCCGCACGGTCCTGGCAATGCGTGAGCAGGCCGAGGCGATGCAGGCCGACAGCGGCCGCAGCGAGCAACGGCAAGATGCGCCCGAGCCAGAACGGGAGCCGGACGACGACATGGACATGGACCGATAGGTCCAAACCCAAACAGGAGAGAGATATGAACATTCAAGACGCAATCCACGCTCACAACAAACGGGCCGTCGGCAGGTGGTGGCTGCTCAAATATTTTGGGGGCCTCGCCCTTGGCATTTTCTTTGCCCTCGCGGCCCTTGGCTCCCCGCTGGCACAGCATCACTATGTTATGCCGATGATCGTTTACTTGCTGCTATCTGCGGCCGGCTGGATCACGTTTCGTCGGGCGCATCGGCGCTCGCAACGGTTGGTGGGCCGTGGCCCCCAAGACGAGCGCCACGAGCGGGGGACCTTCCTACATGATGCCCGGGCCGTGGCCCCACTCCTCGATCGGGCCCCCGGTGATCTCGTCCTCGGGGGCGTGCCTTTACCGCGCAGCGTGGAGCCACAGCATATCCTCATGCTCGGTGCTCCGGGGTCGGGCAAGTCCGTGGCCCTTAAATCCCTCATCAAAACCATCCGCGATCGCACAAGGGATGGGGCCGTGATCCATGATCCCACCGGCGAGTTCGTCAGTCTCTTTTACGACCCCGCGCGGGATCTCATCATCAATCCGCTCGATTCCCGCCATGCCCCGTGGTCGCTTTGGACGGATCTCCTGCCCGGCGAAGAAGCGGCACTCGCCAAGGCCATCATTCCCTCGGCCGAAGGCGATAACCAATATTTCAGTGACGCCGCCCAAGCCACGCTCGAGGTGCTCTTCCAGCAAACCGACTGCATCGACGATCTCGTGATGGCGGGCTTAAGCGAGACCAACGA
The DNA here is from genome assembly GCF_003184265.1 of Acidiferrobacter sp. SPIII_3. Taxonomy (GTDB): domain Bacteria; phylum Pseudomonadota; class Gammaproteobacteria; order Acidiferrobacterales; family Acidiferrobacteraceae; genus Acidiferrobacter. The sequence goes on along the minus strand of NZ_CP027663.1, from coordinate 2,196,664 downwards.
CCGACTGATTGAGCGCTTGACGCAAGCCGGTCTCGGCGGCCTCGTGGGGAGCAGTAAGACCTTCGCCTCGGTGCGTGGCAATATGGCGCCCTATCTGCGGTCGCTGGCCTTACTTCCCAATACCGCGCGCGGAGAGGGTCTTACCCTGAAAGAGTTCTGCGCCCATCCCGCCGGGCGATTCATTTTTTTGCTGACCTCAGGGCGCACGCGCGAGACGCTGCGACCGATTCATCAACTCTTCTTGAACCAAATCGTGAGTGTGGCGACCTCCTTGCGCCCAGATCCGACCCGGCGGATCTGGCTCGCCTTAGACGAGGCACCAGTCTTGTTGCCGTCGCCGGCGATCAGTTTGGCGCTCGCCGAGGGGCGCAAGTTCGGGCTTTCCGTCATCCTGGCCGCGCAAGCGATCGGCCAAGTAAAGCACCGCGTTGGCGAACACGAGGCGGCCGCCTTGCTCTCCATGCCCAAGACGCGCTTGATCCTGCGCGTGGGCGATGGCGAGACGGCGGAAGCTATGAGCCGCGAGATCGGGGAGCGGCAGCTTGAGCGACAACAGGTCTCGGTGTCACGGACGGCGGGGCCGCAGACGGCCGCCAACAACTCCACCTCGACCACGTGGCAGACCACCACCGAACGCGCCGTGCTGGCGTCTGAAATCATGAGTTTGCCCGACCTGCAAGGCTTCCTGCGCATCGAGGACACCACGATGCGCGTGGCCTTGACCTACGCGTCGTATCCGCCTGTGGGCCCGGACTACGACCCCATCCCGCCGCGGCGGTTGCCGGCGGTGTCCAGGGCCCTGGTCGATATCCCCGTACCCCAGGCGTAGTCGGGCCTGGCCGCGCGTTGAGTGGGCCGCCCGTTTTGAGGCGGCCCTTTTTTTAAGGCTTTCCCCCGGCGTCCGCGGCTGTTCTTCATTCCTCGTCTCCGTGGTCCTGCCAGCCTCACCCGTCGCCCCGTGCCGCTTGCGCGCGCGACTCCCTCACAAGCTCCGCGCCACCCCGCCCAAAGCGAGCGGGGTGTCACGGCGCTTGCCGGTCGTAAGCCCGCGCGCTGACGCGGCCAGAAGTGAGGGCGACGGGTGACGCAAGACGCAGGACCACACAAACAGGAGCCGAAACATGAATACGAACAGCCGCAAGCAGGACGCCAGAACCGAGGGTTCAGGGCTCAACAATCCGCAGGGGGTGGACCCGACCCTTCAGGCCCTACAGGATCTGGCCCCCTATATGGCGCGCGGGCAGTGGCACACGCTCTGGAGAGGGTGCCAGCGTGGGGAGGAGCAAGCCCACTTCCGGCAGCTGGTCCAGGACTGGGCGGCACGGATTGCGGCCATGCCCAAGACCTACGATCAGGACGGCTTGGGCTTGCGCGCGGTTGCCCACCTGCACTACTTCACGCCGGCCTTCGATTTTTACATCACCGAGAAGGACCGATCGGGCGGCACCCGGCAGGCCTTTGGTCTGGCCTGCGCCCACGAACGCGAGATCGGGTACATCAACATCCGCCAGCTCGTGGAGGCCGGGGCCGAACTGGACCTGTACTGGACCCCCAAAACCTTGGCCGAGATCGGGAGGTAACCATGCACAGACCTATACAGACATGCTCGCCCAGGTCGCCCCGGGCGTCGACCCGCGCCACATCCTGGCGCTTCTTCAGTCCCATGACGGGCATTGCAACCTCGACGACCTGAACCCCGAGCAGGCGGCCTTTTGTATCGCCATGGCGAAGGCCTGCGTTCAGGTATTCGGGGCGGATCTGGTGGAAGGGATCGCGCGCGAGCGCGGGATCTAGAGGCCCACACGGGCGGCCGGCCGATTTCCGCGCCGGCCGCTTACGGCAGACGCGCACATTGAAGGAGAAACACTCACATGAAGGCGACAGAGAACAAGACCGAGCAAACCATTCCACCCCAGCGCCCGGCAGTCGTTTGGCAGGACATCATCATCGCAGGCTGCCGGCACCTGATCGATGCCGCCGGCGATGACGCCGACGGACTTGCCCGCGTCATTTATGACGCCTTGCATGAGATCCCCGATTACGGGTCCGTGATCGCGCTCACCGCCCTGGGGACACTGGCGGCCTGGATGACCGATCGCGAGGCCCTCGCCGTCCTCACGGACTGGCAGGAGCGGGCCCAGATCCGGGTTCTGATCGACGATCACACCCGGTGCTGCCCGGAGTGCGGGCAGAACCGGCCGGACTGGGCCGCGATCGAGGCGGTGCGCGCCCATCAGCCACGCGGCCGGCAAGGTCAGGAGGAGAACGCATGATCAACGACCCGAACAACTTCAATGGACGCCTGGAGCTCACGATCGGCGGGGCGGTCGTGGGTTTCCTCGGCGGCTGGATCGGCGGCTTGCAACTCATGCTGTGGTCACAAGGTATGCCACCGGCCTCCTTGCGGCGGATCTGGGCGTGGGTCGCGCAATTGGGGCTCGTCATCCATGGCTGGGGGTGGCGGGGATATTGGCCACCCGCGGCCGCCGCTCTAGGGGCCACCGCCTTAGCCGGCGCCCTCTGGTGGCTCATGACGGTGCCGGCCGAACGCCATGTCCGGGGCTTTGTCCTGCACCGCACGCCAAAACGCATCGCGCGTCTTGTGGCACCTCACAAAAACGAGCCGCCGGGTGTTCGTATTCATCCGGATATTCTCATCGACCAACACGCGGAATGCCGCCATCTCCTCATTGTGGGCGGCGCCGGATCCGGCAAGACCACGATCCTCTGGCCGCTCATCCAGCAGGTGCAGGCCCGCGGCGACCAGATGCTGATCTTTGACTCGAAGGGCGACTTCACCGAAAAGCTCCCCGCGCCCTTTGCCTTGCTGTCACCCACCGACGCCCGCGGCGGCCGCTGGCGCGTGGGACACGATATCCGCACGCGGCTTGATGCCCAGGCCTTGGCGGAAACACTCATCAAAGAAAACGAGAAGGATCCCATGTGGTCGCAGGGCTCCCGCGCCTTGCTGGTCGGGCTTGTGAGCGACCTCCAAGCCCGCTACGGGACCAAATGGGGCATGGCGCATCTGGCGCACGCCGCGGCCGCGGCCCTGGGCGACTTTGCGACTTTAAAGGCCATCATCGGCCGCGAGGATCCCCTGTCGCTGTCCTTGCTGGGCGGGGACGAGGCGGAGGGGCCCAACCGGACCACCATGGGCTTTTTGGTGCAGCTGGCGGCGGCGTTGACGCAGGTCATCAACTTAGGCGTGGCCGCCTATGATCTGAAGACCAACCCCGAATGGTCGGTGCGCTCATGGCTCGCCGGCCGCCAGCCCCCTGTTGCGGTTCTCGGGTTTCGGGACTCCGCGCGGTCCTTGAGCCAGGCCTTCGCCTCCAGCCTGATCGAGCAGACCGTGCGCCAGGTCTCGGACATGCCCGATGCCGCGCCCGACCAGCGCCGCATTTGGCTCATCGTGGACGAGGCCCCGCGGGTCGGCAAGGTCCCCAGCATTACGGACGCCTTGGCCACGGCGCGATCCAAAGGCCTGCGCGTGGTCCTCGGGATCCAGTCGCTGGCGCAGGTCCGCGAGACCTATACGCGCGACACCGCCACCACCTGGGCAGGCCAGACGGCCACGAAGATCATCTGCCAGACGACCGCCCCCGACGACCAGGAGTGGTGCGCGAAACTCTTGGGAGACCGGGAAGTGGACCGCTTCCAGCATCAGGTCGCGACCCAGACCGGCCGTGACGGTGGCCAGCACAACCAGTCCTGGCAACGGGTGCGCGAACCCGTCTTGATGCCTGCGGCCTTTGGTCGGGATCTGAAGGTGATCAAAGGCCGCGGTCCGCGCGCGCTGTTGATGGCAGGCGGCGAGGCCGCGATCCTCGATTGGCCGTTTCCGGCCCTCCAAACCCATCGCCCGGATCGCATCGAGGCGCACTGGATTCAACCCCACTACCAGCGCCCGGACTGGGGCAAGACCCCGCCCGAGGTGGGGAAACCCTCCGCGTCTGCGCCCGGCGCGCCGCACTCGAAGAAGAAGCCGGAAAAGGGGCCACAAGCGCAGGCCATTACGACGCCCAATGTCGATCCCGATCGCCCCCCGCACAACGTGGCGGCCGTCACGCGTGATGCGGGTCTGGCCGATCCCATCCCAGACCTCGTGCTCGACCACCTAGCCCCAGGTTTGGGCCTGCTCGCCAAAATCCTGGGCCCGATCGAAGCGGCGGGCAGCGGGCCGCCAGCCCCTGCCCAGGCTGTTACGGCCCGGCCACCGGCGCCCGAAGTGTCAGGCCTCGAGGATCTCGACGGAGCAGAGGAGGGGCAAGACGAGGAGCGGGAGCCGTAAGAGGTTGGGAATTTCCGCGGGCGCAGTACTACGTAACGCCACTTATTCCGGTGGATAACCTATAGGGAGTAAATCGCTATGACGCAGGATGATCGCAGCAACCTCACCGAGGAGCAGGAGGCCTATTTCGTCGAACTTGGTTGGTACAGCCGCGAGCTGTTCGCCGCAGCCCTTGCAGCCTTCACGCGCGGCGATGAGCCCGAGGGCCGGCGCCTTTCCCAGGAAGACCAGCGCCTGAAACGCGCGGCCGATGATGATTGGGGTACGCGCCAGGGGGAGGGGTAGACCATGTTTTTTATTATTGCCTTTGCCATCATCTGGGCCTTCTTTGGGTTCAATCATGCCTTCGAGGCGGCGTTTGCCCTGGGTCTTCTGGCCGTCATCTTTGGCCTGGGGGCCGCGCCGGGGATCATCATGGACAAAACCATCAAGGATATTCAGAAAAACCGGAAGAACAACTCATGACGCTATACATCGAACCACACGCCGGCGTCGGGCCCGTAATCGCCTTTATCCAACAGGCACGCGGCACGCTTGATATCAACGCCTACCTCGCCACCGATCGGCGCATTATCCAGGCCATCGCGCAAGATGTTCGTCGCGGAATCCGCGTCCGCATCTTGATCGACCGACGCCCCTACGGCGGCCGACCGCGCGGCGAAATGGCGAGCCTCCGGGCGACCGGGGCGCAGGTGCGTTATGCGTCGGCGCGCTTTACCAGCCATTCGGCCGGCAATGCACAGCGGTATGTCTTCGATCACGCGAAATATATGGTGAGCGGATCGTCTTTTGAACTTGGCACCGCGAATCTCACCTGGTCGGCATTAGGAGGGCGGAACCGCGAATACCTCGATATTGCCCGTCAGCCCACCGTGGCGCACGCTCTGCAGGGCGTGTTCACCGCGGATTGGCACAATCGCCCCGCACGAAACGCTCCGCGCCAAACCCTGGTCCTGTCGCCGGGGGCAACACCGGCGCTGGTGGCGGCCATTCACCAACCGGGCGCAGTCTGTATCGAGTCCGAGGAACTGGGCAAAGACCGAGCTATCCTCAATGCGTTACGGGCCAAGGGCGCGCAGGCCCGAGTGCTACTGCCAACGACTTTGAATCGATATGACCGGCGCATAGCCCAAGGGCTCGCTGCGGACGGCGTGCGCGTCCGCACTCTTGTCGCCCCCTACCTGCACGCCAAATTGATTGTGGGACGGACCAAGGCCTTCCTGGGATCCGAAAACTTCACCTGGACCAGCCTTAATCGTAATCGCGAGGTCGGGATCTTCCTGGGCAATTCCGCCGCGGCCCGCCTCGATCGCCAATGCCGGCGGGATTGGTCGGTGGCACGGTGACGATGCCTGCACCTGTCCGGGTCGCTGGGTTCGAAATTGAGATACTATGGGCTTGTCCCGTGCCGTTTCTGACTGTTCAGGAATCTCTGGTATTATGAGCATAATAAGGACGATGCCTGCACCTGTCCGGGTCGCTGGGTTCGAAATTGAGATACTATGGGCTTGTCCCGTGCCGTTTCTGACTGTTCAGGAATCTCTGGTATTATGAGCATAATAAGTTGCACTGCCTCGTGGGCCTACCCAAGCGAGCGGGGGCTGGGGTTGGGCGTAGAAATTACTGTGATCATAAATGCCATATTCTCATTGCAGCGAAACGGATGATCCTAATGGAAAGCTCGTGCCCGCCCGCAATTACGCCAAAGTACCAGACTAGTAAGGTGAACGAGGAGATCCCTCTATACGAAGGCCGTATGACACTTGCAAGAGGTAGCGGTGCCGTAGACGGCACGGGACAGCTGAAATGGGTATGGCATCCTGATCCGATAGTGCGGTTTGAGTGGCGCCCCGATCCAACCCAGATTTTTCACCCGCTACCTGGCAACTATGACGTTCGCATAAGCGGTTACCAGGACAGTACAGGGATCTTGGTGGGGTCATTTGTGGATTCCAATCGAACGTTGTGTATCTGGGGTTTTCTGACTGGTCCTATTCGCGAATGGCAGCCTGACGCAAAGATCGCAAAACTCCGGTTCCATGTGCCAAATTATCATAACTACATGGGCGCGCCCATCGCGTACCCAGACGGGAAAGGGTGCCCAGGGCGTCTGACATTTCTCACCGAAGATTGGCGGATTACACTGGATCAAGCCGAAGAGTGGGGACATCCAAGTAATTTTGAGGGCCTGCATGGCCGGGCGCGCCTGGAGGCAGGGCATGCTATCAGCCACGCTGGGCTTCTGGAAAAGGCGGACGGTGCCCCGTTTTGCTGGGCGGATTCCAAAAGTGTTTTGGAGGATTTCAGGTTATTCTTGTCATTTTCTTTAGGGCGGTGGACCGCGCCCATTCTCTTTGTTGGCACGGATGTGGGCGGTAAGGAGGCGTGTCAATGGGATTCCGCGCGGATAGATCGCTGTAACGATCGCTATTCATGGCTACCCCAGTACCCACATAGTGTTCAGCCCGATATGACCATGGCGTGGCAGGGGTTTAGTGCCCTTGCGGAGGCTTGGAACGATAGGCTTGCTGTTTGTCTTGAATGGTATCTGCAAGCCAGCAGGACTGACGTTCCCGCCACTGGTATCGTATTTGCGCAGGCAGCCCTGGAACTACTGTTTTATCTCGTTATTGTAGAGCCGGCAACGCTACGGAATGTCGAGAATAAGCTTGTGTTTTCAGACACCCTGCGCCTGCTGCTCCATCATTGTAAGATCGGATCCGACATCCCGGGCGGCCTTGTCAATTTGATGGCCGTGGCCAAACAGTCAAATTGGATTGACGGACCACACGCTATTAACGAAGTGCGCAATAGCATCATGCACGGCAGCAAGGTCGACAAGTTGATCAAGTCCGACACTCTTGTGCTCAATGACATACGACAGCTGGGGCTTTGGTACATAGAGCTTATTTTGCTTTACCAAATGGGGTACGTGGGCCAAATTGTCGACAGAAGAATTGGCGGGAATGGACGCGTGATTTCTCCCCCCTGGGCCCCTGGTAGGTAGGCAGCGCCATAGCTGGGGGCCTCGTAGGATCTTATGATAAACGCCACTGTAGCGGGAATTACAATAAGGTACATACCTAGGCGGCCATCATCGAGGGGCGTTACCGCGAGGCCCGGGGCCTCTATCGGAATTCAAAGCCCCGCATGGGGCGCCTCATAAAGCGGTCCGCATTCGCCGTGTATGTTGCGATCGAGCTGTATGGCCACTTCCAAACCTGGAAGTGGCTCCGTATACCAAGGATGCATAGGTATTTTTCCATCGCTGAAACGCGTCATCGGCTCGTGGCCTTGGAACTTTTTGTCATCGGGATCATGAATCGATCCCGTACGCGTCAATAAGGAGAGCGAGGAATGGTAGATGTTGCCTTCAATGTCCTCGTATTGGAGATGGATCGCAGAAACATTGTTGCATAGGTCCGCCACAAACCCCCGAATGGAACTCGATTCGCCACCCAACCGTTTTTGTTCCCCTGACGGCGGTACATTGACGCTTGTAAATTCGTAGGTAAACATCCAGGGTGTTACGGACGGAATGATGACCGGCGCTACGGGTATGAGTTCCGTCCAAACCCACATATGTCCGTCCGCTGTCGGCAAATGCGCCGATCCCAAACAGAGGCGAACATTGCAGGCTGGGCCGGTGCCCCCGTTCACAATCCAGGCTCGAAAGAGGAGAGGGGCGTCCGTGTCTTGGTGGTCCGTAATCTCTTTCCCGTCTTTCTTCTGATAGAAATACGCTTTGGGTGCTACCCCGTATCGTGCCAGATGTGCTCGGTCCGGCGCCGGTTCACAATAACACAGTGGCTTAATGCGGCGCCGCTCGGTCGCTATGGCTTGGCGATTGAGCACAAAGGAGAAGTAGGCCATGCCGAGAGTGCCGGTGGCCACGAGGGCATTTATAGCGTTGGAAAGAGAATCAGCAATCCACAATAAGATGAAGACCGTCCCCAGGCCGCCTCCGAGATAAAGACGGGTTCGGTGAGCCTTCCAGTCTGTATTTTTGGGTGCGTTCCCGCGAATCATAATGTCAACGCTCCGTAACAGTTGTTGATGCGACCAATCGCGCACTCTTTGGATCGTAGATGACCTCAGTAATGGAGCCATCACGAATGCGCGCGACCGCTTCGTCGATAACCGGGAGCGGTACAAGAAACCACTCCCGTGGGCGCACCGGATTTCCGAACCGGTCCTGGATGGTCAGGTCGAGCTGTGCCGCAGCAAAAATACGGTGGAAGAGGGCCTCCAGCTTCGAGCGATTGATCCCGGAGAGCTTGTAGCTGGCGACCACTTCCACGTCGGCAAGCAGGTAGGTGGCATCGTGCGCGGCGTGCGCGATACGGGTCTCCACCTTGCCGCCGGTGACGCCGATCTTGTGAATCAATTCGCGATGTTCGGCGATGAAAGGGTGAGCGGAGAGGCTGCGCAGTACATAGATCGTGCCGCTTTCAATGTCGTCTGCTTCCCATATCTCGCTGAACACCGGGCCGGGGTCGGGTTCCGGTGTCACCCGTCGCCCGGTGTCGTCCTTATAAAGAGCACGCTGTAGCGATCTGCGCAGGAGATTGCTCTCGGTGCCGTTGGCATAGATCACCCGCAAACGGGCATCATTTTTGCCGATAGAGGTCTTGATGGGATCGCCCACGTCGGCGACGTAGACGAGTTGGCCGGCCAGAATAAAGAAATCCCCTTCGAGGATGTTGGCCCCCTCCTTGCCGAAAGGCAATGTCTGGCGCGCGCCGGTCTTTAGGTTGCTTTGAACTTGGGCGAATAGGGGCTTGAAGCGCGCGAAATCCTGACAGGGCGTGCGGTCTGCGACCTCGTCTGCGACGCGCCGATCCTCTTGGGAGCGGACATGCTTGAGGACCGTAATATCCCCTTCGTCCGAGGCGGCGACGCCCAGCTCAGTAAGCAGCGCGTCGTCATCGAGCGCCCCAACCGGGGGTGCCCCATGGCCCGGTACGGGCGCCAAAAGGCCGTGAATGTCCCGGGCCGCCAGAAGCTCGTGCGCCTCCGGCAGGGCGCGAAGGCGCTCAAGGCGCACCGCATACAGGCGTTCGAAGATATCGCGCGCTTCCCCGTGCTGCGGCGCGCGTTTGTGTGTTTCGTAGAACCGCAGGATGTCTTCGAACCCGGCGATGAGGCGCTCCTCGCGGGGCGTATACCGCCCCGCCGGAGCCGGGGAGGCATCGACACCCAGGGCATCGAGCAGTTCGTCATCGGATAAGTCAGGCATCATTACCCCCCCCCAGGCTCCGCAGCGGCCTTTTGCTGGGCGCGAAAACGCGCCAACGCCGCAACGCCTTCGGCCATGCGCCGCTCCCAGGCATCCTGTGCCTGGATGTGCGGCGGTCGCCCTCGTTCCTGCTTGAATTGGAGCGCGCGTTGCGCCAGCTCCCGAGCCTCGTCATAAGGGATGGCGACACGCTTAGCGGCGATCGTGGTCTGCACCTGGCGGAGCGTCTTCTCATCCATGGCCTTGGCGAGGACGGCATAGGCCGCCTCGAAAGGATTGATGCGGTCAATAAGATCGATGTCGAGGTCGCGTACGTTCACAAACCGTCGCACGCCTTGAATCAGGGCCATGCTGCCTTTGTCCTCAGAACCGGCGGCGCCGGCGAGGGCCATCTGTTGCTTGGCCTGCTGGGTAATATTCAAAGTCGCCACCGCATGCTGACGGACCGCCTCCTGATCCGCCTCACTCAACTCCGGATAGCGCTCGCGCACGATCTTACCCATGCGCAACTGCGTCAATTCCTCGGGCAGCGTGTTCTCCTGGTCAAAGAGGCCGCGCTCCAAAGCGGATTTGTCTTGTACGAATGCCGTGATGACCTCGTTTAGGTCCTCGCGGCAGATACGGGTGGCCTCTGGGCTTTTGGGCATCGTAAGCCCCCCGATCTCGACATGGTACTGACCGGTGGACTCATTGACCCCGACATTGGTGCCGCCGGCTACATACCCATCCGGCCCGTAGTCAAAGTCCGCCTGAGGGCCGGCATTCTTCGGCGTAAACTCAAAGCGCGGCGCCAAGACCTGCTCCATCAAGAGGCTGGCGGCAATGGCCTTGAGGGTATCGTTGATGGCCTCGACTACGGCGGCCTCGGCGGCGTCGGGTTCGGCGATCAGATTGGTAAAGCGGGCCCTCTCCTTGCCGGGCGCATCGCGGGTGGCGCGGCCGATGATCTGGACGATCTCGGTCAAGCTACTGCGGTAGCCGATGGTCAAGGCATGCTCGCACCAGATCCAGTCAAACCCTTCCTTGGCCATGCCGAGCGCGATAATGATATCCACGTGGTCCCGGTTCCCCCGCTGCCGTGGATCCTTCAAGGCAGCCAGCACCTGGGAGCGCTTGGCGGGGTCCCCATCGTCCACGAGGTCTGCCACCTTGATGATGCCCCCGCCTTGGTCTGCCGGCCGCTCGATGTGGTGAAACCCGGTCACTGGATCCACTCCCTTCCAGGTGCCGAGGGCGTCCATGATTTCCTCGACCTCCTTATGCTTGTCTTTTAGGCTCTCGCGCGAGTTCACGTTCGGGATATGCACGATAGTCTTCAGGGACGGATCGAGCACCTTCATGATCGCGTCCAGATAGCGGCCCGTGTAGAAGAAGTAGCCGATATCGAGTGATTTGAGGTACTGGTAGCCGTTGAGCTGCTCGTAGTAGGTGTAGGTGACGGTCTCAAAGCGCGCCTCATCGGGCGGCGCCAGCACCGCCGCCGCATCGCCCCGGAAGTAGGAGCCCGTCATCGCCACGATATGCGCCTGGTCGCGGGCCATAAATTGTCCCAACTGGCTGCCCAGTCGATTGTCCGGGTGGCTGCTGATGTGATGAAACTCATCCACCGCGATCAGCCGACCATCAAAGGCCTCCACACCGAGATCGTCGACGGCAAAGCGGAAGGTCGCGTGGGTGCAGACCAGAAGGGGGTCGTTGCTTGCCAGGAATTCACCTACGGCCCGGACCTTGGAGCGGGCGAACCGGGTTTCATCGGCGCCCGGGGCATTGCACAGGTTCCATTGGGGTTTTACGACCCAGTCCCAAAAAAACCCGCTCTGACTCAGGGGTTCATCGGAGAAGCTCCCGCCGATCGCGCGCTCGGGCACGACGATGATGGCTTGCTTCAGTCCCTGGTTGTGCAGCTTGTCGAGCGCAATGAACATCAAGGCACGGGACTTCCCCGACGCCGGGGGCGACTTGATAAGGAGGTATTGTTCACCGCGCTTGGCATAGGCGCGCTCCTGCATCGGCCGCATGCCGAGCGCATTGGTCTTGCTTGAAGCGCCGCTGCGATGGGTCGCAATCGACACCGACGGGACCGTGTATTGGTTAGTGGGGTTGTCCGTGGCGGTCATGAGACAGTCTTCCTGGTCGTTTGAGTGGCCCCTCGGCCCCCCGTCATCTTGGCATATAGATCAAACAATTTCTCCAAGCGTTCGGTATCGTTACGGAAGCGGCGGCCGATGTAAATGCGTTCGAGCACTTCGTCATTGCGCTCATGGGCACGACGCAGGTTCTCCGGCATCTGGTCTGGGTCGTAGAGATCGGCAATGGTGGCCGGGAAATGCGCCTCGCGGGCCAGCAGAATATCTTCCGCACAACGGGTGAGGTCAGTCTTGTTTTGTTCGGTCAGCAGCGGCACGGGGAAGGTGTTCCAGCCGAGGGTGTTGGAGTAGGAGAAATCCGTTCTCATCCTAACGCAAACCGTACCAATCCAGACCCAATGGAGGCGGGAAGCGATAAGGGCCATGTTCCAGAGAGGGGCGTCGTACATGGCAAAAGCTTTCTCTTGTATGATGCAATTAGGCTCCAACAAACCCACTGGCAAAAATGGTCTATTTTCGGAACTGACTCGCGGAACTATCAAAACATATTGTTTGGCTGTAATCTGTTCGCGGAATCTATAAGGGGTTTCCGCAAGTTTTTGAGCGGTGATGTCTTTTGATGCTGCACGCCGGGCTTTGGTCACATCGGCCAATTTCATAGCAATAGACGGGATGGCTATAGCCTGGTCCACTTCGTTGTCCTGTATCCAGAGGCAAGAGCGCGGTGCAGAATTAATAAACTCTTTGGAGCCATATAGTGGCCGAATGAAACGGGCCGCGTCCGGTGATCTATGTATCATTCGTCGGGCTTCGTCATTCGAAAAGATCAAGGCTGCTCCGTAATACGGATGACTACCGAATTGCATTGCAACCAAGTCTTGCATAGGCCCTGAACGTGGCTGTACTTCAATATTCGGCGCTGCCACCAAATAAGCATTTATATTCCCAACGTCCCTCACCGCAGAGCCGCCATCCTCATTGGCTGAAAAGAGACGCCTTGTATTATTGGATTCGCAGGATATACCCACGATTACTACAGTAACGCCCGCATTGTAGCTTGCCAAATTGGCCCATTTGAACGAAGTATACGCGAATGCGATTTTATTACGTGTCGCAAAAATCAGTGGCCAAAGAATCGGAACTTGCTGTCCTTGACATATAGAGTTAGTGGATACAAAGGCTGTTGCCGTTTTGGTCCTTGTGCCATAGTCGGCAGCTTTCATGAACCAAGCGGCCACATAATCTAAAGATCTCCATCCCTTTGTCAGTCCATCAAAAACTTTGAACATGTCTGCCTTCTGTGCATCCGTTTGCCACTTGCTACCTCTATATGGCGGATTGCCACAGATGTACGTCTCACCACCCTCGTTCTCAAAATCAATCTCGGCTTGATCAAGGGGTGTCTGAAATAAATCATCAGAAACCACTCTGACACCGCTACCTGTAGGCGGGCAGATACTGAGCCAATCCAGTTGCAGCGCATTGCCACAAGTAATCCAGTTCTGGGCGTCCAGCGGCAGGAATTCGGTAAGTGCGAGTCTCTGGCCGCGATAAAGCACATCACACTGGTACTCCGCAATAACGAGTGCCAGGCGGGCAATCTCGGCTGCGAAATCGCGTAACTCAATCCCGCGGAAGTTGGTGAGCGGGATCGTTGTGCGCAGATCGGGTTCACCGCGTCGCCGGTTGATCTCCGCTTCAATAGCGCGCATCTCTTTGTAGGCAATTACCAGAAAGTTGCCCGATCCGCAGGCGGGGTCAAATACACGGATTTTCGCCAAGCGTTTGCGCAAGTTAAGCAGCTGGCGCGGGTTGTTGCCTGCTGTGGCGAGTTGTGCGCGCAGGTCGTCAAGAAAGAGCGGGTTCAGAACCTTCAGGATATTGGGGACGCTGGTGTAGTGCATGCCCAGGGCGTCGCGCTCGTTCTCATCTGCCACGGCCTGAATCATCGAGCCGAAGATGTCGGGATTGATCTGCGCCCAGTTGAGTTGTTGGCCGGCGTGCAGCAAGTAGACGCGGGCTATTCGCGAGAAGCGGGGTACGTCGGTATTGCCGGAAAACAGCCCCCCGTTGACGTAGGGGAATTCCGTGGTCCAGCGGGGTAGCCCTACAGACATCCGCTCGGCATGTTTGATGTTCATTGCCCGAAACAATGTGCCAAGCACTTCGTGGGTGTTGCTGCCATCACGCTCGGCCATCTGCTCAATAGTATGGGTAAACAGCTTGCCACCGGGGAAGATATCCGTATCCTCCGCAAAGAAGCAGAAGATGAGACGCGCCATGAAGTGATTCATATCGTGACGACGCGCTTCGGTCGCCCACTCGGGGTTATCCTTCAGCAACTCCACATAGAGCTTATTGAGCCGTCCGGTCGCTCGCACATCGATCGGGTTGTCCTTGATCTCCTTGATGGTAGAGATGCCGGCTAGCGGCAGGAAAAAGCCGAAGTACTGGGGGAAATCGGGATAGGCCGACGCGATGGTTTCGCCACTGGTGAGGTCTTCTGCCTCCAATGTCTGGCCATCGGTGGCCAAGATGAACTTGGCCTTAGCGGAGATAGTCTTGGGGCTCTCGCGCAGCGCCTTTAACGTGGCGTTTACGGTGCCTGTTTCACAGGTCGCCAGATGGATATTGTTGCGTTGGAGCACGCCGCTTGCCACGTCAGAGGCGTTGGTTTCACCCTTACGCAATCGGGTGATGGTGGTTTCCTTATTGCCGAAGGCCTTTAGAAAGGCGAACGAAAACTCCTCCCTGTCAAAAGGCTGAAGCGCTAACTCGGATACTGCCGCTTCAATTTCTACGACATTCATGGTCCATTTGGCCTATTGTGTGGCACGGCCCCGCGTCGGCGCGCCTGGATATTCTCTGCAAGTGAGTATACAAGGTTCATTAGCGGCCGCTGCTATTTTATGCGTTTCGCCAGATCCGCGGCCCGGAGATGCGTGTATCGTTTAAGCATCTGCAGGGTCTTATGGCCAGTGATGCTGGCGACCTCCATGGGATTGAAGCCCTGCTCGAAAAACCGGCTGGTCGCCTCATGGCGCAGGTCATGGAAGGTCAGCCCCTCGATGCCGGCAGCCTTACAGACCCGCTCGAAGGCCTGCGAGATCGAATCGGGACGCATACTCCACACGCGGCCATCCAGGCGCCTGGGCAGCGCATCCAGGACCGCGAGCGCGGCCGTGGATAGTGGCACTTGGCGCGGCGTGCCGTTTTTGGTTTCCGGTATTAGCAACACCCGATCCTTTCGGTCGAGATGCTCCCAGCGCATCGCGGCGATCTCCCCGCGGCGCATGGCCGTTTCGATAGCCCAGGTAATGAGGGCGCCGATTTCACCGCCGTATGTGTGAGCGGCGGCCACGAGGCGGGCTTGCTCATCGTCCACCAAACGCCGGGTTCGCGCATTAGGGGCGGGAGGTCGACGAATATCGCGAACGGGGTTTACGAGCGCGATGCCCCATTCTTTGCGGGCGGTCTCGAAGACATGGCCCAAGATATTCATCTCGCGTCCTACTGTGGCTGGGGATACCTCTCTGAGCCGCTGATCCCGCCAGAGGGCGAGATCGGTCCCGCGGATCGAGGCGATCGACCGGTGGGCAAGGGGACTTTCTCGGAATCGGTTGAGGCGATAGCGTTCGATCTGAGCGCCCTTTTTAGCGAACACGATCTCGCGCTCATAGCGGTCGAGGAGGTCACCAAGGGTGGTGTTTTCGGCTTCGGTCCGGGAGACAAACAGACCGCGCGCGATTTCGGATTCGATGGTGGCCGCCCAGGCCTCAGCTTGAGCCTTGGTGTCGAAGGTCCGGGTCAGGCGCCCATGCCCTTGCCTTTGAACGATGGCCCGCCAATTGCCGGATCGCTTCTCAAAACTGGCCACGAACACCCCTGCTGGTGACTGATTTTCCCACCAGTTTCCCAAACTCTGGGAGGATAAGACAATGGGTGTTCGTAAGTCCTTGATTTTATGGTGGGCGATAGTGGGATCGAACCACTGACCCCTGCCGTGTGAAGGCAGTGCTCTACCGCTGAGCTAATCGCCCGGTGCCGGTGAGTTTACGGAAAAGCACGGAATTGGTCAATTTTCCGGAGGCCTTTGCTAGAATGGCCGCCATGAGTGAAAACTACCGCAAGGCAGTCCGCGATGTGCGTCTGTTGGTGCGTACCCACAGCAACGGGATCCTGTCGACCTTGTCCGCGGATATGGATGGGTGGCCGTTCGGGTCCGTGGCCCCTTATATCCTGGATTTCGAGGGGAACCCGATCCTGTTGTTGTCCGATCTGGCCCAGCATAGCCGCAATATCCTGCGGGATGGCCGCGTAAGCCTGCTGGCTTGGGAGGACGAGAAGCCCGATATCCAGCAGTCAGGGCGGGCGACCCTCATGGGGCGGGCGACGGTGATCGAGGGCGATGAGGCCCTGCGAGACCGCTATTTGCGTTATCTGCCGCAGGCCCGGGAATATTTTGCGATCCACGATTTCCGTTTCTATCAAGTGTCCATCGAGCGCGTGCGGTTCATCGGCGGTTTTGGCGATATTCACTGGGTACGCGGGGAAGATTACCGGTTGCCGCGCGAGTCATTCGACGCGGAACTGGTGGCGGCGGAGAGCGGAGCCGTGATCCATATGAACGCCGACCATAGGGACGCCCTCATCCGCTACTGCCGGGCGATGGGCGTGGAGGAAGCCGAGCCGCGCCTCATCGGCATCGATCCGGAGGGCTTTGATATCGCCACCCGTGGCGGCCGGCTGCGCATCGATTTCGACGCCCCGGTGCGTGACGCCAAGGGGCTGCGCGAGGCCTTCGTGCGCATGGCGCGGACCTCAAGCGCCGGCCGGGATGACCTGCCAAGCACCGTTCCCGGTTAGCTGCAGGCGCGTCTTGTGGTAGGCGTTCAGCGCCGATCGGTGGCCAACGCTTACCACCGTGCTATTTGGCAGACGGTGGCGTAGCAGCGTGTAGAGTTCACCCTCGGCGGCCTCGTCGAGCGCCGATGTCGCTTCATCCATGTAGATCCACTGGGGTTTTTGCAGAAGGATGCGCGCAAACGCGATGCGCTGTTGCTCGCCCAGCGACAAGATGAGCGGCCAGGGCTTTTGTTCATCCAACTGTGGGATGAGGCGCGGGAGCCCCACTGCCGTGAGCGCCTCGGTCAGGGTGTCATTCGTGGTGTCCGACTGCCCATGAGGGTAGAGGAGGACGTCGCGCAAGGTCCCCAGGGGCAGGTAGGGTTTTTGGGGCAGAAAGAGTGAGGAATTCTTGGGCGGCGCCACGATCCGGCCGCTTCCAAACGGCCAGATGCCGGCGAGCGCCCGGATCAGTGTGCTCTTCCCGCTTCCGGATGGCCCCGTCAGCAGCATGGTCTCTCCCGGTTCCACCGACAGCGACAGATCCGAGAGCAGCGGGCGGCCATCGGGGACATGGAGACTCACCGACTGAAGCTGGAGCTTGTCGGCGGTCTCTTGGGCGATGGCATTGATGTCGGTGGCAACGCCTCGGACCTCGGCCATGTGTTCGCTAAAGCCCGTGAGTCGGTCCACGACCGCATGCCATGCGGCGAGGTCGGGGTAGATCGTGACAATGTAGGAGAGCCCCCCCTGCACCTGCTGGAAGGCCGACGAGATCTGCATGACGAGGCCCAACTGGATCTGCTTTGCGAAAAAGCTCGGCGCGGCCACGAGAAAAGGGAAGATGATGGCCGCCTGTCCGTATCCGGCCGAGAACCAATTGATGATCTTCTGCCGGCGCATGATCGCCCAATAGTTGCGGAAGATGGACGCAAAGCGCTCCCCCAGGCCCTTGTGTTCCTGGTCCTCGCCGCCATAGAGTGCGATGCTCTCGGTGTTCTCGCGCACACGCACGAGATTGAAACGAAAGTCCGCGTCGAACCGTTGCTGATTGAAGCTCAAGCCGATCAAGGGCCGGCCCAGTTTGAGCATGATCCAGGTCCCGGCCACGGAATAGATGAGCGCGGCCCACACGAGATAACCCGGAATCTCCCATTTCTGCCCATCTATTGGGATCGTCAGGCGGTTCGATAGTATCCAGAGCATCGTGATGAAGGAGGCGATGGTCACGACCGAGCTCAAAAGACCGAGACCAAGCTTCAGGATGCCGCGAATGAATGCGCTGATGTCATCTGCAATACGCTGATCAGGGTTGTCGGTACCGTCGCTCAAAAGCTGCATGCGATAATAGGCGCGGTCGCTCAGCCAGTCCTTGAGGTAGTGGTGCGTCATCCAGCGCCGCCAGCGGATCTGAAGCATTTCGCCCAGATAAAGCTGATACACATAGCCGGCAATATAAAGCCCCGCAAGCCATGAAAAGCGCAGCATGTCGGCCCAGAAGGCGGTTTCGTTATAGTGCTGGAGGGCGTCGTAGAAGCCATTGTACCACTCTGTTATGAGGACGTTGATGTAGACGAGTCCCAGGCTCAAGCCGACGACGACCGCGGGCAGCCCGTAGGCTGACCAGCGCTCTTCGGACTTCCAGTAGGGCGCGGTGATGCGCCATGCACCGCGAAAGAATGCAAGATTAAACCGTTCCATTTCTGAACTGGGCTCCGGGGCTTTGGTTGTGACCGCTTATGGTATCCGACCCCCTGGACCGTGCCGGGGCCGCTCCCGTCGCCATGATAGCATGGCCCCCAGTGGGCGCGTGGCTCTCGGATTCATGTCCCTTGACCGCGCGCCACCTATCGCCTAGGGTTTGGCATTCGATGCAGTCCCACACAAGAGTTCCGGGAGGAATCAGGGATATGGAAGCACGACCCGCTATACGTCCATCTGTTGTTGCCGGCTTGGCAGCGCTTGCCTTGCTGTCGGGATGCAGTCATAAGACATCGCACGCCGCGAGTTCATCGGCCAAGACGGCGCTCGCATCACCCCATGCGTGGCCGCTTTATGGGCTCAACGCCGCCCACGATGCGCGCTACAAGACAGCGCAGGGGACTGCCGGCGAGCCCGTGCATTGGGTCTTTCATGTCCCTGAGGCCGTCCCGAAGGGCATGAAAAAGCCCGCCATCAAGCGGACCTACGTCAGTATCACGGCGGTGCGCGATCTGGTCGGCATTCCCATCGGGGCATCGGTCGTTGACGGCCAGGTGTATGTCGCAGACGACGATGGCTTTCTATACGCCCTCGACGGATCAGACGGGCATATGCTCTGGAAGTTCAATGCATTAAACCAGATCATGACGACCCCGCTCGTGGCCGGGCGCGGTCCCAAGAAGCTTGTGTATGTGGGCGGAGGGAACTCCACCTTCAGCTATACGCAGGCGGTGAAATTCGCGCACAAGGGCGCACGCATCGTGCGCGGGACCGACATCAGCGGCATCTACGCCGTGCATGCCGCCACCGGCAAGCTCGCCTGGGTCTATCATACCAAAGGCGAGGACATGCCAACGCCCGCGATCGACGATGGAACGCTGGTCTTTGGTAATGGGGACGGACACATCTACGGGCTCAATGCCGCCACCGGCAAGTTCAAATGGCGCGTCCCCATCAAGTCGTTCGTGAGCATGTCGTCCGCCACGGTCTACCATGATCTCGTCATCATGGGGGGCACCCATCCGAGTGCCCTTTATGCCGTAAACGCCAAGACCGGGAAGCTTGTATGGCGCACGGCCCCCCAGGCGGTCTTTTCGAGCAGCATGGGCGATTGTGCCCCGGCGCAGTCTCGCGGCATCGTGGTCACCCAGTTCGAGCGCAAGGCCAAGGGCCATCGCCGCGCAAAGAGCGTGGAGATCGCGCTCGATGCCAAGACCGGCAAAATCCTGTGGCAGACGACGCTTGGGGTCGGCAAGGTGCCGCCACGCAACAAGGACGCCGTGCCCATGATCGTGGGCGGAACGATCTATACCGGAAGCCCCGTGACCGCCACGGCTTACGCCGTGCAACTAAAGACCGGCAAGGTGCTCTGGCATACGCCTCTCAAGATCAAGATGAAGGCCGCGCCCAGCGTGACGGGTTCGGATGTGATCTTTCCCGTGGGTAACGGCGCAATCTTCGTGCTAAACCGCAAGACCGGGAAGGTCCTGTCCAAGTATATGACCCACCATGGCGGCTTCGGTCCTCAGAACGGCGTGGTGATGGGGGACACCTATCTGATCGGCAGCAACTTCGGTTGGATGTACGCGTTACCGATCAAGACGCTTTTGGGTCAGGGCAAGACCTCTTAAGAGCGGCCGTGTCGCGGGCGTTCATGCGCGCCGTACGGGCTCTCGGGGCCCGCCGGCGCCTTGCGGCATCGGTGCTCGTGGGGGCTGCGGTGTTCATGAGCGTCCCGCCGCAGCATCTCACTGACATCCGGCTGTTGCTCGGCTGGGATGCGGCGTGCCTCACGTTTTTGATCCTGGCGGGGATGGTGATGGTGTTTGCCGACGCCCGGGAGACCTGCCGCAGCACGGTCGATCAGGATCAAAGCGGGCTCGCGCTGCTTTCGATGGCGCTGCTCGCGGCCTGTGCGAGTGTTTTTGCCATCCTGTTTTTGCTGAGTTACGTGAAGGGCGCGTCCGCCTCGGAGAAGGTCTTCTATCTGGCGCTCGCGGTCTCGGCCATTACCGGGTCGTGGTTGGTCGTCCACACGCTTTTTGCCTTTCATTACGCGCACGGTTATTACCGGGGGCGCGCGGTGCCAGATGGCGTGCGTGACGACGGGGGAATGCACTTTCCGGGATCGGCCCTGCCGCACTACATGGATTTTCTGTATTTCTCGTTTGTCATCGGCATGACCTCGCAGGTCTCGGACGTGGCCATCACCTCGCATGGCGTGCGGCGCGCGGCCTTGCTGCATGGCGTGCTGTCGTTTGCCTTCAACACCTTGATCCTGGCGCTCACCATCAACATCGTCGCTGGCCTGATGTAACGGCGTGTCAGGGGGCCGGATTGGGGGATTTCAGGTGGACCTCTTCGATGGCGGCGAGCGCCTCGGGCGACAGCACGACCTTGGCGTGCACGATGTTTTCCTTCAGTTGCTCCACGGTGCGCGCACCAAGCAGGGTGGAGGCGGTGAAGAAACGCGAGCGCACGAAGCCGAGTGCCAAGGCCCCGAGCGACAGGCCGAAATTCTCGGCAATACGCGCGTAAGCGTCCACGGCCGGTTCGATGGCCGGCTTGCGATAGCGAGGACTGAATTCCGGGAAGCGATTCAGGCGCGCCTGCGGATCGCTGCGCCCGCGGTATTTGCCGGTGAGTATGCCAAAGGCGAGCGGGCTGTAGGCCAAAAGCCCCAGGCGCTCGCGATGGCACACCTCGGCAAGCCCCGACTCGAAGGTCCGATTCAGGACGTTGTAGGCGTTTTGAATGGTCACGATTTGGGGCAGGCCAAGACGCCGGGCGGCGTCCAGAAAGCGCAGTGTCCCCCATGGGGTCTCGTTGCTGAGCCCGATGTAACGCACCTTGCCTTCGCGCACGAGCGTGGCGAGCGCCTGAAGCTGCTCGTCGATCTCCGCGGCCCTGTCTGCGGTATCTCGCGCCTCGTACTGCGTGCCGCCAAATAGCGGAATGGGGCGCGATGGCCAGTGAATCTGGTAGAGGTCGACATAATCGGTCTTCAGCCGCTTGAGGCTCGCCTCGAGCGCCGCGCGCATGTTGGCGAGATCGAGGGCGAGCGGGCCGCCCCGGATCCAATGAAAGCCGCGCGAGGGCCCGGCGACCTTGGTGGCGATTACTACGCGGTCGCGCGCCTGTCGCGCGAGCCATCGCCCGACGATCGTCTCCGTGGCGCCCTGGGTCTCAGCGCGTCCGGGCACCGGGTACATCTCCGCCATATCAAACAGGTTGATGCCCTCGGACAGCGCATAGTCGAGCTGGGCGTGCGCGCACGCCTCGTCTGTCTGCTCGCCGAAGGTCATGGTGCCAAGGCCGATGTCCGAAATGGCGAGATCGGTGCCGGGCAGGTGGTGAATGCGCATCGCCCGACTTTGCCAATTTCTCATGGGGCTGTCAAATGGCGACCGCCGCGCAGGGTTTGCTATAATCGCCGCTCTCGATGGCGAGTCGGCCGCGGGAACGGGTCTGGCGACACGCATGGGGCGTTGGCGGGAGATCACCACTTTTGGAATCATTGTCA
Source organism: Acidiferrobacter sp. SPIII_3 (assembly GCF_003184265.1). Lineage (GTDB taxonomy): Bacteria > Pseudomonadota > Gammaproteobacteria > Acidiferrobacterales > Acidiferrobacteraceae > Acidiferrobacter. Next base: position 2,174,975 of record NZ_CP027663.1, on the reverse strand, counting down.
TGAGTGACGAGGGGGCGGCCATGGCGCAAGCTGGCGAAGTCCGCCGGGGTATCGCGCTGTTCGGGGCCCAGGGCCAACTCGGTCGCGCGCTTGCGCAGGCCCTGGCCGGACTGGGCCCCGTGCATGCCTTAAGCCACGCGGACTGTGATATCGGAGACGAGACCGCGGTGCATGCCGCGGTGCAGCGCCTGCGCCCCGGGGTCATCGTGAATGCCGCTGCCTATACGGCCGTCGACAAGGCGGAGGCGGAGCGTGACACGGCGCTGCGCATCAATGCCTATGCCCCCGGGCATCTGGCCGATGCCGCCCTGGCCGTCGGGGCATGGCTTGTGCACTATTCGACCGATTATGTCTTCGACGGAACCGCGGGGCGCCCCTATCGGGAGGACGACCTTACGGCTCCCCTCAATGTCTATGGAGAGACCAAGCGCCTGGGCGAGGAGGCGGTGCTGGCGCGCCCCCTTACGGCCTTTGTCCTGCGCACGGCCTGGCTCTACGACCGCGAGGGCCGAAACTTTTTGACGACCGTCCGGCGATTGGCCGCGAACGGGCCGCTGCGCATCGTCTCCGACCAGTATGGGAGCCCGACGCCGGTAACCGTCCTCGCGCAAGCGACACGCGCGATTCTGGCGCACCCGCGAGCCGCAGACAACGCCGGGCTCTATCACGCGGCGTGCGATGGCCAGACGAGCTGGCACGGCTTTGCCGAGGCCATCGTGCGATCGCTCGGGTTGACCGTCGCGGTATCGCCGATTACGACCGCCGATTATCCCACCGCGGCGCATCGTCCGGCCTACTCGGTCCTCGATGGTGCTCGTCTGAAGGAGCGCCTGGGGATCTGCCTGCCCTCATGGGATCGGGCCCTCGCCGACCTGTTCAGGGAGATGGCATGAACCTGCTTGCAGTCGAGACCACGAGCGCATTCGTGTCAGTGGCCCTAAAAATCGATGGCGTGGTTCATGAGCGGGGGCTGCGCGATAGTGCGGCGCGGGCCGAGACCGTACTCGATCTGCTGCGTGGTTTGTGCGCCGACCTGCGATGTGATCTCGGCGCCGTAGATGTGATCGCCTTCGGGCGTGGTCCCGGATCGTTTACCGGTCTGCGCGTGGCGGCGGCCATGGCCCAGGGGCTTGCGTATGCGCGCGACCTGCCGGTCGTTCCGGTCTCGTCGCTTGCGGCGCTCGCGCAGGAGGCCCCTGGGCGGCAGGTGCTGGCGGCCCTCGATGCCCGTCGTGACGAGGTCTATTACGGGTTCTACAGGCGTGAGGCCACGGGTCTGGTGGTGACCTGCGGGGAGGAGCGCGTGGGCCCGCCGGGGCGGGTGGTCTGTCCCCCGGGGACAGACTGTGCGGTCGGTAGCGGTATTGACCATTACACGGGTCGTTTTGGGGAGACATTGCCGGAGCTACGTTTCGCCGGCCGCTCACCCACGGCGCGTGCGGTCCTGGCGCTGGCCGAGGATGCCTATGAGCACGCGGCGTTCGTGCGCGCCTGTGCCGCGGTGCCGGTGTACCTGCGCGACGACGTGGCCCACATCCGGTCGTAAGCCTCCCGGGAGAGACGATATGGACGCTGATCTCGACGCCTTGGAATTTGCCGCCGTCCGACGCCTCCTGGAGCGCTTGACGGCCACCCCTTACGGGGCGGATGCCGCGCGCGCGCTGGTCCCGGCCCCCGATATTGCCGCCGCCCAGGCCCTGCAAAGGGCGGTGACCGCCGCGCGGCGCGCCATCGAGCAGGGGGCGGCCGTCTTGCCGCGCCTGCCGGATATCCGTGCGGCCCTGCGCCAGGCCGGCCAGGCGCGCGCGGCGTTGGCCGGGACCGCGCTCGCCCATATCGCCCAACTGATACGTGCGGGTGTGAGCCTGCGCGCCTTGTGGGCGCAGTATCCGGACTTGTACCCCGACGAAGGGGCTTTGGTGCTCGCGCCGCAACTGCTCGCGCAGCTGGATGCCGCGGTGACGCCGGGCGGGCGCGTGAATGACACGGCGAGCCCGAGACTCGCGGAGCTGGCCCAGGAGATCAGCAAGGGGCGCGCCGATGTCGAGGACTTGCTAAGACAGCGCCTGGCGGCCCTCGGCGTCACCGATGAGGCCGATGAGGCCATTGTCGCGAGTGGATCACGGCTCCTTCTGGCGGTGGCCCCTCAGGTCGCCGATACCATCAAGGGTGTACGTCGTGGACCCGCCGGCCATGGGCGCCGTTATCTCGTGGAACCCCTGGAGACGGTGGCTGCCAATAATCGCCTCGAGGCCTGCGCCGGACGGCGCGATGCCGAGGAATTGGCCGTGCGCCGGCAATTGACCGCCGAGGTCGCGGCTGCCCTTGAGGCCCTCTGGGCCCTGCTCGGGGCAGTCAGCTGGATCGATCTCGCGTTCGCCGCCGGTCACCTCAGCATTCACATGAACGCGCATGCCCCGCGACTCGTGCCGGAACCGCTCTTGCGGCTTAGCGCCGTGTACCATCCGGCCATGCTGCTGGCCTTCGCCGACCGCCGCGGTCCCTGCCCCGTGCCGCTTTCGATCGCGCTCGACGATAGCCACCCCATGCTGCTTGTGACCGGTCCCAATACCGGCGGCAAGACCGTCGTCCTAAAGACCGTGGGGTTGCTTGTGACGATGGCCCATTGCGGGCTGCACATCCCCGGCGAGGGGGAGGCCGTGATCGGTCGTTTCCACCGGGTCATCGTCGACATCGGCGATCGTCAGAGCCTTCTCCACCAGCTGTCGACATTTGCAAGCCATGTGGAGGTCTTGAAACGGCTCTTGAGCGAAGCCGACGGCCAAACGCTGGTACTGATGGATGAGCTTGGGACCGGGACCGATCCGGAGGAGGGCGCGGCGCTTGCCATGGCAGTACTCGATGAACTGGCGCACCGCCATGTACGCGGCGTCATCACGACTCATCTGAGCCCCCTCAAGGGCTATGCCGCCGCCCATCCCTACCTGACCAATGCCACCATGCGTTTTGACGACGAACGACTGGCCCCGACCTATGAACTCGTCGTGGGCGAGAGCGGCTCCTCGCATGGTCTGACGATCGCCGAGCGCCGGGGCCTGGCACCGGCGCTTCTTCAGGCGGCACGCGCCCATCTCGCCCGCCTGGAGGCGGCCCGCGGCGCACCCCTCTGACCCGGCGACACCGATGCGCTACTCCTTACTCGTCCTCGTCGTGCTCTTTGGCGGCCACGGCGTGGACCTTGAGGCGTGCCACCTGGATTGCGGTGCCGCGCGTGCGAACGATGTCCACGAGATAGCCATTCAAAAGCAGACTGGTCCCAGGCGAGGGTATGTCCTCCAGGTACTCCGTGATGAGTCCATTCAGGGTCTTGGGTCCGTTCAAGGGTAGCTGCCAGCCGAGCGTGCGATTGATGTCGCGGATGCTGGTGCTGCCGTTGATCAGGAAGCTGCCGTCGGGTTGCGGGAAGATGTCCTCGGGCGTGCCCGGGGCCTGAGTGGTGAATTCGCCCACGATCTCCTCCAGGATCTCCTCCAAGGTTACGAGACCCATGAGGTCGCCGTATTCGTCGACCACAAGCCCGATGTGCCGGCGCATGGTCTTGAAATTCATGAGCTGAGTGGCGAGCGGCGTGCCCTGGGGAATGTAGTAGGGCTCGAGCGCCGCCGATTTCAGGCTGTCGCGCGTTAGCCGGCCGGCGAGCGCGAGATGCAGGGCGCGCCGTACATGGAGCATGCCGATGACGTTGTCGAGGCTGCCGTGAAACACCGGCAGGCGCGTGTAATGGCTGCGCCCGAGAAGGTCTACGATCTCGTCCCAGTCGGCCTCGAGGTCGATGCCCTCGACCTCGCGGCGGGGCACCATGACGTCTTCCACGGTGCTCTTTTCGAGATCGAGGATGGCGAGCAGCATCGCCCGGTGGGTGGTGGGGATGAGGCTCCCGGCTTCGAGCACCACGGCACGCAGCTCCTCAGCGCTCATCTGATCGGGGGTGCGCGGCTTGACCGATACCCCGAAGGCGCGCAGCAGATGGTTGGCGGTGAAGTTGACGGCCGCGACGAGCGGGTAGATGACGCGCAAAAGCGGTGTCAGCACATAGGCCGACCCGAAGGCCACGGGCTCCGGATAGAGCGCTGCCAAAGTTTTAGGGGCCACCTCCGAGACGATGAGGATGACGAGCGTCAGCACCCCCGTGACCAGGGCCAGAACGCCCGCCCCGTAGAGCCGGACGGCCATCAGCGTGGCGACCGAGGAGGCGGCGATGTTGCCGAAGTTGTTGCCAAGCAGCACCACGCCCAGGACGCGGTCCGGACGGCGCAGTAGGCGACGGGCGAGACGCGCGCCCCGGTGGCCGGATTCGGCGAGATGGCGGAGGCGGTAACGGTTGACCGTCATGAGGCTGATTTCAGCCGCGGAGAAGAATCCGGACAGGAAGATCAGAAACAGCAGTACGCCGGCCAGCATACCGAGGCGGACGTGGTCCAAGGGTCGAAAGGGTCCTGAGTGTTAAACACGGGACCCTACCACAGGCCGCGGTGTTTTTCGAGACTGATTGATGGGCGCCGGACGGGCGTCCGCCGGGGCCGTTTTAGCCGGGCAGGACCAGCTTGAACAGGAACTCGGCGCTCAGGTAGGCGAATACCAGCAGCACGAAGCCGCCGACGGTCCAGCGCACGGCGTTGCGCCCGCGCCAGCCGAATTGGCGGCGGCCTATGAGCAGGATGGCGAACGCCAGCCATGCCACGAGCGACAGCACGCTGTGGTGGGTGAAGGGCAAGGGGTCGCCAAACAGTTGCTCGGAGAAGAAGAACCCGCTGATGAGCGTCAGCGTAAGGAGCACGAATCCCACCTGGATCATTTCGAACATCAAAGTCTCCATGGTCTCCATCGGTGGGATCGCGCGCAACAACTGGGCCGGGTGGCGACGGCGCAGGCGGCTTTCCTGGACCCACAGGACGAGGCTCTGAACGACGGCGATGCTGAGAAGGCTGTAGGCCAGGATCGAGATGACGATGTGGGCCACGAGCCAAGGATCGTTGATGCGCGTATCCTCGCTGCTTGCCGGCAGGAATATCTGTCCCATGGTGGCCACCGCCGTGCTTGGCATGATGAATGCCCCGAGGCTTTCGATGGGTTTGCGCAAGGACGCCACGAGGAAGATCGCGGCCACCGCCCAGGCGTCGAGGGACAGGATGGTACCCACGCCGAGCGTCAGATGGCCATCGTGATCGATGTCGCCTATGAGCAGGCCGGCCTGCAAGATGACCGCCAGGGCCCCTATGAAGGCACCCCGCCTGCGATCACGTTGGCCGCCCGGCGGGGATTCCAGGGCGCGCCAGTAGTAGATGCCGGCGAGCGCATAGAGGATGACGGCCACGATATGGAAGAGGAGTTGTATCATAGGACGGCACGGGTAACGGTGGCACGATAATGGCATACCTGGGGGGTCGCGGGAAGGCCCCGTGCCCCGGGAGGTCCGCGATGGGTCACAGGAGACAGAGATGTTCGAAACGCTGAGCAATCGTTTGCAGGGTGCGTTGCGCACCCTGCGCGGAGAGACGCGCCTGACCGAGAAAAACATCGGTGAGGCATTGCGCGAGGTGCGGATCGCCCTTCTGGAGGCGGATGTCGCGCTGTCGACCACGAAAACCCTGATCGAGACGATACGCGCCCGGGCGCTCGGCCAGGAGGTGATGGCCACTCTGAACCCGAGTCAGGCGGTGGTCAAGATCGTGCATGACACCCTGGTGGAGACCATGGGAGCGGCATGTGACCGGCTGGATCTGGCCACCCGCCCGCCGGCGGTGGTCCTACTCGCGGGTCTACAGGGTTCGGGGAAGACCACCAGCGCGGGCAAGCTTGCCCGGCTGTTGCGCGAGCGTGAGCGCAAGAAGGTGGCGCTCGTGAGCGTCGACGTCTATCGTCCGGCGGCCATGGACCAGCTCGAGCGTCTGGCAGACGAGGTCGGTGCGGTTTTCTACAAAGGGTCGCCCACGGAGTCCCCGGAGGTGATCGCCGGTCGCGCCGTGGATCTGGCGCGGCGCGAGGCCATCGATGTCCTCATTGTCGACACCGCCGGGCGGCTGCATATCGACGAGACCATGATGAACGAGGTGCGCGCCCTGCATGCCGTTACCGCCCCGATAGAGACCTTGTTTGTGGTCGACAGCATGACCGGCCAGGATGCCGTCCATACGGCCAAGGCCTTCGATGAGGCCTTGCCGCTGACCGGCGTGATTCTCACCAAGACCGACGGCGATGCCCGTGGGGGGGCGGCGCTCTCCCTGCGCGCGGTGATCGGCAAGCCCATCAAGTTTTTGGGTACAGGCGAGAAGACCGACGGGCTCGAACCCTTCCACCCCGAACGTCTGGCTTCACGCATCCTGGGCATGGGCGACGTCCTGACCCTGATCGAAGAGGCCGAGCGTAAGGTCGACCGCCAGAGCGCTGAACGTCTGGCCGAGAAGTTCAAGAAGGGCAAGGGCTTCGATCTCGAGGACTTTCGTGAGCAGATGCTCCAGATGGAGCGCATGGGCGGCATGGCCGGGGTGCTCGATAAACTCCCGGGCATGAACGAACTCCCGGCGGCGGCACGCGCGCAGCTGCAGAATCATGATACCCGCCGCCTCGTGGCCATCATCAATTCCATGACGCCTCAGGAACGCCGTTTCCCCGACACCATACGCGGCTCACGCAAGCGCCGCATCGCCCAGGGTTCGGGCACCGGTGTGCCGGAAGTCAACCGCCTGCTAAAGCAATTCGCGCAGGCCCAGCGCATGATGAAGCAGATGGGCAAGGGCGGACTCAAACGCATGTTGGCCGGCATGAAGGGCAAGATGCCGGGTTTGCCGTTCTAGTCGCCTTGTCCAGGTCCGGCCGCTGTCTTATAGTGGCATTCGGGCAATTTATGTGTCCCGTGCAAACGATGGCACGCGGGCGCACATGAGCATTGGGGGCGGCATGGCCACGGCAACGAGAGGCGTTGTGGACCGGCGGGCGGCCGGGCGCGGAATGATCGAACGATTGCTCGCCGAGCGTCGTGAGATGCTGGTGCTTTTTTGTCGGGTCGCGGGCCTCGACCCCTTCGGCGGCGACGCCGTCGGGGATGACGTGCTCCAGGCCTTCTGCCAGATCCTCGTGGATTACATGGCCGCTGCCCATTTTTCCTTGTACCAACGCCTCGTCGATGGCCGTGAGCGCCGCCGGGCGGTGGTGGCGCTGGGGGGCGAGATCTACGGGCGTATCGAGACCTGTACAGAGATCGCCATTCGTTTCAACGACAAGCACGCCCGCCCCGGTGATCGCGGTGATGCCGCCGATCTTCCTCTGGATCTCTCGGTATTGGGCGAGGCCCTGGCGACGCGCATCGAGCTCGAGGACCGGCTGATCGCCGCGCTCGTGGGCGACAGCGGCCGCGTCGTTTCCCAAGACGCGTAGCGTCCCTCATGCGCGCCCCGGGCAATGGGGCCGGTCGGCCCGCCGATGGAGGACGCGGGGGTTGCGCCCCAGAGGTGGGGCGATGATGCGCGTCTGTCGTTGGGATCTCGGCCCGCCGGAAGGCGATCAACGCCGGGACGGATCTCATTGAGTGCGTCCGGCGCTTACGGCGAGCGGCGCGGGTGCGGGACCATGAGCGCTGGCGCCGGTTCCGTGCGGCGGTCCCCTCGTTATTTCTGAAGCTGGTCGCGCTTACCCTTGACCCCGTCCCATTGCGCGGCATCCGCCGGCGGGTCTTTCTTTTCCAGGATGACAGGCCAGGCCCTGGCGAGTTCGGCGTTCAGGGCAATGAAATCGCGTTGCTCCTCGGGGATCTCGTCTTCTGAGAAGATCGCGCCGACCGGGCATTCCGGGACGCATAATGTGCAGTCGATGCATTCGTCGGGGTCGATCACGAGAAAGTTGGGGCCCTCCCGAAAGCAGTCGACCGGGCAGACCTCTACGCAGTCTGTGTATTTGCACTTGATGCAGTTCTCGGTGACCACATAGGTCATGACGCACGTCCTCCCAAAAGCCGCCATATTAGGCGAAGCCGTGGTCGCAGGAAACCGCGCGCTTGCGGTTTTCGGGCACCCGTGGATACTATGGCGCAGTCTGCTACCAAAGGATCCTCACCAATGGACGTGATCGAGGGGCGGCAAGGGCGGTGGCTGCCGTGGCGCGAGCGGCGCCTCAAGGCCTGGATCGATGCACTGCCGGCCGCCGAGCCCGGGCGGGCGTTGGCGCTCCTCGGGCAATCGGTACGCGCACTGAACGCGACACTCCTCGACCCCGTCACGCGCATCACGCTTCTTCGCCACTACACGCGTTCGGCGGCGGATCTCACCGCGGTGCTGGCTCGTCCTGGCAGTGCGCGCGCCATCGCGGGATTGGCCACCACCCTGCATTCCGAGATGGCCCAGGGATATCAGATGGCGCTCACCCCGGAGTTGCCGGCCGATGAGCGCCGGATGGCCGTGGCCGGCGCGATAAGCGGGCTCTCGGAGGTCCTGCGCGCGGCCTACCGGGCCTATGTGCCGGCCCCGCCCGGGCTCTGGCGGCGTATCCATACCCTATTCCGGGCGGCCGGTGCCCCGACGCTCGAGTTGGAGCGCCTCTATGCCAATGTCTTGCTCATGGGCCTGTCGGACCCCTACGCGCTGCCGGAAGGGGGCATAGACGCGGTCTGGGAGCTTATCGCCGAGGTCGGTGACCGGGCGGTGTTGAATGAAGCAGCCGGGTTTGCCATTGTCCCGGAGGCCGACAGGGCCGCGGATCCGGCGGATCGCGAGGCCCCATTGTATCTTGATACCGGCGCGGTGTTGTCGGAACTCGCGCGATTGCGGGACGACATCCGTGCGCGCCGGCCCCTGCCGCCACGGCTCGCCGCGCGCGTGCTGCCGGACCTTGCCTTGCGGCTTTGCGCAAGCCTGGGAGAGACATGGCGGCCAGGTGTGCGGCTACGTTCCTTGCGCGTGCGGCTGCGCGGCGAACGCCTCGTCTGCCAGGGTCTTGCCAGCCTGCGACGGCTACGTGCCGACGACCGGTTTCGCCAAGGTTTCGTCGATCTGGAGGTGCCGTGGGGTCGGGCGGAGGCGACGGCGGCGAACGAGCGGGGTGCCGGTTTGCCACGCGTGACGACCTGGACCATTCGCGATGCCGGACGATCCGGTCTGTGGCTCAGCTGTCAGGACCTCGAGGGACCTCCGCCCATTCCCGGGACCTGGATCGGTGTCAAGGATCCTTCCGGGAGCGGCCATTGGCTGGCGGCTACCGTACGCTGGTTGAAGCGTGCGCGGCCACGCGAGTATGCCATGGGCGTGGCCGTGCTCGCGGAGGCGCAGACCGAGGCCGTTCTGCGGATTGCCCCGCGGCGCGCGGCGTTCGCTGCCTCGCCGGCATCGGCCCCGCCGCAGCCAGACAGGGTCGCAAGCGCACGCATCGCCGAGACGCGGGGGCCGCGCCTGGTCCTACCTTAAAAGGGGGTGCGGCCGCAGGCGATCTCGGGGCTTGCGCCGCCTAATCATCCTCAGGACGCACGACATCGGCGAAGGCCGCGCGCATGTGACCATAGACGCGCGGATTGGCCGCCAGGATATTGCCGCTGTCGAGCGGATCGCCCTCGGTGAAAAGATCACTTGCAAGACCTCCGGCTTCGCGTACGAGCAACGCCCCGGCGGCGATATCCCAAGGCTTGAGACCGGTCTCCCAAAAACCGTCCAGACGGCCGCAGGCCACGTAGGCCAGATCCAGTGCCGCCGACCCGGCGCGTCGCACCCCGCTCGTGCGGCACGCCACGCGCTCGAACAAGTGGACCCATTGCGCCACCGAATCGCTTGCACGGAACGGGAAGCCGGTACCGAGGAGCGCCGAGTCGAAGTCGGTCACGCGACTTACGCGGATGCGCCGATCGTTCAGCTGCGCGCCCTCGCCGCGGGTGGCCGTGAACAGCTCGTCGCGCAGCGGGTCGAACACCACGGCCTGCTCGAGACGACCACGGCGGCGCAGCGCGATGGATACCGCGAATTGCGGAAAGCCATGGAGAAAGTTCGTGGTCCCGTCGAGCGGGTCTATGACCCATTCCCACTCGTTGCCTGCGGCCGCGCCGCTTTCTTCGGCGAGGATGCCGTGATCGGGGTAGGCGCCTTTCAAGGTCTCGATGATGAGCTCCTCGGCCCGGCGGTCCACCTCGGTCACGAAATCATGGCGACTCTTGGTCTCGACACGCAGACGGTCTATATCGGGCAGGGCGCGGACGATGACCGTCCCAGCGCGACGCGCGGCCTTGACGGCGGTATTCAGCATGGGGTGCATGGCGGCTCCCGGAAAAGGGGAGCATTGTAGCGGGGCGCGGCGACCTGTAAAAGGCGGGGTGAACCCAGCCCATGGCGGCCGGGGCTAGGCGCGGGGGGTTATTTGTCGTGAGTATGCCGGATATCCGTATCATCCTGGTGCGGCCGCAGCACCCTGGCAACATCGGGGCGTGCGCGCGCGCCATGAAAAACATGGGCTTGAAAAACCTCGTGCTGGTGGCCCCGCAGCATTTCCCGGCGGAGGAGGCGGTGGCGCGCGCGGCCGGCGCCGATGATATCCTGGCGGCGGCGGCCATCGTCGCCGATGTCCGTGCCGCGGTCGCCGACTGCGTGTTCGTGGCCGCCACCAGCGCCCGCACGCGCACCATTGCCCTGCCGCGTCTCGATGCCCGGGGGGCGGCCGCGACCTTATGCACCCAGGCGCGCTCGGGTCCGGTGGGGCTGCTGTTCGGGGCCGAGCGCACGGGACTTACCAACGAGGAGGTGGACTATGCCCATGCCCTCGTGCAGATCCCCGTCGACCCGGGTTTTGCGTCGCTGAACCTGGCAGCGGCGGTGCAGATCCTCTGTTATGAGATCCGCTGTACCATCCAGGAGCCGGTGCCGATCCCCGAACCCGACCATCGGCCGGCCCCGCAAGAGGCCTTCAACCGCTTTCTCGGGCACCTGGAGCAGGTGATCACCGACATTGGCTTTCTGAATGAGCGCCATCCGCGCAAGCTCATGCGCAGACTTACCCGACTGTTCCGGCGCGCCCACCCCGACGACAATGAGCTCCAGATCCTGCGCGGCATCCTGAATGCCGTCCAGCACCCGTATCCCCCGCGCCCAGGGCCGTCCGACCCGGATAATACTTGACAAAATTAGTAGGAAAAGGCCTAATGGGGGCCATGGAGAAGACGCGAGCCGATCAGGCACAACCGATCGTGAAGGGTTATTTTGCCAGCATCTTCGCGCGCGATCCAGCGGCGCGATCGTGGTTTGATATCGCCACGCTGTACCCGGGTGTGCATGCCCTGGCATTACACAGGATAGCCCATGGTCTGTGGCGCCACGGGTGGCGCTGGGCGGCGCAGGCCGTTGCCCGGTTGTCGCGCTTCCTGACGGGGATCGAGATCCATCCCGGGGCACGGATCGGGCGGCGGTTTTTCATAGACCACGGGCTGGGGGTGGTCATCGGTGAGACCGCCGAGGTGGGTGATGATTGCACCTTGTACCAGGGGGTCACGCTCGGCGGCACGAGCTGGCAGCGCGAGAAGCGCCATCCGACGCTTGGCAATAACGTCGTGGTCGGGGCCGGGGCTAAGGTCCTGGGACCGATCACGGTCGGCGACGGGGCGCGCATAGGGTCGAATTCGGTGGTGGTGAAGGACGTCCCGGCGGGGGCCACGGTGGTGGGTATCCCGGGCCGCGTGGTGGTCAAGCGGGGGGTACGCGAGCGGTCGCGGGCGGCCCTGGCCCAGCGTATCGGCTTCGAGGCCTATGGCCAGGCCGCACAGATGCCGGATCCGGTCGCGCAGGCCATCGATCGCGTGCTTGATCACCTGGAGGGCGTCGACCGGCGTATCGAGCAGCTATGCGAGGAGCTGCGCCAAGCCGGGGTGCCGTTGAGTGCGCTCCTCGAAGAGGGGACGGAGCGCGGCGACGGAGGTGTGGCCGGGGATGGTGTGACCGCGTCTCGATCGGATTCCGGGCGGACAATAGTTGACTAAATTGCTATGGTATGGCATAGTAGCTACAGGAAATGATGCCCCGAGGGCCTTATGAAACTGACAACCAAGGGACGCTACGCAGTCACCGCCATGCTCGATCTGGCCGTGCATCAACATCACGACACGGTGGCGTTGGCGGATATCGCGGCCCGGCAGGGGATATCCCTTTCCTATCTCGAGCAGCTGTTTGCAAAGTTGCGGCGCAAGGGGCTGGTGGCGAGCGTGCGGGGTCCGGGGGGCGGCTATAGCCTGGCGCTCCCGGCTGCGCGGATCTCGGTGGCGCAGATCGTCATGGCGATCAACGAGAATATCGATGCCACCCGCTGTGGCGGCGAGGAGAATTGCCATGGCGAGGAGCGATGCCTCACCCATCAGCTGTGGACGGAGCTCAGCCGGCGGATCTATGAGTTTTTGGACGGCATCACGCTCGCAACCTTGGTGTCGGAACCCGAGGTACAAGAGGTGGTGATGCGTCAGGCCAAACGGCCCAAGGCCGGATTGCCGATAAACGGAAGCGGGAATGGGAGCAAGTATGAGAAAGCCGATCTATCTTGATTATTCGGCGACCACCCCGGTGGATCCGCGGGTGGCGGAGGTCATGTGTCGCTACCTGACCATGGAGGGCGACTTCGGGAATCCGGCGTCGCGCTCGCACGCATTCGGTTGGGAGGCGGAGAAGGCCGTGGAGCGCGCGCGCGGCGAGGTCGCGGCCTTGATCCACGCAGATCCCAAGGAGATCGTCTGGACCTCCGGGGCCACCGAGTCGGATAACCTGGCCCTGAAAGGTGTGGCGCGCTTCTACCAGACCAAGGGTCGTCATATCGTGACGGTCAAGACCGAACACAAGGCTATCCTCGATACCGCGCGCCAGCTGGAGCGGGAGGGTTTTGAGGTCACTTACCTGGAGCCGGAGCCCGACGGCCTGTTGGATCTCGCCAAGCTCGAGGCGGCGCTGCGCAAGGACACCATCCTCGTGTCGGTGATGCATGTGAACAACGAGATCGGTGTCATCCAGGACCTTGCCGCCATCAGCCGCATCGTAAAGCCCCGCGGCATCCTCTTTCATTCCGATGCCGCGCAAAGCGCGGGCAAGATACCGATCGACGTCTCGGCATTGGGTGTCGACCTGTTGTCGCTGAGCGCGCACAAGGTTTATGGGCCCAAGGGGATAGGGGCGCTTTATGTACGGCGCAAGCCGCGGGTGCGTCTCGAGGCGCAGATGCACGGCGGGGGTCATGAGCGCGGGATGCGTTCGGGGACGCTCGCCACCCATCAGATCGTGGGCATGGGCGAGGCCTTCCGGCTCGCGCGCGAGGAGATGGAGGCCGAGGCGACGCGCCTTAAGAGGCTGCGTACACGCCTGCTCGAGGGTCTTTCCGACATCGAGGAGGTGTATGTGAATGGTGATCTCGAGCGCCGCATCCCCGGCAATCTCAACATCAGTTTCAATTTCGTCGAGGGCGAGTCGCTGATCATGGCGTTGAAGGAACTCGCGGTTTCGTCGGGATCGGCATGCACCTCGGCAAGCCTCGAGCCCTCTTACGTGTTGCGCGCGCTGGGACGCAACGACGAACTCGCGCACAGCTCCATCCGGTTCACGATGGGGCGGTTTACGACCGAAGAGGACGTGGAGTACACGATACGGCTGTTGCACGACAAGATCGGCCGGCTACGCGAACTCTCCCCCTTGTGGGAGATGTACAAAGACGGGGTCGATCTGAATTCTGTGCAGTGGGCCGCCCATTAGGTTTTGTTTGAGTACGGGAGAGAGATTATGGCATACGGAAGCAAGGTATTGGATCACTATGAGAACCCGCGCAATGTCGGATCATTCGACAAGGCCGATCCTACGATAGGTACGGGTATGGTAGGGGCACCGGCATGCGGGGACGTGATGAGGCTCCAGATCCGCGTCAATGATCAGGGCGTGATCGAAGAGGCGCGCTTCAAGACCTATGGCTGCGGGAGCGCCATTGCCTCGAGTTCACTGCTCACCGAATGGGTCAAGGGCAAGACCCTGGAAGAGGCCGGGCAGATCAAGAACACCGACATCGCCGAGGAGTTGGCGCTGCCGCCGGTCAAGATTCATTGTTCGGTATTGGCGGAGGATGCCATCAAGGCGGCGATCGCCGACTATCGCAAAAAGACCGGCAAGGACGAGAACGTCAACGCAGCCTAGGGGAGGGTAGGGCTATGGCGGTCACACTGACCGAAAATGCCGCGCGGCATGTGCGGCGCTCGTTGGATAAGCGTGGGCACGGCGCGGGGCTGCGTCTGGGCGTACGCACCAGCGGTTGCTCGGGCATGGCGTACGTTTTGGAGTACGCCGATCAGGCAGCCCCCGAGGACAGCGTCTTCGAGAGCCACGGGATCAAGGTGCTGGTGGACCCGAAGAGCCTTGTCTACCTCGATGGCACGATCCTCGATTATACCCGCGAAGGCTTGAACGAGGGGTTCCGTTTCCAGAACCCCAATCAGAAGGAGACGTGCGGCTGCGGCGAGAGCTTCAGCGTCTAGTCTCACGGGGTCCGGTATGGTGCGTAATTATTTCGAGTTGTTCGACCTGCCGGCGCGATTCGACATCGATCTCGGTGATCTGGCCGCCCGCCACCGGGAGCGTATCCGTATCTGGCATCCGGATCGCTATGCTCAGGCTACGAGCGAGGAACGCAGGCGCGCGGTCGCGATGAGTGCCGACCTGAATGATGGTTTGAAGGTCCTGCGCGACCCGGTCGCCCGTGCCCGCCACTTGCTTGCGCTACGTGGGATTTCGACGGACGAGGAGACCGATACGGTCATGGACGGGGACTTTCTGATGGAACAGATGGCTTGGCGCGAACGCCTGGAAGAGGGGGCGGGGCGCGTAGACGAGGTCGCCGCGCTCGCCGACGAGGTGGCGACGAGTCGTAAGGGCAAGGAAGCGCGGCTTGCCGCCGCCTTGGGACGCGGGGATGCCGCCGACCTCGATGAGGCGCGGAGGCTCGTTCGCGAGCTGCAGTTCCTCGGGCGGTTCCTTAAGGAGCTCGATGACGCCGTAACCGAGGTCCCGTAGATGGCCCTGCTTCAGATCAGTGAGCCCGGGCAATCGCCGACCCCCCATTCGCGAAGGTTTGTCGCCGGGATCGATCTTGGCACCACGAACTCGCTCATCGCCACCGTGCGCGACGGCGAGGTGGCGGTCCTGGCCGATGCCGCGGGCGAGGTGCTGCTGCCCTCTGTGGTGCGATTCCATGGCGATGGACGCGTGACCGTCGGGCGCGAGGCGCAGGACGCCGAGATCGCCGATCCCCTGAACACCATCGCGTCCGTCAAGCGGCTCATGGGCCGCGGACGGGGCGACATTCCCGAGAGCCCTTATCGGCTGGCGGCCGGCACGGAAGGAATGGTGCGCATCGAGACCGTGGCCGGCGACAAGACGCCGGTGGAGGTCTCGGCGCATGTGCTTGCGGCCCTGAAGGCGCGCCTGGAGGAGACCCTCGGCGGTCCGCTTTCGGGGGCGGTCATCACGGTACCCGCCTATTTCGACGAGGCCCAGCGGCAGGCCACCAAGGACGCCGCGCGGCTTGCCGGCATCGAGGTCCTGCGGCTTTTGAATGAACCCACTGCGGCGGCCGTGGCCTACGGCCTCGACCGCAATCCCGAGGGGCTTTATTGTGTCTATGACCTCGGGGGCGGCACCTTCGACGTCTCGCTCTTGCGGCTCTCGCAGGGGGTGTTCGAGGTCCTGGCCACCGGCGGGGATGCGGCCCTCGGGGGCGATGACATGGATGCCGCGGTGGTGGCGTTGTGGGCGGCGCGCGGCGCGCGGCCGGGCACTCCGGAGGAGCGACGCCGGCTTTTGCGTCTCGCGCGTAGCGCCCGTGAGCGCCTGACCACCGAGACCGAGACCGTGATCGAAGCCCAACCGATCTACTCGGGACGATTGACGCGCGCCGATCTCGATGCCGCCATCGATCCCTTGATCGAGCGCACGCTCGTCGCCTGCCGCCGGGTATTGAAGGACGCGGGTGTCAAGATCGCCGACATCGGTGCCGTGGTGCTGGTGGGCGGCGCGACGCGCACACCTCGGGTTCGCGAGCGTGTCGGCGCACTGTTTCGCAAGACCCCCCTGCATGACATCGATCCCGACCGCGTGGTCGCGGTCGGGGCGGCGCGCCAGGCCGATCTCCTGGCCGGCAATGCCGGCGCCGCGGACATGCTGCTGCTCGATGTGATCCCGCTGTCGCTTGGTATCGAGATCATGGGGGGGCTTAGCGAAAAGATCATCCCCCGGAATTCGCCAATCCCGGCATCGCGCGCCCAGGAGTTCACGACCTACAAGGACGGGCAGGGGGCGCTTGCCATACATGTCGTCCAGGGCGAGCGCGATCTGGTGAGCGATTGCCGGTCGCTTGCGCGTTTCGAGTTGCGGGGCATCCCGCCCATGGTGGCGGGTGCCGCGCGCATCCGCGTGACCTTTCAGGTGGATGCCGACGGCCTGTTGAATGTCTCGGCGCGCGAGACCATCTCGGGTGTCGAAAGCGCGGTGACCGTCAAGCCTTCGTTCGGGTTATCGGATGCCGAGATCGAGCGCATGCTGAAGGATTCGATCGCGAGCGCCGAGTCGGACGCGGCGGCACGGGCGTTGCGCGAACAGCAGGTCGAGGCCGACCGCATGATCGAGGCGGTGGCGGCGGCCATGGCCGCCGACCCCGATCTTTTGGCGGCCGGGGAACGGGAGGCGATCACCGGGCACATGGCGGCCTTGAAGGCGGCCCGCGATGGGGGGGATGCGCAGCGGATACGCGAGACCGTCACCGCGCTCGATCGCGCGAGCGCGGGGTTCGCGGCGCGACGCATGGATGCCGGGCTCGAGCGGGCGATGAAGGGCCGGTCGGTCACGGAGTTTCGCTGATGCCGCGGATCCGGGTTTTGCCGCATGCCGAGATCTGTCCGCAGGGGGCCGATATCGAAGGCCCGGAAGGCATGAGCATCTGCGATGCCTTGCTGCGCGCCGGGATCCCCATCGAACATGCCTGCGAGAAGGCCTGCGCGTGCACGACCTGCCATGTGCTCGTGCGTGAGGGTTATGAGGCGCTCGCCCCGGCCACCGATAAGGAGGAGGATCTGCTCGATAAGGCCTGGGGCCTTGAGCCGGATTCGCGTTTGAGCTGTCAGGCCAGAATCCCCAAGGAGACGGCGCTGGTCATCGAAATACCAAAATACACCATTAATATGGTGTCGGAAGGCCATTGACGGAGGAATACGCATGGGCCTTAAGTGGAGCGATGCCGAAGAAATTGCCATCCTCTTGCACGAGCGGCATCCCGAAATCGACCCGCGCTACATCCGCTATACGGACCTGCATCGCTGGGTCCTCGACCTGGACGATTTCACGGACGAGGCCCAGCGCTCCGGGGAAAAGCTCCTCGAGGCGATCCAGATGGCGTGGATCGAGGAGGCCGACTCCGATTAGCCTATCGGGGGTTTGCCGGACCGGTCCGGGAAATTGCCGTGTTGCCGTCAAGGGGTTAGAATGCGCCGATTTCGGTATGGACCCCTTCACTCTAAAGGAACAGGCATGGCCATTGAACGCACGCTCTCTATCGTGAAACCGGACGCCGTGGGCAAGAATGCCATCGGAGCCATCTATGACCGCTTCGAGAAGGCCGGGCTGCGCATCGTGGCGGCGCGCATGATGCATCTGACGCGGGCGCAGGCCGAGGGCTTTTATGCGGTGCATAAGGGCCGGCCGTTCTTCAATGACCTGGTGGCCTTCATGAGCTCGGGTCCGGTCATGATCCAGGTGCTCGAGGGCGAGAATGCGGTGGCCAAGAACCGCGAGGTCATGGGCGCGACCAACCCCAAGGCCGCGGCCGCCGGGACCATACGTGCGGATTTCGCGGCGAGCATCGATGAGAACGCCGTGCATGGGTCCGACGGTCCGGACACGGCGCGCGCCGAGATCAGCTATTTCTTCGCCGACACCGATATCTGTCCGCGCACCCGCTAGGGAGGATGATCTGACCGCCACCCAGCCCGTCAATCTGCTCGGCCTCGATCGCGCGGCGCTCGAGGCGCACATCACGGCGATGGGAGAGCGCGCGTTCCGCGCCCAGCAGATCCTTCCGTGGTTGCACCAGCGCGGGGTCACCGATTTTGCGGCCATGAGCAATATCGGCAAGGCCCTGGCGGCGCGACTCGCCGCGTCCGCGGTGGTGACCATCCCGGAGATGGCGAGCGAACATCTCTCCGAGGATGGTACGCGCAAATGGGTCTTGCGTCTCGCCGATGGTAATGCCATCGAGACCGTATTCATTCCCGAGGCCGAGCGCAATACCTTGTGCATCTCCTCGCAAGTCGGTTGCGCGCTCGATTGCGCGTTCTGCGCGACCGCCCAGCAGGGATTCAACCGCAATCTCACCGCCGCCGAGATCGTGGGCCAGGTATGGTTTGCCGAGCACCGGCTGCGGGGTGAGCGCGGGAGCCCCGAGCGTGTGATCTCGAATGTCGTGTTCATGGGCATGGGCGAGCCCCTCCTGAATCTGAAAGAGGTCGGTCCGGCGATCCATATCCTGTTGGATGACTTGGGTTATGGATTGTCACGGCGGCGCGTGACGGTGAGCACGGCCGGTGTCGTACCGGCCCTCGATCGCCTCCAGGAGGTGGCGCCCGTGAGTCTCGCGGTGTCTTTGCATGCCCCGGATGATGCCCTGCGCGATGAGCTCGTGCCGCTGAACAAGAAGTACCGGATCGCGGAGCTGCTTACCGCCTGCCGGCGCTATGTGGCCAACGACGCGCGCCGGCGCGTGACCTTCGAGTACGCGATGCTCGCGGGGGTAAACGACAGCGTAGCGCATGCCCGGGCGCTGGCGCATCTCCTGCGAACGGTGCCCGCCAAGGTCAATCTCATCCCCTTCAACCCGTTCCCCGGGACGTCCTTCGAGCGATCGCCGGATGCGGTGATAGACCGCTTCCGCGACATCCTGCTTGCGGCGGGGCTCGTGGCCGTAACGCGCCGCACGCGCGGCGATAGCATACGCGCCGCCTGCGGGCAGCTCGCGGGTGTCGTGAAGGAGCGGACCCGGCGTGTCGTGCCCATCCATGCGTCCTAGCCTCGTCGCGGCGATACTCGGGATGGCGGTCCTGGCGGGATGCGCGAGCGCCCCGCGGCTTTCGCCCCAAACCCACAAGCTCGTGCAGTTGCGTACCGCGCTTGGGGTCGGCTACATGCGTCAGGGGCAATTGGGGCTTGCGCGCAACGAACTCGCGCATGCCTTAGCCCTGGACCCCACCGATGGCGCGGCCAACAACGCCATGGCGCTTGTCGAGGAGCGGCTGCGCGAGCCGGTCAAGGCACGGCGGTACTTTCGTCGCGGGCTCGCGCATCACCCGCACGACGGCAGCCTGCAGAACAATTATGGGGCGTTTTTGTGCGGGACCGGCCATGTGGCCGAGGGCCTCAAGCACTTTCAGGCGGCGCTGCACTCACCGCTTTATCCGACACCGCAGCTCGCCGATCTCAACATGGCCGTTTGCCTTCTGAAGGTCCCCAACGAGAAGGCCGCCATCCATTATTTCCATCGTGCCCAGGCGCTGGCCCCGGAACTGGCCGCTCCCTATTACTATCTGGCGCGTATTCGCTACGATCACCGGGAATATGCGCGGGCCAAGGGCGATCTTGCACAATATCTGGCGCGGGCACGCAGTGCGCACGCCCTGTTTCTCGGGGTTCGTATCGGGCGGGCCCTGAAGGACGCCAGGTTCATCCATTATTGCGCGACCCGCCTGCTCGAGGGCTATCGCCATAGCCGCGAGGCGCAAACGGTCGTACAGTGGCAGCGTGAGGGCCGGCTCAGTGGACATTGAGGGCCCGGCGAACGGTGAGGCCCCGGTCAATCCCGGGGCGCGACTGCGCGCGGCGCGCGAGCGCGCGGGGTGGTCGGTGGAGCAGGTCGCGCAACGCCTGCGGCTGTCGCCAAGCCAGATCGTGGCCCTCGAAAGCGGTCGGCGCGAGGACCTGCCGCCGGCGGCCTATGTCCGCGGCTATCTGCGCAGCTATGCCCAGCTGCTCGGACTCGACCCACAGGAATTCGCCAAGGCGCGCGCATCGGACGAAGGGGGGCCGCCGCCGCTGCCGGCGGCGCATGCGCCGGTCCCGCCCCCCCGAATGCGGCTTGGGCCCGTCCTTTACGGACTGTTTCTGGTGGCGGTCGTGGCCGGGGTCGTGGTCTGGCATACGCATGAACACAGGCACGCTGTCGCGCCGGTGCCCTCGCAGACGGCGGCGCCCGTGACCGGCGTGCTGCCGCCGCGGCTGACAAGCCTCACCGCGATGCGTAACCGCAGCGGCGAGCTGCGCACTTTCCCCCTGGGCGCGGCTGGCGGCGGCCGGCCTTCGCGGCCCCCGGCGGTACCCCGGACGCCGCATCCGCGCCCGAGGCCGGCTCCCGCGCGGATACCGCCCGCGATACTCGCCCAGGCCGCCATCCATCCTCGTGTGCCGGCGCCTTTGGCGGCGCCGGCACGGCGCGCGTCGGCCCCGGTCGCCGTCCGCAGGGGGCCGGTCGCCCTCGCTCATCGGCGGGTGGCCCCCAGACGGCCGTCTGTGTCCGCGGGCATCTCTCGGTCAATTGCTGTACCGAGCCCCGGAGGATTGGTAAGCTTGCCGCAGGGACATCATTATGTCGGGCTGCGGATCAGTGCCGGCGATGCCCCGGTACGGGTTTCGGTGCGTGATGCGCGCGGTGTACGGCTGATGGCGGGCCGCATAGCGGTCGGTCACGCAGTCACCCTCATGGGGCGTGCCCCGTTCCGGCTGACCTTGAGCCGCAGCCGAGGAGTGGCGGTCACCGTCGGCGGCCACGTGATCACCTTGCCAAGGGCGCACCAGGGACGGAATTTGCGGGTCACAGTCGACCCTTAAAACGGGATCAGAACCTTATGCACGAGACGACCGGGATTACCCGTCGCAAGAGCCGCATGATCCATGTGGGCCAAGTGGCGGTGGGGGGCGACGCCCCGATCAGTGTACAGAGCATGACCAACACCGAGACCTGCGACGTCGCGGCGACCGTGGCCCAGATCCAGCGCCTCGTAGCCGCCGGCGCCGACATAGTCCGCGTGTCGATACCGACCATGGAGGCGGCGCAGGCGTTTGCGGAGATTCGCAAGGCCGTGGACGTGGCGCTCGTGACGGACATCCATTTCGATTATCGCATCGCGCTCGAGGTGGCCAAGTTCGGCGCGGATTGCCTGCGTATCAATCCCGGGAATATCGGACGGGAGGATCGCGTGCGCCAGGTGGTCGAGGCGGCACGCGATCGCGGCATCTGTATACGGATCGGGGTGAACGCGGGCTCCCTCGAGAAGGAGCTTCAAAAGAAATACGGGGAGCCCAATGCCGAGGCGCTGGTCGAATCGGCGTTACGGCATATGGAGATCCTGGAGCGCCTGAACTTCCGGGACTACAAGGTAAGCCTCAAGGCCTCCAATATCGCAATGGCGGTGGCCGCCTATCGCAAGATGGCAACCTTGACCGAGCAACCGCTGCATCTTGGCATCACCGAGGCCGGGGCCCTGCGTGGGGGAACGGTCAAATCGGCGATCGGCCTTGGCATGCTGCTCGCCGAGGGTATAGGCGACACGCTGCGCGTCTCGTTGGCCGCCGATCCGGTTGAAGAGGTGAAGGTCGGCTTCGAGATATTGAAGAGCCTGGGGCTGCGCAAGAAGGGTGTGAATCTCATTGCCTGCCCGTCATGCTCGCGCCAGGAGTTCGACGTCATCGCCACCGTGAATGCCCTGGAGGCGCGCCTGGAGGATGTCCAGGAGTCGATCGACGTGGCGGTCATAGGGTGCGTCGTGAACGGACCCGGAGAGGCCAAGGAGGTGCAGGTAGGGCTTGCCGGCGGGTCGCCCAACCTGCTCTACAAGGATGGCAAGCCGCACAGCAAGGTCAGCAACGAGGACCTGGTCGATACCCTCGAGCGGGCGGTGCGCGAGGAGTTGAAGCGGCGCGCGGCATCGACGCCGGTGATCCCGATCAAGGCCTTGTCGTGAGGCGGCATTGACCGGTCAGGTCGCCGGGGTACGCGGCGTTGCCTCGTTGTTGCCCATGGATGCCGTGCGCTGGGGGGCGGTCGAGGATTGCCTGCGTGCGCTCATGGACGCCTATGGCTTTCGCGAGATCCGCCTGCCGATTCTGGAGCGTACCGAGTTGTATGCGCGTGCCGTGGGCGAGGTCACAGACATCGTCGAGAAGGAGATGTACACCTTCGCCGACCGCAGCGGTGACAGCCTGAGCCTGCGTCCGGAGGGGACCGCCGGCTGCGTGCGAGCCGGTATCGAGGGCGGACTGTTCCATAACCAGGCACAACGCTTGTGGTATCAGGGGCCGATGTTCCGTCACGAGCGGCCCCAGAAGGGGCGTTACCGGCAGTTCCATCAGTGGGGCGTGGAGGCCTATGGCATGGCCGGTCCGGCCATAGAGGCCGAGGTCATCGCGCTCGGGGCGCGCGTATTGGCGCGACTCGGGGTGCAGGCGCGCCTGCTCGTGAACTCCTTGGGGACGCCCCAGTGCCGGGAACGCTATCGTGAGGCCCTGGTACATTATCTAGCGGTACATCGGGGTCGGCTCGATGACGACAGCCTAAGGCGCCTGGAGCGCAATCCCTTGCGGGTGCTGGACAGCAAGAACCCTGATATGGCGGCGCTGCTTGCCGAGGCGCCGGCCATCGCCGATTACTGGAGCGCGGAGTCACGATCGCATTTCGCGGCCCTGGAGGACCATCTGGCGGCATTGGGTGTGGTGTTCGAGGTGGCGCCGCGACTGGTGCGCGGGCTCGACTACTATACGCACACGGTCTTCGAATGGACGCCGCACGAGACGTTGGCGCAGGCGACGGTGATCGCCGGCGGCCGCTACGATGGGCTGGTATCGGGGCTCGGCGGGGCCCCCACGCCGGCGGTCGGTTTCGCGATTGGCATGGAGCGCCTGGTGGCGCTCGTCACGCGCCTGCCGGCGCCGCCCGTGCTCGATGTGTTCATCATGACGAACGCATCTTTCCAGCAGCGGGCCCTGGTGCTGGCTGAGGGTCTGCGCGATGCGGGCCTGACCGTGGAGACCCATCTTGCGGGGGCCAGCGCCAAGAGCCAGATGAAACGTGCCCGGGACAGTGGGGCGCGGGTGATCGTGGAGGCGCAAGACGAGGCGCGGGCGGCCATCGTCCAGGCGGGGGCCGTGAAGGGCGAGGGTGTCATGACGTGGGCCGAGGCCGTGGCACGGATTTCACAGATTGTGGGGGCGGAAGCGAAGATCGATGGCGAATGATTGGGCGCACGATGAGTTGGGAGACATCAAGGAATTTTGGCGCAAATATGGACGCGTCATCGCCTACGGCGTAATCGCGGCGGCGCTTGTCGTAGGTGCGGTCTTTTATTACCGCCACTACAGTGCGCGGCAGCGGATCCTGGCCGGGGCGCTGTACGAGGAGGTCTTGAACGCGGCAAGCCAGATGCGCTTTGGCCTGGCCACGGCCGCCGGCCACAAGCTTGAGAAAAGTTACGCGTCGACGCCCTATGCCGGCCAGGCGGCATTGCTGCTGGCGCGTCTTGCCTATGAAAAAAATGAGATCCCGGCGGCCATCGCCGCGCTTAAGTTCGCGGCGCATAAGGGCCGCCAGTGGAGTGTGCGCACCACCGCGCGTCTTCGCCTGGGCAGCCTGCTGTTGGCGCTCGGGCATCCGCACAAGGCGTGGGGCTATGCCCATATCGCCAAGCCCTACGGCTTCAAGGCCATGGCGCTCGGACTGCAGGCCGAGATCCTGGCGCGCGAGGGGCACAAGCGGCAGGCGCTGGCGGCCTTCGGTGAGGCCTTGAAGGATGCGCCGAAGAAATCGGCCGTGACGACCTTGTGGCGGCGCGAGCAGGCGCAATTGCGGGCGGCGTCATGAAGCGCCTGGTTGCGATCCTCATGGCGGCGGGGCTGCTCGGTGGCTGCGGGCTCTTTAGCAGCGCGCGCAACGTTGCTCCGCCGGCCAAGCTCAAACCCTTTCACGCACGCCTCAAGGTGACGCGCGTGTGGTCGCACGATACCGGTAACGGCACGGGTGGTTATGATCTCGTCTTGCGTCCGGCGCGGGTTGGCGGCACGATCTATGTGGCCAACGAAAACGGAGTGGTTGCCGCCTATAAGGCGCGCGACGGTCATAAGCTCTGGCGCCGGCACCTGAAGGCGCAGATCACGGCGGGCGCCGCGGCCGGGCATGGGCTGGTGGTGGTGGCCACGAGACGCGGGCGGGTGTTGGCCTTGAAGGCCAATACCGGGGCCAATGCGTGGACGGCGCAGGCCCCGAGCGAGGTGGTGGCGGCGCCGGTGATCGCATCGCATGGCGTCTATGTCGCCTCGCTCGACGGCCACGTCACGGCCTTCGGCCTCACCCATGGCCGCCAGCTATGGATGGCGGCGCATACGCATCCGGCGTTGACGCTCTTTTTGACGGCGCGCCCGACGTATGCCACGGGCGTGCTTTACGAGGGTTATGCCAACGGCGAACTGGTGGCGCTGCGGACCACCAACGGCGAACGGCTGTGGACGAGCGCGGTGGCGCAGCCACGCGGCGGCGACGCCGTGGAGCGGCTCATCGATCTGGCGCACCCACTCTATACCCAGGACATCGTGTATGTCGACGGCTACCACGGCGCGGTCGCGGCCCTGGCGGCGCACTCGGGGCGCATCCTCTGGGGTCGGCCGCTATCCTCGTACCGCAGCATGGCCCTCGGGGGCCAGGCGCTTTACGTGGTGACCGCGCATAGCCGCGTCATGGCGCTCGCCAATGCCAGCGGCGGGACCTTGTGGACCCAGAAGGCCCTTTTGAATCGCCGGCTTGGCAGTCCGGCGCTGGCGGGCCCGGCAGTGGTGGTAGGTGATCTCGCCGGCTATACGCAGTGGTTGTCGCGGCGCACGGGTGAACTGGTGGCGCGCAAGCGCGTCGGTGAAGGTGCGATACGCGCGGCCCCTCTCGTGGCGTCGGTCGGCGGGCATAAGGGCCGCCCCTATGTCTTCGTGCTCACCACCACCGGACGACTCACCGCGCTGAACTTCCGACCCGTCCGGCCATGAAGCCGGTGGTGGTTCTTGTCGGGCGGCCCAACGTCGGCAAGTCCACGCTTTTCAATGCGCTCACGCGCTCGCGCCAGGCGCTGGTCGCTGACCTGCCCGGTCTTACCCGCGATCGACAGTACGGGGAGGGCCGGGTCGGCGGGCGGCCGTATCTGGTCGTCGATACCGGCGGCATCGTGCGCGACCAGGACCCGCTTGCGACCCTGGTGGCCTCCCAGACCCGATTGGCGCTGGCCGAGGCCGATGCCGTCGTCTGCGTGGTCGATGGCCGTGACGGCCCGAACCCCGACGATTTTCTGATCGCAGACCAGATTCGCACGCTCAATCGGCGCATATGCCTGGCCGTCAACAAGACCGAGGGCGTGGAGCCGGAGGTGGCGGTGGCGGAATTCCATGCCCTGGGTCTCGGGCGGCCCCACGCCATCGCCGCCACCCATAACCGTGGGCTCGACAAGCTCATGACCGCGGTGTTGGCGGGATTCCCGGCGCCGACCGGCGAGACGCCGACTGGGGGCATGCGCATCGCGCTCGCCGGGCGCCCCAATGTCGGCAAGAGCACGTTGACCAATGCCCTGCTGGGGGAGGAGCGGGTGGTGGTCTCGGATCGGCCGGGGACCACGCGTGACAGCATTCACATCCCGTTTACGCGCGACGGCAAGGACTACGTTCTCATCGACACCGCCGGGGTGCGCCGCCGCAGTCACATTACTGATCCGCTCGAGCGCCATAGCGTGGCCAAGACCCTGCAGGCGGTCGATGAGGCGCAGGTCGTGCTGCTCGTGTTCGATGCCCGCGAGGAGGTGAGCGAGCAGGACGTGACGCTCGCCGGTCATATCCTGGCGCAGGGGCGCTCGCTCGTGCTCGTGGTCAACAAGTGGGAGGGTCTCGATGGCGCGCGCCGCGACTGGATCCGTCGGGAACTGGCGCGCCGCTTGCCGTTTCTGTCGTTTGCGCAGCCGCATTTCATCTCGGCGCTCGAGGGATTGCACATCGGGCCGCTGTTTCCGGCCATGGAGCGCGCCTACCGCTCGGGGGGCCGCATCCTGCCGACCCCGGAGCTGAACCGCGTCCTGAGAGAGGCGATCACGGCCACCGCCCCGCCCATGGTGCGCGGCCGACGCATCAAGCCCAAGTTCGCCCACCAGGGTGGCAAGTATCCTCCACGCGTGATCGTGCATGGCAACCTCGTGGCGGAGACGCCGGACGCTTGGCGGCGTTATCTCGCGCAGCGCGTACGCGAGCACTTCCGCCTCGAGGGTACGCCCGTGGAGATCGAGTTTCGCGAGGGTGACAATCCGTTCGCCAACCGCCCGGTCAAGGCGCCGAGCGCGCGCACCGAGGCCAAGAGACGCCGCTTGAAGCGGTTTCGCAAGGCCCACTACGGCTGAATTGCCTTCACCTCGACGATGATCTCCCCTGCGGCCAGGCGCACGCGCAGGGATGTCCCCGGGGGGCAAGCAGGCGCCTCGCGCACCACCCGCCCGTCACCGTCCGTGACGATCGCATAACCGCGATTCAGCACCGCCGGCGGTCCGGTCAGGGTCAGGGCCCGGTCGAGTAGCGCCACGCGCTCGGTGCGGGTCTTCAAGGCCTCCCGCATCGCGCGTTGCAGCCGGTCTTTCAGAAGACCGTGGCGGACCACGAGGCGCTCCCATAGGCGATCCGGCGGGTGCCCCCGCAACCGCTCATTCAGGCGCGTAAGCCGCGATTCGCGGGCGCGCAGGGCGGCGCGGATCGCGGCGGCGAGCCGCCCGGGCAGGGGCGCTGCGCGCAGGCGGTAGGCGTTGAGCCGTGCCGTAGGCGAGCGTCGCTCCAGCCGTTGGCTCAAGGCGAGCAGCCGGGCCCGTCCGCGTGCCGGATAGGCGGGCAGCGCCATGATGAGTCGCCGCGTGAGGGCGGCCACCACCAGGCGTCTTTCCGGGAGGCCTCGCAGGGGCTGGGTGAGGAGCCGCCGTTTCAGGTCATCGAACCGCTGCATGCGTTCACGAAGCGTCCGTTCCAGGAGTCTCTGGAGCCGGTTGCGCGCCTCGGCGTGGCGGCGGCGCCACAATACCTGGTCGGGGCTCAGGAGTTCCGCGGCGGCCGTGGGGGTGGGGGCGCGCACGTCCGCCACCCAGTCGGCGATGGTGGTGTCGGTCTCGTGCCCGATGCCGGCGACCACCGGCAGCTGGGAGCGGAAGATGGCGCGCGCCACGATCTCCTCATTGAAACACCAGAGATCCTCCAGCGAGCCGCCGCCTCGGGCGAGCAACAAGACGTCGCATTCACGCCGCTCGTTGGCGAGATCGAGCATGCGCGCGATGGCCGCTCCCGCGTCCCGCCCTTGGACTGGTACCGGATAGAGCAGCACGGCGATCGCCGGGAAACGGCGCCGCAAGGTCGTTACTATGTCGTGCCAGACGGCGCCGTCGGGGGAGGTGATGACGCCGATACGGTGTACGCTCGCCGGGAGCGGCTTTTTATGGCGCGCATCAAACAGCCCTTCGGCGGCGAGGGTGCGCTTTAGGGCCTCAAAGGCGCGGCGCAGGGCCCCTTCCCCGGCATCCTCCATCTGTTCGACGATGAGCTGGAAGTCGCCACGCCCCTCATAGAGGCTGACGCGAGCGCACACCAGCACCTGCAGGCCGTCTGTGACCGCGCAGCACGCGCGCCGCGCACCGCGAAACAATGCACAGCGCACCTGTGCGCGCGCATCCTTCAGCGTGAAATAGATGTGGCCCGAGGACGGTTGCGAGAGGTTGCCGATCTCGCCCTCGACCCATACGCGCCCCAATCGATCCTCGAGCAGGCCGCGGACCTCCTGGTTCAAGCGCGACACCGTGTAGACCGGGAGGCCTTGTCGGTAGGATGGCGGGCTGTCGGATTCCATCGCCGCACCATACCCTAGAACGCCCCGGGCAGGGAACCCGGGGCGCTTATGGTTCAGTGGGGATAATAGGGCTTGGCGTGGGCGTTGGCTACGGCCTGGCGCTCGGCCGTCTGGCACTGCAGGATGACCATGTTCGCGGCCTTGATCGCCGCGCCGTAGTGACCCTTGGCATCGGCCGTGCGCGCCACGGCGAGCAGGTGCGGGGTGGCGAGCCATAGCGCGCCGTGGGCGCGGGCGTCCTTGACCGCGATATCGGCCTGCTTCAGGCGTGCGCCGGCGACCGCGCTTTGCGGGGCGTGGTGGGTGGTTATGTGCGCGCAGCCCGCCAGTACCAGCGCGCATGCGGCCGCAAGGGCGATTTTTCTCATTTGCTTGCTCCTCCTGATCGGTATGGGGTTAGTGTATAGACGTTCGCGGTCGAAAAACAAAGCCAGGCGCGCCCGCCAGGGGCCGGTCCGCGGGGCGTTTACGGCCGCGCGGGCTTTCCGTATAATGCCGCATGCGTATCGTTCAAGAAGCCCTGACATTCGACGATGTCCTCCTGCTGCCGGATCATTCGCGCGTTCTCCCCCGTGATGTCGATCTGAAGGCCACACTCTCCCGCCACATCCGACTCAATATCCCGCTGTTGTCGGCGGCCATGGATACCGTGACCGAGGCGCGGGCGGCGATCTGCCTGGCCCAGGAGGGCGGGCTTGGGGTGATTCACAAGAATCTGAATGCCGCGCGCCAGGCCGACGAGGTCCGGCGCGTGAAGAAGTTCGAGAGTGGGGTCATAAGTGATCCGGTGACGGCGACCCCGGACATGACGGTGCGCGCGGTGGTGGGGCTCATGCGCAGCCACCACGTCTCGGGGGTCCCGGTCATCCGCGATGGGGAATTGGTGGGCATCGTGACCAGCCGCGATCTGCGCTTCGAGACGCGCAATGACGAGTTGATTGCGCGCATCATGACCCCCAAGGAGCGGCTCATCACGGTCAAGGAGGGCGCGTCGCGCGACGAGATCCAGGCGCTTTTGCACAAACATCGCATCGAGAAGGTCCTGGTGGTGGATGACGGTTTCCGTCTCAAAGGGCTGGTGACGGTCAAGGACATCCAGAAGGCCACCGAGAAGCCCTTGGCCGTGAAAGACGGCAAGGGGCGGCTGCGGGTCGGTGCCGCGGTCGGGGTCGGCGCCGGGACCGAGGAGCGCATCGAGCGCCTGCTCGAGGCCGAGGTCGATGTGCTCGTGGTCGATACCGCCCACGGTCATTCCGAGGGGGTGCTGGAGCGCGTGCGTTGGATCAAGAAGCACTATCCGGACGCCGAGGTCATAGGCGGGAATATCGCCACCGGTGAGGCTGCGCGGGCACTCGTGGATGCCGGGGTCGATGCCGTCAAGGTGGGTATAGGACCAGGTTCGATCTGTACAACGCGTATCGTCGCCGGGGTCGGTGTTCCGCAGGTCACGGCCATCGACAATGTGGCCCGGGCCCTGGCGGGGACCGATGTCCCCTTGATCAGTGACGGTGGGATCCGCTATTCGGGCGACATTGCCAAGGCCTTGGCCGCCGGGGCGCATACGGTCATGATCGGCAGCCTGTTTGCCGGTACCGACGAGGCCCCGGGTACCGTTGAACTCTACCAGGGGCGGTCGTACAAGACCTATCGTGGCATGGGCTCGATCGGGGCCATGCAGGATGGTTCGAGCGATCGGTATTTTCAGGAAGACGGGGCCCCCGAGAAACTCGTCCCCGAGGGGATCGAGGGCCGCGTACCCTATCGTGGGTCACTCGTCAGCATCGTCTATCAGCTCATAGGGGGGCTGCGGTCGAGCATGGGCTACACCGGGAGCGCCGATCTCGCGGCCATGCGCGAGCACGCGCAATTCGTGCGTATCACGAATGCCGGCATGCGCGAAAGCCATGTGCATGACGTCACCATCACCAAAGAGCCTCCCAACTATCAGCGGGGCTGAGGGCATGTCGGCAGAGGTGAAGGCGGCGACCCCGGGTCTTGAGCGGATCCTGATTCTCGATTTCGGCTCGCAGTATACGCAGCTCATTGCCCGGCGCGTGCGCGAGGCCGGCGTGTACTGCGAGATCATGCCCTGTGATGTCGACGACGGGGCGATCCGCGGATTCGCGCCGCGCGGCGTGATCCTGTCGGGTAGCCCCGAGTCGGTCAATGAGCGCGATACCCCACGAATTCCGGACGCGGTGCTGGCGGCGGACGTGCCGGTGCTCGGGATCTGCTACGGCATGCAAGCCCTGGCCGCACAGCTCGGTGGTCAGGTGGCGGCCGCAGCGCATCGTGAGTACGGTTACGCGCGCGTGCGCACTGTGGGCCATTCGCCGCTGCTCGCGGATCTGAGCGATGGTGGCGAGGACGAAGCGGTGCTCGATGTATGGATGAGCCATGGTGACCGCGTCGAGGCCTGTCCGACAGGGTTCCTGGCGATTGCCGAGACCGACAATGCGCCATTCGCCGCGATCGCCGATGAGGCGCGGCGCTATTACGGTTTGCAGTTCCATCCCGAGGTCACCCATACCCGCCAGGGGCAGCGTATCATCGAGCGCTTCGTACATGGGATCTGCGGCTGCCCGCGCGCCTGGACGGAGCGGGCGATCATCGATGGCATTCTCGCGGACATCCGGGCGCAGGTGGGTGATGAGGAAGTGGTGCTCGCGCTCTCCGGCGGCGTCGATTCCTCCGTGGTCGCGGTGCTCCTGCATCAGGCGATCGGTGACCGGCTCACCTGCGTATTTGTGGACAACGGACTTTTGCGGTTGCACGAAGGTGATCAGGTGATGGCGACCTTTGCCGATCATCTCGGGGTGCGCGTGAT
The DNA here is from genome assembly GCF_003184265.1 of Acidiferrobacter sp. SPIII_3. Lineage (GTDB taxonomy): Bacteria > Pseudomonadota > Gammaproteobacteria > Acidiferrobacterales > Acidiferrobacteraceae > Acidiferrobacter. The sequence goes on along the minus strand of NZ_CP027663.1, from coordinate 2,144,221 downwards.
CCGCGTGAATGCCGCGGCCCGTTTTCTGGGGGCCTTGAAGGACGTGGACGACCCGGAGCGCAAGCGCAAGATCATAGGCGAGACCTTCATCACGGTGTTTGAGGAAGAGGCCGCGCGCCTTGCGCGCGTGCGCTGGCTTGCCCAGGGGACCATCTATCCCGATGTCATCGAGTCGGCGGGCACCAAGGGCGGCAAGGCCCGGGTGATCAAGTCCCATCACAATGTGGGCGGTCTGCCCGAGCGCATGAAGTTGAAGCTGCTCGAACCCCTGCGGCTGCTGTTCAAAGACGAGGTCCGGCGCATCGGGCTTAGTCTCGGGTTACCGGAGGCCATGATCCACAGGCACCCCTTTCCAGGGCCGGGTCTGGGCGTGCGTATTCTCGGGGCCGTTGAGGAGCGCTATGCCGATATCCTGCGGCAGGCCGACGCAATCTTCATCGAGGAGCTGCGGCGCGCCGGCTATTACGACAAGGTGAGCCAGGCGTTCGCGGTGTTCCTGCCGGTGCGATCGGTGGGGGTTGTGGGCGACGGCCGCGCCTATGAGCATGTCATTGCCCTACGCGCCGTCGAAACCGTCGATTTCATGACCGCGAACTGGGCTGAACTTCCCTACACCCTGCTCGGGCGCGTCTCAAGCCGCATCATAAACGAGGTGCGTGGTGTGAGCCGCGTGGTCTATGACGTGTCGGGCAAGCCTCCCGCGACCATCGAGTGGGAGTGAATTTACGTCCTTCGAGGACTATCGCCAGTTATCGAAAAACCACCGTAACGTGCTGATCTGGAAAGAAATACGTCGCGGCAACTATCGGTAGCTATCGCCGGCTAGCAGAAAAAGTTGACGGTAGCGCTGACGGTAAAAATCGAGGCCGGATTAAGACGCTCTCGTCCACTATTCAGACTTTTACCGTCTTTGACGGTAAAAGCCTTCTCGGGAATGCCTGTTTTGGACTAAACCGCTGACGCGGTAGCCCCTTCGATGGGTTTCCTTGCTAATCATTAGCAATCTGCCAATTTCATCACGGCTCCATCGCTATTCCCTACCGGGCCGGTTGGCGTGACGATACGAGGGCTGTTTTCCCTCAACGGTCGTACCAACCAGGAGTCCATCCATGACCCCACTGCGTCAACGCCTGCTCGAGGATATGCGTATCCGCAACCTTGCCCGGAATACCCAGGAGACCTATCTCCTGCAGGTGGCTACCTTTGCCAAACACTTTGCCCGCTCGCCCGAACTCCTTGGCCCCGAGGAGGTACGCGCCTATCAAGTGCATTTGCTGAATGCCCGGAAGCTTGCGCCGAGCAGTATCGCGATCGCCGCGGCGGCGCTGCGTTTTCTCTACTCCGTGACCTTGAGGCGTGATTGGGCTCTTACGGACATTCCGCTGCCGAAGAAACCCCACACGCTACCTGTCATTCTGAGCCGCGAAGAGGTGGCCCGGCTCCTGGAAAGCGTCGCAGACCTCAAGCACCGCACGATTCTCATGGTCGCCTACGGCGCCGGACTGCGCGTGAGCGAGGCCACGCACTTGAAGGTCGCCGACATCGATAGTGCGCGCATGATGCTGCGGGTCGACCAAGGCAAGGGGGGCAAAGACCGCTATGTGATGCTCTCGATGAAGCTGCTTCACGAGCTGCGGTGTTACTGGCGCCGGACGCGCCCGCGGGATTGGCTCTTCCCCGGCGAGCGCTTCGGCCAACCCATCACCCGGGACGCGGTGGCTGCGGCCTGTCAGAAGGCGCGCCGTTTGGCCGGCATCGACAAGCCCCTCACCCCCCATTCGCTACGGCATGCCTTTGCCACCCACCTCCTGGAATCGGGTACCGATCTGCGCACGATCCAGCTGTTGCTGGGGCATCGCAGCCTCGCGACCACCGCGCGCTACCTGAAGGTCGCCACCCAGACGGTCTGCGCCACGCAAAGCCCCTTGGATCTTCTGCCCCATGTCCGGACACCGAGCAAGCCGGTTACACCGGCGTATTTCTAAGCCAGTCGTCACCCGTGCGGCCCGCCCTCGAGGTGGCGGACATCTTCCGCCAGCATGGTCCCGCCTACCGGCGTGTGCACGCCGGTAGGCTTGGTATCGCACGCACGCGCGTGATGCGCGCGATCGAGCAGTGCCGCACAGCGCCTCTCGGCGGCCACGTGGAGCGCTGCGACGCATGCCACAAGGAGCGCATCAGCTACAACTCCTGCCGCAACCGGCATTGTCCCAAGTGCCAGTCCTTGGCCCGTGCCCAGTGGCTGGAGGACCGCCAAGCGGAACTGCTCGAGTGTGAATACTTTCACGTGGTCTTCACGCTGCCGCGCGCGATCGCGGCCATGGCCTACCAGAACAAGCGAGCCCTCTATGCGCTCCTCTTTCAGGCAAGCGCCGAGACGCTCGCGACCATCGCCGCCGACCCCAAGCACTTAGGCGCCGAACTGGGTTTCATCAGTATTCTGCATACCTGGGGGCAGAATCTGATGCATCACCCGCATGTGCACTGCGTGGTGCCAGGTGGCGGGTTATCGCCCGATGGACAGCGCTGGATCGCCTGCCGCCCTGGGTTCTTCTTGCCGGTGCGCGTACTCTCGCGGTTATTTCGCCGCCTGTTTCTGGAGGGGCTGAGCAGGACGTTCGCCGAGGGGGCACTGACGTTTCATGGAGATCTTGCGCCCCTCGCTGATCGCGCAAACTTTGACGCCGCGCTCGCCCCCCTTCGCGACACCGAGTGGGTGGTGTATGCCAAGCGCCCATTGGGCGGCCCAAAGCAGGTGTTGGAGTACCTGGGGCGCTACACACACCGCGTGGCGATCTCCAATCATCGCCTCGTGAGCCTAAACGAAGGCGACGTCACGTTTCGCTGGAAGGACCCCTCGGCCACGGACAACAAGTGGGAAGAAGTGAAGCGTGGCGGTGACGCGGCGATCCGCAGATGGATTGACGAACAACTGACTGGGCGAAGCTGCACCATCGTGCTGGTTGGTGCCGAAACAGCAAGCCGTCGATGGGTCAAGTACGAAATCGAGAAGTCCTGGAACGATGGGAATAAAGGCCTCTTTGGCATCCGCATCCACCGTCTTCTTGATCACAGCCAGCAGGCAACGGTTGCTGGCAGCAACCCGTTCGACCAGTTCACGTGGAAAGACGGACGCAAGTTGTCGGCAGCCGTGAAGCTCTATGACCCGCCATACGCCGCCAGTGACGATGTCTATGCACACATCAGTCAGAATATCGGGCAGTGGATTGAAGCTGCGATTGCGAACCGCTAGCCATGGCAAAAAGAGTTTCTTCAGCTTCCACTATAAGGACGTGATTGACTTTCGAGCCAATGTCGTCCGCAAGCATTGGGTCGCAAAAGAACGCGAAGAGGCTGGATACTTCGATGCGTCGATCTGGAAAGAAGCGCAGAAGACGAATGATCTCGGGCAGGCGAGATTGATCAAGGGTGCGCTGGACAACACCTCCGCAACGTGTGTCCTCGTTGGAAGTCAGACCTATGCGCGTCCCTGGGTGCGCTACGAGATTGTCAAGAGCATCTGTAGAGGGAACCGTGTTTTCGCGGTTCACATCAATCAAATCAAGGGTAAGGATCAACTGACAAAGTCGAATGGCCCCAACCCGTTCGACTATCTGGCCTTGAAGTACAGCGACGATGGCAAGAAAATCGAGGTCTTCGAAGCCAAAGACGGGAAATGGGATGTCTATGCGAAGTTGTCGGGCTATACACTGGAAAACACCGCTGCCGAACAGCGATGGGGGAAGTTCTTCAAATTTTTGTCGCTGGGCTACAAGATTTATTGTTGGTCTGAAGATGATGGGTACAACAACTGTTCTACTTGGGTCGGTTGACTTTTCTATGTATCAAGCCGCTCATCAGATCGACCGTGACTGCTAAGCGGTTCACAGTGATCACGGGCGGGTTGACGTGGTGTGGTCGCGATACGGCGCATCTTTCAGTATGCTTACGCCTGATTGATGATGGTGTCGCCAGAGTCGCTTCCCCGCAAATCGCCCCATCTCCCGCACCAGCAAAAGATATGCGCTTCTGACGGTAAAAGCGACGGTAAAGCCCCATTTCGATCAAAGCCAAGTCCTTTAACCATGCGGGTTTGGAGACCTTGTCGATGATGGAGTGGGAGTGAGATCGGGTCCTTCGGGGACTACGCCGGTTATCGAACGCCTGTCGTACCATGTGGATGTTCAAAGAAATACGTCACGACCCACAGGTGGCGATCGCGACGGCCCGCGAAAAGCTGCGGGATGTCGAAGGCTGTCGCCTACGGCAAGTCCTCGGCGCTGGAGAAGCGGCGCAAGACGCATCGACTGACTGTCAAGACCTTTGGCGACGTGGCCGGGAAGTGGCTGACCGGTGCCCGGATGGCCGACAGCGCGAAGGCGAAGCGCAAGAGCAACGTCGACCAGGCATTCTGCCGGTCTTCGAGAACCGGCAAATCAACGAGATCACCACCGATGGCCGGCGCGCCCTGTGCAACAAGGTGAAGGCATGTGGTGTGCCCGTCACCACGGTGTACATCCGGACATCGTGGAGCCGGTCTATGCCTTCGTCATCCTGCGCGGCGGAAGGATCGCGCCTCATCGCCGCCGGAGATCCGGCTCATGGTGTGGCAGATCGAATTGATGGCGACCCTTCCGGCTGGCGCTGCGCATAATCCTCTGGCGCTGGTGTGCAAGAGCGAGCTGAGCCGGGCGACCTGGGGTGGGGGCGGTTTCGAGAACGCAATTTGGATGGTCCCGAAGCGATGCATGAGGGGGCGCAATCGGCAGACGGTCTATCTGTCGCAAGGTACTCGACATTGTCGTGGCGCTGCACGCCCGCGCAGCCGGCTCCAAGTTCGAGTCGCTATCGCGCTACGATGCCGATCACTGTATGTTGAACGCGACTTTTAATGGGGCTACACAGATTTGTGGCGGAGCGGGCCAAGGCCGCCGGTGCTGCAGTCAGACGTCTATGTGAGCATGGGGAAATGCACAATCTTGGGGAGGAGCGGCAGGGCCTTGACCCGGTAGTCATGACACAGGAGTTTGTCAGAGATCGGTTCGACCACGGCAAGCCCCAGAAAGCCTGCGAAATGCACAAGCGCGCGCCATGTGTAGCAGGAGCGCAATGTCTGCTCGGGGGCGATTATGTCGTTTGGCGGCACCTCGCTTACCAGCATCGGGAAGGCGGTCAGGAAAGCGTCTTCATAGAACCGGTGCGGTCGCCAGACGGTGCCGTAGCGCGCCAGCAGGTATAGCGTGAACAGGAAGGCGTGCTGGATGAACGGCAGGTCGGGGTAATGATCCCAGTAGCCCCAGTTGCAGCGTTCGACGTAGGTCCGAAAGAGTCTCGGATAGATGGCTGCGAGGCCGTTATCGCCCAGCATGCGGCGGGCGTCCCGGGTGAGCAGGAACCGTCCCCGGTATTTGCGTATGAGGCCCGCGAGCCCGGCCGTCAGGCGCGCGACGTGCAGTTCGAAGAAGTCCGGTTCGCTGTTGATGGCGCCGAACCGCGTCCGGTCCTGATAGGTCTTTTCATCCCAATAGGAACGCGCCACCTCCCGGCACATGGCCCGGGGCAGATTGCCCGTGGCGGTCGGTTTCAGGCCCTGGTCGCCGATGGCCTTGGCCAGCAGGCCAAAAAGCCTCGATATCGGGGCCGTCGCGCCGTCCTCCGGCGCCTCGGCGATGATCGCTACCTCCGGTGAGGCAAACGGCCGGTATAGTATGCTGCGCATCTGCTCGGGCGACAGCCCGTGGAACTCATCCAGCGGGTGCTCGTTTTGCCGCCGCACATGGTCGGTGACGAACGCCTGTAACTCCTCGAGCGAGCCGAACTCACGACCCTCGAGGGCCTTACGCACCATTTCGGTGGCGCGTTTCGCGTTGGAATCGGGGTCCGCATCGCTTGGCCGGTTGTGACAGCACTGCCGATATGTCTTCCCGCTTCCGCAGGGACAGGGATCATTATCGCCGATCGAGGATATCGTCATGGGCCTTGCGCATTGTGATTGGCGAATGTCGAGGCCTTCCGGGGCAGCCGGACCGACATATTCCGGCCCGGCGGACCCATGAAGCGCCGTACGCGCATTCCTGTCGGAGGACCGGTTCGGGTCATTGTGCCACGATCGATGCCCTCGATCGACTCCCGTGGTCTTCGATCCGCCGGCCCGCGTGCCGGTCATGGGTCGTATCGGGGCGGGGCAGGCGGTTTTTGCGCATGAGGGTCCCGGGTCGCCATGATGCCCGGACATATTTGTCCCTTCGCCGACTGCCATGACCCACGCCCATCCCGCCTTTCTCATAGCCTGATCGCGGCAAATCCAGCCAGAACCCTGGCGGGCGCGTGCCGGTCCTCATGCCACCATCGGCGGCAGCGATGGTTTGATGGGGCGCGCGAAGGCCCCGGTCCCTGCCGGCCTTGGGTGCCATGGCGCGTTATTCGCCACCTTTGTGCCTGTGCTATACCCGCCACCCCGCGCCGCCACGTCGGTGATGTGCAGGATCACGCAGGGCGCACATCATGAATGCCGGATGTCCGCTCTGTGTCGGGGAACCGCGTGGAGTCTTTTACGGCCCATCGCGCCCGGGCCCTCCCGAGGGCGCGCCGCACGACTATGCACGGTTGTGGGGCAGTGGCGCCGTGGATCGCCCGTTACACTGGCATGACCGCGTTGCGCATCTGCCCGTGTCAGGGGCAATCGCGCCAAGATGCCCCGATAAGGGGCTTGCGCTTGGGTTCGCTCTATGGTTACATGCGCCCCCGGCAGTTATCTCTTTCGAGGGATGGACATAACAGAGACCCGGCTCGATAGAACCTGGGCCTCGAGGCAAAGAGGGTAACCGGCCGCTTGTTGGACGATGTTAAAAACATCTATATATTAGAATCTAGTGATGCATTCTTGGCGGCGCGGTATCGGAGAATGTTCTTGCGAAACCATGGGCTATCATCTAACATCGCTCCGATAGCTCAGCGGTGGACATGCGGAGCAACCAGGGTCGGGAAGGCGGTCTCGCATCAATCCCTTCCATGGAAATAGATATATCACGGGCGGGTTTTGTAGGGCTTGCGAAGGGCGGTTGCAGTGAACGCAAGGGGCCGGCGGGATTCTGGGCTTGCAGGGCAAGGGATGGCGCCACCAGTACAAACGGACCGCGGAACGGCTTGTCCTTTCGGCGGTTCACTCTATAGAACGACTAGTGATCGCGCCCGGGTACGAGGGGCGCGTGTAAGCAGGGCGGAAATCTAGCAGATGTCGAGAGAGCGACAGGCGAAGCCGGTACCCTCAGTGTGGCCCAAAAACGGACCGCTGGGTACGCTTTTCCTGACACACGGCCTTGCATGGGTGATACACGGGTTTTGGTATCACATCCGCCACGCCCTGACCGATTTCCGGACATTTCTCGATACAGGCCGTAACGGCGATGGGGCGTCCACCCCCACTCTTTTGCTTCACGACATGACGCCTTTTTGGCGACCCGATTCCCATAAAAACAACCCGGCACGCGGTTACTCAGAAGGGCTCCGTCGCGTAGTCGGTTCCTTACCAATCCCGCCCCGCCCCAGGAAGAAGGGCGCGGCCTTCCCGCTTATCTCTTTGTTCGTGTCACCGGCACACTTACGTCTAGCCACCGTCGCGACGCTACGGTGTCGATCATGGCCCTACGTCACCGTTAGACGGCATGGACATGAAAAGTTCCCGTTCGCCATCGCGCGCCCCCTGGCGGTGGGGGAGGGCGCCGGATAGCGAAGTGGGCGAACCGGTTTGAGGGCGTGCTGTAAGGGTCAACCTTACTGCGGATCGGGTGTGGCCCAAGGTATCCGGGACCCGATGGTTGACCAAAAGACGAGGCCCGCCTGGGCGGGTGAGGAGACAAGACACCAGGGCGCGGTGACCGAAGAGATAGTCGGCGAGTTCGGGCTCGGTTGCAACAACAGGCGTCGAGTCTTGTGTTTATATGTTCCACAGGGAGAAGAAAAGTATGGCCTTTAAAATACCAAGATTAGAACCTCGGAAAATTCTTGCATTGACATCCATCATCGGCGGGCTGGCGATGTCGGCCAATGCTTGGGCGCTCCCGAGTTTCGCGCGGCAGACCGGTTGGTCGTGCGCCACCTGCCATACCTCCTTCCCGCAGCTCACCCCCATGGGGCGGATATTCAAGCTGATGGGCTATACCACCGAGAACCTCCAGCCGCAGCAGAAGATCGATGCCAAGGTCGGGAACGTGGTACACCTGCTGCTGCCGCGCATCTCGCAGTTCTCGATCTTCGTGCAGGCCTCGGACACCCACGTGGCGGGCGGTCAGGGGGTGTTGGGTGCGGCCCCACGGACTTCGGGCAAAGGCCAGCCTGTCGGGCGCAACAACAATCTGGAGGTCCCGCAGCAGGTGAGCCTGTTCTATGCAGGTGAGGTCACCCCGCATGTCGGCGACTTCCTGCACATCACCTACAATGGTCAGGGCGGCAATTTCGCGTTCGACGACTCGAGCATCGTGCGCACGCAGGCCTGGAAGCTCGGGCTGCACAACACCCTGATCACGGGCGTGGATGTCAACAACACCCCGAGCGCCACCGACCTCTGGAACACCTCGCCCGATTGGCAGGCGCCGTTCTTCACGTCGAACTATACGGCCGAAGGTGCGGTACCCACGACCTTCATCGGCTCGAGCCCGGGGGCTGCGTTCCCCTTGATCGGTCTCGGCGCCTATGCCGCCGACATCGTGGGCCCCAATCGCGCCAACTGGTTCTATGCCGAGGCCGACGCCTACGACAATGCCGAGGGTACCGGTACCGCGCCGAACCTGGGTGGATTTTTTGAAGGGGGGTCGAACAGCTCGTTTGGGCAGCTGGCCGGCACGGCGCCCTATCTCCGTCTGGCCTACCAGCATGACTGGTCGGACTGGAACTGGGAGGTCGGGACCTACGACATGTGGTCGCGGGTCTATGCGAGCCCCATCAGCTCGGCAGTCAACCGCTTCTACGACTATGACCTGGACTCCCAGCTGCAGTGGCTTGATATCAACGACAACAACAACGTCACGGTGCGTGCCAACCTGATCCACGAGGATGCCAACTTCGCGGCAGGCGCGGCGAATACCAGCCTCACGCACGGCCAGCTCAATACCTTCAACCTGAACGCCACCTACTGGTATCACGATACCTATGCGGCGCAGGGTGGCTTCCAGGATGTGACCGGGACGGCCAACAGCAACTTCTGGGGCGGCAACATCTATACCTCCGCCAACGGCTCGCCCAACACCACCGACGAGTGGGTGGAGGCCTCCTATCTGCCATGCGGCAACATCTATACCTCCGCCAACGGCTCGCCCAACACCACCGACGAGTGGGTGGAGGCCTCCTATCTGCCATGGTGGAACACGCGGCTCTCGGTGCGCTACACGATGTTCAACAAATTCCGCGGGCTCACGGGGAATAACGGGACCAGCCCGTCGAAGTTCAACACCATCGAGCTGCTGGCCTGGATTGCCTATTAAGGGAAGGATGCTGATCATGACAAACCATTCACAGACACAGGAATCGAAGCGACCCTCCATGGGTGCGGTCTGGCTGATCATGACAAACCATTCACAGACACAGGAATCGAAGCGACCCTCCATGGGTGCGGTCTGGCGGCCGGTGGCGGTAGCGGTGTTGTTGGCCGTGGCCGGGACGGCCGGGGCGGCCACCAAGACCAAGGTGGTCTCGGGACCCACGCCCTATCGCGTGAGCAGCGACTGCGCGGTCTGTCACGGCATGCACGGGGCGAGCACCGACTACAACATCATCCCGCGGCTGGCCGGCCAGCATAAGGCCTATCTCGTCATGCAGTTGAAGCAGTTCCGCAACGGCCACCGCGCCGACCAGAACGGCAACATCTGCAGTTGAAGCAGTTCCGCAACGGCCACCGCGCCGACCAGAACGGCAACATCTACATGGCGCCGGTGGCCCAGGGGCTGACCACAGGCCAGATCGACCAGGTGGCGAGCTACTTTGCGAAGCAGCGCCCGCGCTTTCAGGCAAGCGGTGTGCATCATGCCGGCGCCAAGGCCGGCAAGGCGATCTTCATGAACGGCGTGACCTCCGAGCAGATCCCGGCGTGCATGGAGTGCCATGAAGCAGCGCCCGCGCTTTCAGGCAAGCGGTGTGCATCATGCCGGCGCCAAGGCCGGCAAGGCGATCTTCATGAACGGCGTGACCTCCGAGCAGATCCCGGCGTGCATGGAGTGCCATGGCGCCAACGGTCAGGGCGCCAGCACGTTCCCGGACATCGCCGGACAGCGCTACCGCTACATCGTCCAGCAGCTCACATACTTCCACAACGGGACTCGTAAGAACGAGCTCATGAACCAGATCGCGAAGAACATCACCGTGCCGCAGATGAAGGAGGTGGCCGCGTATCTGTCGTCTTTGTAAGACGATCCGCAGGAAGTAGGGCCGGCCTGGTGCCATGAGGGGCGCCGGGCCGGGCTGGTGGCACGCCTTTGCGTCCATATTAGGAGGAAACAAGAAATGGCGGCAGGAAAGGGTACGGGGGTAGTCCTCGCATCCGGCGTGTTATGCGCCGCGGTGATATTCGGGGCGCTACGGTGGGAACACACGGTTGCGTTGCCGATGAGCGCCGGGAAGGTGGTGAACGGTGTTCATCATTACACGGTCAACGAATTTAATTATTACTATGTACCGGACCATTTTACGTGGCATGTGGGCGAGAAGGTGCAGCTGACGATCATGGATCGCTCGCAGTCGGCACCGCCCTTGCCGCATCAGTTCTCCATCGGCCGCAACCTTGTGACGCGCAATAATGGTTTTCCGCACTCGCAGGCCTTGGCGGTCGGTTGGAAGACGAACTTCTTCGACGGGGTGCCGATTACGGCGGGTGGTCAGACGGGACCCATACCGGCGTTCTCGGTGAGCCTGAACCCGGGGCAGAAGTTCACGTTCAGCTTCACGGTCCCCAATAAGCCCGGGAAGTGGAATTACGCCTGCTTTCTTCAGACCGGTCAGCACTACATGAACGGGATGCATGGCCGGATCAATGTCTTGCCGGCGCAGGGGACCTAAGGGGGAGCGATGAGCGCAAGAGCGGAAAATTTGGTAAAGGCGTTCGGTGGCTTGGTGGTCGCGTGGATCATCGGCATGGCGATCGCAGAAGGACTGACGGCGTACGGGGTCGACCACTGGCCGTTGTTGGGGAGCGTGCAGGCGCACATTACGGCCGACGCCACCATCTATTTGATCTGGCAGGCGGTGGCGATCTATGTACTGGTGGGCGGGACGATCGTCTACTGCGCGATCCGTTTTCGGGCGCGTCCCGGCGACTCCGGGCCGCCGGCCTATCAGAGGCGTTACTTTGGACCTTTCGTGATCTTTTGGTTGATCATGAGCATCGCGATCAATCTGGCGAACACGATCTATCCGGGTATGGTGGGTCTGGAGCAACTCTGGGGGATCCAGCTGAAGGCCAAGCATCCGCTTGTGGTGGACGTGACCGCCCAGCAATGGAAGTGGACGTTCTCCTATCCGAAGCAGGGAATTACCGACGTCTCCAAGCTCGTGGTGCCGGTGGGCCAGACCATAGACTTCGTGTTGCGCACGAAGGACGTGATGCATGACTTCTGGGTTCCGGCGTGGGGTGTCAAGAAGGACGTGATTCCAAACGAGATTCGGCACCTCTATGTCACCCCGACGGTCCTGGGGTCGACAAAGACGAACCCGATGATCCGCGTCCAGTGTTCGTTGATCTGCGGCAATGGGCACCCGATGATGCGTGCGCCGGTCGAGGTATTGACCAAGGCGGCATTCAAGACCTGGGTGTCGAACAACAGTTTCTGAGGCGCCGGAACGATCGGCAGGACATGATTCCCGGATAGAAAGAGGAAATTACGATGGCGACTACAGATGTTCAGGGGCGGACGGTAGGTGGGGCAGGTGGAGGGGAACAACCCTTCGTCTGGTCCATGGTATTGCCGATGGTCCGCGCGGGCTTGTTTGGGTTTATCGGCTATTTCGCGGCGGCGTGGATTACCGCCATGGTGACCCATTCGGTGATCGTCAACCCCTTGCCGGCCACGCTGGGTTATGTGTTCGGCTTGCTCGGCTGGATCGCTGGGAGCGGTATCTGGGACGGCTGGATCCGTCGGGCGTTCGGGGGCGAAGAGGCGCCGTCGCTGACCGGTGTGGAGCGCTACTTCCGGTTCAGCTCCGATCCGAAGGCAACGGCCGTGCGCTACGTGATCTTCAACGTGCTGGCCTTTTTCTTTGCGGGGCTTGCGGCGATGATGATCCGCATACAGCTGCTTACGCCGGATTCCACCAGCTGGTGGTTGTCGGAGGTCCACTACAATATGACCTTCGGCATCCATGGTCTGATGATGCTGCTGGCGGTCGCGGCCTCGGTCATCGTGGGCGGTATGGGCTACTACCTGCTGCCCATCATGCTCGGGGCGCGCACCGTGATCTATCCGCGCTTGCTGGGCTTGAGTTGGTGGCTCCTGCCGCCGGCCGCGGTGGCGGTGTTCCTTAGCCCCTTGATCGGCGGCTTCCAGACCGGCTGGTGGGGTTATCCGCCGCTTGCGCAGAACAGTGGTAGCGGCATCGTGTTCTACGCGCTGGGCGCGGCCACGCTGCTCACGAGTTCGCTTCTGGGCGCACTCAACATCATGGGCACCATCATTTATATGCGCGCCAAGGGGATGAGCCTTGGACGTGTGCCCATGTTTGTCTGGGGCCTGTTCGCGGCATCGACGATCCTGATCGTAGAGGCGCCGGCCACGTTCACCGGCACCTTGATGGATCTGTCGGATATGATCCTCGGGAGCCACTTCTATACGGGCCCGACGGGTATACCTTTGGCCTACGATGATCAGTTCTGGTGGCTGTTCCATCCGGAAGTGTATGTGTTCGCATTGCCCGCGTTCGCGCTGTGGCTCGAGATTCTGCCCGCGGCGGCGCAACGGCCGCTGTTTGCGAGAAACTGGGCGGTTGCCGGTCTGCTCGGCGTCAGCATGGTCGGCGTCATGCTCGGCGTGCATCACTACTTCACGGCGGTGAGCGCGGTGCGCATGCCGATCTTCATGACCATCACCGAGACCGTGTCGATTCCGACGGGCTTCGTGTTCCTGGCTGCTCTGGGTACGCTATGGGGCGGCCGCCTGAAGCTGTCATCGCCGGTGTTGCTGTGTCTCATGGCGATGATGAACTTCCTGATCGGGGGTCTCACCGGCATCTTCAATGCGGACGTGCCGGCGGACTTCCAGCTGCACAACACGTATTGGGTCATCGCGCATTTCCATTACACGATCCTGGGCGCGGTCATCTTCTCGTGGCTGGCGGGTCTGTACTGGTGGTTCCCGAAGGTCACGGGACGCATGGTCAATGAGTTCTGGGCGAAGTTCCACGCCTGGTGGTTCTTCATCTTCTTCAACATGACCTTCTTCCCGATGTTCATCCTGGGTATCGAGGGCATGAACCGGCGTATCGCCGTGTATTTGCCCTACCTGCACCCCTTGAACGAGTTCGTGTCGATCTCGGCATTCTTCCTGGGTGCGGGCTTCCTGATCCCGGCGGCGAATCTGTACATCAGCTGGCGGTCGGGCAAGAAGGCCCCGCAGAATCCGTGGGGGAGCAAGTCTCTCGAATGGCATTCGCCGTCGCCGACCCCGTATATCGTGTTCCCTGAAGGGAGCGAGGTAACGGTCGTGGGCCCGAATGACAACTATGCGGATGGTGCGCCGGAGCCCTTTGTCTGGGCGCCGACGGCGGCTGGCAAGTAGGAAGCGGAGGATTATTACTATGGCAGTCGAGAGTACGGGATCTTTGATGGATCCGGCCCCGGAAAGGGCAAAGCGCGGCGCGTTTTTCTTCCCCATGCTTTTTATGGGGATCATCTGCGCGGCATTCGACCTGGGGCGCTTCCTTTGGGGTGGAACGGGCGTGCCCAAGGGCGCGGACTTCGGGACGGGCGCGGCCCTGACCGTGATCATGCTGCTTAGCATAGGCCCGATGCTTGGGGCGCGCGGGAAGCTTTCGCGCGGGCAGGACGCCGCGGCGCTCGGGAATTTCACGCTCCTTATGGTGGTTGGTATCCTCATGATAGCGGGGATCATCTCCACCTGGGGCGCGGTTCCCATCGGTCTGGGCTATGGGGGCATCTACGACATAACGAGCGGGTGGCTCGGTCTATATTTCGTGGCGGTGACGCTCGCCTTTCTTGCCAGCATCATGAAGGGCAAGCGCGTGCCCGCGCGGTTCAGTGCGGAGCGCTGGGTGGCACACAATGTCGTGAGTTTCTGGGGTTTCATGGTCCTCGTCTGGACCGTGTTCTTCATCGTGTTCTACTTGGCTTAAACGGCGTAGGCCGCGTAGCGGAGCAAGGAGGGAATCGCATATGAACCTTTCGCACTTGTCATTCGTCATCCCCACGGGGGCCGATACGCCAATGTTTTTTTGGCTCACCGGCTTCATCGGGTTCCCGATCGCCTTTCTATCGCTGTTCTTCTGGTGGGTCCTGAAGCAGGCAGCAAATGAGGATCGCGTACGCATCCTGAAGCGCGAAGGCGAGAAGGAAGATCAGTACTAGGAAGTTTAAGGGAAACGGGTCCCGTCGGGCGGGGGAATGGACGCCCGGCGGGCTTCACCCGTTAAGAATTCTTGAGAGGGTGTCCCTGTCCCGGCGTGTACCGCGCCGCAGGATGGGACAATAGGATGCGCACCCTTGCGCGCGAGGCTGGGCAGGCCACGCGAAAGAGCGGAAATATCGCACTCGGCGCGTGGCGGCATCCAGGCGGCCAGACGGGTACCGGGCCGGGACAACGACAGATACGAAGCGAGGTTAGGGTATGAGTGACGAACGGGTGCTGGCGGGATCGTGGCGCTCGCGCGTGATGGCGCAGTCACGTAGCCTGGGACTGGATTTCGCGGTTGTTCAGTCCTATTGCGAGCTCACAAAGCCAAGGGTTGTGAGTCTTCTGATTTTTACGGCCATGGTCGGGATGCTACTCGCCTCGCCGGCGCGGATGGCGGATATCCATTGGACGGTGATTTTGTGGGCCAACATCGGTATCGCGTTGGCTTCGGGCGCAGCGGCGGCCATCAATCACGTAGTCGATCGGCAGATCGATGGTCAGATGAGGCGCACGCACACACGCCCGCTGCCGAATGACGCAATATCGGTGACAGGCGCGCTGGTATTCGCGACCGTTCTGATGGCATTATCGGTGCTCGTGCTCACGGTGTTTGTGAACAAGCTGACGGCGATCCTGACGATGGCGGGCTTGGTGGGCTATGCGGGTATCTACACAGGCTTTTTGAAGCGCCGTACGCCGCAGAATATCGTCCTAGGCGGAGCGGCCGGCGCGGTCCCTCCGGTGTTGGGGTGGGCGGCGGTAACGGGCCATGCGCCTCTTGCGAGCTGGGTGTTGTTTCTGATTATCTTCCTGTGGACGCCGGCGCACTTTTGGCCGCTTGCGATCTACCGGCGTGACGACTATGCACGTGTCGGTATCCCCATGATGCCGGTGACGCGCGGCATCCGGTACACGAGCTGGCTGATCCTTGGGTACACGGTGGCAACCGTGCTCGCAACCCAGGTGCCGTATATGATCGGCATGGCCGGCAAACCGTACATCATCGGCGCGGACATCTTGGGGGTGGGGTTCTTATACCATGCCTTGCGGCTTATCTATGCGCCGGATCGGCATAACCCGATGCGCATGTTCGGGTATTCGATTGCCTACTTGACCATACTGTTCGCGGCATTGCTGGCGGATCACTACATGGTGGGGCTGTGAGGGCGCGCGACGCTGACACGGGAAGTAACGGCAGGAAAAGGGGGAATGCATGAAGAAAATCGACCAGACGAGCCTAGATGAAATGCCCGAGGAGGGACAGTCGTTGAGCGGCAACCTCGTCTTGCTTTTGCTGTTGGCGTGGGCGACAATCGCCCTCGGTGGATATTACATTGCGGTTCGAATGGTAACATAAGCGGCGCGGGCGTGGGGCGCCCGCGACGGGCGTGCCTGGGCCTGGTGTACGCAAAACCCAACGTCGGTCGGGCATGAATGGGGCCCGTGCGGCGGCGACGGTGTGGCTGGGAATTCGGCGTAAAGCGGGATCGGGTCACGTTCACATGTGGTGTACTTAGGAGAATGTATGAATAGCAATGCAGGAACGATGGAGAGCATGAAGCGGGCGCGCGTTGCCAAGGGCGCGGCTCTGGTGGCTGGCGCGGTGTTCAGCGTGGGCGTGGCGTGCGCGGCGTTGGTGCCGACGAGCGCGTTCAAGAAAGCGACCCTTCCGCAGGTCAAGGCGATGCTCATGAAGGATAACGGCAAGGTGAGCGGTACCACCGTGACCTACGGCAAGAACGCGAATGTCGTGGCGGCGGCCGTGCTCCCGGGGTTCCCGTTCCCGAGCTTCGAGATCCACCACGTCAAGAACCCGACGCTGGACTTCCCGGCGGGTGCGACGGTGAAGTTTACCTTCATCAATACCAATAAGGGTTTCGGGCATAGCTTCGATGTGACGAAGAAGGGTCCGCCGTACGCGGTGATCCCGCAGATCGCGCCGATCATAGTGGGGACGGGCTTCTCGCCGGTACCCGCGGCGGGCAAATTCGGTTATGCGACCTTCACGTGGCATCCGACTGCCGGCACGTATTACTACGTTTGCCAGATCCCGGGCCATGCCGCCACGGGCATGTTTGGAAAGATCGTCGTCAAGTAAGGGACGGCGCAGTGAGAGTGGTCGGGGGTGGAGCGGGTGATGCCGGGCCCCTGACATAAAAAAGAGCCGGGGCGCTGTGATGGCCCCGGCTTTTTTGTGCGGCATCCGTGAGAGGACGGCGTGTCATGGCGAATGAACAGTTGCGAAGTGGCGCCGATACGGAGGTTGGCGAACCCGGAACTGCGAACGGGATGCCGTCATGGTATCCGGTAAAGCGTGCGCCTTCCGGCAGGTCGTCGTTATGCGGGACAGAGGCGCTCAGGCGTGGGAAGTGCCGGCTGCGGCACGCGGTGTTCGGGGCGCCTCGCTTGGCTGCGAATCGCGACTGACGAATGCCGGGGCGGTCGATGGGCGATGGAATACGGGATGTGGCTGAACGGAGACGAGGGCGCGTCGCCAGGGTGTGGAACGGCGGCGGACGATCTCGGCGCGCTTTGGCGGGGTGGGAGCTTAGAGGGTAGCGAGACATGAGCGGGATGGAAACGATGGCGGGCGAAGACGGTAACAGCCTGGCGCGGCGCTGGAGGCTTGTCGTGCCTCTGGGCTTTCTGTGGGTGGGGGTGTATTACGCGGGCTATGGCGCGGCCGGGGTGGATGCCGCGACGTGGCGCTTCTGGACGGCGGATCTGAACCCATTGCCGTGGTTGGCGGCCCTCACCGTGCTGCGCCTGTATTTAGGGCGTTATGATCGTTATCGGGCACGCGGCGGCGATGCACGGCTGTGGTCGGTGGGACAGGTGTGGTCTTTCGTGTCGGGCCTGCTGCTCGCCTTGGCGCTCTGGGAGTCGCCTTTAAACGGCTTCGTGGAGCGGTCCATGACGCTTTATACAGTAAAGCTCATGGGTGAGTTCGAGTTCGCGGCGCCCTTGATGGTGCTTGGCATCCCGTTTTCGCTCGTGGATTCGATGCGCTTGAAGGGGCCATGGTGGTCTGTCTTGCGCGTACTGCACCGCCCGCTCGTTACGACCGTCGCCCTTGCCATCGTTCTCGTGTTGTGGGATATGGCAGATCAGATGGCGCTGGGGCTGCGCAACGTGCTGGTGTTTGGTCTGCTGCCCGGGGTCTACCTCGCGCTCGGGATGATCGTGTGGATGCAATCCTTGCGGGCCCTTCCGGCCTTTCCGAACCTGCAGAACCACCTGCGCAAAGGGTTGTATGTGTGGGCGATGGAGTTTGCGATGATGGTCATGGGCACGATGTGGTTCTGGAGCGCCATGAAAAGCATGGATCCGTCGACCGGCACGCCTTTGGTGTGGGGTGTGAGCCGCGTGACGGACGTGCATATCGCCGGGGCGGTGATGACGGGGCTGTCTTTACCAACCATGTGCCTCGTGTCTTGGCATTTTTGGCAGTGGATATCGGGTGTGGTGGGCGTCTCGGAGAGCGAGGAGTATGGGGATTATTCGCGATCGGCGAGACGACAGGAGCTTTGACGGGCGCAAACGGACGGATGCCGTGGCGGACCGCGGGAGAGTGTGAACGTGAGACAGGCGGAAGGGTGTTGGCGGCAGCTGTCGGCGGCGGTCGTGGTGATGATGTTGGGCGTGGGTGTGGCGAGCGCGCACAAGGTGGCATTTTTCGGCGTACCGGTGGTCGGGGCGACACGCGCGCGTGTGAATGCCGCCCTGGCGCGCGCGGGCTTCAAGACCCCGGCGAAGGAGTCGGAGCAGTGGTTCGATACCTATAGGATCAATGGCCAGCCGGCAAGATTGCAGGGGGCAAGCCGGCTTACGGTCGATTTCACGCGTGGGGGGCGCTTTGCGATCGCGCAATACACCTTCCCGAGCTTCGACAACACCCGGCAGGTGAAGAACATCATCACGATGGTGCGCTACAAATACGGGCGGCCTACGGATCTGAGCGGCAGCCTGGCTCATGGACCGGTGGTGGCGCGCTGGATGGAGCCCGATGGTGCGGAGGTCAAGGTCTGGCGGGGGGCCTCGTCGACGACCACGTTTTTGGACCTTGAAGACGTCGCAGCCGCAAAGCGCATGCGTGCGCAATACCCGGCAGCCGCGCGGGCCCTGGGCACGTCCTTGCCAAGCGGGGCCGCGGCGGGGAAGGATCAATGGCAGCCGCCGACGCCTTCCGACGTGACGACACCCGACACGAACCGGGCCGTGCCCATGAAGTGGGAGATCGCGATCGTCGCCCTGTTCTTGATACCCGCCCTCGGAATCGTGTTCTTTGCGCATTTTTTGGCGCGGGTCACGCGCGTTCCTCCGTCTGTGAGGGCGGTGTTCCGGGTGACCGTGGGACGCATGGCGCAATGGTTCCGCCGACCCGCCTGGAAGAGACGCTGACGTTGATGGGGCCGGCGCAGGGGGTGCCGCCCTAGGCCGGATAGTCACCGCGGCAGCGGCTCCGCAGACTGCCAACAGGGGTCGGGGCGGGCGCTGCAACCGGCGGATCCCGGCACTTCAGCCATCAGGTCTGACCACGCGAGGGGGTATATCGTGAGGGGGACGCGCGGGCCGTTGCGGGGATACAGGGTAGGTACGCGCTGGGGTACCCTTTGGGCAATGACCAATACCGGGACGCCTGGCGCCACAAGAGCCGTCGTGTTTGTGCATGGGCTCGTGATCGCAAGCCGCTACATGCTACCGGCCGCGCGCTTGCTCGCGGCACAGACCCGGGTGCTGGCAGTCGATCTCCCGGGCTATGGTCGTAGCGCCAAGCCCCACCATCTCCTGCGTATCCCCGAGCTCGCGGATGCATTGGTCGAATTTCTCGACGCCAACGGTCTGGTGCGCGCCCACTGGGTGGGGAACTCCTTCGGTTGCCAGATCATCGCGGAGCTTGCCGTGCGCCATCCGGAGCGTATCGACCGTATCGTTCTTCAGGGCCCGACGGTGGATGCCAGCGCCCGGCGCATGGGGTTGCAAGGGCGCAGGCTTATCGCCAATTCCCGCTACGAGCCTGCCTCGCTGACGGCGATCTCCCTGGGGGATTATTGGCGGGCCGGTCTGCGCCGTGCCTTCGGTACGGCACGCATGGCGCTGGCTGATCGCATCGAGGATAAGATGCCGAGGATTAAGGCCCCGACGCTCATAGTGCGTGGCGAACATGATCCCCTGGTGCCGATGCGCTGGGCGCGGTATCTCGCGGGCCTTACACCGCACGGCGAGTTGCGCGTGATCAGGGGATGGGGGCACGCCGTCCATTACGCCGCGCCGGGGGCCTTCGTGGATGCCGTACGGCCCTTCCTGCGGCTGCCATCATGAGCGCCTCGTCATGCCGTTATATCGCCAATTTCGACTCGGCGTCGAGCATGCTGCGGACCACGGCGGAGGCGCTGGCGGGTGGGGATTACGCCCTCATCGACACCATGCCAAGGCCCTTGAGGGCGATCGTGCGCGGCATGGCGCCGCTTGCCAACCGCGTCCCTGAACGTCTGCGCCGTTCACTGTACCGGATGAGCGGGGTACTCGAGGCGGTGCCGCCGGCCGCGGCCGCCGGAGCGGCGTTGGAGTCCGTGGCGGACTGGGCCGTGGACCGCTACCCGAGGCGGCGTTACCCGGCGGCCTTGATCGGCGCCTCCAATGGCGCCGCCGTTCACTTGGCGGCGGCCCTTGGGGCCCCGTGGCTTCCCCAGACCTTTCTCATGCCGGTGCGACGGGACGGTATCTCCCCTGATGATCCGGCCGCCGATGCGGCCTGGGCGGTGCCCTTGGCCGAGCGCATCCTGCGGCGCCACCCGGATCTGCAATTGCACCATATGCATGACCCAAATCAGGACCGTCTCATGATCGCGGGCATGAGCTATTTTCGGTTTAAATGGCGTCGGCTTCCGCGGGCCTATGCCCGGTTTCTGACCGAGACGCTTGCGCGCGGCGCGACTTTGTATATCGTCGATTGCCGCTTGCGGTGGCCCGTGCATCGCTACGGGCCGCGCCATGTCTTTCAGTTTGGCGGCGCGGGCGGCATGTCTCCCGAGGAGTATCATCAAGGCAGCGCGCGCATCCGCGCCTATCTGGGACGCGAGGCGGCCGCTGTACGGACCTGGCGGCCTCCGCCGTCGGATGACTGGGCGCCCGAGGCCGAATGGGGGTTCGAACCGACATTGATCGATGACCTGAAGCGGCTGGCGCGACGACAAGGGTGGCGGCTGCGCGGGCTCGTCATGGAGCGACCCGAGGATCTGAGTCCGGTCGTGGCCGATCTCTACGCCCATTGGTATCACTGTCGGGGATATACGCCGCGCGGCCTGCTCGGTTCGTCCTTTATCCTCATGCAGCCCAAGCTTACCGCCGCGCGCGGCTACCTGCCGTTCTGGATGGTGTTCACCGCGCAGCCGTCGGCGGGCGCCCTGCGTGCCTACCTGGAGGGCCGGCCGTCGTTTGATTACATCTATCTCTGGTTGTTTTCCCACGGGGCTTCCTCGGTCGATCTCGAGCCCGTCGACGGTTGGCGGGAGATCGTGCAGCGGGCGCGGCGGTATGGAGGACTTGTCGGGGTGGATGCGGATCGATATCCGGCGGACTTCGCGGCGCTGGCACGCTATCAAGAAGCGGCCCGAGACCTGCCGGCACTCATCGACGGTCCCCTTGTGCCGCTTGGCTGGGCGGAGTGGGAGGCCTTTGTCGAACGCAATACAGGTCTCGAGACCGTCGCCGGATATGAGGATTGACGGGCGCTGCCCGGGCCGCGCGGCGCGAGATCTTCTCCAGTAGCATCGCTAATCTGTAATACATATTCATATAGTGATATACTAAAATAGTGTCTGTGTCCCCCGTGTCTCGCGAACCCGACCCCCAACCCGTCCGACTGGTCGCCCTATTTGGGGGCGTGGGTCTGGCGCTGGCGCTCGGTTCTTTCGAGGGGGCTGGGGTGCAGGCCATCTTTCCCTATATCGGCGGCGGTCTTGCCACCAGCAGTTACCGCGCGCTCTGGACGCTCACCTATTTCGTGGTGCATTGGTCGCTTGGCATCACGCTCATGCCGTGGAGCACGCGTCGCTTCGGGCGGCGCCGGGTCTTTCAGGGGGCGGTATGGTTGGCGGCGGCCGGCAGCCTCATAGGCGCATTCACTCATAACCTATGGGTCATGTTGGTCTCGCGGGCGATGGAGGGCCTGGGCGCGGGTCTTCTCGTTCCCTTGAGTCAGAGTGTGTTTCTCGCCGCGACCCCGACGCGTCGTCATGGCATTGTCACTGTGCTTTGGAGCAACGCCATGCTCCTGCCGTTTTTCGTCGGACCGGCGATCGGCGGGTGGCTTGCGACCACGGTCGGTTTCCACCTGATCTTTGGGTTGACGGTGCCACTGTGGCTCGTCGCGCTGTGGGCGGGCGGCCGTGGTATCCGGGAGACCACGGTCCTGCCCGTATCCGAGGCCCCGCCCTTTGATTTTCTCGGTTTTGCGCTCCTTTATGCGGGCCTCATGGCGCTACAAGTGGTGCTGGATCAGGGTGAGCAGCACGGCTGGTGGTACTCACCATTCATTCGCGACGCGTCGTTCGCGGCCGCCGTCTGCCTTTATTTATTCGGCTGGTATGAGGCGCGGGCGCGTCATCCCCTGCTGCAGTTCCATTATCTAAGGCGCCGCAATTATGTGCTCGGTCTGTTGCTTTTGAGTCTCGGTTGGGCGCTATTCATGGGGTGGGCATCGATTCTGCCGTTGTGGGCCGAAGAGGACCTTGGATATAACGGCCTGTGGGGCGGGGTCCTGTTGCTACCGGTGGGCCTCGGGGCACTGCCTTTGTCGGCAGCCCTCGACCATCTGCGAGGCGTGTTTGGCCTGCGGCGCCTGGCGAGCCTGAGTTTTCTATTGCTGGGCGGCGCCTATGGCATGCTGTCGGTGCATCCGGGAAGCGCCCTATCCGATCTATTCTGGCCGTTGGTCGTCCTGGGACTCGGGGTCGGCATCCTGTTTGTCCCGCTGACCATGATCATCATGTCCGAGATTGCGGTCGCCGCGGTACCGGCGGCGGCCACCACCGCGAATTTCATACGCGTGTTCAGCGCCAATATCGGCGTGACGGTGCTGGCGGTCTATTGGTCGCGCGGCAGCGCGCGGGCGAGTAATGCCCTGGCCGCGGAGATTTCGCGTTATGGACACACGGCCACGGGACCGCTCGGTGCCCTGCAGGGATTTTTGGCGGTCGAGGCGCATACCGTGAGTCTTGACAACCTGTTGCGGCTTTCGATGTGGTTGTGTCTGGCGGGCGCCTTCGTCGCGTGGTTTTTCCTGATTCCGCCCCGGGTGTTGCCCAAGGCCTCGGCCCATAGTTTTGTCGAAGAGACGGAAAACGAGAGCGGTTAGGGGTTCCGGGATCCCGTTGGGCCGGCAGGTGAACCCCAGACCGCTTGCGGCCTGCGTTTATGGCGATGCCTGAGGGGAGGAGGTCGCGCGCCTTGCGAGAGCGGTCAAAAGGCCCAAAGCGATGAGTTCCGTCGCGCCGCCGAATATCACGACATCACGCGGGCTGAGACGGTATAGGGCGCCCATCGCAAGACTCCCAATCATCCACGCAAACCCAAAACCGGCATCGAAGAGCCCGAAGGCCGATCCCCGGCGTTCGGCTGGGACGAAATGGGTGAGTCCTGCGCGCAGCGTACCGTCCTGGACGCCTAGGGCAACCCCCCAGACTACGGCCGCCGCACCTATGGCCATCGGTGATCGCGACAGAAACTGCAGCGGGTCGGCCAGCAGCAGGAGCAGCGGGAGCAGGTACAGCACCTTGAGTCCGGCGCGATGAAAGAGCCGACCGGAAGCCATGGCGGCGAGTCCGTCGGCGGCCATCGCCACTGCGTAAAGCGCGGGTATCCAGGGCGGCGGTACGCGATGTGTGATCGACAGGTGATACGAAAACAGGATGAAGTGCGCAAAGCCCATCACTGTAAAGGCGGCAAAGGTCATATATCCATAGAAGATCGGTGCGAATGCCATCGAAGGTATGGTAGCCGGCTTGGCGCAAGCGGGGGGCGCCATGGCGTGGGCCCGCTGGAACATCACGAGCGCCGCAGCAGCCGGCACCAGCAGAAAGGCGAATGCCGCGCGATAGCCGCGCACGGCCACGATGCCGGCCACGATGAGCGGTCCAAGGAGGCCACCGATCTGGTCTAGGGCGCCGTGTAGGCCGAAGGCCTTTCCCGCCCCCAGCCGTTCACCGGCCTGCGCCAGCACGACATTGCGCGCCGGCGTGCGCAGGCCTTTGCCGAGTCGGTCGGCGAATATCAAGGGGATGGCGACCGCGAGATTTTGCGCGATCGCAAGCGCCGGGACGGCGAGCAGGTTTGCGACGTAACCCGCGGCCATGATTGACCAGTAACGGTGGGTGCGGTCTGCCAGCTGTCCAGAGACCAGGCGCACGCCCGAGCCCAGCAGTTCGCCTGCCCCGGCCACCAGACCGACCAGCAACGGGCCTGCCTGGAGGACGGCCAGGAACGAGCCGAGGATGGCGTGGCTGCCTTCGTAGCTTAAGTCGGCGAAGAGGCTTACAAAGCCCAGACGCATCACGAGACGCGCAAGGTCGGGGTGCCCGGTCTGTGGTCCTGGCATGACGCTCCTCGACAAGCGCGGGAAAGGGTTGTCGCGTGAAGCGACGCGTCCGATGTCGCCGTACTAGTATAAGCAGTCGTGACGGCTGTGGTGTCGGGCCTTGGGCGGGCTTGGGGGCTGGAAGCCTTGGGGATCAGGGTTGAACTGGTTTATTCAGAAATTGGTGAACGCGGATGAGCGATGATATCGAGGAGCCGATGGTGCGGGACGACGAGCATTGGATGGCTGTGGCGCTGGCACAGGCCGCGGATGCCGGGCGTGCGGGCGAGGTGCCGGTCGGCGCGGTTCTGGTGCGCGCCGGTGTCATGCTTGCGGGCGCCGGTAACCGCCCGATCGCCCTTTATGATCCGACTGCCCATGCCGAGATTCTGGCGTTGCGCGCCGGCGGGGCGCGGATCGGCAATTACCGTCTCAAGGATTGCGTCTTGTATGTCACCCTGGAGCCCTGCGCCATGTGCGCCGTCGCACTCGTGCATGCGCGCATTGCGCGTCTCGTGTTCGGCGCAGCGGATCCGCGCGCGGGGGCCGCGGGTTCGGCCTTCACGCTCACAGACGATGCCCGTTTCAATCATCGCGTGTCGGTTGCCGGTGGCGTCTTGGCGGCGGAATGCGAGGCGCTCCTGCGTGATTTCTTCCGTGCTCGTCGTGCCGACGGCTCAGATCGCGGGCTCGCTCAATTGAAAGAGTAGCGAGCGCGTGGCCCCCGAGGTCTGGCGGAGGTGGCGAAGGATCCGGTAGTAGACCCGGATACGATTGACGTATTGCACGGCCGTGTAGCCCGGGGCGTAGCCGTAGCGGGTCTTGCGAAACCACCAGGGGTCTTCGAGAAGCGGCAGGCGTTGCTCGACGTCGGTCCAGCGATCCGGGTTGGCCCCTTGTTCGCGTGTAAGCCACCTGGCGTCCTCAAGATGATTGACGCCGATATTGTAGGCGGCCAGTGCCATCCAGGTCCGGTCGGGCTGCGGGATATCAGAGGGCAGGGCGTCGAGGAGCGCGCGCAGGTAGCGTGCCCCTCCGTCGATACTCTGGCGTGGGTTCAGGCGATCCGTCACCCCCACCGAGAGACAGGTGTCATTAGTTAGCATCATGAGGCCCTGAACCCCGGTCGGCGATTCGGCGTTGGCGTCCCAGCGTGACTCCTGATAGCTAACCGCGGCCAGCAGACGCCAGGGGATGTGATAACGGGCGCCGGCGCTCCGAAAGAGCGGGGCGTAGAGCGGCAGCGCTACCCGCACTCGTCTCAAATAGGTATGGATATGGACGTAGTTGAATCGTGTAACGCCGTAGTAGCGGGCGATCAGGTCGGCCAACTGTCCCGAGCGCCGCAGCTGCGCAAAGAAGCGGAAGGCGGCGCGGTAGAGCTTGGTGTCGCGCTTCTTTGGGAACGCCCAGGCCAATGCCCGTGGTGGTCCGACGGTAAAGGCGACGCGTAGCGCCGGGTAGTAGCGGCGATTGACCGCGACTACGTTGGAGTCAGCGACCGTGAAGCGCAACAGGCCCTGCCATACCAGGAACAACAGTTCATCGGCCTGCATGTGGGTGGTATCGGTCCAGGCCAGATGCGGCAGTGTCGGGCGCAGACGCGCGAGGGCCGTGGCCGCGCTCGATCCCGCCACCACCTCGATCGGTCGCCCGATCAGGGCGCGGGCATTGTCGGGCTTGCGGGTACCGGCACGGTATACAAGCTCTTCGTGGATGACTTGGTAGGGTGGACCGAAGCGCGCCTCCTGTTTCCGCGCCGATGTGATCGCAAGGCCGGCCACGAGGTTGCCTTCTCCGGCGGCCAGGGCCCGCATCAGTCCGCGGTCACGCGCAATGACCTTGATTTTCAGTTTCAGTCCGAGATAATCGGCAAAATCCCGGGCCATGTCGTATTCCATCCCCGCTGGTCCCTGCGCCCCTTCGTAATAGGTCGTAGGGCCGCTGCGTGTCAGGACGACCAGTTCACCGTGTCCCTGGTCCGGGAGGCGCACGAGCTTTGGCTGGACGTGACGGGAGGAGCACCCGTCGAGCATAACCGCCGCGAGGGCGGCCAGCGCCAGGGTTCTTAATATGGGGTGTGGAACCATGGCAAAGGCCTGGGCCCTGTCCCCTTCATTCTGTCGCCGGGCGTGCGCATGGGCTCGATCATACCCCCTCTATCCTTTCTTGGCGACACCGGTTAAGCTTATCGTCCCGGGGAGAGGTACCGAAGCGGTCATACCGGCGCAGACTCGAAATCTGTTGGGGGCATCGCCCCACGTGGGTTCGAATCCCACCCTCTCCGCCATTTCTGGAGAGCTCAAGGCCAAGGTTGGCCGGCTCGCCCCATCCGATCCACAGGATACGCGGGGGGCGTGTGTTTCGAATCAGGCTTCGTGGCGGCGGCCAAGAGGAACGGATTCATGACAGGAAGTTGCCCCGAGCAAGATGATCACGGTCATGTGGCCAATCGCCTGCGCAAGGCTATCGGACGTCGTGGCAGTGGCCATGCAAGCCGTTCCAACCTGCTGTACCTGCGTGGTGCGCGGCCGCCCGAGGGGGTCGCCCGACAAGATCTCAGCGGCGCTTTGTATACCCTGGGCGGTGTGGTTTTGGGTCTTGTCGCCGGCGCCGTAGGCTATCACTACCGGCTATTGGACGCGCTCGTCTCGCCGCGCGATCCGGCCCTTCTCTTGTTTGGGGTGCCGGCATTGGTGGGAGGAGGGGCGGGGGCGTTTGGCGCATGGTGGCATGCCCGCACCAAGCTCGCGCAGGCGCTGGTGACCTCAGAGGGATTCCGGCAACGGCTCATGAGTGTCGAGCGCAATCAGGCCTTGTGGATCAGTCTGTCGGCCGTCCTTCACGATGTACGTAATCCCCTCCATAACATCCATCTGCTCATAGAGTCTCTGGAGTCCCCCGGGGCCGATACCGACCAGGTGCGCCGGCAGGTGTTGGAGCAGCTCGAGCGCATCAATGTCCGGGTGCGCCGCGTCGTGGCCCAGATCGCGGAGTTTTCCGGGGAGATCGCGCGGCGCCCTATCAGTCTCGCCGAGGTGCTAACTGAAGTCGCGGAGATGGTGCGCCCGCTCGCGCGTCAGTCGCGGGTCACTCTCACGGTCGACGCAGGGCGCGATACGATGGTGGTGGCGGACCCCAAGTTCCTGGTGCAGGCTATCGATCATTTGATCCTGAACTCGCTACAGATACTGTCCGAGCAGCCACCGCCGGCCGCACGCAGCCTGTATGTGCAGGTCCACCAAGCGGGCGATCAGATCGAGATGTGGGTGGAGGACAGTGGTCCGGGCCTGCCCGACGAAGTGCGCGAGCGTTTGTTCGAGCCCTTGACGACGACGCGTACGAGCGGCATGGGTCTTGGACTTGCCATCGCCCATGCCCTGGCGAGCGCCGCCGGGGCGCCCTTGTCGTTGGGTCATACCGGGCCCGCTGGTACGCGTTTCGTGCTCCGCTTCCGGTCGCCGTAACACCGGACGGCTCCTTGACGCTTTTTCAACCCGAAAACCGAGTATTCCGCATGAGTGTTGCCAAGCCAATCTTGTCGGTCCTGTGTCTCGACGTCGACCCTGCATGGGTGGCAAAGATCTGTCGCAATGAGGAAATATCCCTGGACGTCCAGGAACGGCCCTGGTCGCCGGCGGCGCGCGCCCGGCTCCAGGACCTCACGCTGGATGTCATTGTCATAAGCGAGTCGGTGTTTCGCATCTGGCAGGATACCGTGCAGGATGTGGTGGTGCGGCCCGTGATCGTGGTCGCCCAGGAGGTCGATGATGGCCTTGTCACAGCCGGTCTGCGCTGGGGGGTGCTCGACGTCGTGTCGCGTCATCAGGGCGCGCGGCTCGGCGCGCGCCTGCACGGTGTCTTGCGAGGGCGCGCGGGCCGCGAGCTTTTGAGTGAAGCCCTATCCTACCTCGATGAATCGTTACTGATTGCCCGCAACCGGTCAGCGGATGGGCACGAGGTCATCTACCGCAATTCCGCTTGTGTTCGCCGCATGGGCACGCCGGGTCGCGCGCAAGAGGACCGTGAGCTTTTATGTCTGGCGCCGGGTCCACGGACCGACAGGCGCAAGCTCGACGAGATACGGCAGGAGATGCGTGCCGGACAGCCGGTGCGTGCCGAGCTCGTCGATTATCGTGGCGATGGCGAGATGTTCTGGACCGAATTCTCGGCCGCCCCCCTGACCACGCCCGGGCATTGGGTCGTGGTATCACGCGACGTGACACGACGCCGGGAGGCCGAGGATAATGCGCAGCGGTTGCGGGAGCTCGTCATAAGGTCGCAAAAGCACGAGAACACCGCGGTTCTGGCGGCCGGAATTGCCCACGATTTCAACAATATCCTGACCGGCATCGTAGGGAGTGCTGAGCTTGCGCGCATGGCCTTGGCGCCCGAGCATACTGTTCAAAAGGATATCGAGACCATCATCCAGGCCTCGGAGCGCGCCGCCGAGCTCAACCGTGAGCTTTTGGACTTCGCGGGACCGGGCAAGGGGTCGCTGGAGTCCGTCTACTTGAACAGCATGGTGACAACGATGCTGGTCATTCTCCGGTCGCGGATGCAGAAGTCGATCGTGGTGCGCAAGGCCCTGCGACCCGATATTCCGCCGATCGAGGCCGACCCCGCCGAGATTCAGCAGGTGATGCTGAATCTCTGTCTGAACGCGAGCGAGGCAATGGCCGAGGGCGGCGGCACACTGTCGATCACCACGGATCGCATGGATATCGCAGACGATGTCGCTGATATGTTTGCCTATGGTCGACCGCAACCCGGCCTGCATGCCGTCTTTGAGGTCTCGGACACCGGACGCGGCATGGAACCGGCCCTTGTCAGGCGCATCTTCGAGCCCTTTTTTTCCAGCAAAGAGGGCGCCAGGGGTATAGGTCTTAGCGTGGTCTTGAGTATCGTGAAGGCCTATCGCGGTGGTATCGATGTCGACACCGCCCCCGGGCGTGGCACGACGGTGCGTATCGTGTTGCCGGCCGCGCCCGAGCGCGAGCGGCGTGGTACTGAAGAGGTGCGCCGGCCGCGCGATGTCAGGCATCACACCGTATTGTTCGTGGACGATGAGGAAATGCTGCGATCGCTCGCCCAGCGTGCCCTGGAACCGCTTGGCTACCGCGTGCTGGTGGCCCCTGACGGCGTGGAGGGGGTCCGGATATTTCGCGAGCATATGGCCGAGATCGATCTCGTCATCCTTGATCTCTCCATGCCGCGCAAGGGCGGGGAGGATGCCTGCAAGGAGATGCAGGCCATTAACGCACGTATCCCCGTGCTCCTGTGCTGTGGTTATGATGAGGCAAGCGCCGAGGAAAAAACCCGTGGGTCGCGGTTCGCCGGATACCTAGCCAAGCCATTTGGCGTAAGTACCCTCATAGAGGCGGTGCGTGCAACCATGGACAAAGCGGGCTCGTGAATATTCGATAATCTTGCCGTTTTCGATCCGCTATTCCGACCAACGTCCGATAGGGGCGGGCCCACCCATTTGTAGAATAGAGCCGTCCATATAATGAGCGCTACGAAATGGGGCCGGATGAGAGCCGCGGTAAGATCAAGGGGACGGGGTTCGACTGGCTGATGCAGATTGCCTACCTGGCTGGAAAGTCCCTGGATCTCGATGAAGCCCTTCCGGCGACGTTAACGGCCATGGCTGAGCTCATCCCGTGCGAACATGTGGTAATACTCCAACTGGAAGACGAGGTTCTCGAGGTGCGCGCGCACTGGTCACGGGCCGGCGGCCACGCGGCCATAAAAACCTGCGCCTTCAAGCGCTCACCGGAACTAAGCCTCTGTGACCTGGATGTGATCCACGCCGCACGCGACGCCGATATCGAGGCGTTGCCGTATTTCCAAGGAGAACCCGGATCGGGGCGCGGCGTTGTGGTTTTGACCGTGCCACTTGCTGTGGATTATGTCTGCGTAGGGCGTCTTGACTTTATCCGTGATGGCGCCGGCGAGGACTTCTCGGCCTGGGAGCGGCATTTTGCCCAGGCCTGCGCGCGGATATTGGCCCTAAGCGTGCGCAACGGCGCTGAGTATGCGCGCGTGGCATGGCTTGCGGAGCACGATCCTTTAACCGGGATAGGGAATCGCCGGAATTTCGATAGGGCGTTAAACCGCGAATTGGCGCGCGCGGAACGGTATCGGCGGGACGTCTCCCTGCTCCTCATCGATCTCGACGATTTCAAGGAAGCCAACACCCATCTTGGACTTTCAGGCGGTGACGAGATCTTGCGGCGCACCGCCAAGGTGCTGGCGGAACGGGCCCGCAAAGGCGTGGATATATCCTGCCGCATAGGGGGCGACGAGTTTGCCATGATTCTTCCCGAGATCGGTGAGCGATTGGCCAACGAGCTGGCCATGAGGCTCGTAAAGGACGTTGCTGAAAGCACGATGTCCCTATGGCCCATGCGGTTTTCTTATAGTATTTCCACCTATCCGGCGACATCCGCAGAGTTCTTGCGACGCGCAGCCGATGCGCAGCTGTTGGCGGCCAAGAGCCGGAAGGGGCGTGTTGCGGTACCGATGCGCGGGGCGGTGCAGTGATCGCGCCGCAGGAGTTGTTGTAAGACGACCGAAATAGTATGTTTGCATAAAAAGGGGAAGTGATGACGGCACGATTGGCAAAGAGCGGTTTGGCGGCAGGGATGCAGGAATCGCGACGTCGCGATACCGGCACTATGCGCCGCACTCGGCAGATACTGTTGATTGAGGATGAGGCCGTAGCGGGGCAGGCCCTTTCGCAGTCTCTGCAAGGACTTGGCATGGCGTGCCGGTGGGTCTCGACGTTCGAGGAGGCATTGGCGGCCTGGAAGGAGATGTCATATGACGCCGTGATTACGGACATCATGCTCGATACCGGCAAGCCCGACGGGCTTGAGATCCTGCGCAAAATCGAGCAGGCGGGTATGCCTATTCCGGTGGTCGTGATCAGCGCATTCGCCGATCAGACGCGCGTCAAGGAGGCCTTGAATCACGGTGCGGCCTATCTGCTTGAGAAGCCGTTCTCCACAAGCGATTTGAAGCGTGTGTTGGAGCGGTTGTGGCAGGAGCCCAAGGGGCTCATCAGCAATTCTAAAAGTAGAAACGATTATCACTTCTTGCCGGCTTACGCTAGGGGCCTTGAAGGCTTTTGGAGTTTTTCGCGCGCGTCGGTTACGAGGGGATAGAGGAAGACGCGCTTGGGACATGCGCCATGGCGTTCATGGTGGCGGTCTTGGCGGCCGCGGCCGGAGGTGAGACCGACGTCGATCCAGTGGGCGGCCCGATAGCAATGTCCGGTAAAGCGGGCGGGATCGACGAGGGTCTCGGCCAACAGGGGCTGGACGCCGTAGGCGGCCGTCCAATCGGTGGTGACCTGTCGCAGGGCAAGCGCCAGCACATGGGAGGCCAGGTTCTTGACGCGCACGTGGGGCAGGACCAGGAAGCGCGAGTTTGACACGGTGTGCTGCAGGCGCGCGGCCCGGGTGGCGTCGTCCCACCCGATCCACCGATCCCGCGCGCTCATGCGCCAGGCGGGCGAGGAGAACTGGAGGCAGCCCAGCACGTTTTCCTGGGCGGCCTTGATCAGGTAGCGCAGATGAGCGCCAAAGGGCACGCGGTGGCCGAGGTAATGATGACGCGCGACCAGGCTTCGCCACTGATCGCGTTGGGCGCATGTCTCCACGCGCTCGAGACGAACGGGCCTGAGCGCTTCGAGCGGAACATCGATGAGGGACGGTTCCGGGTCCCAGGCCATGCGCGTGGACGTAGCGGCGCCTTTGGGGCGGCCCGCCTTGAGTGCCGGCAGGCAGATGCGGCCGTTGTCATGCAACTTCTCGAGTAGCGCCCGGCATTCGATGGATTTCAGTTGGCCCTTGGGGCGGCGCCAATCCAGGAGTTCGCATACCGTCAGCGCAAGCTCATGGCGGCTTAAGCGCCCATAGCGGCGGGCGAGCTCGACGATGAGCGCAAGCTGTGCCTCATCCAGCGGTTGGCCGCAGAAGCGGATATCGTCCATGTTTAACTACTGTCGGGCCCTTCGATTTCGAGGCCCTTGATCATGAAGTCGAGCAGGGCCTCGAAGCTCTCGAAGCACCAGTAGGTCGTAAGCGCCTGGATATCATGGAAGAATTTCGTGCGCGTGCCGAGATGCTCGCGTACCAGCCGGTACTTCTCGCTGACCATGCCCTGGAACGTATGCAGCAGGAAGGCCAGCAGGTTGAAGGTGGCAAAGAGCGAAGCGAGATGCTGTTCGCCGTGGCCGAAATTGTGCTCGAGATGATAGCCCTTGGTCTTCATCACATTGTTGGCACCGTTCTCGATCTTCCATCGCGCCCGTCCCGCTTCGGCGATGCTTGCGACGTTGTCCGAGTCGAGCGCATGGCGGGTGATCCAGGCGTTGTGGTAGGTCTCCTGGCCGGAGGCATCCCTGGTGGTGAGCTCGAGCCAGTTGACCTTGAGGGCGTCGTCGCGATCGCGCAAGGGCACATCGGCGACGAAGCGGTAGGTATCGGTGTATACCGTTCTGCCTTTGCGCCACGTGACCTGATGGGTGGGGACCGCGTTGATGCGCTGGAGGTCGTTGATCCATTCGTAGACAGTGCCGTGGGAACTTGGCTTGCAGACGAAGATGAAGTTTCCCCCCGAGGCCAGGACTTGCTCGCAGAGGGGCTGACGCGCGTAGAGGTCGTCGCCCAGGAAGGTCGCGCCCCGCGCCGCGTAGCGGTTGCCATGGGCGGCAAACCAGCGCTTCGCGGCCATCGTTTCGCAGTCCTGCTTCGCGTGGCCATCCTGGGGCTCGACGAACTCCGGGGGCAGGCAGATGACTTCGTTGGATGCGGGCGTCACCACGACCGGACTGACCATCGTGTGGGAATAGCTCACCGAGCCATCCTTGTGCTCGGTCTTCGTGCACTGATGGCAATGGATGTCGGCGGATTGGTGGTATTGCGTCCCGTCCAAGGCCATGAGCAACGTGTCGGCCTCCGGGGAGGAAGAATCGAGCTTCACGCGAAACGAATCGATATGGCCGCCGGCATCGAGGGCATCGAAGATCTGCTCGAACAGGGGATAGACATGCTGGGGGTCGACCGGATCCAGCAGCTTACGGATGCAGGCATCGGTCGGGATCAACACCATCTCGAAGAGGTTCTGGGCATTGCTCCTCCCCTTGGTCTTCTCCATCGCTCTTTGATGGGCGAGAAACGACGGGCTCTGGGTATAGAATACCGAAAACGCCGCCAATGCGGCGTCTTCCATTGCGTAGACGCCATTCTTCCCCTTGCGCTGATCCGGCAGTCCCTTGAATACCTCCTTGATGGCGGTGATCATGGCGCCAAAGCTCAGGGATTTGAGTGTGAGAAATGGAAACGCCAAGCCGCACTCGCATGAGTTTTTATGACCCAGCGACGTTATACAACAATGCCCGGCTTTTGTCCAGCCCCCGAAGTCCGCTGGTATCGGGAGGGGCTCGTATTGAGAACTATTACCACATTTAGAATTGCTGGTATGCCTATTCCGGTGGTCGTGATCAGCGCATTCGCCGATCAGACGCGCGTCAAGGAGGCCTTGAATCACGGTGCGGCCTATCTGCTTGAGAAGCCGTTCTCCACAAGCGATTTGAAGCGTGTGTTGGAGCGGTTGTGGCAGGAGCCCAAGGGGCTCATCGGGGCGCGGGAGCGCGCTTTGAATCAGGCCACCCTGACCAACAAGGAATGTGAGGTGGCACGACTCCTGCTGAAGGGGCTTTCGACTCAGGAAATGGCAAGACTGACAGGGAATTCCGAGAAGACATTAAAGCAACACATTAGCACGATCTACGAGAAATGCGGCGTTTCGAGCCGCACCGAGTTTTTCCATTACATATTCCCCACCTGACGTTGACCATATAGGCCCTGAGGTCGATGGCCGGCATGAGGTCTGCGCGTAGACTCATGACTGCCTCGCAAGAACGATAAAGGGTGAGGGATATGGGCTCATACTCGCTTTTGGGGACTGTTATTGCGGTTCTCGACGTGATTGCCATCATCAGCATACTGCTGGGGTCTGCGCGTATCGGCCATAAAGTGCTGTGGATCGTGGTGGTGCTGGTGTTTCCGCTGGTGGGTATGATCGTGTATTACTTGGTGGGGCGCAGTCCGCGCGATGTCTGAAGCCAAAATTTCCCATTCAGGAGGTGTTTCCATGGAAGCCAATGCACAATACCTGCCCGTCTCTCCGGTTCGTACTGGTCCCAAGGTCATGCTGTTTGTGAGCGGCGTGGCGCTTGGCTACGCCGCGGCCACTTTGTTGGCGCCGAAGTCCGGACGGGAAATCCGCTCATCGTTGAGCGATTTCGCGAAGACCAAGAGTGACCGCATGTCGGGCGCGGTACGCGACGCCGTCGGTGCGGCGCGCGATGCCACACGCAGCGTGACGAGGCGGGTAGCAGATGCCATGGATCAGGGTCGCGACAAGGCGCGTGGCGCCGTAGCGGCGGCGGCCTCCAGTGTGGAAAGCGGGAATACGCCGCATGCGGGCGACGAAATGACCCATGAGCGCGCCGCGCCTGGCTATCAGTGAGCCCTCGGACCAAGGTCTGATCGCCGAGCGGGCCCGTCCATCCGACAATAGGTCTGGCTGGTGGAGGGCGCCGGGATCGGTCGCCCCAGGGAGTCTATCGAAGGAGGCGGTCATGGTACGGTGCGTGGCGAGGGAGCTTGTGGAGTGGAGTGGCGTGGATGCCCAGCGGCTCGTGGACCTTTTGGTCGAGCGGGCGCTAGGCGAGGTGGGCAACTATTACTACTACACGTTGTTGCGTATGCATCTCGTGGGTGTCGAGGGTGACGCCTTGCGCCGGGTGGTGGATGATGCCCGGGAGGAGGATCGCAACCATTTCGAGGCCCTCGTGCCGCGCATCTACGAACTTGGTGGTCGTCTGCCAGCGACATTTGCCGGCGAACTCGGGGGGCTTGGCGCCTTGCGCAATCTGCCGGCCGAGGCGGATGTCCCGCAGATCATCCCCATTCTATTAAAGGCGGCCGAGGAGTCGGTGCGGGCCTATACCGAGCTCTGCAGCGCCACCTCGGGCAAGGACAACCGGACTTATAATCTGGTCCTGGCGATCCTGCATGAGGAGATTGCCCACCAAGTCTGGCTTTTGGAGTTTTTGGGTCGGGATGCGAGCGATGGGGCCACGCGCGCCCGTAATATTTCGCCGTTCGTGGCGCCCTACCTGCGTCCCCCGCAGCCTACGCATCTGGAACCCAGCTCCTGCACCGCCTAAGGTCAGATTCGGCCTCCTGCCTATCATCTGATAATGGGTTTCCACCCATTTGTCGGATGAAGGAGGTCTACGATGACCGGGAGGCATCTTCTGTACGTCGCGGCGCTTGTCGCGACACCTTTGATGGCGTCGGCGGCACGAGTGCCGTCGGCCGCCTATAACGGCTTGAGCTACGGAGCATCGCGGACCCATGCGGGTCCCGCGGTGCTTGTCGCCCGCCCCGGGCGTTACCGGTATAGCGATGAACATCATCGCCGCGATGACAATCGGCGCGGCGACTCCAATGGCGGTGGGTCGTGAGGGGCCGGACGCGGGCTATATAGGAGGGCTGCCGTGAACAAGGAACAGGTGAAAGGTAAATGGGTTCAGGTGAAGGGTGAGGCCAAACGTCGCTGGGGACGGCTCACCGACGACGACCTTACCGAGGCGGCCGGAAATTACGATAAACTGGTGGGCAAGATCCAGGAGCGTCACGGAGAATCCCGGGAAGCGATCAAGAAATGGATGGATTCCCTGGAGGTGTGAGGCGGGCGCCGCGGCCTGCCGCGGCTGACCCTGGAAACAACAACAACGAGAGGACGGCTATATGACGAACGCACTGCGGATAGTGGGTCCCAAGAGAATATTGGCAAGCGCCGTGATCGGGACGGTTTTGGCGCTTGGTGCCGGCTGTTCAACTACGCCGTCGCGCGAGACCACGGGACAGTATTTCCATGATGCCGCCATCACCTCGAAGATCAAGGCGCGCATCCTCGAGGATCAGGCCCTGCAGGGATTCCAGATCAAGGTCGACACTTATCGTGGCCATGTCATCTTGAGCGGTTTTGTGAATCGCGCAAGCCAAGTCCGTCAGGCCATGCATATCGCGCGCACCACCCCGGGGGTCGTGAGCGTGCGCAACGATCTCGTGGTGAAGAACACCACCGGCGGGGGAACTGGCACGAACTCTTCCTCGGGTTACGGGAGTTAGTTTTAAGGCCAGCTGATGGCAAGGCCGAGCCCGCGCAGGCGGGCTACGGTCGGACCTAGGCAATGGGCCACAAACTGGCGGCGTAGTACGTGACGAGCGGCGCGTGCCGCCCAAGGCCCGGCCGGCAGCCCGGCGCGAATATAAAGGTCCTGGGGCGGGTAGTAGAAAGTGGCGACGAATCGGCGCAGCAGGCCACCCAAGGCATACCCCAGAGCCAGGCGGGCCATACGTCCGGCACGCTCCAGACGATGTCGCAACACCTCTTGCCCATAGGCGATACGATGTCGCAACACCTCTTGCCCATAGGCGATATGGCGGGCTTCATCAGTGCTGTGGAGGACGCATAGCTCGACGGCGACGGGGCATACGCCTTGGGCGTGCAGGCGAACATAACGGTTGAGCCGGTCGGGCACCTCCTCTCCAAGCAGGATGGCGCTCCAAAAGAGCGTCGAATGGAAGGGTAGCCGCCGGCCAAGAAATGTCAGCCAGCGATCAAAGTGTGCGGCGGTTGCGCAATCGTCGAGTCCGGCGCGCTCGAAGAACTCGAGAAACATAAGGCTGTGCCCGGCTTCTTCACGTAGCTCGTGAAGGTGGTAGATGCGCGTGGCGCGCGGGCCTTTGAGCGTCGCGTGCGCGAGCCTCTGGAGGAATAGGCTCTCGAGCCAGACACCGGCGTTCAGGAAACGGGCGAATTCATGGTGCGAAAGTGTCTGGCGGGCGGCCAACGGTAAGGCATCGTACTCCTCGATCCCATACAACGAGACCGCTTGCTCGGGCAACCAGAATGCATGTCGTGACAGTCGTTCCCAGTGGATCCGTGCCACGGGGTCGCGATAGGGGGTGCTGTGGCGGGAAAGCTGCGTGGCGCGTTCCGCGAAAGAAGGTAAGCTCTTCAGGAAATCGGGGTTGGCCATGGGTGCGCAGTATACCGCCCTTGCCGATGCCGGCCTAGGGCCCGTCGTTGCGCGCACCGTGAACCTGGGTTAGTCTTGGCGCCCTGCGGGAGAGGTGTCCGAGCGGTTGAAGGAGCACGCCTGGAAAGTGTGTGTACGCCAAAAGCGTACCGAGGGTTCGAATCCCTCCCTCTCCGCCATTTTATCGGTCCCGGGTCCTGCCCCCCTTCGTCGAGCGGTTCTAAGCCCGGCTACGGGCGTTGGGATTCCCGCAGCGTGCAGCACAACCCCCTATAAGCAAGCCAGACCTGCTCGATGTGCGGGATTATCGGAAAACGGGAGAAGCAGACCTTCTCCCGTTTACGCAGATAAGGCCGGTGACACGCAGAGGTGCAGGCGCCCGGTTTCGCGAAACGTACCGGTTTCGCAGGGACCACTGTAAACCCGCTTGCATGCATTTGGTGGGTCGCTCCTGTTTGTGGAGAAAACCTTGGACCCCGGATTCGGGGCATGAGAGCGTGCGCCGTCGGCGGCTCGTGCTTACGCCTCTCCCTGGGTCTCTGGTGGTTCGAGCTCGATATCGTCGAAGTGGCGATAATCGATGAGGTAGTGGCCATGGGTATCCTTGGAGAGGACGTCGCGTAGCCGGTGGCGCCAGTGGATCGCGGCCGGTTTGTACACGTGCCGCGCGTGTATGGTCTGGGAGAGGGTCTCGTCGAGGCCGGCCAGGATTACCACGAGTTCGGCATCCTCCTCTTCGAGTGCCGCCCGCGATGTCCCGGACAGCGGGCTGTTGCCGGTAATGGGATGCATTACGGTCCATGAGTAGCTGAAGCTCGGCGTGCTATCGCGCAACAACACGAGATCCCGGAACCGGCGCATCCGTTGGCCCTCGGGGCTGTGTTCGTTGCGCAGGAGCGTCACCTGCACGCGCGCCTCGAGGATCTGGTTGCCGCGTTGGTTGGCCACCCGGAACATGAGTGTGGGGACGTCATGATAGAGGCTCACCACCGCCGCTTTGCTAAAGCGGATGCGGGCGCGCGGGCGCGAGAAGCGCGCAAAGGCAAGGCCGGTGGCAAACGCCACCCCGAACAGGCCGATCAGGGTCTCCAGGCTCATGAGCAGGTTGGCGTAGAACGTGCCTGGGTACATGATCCCATAACCTATGGTGGCCATGGTCTGAACGCTGAAGAAGAAGGCATCGCTGAACGATTGTGGCCGGGCATGGACGATAGCGCCGGGTTGGGCCAGATAGGCGAGCGCGAAGGCGCCGTTCACGAGCACGAAGATGACGCCGATGCCGAGCAGGAAGGCCGGCCAGCCCATGGTGATGAGGGCGTGATAAAGGTCCCCGAGGACATCGCGTCCACTCGCGACCCAGTCGGTGATCCGAGTTTTCAGGCTGCGGGTCACGAGTCGTGACCCCCTTGGCCAAGGGAACGGTACCCGCGTCGACGGGCGAGGGTTTTGGGGGGTGGAGAAACGGCGTTTTGCCGGCTTGTTCTCATTATGCTAACCTCGTCGTTCTGGATGAAGTCTCCAGAGATTCTCAATGGCGGTGACGGCCGACCCCCGCTGTGGCGATCGATCGTAAACCCGGTCAGGTCCGGAAGGAAGCAGCCGTAGCGATCCGGTCGGGTGCAGCGTCGGGCCGGCCCAATCCGCCACCCCTATTGGCTGCGAGGACCCTCATGAGTTATCTGGTGCTGGCGCGGAAATGGCGTCCGCGCACATTCCCAGAGCTTTTGGGTCAGGACTCCGTGGTCCGCGCGTTGCGCTTTGCCTTGAGCGAGGGGCGTGTTCACCATGCCTATCTTTTCAGCGGCATCCGCGGTGTGGGCAAGACCACTGTGGCGCGTCTCCTTGCCAAGGCCTTGAACTGTGAGCAGGGGATGGGGCCCGACCCGTGCGGAAAGTGTTCGGCGTGCCAGGAGATAGACGCCGGGCGATTCGCCGATCTCATCGAGGTCGACGCGGCCTCGCGCACCAAGGTCGACGATACCCGCGAGCTTCTCGATAATGTGCAGTACGCACCGACCCGCGGGCGCTACAAGGTGTACCTCGTCGATGAGGTCCACATGCTCTCGACCCATAGCTTCAATGCCCTCCTGAAGACCCTGGAGGAGCCCCCGCCACACGTCAAATTCATTCTCGCCACCACCGATCCGCAGAAACTCCCGGTCACGGTCCTGTCGCGTTGCCAGAAATTCGCCCTGCGACGCCTTACCGATACCCAGATTCGCGACCATATGGCGGCGATCCTGCGTGAAGAGGGTCTGGAGTACGATGATGAGGCCCTGGTGGCGCTTTCGCGCGCCGCCGAAGGCAGTGTTCGTGATGCCTTGAGTCTGCTGGACCAGGCGATCGCTGCGGGGGGCGGGGCGGTGCGTGCCGGGGCGGTGCGCGACATGCTCGGGGCGGTGGCTCCGGACCTTGTGCACCGGATGATCGTGGCGCTCGTTGACGGCGATGGCGCGACACTACTGGCGGCCATCGATGAGGCCTATTCGCTAGGTGTGGCGCCGGAGGCGTTTTTGGGCGCACATCGTGCGTGCTTGGCATGACATCGCGGTCGCGCAGGTGCTGAGC
Source organism: Acidiferrobacter sp. SPIII_3 (assembly GCF_003184265.1). Classification (GTDB taxonomy): domain Bacteria; phylum Pseudomonadota; class Gammaproteobacteria; order Acidiferrobacterales; family Acidiferrobacteraceae; genus Acidiferrobacter. Next base: position 2,104,338 of record NZ_CP027663.1, on the reverse strand, counting down.
GCGGAATCGGCGGATGCGTGGACGCAGGGGATGGCGCAACGGTTGCCCCCCGAGGCGGTGCAGCTTTATTACGAGATTGGATGCTTGGGGCGCCGTCAGATGGGTGTGGCCCCCGATCCCGAGACCGGGCTGCGCATGACGGCCTTGCGAATGTTGGCGTTCCGACCGGTCAACGATGCGTCGAGCAAGCCGCAGATTGCGGGGCCTGGCAGTGTGCCGCACGATATGCGCGGGCGTGGCGGTCGGGAGGGCGACGCGACGTCAGCGGGCCAATCGCCAGCAAGTCCCAACGCAAGGGGCGGCCCGATTGACGCTGGCGGTGATCCCGCAGACCCGAGGCCCGCAGACCCGAGGCCGTCCCAGGTCGTGGTTGCAGAGAGCGCGCCAGCCCCAGGGGCTTCGGTTCTGGAACGGCTTGGTCTGGCCGGGCTTATGAAGCATATTGCCATGAATGCCGTGCTGGATAAGAGTGGCGACCGGGCGGTGGTAACCGTGGATCCGGAGGCCGGCAAGCTCCTGAACAAAGAGCGGATCGATATGTTAAAGGAGGCGCTTTGCGCCTATTATAAAGACCCTATCACCTTGGAGGTGGTGGTGGCCCCTGTGACCGGCACGCCGACCCATCTACGGCGCGAGGCTGAAGAGGCCGCGCAGCGTCGGGCGCGCGAGGCGCTCGCCGCTGATCCAGGGGTAGCGGCCCTAAAGCGGACGTTCAATGCCCGTGTGAACGAGGGTTCCATGCGACCGCGCAATGGCACATCAGAGGAGCGAGAGACATGAAGGGTGGTATGGGACAGCTCATGAAGCAGGCGCAGGCGATGCAGGAGAACCTGCGCAAGGCGCAGTCGGAACTTGCCACGCTTGAGGTGGAAGGGCAGGCGGGTGGTGGGCTCGTCAAGGTGACGATGACCTGCCGCAATGATGTGCGCAAGGTGCGTCTGGATGAGTCCCTCCTGAAGGAGGATCGTGAGGTCGTGGAGGACCTTGTGGCGGCGGCCATGAATGATGCCGTACGCAAGGCTGAACAGATGAGCCAGGAGCGGCTTTCTGGCCTTACCGCCGGCCTCAACATTCCCGGTCTAAACCTCCCGTTCTGATTTTGAGCAACGATACCAAGGCGCTGGAGGATCTGAAGCGCGCCCTACGTCGCCTGCCTGGCATAGGCACCAAGTCCGCGCAACGCATGGCATTCCACTTGCTGGGACGCGACCGGAGTGCGGCTCGTGACATCGCCGAGGCCTTGTTGCGCGCCGTCGATCGTATCGGCCATTGCCAGCGGTGCAACAATTTTAGTGAAACCGAGATCTGCGCCATTTGCCGCTCGCCGCGGCGCGACAGCGGACTTCTGTGTGTCGTCGAGTCGCCGGCAGATCTCGTGTCCCTGGAACAGTCCGGGGCCTTTGGTGGAACGTATTTCGTATTGATGGGGCGGCTGTCGCCTCTCGACGGCATTGGACCGGAGGAGCTGGGTCTGCCCAAGCTCGAGGCCTTGCTGGAGGGGGGCGTGGTGCGCGAGGTCATCCTCGCCACCAACGCCACAGTCGAGGGCGAGGCCACCGCCCACTACATCGGAGAGCTGGCGCGGCGGCGCAATCTGCTTGCGACCCGTATCGCCTGCGGAGTACCGATCGGAGGTGAGCTCGAGTACATCGATCGCGGCACGCTCGCTCGCGCATTCTCGGGGCGCCGCGAGGCGTAGGGGCGTTTTAGATTTCCAGGGCGTCGATTTTCGCGGCGCATATGAAGTCGTTGTCGCTCAACCCGCCGATGGCATGTGTCTGATAGCGCACGACACACTCCTTGTATCCCACGCGCAAGTCCGGGTGATGGTCCTCGCGATTGGCGATATAGGCGATCGCGTTGACAAAGGCCATCGTTTCGTAGAAGTTCGCGAAGCGGAAAGTGCGGAATAATGCCGGCCCTGTTTCCTCGAGTGTCCATTTGGGGATCTGGGTCATGAGTTCTCGGGCCTGCGAAAGACTCATGGGTTCCACGCCCCCCTCGCACGGGCGGCAGGACTTCTGGCGCAATTCTGTCATCGTCACTCCTTGCACGGATATGGTGCCTTGTGTGGATACGCCGAGCCCGGGAGTCGGCGCCGGGACGCGATCTCAGGGTCGGGGAGAAGAGTCTACGCGCGACGCCTGACCCCGACTGCATGTGAGTCTCACGATACACCCTTGGCGCTTTATGTGCGATCGGGCGAGAGGCCTTGCGAGATCCCGGCCGCGACATTCCGTGGGCGCGACGGGCGCCTTATGCTAGAGTATCGGCTGATTATGACTGCAGTGCTATTTTTCCATGTGACAGGGAGCGGAGAACAGCATGGCGCAAGACCCGAACGCGCTTGTCTGGATCGATCTGGAAATGACCGGACTGCGTCCGGATACCGACGCCATTATCGAGATTGCCACTGTGGTGACCGACAGCGATCTCAATATCGTGGGCGAGGGCCCGGTGCTCGCCATTCATCAGCCTGAATCCATTCTTCAGGGCATGGATGACTGGAACCGGCGTACTCACGGGCACTCTGGACTTATTGAGCGGATCCGCGCAACGACCATGGACGCGGCTGAGGCCGAGCGCCGAACGCTGGCCTTTCTCGAGCCGTTGGTGCCCAAGAACCGCTCGCCCTTGTGCGGTAACAGCATCTGTCAGGACCGGCGTTTCCTGGCGCGCCTTATGCCGACTCTGGAATCCTATGTGCATTACCGGAACCTGGATGTAAGCAGTGTCAAGGAATTGGTGCGGCGCTGGCGCCCGGAATTGTGCGCGGGTTTCGTCAAACAGAATACCCATCGGGCCCTGGACGACATTCTCGAGTCGATAGCTGAGCTACGGTATTACCGTCAGCATCTCTTTCCGACCCATGGTGGCGTCTAAGTCCCCATCGCAGCCGGTTTATGCACCCGCACCCGGCGCCCTTTGGGCGGGCGAGTCGCAGGGGGCCGGGGTGGTGGCGGAGACCATAGATCACCGCATGGCCGCAGGAGTGATGCAGGTTGTGACGCGAAGCCTTCCGCGGCTTGCGCGGCTTGCAATGCTCGTCGGGGCCGGAGGCAACGGGCGCCAGGCGCTGGCGCTCGCCGAACGCTATAAAAAGACCGGGGTCGGAGTGACGCTCGTGCGCCCGGGTGACGCCGTCGATGCCGAGGAACTGCATGCCCATGATGCACTGATCGACGGGCTGATAGGGACCGGTCTGCACGGTCCTTTGTCCGCCACCTACCGCGATCTCGTCGGGCGTGCGCAGGCCAGCCGCCGTCCCATTATCGCGCTGGATGGCCCGACCGGACTCGATCTTCGCACCGGCTGTCCCCAACCCGATGGGTTGCGCGCGGACTACACGGTGTTTTGCGGGGGGGCCAAAATTGGGGCCCTGACCGGCGCGGGCCGCGCATTGTGCGGCGAGACGACCAGTATCGATGTCGGGCAGCCTTATCCGGCTGGATATCTGCGGGCCCTGATACCCAACGATGCCGATCTTTGCGCCCTGCTTCCGCCGCGACGAACCGACATGCACAAGGGGGATGCCGGTACACTCGTGATTGCCGGAGGCGGTCTGGGGATGCCAGGGGCTGTGCGGCTTGCCGCCGTTGCCGCTTATCGCGTCGGGGCGGGACTGGTGGTGGCGGGCGTCCATGAACGTAATGCCGAGGTTCTGGCGGCGGCATTTCCCGAATGCATCGCCTTTGCGGCCTCTTCCGCGGAGCTCCCGTGGGGGCGGGCGCAGGCGCTCCTGGTCGGTTCCGGGCTTGGCCGTGGAGATTGGGCGCAAGACGTGTGGCAGCGAGCGCGAACTCTGGGGCGGCCCATGGTTGTGGATGGCGATGGCCTCTATTGGTTGGCGCATGCGCCCGAGTCGCGCTCCGACTGGGTCTTGACCCCGCACGGGGGCGAGGCGGCCCGCCTGCTTGGGGTCACGAGCGCGGACGTGGCAGCCGATCGGCCGGGGGCGGCCGTGGAACTGCAGCGCCGTTATGGTGGGGTGTGTGTTCTGAAGGGCGCGGGGACCTTGGTGGCAGGCGACGATATCCTATGGTTGTGTCCGTTCGGAAACCCCGGGATGGCGACTGCCGGCATGGGTGACGTCTTGGCGGGGACAGTTGCCGGCCTCATGGCCCAGGGCCTCTCGAACCTCGCGGCCGCGCGCCTCGGGACCTTCGTGCATGCACGAGCCGGTGACCTTGCGGCGATGGGCGGACCACCGCGCGGCCTTTTGGCTTCTGATGTGGCTGCACAGCTGCGTGCTGCGGTGGCGGCCCTGTGTTGATCTTGTCGCTGCCCGATGTGTCTCAGACGATACGTCTCGGGCGGGCGTTCGCGCGCATCCTGCGTGCCGGCGATCAGGTCGTTTTGCGCGGTGAGCTCGGCTGTGGCAAAACGACATTGGCGGGTGCGATCATACAGGCGCTCGGTGCCCCCGGGCCGGTGAAAAGTCCTACTTACACACTGGTTGAAGAGTACGACTTGGGGGGATTGCGGGTCGTGCATGCCGATCTCTATCGGCTGCGCGTGCCGGCGGAATTGGAGACGCTCGGTTGGTGGGATTATCAGGATGGTCGCACGCTCATGCTCGTGGAGTGGCCCGAGCGCGCGCATGGTCTTTTGCGCGCCGATATTGACGTTTGGCTCACTGTCACCGATCATGCAAGACAGGCCCATCTGCAGGGGATGTCACCACGGGGGGATGAGACAGCAAGGGGATGCCGGTTGTGATTGGGAGCGGTCTGGGGCATTGTTGCCGCCGGCCGCATCCGTCGGGGCGGCTTGGTGCGCGTCCATGACGTATCGAGGTCTCGCGCATTTCCCGAATGTGCCTTTGGCCTCTTCCGCGATCCGGGCGGGCGCGGCGCTCCTGGTGGTTCCGGGCGGCCGTGGAGATTGGCCAAGACGTGTCCGAGGAATCTGGGGCGCCCATGGTTGGTGCGATGGTATTGGTTCGCATGCGCCCTCGCCTCACTTCTTGCCCGCACGGGGGCGAGGCGGCCCGCTTTGGGGTCACGCGCGGACGGCACCGTGGCCGGCCCGTGGAACTGCCGCCGTTTGGTGGGGTGTGCTGAAGGGCGCGGGACCTGGTGGAGGCACGATACCGGGGCCTTCGGAAACGATCACTGCGGATGACGTCTGGCGGGGACTTGCGGCCTCATGCCAGGGCCTCTCGAACCTCGCGGCCGCGCGCCTCGGGACCTTCGTGCATGCACGAGCCGGTGACCTTGCGGCGATGGGCGGACCACCGCGCGGCCTTTTGGCTTCTGATGTGGCTGCACAGCTGCGTGCTGCGGTGGCGGCCCTGTGTTGATCTTGTCGCTGCCCGATGTGTCTCAGACGATACGTCTCGGGCGGGCGTTCGCGCGCATCCTGCGTGCCGGCGATCAGGTCGTTTTGCGCGGTGAGCTCGGCTGTGGCAAAACGACATTGGCGGGTGCGATCATACAGGCGCTCGGTGCCCCCGGGCCGGTGAAAAGTCCTACTTACACACTGGTTTACGACTTGGGGGGATTGCGGGTCGTGCATGCCGATCTCTATCGGCTGCGCGTGCCGGCGGAATTGGAGACGCTCGGTTGGTGGGATTATCAGGATGGTCGCACGCTCATGCTCGTGGAGTGGCCCGAGCGCGCGCATGGTCTTTTGCGCGCCGATATTGACGTTTGGCTCACTGTCACCGATCATGCAAGACAGGCCCATCTGCAGGGGATGTCACCACGGGGGATGAGGTGGTGGACAGTCTAAGGTTGTGAAGCCGCGTTGGTGGATTATAGGAGTAGCGGGATTTTTCTGGGGCATTGTTGCCGCCCAGGCCGCAATCCGTATCGGTCGGCCATTGGTGCGCGTCGATCCGCACGCCCTTATCGTGCGCCTCTCGCGCAACAGACATGTGGTTTGGCGATCTTTTTCCTTGAACGATCCGGCGCGTATCGTCGTCGACCTGCATGGTGTGATACTGCCGGGCGGCCGCGCACTTTGGCCAGAGCACGCCGCTCCTTTAAAGGATATCCGTGCGTTTACGCATCGCAATGGTATGGTGCGGCTGGTATTTGATCTCATCCGCAAGGCGCCCTACGCCATCAATTCTTTGCCGGGCGGACTGACGCTGTCGCTGGCCACGGGCGGTGCACCACTTTCGGTGCCCCCGGCCCACCCCGCCGCGGGGACCCCGGCACCTGTGGATCCGGCCCCTGCGCATCCTGCCGCCGCGCATTTGGCTCCCGTATCGGCGCCCAGCGCCCCCCCGGACATCGTGATCGCCGTGGATCCTGGTCACGGAGGCATCGATACCGGGGCCTGCGGAATCGATCATATCTGCGAAAAGAACGTCGTACTGCGCATCGGCCGCGATCTCGCGGCCCTGATCGATGCCACCCCGGGTTTTCATGCGTTCATGACGCGTACGGGCAATTATTATGTGCCGCTACGCGAGCGCGTGACGCTGGCCCAGGAGCATCATGCAGCGGCCTTCATATCGATCCATGCGAACGCCTTGCCGGAGCCGGAAGGTCTGGATGTGCGCGGTGCCGAGGTCTTCATGCTGTCCCAGCATGGCGTGAGCCGCGAGGCCCGATGGCTTGCGCATAGTGAAAACGCGGCCGACCGGGGTGGTGGTCCGCACTTTGGCACCGGCGGAGGGTTTCTGCATAACATCCTTCTCAATATGACCCAGAATGGCACGCGGCGGGCAAGTTACGATCTCGCGAAGGACGTTTTGCACGCGCTGCATACCATAGGGCCTGTGCATGTCGACCATGTCGAGAAGGCGAATTTCATGGTCTTGCTGTCTCCGACGATACCATCGATCTTGATCGAGACCGCCTTTATCTCGAACCCCCACGAGGCACTGCGCCTGAATAGCCCCGCGTACGATGAGCAGATCGCGCACGCCATATGGGAGGGGATCATGCGTGACGCCCCGCGCTTGCGGGCACGGCTCGGTATGGCACCCGGTCCGCGCCTTTATATTGTGCGCGAGGGGGAGACCTTATCAGGCATCGCCCAACGCTTCCATGTGTCGATCGCCGCTCTGCGCGCCGCTAATGGTCTGCACGGGGGGATACTGCAGGCCGGGGCGTCGCTGCGAATCCCCTCGGGATAGGGCGGCCGTGAATCCAAGCAATTGCGCACATCGAGATCAAGGGCGGACGTTTTGAGGAGTTGGTTTCGTACCAAGGATATCGGAGGGCCGCGTGCTGATACGGGATTACGCCGCTGCCTGACCACGATGGACCTCATATTCCTCGGGATAGGCGGCATCATAGGGGCGGGGATTTTCGTGTTGACCGGCGTGGCCGCGGCGCGAGACGCCGGTCCCGCCATTGTTCTGTCGTTTCTGATCTCGGGTCTTGCATGCGCCTTTACGGCACTGTCCTATGCCGAGCTCGCCGCAGCCGTCGGCGGGAGCGGGAGTGCCTATGGCTACGCCTACGCAGGCCTGGGTGAGATTGTGGCCTGGACGGTGGGATGGGATCTCGTTTTAGAATACGGAGTCGCGACGGCAGCGGTGGCCATTGGCTGGTCCGGCTACGTCAGGAACGCGCTGGCATCCGTAGGTATCCATTTGCCGCTCGCTTATACCAAGGTCAATATTTATGCCGTGGCGGCCTGGGGGCTTGGCCTGTTTCACCGCCCGGTCCCGGCCGTGATCGCCGCGCATGCCGCCGCCGGGGGCTTTATGAACGCGCCGGCCGCCGCCATCATTTTGGTGCTGAGCCTGGTGCTCGCCGCGGGTGTACGCCAGAGCGTGGCCTTGAATGGCCTCATGGTCATCGTGAAGCTCGCTGTGATCGGGCTTTTCATCGCGGTCGCGGCATTCCATGTCACGCCCGGTAACTGGCATCCCTTTATGCCATTTGGATGGCCGGGGGTCATGCGCGGGGCGGCACTGATCTTCTTTGCTTATATCGGTTTCGATGCCGTATCAACCGCCGCCGAGGAGACGCGCGACCCGCAGCATTCGTTACCCATTGGTATCATCGTCTCGCTGCTCGCTTGTACCGTGATCTATATCCTGGTGTCGGGACTTCTGACGAGCATCGTGCCGTATTTCACGCTCGATACGGCATCCCCCGTCGCGCAGTCGATGTTGGATCTCAATCATCCGCTGGTGGCCCTTTTGATCGGCGTAGGCGCGATCGTGGGTCTAACGAGCGTCATGCTGGTACTGTTTTATGGCCTTACGCGGATTTTTCTTGCCATGGCGCGTGACGGTCTGTTGCCGCCGTCGTTCGCCGCCGTCCATACCCGCACGCAAACACCTGTGCGCGTCATTCTGATCTGCGGCGTCCTCATGGCGTTAATCGCGGGACTCACGCCCATCGCCTATGTCGCCGAACTTGTGAATATCGGCACTTTGTCGGCGTTCACCATCGTATGCGCGGGCGTTCTCGTACTGCGCTACACGAGGCCCGACCTCCCACGTCCGTTTCGTGTCCCGGGCAGCCCCGTGGTCCCGCTGCTCGGCATGGGTTTTTGCATCTACCTCATGATGAGCTTGCCGCTCGTGACCTGGATACGATTCGTGGTGTGGTTTGTAATCGGCCTCGGGATTTACATCGCCTACGGTCGTTCCCATAGCCAGCTCGCCGTGAAGTAAGAGGGGGAGGGTCGTATCGTGCGGGATAAGCGGTTTCACGACGACGGATGGCGCACCGGGTTCGATATCGACGGAACCGTCTTAATCGAACTGGCGTTCGATCAGTAGCCTTGTGGACCTGCGGAGTGTGGCCGCAACGGCGGTGAAGGCGCGGTCTTGTCCGAGAGCAAGGAACCAGCGGGCTCGATACGAAGCACGAACTGCGGCCATATGGCGCCTTCGACGGCGCCGTACCCGCCTGATGGCAGCATATTATCGATCTCGCCTTCGCATTACAGGACAATGGGACCGGCCGCACGCCCGAGACTTGCGTTGGCGAACCAGCCACTGACCGCACCGATTCCGATCGCTGTGGTGTGCCCCGCTTCTCTCCTTGGAAAAAGCCTGCACGTCGTGTGATCACCCATACGAGTTGACCGGTAATGGAGTCGCCTGACGCCACGGCCGCCAGGTTTGTGCGGCTATCGTATTGGCCCTCGACCTCGGCGGTGAGATGGGCTGCCGAGACCGTTGCACGGCAAGGGCCGCGAAGGTGGATCGTTAAGACCGGCGCCAACGGTGCTGGAAAGGGCGTGGGGGAAGGATTCCGGGCCAGCAAATCGAGTTCGACCCTGAAGGTCTGGTTCAAGGCGATATCCGCCTCCGCAGTCACCGCCTGCGTACCTTGCGAGGTGAGATAGAGGACATTCTCAAGCCACGGCTCTTCGACGGCGAGCGCGGACCACAGGCATCGCTTCGCAGTCGGCGTCCGCCGGGAAAGAGAGGGCGAGGACTAGGGGTGCGAGGTATGGAGAGGATCGGCATCGCATAAAAAGCAGGTCTCCCGCTTATGTGCGAATGAGTCGCGTTTATATAATGACGCTGATGACCAAGGAGGCTTGCTGAACGGCTCTTTCGGGGAGGTCGGGCGGGTGTATGGGAGGGGGCATCGGCGCCCCCAACCATGGACGGCGTAGCGGCACATTTGGCGCAGCTTTCCGGATCTTCGGGGCGGGCAACACCAGGCTCGGGCGTGAATGGTGAAGTAAAAGGCCCCGTCTGCGTCGGTAATTGTCATCTCTATCGCGGAGGCGTTGATCTTGGCGCCGTTTGCGCCCGCATGATCGAGCTACACGAGCCCGGCCTTCTGGTAGGTCTCAGTATTTGCGCGAACAACCTTCTCCACGGGAGAGCCGGTGAGGCGGCTCTTGCGAAAACCGCCGATCGCGTGAAGGTCTGATTGATTGGACGCGACGACACCAAGGAAGCCACCCTGTTCAAGGCAGACTTTGGTGATCCTCGGGAGGAATTACGGTCTCTGGTTATATTGCCTAAAAAGTTTCGATTAGCCACGCCAACTACGCGCACTTTGTGCAGAAGAGACCATTGCTCAAAAAATGCGCAGTCAGTTGTCGTGGGGTGATATGGCGGATCGCCGCGCCACCGGGTGTGCATTCCGAGGATGACCGCCCGGTTTGAGCTTCCGAGACACGCCATCCCGGATGATATGGGCTAGGTGGCCGTCTGGGACGAAGTATGGCACCTATGGCGAAAGTCCTATCATCTAATCGAGATCCCGTCATAGAGGTCGAGGCAACGTTCCCTCCAAATATAGCCGCGATCCGGGAAGGCGTTTTAGCACATAAAGATAACGGGTTTACGGGAATTACAAAAAGAGAATATCCGATCAAGATCCAGGTAGGCCCATGGATCTTGATCGGCAGATCTGCATGGTACATCCAGATGATGGCGTGCCGACACCTCGATTATGAGAAAAATCCGTATTGGTTCCCCCGAGGTACGCGCCAGAGAGGCCCTTTCTCTGGATTCAGAGGAACGGGATACGGTTAGGTAGCGCATCATCAATATTTTCCGAGATTTTGGGAATATTGGGGGCTTCATGCATATGAAGACTCGGCTACGGTCGGCGCGTCGGTTGTGCTCCACAAAGGACAGGGGGGAGGAGTGCGCTCAAGGTCGCATCTCGGTCCCGAGATCTGTTTCCCCGGTGTTGTGAGTACTCCGATATGTCACATCCAATTAACAGCACTGCAACATGGCGTTTGGATAATTGCCGAGTCCCGGAAAGGCTGAGTCTGTAAGGGGCGCCAAAGGTAGTGCTAAAGGATGGCGGATTGGCGCAAGGACGCGCATCTCTTTTTCGTTTCGGAAAAAAAGGGTGGAGCGCGGGTCATGAAAGAACAATCGAATTGCGGACGGCGTCGTTTTTGTGGATATGAGCCGCGGAAGACGGCTTTGGCGATTTCTGTTGGGCTCAGTCTGGCAGGCATGCCTATTATTGGCTATGCCATGGACAACCCTTCTGCCTCGACGGCCGCGGAGTCAGCGACGTCAAGGGCATCAAGCGCCACTATCAATATCGGGGAAGTCAGCGCCCACAAAAAGCCCTCAAGTGTAGCCAAGGCCCACGCCCCCTTGAAGGCCCCCTACACCGAGCATGCCATCGGGGCACAGGCCATCCGCCATGCCTCGCCGGCGCAGAACGCGCAGACGATCCTCGCGCGCAAGCCGTCGATCCAAGGCCCACGCCCCCTTGAAGGCCCCCTACACCGAGCATGCCATCGGGGCACAGGCCATCCGCCATGCCTCGCCGGCGCAGAACGCGCAGACGATCCTCGCGCGCAAGCCGTCGATCAACGCCTTCAGCACCGGTCCCAATGGGGTGCGCAGTACGATCACCTTCCGCTCCTTTACGAGCGGCCAGTTCACCGAGACCTTCGATGGCATCCCCTTGAACGACATGTTCAATGGCGGTACAACCAACAGCGCCTCGCAATGGGGTGCGCAGTACGATCACCTTCCGCTCCTTTACGAGCGGCCAGTTCACCGAGACCTTCGATGGCATCCCCTTGAACGACATGTTCAATGGCGGTACAACCAACAGCGCCTCGCTGCGGAATAATATCCCCTTGACGCTCGCCGACACCGCCGGCATCCAGATCTACAACGGCATCAACAACCCGGCGGTCAACGGCTACAACTCGCTTGGGGGCACCATCAACTACAAGCCCCTGCAGCCGGCCCGACGCATGGGCGGGGCGGTGGAGGTGGGCTACGGGAGCTTTGATACCGCAAACTGGGGGGCGGTCTTCAACACCGGCTCGCTCGGTGGCTTCCGGTCGGTGTTCAGTTTCCATCGCCAGACGAGCCGCGGGTGGGTCAAGAACTCCGCCGATCAGAACAATAACTTCTACTACGCTGGCGTCATGCCCTATGACGGCGGGCGCTCGCGGATCTCCACCTACCTGATCGTGAACCACAATACCGGCTACACGCCGCACAGCGTCCCCGAGCCGCTCGTAAACCGGTACGGCATCTCTTATAACTGGCCCTTAAACTACGATCAGACCAACAACAAGGATACCGAGATCACGGCCATCATCGATGACAAGAGCCTCATAAACCGCTGGCTCGCGACCGACTCCAAGATCTTCTATCAGAGCGACAACTACCAGCGTACCTCCTACAGCAACCCGGCGTTCCGCCAGAGCGCAAGCCAGCCCTACTAGCCCTACTACCTCCCGAACCAGGGCACGGGGTATAATTTCTGGAGTTCCTACCCCAGTCCCCCGACCTATAACCCGGCGGCCATCTTCGGGTCAGTACGCAACGGTACGGACTATCAGCTCTACCAGGACACCTCGAGCGATCTGGGCTACAGCCCGAGCGTCACGATTTTAGCCCCGCACAATACCGTGACCGTGGGCGGCAATGTCACCTACGGCCTCCTGCGCTCCGCGGAATACTGGTACGGGTCAGCGCCGGTACCGCAGACCCCGGGCTACAACAACGCCTGGTACGAGCACGACGAGCGCCTATTGGCGTCGGCCTATGCGCAAGACGATGTGGGCCTCTTCGACCACACCGTGCATATCACCCCGGGCGTCAAGTTCCTCGATGCCTATACCATCAGCTCGGGAGCACGACGAGCGCCTATTGGCGTCGGCCTATGCGCAAGACGATGTGGGCCTCTTCGACCACACCGTGCATATCACCCCGGGCGTCAAGTTCCTCGATGCCTATACCATCAGCTCGGATGCCATCGGCATCTATTACCCGATCGGCGGGACGGTGGCCAACAACCAGCACTTCGTCTCGCCCACCCTGGGGATCAACTACGCGCCGCTGCCGGGATTCAGCGTCTATGCCTCGTGGGGGCGGAACATCAAGTTCCCCAACATCGGCGCCTATTACAGCAACATCGCCGAGACCAACGCCGCCGGGCAGTATGTGGTCGTGCCGGTCTCGATCAAGCCCGAATACGTCACCGACTATGAGCTCGGGACGCGCTACCGGCACGCGGGCTTTCTGGGGAGCGTCGATGCCTATCGCGAGTACTTCACCAACACCTTCGTGAATGTCACCAACCCCACGACCGCGCTCAGTACCACCACCAACGGCGGGCGCTCGCGCTATCAGGGCATCGAGCTCACCCTGGAGCAGCACTTCGGGCACATCCTCGTCGGCCGCTGGCTCGGTTATGCCAACTACTCCTACAACCAGGCGGTGTTCACTTCATCCTTTCACTCCACCTACGCCGGCCAGGTCTCGGCCGGCCAGCCGCTCGCCAACGTCCCAAAGAACATGGTGAACGTGGGGCTGGGCTGGCGCCTGGGTGGCATCGACGCGCGCATCGGCGCCAAATACGTGGGCCCGCAGTATGTGAACCAGCAGTTCGCGGGGGTCCCGGGGGGCCTCAAGATCCCCGGCTACACGGTCACCAACATCGGCCTGTTCGATACCATCCCGCTCCACGAGGTCGACGTCAAAAGCGTGAAGCTCGCCTTGAACATCGACAATGTCTTCAACCACCATTATGTCGTGGCCGCCACCAGCAACTCCGACTACTATGGGAACCCCTATCTGTCGGTGTTCGAGGGCATGCCGTTTTCGGTGTATGGGAGTGCCACGCTGACGTTCTAGGAACCACCATTATGTCGTGGCCGCCACCAGCAACTCCGACTACTATGGGAACCCCTATCTGTCGGTGTTCGAGGGCATGCCGTTTTCGGTGTATGGGAGTGCCACGCTGACGTTCTAGGGCTTGTAGGGTTACACGGGAACCTGCCCCAGGCCGCTGTTTGAGTGCCGGGGCGGGAGGCGGGATACTTGGGTGGGTCATTACCAAGTGCCGGTGGGATCGACGCGGCCCGCATGAATGGTCTCGCGAGCTATACACCCGCGCTTCTTCGTGGCGCGCAACGATCCGAGGGATGCCTCCCCCCTTCGCGTATCGAGCATTGGAAAGAGAGGTTCGTTGCGATTCGCGTCGCGGGCAAGAGGAGGCTCGATCAAGATGCGCCCCCTCAGTCGTTCATTTTAGGTGCCTATCTTCATCATCATTGGGCGGATTCCCGAAACGGCTCATGAGGTGCGTCGATGTCGCATTGCTGTGCGGCCCCACTTTGGCCGGCGCGCACAATCTTGCCGAGACCGTTGCACGACAATGGCCGCGAAGGCGGATCTTCAGACCGGCGCCAGCGGTGCTGGAAAGGGCGTGGGAGGCAGGATTCCAGCCCGGCAAATCGAGTTTGACCCCGAAGGTCTGGTTCAAGCCTCAACGCTCACCAAAATGAATCCGTTTTTGCTCAATAAAGCGGACCCAGAGAGTGCGCATGAGTGTGTGCGGTGGGCGCGATATTGCGGGTGTTGGGTGGGTGTGGTAGCGGGTATTCTTGTGTGAAGACGCAGAGATATTCACGACGTGGTCCGCTCGCTCGTCAGGCACTGCCATAAATAGGCCGTGTTCGGGGTGCGCGGTGTGGCAGTGGTGAGGGAGGCCCGCGGTACGAGAACTAGGGGGCGGGAACGGATCCGCGTCGAGAGGATTTGGGGGCTCGGTCGGCAGAAACCGATGCGGGTCGTTCAGGAGTGCGCAGGGAGGGGCCATCGATGCGGATGGTAATGCAGCGATGCTGGAGGCGGTCGAGCAAGGCGTCGACGAGCGCTTTATTGGCGAACAACTCGTACCAGTCAGACGGGCGGTCGAGCAAGGCGTCGACGAGCGCTTTATTGGCGAACAACTCGTACCAGTCAGACGGCTCTCAATTCGTTGTGATGATAGTCGATACGCGGCCATAACGCTGGTCCATCAGCCGGAAGAAGGCATTCGACTGTTCGGGTTTCAGGGTCAGGTAGCCCAGTTCGTCGATCAGCATGGGCTGAGAGCGGGCCAGTTGCGCGAGGAGCTTCGGAGTCGAACGATCAGCGAGCGAGGCGTAGAGTTCGTCGAGCAGCACCTGGGCATTGTAGAAGCGGCCCGCGTGCCCGTTGAGGCAGGCCTCGCGCAACAGAGCGATGGCAATGCCGGTCTTGCCCGTACCGGGTGGTCCGATAAGCAGGATATTCTCGTTACGGTGCAGGAAGTCGAGCCCGGCCAGGGCGCGGATCTGACTCCGATCCACACCGGGTTGACGATCAAAAGGGAACGAGTCGAGAGTCCAGCGCCACGGCAGTTTCGCCTGCGTGAGGCGGTAGGCTAAGCGCTTTTCTCGGCGGTGGGCTTCTTCCTCGGCCAGCAATCGCCAGAGAACTTCTGCAGGGGGCGAGCCTTCGTGCTCGGCACGATCCAGTTCCGCATTCAGGGCCGCATCCATGCCGCGAAGACGGAGTTCGGCGAGCCGTTCGTGGATCTGATCACGCATCGTCGTAGGAATCGCCGTTCAGGGCAAAAAACTCGCCAGCCACTTGGTGCAAGATGAGTTTCTCCAGTCGCCCCAGGTCATACAGACCGAAGTGGGCGGCCTGCCGCACAGCGGCCAAGAAGGGCTCTCGGGGGTAAGTGCGCTGGAGCGTCAGCAGCCGTTGCAAGGCGCGCACCCCGCGGCCGCGGCCGCGTTGCTTGAGGGCGCGCGCATAGGCTCCCAGTTCCGGATTGTCGCGCCAGAGTGGTCCTTCTATGTCCGGCATGCGGCTTACGCGAATAGGGATGGGATGATGCGTCGGATCCGTGCTGCGGGCCTGGCGTTGACCGATGAGTCGGGAATGGATCGCTACCGCTGTGCCCCGATGGTGGATGTGGACCTGGGCGGGATATTTGTAGAGGGTTACGGTCTGGCCCACGAGACGCTCGGGGACCGAGTAGCGGTTCGATTCGAGCGAGACATACCCGCTCAGGTCCACCACCCGATCGCAGACCTCATAGATCGGTGGCAGCGCGATGGGCAGGGGTTGCAAGGTTGGCTTCTCGATCACATAGGCGGCCTCGGGCGACATCCCCAGAACCCGCTTCGGGTTGGCATTGGCCACCTCCCGGCACCAGGCGAACGCTTGGCGGTTCAGGTCGTCGAAATCGGTGAAGCGGCGGCCAGGCAGGAAGTTGGTCTCAATAAAAAAGAACGTTCTCTCGATCCGTCCCTTCCGATCTGGATGCCCGACCCGGTGCGCGCGGAAGGCAAACCCCAGTGTGCGCGCAAAAGCGGCCATCTCGGGGGCCATGATGGCGTCTGCACCAGCGCCGGAGGCGAGCATCACGCTCGTGTTGTCGATCAGGCAGATCGGGCAAACCCCCTCCATGAAACGCGCGGCGTCAAGCAGGAACTGCTTGGCTTCGAAGCGGCTATAGCGGGGGTAATATTGAACGAACAGACGGCGCGAGTAGGCCAATACGAGCCCTGCGCACTGGGCGGTTACGGTCTTGTCACCCAGGGTCACGCGGTGAGGCGAGGTGTCATGTTGCATTTCCTCGCCCGGGCCGAAGGTGTATTCCCCCGCGCGCACGGGCGGCGTGCGTAGCCCCGCTTCCCGGACCCAACGCGTCAACGTGCTATACGTGCTATAAGAGATCGTGAGATCGTACTCAGCGGCAAGTAGTTGCTGAACGCGCACCACGTTGCCTTGGGCGCGCGCGAAGGCGGATTGCAAATAGGTGCGGGTCACACCGAGCTTCTGCCGTTCCTTCTCCCCCTCTGCCAGCGGGGCGCGCAGTATCCGGCGAACGGTATTGCGCGATAGCTTCAGCAGCCGACTGATTTCGCGTCGGCTCTGGCCTTGGGCTTGCAGGGTGCGGACGGCATCACGGATCTGGCTGGGGGTCATGGGTCGAGACTCCTGGCTAGGTCGGCCTGCAGGGTATTGAGGGCGATGCGCAGGCCTCTCAGAGCCTTCTGTAAGGGCTCGGGGAACACGGGCGGGTCTCCTATTGACCAGCACGGGCGCAGTCGCTTGATCAAAGCGAGCAGTTGCCGGACATCGGCTAGGCACTGCCCTTCCGGGCCTTCGCGCACACCCGCATCGGCACGCTGCTCGTCGCGAGCGTGCAGGCTTTGAATGAAGAGGCGCGGGTGAGACACCATGTGCTCACGGGCGGCCCGCGGGGCCGTCCGATAATGTTGGAACCAAGTCTGAAGGTCCCGGCTGGACAAGAGGGTCGAATCGAGCGCGCTCAACAATTGAGTCGCATGGTCGGTGTTGGCGCGCGCCAACGGCGCCAACACCCGCGTAGCCGCCCAGGTGGATACCGTACCCTTGCGTACCGCATCCAGCAGTCCGTCGGGCAGACCGCAGACGAGCGCCAGCCGTCGGCTGACCCAACTCACATCGCGACCACTGCGGCGCGCCACCTCGCGCTCGCTCAGACCCTGGCCGTGCACGAGTTCTCGCAGCAGCAACGCTTCTTCGAGGGCCGCTAACGGTCGACCGTGAACACGCGCGAGCACGGTCAGCAAGGCTTGGGCGAGATCGCACGCCCAGGATTCCACACACGCGGTGTCACGCCCGAGTCGGCGCAGGGCCAGGATGCGCCGGTAACCGTCGATGAGGATCAGGCGGTCGCCGCTCTCGTCGCGCACCACGATGCATGGCAGGAGTTGGCCGCTCTGCTCAATCGACCGGGCCAGCACCTCAACCGCCCGCGGTTCCTGCAGGCGGGCGTCGAGAAACCGCAGGTCAAGGCGGTGGAGATCGACTTCCAGTACGGGGGCGACGGTATCCATGACGAAAACGGTACCCGCCTAGCCCGCGAATGCCTATCACGTCCTCTCTTTGCAAGATCGCGATGAAGACGACCAAAAATCTCTAACCCCTTGACAATACGGTCAATTCCACCGTGCACGCGTCACTCTTTGCAAGATCGTTGCCTGGGGCAGGAGAAAGCCGGTAACGACCGGAAACAACAGGGATATTGGCCGTTGACACGCCCATCTTTGCAAGACGGCGACTCTGGTCGCGGCGGGCCTGTTTATCGCGATTATCGCGGGTATAGGCGTCATGGGTCTTTCGGTAAGTCCGCCAATAGTCCGGATGGCGGTCCCGCCAAGCCTCTTGGGCGCGCGCCTGGTTCTCACGATAATCGGGGTCGGTGCGACGCTTGGCACTTTGCCAGCGCTTGCGCCGTATGCACTGACAGGCCGGTGCCGAACAATAGCGTTGGGCGCGGACTTGTGGACGCACCCGAAAGGACCGCCTGCAGGCGGCCGGTGCGACGCTTGGCACTTTGCCAGCGCTTGCGCCGTATGCACTGACAGGCCGGTGCCGAACAATAGCGTTGGGCGCGGACTTGTGGACGCACCCGAAAGGACCGCCTGCAGGCGGCGCATCGTGCCGTGGGCATTGTGGCTTTCCCCCCTATCGCCAGGAATCCTGGCAGAGAGGATGCCGCAACCAGGGGCGGGTCAATGCACGACGAGCAGGAATGCCGTAGGACCCGAAGGAAATCCGGGATGACTAGCGCATGCCGTCAACGGCCGTGGGCGGGTCCGTTTGCGTGAGCAGGGGTGGGTTCATTCGCGTAAGCGTCAAGGGCACCTGCCGCTGGCACACCCCGACCAATGTCAACAGGAGCGCCACCAGTTTATCGAGGAGCGTGCTGGCATCGCGGTTGGAGAACACCAATCCCTCATGGATCCGCGACACCAGCGGCACGGCAGCCACCTGTCCGGCCGCGCACTGCACCAGCAGGGAAATGGCCTGCATCGAGTGCCCCATGATGTAGGTAGGCTTAGTGTTACCGGCAGATTGTTGATGCAGCAGCTTCACGCCCGGCATCTTGCGACCCTCCTTGGGTGCTTTTATCCCGTCGGCGAGGAAGACCAGGCGCGAGTTCACCTCAAATGGACGAAACAGCCTCAAGCATAGGCGTAGCCAGCAAGCCGTCAGTGTTTCGAGATGGAGTCCTGCGCTGTGGAAGAAATGCAGGAAGCGGTGATAAGCCTTGCCGGAGAAATCGAGCGCTCGCACGAAGCTGGTAACGCCGGCATTGTCCGCGCGGCAGCACAGACCTGCCAGAGTCAGTAGCATCCAGAAGAATGTGCGGGTACGGGAACACGCTGGACGCAGTTCGCGCACGGCTGCCAGCCAATAATTCCAAAGCATAGATTCTCCACAAAGTGGCGCGCAATGTCCGCTAGCATTATGATGCTACCGGACGCAATATGCTATACTTCAGGGACCGAAACAGAGATCTATTTCATCATGGCCACGAACCGCGAAACGACACTAGAGAGGTTCCTCAGCAGAATCTGTGGGTGAGCTCCGGCTCTGGTAGTGCGCCAAGCTTATGATAAAGCATGATCTTTATAGCTTTTGGGGTGCGAAATCCATAGGATGTCCTGATACTCGCTTTGAGTTTGTTGTTTAGGCCTTCGACGGCACCAAGAGAGACCTCATCGCGGGCCGCGAACCAGTTCAAGATGAGCGGCTTGTGTACACGGATCATGCGCGCAATCTTCTTCATCGGTTCCAGGCGTGAGCGCATCACCTTCTTGCACCATTGGTCCATGAATTTTTCGGCCCATGCCGGCGAGACGTACTCCCAAAACATCTGGAACTCCTCCTTGAGCAGATAAGCTCGTATGGATTTCAGGTTGTACGAGAGCAGATCCTTCAGTTTGATCGCCTGGTTCTCGGTTAAATTCTCAGGGCGCTTTAAGAGGCACCAGCGCGAGCGCGTGAGGATCACCTTCGTCCCGGGGGTGAGGCGTTTCAGGGCGCGGGTTTCTTGCGCGCGCACCTCATCGATCGCCTTGTTCATCTTGGCGGCAATATGATAGCGATCCAGGATGTTCAGGGCATTGGGGGCATGCCGCGCGATGACGTTCAGATAGGGCTTCCACATGTCCGAGCAGACGAACTCTATAAGCGCGCTGCGTTCCTTGCCAAACCAGACGAAGAACTGACGCAGGCTCTTCTCTTGGCGATCCTCGACGACAAATAAAAGCCGCTTCATGCCCTCGTTGATCTGATACACGAGCGTGAGGAACTTGCCCTTCTTCCAGTAGATCTCGTCTACGCCGAGGGCCGAGATGCCGGTGAGATCCAGGCGCTCGCGGCCCCAGATCACCGCCATCTCCACCGAGCGGAAAACGCTTTCCCAGCTGGTCTGAAAGCGCCGGGAGACCACCTGCCAGCTCAGCAGTTTGGCCCAGCTGGCGAGGAACCAGGCGAAGCTTTGCGTGACCGGGCGTTTACCCAAGGCCCATGGCAGATACTCGACGTGAATGCCGCATGCGTCGCACGCCAACCGCCGGGGCGCGTACAGGAACCAGGTCGGCATGCCCCACAGCGGCACGAACTGAAAGCGCCGCTCGGGAAGGGTGTCGTAGCCCGGTGCGGGCTGCTGGCACTGCGAGCAGTGGCCCTGCCGGCTTTCATGCGCGCGCAGGCCGATCTCGATGGTCGGCATGGCCGCTAAGCCCCTTCCGCGGGCCTTGCTGGCCGGGCGAATACGACTCCACTCATAGACAAAGCCCTTCATCGGTTCCACACGGTTCAAGAGCGTCTTCAAGGCGAGGTGCATAGATCATCCCGTTCTGAGAAACTGGGAGTATGCGGAACTGGTTCACCCGGCTCAAGCGCCACGATCCCCACGCCGCCCCGCGTCTCTGCGAGCGGTGTGCAAGCCCTTCGCTCAAACGCCAGATCGCGACCTACCCGGTCGATCTGACGGGCCGACTCGCCGGCCGCCGTGTCGATGTCTACCGCGTGGAACTCGATCGCTGCCGGCAGTGCGGCCACCTCATGCCGACCCCCGAGGGACAAGCCAAGGTGAAACGGTGCGTCAAGGTCGGACGAAAACTCTTCCTCAAAAGCCTCGATTAGCCACGCCGACTACCCACACTTTGTGCGGAAGAGCCACTAGAGAAACAGATAGAGAAAACCAAGAAGGCGTTGGTGGCGCTGGGAGATATGCGCCCAGGCAGTCTGTCAAAACAGTACAACGTATGTGGCAAACCGGGATGCAGCTGCAAGGCAGACCCGCCTAAAAAACACGGTCCCTACTACCAGGTGAGCTACACGCGCAAGGGAAAGAGCAGCAGTAAGTTCGTCAAAAAAGAAGATTTGCCTGAAGTGCGAAAGCAGATCAAGAATTACGAGAAGATGAAGCTACTGGCGGACCGCTGGATTGATTTGGCGACGGAATTATCCAATCTCAGGGTCGCCAAAGAAAAAGCTAAAATCACAGCGAGAACTTAGCACTGTCTAGTTGATTAGTTACCTCATGGCAGCCGTGTCCTTTTGGACGGAAAACATCGTGGGCCTCGTGTGGTTGAGGGGCGCCGTCACCGATATTCTATCGGGGGCCGTGGTGCCGCTTGCCTTGTTGCCGTCACCGCTTGCGGTGGTGGCGCATCTCTCGCCGTTTCAGACGATCGTGTATATCCCGCTGTCCCTATACCTTGGGCGCGCATCGGCCCTGCCGGAACTTGGCATACAGCTCGTTTGGGTCATCGTGTTGTGGTTTCTGGCAAGGGCCGTGTGGGCTTCTGGTCTACGACGTCTCACGGTCCTCGGAGGGTGATCATGGGTGCGACAAGACGCTGGGTGTCCTTATACGGCAGGCTCATTTATCTGCACATGCGTTCACAGTTCGAGTTTCCGTGGGATTTCTGGATTGGAATCCTCGGTTCTTGTCTGAAGCAAGCCACGGGTTTGATATTTCTGGGTGCCGTCTTTGCCCATATCCCCGCTATTTCCGGGTGGAACCGCTGGCAGGTGGCGTTTCTGTTTGCCATGATCCTGATACCCCAAGGTGTCGCAGATATTGCTGCGGCAGGCCCGTGGACCCTGCGGACGCTCGTGAGTCAAGGCACCTTTGATCGCATTCTGCTGAGTCCGGCCCCGCCCTTATTCATGGTCCTTGCGAAGATATCGAATTTTCATCAGGGCGCAGCCACAAGCCTCCTCGGCATCGTGCTTATCGTGGCAAGCAGCGTCCATCTTCATCTGGTCTGGAATGCGGCTCGAATGGCGTATCTGGCGAGTACGCTATTATGCGGTGTGTTGATGGTGCTGGCAATCAATCTGGCCGCCAATAGCTATGTGTTCTGGGAGCCCACGCCGACCAGCGCGGTGCCGTTTTTCGTAAACAATTTGGCCGAGATCGCGAAGTTTCCCATGGATGCCTACGGCCGGGTCGCGCAGCTCGCCATGACCTACGTCGTGCCATTTGCCGCCGTCAGTTATTATCCCGGGCGTGTCCTGCTCCAGAAATCGCCACTCGATGTCGGGGCGATCGTCTTTACGCCGCTTGCAGCCCTTGGGGCGGGTCTCGCGGCCTATACCATCTGGAGCCTGGGCCTGCGGCGCTATCAGAGCGCGGGCCATTAGGAATGACGATTCGGTCGCGCCGGACTGGCCGTAGGTCGGCTTCAGATCGTTATCGTGGAATCGGGGCCGCCCCGTCCAGGCGCGCGCGAATGGCATCCGCGAGTTCCGTCAGGCGTTGCGAGGCGCCCCGGCCGAAGGGTTTACCGCGTTCGTCGGTGAGAAAGAACACATCTTCGGCGCGCTCCCCGAAGGTCGCCACCTTGGCGGTCACGATGCGCGTGCGGCCGGCAAGAAGCGCCAGGGCCAGTTGGTGAAGCAGTCCCGGACGGTCCTGAGCGATGACCTCCATGACTGTGAGCTGGCCATTGGCGGTCGACGAGAAGTGCACCTCGGTGGCGATCGGGAAATTTTTCAGGGCACGGGGCAGGGGGCGGACGGGGGTCTCGCGAAATCCGGCGGTAAGGTCGGTGCGTACCTGTTTGGTCATGTGCGACAACTCGCGGGCGTTCGGCGGCTTGCCGTCGGCGGTGAGCGCCACGAAACAGTCGAGGGCATAGCCCGAGGCCATATGGATGCGGGCATCGACGATCGAGAGATTGAGACGTTCCAAGCTGCCGGTGACTATAGCGAAAAGTTCGTCGCTCAAGGGGCTGAAGACGAGAAACTCGACTGCGGCGTGATCGGGACGCACGCGCGCCTCGATGACGGGCAGCGTCGCCGATCGGTGCCGGGCGATGGCGCAGGCGTGCCAGGCCAGGGCCCAGGCGTCGTGGCGCAGGAAGTAGTCTGCGTCCATGCGTGCCCAATGCTGCTCGATCGCCTCGCGAGGTGCGCAGTCCCCGATACGTTCCAGGGTCTCACGCCGCACGTCGGCAACACGCGCGTCGATGGCGATGGCCTCGCCTATGCCGCGCCGCAGGACGCGTGTCGCATCGCGATAGAGACCTGCGAGCAACTGTCCCTTCCAGTCGTTCCACACGCTCGGGCTGGTCCCGCGGATATCCGCCACGGTAAGCACATAGAGGTTGTCGAGATGCTCACGGTCGCCTACGAGCCGCGCAAAATCGGCGATGATCCCCGGATCCGAGATGTCGGTGTGTTGTGCGGTCCAGGACATGACGAGATGATGGCGCACGAGCCAGGCGACGAACTCGCTGTCATACTCACTCAGGCCGAGTCGCTGGCAGAAGCCGCGGGCCTCGGATTCACCGAGGCGGGAATGATCGCCGCCACGCCCTTTGGCGATGTCATGGAAGAGTGCTGCCAGATACAGGCGTTCGGGTTTGGCAAGCGCATGGCCGATCTCGCTTACTCCCGGCAGTTCGGCGTGATACTCAGGCTGCATAAGGCGCCGGACATTACGCAAGACGAACAGGCTGTGCTCGTCGACCGTGTAGACATGAAAGAGGTCGTGCTGCATCTGGCCCACGATCTTGCCGAAGGCCGGGATATAGGCGCCGAGGACGCCGTAGGCGTTCATGCGCCGCAAGGCCTTGGTGACGCCCGACGGTGCCCGCAAAATGGCGAGGAATGCCGATCGGGTGGCCGGGTCGTGACGGAAGGCCCCATCTATCAAGGATAGGTGCGCCCGCAACAGGCGGATGGTGGCGGCGCGCACACCCTGGAGCGCGGGGTGCTCCTGCAAAACCCGGAACAGGTCGAGGATGGCGCGCGGGTCTTCGGCGAAGACGTGCGCGTCGACGGCCTCCAGGAAGCCGTTGCGGGCCCGGAACCGGGGGCTTAGCGGCTTTATCACCGGCCGCCTTGGTGCGCGCAGGGTCTCGGCGAAGTGTTGTAGGAGGATTTCGTTCAGAAGCTGGACCTGCTTTACCGTGCGGTAATACCGCTTCATGAACTGTTCGACGGCAAGCCGCCCCGGGCGGTCCACATAACCCATCTTCTGGGCCAGGGTCCGCTGATGGTCGAAAAGCAGGCGATCCTCGCGCCGCCGCGCCAGGAGATGAAGGCCGTTGCGGATCTGCCAGAGAAAGTTCCGTGCGTCTATGAGCGTGTGGTATTCGCGCTCGTCCAGGAAGCCCACCTTGACGAGGTCATGGAGGTCGGCGGAACCGAAGTGGCGCTGGGTGATCCAGCCGATCGTATGGATGTCGCGCAGCCCCCCCGGGCCTTCCTTGACGTTCGGTTCCAGGTTGTAGCCGGTGTCGTCATAACGGGTGTGACGCGAGCGCTGCTCGGCGAGTTTGGCGTCAAAGAATCGCGCGCTGGACCATAGAGAAGGCGACGCGAGGTCGTGCGCGAGGCGCGCGAGCAGCGCCTCGTCGCCGGTCAACAGGCGCGCCTCCATGAGGTTGGTCATGACCGTGAGGTCGGAGCGCGCGACCCGCAGGCAGTCGTGATGCGATCGAACGCTGTGCCCCACGGTGAGTCCGATATCCCAGAGAAAGCGCAGGAAGGGTTCGGCGAAGGCCTGGGTATTGGCGTATCGAGGGCTGTCTTGGAGCAACAGCAGGTCGATATCGGAGGCGGGGTGGAGTTCGCCGCGTCCGTAGCCCCCAACCGCCACGAGCGCCACGGACACGGTATTCGGAAGCAAGGACTCGTGCCGGGCGTAGGCCTCGCGCAGGACATCATCAATCAGCGCCGTGCGTAGCTGAAGCGCCTGGATCCCGAGTCCCCGGCGCCGGCGCGGCAGTTCGGCGTCGTGCGTGGCCCGCAGGCGCGCATCACCGGCACGCAGCCTCTCGCGAAATCGCGTGATGTCCGGGTCTAGGATCGGCACCACGGCCTTGGTCGCCATGTGTGGCCCTTTAGATGGTCTCGTCGTGGCGCAGGGTCAGGACCTCGTATCCGGAGGGTGTCACCAACACCGTGTGTTCCCATTGGGCGGAGAGGCCGTGATCGCGGGTGACGACCGTCCAGTTGTCAGGCAGAAGCTTCACCCCGGCGGCGCGCTGATTGATCATGGGCTCTATCGTGAAGATCATGCCCGCCTCCAGCGTCACGCCGGTCCCGGGGCGCCCGTAATGCAGGACCTGCGGGTCCTCATGGAAGGCGCGGCCTATGCCGTGTCCGCAGTATTCGCGCACCACTGAGTAGTGCTGGCCTTCGGCGAAGGTCTGGATGGCGTGACCGATATCACCCAGATGGATGCCGGGGCGTACGAGTCGTATGCCACGCACCAGGCATTCATAGGTGACCTCGGTCAGGCGACGCGCGGCGATCGAGGGTTCTCCCACATAGAACATGCGACTCGTATCACCGTGATACTCGTCTTTGATCACGGTGATGTCGATATTGACGATGTCGCCGCGCTTCAATACACGGTCGCCGGGAATACCGTGACAGACCTGGTGATTGACCGAGGTGCAGATGGAGCGCGGAAAGCCTCGGTAATTGAGCGGCGCCGGGATCGCTTTTTGGGTGTACACGATATAGTCATGACAGATGCGGTCGAGCTCGCCTGTGGTGATGCCGGGGACCACATGAGGTGCGATCATCTCCAGGACATCGGCGGCAAGCCGCCCGGCGACGCGCATTTTGCGGATTTCGGCTTCGGTCTTGATCGTAATGGGCATCAGAAGTCTGGGGGGTCGACAATGAATGTCGGTGTATTGTCCGTTGTCCGCCGTCGGTATTCAACCTGGGAAGGCCATGGCGTCGTCGCCGCGCGATTCGCCCAGTACTGTTACGAGCCTCGTACCCGTGGTAGCATGCGGCCACGCGAGGATCCCCTCGCGTCCTCGTTTCGAGGCATTATCGCACGCAGGTCGTCACGGCGTTCGGGTGCTTGGGGCCATGGGCCTTGAGTCGGCGACCGGGACCTGCGGTGGACAAACCCGTTGGGAGAGATGTCATGGCTAGCGTCACAATGCGTGAAATGCTGGAGGCCGGGGTCCATTTTGGACATCAGACCCGCTTCTGGCACCCGAAAATGCGCCCCTATATCTTTGGCGAGCGCAACAATATCCACATCATCAATCTCGAGAAGTCGCTGCCGATGCTGAATGAAGCGGCGGCCTTCGCGCGTAAATTGGCGGCGAACAAGGGCACGATACTGTTTGTCGGCACCAAGCGGCAGGCGGCGGAGATCATGCGCGCCGAGGCCATCCGTGCCGGTTGCCCCTATGTCGATCATCGCTGGCTCGGCGGCATGCTGACGAATTACAAGACCGTGCGTCGTTCGATCGAGCGCCTGAAGCGGCTGGAGGAGCTGCTCGCCGAGGGTGGCGGGGCCGAGAAGCTATCCAAGAAGGAGACGCTGACCCTCGAGCGCGAGCGCGCCAAGCTGGATCGCAGTCTGAGCGGCATCAAGGACATGCCGAGCCTGCCGGACGCGCTGTTCGTGATCGATGTGGGCCATGAATACATCGCTGTGAGCGAGGCCAACAAGCTGAAGATCCCGGTGCTCGCGGTGGTGGACTCCAATTGCAAGACCGATGGTGTGGACTACGTCATACCCGGAAACGACGACGCCAGCCGGGCTATCACTCTCTATGCCCGAACCATGGCCGATGCGGTGCTGGAAGGGCGGAGTTCGGCAGCGACCCTCCCGACCTCCGGCGACGAGGAGTTTGTCGAGGTGAAGGAGGACCCTGCGACGCGCGCCGCCGCACGCAAGAAACCGGCGGCCGGCTACGAGGGTTATACGGGCGAGGCGGAAGGCGAGGCCGATGGCCCTGGGGCTGCGGATGCCCGCAAGTCGCGTCCCAAGGGCCGGGAAGGGGCCGGGGCGCGGCCCGCCCGTGGCGGCCGTGCCCGGCCGTGACGGCGTAATGGCGAATATGAGAGAGGCAAAAGGGGGGGATGCCCCCCTTTTGCATGCGCGCGAGGACAGGATATGGCGATTTCAGCGGCACAGGTAAAAGAGCTTCGGGAACGGACCGGACTGGGCATGATGGAGTGCAAGGCCGCGCTCACCGAGACGGACGGGAATATGGAGGCGGCCATCGACCTCCTGCGCAAGAAGGCCGGTGCCAAGGTCGACAAGAAGGCCCACCGCGTGGCGGCCGAGGGGGCCATCGGCGCCCATGTCGATGCGCGCGGTCAGGTGGGTGCGTTGGTGGAGGTCAATAGCGAGACGGATTTCGTGGCCAAGGAGGAGCGCTTCGCGGCCTTCGCACAGACGCTCGCGGCCCTGGTCGTCGACCACAACCCCGCGGATCTGGAGGCCTTGTCAGCGATAGCCTTCCCTGGCGGGGGCACGGTGGCTGAGGCGCGCGCGGCGCTCGTGGCGCAGTTTGGGGAAAACATGACGGTACGACGGTTCGTGCGCCTCGATGCCGAGGGCGGCGTGCTCGGGCACTATGTGCATGGGCGGCGTATCGGCGTGCTGGTGTCGCTTGCCGGCGGGGGCGCGGCGCTCGCCCGCGATCTCGCTATGCATATCGCCGCAAGCAAGCCCGCCTATGTCCGGCCGGAGGACGTTCCGGCGGATGTCGTGGCCCGCGAAAAGGCCATCTATGTGGCGCAGGCCGAAGGTTCGGGAAAGTCCCCGGAGATCATCGAGAAGATGGTGATGGGCAAGGTCCGGAAGTACCTCGATGACATCACACTGACAGGTCAGGCGTTCGTCAAGGATCCGGAGACTACGGTCGCCGCGCAATTGAAGAAGGCCGGGGCCGAGGCCAGACGCTTCTTCCGGCTGGAGGTGGGTGAGGGGATCGAACGCGAGGTCAGCAACTTCGCATCGGAAGTGATGTCACAGGTCAAGGGAAGCTGATC
Organism: Acidiferrobacter sp. SPIII_3; assembly: GCF_003184265.1. Taxonomy (GTDB): domain Bacteria; phylum Pseudomonadota; class Gammaproteobacteria; order Acidiferrobacterales; family Acidiferrobacteraceae; genus Acidiferrobacter. The sequence continues at coordinate 2,076,584 of NZ_CP027663.1, read as the reverse complement.
CATGGCGCGTTACCGGCGCGTGCTCCTGAAGTTGAGCGGCGAGGCCCTGATGGGGACCGCGGGTTACGGGATCGACCCGGAGGTCTTGCACACCGTGGCCGCGGCAGTGGCCGAGGGCGCTTGCGGCACGGGTCTTGCGATTGTGATCGGCGGCGGGAACATCTTTCGCGGGGTGTCGAGTTCGGCGCGTGGCATGGACCGGGCGCAGGCCGATCTCATGGGCATGCTCGCCACAGTCATGAATGCGCTGGCGCTGGTCGAGGCGCTGCGCTCTTCCGGGGTGACCGCCCATGTCCAGTCGGCGCTTGCCGTCGGTACCGCGGTACCCCCCTTCGACAGGCGTCGGGCCTTGGAGTGTCTGGAGCGGGGCGAGGTCGTGGTGTTCGCAGCCGGCACCGGCAATCCGTTCTTCACCACCGATACCGCGGCAAGCCTTCGGGCCCTGGAAGTGGGCGCGGAGATCATGCTGAAGGCCACCAAGGTCGACGGCGTGTATTCGGCGGACCCCAAGCGCGACCCGGGCGCCGTACGCTACCGGCGGCTTGGGTATGACGATGTGCTGCAGCGCCGTCTCGGGGTGATGGATGCCACGGCGATCGCGCTATTGCGGGAGTTTCGCGTGCCCTTGCGCGTTTTTGACATGACCTCGCCCGGGGCCCTGGCGCGCATCCTCGCCGGCGCCGATGAAGGGACTTTAGTCGAAGAAGGAGCGGCATGTGAGTGAGGATCTGAAGAAAGACGTCCAGGCGCGCATGGCCAAGTCCGTCGAGGCCTTGAAGGCGGAGCTCGGCCGTATTCGCACCGGGCGCGCCAATACCGCGCTCCTCGACCACGTCATGGTCGATTACTACGGTACCAGGACCGCGCTCCCGAAGGTGGCCAACGTCACCGTGGCCGATGCCCGCAATCTGGTCGTGAGTCCCTGGGAGAAGGGCATGGTGGCGGCGATCGAGCGCGCCATTCTGGAGTCCGGGCTCGGCTTTAATCCGGTGACGTCCGGCATGACCATCCGCATCCCCATGCCGCCGTTGACCGAGGAGCGTCGTCGGGACCTTGGCAAGGTGGCGCGCAGCGAGGGCGAGAATGCCAAGATCGCGGTGCGCAACATCCGTCGCGATACGAACAATCATTTGAAGGATCAGGTCAAGAAGAAGCTGCTCTCGGAAGATGAGGAGAAGCGGCTTGTCGAGGCCGTGCAAAAGGCCACAGACCAGTTCATCGCCGAAATCGACAAGCTGGTCGCCGCGAAGGAACGCGACATCCTGGAGATCTAACCTCAGGCGCCCGAGTGTGCCTATACTTGTGTTATGAAGACGACGGATCAAAGTGCCATTACAGGGGGTCTCCCCGCCCATGTCGCGGTGATCATGGACGGTAACGGTCGCTGGGCCAAGGCCCGCGGGCAGGCCCGCATCCAGGGACACCGCAAGGGTGTGGAGACGGTCCGCGAACTGGTCGCGGCGTGCGCCGAGAAGGGCATCAAGGCGGTGACGTTGTTTGCCTTCAGCAGCGAGAACTGGCGCCGCCCGCGGCTCGAGGTCCGTTTGCTGCGCCAGCTGTTCCTGCTGGCGCTGGAGCGCGAGATTGCAAAGCTCCATGACAACGATATCCAGTTCCGCGCCATCGGCGACATCGCCGCCTTCGGGCCCGACATCGTGCAGCGCGTGCGCGACGCCGAGGCCTTGACCGCCAACAATCGCCGCCTGCGTCTCACCATCGCCGCCAACTACGGCGGTCGGTGGGATATCGCCCAGGCGTGCGCCCGTATCGCCGAGGAGGTGCGTGCCGGCCGGCTTTTGTCCGGCGACATCAGCCCCGAGACCCTGGAACCCTATCTCAGCATGGCCGGCGTCCCGGAGCCCGATCTCTTCATCCGCACCGGCGGTGAACAGCGCATCAGCAATTTTCTGCTCTGGCAGCTTGCCTATACGGAGCTCTATTTCACGCCCGTACTATGGCCCGACTTCGACCGCAAGCAGTTCGATCTGGCCCTGGAGTCCTTCACCGGGCGCCAGCGACGGTTCGGGCGCACGGGGGACCAGGTCGAGGCGGCGTGGCGTGCTTAAGGAGCGCCTGCTGACGGCGCTTCTCGCGGGTGCCCTGTTGCTCGCCGGTCTATGGTTTCTGAACACTGCCGGGGTCGGGATATTGTTGGGCGTGGTGACGCTGCTGGCGGCCTTCGAGTGGTCGGGGCTCGCGGCGCGGCGGCCGGTGGCGCGGTTTGCGTTTCCCGCGCTCGCCGCGCTCTTGGGGCTGGCAAGCCTCCTGCTACCGCTTTCGGCGGTCATGGCGGTGGCGATCCTATGGTGGGTCTGGGCGGCCGGCGAGGTATTCGTGTTCCGTGACCGGGCGAGTCCGGTCTGGCGTCATGCGCCGGTCAAGTGCCTGTCCGGTATACTGATATTGGTGCCGGCGTGGCGCGGATGCCTGGCGCTGAAGGCCCAGGATCCCTCGCGGCCGATGCTCCTGATCTGGCTGCTGGCCATGGTGTGGACCGCCGACAGCGCGGCCTATTTTGCGGGACGCGCCTTTGGGCGTCATCGCCTGGCCCCGCTCGTAAGCCCCGGCAAGACCGTGGAGGGCGCCATGGCCGGGATCGCGGGGGCGGCGATCATCGGGGGTATCGGCGCCTCTTGGCTGGCGCTTTCGGGCCTCACGGCCGGCAGCGGCGCGCTGCTGGGGGCGGTGGTGGCCATGGCCTCGATCATAGGCGACCTGCTCGAGAGCAAGGCCAAGCGTCTGGCCGCCGTCAAGGACTCGGGCCGCCTGTTGCCGGGTCACGGCGGCATCCTGGATCGTATCGATGCCTTGACAGCGGCGGTGCCGTTATTCGTGTGGACCATGCGCTATCTGGGGGTTCGATGAGGCAGGAGGGGCATCCGGGGCGTGAAGCCGTCCAGGGGCTTGCGGTATTGGGGGCCACGGGCTCCATAGGGATCAGCACCTTGAAGGTGGCGGAGCTCCATCCGGGGCGTTTCCGGGTAGTGGCCTTGAGCGCCTATGAGCGTGCCGAGGAGCTGCGCGCGTTGTGCCAGACGTGGCGTCCGGCACTGGCCGCCATCCATGCCCCGGAGACGGCGCACTGGCTTGCGCAGTCGCTGGCGGATACCGGCACCGAGGTGCTCGCCGGACCCGCGGCGCTTGAACGGATCGTCTGCGATCCGCGCGTGACCACCGTCGTGTGCGGCATTGTCGGGGCCGCCGGACTTAAGTCGGCGTGGGCGGCGGTGGCCGCCGGCAAACGGGTCTTGTTTGCCAATAAAGAGCCGCTGGTCATGTCCGGTCATCTGCTGATGGCCTTGGCGCGTCGCAGCGGCGCGCAGCTCCTGCCGCTTGATAGCGAGCATAATGCGGTCTTTCAATGTTTGCCGCAGCCGCGCGCGGGGTTGGCCGGGGCGGGAGTGCGGCGCATCGTGCTCACCTGTTCGGGCGGCCCGTTTCGCAACACCCCGGCGAGCGAGTTTGCCACCATAACCCCCGAGCAGGCCTGCGCGCATCCGCGCTGGAGCATGGGTCGCAAGATCTCGGTGGATTCCGCGACCTTGATGAACAAGGGCCTGGAGTTGATCGAGGCCTGCCGGCTGTTCGAGGCGGCGCCCGAGCAGATCGACGTGGTGATCCACCCGCAAAGCATCATCCATTCACTGGTCGAGTATGTCGATGGGTCCACGCTCGCGCAGCTTGGCAATCCTGACATGCGCACCCCCATCGCTCACGCGTTGGCGTTTCCGGGTCGCATCGAGGCGGGGGTCGCGCGCCTCGATCTGGCAGCCGTAGGGCGGCTGGATTTCGAGGTGCCGGACGAGGACCGTTTCCCGTGTCTTAGGCTCGCACGCGCGGCCGCGGTGGCCGGTGCCAGCGCCCCCACGGTACTAAACGCCGCCAACGAGGTTGCGGTGGAGGCCTTTCTGGCGCGCGAGCTGCCGTTTGCCGCCATCCCCCGGGTGATCGAGTCGGTCCTGGAGGCGCGGCCGGTGGTGCCGGCGGAGAGCATCGAGGCCATACTGGAAGAGGATCGGATGGCGCGTGAGTGTGCGCACCGGGTCATCGGTGGCCATCGCGCGAAGGGGGTCATGGCGTGTTGACGCAGATCGGCTATAGCCTGCTCGGCTTCGTACTCGCGATCGGTATCCTGATCGTGGTGCACGAGTTTGGGCACTACATTGTGGCGCGCAGTCTCGGGGTCAAGGTACTACGGTTTTCCGTGGGGTTCGGGAAACCGCTGATCCTGCGTCGCGCCGGCCGCGACGCCACCGAGTATGTGCTGGCGGCGGTACCGTTGGGCGGTTATGTGAAGATGCTAGACGAGAACGAGGGTGATGTGGCGCCGGCCGAGCGTCACCGGGCGTTCAACCGTCAGGCCCTCTGGAAGCGCACGGCCATCGTGCTGGCCGGACCCGGATTCAATTTCCTGTTCGCGATCCTGGCCTACTGGGTGGTGTTCATGACCGGCGTGCCCGGTCTTAAGCCTGTCATCGGCAGGGTCGCGGCGCACTCGCCGGCGCAGGCCGCCGGTCTGCGTGCCGGAGACCTGATCACGCGCATCAACGGTCGGCGGGTGCAGAGCCTCGGACAGGATCGGCTCTATCTCTTTCAGAAGGCCCTGGAGCATGCCAAGGTGCACGTGCAGGTCCTGACCAAGGGCGGCCATGAACGCGTCTTGACCCTCGATCTGCGCCACGTCCATGCCCGTGCCCTGAGCAAGGGGCACCTGGGTGAGGTGCTTGGGATCAGCGGTTGGCAGCCACGTCTCGTACCGCGCATCGCCGAGGTCTTCGCGCACACGCCGGCGGCCCGTGGCGGACTACGGGTCGGCGATCTCATCACGCGCATCGGCCAACAAGCCATCACCAATTGGACACAGGTTGCGCGCATCGTCCGCGCCCATCCCTTGCAGCCCCTGCATTTTGACGTCCGTCATCATGGGCGGACGCGGCAATTGATCATCACGCCAAAAGCCGTTAAGGTGGGAGCCCGGCGCATAGGCCAGATTGGTGCGGGCATCCGCGTTCCGGCGTTACCGCCGAACCTGCGCGTCGTGGTGCGATTCGGACCACTGGCAGCGCTCGGGGCGGCCTTGAAGGACACATGGCTCATGAGTCGTCTGACGGTCGAGATGCTTGGCAAGATGTTGATGCTCGAGGTCTCACCGAAGAGCATCAGCGGTCCTATCACGATCGCGCAGTATGCCGGTTATTCGGTGCAGGTGGGATTCACCAGTTTCCTGATGTTTCTCGGGGTCGTCAGCATCAGTCTCGGAGTTTTGAATCTGATGCCGGTGCCTATCCTCGACGGGGGCCACGTGTTCTTCTATCTGCTCGAGTGGGTCAAGGGAGGGCCCATCTCGGAGCAGGCGATCGGGTGGGGGCAGCGGGTCGGCGTGACCCTGCTGTTAGGTCTCATGATGCTCGCCTTCTACAACGACATTACACGGATTCTCGGATAAGCAACGAGGCGGGCTTCAAGCAATGAAAAAATGGTTGACGGCGCTCTGTTTGACGGGCGCGCTCATGGGAACGGCCCAGGCCGCCTCCTTCGTGATCTCTCACATCAAAGTCACGGGCCTAAAGCGCATTTCGCGTGCCACGGTCATGACCTATCTCCCGTTGCGTGTGGGCGAGACGCTCACCGGGGCGCGCGCCGAGCGCGCCATCCAGGCGTTGTTCAAGACCGGCTTCTTCCGGGATGTGAAGTTGATGGAGCAGGGCCATACGCTGATCGTGGCGGTGAGTGAGCGCCCGGCGATCGCGCGCATCACGATCAAGGGCACGCATGTCATCAAGCCGAAGAAGCTCCTGAAATCGCTCGCGGAGATGGGATTTGCCAAGGGGCGCGTGTTCAATCGCGCGCTCTTGCACGAGACCAAGCAGGCGTTGAGGCGCCAGTACTTCAATCGCGGCTATTACGCGGCGCGCGTGGTCACGACCGTAAAGCCCTTGCCGCGCGACCGGGTCGCGGTGGGTATCACGGTGACCGAGGGCAAGATTGCGCGGATCAAGCAGATTACCATCGTCGGCAACCATCGTTATAAGGAAAGCCGGCTTCTTGGCCGCTTCAAGCTAGGCCCCCCGAATCTCTTTAGCTTCTTCACCGGCAATGACCGCTATTCGCGTCAAAAGCTCGAGGCCGATCTCGAGAATCTGCAGAACTTCTATCTGAACCGCGGGTATCTGCGTTTCCGGCTGTTGTCGACGGTGGTTGCGATCACGCCCGACAAGGACTGGATCTATGTGACCGAGAATGTGCGCGAGGGTCATGTCTACCGGATATCGCATTATCGCTTTGCGGGACATGAGGTTCTGTCGCCCGCGACGCTTGCGCGCCTCATGCGCTTAAAGCCGGGACAGGTCTTTTCGCGCGAACGCATCACCAAGGGCACGCGCCGCATCATCGGGAAGCTCGGCAATCGGGGTTACGCCTTCGCCAATGTGCGCGTCGTGCCGGCGGTGGACCGCAAGAATCACACGATCGCGCTTACGCTGTTTGTGGAACCCGGTCAGCGCGTGTATGTGCGGCGCATCCGGTTCTTCGGGAATACGGTCACCCAGGATGCGGTGTTGCGTCGCACCATGCGCCAATACGAGGGGGCGTGGTTTTCCGCCAAGCGTATCAAGCAATCGGTGACGCTGTTGAGGCGGCTTGGCTTTTTCACCAACGTGCGTGTCACCACCCCGCCGGTACCCGGACACCCCAATGAGGTTGATGTCGATGTGCACGTCAAGGAGCGCCCGACCGGCAGTATCGTGGCCGGCCTCGGTTACTCCGACCTCTACGGTATCTTCATCAATGGTTCGGTGACCTACCAGGATGTGCTTGGGACCGGCAAGGAGGTGTCGGTGACCGCTGACACGTCGGTGGCCTACAAGGACATCAACCTCACTTATGTGAACCCGTATTACACGAGTTCCGGGATCAGCCGTGGGTTCAACATCTATGACAGCTCGTTCAATGCCGCGGCCGCCTACACCGCCGCGTATAACGAAAGCACGGTCGGGGCGGGGGTGTTTTATGGGATTCCGATCGGTGTCAACCGCACGATCAACATCGGTCTGGCCGCTGAACGGGTGGGGATCACCGTCAACTCGACCAGTGCCTATGTGGCACAGCAGTTCGTGGCCCGGCATGGATCGACCAATGACATCATCAAGGCGACGTTCGGCTGGTCACGCAACACCCTGAACAACGCCATCTTCCCGACCAGCGGGACGTATCAGCAGTTGAGCGGGGAAATCGGCCTGCCCGGTGGCAGCCTCGAGTACTACCGCATGTCCTATCTTGCCAGTGTGTTCTTCCCGTTCGGGCGCCAGTACAGCCTGAAGCTGAGCAATGAGTGGAGCTATGGTAACGGCTACGGAAACACGCACAGCCTGCCGTTTTTCAAGAACTTTTATGCAGGTGGCGCCAATTCCGTACGGGGTTATCAGAATGAATCCCTGGGACCGCGCGATATCCTGCCGCCGCACGATCCGATCGGGGGTAACAAGCGCGTGCTGGCGAGTGCCGAGTTCTTTTTCCCGGTGCCCGGCACCAGCCCGCATAATCGCTCCATGCGCCTGTCCACGTTCATAGACGCCGGCCAGGTATACGGCCCGGGCCAGCCCATCCAGTTCAGCCAGATCCGTACGTCGTTTGGCATAGCCTTCGACTGGTTCTCGCCGATTGCGCCGCTTAGTATCAGCATTGCCCGACCGCTGAATGCCCGGCCGGGCGACCAGACGCGCGCCGTCCAGTTCACCTTGGGCACGCTCTTTATGTACTAGCGGGAACCGGCGCCGGTGGCTAGGCTTCGAGACGAGAAGGCGGGCGGAGGCGGGCGCGACCCGGACAGACATGGCGTATACATTGCGGGAATTGGCGGACGCGGCTGAGGTCACGTTGCGGGGGCGCGGGGAGATCGAGATCGACGCGGTGGCGCCGCTCAATCGCGCGGGTCCCCGAAACGTCGCCTACTGTGCGTCATCGCGCTATCGCGCGCTCATCTCGGAGAGCCGGGCGGGTGCGCTCATTCTCCACCCCGAGGACAGCGGCGTGTTTTCGGGGAACGCGCTTTTGTGCGATGATCCGCGGGTCGCCTTCGCGCGTATCGCCCGCCTGCTTCATCCCCCGGGGCCCATTCAGCCCGGCCGCCATCCGAGCGCCGTCATACACGAAAGCGCGAGCGTGGCCGACAGCGCGAGCATAGGACCGCAGGCGGTGATCGAGGCATACGCGTGCGTCGGACATCAGGCGCTGATCGGCGCCGGGGCGGTGGTGGGCGAGCGTTGCGTCGTGGGCGCGGGCACGCGTATCGAGGCGCGCGCCGTGATCATGCACGACTGCGTGATAGGCGAGCGTTGCGTGATATCACCGGGCGCGGTGATAGGCGGCGAAGGCTTCGGTTATGTCCGTGAGACGGATGGGCGCTGGCTCAAGGTGCCCCAGCTCGGGCGCGTAGTCATAGGGAACGAGGTGGATGTCGGGGCTAACACCACCATAGACCGTGGCGCGCTCGGAGACACCGTGATCGCAGACGGCGTGAAGCTCGATAATCTGATCCAGATCGCCCACAACGTGAAGGTGGGCGAGCACACGGCGATGGCCGGTTGTGTCGGCGTCGCCGGGAGCGCGGTCATCGGAAAGCGCTGCCTCATAGCGGGTGGATCGGGGATCATGGGCCATATCACGGTGGGCGACGACGTCGAGGTGACCGCGATGTCCTTTCTTAAGGGTTCGGTGAGCGGCCCGGGGCGCTATTCGTCGAGCCTGCCGGCGGCCGATGCCGACGTGTGGGCGCGTAATCTCGGGCGGTTTCGCCATCTGGATGAATTGGCACGGCGCCTGCGCCGCGTCGAGCAGACAATAAAGCAGATCCTGTCAGGGGGAAAACATTGAATACGTTGGACATTCAAGAGGTGCTAAAGCACCTTCCGCACCGCTACCCCTTCCTCTTGGTCGACCGGGTACTAAACTATGTCCCGAATGAGTCGCTGGTGGCGATCAAGAACGTCACGATCAACGAGCCGTTCTTTCAGGGGCATTTCCCCGAGTATCCGGTCATGCCCGGGGTGATGGTGATCGAGGCCATGGCCCAGGCCTGCGCCATCCTGTCGTTCAAGACGCTCGGTAAAATGCCGGCCGATGGCGGCATCTACCTGTTTGTGGGGATCGACAAGGCACGTTTCAAGCGCCAGGTGGGCCCAGGGGACCAGCTACGGCTGGATGTGAAGCTCACGCGCAAAATGCAGAGCATATGGCGCTTCGAGGCGACGGCCTCGGTCGACGAGGCGATATGCTCGACCGCCGAGCTCATGTGTACCTACAAGGAGATGGCATGATTCACCCCCAGGCTGTCGTCGATCCGCGGGCGGAGATCGGCGCGGACGTGGATATCGGGCCGTTTACCGTCATAGGGCCTGAGGTGGTGATCGGAGCGGGGACATGGATAGGGCCGCACGCTGTGATCCAGGGGCCGACCCGGATAGGAAGGAACAACAAGGTCTTTCAGTTCGCGTCGCTAGGCGAGGTGCCGCAGGACTTGAAGTTCGGCGGTGAGCGCACGGTGCTTGAAATCGGCGACCGTAACGTGTTTCGGGAGTACTGTACGGTCCACCGCGGTACCGCCGGCGGTGGCGGGGTGACGCGTATTGGCAACGACAATCTGTTCATGGCCTATGTGCACATCGCTCATGATTGCCGTATCGCCGATCATACGGTGTTTGCCAATTGCGCCAGTCTCGCGGGGCACGTGGAGATCGGCAATCATGCGGTTCTGGGCGGCTTTACCGGCATCCATCAGTTTTGCCGGGTCGGGGACCACTGCATGACGGGTGCCGCCACGGTGGCCGTGCAGGACATCCCGCCGTATGTGCTGGCGGCGGGCAATGGCGCACAACCCTACGGGATCAATGTGACCGGTCTGCGCAGGAGGGGGTTTTCGACAGAGGCCATCCATATGCTAAAGCGCGCCTACAAGATTCTCTACAAGTCGGGCCTTAGACTTGAGGAGGCGATCACCAAAATCGAGGAATTGGTGCCCGAACACCCGGAACTCGATGTTCTGGCGCGCTTTCTCAAGGTCGAGGGTCGGGGCATCATCCGATAATGGCCCTGCGCGTGGGTATCGTGGCCGGCGAGGTGTCGGGCGACATGCTCGGCGCAGGTCTCATGAAGGCCATGAAGGCGGTCACACCCTGCGCGTTCGAGGGTATCTGCGGGCCGGCGATGGCCGCCGAGGGCGGTTTGAGCCAGTTTCCCATGGAGGCCCTGTCGGTCATGGGGATCTCCGAGGTGGCCGGACGCCTGCGTGATCTCCTGCGCATTCGCCGCGATCTTATCGCCTATTTCCGCAAGACCCGTCCGGACGTCGTGATCGGCATCGATGCCCCGGACTTTACGCTCGCGCTCGAGCGCGCGCTGCGGCGCGACGGGATTCGAACGGTGCATTATGTCAGTCCCACGGTATGGGCATGGCGCCGCTATCGCGTGCGCACGGTGGCGGCGAGCGCCGACCGGCTGTTGGCCCTGTTTCCCTTCGAGCCTCAGTACTACACCGGGCACGCCGACGCCGTATTCGTCGGTCACCCGCTGGCCGACGCCATAGAGGCGCAGCCATCCCCCGACAAGGCGCGTGCCGAATTGCGCCTGGACGGGAGGGGGCCTGTGATCGCTTTGCTGCCCGGGAGCCGGGTAACCGAATTACGCGCCCATGCCGGGCTTTTCGTGAAGACCGCCCAGCGCCTCGCCCTACGTTACCCGGACGGCCGATTCGTCGCGCCGTTTGTCAATCGCGAGACGCTCGCAATCTTCGACAAGACCCTGACCGAGCTCCAGGCCTTCGATCTTCCGATCACGCGCCTTCACGGGCATGCGCGGCAGGCGATGGCCGCCGCCGACGTGGTTCTTTTGGCCTCGGGGACGGCAGCGTTGGAGGCCGCCTTGGTCGGACGACCCATGGTCGTGGTCTACCGGCTCTCGCCCATCACCTACGGGCTTGCGCGCCTGCTGGCACGGGCCCCTTATGTGTCGTTGCCAAACCTGTTGCTCGGGCGCGGCGTGGTCCCGGAGTTGCTGCAGGATGCGGCCACGGCCGACGGCCTGGTGCGTGCCGCCGAGGATCTCCTGGAGAATCCCGGACGTCGGGCGGAGATGACCGCGGCGTTCGTCGAGCTGCGCGCGCACCTTGGGTGTGGCGCGAGTGATCGCGCGGCAGCGGCGGTCCTGGAGTTGGTCGGCGCGCGCGGCACGCCGCCTGGGGTCATGTCATGCGCATCGTAGCTGGCATCGACGAGGTCGGCGTGGGCCCGCTCGCGGGGCCCGTGGTGGCGGCGGCCGTGGTGCTGGGGCCGCGCCACGGACTTATGGGTCTCAAGGATTCCAAGCGGTTGACGGAACGCGCGCGCGAGCGCCTGGCAGGCGAGATCCGGGCGCGTGCGCAGGCCTGGGCGCTCGGCCAGGCCTGCGCCGCCGAGGTGGATCGCCTGAACGTTCTGCAGGCGGCGTGGCTTGCCATGCGCCGCGCCGTGGACAATCTCGCGCTCACCCTTGATCTGGCGTTGGTGGATGGTGTGCATGTACCGGTGTTGCCGTGCCCAGCACGCGCCATCGTGCGCGGGGACGCGCGCGTGCCGGCGATCTCCGCGGCGTCGATCGTGGCCAAGGTCGCGCGCGATGCCGAGATGCGTGACTGGGACGCCATCTACCCCGAATACGGCTTCGCTACGCACAAGGGCTATGGCACCGCCCGTCATCTGGAGGCATTGGCGCGTCTTGGTTCGTGCCCTTTGCATCGCATGAGTTTCGCGCCCGTGCGTGACGCACGCCGCGGGTCCTAAAGGGGGTCGGGCATGACGGGCTTCGTCCATCTGCGCGTCCATTCGGAGTATTCCCTTGCCGATGGTCTGCTGCGCCTCGACGAACTGGTCAACGCCTGCCATGACCAAGGCATGCCGGCGGTGGCGCTGACCGATCTTGCCAACCTGTTTGGCATGGTGAAGTTCTACAACAAGGCGGTGGCGGCGGGGATCAAGCCCATCCTGGGGGCGGACGTGTTTGTGCGCAGCGATGACCCGCAACGACCCTATCGCGCCGCGCTGCTCTGCCAGAACCTCAACGGTTATCGCAACCTGAGCCGGCTTTTGACGCGCGCCTACAGTGAAGGCCAAAGCAGTGGCCGCGCCTGTCTCGAGAAGGCGTGGCTCGAGGGGAATAGCGATGGCCTCATCGCTTTGTCGGGGGGGCAGGACGGGGATGTCGGGCAGTTTTTGATCGGCAACCACAAGGACAAGGCGGATGCGGCGGCGCGTGTCTGGATGGCGCTGTTTCCGGGTCGGTTTTATGTCGAAGTGCAGCGCAATGGCAGGCCTTGGCAGGAGGAATACAATGCGCGCGCCGTGGGGCTTGCCCGTCACCTGAAGATTCCGCTGGTGGCGACCCACGACGTGCGCTTCCTGGCGCCCGAGGACTTCGAGGCCCACGAGATCCGCGTGTGCATCCACGAGGGCCGCACGCTCGCCGACCCCAGGCGTCCACGCCACTACACAGATCGCCAGTATCTGACGAGCCCGGCGGACATGGCGACGCTGTTCGCCGATCTCCCCGAAGCCCTTGCCAATACCGTCGAGATTGCCCGGCGGTGCACGGTGGCGCTGCGTTTTGGGGATTATTATCTTCCACGGTTCCCAGTCCCCGAAGGGGCCTCGGTCGATAACGTCCTGCGCGCCGATGCGCTTGCGGGGCTGGCGCGGCGCATGGCGCGGTTCTCACCCGAGGCACGCGCCGCCCACGACGGACCGTACCGCGAACGCCTGGACCATGAGTTGTCCGTCATCGTCAAGATGGGGTTCTCCGGGTACTTCCTGATCGTCGCCGACTTCATCACCTGGGCGCGGCACAATGGGGTGCCGGTGGGGCCGGGGCGTGGTTCGGGCGCCGGGTCGCTGGTCGCTTATGCCCTCGGCATCACCGAGCTCGATCCGATCGAATACGATCTACTATTCGAGCGCTTTTTGAATCCGGAACGCGTGTCTTTGCCCGATTTCGATGTCGACTTCTGCATGGACGGGCGCGACCGGGTCATAGAGTATGTCACCGAGCGCTACGGCTCCGACAAGGTTTCGCAGATCATCACCTTCGGCACCATGGCCGCCAAGGCCGTGGTGCGCGATGTCGGCCGGGTTCTGGACCATCCCTACGGTTTCGTCGACAAGCTCGCCAAGCTCATTCCGCACGATCTGGGCATTACGCTCGACGAAGCGATCGCCCAGGAGGCGGCGCTGAAGGAGCGCTACGAACAGGAGGAGGACGTGCGCGCGCTGCTTGATGCCGCGCGCAAGCTCGAGGGGCTGTCGCGCAATGCCGGCAAGCATGCCGGCGGCGTGGTGATCGCACCAAGCGCATTGACCGACTTCATGCCGCTTTACTGCGAAGCCGGCAGCAACCAGTTCGTGACGCAGCTTGACAAGGACGATGTCGAGGCCCTGGGGCTCGTGAAGTTCGACTTTCTGGGGTTGCGGACGCTCACCATCATCGCCAAGGCGGTGGCCATGATAGACCGCCGGCGCGCCCAGGAGGGCCTGGGGCCGCTCGCCATCGAGTCTTTGGCGATTGATGATGCCGAGGCCTTCAGTCTTTTGAAGCACTGCCGGACGACGGCGCTCTTTCAGCTGGAGTCGCGTGGCATGAAGGATCTCATCTTGCGCCTGCAGCCGGACCGTTTCGAGGATGTCGTGGCGCTGGTGGCGCTGTTTCGCCCAGGCCCCCTGCAGTCGGGCATGGTCGATGATTTCATCAACCGCAAGCATGGACGCGCGCGCATCGAGTACCCGCACGAGGCGCTGGCGCCGATCTTAAAGCCCACCTACGGCGTCATTCTTTACCAGGAACAGGTGATGCAGATCGCCCAGGTATTGGCCGGCTACAGCCTCGGCAAGGCCGACCTTTTGCGCCGCGCGATGGGCAAGAAGAAGCCCGAGGAGATGGCCAAGCAGCGCGAGGGCTTCGTCGAGGGCGCGCGCGCCCGCGGTTGCGACCCACGGCTCGCCACCGCCATCTTCAATCTGATCGAGAAGTTCGCGGGCTACGGGTTCAACCGCTCGCATTCGGCGGCCTATGCGCTCCTGTCCTATCAGACCGCGTGGCTGAAGGCGCATCATCCGGCGGAGTTCATGGCCGGCGTGCTGTCGGCGGATATGGACAAGACCGACAAGGTTGTCACCATGATCGCCGAATGCCGGGAGATGGGCATCACGGTCCTGCCGCCCGATATCAACCGTTGTGATTACGAGTTCGTGCCTATCGACGACCATACGATTCTCTACGGCCTGGGGGCCATCAAGGGTCTTGGGGAAGGCGCGATCGAGGCGGTGTTGACCGCGCGCGGCACCACGCCGTTTGCGGATCTCTTCGATCTGTGCCGGAGGGTCGTGGACCGGCGGGTCAACCGCCGCGCTTATGAGTGTCTGATCGCGGCCGGCGCCTGCGATGCCCTGGGACCGCACAGGGCCGCCATGATGGCGTCCCTGGATGTCGCCCTGAGCACCGCCGAGCAGCATGGGCGTGATGCCGCGGTGGGTCAGGACGATTTATTTGGCGATGCGATGGCATTCAAGCCGGATTTTGTGGCTGTCGAGCCGTGGGCCATGGAAAAGCGGCTGGAGGCCGAAAAGGATACCCTCGGACTTTATCTGACCGGGCATCCCATAGATCGATACGCCGCGGAGCTAAAGCGCATCACGAGGACCACCATCGCCGATTTGAGGCCCACCGAGAACGGCTCGGTCATGGTGGGAGGGCTTGTGGTCGCGCTTCGCGTCATCAATACCCGGCGTGGCGATCGCATGGCCTTCGTGACCCTGGATGACCGCACAGGACGCATAGATCTTGCGATGTTCGGCGAACTCTACCAGCGTTACCGCGAACGCATCGTCAAAGATGCGCTCGTCATCGTCAAGGGCGCGGTGAGTACCGATGATTACTCGGGTGGCTTCAAAATGACCGCCGAGGCCATCTATAATATCGACGAGGCGCGCGCGGCGTTCGCGACCCGTCTTGTCATGGACATCGACTACGGCCGATGCGATGAGGGCTTTGTGGATGGTCTGCGCGAGATCCTTAACCCTGCGCGCACCGGGAATTGCCCGGTCACCGTGTATTATCACCGCCCGGAGGGCGTGGTCGACGTGGTATTCGGTGAGGATTGGCGGGTGATGCCGAGCGAGGCGATCATGCGTCAGTTGGAGGTGTTCGTGCCGGAAGGCCATGCGCGACTGATCTATCAGGACGGGTAGAATGAATCAAAATTACCTCGATTTCGAACAGTCGATCGCCGATCTCGAGGCCAAGATCGACGCCCTGCGATTCCTGGATTCGAGTTCGGGCGTCAATATCAACGAGGAGATCGCGCGCCTGCGGGCCAAGAGCCATCGCCTGACGCAGTCGATCTTCGCGTCGCTCACCGCCTGGCAGGTCTCGCAGCTCGCGCGCCACCCGCAACGCCCCTATGTCCTGGATTATGTGGGGCGGGTCTTTCAGGACTTCGAGGAGCTGCACGGCGACAGGCTGTATTCCGATGACCCGGCGATCGTGGCCGGAGTGGCCCGTCTCGAGGGCGTGCCCGTGGCGGTCATAGGCCATCAAAAGGGTCGTGACACCCGCGAGAAGGTGCGGCGCAATTTCGGGATGCCACGGCCCGAAGGCTACCGCAAGGCCTTGCGCATCATGCGTCTGGCGGAGCGCTTTGGCATGCCGCTTATCACCCTGATCGATACGATGGGTGCCTATCCCGGGGTCGGTGCCGAGGAGCGCGGGCAAAGCGAGGCGATCGCCCGCAACCTGTTTGTGATGGCGACCTTGAAGACGCCGATCGTGAGTGCCGTGATCGGCGAGGGGGGTTCGGGCGGCGCGCTCGCGATCGGGGTCTGCGATCACATGCTGATGCTTCAGTATGCCACCTATTCCGTGATAAGCCCGGAAGGCTGTGCCTCGATACTCTGGAAGAGCGCCGACAAGGCGGCACTCGCGGCCGAGGCGCTGGGGATCACGGCCGAGAGCCTAAAGCGCCTGGGGCTCATCGACGAGGTCGTGGCCGAGCCGCTTGGTGGGGCGCATCGCGACTACGAGGCCGCGGCCAACGGCCTGAAAGAGGCCTTGCACCGCGCGATATCCGACCTCGTTGCGCTGCCGACCGACGATCTGCTCACGCGCCGGCAGCTTCGGCTGCGCCAGTACGGACAATTTGAAGAACGTTAGATTTTGTGGCCCATACCTGTCCCGGGCCCTTGCCGGACTTGGGGTGAAGGCGTCCGACGATATCGTGGTGGCGGTAAGTGGTGGCGGCGATTCCCTGGCGCTTCTGCATGCCATGAGCGGTCTTGGTTGGCACTCGGTGCGCGCCATCCATGTCGATCATGGCCTCCAGAGACAGGCGGGCGCGTGGGGCGCGCGGGTGCGGGCGGCGGCGACGGCGATGGGTGTGCCCTGCGAGGTGGTGCGCGCGACCGTGACGCGGACGGGCGAGGGGCCGGAGGCCGATGCGCGCGCCGCCCGCTATCAGGTGTTGTCCGCATGCATGCGCCCCGGGGAGGTCCTGGTGACCGCGCATCATGCCGACGATCAGGCCGAGACCGTGCTTTTGCGGCTGCTGCGCGGGGCGGGGCTCGCCGGGCTTTCCGCCATGGCCGGGATACGCGCGTTCGGCCCGGGACGGCTGGCGCGACCGCTGCTCGCGGTGCCCAAGGCGGCGCTGGCGGCCTATGCCGCCGAGCACGCCCTGGCCTTCGTCCATGACCCCAGCAACGACGATACGCGTTATGCGCGTAATTATGTCCGTCACGCCCTGGTGCCGGTGATCACCGCGCGCTGGCCGCGAGCCGTCGAGTCCATAAACCGCGCCGCCCGCCATGCGCGTTCGGCCGAGGAGCTGCTTTGCGCCTATGTGGCGCAGGATGTGGCGGCCTGTTCGGCCCCCGACGGGGCGTTGCGTCTGCCCGTGTTGCTCGCGCTCGCGCCCGGCATCCAGGGCCCGGTCCTGCGTGCATGGCTCAGCGGGCAAGGGGGGCCGCCTATGAGCGAGGCCAAGGGGGCGGAGGTGCTGGCGGCGTTGGCCATGGTTCCCCGGAGTCGCCGACAAGTGTTACGCTTTGGGCGGGCCGGGGCGCTGCGGCGTTACCGTGAGCGGGCGGTCTGGACCCCGGGGGATTACGAAAGCGCCGAGCCCGCCTTGCCCCAGGCATGGGCCCCGCCTTTTCAGGATCTCGGCTTGAGCGACGGGCGGCGGCTGCGGGCGGTACCAGTCTTGGGTCAGGGAGTGGCGGCCTCGCGCATCGCTGACCGTCCGCTCGTGGTGGCAACCCGGACCTTCGGGCAGAGGGTGCTCGTGCCCGGCCGGGGTCACCGGGCGGTGAAAAAGCTCCTGCAGGAGATGGGTATCGCCCCGTGGGAGCGTTCGCGTGCGGTCTTGATCTATGCAGACGAGGCATTGATCGCGGTGGCCGGGCATTGGGTGTGCGCGCCTTTCAGGGCGGGGCCTGGCGAACCGGGTTTTGTCTTTCATATCGAGTCGTGACAGGCCGATCGAGGAGGTTATGCGAAGTGGAACCAACTGACAGCGGCAACGGCCGGACTCGACAGGCGCCAAGCGCGCCCGGACGGTTGTGATGACCAAGTTCATATTCGTGACCGGCGGGGTCGTATCTTCGCTGGGCAAGGGGATCGCGGCGGCGTCGCTTGCCGCGCTGCTCGAGGCGCGCGGCCTGCGCGTCACCCTCATGAAACTCGATCCCTACATCAATGTCGATCCGGGGACGATGAGCCCCTATCAGCACGGCGAGGTGTTCGTTACCGAGGATGGCGCGGAGACCGACCTCGATCTCGGGCACTACGAGCGGTTCGTGCGCATGACCATGACCCGCGACAACAATTTCACCACCGGGCGCATCTACGAGAATGTGATCCGCAAGGAGCGCCGCGGGGACTATCTCGGCGCGACCGTTCAGGTGATCCCGCACATCACAGACGAGATCAAGCGTTGTATCGTGCAGGGCGCGGGCTCCGCCGACGTGGCCATGATCGAGATCGGCGGCACGGTGGGTGATATCGAGTCCCTGCCGTTTCTCGAGGCCATCCGTCAGATGGGGGTGGAGTACGGGCGCCAGCATGCCGTCTACATGCATCTTACACTGGTACCGTTCATCAAGGCCTCGGGAGAGATCAAGACCAAGCCCACGCAGCATTCCGTAAAGGAGTTGCGCGGCATAGGTATCCAGCCGGACGTCCTTTTGTGCCGCGCGGATCGCAGGCTGCCGGAGGATGAGCGGCAGAAGATCGCGCTTTTTACCAATGTCCCGGCGCGGGCCGTCATTTCGGCGATCGATGTCGACAACATCTATCGCATACCGGAGATCCTCCATGACCAGGGGCTCGACGACATCGTGGTCGAGCAGTTGCGACTGAAGGCCAAGGCCATCGATCTTGGTCAGTGGCGGGCGGTGAACGACGCCCTCGACCATCCCCAGGGGGTGGTGGATATCGCCATCGTCGGCAAGTATGTGCATCTCACGGAGTCCTATAAATCCCTGTCCGAGGCCCTGATCCACGCCGGCATCCATACGCGCCTGCAGGTGCGTATCCATTACGTCGATTCCGAGGTCCTGGAGCGTGAAGGTGTCGATTGTCTCGCGACCTATGACGCGATCCTGGTCCCCGGAGGCTTTGGCGGACGCGGCACGGAAGGCAAGATTGCGGCCGTGCGCCATGCCCGCGAGAACGCCGTGCCCTATCTCGGCATCTGTCTTGGCATGCAGATCGCGGTCATCGAGTTCGCGCGCGCCAAGGTCGGTCTCGCCGGCGCGCATAGCACCGAGTTCGACCCCAAGACTCCGCATCCGGTCATCGCCCTCATAACCGAATGGATGGGCAGTCAGGGACAACGCGAGGTGCGTACCGAGGGTGCCGATCTCGGGGGCAGCATGCGCTTGGGTGGCCAGCGCTGCGAGCTCGCGCCCGGCAGTCGCGCGGCCGGGATATACGGGGCGGCAAACGTCGTGGAACGTCACCGCCACCGCTATGAGGTCAACAATACCTATCGCGAACGGCTCGCGGAAAAGGGTCTGCGTATCTCGGGAACCTCGCCTGATCAGGCGCTCGTGGAGATCGTCGAGCTACCGGATCATCCGTGGTTCATCGGGGTGCAGTTCCATCCCGAATTTACATCCAACCCGCGCGATGGTCACCCGCTGTTTCGCAGTTTCATCGAGGCGGCGCGCGCGCGGCGCGCGCTCGTTGCCGCGCGGCAGGCCGATTCGACATGAAGCTTTGCGGTTTCGAGGTGGGGCTGGACCAGCCCTTGTTTCTTATCGCCGGACCGTGCGTGATCGAATCGCGATCGCTGGCTCTGGAGACCGCGCAGGCGCTGAAGGAGCTGACTGCGCGCCTGTCAATTCCCTTCATCTACAAGTCGTCATTCGACAAGGCCAATCGCAGCGCGCATACCTCGTTTCGCGGGCCCGGGCGCGATGCCGGACTTGCGATCCTGGCCGAGGTGCGCGACACGGTGGGCGTGCCGGTGCTGACCGATGTCCATGACATCCCCGAGATTTCGGAGGTCGCCGAGGTCGCCGATGTGCTGCAGACCCCGGCGTTTCTGTGCCGACAGACCGACTTTATCCAGGCGGTGGTGGCCGCGGGTCGGCCCGTGAATATCAAGAAGGGGCAGTTCCTGGCCCCGGGCGACATGAAGAACGTGGTGGAGAAGGCGCGCGCCGCCGGCGGCGAGGGACGCATCCTGGTGTGCGAGCGTGGTGCTTCGTTTGGGTATAATAATCTCGTTTCGGATATGCGCGGTCTTGCCATCATGCGCGAGACCGGATGCCCCGTGGTCTTCGATGCCACGCACTCGGTGCAGCTGCCAGGTGGGCAGGGGTCGTGTTCGGGCGGCCAGCGCGAGTATGTGCCGGTGCTGGCGCGCGCGGCGGTGGCGTCCGGGGTGGCGGGGGTCTTCATGGAGACCCATCCCGATCCGGACCGGGCCTTGAGCGATGGGCCCAACGCCTGGCCGCTTGCGCGCCTCGAGCGCCTGCTTGGCACCTTGAGGGAGATCGACGCTTGCGTCAAGGCGCGCGGTTTGGACGAGATGACCGGCAGTTAATCAAAAACGGCAAGGAATTTTTCAGGATGGTGTCATGAGCAAGATTGCAGATATACGGGCGCGCGAGATCCTGGATTCCCGCGGGAATCCCACCGTCGAGGTGGATGTGACGCTCGATTCCGGGGCCGCCGGGCGCGCCTCTGTCCCATCCGGCGCCTCCACCGGCGTGCGCGAGGCCTTCGAGTTACGCGATGGCGACAAGCGGCGGTTCCGGGGACTTGGAGTTCAAAAGGCATGCGCCTCGGTGAACGAGACGCTCAAACGGGCGTTGGTAGGCGTCGACGCCGTGCAGGCCGCGGTCGACGAGCGCATGATCGCCGAGGATGGCACCGAGGATAAATCGCGGCTCGGGGCCAATGGCATCCTGGCGGTCTCGTTGGCGCTCGCGCGCGCGCTCGCGGCCGAGGCCGGCGTACCGCTATACCGGTACCTGGGAGGGCGCGGGCCCTTCGTTTTGCCGGTACCGCTCATGAATATCGTGAATGGCGGCGCGCACGCCGACAACAATCTGGATTTTCAGGAATTCATGATCGTGCCTTTCGGGGCCGCGCGATTCTCCGAGGCCTTGCGTTGGGGGGCGGAGATCTTCCATACACTGAAGGGCCTTTTGAAGGCGCGGGGGCTTGCCACCGCGGTCGGGGATGAGGGGGGATTCGCGCCCGACCTCGGCACCAATGAGGAGGCCCTCGGCCTGATCCGGGAGGCCATAATGGCCGCCGGCTACACCCCTGGACAGCAGGTCGGTATCGCCCTCGATGCCGCGGTGTCCGGGCTTGTGGATGAACAGGGATCATATGTGCTGGCCGGCGAGGGCCGGACACTCGATGCGGATGCCCTGACCCGGCTCTATGAGGGCTGGATGGCGCGCTATCCGATCGTGAGCATCGAAGATGGCATGGGTGAAGAGGATTGGGCCGGCTGGAAGGGTCTTACGCAGCGCTTGGGTGGCCGCGTCCAGCTCGTGGGCGATGACCTGTTCGTGACCAACAGCGCGATCCTTGAGCGCGGCATCGATCAGGGTGTGGCCAATGCCATCCTCATAAAACCCAATCAGATCGGGACCTTGACGGAGACGCTCAAGACCATACGCCGGGCGCAGGCGGCCGGCTACGGTGTGATCCTTTCACACCGCTCGGGCGAGACCGAGGATACCGCCATTGCCGATATCGCGGTCGCCACCGGCGCCGGCCAGATCAAGACCGGTTCCCTGTCGCGCTCCGAGCGCATGGCCAAGTACAATCAACTCCTGCGGATCGAGGAATTCGAGGGCAGTAATGCCAGTTACGCGCGGGCCCCGCGGCAGGCCTATTCCCAAGGCTGAGCTTATGGGCCTAATATGGTGGCTATGAGGAAATGGATAGGCCCGCTCGCGGTGGTTCTGTTCGCGTTGACCCAGTATGCCCTATGGTTTGGGCAGGGTGGTGTAATCGCGCTCATGCACCGCGAGCGCCATATCCATGCGCTGGCGCACGCTAATGCCACGCTCTTGAAGACCGACGAGCAACTGGCCGCCGAGGTGAAGAGCCTGAGGCATGGGCGCGCGGCCATCGAGGCCCAGGCGCGATCGGGATTGGGAATGGTGAAGAAGGGTGAGACCTTCTATGAGATCGTTCCGGGTAGCCCCCCGGCTACGCAGACCGCGCGCGTGTTTCGCAATCAGCAGCTTGCGGCCAGGGGGTAGGGCAGGTCGCGGAAGGTAAGCGGTCTGTCCTGCCAGAGGACCGCGCCGGCATCATGACTGCTGATCTGGACGACTGCCAGCAGGTCGATGGCGCCATCGGGCCCGATCTGGGCGTCGACCACGGTACCGGCGGGTTGCCCCGGGAGATTGGAGGCCTGCAGGGTGGCGCCGGGTGGCGGCATGGGTGTACCCGCCGGCAGCGACGCCCGATACATGCGCTGTTTCAAGCGTCCCAGGTAATGGGTGCGCGCCACGATCTCCTGTCCCGGATAACACCCCTTGCGAAAGTTGATCCCCCCCAGAAGGTCGAGGTTTGTCATTTGCGGCACGAAGGCCTCGGAGGTCTCCGGACCTATGGTGGGAAGGCCCGCCTGGATGTCAAGCCAGGCCCAGGCGCGCGCGCCGACACGTGTGACCTCGGGCAGGCGCGGTGGCAGCACGCGCAGCGCCGATTCCGGTCCCAGGAGCAGGTAGCGGGATGCGTGTCCCGGGATCGCCACGACGGTGATGTCGCCGCTCGTCGCGGCCTCGGGCACGGTCGGGGCCGGGAGTCCGGCGGCCGCCAGTGCCTGGGGCGCATGCGGGCCGGAGAGACCGACGAGGGCCCAATCGGCAGCGGCCGTGAGCTTGACCTGGGCGCGCAGGATATACATCGTCAGGCGCTTTTGGACGGCCGCCTGGAGGGTCGCGGGCAATAGCAGAAGGAATGCATCCTGATGGGGCACGACCCGAAACAGCGTGATCATGCGTCCCTGGGCCGTGCAGTAGGCGGCCAGCTGGCTCGTGGCGCCGAGGCTCAGGATGTCGTTGCTGAACTGCCCATGCAGGAAGGCGGCGGCGTCGGGCCCGGCGGCGCGCAGGATCGCCATGTGGGTGAGCGCGCTCCAGACCGTACCGTGCGCGGCGGCCAGGACCTCGGCGCGGCGATCGCCATAGTCGGTGACGGCGCCGTCCTCCAGGAGGCCGCCGGCCTCGATCAATTCCGCCTTCCATTCCCTCTGCATGACTCGCCCCCTATAATGCCTGACATGCGCCCGCCGCGTTACGATCATATCAAAAACCGCCGCCACGGCTAGGGGAGGCCGGATGTCGCGTGCACGCCCGCAAGACCTGGGTCTTAGGACCCTGCGCCTGCCGGTGGGGGCCTGGGCCTCCATTTGGCACCGCATCACAGGCGTCCTTTTGGTCGGCGTGGTGGGTTGGGCCCTCGGGCTTTTGCGGGCCTCTCTGCAAGGCCCGGGGGATTTTCGGCGGGTGGCAGACGCGATACGCGGACCGTGGGGGCATATGATAGGACCGCTTGCGACCCTTGTTGCGGCCCAGCACCTCTACGGCGGGATGCGCCATCTGGCGCATGACGCCGGCTGGGGATTCGGGCGCGACCGGGCGCGCGCAAGTGCCGGCGCGGTCATGATCCTTGCGGTACTGACCGCGCTCGCGGCGTTCTGGGCATGGCCCTGAGCGATCGCAATCTCGGCAGTCGCCGCGCCGGCAGCGGTGCCTATCTGCTCGTGCGCGCAAGCGCGGTGGCGATCGCCGGCGGGGCGCTCGCGCTCATGGCCCTGATCGCCGAACTCCCTCGCTTCGGCTACGGTCCCTGGCAGGCGCTCTTTCGCGAGACGGCCGTGCGTATCCTGCTGGCCGGCTGGCTTTCGGCGGTGGCGCTGCATGCCTATCTCGGCTGTGATTCGATCCTGAAGGACTATGTCCACAACACCTTCGCGCGCCTTGTCGGTCTGATGGTGATTGCCCTAAGCCTGCTCGCGCTGGTCGTCTACGGCATGGTGGCGGTGTGGGCATGAGCACGCGCCTTCCGCGCCGCCAGTTCGACTGCCTAGTGCTGGGCGCCGGAGGCGCCGGTCTGCGCGCGGCCTTGCAGCTCGCCGATGGCGACGCGCATGTGGCGGTGGTGTCCAAGGTCTTTCCGACGCGCTCGCACACCGTGGCCGCGCAAGGCGGGGTGAATGCGGCCCTTGGAAACGTCCTGCCGGATTCCTGGCACTGGCATATGTACGATACGGTCAAGGGTGGCGATTATCTCGGTGATCAGGACGCGATCGAGTATCTCTGCCGGGCGGCGAGCCGGCTTGTCATCGAGCTCGAACACTACGGGGTGCCGTTTTCGCGCATCGACGACGGGCGCATCTATCAGCGCAAATTCGGCGGGCAGAGCCAGAATTTCGGAGGGGAGCAGGCGGCGCGCACCTGCGCTGCGGCCGATCGCACGGGGCACGCCATCCTCCATGCCCTCTATCAGCAGAACATCCGCGCCAAGACCCATTTCTTCGATGAGTTCTTCGCCATCGACCTGTTGCGTGATGCCGACGGCAATACCCTGGGCGCGCTGGTCCTGGAGATCGAGACTGGTGAGCTGCTCGTGATCGAGAGCAAGACCACCCTGATCGCGACGGGTGGTGCCGGACGCATGTACCGCACCAGCACCAATGCCCTGATCAATACCGGTGACGGGCTTGCCATCGCCTTGCGCGCGGGCCTCCCTTTGCAGGACATGGAATTTATCCAGTTCCATCCCACCGGACTCGCCGGTCTCGGGGTGTTGATCACCGAGGGTGCGCGTGGCGAGGGCGGATATCTCGTAAATGGCCGCGGCGAGCGTTTCATGGAACACTATGCCCCACATGCCCGGGACCTCGCCAGCCGCGATGTGGTGAGCCGGGCGATTCACATGGAGGTGTCGGAGGGGCGTGGCTGCGGGCCGCGCGGCGATTACGTGGAGCTGAAGCTCGATCACTTGGGCGATGACACGATCCGCAAGCGCCTGCCGGGCATACGTGACACCGTGCTGCGTTTCGCCCATATCGATCCGGCGCGCGCACCGATCCCGGTCTATCCGACCGCCCATTACATCATGGGCGGCATCCCCACGAACCGCTTTGGGCAGGTAGTGGCCCCTGAACGTCATGGCCCGGAGGAGCCGCAGCCCGGGCTCTACGCGGTCGGCGAGTGCGCCTGCGTGTCGGTGCATGGCGCCAACCGCCTGGGCGGCAACTCGCTGCTTGATATCATCGTATTTGGACGCGCCGCCGGCAATCATATCCTTGCGGCGCTCAAGGAACAGCGCTACCACAGGCCCCTGCCCGGGGAGACGGTGGAACGTGCGCAAGAGCGGGTGCGGCGCTGGGAACGTCCGGGGGAGGAATCGGTGGAGGCCCTTGGCGCCGAGCTTCGGCAGGTCATGGAACGTTACTGCGGGGTGTTCCGCACTCAGGACGTCCTGGATGAGGGGGCGCGACGGGTGCGCGAGATCCGCGAGCGGCTCGCCCACGCCGGGCTGCGCGATCAGAGCCGGGTCTTCAACACCGCCCGAATCGAGGCCTTGGAGCTCGAGAATCTGGTCGAGGTGGCGCTCGCCACCGTGGTTTCGGCGGCGGCACGTCACGAGAGCCGCGGGGCGCATTCGCGGGTCGATCATCCCGAACGTGACGATCGCCACTGGTTGAAGCACACCCTCTATCTGCGCGCAGGGGAGACCATCGACTACAAGCCGGTGCGCGTAAAGCCCCTGACCGTCGATTCGTTTCCGCCGATCGCGCGAACTTATTAGGAGCCGGCTCATGCGCTTTCGCATCTATCGCTATAGGCCCGAGGAGGGCGGGGGGCCGGTCCTCCAGGACTATGTCCTCACCCCCGAGACCCTGGATGGTGCGGTGATGCTGCTCGATGCCCTGATGCTCTTGAAGGCCCAGGATGAGACGCTGAGCTTCCGGCGTTCGTGCCGCGAGGGCGTGTGTGGGTCGGATGCCATGAACATCAATGGCCGCAACGGACTGGCGTGCATCACCCCCCTCAAGGATCTGCGCGAGCCGATCACATTGCGTCCGCTGCCGGGGATGCCGGTGATCCGCGACCTGGTGGTCGATCTCTCGGGGTTTTATCGCCAGTATCGCTCTGTGCGGCCATGGCTCATAGATGAGGGGCCACAGCCCGAGATCGAGCGCCCCCAAAGCCCCATTGAGCGTGACCGGCTCGACGGCCTCTATGAATGCATCCTATGCGCCTGTTGCACGACGAGCTGTCCGTCGTTCTGGTGGAACCCCGAGCGCTTTCTGGGTCCGGCGGCCTTGCTCCAGGCCTACCGCTTCGTCACCGATAGCCGCGACAAGGCGCTCGGCTCGCGTCTGGATGATCTCGAGGACCCCTACCGCCTGTATCGCTGCCATACCATCATGAACTGCACCGACGTCTGCCCCAAGGGGCTCGATCCGGCGCGCGCCATAAGCGGAATCCGGGCGTTGCTCGCCAAGCGTAGACTATGACGCAGGCTGCGGTGCGTTGGCGTTGCCGGCGCGGGCTCCTGGAGCTCGATCTGGCGCTCGGACGCTTCCTGGAAGACGGCTATGAGCGCCTGTCGCCGCCTGAGCGCGCGGTGTTCGAGGAGTTCCTCACCGAGCACGACGCCGACCTCTGGGCATGGATGCAGGGGGTGCCGGCGCCGGCGCGATATGCCCCGATCCTCAAATCCTTTACACTCCCACGCTGCGACCCGAACGACGACCGCTTATGATCGACCCCAAGTTTTTAAGAAACGAGCCGCACGAGGCCGCGCGACTCCTGGCGCGACGTGGCTTTGTGCTCGATGTCGAGACGCTCACGGCGCTTGAGGCGCGACGCAAGATCGCGCAGAAGGAGACCGAGGACCGTCAGGCGAGCCGCAACGCGCGCGCCAAGGCCATAGGGAGCGCCAAGGCCCGGGGCGAGGATATCGCGGGACTCATGGCCGGTCAGGACGAGGATGCGCGGCGGCTCGCCGAGGCCCAGGCGGAGTTGGCCCGCGTGCAGGCGGCGTGGGATGAGTTGGCGTCGGCCCTGCCCAATATCCCCGCCGAGGATGTCCCGGACGGCCGGAGCGAGGAGGATAACGTCGAGCGCAGGCGCTGGGGCGACGTGCCCGTGTTTGCGTTTCCGGCGCGTGACCACGTCGATCTCGGCGAGGGCCTGAAGGGTCTCGATCTGGCGGCCGCCGCCAAGCTCGCCGGCAGCCGGTTTGCGGTGCTGCGCGGACCGCTCGCCCGCCTGCAGCGCGCGCTCACGCAGTTCATGCTCGACCTGCACACCCGCGAGCACGGCTACACCGAGGTGTATGTGCCCTATATGGCCAACCGTGAGAGCCTGTTTGGGACCGGCCAACTCCCGAAGTTTGCCGAAGACCTTTTTGCGATCGCGGATCTCCCCTATTTCCTGATACCGACGGCCGAGGTGCCGGTCACGAACCTTGCCCGCGATATGGTCTATGCAAGAGACGAGCTGCCCAAGCGCTATGTCTGTCATACCCCGTGCTTTCGCAGCGAAGCGGGCGCCGCCGGACGCGATACCCGTGGCCTTATCCGCCAGCATCAATTCGAGAAGGTCGAGCTCGTGCAGATCGTGGCCGCCGAGGATTCGGCGCGTGCCCATGAGCAGCTGACCGGGCACGCCGAGGCGGTGCTGCAGCGCCTCAAGCTACCCTATCGCGTCATGGCGCTGTGCGCGGGCGACATGGGCTTTGCCTCCGCCAAGACCTATGATCTCGAGGTCTATCTGCCCGGCAGCGGCCGCTATCGGGAGATCTCATCGTGCAGTAATTTTCGGGACTTTCAGGCCCGGCGCCTGAATGCCCGTGCCCGTGCCCCGGGCCAGAAACCCGAGCCCGTGCACACCCTGAACGGTTCGGGACTCGCAGTCGGCCGCACACTGGTCGCGGTGCTCGAGAACTACCAAGAGGCCGACGGGAGCGTACGTATCCCCGATGCCTTAATCCCCTATATGGGCGGTGAGACGAAGATCGTGCCGCCCCTATAGGGGTCATTTAGTGCGTTGGATATCGCATGACCGGGGCCCGCCTGTCGAGGCCGTAAAGTGGCGTGGACGGCCGTTCAGGCCTTGTTGCGCTTCAAGAGGGCATCCAGGCTGAGACAGCCGGCCCCGTTGACTGCGAGTATGATAAGTCCCCCAGTGAAGCTCACCTCCGCGAGCGTTATGATCTGATTACTCATGGTCGCGAGGTTCTGGTGGAAGATGACGATGGCGGCGGTCGAGAACAGGGCGAGCAACAAGGCCGCCCAGCGCGTCCACAGGCCGGCCATGATCGCAAGGCTACCCAGGAGTTCGACTGCGATCACGACCGGCAGCAGCGCTCCGGGGACTCCATAGGAGATCATGTAGAGGCGTGTCCCCTCATAGTCCTCGATCTTGCCGAGGGCGGCAAAGAGAAAGATGAACGCCAGAAGCACGCGCCCGATGAGATCGAAGACCGCAAGCCCTTTATCCTTATATGACATGAGGTATTCTCCCTGGCGGGCCTATCCCGCCGATACAGCCTAGGGGCGCTTTAGGTGCTTGTCCAGAACCCGCGCAAGGTGGAGTTGCCGTCGTCGAGGCGGTATCCTAGGGGCCTGGAGAGGTGGCAGAGCGGTCGAATGCGGCGGTCTTGAAAACCGTTGAAGGGCAACCTTCCGGGGGTTCGAATCCCTCCCTCTCCGCCATCCCACGAACGATCCCGGGGCGTGGTGCGGACGGCACCCGACCCGTTGAAGCGAGTGTGCCGGGAAGGCTGACGCAAGACCGCTCGCGTGACTCAATGGGGGGGCGGCCGGACTGGCACTTCCAGGGCCCGTGCCCAGCCGCTCAAGAGGTCCACTACGCCGCTTGCCGTCGTGTGGGCATCCTCGGCATCCCGGCGGGTATAGGCGCTCCGAATATCGGAGCCTTCCGGCAAGGCGTCTGGGTAGCGCGTTCCGATGTAGAAGCGATCCAGTCGAGACGGCTCCAGGGCCAGAAGAGATTCATCCGGCGGCAGGTTTTTGAGTAAGGTGGCCAGGGAATGTCCATGCGGCGCGCTCTGTCGAATCGACAAAAAACCCTTCATAGCCTTTTCAGCCGCCTGTTGTGCGAAAAAGCATGACTGCGCGTACAAGCCCGCTTGCTGCAGGGTCTGGGCGGCCAGCAAGTCATCGTAGGCTGCTTCGATCCACTGGCGACTGCGCTCGCGACGTGCTTCATCGCTCATTTTCTAAAGGCGCTCCCCGTCCGCAAGGATAGCGGCCCATAGTCCATTTCCGCTGGCTTGGGCGTGCCGCCATTCCGACACGGTCCATACGACGGCATCACAGGCAAATGGCAAGAGGGTCTCCTGGCACACTCGGATCGCGCGGGCTTGCCGGTCCATCCAGCGCTCCCCCGTCTCTTCACAGATGAGCAGCAGGTCCAGGTCCGAATCCTCTCCAGCGGTTCGGCGCGCGGTTGACCCGAACAGCCAAAAAGTGCGTACCGGAAAGGCCGCCCTAAGGGATGGCAGGAGGTGTTGGCGGACGAGGACGATCCGGGATTCGGAGACCCGGCGGCATGCGGCCAGCCGGTCGGCCTTCTGGGCCTCAAGCCATTGCGTGTCGACTCGCATAAAGCCCCCAAGGGTGAGCGGAAGGTGATCGTCCATTCAAAACGCATAAGTTAGCGCAAATGGCTTTGTAAAGCACCCGCCAGCCCGCACCATGCGCTGATGGTGGTCGCGATTTCGATCCGCGATCCGGTTGCGCGTTGTTGCACCTACTCACTATACGCCGACACGCGGTCGTCCGCGAATCCGCATGGGAGCGACCTATGGGGTACGCTGCCGTGGCGCGCCGCCTGGGCAGGGTTCCGCCGGCGCGTGTTTTCCGGTGAGTTCCGGTACGGGGCCGGGGGTTTTGATGGGTGCCGTCGTAACAAGGCATCGTGCCGGGCACCGAGCGGATCGTCGGAACGAGGGGGTGGCGGGCGCACCCTTGCGGCACCTTCTTTGCGCGTGTTCTATGTGGGCGGTTCCCGATTGATCGACATGGCGGCACGGCGCCAGTTGCTTCGGGGCGCCGAAGGGTGGTGGATGTATGGTGCCTGGGCCGGGGTCGATCATGGCGCGGATGGCCGGGCGGACGCGACCGGCGCGAGGGTGTGAACGGGCACGAGTGTGCGCAGATGCCAAGCGATGACAAGCCCAAGGCCCGCGAGCCCGCAGATCAGTCCGCCTGCGCCGTTCCATCCCCAGCGCGCATAGAGGATTCCGCCACCGGTGCTGACGAAGGCCGATCCGAGATAGTAGAAGAAGAGATAGAGGGAGGCGGCCGGGGTCTTGGCTTGCGCGCGTCGCCCCACCCAGCTGCTGGCAATCGAGTGGCCGCCGAAGAAGGCAAAGGTGAGCATGGTCGTGCCCAGCAATATGAGCAGGATTTGCGTGCAGAAGCTCACGGCAACCCCGGCCAGCAACAAGGCCAAGGCGACCCAGAAGACCCGGCGTCGGCCGAGTCGTCCGGCCTTGTGGCCCATCCAGGATGAGCTGAAGATACCGACCAGATAAACACTGAATAGGAGCCCGACCGCGGCCTCGCTGAAGTGGTAGGGGGCGGCCATCAGACGGTAGCCCATATAATCATAGAAGGTAACGAAGATCCCCATGAGCAGGAATCCCTCGGCAAATAACCACCGCAGTCCCTTGTCCTGAAAGGGCTCGCCAAGGCTTGCCAGCGATGCGCGCCAAGCGATGTAATGGGGCACGAAGCGCCGCGAGGGTGGCAGGAGGCGCCAGAAGGCAAAGGCCGCAACCAGGGCACCGATGCCGATCGCGGCAAGCGCCATCCGCCATCCAAAGAGGCTAGCCAGGACGCCCGACAGCAGGCGCCCCGACATCCCGCCGACCGCGCTACCACCGATATAGAGTCCCATGCCAAGACCCACGGCCTCGACATGGAGTTCTTCGTTGATATAGGCCATGGCCACCGCCGGCACGCCGCTTAGCGTGATCCCAAGCAGCGCCCGCATGACGAGCAAGACCCGCCAGTCTGGGGCGAGGCCGGTTGCGAGCACGAGCAGCGCGGACAGAAACAGGGATGCCGTCATGACGGGTTTGCGACCCAGGCGATCAGCGAGCGTGCCGGCAAAGAGCATGGCCACCGCCAGGACCCCGGTCGTGAGCGATAGCGACAGGGCGCTGTCGGCGGGGCTCACTGCGTAGTGATGCGAGAAGGCGGGCATGAGGGGCTGTACGCAATAGAGCGTACTGAAGGTCGAGAGACCGGCACCAAAGAGCGCAATATTCACGCGCCGGAAGGCGGTGCTTCCGAGTGTTATCGCGTCTTCGTCAGACATCTTTCAGGGGTCTCGTTCAAGGCGGCGGATCCCGGGCTCGATCCATGGGCGGTTGGTTGTCTTATGGTTGCCGGTGACCAGCGTGGCAATGGCGGGCATTCTAATCCGGGTAGGGCTCGCGGCGATAGGGCGGCGTGGCGGATGATTTGGGTATACCAGTAGCCCCGCGGGTTTCGTGCGTCGCGTCATGCGTAGGCGAAATGGCAGGTATATGGGGACGCAAACACCGATGTGACACACTATGAGCGCCGATGCGGATGCGTCTTGAGGGCGAGGATGATGACGGGCGAGACGGGTGCAGGGGCAAGGCGGTCGTGAGGCGCGAAATAATTACGGCGATCGACATCGTCGCGCGCCCCGAATGCGTCTGGGCGGTGCTCCTGGATTTTCCGGCGTACGGTGAATGGAATCCCTTCATCCGCAGAATCGAGGGTGTGGCGAGGATGGGGGAGGTTTTGCGAGTCTCCATGCAAATTGCCAAAGGTCGGCCCATGACCTTCCGGCCGCGCGTGCAGGCCGCGGAGTCACCTCGGAAGTTGTGCTGGCTTGGGCATCTCGGCCTGCCGGGACTCTTCGACGGCGAGCATTATTTTCAACTCACAGCGTTACCCTCGGGTCTTACGCGGTTTACTCACGGCGAGCGATTCTCGGGATTGCTCGCAGGGCTGTTCGCGGCGCGGATGATGGGGCCTACCGAGGCGGCGTTCGTCGCGATGAACGAAGCCCTGCGACAGCGCGCCGAGGCACAGGACGCCGCGCGGGGCGCGCATGATCCCTAAAGCTTTCTATCAAAACGCGCCGCAGGGCTCCGCCTGTAAGCGCGTAGCGTTTCAGGGGGTGGTGAGGCCATTCGGGTGGCAATGAGCGGCGCTGTCGCCCAGGGGGCGATCATTCCGGCCTTTGTGTTTGCTGGGCGATGTAGGGCTTGATACGGACAGTAGTGTACCGCCCACGGTCCGGATGCCGTCACGGGCTCCCGAATCCGTTTCGCTTCACCTGCGGGGGAGTCCTCCGGGGTCGTCATAATCGCCCCAAACCGGGGTCGGGCTTGGCTTTGTCTCGTTCAGGGATGAAGTCGACCGCGGTTTTTGGGATTACCGATCGACCCCCCCCGCTCTTACCCCATGGGGTGGCCGCGAAAACCCCACGCGGCGGCCAGACCACGCTTACCATCACCTGTCAACACGCGAAGCAGGCCACGATTCAAGCCGTGCGGACCCGTTTCGCGGTCTTCCTAAGCCCCTCAAGTCCGCCGCAGTTGACAGACCTCGAGCGCCTCACGCGCATCTTTCGACGCGCCTTTGCGAAATTCCTTCGAGGACGGACCTATCCGACCGCCTTACGGGCACCCGGATAGAGAGGGGCGTGAGCGGTCAACTGCCGTTTTTGGGGTAATAGGCGGCTGTGGTCAGATTCTCCGCTCGCCTGAGGCCCGCTCGCGTTCGCTCGATGAAGGGGGGTGTGACGGCGGTTCTTGGGGCGGTGCCAGGGGTCCGTTGCCGGTCCTACATCCCAGGTCGCGCTACGCCTGCGGGCGGCAGCGTGAACCAGGGCCGGGGATGGTGGCTGGGGCCGGTTGTCGCCCGCATCGCCAGGAGGGTGATGACCGGGTCTTGGCATATCCGGGTGCAAGTTCTTTCGATGCCATCGACCCTATCACCCGGCGTGTGTTTCGAGGCCAGTCGCCCCTCGGCCTCCCGGTACTCAATCGGCGTGGCCTGCGCCGGCGTGCGCGGCCAGGCGTGCTTGGCGATGCTCTTCCTCGCGGCGTGCGGCGTCGATTTCGCGCAGGACTTGGGCGATATCGGGAGGGGTCGATTCCGGATGGTAGATCCCGGTCAAGGGTGTGTCCGGTTGCAGGGCGCGGGTTTGATAGAGCGCCCACATCTCGCGTCCATAGTCGGTCGTGGCAAGCGGTGGGGCAAAGCGTCCGAAGAACGCCGTGAGATGATCGATGTCGCGCACGAAGAAGGCCGCGGCATTGTTGTTGGCGACCGCATTCAGATGCTGAGGCAGGTCGATGATGACCGGGCCTGTGTCATCCAAAAGGACATTGTATTCACTGAGGTCGCCATGAACGATGCCCGCGCACAGCATGCGTGCCACGTCGCGCATGAGGGTTGCATGGATGGCGGTCGCCTGGGCGGCCGTCAGGATCAGGTCGGAAAGGCGTGGCGCGGGCTCTCCGGCCGCGTCCACGATAAGTTCCATGAGCAGCACGCCGTCGATGCAGAGATAGGGCGTGGGTACGCGCACCCCGGCATCGGCGAGCCGAAAAAGCGCATCCACCTCGGCGTTCTGCCAGACCTCCTCCCGTTCGTGGCGCCCGAAGCGCGATTTTTTGGCCATCGCCCGTCCGCGCCGACTGTCGCGGACGGTTCGCCCCTCCTGGTAGAGCCCGGCCTGGCGAAAGCCGCGTTGGCGGGCTTCCTTGTAAACCTTGGCGCAGCGCACGCCGTGGGTGGTGGCGACGACGAACAGGTCCGCCTCCTTGCCGCTGCGCAAGGGCTGGATCACATGGTCGATGAGCCCGTCTTCCAGCAAGGGCGCCAAGGTCTTGGGGGTGCGCAAAGACGTATTACCGCATCATGGGCAGCGAGGGTGGAAAAGGTCGGTGATGGGCGATAACGATCATGTGTCTATGCTACACGAGGGGGTCGAGGGGCGATAGGGTGTCTGTCGGTAATGCCCCGGTGCCCGCGTGTCGCCGCAAAACGATGGTCGCATGCCGCGTGCAGGATGCGTGCTTCCTCAGGACCACCGGCCGCCGCTGGATACCGCATCGCGGCGCGCTACCCGCGATGCCGTGCATGGGGGGATAAATGGCGCGAATGACACCCTGGCATCGCGCGCCATCACCGCCTGCAAAAGCCCATTCGGGCGCGATAAGAGTGTCATTGAGGCCCGGCCGGGTCTTATACTTACAACCGGTCCCGTGCAGGAGGTGCGCCATTCGTGGTGGGACCGCGCGGGCGCCGGTTGCCCGCATGAAATCCTTCCATAGATAAAGGTGGTGAACGATGCAGGTTGGTCCTCGAGAAATCACAAATCCTTTCCGCCCCATTCCCCTCGAAGTACCGGAGGGTATGAAGCCCAACGAATTTTTCAACAGCACGGAAAATCTCAACGATCTTACCGATAACAATGGTCTCCTCAAAAACCCCGAAGGATTGCTGCTGTATAGAAAGGCCATTGCGCACAGCAACGAGTTCGACACTTCCATCATCTACAATACCGCACGCAGCATCCTAGACCCGCTTGGGCGGCCGGCGCGACGCACTCAGGTTCCGGACAACGTCAAGAATGTCTGGAATCGCATGAACGAAGTCATAATCGCCTACATGCTCGAGTGCTACCCGGACCCCGAACAGGCGCTCGTGTTGTCGGGCGAGGCGAGCCTGGATGCCACCTGGCCGCTTACATCTCCGGGCGTGCCGAGTATTCGCATGTTGCACAATCACTTCATCGTGTTCGACAAGATGCAACTGCGGGAGGCCAAGATGGCCGACCCGGAGAATCCGAATCTCACGGATGGCGGTCAGAACTCGCTTTTTCAGGCCTACATGCGCGATGTTTATCTCGATTTCTTCGCGGGCCTCGATCTCGAAATACTGAAGACCTGCGAGCACGGTTCCTGCAAGATTGCGTTGACGGGCTATCCGCAGGGTCTGCCCAGCTGGGAGGTTCAGGGGGGCGCCGAATCCCTGAAGAAGGTACGGTTCTG
This sequence comes from Acidiferrobacter sp. SPIII_3, assembly GCF_003184265.1. Classification (GTDB taxonomy): domain Bacteria; phylum Pseudomonadota; class Gammaproteobacteria; order Acidiferrobacterales; family Acidiferrobacteraceae; genus Acidiferrobacter. The sequence goes on along the minus strand of NZ_CP027663.1, from coordinate 2,041,943 downwards.
GAAGGAGTACGACACGATCCTGAAGGGGTTCATAGACTTCTATAGGACCTTCTTCGGGCAGGTATCGACACGCAACGCCCCCATGCCGCGTGACATATATTTCCCGGATCTGGTCGAGGAGAAGCTGCTTTTTAACAGCAACTTCCTGAAGACCGCGAAGATGGTGCGTGACCACTGCATACGGGACGCCCGCTACGCCAACGCGATCCGCTGGCAGCCGGCATTCAAGCAGCTCATTTACCGCAATGACACGGGTAAGCTCATCGTCACCATCAGCCAGAACTCGATCGGTAATGCCATCACCGAGCTCCTGGGTGTCGTGGTCAAGCGCGTGCCGGATGCCGAGGGTTATGCGCGTACCGAACCCGCATTGCTTGAAAAGTTGTTCGAGGTACGCCGGCGCCTGGTGGATCTGGACCTCGGTGAGGCTATTGCCACAAAGCACTGGGGCGCGCAATAGACGCCGTGGGCACGCAGCGGGGTCGAGGGTGGCGTCGTCGTCCTCTGGGCCTGCGGGGGCGGGCTCCCGGTGGGCGGCAGGGGTGATGGGGCACCGGGCGAGGAGTGGATCACGAAAGCGGGGGTCGGGCGATATGGGTCGGGGACGCAGACGGACGCACCAGGGGGTGGGGCGGCGGGAATGGAACCGGGTGTTATGGGGTGATGCCGATGCCCGGACCACGATGGCGAGCGGCCGGGGCGGATGGAACCGCGCTTGGCCCGGGAAGGTATGGCGCAGGGATGAGCCCGATTATGGGGGGTTTTGTAAAGAGTACAACATAGGCGTTGACAGCCCTGGAATGGGCTGCTACAAAGCCGCCATCGCGGCACGACCGCTTATTTGGAGGGCCCGCTACCCAATGGGTAGTAGTAGCCATACAGCCAAGGCCTGAAGGTAGACCCCGCTTCGCATGACGCCGGATCGCGGTCGCCTTTGGGCAGACCGTGGGTCCGGGCCCCATCACAGTCCCGTCCCACCCAAAATCGCATCATAGAGAGACGAGGGTCCGCTCGCCGTGGCGCGCGCGTGGCCCGGTTTCACGGACATACCAGGGATCGCTCATGCAAGTGCATGTTCTTCAGGCGTTACGGGCGGCGCTTTTGCGGGCCAAGGCGGCGCAGGCGCGGCAAATCGAGCGGCGTGCCAGGGTCAGGCCGCCGGGTGGGGAGACCGATGAGGTGGTGGTGCCGGAGGCGCTGCTGATACGCGTGCAGGATCGCCTGCGGATCGCGCGATTGCGTAACGGCCCCAAGACCCTCGGCAACCGGATCGCATTGTGGCTTGCGCTCATCGGCCCCGGTCTTCTTGTCATGCTTGGGGACAATGACGCGGGCGGTGTTATCACCTACTCGCAGACCGGTGCGGTCTACGGTCTCGGGGTGTTTTTGCCGATCATGATCCCGCTGGGCATCATGGCCTATTTCGTTCAGGAGATGACCATACGCCTAGGGGCGGTCACGCGCCGCGGCCATGCGGAGCTGATCTGGAAGCGCTACGGTGCCTTCTGGGGGATATTCTCGATCGCCGACCTTGTGATTGCCAACATCCTGACGCTCATGACCGAGTTCATCGGGGTGCGCGTGGGGGGCGATGTTTTCGGTCTGTCACATTGGCTCACGGTGCCCGCCACACTCATTTTCGTGGCCTTCGTGCTCGTGTTTCTGCGCTACTGGACCTGGGAGCGGATTGCGCTTTTCATCGCGGTCTTGAATCTCATCTTCGTCCCTTTGGCATTGTTGTCGCATCCCGATTGGTCGGCGGTGGGGCGGGCTTTCGTGGGCGGCAACTGGCTGGTGCCCGGGGGATTGCTGTCGTCCGGGTTCCTCGTGCTGCTGTCGGCCAATATCGGGACGACGATCGCCCCGTGGCAGCTCTTCTTCCAGCAGTCGTGCATCGTCGACAAGGGCCTGCTGCCTCACGACATCGACGCCAGTCGGCGCGATCTGATGCTGGGGGTCACTGGGATGGTGATCGTGGCCATGGCTATCATCATACTGACCGGGCAGCATCTCCATGTGCTTCCCAACGCCAAGGATCTGAACGTGGAGGGCGTTCTCGCGGCCCTCAAGGATCATGTCGGCGGTTGGGCGACGGATCTTTTCGCGCTTGGCCTGATAGAGGCCGGCCTCATCTCATCGATCGTGATCACCGCCAGCACTGCGTGGGCGATGGGGGAGGCGCTGAATCTCCCGCGATCCTTGAACGATGCCCCGCGCAAGGCCTGGGCCTTCTATGCGCCTGCGGTCGTGGGCTCCGCAGTCTCCGCGGGGGTTGTCATGTTGCCTCATGTGCCGCTCGGCTTTTTGAACATCACAGTCCAGGTGATCGCCACGATCTTTATGCCGGCGGCGATGTTGTTTCTTCTCATGCTTGTAAACGACGCGGAGCTCATGGGGCCGTTCATCAATAGCCGCAATCGCAATATCGGTGCGGTCGTGATCATGGTGTTACTGATCGTCTGTAACGCCCTTTATGGGATCACCACGGTGTTCCCGCATGTGTTCGGGGGTGCGACGTGAAACGTGTCGAACAAGTTGATCATGCCGAACTCGCGCGCCTATTGCGCGAGGAGGGCTGGGATAGGCCGCTACCCGAGGTCGGTCCGCGCCCCCTGAAGGCCTGGCAGCAGTGGGTGTTCTGGGGCCTGCGGTTTTATATCGTGGTCATGCTGATGGTCGTGATCTGGGCCTTTTCTCACGGCGCCCACTCCTAGTTTCGCGCCAAGACCGCGCGGCGGGGCTCGTTACGGCTGGCTTGCCCGGCGTCCATTGTCCCGGTAACGCGGGCTTCGAAGGCCGCCGATCTTGGCCCGGTCCCTGCCGGGACCGTGGGATTTCAGCCCGGAATCGATTGCGCGAGCCACCAGGCGCCACCGCCCCAGGTCCCCACCCACAGGGCCGCACCTATCGCGCTCCATAGCGCGAACGGGCGAAAGCCCATCTCCGCGCTGCCGGCGATATAGCCCTGCAGTTGACGCAAGGGCACGATATAGCGCCCGACAACGACGATCACCGCGCCATAGCGGCGGAACAGCTCATGGACGCGATCGATCATGACGGGCTTCACCCCGATATATTTCCCATAGCGCAAGAGGCCGGCGTGTCCATAACGGGCCCCCAACCCGTAGGCGACATAGGCGCCGAGCACCGAGGCGAGCAGTGCGAGCGGGAGCACCTCGGCGATGCCGAAGGCGCCCTTGGCGGCGAGAAAGCCGGCGGTGACCACGACGGCTTCGCCCGGTGCAAACACGACCCCCATGTTTTCGATGAACAGGATTGCCACCAGGCCCCAAAGTCCATAGCGATGCATGACCGGCGTGGCAATGTGGATGAGGTGCGCGAGGGTCGCGAGAAACCAATGACTCATAAAGATTTATCCTGTTTGACCGGTTAGTGCGGTGTTGCGCGTCGCTGGACGTGGCCGCGGCCTCCATGACCGTCGGTCACGCGTCAGGCGGTTCCGTGCGTAATCCTCGTCCAATGGCAGCGAGTTGGCCCCAATGATGCTGGCGGGTCGACCGGCCGCACCATGTGCGGTATCCATCGCGTGGCGCTCATGCCAGGCGCCGATTATGACATCCATCAGGGCCGCGGTCCTGGCTCGGCATGGTTTCAACACACGGGCGCTTCTTTGCCACCCATTGTGCACCACCCGTGTTGGGAATGTCATCGTTCGGTCACGATAGGCACTAAGAATGCCATCCAACAAACAAACAAATATCCAAGGGAGGATATTTATGGTGATCGGTGCCGGCGTGACGGGGCGGGCGAAGGCGGGGCTCGGACGGGGACCAGGCGCTTATGGGCGCCTGCCCGGCGCTATCCTGGCGGCTATGACCCTGGGATGGGGTGTGGCGCGCGCAGCCACCACCACGCCGCCCACTCCTGTAACCCCTACAGGGGGTATCAATATCGGGGCCGTGCACGCCGAGACCCACCGGTCGGCAGACGCCAAGGCGCTCAAGAAAACCGACAAGAAGCTCACTGCCAAGCAGATCTTTCACAGCGCACAATCCGAGCTCTTGATAGGCCATCATCAGTTGCAGGCTGCGGGTCCGATCGGCGGGGCGGCGCAGGCGCTCGCGCAATCACCGGGTGTGCGGGTAGTGAGCCCCGGGGCGGTGGGTGCGCAACGGGCGGCGATCAGCATAAACGGCATAGAGCAGGGCTGGGGCGGCCTGCAGGGATTGACTTCCAATGGTCTTTTGGCGGTGACGTTCGACGGCGTCCCGATGAACAACCCCGGATCGGGGCTGTGGGCCACGCCCCAAATCCCCGAACTGTCGCTTATATCGGGCATTAATGTCATTTACGGTCCGGGAAATCCCGACAGCCGCTGGTATGACAGTCTTGGGGGCACTATCGGGTTCGTACCCGTGCAACCCACCAAGAACGCGGGTGCCAACGTCGGCATAACGCTCGGCAGCTATGGCACGCAAGGCTTCCATTTCGCGGTCCGTACCGGGCTTCATAACGGCTATTCGGCGGTATTGGCGGCGGGCGCCACGCAGTCCAACGATTATATCCAATCGCAGGAGGATGGTTTCGCAAACCCCAGCCATGATCAGGCCATTTATGGCAAGGTGGTGAAGCTTCTGGCAAATGGAAGCGTGGGGCTGGGCGCCTATGTTGCCGATTCCCATTCCTATCGTCCGGCGTTCATTCCGATCACGCCCATAGCGGGGCTCACGGTAAACGGCTTTACGAGCACCGGTGCCACGATCCCGGGGCCACTCTACAGCGAAACCACTTCGGGATATTACGGTGGCACACCGTTTGGCGTATGGCACAAGCAAGCCGAGAACGCCACCTATCTCGTCTATATGCCCGTGACCCTGCGCTTTTCCCCGGTGACCGCGCTGCATGACACGCTTTGGTATCGTCATGGAAACCGCCTGCACAATCACTACAACGACTTCAACCAGGGTGCCAACAACCTTTTTGAATACAATAACCCCCATACCGCGACGTTCGGGGACAAGTTTGTTTTCGATTTCGCCCTGCCACGCAACGCGGTCGCGGCCGGTGGTTACTATCTCTATAGCGTCTACGACACGCGCAATGCCTTTTACAGTCCTGAGGTCACGAGTCCGTCGGGCATTCCGTTTACGTATTCCTATCCGTCCAAGTACCGAAGCGGGTATTTTTACCAGAATTTCGCCGCCGCCTTCGTGCAGGACCGGATCGCGATCGCGCATGGCCTCAGCGTAACGCCGGGGGTGCGGATCGCCTATTTCGGTACGACCTACGCCAATCACGCGACCACGGACTTCCCACAGGCCAATCTCGCTTATGATCCCGAGACGCAACCCAACAGCTCGACGACCTTCACGAAGGTCGAGCCGTCGCTCGACATTCGTTATCAGTGGACGCGAAACCTTGCGTTTTATGCCCAGACCTCCACGGCCTATCAAAATCCCGAGGTTGGCGGAGGCGGGGGCCCCTACCAGGCGCTGCCATCGTCGGTGCTGGTCCCAACCGAGGGCCGGTACGATACCGCGGGCGTGCATGTGCTCGTGAGGCGTTCGGGGATAGCGCGCCGTTTCCGGCTGAACCTCGATTATTACCGCCTGTCCGTTACGAACCAGTTCATCAATGTGACGACCAGCAACGGCAGTACCATCGAGGCTACTGGCGACAGCCTCTATCAAGGAGTGAATCTCTCTTCGGCAGACAATCCGGTGGGGGGTCTCCATGTGTTCGGCAATGTCGGCTATGAGCGGGCGCATTATGTGAGCTACACGACGGGTGGTGTGGCGTTTGCGGGCCTTGCGGTGCCCTATGTGCCGACCGAGACGCTCACGGCCGGGGCGTCCTATCGGTATTTCGGTGGTGGAATCGTTTATGACCCAAGGCTTTGGACGACCTTTACCGGGAGCCAGAATATCTTCAACAACGACACCGGCGCGCCATCCTCGCAGACGCTTCCCGCCTACAATATCTGGAGTGCCTCGCTCGGCCTTACTGTGCCCGTGGGGAACACTGACGGGCGTGCGGACAAGATGAAGATCGTGTTGTCGGTTCTGAATCTCCTGAACAAGCGCTTCAATGAATACGCCTACGTGACATCGGGCGGCTATCTCGGGGGCAACAGTGCTGGGGCGACCCTTGGCTACCCAGGGGCCCCACGCACCTATTACGTATCAGCGGATTTCAGCTTTTAGGGCGATCCGACGCAGACCGATGTGTGGTAGCGGTGTGTACAAAGCCCGAGGCATGTTGCTCCTAAGCAATATACCCCGTCTGTAATGGCTAAATGGCGTAAGGGTAACGGATGGCCCGGAAAAGAGGCTGCGTTCTCTGGGTGACGGGGCTTGTCGGGGCTTTGAAGGGATGGTTCCTCAGCAGAATCTGTGGGTGAGCTCCGGCTCTGGTAGTGCGCCAAGCTTATGATAAAGCATGATCTTTATAGCTTTTGGGGTGCGAAATCCATAGGATGTCCTGATACTCGCTTTGAGTTTGTTGTTTAGGCCTTCGACGGCACCAAGAGAGACCTCATCGCGGGCCGCGAACCAGTTCAAGATGAGCGGCTTGTGTACACGGATCATGCGCGCAATCTTCTTCATCGGTTCCAGGCGTGAGCGCATCACCTTCTTGCACCATTGGTCCATGAATTTTTCGGCCCATGCCGGCGAGACGTACTCCCAAAACATCTGGAACTCCTCCTTGAGCAGATAAGCTCGTATGGATTTCAGGTTGTACGAGAGCAGATCCTTCAGTTTGATCGCCTGGTTCTCGGTTAAATTCTCAGGGCGCTTTAAGAGGCACCAGCGCGAGCGCGTGAGGATCACCTTCGTCCCGGGGGTGAGGCGTTTCAGGGCGCGGGTTTCTTGCGCGCGCACCTCATCGATCGCCTTGTTCATCTTGGCGGCGATGTGGTAGCGATCCAGGATGTTCAGGGCATTGGGGGCATGCCGCGCGATGACGTTCAGATAGGGCTTCCACATGTCCGAGCAGACGAACTCTATAAGCGCGCTGCGTTCCTTGCCAAACCAGACGAAGAACTGACGCAGGCTCTTCTCTTGGCGATCCTCGACGACAAATAAAAGCCGCTTCATGCCCTCGTTGATCTGATACACGAGCGTGAGGAACTTGCCCTTCTTCCAGTAGATCTCGTCTACGCCGAGGGCCGAGATGCCGGTGAGATCCAGGCGCTCGCGGCCCCAGATCACCGCCATCTCCACCGAGCGGAAAACGCTTTCCCAGCTGGTCTGAAAGCGCCGGGAGACCACCTGCCAGCTCAGCAGTTTGGCCCAGCTGGCGAGGAACCAGGCGAAGCTTTGCGTGACCGGGCGTTTACCCAAGGCCCATGGCAGATACTCGACGTGAATGCCGCATGCGTCGCACGCCAACCGCCGGGGCGCGTACAGGAACCAGGTCGGCATGCCCCACAGCGGCACGAACTGAAAGCGCCGCTCGGGAAGGGTGTCGTAGCCCGGTGCGGGCTGCTGGCACTGCGAGCAGTGGCCCTGCCGGCTTTCATGCGCGCGCAGGCCGATCTCGATGGTCGGCATGGCCGCTAAGCCCCTTCCGCGGGCCTTGCTGGCCGGGCGAATACGACTCCACTCATAGACAAAGCCCTTCATCGGTTCCACACGGTTCAAGAGCGTCTTCAAGGCGAGGTGCATAGATCATCCCGTTCTGAGAAACTGGGAGTATGCGGAACTGGTTCACCCGGCTCAAGCGCCACGATCCCCACGCCGCCCCGCGTCTCTGCGAGCGGTGTGCAAGCCCTTCGCTCAAACGCCAGATCGCGACCTACCCGGTCGATCTGACGGGCCGACTCGCCGGCCGCCGTGTCGATGTCTACCGCGTGGAACTCGATCGCTGCCGGCAGTGCGGCCACCTCATGCCGACCCCCGAGGGACAAGCCAAGGTGAAACGGTGCGTCAAGGTCGGACGAAAACTCTTCCTCAAAAGCCTCGATTAGCCACGCCGACTACCCACACTTTGTGCGGAAGAGCCGAAGGGATAAAGCCCATGATATTTCATGGTCGCGAGCAAAATGACGCGGAATACGACCGCTGTCGGCGGCCATGCTCGGCGGATGGATGGCGCGCCGTGTGGCGCCCGCGTATCACCTGATCGCGCGATCAGGGTGCGGGGACCGTCGGTTGCAGGGGTGCCTGCCGTGGCGTGAGAAAGGCGGCGGGTGGAGGCCATCGGGTTCGTCCGGCCGCTGGGGCGTGACGCATCCCATCTCGGGCCTTGGGGTTGACCACTGTTGCCATAAACACGGAACTTTCCGGAGATTCATATTGCCCTATACCGCATGAGACTAAGCGCGTGCGGCGAAAACGCAAGGCGTGACCTATCGCACCGCCTGGGAGTGGTTCAAAAACGGAACACTGCCTGTGCCTGCGCATCAGTTGTCTACGGGCACCATTCTCGTGGACGTGCCGGAAGTCCCCACAGGTCGAGCCGTTGTCTACGCCCGGGTCTCCCGTCATGACCAGAAACCCAACCGGGACGGACAGGTGGCGCGGTGCGTCGCTTTCGCCAACAGCCGTGGCCTTTCCGTGGCGGAGACGGTGACCGAAGTGGGTTCCGGCATGAGCGGGCACCGGAAGACACTGTTGCGACTGCTGGGCGACAACTCGGTGGAGAAACTTGTCGTGGAGCACCGCGACCGGCTCATGCGTTGCGGCGCCGAATATGGGGAAGCGGCACTGGCTGCGCGTGGCGGCCAACTGTTGGTGGTGGATGAATCCGAACTCCAGGACGATCTGGCACAGGACAGGATTTCGGTGCCCACCTCCTTTTGCGCCCGCCTGCATGGCCGGCGGTCGGCCAGACAGCGCGCGGCGCAGGCGGTGGCCGCCTGCGCCAGGAGCCCGCATGATCACGCTGTACACCCGCATCAAAAACCTTACGTCGGCGCAGGACGCCGCCCTGTCCGCCTACGCGGAGCGGTTCAACCGGGTGGCCCGTCATCTGGCGGCGGACATGGCACGGGAACAACGCGCCGGCGCATCATTCAAGAACGCGTATCTTCGCCGTTTCGACATCACCGCCCGACAGTTCAATGCGGTGCGCCGGTATGTCGAAGGGCTGGCCGATAACCGCGTAGAAAATCTGAAAAACCTGGAAAACACCCTGAGCGGCAAGATCGAGGCCACTCAAAAGCTTCTGCCGAAGCTCGAAAAGCAGATCGCGAAAGCGCGCGCGGCAAAATCGTGCGCATCCAGCGTCGAAAGGCTAAAGCACCGCCTGCATCAAAAGAAGCGTCGGCTGGGCCATGTGCGGGAGCGGCGATCGCAGGCCATTGCCGAGCAGCGCTGGCCTTATGCGTCCGGCCTGTGTTTCGGCGGACGGAAATTGTTCAACGCGCAGCATCACTTGCGGGAAAACGGCTACGCCGATCATGCACAATGGCGGGCCGACTGGCGGTCCGCGCGATCCAGCCAGTTCATCGTACTGGGATCAAGCGACGAAATGGCGGGGGTTGCCAGGGCTGTGTGGTCCGCATTCAACCGGATGGCGCCTTCCGGCTGGATCTGCGATTGCCGGAGGTCAGGAATCCCGCGTGACGCTAGGACCGCTCCGGTTCCCCTATCAGGAAGAAAAGTTGCGGGCGGCGGTCACGCGACATGCGGGATTATCAAAGAAACAGCTACCGAAAGTCACCCAAACATCAAAAGCCGGGAAGACGTATTCCCACGTCATCTATCCCGACGGTGTAAGCGCCCTGTCCTGGCGTTTCATCCGCGACAAAAAAGGCTGGCGGGTCATGGTGAGTTTTGATGAACCCAAAGCGGCCATCACGGCGGACGTGAAAACGGGTGTGCTGGCGGTGGACCTGAATGCGGACCATCTGGCATGGGCGGAACGGGATCGTTTCGGCAATCCGGTGGCAACAGACGGTATTCCCTGCGTCACTTACGGCAAAACGACGCAACAGGCTGTGGCCATTATCGAAGGCGCCGCCATTAAGCGGATCCAACACGCCAGGCATGTCGGCAAGCCGCTCGTTCTGGAAAAGCGGGACTTTACCCGCAAGAAAGGGCAACTGACGGAAGAGGATGGCGCGCGTTATGCGCGGATGCTGTCCAGCCTGTCCTATAAAAAGATTCTCGACGCCCGCAACGCTCGCGCCGTCAAGGAGGGGGTGGCGGTCAAGATGGTCAACCCGGCCTACACATCGGTGCTGGGGCGCATCAATTACGCCAATCGCTACGGCCTTACCGTGCATCAGGGTGCGGCGATGGCGATTGGACGCAGGGCTTTTGACCGGTTCGCGAAAAACCCGCGCACCGGCAAAGTCCAAAAAGTATTCGGACTTCGGGAGACCCCGATTGGTCGAACAGGGCGTGATGGCGTCAAGGTCATCACCGCGCCGGATGGACGTGGTGCGCAGGTTACCTTCCCGTATCCCGAGTGGAATGCGCGGAAGCCTGTGTGGACCCTGTTAGGTCGAGTTTCCCGAAAGATGAAAGAGACGCTTGCAGCGCAGCGTATGGCGGAGCAACTCGACCCTCCGCAACGGATGGGGGCCGCAAGGCCCCCTGATACTCCGGTTGTGGCGGCGGCCTAGTCTGCCCTATGCCCTTGCCGGCGGAATTCCGGCACGCGAATCGCCGCCCTTATCGTTCGGGCGACGTCATGGGAATAGATTTCTATGGTTTTATGAACGGTCTAGCGGAAAACGACGGTACGCCGGCCGTGAATCAGGACACGGTCGTCCAGATGGTAGCCGAGCCCGCGCGCCAGCACGGTCTTTTCGATATCCCGGCCGTAGCGGATCAGATCCGATGGGTCGTCAGAGTGATCGACGCGCACCACGTCTTGCTCAATGATCGGACCATCATCCAGATCCGAGGTGACGTAATGGCAGGTGGCGCCGACAAGCTTGACGCCCCGTTCATAGGCTTGATGATAGGGCTTGGCGCCCTTGAAGCTCGGCAAAAAGCCGTGATGGATGTTGATGATGCGATTGGGGTAGCGTCGGCATAGAGCGTCGGGGAGGATCTGCATGTAGCGGGCGAGGACCATGACGTCGCCTTGCGCATCCTCGAATAGCTCGGCGATCCGCGCGAAGGCCGCGGGCTTGTCGCCGGAAACCACTGGGACATGGTGAAAGGGGATGCCATGCCATTCCACGAACCCCCGGTGCGTATCGTGATTCGATATGACGCACGGGATCTCGATGTCCCACTCCCGCGCCTGCCAGCGGGCCAGGAGGTCGTAGAGGCAGTGGCCGAGCTGCGAGACCAGGATCACCACGCGTTTTTTGCAGGCACTGTCCACCAGCCGCCAATCCATGGTGAATTCTGCCGCGATCGGGGCGAGCCGTTCCCGGAAGCTCGTGGCGTCGAAGGGTAGGGAGTCGGCAAGAATCTCCTGGCGCATGAAGAACCGGCCACCCTCCGGGTCGGAGTGATGGTTGGCCTCGGTGATCCAGCCGCCATGGGCGGCAATAAGACCGCTTACGGCGGCGACGATACCGACACGATCGGGGCACGAGAGTGTCAGCGTGTAACGGCGGGGCATCAGGGCTCCGGGAGGATGGCAACAGGCCGCCATTTTGACATCCTCCCGCTTCTCAAAGGAAGGATATTTCCGACCTCACCGCCTTCCCGATCTCCCGACGCCGGCCCCGCTTGCTTGGGAACGGCAGATCGCAGGTTCGTCTCGGCAAATCCCGGAATGACAAGGGGCACGGGGTAGCGCCGGGCGCGTCTCGCCGCAAAGCCGGCATGGGCCGCACGATCGACGGCCGGTAGCGTGGCCGGGCGGGCGGGGGCGACCACGGGGTCGTTACCGGCGGCTGGCCAAGAGGCGCGTCAGGGCAGCGAGCGCGAAGACCGCGCCGCTTGCACATACCGCCGGCCATCGCGCCTCCTGCCAGGCCAGGGTCCCTACGAACGATCCGAGGGCGCCCCCTGCGAAGTAGGCGGTCATATAGAGGGCGGTCAGGCGATTTCGGATGGCAGCGCCCAGGGCATAGATGCGGGTCTGGTTCGAAACGTGACTGCCTTGGACGCCGGCGTCGAGGAGTGCCGCGCCGACGGTGACACCCGCAAGAAAGTCGCCGGCCCTCCATAAGACCAGGAATGCCGCCACCACGAGTCCGAGAAATGCGCCGTTGATGCCGCGCGCGCCGATGCGTTCGGACGGCCGGCCGGAAAGGGGTGCCGCCAAGGCGCCGGTCACGCCGATGAACCCCGTGATTCCGACCATGCGACTGGCGTCGCCTGGAAACAGGCGGGCGTAATGAAAGACGAGCGGTGTCCAAAAACTATTGAAGGCGGCAAAGCCCATGGCGCCAAGGAAGGCATGGAGGCGGAGTATGGGCTCCTGCCGCCAAAGCGTGATCAGGGATCGGAGCAAGGCCCTGTGGGTGGCCGGCTCGGTCGGCGGCTGACGGGGCAGGAGGCGGCGATGGCGCACACGGCCATGGCGCCGGCCGCGATCGCATAGATAATGCGCCATCCGAGAAAGGCCCCGAAGCCGCTCAAGGCCCGGGACACGATGATGCCGACCAGGAGACCGCTCATGACGAGACCTACCGCGCGCCCGCGACGGGCCGGCTCGGCGAGATTTGCGGTTTGACATCCTCCTCGCCCTGAAGAACGAGGATTCCTTCCTGCCAACAGCGGCCTGACCTCGGCCCCTTCGATTGTCCGGCGGCTCCCTTTGGTTCCGGACAACTCTCCGACTTATGCCGGAGAACAGGCTACCCCGACGTGCCCCGCCGTTGATAACAACCCTCTTGCGAGGATGTTCTGTGCCGCGTTCACATCGGCGTGGTCTTTGTGACCACAGCGTTGACAAGCAAATTCGGCTTGTGTGACGCGATTGCGCGCATCCACCACTCCACACACCGCACACCCTTGCGAGGTGTAGGCCGGATCCACCAAGAGCAGCATACCGCCCGCCCATTGGAGCTTATAACCCAGCATCTGTTTGAACAGACCCCAGCCCTGATCGAGGATGGCTTTGTTGAGCCCCGCTTTTGGCCGGACGTTGCGTCCGGGGTGTGCGACGGTGCCGCGGGCGGACGCCGTCATGTTCCGCACCTTCAGGTCTTCCAGCACCACCACCGCGTGGTTTTGGCTGATGATGGTGCTGACCTGATGCAGTACGGTTTTTCGGATTTCCGCGATCTTCTGATGCAGTCGCGTGATCGTGGCCTTCTGCTGCTTCCAGTTGGCCGAGAACTTCACCTTGCGCGCCAGGGTCTTTTGTTCCTTGGCCAGTTGTTTTTGCCGGTGGCGATAGGCCGTCACCGGCAGGAACACGGTCCCATCCGACAGCGTGAGCAGATTCGCCACGCCCCGATCACCGCCCACGGCGGTGGGGCCGGATGCACCGGATCGGCGATTTCCTTCTCGATCTGGATGGCCACATACCAATGTCCGCCGGCGCGGCTTACCGTGACATTGCGGATTTCGCCCCCGATGAGGCGAGACTTGCGGAACTTCACCCAACCGATGCGGGGCAGGAAGATTTTAGGAAGCACGCTTCGGCCATCGTCATCCTGGGGCTTCAGATCGATCCGGATCTGTTCGGGGTCCGGGTAACGCAGGCTGTCATGGTGCCCTTTCTTCTTGAACACCGGGAAGCGTTTGGAAGATTTCTTGTCGAAGGCGTCCTTGAGCGCCCGGTCCAGGTGCTTCAGTGTTTGCTGTTGCGGTTGCGATGGGGATTCGGCCAAAAACCCGAAGGCCTCGCTCTGGCGCCAAGTGGTCAGGCAGCGCGCCATATCGCCGTAGGAGAAACGGCCGCAGCGCTGGGCGAGATAGGACTGCTGGAGGGCCAGCGCGCGATTCCAGACGAAGCGCACGCAGCCTACCGCACGGGCCAGAAGGTTTTCCTGCTCTGGCGTGGTTTCCAGTCGGTAGCGCACGGCTTTGCGGATGAGCATGGTTCTATTGTATGCTTGGTCAATGACGGATGCAGCTGAAGTAAGGCATGGCAGACATTGCATTTTTAACCTGCATGTTCACTTGGTCTTTGTGACGAAATACCGCCGTGGTGTATTCACTGGCGAGGTGCTGGCCGATCTGCGCGGCCTCTTCGTCGCCGTCTGCCAGGATTTCAGCGCGGAGCTGGTGGAGTTCGACGGAGAGGATGACCATGTGCATCTGCTGGTGAACTACCCGCCGACCGTGCCCGTTTCGGCACTGGTGAACAGCCTCAAGGGAGTTTCCAGCCGCATGATCCGCAAAAAGAATTATCCCAGCGTTCGCAAGAGACTGTGGGGCGGAGCGCTCTGGTCTCCATCGTACTTTGCCGGAAGCTGCGGCGGTGCGCCCATTTCCATTATTCGCCAGTACATGGGCCATGCGGCCCACAATGTCGAGCAGCAACAAACACCGGATTAGGCGAGCACGGCGGCATTGAGCCGCCTACCCGCCGCGCTCTGCATCCCCGCCCTGAACGGCGGGGTTTTCCGCGCATTCTGATAAAAAGGCAGGCCGCGAGCAGGATCGGTAAGGTCGGGCTGAGCGCCACCAGAGCCAGCGCGCCGGCTATGAGTCCGGTGGTCGTGATGATGAGGCGTTTGCGCTCCTGGCCATCGCCCAGGGGTACGATGAGCATGAGGCCTGCGGCATAGCCGATCTGGGTGGCGACGGTCACGAGACCGGCGCGGCCCGGTGCGATATGGAAACTCGCGGCGATGCGTGTGAGCAGTGGCTGGCTATAGTACAGGTTCGCGACGGTCGCGCCGGCCAGGAACGCCAGAAATCCGAGCAAAGCGGTGGACAGGGACGCCCCAGACGCGGCGTGCGGATCTTCATTACGGGACATGGGATGCCATTGAGAGTAACGGCCCGAGTGTAGCGCTTTCATGGCCGACCGCAACATGACCATGGTCGGCTCCCCGGACGATCATGTCGGTCAGATCCCATCGAGACCCGCGTTCGCTGTCTTGTCATCGTCACCGGGATTCGCCAGACTCGCAAACATTCTGTTCATGAAAAGGCGTCGATGCCATGCCCAAAGCCTTAGCCAAGGCCGCCTTGCGGGCTCCCAAGAAGATCGTAAAGCGCATGGCGCGCAACCGCAGCCCGGTGATCGCTGCCGTGGATCTCGGTTCGAACAGCTTTCATTTGGTCATCGCCAAGGTGGAGAACGGCGAGCCGGTCGTGGTTGACAAGCTGCGGGAGATGCTGCGTTTCGGATCGGGACTCGACCACAAGCAGCATATTCGCCCGGTGGCCGCCAAGGCGGCGCTGGCCTGTCTGCGGCGCTTTGGACAGCGCCTTGCGCTATGGCGTCCTGAGCTCGTGCGCGCGGTCGGGACCAATACGCTGCGCCAGGCGGTGGGTGCCGAGTCCTTTTTACGCAAGGCCCAGGCGCGCCTCGGCGTGCCGGTCGAGGTGGTCTCTGGTATCGAGGAGGCGCGCCTTATCTATCGCGGCGTAAGCCCCGGAATCGCCGCCGAGGCGCGCGCATTGGTGATTGATATCGGGGGTGGAAGCACGGAGCTCATTGTGGGCGTCGGCGGACACGCGGAGGTGCTGGAGAGCGTGACCATGGGTTGTGTCACCTTGACTGATCGGCTGTTTGCCGGCCATCTGCTTACCGAGGCGCGGTTCGCCCAGGCCGTAACCTTTGCCCGGCATCAGCTCATGCCTCTACGCGAACGGTTGCGTGCGGCACGCTGGGACCGGGCCGTGGGATCCTCGGGGACCATCCGCGCAGTCGATGCCGTGGCGCGCGAATTGGGTGTCGCCACCGGGGGGCTTACGGCCAGCGCGTTGACAGAGCTCAAGGAGCGTGTCTTGGCTCAGCGTCACGTCGACAGGTTGGTGCTTCCAGGCCTTGCGACGGAGCGGGCCCCGGTGTTCGCCGGGGGGCTCGCTATCGTGATCGCGCTCTTTGATGTCTTGGAGATCACCACGATGGAGGTTGCCAAGGGTGCCTTGCGTGAAGGGGTTCTGAGGGATCTGATCGGCCGGCTGTCGGGAGCGGACGTCCGCAGCGAGGCAATCGCGCGCTTGGCCGCGCGCTGGCCGAATCCCTACGGTACCGGGATGGCCGAGCGCATCGACGCGCTCTTTGAGATGGTGGCGGGTCCATGGCATTTATCGCTGGAGGACCGGCGCTTTCTGGGGTGGGCGGTGCAGCTCCATGCCTGCGGGACTGCCATCAATCGTCTCCGCTACGAGCGCCACAGCGCCTATATCGTGGAGCACGCGGAGTTGGCGGGTTTCGCGCCACGCGAACAGGCGCTGCTCGGCATGTTGATCGCCATGCACCGCGGCAAGTGGACGCAGCCTGCGGTAGTCGGCCTGAAAAGGTCTTTTGGGGACGCTGCGGTCCGTTTAGCGATACTCGCGCGCATCATCGTGGTGCTTTTGCGAATCGAGCAGTCGCTGGCCATCAGCAGCCGGCGCGCGCCCTGGCACCTTAGTGCGCGCGTCGGCGCGCTCGAGATCAGCACTCCTTTGCGCGCCAATCTCATGCGTGACGCCTTTTGGCGGGAGCTTGGCCCCGAGCTTGCGGACATGCAAAAAGGCGGTATCCGATTTCTCTTGAACGGCTAAGGGTTTTGGCAGAAAATAAGGACCTCCTAATGGAATAACCGAGGAGTTGTTATGGAAGGGAAGCGCCTCTTGGTGGTCTCCGCACTTGCCGCATTGCCGGTGGCGGCGATGGCCGCGCAGGTCCCGTCGGCGGTCTATAACGGGCTTAATTATGATCGCACGCGTACTCATGCGGGGCCGCCTGTGCGGGTCGCGCGTCCCGGCCGTTATCGCCATAGCGATGTGCGCAGGCCCGAGCGGTCGACCAATCACAAGCCTCAGTAACGGGTACATAGCGGGATCGATCGGTGGCAGGGTGGCCGCCGGTACCGGCGGATGGCCGGGTGGTCGAGAGGCATGGCGGCGAGGCGCCGGAATCGGGTGGCCCGGTCTGCGGCCTCGTCGGTTGGCGCCAGGTTGCGGTGGGCCGTGCTCATGGTACGAAGAGGCGGTTGTGGGTGGCCTGAAAGCCCGGATACGGCCGGATGCCCCCTGGCACCCGGCTGATTCGCGGTACGCCGGCCGTCCTCAGCCTTGCTCGGCGAACTCCGCCAGCAGTTCTGCCTGCACGTCTCGCGCGTTGCCTTTATAGGGGCGAGACCTGCGGTATTGGCCGTCGACCTGCAGGATCCAGGCGTGAGTATTGTCCTTTAGGTAGCGCTTCAGGTCGCGTACGAGGCGATCGCGCAGCCGTGGCGATTGGATCGGAAAGGCCACCTCGACCCGCCGGAAGAAATTACGCTCCATCCAGTCGGCGCTCGCCAGATAGACTTCCGGTTGATTCCCGTTGGCAAAGTAATAGATGCGGCTATGTTCGAGGAACCGGCCTATCACGGACCGTACTTGGATATTGTCCGAGACGCCGGCGACGCCGGGTCGCAGACAGCATATGCCGCGCACGATGAGCTGAATGCGGACGCCATCGATGGAGGCGCGATATAAAGCCTGAATGATCTCGGGTTCGGTCAGGGCGTTCACCTTCAGCATGATGCGCGCACGGCGGCCGGCCAGCGCGTGCGCTCGCTCGCGGTCGATCAGGGCCAGCATCTGGGTATGCAAGGTAAACGGACTTTGTATGAGGCGATGCAGCGGCATGATACTGCCAAGGCTCGTAAGTTGCAGGAAGACCTGATTCACATCCTTGCCGATTTCCGGGCGACACGTGAAATAGCCGTAGTCGGTATAGGCCTTGGCGGTGCGTAGATGGTAGTTGCCCGTGCCGAGATGGACATAGCGGCGCAGGACGCCGGCCTCGCGGCGCACTATGAGCGCCATTTTCGCGTGGGTCTTGAAGCCCACGATGCCATACAAGACGTGGGCTCCGGCCTCCTGGAGCTTGTTGGCGAGGGCAATATTGGCGGCCTCGTCGAAGCGCGCGCGCAGCTCGATCACAACAGTCACCTCTTTGCCGGCCTGCGCGGCCGCGACCAAGGCATCCGCGATAAGGGAATCCGGGCCTGATCGATACATGGTTTGCTTGATGGCAAGCACCAGTGGGTCGGCGGCCGCCTGTTGGATGAAGTCGACGACCGGCAGGAAGGATTCGAACGGGTGATGCACAAGGAGGTCAGCGTGGCGGATGGCGGCAAACAAGTCGGCCCCTGATGCCAGCGTCCGCGGTACTCCGGGAACGAAGCCCGGATATTTCAGGTCCGGACGCTCGATGCGATCATAGATCTCGCCCAGGCGGTTCAGGTTCACGGGGCCGTTTACGGCATAGAGATCCTCGGCCTCGAGCTCGAACTGGCGCAGCAGAAACCCGCTGGTGGCGTCCGGGCATTCGCGCGAAACCTCGAGACGTACCGCATCACCGTAGCGGCGCGAGGCGATCTCGCCTTGCACGGCGCGCAGGATATCATCGATCTCATCGTCGTCGATGAAAAGATCGCTGTTGCGGGTCACCCGGAATTGATAACAGCCGAGCACCGCCATGCCCGGGAACAGCCGATCCACATAGGCGTGAATCACCGATGACAGGAGCACGAATTCGTGGCTCTGATGATCGGTGCGGGGGAGCGCAATGACGCGCGCGAGCGCGCGTGGCGCCTGGACTATGGCCATCCCGCCGTGACGGCCAAAGGCATCGCGACCCTCGAGTGAGACGATGAAGTTCAGGCTTTTGTTCAGTATTCGGGGGAAAGGGTGCGCGGGATCGAGCCCTAGAGGGCTCAGGATCGGCAAAAGCTCCTCCTCGAAATGGCGGCGCAGCCAGGCGTCCTGGGCCTCGGTCCAACTGTCGCGCTTAATGATATGAATGCGCGCCGCGGCCAGCTCCGGAATCAGGATTTCATTTAGGACCCGGTATTGCTCGGAGACGAGGTCCAGGGTCTCTTCGCGCACCGCTCGCAGGGTTTCGGTGGCGGTCTTGTCGTCGGGCGCGAGCGCGGTTCCGACGATCTTGGCGCGTTGCTGGAGCCCGGCCACGCGCACCTCGAAGAACTCGTCGAGATTAGTGCTCGATATGCACAAAAACCGCAGTCGTTCGAGGAGTGGCAGGCGGTCATCCTTGGCCTGTTCCAGGACCCGCCGGTTGAAGGCAAGTACGCTCAACTCCCTGTTGATGTACAGGGACGGGTTCTTTAAGTCGATGTCGGTCACGGCGCGTGCGCGGTTATGGGCCGCCCGCCCAGGTCGAGAATGCTCACGGGTGGTTCCGCTATCTTGGCGACAGAAGGCCGACAGGGTCGGCAGATCAATGCCTGCATATTAGCATGGTTCGTGTCAGGGCCGCGCGCGCTATGGTCGGGCCCGGGAAAGACCGTGGCCGCAACCTTAAGGATTGCGTCTGTAGGGATTATGCTGGCATAAAGAAGAGTGATGATAAAAGCCCGTAAGAAAGGCACAAACCGGCGCCGGGAGGGCGTCGCGTCCGTTGACAGGGGTGGGTTGCCGCGTGATGATGGGCGGGGCATAAACCACAGGAGCGTCCCAATGTCAATATACAATAAGAAAGGGTGGGCGGGTATCGCGTGCGCCGGCCTACTGGTTCCGCTGCTTGCCTCCGCCGCTGACAAGGCCCCCACGCCCGCCGCGCTTTTCAAGGAAGTCCGTGCACTCGAGAACGGCGGCGGCTTGCTGCCAGGGAGCCATTTGTGGATGCATGGCTCGCGGATGGCCGATTACTACACCATCGACCGGGCCAACGCGATCGCGGTGAAGGCCGCGGCGCACGGTGTCCGGAATGTGACGCGCTTCCCGGCCGGAAGCCTTTATATCAAGGAAAATTTCGATATCCATAAGGTCTTGAAGACGGTAACGGCGATGCTGAAGGTACCGGGTTATGATAGTGCTGATCGCGACTGGGTCATGGCCGCTTACAAGCCCGACGGCCGCGTCATCGCCTATGGGCGCGTGGACAGCTGCATCTCGTGTCATGCGATCGCCGCCAAGACGGATTTCACGTTCCCATCCGGAACCAACCTGCCGATAGCGACCGTGGAGAAGTTCTTCCCGGGCCAGCCGATCTCGCCTGTCTATCGTGCCGCGCTCGCGCGACAGGGGCATCCTTAAAGGCGCATACGGCGGATGCGCCTTTAATAAGGGGGCCGATAGCAGGGCTGGGCCGGCGTCGCGCCCTCGTTTTTCCGCAGCGGTTCGGGTATTCTGCCGGATTTTTGGAGAGGCCGTGGTGGAAGATCAGGGGAGTATAGAGCAGGCGCTGCGCGAGCTTCGCGAGCGCACGGCCGCCCTTCGGGGGTATCTTTGACATCGATGCCCGGGAAGAGCGCCTAGCCGAGGTCGAACGCGAGCTTCTGGACCAGCAGGTATGGGCCGACAAGGTGCGAGCTCAGGAGCTCGGGCGCGAGCGGGCACGGCTGGCCGAGACCGTGGGTGCCATTCGTGCGCTTGAGGCGGGCCTTGGCGAGGCCATGGAGCTCTTTGCCATGGCGCGCGCCGAGGGGGATCGGGCCACCGAGGAGGCGATCGCAGGCGATGTAGCGGGCCTTAGGACGCGTCTCGAGACCCTCGAGTTCCAGCGGATGTTTCCGGGTGAGATGGACCCGGCCAACGCCTTTCTCGATATCCAATCGGGATCGGGCGGGACCGAGGCCCAGGATTGGGCGGAGATGCTGTTGCGGATGTATCTGCGCTACGGCGAGCGTCGCGGTTTCGCGACCGAGATCGTCGAGGTCTCAGCCGGCGAGGTGGCCGGGATCAAGAGCGCCACGATCAAGTACGCCGGATCCTACGCCTTTGGGCATCTGCGTACGGAGACCGGAGTCCATAGACTGGTGCGCAAATCGCCGTTTGACTCCGGCAATCGCCGACACACTTCGTTTGCGTCGGTGTTCGTCTACCCCGAGATCGATGACGATATCGATATCGAGATCAATCCCGCCGACCTCAGGATCGATACTTACCGGGCGAGTGGTGCCGGCGGCCAGCACGTGAACCGCACCGATTCCGCGGTGCGTATCACCCATGGCCCAAGCGGCATTGTGGTGCAATGCCAGACCGACCGCTCACAGCACAAAAACCGGTCGCAGGCCATGAAGATGTTGAAGGCCCGGCTCTACGAACTCGAGATGCAAAAGAAGCGTGAGGCGCAGGAGCGGCTCGAGGAGAGCAAGTCGGATATTGGCTGGGGCAGCCAGATCCGTTCTTATGTCCTGGACCAGTCGCGCATCAAGGACCTGCGCACCGGCGTCGAGATCGCGAATACCCAGGCGGTTTTGGACGGTGATCTGGATCGATTCATCGAGGCGAGCTTAAAGAGCGGACTGTGAAGGGAGGGGTAGGTGTGAGTGAAGGGCGAGACGACAACGAGATCACGGGAGACGAAGACCGCCATATCGCACTGCGCCGCGAGAAGCTCTCGGCGTGGCGAGCGGAGGGCAGCGCCTATCCCAACGACTTTCGCCCCAATCGCCAGGCCGGCCCGTTGCTGGCCGATTATCGGGACGCCCCCGAGGAGGTGTTGGCTACCGTCGGCGAATTGCGTCTGGGCGGGCGGATCATGACCAAGCGAGTCATGGGGCGCGCCAGTTTCTGCCACATCCAGGACGCGACCGGGCGCATCCAGGTATTTGTCGAGCGTGACATGCTGGGTTCGGCCTACGAGGCCTTCAAGCGATGGGACCTTGGGGACATCATTGGCGTGACCGGGCGGTTGTTCCGGACGAAGACCGGGGAGTTGAGCGTGCGCGCGGCGCATCTGCGGCTGCTCGTCAAAAGCTTGCGACCTTTGCCCGAGAAGTTCCACGGGCTCACCGATCAGGAAACCCGCTACCGCAAACGCTATCTCGACCTTATCGTAAACCCCGAGACGCGTCTGGTCTTCGAGCGGCGCGAGCGCATCGTTGCCTATCTGCGCGCGTTTCTTAAAGGGCGCGGGTTCAGTGAAGTCGAGACACCGATGATGCAGCCGCTCGCCGGGGGCGCGACCGCACGACCGTTCGTGACCCACCACAATGCGCTCGACATCCCGTTGTTTCTGCGCATCGCGCCCGAACTCTACCTAAAGCGGCTGGTAGTCGGCGGTTTCGAGCGCGTTTTCGAGATCAATCGTAATTTCCGCAACGAGGGCTTGAGCACGCGTCATAACCCCGAATTCACGATGGTTGAATTCTATCAAGCCTATGCCGACTATCGCGACCTGATGGACATGACAGAGGTCTTGTTGCGCGGGATGTGCGAGGAGGTGTTGGGGACATCCACGCTCACCTATCAGGGAGAGTGCTACGACTTGGGGGCGCCGTTTGCGCGCTGGACGGTCGAGGAGGTGATTCGCCGCCATCATCCGGATGCCCCGTCCGACCTGCGTGATGTCTCGGCGCTGCGGGCGTTTCTGGTCGCCAAGGGGTTACCGGAGGAGCCCGGTCTCGAGGCCGGCGGGTTGCAGATGGCGATCTTCGAGAAGACCATCGAAGGGCATTTGTTGCAGCCGACGTTCATAACGGCGTATCCGGCGGAGGTCTCGCCGCTTGCGCGACGCAACGACTCCGACGCGTTCGTGACCGACCGCTTTGAGCTGTTCGTTGGAGGTCGGGAGATCGCCAACGGTTTCTCGGAGTTGAATGATCCCGAGGATCAGGCGCGGCGCTTCAGGCGTCAGGTCGAGCGGCGTGGGGATGGCGACGAAGAGGCCATGCACTATGATGCCGATTATATCGAGGCGCTGGAATACGGCATGCCGCCCACGGCCGGCGAGGGGATCGGTATCGACCGCCTGGTCATGTTGTTCACGGACGCCCCGAGCATTCGCGACGTAATCCTGTTTCCGCATATGCGCCCTCAGGGTTCATGACCGCTATCCCTGTCGTGTTCCTCATGGGGCCGACAGGGGCGGGCAAGACCGCCACTGTTTTTGCGTTGAGCCGGCTCCTGGCCATCGAGGTCATCAGCGTCGATGCCGCACAGATCTACCGCGGACTCGATATCGGTACGGCCAAACCCACCCTTGGTGAACGCCGCGTCCTGCCGCACGGTCTCATAGATATTCGCGGTGTCGCGGAAAGCTATTCGGCGGCGGCATTTTGTCAGGACGCGCGGCGCGCGATAGATGCCGCGCTCCGCCGTCGGCGTGTCCCGGTTCTGGTCGGGGGCAGCAGTTTTTATTTCCGGGCGCTGGAACACGGATTGCCCGACATCCCCGCGAGCGACGCAATGATGCGCGCGGCGCTGATGGCGGAGCTTGGCGCCAAAGGCCTGCCGGCGCTCTATGCGGAACTCGTCGAGCGCGATCCGCGACGGGCCTTGGCCATCGCGCCCACCGACCCGCAGAGGATCGTGCGCGCGCTCGAGATCGTCCGTGCGTTGGGGCGCGTACCGGAGGTCGGGGAGACACCGCGGGGGCGCTATGCATGGCTCAAGTTCGCCGTGGCCCCGCGCGAGCGCGCGGAACTTCATCGCCGTATCGGGCTGCGCTTTCGGCGCATGCTCGTGCGCGGTCTCATAGAGGAGGCGGCCTGGTTATTCGGACAGGGGTTGCCGGCGGAGGCCCCGGCGCTGCGGCTCGTGGGTTATCGCCAGGTCGGAGAATACCTGCGGGACAAAATCCCGTATAATGACCTCGTCGAGCAGGGCAGCGCCGCCACCCGGCAGCTGGCCAAGCGTCAACTGACCTGGTTGCGGGCGGATCCGGCCGTGCGATGGCTGGACGGGGAGGGTCCCCGGGCGCCCGAGACCTGCGCGACGATTATACGGGATGTGATCGATGCCATAGGATATGGCTTATGACGCAAACCGCCAGGCGCCTCAGTAACGGTAATATAAGAACAGGAGAACTGTCATGAGTCAGCATAGAGGGCAGGCTTTACAAGACCCTTATTTGAATGTTCTGCGCAAGGAACATGTGCCGGTTTCGGTCTTTTTGGTGAACGGCATCAAGTTGCAGGGGCAAATCGAGTCCTTCGACCAGTTTGTGGTCTTATTGAAGAATACCGTGAGTCAGATGATCTACAAGCATGCCATCTCCACGGTGGTGCCCAGTCGTCCGGTCAAGTTTACATTTGATATGGACGAGACGGACAAGGGGGTAGGCAACGAATAAACGGCAGAGTCTCGGCGAGGCCGCGGGCCGCGAGCGCACCGTCCTGGTGCATTTGCGGCTGGCGGACGCCGAGGAGCAGGAGGATCTCGAGGAGCTGCGGCTGCTTGCGCTGTCGGCGGGCGCGGAGATCGTCGGGGTCGTGGAGGGCGCGCGCCAACAGCCGGATAGCGCGACCTATGTCGGTTCGGGCAAGGCGGAGGAGGTGCGCGCGCTGGTTGCCGCGACCGGCGCGGAGCTGGTGGTGGTGAATGCCGCCTTGTCGCCCGGACAGGAGCGCAATCTGGAGAAGGCGGTCGAGGCCCGCGTGCTGGATCGCACCGGCCTCATACTCGACATCTTTGCACAGCGCGCCCATTCCCATGAAGGCAAACTCCAGGTTCAGCTGGCCCAGCTCGAGCACCTGTCGACCCGGCTTGTCCGCGGATGGACGCACCTCGAGCGCCAGAAGGGCGGTATAGGACTGCGCGGACCGGGCGAGACCCAGCTTGAGAGCGACCGGCGCATGATCGGTGAGCGCATCCGGGTGCTGCATAAGCGCCTCGATAAGGTGCGCCGGCAACGCCTGATGCGTCGTCGGGCGCGGCTGCGCTCCGTGGTCCCCACGGTCTCTCTGGTCGGCTATACCAACGCCGGCAAGTCCTCGCTCTTCAATATCCTGACCGGGGCGGGCGTCTATGCCGCCGATCGCCTGTTTGCGACCCTGGACCCGACGATGCGGCGCGTGGAGCTTCCCGGGGCCGGCGCCATGATCCTCGCCGATACCGTAGGCTTCATTCGTCACCTTCCGCACGGTCTGGTCGCGGCGTTTCGGTCGACCCTGGAGGAGGTGCAGTTTGCCGATCTCCTGCTGCACGTGGTTGATGCGAGCCACCCGGATCATCACGCCTATGAGGAGCAAGTCAATCGCGTGTTGGCCGAGATCGGTGCCGAGGATGTACCACGGCTCATGGTCATGAACAAGATCGATGCGATCGGAGATCAGCCAAGGGTCGAGGCCGATGGGTTCGGGCAGGCGCGACGGGTCTTCGTCTCCGCACACACCGGCGCAGGCCTCGACGGACTTTTAGATGCCATCCACCAGCGGCTGGGGCCACGGCAGGTCCAAGCCGTGATCCGCATCCCGCTCCGCGAGGGTCGTCTGCGATCACGCCTCTATGGGGCGGGGACTGTGCTGAGCGAAGCGGTCGAAGGCGATATGTTGCTCATGACGCTTACCATGTCGCGCGAGGCGGGACGGTGGATTGCCGCCGAGCAGGGCGTGGAGGTGACGTTCATGGCCTCCGGTGAGCAAGAGCAGGACAAGGTCGGCTTGGGACACATCCAGGAGGTTTGAAACCCCATCCAGGAAGGGGTCCCGACGCCTGGCGTTGCGGGCCGCGGAGGAGCGATGGTGCCGCGAGCAGGCCGAGGCGCGACCGCGTGCTTACGGGGGCGCGGCACAATGGCATGAATCAGGGTAGGGGCGCGTCGCGGTATTTCTTGTCACGGTATTTCGTGTGGTGGCGTAGCGCCACGGGTACACGCCCCTTCGCGTACCCTATCCATGATGTCGCCTGTCTCGTCTGACCCGTCGCGTATGGTCGGTTGGCACGGCATGCCAAGTGTGCCGGGACACGGGCACCAGCGGCCTCACGGGGTTCGCCCATATCTGTGCCGAGCCCCTCTTAGCTACCGGCGATCGAGCGTGTCCTCACCTTCCAGGCGGCGGCCGACATCGCCCTATCATAGCGGCCCCCAACGCCTTGGGCCCCAAGCACAGCTGCGGGGTCGCGATCGGGTGGGCGGCTCCGGGCCGCTTACGGGGCCGGCGGCTTTACGGGTGACTGCTTCAGCACCCATCGGACCATGCCCTCGGCCTGGGTCATCGACAGATTCGGATGCGGGATCATGGGCGTATTGTAGGTCCAGGGGGCCCAATACCCGGTCCCTCCCGTAATGACCTTGCGGGCCAGATGCTGGAGCGTGCCAGGTTGGGCTCGGTAATGGTATGCGACCCACGAGAACGCCGGACCGATCTTGCGGCTGTGGACCGCATGACATGTAAAGCAGCCGGCCTGTGTCATCAGCGCGCGCTCGTGGCGCATGGTGCCGTGGGTGACGACTACCGCGGCGAGCGCCGACAGGATGAGGGCCATGGTCAGCTTTCTGGTGATGGGCATGGTGTGCGCGACCGCGGCATGGACAGGGGGTGATGGATAACGACAGGTTTTCATAGTGGGCGTTTTCCTCGGGCTTGAAAAAGTTCAGGATTGCCGCGTCCCGCGGCATGGATGACGGCAAGACATCCTTGATGAACGACGCGCGTCAGCGCGTGATCGACGAGCTTGATGTCGGCGGCCACGGGAAAGCGAAGTGTCGCCACGGTCGCCGATCCCGGTGGCACGGGATAGGTCTGCACGAAGTGCAGGGGTTTGTTCGCCAGGGCCCCTTCCGGCCATAACTCATGCCAGACATTGCCGATCGGATGGAAGCTGCAGGAAAGATTGGGGCCGCCCACGACGAAATAGATGCGCGCCGTGGATCCCGTCCGGACCTGCATGGCGCCATAGCGTTGGGCCGTAAGTCCATGTGCCGCACCGTTTATCACCACGTAGGTCGGTTGTTCCCGCAGCATGGCGCCGATGTCGAAGTGATGCCGGCCGGGCAGACCCGCGGGCTTATCCGTATAGATCTCGTTCTGGCCCAGGTAAAACTCGTAGTCCACTCGCGGTAGTCCGGCCTTGGGCTCCACGAGGATCATGCCGAACATGCCGGAACTTATGTGCATGTCCATGTTGGAGACCGCGCAATGGTATATGAAGGCCCCGGGGTAGGTGGCGCGAAAGCGCAGACGCGCCTCCTCCCCGGGCTCCGTCCAGGTCGCAAGGGCGCCGCCGCCAGGGCCCATGACCGCGTGAAAATCCACGTTATGCGCCTCGGTATTGGTTTTGGGGTTGCGGAATGTGAGGTCGATGGTGTCGCCCTCGCGTACCCGGATGAACGGACCAGGCACCTGGCCATTGTAGGTCATGAACCGAAACAAGACCCCCGGCTCGATCTCGGCCATGACCTCGCGCGCCTCCAACATTACCGGCACGACTGCGGGCCGTCTGCGGATTATCGACGGCGGAATATGAGTCGGATCGGCGGCCACGCGCTTAGGAATCCCCGACGCCTGCGCGAGGCGTGGAACGCCTATGATAGCGCCAGCATCTGCCGTTGGCGTGAGTCCGGCTAGGGAAGCGACGCCCATAGCGGTCGTGGTGTATTGAAGGAAGCGCCTGCGGCCTATGGCGCGCACCCCTTCTTGTTCGCCCGTCCCGCGATTTGTGGTTTTTGTCACCATAGGCACTCCTTATGAGGATGGGCGGTAACCGCGACCGTTACCACGGTGGATGTGTCATGGTGTTACGGCGTCACCGGCATGACCACCATAGTATTTGGGACTTTCCCATATGTAGAGACCCTTATATTGAGGATAATCAATTTCTGTCGCGTAGCTTGTCATCAGGGCGGAATTATGGAAATTGCATCGGTGGGCCACCAGGCCGCTTGTGACGCAGGGATGTCAGGCCAGTGTGCGGGTCGGGAACGTGAGCCGAGCGGATGCAGGGCGGGTCTGTGACGTCGGCGGAATCCCTGATCGGCGGCGCGCGCGGCCCAGGCCGGACGTTCCATGGAGGGCGCCGCGGGTGACCTGGGAGACCGGCAAGGGCAGGGCAATGTTGGGGGGGGGGGGGGTCATGGCGGGGCCTGGATCGGGCGCCCGCGGGGTGTCCGCGGATAGCGGTTGCGCGCCTCGCCATTACCGGCGGCCGGGCCTGTCCGCCGGCCGTACCCATGCCGGGAGGCGGCCAGGGCCCCGTGCGGATGATGCGATAGCGATGATGGGCAGGTCGTGTTCCGCGATGATGGGCGGCCGTTGCGTCGATGGACCGCGCCGTGGTGGTTCCTGGAACCGATCACGGCCGGTCACCGTCGGCGGTGTTTTTCCCGGCGTTTGAGGGCCGGCCTTCTTGAGGGCGCCGGCCACGACCCCGCCTTTCTCGGTTGACCGGCCGGCTCAGTCGCCGTGGCGACCATGCTTGTTGATGGCCTGGGAATGACCCCAATCGGCGATCGATGACACGCGTACCCCAACCCACCAATAATCACCTATGCTGTCCTGGCTGTGGCCGCCGATCAATTCGTACCCATCGTCGATACGGACGCGGTCGAGGTAATCCTCGGCATCCTTGCGATGGCGAAAGAGCGACCAGTTGACGGCATTGTCGAGCGGACTGCGGCTGGGCACCTCGTGGTCGTTTTCCAGGATCTCGCGGGTCATGACCGATCCCCCTTTTCACTTGAGCACCAGATGGCTATCAGTATAGACGATGAGGGCAGGGTGGCGCCTCACCCCAAGGTCAGGGCGACAGCTGGCGGTGGATTGGCTTATGCGCGACCACGGCCGAGACCGGCACGGCCATGATCCAATCCCAGGAATTGTCGAGATAGATCGTGCCGCCGACGATCACGGGATTGACGATGCCGAAACGCCCGCCGAGATACTTCTGCCCGATCAGGCGTCCCGTATGGGCATTCAAGACGAACAGGCGTGGTCCGGTACTGATGAACAGTTTGCCATCGGAATAGGTGGCCGGCCCGCGGCCGGCGCCGGCTGCTCCCGCCTTTGGGATGTGCCAAGTCCACAGGACCTTGCCGCTATGGAGGTCGTAGGCCTGATAGATATTGTCCACCGGCGTGCCTACATAGACGGTGTTTCCGTGGATCATCGGCACCCCGCCCTTGAACGCCGGGGGCTTGGGGCCTAGGCCCATGGCGTGCGTCCAGAGCACATGCCCATCCTCGGCATTGTAGGCGCGCACGATGGTCGTCATGGTGGTACGTCCGCCGTGTGACGGGACGACCGCCACGGCATCCATTACGACGACGCCGTGGGCCACGGCGGGCGAGACGTCTCCCAGCCCCGTTTTCGTGGCACGCCGGATCGAGGCCTTCCACACGATGTGGCCATTCTCGGCCGACAGACAGTAGAGGTAAGGAACGACCGACAAGGCGACGTAGACGTGCCCATGGTAGACGGCCGGGTCCGACATGTTGGCGATGCCGCCGGCACGCTTCACCCAGATCTGGTGACCGGTTTGCGCATTGATGGCGTAGATGTCGCCGGAGCCCGTGTCGATAAAGAGGCGGTTGCCGGCAATCGCCGGCGTCGGCATCGTTGCGCCCATGGTCCCGAAATGCCACAGCAGCTTTCCCGTGATGCGGTCGAGGGCGTAGACCCCGTTGTAGCTCACGCCCGCCCCGCGCGCCGCGGTTTTTTGCGAGTACCGTTGAACATTCGAAAAATTGAAGCCGACATTGCCGACCGTCAGATACACGACATGACCGGAGATGAGCGGGTCGCCCATGAAAGTGTTGCCAACAGGGCTCGTACGCCATATGAGCCGTCCCGTGCGGGCGTTCAGGGCATAGGCGAATTCATCGTCGCTTTCTGCGTAAATGATGCCGTCGACCGCGGAAACACCGAGCGCGTTCCCATAGAATTGGGTCATGGTGGCGAGCGCCAGCCGGTCTCCATAGACTTTGGCACCGAACGGCTTATGGCGGGACAGAGGCCAGGCGCGGGCCTCGGCATAGCGCCATGTGACGCCGTTTTTCAGCCATGCCGGCGCCGAGGGGCCCACGGGATAGGCCGAGTCGTGGCGGGCGTTGCCGTAGGCGTGCGTCCAAGCACGCGGGAATCCGGCCTGAGCCGCCGGGGGCGGCAGGTTGCGGGGATGAAAGACGCGCGCATAGGGCCCGTGTTGCGATCCTGGGACGAGCGCGGCCGTGGCGATCAACGGACCTGCGAATAAGGTGGCGGCCACGCCCATGAGCCGCGGCAAGATATCCGGCATAGGTATCCTCCATGACACGCGGTACGGTAGCGCATGATGAACCGGCAGGGACGGGACAAAAGCCGGGGCCGCGCGGAATCATGCCCGGTGCGGCCCTTGAGGCGATGAGCGGCGGCCCCTCGCGAGGGGGGCGATGACGTCTGCGCACACCGGATTGCGATAACGAGGCCATGGTGTGTCTCGGCGCCCTGGTGGCGCCGCGCCGCAGTGGCACCCCAGGCCGCAGGAGCTCATCTTTCCGGCCCTGCGGGAGCCCGTGACCTCTTAGCGGCCGGGGCTCTGATTGCGCGAAGCCCCTTCCTCGGTGATGTAATGCAAAAAGGCCCGCGCCACCGGGGAGAGTTGTTTGGTGGAGGGATAGATCACATACCATTGGCGCCGTAACGGGAAGCCGCGCACATCCAGGACCGCGAAGGCGCCGGAGGCCGCGTCCAGGGTGAGGGTATGCCCGGACAACACCGCCACGCCAAGCCCGCCGGCCACGGCTTGCTTGACCGCCTCATTGCTGCCGAGGGTCATGCGAATCTTGGGCTGCACGCTGTGCTTTTCAAAAAAGCGTTCGGCGGCGAGTCGTGTCCCCGACCCCGGTTCGCGCATGATGAACGATTCATCGGCCAGGCGTTCGGGGGCGATGTCGTGTTGCGAGGCCAGCGGGTGATCGGCGGGCGCGATCAAGACGAGCGGGTTTTCCATGAAGGGTTGCGCGATCACGCTCAACTGCTCGGGGGCTTGGCCCATGATATAGAGGTCGTCCAGGTTGTGCTTCAGGCGCTCTATGAGCTGGTCGCGATTGGCGATCTCCAGCGTGGCTTCTATCCCGGAGTGCCGCTTGCAGAACGCCCCCAGGAAATGCGGGGCGAAGTATTGCGCGGTGGTAATGATGGAGAGTTTGAGGTTGCCGCGCTCGAGTCCCTGGTCAGCGGCGAGGTCCCCCGATAGGCGTTCCAGACGATCGAAGACGTCGAGCGCCCCGGCGTACACGAGGCGCCCAGCCTCGGTCAGAAACAGCCGTTTGCCGATCTGCTCGTGGAGCGGGGCCCCCACCGTACCGGACAATTGCTTGATCTGTATCGACAGCGCGGCCGGCGTCATATGCAGCTCCTCGGCGGCGCGCGTCATGTTGAGATGACGGGCGAGCGACAGGAAGATCTTCAGTTGATGCAGCGTGACGCGGCGCAGGAACATGAGCGATTATCGTTTAACGTAGTGGCATCTACGTTTAATTTAACTAAAATCTATAGAGATTGCAAAGGGCCGCCGGCCGAGGCCCGGGTCGGATGGATATCCGCGCGGCTGCGCCTGGCGCTCGGTCCACCGCCTAGCCGGTACGCCCCGCGGCGTGCGGCGGGGCGGGCGAGATCGGGGCATGGGTCTGGGGACAGCGCGTGGCGCGCGATTCGCAGGCGTGGCCGGTCCGATCGGAAACAGACATCGCCCCCAAGCGGCGGTCGCATTCTTCGACGGGCGGCGTGGTGCGCGCCACGCGTGGGCACGGGCCTGATCGTCCGGCGGGGTCCGGTGGCCGACTTCCGCGGCCCCGATCTGATTCCTGATCGGTCGAGACCGCCCGCCGGTCCGGGCGGTCATGAACCCGTATGGCGGCCGCTGTCACTGGCCCGCTCAGCATCTCTTGCGCGACCTCATCGCCCACAATGATATGCTGTAGTAAAACGTAACATTAAGTTTTTTTTACTTGGCCTTATGGGACAGCCTTTGTACATTGAGCGCCCTATGCCGCTTTGCAGGTCGAGTTGATCGTTACTTCAGGAGGATCTATGGCTGGTAAATATGAAGCCGGAGTCAAGGAGTACCGCCAGACGTATTGGGCTCCGGACTACGTGCCTTTGGACTCGGATATTTTGGCGTGTTTCAAAATCGTGCCGCAGCCCGGGGTTGACCGGGAAGAGGCAGCCGCGGCAGTGGCGGCCGAATCCTCCACCGGGACCTGGACGACGGTCTGGACGGACCTGCTCACGGACCTCGACTACTACAAGGGGCGCGCCTACCGTATCGAAGACGTCCCGGGTGATGATACCTCCTTCTACGCCTTTATTGCCTATCCGATCGATCTCTTCGAAGAGGGGTCGGTGGTCAATGTGTTCACTTCGCTGGTCGGCAATGTGTTCGGGTTCAAGGCGGTCCGTTCGCTGCGCCTGGAAGACGTGCGCTTCCCGCTCCATTACGTCATGACCTGCAATGGTCCGCCGCACGGTATCCAGGTCGAACGCGACAAGATGGACAAGTACGGCCGCCCGATGCTCGGCTGCACCATCAAGCCCAAGCTCGGCCTGTCGGCCAAGAACTACGGCCGCGCGGTCTACGAGGCCCTGCGTGGTGGTCTCGATTTCACCAAGGATGACGAGAACGTCAACTCCCAGCCGTTCATGCGCTGGCGTGACCGCTTCCTGTTCGTCGCCGACGCCATTCACAACGCCGAGGCCCAGACCGGCGAGCGCAAAGGACACTACCTGAATGTCACCGCGCCGTCCCCGGAGGAGATGTACGAGCGCGCCGAGTTCGCCAAGGAACTGCGCATGCCGATCATCATGCATGACTACCTGACCGGCGGCTTCTGCGCCAATACCGGCCTTGCACGCTGGTGTCGCAAGAACGGTATCCTGCTGCACATTCACCGCGCCATGCACGCGGTCATCGACCGTAACCCGCATCACGGTATCCACTTCCGGGTGCTTACGAAGGCCTTGCGTCTGTCCGGTGGCGACCACCTGCACAGCGGTACCGTGGTCGGCAAGCTCGAAGGCGATCGTGCCTCGACGCTCGGCTGGATCGATCTCTTGCGCGAATCCTATGTCCCGGAGGATCGCAGCCGCGGAATCTTCTTTGATCAGGACTGGGGTGCCATGCCGGGGGCCTTCGCGGTCGCCTCGGGCGGTATCCATGTCTGGCATATGCCCTCCTTGGTCGCGATCTTCGGGGATGACGCGGTGCTTCAGTTCGGTGGCGGTACCCTGGGTCATCCCTGGGGAAATGCCGCGGGCGCGGCCGCCAATCGCGTGGCCCTCGAGGCCTGCGTCGAGGCGCGCAACCGGGGCGTGGATGTCGAGAAGGAGGGTAAGACCGTACTGACGAATGCCGCGCGGCACTCGCCCGAGCTCAAGATTGCCCTGGAGACCTGGAAAGAGATCAAGTTCGAGTTCGATACCGTCGACAAGCTCGACGTCCAGAACCGGTAATTTCCGAGATCAGACACGTCATTGAGTAAGGAGGTCGCCATGGCCGATGTGCAAGAATACAAGCAAACTCGCCGGTACGAGACGTTCTCGTATCTCCCGCCGTTGTCCGCCGAGCAGGTCCGTGCGCAGGTTCAGTACATCATCGCGCAGGGCTGGAACCCGGCGGTGGAGCATATAGAGCCCAACCGGCCTTTCACGTATTACTGGTATATGTGGAAGCTGCCGATGTTCGGGGAGCGCAACGCCGATACCGTTCTGGGCGAGATCGAGGCGTGCCGCCGGGAATATCCCAATCATCTGATCCGCCTGATCGGGTACGACAACTACACGCAGAGCCAAGGGTTGTCGTTCGTGGTCCACCGGGGCTCCTAAAGACGCGATGAGATCAGCGGGCCGGGTCCGGGGAGTCAACCGGATCACGCGCCCCATAGGGGGACACTATGTCGGATTTATCCTCAGCCGGTCGCCTGCATGGCCGGGCCTTGGCCCAGGAGATGCGGCGCCGGCAGGCCCAGCAGAAGCCGCGCGGACAAGGAAAGGCCGGAGTCCGGATGCAGCAGCCGAAGGCCGATAAGGCCTTAGCGCCTGCACCGGCCGCGCCTGAGGGACAGGCTCAGGCCACGCAGGGCGCCAAGCCGCGTGGGCGTGAGGCGGCGTTGGCGCGTCGGGCCTTGCGCTGCACGGGCGCGCAATGCTGGTCGGATCCGAAGCAGCGGGGTACGGGGCAGACCGTCGAGACGACGATGGCCGCGGATACCGCGCCGGAAGCGACAGTCGAGGCGCGGCCGGCGGTGACCACGGTCGAGGATGCCGTGTTCGATGCCGTGTGCGAGATTGCCGAGACCGCGCCCGAGACCCTCGGATGGCGGGACCATAGCGTGCGCACGCTCTGCAAGGCGCGGCGTCGTTCGCTCGCGCAGCGCGGCAAGGTGGCGATCCCGGTGCGTAACGGACTGATCTCGGTCGCGGCGCGCCAGCACTATTTGGAGACCGGCAGCGCGCGCGAGTTTGCGCGTTGGCATCGGCATGAACTGGCTACTCATGGTCGCGGTTCGGCGGAGCCGGCGCGTCCCACCGGGAGACGGCGCAAGCAGGGTGCGCCGGCGAAGGTGGAGACGGACACGACCCTTGCCGGGAGTGCCGTGACCGGGTCACAGGTCCATAGGGCGCCGGCTGTCACCGGAACCGAGGCGGGGTCGTGCCGCACGATCACGGGAACCGAGTACCTCGGGGCCGAGCATTACACGCGGTTTTGCAAGACGCAGCCCGAGGCGAGTCCGGCCAAGGTGCGCGTGGGCCGGACCGGGGGCAATGTGGGCGTGAGCGGGACGTACTTGGGTCATGCGCAGGCGGTGACCGGTGATGAGGCCGGGACGTGCCGCACCGTGACCGGGACCGAGTACATGGGCGGCGATCATTTTCAAGCGGCGTGCGATACCACCGCGCCGGCGCGTCCGCCAAAGGTGGTGACCGGGCGCACGGCGCGCCAGCAGTTGCCGGTAAGCGGGAGCGACGAGGCGCGCGCAAATCGCGTGACCGGCTCGGAGCCTGGGGCGGCGGCCAAGATCACGGGATCGCAGTACGCGGATGCCGGTGCCGCGCGCATGACCATCAACGGCGCCCCTAAGAAGGTGGCGTTGACGCATACCATCGCGGGTCGCGCGGTGTCGGGGACGGCGGTGAGCAACAGCGGCCGGATCACAGGGCTTGAGGCCGGCGAATGCCGGACCCTGACGGGCACCGAGTATCTGAGTCACGAGAGCTTTACGTCCGTCTGCCGGACCCAACCCGAGCCCACGGAACCGCCGAAGGTCGAGGAGAGCTATACGGACAAGCGGCAGCGTATTACCGGGAATCTGGTGGACCGTTCGGGAAAGGTGACCGGCAACGAGCCTGGTTCCTGCCAGCGTGTCACGGGCACAGGTTATAACGGCCCGCAGATGTGCGGCGGCGGCGTGGACAAGGTTCAGACCATGACCGGCCTTGGCGGTACGAGCGTGACCGGTACGGGAATGGACAAGCTCCCAAAAACCACAGGTGACGAGCACGGAGGGTGCTGGCCCGTCACCGGAACGGCGTATTACGGGCGGGAGCACTACGCCCAGTGCGCGAGCACCCCGCAGGCCGGGGCACGGAAGGTGAACCTTACGCGTACCGGTACCGGTCATGTCGTGAGCGGCCCGGCGCTCGGTGCCAGCGAGGCCGTGACTGGCAACGAGGCCGGGGCGTTGCTGGCGGTGAGCGGCACGCCTTATATGGGGCGCGAGGAGTCGATGGTGGAGGGCTTGGCGTCGGCGCCGAAGATGGGTGCGGACAGGCCGGCGTCTGGCGGCTGCGCGGGCGGTTGTGGATGCAAACAGCGTTTCGAGGAGCTCGAAAACCGCCTGCGTGCCCTGCAAGGGGAACTTGCGGGGCGCGGCACAGGAAGCACGGCGATCAGTCATCGCTTCGTGCCTGCGGCGCCGGAACCGGCGGCTGCGGCGCCAGCTGCGCAGACCGCGGGATTTTCCGTTGTGCCACCCGCCCAACAGGGGCGGTCGCGGATCACCGGCAATGCCGGGGATCACGGCGGGCGGATCACAGGACCGATCAATCTGGCGCGTGGGCTCGTGACCGGGACGCCGGAATTCCGTGGTCGCGAGGCGGCGGCGCCGGTGATGGCGGCCATGCCGGTGGCGGTCGAGGGTGGGCAAGCGCCGGAGGGCGCGGCGCCGGCGGCCGGGGCGTGGCGGATCACCGGCGACGATTGGAGCCGCAGCGATCGCGTGACCGGTACCGAGGGGCACTGGGCGCAGGGACGGAATCCCACCCAGCGGGGTGTGGCGCGCACCTGTGTGATGTCGGCAGCCGGCAATCGCGAGCGGCCGCTGGCCGTACCCGTGCCGGAAGGCCGGGTCACGGGCAGCAGCGGCAATTCCCCGAAGGGTTCGGTTGTGACCTACTCGGGTGGGGCGCGGGGATGATGCGCCGCGGTCTGGTCGCTGGCGAGGGTGAGGGATAGCCCCATGGATACGCGCAGATCATCGACGATGCGGCGCGCGCGCAGCGGCCCGCAGGGTCAGCTGGCAGGCGGTATGGCGCGCGGCCGGGCGCGGCCGGGATGGCTGCGCGCCGGAGCGGCGCGGGCCGAGGCCCTGGGTGTCGAGCACCCGGCGTGCGGCACCTTGCCGGAGCGCGGTTGCCGACATGCGCTCGTGGATCGGAACGAAAACGCCCGGCTCTTCGAGTGCGAGCAGGGGATCAAGGATCGGTTCGACCGCATCGTGCCGACCCTGCAGGAGATCGCGGCGCTGGGTCGCGGCGTCGACTTCCCGGGGCGCGCGCAGGACTGGGCGCGGGAGCGCTTGGGTTTCGAGCTGCCGGCGGCGGTGTTGGAGCGTGCGTGGGTACGGGGCCCGGATATGGGCGCACTGTATGCCCAGGCCGTGTTCTCGGCGCTTGCTGGGGCCGTGGCGCGGTTTGGCGATCGTATCCGTGAGGAGTTGGCCGCGGGTCAGGGATGGGATGCGCTGTTGGTGGACTGCGGGTTTCACGCCATGAATGTCTCGGCGTGCGCGGATGGGCGGCTGAAGGGGCTGTTTCCCTACGTGCTGCGCATACCGGCGGCGAATCTCGTACGGCGCAGCGCGTTTGCGGGGACGCTGTTCGATGTGGAAGAGGACGTGCGGCACTGGGAGCACACCGAGCTGCGCCGTTATCGGGAGGGGTTTCCGACGACCGCCGACGTGCCGACGCGGTACCTCAAAGTGGCGGTGTATCACGGCAGTTCATTGGATCCCAAGCATCAGGGTTGCGCGGCCCATGGGAGCAACGAGCGGGCGGCGACCGAGGCGGCACTGGAACGGCTCTACGAGTTTCGACGCGCGATAGAGAATGCATTTTGCTGCGGGGCGGGCACTGACATCCTGTTGATCGGGGTGGATACCGACACCGATGCCATACGCGTGCATGTGCCGGACGGCAACGGCGATGTCAGCGCCTATCGCTACATCGATAGCGCGGAACTCTACCGGCAGACGCTCGCGCTGGATGCCGACCGTGCACGGCTTGCGGTTTACGAGGCCATACGCACCGCGAGCGCGACCGAGGGATGGGGTAAGGGCGAGGGCGCGCCCCATGATGGCATGCGCCGGTTGATCGCGACCTTGCTCATCAACAATATGAGCCAGATCGAATATGTGGGCGAGTATCACGGCGGATGGTATGGGGACATGGGCCACGGCGAGCGCTTTGTGAGCGTGGGCGACGGGTTCCCGGAGGTCCAGGTGCGCA
The DNA here is from genome assembly GCF_003184265.1 of Acidiferrobacter sp. SPIII_3. Taxonomy (GTDB): domain Bacteria; phylum Pseudomonadota; class Gammaproteobacteria; order Acidiferrobacterales; family Acidiferrobacteraceae; genus Acidiferrobacter. The sequence goes on along the minus strand of NZ_CP027663.1, from coordinate 2,004,628 downwards.
ATATCGCCTATTACGCAAGGCTCGATACGGTGGAGGAAGGGGCTGCGGATCTCGATGTCGGGGTGAAGATATTCCGGCATCTCAATGTTGAACGGGGGCTGCCGATTCCGGTGGCGCTGCATTATCACTTCAACGAACAGGTTCCGGGGAGCCGGGCGCGGATGGAAGACAAGATCCGCCGGATCGCCGAGGGGATACGGGGCCGCTACGCGCAGCTTGCGAAAGAAGGGCTTTTGTATCTGCATGGGAGCGTTCAGGACATGGCGCCGGGGAGTGTTTTGGAGGAGGTTGCGCTGACATGAAGATCATGCGCGTGGAAAAGACCCTGGTGTCCACCAACCGCATCGGCGAGATGGGCCACCGGCCGCTGTTGGTCGTGCAGGAAAAGGAGGGCGGTCCGCGTTCGGTGGCGGTGGATGCGGTGGGCTGCATTCCCGGGGATTGGGTGATCTGCGTGGGGTCTTCGGCGGCGCGCGAAGCGGCGGGCAGTAAGGAATACCCGTCGGACCTCACCATAGTCGGCATCATCGACAACTGGAGCCCGGAGTGAGATGGAGATCATGCGCGTGATCTCGGATCTGGTAGTGACGCGGCGCGGTGCGGGCCTGAAGCAGGCATCGTTACGGGTCCTTCAGGATGGTACCGGGAAGTTGAATGTCGCCACCGACCCGGTGGGGGTGCCGCCGGGAAAGTGGGTGTTCACCGTGTCAGGATCGGCGGCGCGCTACGCGCAAGGAGATTTCGGGGTTCACACCGACCTGACCATCGGGGGAATCATCGATTTTTGGGAGCCGTAAGGCGGGTTTTTGGTTAGGGTCCGTATGGAGGGATGGAAATGGCAGATGTGACGGGTATTGCATTGGGCATGATCGAGACGCGCGGTCTGGTGCCGGCCATCGAGGCCGCCGACGCCATGAGCAAGGCCGCGGAGGTGCGTCTCATCGGTCGCCAGTTCGTGGGTGGCGGCTATGTGACGGTGTTGGTGCGCGGCGAGACCGGGGCTGTGAACGCCGCGGTGCGCGCCGGCGCCGATGCCGTGCGCGCCGGCGCCGATGCCTGCGAGCGGGTGGGGGATGGCCTGGTGGCGGCCCACATCATCGCGCGCGTGCATTCCGAGGTGGAGCACATCCTGCCCAAGGCCCCGAGCGCCTGACAGGCGCCGCGGTTTGGGCTTTTTAGTAGCTTAAAGAAGGAGATCGGGAAAATGGCAGATGTGACGGGTATTGCCCTGGGCATGATCGAGACGCGTGGTTTGGTGCCGGCCATCGAGGCCGCCGACGCCATGACCAAGGCCGCGGAGGTGCGTCTCATCGGTCGCCAGTTCGTGGGTGGCGGCTATGTGACGGTGTTGGTGCGCGGCGAGACCGGGGCTGTGAACGCCGCGGTGCGCGCCGGCGCCGATGCCTGCGAGCGGGTGGGGGATGGCCTGGTGGCGGCCCACATCATCGCGCGCGTGCATTCCGAGGTGGAGCACATCCTGCCCAAGGCCCCGAGCGCCTGACGGGCTTTGGGGGCCGGCTAGGGGAGGCCTTGGGCGCGAGGATCGTGCCCACGACCCCGATAGGCGGGGTGTGTAATCAGTGGATACCGATGGATCGAGACCTTCGAGGAGAAAACGAATGGCACTCACGGGTATAGCCTTAGGCATGATCGAGACGCGTGGTTTGGTGCCGGCCATCGAGGCCGCCGACGCCATGACCAAGGCCGCGGAGGTGCGTCTCATCGGTCGCCAGTTCGTGGGTGGCGGCTATGTGACGGTGTTGGTGCGCGGCGAGACCGGGGCTGTGAACGCCGCGGTGCGCGCCGGCGCCGATGCCTGCGAGCGGGTGGGGGATGGCCTGGTGGCGGCCCACATCATCGCGCGCGTGCATTCCGAGGTGGAGCACATCCTGCCCACGCGTCCGGACGGTAACGGTGGCGGACGGGACGGGGACGTCACAGGCAACCTGAGCTGAGCGCGGGGGCGGCATGCGTAGCCATCCGCGCGTCACAGGATTCCTGGCCCAGGCCCTGAATCATGAGTACAGCGCCGTGCAGCAGTATCTGACGCAGGCGAGTCTGTGTACGCTGTGGGGCCTTGAAGACTGGGCGGAAGGTTTTCGTCATGAGGCCCGCGAGGAGCTCGGTCATGCCGATCTGCTGAGCCAGCGGCTGTTGCTCGCCGGAATGGCTCCGGGGGCGGGTTCATTGCGACCGCCGCGGCCGGGTCGGGACCTCGAGGAGATGTTGTGTCACGATACCGATCTCGAGCAGGCGGCAGTCGAACTCTATGCCGAGGCCGCAGCCATGAGCACGCGGCTGCGCGACCACGAGGCCGCAGCCCTCTTTGCGCGCCTGCACGCTGACGAAGAGGAGCACCTGCGCCACCTGCAGGAGCTGCGCGCCGCGCTCGCAGCGCGCCGATGAGGAGGGAAAGGCATGGACGAAAGGGACGCGGCAGTTCCGGAGGGATGGACGCAGCAAAAGCGTCCCTTGGCATGGAACAAACGCTTTGAGTTCGCGGATTATGCACAGACGCGGGCCTTTCTCGACGATTTAGCGGCGCTGTCGGAGGCGAGTGGTTATTATCCGAACCTCAATTTCGCACGCACGCATGTGGTGGTGACCATTCAATTCGAGGGCGACGAGGTGGAGCCCCGACTCAGGGACTTTGCGCGCGGGGCAGACGCCTGTGCGCGGCGCGCCCCGGGCTGAACGGTCATGACGGCGCTGCGAATCGCTTTGTACAACGGCAAGGGCGGTTGCGGCAAGACCACACTTGCATGGAACCTGGCGATGGGGCTTGCGCGACGCGCACCTACGCTGTTGGTCGATGCCGATCCGCAAGGCAGTCTCGGGGACTGGGCCAACTGGGCCGACAGCGAGGGGCATTACGCCATCGCACTCTGTGACTGGGCGGGCCTGCGTGAAGGCGGGCAGGCGGAGCACCAGTACCGCGTCTATGACTGCCCGCCGCGCCTGGATGACGATGAGATCCAGGGTATTCTGGGGGAGGCGGATCTTGTGCTGCTGCCGGTCTTGCCGTCGCCCCTGGACCTGTGGGCGAGCCGACGCAGCGCCGAGCTTGTGCAGGGTCTGCGGGGCCGCCGGCCCCAGTTGCGCGGGTACTTCGTGCTCAATCAGGTGGAGGCGCACAGCGCGCTGTCGCGGGCCTCGCAGTCGGCCATCGCCGCTATGGGTCTGCCGGTATTGCCGATCGCGATTGGCCGGCGGGCCATCTATAGGAGCGCCGCGCTCGAGGGCCTGAGTGTTTATCACATGGGTAAGCGTGCCGTAGCCGCCCGCGACGAGATCGAACGACTCATCGAGGAGATCTTGAAATGAGCAACTTGGAAGACAAATTGAGCGCGAGTCTGCAGACGCAACGGCGTCGCCCGGGGACCAAGACGGGAGAGGGGGACAAGCCCGGGCCGGCGGCTGGCGCGGAGAACGCCAAGAGTCGCGAGACACACGCAGACGAGGTGGATCTGAATGCCGGCGGGGGACGGGGCGTGAACCCGCCGCGCGTCTGGCCGGACTGAAGGTTCCCACGGGATGACGTCGGTAGACGTCACGGGGGGCTATTACCGGACATACGGGGTTGCAGGGGTATGGCGGTTCAACTGGTAGATTACCCGGAGCTTCTTGAGGATCTCGGCGAACACGCAGCCGAGGTCCTGGAGGCGAATTGGCACGAGGCGGCGCGCGTCTTCACATCGCGCGGCCTCGAGGCCTACCTGCAGGGCGCCGGGAGCCTGAAGGCCCTCGGGCGCGGCAGCGATCTCGTGGTGGCGTTCGTCGAGAGCGCGCCGCAGGTGGCGCGCGAGATCGGCGAGCAGGCGGTCTTCGAGATGCTGTCGACCGCCATACGCATGTACTCGAAGACCAGCGCGCAGGTGCTGTCGCTGTTTTTTTCGACGGCCCCCGTGGTCGCGCGACGGCTCGGTGAGATCGGCCTTTTCCGTGGTTATCTGCTCTTGATCGACCAGCTTTTGGCGCAGGCCCCGCAAGGGGTCCGGCCGATGCTCGGCAAGATCGAGGTGCTACTCGATCAGATGACCCTGGGTGGGCTGCGTCGTTGGGCGATGTGGGGGGTGTCCGCCTATCGCAATGACTTCGCGGCGCAAGCGGAATTTTTCGGGCTGACAAGTCCGCAGGCCCTGGCGGTGATGCAGCAGGAGCGGCGCGGGGTGCTCTTCATTGACATCCAGCGGCGGCTCGTCATGTATCTGCGCGCGCTGTGGGGGCGGGATTTCTTTCTGCGGCCGACCTCCGGGGATTTCGAGACACGCGAGGGCTACCGCCCGTATGTAGAGGACTATTTCATCTACGTCCCGGACGCCTATGACGACTGGGAGAATGGCCACGGGAAGCGGACCCCGGCGTTGGAGGTGTTTCGGGCGGCGGCCGCCCACGCCAGCGCCCATGTGGTGCATTCGCGCTTCGATGCGCGCTTCGAGCTTGCCGCACCGGCCGTCCGGCCGTGGATCGGTTTGCTCGAGGATGCCTGGGTGGAGCGTCGCGCCATCAGTGCATTCCCGGGCTTGTACTCCCTGTGGGGGCAACTTGTGACGGTGCCGGCGACGGTGGACAGGGCCGGGGAACCCGATCTGGCCGCGGTCCTCGATCGCTGCGCCCTGGCGCTGCTCGATTCCGAGTACCGGGATGATCACCCGGTCGTGGTGGCGGCGCGCGAGGCGTTCGCGCGGCTGCCGCAAGACGATGGCGATCGCTACACCGGCATTCTGGAGTCGGCAGGGCGTCTGGCGGCCCTGGCGAAAGACAGCGGGCTTGAATTCACGCCGAGCGCCGATACCAGCGCGATCGTCTATCGCGACGACAACCGCTATCTCTGGACCGCGCCGCGTATCGCGGATCTGGGCGATCCGCTTGCCGGGGGTCGGCCACAGGTGCGTAAGTACGTGAACCTGATGGAGATGCTGAATACGCTCGATGTGGAAAACGCGGGCGACGACGCCCAGGAGGTGTGGGTCCTCTCCACCGAGCTGTACGACGACGACGGCACGACCTTCAATGAACGCGAGGGCAAGACGCCGATCTCGCAACCGATGACCTATTCGGAATGGGATTATCAAACGCAGCTTGAGAGGCCGCTATGGGTGACGCTCTACGAGAAGCGGCCGAAGGCGGGGGATCCGGAGGTCATCAACGGTTTTTTGGAGCAGCAGAAACCGTTGGTGCAGCGCTTGAAGAAGCTGATCGAGGCAGTTCAGCCGCAGGGCGTGATTCGCGAACGCAAGGTTGAGGACGGCGATGAGATCGATATCAATGCCGCGGTGCTGGCCTTAAGCGACATCCGCATGGGACAGCAGCCGGATCCGCGCATCGGCATCCGGACACGGCTTCATATCCGCGACCTTTCGGTGATGTTGTTGATCGACCTTTCGGAATCGACGAACGACGCCTTGCGTTCGCGCGCCGAGGGCGATGTCACGGTCTTGCAGCTTGCGCGCGAGGCGGCCGCCTTGCTGGCGCAGGCCTTGGAGCGCATCGGCGACCCGTTCATGCTCTGTGGTTTCGATTCCAACGGGCGCCATGACGTGGAGTTCTATCGCTTCAAGGAATTCGATGGACCCTATGACGACAAGGTGAAGGCGCGTCTGGCCGGTATGACCGGGCAGCTTTCGACCCGCATGGGCGCCGCGCTGCGGCATGCCGGGGGCCTCATGGAGCGGCGCGCGAGCCAGAAAAAACTGATCATTCTGCTGACCGATGGGGAGCCTGCGGACAACGACGTGCGCGATCCCCAGTACCTGCGCTTTGATGCCAAGAAGGCGGTCGAGGAATTGGCGCGCAAGGGTATACGGACGTTCTGTCTGTCCCTGGACCCGTATGCCGACGAGTACGTCTCGCGCATCTTCGGGGCGCGCAATTATCTGGTCCTGGACCACGTGGACAGGCTGCCGGAGAAGCTTCCGCAACTCTATATCGCCATGACAAAGTAAGGAGGCAGGAAGGGGATGGCCATGGGATCGTTAGGGGTGTGGGTGCCGCTTTTGCCGGTGATTTCGGCGCTGATGATCCTGGCGTTTTTGCGCGATACGCGCAGGTCCGCGGCGCGCGTCAGTGTCTCCATCCTGACCTTGACCCTGGCGCTCGCGCTCACGCTGCTCGTCCATTATCTCGTGACAGGTGGTGTGGCGGTCATCGATTCCCAAGGCGTGTTCGGAAGCCTTTGGCTCGATCCCTTGAGCCTCGTGCTGTGGACGTTCGTGTCCGGCATCAGCCTCATAGTGCACATCTATTCCGTGCGCTACATGGCCGAGGAGCCGGGCTATGCGCGATTCTTCGCGCTTCTTGATCTCATGACCGGAGTGATTCTGGTCATGGTCTCGGCGGCCAATCTGCTGACCCTTTTGGTGGCGTGGTTTTTGGTTGGTGTAGTCCTATATTTCCTGTTGGGGCACGACCATAGGCGGCCGGCGGCCGGGCGTTACGCCTTCTGGACGCAGATTACCTACCGTTTCGGCGATCTGCCGCTGTGGTTCGCGGCCTTGATCCTCTTCCACTGTTACCACAGCGACTCGTTGCCGGTGATCTTCGCGCGCATTCAGAAGGCGCCGCATATGCAGTTTTGGGGGATGCCCGCGCCGGAGCTTACGGGCTTTTTGCTGGCGCTGGCGGCGTTTGCGCGCTCGGCGCAATTCCCGCTGCATGTCTGGCTTCCGTACACCATGGATGGGCCGACTCCGGTCTCGGCTTTGATGCACGCCGGTATCGTGAATGCCGGAGGTTTTCTGTTCAACCGGTTCGCGCCGCTTTTCGAGCATGCCGGATGGGCGTTGCACTGGGCATTCGGGGTGGGTCTCATGACCGCGCTCATAGGTTCGGGACTGATGCTCTTGCAGAACGATATCAAGCGTTCGCTCGGCTACTCCACCATGGGACAGATGGGTTTCATGGTCATGGAGTGCGGTCTCGGGGCGTTTCCGCTGGCCGTTTTCCATCTCATTGCGCACGGCTTTTTCAAGGCCTCGCTGTTTCTCGGGGCTGGCGATGTGATCGGTGACGCCCGTGCGCACGACGGCGTTCCGCCGGATCCGATCTATACCTCGGTGGTGGAGCGGCGGCCGGCCAAACCCTCGCGTCTGCCATGGCTCGTGGCGGCAAGCCTCACCGTGCTGGTCCCGGTGGTGGTATTGAGCCTGTCGCATTTTTTTGTGGCCGAGCATCTTTTTTACGAGCAGGGGGTCGTGGTGCTGTTGTTTTTCGGCTGGGTTACGGGGGCTCAGGCCTTGTTTGCGGCCCATAAGATGTCGCAGCAGGACCCCTGGCGCCTCATGCTCGGTATCCTCGCGTCATTCGTCGTCGTCGTGATCGGCTATACGTTGATCAGTCATTATTTCGGCCGGCTCCTCTATCCGGATGAGCACGAGAGTCTCATGCTGTATCGCGCGGCCAGCATCCACAGGTTGTCGTTCGATGCCCTGGTCATGTTGTTGGCGGCGGTGTTCGTGGGCGGCTGGGCGCTGACATTCTTCGCCGAGTCCCTCGAAGTTGGACGCAGGCTTGGCGGACGCGGACGCGGAGTCTATCTCGGCGTCTACGCCCTTTTGTCGCGTGAACTGTATGTCGCCGACATCTACGAACGGTTGGGTCAGGTCGTCGTGCAATGGTCGCGGCGGCTTAACGTCTGGCTCAGGTGGTGCTGACATGGACCTCGCGTTCTGGGTCTTGGCCGGCTTATTCGCGCCACTTTTTCCGCTGAGCTGGCTGTTCAATCGCTTGGTCGCGAGTCTTCCCGCGGGAATCGCCCAAGGGCTTGCGGTGCTGGTATTGCCGCAGGTCGGGATCGAGCTTTTGCGCCTAGCCCCCCAAGGCCCGCTCTGCCCGGCCGGGCTGCGACATTGGGTCATGGCGCTCGCCACGGCGTCGGCCCTGCTCTATGCGGTGCGTGCCTTGAGTGCCCGCGAGCTCGGCATCTGGACGCGATTTGTACTGAGTTCGGGGCTCGCGACGGTATGGCTTGCGTGGGCGGTTGGGGCGCCGACCCAGGTGTTGCGGCTGATGGCGCTGGGCTGGGGCCTGCCGGCGGCGGTGGCCTTGTATTTGACCGGGATTCTCGTACGGCGCGTGGGCGGCGCGTATATGGGTCTGCACGGCGGTCTGGTCGCGGTCATGCCCCGGATGACCGCGAGCCTGGTATTCGCGGTGCTGGCGTTGACGGTGACGCCGGTGTTCCCGGCATTCTTCATGCTGTGGAGGGGTCTGGGTTCGATCCCCGTGGCATGGATGCCGTTTTGGTTGCCGCTCATCTTTTTGTGGGGGTGGGCCGCCGGGCGGCTCTTTCAGGACCTGCTTTTTGGGGATTACCGCGGCGAGCCGGTGGTCGACATCGGTGGCATGAGCGTGGCGCTCATCGGGATTGTGTTTTTGGCATCGCTGGTCGTGAGCCTTGTCGGTGGCGGGGGTGCATCATGGCATTGACGCTTGGTGATCGCCTCAAGGTACGTTCCATGGTCTATGTGGCAAGCGAGCCCATACCGCGGTTCTGGCCGATGCGCACCTTCATCCATCACAACCCGCTCTATGGCCTTGAGGACCGGCCGTTCGCGACGGCCGTCGCGGAGGGTAGCCGTCTGTTCCATGCCCGCGGGTACCTGGACCGCGCGCAGTATCAGGACTATCGCCGCGAAGGCAAGATCGACGACGCGCTGTTGCGGCGGCGGATCGGGGATTTTCTGGCATCGCGTGCCGATCTTCCCCCGGGCCTCGATCTGGAGGCGTGGCTCTGGCAATTGATGACCGGCTGCCGCAGGCCCCGGGCCATGGCGGGTGGCGATTGGGTGGACGGCACAGGGATCGCCGCGACCTTGCAGGGTCGCCCGGTATCGCCGCCGGAAGACGATCTGGACGGCTCGCTGCGCGAGCTGCTCCGGCAACGATACGACTCCACGTCGCCCGTGTACCGGCACGTGGATGCCCTTTTTGGAACCACGATCGCCGCGACCCTGGACGACCTTTTGACCAAAAGCTGTCTCGATTTCTTCGACGAGGGCCAGTCGGCCTGGCAGGCCCCGGGCCGCGAGGCGGGATTCTTCCAGGCCTGGAAGGATCTCGCGCGGCGCAATGCCCGCTTCCTCCTGCGCGGCCTGCATTTGCGTCAGGTACTGGCCGAAGAGGAGACGGCGGAGGGCATGGTGGCCCACGTCCTGCAGCGGTTGCAGGTGCCGGAGACCGCCTGGCAGGGTTATATCACGCACGAACTCACGCGCATGCACGGGTGGGCGGGATTCATTCGCTATCGGATGGGTGCCAAGCACTACTATTGGGCGCAGCGCTATCCGGCGGATCTCGTGGATTTTCTGGCGGTGCGCATGGTGCTTGGAATGGCGCTCCTCCAGGAAGGGAGCCGGCGCCACGGGACGCCGGCCTCGGCCCCGGAGATCGGCGCGCTGCTGGATAAGGCACCGCGCGAGGCTTATCTGCGCCACGAGCTTTATGGCGGTACCATCCTTCCGGCATGGGCGCACGAGGTGGATGACGCCCTGGCCCGCCGGCGCCCGGCGGCGCTGGCACGCATCGCCTCGGCCTATGGGGCGGCCAAGGCCGATTGGGAGAACCGACGGGCCGCGCAAGTCCTGCGGGAACTGGCAGGCGGGGTGGGCGGTGTCGCCGAGACAGGACTGATGGGTCTCGCGCCGGTGCAGCTGGATGCCCTGTTGTCGGTGCTGCGTGATTGGGAGGACGGCGAGGGCTATGTATGGTTGCAGGCCATGGAATCCCATTATATCGATGAGCTCGCCGGGCGGATCCGTCCGCCAGCGGACGAGGAGCCGTCTGCCAGGCGTCCGTTTGCGCAGGCGTTGTTTTGTATCGACGTACGTTCCGAGCCCATGCGCCGGCACCTCGAGGCCTTGGGTGATTATCAGACTTTTGGTATCGCCGGGTTCTTCGGGGTCCCGCTTGGTTATCTCGAGTTCGGCAAGGGCACCGAGGCGCATCTGTGTCCGGCGGTGCAGACCCCGAAGAACCTTGTTCTGGAGATACCCGCGGGACTGGAGCTTGAGGAGGAGCCGCTCTACGATGCCCTCCAGCACGTGTTGCACGAGCTCAAGGCCTCGGTGCTGTCCCCGTTCGTGGCGGTAGAGGCCGTCGGCCTGCTCTTTAGCCTGGGTCTCGTCGGGCGCACGCTAGCCCCTCTTGGCTATCATCGCTGGCGCACGCACTTGCACGCCGGCCGGCCGATCACGCGGTTGCTTCTCGACAAGTTGAGCACCGAACAGGCCGACTCCATCCTGCGCGCGGTACAAAGGGCGATGATCGTGCGCGCCCTGGCCCGCGAGCTGCGTATCCCCCGTGACCAGGTCACCGATGATGATGTGCGCAATCTGCGTGAGGTGGCCCTCGGGAACGAATCGGGGCCCAGTCGAGTGGCGCAGCGACTGGGCATGACCGAGGCCGCGGAGCGGGACTTCCTTGACAAGCTGCGCAGCGTCTACCGCATCGACCGCGCGGTGACGAGTCTGCAGATGGGGCGGCTTGGGCGCATCGGTTTTAGTGTCGAGGAGCAGGTGCGTTATGTGATGCAGGCGCTGCTGTCCATTGGTCTTGACCACAACTTCTCACGGTTCGTGCTGTTGGTTGCGCACATGAGCCACAGTGAAAACAATCCCTACGAATCCGCCCTGGATTGCGGGGCCTGTGGGGGCGGCAAGGGCCTGCCGAACGCGCGCGCGCTAGCCACCATGGCCAATAAACCGGAGGTGCGCCGACGACTGCGCGAGCGCGGTATCGTGATCCCCGAGGATACGTGGTTTGTGCCGGCCATACACAACACCACCACCGATGTGATCGAGCTGCATGATCTCGACATGCTCCCGGCGCGGCACCTTTTGTATCTGGAGCGCCTGCGCAGCGGGCTCAGTGCCGCCGGTCGTTGCTGTGCGGCGGAGCGGATGCCGCTTTTGGACATGCCCGCGCGGCTTGCCGCCGAGCCTTTTGCGGCGGCGGCCTTGGCCCAACGTCAGGCCCACGACTGGTCACAGGTGCGCCCGGAATGGGGGCTTGCGCGCAATGTCTATGCCATCGTCGGACGCCGTGCCCTGACCGAGGGGGTCGATCTGCAGGGGCGGGCGTTCCTGCAGTCCTACGATTACCGCCTGGACCCCAAGGGCCGCCTGCTGGAGAACATCCTGACGGGTCCGCTGGTGGTCGGGGAGTGGATCAATCTGGAGCATTATTTCTCGGTGGTCGATACCGAGAGCTTCGGTAGCGGCAGCAAGGTCTACCATAACGTCGCCGGACGTTTCGCGGTGATGACCGGTAATCAGAGCGATCTGCGTACCGGGCTGCCGAGCCAGACCGTCTTGAAGGATGGCCGGCCGTACCATGAACCCGTACGCCTCATCGCCCTGGTGGAGGCGCCGCTGGAGTTCGCGCAGCGCACGGTCGGGCGCATCGCCAAGGTGCAGGCGCTCATCGGCGGTGGCTGGGTACGGCTCCTGGTCCTCGACCCTGAAGATGATTATCGGATGCACGTCCTGGAAGACGGTGGTTTTCATGTCCATCCACGCTCGGGGCGCGGTTACCACGCCGTGGCCCGGAACCCTGTTTCGGAGACTTCGCCATGCAATCGCTGAATCTGAGCCCCTTGAAGAAACTCGAGATCATCCTGGAGGGGATTCATAAAGACTTCGCAACCGATCTGCTCGACCGCGCGGGCCTGAAGGGTTACACCATCGTCGGCAATCTCTCGGGCAAGGGTAGTCACGGCATGTATGAGGGGCATGTCATGTTCAACGAAGACGATGCCCTCATCATGATCATTGCGGCAGTGGGCGAGGAGCTCGTGGCCCCCATCCTCGAAGGTTTTGCCCCCTTTTTTGAGCGACACACGGGGGTGGTCTTCGTTTCGGACATCCAGGTCAGCCGTCTCGTTAAGTTCAAGAGCTGACATCCTGTCATCCACTTAAATCGCGAGGTCGCCATGTCCAGTCTGGAAACGCAATATCGTATCGAAAAGGAACCCTACTACAGGGAGGTCAATGGAGAGGTCGGCCTGTTCGAGGCCGCCTACGCGGCCCGTCTGCCGATGATGGTCAAGGGCCCCACCGGCTGCGGCAAGTCGCGTTTCATCGAATACATGGCTTGGCGTCTCAAGCGCCCGTTGGTCAGCGTGGCGTGCAACGAGGATATGACGGCCTCCGATCTGGTGGGCCGCTTCCTGCTCGACAAGGACGGCACCAAGTGGCAGGACGGCCCGCTGACCACGGCTGCGCGCATCGGTGCCATCTGTTATCTCGACGAGGTCGTGGAGGCGCGTCAGGACACGACCGTCGTCATTCATCCGCTTACCGACCACAGGCGCAGCTTGCCGCTGGATAAAAAGGGCGAACTGATCCACGCGCATGCGGATTTTCAGCTGGTGATCTCCTATAACCCCGGCTATCAGTCGGCCATGAAGGACCTGAAGCAGTCCACCAAGCAGCGTTTCGGGGCCCTGGATTTCAATTATCCGGATCGCGAGACCGAGATCGAGATCGTGGCCCATGAGTCGGGGGTATCCGCAGATATCGCCGGCAAGCTCGTATCGATCGCCGAGCGGTCGCGCAATCTGAAGGGACACGGTCTCGACGAGGGCTTGTCAACACGCATGCTGATCTACGCCGGATCGCTCATGAAAAAGGGTGTCGATGCCCTGGCGGCCTGCAGCATGGCCTTGGTGCGGCCGATGACCGACGATCCGGATATGCGCGACGCCCTGGACGCCGCGGTCGGAACGTTCTTCTAAGCCCTGGACCCCGGCCATCGGCGCGCGTGCGGATTTACCGCCGTCGATCCGCCGGGAGTGCGGAGCGCAGTGGCCGCCAAGGGGTATTTTTGCTAGAATCGTTCGATTTTTTGCGTGTGGTCTATGATCCAGCTTCGTACTTACGTCTATATCGACTCGCTCCAGCCGCAGCTTGCCGCCTACATCGGCAGCGTCTCGCAGGGTTTCCTGCCGGTGCCGGGCGATGCCGCGTTATGGGTGGAAGTCTCGCCGGGCATGGCCGTGCACAGGCTCACCGACATCGCTTTGAAGGCCACGAGAGTGCATCTGTCGCAGCTTGTCATCGAGCGCGAGTTCGGGGCCATGGTCATCCACCACCGGGATCAGAGCGATGTCCGCGAGGCCGGGCATGCGGTGCTCGCCCGGCTGGGCGCGGGACAGGAGGACCGCAAGGCCTGCCGGGTCACCTGGAACGAGGTCATACGCGGCATGATGCCGGACCACACCGTACTCATCAATCGCCAAAACCGCAGGGGCTCGATGATCCTGCCGGAACAGAGCATGTTCATCCTGGAGACGGAACCCGCGGGCTACATCATCTATGCTGCGAATCAGGCGGAAAAGGCCGCGAATATCACCCTGATCGACGTGCGCGCGGTCGGGGCGTATGGGCGCATGATCATCTCGGGGCGCGAGGCGGACGTGGATGAGGCGGCGGCGGCGGCGGTCCATGCCGTAAAAAACCCGTCCTGGACCTGAAGCATGGATCGCTGCGAGCTACACGATACGCTGTGTCGTTATCGCAGCCGCTTCCCGGAGGAGGCGGCCTATGCGCGTCGCGCCTGCCGTCTTCTGGAGGAGTCCCCCCGCTGTTTCGACCGGGAGGCGGACGGCCTGCATGTGACCGCCTCCACCTGGGTGCTGAACCCGCGTCACGATGCCACGCTGCTCATGCTCCACCGCAAGCTTGAGCAGTGGTTTCAACCGGGGGGGCATGCCGATAGTGACGAGGATGTGATGCGCGTGGCGTTGCGGGAGTGCAGCGAGGAGACGGGGCTGCCGGTGGAGCGCATTCGGCTTCTCAGCCCGGCGGTCTTCGATGTCGACATTCACAGGATACCGGCGACGCGCTCGGAGGCGGAACATGAGCACCTGGATATCCGGTTTCTGGTGGAGATAGACGAGAATCTGCCGTTGCCGGGCAACAACGAATCGCACGAATTGCGTTGGGTGGCGCTGCGCGATGTGCCGCGCTATAACCGCGAGCGCTCTCTGCATAGACTGGTGGTAAAGAGCGGGGCTTGGCGGCGCTTCGGCTGAGCGCGCGCGGCCGATCACGGCGGGACCGGTTTATCAAAGCCGGAATGCAGTGTCCGCGCGCGGACGGTAATATACGGCGGTCTGCTGGCGGCCGATGGGTACTCGTAGAGGCCTTGGGGGCGACGCCAAGGCACGGAGGGATGCCATGGATATGCGCAACACGACCGAGGTCAAGCGCTCACGCCGTATCGAGCGCATGTATCAGGGGGAGGCCACCCGTGACGGCGCCGGGGTACGCCTGACGCGGCTCTTGTCGCAAGGGCTTCAGGGACGTCTCGATCCGTTTTTGATGCTGGATTTTTTCGGCAGCAACGACGCCACCGATTATCTCGCCGGATTCCCGGATCACCCCCATCGCGGTTTCGAGACCATAACGTATATGCTCGAAGGTCGCATGCGTCACCGCGACAATGCCGGTCACGAGGGCTTGCTCGCAACCGGCGGCATGCAGTGGATGGTGGCCGGGAGCGGGGTCGTGCATTCGGAGATGCCTGAACAGGAGGCCGGGCGCATGGCAGGCTTTCAGTTATGGCTGAATCTCCCGGCGCGCGACAAGATGACAAGCCCCTGGTATCGCGACTTTGCGGCTGCGGACCTGCCGCGCGCCAGTGCCCCCGACGGCGCCCGTGTCATGGTGCTCGCCGGCGCAACGCAGGGTGTGGCGGGGGCCGTGCAACGTCCCGTGACCGAGCCTCTCATCCTGGATCTGCAGTTGCCGGCGGGTGCTTCCTGGGCACAACCACTCGCCTCGGACCATCACGCATTTGCGGTCCTCTACGCGGGGCGGGCCTCAATCGCGGGGGAGGCGCTGGCGATGGAGAGGCTCGCGGTATTGGGCGACGATCCGTCGGCCGACGGCGTGATCGTGAGCGCGCGGGAGGATGCGCGCGTGTTCCTGGTGGCGGGTCGCCCTTTGCGCGAACCCATCGTGCAGTATGGTCCATTCGTCATGAATACACGCGAGGAGATCGCGGCGGCCGTGCAGGACCTGCGCGAGGGGCGCTTCGTCTGAATGGGCAACTCCCCCAGGGGGAACCCCCGCGAAGCGGCTGGCGCCTGAAGTCTGGGTGTCTCACGGCCTGCCTTGGGTCGGGCGCGTCTCAAGCGCTGATCATGGCGACGGGCGGATCGGACGTCAGAACGCGGTCAGAGGGGTGGGGGAGAGCCGAGCGTGAGGCATCGCCGCCCTGGCGTCAGCGCCGGGCGTTGCAAGAGCCGTTGGCCGGCCGCCAAAAAGGTTTTACACTATGCGCTTCCCGCGGGCCGTTAGCTCAGTTGGTAGAGCAGCTGACTCTTAATCAGGTGGTCCCAGGTTCGAGCCCTGGACGGCCCACCATTAAATCAAGCACTTAGCCTATACACCTTCTCTGAAAATCCGGAATTTGGGACACTGAAGGGATACTCAGCCATAAGGGAAGGGGTCTCATGGTGACCATCACTCACCGCTCGGGTCAGGGCTGCCGCACGGGGTGGCAGGACAAGTTCGGCGCCCTGGCTGACCCGATCCAAACCGCGACCTCTGGTATCAAGGCCAAGGTCGATAGCGGGGTCGCGAAGATCGAGTCGGAAATGGACGACGGCTCGTTTATCTCGCGTACCGAGGCCAAGGCCAAGGGCCTGACTGAGTCCTGGAGTGGTGCGGGGGATGTCAGCCGCGCAAGGAAGAGTGCCGACGCAAGCGGTCCATTCGCTGCGCGCCACGGAGAAGCGACGGCGTAGTGTCTGCTGGGCCCTCCATGCGAACTGTCGATGGCAGTCATTTGGCCGGCATTGGCGTAAGGTTTGGCGGGTGGCTGGCCATCCGCAAGGACAGTTGCCGCGCCCCCACACATAAGGGGTGTCCGCGGCCGGCCATATCGACAACACATCGCATTGCGGGCCGCATGGTCCGCCCGCAGAATGGCAGCAAGCGTCTCGCAGCGGAGCGGAGAGATCATGGACCAGCGGCCCGCAATGTGAGCGGCGCCGAGATCGGATCCTAGGGCACGAGGGCGCTTATGTCCCGTCGCGCATACCGACAGCCGGCGCACGCTTGTTGAGCGCGAAGACTTATCGCCACCAACGGCACCGCCAACAAGGATGGACGTAATACGCGCCGCGCGGAACAATCACGCAACCCGAAAGCAGCGCAAATCCCATCAGGATGATCAGGGCCTTCCAGCTTTTTTTATAAAGTTGCCCAAGGTCTTGAAGCATGAGCATTCACCTCCAATGGTCCTCTTTTTCGTAACGCACCCTCTAGAGCCGAATCTGTCAGGCATGCAGGAGAATCCTTCAGCGAGCAAGAGAGCGAGCCTGGCAGGTCAGGCCGTTTTCCGCTTGCAGACCCCGGTTGCTTGGCTCCGTCAATCTGCGCGCCGAGTACGGGTCTCCTAAGCCGCCGCTGTTGCCGCCGACGGCACCGCAAAAACCATGTATAGCGAGCGGCCCTGTTACCGCAAAATTCGCGGAGTGTATGAAGAATGGCGGAATAAGCAATTGTTGGTTCATAGAAAAGACCCTGTGGGATTCTTTGATATCAGAATAGGGTTCCCTACGACACTCAGTATGTTCTCGCTGATTAATAGAGGCAATGGAAACTTTGTTACGGGATGTAACTTTAAACCACAAGGCATTGGCATCGCGAAATGGACAGGTGCAACGTGGACAAACCGCAATTTTTGCTGAGGATTGTGTAAAGGCAGTCGGGTGAAAACATCTAATTAAATGCCAGAATAAGATATTCTTAGGGATTCCCTATAGCAATGGTCCTTAGTTTTGGCTCTTCAGCGAAATTAGTGGGTGCAATTCAGGGCTCGGAGCCCGTCAGGAACCGGTAGAAGTGGGCACACACGGTATCGTAGGCCTCATGCTCGCGCACATAACGCGCATCGCGCGCATCGTTCCACAAAGGACCACCCTGCGCGTGAATGTATTTGAGAATGAGGGCGCGACCGGATAGTCGCCGGTCGCGCTCCTCGAAGTGGGTCCGATGAATAATCTCGCCGCCCAGGACCCAAAGGTAATCGGCATATTTCTTCACCGTCTTCTTCGTCCGTCGCTCACTGATCAAGGCCAGGAGAAAGGGCGTGAACTCCGCCACGATCCGCTCGCCCACCGGCACGTCCAGATCGGGGAAGCCCGCCCAACTCTGCGGCCAGCGGTCAATATCTTTACAATAGGTCTTGAGTGTCACCAGGGCCTCCGAAGACGCCCGTGGCGAACCCTGAATCGAGGAGGCTGCGCGCTTAATCATGGAACTCACGACATTATTGAATCGTTGTCATCATTTCAAGGGCTTCGTGTATGGTAAGACCTGGTTTGCCGAGACCCGCCCCAACACCATCGAGGTCGAGGTGATTCCCCGTCAGGCTTCGTGTATGGTAAGACCTGGTTTGCCGAGACCCGCCCCAACACCATCGAGGTCGAGGTGATTCCCCGTCAGGGCTCAAAGCCTTATTGCTCGGGCTGCGGGAAGCGCCGGGCGGGCTACGACCGGCTGCCCGAACGGTCCTTTGAGTTTATTCCGTTTTGGGGATTCGCGGTCTTCTTCCTTTACGCAAGACGGCGTGTGGACTGTCCCACATGCGGCGTTGTCGCCGAGATCCTTCCGTTTTGGGGATTCGCGGTCTTCTTCCTTTACGCAAGACGGCGTGTGGACTGTCCCACATGCGGCGTTGTCGCCGAGATCCTGCCCTGGGCCTGCGGTAAACACCATTTGACGACGGCCTACATGCAGTTCCTTGCGACCTGGGCCCGGAAACTCTCATGGTTGGAGGTCTCCCGGTCGTTTCATACCTCGTGGGATCAGGTGTATCGCTCGGTCGAGTGGATCGTGCGCTGGGGGCTGGAACACCGGGTCTTGGGCCCCATCAAGGCCTTCGGGGTCGACGAGATCGCCTACAGCCGGGGGCACAAATATCTCACGCTCGCCTATCAGATCGAGGCCGGCATGGTGCGTCTGCTGTGGGTGGGTAAGGAACGCACCGTGAAGACCTTCGAGGGCTTCTTCACCATGCTGGGGCCGGAGACCTGCGCCGGCATCGAGTTCGTCTGCTCGGACATGTGGCGACCCTATATCCGCGTGATTCGGGAACGCTGTTCCCAAGCCGTGCATATCCTCGACCGTTTCCATATCGTCGCCAAGATGAATGACGCCTTGGATGAGGTGCGTGCCGAGGAGGCCCGAGAGCTGGTACGCAATGGCCGGGAGCCGGTGCTGAAGAAGTCCCGCTGGTGCCTCTTGAAGCGCTCCGAGAATCTCACCACCCCCCAGAAGGGACGGCTCAAAGAACTGCTGCGCTATAACCTGAAAAGCGTCCGGGCCTACCTACTGAAGGAAGACTTCCAGCAGTTCTGGGAGTACGCCTCGCCGACCTGGGCCGGCAAGTTCCTGGATGCCTGGTGCACGACGGCGTTGCGCTCCCGCATCGAACCCATGAAGAAGATGGCCCGGATGTGCCGGCGCCACCGACCGCTGATCCTGAACTGGTTCAAGGCCAAAGGCCAGATCTCCAACGGCATCGTCGAGGGCCTGAACACCAAGGCCAAACTGACCATCAGAAAATCGTACGGTTTCCGATCCCCGGAGATCCTCGAAATGGCGCTATATCATGCGCTTGGCAAGCTTCCTGAGCCAAAGCTCACCCACGAATTTTACTGAGGAGCCTTAGTTTTTTCCGATGTAGCGGAGAGCATGAGCGAGCCGGCGCGGGTGTATTCCAGGCGCAGGTCATCGCCCCTGCCAAGCGCCCGCAAAGGATGCCCGGATGCGCCCACCGCCACTCTGGGGCGTTTATGTTGTACTCGTGGGATTCGTTTGCGCCATGGAGGCGCCCCTTGGCCGGGCGGCCGCCGCGCGGAAGGGCGGCCGTAAGAGTGCCGGAATCGGCGGATCGAAGGCCGCGCCCTGGACCTACGACCGTGTGACTTTGCCAGTCCCCTTCGCTTTCCCATCTTGCCCCAGAGTCGCTGGTTTCGTCCTGGGCGGTTGTCGTGCTCAACGACTACCGGGGCGGGGTTGTTGCGGGTGGCGTGCGCGCACGTGACCGTATGTGTCCACGAGGGTCGGTGATGTGATACAACCTCACGGAATTTCTTGTGAGAGGCGCTTATGTGCTATGCCCGTCTGCGTGCGCTGACCGCATTGGGTCTCATGACGGTCATCTGGGGCTACAACTGGGTGATCATGAAGGAGGCCCTGCGCGACTGCCCGCCGCTCTTGTTCGTGGCCTTGCGCATGCTCCTCGGCGCGGGCACGTTTGTGCCGATCCTGGTCATCTTGAAGCGCCGATTCGCGCCGCCTCCACTCCGCTATGTTCTGCCTCTGGGTCTTCTTCAGAGCGTCGCTTTCATGGGGCTTGCCATGTGGGCGCTTCAGTACGCCGGGGCGGGGCCGACCGCGGTCCTGGTGTACACCATGCCGGTCTGGCTCATGCTGCTCGCCTGGCCGCTACTGGGTGAGCCCATTAGAGGCGTTCAGTGGGTGACGCTGGCGTTGGCCGGGGGAGGCATTGTGGCTATCGTGGCACCCTGGAGTGGCCATGTCCCGCTTCGGGGGACGGTGCTCGCGCTCCTTTCGGCATTCTTCTGGGCGACCTCGACCATCTGGCAGAGGCGCATGTCTCCGCGCGGCCTGGATTTGCTCAACGTAACCTTTTGGCAGATGCTTCTGGGGGGCGTGGCGCTGGCCCTTTTTGCGGCGGTCGTGGAGCCTTGGCGTATCCATTGGACGGCGGCGTTGGTGGGGGCGCTCCTCTATAACGCGATTCCCGGGACGACGCTGGCACTCTTTCTGTGGGCTTATGCCGTCGATAACCTGCCGTCGGCGGTGGTGGGGATGGGCACTTTGCTCGCCCCGTTACTTGGTGTCCTGAGCGCGTGGTGGCGGCTCGGCGAGCGTCCGTCGCCCACCGATGGCATAGGCATGGCGGCCATTCTGAGCGGGCTTGCCGTGCTGGCCTGGGGACAGGCGCGCACGGCGTAGGGCGCATTCATGGCAAGGCCTGGGCCATGCCAGGGGTGGCCATGTCCGGGTATTACTGCGCGACTGAAGTCGATCTAGAGTGTCCGCACCTACGGCGCATCGTTTTGCAATGAGCGGCGCCGGGATCATGGCGTCGGCGGAGGCCATTACGCCGCTCATGGGGGCATGGGAGACGGGTCGGTCGATCTCCGGGCCGGGGTCGTTCGGGTCGTCATCCAGGGAGAGCCTCTGGCATCCGGCGCAACGATAGTGATGGTCGCCGCGGACGACATGACGGGTGAGCGCGAAGCGTTCGACGATAAGGGCGCGGATGGCGGTCGGGATGCAGCGGTCGACGTACAGTATGTGCGTATTTCGGGATGGGTCAAAGACGATTCGACCGCGCGGATAGAAATCATAGGCATGGGACTTGAAGAGGCTCTCGGCCGTTCGTTTCCGTATACACTGTTCCCAAAATGCGTAGTGCTCGCCGTGCTGGCGTAGCGCGCCGAATGATGGCCCTTCGCTATCCGCCACGGCATCCAGAAGAATCTCGTTTTCGACCACGAGGAATATGCCGATCATAGCGCTACGGCGGCCCCCTTACCTAAAGTCGTGATAGCGTGCGCCCACCGGGCGCATTTCGGCAACGAGGATTCGGGATCTCTGGTTCGTGGGCACCCTTGCCTGGTACGGGTCCGGCATCCGTAGCCAGGAAGGGCCCTGGTCAAGCGCGCCTTGGTGGGCGGGCCCATGGCGGCAATGTCGCGGATTATTTGGCTCAGAGCTCGCAGCGCGATGCCAAAGTCTTGATGCGATCGGCGGTACGCAGGGCGATGGCCTGGATTGTCAGGGCCGGATTCACGCCGCCCGTGGTCGGGAACACCGAGCCGTCGCAGATCCAGAGATTGGGAATATCCCAGCTGCGACAGTCGGCATCGACGACGCTGGTCTCGGGCGCAAAGCCCATGCGCGCGGTGCCGGCCAGATGGTTGGTATCGTCCTCCTGGCGAAAGAGCCTGGTGGCACCGATCGCATCGAGGCTCATCATCATCTGGTCGAGCGCGTGTTTGATGAGGCGCCGGTCGTTGTCGCCCCAGCGGTAGGTGATGCGGGGTATGGGCAGGCCGTACTGGTCGGTTTCGCAGTCGAGCGTGACGCGGTTGTCTTCGTTGGGGAGCATCTCGCCGACCATCTTCACCCCTATCTGATGGTTGTAATCCATCATTTCGCGGCGCAGACGGTCGCCCCAAAGACCCCGTGAGCCGGTCTGGACCGAGACCCATTCTATGGGCAGGGGGCCCTGACCCATCCAGCAATAACCACCGAAGAAATCCTTGCCGCGGTCTTCGTAGTTCCAGTGTTCGGTGAGGGCCAGAGATGGGGGGCCTTTATACCAGCGGATCTCGTCGTCCATACGCCCCCAGGCGGCCTGGTTGCATTGCGTCATAAGGTTGCGGCCGACGAGCCCAGAAGAATTGGCGAGACCTTCCGGGAAGCGGCCGCTCGCGGAGTTGAGCAAAAGCCGCGGCGTCTCGATGGCATAGCCCGAGACGATGACGTGGCGGGCCCGTTGAAAGCGCCACTGTCCTTGGCGGATGTAATGGACCCCCTGGGCGAGACCGAGGTCATCAACCTCGATCCGCCCGACCATGGCCAGATCGCGGATCTCGGCGCCGGCCTTCAGGGCGCGGGGTATCCATACCGTGAGTGCGCTCTGCTTGGCGTTGGTCGAGCAGCCGAAGCGGCAGAATCCCCGATAGACGCAGGGCGGGGACTTTCCGTGTGGCGCCGAGACCGTGGCGAGCGGTGTCTCGGCCCAACGGTAGCCAAGGGCCTCGCAGCCTCGCGCGAGCAACCAGGCCGCGGCATTCATCTCGTGCGCGCGATAGGGGTAGCGGGGGCGCTTCGGGCCCCAGGGGTAGCGCATAGGGCCGGCGATTGCCAGGGCCCTTTCGGCCTCGCCGTAGTAGTGCCACATCTCCCGCCAATCCAGGGGCCAGTCGGCACCGTAGCCGAGCACGCTGCGGCTCTTGAACCATTCCGGGCGAAAGCGTAGCGACACCATTGCGTAATGCACGGTGCTGCCGCCCACCGCTTTGCCGCTATTGTTGCCACCCATCTTGATCGGGTTGTCGCCATCGCAGATGCGTTTGTCGGTCCAATAGAGGGAGTTCTGGGCGGTCTCGTCGGAGGCAAAGTCCTGAAGGGGCCGAAAGAAGCGTCCGGCGTCGAACGCCACTACGGAAAAGCCGTGCTCGGCAAGCCGCGCCGCCAGTGTCCCGCCACCGGCGCCGGTGCCCACGATCACGAAATCCACGACCTCATCGTCGCCATGGCAGCGCATAGGGACGTAGCCACCCTTGGCGTCGAAGACATCCGGGGCGCGTCCGGCCATGGCGCGCGGGCACGACCCGTGGTCAGCGGACATGGCGTGTTCCGGGGTTGCGCGATACGAATGCCTCGGCCTCCCATGGGTCGCGACGGTTGAGCTCCATGCGCACATAGCCGCGCGGGCCTGCCGGCCCGCCGAAACCGATCTCGCTCCATGAGGCCGGATGAGAGTAGTACATGGCCGGGATATCCACGAGGATGCGTTTTTCGAAGAACAAGGAGGCAGTCATGGGGCGCCAAGCGGGGTTGTGCAGATCCCCCGTCTGGGCCCGTTTCAGGAGTTCATCTTGCGTGGCCGGCAACAGCACCTGAAAGGGCGCGCCGTAGATCGTCTGGGCCTCGCTGTCGAGGGCCTTGAGGCCGTGTCTCCAGGCGTCCTGATCATAGGGAAGGGGGTCGACCCGAAAACCTTGGGTGTCGCCTGTGAGCAGGGTGGTGTCCAGGAGTGCGGCAATCGGCACCTGCGGGCGATCAGCGGCCTGCGGCAGGATGCGGTCGCACAGCGCGTCGAGCACACGCCATTCCTCCGGTGTAAAGAATCGCGGGACCCGTGGAACCGCCAGGCGCTTGGCGATCACGTCCCGGGTCGTGTCATTCCACGACAGGCTGTCGCGCTTTGCGAGGACATCGTAGTTTGGGTAGGGGCTCATCCCCGCATGATTCATGGAAGTCCTCCTCGGGGGTAAAGGGGGGGTCGCACCGACGCATGGAACCAATGGGCGCTCATCGGAGGGCGGCCTTAGGTAGACGGGGCCGGTTGCGCCAGAGACATCGATGCCGGCGCCATCGGGGGTTCGCCTGATGCGGGGCGAGCGAGGATGCGCAGGGCGGCGAGGCCTGCGAAGGCAAGCGCGGTGTAGCTTGGGGGCGCCGGGATGGGTGGTCCATCCACCATGTTCTGCCGCCAATTGCGCCATCCGCCCATCGCCCGCGAGACCCCATATATATGAAAGCCGGCCCCGGCCAGGCCCATGACGGCGGTGGCCGTCAACCAACCGCGGGTGACGGGGTAAGCCGTCTTAGGCGGTGCCAGGCCATCGCGCGCGAGCAGGGCGGCGGCCACCGGCGGCAAGGTGACCGGGAAGAACATGAATGGGTTCTGAAAGGCCCCGCGAAAGTGCAGGAGCGCGGCCTCGGCGGTGGTGCCGACGATGGCGATCGCGCTTGTGAGTGCTGTAATCCGCGCGAGGCCGTGACCAAAAAGGCGTGGCTCGTCGCCGTCATGGGCGCAATGCATGCGCTCCGCGAAAATACCCGCGAGGCCGGACACAGTCAGGGCCGATGGGGCACCGAGGGGCGCGGCGTAGAAAAGATTCTGCCAGGAGAACCCGCCGGGGTGCTTGGTGATGTTGTAGACATGAAACAGGGTGCCGGCGGCGCCGGTGGCGAGTGCCAGCGCGAACACGCCCTGGCGGATCTTATGGGGACTCCCGCAGGCTACGCCGTGGGCGCTGGCGGCGAGCGACAGGGTGGATGTGATGAGCGGCGCGAGCATCGCCTTGTTGTGATAGTTGCCGCGGTAATGTTCCACGGCGCTATCGAGAAGCACGGATAGGGCAAGCAGGCCCGAGCAACGGTTCAGGTCGCGGGCCGCGCCCCGCCCGATGTCGTCATGGCCCCCGGGGATGGGCAGGCTGTCACCGGCGGCGCGCATTCCGTGTCCCCTCTCACGATGCGAGATGGCGATGATCCCATCCTGATGTGGCCCTTCGTTCATAGCGCGAGACCTCCAGAGGCGTGGGTGGTCGGGAAGGTGCCTGTGGCTCCTGTGTGCCGACGGGTGACGAAAAGCGGCCAAATCCTGTCAGTGTGGCCCGCCCGCCATGCGCTTACACATGGTCATATCCGCGCCAGCGCTCGACATCAAAACGAAGCGCCACGCTAACAGAGGCATGGGGTCTGCGCTATACAAACTTCGTCCGACGGGCGCGAGGACGAGGGGTTGGCGGGGCATCGTGGCGGCGGCGCGCGCGTCGCACGCGTGAGGTTTAGAGGCGGGCGGCCAGAAGGGCGCACATGAGCGCCACGGGCGGCAGTATCCAGAGGGCCGTGGGGACGCCGAACGCCGATGTGGCGACACCAAAGCCAAGCAGAAGGAGCGCACCCAGACTGTTTCCGAGACCGAGCGCGATCCCCGAGCCCAGACTGCGATTTTCAGGGAAGATGTCCTGGCCGACGAGGACCGAGACCGGGAGCGCGCTAAATACGGCGATCCCCAAGAGGCCCAGTATCAGCCATACGATCCATCCGGAGCTCATGAGATAGATCGCAACGAGCGCGGCGGTTAACAGGCTCGACCCGACGAGCACGATGCGGCGCCCCAAACGGTCGGCGATCAGCCCGCCGCTCACGTTGCCGATGACCCCCACGACCAGCAAAACGGTGATCAGCGAGGCGCCGCCGACGAGTGAACCGCCGTCATGTTGCCAGGCGATGGGCAGGAAGGTGACCAGGGCATAGAGGCCGAAGGAGCGCAACGCGGCATAGGCGATCAGGGTCGCGGCCGGCCGGGCGTGACGGCGCCAGTGCACCGGCGCCGCATTCGCGGCGCGGGGCACGAGCGGTGGGAGCAGGGGTGCTATGAGCGGTATGCTCATGATCGCCGGCAGTGCCACGATCCACAGACCGGAGGTGGTGAAGTGCGCGACCACGAGGCTTGCGATCAGCGGGTAAAGCCCACGGCCGAGCTCGCCGCCCACGAGAAACACGGACATGATGGCGCCATGGCGCTTCTTTGCGAGACTGCGTGCCAGGGCGAGCGACTGTGGATGAAACAGGGCGTTGGATACCCCGATCAAGGCAAGTGCCGCAAGCAGGGTCGGCAGGCCGCGGCTCTGGCCGACGAGGATGAGGCCGAGGGTCGTGCCGCTCACACCGAGAATGGCGAGGGCCTTGCCGCCGAGGCGGTCCGAAAGCCAGCCGGCGAACGGTTGGAACCCCTGGCCGATCAAGAGCGCGGCCATAATACCGGAGGCCGATGCCGCTCCGGCATGCAGGCCCACAAGGATGGCCGGAAGGATGCCGGGCAGGAAATTCGCGGCGCCGTCGTTCAGGAAGTGCAGCCAGGCAAGCCCGAGCAGGGGCGCGACTGGTGATCGTCCGGCGCGGGTGTCGGCCGACGAGGGGCGAGCAGGCACGATCGACATGTACGGACCTCTGTGAAGACGGGCAGAACGATGAAAGACAGGCCCTTGCACCAGCTATTGGCGGTGACGCCCCAAGCGTTGGCCAGTGCCCGCCGGTTTGCGCGGTGTCCCTTCCGTGCGCCCGAACGCCTGGGACCGCCCCTCCAGGGGGGCGCCATGATGACATAGCATCGGCGAAATCCCAAGAAGAAGAGGGTCGGGCGATTGTGTCTTCAGTCACGCCAGCCGCCCCGCAATGCGCCGCCTTGGGCTTTCTCCCGCCCGGGTACGACTTTAGCTGCCCCTTATCCCGGTCGGGGCGTGGTTCGTGAGCCGGTTGCTCGTTGAGGGTCCGCGATCTCCCGGGCCTTCGAAGAGACCGCGGGCGCTCGCCGGGCGCGGGTTGCGACGGATAGTGATGCGGCCGCGGTCGCTGTAGAGTATGTCGATGAGATCCGCGAGCGACGGCGTCGCATGGGACCATACAGTGCGAAACGGCATGAACTTTGCTGCTATTAGGATCAGGCCGAGGCGCTGGCGCGCCGAGCGCAGGGCGATTTTCGGAGCGTTCGGGGCGCGGAACAAATCACGCCCCTGTCGCATCCAACCGGCAGGCAAGACCGTGGCGCAGGCGCATGGGACTGATAGATGGGTGGTACGGGTCTGACCGCTTATCGAAAACCGCGCGTAGAAGGCGTTACTTCGCGCAATCCGCGTCTAAGCTTGTAGGGCGCGCCGGCGCGATATACTGCCGGCGCGATATACAAGGGAGAGAAGCACGGTGTCCGTGGGCGCGGCGCATGGTTATCGAACATGAGTCGGGCGTATTGAGGATGAGGCGGGGAGGCATAGGCCCTAAAGTGAACGGGCGAAGGGGTCGCGGTGGCGGGACGCGCCGCGCAGGGGCAGACGGCGCGCAGCCGTGGTGCAGGATGCGAGATTCGTACGAGAGACGGCGAGGGGTGGATCATGGCGCTATTTGACCGGTATCAAGAACGATTCAGGCAACAGCGGGAAGTGACGATGACGCTTGATGAGTATCTCAAGCTGTGCGCCAAGGACCCGCTAGCCTACGCCCCCGCCGCTGAACGGATGCTGGCGGCGATCGGCGAACCGCGGGTCGTCGACACCCAGTCCGACCTGCGCCTGGCGCGCATCTTCATGAATCGGAAGATTCTGACTTATCCAGCATTCGAAGATTTTTATGGAATCGAGGATGTCGTGGAGAACCTCGTGGCGTATTTTCGTCACGCCGCTCAGGGCCTCGAGGAGCGCAAACAGATCCTCTATCTCCTGGGTCCGGTGGGTGCCGCGAAATCATCGCTTGCCGAGCGTCTGAAGGCGCTGATGGAGCAATACCCCATCTATTGCCTGGCATCCAACGGTCGCGTGTCGCCTCTCTACGAATCACCGCTCGGGCTATTCGACCCCGAGGAGGATGGTGCGATTCTTGAAGAGCGCTACGGTATTCCGCGTCGCGCCATTCAGGGCGTCATGTCTCCATGGGCGGCGAAGCGCCTGCGTGAGTTCGACGGCGACATCCGGCGGTTTTCGGTCGTGCGTCTCATGCCCTCACAGCTGCATCAGATCGGGATCACCAAGGTCGAGCCTGGCGATGAAAACAATCAGGATATCGCAAGCCTTGTAGGCAAGGTGGATATCCGCAAGCTCGAGGACTTCTCCCAGGATGATCCCGACGCGTACTCGTACGCCGGCGGCCTGAACGTCACCACGCAGGGCGTGCTCGAGTTCGTCGAGATGTTCAAGGCCCCCATCAAGATGCTCCATCCGCTTTTGACCGCGACCCAGGAGGGCACGTACAACGGGACCGAGGGCTTCGGCGCCATGCCCTACCAGGGGATCATCCTCGCTCACAGCAACGAGTCGGAGTGGGCGGCGTTTCGCAACAACAAGCGTAACGAGGCCTTTCTCGACCGGGTGTTCATCGTCAAGGTCCCCTATTGCCTGCGCGTGACCGAGGAGACGCGCATATATCGCAAGCTTCTCGAAAACAGCGCCCTGAGCCAAGCCCCGTGTGCCACCGACACGCTCGAGATGCTGGCGCGGTTTTCGGTGTTGAGTCGCCTGAAGGACCCGGGCAACAGCAGCCTGTGGTCGAAGATGGAGATTTATGACGGCAAGACCTTGAAGGATCGCGACCAGCAGGCCAAAAGTCTCCAGGAGTATCGCGACGTGGCGGGGGTGGACGAGGGCATGGACGGCATCTCCACGCGCTTTGCCTACAAGATCCTGTCGCGCACCTTCAATTATGATAGCGAGGAGGTGGCGGCGAATCCCGTGCATCTCCTGCATGTCCTGGAGACGCAGATCCGCGCCGAACAGTTTCCCCCGGACATCGAGGCCCGGTATCTCGGGTTCTTGAAAGACGAACTCGCCTCGCGCTACGCCGAGTTCCTGGGGCTTGAGATCCAGAAGGCCTATCTCGAGAGCTATGGTGACTACGGGCAGAATCTGTTCGATCGCTACATCCAATATGCCGATTTCTGGCTGCAGGATACCGAATTCCGGGATCCCGACACCGGCCAGATCATGAACCGGACATTGCTGAACGAGGATCTGGAGAAGATCGAGAAGCCCGCGGGGATTGCCAATCCCAAGGATTTCCGCAATGAGGTGGTGAATTTCGTGCTGCGCGCCAAGGCCAACAACGGCGGCAAGAGCCCGGCGTGGACCAGTTATGAGAAGCTTAGGGTCGTGATCGAGAAGAAGATGTTCGCGAATACCGAGGATCTGCTGCCGGTGATCTCGTTTGGCAAGAAGCGGACCTCGGAAGACGAGCGCAAGCATTATGACTTCGTCGTGCGCATGCAGGAAAAGGGCTATACCGAAAAGCAGGTGCGCTTGCTCGTCGATTGGTATATGCGCTATCGGAAGCATCATTGATGGCAAACGGCGGGCCGGTGCACAGGCGCGTCGTTTTATGGGAGGGGTTTCCATGAGCGTGATCATAGATCGGCGCAATTTGGGGACGCGCTCCAGCGCCAATCAGGACCGCTTGCAGCGACGCGTGCGCGGGCGCGTGAAGGCGGCGGTGGAGAAGCTCGCGCGCCGCCGGTCGCTTGGCGACATGCTCGACACGGAACAGCCGATCGCCATTCCGACGAAGGATCTGCACGAGCCGAGCTTTCGGCGGGACATGCGGGATGCCGCCTGGGAGCAGGTGTTGCCCGGCAATAAGCAGTTCAGGCGGGGCGATCTGATACCAAAGCCGCGCGGCGGTGATAGCGGGGACGATGGCGGCCCGGGCGCATCCGAGGGTCTCGGCGACGATGAGATCGCCATTGTGTTGTCGGCCGATGAGTTCCTGTCGGTTCTGTTCGATGGTCTCGAACTCCCCAACCTGCGGCAGACGCGCACCGAGGACATTCAAGTCGAGCAATGGCGGCGGGCTGGCTTCGTAAAGGAAGGCAGCCCGTCGCGCATGCACATCGGGCGCACGATGCGTACCGCCCGGGCCCGGCGGATGGCGCTACGCGCGCGCAAGAAGCAGGAGCTCGAGGCGCTCTCAAGACAAGCCGAGACGCTCGAGGAGGAGATCCGTGTCCGCCAGGGTTGTGGCGAGGACACGAGCATAGAGCGTTTCCGGTTGACCGAGATCCATGACGAGATGAAGGTCCTGGAACGCAAGATCAAGGCGATACCGTTCATCGACGAGTCGGATCTGCGTTTTGCGCACATCGACCAGCAGCCGCGGCCGATCACGAGCGCCGTGATCTTTTGCGTCATGGATGTGTCAGGCAGTATGGGCGACATCGAAAAGGATCTTGCCAAGCGCTTTTTTCTGCTCCTGTATCTTTTCATCCATCGCCAGTATCGTGCCGTCGAGATCGTCTTCATAAAGCATCACGGCGAAGCGAGCGAGTGCACCGAGCAGGAGTTTTTCGGTGCCAAGGAAGGGGGAGGCACGCTGGTATCGCCGGCTCTGGCGTTAGTCGAGGACATCATGGTCCAGAGGTTCCCTCCGGAACACTGGAATGTCTATCTGGCGCAGGCCTCGGATGGCGACAACGCCCAGGATGACAACCGCCTCGTGCAGGAGCGCGCTTTCGGACTCCTGCCGCAGCTGCGCAACATGTTCTATCTGGAGGTCAACCAGGATCAGGAGAGCGCGCTCCTTAGGCTCTATAAGGGCATGTCTCAGGAGTTTCCCGAACTCATGACCGCGCGCGCACGTCATACCGAGGACATCTACCCGTTGTTCCGTTCGCTCTTTTCACCAAGACAGGGGACCGTGCATGGCTGACCGGGAGGCGGTGTTATTCACGGACAACGAGTGGACGTTCGAACGCATAGCCACGGTCACGGAACGGATAGCGGAGATCGCGGAGCGGGAACTGGCCCTCGATACCTACCCAAACCAGCTCGAGGTCATTACCGCCGAGCAGATGCTCGATGCCTACGCCTCCACCGGCCTGCCCATGTATTACCCGCACTGGTCATTCGGTAAACAGCGGGCAATCGAGACTGGACAGTATCGGCGCGGCGAGATGGGACTTGCTTATGAACTTGTCATCAACAGCAATCCCTGCATCAGCTACCTCATGGAAGAGAACACCATGGTGATGCAGACCCTGGTCATTGCCCATGCGGCCTTCGGCCACAACGCATTTTTCAAGAACAACACATTCTTTCAGCAATGGACGGACGCGGAAGGCATTCTGGATTACCTGGAGTTTGGCAAGACCTATATCGCCCACTGCGAGGAACAGTACGGAATCGACGCGGTGTCGGAGGTGATAGACGCAGCCCATGCGTTGAACCGCAACGCTGTCGACAGGGCGCGCCGTCCGCAAAAGCTCTCGACACGTGATGAACTGCGGCGCCGGCGTGAGCGCGCGGCATTCATAGAGCAGCACCTCTCGGAGATCTGGCGCACGGTCCCCGGGGCGGCGGAGGCGGCGGCGGCCATGCCCGAGGAACGCTTCCCCAAAGACCCGCAGGAGAATCTCATCTATTTTATCGAGAAGAACGCGCCCAACCTCGAGACCTGGAAGCGCGAGATCCTGCGCATCGTGCGCAAGATCGCCCAGTACCTTTATCCGCAGGGTCAGACGAAGATCATGAACGAAGGCTTCGCATGCTTCGTCCATTATCACATCATGCACAGCATGCATGCCATGGGACTCATCGGGGACGGCGCGCTGCTGGAGTTCTATGCAAGCCACACGGCGGTGATCTTTCAGCCGGACTTCGACAGCCGCCACTATAGTGGCATAAACCCATATGCTTTGGGATTTGCGATATTTCAGGACATAAAGCGCATATGCGTGAACCCCACGGATGAGGATCGCGAGTGGTTCGCGTTCGCGGGAGATCCCGATTGGCGCAAGCACATCCACTTCGCGATGCGTGAATTTCGTGATGAAAGCTTCGTCTTGCAATATCTGTCACCCAAGGTGATGCGCGACCTGCACCTCTTTGCCCTGGAGAACGATCCGCAGGCCGAGGCCTACCGGGTGACGGCCGTGCACGACGATCAGGGTTATCAGTATCTGCGCAGCGCGCTCGCGCGCCAGATTGCCGAGGCCGCGCGTTCGGCCGATATCGAGGTCGTGGCGGTCAATCGCTGGGGCGACCGCCACCTGCATTTAAAAAAGATGGACGAATACCCCCTGGATCAGGCCGAGGCCAAGAAAACACTCGATCATGTGGCCCGCTTATGGGGTTACGATGTGCATCTGGACGCGGGCGATGTGGTCATGATAGCGCGGGCCAAGGCCGCGGGCGCTTGAGCGGGACCTCAAGGCACCCATCGGCGAATGGGTGGGGCGTCGAGGCGTCGTTCCTGTGTCGCCAAAAGCCCCATGAGTTCGCGGAAGTGGCGGTCCTCGGCGAACCACGGGAAGGCGCGCGGGAACGCCGGGTCTTGCCAGCGGCGCGCGATCCAGGCGTTGTAGTGCAGGAGTCGCGCGGTGCGCAAGGGTTCTATCAGACGCAGCTCCGCCGGATCGAAGTCGCGGAATAGTTCGTAACCCTGGAGAAGTGTCGCAAGGGCCTCCTCCTGCTCACACTGGTCCCCGGGTAGCAGCATCCACAGATCCTGAATCGCGGGACCGTTCAGGCAGTCATCGAAGTCGACCAGCGTGAGGCCTAAGTCGTTGGTCAAGACGTTACCGGCATGACAGTCGCCGTGCAGTCGCAGGTTGGGGGCGCCGAGATCGGCGAACGCCGTGGCCACCAGGGCGCGTAGCCGGGCAGTGGTGGCCAAAAACGCCGGTCGCAGATCGGCAGGCATAAACGGACAGTCGGCGAGGGTGGTTATGGCGGGATCCACGAACGACGCCACATCGAGGGTTGGTCGGGCCGCGAACCGGCCGGCGCCGACGAGATGCAGACGGCCTAGGTGGCGGCCGAGGGTCTGGCGCTCGCTTACGGTCTCGACGCAGCCGGCGCGCCCGGGCCGCCAGGGAAACACGGCAAATCGGTAGGATCCGGCATGAAACAGCGTCTCGCCGTCGCGCGCAAGGGGCGCCACGGCCGGGATCTCCGCGTCCACGAGCTCCTGCAGGAAGCCATGCTCCTCCGCGATCGCGGTGTTCGTCCAGCGGTTCGGACGATAGAATTTTACCGCCCACGGGAGGTCCTCGGTCTCGATCTTGTAGACGCGGTTTTCGTAACTGGCAAGTGTCTGAAAACCCCCCGTGGGGGCAAGTCCCACGGTCTCGGCCGCGCTCAGGATGAGTTCCGGCGTAAGGTCGGCATAGGGGGTGGTGGATGTCATGTCGCGATCAGATGCCATGACCTAGTATAGCGCGGGAAGGGCCGCCGCCGGCTCTTGGGCGCGCCGGTGGTCATGGGCATGTGGCGTAGCCGGTGGGCACGGGGGCCTGACAGGCGCGGGCTAGCGCATGGTGACGAGTTCCTCGGCGCTCGTCGGGTGAATGGCGAGCGTATCGTCCAGATCCTTTTTGGTGGCCCCCATCTTGATGGCCACCGCAAAGCCCTGCAACATCTCATCTGCGGCCTCGCCGATGATGTGCAGGCCCACCACGCGCTCCTCGCGACCGACCGTCACGAGCTTCATCGCGGTACGATGCGGCTCCTTGCTGAATGCCTGGCTCATGGGCGCAAACCGCGTGCGATAGACCTTGACCGCGTCGCGGCCATGGCGGTCGCGGGCCTCGGGTTCGGTCAGTCCCACGCTTGCGATCGGGGGATGGCTGAAGACCACGGTGGGGATGAGGTCATAGTCGAGGCGCCGGTCTGGCTGGCCGCCGAACAGCCGGTCGGCTAGTCGCCGCCCGGCGGCAATCGCGACGGGTGTGAGGGCCGCGCGCCCGGTCAGGTCGCCGATGGCGTAGAGGCCGGGCACGGCCGTATTTTGAAAGGAATCGGTTTCGATGATCCCGCCGCCGCCCGGCGTGATGCCGGCCTTGTCGAGCCCGAGGGCATCGGTGTTGGGGGTTCGCCCCACTGCCCACAGCACGGTATCGAGGCCGCAGAGGGCCTCGCCGTCTTTGTAGCGGAGGCTTAGCGTGTCGCCCGCCTTGTCGATGCCGGCGACGTGGCGCTGGGGCAGGAGATTGATGCCGGCGGTGGTCATGGCGTCCGTGAGTCCCTCGCGCAGCATGGGATCGAAGGCTGCCAGGAGGTGTGCGCCGCGCATGATGAGCGACACCTCGCTGCCGAGTCCCCTCAGGACCGAGGCGAGTTCCACGGCGATATAGCCCGCGCCCACGACCGCGACCTTGCGTGGTCTTGTGGCGAGCGCGAAGAAGTCATCGGATGTGAGGCCCCAGGCGGCCCCGGGCACCTCGGGAATCAACGGACGGCTCCCGGTCGCCACCACGATATGGTCGGCCTGGTAGCGGCCCCCGTTGACTTCGATCGTCCGGGGATCGACGAACCGCCCATGTCCGGCGATCACGGTCACGCCGTTGTCGGCAAGCCCCGCCTCGTAGCGCCCGTTCAGCCGCGCGATGTAGGTATCGCGGGCGTGCTTGTGCGCCGGCCAGTCGAAGTCGCCGAGCAGCGGGGCAAAGCCGTAATCCCGTGCCGTTTGCGCGCACTGTTGCATGTGCGCGGCATTCCAAAAGAGCTTCTTTGGCACGCACCCGACGTTGACGCAGGCACCGCCCAGCGGCCCCTTTTCGATCAGGGCACAGCGTGCCCCATGGGCGGCCGCACGGTTGGCGGTGGCAATGCCCCCGCTGCCGCCGCCCAGAATCAGCAGATCATAGTGTTTGGTCATGGCCGGTCCCTTGCCCAGATCCCCGTCACGCGTTCGTGGTAATGCCGGTCTCGCGTGTCACGCAAGGCCCAGATGGCGCGCGAGGTCGTCGGCCCCGCCGATGTGGCGGCCGCCGATGAACACCTGCGGCACCGTGGAGCGGCCGGTGGTGGCGCGCAGGGTCCGCGAGCTCACACCGGTTCCCTGGCCGGTGCGGATTTCCTCGAAGGCGATGCCGCGCTCCTTCAGCATGGTCTTGGCGCGAAAGCAGTGCGGGCAGCCCTCGCGGGTGAAGATCGTGACGAACTCGGGCTCTTTCGCCTGGGGGTTTATGTAGCGGAGCATGGTATCGGCGTCCGAGACCTCGAAGGGGTCTCCGGGCCGGTCCGGCTCTATGAACATTTTGACGATGACGCCGTCTTTGACGAGCATCGAATAGCGCCAGGAGCGCTTGCCGAAACCGAGGTCCGACTTGTCGACCAGCATGCCCATGCCGGCCGCGAATTCACCGTTGCCATCGGGGACGAAAAGAAGATTTTCGGCGTTCTGATCCTTGGCCCAGGCCTCCATGACGAAGGCATCGTTCACCGACAGGCACACCACGGCGTCGACGCCGTTGGCCTGGAAGACCGGGGCGAGTTCGTTGTAACGCGGGACATGGCTTGAAGAACAGGTCGGGGTGTAGGCCCCCGGCAGCGCAAAGACCACCACCGTCTTTCCCGTGAACAGGTCGTTGGTGGGGACGTCCTTCCAGTCGCCAGCGGCTCGGGTCTTGAAGATCACTGCGGGAACCCGTTGTCCCTCACGATTGGGATGTGACATAGGCCCCCTTGTTGTCGGCATGCGCGTGGTGCGCGCGATCTTGTCTCACGCGTGCTCGGTACCGGCGATCCGGGATTGTCAGGATGCCCCGGGACCGCGGATTTCGGCGTGATGCCGAGCTGTCCGGCACGCGCCCCTGAACCAAATCTTAGCAGAGAGCTCGGGTTTCGGCACCCGCTAGCGATGCGCGTGCCGGATGCCGCGGGTCGGCTAACGAAAAACCCTTGAGGTTTTAACGAGTAATCGGTGGGACGGGGGGAGGCCGTGGCGTACCGGGCCCGCGCGTGCAGGCGGGGCCCGGCGCGGTGTCAACCGCGTTGTTGGGGGATACCGTTGGGTTCGTCGCCCGGGAGCGGCGCGGGGTTGTCGAGCGTGCGGTGGAGGTCACGTTCCGGGCGCTCGGTCCCCATGTCTTGGTATTTGCGCCTGGTTTCTTCGGACTCGAAGTAGATCCTGAGTGCGTCTGGGCCCTCGCCCTCGACCAGATAGGGGTGCCCGTCGGTATGCGTCAAGGTCTTGCCGGTGACAGGGTCCGTTCTCTCGATGCGCATGTGTCCCTCCAGCGTCCGTGAGTAAGCCCCTAGCGTGCCGATACCGCGGCCGCGATCATCGGCCTTTGGTCGTCTAGCTCGCGGTCCACACGCATCCCGCGCGGGCCGTAAGACCGATCCGTTGCGAGGCGGGTGTCAAGAGGACCTGCTGCCCTCATCGTCTGCCGCCTCGCGAACGCGCTTACGCGCATCGCCGGACAGGCGTTGTTCGGGGCCGTCCGGCACGGTCGAGGCGATCCGACGATGGAGGGCTGCGATGTCGCGCGCGTAGGCCCGGCATGGGGGACAGAGAAATAAATGGAGGCGCGTGGCCATGCGGGCCCAGCCCCGGAGATCCTCGTCGCACGCCCGCGAGACATTGCGTGCGACCTGGCGGCAGCCCAGCATCAGGTTCATGAATGTCTCGCGAACCGATCTGCGATTTCGGCGGCGGGCGTCGCGGCACAAGGCTGCATCGGTTGCCGGCATCGCGGGTCGAGGGGCCGGTGGGTGGGGCCGACGGCCACGCCGCTTAAGGGATGGCCGGCGCGCAGGGGAGGTCCTGCCGGAAGGTGCCGGGGGGCGCGAGCCCCGGTTGTCGTGCAGGTCTTCGGTAGGGTCAGCAAACGTGGCATCGCGTTCTCCAGAAAATGCTCCAAGGCGTAGGTGCGATCGGTTTACGAGTCACTGTCGGGGCCGAAACCGGCGTTTGTAAGGCATCGTCGCAGGGCGAGCCGCGCCCTATGGAGCAGCACATAGGCGTTAGTCGCCGACACGCCGGTAATCTGACAGATGTCTTGCAAGGGAAGTCCTTCGACCTCACGCAGCACGAATACCTCCGCCTGGTTTCCGGGGAGCGACCGCAGACAGGCGTCCAAGTGGCGCCAGAACGCTTGCGCCTCGCCGTGACCTACCGGGTCACCCCATGAAGTCTGCTCGCGCCAGCGTCCGTTATCGCAAAACACGATATCCTCGATGTTCATGTCGGCACTGTTTTGGATGGCGGGTTCGACGCATTGATCGAGGGGCGAACGCCGGCTGGCACGCGCTTGGTCAGCCAGTTTGTGTTTTAGGATTGCAAACAGCCAGGTCTTCTCGCTCGCCCGGCCATCGGGCGGGTGAGTGCTACGCAGGGCCCCGAGCAATGTCTCCTGGACGGCATCCTCCGCCGATTCCCGGTTGCGCAGTTGCAGGAAGGCGTAACGGTACAGGGCGTCGCCGTGCACGATAAGCCATCGTTCGACGGCGGCGCGGCGCCGGTCGACTTCCCATTCGTCTCCCATCTTGACAGTATAGGCGAGTACCCAGCCCGCCTGAAGCGTGGCCGGCCGCCCATGGCGCGGGCCGGGCGTAAGAGTAACCGACGGCGAGGCGACTAAATAGGTGGGTGCGAGGTGCACCGGGGGAGCAGGGCCTTTATCGGTTCGGGACGTGCCGTCGCGATGCGCGGCAGTATGCGCGGTCGCCGCGAGCGGAAGGCCCTCGGGGGTGCGGCTCGCTGGGCGGTTTTCTGAGGGCGGCGTGTTCATGACAAGAATCGGGTGGCGATCAATGGGGTGGGGTGGATCGTGGCGGGGACCTGTCGCGCTGCTGGCAGCCCTGGTGGTTTTACCGATGTTCTCCCCCGTGCAGGCGGCGGCGTTCGGCCCCGCGAGTCCGCAGGCGGTCCTGCGGGCCGTACAGCATGATAGGCATGCCATTCTCGAAGGGCACGGCGTGCACCAGCTCTATGTCTTCGTAGACCCCAACTGTCCATTCTGTCATCGGCTGTTCGAGCGCTTGCAACCCTTGATCGGACCACACCATTTGACGGTGCACTGGATCGTGGCCGGGTTCTTGCGTGCCACCAGTGCCGGCAAGGCGGTGGCGATCCTTGGTGCACGCCGGCCGCTTGCGGCGCTTATGCACAACGAGCGTGATTTCGAGCCCGGGAAGGACGACGGGGGGATTCGGCCCGCGGCGGTGCGAGGGCCGGCGGCGCACGCCCTGGCCGTCAACAATCGTTTGCTGGCCATGACCGGTCCCGAACTCGTGCCCACGCTCCTCTATCGAA
The DNA here is from genome assembly GCF_003184265.1 of Acidiferrobacter sp. SPIII_3. Taxonomy (GTDB): domain Bacteria; phylum Pseudomonadota; class Gammaproteobacteria; order Acidiferrobacterales; family Acidiferrobacteraceae; genus Acidiferrobacter. The sequence continues at coordinate 1,967,537 of NZ_CP027663.1, read as the reverse complement.
ACGTCGCGGGCCGGGTAGTCATGCATCAAGGCGTGCCGCTGGCGCCGCACGGGTTGCTCTGGACGATCCACGCCATCCGGTGAATGTAAGAGCAAGGGCGCGCGGTCGCAGACGTGGTCCAGCCGCGCCAAAGAGGTGGCAAGCGAGCCGTGGCCAAACGCCGCGGTTTGGCGACTCTCCGAGGGGCGATTCCGCCTCTCCCGGCGGGTCCCGAGGCCCGCGGTGGCGCATCGGGCCGAGCGCTTGACCTTGTAGCTTACTGCAGGGTGTAAACTCTTCGATCGGAGGGCAGGCGATGGTGACGATCGGAGTGTTGGCGAAGCGGGCGGGCATGGGCGCGGGGGCGTTGCGTTACTACGAGACCCTTGGCCTCATCCAGCCGGCGGGCCGCAGCCGTGGCGGCTACCGGATGTATCGCGACGAGGACTTGCGCCGGCTGCGTTTCATACGGCGCGCCCAGGAACTCGGCTTTTCACTCGATGAGGTCGCGGCTTTGTTACGGTTGAGTGAGCGCCGTGGGGCGCGCGCCGCCGATGTCCGGCGCCTGACGCGCGAGAAACTGCGCGACATCGATCGGCGCATTCACGACCTCGAGCGCATGAAGCAGGGTTTGGAGCGCCTGAGCGGGCGTTGCCGGGGCGAAGGCCCGGCCACGGAATGCCCGATCCTCGCGGCCTTGAACGCCGCTGAGGTCGATGGGGTGACGCCATGAGCCGCGAGATCGAGTTCGCCGTGGCCGGCATGACGTGCGCGTCATGCGTGGCGCGCGTGGAGCGTGCCTTGAAGGCCTTGCCGGGGGTCGAGTCGGCGATCGTGAATCTGGCGACCGAGCGCGCGACGGTCATCTATGATCCGTCCGCGATAACGCCCGCAGCCCTCGCCGAGGCCGTTCACGCGCGCGGCTACGAGCCGGTCATGGCGGACCTCGACATCGCGGTGGGGGGTATGACCTGCGCCTCCTGCGCGGGGCGCGTGGAGCGCGCCCTGAAGGCCCTGCCGGGAGTGATCACGGCGAATGTCAATCTCGCCACCGAGGCCGCCCATGTCCGTTATCTCGTGGGGGCCGTGGATGACGCCGTGGTGCGTGCGGCGATTCGGGCTACCGGCTACGAACCGCTCGCCGGGACGGCGGCCGACGAAGACGACCTCCGGGGGGCGCAAGACGAGGCCGCAGCGCGCATGCGTCACGATGTCGAGCGCGCGGCATTTTTGACTGTGCCGGTGGTGGTGTTGGCGATGGGACCGGTATTCGTGCCGGCATTTGGACGGATGCTGATGCAGCTTGCGCCCGCCGGTGTGTGGTCGTGGCTGGTTGCGGTGCTGACTGCCGGGGTCCTGTTCGGTCCCGGGCGCCGGTTCTTCCGTCCCGGTTGGATCGCTTATCGGCACCTCTCGCCGGATATGAACAGCCTGATCATGACCGGGACCGGGGCGGCGTTTGCCTACAGCCTGCTGGTGCTCGTCTGGCCGCAGGGTTTTCCGGCCACGGCGCGCCATCTCTATTTCGATTCGGCGGCGGTGATCGTGACGGTGATCCTGCTCGGCAAGTATCTGGAGGAACTCGCCAAGGGCCGCACGGGTGCTGCGATCAAGCGGCTCGCGGGCCTGCAGGCCAAGACTGTGCACCGGGTACGTGACGGTGTCGATGAAGAAGTGGCGATCGCCGATCTCAAGGTCGGCGAGGTCGTACGGGTGCGTCCCGGCGAGCATGTCCCGGTGGATGGCCGGATACGCGCCGGACAGAGCTACGTCGATGAGTCGATGCTGAGCGGCGAGCCCCTGCCGGTGGCCAAGCGTCCCGGGGATCGGGTGACCGGGGGCACGGTCAACCAATACGGGGCCCTGGAGGTCGAGGTCACCGGTATCGGCGCGGACACCGTCTTGGCGCAGATCATCCGCCTGGTGGCGCGCGCGCAGGGCTCGAAGCTGCCGATCCAGGGCGTGGCCGACCGGGTGGTGCGCGTCTTTACGCCGCTGGTTCTGGTCGCGGCCGCCGTGACATTTGCGGTGTGGTTGATCTGGGGGGGCGCGAGTGGGCTTACGACAGCGCTCGTGAGCGCGGTGGCGGTACTGGTGGTGGCATGCCCGTGTGCCATGGGACTTGCCACGCCGGCGGCGGTGATGGTGGGTACCGGGCGCGCGGCGGAATTGGGGGTGCTCTATCGTCGAGGCGAGGCCCTCGAGGCCTTGAGCCACGTCGATACCGTGGTTTTTGACAAGACCGGGACGCTCACGTGGGGACGGCCTGCGATCACCGACGTGGTGACGAGGGACATGAGCCGTGCGGACCTGCTGGCGCTTGCCGCCGGCGTTGAGGCCGGTAGCGAACACCCGTTGGCGCAGGCCGTCGTGCGTGCCGCGCGGGAGGAGGGCGTGGCGCCGGTCACGGTCTCGGGCTTCGAGGCGCGGCCGGGATATGGGGTGAGCGCCGAGGTCGATGGCCGGCGCGCATGGATCGGGACTCGTCGGCTGTTGGCTGAGGAAGGCCTTTCGGTCGCGGATTGGGAGGACGCCGCGCGCACCCTCGAGGCCGCCGGCAAGACCGTGATATTTGTCGCTCACGGGGGTGAGGTGCGGGGGCTGATCGCGGTCGCCGATGCCCTGCGACCGCAGGCGCGCAAGGTTGTGCAGGCCTTACAGGGACGGGGGCTCGCGGTGGCGATGATCTCGGGCGATTCCGCGGCGGCGGTGGCGCGAGCGGCTCAAGTCCTTGAGATTACGAGGCACCGCGCGGAGGTCTTGCCGGGCGACAAGGCGCAGGCCGTACGCGCCCTGCAGGGCCAGGGACACAAGGTGGCGTTTATCGGCGATGGCCTGAACGATGCGCCGGCGCTGGCGCAGGCCGATGTCGGGATCGCGATGGCGAGCGGTACCGATGTCGCCATGGAGGCGGCTGATGTGACGGTGAAAGGCGAGCTCGGGGCCGTGGTCACGGCCATCGACTTGTCGCGGCGCACATTGAGCACGATACGCGGTAACCTGTTTTGGGCGTTCTTTTACAACGTCCTGCTGATCCCGCTGGCCGCCGGGGTGTTCGATCCGGCCTTCGGGATTCAGCTGAACCCGATGCTTGCCGGCCTTGCCATGGGCTTCTCGAGCGTCTTCGTACTGACAAACAGCCTGCGTCTGCGGCGCTTCAGGGCGCCGTTGTGGCACGATGATTCCGGAAGCGAGGCGCCTTGGCTTACACCCGCCGCGCGGCGGCCGTGAACACAGGCGATATATGGCAAGCCGCGCCCCATGGATCCATAAACCGAGCAGGAGCTTGAGATGAGCATCACGACTTTACGTATCACCGGTATGACATGCGGTCATTGCGTGGCAGCGGTCACCAAGGCCTTGCAGGATGTGCCTGGTGTCGAGTCCGCGCAGGTCAACCTCGAACGCGAGGAGGGGATTGTTCGAGGCAGCGCGCCGGTCGAGCGGTTGATCAAGGCGGTGGAGGAGGAGGGATATCACGCCGAGGTGGTGCGCGCGTGAGCCCGCTGGCGACGAGGCATGGCCGCAGGAGCGCGCAACCAGGGCCCGGTGCTTTGGGTCGACGCGGGCGGCTGGGCCGCGGAGTTACGATGACGGACGAAAGGGCATCGACGACCCGTCAGGGCCGCTTCGTGGCATGATCGCGAGCCCTTGGCTTCGTGGCCGGCGGGATCGGATGAATGGGTTATGGACCTTTTGAAGGAGGCGTTATGGCTGATAACGAGGCACTGGATCTTGTCATTATCCTGATAACCGGACCGGAGAACCCCAAGCGATTGCCATCGGCGTTCTTCCTGGCATCGACGGCCGCCGCCGGCGAGCAGAACGTTCTCATGTATTTCACGGGACCCGCCACCGAGCTTTTGAAGAAGGGTGTGGCCGAGAATCTGTATCCGCTGCCCGGTGGCAAGAGCGTCGCGGACTTCATGAAGCTCGCCGAAGACAATGGCGTGCGCATCATAGGCTGCGCGCAGTCGCTCGAATTGAATCATATGACGGCGGCCGATCTGTCGCGGGAGATGCCGCTTTTGAATCCGAGCGCGGCCTTACCCTCGTTGGCCACGGCCGGGCGGGTGCTGACGTGGTAGGGGTGGGCTGACGAGGCCGGCTTGTCCGCAAGGACGAGGGTGGGCCGGTCAGGGGCCGGCGTCCGTTGCCACATCGGCGAGCAAGAGCGCGAGAAAGGAACGGACCGCCGGTGATTGGTAAGGGGCTTCGGGCGTTGCCACATAGAGCGTCCAATGAAGCGTGGCGTGGTCTTGCAAGGCGAGGACCTCGACGGGCCAGTCGGGGCGCTGGGCGACGATGCTTTGGGCCACGAAACCGATGCCGGTGCCGGCCATGACCGCCGCCACCACGGCGTCGACGCCGCCCACTTCGAGCTGGAACGGCGCGGCGAGGCCTTGCGCTGCGAGCGCCGCCGCAAGGGCCCGGCGTACCCCCGGACCATCACCGCGCCAGATCATCGGATATCGCAGGAGCTCGGGCCAGGCGAGGGGTGCGGCACCCCGCAAGGGATGGCCGGGGGCGACGACGCATGCGATTGGCTCTTTGTGCCACGATCGAAGGGTGTAATGGGGCGGCAGGTCTCGGCGATCGAGGGGACCCTCCAGAAACAGCAGGTCCCAATCCCCTGATGCGGTCTGGCGCCCGTCGATAATGCCCTCTTTTAAGTGCACCCGTACGTCGTTGTGGCGGCGCTGGAAGGCGGCCACGCGCCGCGGCAGGAAGTAGTGGGCGAGCGTGGGGGTGGCGGCGATGCGCAAAGCCGCGCCCTGTAGGCGCCGATGCCGCACGATCGCCTGCGCGGCGTCATCGAGCGCCGCGCGTACCTTGCGCGAGGGTTCCAGCAGGGCCTTGCCAGCCGGCGTCAGCCGAATGCCGCGCCCCTCGCGGCGGTACAGGGGTTCGCCGACCTGGGCGCTCAGCTTTTGGAGGCGCTCGGAGATCGCGGGTTGACCGCGATGCAAGAGGCGCGCGGCGGCGGTGAGGCTGCCCTGTTCGGCGACCATAAGAAAGGTCAGGAGCTGGTCGGCGTCTATATCCATCGGTTTTTCCGATAAATCATCTCAATATAACCGATTTGAGCCCCGCTCGCACGATCCTTACAATGCGCGCACAGCAGGGGAGTGGATGGGGTGGTAAGTCACGATGATAGGCCGGGGGCGATGACAGGCGAAGGGCCGCCACCCTTGGATCCGTTTCGTTTTCTGGTCTTGAACCTCACATTGGGCATCGGTCATTTCCTGGTGCTCTTCAATACCGGGGCCTATCTGCCGATGATACCCTACGCGGCCGGAGCGCTGGGGCGCGCGGTGACCTTTGGCGACTGGACGCAGGCGAACTTCTTTCTCGCCATGGCGCTTGCGTTTCCGGTCGCGCCGAGACTTGCGGGGCGCTTCGGCGAGGTCCACACCCTGGTCGTGGCGTTTGTCGTGTTTGCGCTGTCGTCGGCGGTGTGCGCGAGCACCGGCCATTTCTGGGTGTTTCTGTTGGCGCGCGGCGCGCAAGGGTTTTCCGGGGGCGTGACCGTGCCCTTGTCGTTTCGTGCCATGCTGCGCCATTATCGCCCCGACCAGCGGCATCTGGGCCTCATTCTATGGGGTATCGCCGCACTCATGCCGTTTACGCTCGGACCGACCCTGGGCGGTCTCTTGATTCATGAGGCCGGGTTTCGCGCGCTTTTCATTCTCAATGTCCCGGTGGCGCTGGCGGTGGCATTGCTGTGTACCGTCGTGTTGTTTCATCGCGAGAGCGGATTGGTCATACAGCCGATGGACTGGGGCGGCCTGGTACTGCTCGTGCTCGCGTTGACCGGGGGGCTTTGGGCCCTCGATCTTGCCGAGGTCGGTGATTTTTGGCGGTCGCCCAGGGTCGAGGCGCTCGCGCTCGTGAGTATCGCCGCGGGGATTGCACTCGCCGTCTGGGAGTGGCGATCGATGGCCCCGCTGGTCGATGTCCGGTTGTTTCGGCGCTGGAACTTCGCGATCGGGGCGCTTGGGCTTTTCGTGACCGCGCTTTTGTTTCAGGGGCTCATGGCCATCTATGTCGTCCAGTACGAGGTGACGCTCGGCTATAGTCCGTTGTGGGTGGGTCTGCTGATCCTTCCCATGGCCATTTTCTCGAAGCTCGCCTCGGTCTTTACCCATCGCTGGATGACACGCATCGATCCGCGACTGATCGGGTTTGTCGCGCTGCTTGGAATCGCCGCGACTTGCGACTTCGCATCATCATACAACCGTAGCGCCTCGTTCGAGGCCCTGCTCTGGCCGCAGGTCATGGCCGGCATCTTCCTCGGTGGCCTGTTTCCCCCGTTTGCCGCGATCGGTCTGTCGGGCCTCGCGGGGGCCGCCGAATGGCAGGCAAGTGCCGTGCTCAATCTGCTGCGCGTATCCGGACAGGCCTTCGGCGTGCCGTTGTTCGCGATCCTCTGGGAGGTGCGCGATATCGTGCATCGGCACTTTCTGATCGAGGCGGATGCCGGCGCGCGCCGGCATCTCGCCGTACTCCTGGGGTCGCTGGCCGGCCACGGGCTTGCGCCGCGTGTGGCCCATGCCGTGGTTGCGCGGGCCCTCGACCGGGCGGCCGGGGAGCTTGCCTTGGGCGAGGTCTTTTATGTCGCGATGTGGGGCTTCGTGGCGCTCGCGGGGCTCTGCCTTGTGGCGCGCCCGGTGCTGTTTGCGGAATCTGACGCGCCGGTACGGCTCGCCGCGCAGGAGCTCGTCGAGCCATGAAATGGAAAGGTCTTGTTATCCCGGTTGCGCTGGTGCTTGCAGCGTGCGCGCCGCTGCCCCCCAGGCCCCGACCGGTGGTGACGCCGTGGCGGCCGCATGGCACGGTGGCCGTGGGACGGCCCGTGGCGGCCTGGCAGCCGCGCTGGTGGCGGGCTGTCGGAAGTCGGCCGCTCGATGCGCTGGTGGCGGGGGCGCTACGCGGTAACCCATCGCTCGCCGTGGCCGACGCACGGGTACACGCGGCCGTCGCTACGTTGCGCGAGCAGCGCGGCAGCCGGCGTCTGCAGGTCTCGGCCGCCGGCGGTTTGACCGCCGAACACTTTTCGCAAGACGGGCTCCACGCCTCGGCCAATGGCCAAAGTGTCTTGTATGGCGAGGTCGATCCCCTCATCGCCCGCATCCATATCACGCAATTTGGGCGCATCGATGAGGAAGTGCGCGCGGCCTTTGGTGGAGTCCAGGCGGCCGCTGCCGATCGTGCCGAGGCGCGGCTCATCGTGACCACGCAGATCGTGCGCACCTATTTCGCCGCCGAGGCGGCGCGCACGGAGCGGGCTTGTTGGCAGGCCATGCGTCGCGATGCCCGCCGCCTGCTGGCCCTCTCGCGCATTCGCCAGCGTGACGGCCTGAGCGGCGCACGCACCGTCTATGCAGACGAGGAGCGGCTCGATGTCGCGTCGCAGGGCTATCGCAGGGCCGCAACGGCGCTCGTGCGTCTGCGTAACATCCTGGGCGCCTTGGCGGGTCGCGGGCCTGCATTTGGGCGGGCCTTGGCGCTCGGGGCCTTGCCGGCCCGGGGGCGGTTGCCGTTGCCGTCACGCATCCCGTTGGCGCTGGTCGCGCACCGGCCGGATGTCGTCGCCGCGCGGCGGTTGGTGGCGGTGGCCGCGGCGCGTGTAGGCGCGGCCCGGGCGGCGTTCTATCCGGATGTCAATCTGGCGTTTTTCGCGGGATGGAACAGCATTTCGTTGCGCGATCTCTTTGATCCCATGAACCTGGCGCGCGCCATCGGCCCGACCGTCACCCTGCCGATCTTCGAAGGCGGGACCTTGCGCGCAGGCCTTGCCAGGCAGGAGGCGGCGTTCGTGGCGGCACGTGCCCAATATCAGGGGGCGCTCGTGGCGGCGGTCCGTGAGGTCGCAGACGGCGTGGCCCGCCTGCGGCGGGAGCGCCAAGATCTCGCCACCCAGGCGCAGGCCTTGCGGGCCGCGCAACGGCAGGAGGTGCTGGCGCGCCAGGCGTTTCGCGCGGGGCTCACGGATCGTGCGCCACTGCTTCAGGCCGATAGCGCCTGGTGGCGGGAGCGGGCACGTCAGATGGCATTACGCGCGGCGCGGGCGGCGACTTGGGCGCGGATAGAGGAGGCGATCGATGGGCAGGCCGGCTGAAGGCAAAGCGCGCGCCCCGGGGAGGCGCGGCACGCGCGCGCGTTGGGCCATGGCCCTGATAGGGTTGGCCGTGGTCGGCCTATTTTTGTACTGGGCGCTGTATGCGCGGTTTTACGCCGGCACCGACGACGCCTATGTGACGGGCGACCTCGTACCCGTCGATGCACAGGTGACAGGGACCGCGGCCGAGGTCTTCGTGCGGCGCACCCAGTTCGTGCGCAAGGGTGAGCGGTTGGCGGTGCTACAGGCCGACAGGAGCCATCTTGGGTTGAGACGCGCGCGGGCCGCGTTGGGGCGCGAGGCGCGTCATGTACGCGTTCTGTTTGCGCGTGTCCGTGCCCTGCGCTGGCAGAGGCAGGCCTTGGGGTGGGATCGTGCACGGCTCGTGCACGATCTCGCGCGTTACCAGCGATCATTGAGCGAAGGCGCGGTCTCGGCCATGCGCGTCGAGGATACGCAACTGCGCATTCGCGCCTTGAACGCCGAGATCGGCGAGACGCGCGCGCGATGGGAGGGCGCCCGCGCGCTGGTGCGCGGCACGACCGTGGCCGACAACCCACTCGTGCGCGTCGCAATCGCGCGCCTCGAGGCCGCCGATCTGGCCTGGCAAAGGCGCGTCATTCGTGCCCCGGTGTCGGGTTTTATCGGGCAGCGCACCGTGTATCCTGGTACTGAGATCCATGCCGGGCAGCGGCTTTTTACCATCGTGCCGCTCGACGATCTCTGGGTGATGGCGAACATCAAGGAGACCCATATGCGTGATGTGCGCCCCGGTGACCGTGTACGGCTTACGAGCGCCTACTACGGCTCGGACGTGGTGTATCGCGGCGTGGTCCTGGGGCTTGCGCCGGGCGCGGGCAGCGCGTTTAGCATCCTTCCGCCAGACAACGCCACGGGTAATTACATCCATATCGTGGAGCGTGTCCCGGTGCGCATCGGCCTAAAGCCCTCGCAATTGGCGGCTCATCCCTTGCGGCCGGGGCTTTCGATGGCGGTGCGCGTGCGCGTCCACCGGCGCGGACGGTCGTTGTTGATGCCCTTGACGACCCGCACCGGGAGCCATTACCAGACGCGCATCTATCGGCAGGAGCTACGTCGCGCCCAGGCGCTTGCGGCCCACATCCTGGCGCGATCGGGCAAGGACCTGGCTGGCACGGAGGCATCGACGGGCGATGGGCACGCAAGCGGGGCGCGGACGGCGTCCGCGGTTCGGGCCGTGCCCGCGCGCAGGCCGCGCGGCACGCCAGTTCATGGCGCCCGCCAAATCCGCTAGAATCGATTATCGGTCGCAGTTGGCGGCCATCCGGTGGCCGTGCCGATGCCCGGTGGGCCCGTGATGGCCCGATGCGGAGATCGCGTGCGTCGTCTCGGGCGCTGGCGAAAGAGGGAGGGTTCGCGTGAGGGTAATGAGCAGACTCGAAAGGCGCTTTGGGCGTTACGCCATCGCCAATCTGATGGCGTACATCGTGGGTGCCCAGGGTGTCGTGTTTCTGTTGGCGCGTACACCCCAGGGCGCGCACATCATAGACAATCTGCGTTTCAACCCGACGCTGATCGCCCAGGGCGAGGTCTGGCGACTCGTGAGTTTCGTCGTGATCCCGCCCTCGTTCTCGATATGGGTGTTTTTCATCCTCTACTTCTATTATCTGCTCGGCACGCGGCTTGAAGAGGAGTGGGGCAACTTTCGCTTCAATGTGTACTACTTCAGCGGCGTCGCCCTCAGTATCCTCGGCGCCTTCCTGGCCGGGGCGAGCGCCACGGCCACCTATCTCAATCTCTCGATATTCCTGGCGTTTGCGACCATAGATCCCGAGTTCAGCATACTGCTGTTTTTCGTGATACCCGTGAAGGTCAAGTATCTCGCATGGCTGGCGTGGCTGGCCGTAGCGTTCACGGTCGTGTTCGAGCCGCTACCCGCCAAGATCATGGTGGGCGTGTCGCTGTTGAATTATTTTGCGTTCTTCGGCCGCGACCTCAAGCGCCGAGTCCGGACGGGTATCGCTTTCGGTCCGCAACGTGGCCGTTTCCGCGCCAGTGTCCGTGCCGGGGCCGCCGCTCCGATTCATCGCTGCACCATATGCGGGGCAACCGAACAGGACGATCCGCGGCTCGAGTTCCGTTTTTGCTCGAAATGCGCCGGGTACCACGAGTACTGCCTGACACATCTCGGCGCCCACGATCACATCCGTTGATCCAAAGCGCGATCCGGGCCAATCCGCATGGTGACGGTGAATGCGGCGCCCTTCAACCGTAATGGTCGTCGTCGCGTGTCCGCACGTAGAAGAGGCGCAGAATGAACCACAGGGCGATCTTGATAACAAGCAGCAGGACGACCATCAGGAGCACGCCGCGCACGCCGATATCGATCCCAAAGAGGCGAAATGCGAAATAGATGATGGCCGATGTGATCGGTGTTATACCGATCAGCCAGTAGATGGTCGATGAGCCGGATGTCTTTGTCGTCATGTCGGTCAGCCTGTGGGTAATCTTGCGATTTTGTCGGGCCGGGGCCCATAAGCGGCCCACTCTGTCGCGGGCAGGTCGATGTGGTCTCTGCCCTTGTTCTTGGGCAAGTTTGTTCGTAGGCCGTGTAACAATGCCGGAGAAAGGTCTGGCTTGACGGTTGACGTCGATCCGGGGATTCGCCGCCGCGCCGAGGTGTTGGCGGCAGTATAACATGGAGGACGCGGGTATGGGGCTGTCCCAGCCCCTGCCGTGCCGACGTATCTCGCTCACGGCAGCCAGGAGGCATGCCTGATGCCCCATCATGCAAGGCCGTGGTGGCCCGCGAGGTCGCGGGATCGGGCGCTTCCGGGGTCGCCTTATGGCGAGGTGTCGATGGGCCCAAGGGGACATGACGCGGCTATTGGTTGAGGTTCATGATGCGGCCTGCGCCAAATCCGCCGGCAGGGCCGATGCCCGGTGTCACCCGAATGCGTGGGTGCGCGCAAAAGCCCGGCGGGGATCGCGCCATGCCCTCCATCCCCCAAAAGCGCGGGCGATGAGCGAGGTGCACGCAGTCCCTTATGGGCGCGCAGAGGAGGGCATGCCCGTTGAGGATCCGTCGGCGTGCACGGCCGGGCCCTCAGCCCGTGTTGTCCATGGGCCTCGGCTGGCACTTGGCGATTTCCGGGCGAGACGGTGAACCTCTGATGCGGCTGGCAGTCCTCTGCGCGTGTGCCGAGACCTCTCCATGCTCGCGGGCATGTGACGCGCCTCATTAAAGAATATGGAGTTGACATCCTCCTCGCCCAGATGGGCCATGCGGCCCACAATGGCGGCGGGGTTTTCCGCGCAATTTTCTGGTAAAGGTGTGTTTGCCGGGTTGTCGCCTCCCGGGGTCCGTGGTGTAGGTCGCCGAGACGGTTCGGTCGCCCGGAAATCGGCGCGGCTCTCCGGTCCCTCGGGTCGAGACCGGCATCCACATCCATGCGCCGCCCGAGATGGGCGATCAAGGGCACGGGTGCCGTCAGTACGGCCGGCCATCCTTATGCGCCAGCTGCCATGCCCCCTTGACGAATCGGGCCTTCAGGTCGTCGTAGGGGTATGATGTCTCATCGCCTTCCGTGCGATCCCCGACTTCAAGATAAATGACCGGTTCGCGGGAGCGATTGATGAGCTGGTGCGCAATGCCATCGCCCGCTTTGAACCCCACGCAGTCCCCGGGCTTCAGCGTGTATTCCGCTTTGTCCAGCACGAGGGTTGGAGTGCCCTCCACGATATACACGAATTCGTCTTGTTTCGAGTGGTGGTGGAGAAGCGCGGACAGGGCCCCGGGCGCAAGTTCGGTGAGATTGACGCCAAAATTCGTAAGACCGAAATGATCGCCGAGCTTGCGTTTCATCCGACCCGCAACACGCGCGGCAAAGGGATGCGGGTAGACCGTTGTCTTGTCGGGCGGCGGAATGGACGCCGCTTTGACGGGGGCTTGTTTCATATTGGCTTCCTGTATAAACGCACCTTCATCCGCGATCCGCTGCCTACTCGCTGAGGGGCGTCGCTCGCTGCGCGCCCGCGATGCGTTTGTGATCTCGCCAAGGTCGCGGCGCGTGTCTGAAAGCAAGATTGACGCTTAGGCTGCTACCTGTTCAAAGGAAAACTGAGGGATATCCGCGCGGTCACTGGCGTGCTCAATGGTGATACCGCAGATTTGGCCCTGCGTATCAATATCCAGCAACGTGTTCTCATCAAGATCCCGTGTTTCCGCGATATCCGCAGAACGAAACTCAATATAAAGCGTATCGGTGTCCCGGAAGTATTGGATTTTCATGGTGTGAATCTCCGGTCAAAGAAGGCGTTGTGAACCGTTTCCCCAGCTAACAACAAGACCACGCGCAAATACTTGTTGCCCGCCTCGGGAATCATACCCCATCGGTGAATACGCCCGTCATTCTGCGTGATTTCCTTTAAGGGGTAGCGCATGACGGTCTCGATCCATTCTATTTCAATGGTGATGCGATCTGGACGCTGACGTATGGCCTCAAAGTATCTGGTGGTTTTCATCCCAACCCCCTCACCAAATCTTTCGCCTTGAGATCAGTATAGCGCTTCCGCCTGTGCTGAGTCTTGTGCCCCGCGATCGAAGCCGCCTCCATGGGATTAAGGCCCTTCTCAAATAGCCGGCCGCCCGCCGCGTGGTGCCGATCATGGATGATCTTTCCCAGAAACCACGGACACCCGGTTAAGACACATGGTACTGCTCGAAGTTTTCGGAAGCGAGATACCCGAGACACAGAGTATGGGTGCTTGCGATCGTAGAGACTGTAATGATTTTGCATACGGCTTTCTTCCTTGCCCAGCGTTTGTTTCCAGTGCGGCCGCGGCACGCCGCACGGGAGGTCCCGGGTCAACTGGTTTTAGCCCACCAGCCAATTGCGCCCGGAGCGGTCCGTCGCCTACCGGCCAGGGTGGCCCGGAATGCCGGCGCGCGGATAGCCTTGATCTTGCGGTCGATCCCGATGCGCGTGCCTTGGCTCAAAGGTGTATGAAAACAGGGGCAAAAGGCGGAAAGAGCCACTGCGTTCGTAAGTGCGTCGATACCTGTCAGGGTTGTCCCTTGCGGATGATTTCTATGGCATTTCCGTGGCTTCCGTAGTCGGCCGCCCAGTCAATAAGGGTCAGGACACGATTGCGCGTACCCATGATGCGATAAAGATGCAGACCGATCCATAAAAGCCAGGCGCCGGGGCCTCGCCAGCGTATGTGCCAGCGGTCGATTTGGCAGACGGCGTCGTAGCGGCCCAGCACCACCATGCTGCCGGGATCTCGGTAGATGAAAGGAGGTGGCGGAGGGCGTTGCAGGAGCGCGGCGCGAATGACCGTCGCCGCGTACCGCCCGCTTTCAATAGCAAGCGGTGCCACCTGGGGCCACGGAGGTTGATGGCGCGAGGCGAGACCATCACCGACCACGAAGACCTCGGGGTGATCGCTCACCCGGAGCCGGGCATCTGTGACGACGCGACCGCTGTGGGGATCCGCTCCTGGCAGGGCGGCTGTCAGTGGGTGGGCGCGTACGCCGGCCGTCCACACCAGGGTGCGGGCCGGCAAGGGTGCGACCGAGGGGCTTTGTACCGTCTGGCCGTCATAGGCGGTAACATGCGTATCGAACAGAATATCGCCGTGCAGTGCCCGGATCTTGGCGGCGGCTGCCGCCTGCAGCGACGGCGCAAAACCCGGTAGCAGTGCCGATCCCCCTTGAATCAGCACAACGCGCGGTGGGGTCTTCTGGAGGTCGGGGTAACGTCTGCGTATCAGGATCCGTATGAGTTCCAGGAGGGCCGCGGCGAACTCCACCCCAGTGGCACCCCCTCCGGCGACCACAAACGTAAGCCAAGCCGAGCGCTCGGCGGCGGCTGTGCAGCTCATGGCCCGTTCAAAGGCATAAAGAATGCGCGAGCGCGCCTGTTCGGCGACTTCCACCCCCTTCAGGTCGAAGGCATGCAGGGCCAGGTCGGCATGACCAAAGAAATTCGTGACGCTGCCCAAGGCCACTATCAGATAATCATAGGAGAGGGTGGCGTTTTCGGCGAGCTGGACAGTGCGAGCGGCGAGGTCGATGGCAAGGACACGCCCCAGCCGAAAGTGTGCGCCGGTCGGTGCCAGCAATGGCCGCAGCGGCGTGGCGATTGCCTCTGTCGGCAGTTCGCCGGTGGCGACCTGATAGAGGAGCGGTTGGAACAGGTGGTAATTGTTGTGATCAACGAGCGTCACGGTGCAAGGGGTGCCTTGTAGTGCCCGTGCCGCCGCGAGCCCGGCAAATCCCCCTCCGAGAATCAGCACGTGTTTAGCCATGACGGATCTCTGGCGCCAGCGTCCGGCTGTTGCGCCAGGCGAGCACCATCAGCGGGATCGCCCACAGGGCGGACAGGTGATAGATCGTTGCCAGCGACAGCCAGTGTTGCAATGGACCCAAACCAAATGAACCGATCCCTTCGCCGATCATAAGGCTGCCAACCAAGAGGCCGGCCATCTGCGTGCCTTCCTGGGGGTGGGATGCGATGCCATAGCTCATGGAGTAAGGATAATAAATGCCGCAGGCTGCGCCGGCGACGGCGAAGCCCAGCAAGAAGTGCGTGCCTGACCGCAGTTCCGGGATCACCAGAAAGCAGGTGGCTATACCAAGCGGCACGGCTTGGTAGAGGAGGCGCCGATGGATGAAGTGATCGATCGCGCCGAACACAAAACGCGCAACCGTCATGCCGCCCCAGAAAAGCGACAAAGCCAGCGCGCCGGTGGCCGCCGGCAGGTGGTGGTCGACACTCACGAGGACATTGGCCCAGCTGCCAAAACTGCCTTCGCAAATCGCGTACAGCAGGATGGCTGCGGCAAACGGCAGCATCGATGGACGCCAGGCGCGCAGTCCACCCCGTTCAGGTGCGCTGTCTTCCGGTTCGGGCAAGAGGGGAAGAATGAGCCAGGCAAGGCACAGAAGGGCTGGCCACAGCACCCACGCCAGGACATGACCGAAACCTGCGAGCAGGAGAGGGGACATAGCCGTGGCGCCGCCAATGACGGCATTCAGGATCGTCACCGCGCTGGTGGCGGATTTCTGGAAGAGACGGGAGGCGGCGCGATTGATCATGGCATTGGTGAGACCAAAACCAATCCCCAGCATCAGGGTTTCGGTCAGCAGCAGGATGACCACCAGGGTGCCGTGCGCAAAAAAGGCTGCAACAAGCAGCGCCATGGCGACGGCGTTGGCCATGGCGCCCAGGCGGAACAGGCCGGTGGTCTGAAAGCGCAGCAAGAGCGCCCCTGCGGCCAGGGCCGCCACGATCGCGCCCAGGATCTCAGGGAAGTACAAAAGACCATAGGTGCTATTATTCAGATGGTAGGGTGCACGGTGCAGGATGCCGCCGAGCGCCGGAATCAGCACAAACGCCGATCCTTGCAGGAAGCCCGCGCTGTAAATGGCAGCTGCCCCGCGCCTCACCACGTCCCCTCATTCCCGGTTGTGCATGTAGGGTCGGCCACGCGCAGGGCATTGGCTATCATGATCAGCGGGGGATGGGCGGCGCTCATGTCCTTGGTATGGCGGCGCGCCCGAAAATCGGTCTTGCGGCGGCGCACGATGGCGGCTTCGTAAAACCCGGCGTTACCGCTCGCGTGATGATCCATTGCCGCCGTGAGCGGTCCTCCGCGCTGTTCACGCCCGGTGTCACCGGCGTCAAACGGCGCTTGCCGGATACCGCTTCCGGTTGTCCTTTGGCCCATTCGCGCACCTGGTAGTGACCTTGCTCCATGACTAAGATCCATAGCGCCGAACAAGCGGGCACCCGCGCGGGGATGCCGCCGCCGATGTCTGGACCGATAACCAGAATGTCGGTACCTATACGCTACCCGCCATGTCGGAATTCCGGATAGATCAGCATGCCACCATCGACGGCTATGGTGGTACCGGTAATGTAACTTGCCAGATCGCTTGCCAGGAAGGTCACCACCGAGGCGATCTCTGTGGGTGTACCGAGGCGCCCCATAGAAATCTTGTCATCGAGATCCTTGAGGGCATTCGGATCATTCCAGACCGCCTCGTTGATCGGCGTCTGGATGGCGCCCGGTGCGATCGCCACCACGCGGATCGCCTTGTCGGCGGTTTCCTGGGCCAGGGTTTTGGTGAACATCGACAAGCCGGCCTTGGCGCTCGTGTAAGCGCTATAGCCTTCCCAGGGAATGAATTCATGGACTGATGTGATATTGATGATGACTCCGCGCCTGGCCTTGATCATGTGAGGGAGGACGGCTCGCGCGCAGTAATAGGGTCCGAGCAGGTCGACGGCCAGAACTTTCTGCCAGTGTGCGGGGTCGTCTTCGCCGACCGGTGCCCGTTGACCATCGAAGCCCGCGTTATTGACAAGGATGTCGAGTCCTCCCAGGGCAGCGCTCGCTTGCTGCATGAGGGTAGTGACGGCGGCGGGATCGGAGAGGTCAGCGGCGAAGGCCTGAGCCTTGCCGCCTTGGCTGGTGATGGTTTGCACCACCGCCTCGGCTTGCGCTTGTCCCTTGCAGTAATGAACCGCTATCTGGGCGCCCGCCTGGGCCAGCATTTCCGCCATCGCCCGCCCCAGACCCCCGCTCGCCCCTGTCACGAGCGCCCGCCGCCCGGAAAGATCTACCGTAATCATGCGCTACCTCCTGTGATATCGATGTGAATATCTTCGCCGAGCCAAGTGCCGTCTGCCCAGTGAATCGTGAAATCCATGACGGTGCCGGCCGTCATCGTCCGCGTCGGCAGGATTGCCAGATGGGCGAGACCATAATCTTCGGATGGGATGTCGGTCAGGTCCCGCCAGCCGTTGTGACCGAAATGTACGACAAATGGTGTCGGCAGCAGGACGCGCAGTTCCTCATCGGCCTTGATGTCGCGTGGGCGTTCTTTCAGGGTCCATAGACGAAAATCGAGATGGGGCCGCAGGCCCTGGTAACGCGCGAACGTGTGAACCGGACGGTCGACCGGATATCCGAGCAGGTGGCTGTGACAGAGCTTGACGAATTCGGCGTGCGCCCAAACCAAAGGCATCGCCGACCCGCTCGGCGCGCCGGGAAATAGCCCGCGTTCGGGTATGGGCGGGCTATCCCAGACCTGCTCGGGCAAGAGTCCGCCGGCCCCCGTCATGCGACTCATCGCCTGCAGGTAGGGCAACGGGTCTTCGCCCGCGCAGATCGCGTAGTGGCCGCGTTCTCCCACCAAAAGCGGCCAGCCGCGTCCGACGCCGCTGCCATCGAAAGGGGAGCCGTCGATATGTTCACCATAACCATCGTCATTGTAGCGATGCCAGACAGGGCCGCTTGGGGTGTCGCTCTTTAGCAGGCCATCCATGACGACGATAGACTCCGCTATCCGCGGATCGTCTGCGCGGCGCAAGCCGTAGCGGACAAGCTGCAAAAAATCGTTGGAGACCTGCTTATCGGCGGCCAGCTGCGGATTGTCTGACCGGTTCTTGATCGGCACCATCTCCTGGTCGGCACGACAGTCGCGCAGTATGTCGGCGGGGGTCACGCGGATATAGTGGCCGGTGACCCCAAACTGGTGGGCAAAGTCGCCCCCCTTGGCATAGGTCCAGGCCTCGATGCGCGTATTCCAGTGATCGGCGACCATCAGTGCGAGCGCGCGCGCCTTATCGTCGAGGTAGGGGGCGCCTTCCACGAGCGCTGCGATCACGACCGCCAGAGTAAAGGCGTTGATACCGCTGTCTTCTTCCCACCGGTCCTGGCGGGTGACGGGGCCCTCGCGAACGATAAAGCGCAGTGCCCGAAAAACCATGTCGCGGATGGGGATATCGTTCAGTGCGTGCTGGGCGTCAAGGGCGGCGGCCAACAGTACAGGAAATCCGGCCTCATCGAGTTGCACGCCTTGCCAAAAGGGTTTTCCACCAAGCCATTGATTCTGAAACCAGTGACCGTCGGCCTGCTGGGTGCTGATGAGGTAGGTGAGGACCTGGCGGGCCTCGACGTGAGCGCCGATGGCAAGCAGGGCCCCGGCGCTCTCCACCAGGTCGCGTGACCATACGAGGTGATAGCCACCCAGGCTATCACTGGCCTCGCCCCAGGGGATCGACAGACTGGCCACCAAGGCCCCGGGGAAGGTGCGGTCTTCGTGAATCTTCAGCACATTGGCCGAACGGATATAAAGGGTCTCGATGGCGGCCGGTAGATGGCGGGCGAGTTGCGAGGGCGGGGGATGGCTCGCATGCCAGGCCTGCCAGCGTGCGGTATAGAGATTGAGACATGGGCCGAATCCCTGGGCAAGTGATGACCAGGCGTTGGTGGCGGCCGCCTCCTTGCTGCTGCCAAGGCCAAGTGCCAGTGTCCCGGAGCGTGGAAGTTCCGCAGCCAGGGCTACTTCGCCGGGCCCCGCTTCGTCGTACTGCCAGGACATGCGCCCATGCTGATGAAAGTCCTGCCAGAGATCACTGACCCCTACCTCGCCCACTGAACGGCAGATAAGAGCCGCGTCGCCATTTGCTGTTCGGCAAGTCAAAGCGAGACCAAATGGTCCCTGTTCCGCCCACAACACGGGACGCCCGGCCCATGTGCCGGCCCATGCATGGTTACGTTGCGCATCCTCGCCGAGGCGAGCTGCACACAGGACATAGGGACGCATGGCGTTGTCACCGCGGAGTGTGAAATCGATCAGCAGGACGTCGCGTTGGGGATCGGGACAGACGCGGAATGTCATTTCGAAGCGGGGATGATGGTGGGTCGTGGTGGGCAGAGGCACGTGGGGGTCGTGGAAGTCGATATGGGGATCCGGTAGGGTCTTCAGTTCCTGCCAGAATCCTTGATCGTCGGCGATGATAAAGCCGAGGTCACGGATCTGCGGAATATCGATGCTGGGGTAAAAGACCTCGGTGACGATACCGTGTCCCATCGTGAACCAGACCTTGGAGGCGCCCAGCGCTGTGCCGACACAATCTTTGCGGGCGGTCGACCAGACGGGATGCCGCCATGTGGCAGATGGTGCCTTGCGTGAATACATGGGGGAGTCCTCCCGGGATCTTGTTTTGTTCCTTATCTTGATAGGGGTAGACCGCAGGCGGCCTCAAAAGTGCAATGGGAGGAGTGATCTTCCTCAGTCCTCTGTATTATGCGCTTTTATCTGGGGATCGATGCGGGCGGCCCTCGTTTGGCAAGGTGGCGGTGCCGCGCGCACGTGGCATATCCGCTGCGCGCCGGATCCCCGTCGGCGCGATCAAGCGCGCGCTGGCTCTCGATGTGCGCTGCGGAATGTCCGTTTCGCCCTAGCCCATGCGACCCGCGGCCTTCGTGCCGGTCGTGGTCCCGCTCTGGGAGTTGCCATAGTTATTTGGGGGATTGCGAGGCCCGTTGCTTCGCACTTGAGCGAACGCTTGGCGTTGATCGGCGCCTGCATCCGACCACAGACGCCCCGTCCCGCCGCCCTCGCAAGCCATGCCAGGCCGCTTTCTGAGAGGCTGTACCTGTTACAATCCCGTCGCGGGGAACTCGCGGCGTGGGTGCGCGCGGCGATGTGTGAGACCCGATGGCGTGGCGCCACGAAACGGGAATTCGAGACGATGTCCCGGGGCCGGAAGGAATTGGCCGCCCCGGGCATTGGTGTCGAGGGGTTGCATCGCGGTCGCATCTCGCGCGGGCGCGAAGTGCCGCCTGGGTCGAGATCTATTGGGCGCGAAAGAGGGTCTCGCGCCCTAAGACTCCGGTCTCGTCAGCATAAGGCCTAAAGACCGGGCGGCCTTCAGGCGCATAGGGTATGTCTCGGTATAACGGAGTACCAAGGTTCGCAATCATGAGCAAAACAACGCGTCTTTTTAAGCTCATGGACGCTTTGCGCGGCCGGAGACGCGCCGTCGCGGCGGCGCAGCTGGCCGAGGAGCTCTCCGTATCCCTGCGCACGGTCTATCGCGATGTGCAGACACTGGTCGGGCTCGGCGCACCCATAGATGGCGAGGCGGGGGTCGGTTATCGGCTGCGTGCCGGGTTCTTCCTGCCGCCACTCATGTTCAACGCCGAGGAACTGGAGGCGCTTGTTCTCGGCACTCGCTGGGTGAAAGGGCAAGGCGACCCGACGCTTGCGCGGGCTGTCGATTCGGCGTTGGCGAAGATCGCCACCGCATCGCCCAAAGACCTGCGCGAAGAGATCGCCGAGATCGGCCTGTGGGCGCCAAGATTCGGGAAAGCAACGGAACAGGTGACTAGCCTGGGCGCTCTCAGGGAGGCCATCCGTCATGAGCGCAAGCTCAAGATCCGTTACGTTAATCTCGCCGGAGTCGAAACGGAGCGTGTGATCTGGCCGGTGGCGCTCGCATTCTTCGAGGGTGTGCAGCTGGTGGCCGCCTGGTGCGAGTTGAGAGGAGACTTCCGGCACTTCCGCGCTGACCGGATCGCGCGTCTTGAGACCACCGGCGCCACGTATCCTCGGCCACGGAGGGAGCTCGCAAGGCTTTGGGAACAACAGCGTGAAGCACGCAATCCCGCCGGTAGGGCGGACGACACTGCTGACAGAAACTGACGCGACCGGGGCTTAGCATGTTTCTACGGGTTCCCACTATTGCGAGGAGGCAGCGTGATGCGCCTGTACCACCATCCATACTCCCCCCGCTGTCAGACTACCTGTCGCCTCTTGTATGAAACCCTTGGGGGCAGAAAGAGAGTCGACAACCATGATGCGCTACGCCAAAGAACGGAAGGAGTCGGTGATCCGCAAGATGCCCCCCGCTGTCAGACTACCTGTCGCCTCTTGTATGAAACCCTTGGGGGCAGAAAGAGAGTCGACAACCATGATGCGCTACGCCAAAGAACGGAAGGAGTCGGTGATCCGCAAGATGCTGGCCACCCCTGACCTGTCCATCCCAGAGCTCGCCCGGGAGACGGGCATCTCTTGCTGGACGCTGTATGATTGGCGCAAGACAATACGCCCAAAGGAGGCAGCGGATATGCCGGGAGGAAGGCCGCCCGTGAAACGCCAGGCCGCGCAGAAGCTTACCGTGGTGGTGGAGACCGCGGGCTTGAATGAAGCCGAGCTCGGCGAATATTGCCGCCGACACGGCCTCTACCCCGAGGAGGTCAAG
Organism: Acidiferrobacter sp. SPIII_3; assembly: GCF_003184265.1. Taxonomy (GTDB): domain Bacteria; phylum Pseudomonadota; class Gammaproteobacteria; order Acidiferrobacterales; family Acidiferrobacteraceae; genus Acidiferrobacter. Next base: position 1,946,393 of record NZ_CP027663.1, on the reverse strand, counting down.
GCATGGCGCACGGACGCCTGTCAGGCCCTGGAGGGTGGGTCCATATCCACCAAGGCGCACCGGGAAGCGCTTATGGCCGAGCAGAGGCAGCGCAAGGTCCTAGAGCGTGAGCTCGCCCGCAAGGACAAGGCGCTGGCGGAGACCGCCGCGCTGCTTGCCTTACGAAAAAAAGCCGCGGCGATCTGGGGGACGAGGAGGACGCATGATCAGCACCCCAGATCGCCAAGCCGCCGTTATGCTGATTCACGAGGCCGTAGCCGCCGGGGCCCGCAAGCGGGTCGCCTGCAGAGAGCTTGGTATTACACTTCGGACCTTGGAGCGCTGGACGCAGACGGGGGTCGTGGGCTCCGACCGGCGGCCGCAGGCGCATCGGCCCGTACCCCCAATCGCCTCTCGGAGGCCGAGCGGGCCGAAGCCCTGCGTGTGGTCAACGAACCGCGCTTTGCAAGCCTGCCGCCTACCCAGATCGTGCCACGGCTGGCCGACGAGGGGCGCTATATCGCCTCCGAATCCACGCTCTATCGCCTGCTGCGCGCCGCCAACCAGCTGGCGCACAGGGGCCGCGCGAAGACGCCCGATACCCGTCCCATCCCACGTCACCGCGCGCGGGGCGCCAATACGCTGTGGTGCTGGGACATCTCATACCTGCCCGGCCCCGTAAGCGGCCAATTCTTCTTTCTGTATCTCGTGCTCGACATCTACTCGCGCAAGATCGTCGCCCACGAGGTCCATGAGGAGGAGTCCGGGGATCACGCCGCCGCCCTGATCCGTCAGGCACTCGTGCGCGAGGGCGTGACGGACAGGCGGCCGCTCGTACTCCATCAGGATAACGGCAGTCCCATGAAGGCCTCCACCTTCGTCGCGACCCTCGATGCGCTCGGCGTGCGTCGTTCGTACAGCCGTCCGGGTGTGTCCGACGACAACGCCTATGCCGAAAGCCTGTTCCGCACCTGCAAATACCGCCCCGGCTATCCGGGCGCCTTCGGAAGCCTCGCAAAGGCGCGAGCCTGGATGCTCGCCTTCGTGCGTTGGTATAACCACCACCACAAGCATCGCAACCTGAAATTTGTGAGTCCCGCGGAGCGTCATACGGGCGCCGACCACGCCATCTTCGCCCATCGCACCCGGATCTACGAGGCCGCCCGCGCGCAACATCCCGAACGCTGGAGCCGTAGCATCCGGAACTGGTCCTTGCCTGCCGAAGTATGGCTCAATCGCCCGACCGAGGAGTGCCAAGACACCTCACAATGCGACGCGGCCTAAACCGGAACTGGTCCTTGCCTGCCGAAGTATGGCTCAATCGCCCGACCGAGGAGTGCCAAGACACCTCACAATGCGACGCGGCCTAAATGATCAGGCGACAGGTACCTTGACAGCCGCCGACTCCGACAACGCCCGCCGAGCGGTCATGACGGTGCGGCATCTCAACGCATCGATTGATCTGGCCCTCGTCGATTGGCAAAAAGGGGAGCAGCATCGGCCGCGTTTTGTGAAATGGAATCCCAACGGCCGCGCGCCCGCGCGCGAAGACAACGGTTTCGTCCTGCGGGAATCCCATGCCATCAGGCAGTATCTGGCGGACAAGCCGCCGAGGCAGACCATTCATCTGGCGAAGACGCGCGTGCGGGCCGACGTCAACCACTGGCTCTCCTGGTGCGGCCCACATCTCACGCTGGCCGTTGGGAGTCTGCATAGGGAGTATGCCATAAAGGGCGCGACCGGACGGAGGCCCCAGACCGTGCTGCAGTCCAGCGCGACGAAGACATGGTCCGCGAGTTCGGCAAGGTCCTCGATACACACCTCACCGGTCGAGGACGGGTTTGTGACAGCGCAGCCGCGCTCACGGATCTCGCTATTGTCACCCCCTTTACGGGTTTGCGGACCGCTGACGCGCCCAAGAGGCTCCTCATTGGCTCGTTCGCCCACATGCGCCGTTGGCGGCCCGGAGTGCAGGCCCTCGATGCCCGAAAGGGAACGGGTGTTGCCGTGGCGCATGCGGGCAGCTCATGAACACGGCGCAGGCATGCACGCCCATCGCGCATAACGCGCACGTTCGGGTCCATGTAGCGCACGGCTTACCCAATCACCCGTCACTTATATAATGAGATTCACTGTGAACCCCAATACGTTGACCTTCTATACAAACCCCCAATCGCGCGGACGAATCGTACGCTGGATGCTCGAAGAGGTGGGTGTCCCTTATGAAGCGGTGGTGCTCGACTTTGCGACGACGTTGAAGGGTGCGGACTACCACGCCATCAACCCCATGGGCAAAGTTCCAGCTATCCGCCATGGCGACACCGTCGTCACCGAGGTGGCGGCGATCTGCGCCTATCTGGCCGATGCCTTTCCGGCGGCGGGACTCGCGCCGCCGCCCCTCAGTCGTGAGCGCGGGCCGTACTATCGCTGGCTTTTCTTTGTTGCGGGCCCTCTCGAAGCCGCGACGAGTAATAAGGCGCTTGGTTTCATCGTGCCGCCGGAGCGCGAGCGCATGATCGGCTACGGCCGTTACGAAGATGTCATGGATGCCCTTGAGGCGGTGACGCAGGGGGCGCGACCGTATTTGCTGGGTGACCAGTTTACCGCGGCCGATGTGTACGTCGGTTCCCATCTGGCGTACGGCATGCAGTTTGGCACCATCGAAGCGTGTCCGGCGTTCGAGTGTTATTGTGCGACACTCGCCGCTCGACCGGCGAGACAGCGTGCTATCCGGATTGATGACGCGTTGGCGCAGTAGGGGAGACGTGGGCACTTGGGATTGGCCTCGATGTGGGGCGTATGCCGCGCCGGTGTGGTGTGGATCTACACATTATTGCCAGCAGACGCGGTATTAACTGGTATCATGAATCATGCGTACCACTGTCGACATTGATGATCCGATCCTTAAGAAGTTAAAGCGCCCGCAGCGGCGTGAGGGCAAGTCTCTGGGACGGTTGGTATCAGATCTGCTGGCCCTTGCGCTCGCGACCACCCGGGAGCGCGGTTCACAACCGGCGGCGCCGGTTTTCACATGGATCGCGCGACCGATGCGTGGACGTGTCGATCTGGCCGATAAGCACGCGCTCATCGATACCAGGGACGACCTGAGGCGATGAGCTTCAGCGTCGACATCACGATATTGCTATACGTCTCCGTACGATAGCATCCTATTGTATGAGAAAGCTGCGGCGTTCCTAGAGAAAAGCGCCAATGGGCGCGAGTTGCTCTGTTTTGCGTAGCTCACATTATGAGCTGTCTGCGCATGGCGACCCGCCCAAACATTTTCGAACGGCCACTCATGCACGACGGAGCAATGTGCAACGTCGAGGTACTACATAGTCTCCCGCATTGCCGCGTGATCGGCGAGGAGGAGGATCGGTTCTGGGAGATCTACCGCAAGATGATCGTCGATGTGCCGACGCGCGGAAATCTGGTTCTCGATGCGTACCTTGCATCGATACTTGCAGGCAACGGTGTCACGACGTATACCCGCGATCGCGATTTCCCCGAGTTCTCGGTCCTTAAAGTACGCGATCCACGGGCCTAAAAGAATGCATCTGCATGGTGGCGTCTTACGGCCGGGACCATGCAGACGGCAGTGACATTCGATGCAACCATTGCGGAGAGGAGATTGACCTCGTTCGAGTCGTACCGGTATGGTGCGGGTAAAATTGCGCGGGAACGCTCACGTTCGGCACAAAGCGGACCTCGGGTTGTCGGTTACACGGACAATGCGACGCGCGCGATCAGTCCTCGAAGCGACGGACACTACGGTAAGCCGCATGCCGCTGCTCGAATGTTTCGAAGGCGAGATACTAGAGGCCAGGGTATGGGTGCCTGTGATCCTAAGGACTGTACTGATTGCTTATGCCGGTTTCTTTACATCCGGGTGTAGTGAGAAGCGCTTGGCAGGGATAGTCACGACCTTCGCTGCGTGCCATGGAGAGCGGAGCGGGGGCGCGTAGTCCGCGGGACCAGCCATGCGGCCAGATGGATAATGCGTCGTGTGCCTGGACGATTCCCGTGAATCCCGCGGGGCTCAAGCGCAGTGGCCTGGAGACCCGGAACATCGTGTTCCAGGACCTCCGCCACCCATATGCGGTCTTGCGGTCACCGCAATCTTACGCTGGTAGTTGAGGTCTTCTTAGGACTCCTGCACAAAAAGCCCATTAAATCGCTCGTTGCTACAGCGTTTGTCTTACCAAATAGGTCTCAAACACTATTCAATTCACGGCCCTACCAGCTCCCTCTTTCGATTCCGGGACCTCTTGTCTGAGACGGATCACAGGCGGTGCATTGAAGATTTCCAGGACATCATTGAAGCGCTGCTCCATGTCTTCGCTCATGCGGCGCAGGATGCGGTAATATGGTGATTGCGTTTCAAGGAGTTCACGATCCGAAAGCTTTTTGTTCGGAGACATGCCTGTGCTTTCCTTCTTTGTGATACCAGAATCGTTTGTCACGAGATGGCCTACAACATCCTTGCTCTTTGGCAGCGCCTTAAAAATTCCGCTGATGCCATCCAAACACAGCGTTCCAAACATATCTCTAAGTGTCAGTCGCGAGAGCCCTCTGAGCGCCTGGTGCTGCAGGCCCGGATTCTCTTTTAGGCTTATTATGGCAGCTCGATGGCTCGTAGTTGGATCGTCCTCAACACTCGTCAGGCTCTGCTCCCCGCGGGACAGATTATAGGTGGCCCGGATCATGCTGATATAGGAGATCAGCGAGGAAACTTCTGCCTTGCCGGCTGTGTTATAGGGGAAGTAGGCGTTTTTCCCAAATTTTCCTCTACCAAAGGCGCCAGTAGCGGGTCTTCCGGTATCTGATCCAGGACCTTGAAGAAGGCATGGAAGCCAAGCGGCATTCCCTTGATGGCATTAGTCCAGAGGTCGTCTACCTCAGTGTCTGTCCAGGCGCGGTCCTTGGGGCCCGCTGATACGCGAGGTTCTATCGACTTGAAGGCGTAGGCAATCCTTGCCGCGGAACTATGCAGGGCTATCAGGAGTTGTGAGGAATTCCGGAGATACTCTTCTAGTCTATTGAGGCGGGATACATCGGCATTGTGTTTATGCGAGTGGGTCTGCATGTCCGCCAATTGATCCATGTGTTCTGCGTAAATCAGCAAAACCCAGGTGACCGCGAATATCGCGCCTGCTCCAAAAATAGCTTGGACGATGCTTGCAAACGTCAGTTGTCGCACCAAGCCACCGGAGACACCAGAACACAGACTTTGAGTGATCTTAAAGGATATGATCGTTAGTATTGCAAATATGAGGAACGCGGTTAGAAGGCTTGTCCAATGGCGCATGTAGTGGTCCCAGAGCGTTTTGTTATTTCCCACAAGCGTAATCGACTTTCATGTAAAGACGCAAATCGGCTCCGGAGCACGTAATGAACTCACCCCCTACAGGAGTTCTCATGTCCCGTCCCGGTATCACCCAAGACCAGGTCTTTGCCGCCGCGCAGGCGCTCGTCGATCGCGCGCAACCGGTCACCGTCCAGGCCCTTCGCGAGGCCCTGGGTCAGGGCAGCTTCACGACCCTCTCCCAGCATCTGCGTGCCTGGAGAAGCCAGGCCCCCACCCCTCCGCTTCCTTCCCTGCCGCCCGCGATCGAGGCCGTCGCGCACCAGGCCCTGACGCGAGTCTGGACCGCGGCCTGGGAACTCGCCCAGCACGAGGTCCAGGCCGCGCGCACGGCGGCGGGCGCCGAGATCGCGCAGTCCCAGGCGCAGGCGCAGGAGGCCCTGCAGGAGGTCACGCGGCTTGAGCGCACCGTACAGGACCAGGAGGGCCGGATCGCGACCCTGCAGCCGGCCCTGGCCACCGCCGAGACCCGTGTGGCCGCGCACGTCGCGCAGATCGGTCAGCTGGAGGCGCGTATCGCGGAACTGAAGGCGGAGCTGGAGGAGGCGCGGCGCCAGCACGATGAGCGCACCGAGGAATGCGGACGACTGCGAGGGGAGCTTGCAGTGTACGCCGCGCTTGCGCCCTCCGATCACGCCAAGAAATCGGGGCGCTCTCCGTCTGCCCGGCCTGATCTCCAGAACACCCACACACAGGAGGCCAAGACCATTGACGGTCTGTGATTATGTAGTGTAAAAATCATCCAACGCGACCGGCTCTCTGGCCGGTCATCTTCGCCCGGATTGATCGGTCATCTTCGACCGGAATCCGCGGGGTGAAGTAGCTACGTGAGACTGGTTTGCCTTAGGCGCACAGTCGCCCCTGCGAGGGCGTCCGGCCGCACATGCCGCTATAGGAGTTGCGTCCGCCCGTCTTCAGTGTGAGGAAATTCGCAAACTGCGGCATCGGATGGCCCGAAACCACACCGTGGCGCTTGGCGCAACGCGTCTTGGTGAGAGTGGCAAGGCCTTGGATCACACGTCTCGCCCGGGAAGCCCAGGCTTTTGAGGAGGTGACCAAGCTCATTCATCTCGATGTGAGGCAGGCAAAACTGAGCGGAGACGTGTTCACCTACCTGCCCCGATAGGACGATACATCGCAGACCGGACATGGCCTGCGCCATCGCCCCGCCTTCTATAAAAAACGGCAAGACAGGTCCCTCAGACCTCTACCGTCCAGCGCGCATCGAACCCTGCCACTGGCACCATGCCGTCATAGCCGCGAGGATTGGCGATGACGCGCATGGATCTCTTGCTTGGAGTAGGCAGGCGATAGTCGCAATGGGTGTGGATGTGGCCATGGATCCAGAGATCGGCGTGGGCCACAAGATCACTCAAATCGCTCGCATAGGCCGCATCCTCGGCAGTATAGGGCGGCTTCTTGCCCAGACTCTGCGGATGGGGCGCGTGGTGGGTGACGACCACCGTGCGGTGGTAGGAGAGGGCGCCGCTATCCCCTGGCGCGCTTGCCGGCTCCACCAGCGCGTGCTCAAGGAAGGCGGCGCTCTCGTCGTGCCAGGCGCAGGCCATGGCGGGGGTGAGCGGCCATTTGGGATACCGTCCCAGACGGATCTGCGTGTAGTCGTTCATGATCTCGGTAACCGCCATGGTGGTTCGCTCGAAGGACAGATAGCCCGCCAGACACAAATCGGTCCACAAGGTCGCCCCAAGAAAGCGCACGCCCTCGATCACGACCGCCGCGTTTTCGAGGAGGTGCACATGGGTCCCCCGGACCTTGGTATAGGCCGCGCGCCACAGGTCGGGCACGGTGCGTTTGCCGTAGAACTCGTGGTTGCCCATCACATAGATCACAGGGCGCGTGAAGGTAGCAAGCGCCCAGTCGAGCCCGAGGAGGCCCACACCGATATCCCCTGCGAGGATATGCACATCGCAGGGGACCGCCGCCACCTGCCGGCGCGGGAGGGCCGCGAACTCGAGATGCAGATCCGACAGCACATGGAGTCTTAGCGTCATGGTCTCCCCCTCCAAGGGAGTATAGGGCCTCGCGGCCCATGCAGGCGATCGCCTGCATAGCGGGTTTCAGTTCTCATGCGTTGCGCGCCCCGGGGGCTTGCGCCTGTGTGAGACGCGCTCTTTCAGCGGCTCCCGCGCGCATGATCGAGGAGGCCGGGACGGATCACGCGCCCCGTGCCGTCCGTCACCCCACGCAGCCCCACTCCCTGGGCGACGAAGCGTAGGGGCGCGCAACGGTCGCCATAGTCCTGATTGTCGTGATGGTGCCCATGGAAGACACGCGCCACGCGCAGGCATTGCGCAAGGGTATCGATCGCCGCGAAGCCATGCGGATGACAACTCGGTGCCTCATGGGTCACGAGGATATCCGCGGATTGGGCGGCAAGTGTCTCATAGGTCTCTGGGAAGATCGACGAGTGGTGCCGTAAGAGTCGCCCCCGGTCGGCCTCCGAAGGCCCGCCCGCGCGGCCCGCCTTCGCCTGTACGCACGCTGCGTAGTCGGCATGGGACGCAAAGGCTGCGCTCTGCGTCCCATCCCAGATTCGTCCTCGAAAGACTCCGCCTAGGCCCGCGATGCGTACGCCCGCGATGGTCACCACGCGCCCATCGAGATTGCGCTCGGGGACCGCTGCAAGATGCGCCCAACCCTCCACCGTATCGCTGTCGTGGTTGCCTGGAATGAACCAGACCGTGCAGCCAAGCGTCTCCCAGGGGGCCGTGAGCTCCGCCCACAGCACCTGGGTCTGGATGTCGCCCAAAAGCACCAAGGCCGCAGGCCGTTCCGTGCGCAGGATCGGCAGGATATGGGCCATGTCGCCATGGACGTCGCCGGCAAAGAGGATGCGCTCAAACGGCTTCACCGATGCGTCCATGCAGACCTCCTGAAATCGCGGGCGTCGTCGGACGCCTCATAGAAAAAAAACCGGACCCCGGTACGGGGTCCGAATCCTACTCGACAAAGCCCATGCGGGGCCGTGCTTCCTCGGTGGTCACTGGGAGGTCGGCTACGCCGACCCGTCGCCGGCCCGCCAGAACCGCCGCCCCCACCGCTTGAGCGAGGCGTCGCTGCACCTCGCGCAGATCGATTGGGGCTGTCGCCAACCGTTCCAGGACCTCTGCGTCCAGGACCGGGCGATCGGCGGGTCGCAGTCCCTGCAAGAGTCGCGCGCTCATGCCGGCGGCGATCTCGCGACGCTCGAGCGGGGTGGGCAGCGCAATGGCCACCTCCCGCAGCCGCGAGCGCAACGGCGCGGGCACCCGCTCGATATCGTTGGCGGTGGCGAGGATCAGGAGGCGACTGGCGTCGCATGTGAACTCCAGGCTGGCATCCCGAAACCGCCGGGCGCTCCTTTCCTCGAGCAGGTCGAGGAGTGCCGGCACCGTCGGGTGCTGCTGGTCCCCGCTCAGCTTGTCCACTTCATCGATCACCAGCACCGAGCAGGCCGTGCGCCCCCGCGCAAGGAGTGTCGCGACCCGCCCCGGGCTCGTGGTTGACCAGTGGCGGCTTGTGCCAGCGATCTCGAAGGCCCCCTGAGTGCCGCCCGCGGAGATGACCTCGCAGTCGACTTTCAGGTACCCGGCCAGGGCCGCGGCAAAGGTGGTCTTGCCGATCCCCGGGGTTCCGTGCAGGAGGAGGGGCGCCACCCGAAAAGCCTCCGGCCGCCGCCGGCCCTGGAGGGCGAGCTCCGGCAGCAGGGCGTCGATCGCCGCGCCAAAGTTCGGGAATCCCTGGCGCAGGTCCCGGCTGAGGCGTTGCAAGGTTGAGCGCGATGGTCGGATCACAGGCCGCAGGCCGTCATCCCGGGCTGCGTCGTGCAGCACCTGCAGGAGCCGCACGGGCTCGTCGCGCCGGCCCTTGGCCGCGTCCTTAATCTCGCGCGCCACGAGTTGCGCATCGAAGATCGGAAGGCCCATCCGCCGTCGTGTGCGCCTAGGTGCGACCGGTATGGCCGTCCCTGGCGGTGGCGCTGGTTTCAGTGGGGCAACCTGATCCGCTCGTAGCCGATCCTCTTCGTCCTCGCGCGCCGCCCGTTCCCATTGCAGGGCGCGAGCAAGGGGCGTAGGCACGACCAGCGGGCAACCACGGTCGCCGTAGCGGATAAAGTCGTTTGAGGCCATCAAGGATTCGCGGAACGTGGTCATGACCGTTTCTCGCCTTGGGGATGGGGTCCCCCCGGATCACGCCACGGACCCCTATAAAAAAACCCCGCGGCGACCAACACGCGGGGTTTTTAGAGAAGGCCGGGACCGACCTATCGCAGTCCCGGTGCGCCGCCCCCCGCCTGCGTGCGCACGCCCTGCCACACGGACGCCCACAGCAGGGCATCCGTGATCCTCAGGGCGTTATGGCGTATCGTGCAGCGCATGGGAGTTCCTAACGGTTCTCGTAAAATGAAGCGCAGGATTATACCCCGGACTTTACGGAAGGCAAGGGCTGGGCTGGCCTATGGAAGCAGCAATTCTCAATGTGACGCCGACCATGGGTATCCAGTAGCGCCGGCGGATGCCGGTCGGCGCCCAGCATCTGGCTCGGAGGTGCTCAAACACGGAAGTTATTACACTGTCACCGAGTATTCGGAGATCCATCACTTCACATTGAGAATTGCTGCTCTGGAGGGGCACGGTTCTGTCAAAGTTGCGCCGCTAACGCTGCGCAATACTCACATTGTGGACCACCATCTCTCTGCTCCGCTATGAGATGCGCCCCATAGAAGCTATGCACGGCCCACCCCCCGCGGGGACAGGAGGCCATCGATGCTCGGCGGCGAGATGCTGCTACCTATCGACGGGACCTCCACAGCCACACACCCATCATCAGGCGCAAACGAGTGCCTGGGCGTTTTATGTATCGGCGCGCATTCTTGCAAAGGTGCATCATAAAGCCTTCCTGATTGACGGCTCAAAAAGGGGGCATGGCGCAACACGTCAAACGAACAACCGATTTTTCGGGGTGCCGCCAGCATGCCACGCGAAGGGATCTGTTCCGCGCATCTCACAACACATCCAGGTCCTGGTGGTCAGAAGATCACTGACGAAGTGGACACCCGCCAGGCCTTCGTAGGCGTAGAGCGTGTGCGCGCCAATAATCGTCGTGGCCTCGCGGTCGTGCCTCATGTCGCCTAGGGCGCGCAGGATCGCCCCGCCATTTTCGAAACACACCCCAACGAAAGCCCGGTAGACGCGCGCCTGACGGGCCAGACGCTCATCGAAGAGGTGCCGCCTGTTCGGGATGGCGGCCTTGCGCGCCTGGAAATTGGCAAGAGTCCGCTCGGTGTCGAAGGAGCGGGGAACCAGGCTTTTTATGACGCCACGAGACAGAGCGCGCACAAGACTGTCCTTGTTGCCCGTACGCTGCCAGGAGAGCCCGCCCTGCGTCCGTTGCGACTCTTGCCGCACCTCCCAGGCCGTGAAGAGTCGCCGCTGGTTGATGGCGGTGCGCCGCTGTTTATTGTCCAGTATTTTGTACAATAGGGGGTTTATCATTCAATAGACAAAACACGACAAAATGGGATAAAATATTGTCAATAATAATGGTTATGTCCGTAAAATCGGGGATGGCGCGCGGCGTGGCCGGGGATCTGAAGAGGGCATCAATCGTCACTTTGGTGACTGCTGCAGACAATAACGTGACGATGTACCGTGTCACCTTATTGACCATCTTATTGATGGCCGATGCCCGGCTTTGTGTGAACTGCGACGAGTAAGATGGTCGTGCGCATGGCGTTATGCGCATGTTCCGCCGATTAAATTGTCATATGCTCCGTAGCACGGAAGATCCCGAGTGTGGTGGCGACTAGAAGGGATGCCGAAGCCGAGAAGGCTGTTCGCCGATTGTTAGAAATGATCAGCCATCACTATCGCGGCGTTGATGCCATGCCGTATGGAGCTCGGGCATGCGGCGCACGCCAACCGGATCGTGGCGCGGATGCGACTGTTTTACCTTATGGTGAGCGGCAGTGTATGTCGCCAATAACATTTGCATGGGCGGCCGGCATTAGGAGGAGAGATAGGAGATAGCGATGCGGGATAGCGCGCGCGAAGGCAGTGTCAGACGGTATGTGGAAGAACTTGCCCGGCGACATGGGGTGGTGTATGTGAGGACCGGTACCGATGCCCTAGCTGAACTCATCACACACTTATCTGATGATGATGTGCGAGCCAATGATGAGACAGAGAACCTGATTTTGGCGCTCAGGCGCGCGGATGTGATTGACGGCCCCACCATGATTTCTCTTCTTGGGCAATATCTGGATGAGTGTCGAGCTATTTGATGTGTTTCACGACCATGGCCCAGCGAGTTATCTCCTCAGTGTCAGGCGTGACAAAGATTATGAGAAGATAAGAATGTTTGGCTCTTCAGCGAAATTAGTGGGTGCAATTCAGGGCTCGGAGCCCGTCAGGAACCGGTAGAAGTGGGCACACACGGTATCGTAGGCCTCATGCTCGCGCACATAACGCGCATCGTCGCGCATCGTTCCACAAAGGACCACCCTGCGCGTGAATGTATTTGAGAATGAGGGCGCGACCGGATAGTCGCCGGTCGCGCTCCTCGAAGTGGGTCCGATGAATAATCTCGCCGCCCAAGATCCAGAGATAATCGGCGTACTTCTTCACGGTTTTCTTCGTCCGGTGTTCGGCGATCAAGGCCAGGAGAAAGGGCGTAAACTCCGCCGCGATCCGTTCGCCCACCGGCACGTCCAGATCGGGGAAGCCCGCCCAGCTTTCTGGCCAGCGCTCGATGTCTTTACAATAGGTCTTGAGTGTCACCAGGGCCTCCGAAGACGCCCGTGGCGAACCCTGAATCGAGGAGGCTGCGCGCTTAACCATGGAACTCACGACATTATTGAATCGTTGTCATCATTTCAAGGGCTTCGTGTATGGTAAGACCTGGTTTGCCGAGACCCGCCCCAACACCATCGAGGTCGAGGTGATTCCCCGTCAGGGCTCAAAGCCTTATTGCTCGGGCTGCGGGAAGCGCCGGGCGGGTTACGACCGGCTGCCCGAACGGTCCTTTGAGTTTATTCCGTTTTGGGGATTCGCGGTCTTCTTCCTTTACGCAAGACGGCGTGTGGACTGTCCCACATGCGGCGTTGTCGCCGAGATCCTTCCGTTTTGGGGATTCGCGGTCTTCTTCCTTTACGCAAGACGGCGTGTGGACTGTCCCACATGCGGCGTTGTCGCCGAGATCCTGCCCTGGGCCTGCGGTAAACACCATTTGACGACAGCCTACATGCAGTTCCTTGCGACCTGGGCCCGGAAACTCTCATGGTTGGAGGTCTCCCGGTCGTTTCATACCTCGTGGGATCAGGTGTATCGCTCGGTCGAGTGGATCGTGCGCTGGGACCTGGGCCCGGAAACTCTCATGGTTGGAGGTCTCCCGGTCGTTTCATACCTCGTGGGATCAGGTGTATCGCTCGGTCGAGTGGATCGTGCGCTGGGGGCTGGAACACCGGGTCTTGGTCCCCATCAAGGCCTTCGGGGTCGACGAGATCGCCTACAGCCGGGGGCACAAATATCTCACGCTCGCCTATCAGATCGAGGCCGGCATGGTGCGTCTCTTGTGGGTGGGTAAGGAACGCACCGTGAAGACCTTCGAGGGCTTCTTCACCATGCTGGGGCCGGAGACCTGCGCCGGCATCGAGTTCGTCTGCTCGGACATGTGGCGACCCTATATCCGCGTGATTCGGGAACGCTGTTCCCAAGCCGTGCATATCCTCGACCGTTTCCATATCGTCGCCAAGATGAATGACGCCTTGGATGAGGTGCGTGCCGAGGAGGCCCGAGAGCTGGTACGCAATGGCCGGGAGCCGGTGCTGAAGAAGTCCCGCTGGTGCCTCTTGAAGCGCTCCGAGAATCTCACCACCCCCAGAAGGGACGGCTCAAAGAACTGCTGCGCTATAACCTGAAAAGCGTCCGGGCCTACCTACTGAAGGAAGACTTCCAGCAGTTCTGGGAGTACGCCTCGCCGACCTGGGCCGGCAAGTTCCTGGATGCCTGGTGCACGACGGCGTTGCGCTCCCGCATCGAACCCATGAAGAAGATGGCCCGGATGTGCCGGCGCCACCGACCGCTGATCCTGAACTGGTTCAAGGCCAAAGGCCAGATCTCCAACGGCATCGTCGAGGGCCTGAACACCAAGGCCAAACTGACCATCAGAAAATCGTACGGCTTCCGATCCCCGGAGATCCTCGAAATGGCGCTATATCATGCACTTGGCAAGCTTCCTGAGCCAAAGCTCACCCATGAATTTTACTGAGGAGCCGAATGTTTTATGGTAATACATATAGCACCCACATCGAGCAGGAATTGGCATATCGGTCATGACGCAAAACTCTTTCGTGCAACGACTCCCTGCAAGTACATCGTCTTCTCTTCATAGATAATGGCGACGCCCGGAGTATGCCGAGCCTTAGGTACGAACAAGAGAATATCAGGGAATCCGAACTCCTGGTTATTGAGCAGTCGGTATTATTGGAGGTCATAGGGGAAGGCGAGCAAGGGGTCAGGGGCTTTAGATCGAGTGGGCGCAAGGTCGTTCACCTTGGCGCGCGCGAGTGCGCGTCCCCTCAGTTGCATGTCGGCGTGCAAGCATATTTGGGTCGTCTCCGGTTATCTTGGCATGGAACGACCAGCGTCTCAGAGCTGACCCGGAGCGTCTGGTGATTGTGGGATATCGCCCGAACGACCACGGAGGCCGTGCGCGTGTTGCGAAGGCCTTAACCTGGAGGTGGGTGGGGCGCTCGTGGTCGACAAAAGTCGCGTGCGGCTGCTTTGACCAACAAGGGATCGGTAGCATCCCGGCAAGTCGTTTAATGTCTTGATAGCTGATAGGGAGTCCGGTTCGGATGTCTCTCGTTACGCCGCCCCGGAGGGTGGCGCTATCTCCGCTGATGCCTCCAGGGTCAGGGCGCAATTCGCCAGGATCCAATCGTCTTTTTGCTCCATAAGGATAGTGTCGACGAGGCGCATAATGCTGTACCCATTCGGGGAGACCCAGACCACGTTCGCGTAGCGTGTGACCTGCTTGCTCAGCGGCTTGAGGGGGTTTGGTCGAGTGGATCTTCACGCGGGGTAGCCCATGAAGGTCACCACATGCTTGGCCTCATCAAGCTGGCTTGTAAAGGCAAGTGGCGTCCTTCTGTCGCCGCGGCCAAGAGCTCGGGGCATTCGGAAAGCCTGGCGATCGTCTCGCGACTTGGCGCGCCGCCGATGGTTTCGCTCCGTTCAGGTCGCGGCTATCATTACGCCATGCCGAATGCAAAAACAGCCTACGCCTACAACCCCCCGGTCTCTCGCGTATACCGTGATATTGGCCATACCTCGCCCGACCACCGCAGTCCATGGGCGGGGATATCCGGGTTAGCCACAATGCGTGATGATGATCCCGGATGGGGTCGTGCCCTAGGTGGGGTATTTTCCGCATAGTGATCATTATCCAGGAAAGGAGACCCGTCCGGCCCGCCACTTGATGACATCTGCGAGATGAGAGTATCGGATGGCAACGGGCGAAGCCTGTTTGGATTTCTTCGAGCGAGGAGTAAGGGTATGTCACGGTATGTCGGCGCTGTGGATCAAGGAACGACGAGTTCGCGTTTTATCGTATTCGATAGACGGGGGTCGACCGTGTCGGTTGCCCAAAAAGAGCATGATCAGATCTATCCGAAGCCTGGTTGGGTCGAGCACGATCCGCTCCAGATCCTGAGCAACACGAAGGAAGTGATGGGCGCAGCACTTGCGCGCGCCAATCTATCAGCAAGGGATATTGTTGCCGTCGGCATCACGAATCAGCGCGAAACGACGCTTCTTTGGGACAGGACAACCGGCAAGCCGATTTGTAACGCGTTGGTCTGGATGGACACTCGGACCAACGACCTCGTTCAGCGCTATGTGAGGGATGGTGGCCAAAACCGGTTTCGCGTAACCACAGGTCTGCCGATCACGACCTATTTCTCGAGCCTCAAGCTGCTTTGGATATTCGAGAATGTACCCGGTGCGCGGGAAAAGGCGGAAGCGGGTGACGCAATGTTTGGGACAGTGGACTCTTGGCTCATCTGGAATCTCACCGGGGGCACGAATGGGGGTTGTCACGTGACGGACGTGACTAACGCGAGCCGCACCCAGTTGATGAATCTGGCGACCTGCGATTGGGATGACGCCCTCTTGAGTGCATTCAAAATTCCGCGTGCCTGCTTACCCCAGATTGTGCCGTCATCGGCAGTCCACGGGGAAATCCGAATCTCGCCTTTGAACGGGACAAAGATCGCCGGTATTCTGGGCGACCAGCAAGCGGCATTGTTCGGTCAGACGTGCTTTGCGCCCGGTGAGGCGAAGAACACGTACGGTACGGGGTCGTTCTTGCTCATGAACACCGGCACAACTCGCGTCCAGTCAAAGGCGGGACTGCTGACGACAGTCGCATACAAGTTGGGAGACGACGTGCCTCATTACGCCTTGGAAGGCTCGATTGCTATTACGGGAGCCCTGGTTCAGTGGCTACGGGATAACCTCAAGCTATTCGACGACGTGGCCCAGATTGAGCCGCTCGCCCGGAGTGTCGATGATAACGGCGGTGTTTACATCGTTCCGGCGTTTTCCGGACTCTACGCGCCATACTGGAAGGGTAGCGCGCGCGGCATTATCGCCGGTCTCACGCGGTTTGTGACCCGCGCTCATTTGGCGCGCGCATCGCTAGAGTCAGCCGCGTACCAGGTGCGCGATGTCGTTGAAGCCATGGAGGAAGATTCTGGTATCAACGTGTCGACCCTGAAGACGGATGGCGGCATGGTTGGCAACGAACTGCTTATGCAGTTTCAAGCAGATATACTAAACGTACCCGTTGCCAGGCCTAAGGTCACTGAAACGACAGCGTTGGGCGCCGCTTACGCAGCGGGACTGGCGGTTGGGTACTGGAAAAATATCGAGGATCTGAAGGCAAACTGGGATATAGGTAAGTCCTGGGAGCCCGCCATGTCGGAAGAAACTCGGGCAAGGTACTGCGCGTTTTGGAAAAAGGCAGTCGCGCGGTCGCTCGATTGGGTCGATTGAATATGGATCATGAGTGAGAACCGAATTGGATGGTTCGACGGCCACTTTCTAGGTCATTTAAGACGCGTAGTCGCCTTTCTATGTCTTTTCGATATACGGGACGGAGTCGATTACGGCGCGCCATTTTGGGAAAACGCGGGGAGGATGCGAAGTCTACGGGCGCACCCATGTCGGCGGCAAGGCCAGCGATTCATCCGGCAATGGGCGTAGGAACGGGCGGGTGAGCGTAGGCCACCTGCAATGATGCCAGATGCGCCCCAGACAAGGGGCTCCTGGAGTCGCTTCAAGACACGCGGGCTGCCGAGGTTGCGACCGCCCGGAACCGCGAGATAGGGGTGTATATCCACGCCTATGAGCGCGGTGATCTCGCAAGCCTCCGCGTCGAAGCGGTTTGTGCGGTTCTTGCGAACCCAGGGTGAAGGCCGGCTTGCCTGCGCTTGCGTTCCGCGACAGTGGGTTTATGCGGAATCAGTCTTAAGGGCCGGGAATCCTGCCATACGACCCGGGGATTTTTGAGCGTATGCATGTCTCCTCGGCCGGTGAAACCGGCGCGGTTTTTGGCGCCCACGCGGGCCGGGTTTCTGGCCAAAGTCGGCTATTGCAATACGCTTCCCCCAGGCTTTGGAGCCAGGTTCGCGACCGCAGTGGAAGAGGCTGGCGCGTGCTGTGGCCTTCCGGCATTCGCTCCTGTCAGAACGCGACCGACGTGAACCGTACCTCTTGTCTTGAGATGAGCAGGAGCGCCTGTTTGCGGCACTGCCCGCATCTGGCCAGCATGGCGCTCTTCAAGGTCAACACGGGTTGTCGGGAGCGGGAGGTGTGCCGTTGCAATGGGAGTGGGAGGTGGTCGTGCCGGAATTAGGAACATCCGTGTTTTTGATTCCTGCGGTGTACGTCAAGAATCGACGCAAGCGTTGCGTGGTGTTGAATCAGGTCGCCAAGGCAGTCATCGAGGCGCAGCGCGGACGGCGCTCCCCATATGTCTTCAATTACCGCGGCCACCCGGTCCAGAAGATAAATTCCCGGGCCCGGCGGCGTGCACGCACGGAGGCGGACGTCCCATTGGCGCATATGCATGACCTGAAGCGCACGTTTGGAGCGCGGCTGCGCGCGGCGGGGGTGCGCTTCGAGGACCGGTAGGGTTTGCTTGGCCACGAATCGACGCGCATCACCGACCACTACTCGGCGGCGGAATTGAGTCAGCTCATTGAGGCGGCCAATCGGGTCTGTGGTGAAAAGTCCCGCAAAAGCCCCGCACTCATTTTGCGGAAACCGGCGGCTCGGAAAAGAGTCTATGTAACTTCTTGATAGGGCTGGGATATTTGGTCGGGGCGAGAGGATTTGAACCTCCGACCACCTGAACCCCATTCAGGTGCGCTACCAGGCTGCGCTACGCCCCGTTCCGGGTGGCATCATACCGTAAGCGCCCTTAGTATCAAAGATGCTATTGGATGGGGGTGGCGGGGGCCGGGGTGTGCGCGAGGCCCGTTGGGCGAGAGCGGACCGGATGAGGCGGTTGGTGCATGCATCGCCAAGCATGGCCGCAGTCCGTAGAATACGCGGATGCTTAATGTCCGTGATCTGTCGTTCCGCGTGGGTGGCGAGGAGCTCTTCCGCGACGTCTCGTTTGAAGTCTACCGGGGCCAGCGGATCGGTCTTGTCGGCCGCAATGGCTCGGGGAAGTCCACACTCCTCAGAATCATCCATGAGCGCCTGGAACCGGAGGAGGGGCGGCTTGAGTTCGCGGGGGCGGTGAGTGTCGTGGCGGTGGCCCAGGAGACCCCGGATACGGATGCCTCGGTGCTGGCGTGTAGCCTGGACGGGGATCCGGAGTTGCGGGCCTTGGAGAAAGACCTGGCGAGCGGGGTCCACGATGAGCGCTATTTCGCTGCCCAGGCCCGCTATGAGGCGATCGAAGGTTTCAGCGCCGCGGCGCGCGCGAGCCAGCTCTTGGCCGGATTGGGCTTCTCGCAAGAGGATCTGGGGCGGCCCGTCCAGGTCTTGAGTGGGGGTTGGCGCATGCGCCTGAATCTTGCCCGCGCGCTCATGGCTCGCGCCGATCTGTTGCTGCTGGACGAACCCACCAACCACCTGGATCTCGAGGCCATCGCCTGGCTCGAGCAGTATCTGGCGCGCTTCGATGGGGCATTGCTAGTCGTATCACACGATCGGGATTTCCTGAACGCGGTGGTCAATCGCGTAGCGGCGATCCATGATCGCACCTTGTCCTTATATGCCGGATCATACGATGCCTACGTCGAACGCCGTGCCCTCGAGGCCGTCCAGCGGGAGGCGGCGGAGAGCAAGCAGGCGGCGCAGGTTGAGGCGTTGGAGCGCTTCGTGGCGCGCTTTCGGGCCAAGGCCAGCAAGGCACGCCAGGCGCAGAGCCGCTTGAAGATGTTGGAGCGCATGGAGCGCGTGACCAAGCTTCGTGGCGAGGTCCGCTACACGCTGCCGTTGAAGGGCCCCGAACGCGTGCCGGATACCTTGATCACGCTACGCGATGTGGCGTTCGGTTACCCGGATGCCGCTGCGTTGTTTGCGGGCGTGGGCATCACGGTGGCGCCGGGTGATCGCATTGGCGTGATCGGTCGCAACGGCGCTGGCAAGTCGACCTTCCTGAAGGTCCTTTTGGGGGCGCTTGCGCCGAGTGCGGGGACGCGCACCGCGACCGCCGGCCTTACTGTCGGATATTTTGCGCAGCATCAACTGGAGCAGCTCGATCCACAGGGCACCCCGCTTTCCTACATGGTGGCCCTGGACCCGGCCGCACCCTTGCAGGCCTTGCGCGACTATCTGGGAGGCTTTGGCTTCGGCTCGGGCGGTCTGGAGCGGGCGATCCAGGGGCTGTCGGGTGGGGAGAAGAGCCGGCTTGTGCTGGCCGGCCTGTCGTGGGGCCGCCCCCATCTCTTGTTGCTCGATGAGCCCACCAACCATCTCGATCTGGAGATGCGTGAGGCCTTGGGCTACGCCCTGCAGGACTATAGCGGGGCCTTGATTCTGGTGTCACATGATCGCCATCTGATCCGTTCGTGCGCCGATACCTTGTGGCTGGTGGGGGACTGTGGAGTACGGGAGTACGCCGGCGATCTCGAGGATTATCAGCGGGAGACGGTCGCATCGCGTGCGCCGAAGGTCGTGGCGAGGCCCAAAAAGGAGGGGCGACGCCCCACCATATCTCCCAAGGCCTATCGGCGCGAGCAACAGGCCATCGAGGCGCGTATGGCGGTGGATGCCGCGCGTCTTGCCGAGATCGATGGGGTATTGGGTGATCCGCGTGCCTACCAGCAGGGGGGAGAGACCATAAAGGTCCTGCAGGCCGAGCGCGCGACCGTCACGGCCCGCCAGGCCGCCGATGAGGAGCAGTGGCTGGCCCTGGAGGAAAAGCTGGCCGAGGTCGCGGCGCGCCTATCTTAGGCCCTGCTATTCCAGGCCCTGCGGGCTCTGACCCGGTACCCAAACGGCGCCCTCGGGCGAGATCTCCTTTTTCCAGAAGGGGGCGCGGGTCTTCAGGGCATCGACGATCGCCTGGCAGCCGGCGAAGGCCTCGGCCCTGTGTGCCGACCACACGGTGACGAGCACGATGCGTTCATGGCAGGCGAGGCGCCCATGGCGATGGATGATGAGCACCTCTTGAAGATTGTAGCGGGCCTGGGCGGATGCGCCGATGCGAGACAGTTCCGCGCGCGTCATCTCCGGGTAGTGTTCGATCTCGAGCGCTGTGATCGTGCGATCCTGCGCGCTGTCGCGCACCGTGCCGACGAAGCTTACCCGCGCGCCCGCGCCCTTGACATCGAGCGCCTGCGCCTCGCGCTCGGCATCGAAGTCTCCGGTCTGCAGTCTGACGATCATCAGCCGCCGCTCACGGGCGGGAAGAATGCGACTTCGTCGCCGTCGTGGACGAGGCTTGCGAGCGACGCATGTTCGCAGTTGATGGCGACGAGAAGGGGTTTGGGGAGATCGGCGACTCGCGCACCGGCAAGCGCCTCCAGCACATCCGAGGCGCGCTGAGGTGTGTCGGCGGGCGCGAGCTTGCGCGTGTCGCACCCGAGGATCTCGCGCACCGCGGCAAAACAGCGAACGGTGATCACAGTCAGCCTCCCAAACGCATCATATAGACGGGCGCCGCGCGTCCGGGTTCATCGTTGAAGGTGTGTCGCTCGGGCTTTTCGTGCCAGACTTTATCACGGATGAGATCCGCCAGGGCCTCGGGCGTCAACCCGGCGCGTAGCGGCGCGAGGAGATCGACCCCGTCGTCCTGGCCCAGGCAATAGACAAGTCGCCCGGTGGAGGTCAGGCGCACGCGGTTGCAACCGGCGCAGAAGTTCTGGCTGATGGGGCTTATGAAGCCGATATCGCTGGCAAAACCGGCGACGCCAAACCGCCGGGCGGGCCCGTCATCGGGCGCCCTCGGACGTGCCACCAGGGCGTGCGAGCGCGCAATACATGCCTCGGCCTCGGCCACGCTCACGTAGCTTTCGGCGCGGCTTGTGCTGCCGGCAATCCCTAAGGGCATGGTCTCTATGAACTGGATGTCGAAGCGCTCGGCAAGTGCGAAGTCGACGAGCGCCGGGATCTCAGCGAAATTCTCGTCTTTCAGGAGGACCACGTTCAATTTGATGTGCGGGATGGACTCGCGGGCGATGAAAAGACCGCGCAGGACCCGGTTCACATCACCCCCGCGGGTGATGCGCGCGAAACGCTCCGGCACGAGGCTGTCGAGACTCACATTGAGGCGCTTCAGGCCCGCGTCCGCCAGCGCCCCGGCGAGCCGGTCGAGCAGGTAGCCGTTGGTGCTGACGCTCAGCTTCTCGATGCCGAGGCCGCGGGCATGGGCGATGCGGTCGACAAGCCAGGGGTAGAGCAGCGGTTCGCCGCCGGTGAAGCGCATATGGCGCACGCCGAGGCTACGAAACACCGAAAGCAGCTGGTCGAGTTCGGCGGGCGCCAGATGGTCCTTGCGCGCAAAGCGCGGTGTGCCTTTTTCAGGAGAGCAATATCGGCAGCGCAGGTTGCAGTGCTCGGTCAGCGATACCCGCAGATAGGAAATCCGGCGACCGAAACGGTCATGGAGATCCTTTGCCTGCGGGACGAGGACCCCGGCGTCTGCCATATCACGTGCGATCCCAGGTTCCAGAGCGGCCTCCCTCCTTGTGCACCAAGCGGATTCCGTCAATGACCATGCCGCGGTCCATGGCCTTACACATATCGTAAACGGTCAAGAGCGCAATGCCTACGGCCGTCAGGGCCTCCATCTCCACGCCGGTCACATAGCGCGTGCGGACACTGACCGAGCAGCGCAGGCAGGTGGCATCCACGAATGCCCAGCTGACATCAAGTCCCGAGATCGGGACCTGATGACAGAGCGGGATCAAGGCATCGGTGCGCTTGGCGGCCTGGATGGCGGCCAGCCGCGCGACACCGAGGACATCGCCCTTGCGAGTCGTGCCGGCGCGGATGGTGTCAGCGGTCGCCTCGGCCATGGTGATGTGCCCCTCGGCCGTGGCCACCCTGGAGGTGACGACCTTCTCGGTCACATCCACCATGTGTGCCTGGCCATGCGCATCGAAGTGCGTAAGGCCGCCGTTTTCCCTCTCGTCCGCCATGACCCGGCTCTCGCGCTCGTGATCTTCGGGCACTATAACGGCCGGCGCCGATAAGCTCTAGCGTTTCTCGTAACTCGGGACGAGCGGCTTTCTGGCCACCGCCGGGCTCACCGCCCCGCCGCGCAAGGCCGGATGCATCTGCGGCAGGGAGCCAGGCATGCGGCCGTGGTAGAGATTCACCACATGCTGGGCCTCCACGAAGAACAGGTAGCGCTCGAGCCCGATCCCGATGAAGGCCAGCAGTGGCGCCAACAGCACGCCCAGACCAAGGGACATGTGGGCGGCGGCAAGCAGGATGGCCATGGGCGCAAGGAATCCCAGGGCATAGACCGCGATCTTGAAGTTCCGGGCGCGGGCCGGGCTTATGCAGTTGCTGAACTCATGGGTCAGAAACGTGCCGAAGGTGTGCCCCTGATCCAGGAGTTTCACCCGTCCCCCCGTAAAACCCGTGGCGGTCTGCAGGGTCGTGCCGCTCGGGGCGCCGATCCAGAAGTAATAGATCGCCTTCATGACCCCGGCCGCCACCAGCAGGGCGCAGGCCGCGCTTACTAGTATGAGATCCGGCCCACGGGCCAGCACCCGGCTGGTTGCGACGATGGTCATGCCGAGCGCAAGCCCGAGGGCGTAAAAATTCGCCGGGACGAGCGGTGTATGCCACTGCCGTATGGTCCGCAGGCAGGCGTAGATCATGCCCTGGCAGAAGATCGTGATAAGCCCGACCAGAGCTGCGACGTTGCCGAGCACGAGCGCCCCGCCATCTTGGTCGGTGTTTGTGAAGAACACCCAGCCCAGATAGGCGATGGCCAGCGGATAGAACAGCACCGCGAACACGCCCTCGCGTGCAAGCCATGAGGTCCGCCAGCGGGTGAACGCCCGCCAGGCATTCTTCGGGTTCGCGAGGTGCGCAGTCGACGACACCATGCCCATGGTCACGAGCAGCAAGGCGAGCGCCACGAGGATGGCGGTACGCAACGGGCTCAAGCCTCCGTCGATAGTGAAGTCGTTCACGACTGCGACCATCGCCATGAGACCGAATCCGGCGCCCGAGAAGAGCGTTAAGAATATGACGGCAAGTGACGGGTTCATATTTTAA
Source organism: Acidiferrobacter sp. SPIII_3 (assembly GCF_003184265.1). GTDB lineage: Bacteria > Pseudomonadota > Gammaproteobacteria > Acidiferrobacterales > Acidiferrobacteraceae > Acidiferrobacter. The sequence continues at coordinate 1,923,293 of NZ_CP027663.1, read as the reverse complement.
GCCCCCTGATGTATTTAACGTTCGATGACACGGTTGACCCACTCCTTGACCTTGCGCGCCAGCGATCCGCGCGGGAGGTCGGAGGTGGGGATCGCCGGCCGTGTCCGCGGTGGCAGATAATGGTTCGTCGGGTTGTAGTTGAGCTCGGGCATGAGCGCATAACCGCCGCGTTCGCGCACGGCGCGGCTCGTGCTGCTCTCCGGATCGTCGAGGTCACCGAACAGACGCGCATGGGCCGGACAGGCCAGCACGCATGCCGGCTGCCTGTCCTCGACCGGCAGTGTCTCGTCGTAGATGCGGTCCACGCACAAGGTGCACTTCTTCATGGTGCCCGACTCGCGATCGAGTTCGCGCGCGCCGTATGGGCAGGCCCAGGAGCAGTAGTTGCAGCCCATGCACTTGTCCTGATCGACAAGCACGATGCCGTCTTCGGGACGCTTGTAGGAGGCGCCCGTCGGGCATACGGTCACGCACTCGGCGTTTTCGCAGTGCATGCACGACATCGGGAAGTTGATGGTCTTGTTGTTCGGGTATTCGCCGATCTCATAATGGCGAATACGGTTGAACCACACCCCGGAGGGTTCCTTTCCGTAGGGATCGTAATCCGTGAGCGGGGCTGTGATGGAACTCGTGTTCCACTGCTTGCAGGCCGTCGCGCACGCATGGCAGCCGACGCAGGTGTCGAGATCGATGACAAGACCTAGGCGCATGACGAACTCCTTAACTCGCTTTGGTGCGCGTGTTATAGCGCAGGATGTCGGGTTTGGGCGCCGCGTTCGGCAACGGCGAGACATTGGCGAATGTCGGCCATACGCCTTCCTCGCCAGGGGCGGCGCGCGTGACTTTCACGCGCAGGTCGTACCACGCCGCCTGCCCGGTGATCGGGTCGGAATTCGTAAGCCGCCGCTCGCCGGACTTCTCGGGGAGGAGCTCCGAGATCAGGTGGTTCATGAGGAAGCCCTCGGTGGCCTCGGGACCGCCGGGTTTCAATCCCCACGTGCCCGATTGCTTGCCGATCGCGTTCCAGGTCCACACCGTGTCTTCCTGGCAGCCCTCGATCAAGCGCAGCTGCACGCGGATCTTGCCGTTGTGCGATTCCACCCACACCCAGTCCTCGTCCTTGAATCCGAGACTCTCGCCGCGGGCACGGTTCATGTACAGATGGTTTTGGGCAATGATCTGCCGAAGCCAGGCGTTTTGCGAATCCCACGAGTGGTACATCATCATCGGGCGCTGGTTGACCGCGAAGAACGGGTACTCCTCCTTGTCGATGCGTTGCTGCTCCAACGGCTCGTAGTAGTCCGGCAAGGGATCGAAGTAGGTGGCCAGACGCTCCTGATCGACACGTTCCTTGGGGGTCGGGCCATCGTAGAGCCCGAGCCCGGCCAGACGAAACTTCTGGATGGCCTCGGAATAGAGCTCGATCATGATCGGCTCGGCGGTCTTCAGAAAGCCCGCCTCCACGGCGAATTCCAGGTAGCCCTTGTTGGCGAACCGCATGTAGCGGATGCCCTTGGGCAGGTGGTACTGAAAGAAGCCCTGGTTTTCGATGTAGCGCTCCCACTGCTGGGGATTGGGTTCGCCGCGCAGCGACTTGCTGCCGTCGGCGCCCCGGTAGCCGGCCAGGAAGCCTATGCCGGGCTCGCGCTCGTAATAGGTGATGAAGTCCTTATAGCCCTTGTACTTGGGCGTTCCATCCGCGTTCGTGAACACCGGGAGTTTCAGGCGCGCACCGATCTCGATCATGACCTCCTGCCAGGGACGAACGTCACGATCGAGCGCGAGCAGCGGATGGCGGATGGAGTCGGCCACCGCATCCGGCTCGGAGATCGGCCGATCGAGGAGCGAGATCGCGTCGTAGCGCTCGAGATAGGTGGTGTCCGGCAGCACGAGATCCGCGAAATGCACGGTCTCGGAGTGGAAGGCGTCGGCCACCACCAGGAATGGGATCTTGTATTCCCCGTCGGGACCCTTGGCACGCAGCATGTCCTGGATGTTGGCGGTGTTCATGCTCGAGTTCCAGGCCATGTTGGCCATGAAGAACAACAGGGTGTCTATCGGGTAGGGGTCACCCTTGACGGCGTTCGTGATCACCATATGCATGAGGCCGTGATTGGCGATCGGCGCCTCCCACGAGTAGGCCTTGTCGATGCGCAACGGTCGCCCCTCGTCATCGATCACGAGATCCTCGGGGGCGGTCGGGAAGCCGAGCGGGTGCGCATCGAGCGGTGTGTTGGGGGCGCTATGCCGGGCGGGCTTGCCGGGCGATGGCACCGGCCGCGGGTAGGGGGGCTTGGCGCGAAATCCCCCGGGGCAGTCGATCGTGCCGAGCAGGATCTGCAGGAAATGGATGGCGCGCGCCGCCTGAAAGCCGTTGGAATGCGCCGAGACCCCGCGCATGGCATGCATGGACACCGGCCGGCCGATGAACTTGTCGTGCTTGCGGCCCGCCCAGTCGGTCCATTCGACGGCGATTTCTATGGTTTCCTTGAAGGCCACATGGGCCATTTCCAGCGCCAGGCGCTCGATGGTGGCGGCCGGCACCCCGCAGATCTTGGCGGCGTTCTCGGGCGCGAAACGCTCGTCCAGGTAGCGTTCGGCAAGCAGCGTCATGACGGTCTTCACCGTGCGTCCATCGGGGGCCTTGTGTTCGCCGAAGAGCGCCGGGTGGCAGGAGGCGTCGAGGCCGTTTACGAATGCCTCTTTCTTGAGATCCCAGGCCAGCGGTTGCCCGGCCTCGTCACGATAGATGAGTCCGTCGCCCTTCTCTCCGGGGGTCTGCACCACGAGAAACGGGGCATTGGTGTAGCGGATCAGAAACTCCCAGTCGAAGAGTTCGCGCGAGAGCAGGACGTGGATCATGGACAGCGCCAGCATGGCGTCGGTGCCGGGCCGGATCGGCACCCATTCATCGGCGACCGCCTGATAGCCGGTGCGCGCCGGGTTGATGCCGACGAACTTGCCGCCGCGACTCTTCAGCTTCTCGATACCGATCTTCATCGGGTTCGAGTTGTGGTCTTCGGCAACCCCCCAGAGCATGAAATACTTGGTGCGGTCCCAGTCCGGATCACCGAATTCCCAGAAGGCGTAGCCCAGGGTATAGAGTCCGGCGGCGGCCATGTTCACGGAACAAAAGCCGCCATGCGCCGACCAGTTGAGCGTGCCGAACTGCTCGGCGAATAGGCGCGTGAGTGCCTGCATCTGGTCGCGGCCGGTGAAGAACGCGAACTTGTTGGGATCGGTGGCGCGAATGCGCGCGAGCCGCTCGGTGAGCATGTCCAGCGCCTGGTCCCAGGAGATCTCGATGAACTCCCCGGCGCCGCGCTCGGTACCGGGCTTGCGCATGAGCGGGCTGCGCAGGCGCGCCGGTGAGCATTGCTTCATGATGCCCGCCGACCCCTTGGCGCACAGCACGCCTTTATTGATCGGATGGTTGCGGTTACCCTGGATGAAGCGGACCTGATTGTTCTCGATCGTCACCTTGATGCCGCACCGGCAGGCGCACATATAGCAGGTGGAATACTTCACCTCCGACGTGCCATGCTCGTGATCGTGTTGTGTTGCCGACATACGGTCTCCCGGAACAGATAAGGTGGCGACGCTTGAACGGTACACGAAAAGCCTACCGGAATACCAGAGAATTGTTTTGATAACCTGATAAGAATCAGATAGTTATTTCATGGTGTGATGGGGCATATCACGCAGATTTATAGAAGCCGGCCGGCGCCGTAGCCGGGGCATTCCCAAAAAGGGGCATGGCATGGAGTTTTTGCGCTACAAGAAGGCGCGGGGTGGTTACCGCCTGGGCGTGAACATCAAGGGCGCCTTCTACGATCTCGCCGACTGCTATCGCCGGTACCGGGACTTAAGGGGCGGGAGGCTGCCGGGTGTCCCGGCGGCGCTCGCCGCCGCCAGTCTGCGTGCGCTTCTGGCATCACCCGGGGTCGACGCCTTTCTCGAGGCGTTGCGCGGCCATGGCGCGGGGGATGGCGCGCGCGCCCTGGATGCCGCGGTCCTTACGCTAGGCGCACCGCTGCACGACCCCGGCCGCTTCATCGGCATCGGCCTCAATTATCGCAGTCACGCCCGTGAGGTCGGGCAGCCGGTGCCACCTGAGCCGCCGCTCTTCGCGAAATGGGCCAACGCCATCACCGGCCCGCGCGATGATGTCCGGCTGCCGCCGCAGTCGCAGGCGGTCGACTATGAAGTGGAGCTCGGTGTCGTCATCGGCCGGCGCGCGCGGCGGGTCGGCCTGAATGAGGCCTTGGACCATGTGTTTGGTTACACCGTGATCAATGATGTGAGCGCCCGCGACCTGCAGTTTCGGACCGGCCAATGGCTCGCCGGAAAGATCAGTGATGGTTTTGCCCCGATGGGTCCCGCCGTGGTCGAGAGGACGGATGTCGGGGCCCCGCAAGATCTCGTGTTAGAGACCTGGGTCAATGGCGAGCTGCGCCAGCAGGGCCGCACCTCGGACATGATCTATGATGTCCCGGCACTCGTCAGCCATCTTTCGCATCTCATCACGCTCGAGCCGGGTGATGTCATTGCCACCGGTACCCCTGCGGGGGTCGGCATGAGTCGCACACCACCTTCCTATCTCGCCGCGGGCGACGTGGTGCGCATGCGGATTACGGGGATAGGGGTGATCGAAAACCGCTTTGTCGTCCCTCATTGAGATGCCCCCGGCGACGGTTGCCGCGGCCCTTGCTTCCAGGGGCTGCGCGGGGCCGCTTCGGCGGGTTTCCACGGCCAGTGGCTTTAAGACATGGCCCTTGATGCACCCACCAACGAGAGATTCCCGGAACGTGGCCCCTTGCGCCGCCGGCGTTACCATGGCAGGGGGTCTTCCAAGACCCCTTGGGGCCTCTCGTCCAGACCCCCAAGAGGCCGGGCTTGTCGCGCTTGCTGTCACGAGCCGCGCTTCGCGCACTGCACGGTCAGGACGTCGAGATGAAACGAGCCGTCTTCTTCCACGCCCAGTCGCGAGCGCGCCTCGGCCGGGGCTTTGGACAGCAGCTCCTCGATCGCGGCAATCCGCGAAGGCGGAGTCTTGGCGCGCGCCACCCAATCGGCGAATACCAGACGAATACGGAAATGATCCGTCCGCAAAGGCGCCAGGCCGTGCGCCGCAAGGAGCGCCATCCACGCAGAGACCGTGTAGTTGCGCACATGGGTCGGGTCCCGTAAGACCTCGATGGCCTGGAGGTGGGTGTCGGCCAGCGGGTCGTCGGGGGCGACGCTGTCAGTCAAGATGAAGGTTGCGCCCGGACGCAGGACGCGCCCGATCTCGCGTATCCCCGCGGCTACGTCGCGCCAGTGGTGGGCGCTGAAACGGCAGGTGGCGAGGTCCATGGCGGCATCGGCAAACGGCAGCCGGGCGGCTGACGCCTCCCGGATGTCTATATGGCCATGGCCGGCCTCGCGGGCGCGGGCGGCGGCGATCGCGAGCATGGCGGGGCTGGCGTCGACCGCCTGCACATGGGTGCAGAACGGGGCCAGCGCCAAGGCCACGTGTCCGGGCCCGCAACCGACATCGAGGGCGTGGCGGGGGCGCAGGCGTTCGGCGGCATGGCGAAACAGCGCGAGATCCGGGCCCTCGGCATGCACGGCGCTGTTTTCATAGCGGGCGGCGACATCATCGAACTGGCGCGTGACATCTTGGTCATGGCTCATGGCAGACATCCCTTGCAATTAACGACCCGCGTCAGCATACATCTCCGACATGCCGGTACCAGACGGGCCTGTTATACTGGTTTGACATCCTCCTCGCCCTGAAGAACGAGGATTCCTTCCTGCCAACAGCGGCCTGACCTCGGCCCCTTCGATTGTCCGGCGGCTCCCTTTGGTTCCGGACAACTCTCCGACTTATGGTTTGACATCCTCCTCGCCCTGAAGAACGAGGATTCCTTCCTGCCAACAGCGGCCTGACCTCGGCCCCTTCGATTGTCCGGCGGCTCCCTTTGGTTCCGGACAACTCTCCGACTTATGCCGGAGAACAGGCTACCCCGACGTGCCCCGCCGTTGATAACAACCCTCTTGCGAGGATGTTCTGTGCCGCGTTCACATCGGCGTGGTCTTTGTGACCACAGCGTTGACAAGCAAATTCGGCTTGTGTGACGCGATTGCGCGCATCCACCACTCCACACACCGCACACCCTTGCGAGGTGTAGGCCGGATCCACCAAGAGCAGCATACCGCCCGCCCATTGGAGCTTATAACCCAGCATCTGTTTGAACAGACCCCAGCCCTGATCGAGGATGGCTTTGTTGAGCCCCGCTTTTGGCCGGACGTTGCGTCCGGGGTGTGCGACGGTGCCGCGGGCGGACGCCGTCATGTTCCGCACCTTCAGGTCTTCCAGCACCACCACCGCGTGGTTTTGGCTGATGATGGTGCTGACCTGATGCAGTACGGTTTTTCGGATTTCCGCGATCTTCTGATGCAGTCGCGTGATCGTGGCCTTCTGCTGCTTCCAGTTGGCCGAGAACTTCACCTTGCGCGCCAGGGTCTTTTGTTCCTTGGCCAGTTGTTTTTGCCGGTGGCGATAGGCCGTCACCGGCAGGAACACGGTCCCATCCGACAGCGTGAGCAGATTCGCCACGCCCCGATCACCGCCCACGGCGGTGGGGGCCGGATGCACCGGATCGGCGATTTCCTTCTCGATCTGGATGGCCACATACCAATGTCCGCCGGCGCGGCTTACCGTGACATTGCGGATTTCGCCCCCGATGAGGCGAGACTTGCGGAACTTCACCCAACCGATGCGGGGCAGGAAGATTTTAGGAAGCACGCTTCGGCCATCGTCATCCTGGGGCTTCAGATCGATCCGGATCTGTTCGGGGTCCGGGTAACGCAGGCTGTCATGGTGCCCTTTCTTCTTGAACACCGGGAAGCGTTTGGAAGATTTCTTGTCGAAGGCGTCCTTGAGCGCCCGGTCCAGGTGCTTCAGTGTTTGCTGTTGCGGTTGCGATGGGGATTCGGCCAAAAACCCGAAGGCCTCGCTCTGGCGCCAAGTGGTCAGGCAGCGCGCCATATCGCCGTAGGAGAAACGGCCGCAGCGCTGGGCGAGATAGGACTGCTGGAGGGCCAGCGCGCGATTCCAGACGAAGCGCACGCAGCCTACCGCACGGGCCAGAAGGTTTTCCTGCTCTGGCGTGGTTTCCAGTCGGTAGCGCACGGCTTTGCGGATGAGCATGGTTCTATTGTATGCTTGGTCAATGACGGATGCAGCTGAAGTAAGGCATGGCAGACATTGCATTTTTAACCTGCATGTTCACTTGGTCTTTGTGACGAAATACCGCCGTGGTGTATTCACTGGCGAGGTGCTGGCCGATCTGCGCGGCCTCTTCGTCGCCGTCTGCCAGGATTTCAGCGCGGAGCTGGTGGAGTTCGACGGAGAGGATGACCATGTGCATCTGCTGGTGAACTACCCGCCGACCGTGCCCGTTTCGGCACTGGTGAACAGCCTCAAGGGAGTTTCCAGCCGCATGATCCGCAAAAAGAATTATCCCAGCGTTCGCAAGAGACTGTGGGGCGGAGCGCTCTGGTCTCCATCGTACTTTGCCGGAAGCTGCGGCGGTGCGCCCATTTCCATTATTCGCCAGTACATGGGCCATGCGGCCCACAATGTCGAGCAGCAACAAACACCGGATTAGGCGAGCACGGCGGCATTGAGCCGCCTACCCGCCGCGCTCTGCATCCCCGCCCTGAACGGCGGGGCACAATGTCGAGCAGCAACAAACACCGGATTAGGCGAGCACGGCGGCATTGAGCCGCCTACCCGCCGCGCTCTGCATCCCCGCCCTGAACGGCGGGGTTTTCCGCGCATTCTGATAAAGACTACCGGGATCGGCATGACAACCAGACCGGAAGAGCTGGGGCGGTTCCTGCGCATGCTGCGCGAGCGCGCCGCGCCACCGGGGATGGCGAGTGCGCGACGGCGCCGTACGCCGGGCCTACGCCGTGAGGAGTTGGCCACACTGTGTGGGATCAGCGTCACATGGTATACGTGGATCGAGCAGGGGCGCGCCCCAGGTCTCTCCGGATACCCTGGCGCGGCTCGCCGATGTACTGGCCGTGACCGATGCTGAACGGCGTTACCTTTGGGAGGCGGCCGGTCTTGCACCGCAGCGCGCATATCGCCGGACGCCGCGCGTGCCGCCGGCGATCGCAGCGGTCCTGGAACGCATCGCAAGCCCGGCCTATTGTCTGGGGCGCTATTGGGACGCGCTGGCCTGGAACAAGGAGGCCGAGGCCCTGTTTCCGGATTGGCTCGGATCCCAGGGTCAGGAGCGCAATCTGCTGCGTTTCATGTTCTGCGTACCAGCGGCGCGTGACTTCGTGGTCGATTGGCCGCAGCGCGCGCGCCGGTTGGTGGCGGAGTTTTCGGCGGATGCCGGGGATCTCGCGGGAGAGGGGCAGTACGAGGAGCTGGTCGCGGACCTTGGCCGCCAAAGTGCCGAGTTCCGCGCCTACTGGCAGCGGCGTGAGGTGTCATTACGCGATCCCGCAGTCAAGACCTTTCGTCATCCGGTCCTGGGGCTTGCGGTCTACGAGCAGACGACCTTCGCCTCACTCGTCGAGCGAGACCTGAAGCTCGTCGTGCTGTGCGCGCGTTCTGGCGCCTGAGGGATCGAGACGAACGGCGGCACGCCGTCCGCCCGTCTCGCCCAGGTTTCGCCGTTACCCTCAGCGACTCTTGCGAGCCGCCTTCTTTTTGGCCGGCGCGGCCTTCGTCGCGCTATTGGCCGCAGACTTCGGCGTGCTCTTCGCCGATGCTTTGGCTGCCGCCTTTTCGGTCGGACCACCGCTCAGATTCTCCTCCAGAAACGCCAACAATTCCCCAATGGTGCCAAGCACGGGGGCGTAGCGTATCGAGCGGCCTTCCCGCGATGGCTTGATAAGCCCGGCTTGCGTCAGCTGCGACAGGTGGAAGGACGATGTGGCCGGAGCAAGTTTGAGACGTAAGGCGATTTGACCGGCTACGAGCCCGCTCGGGCCCACCTTGACCAGCAATCGGACGATGCCAAGTCGTGTCTCCTGTGCAAGTGCCGTAAGAGCGCGCGTTGCCGCAGTAATTTTCATTGTCATCGGTTGAGTTTACCTTAATAGTTGCTATCAATTTGCCAAGGACAACGCCGCCTGTGTTTGGTTCCACGAACGTTCCCCGTCGAGAGGCGTTGCCGCTGTCGTCAAGAACCGTCCCCGATTCTTTGGGCGCAAACTATACCGCATTTTAGCGACAATAGCAGCACCTATTTTCATGAATTTGGCCAGGAGACCTGCTTGTCGTGCGCCATGGAATCCCTACGCGTCGTGCAGCATGGAATCATAGACGTCTAAAATTGCCATAAAAAACGCAGGGAATGTATGGCAATTTATGGCAGGGACCCGGATTTTCGGAGGTATGGCCGGGTCCCGGTGCTTCGCAAGCGCGTGGGCGCGTGTTATGGAATAATAGTCACCCATCGGCGTCATTGACACATCATTACAAGGGGAAGAGCGAAGTGAATGCGGGTTACGGGCGATATCTGGAATGGGCGCAGACCGCGGGAGAACGGGCGGGCGCGGCGATACTGGGGCACTACCGTACCACCGGACCCGTTGATCTGAAAAGCGACGGCAGTCCGGTAACGCCGGCCGACCGGGCCGCGCACGAAGCCATCATGACGGTGCTCGCTCAGGCCACGCCGGATGTGCCGGTGGCCTCGGAAGAGGGTGGCGAGATTACCGGGGACCGATACTGGTCTGTCGACCCGCTCGATGGAACCAAGGAATACGTGGCGCGCACCGGCGCCTTTGTGGTGAATGTGGCGCTCGTCGAGGGCGGGCGGCCGGTCGTGGGCGTCATATTCGTGCCGGTCACAGGCGAGTGCTATTTCGCGCTAAAGGGCGGCGGCGCCTTCAAGAGGACGCGGGGGGGCGTGCAGCGTCTGAACGGACGGGCGTTCGTTGGCGGTCCGGTGCGTGTGGTGGGCAGCGCCCGGCACGGGACCGAGGCGGTAACCGGGTTGTGTGAGGCGCTGGCGTGCGACGAGCGGGGCATCGAACGCACGGCGCTCGGTTCGGCATGGAAATTTGGTTGGCTTGCTGAAGGACGCGCCGACCTCTATCCGCGCTTTGGCCCGACGCATACCTGGGACACGGCCGCCGGTCAATGCCTGGTGGAAGAGAGTGGTGGGGCGGTATGGGTGGCTGGCCGCCAGCCGCTTGTCTACCACCATGCCCGGCAGCTCAACCCGTCTTTCGTGGCGGTCGCCGATGCCCGGTTCGCGTGGCCGGACTTTCTCTAAGGCCATCTCCTTTCCGCCGGCCGGATCCTGTCCAGGGACTGCCGGGCGCCGAGGGCTTGGGTCGCTCGCGCGTGGCGTAAGAGCTTTCGGGGCGGCAGGCAGGGTGTACCGGCCTGCCACCGATGATGTCGGCGCGCCCGGATGTCCGCAGGGCGACGGTGATTCATGGGGTCTCGGGTCGCCGTCGCCCCTACAATATTAGCGATCCATGATATAATAAGTCCATGTGTCAACTCTCAGGAGGTGATTTATGTCAGTCGATCGGGTCGTGATGGCCTTTGCCGGAAGCGTGGTCCTGCTCAGTCTGCTGCTTGCGCATTATGTGTCCGCCGATTGGTTGTGGGTCACGGCCTTTGTGGGCGCGAATCTCTTGCAGGCGGCGTTCACCGGTTTGTGCCCCTTGGCCAAAATCCTAAAGGCGATGGGCCTGCGCACCGGCTGCGCCTTCGAATAAACGGGCATCCCCGGGCAGGGGGAGACGGATAGTGACGCGCAGCCCGCCCCCGTCGCGTGGAGCGAGGTCGAGCGTGCCGCCGTGGGCCTCGGCGATCCGTCGTGCGATGGCAAGCCCGAGCCCGCGGCGGTCGCTCGCGTGCAGTTCGCGAGCGGCGACGAGTTCTGTGCAGCGCGCCTCGCTCAGGCCCGGGCCGCTATCGTCTATCACGATGCGCACGCAGCCTTCGGTGGCCAAGAGACGCACCACGATCGGCGGTTTGCCGTGGGAGACGGCATTATCCACCAAGTTCGATACCAGCCGGCCGATGGCGACGGGCCGGTAGGGGAAGCGTGGCACCAGCTCGGGCTGGTAGTCGATATCGGGTGTGTGACGCCGGAAGCGCCAGACCACATCGTGGACCAGCGCATTGAGGTCGCCCATGACCGGGGCCTCTTGGACACCGTGACGGGCATAGGCGAGAAATTCGGCCAGGATCGCATCCATCTCCTCGATATCCTGGACCATGCCCGCCTGCAATTCAGGATCACCCCCATACATCTCCACGGCCAAGCGCATGCGCGCAAGCGGCGTGCGCAGGTCGTGGGACACGCCGGCCAGCAGCAGCGCCCGATCGCGCTCATAACGGCGCGCATCCTCGGTCATGCGGTTGAAGGCCCGCGACACCCTGCGGATCTCCGCCGGGCCATCTTCCGGCAGGGGGGGCGGGGTCTCGCCGCGGCCGAAGCCGGTGGCGGCTTGGGCGAGCGCGGCGAGCGGCCGGTTGACGCGCCGTACCACCAGTAGCGCCCCCGCGCCGGTCAGTACCGCGCCGACTATCAGAAAGCCGATGCGCGGCCAGGGGAGGGCCGGAGGGCGGCCCGGCAGATGGACAGAGACCGGCGCGCCGGCGCCGTGCGTCTCTATGAGCAGCCCCTGCGGTCGCAACGCGACGCGCGCCGGGACGCCGCGGGCCGCCAGTTCGCGGGTGAGGGCGCGCGCGAACGGGCCACGGGCGCGCGGACCTGCGGGTGGGGTGGGGTCGTAATGCACGCCAGCCGCCTTCAGGGCGTGCATCAGGGTCGTTTGCCGGCCGGGTGGCACCAGGGAGCGGGCGGCACCGGCGATTCGCGCCTCGCCGGCCACGAGGTCGGCGATTTGCGTGACGTGCACGCGACTGAAAGACAGCCGCGCCAGGATCAGGAAGGTGGCCTGGGCGATGACGAGCGCGAGCGCGATGACGAGCGCGGTGCGCCCAAAGAGGGTATCGGGCCACAGTCTCACGGGGTATCGCCCGGATTGAACACATAGCCAAAGCCCCACACGGTCTGGATGAAGCGCGGTTTGGCCGGGTCATCCTCAAGCAAGCGGCGCAGGCGCGAGATCCGTACGTCAATGGAGCGATCGAAGGGCATGTGGTCACGGCCTCTGGCGAGCTGCATCAGGATGTCGCGCGACAAGGGCTGGCGCGGGTGGGTGGCAAGTACACGCAAGAGATCGAATTCGGCGGTCGTAAGATCCACGGGTGTCCCGTCTGCGGTCAGGGCGCGTTCGTGGATATCGAGCTGATAGCGCCCGAAGCGCAGCTTCTTGTCGTCGGGCGGGCGTTGACGGCGCAACACGGCATTGATACGCGCCACGAGTTCGCGGGGGTTGAAGGGTTTGGCCAGATAGTCGTCGGCCCCGAGGTCGAGCCCCATGATGCGATCGGCCTCGTCGCCGCGTGCGGTGAGCATGAGCAGCGGGATATAACGACCCTCGGCACGCAGGCGCCGGCAGACATCGAGGCCGCTTTCTCCCGGCAGCATGATATCCAGGATGAGGAGATCGTAGGCGGCGCGCGCCAAGGCCTTGTCCATGGCGCGTCCGTCGGGCACGGCGGCGACCACGAAGCCCTGCTCCGAGAGGTAGCGGCTCAAAAGCTCGCGCAGGCGTGCGTCATCGTCGACCAGGAGGATACGCGGCATGGCGACAGGATACCCGACTTGCTGAGCCGGCGCCGCCGGGCTTTACAAATCCCTACACGACGGACCCGGGCCGTTATTCCGATAAACCGTCCGCCGGCGCGCCGCGCATGCCGCCGTGGTGGGCGACGATGACTTCGTGGGCGCGATTGGCAAGTGTGCGGGCGCTGAGGCCGGTCGGGAGTTCCGGGGCAAGGAAACGAACCTCGACTGTGAATTCGCCGCGCGCGCGCAAGAGTCCCCAGAGGTGATTGACCAGCGTATCGTCCCCTATGAAGGGCGCGGCCGGATGGATGCCGCCCTGGGTGTCTGGGTAGCTCAACACGACTGGCTGGACCGGACAGTTGGCCTCTATCGCGGCGGCGAACAGGCGCGCATGAAAGGGGCGCACCTCGCGCCCGTCGGTCGATGTCCCCTCGGGAAACAGCAGCACCGATTGATGGCGCAGGAAGGCCTCGGTCATGCGCTGGGCGACGCCTGCCGAGGCCGTGCGGTCCCCACGCTGGATGTAATAGGTGCCGGCCTGGCGCGCGAGCCAGCCGATCACGGGCCAGGCCTCGATTTCCGACTTGGCGACGAAGTGTCCGGGGCATAGGGCGCCGAGGGCGGCAATATCGACCCAGGAGATGTGGTTGGCCACGATAAGGACCGGCGCCTCCAGGGGTTTACCCATGGCCTTGAGCCGGATCCCGAGGATGGCGAGGACGCCGCGGTGCCAGAAGCGCGCGATGCGTCGCCCGCCGGCGCTATTACTGAGGGCGCCGGACGGGGCGAGGGCGGTCACCGCCACACCCCACAAGGCATGTCCGATCAGCGCCAGCAGCCGGACTGGGGCCCCGCCGGGGAGCTTCACGCGACCTTTTGTTTGTAGGAACGCCCGAGGAGGCGCTCAAGGTAGCGACGATTGAACCGGTTGCGGAAGAGGATGATGAGGACGTCGGCGACATCGAATGCCGCATCCAGGCAAGGAGGGCCGCCGACGTAGGCGCCGAGGCGCATATAGGCGCGCAGCAAGGCCGGCGCCGCGGTCTCGTCATCCGCGCCGTCCACGACCGGCAGCGGATGACGGGGGGTGACGCGATAGGGTTCAGGGCAGCCATAATGGCGGATGAGCGTGGCCACGGTCCGCAAGGCCTGGGCGCGATCCGGACTCAACGGTACGCTGCCGCAGCCGATGAGGTAATCGTAAGGGCCGTCTTCCATGAATTGCGCGAGCCCCGCGAGGAGCAAGGCGATCGCCGGCCCCCGGCGATAGTCGGTATGGACGCAGATGCGGCCGACTTCCATGATGCGGCCGGGCAGACCGAGGATCGGGGTGAGATCGAACTCGGTCTGGGAATAAAACCCGCCGCACCGGTGCGCGGCATCGTGCGGCAGGATGCGCGAGCAGGCTACCACGCGGCCGCCCTCATCGCGGACGACGATATGGACGCAGTAGGGATCGAAGCGGTCCTCGTCATATTCGCGATCCCGGTCACCGATCGCCGCCCCCAGCTCGCGAGCAAAGACCTGATAGCGCAGTCTTTGCGCCTCTGCGATCTCGTCCGCCGTTTCCGCGAACTCCACTCGCAGATTCTGCGCCCTCAAGTCATCCATATTCATTCCCCGCGCCTCGGCCGCTGATGTGGCCACAGTCCGGGGGTTAAAGCTACTGTCCTGGCACCGGGCACGTCAAGCGCTCAATGTTGATAAAACTGAAGCCGGGTGTCTCCCACTTCGATAATGTCGCCCGATGTCAATACCTGACCGCCGGGCGCCACGGACTTGCCGTTGTGCGCCACGTGCGCCACATCGGGACCGATCATGAGAGTGTAACGGTCGCCGGTGCGCGAAAGAAGGGCCGCCGATTGCCCCGCCATGCCGAGGTGTGTGACCGTGCTCGTGAGCTCTATGCGCTTTCCGCTGTTGAATCCGCTCAGAACGAACAAGGCGGCGTCATCGATGGCCGCGGGCTGAGGCGTCGTGATCGGCGCCACATCCCGATCCTGATAAAGGAGGGTATATTTGCCGATCACGATCTCATCGCCGGGCTTCAGGTGATGTTTGCGGGTCCGGCGATTGTTGATGTAGGTCCCATTGGTGCTGTCCAGGTCCTTCAGAAAGGAGTCCTGACCGACAGTGAATATGCTCGCGTGGTCGGCGCTGACCGCCGCGTCTTCCAGGACCAGGGCATGGCTGCGTCTGCGACCTATGGACAGATCGCCCTGGGGGAGTTGCACTTGCCGTATGACAGCGTGCTTTAGCTTCACAATGATACTCGGCATGGTGTCCATAACAGTGGTGGCTCCTGGATGGTCATTATAGACGACGCCGCGCCCCTCAAAGCGCCCAGATCCGCTCCAGCGTTCCCTGATAGATCCGGGTCAGGCGCACGAGATCGTCCACGGAAACCGCTTCATTCACTTTATGAATAGAGCCGTTGAGGGGCCCAAATTCAAGAACTTGGGCACCAAAGGGCGCAACGAACCGACCATCGGACGTTCCCCCGCCGGTCGAGTACTGCGGCTCCCGACCGGTCTCGGCGCGGATGCTTGCTGCCAGCGCCGCCCTGAGCGGGCCATCACCGCTCAAAAACGGTTCCCCGGAGAGTCGCCAGGTGAGGGTGTAGCGGAGATCGTGGGCGGCAAGGACCTCCTCGATGCGCGCGCGCAGTACGGGTGCCGGTGTCGCCGGCCCGTAGCGCAGATTGAAGAGCGCATGCAGGCTCCCCGGGATGACATTATCCGCGCCGGTCCCGGCCTGGATATTGGAGAACTGCAGGCGTGTCGGCGGGAAATCCGCGGACCCCTCGTCCCAGGCGATCGACACCAGGGCCTGCAAGGCCGGCGCGAAGCGCGTGATGGGGTTGTCGGCAAGCTCTGGGTAGGCCACATGGCCCTGGATACCATGGATCACCAGGTCGCCGTTCAGGGACCCTCGCCGGCCGTGTTTGACGGTATCGCCGAGTAGCGCCTGACACGAGGGCTCGCCCACGAGACAGTACGTGATGGACTCGCCACGCGAAGCCAGGGTCTTTAGGACCTGGGCGGTGCCGTCACGGGCGGGGCCCTCCTCATCGGAGGTGAGCAGAAGGCCCACGGAGCCCGGGTGTCGGGGGTGGCGCTCCACGAACCCAATCAGGGCCTGCACGAACGCCGCCACCGCGCCCTTCATGTCCGCCGCCCCGCGCCCATAGAGCATGCCGTCGCGGATGGCCGGCGCAAACGGCGGTGTGGTCCAGTCGGAGGGCGGGCCGGGCGGGACCACATCGGTGTGTCCGAGAAATACGACGAGCGGGGCGGCCGTGCCATGACGGGCCCAGAGGTTGGTCACCTCGCCGAACACCAGCGATTCCGTATGAAAGCCCGCCGCCTGCAATAATCCCGCGATATGCGCCTGGCAGCCGGCGTCATCCGGCGTGACCGATGCGCGCCCGATCAGTTCCATGGCCAGTGCCAGTGTCGGATCCATGGGGCTAGATGTCACGCAAAAGCGCGTTGATCCCGACCTTGGCGCGGGTCTTCGCGTCCACGCGCTTGACGATGACCGCGCAATAAAGGCTGTGGCTGCCATCCTTGGCCGGTAGCGAGCCTGACACCACCACCGAACCCGCCGGCACGCGGCCATAAAGGATCTCACCGGTATCGCGGTTCAGGATCTTCGTGCTCTGGCCGATGAAAACGCCCATGGAAATGACGCTCCCGCGCTCGACGATGACACCTTCCACGATCTCCGAGCGCGCGCCTATGAAGCAGTCGTCCTCGATGATCGTCGGCGCGGCCTGCAAGGGCTCCAGGACGCCGCCTATGCCGACGCCGCCGCTCAGATGGACGTTTTTCCCGATCTGCGCGCACGAGCCTACGGTGGCCCAGGTGTCGACCATGGTGCCGCTGTCGACATAGGCACCGATATTGACATACGACGGCATGAGTACGGTCTGGGGCCCGATGTAGGCCCCGCGGCGCACGGCCGCCGGCGGCACCACGCGAAATCCCCCCTCGCGGAATCGATGAGAATCGTAGGTCGCGAACTTCGAGGGGACCTTGTCGTAATACAGGGCCTCGCCGCCCTTGACGAGTGTGTTGTCCTCGATCCGAAAGGAGAGCAACACCGCCTTCTTGATCCATTCATGGACCTTCCAGCCGCCGTCGAGCGGCTCGGCGACGCGCAGGGCGCCGCGGTCGAGGTCATCAATGACGCTCTGGATTGCGTCCTTGACCGCGGTATCGACGCTGCGCGGGGTAATCCGCGCGCGATCTTCGTAGGCGGCTTCAATGAGCGCTTGATGTGTCATTCTGACTCCTTGTTAACGATTCGACATAGGACCGCAGGCGATGCGCGCCCTCCTGGCATTCGGCGCGCGGACCGACGAGTGCCAGACGGATGAGGCCGGCACCCGGATCCCGACCCCCGCTTGGCCGCGAGAGATAGGAGCCGGGGAGCGCCAGGAGGTTCTGGGTGGCATAGAGGCCGGCCACGAAGGCCTCGTCATCGATCGGTGTCGGCACCCAGAGATAAAACCCCCCGTCGGGGCGCGTGACCGGCAGGACGCCATCGAGGATGGCGATGACATCGGCGAATTTCTCGCGGTACAGCCGGCGGTTCTCGCGCACGTGGGTCTCATCGCCCAGTGCTGCGACCGCCGCGCGCTGGGCGAGTTGCGAGGGGGCTGAACCAAAATAGGTGCGCAACGTGAACAAGGCCGCCATGAACCCGGCGTCGCCCGCCACGAAGCCAAACCGCAGTCCCGGGACGTTGGAGCGCTTGGAGAGGCTGTGGACGGCCACGCAGTGCGCGAAGTCATGGACGCCATGGGCGACCGCCGCGGCCAGCAGACCCTCGGGTGGGTGGTCCTCGTCGGGGTAGATCTCCGAATAGCATTCATCGGCAACGATCAGGAAGTCATGGCGGTGGGCGAGTTCCAGGAGCTCGCCATATTCGCCCCGCCCCATGACCTGGCCCGTGGGGTTGCCGGGACTGCAGGTGATCACGACCTGGGCGCGTTCGAGGATGGCGCGCGGTATGGCCCGTGCATTCATGACCGTATCGCGTGCCCCGCCGGTGTTCACGTAATAGGGTTCGGCACCGGCCAGCAGCGCCGCGCCTTCATAGATCTGATAGAACGGGTTGGGCATGATCACCACCGGACGTTCAGTGCGGCGGTCGACGCGCGCCTGCACTACCGAGTAGAGGGCCTCGCGGCTGCCCGAGGTCGGCAGCACATGGCGCTCGGCGTCGATAGCCCCCGGGGGCAGCCGAAAGCGGCGCGTGAGCCAGTCGGTAATGGCCGCGCGCAGGGCCGCGGTGCCGCGCGTCGACGGGTAGGTCGACAGGGCGTCAAGGGCGCCTGTAAGCTCCGCTATCACAAGATCCGGCGTCGGGTGGCGTGGTTCACCGATCGCCATGTTGATGCGTGGCAACGCCGCCGGCGCAAGGTCCGCGGTCAAGGCCGCGAGCCGTTGGAACGGGTAGGGGTGGAGCCGTTCGAGAGTGGGGTTCATGGGCGATGCGGGCGCATAAGATCGGCGGATTATACGGGAGCGCGCGGCCATGACCAAGAAGGCATGGCCGGCGGTAGCGCTCATGGTGGGCGCCGGCTCCTGGGGTGTGATCTGGTATCCGTTGCGCAGGCTCGCCCAGGCCGGCCTGTCGGGGGTGTGGCTTGCGCTCCTCATGTATGGCGGCGCGGCCGCCGCCAGCCTGGTCTTATGCCGTGGCGGGCGCTGCACGGGTGTCCCGCGCCGCATATGGCTGGCGTTGGCGGTGCTCGGCGGTATCACCAATATCGGTTTCGTGGTCGCGGTTTTACATGACAACATCCTGCGCGTCACGCTGCTCTTTTACCTCTCCCCGGTGTGGTCGGTACTGGCCGCGCGGGTCTTTCTCAAGGAGCGCCTGTCGTTGCCGGTAGTGGCGGGGATTGCCACGGCCCTGACTGGGGTCATGATGCTGCTATGGCGCCAGGCGGCCCCGACCTTGAATGGTTTCGATGTCCTAGCGCTCGCATCCGGGGCGGCGTTTGCCGGCGCCAACGTGATACTGCGCGCGCAGCCCGATGTGGCGCTCGCCGCCAAGCTTTTGGCCACGTTCGCGGGCGTGGTCGGCGTGGGCCTCGTGGCGCTTGCCGTCAGCGCGCGCGGCGTGCCGCACCCTCAGGGGCTTGCCGTGTTGGCCGCGGTGGTGGCAGGCGGTCTCGGGATCTTTACCATCACCCTGCTCGTGCAATACGGCGTCACGGCCTTGCCGGTCCGCCAGTCGTCGGTGTTGTTGCTCGTCGAGGTGGTGACCGCGGCCTTTTCGCAACACCTGCTGTTGCACGGGGCACTGACCGCGCGCGCCCTGGGCGGGGCGCTGGCGGTGGCCGCCGGGGCCACGCTGGTGGCGGCCTACGAGGGTTGACGGCGCCGGGATTTATCCGATATCGCGCGCCCCGAACAATGCCCGACCGATACGCACCATGGTGGCGCCTTCGGCGATCGCCCAGTGATAGTCATCACTCATGCCCATCGACAATTCATCGAAGCCTGCCAGACCGAAGGCCCGGCGACAGTCGGCGGCGAGCTCGCGCAGGCGCGCGAAGGTGGCGCGCGCCGCGCTCTCCGGGGCGCCGTGGGCGGCCATGGTCATGAGTCCGGAGAGCCTAAGGCCGGGCCAGGCGCGCGTGCAATAGGCCTCGAGGAAGGCCGGCAGGGCCGCTGCCGAAAGCCCATGTTTGCGCGGGTCTGCGGTCACGTTGACCTCGATCAAGACACGCAGCGTGGTGTCCGCGGCATGCGCGTGACGTGACAGGGCCTCGGCGGCATCGAGCCCCTCGAGCGAGTGCAGCCAATGGAAGTGGCGGGCGATGAGGCGCGCCTTGTTGCGCTGCACAGGTCCAAGGAAGTGCCATTCGAAGGCCGCGTCGGGCATGACGGCGATCTTGGCCACGCCCTCCTGGGCGCGGCTTTCGCCGAAATGTCGTTGTCCGCAGGCCGCGAGCTGCGCCACGGCCTGCGCGGTATGGGTCTTGGAGACCGCCACGAGACGCACGGCGCTGGTCGGCCGGCCACTTACGCGCGCCGCCTGCGCGATCCGCGCCATGATATGAGTGTAGCGTTCACATAAGTCACCCATGGCTATGAGTGTAGCGGGCCTGGGCGCATATCCAAAGCCGTGTCGCTCTGGCATACTGCCGGCATGCAAGCTATCGTCCGCATTCTCGACCGTTCGCTGCCCAGACCGCCCGCAGATCTCATACAAGGACCGGCCCTGGGGGCGCTGTGGGCGCGTTGCCGGCCAGAGGGCCTGCGCGCCGTGGAGGCGCTTTTTTATTGTCGCGGGCGGTTGTTTGTGGTGGCGCCGGGTTCGGCGCAGGCGGCGCGGCTGCGCCAGGAGACACCGGACCTGCTGGTGCGTCTGCGCGCCGAGCCCGGCCTTGGCGCCCTTCGCGAGATCGTGGTCCGGCGTGTCGGGTGGGAGGTTGCGCGGAGCCGGGGAAGCGAAGGGCGGCCCGTGCGCTCGGCGGTCGGATCGCGGTGCTTCGAATCGCTGGCCGAGGTCGTCTGTGATGCCCCCCTGAAGGCCAGCCTCACGCGGCTTGCCTCGGCTCTTGCGTCCGGCAGCACCGAGGATACAAGGCGCGCATGACACGGTTCTTCGAGCTCTTTATCGGCCTGCGCTACATGCGCGCCAGGCGGCGCAATCATTTTATTTCGTTCATATCCGTGACCTCGCTGGTGGGCATCGCATTGGGCGTCATGGCGCTCATCACCGTATTGTCGGTCATGAACGGATTCCAGAGGACGTTGCGTAATCGCATACTCGGCGTGATCTCCGATGTGACCATAAGCGGCCCCCGTCATCGCCTGGCGGATTGGCAAAAGGCGGCGCATGTCGCCTTGCGCGAGAAGGGTGTGATCGCGGCCGCCCCTTATGTGCGCGGGGAGGCGCTGCTGGTTCACGGGCGCTACTCGAGCGGGGCCTTGGTGCGTGGGGTGATCCCGAACAAGGAGAAGGCGGTATCGGACATTGCCGCGCACATCGTGCAAGGACGGCTTGCGGCCCTGCGTCCCGGCCGTTTTGGGATCGTGCTCGGCCGTTATCTGGCGTGGCGCCTCGGGGCCACCCTGGGTTCGCGCGTGTTGTTGGTGGCCCCCGGTGGCATGGTGACCCCGGCGGGCTTTCTGCCGCGGTTACGGAGCTTCCGCGTGGTGGGGATCTTCGATGTCGGGATGTACGAATACGATGCCGGACTGGCCCTGATCAACATGAAGGATGCCCAGGCCCTTTATCGTATGGGTGGGGATGTGAGCGGGGTGCGCCTGAAGCTTGCCGACATCAACCGTGCCCCGGCCGTGCGCCGGGTCTTGCAGGCGCGGCTGCCGGCCTATGACGCGGTGCGCGACTGGAGCGAGAAACATGCCAACTTCTTTCGCGCACTGAAGATCGAGAAGACCGTGATGTTCGTGATCCTGTTGCTCATCGTGGCGGTGGCGGCCTTCAATATCGTGGCTACCCTGGTCATGGTGGTGACCGATAAGCGCGCCGATATCGCCATCCTGCGCACACTGGGCGCAAGCCCTTTGAGCGTGCTCGCGATCTTTCTCGTGCAGGGTACGCTGATAGGGCTCCTCGGGACTGCGATCGGGGTGGTGGCGGGCGTCGTGTTGTCGTTGAATGTGACTACGATCGTGCCGTTCATCGAGCACGTCTTTCATACGCACTTCCTGTCCGCCAACGTGTATTACATCAGTCAATTGCCGTCGCATCTGCGCTGGCAGGACGTGGTGCATGTCGCGGTCGCATCCTTTCTCATGAGTTTTCTGGCGACCTTGTATCCCGCATGGCGGGCCTCGAAGACCCAACCGGCCGAGGCGCTGCGCTACGAATGAATGACGTGATCCGCGCCGAGGCGGTGGCCAAGACCTTCATCGAGGACGTGTTGTCGGTGGATGTCCTGCGCCGCGTGGATGTCGTGGTAAGGCCGGCCGATACCATCGCCATCGTGGGCGCATCAGGGGCCGGCAAGAGCACGCTTTTGCATCTGCTGGCGGGCCTCGACCAGCCGACCTCGGGCCGGATATGGGTGGATGGGCAGGATATGGGGCGACTGAGCGAGGCCGAGCGCGGGCGGGTGCGCAATCGCATGCTCGGCTTTGTCTATCAGTTCCATCATCTCCTGCAGGAGTTCACGGCGCTCGAAAACGTGGCCATGCCGCTTTTGATCCGGCGCGAGCCCGTACGCCGCGCTCATCAGCGGGCGCAGGCCATGCTAAAGCGCGTGGGACTCGCGGATCGCGCCTTGCACAAGCCCTCGGAGTTGTCGGGCGGGGAGCGCCAGAGGGTGGCCATTGCCCGGGCCGTGGTTCACGAGCCGCGGTGCGTGCTGGCCGATGAGCCGACCGGTAATCTCGACACGCGCAACGCCGCGGACGTTTTTGCGCTGCTGCGGGATCTGAACGCGTCGTTTGGTACGAGCCTCGTGCTCGTCACGCATGACCACGAACTGGCGCAGTCGATGGGGCGGGTGGGTGTCATTGTGGACGGCTGCCTTTCAGTGACCGATACCGACGCGCTTCCCACGTCTCCAGGGCCTTGTTAGAGTAATGACGATCAAAGAAGGATGAGCGCGGTGCTGGAACTCATAAAGGCGGGCGGCTTTGTCATGTGGCCGCTGTTGTTATGTTCCGTGTTGGCGGTGGCGATCATAGGGGAGCGTCTGGTGGCACTGCGCCGCGCGCGCGTGGCGCCCCCGGGGGCGGCGGCCACGGCGCGTGAATGGGTTACGCGGGGCGATATAACCCCCGAGCAATTACGGACCCTGGAGGAGGGATCGGCCTTGGGTCAGGTGCTGGCCGTGGGGCTCGTGAACAGGCGCCATTCGCGGGCGGTCGTGCGCGAGGCGATCGAGGACGCCGGGCGCCATGTGGCGTCGGAACTCGACCGTTATCTGGACGCGCTCGGCACGATTGCGGCGATCGCCCCGTTTCTCGGGCTTCTGGGCACCGTGCTTGGCATGATCCGCATGTTCTCGGGGCTCGGCGAGGCGGGCGTGGGAAACCCCGCGGTGCTCGCGACCGGTATCGCCCAGGCCCTTACGACGACCGCCACCGGCCTTGGCATCGCCATACCGAGCCTCATTTTTTATCGATACCTGCGCTCGCGCGTCAACACCCTGCTCGCCGACATGGAGCGCGAGGCCGTGCGATTGGTCGAGATCCTGAAAGGCGAGCGCGAGGCGGGCTGATGCGCTTTCGCAAACGTATACCCGAGGAGCCGGAGATCAATCTCGTGCCGATGATCGACGTGTTGCTCATGACCCTCATCTTTCTCGTCCTGACGACGAGTTTTGCCCACGAATCGTCGCTCAAGGTCCAGCTACCCCAGGCGCACCCGAAACAGCCGATCAAGATCCAGGGTGTGCATATCGTAATCGACAGGGCCGGCACTTTCGCGGTGGATGGCGCGGTGGTGGCGGGTACCGAGCGATCCCTGATGCGCGCGCTGGCCGCCCACGCGCATGGCCCGAACACGCCCGTCATTTTGTATGCGGACCGTAACGCGCCTTACCGCGCCATCGTGCATGCCCTGGACGCGGCCCGGCGGCTTGGTCTCGGCCGGATCGTTTTTGCGACCAAGGTGCGCAAGACATCGTGACGGAATCCGAGGGAGGTCTCTACCGAAGGCTGCTGCGCTATACATGGCCTTATCGCCGAAGTTTTCTGCTGGCGGTGGTCGGGATGATGGTTGGATCGGCCACCGAGCCGGTGTTTGCCGCGCTCATGCGCCCGCTCTTGAATGGCGGCTTTGTGCACAGGAATCCGGTGAGCATGCGCCTCATGCCGATCGCCGTCGTGGGCCTGTTCCTGGTGCGCGGGGTCGCGTCGTTTGCCTCCAATTACCTGATGAACTGGGTCGGACGGCGGGTGGTCTTCGATATCCGCGGCCAGATGTTCTCGCACCTCCTTTATCTGCCGACGACCTTCTTCGATGCCCATTCCTCCGGGGTCCTCATAGCCAAACTCATCTATGATGTCGAGCAGGTGGCGAGCGCCGCCACGCGCGCGTTGTCGACGCTTGTAAAGGACAACGCCACCGTCCTGGGCCTCCTTGGATGGATGTTCTATCTGAACTGGAAGCTGACCATAGCCATCCTGGTGGCGGCGCCGGTGATCACGTGGGTGAACCGCCGCATGGGCAAGCGTTTCCGGCGCACCAGTCGTTCGATCCAGGATTCCATGGGGGCGATCTCGCATGTCGTTCAGGAGGCCGCGGACGGACATCGAGTCATAAAGACCTTTGCCGGTCAGGACGAGGCCCTGCGCGGCTTCACGCATGCCAATGAGGCCAACCGGCGCGAGAACATGCGGCGCACGCGCGTCGCGGCCTCGGGGGTGCCGGTGGTGCAGCTGATGGCCGCATCGGCCCTGGCATGGGTGGTGTACGCGGCGATGCGCGAGCCGCACGCGACCGTCGGGGGCTTCATGTCATATGTGGCGGCGATGATGATGCTGCTCGCGCCCATCAAGCGGCTGACGCAGGTCAATGAGACTTTGCAGACCGGCATGGCTGCGTCGCAGAGCGTGTTTTCGTTCATCGATCAGCCGCCCGAGACCGAGACCGGGCAGCGCGTGTTGACCGATGTGCGCGGAGACGTCGCCTATCACGATGTCTCATTTCGATATAGTCCGGAAGGCCGGCGAGCGGTCAGCGAGGTATCGTTTACCGTGCCCGCCGGGCAGACGGTGGCGTTGGTCGGCACCTCGGGGAGCGGCAAGACCACCGTAGCCAATCTCCTGCCGCGCTTCTATAACGCGGAATCCGGCTACATCACCCTGGACGGCGTGGACACGCGCGAGATCACGCTTGCCGACCTGCGCTCGCATATCGCGCTCGTGAGCCAGGAAACGGTACTGTTCGATTCGACCATCCGCGAAAACATCCTCTATGGGCACAAGGGCGTCACCGACGATGCACGGCTCATGGAGATCGTCGAGGCGGCCCATGTCGCGGAGTTTTTGAAGGATCTCCCGCGCGGCCTGGATACGTTGGTGGGGGAGCGCGGGGTAAGGCTATCAGGCGGGCAGCGTCAGCGTATCGCCATTGCCCGCGCGTTACTGAAGAATGCCCCGGTCCTGATCCTTGATGAGGCGACCGCGGCGCTCGATACCGAGTCCGAGCGCCATGTGCAAGCCGCCATGATCCGGCTCATGCAAAATCGCACGACGATCGTCATTGCGCACCGTTTATCGACGATAGAGCATGCCGATTGCATCCTCGTCATGAGCAAGGGTCGGGTCGTGGAGCGTGGGACGCATGCCGAGCTTCTGGCGCTGAACAAGATGTATGCGCGACTGCACCAGATGCAGTTTCATGGCTGATCGTGTCTATGAAGGACGGCTGCTTGCGGGGGTCGTGGCCGACGTCCGCGATCGATTGACCGGCAATACGGCGCGCGCCAACGCCCGTCTCGGTTTGTTGCGGCCGCCGGCAGCACACGCGCGTCTGATATGGATCAAGTCCGATGCGCGCGAGGTGAGCGGGCGGCTGGCCGCGGAGATCGCGCGCACGGTGCGCGAACGCAGCGCGGACCGGCCGATCGTCGTGACATTCGAATATGAGCACAAAGCGATGCTTGCCCGGCTCAAGGCCATCACCAACCTCGGCTTCGGCTACGGGCCCGCGGATCGGCGCGCCGCCACCCGGCGCGTTCTGGAACGGCTGCGCCCGGCCTATGTGGTGGCGCTCGGCGAGGGCATGCGACCGCATCTCGCGGCCGGACTGAAAGCGGCCGGAGTGCCTTGCTGTATCGTGCATGGGCCGCCTGGGGCGGGGGCCGAGGGGTGTGTGGGCTTTCCGCAGACCGCGAGCGAGCAGCAGGCCTGGCGTGATCGCGTGCATTGGGCCGCGCCATTTTACGCACTGCTTGCCGTGGCGCAGGTGGAGCCGGTCTTTCAGGGGTTGGCCGGGGCCCACGCGCGCGCCTTGTTCTGGGTGACCGATGCCTCGCCGGCGATCGCCGCGGGCATTGCACAGGCCTGGCAGGCGTCCCCGGGGGGCGCCCACGATGTGCTGTTTCTCGGTAGCCCGACTCCCGGCGCGAACCGTCTGAGCGCCTGGAACGAGGATCGTCGCCCGTTGGCGCCAGGCAGCGTGGTCTGGGTGGATGAGGAGCGGTTTTGGCCGGCGCTCGCGGCGAGTTGCACGGCCGTCCACCTCATAAGGCCGTCGGAACCCTTGTTATGGGCAGTACTTGCCGGAGGGCGCGTGGTGAGCGCGGCGCATGTCGCCGGACTCGACCTGCCGGGGACTGCGCCGCTCGCCGAAGTCGATACGGCCGAGCTCGTGACGTACTGGGCGGGGCTTTTGGCGAACCCCGGGGCGGCGCGCGTGGCCGCCGACACGTTACGGCGCTATTTCTGGCGGGAGCGGCGCTCTGCCGGGGAGGCCGCCGAAGCACTGGTGGCACAGGTCTGCGCATGCTGAGCGATCCCTGGCGTCATTGGGCCGCGACCGGTCTTTGGAGCCGGCTCCTGTGGCCGGTGAGCGTCCTCTATTGCGCGCTTGCGGTCTTGCGCCGGCGCCTTTATACGGCCGGCCTGCGCGCCGTCCACAGGCTTCCGGTCCCGGTCATCGTGGTCGGTAACGTGACCGTGGGCGGGACCGGGAAGACGCCTTTCGTCTTGTGGCTGTGCGCGCGGCTTTCGGCTGCCGGGTTGCGTCCGGGCATCGTATTGCGCGGTTACGGGGGTCGCAACCGGGGCGTGCTGCGCGTGGGCGCGGATAGCGATCCGGGGTGCGCCGGCGATGAGGCCGTGCTGCTGGCCCGCCATGCCCCTGGGCCGGTCATCGCCGCCCGTGACCGGGTGGCCGGCGCACAGGCCTTGGTCGAGCTCGGGTGCGATGTGATCGTGGCCGACGATGGTCTGCAGCATTATCGCCTGGGACGGTGCCTGGAGATCGGGATCCTCGATGGGGTGCGGCGCTTTGGAAACGGGTTGTGCCTGCCGGGAGGTCCTTTGCGCGAACCCCGCACCCGCTGGGATCGTCTGGATTTTCGCGTGACGCAGGGGCATGCCGCGGCGGGCGAGTGGTCCATGGGGCTTGCCGGTGACAGGGCCTATGCCGTGGGCGGCCCCGCCGAGGTGGGGCTTGCGGACCTGCGGCGCGTGCATGCGGTGGCCGGCATCGGGCACCCGCAGCGCTTCTTTCGGGCCCTGGAGGGCTGGGGGCTTCAGGTCATTGCCCATCCGTTTCCCGACCATCACCGATATTCTGTCGAAGACCTCCGCTTCGACACCGATGATCCGGTGGTCATGACGGAAAAAGATGCCGTAAAGTGCGAGTCCCTGGGGTGTTCCGGGCTCTGGTATGTGCCGGTGCGGGCGGTGGTCGACGAAGAGCTGGCACGTCGCGTTCTGGCGCGCCTCGGGCCCCGATCATGATCGGGGTGCGGCCTGTGCCCGGCCTTCGATCATAGCCGGCGCGCACCGCCTGTTCTACAATGGGGCCCTGATCGTCATCGACGGGCCGGGGGCAGTGCAGCCACGCCCCCGGTCCTGATACAGGGGAAGGACACGATATGGACAGGCGACTTTTGGAGATATTGGTATGCCCGGTTTGCAAGGGGCCGTTGCGCTATCGGCGCGAGGCCGGGGAATTGGCGTGCCGCGCCTGCCGTCTGGCCTATCCGATCCGCGATGACATCCCGGTCATGCTCGAGGAAGAGGGGCGCAGCTTGAACGATGAGGACCTGAAGGACCTCGGCTAGTGCACGTTATCATCCCTGCGCGTTACGGTGCGACACGGCTGCCGGGCAAGCCGTTACGGGAGGTCGCCGGACGCCCCTTGATCCTGCGCGTCCAGGAAAGGGCGATGGCAAGCGGTGCTACGCGCGTGACCGTCGCGACCGACGACGCGCGCATCGCCGAGGTCGTGAAGGACGCCGGCGGCGAGGTCGTGATGACCGCCGCGACCCATGCCTCCGGAACCGACCGGATTGCGGAGGCCATCACGTTGCTGGCGCTCCCCGATGAGGCCATCGTTGTCAACCTCCAGGGGGATGAACCGCTCATGCCGCCGGCACTCGTGGCCGCGGTGGCACGCGCCTTGAACGATAATCCGCAATGGCAAATGGCAACGGCGGCGCGGCGTATGCAAGACGCGCAGGCCTTTGCGAGCCCGCATCTCGTGAAGGTGGTATGCGAGGCGAGCGGCCGCGCTTTGTACTTTTCCCGCGCACCCATCCCATGGCCGCGCGATCCGGCGCCGCCGCCGGCGTTTCTTGGACATATCGGGTTGTATGCCTATCGCGCGGGCTTCGTGCGAATGTTCACCGGTTGGGGTCCGAGCGCGTTGGAGCAGCGCGAAGGTCTCGAGCAGTTGCGGGCCCTGGATCACGGTGCGGCGATAGGGGTCATCGTGACGGATAGCGATCCCGGTCCCGGCGTCGACACCGAAGAGGGTCTGGCGCGCGCCAACGCCCTGTGGAGGCCGGCATGATCCAGATCCGCGCGGCGGCGATCCGCGCCTATAGCAGCCGTTGGACCGCGGGCCTCATCGCCTTCGAACTGATCGGCGCGATCCTGGTCGGGCGCCATTCACGAACCATGAGCCTCTGGCCGCTTCTGGCGTGGCTCGGATGCGCGCCGGTGGTTCGTTATCTCTATCTCCAGAAGCTGCATGCGGCCACACCTGTCGCATGGCGCGACCTCGTGCGCCGCACATACGGCGTGACGGCCTGGTTGGCGCTGGCCGGCACCATGATCGTGTTGCTGTTCGTCGCGTTGGCGTGGATGATCGCTCACCTCCCCGAGGTGCTCGCCTTCTGGGGCCGCTATGCCGGATACGCGGGCGTCGTGGCCGGGATATGTCTGCTCGCGGCGGGGTTGGTCATGGCCGCCGGTGCGGCATTTTTATGGGGCGGCGTGTCCATCATCGCCTATGCGCGGGCGGTCGTGGATCCGGCGCGCCGGATCCACGAGGTCATCGTCCAGGGTGTCGCGTGCGCCTGGCATCGCGCGCCGCTCGTGATCGGTATGAGCACCTTTCAGGGGCTGCTGGCAGTCTATGCGGTCGGTGCGCAGCTTGCCAAGCCAAGCGGCACGGTATTCATGCCCGTGGTATGGCCGGCGATATTTTTCGCGCCCGTGGCGCTTGCGTTTTTGCTGGCGCTGACCGAGTCGGGGGTCCGGTGGCCCGCGCAGCGGACGTCCCAGGCACCCTTATGATGCGCGTGTTGTTCGTATGCCTCGGTAACATCTGTCGATCGCCCATGGCCGAGGGTCTGTTCCGCGAACTCGTGACCCGCAAGGGACTCGATGAGCTCATCGAAATCGATTCCGCAGGCACCCACGGCTATCACATCGGCGAACCCCCGGACGAGCGTGCCTGTCGAACCATGGCTGGCCAGCGAACTCGTGACCCGCAAGGGACTCGATGAGCTCATCGAAATCGATTCCGCAGGCACCCACGGCTATCACATCGGCGAACCCCCGGACGAGCGTGCCTGTCGAACCATGGCTGGCCACGGTATCGACATAGAGGGGCTCGCCGGACGTCAGGTCACCGCAGCCGATCTCCGCGATTTCGATTATGTGCTGGCCATGGACCGCGATAATCTGGCCCACCTGGAAGCCCTCGGCGGGTGCCCACAGGCCTCGGTGCGGCTGTTCCTGGATTTTGCCCGCAACACGCGGGTTCGCGAGGTTCCAGACCCGTATTATGGTGGACCCGAGGGATTCGAGCGGGTTTATGCGTTGCTCGAAGAGGCCGCCCAGGGCCTGCTTGCGGACA
Organism: Acidiferrobacter sp. SPIII_3; assembly: GCF_003184265.1. Classification (GTDB taxonomy): domain Bacteria; phylum Pseudomonadota; class Gammaproteobacteria; order Acidiferrobacterales; family Acidiferrobacteraceae; genus Acidiferrobacter. The sequence continues at coordinate 1,893,852 of NZ_CP027663.1, read as the reverse complement.
TCGAGCCCCGGCTTGCGCGCGCCTGAGAAGCCCCAAGGCCGGATCCAGGCCCCATACCGCGCAGGACCCGTCCGCCATCGCTCGCCACAAGTGCCCTGCGGCGCGTTTTGGTAGCAACGCCAGAGCGAAGCGCGTGTCCCTGTGCGGCGCTCACACTCGCTGCGCGAGACTGCCACGGCTAGTGGATGGCCGCGCCAGGTGATCTGCCCGCTTCGCGCACGAGCTCAGATAGACGAGTCTTGCGTTCCTGGATTTGCCGGCTTCGCTTGATAATCGTGTCCCCCGACATGAGCGGATTCACCCGATTTTGTCACGGTTGTGGCAGAGGCTCGACGCAGATCTGTCCCGCACCGCCTGGGATAGGGCATCCCTACCGCAATTCATATCTTGGTGCAGCGGGCTTTGCCATTGCAGTGCGCTTGCCAGTTTCCGACCCGGTGTGGCGCAGGCCTAGCAGAATCGCCACGACCAGACGCCGCGGCCACCGATCACTGAGGAGAAGGTGTCTGTATCTATAGCTCAGTGTGTGAATTGCGGGCCCAATAGAGGTGTCGACGGTTTCGGTGTGTGGGCGGGGAGGGATATTCCCCGTCATGTTTAAGGCCGGCGCTGGTTCCCTGCGCAACCGCTTCCCACCCAGGTTATGGGCAAGAAGCCCACCGGCCTTGGCCGGTGGGGTGGGCTGGGAGGGGTGTCACTCGTCGCTCGGCGTCTCCTGGCGTTCGGTCTCGCGTACTGGCCGCGCCTCGGGCTCCTCCGGCCGCCGCGCGGCGGGTTCCGGGTGCACAACGGGTTCCGCCGGGCGCGCAGCGGGTTCCGCCGGGCGCGCAGCGGGTTCCGCCGGGCGCGCAGCGGGTTCCGCCGGGCGCGCAGCGGGTTCCGCCGGGCGCGCAGCGGGTTCCGCCGGGCGCGCAGCGGGTTCCGGCGCGGCCGCGGGCTGATGTTCGCCCCGGTCCTGGATCGGGGCGGTGTCACGCATGCGTTCGCCGGAGGGGGCCTGGGTGTCCGTTGTCATCGGGTTTTCGCTCGCGGCCTCCGGGTTGGCCGCTGTGGCCTCCCCGCGCTCGTTGCCGTGGCGACCACGGCCGCCGCGTCGGGCGCGGTGACCCCGAGGCCGTGCCGGGCGGTCTCCCTTGTCTGCCGGGCGGTCTCCGACGCGCTCACTGCGTTCCGCTTTCTCGGGCGCGACCTCACGCGGCCGCTCACGCGTTTCAGCGGGGGCTTTGGCCGGCGGCCGGTTGCGGCCGGTTGCGGCCCGGCGTGGCGGCCGCGCGGGCCGTGCCGTGGGCGCCGTCGGGGCGGCCTCGGCGGTAGCCGGGGCCGGGGCCGGGGCGGGCGTGTTGCCGCCGCCCAGGAGACGATGGAGAAAAGATCGTATCAGCCCGTTGGCGGGAGCGGGGGGCGGCGGGTTCGCAGGCTCCGGCCGGGGCGGCGCAATCGGCGCAAGTTGGCCCACGGCCGGCCGCTCCATGGTCGGATTCGAGGGGCGCGACGGTTCCTCGGGCTCGATCTCGAGCGGGATCAAATAGCTTGGCGCGATGCGCTCGGCCTCGATCTCCTCGGCCTTCAGGCGTTTGATGCGGTAGTGCGGGGTTTCGAGATCGATGCTCGGAACGATCGTGATGGGTGTGCCCAGACGCGATTCGATACCGCTGATCTCGTGCCGTTTCTCGTTTAGGAGGAAGGTCGCGGTGGCGAGCGGCAGGTGCACATGCAGCGCCGCCGTATTCTCCTTCATCGCCTCTTCCTGGATGAAGCGCAGGATCTGCAGGGCGGATGAGGGCACGCTCCGGATGTGACCGGTACCCTCGCAGCGCGGACAAGTCAGGCTGTTGGACTCGCCGAGCGACGGCCGCAACCGTTGGCGCGACATCTCGAGGAGCCCGAAGCGGGAGATCCGCCCGACCTGCACGCGCGCCCGGTCGGCCTTGAGCGCCTCGCTCAGGCGTGTTTCCACCGCGCGCTGGTTGCGTGTCGGCGTCATATCGATGAAGTCGATGACGATCAGGCCCCCGAGATCACGGATACGCAGCTGCCGGGCAATCTCCTCGGCGGCTTCTAGGTTGGTATTGAGCGCGGTCTCCTCGATGTCGCTTCCGCGCGTAGCGCGCGCCGAGTTGACGTCGATCGTGACCAGCGCCTCGGTGTGGTCGAATACCACCGCGCCGCCGGATTCCAGACGGACTTCGCGGGAAAATGCCGACTCGATCTGATGTTCGATCTGGTAACGCGAAAACAGCGGGATCTCGTCTTCGTAGAGCTTGAGCTTGCCGACGTTCTGCGGCATGACCTGCTGCATGAATTTCAGGGCGCGCTCGTAGATATCCTGGTTGTCGATCAGGATTTCGCCGATATCACTGCGCAGATAATCGCGGATCGCGCGGATGACAAGGCTGCTTTCCTGGTAGATCAGGAAGGCCGCCGGCTGATCCTCACTTGCGCGGGTGATGGCATCCCACAACTGCACCAGATAGTCGAGGTCCCACTGGAGTTCTTCGACGCTCTTGCCGATGCCTGCCGTGCGAATGATGACGGAGTAGTCGTCCGGGAGCTTCAGCTGGGCCATGGTATCGCGCAGTTCGGCCCGCTCCTCCCCCTCGATGCGGCGCGAGATGCCGCCACCCTTGGGGTTGTTCGGCATCAGCACCAGATAGCGACCGGCGAGACTGATGAAGGAGGTGAGGGCCGCGCCCTTGTTGCCGCGCTCCTCCTTCTCGATCTGGACGACGATCTCCTGGCCTTCGCGGATGACGTCCTTGATGCGTACCGGACCTTGCGCGCCCTTGTTCTCGGCCCCATTGAAATAGCTGCGCGAGATCTCCTTTAAGGGCAGGAAGCCCTGCCGCTCGGCCCCGTAGTCGACGAATGCCGCCTCGAGGCTGGGCTCCACGCGGGTCACGCGCGCCTTGTAGATGTTGCCCTTCTTTTGTTGATAGTTGGCCGATTCGATGTCCAGATCGATCAATTTCTGGCCATCGACGATCGCCACTCGCAGTTCCTCCGAGTGGGTGGCATTAAAAAGCATTCTTTTCATGAATCCTGACTCCGCCGCGTTGCGGCGCACGACCCCGGCCTTGAGGGAGGTCGGCAGTCCACGCGAGTGTGGGCGGCGAAGAAAGGGCCCGGATTAAGGGCATGAATCCGCTTTGAAACCCGTCGCTGTAGACTTTCCGCCTCCCGGGCCAGGGGGCGTACATCCGAGCACCTCTCCGGTTGGGCGAGGGGTGCGATACCCTTGTGTCAAGGCGACCGTCACGGTCGGCCTTCGAAAATCGTTTTGTATGCAGCCGGAAAGCTTGCTAATATCGGACGCATACGAAGGCGCACTATAGCAGCCGGGTTGCGCCCCGGCAATCTTTTGGCTTCCCCTGATGTCTTGGCACGACAAGGCGGCGTCGGCGGTTCGCTTGGTGACGATAGATGCCGAGCGATCCGGGCAACGCCTGGATAATTTTCTTCTGGCGGTCCTAAAGGGCGTTCCCCGAACGCATATCTACCGGATTGTCCGCAAAGGCGAGATCCGTATCAACAAGGGTCGGCGTAAGGCGGATTATCGCCTGCAGATCGGTGATGTCGTGCGCATCCCCCCGATAGAGGTCAAAGCGCCGCCCCCACCGGCCCCGGATCTCGCGTGGCTCGCCGATCTCATTCTCTTCGAGGACGACTGGCTCCTGGTGCTGGATAAGCCCGCCGGGATGGCGGTGCATGGCGGGTCCGGCCTGTCTTTCGGGGTCATCGAGGCGTTGCGCGCGCTACGTCCGGCGGCCCGCGGCCTGGAGCTCGTGCATCGGCTCGATCGCGCGACGTCCGGCTGCCTTTTGATCGCCAAGCGGCGTTCGGCGCTCCGGGGTCTGCACGAGTCTTTGCGCGCCGGAGGCTTTGGCAAACACTACGTCGCGCTCCTGCAGGGCGTGCTGGCCGGCGGCGCACGCACGGTGGACGCGCCGCTTTTGCGCCGCGAGACCGGCGAGCGGCGGGTGGTCGTGGATGCCGCCGGCTGGCAAACACTACGTCGCGCTCCTGCAGGGCGTGCTGGCCGGCGGCGCACGCACGGTGGACGCGCCGCTTTTGCGCCGCGAGACCGGCGAGCGGCGGGTGGTCGTGGATGCCGCCGGCAAGCCCGCGCAGACCCACTTTACGCCGCGCCGGCGCTTTCGCGACGCCACCTTGACCGACGTCCGCCTGGGCACCGGACGCACGCACCAGGTGCGCGTACACGCCGCCTATCTCGGACACCCGCTGGCCGGCGACGAGCGCTATGGGGACCCCAAGGCCACTGGCGCGTGGAAGCAGAGGGGGCTTACGCGCCTGTTCTTGCATGCCGCGCGCCTGTCATTCCCGCATCCGGCCACGGGTCAGACCGTGGATGTCGAATCGCCGTTGCCAAAGGATCTCGCGCGTGTATTGGAGTCGCTTGATGCGTAAGGCCTATGAACTTCTGATTTTCGACTGGGACGGGACGCTCATGGATTCCGCGGAGCGTATCGTGCGCTGCTTTCAGGCCGCGGCGCATGACTGCGGATGGCGCGCGCTCGCCGACGAGGCGATCCGCAAGACCATAGGCCTTGGGGTCGCCGAGGCCCTGGCGCGGCTCTTGCCCGGGGAGGCGGACACCCGTCGCCGGGCGATCGCCGCCCGTTACCGGGAGCATTTTCTGCGTTTGAATGACACGCCCACGCCGCTTTTCCCGGGGGTCGCAGCCGGGCTCGAGGGCCTGCGCGCGCGTGGCTACCGGATCGCGGTGGCTACCGGCAAGTCACGGGTCGGGCTTGATGCAGCGCTTGAGGAAAGCGGGACGCGCACGCTTTTTTGCACGACACGCTGCGCCGACGAGACACGCTCCAAGCCCGACCCGCTCATGCTCCACGAGATACTGGCGGAGACCGGGGTGCGGGCCGCGGATGCGCTCATGGTCGGAGATACGAGCTACGATATTGAGATGGCCGCGCGCGCCGGCATCGACAGTGTGGCGGTGACCTATGGGGTCCACGATCTTGCGGAATTGCGCATTCATGAGCCGCGGTTGTGCGTCCAGACCTTTCCGGAACTGTGCGCGTGGCTACCCTAGTCGTATGCGCGAGCGGCGTGCTGGAGGACGGTGGTCTTGGGCGGCGGTTTGCGCTCAAGTCCGGGGACGAGGCCTTCGTCGTACGCCATCGCGGGGTGGTACACGCCTACCTCAACCACTGCCCGCACCGCAGCCTGGAGCTCGATTGGCAGGAAGGGCGATTCTTTGATGACAAAGGCGAGGTTTTGGTGTGTTCCGTGCACGGGGCGCGCTATGATCCCGCTGATGGTCGCTGCCTGGGCGGGCCGTGCCGCAATCAGGGGCTTACGGCCTTGATCTGCCGGGAACAAGAAGGGGTGGTGGTCGTGGAGGAGACGGGGCGATGAGCGATGATAACGACGAGAAGCGCGCTGGGGGGCGCGATGGGCGATCGGACCGGGATGATCGCTTGGGGCTGGGGGAGGACTGGGCGCGCGCGACGCTGGAAAAGCTCGCGTTCGCGGCATTGCACGAGCAGCGGCGCAGCCGCCGCTGGACGCTGGCCTTCCGATTCCTGGTCATCACCTTGATCGTGGCACTGTTTTTGAGCTACGAGGGGGCGCAGATGCGCGCAACCGGGCTTGCCGGGCGGTTCACCGCACTGGTGCGCATGGACGGCACCATTCAGGAGGGCGGTCCGGCCAGTGCCCGCCCGATCGATGCCGCCTTGCGCCATGCCTTCGCCGCGCACCCGGCGGGCGTGATCCTCGATGTCGACAGCCCCGGCGGCAGTCCGGTGCAGGCGAGCGACATCAACGCCGAGATCTGGCGGTTGCGGGCGCGCTATCCGCACATCCCGGTGTATGCCGTGGTCCAAGACCTGTGCGCCTCCGGCTGTTATTACGTGGCGGTGGCCGCCGACCGGATTTATGCCAATCCCGCAAGCCTGGTCGGTTCGGTCGGCGTGCTCATGGATGGGTTCGGCTACACGCGGCTCATGCATAAGATCGGTGTCACGCGGCGGCTTCTGGTGGCTGGCGCCAACAAGGACTTTCTGGACCCGTTCTCGCCGCTTACCAAGGCCCATAAGGCGTTTGCCGAGAAGATGCTGGCGCAGATCCACGAGCAATTCATCCAGGCCGTGAAAAAGGGCCGCGGGGACCGCCTGCGTCCGCATCCCGGACTCTTCAGTGGTTTGATATGGACGGGCTATCGGGCCCGGGAGTTGGGTCTGATCGACGGATTCGGGACCGTCGGGCAGGTGGCCAGGCATCTCTTCAATGCGCCTCGTATCGTCGATTTTTCACCGAAGGAGGGGCTTGTGACCCGTTTTGCACAGCACCTGGGCGCGACCATGAGTCAGACCTTCGTGACCCAGTGGTTGTCCCCCTTGCCGCGTGTGCAGTGAGCCGTGAAGCGGATATTGATCAGCAACGATGACGGATATATGGCCGCCGGTCTCGGATGCCTTGCCACGCATCTCGCACGCACCGCCGAGGTCACCGTGGTGGCGCCGGACCGTGACCGCAGCGGGGCGAGCAATTCGCTTACCCTGTTGCGGCCGTTACGCGTAGCGCGCGCGGCCAACGGGTTTTTCTTTGTCGATGGCACGCCCACCGACTGCGTGCATGTCGCTATCACGGGGCTCCTTGAGCACGAGCCCGATATCGTCATCGCCGGCATCAATCACGGCGGCAATCTCGGTGATGACGTCTTGTATTCCGGAACCGTGGCGGCGGCCATGGAGGGGCGATTCCTTGGGCTGCCGGCCATTGCCGTGTCGCTGGCCGCGCCCAATCCCGTGCATTTTCCGACCGCGGCGGCGGTCATCGAACGCCTGCTTGCGTCGTTGACCCCCGAGACCTTGCCCGCGGACACGGTACTGAACGTCAACGTGCCCGATGTCGCCTTTGCCGACCTCTGCGGCTTCGAGGCGACCCGTCTCGGGCATCGCCATAAGGCGGAGCCGGTGATTGCCACGCACGATCCCCGGGGGCGCCCGATCTATTGGGTGGGGCCGCCGGGGAGCGCCGATGACGCAGGCCCCGGCACCGATTTTCATGCCATCGCCGCAGGCTATGTCTCGGTCACGCCCCTGCACGCCGATCTGACCCGCCACAATACCCTTGATGCCCTGAAGGCCTGGTGCCGGGAGACATTGTGAGCGGTGAATCACGCACCGGCGCCGGCATGACCTCGGCGCGTACCCGCGAGCGCCTCATAGGGCGGCTGCGCGAACAGGGCATACGCGATGAGGAGACCCTTGCGGCCCTGTCGGCGGTCCCGAGGCACCTCTTTGTCGACGAGGCCCTGGCAAGCCGCGCCTATGAGGATACGGCCCTGCCGATAGGGCACGGTCAGACCATTTCCCAACCCTACATCGTGGCACGCATGACTGCGGCACTGCGCACCTCCGGACCGCTCGAACGGGTGTTGGAGATCGGGACCGGTTCCGGATACCAGGCGGCGGTGCTGGCGCGGCTTGCCGGGCATCTCTATACCGTGGAGCGCATAGCAGGTCTGGTACGCGCCGCGCGCCAGCGCTTCCAGATGCTGCGGCTTACCAATATTACCGTCCGTCACGCCGATGGTTGCGAGGGCTGGCCGGAGGAGGCGCCGTTCGATGCCATCATCGTGACCGCCGCGGCGCGTACGGTCCCGACCCCGCTCTTTAGTCAGCTCAAGGAAGGCGGGCGTCTTGTGGTACCGGTAGGTGGGGAAGGACAGGAACTCTTACTTTATCGCCGGCGCGGCACGGCTGTGTCCTTTGAACGCCTCGAGGTGGTCAATTTCGTGCCGCTGCTCCCGGGCGGAATCGTGTAAGGATGCGCCGCGCCCTGTTCGCCGGGTGCCTGCTTGCGCTGCTCGCCGGGTGCGTGGCCCGCATCCCCGCGCCCATTCAGAATGATGGCACGTCGCTTACCGGTAATCGCGGCTATTATCGGGTCCTGCCGGGCGACACTCTATATAGTATCGCCTTCGAGACCGGGCACGACTACCGCACCCTGGCCCGCTGGAACCATATCCCGGCACCCTACCGCATAGAGGTGGGGGAGCGCTTAAGGTTAAGCGCGCCGCGGCGTGACAAGCTGGCGCCGGGGCCCGCGGGCAGGCCCGTCACGCCCCCTCCGAGACCTCTTCCGGTGCCGCTCGCGCAGCGCGCGCAAGGCCGGCCCGTACGGCCGGCGACGCATGTGTCTGCGGTGCCCTGGATATGGCCGGCGCGCGGGATCGTCAAAGAGACCTTTGGGCGCGGCCCGCTCAGCGGGCGGCCGGGCAATCGCGGCATCGATATCCTCGGACGGCCCGGGGAGCCGGTGCGCGCCGCCGCCGCCGGACGGGTCGTGTATCGCGGCAGTAGACTTCCTGGTTACGGTAAGCTTATTATCATTAAAGAAAATAATGAGTACCTAAGCGCGTATGCGCATAACGCGCGCATTGAGGTCGAGGAGGGGGCGATGGTGCGGCAAGGCGAGGTGATCGCCATTATGGGGGACAGCGGTACCGATCGGGTGGAACTCGAGTTTGAGATCCGCCGACGCGGGATTCCGGTGAACCCTCTGCGCTATCTGCCTGTAAGACACCACTAGCGAGAAAAAAGAGGTACAGCCGCTCATGGTCGAATCGGAACTGGACGACAATGCAGTAGAGGCACCGGAGCCGGAAGCTCTTGAGGGGACGGACACAGAAGAGGCCTTGGAGGGGGCCGGCGATGGGGGGGTGACGGCCGAGGGCGCCCCGGAACGCGAAAGCGAGGACACGGCCGGCCCGCAGGCCGATGCCACTCAGCTCTACCTGCGCGAGATCGGGTTTTCGCCGCTGCTCACGGCCGAGGAGGAGGTCTATTACGCGCGCAAGGCCTTGCAAGGCGACTCATCGGCGCGCCATCACATGATCGAGTGCAACCTGCGGCTCGTGGTGAAGATCGCGCGCCGCTACATGAATCGCGGGCTGGCCCTGCTCGATTTGATCGAGGAAGGCAATCTCGGACTCATACGGGCCGTCGAGAAATTCGATCCCGAGCGCGGCTTCCGGTTTTCGACCTATGCCACATGGTGGATCCGGCAAACGATCGAGCGCGGGATCATGAACCAGACGCGCACGATACGCCTGCCGGTCCATGTCCTGAAGGAGATCAACATCTACATGCGGGCCGCCCGGCATCTGGCCCAGAAGCTCGACCACGAACCCACGCCCGAGGAGGTGGCGCTCCTGCTCGACAAGCCGATCGCCGATGTGCGCGCCATGATGGGTTTGAACGAGCGCATCGCCTCGGTCGACGCGCCCCTCGACATCGACCCCGACCGCTCACTGCTCGATGCCATCGCCGATGACAAGACCGCGAATCCGGAGAAGATCCTGCAAGACGAGGATCTCCATGGTCAGATCGCGGCCTGGCTCTCGGAGTTGAACGAGAAGCAGCGCGAGGTGGTGGAGCGGCGCTTCGGCCTGAACGGCCGCGATGTCTCGACCCTGGAGCAGGTGGGCGCGGATATCGGTGTGACGCGCGAACGCGTCCGCCAGATCCAGGTGGAGGCCTTGCGCCGCCTGCGCGGCATGCTCGAGCGCGGCGGTTACTCGATGGACGCGCTTTTTTAGGCGGTCATCGCGGTCCTGGCGGAAGCGCCCGGTCAGGGTGGGGGGTCGGCGAGCAGCAGGCCGGCGGCCACCCGGCGCCCCTCGCTCATGAGCAGGTTGTAGGTCCGGCAGGCGGCGGCGGTGTCCATGCATTCGACACCGATTCGGGCTTGCATAAACGGGGCGAGCCAGGCCGGAGGCGGGAAACGCAGCACGCCGCCGGTGCCGAGCAGGATGATCTCCGGAGAGCCTGCGGCGAGTTCCGCGAGGCTCGTGGCGTCGAGTTCCCCGAAATGCCGGGGACGCCAATCCGGGACCACCTCGTCTGGCATGAGGATGACGCTGTGCTCGTAGACGAGGTCGTCGATGCGCAGTCGGCCCGGGTCGTAACCCCGAATGAGGCGCCGCCCGTCGCCGGTATCCAGGTGAATCTTCACGAAAGTCCTCCGATCGACATTGACAGGGCGGCGCTTCGCCCGTATGTTCGCGGTTCAAACGGCCGTGGTTGGCGCGCTGCTCATCTCACGGCATCTTGATCGGCCGAACGCGCCGCCGGCCCGTCCGGGCACCCCAGGTGGAGTATGGATCAGTTTCCCCGCATAAAGAGATTACCGCCGTACGTCTTCAACATTGTAAACGACCTGAAAGCCGAGGCCAGACGACGTGGCGAGGACATCATCGACTTCGGGATGGGCAATCCCGACCACGCCACCCCCCAGCACATCGTAGACAAGTTGTGCGAGGCCGCGCAACGGGGTGATACGCACCGGTATTCGGTGTCCCGGGGAATACCGCGCTTGCGGCGCGCGATCTGCCACTGGTACGAGACCCGTTACGGCGTCACGCTCGACATGGATCGCGAGGCGATCGTTACCATCGGTTCCAAGGAGGGCCTGGCGCATCTCGCGCTCGCGACCACAGGTCCCGGGGATGTGATCCTGGTGCCCAATCCGAGCTACCCGATCCATCCCTATGGCTTTGTGATCGCCGGTGCCGACATCCGGCACGTCCCGCTCGTGCCCGGCGGGGATTTCTTCGCCGAGCTCGAGAGTGCGATCCGCAACTGCTGGCCCAAGCCCAAGATGTTGGTGCTAAACTTCCCCAGCAACCCCACCGCGCAGTGTGTCGATCTCGGCTTCTTCGAGAAGGTGATCGCGGTGGCGCGCGACCATGGCATCTACGTCATCCATGACCTTGCCTACGCCGACATCGTGTTCGACGGCTACAAGGCCCCATCGATCCTGCAGGTACCCGGGGCGATGGAGGTCGCCGTCGAGTTCTTCACGCTTTCAAAGAGCTATGACATGCCGGGATGGCGGGTGGGCTTCATGTGCGGCAACCGCGAGCTGGTGGCGGCGCTGGCGCGCATGAAGTCCTATCTCGATTACGGCATGTTCACGCCCATCCAGATCGCCGCGATCCTCGCGCTCGAGGGGCCGCAGGAGTGCGTGGGCGAGATTCGCGACCGCTACCAGAGCCGTCGCGATGTCTTGTGCGACGGCCTGAAGGCCGCCGGCTGGGAGGTGGACGTACCCAAGGCTACGATGTTCGTGTGGGCGAAGATCCCCGAGCCTTTCCGGGAGATGAAGTCGCTGGAGTTCGCCAAGAAGCTCCTACTAGAGGCCAAGGTGGCGGTATCGCCGGGCATCGGTTTCGGGGAGTACGGCGACGATTATGTACGCTTCGGTCTTATCGAGAACGAGCATCGCACGCGCCAGGCGGTGCGCAGCATCCGTGACCTCCTGCGGCGCGCGGGCATGCCGGCGAAGGAAGCCCTGTGAAGGCGGTCCGCGTCGGCCTTTTGGGGTTCGGGGTCGTGGGCGGCGGCACGGTCGCGGTGTTGACGCGCAACGCCCATGAGATCGCGCGCCGCGCCGGGCGGGACATAGAGATCGTGAAGATCCTGACGCGCGATCCGGGCAAGCGCCGCGCGCCGGCGGTGCCCGGGGGGCTCATCACCACGGATGCGGCCATGATCCTGGACGACCCGACCATAGAGGTCGTGGTCGAGACCATGGGCGGTATCGAACCGGCACGCTCCTACATCCTCGCGGCCATTGCCAAGGGCAAGCATGTCGTCACCGCCAACAAGGCCCTGATTGCCACCGCCGGCAACGAGATCTTCGCGGCCGCGCGCGCACGGGGTGTGGTGGTGGCCTTTGAGGCGGCGGTGGCCGGCGGGATCCCGATCATAAAGGCCATCCGCGAGGGGCTCGCCGGCAACCGCATCCGCGGCGTCGCCGGCATCATCAATGGGACCTGCAACTATATCCTGACCGAGATGCGCGAACATGGCACCGAATTCGCCACGGCGCTGGCGCAGGCCCAGGAACTCGGTTACGCGGAGGCTGATCCGCATTTCGATGTCGACGGAATCGATGCCGCGCATAAGCTTACGATCCTCGCCGCGATCGCCTTTGGCATACCGCTTGCGTTTGCGCAGGTGCATATCGAAGGCATACGTGATCTCGAGTCCGCGGATGTCGCCTATGCCGCCGAGCTCGGGTATCGCGTCAAGCATCTCGGGATCGCGCGGCGCGTGTCGGATGGCATAGAGCTGCGCGTCCATCCGGTACTGATTCCCCACAAGCGGCTCATCGCCAACGTCGACGGGGTCATGAACGCCATCCTCGTGTCGGGTGATGCCGTGGGCGCGACGCTGTTCTATGGCCCGGGGGCCGGCGCCGAACCGACGGGATCGGCAGTGGTGGCCGATATCATCGATGTGGTGCGCACGCTCACGACCGATCCAGAGCTGCGTGTGCCGCACCTTGCCTTCCAGCCCGACGCGTTGTCGGATGGTCCGATTTTGGGTATGGCGGATGTGACGACCGCCTGCTATCTGCGCTGCGAGGCCGAGGATCGGCCGGGTGTGCTCGCCGACATCACGCGCATCCTGGCCGATCTTGGCATCAGCATCGAGGCGATCCTGCAAAAGGTCCCCGAGCCCGGTGCCCACACCGTGCCGGTCATCCTCCTGACCCATGGCGTACGCGAGGCCCAGATCGACGAGGCCATTGCGCGCATCGCGGCATTGTCTGCGGTCACCGGCAAGATCCGGCGCCTGCGCGTCGAATCATTCGCATAGGAGCAAGAATTCCCATGAGTCGTTATACCGGTATCATCGCGCGTTACCGTGACTGGCTTCCGATCGCAGACGACAGCCGCATCATCACCCTGGGCGAGGGCAATACGCCGCTCATCCGGCTGGATCGGCTGACGCGCACCACGGGACGGACGGCGGCCCTGTACGTGAAGTTCGAGGGCCTGAACCCCACCGGATCCTTCAAGGATCGCGGCATGTGTTTTGCCGTGACCAAGGCCTGCGAGGCCGGCTCGCGCGCCGTGATCTGTGCCTCCACCGGCAATACCTCGGCATCGGCCGCGGCCTATGCGGCACGCGCCGGGATCAGCGCCTTCGTTTTGATCCCGGAGGGCAAGATCGCGCTTGGCAAGCTGAGTCAGGCGATGATCCATGGCGCGGTGGTGGTGCAGATCCAGGGGAATTTCGACGCCGGCATGCGACTTGTGAAGGAGATTGCCGAGAGCACGCCCATCACGCTCGTGAATTCCGTCAATCCTTACCGCCTGCAGGGGCAGAAGACCGCGGCCTTCGAGATTGTCGATGCCCTGGGATTTGCGCCGCACTACCATTATCTGCCGGTCGGCAATGCCGGCAACATCAGCGCGCATTGGCTGGGATACAAGGATTATGCGCGCGAAGGGCGTTGTGCGATCCCCAAACTCGTGGGCTATCAGGCGGCGGGCGCCGCGCCGTTTGTCGAGGGTCGCATGGTCGATGAGCCGGAGACGGTGGCCACCGCCATCCGTATCGGCCATCCACAATCATGGGCGCTCGCGCAATCGGCGCGCGAGGCCACCGGCGGCTGGTTCGGCGCGATCGACGACGCCGAGATCCTGGCCACGCAGAAACTCATGGCGCGCGAGGAGGGGATATTCTGCGAGCCGGCCTCGGCGGTGTCGGTGGCGGGGGCCTTGCGCGATCTGCGCGCCGGACGCATCGAGGAGGGTACGACGGTGGTATGCACGGTCACCGGCCACGGTCTTAAGGATCCCGACGTGGCCATCCGTCAGGGGGGGGCTGGCGAACTCGTGACCGTCGCCCCGACGCTTGCCGCGGTGCGTTCTGTCATTCTCGATCGCTCGTCCTAGGATGCCTCGCGCCCGCCGGCGCGGTGCCATCCAGCCGGGGTTCTGACCGTGCCGCCGGCGCTCATGGCCCCCGCGGTCACGTTCTATGTGCCTGGCCTCCATGGGGGCGCGATATGGCCTACGCCCCCGCCCGTGGCGCTTGCCCGGGCGCTTTCGCGCACACGGCGCATGGAAGGGGGTGACGAGGGTTATGCGACACGCGCCCTGGCGCTCTTTGGTCTACCCCCAACGGCCGGACTCGCGGCACTCGCACGCCTAGGCGAAGGGCAAGTGCGCGATGACCGCTGGTGGGTGCGCTGCGACCCCGTGCACCTGGCGGTGGACGGGGACCGCCTGCTGCTTTTGGATAACGATACCCTGACACTCGATGCGAAGGAGGCGCAACGCCTCTGTGCGCGTGTGGCCGAGGTATTTGCCGCCGACGGCGGGGTGATCGAGGCGCTCGCGCCCACGCGCTGGTATCTGAGGCTACCGACCCCCGAGCCCTTGCAGGCCACGGCCATGGCCGAGGTCGCCGGCCGCAACATCCATGATTACCTGCCCGAAGGTCACGCGCGCTATTGGCGGACCCGTTTGAACGAGGCGCAGATGATGTTGCATGAGGCCCTGAGCGCCGGTCATGGGGGTGAGGCCGCGCGCGGCGAGGCCAATAGCATCTGGCTGTGGGGCCCGGGGCGTGCCCCGGCGTCCGTGCCCGCCGATCCGGCTTTCAGGCGCGTGTTTACAGACGATGCGCTCGTGAGCGGCATGGCACGGGCCACCGGGGCGGTGGTGGCGGGACTGCCGGCGGGGGTCCCTGATCTCGATCACGCAGGCACGACCTTGATCGTTTTACGCGGGGCGCAGGGCGCGGTGCAGTATGGGGATACCGATGCGTGGTCGTCGTTCCTGGAGGCCTTTGTCAGCGCCTGGTGGCGGCCGCTCGCCGCCGCCACGCGCGCCCGGCGACTGGCACGATTGTCGTTGATCGGCGACCGCGGACCCTGCCACGTCCTGGAACCGCGCTGGTGGCGCCCGTTTGCCAGGTGGGGGCGTCGATGACCGTGCCATCGGTGCCGCCGGCCATCGTCGAGGCGGTCCTCGATCGTCTCTATGCGGCCCGCGGGGTTGGAGACCGCGTCGCGGAGACGCGCGGGCTTGCGACGCTCGCCGCGCCCGATACCTTGAGCGGCCTCGAGCAGGCCACCGATGCCCTGGCGGGGGCCATGGCGCGGGGTGAGCGCATCCTCGTCATCGGTGACTATGATGCCGATGGGGCCACCGGAACCGCCCTTGCGGTGCGCGGATTGCGCCGCCTGGGCGCGCACGACGTCCATTATCTGATCCCGGATCGGGCGCGCGAGGGCTATGGTTTGAGTGCCGCCATCGTCGCGCGCGCCGCGACCCTGGGGCCGCAGTGGATCCTGACGGTCGACAATGGTATCAACAGTCTCGAGGGCGCACGCACGGCACGCGAACGCGGTTTGCGTCTCATCATCACCGATCACCATCTGCCCGGCCCGACGCTGCCCGAGGCGGTCGCCATCGTCAATCCCAACCAGCCCGGGGATCGCTTTCCGAGCAAGGCCCTGGCCGGGGTCGGCGTGGTGCTCTACGTGCTGATCGCGCTGCGCCGAAGGCTTAGCGCCGAGCATGTAGCGCTCGCCGACCTTCTCGATCTCGTGGCGCTCGGCACGGTCGCCGACTGTGTCCCGCTCGATGCCAATAATCGCGTGCTGGTGCGCGAGGGGCTGCGGCGCATGAATGCCGGACGCGCCTGTGCCGGCATCGAGGCCTTGCTGCTCGTGAGCGGCAGGCGCCCCGGGCGGATCTATGCCCAGGATCTCGGTTTCCAGATCGGGCCGCGGCTGAACGCCGCCGGGCGGCTGGCCGACATGAGTGTGGGCGTACGCTGCCTGCTCACGGATGACCGCGGTGAGGCCTTGGCGCTGGCGCGCGAGCTCGATGCCTTGAACCGCGAACGGCGCGAGCGCGAGGCGCAGATGCAGGCCGAGGCCAGCGCGCGTCTGGCGGTGTCGGTCGAGGCTGACACTTTGAGTGCCGGGATTTGCCTCATGGAGCCGCACTGGCATCCGGGGGTCGTCGGGATTCTCGCCGGACGTCTGAAGGACGCCTATAAGCGGCCGGCGATCGTATTCGCGCCCGCCGACGACGGATCCCTGCGCGGCTCCGGCCGCAGCGTGCCGACGCTCAACCTGCGCGATACCCTGGCGGCCATCGGCGAACGCCATGCGGGTCTGATCCGCCAGTTCGGCGGGCATGCCGCGGCCGCGGGCCTTACGATCGCCGAGAGCGATTACCCGCGCTTCGCGGCGGCGTTCGCAGGCGAGGTCGAGCGGCGCATAGGGCGCGGCCCGTTCATCGATGCGCGCGGGGATGGCGTATTGCAGCCGGAGGAATTGACCCTGGCGCTGGCATCGGCCATCCGTGCCGGTGGCCCGTGGGGCAATGGGTTCCCCGAACCGTTGTTCGAGGGGCTTTTTGGGGTGATGGAGGCGGCGGTGGTGAAGGAGGCGCATCTGCGCCTGCGGCTTGCCGTGGACGGCCGTGACGAACCCATGAAGGCCGTGGCATTCCGCTGTAACCAGGCGCCGGCCATCGGCAGCTCCATTGCCGTGCGCTACCACCTCGGGATCGACGACTTCGGCGGCCGCGAGACCCTCTGCCTGTATGTTGCGGAATGGTCCGCCGTGTCGCCCGGGCCTTAAAGTGCGCTACACTCAACACCAGTATTCGAACTCGCCTTGACCGGTAGCGGGCGGCGCGCAGAGTCGCGTGCGGGGCCGGCGGGGCTGGCGGGATGAACAGGCTCATTGGATCGATCGCGTGAACATAAAATCCCTTGCCGAGTGTGTCGGTAATACACCGCTTGTCGCCCTTCAGCGCCTGGGTACGGAACGGGGAAATCGTCTGCTCCTGAAGCTCGAGGGCAATAACCCGGCGGGTTCGGTCAAGGACCGGCCGGCGCTCAACATGATCGAGGCCGCCGAGCGCCGCGGGACCATACATCCGGGCGACACCCTGATCGAGGCCACGAGCGGTAATACCGGGATCGCGTTGGCCATGGCCGCCGCGGTCAAGGGCTATCGCATGGTGCTGGTCATGCCCGAGCACATGAGCGTGGAACGCCAGGGGCTCATGCGCGCCTTTGGCGCGCGGCTGATCCTCACCTCGAAGGCCGGCAGCATGGAGGAGGCCATCGACACGGCGCGTGCCATGGAGGCGCGTGGCGAGGGCCGCATCCTCGACCAGTTCTCGAATCCCGACAACCCGGATGCCCACTACCGGACCACGGGCCCGGAGATCTGGCGCGACACCGACGGCACCGTGACCCATTTCGTGAGCGCCATGGGGACCACCGGGACCATCATGGGGACCTCGCGCTATCTGAAGGAGCGCAATCCGGGGATCGTCGTGGTCGGCGTGCAGCCCACGGCCGGGTCATCGATCCCGGGCATACGGCGGTGGCCCGCGAGCTATCTCCCGGCGATCTACGAGGCCGCGCGCGTGGACCGCATCATCGATATCGACCAGAAGGAGGCCGAGGAGATGACGCGCCGGTTGGCGCGTGAGGAGGGGGTCTTTTGCGGGATCTCCTCGGGCGGGGCGGTGGCCGCGGCGCTGATGCTCGGCGCCACGCTCGAGCATGCCACCATCGTCAGCATCGTCTGCGACCGCGGCGACCGCTATCTGTCCACGGGTGTGTTTCCGGTCTCATGAATGTCCTTGTGTTCGATATCGAGACCGTGCCGGACGTGGCCGCGGGGCGCCGCCTCTACCATCTGGATCTGGGGGACGAGGACGTCGCGCGGGTCATGGTCCACAGGCGGCGCGAGGAGTCCGGCCAGGAGTTTCTGCGCCACTACCTGCACAAGGTAGTGGCGATCTCGGTGCTATTGCGCCGCAATGACGAGTGCCGCGTGTGGTCGCTCGGCGATCCCGCGGCCTCCGAGGCTGAGATCCTCGGGCGCTTCTTCGAGGGCATCGAGCGGTTTTCGCCGACGCTCGTGTCGTGGAATGGCGGCGGCTTCGACCTGCCGGTGCTGCATTACCGCGCCCTGCTGCACAAGATCCCCTGCAGCCGCTATTGGGAGACCGGCGATGAGGACAGCGCGTTTCGCTGGAACAATTACCTGAGCCGTTATCATGCCCGACATACGGATGTCATGGATGTGCTGTCGGGCTACCAGGCACGCGCCACGGCGCCGCTGGACGAGATATCGGCGTTTCTCGGCTTTCCCGGCAAGCAAGGCCATGACGGCGCCGAGGTCTGGGACCGCTATCGGCGTGGCGAGATCGGTGGGATCCGCGACTACTGCGAGACCGACGTCTTGAATACCTATCTCGTATTTCTGCGGTTAGAACTCATGCGCGGACACCTTGCGCCCGAGGCCCACAGGCAGGAAGAGGAGCGGTTGAAGACGGTCCTGGCTGCCGCCTGCAGGCCTCACCTGTCGGCATTTTTGCAGGCGTGGGAGGCGGCGGGCGCATGAAGGCCCGGCAGCTGCCGGAGGACGCGACCTGTGTCATCGCCTCCCTGAATCACGATGGTTCCGGCGTCGGACATTGCGATGGCAAGGTGGTGTTCGTGGATGGGGCATTGCCCGGTGAGGAGGTGCGGTTTCGTTATGTCGGCCGCAGACGCCGCTATGACACCGGCGCGGTACGGGAGATCCTGGTGCGCTCCGCCAAGCGCGTGGAGGCGCGGTGTGCGCATTTCGGGGTGTGCGGCGGCTGCCAGCTCCAGCACCTGGAGCCGGCCGCCCAGCTTTCCGCCAAGGAGGGTATCGTGCGCGAGGCCTTCGCCCATATCGCGCAGGTGGACTGTGCGGATTGGGCGCCCCCCGTGACAGGTCCAGTATTCGCGTATCGGCGCAAGGCCCGGCTCGGGGCGCGGGTCGTCGACAAGAAAGGCGGGCTTTTGCTGGGATTTCGTGAACGTCGGCACTCCTATATCGCGCCCTTGTCCTATTGTCATACGCTTGATGCGCGGCTCGGTGCGCGTCTTGCCGACGTGAAGGCGCTCATGGAGGGCCTGTCCTGCCCCGAGGCCATCCCGCAGATCGAGTTCGCGGCCGGCGATGACGCCGCGGCCCTGGTGCTGCGCCATCTGCGCGACCTGACGGCGGCGGACCTGCGGGCGCTTTCGGCCTTCGGGGAGACCCAGGGATTGGCCATGCATGTCCAGGCTGGCGGGCCCGAGACCGTGGAATACGTGGGCGGGCCCGGCGAGGTCTTGCACTATGCCCTGCCGGAGTTCGCCGTTGACCTGACCTTCGGGCCCACGGATTTCATTCAAGTGAATGGTGAGACCAACAAGGCCATGGTGGCGCAGGCGGTGGACTGGCTGGGGCTGCACGCCGGCAGCCGCGTGCTGGACCTTTTTTGCGGTCTCGGGAACTTCACATTCCCCATCGCGCGGCGTGCGGCCTCGGTATTCGGTATCGAGGGCGCGTCGGCGCTTGTCGACAAGGCGCGCTGCAATGCGCGCGCCAACGACCTCGACAACGCCACGTTCGCGGTGGCGGATCTGGACGCCGAGACCCTGGGCGATCTGCTCGGGGACCGGCCCTTCGACGCAGCGCTCCTCGATCCGCCGCGCACCGGGGCGATGGCGGCGGTCAAGACGCTCGCGGCACGCGGCGTGCCGCGCCTCGTCTATGTATCATGCAATCCCGCGACCCTGGCGCGCGATACGCAATGGCTCGTGCGCGAGGGGGGGTACCGCTTGGCGCGCGCAGGCGTCGTGGATATGTTCCCGCAGACCCACCACATCGAGGCCATGGCCTTGTTCATGAGGGACGGCTAGATGTCCTACATAGAGGTGGATGTCGCCGCCCAGCGGTTGCGGCTCTGCGAGCGCGAGGGCGGGCGCGTGATATGGGAGACCGCGGTGGCCACCGCCAAGAACGGCGTGGGCGAGCGCTATGGCAGCTATCAGACGCCGCGAGGTCTGCATGTCGTGCGTGCCAAGATCGGCGATGGCGCCGCGCGCGGGACGGTGTTCGTCGGGCGCCGCCCGACCGGCGAGATCTATAGTCCGGCCTTGCGCCGGCTCCATCCCCAGAGGGACTGGGTATTGACGCGCATCTTGTGGTTGAGCGGACTTACGGCGGGCGAGAATCGCTTGGGTGAGGTCGACACCATGCGCCGCTACATCTACATCCATGGGGCCCCGGACGAGGACCCGATGGGCATACCCTCGTCGCACGGTTGCATCAAGATGCGTAACGACGAGGTCATGGAACTCTTTGATCGGGTGCCACCCGGTACCCGCGTGCGTATCATTGCGTAAGGAGACGCCATGTCGCTAGGTCCGGTCATGATGGATTTGGTGGGAACCACGCTGTCGCCTAAGGAGCGCGGGCGGTTGCGCCACCCGCTGGTCGGGGGCGTGATTCTCTTTAGCCGGAATTACGAGAGCCCGGCCCAGCTGCGCGCATTGACCGCCGAGATCCGCGCCCTGCGCAATCCCCCGCTCATCATTACCGTCGATCACGAAGGTGGACGCATCCAGCGTTTCCGCGCCGGATTCACAGACCTTCCGGCGGGCGCGCGCATCGGCGAGATCCATGCGCTCGATCGCGCGCGCGGGCGCACACTGGCGCATGCGGCGGGCTATGTCATGGCCGCCGAACTGCTGGCCCATGGTGTGGATATGAGCTTCGCGCCGGTGCTCGATCTCGGGCACGGCGTGAGCACCGTGATCGGTGATCGCGCGTTCGCCGAAGATCCGCTGGTGGTGACCGAACTCGCCCGGCAATATGTGCTGGGCATGACGCAGGCGGGGATGGCGGCCTGCGGCAAACACTTTCCCGGGCACGGTGGGGTGATGGGGGATTCGCATACCGAACTGCCAGTCGACGAGCGTCCGCTGTCGGCCTTGAAGAATGCCGATCTCGTCCCGTTCGCGCGCCTGTGTCCGACGGTGCTGGCGGCGGTCATGCCCGCGCACGTCTTGTATCCCCGGGTGGATGCGCAGCCCGCCGGTTTCTCGCGCGTGTGGCTGCAAGACCTATTGCGCAAGGCGCAGCGCTTTAGCGGGGTGATCTTCAGCGACGATCTCAGCATGGCCGGTGCCCACGGCGCCGGTGATCTCGGTGCGCGTGCCCGCAAGGCCCTGGCCGCGGGTTGCGATGTCGTGCTCGCCTGCAATGACCCGGATGGTCTTGATGGCCTGTTCGAGGCGCTCTCCGGCTATGTCAATCCCCTGTCGCAGGCGCGCATGACACGCCTGCACGGGCGTCCGGCGTGGACTGCGGACGAACTCTCCGCCAATGCCGACTATCGCGCATCCCGCGAGCTCTTGCAGTCATTATGAGCGGGGTAGCGAGGCGGCGGGTATCGCCGAAGTCGGATGCGTCCGCCACGCCGACGCGGACGACGACACTGTCGCGGTGCCGGCAGTGTGCGAGACTCGCGGCGTTTCGTGACGAGATCAAGGGCCGCCACCCGGCGTATCGCTGCCAGCCGGTACCGATGTTCGGCGATGAGTCCGCACGCCTTTTGATCGTGGGGCTTGCGCCCGGACTGCATGGCGCCAACGCCACCGGCCGGCCATTTACCGGCGACTACGCGGGTATCCTGCTCTATGAGACCCTCCATCGCCTGGGGCTTGCCAACCGCGCGCAGTCGCTGGCGGTCGGCGATGGACTGATGCTGAGCGGCGCGCGCATCACCAATGCCGTAAAGTGCGTGCCCCCGGCCAATCGCCCGACTGCCGAAGAGATCCGCACCTGCGCGCCCTATCTGAACGCGGAGCTTGCCGCGCTACCCGAAGGTGGCGTTATCATGGCTCTGGGCCGTATCGCCCACGAGGCCGTGCTGCGGGCCTTTGGCGCGCCGCTTGCGCGCCACCGTTTCGCGCACGGCGCGCGTCATGCGGTGGCGGGCCGGATCGTGTGGGACTCTTATCATTGCAGCCGCTACAACACGCAGACACGGCGTCTGACCGCGACCATGTTCGAGGAGGTCTTGAGGGCCGCCGTGCGCGAGGTGTCATGAGCGATCTACGCGAGTTGGTGCGGGGTTTGGGGGACTGCCCGGGGGTCTACCGCATGCTGGACGAGGGTGGGGTGGTGCTCTATGTCGGCAAGGCCGTGAGCCTGCGCAAGCGCGTGAGCAGCTATCTGCGGCCGGCGAAGAGCCCGCGGATCGCCTCGCTCATGGCCACCGTGCGTCATATCGAGGTCACGGTGACGCATACCGAGACCGAGGCCCTGCTGCTTGAAAATAACCTCATAAAGTCTTTAAGACCTCGCTATAACGTCTTGTTGCGAGACGATAAAAGTTATCCCATGATCTTTCTCGGCGGGGCTTCGGACTTTCCCCGGCTGGGGTTTCACCGCGGGGCGCGTCGGGAGCCCGGGCGGTATTTCGGACCCTATCCCAGCGCCACGGCCGTACGTGAGACCTTGAATCTCCTCCAGCGGGTGTTTCCGGTCCGCCAGTGTGAGGATTCGGTATTCCGCAATCGCACACGCCCCTGCCTGCAGTACCAGATCCATCGATGTTCGGGCCCGTGCGTGGGGCTCGTGGACAAGGAGAGTTATGCGCGGGATGTCCTGCACACGCAGTGGTTTCTCGAGGGTCGCAACAAGACCCTGCTTGGTGATCTCAAGCGACAGATGACGGAGGCTGCCGCGCGGCTCGATTTCGAACAGGCGGCGCGGCTACGCGACCGCGTGGCGCTTTTGAGTGCCGCACAGGAGCGCCAGTATGTCGATAACGACAAGGGTGATGCCGATGTCCTGGCGGTGGCCGAGGAGAGCGGCATGCTGGTGGTCGCGATCCTGGCAATACGCGGGGGGCGGCAGCTTGGTTGCAAGACGCTCTTTCCGCGTGTCCCCGAGGCCATGTCCGCCGAGGAGGCGCTGGCGGCGTTTCTCCCGCAGTATTATCTCGGGCAATCACCGCCCACGCGTATCTATATCGGCACCCCGGTCCCAGGACGCGAGTTGATCGCCCAGGCCTTGTGTGCCGACTCCGGGCATGCGGTGACGATCGCGGTACCCGCGCGCGGGATTCCCCGGCAATGGGTGGCCCTGGCCAAGACCAACGCCGCTGATGCCCTGCGCCGCCGGCAGGCGGAGCGCGCCGGCCACGGTGCGCGCTGGGCGGCGATGACCGCGGCCCTCGGGCTTGCGGTGGCCACGCGCGTCGAGTGTTTCGACATCAGTCACACGCAAGGGGAGCTGCCCGTGGCCTCGTGCGTGGTGTTTGGTCCGGACGGGCCGATCAAGAGTGACTATCGGCGTTTTCATATCGAAGGGGTGGGCGCCGGCGACGACTACGCGGCCATCGGCCAAGCGGTGGCGCGTCGTTATGCGAAGACCCCACTGCCCGATCTCGTGTTGATCGACGGCGGCGCGGGCCAGGTGGCGCGCGCCGAGGAGGCCTTGCAGGCCCTGGGACTGCAGGCACGGATTCTCGGTATCGCCAAGGGACCAGAGCGTCGATTCGGGGATGAAGAGTTCCATGAACCGGGACGCGCCGGGCCTTTCACTCTCGATCACGCGCCCGCAGCCTTGGTGTTCCTGGCGTCGGTGCGCGATGAGGCTCACAGGTTTGCCATAACCGGGCATCGCGCGCGGCGCGCCAAGGCGCGGCTCGTGTCGGAGCTCGACACCATCCCCGGGGTCGGGCCGAAGCGCCGCCAGACCCTGGTCAAGGCCCTGGGCGGCGCACGTTTCGTGGCGCAGGCCGAACTCGCCGATCTCGAGCGACTCCCGGGCATCAGCAAAGGGCTTGCACGGCGCATCTACGACATCTTTCATGCCAAAGGCGAGCCGTGCCCCTGAACGCGCCCAATATCCTGACGCTGCTCCGGATCGCACTCATTCCGGTGTTCGTGCTCGTGTATTTCCTGCCGGTCTCGTGGGCCGATGTCGGGACCGCGGGGTTCTTTTTGCTGGCGGCCCTCACGGACTGGCTGGATGGGTATCTCGCGCGGCGGTGGAACCAGTCGTCCGCGTTCGGGGCGTTCCTCGATCCGGTGGCGGACAAACTCATGGTGGCCACGGCGCTCATCATGATCGTGGCCAATCCCAAGCTGCATCCACCACTGCTCAGCACTTCGCTCTTTTCCGTCGTAGTGTTGGTCATTATCGGTCGCGAGATCGCCGTCTCGGCGCTGCGCGAGTGGATGGCGGAGGTGGGTAAGCGCAAGAGTGTTGCGGTGTCGGTGGTGGGCAAGTTCAAGACCGGCGTGCAGATGGTGGCAATCCTGCTATTGCTCTACGAGCGGCCCATCGTAGGCGTCTCGGCGTTCCGGGCCGGCGAACTCCTTCTTTATGTTGCGGCCCTGCTCACGCTCTGGTCGATGGGTGTGTATCTGAAGGCGGCGTGGCCCGAACTGACGAAAGGGGAGGGCGAGGGTCGCTAGCCTGCGGGGTGCGTAGCGGGGGGCATTCCGCGCGCACGGATATGGGTCAGTCCCCTGAGCAGGGGCCTGCGGGACCCGTATTAAAGACGAAGGGCATCCACGGCAGGCGAACATATGGCTGGGGCGTGGGGGCGGGCGCCTGCACCCACCCCCAGGTCGCGCCACCTCAGGGCTTCAGGGCCACGTAGCCCTGCATCTCCTTACGGGCGACCTCGAGGACGCCGGCTGGCACTATGCGCGCGAACGCAAAGATGTCCTTGCGCACCAGGTGATTGGCGAGCATGGCATTGTGGCACGCGCGGATCTTCAGGCCATGGGCGGCAAGCCTCTCAAGCGGCATGCGATTATGGGCGTCGTTCCAGACCGAGAGCATGCGTATCCCCGGCCCGAACGCGACGAGCTCCAGGCGATAACGTCGGGGATCTCCGCCAAACGCCTTCTCGATATTGCTCAGCACGGCCACCGCATAATTCCACCGGGCGGGCGCGGCGCTGTCGACCTCGATCACGGCCTTCAATACCTTCCCACGGAAAAATGAGGGTGTGGGCAAGGGATGGCTGTTGTAAAAGGCCGGATAATTTTTATAGGATGCGGGACCATAACGTAGCGCCCACGCTTTCGGCAACCCCAGAAGAGCCATGACCATGCCGACCACCAAGACCTGATGCCATTGCAAGGAATAGGTACGCACGATATTTCCCCCCATCCATTATGATGTATGAAGAATCGTCAGCCGTTATGCTCCCGAACATTCCACAGGGATCGCTTACGCTAGCTGGCCCGCATGGACGCGTCAATACCCCCTCAGGAGGCGCGGAGTGTGGCGGTGTGGGTACGCGGGGGCAAGAGGGGTTCGCGATATTGGGGACGCCAGTATTCGATGATATTGCTACGACCGCAGAAGGATTCGCGAGTTTGTGTAAGATGAATGCGCATATCGTTTCGGCCCAAGGGACAGGATTGAAGACTTTGCGCCGCGCAGGGGTTGCCGTGCCCACGGTAATGCAACCATCCACCGAAGAGGTGGACTGGGAGAGCGGGCCGCCAGCCTCCGGTCCGGGCGGGTGCGTAGCGTGTGTGCGATCAGGCAATTCGCTGGGTCGCGTGCGGGCCACAAATTGTAAGGATTTAAGACAGTAAGTGACGGATCCGGCCGATAGAAACTGGCAGACGGGGCTTGCGCGATCGCCATCATGCAGTCCTTTGGGGCTCCGTTGGCGAATGGACGCGCGATAATGGTGACACCAACGGACAAGCCATCCGTCGTGCCCGATCGCGGCCCTCTCTCTGGGAGATACTGGTTCACATGAGTTGTGGGGATTATCTAGCGACGGCACGTGGCTTGTGCGGGCACCTGTGACGGCAATAAGGGCGCGAGCACCTTTGCCATGGGAATCTTTAATTAGTAAAAGATACCGCCTTACGGCCCCCTTGATCGTAGGTGTATAGACGCCCTTAGATGAAACCCATGGCCTTGACGTTGCCAAATGGGGACAGGAAGACGTCGGCAACCCCAAGCCCGGCGGCATGCAAAAGATCCACGAGGTCCATGGCCTCATAGAGGCACACGGGTTGCTGGATGGCGTGCCGGTCCGCCATGTCCGACGCCAGGTAGCCATAGCGTTCCGCCACCGGCCGGTCCCTATGAGGATATCGGCGCCCTAATTCCGAGTTCAATCCCGAGGCCGAAAGAAACACTCGGCCGCCCGGTTTGAGGTAATGGGTCCAGGCGCGTACGGCCGTGACCGCCTCGGCGTATCGCAGGTAATGAATGGCTCGCTGACAGATGATGGCATCATAGGGCGCATCAGGCAGGGCCTCGGGCAAGGCCCGGAAGTCTGCCTGGATGAAGTGCGGTGGCTGTGGAATAAGACGTCCGCTTAAGGCGCGCTGGATGTCCGCACCGTGGTCATGCCGATCCACGGCGGTAACCAGGGCGCCGCAGGCCACCATGCGCAATGTCTGTCCGCCTCTTCCGCAGGCCAGATCCAAAGCCGATGGGCGGGTCGTGGGGTTTTGCGCAAACCGTGCATCGAGAAAGGCGAGGCAGCGCTCGTCCAGGTCATCCGCGCGTTGGCTCGCGACATCAATGCCCTGGCCTGCCCCAGCGAGGCGCCGACGTGTTCGTTCATCAAGCCATGGCTCATTGTGAGGGTCGAAATGCTCCGGGACCATATACATATCCTTTTTCGTCAGGTTGCTTCCTGTAACCATCAAAGCGCGATCAGCTCGTCGGGTCGACCGATCAGGTATCTCACGGCTTCGGCATAAGGATAGCTTAAGTGAATGGCAATTCGGCGACACCTTGCCAAAAGCGCAGGCCGTGCCGATCGCGGTCATGATAGTCATGTGCCGGGTAGTCGCCCGCAGGCCGCCAAAAACATATGTTTAAACGGAAAGGGTCGCCATGGCCAGCACGGCGGGAGGTTCGCAGGGGATCATGACCCGAGAGAATCGTATTTGCCCAAGACGCGTCAGAGGCTCGCGTGATCTTTGTCCGTTGAAAAATGTCAGGGCCGGATCTGTGGCGCATGACAGTAAACTTGCCGCGTCGTATGGCGATGGCGGTAGCCTATATGATGATGGAATGAATGGAGTCCGCCGTCAGGCCTATGGACCAGGATTCGAGCCAGGTAGCTTGTTTCCAGTCGTGGCAGCTTGCGGGTATGGGTGGGGAATCACGTATAATCTCAGTGAGCCTCTGGGTTTCGTGAGGCGCGGATCAGCCTACTGGGGCGCCGTTTCCCCTACGCAAGTATCCAGGTCGACCGAGGCCAATGATCGTCGCGGTCCAAAGCCCATGCGTTGGGCCCAAACTTACCGCGTTTCAGGACCGCGTCGTCATCGCTTTTTAGGGAGGTTTGCGCACGTAACCGCGGGGTTCCGAGAATAAAGGGCCCGGATCAGCGGCGGAAGGTGCCACGTAGGGGCTTGTCGGAGAGGCGGGATCATTCGGGCCGGCGGATGTCTTTGCCGCCTCGAACGGCATGATCTCGTCTGCGCCGTGACACGACAGACACCGGTTCTTTCGTCGTAAGCCGCTGACGGATGGTATCGTATCGATGGGGTGGTGTGTCGGTTGGGTCGGTTGGCTCGGCGATGTGCGCCACGCCCGGATCCGGCCGTAGACCACGCTTAGGTCTGCTCGATGGGGCGCGATCTTCTATACAGGATGGGTCTACGAAGGCGGTAGAGATGGTTTGCCGAAATCGGCACCGAGTTTGGGGTTCCCTCCACCATTACCGGTGCCGCGTCTGTGATAGACTGATGTCCATGGACATCCTCGCAGTCGAGCATCTGACCAAGCGCTTCGGCGAGAATCCCGCGGTCGTGAACGATGTGACATTTTCCGTCGCCCAGGGGAGCGTGTTCGCGTTCCTTGGACCAAATGGAGCGGGGAAATCGACAACCCTCAAGATGCTCACCACCCTTCTTCGTCCGACATCAGGCACGATACGGGTAGCCGGATACGACCCCGCAATCCATCCCGATGCCGTACGGCGCGCCTTCGGCATCGTGTTTCAGGATCCGTCCCTGGATGACGACCTCACCGCGCTTGAAAACCTTGAGTTCCACGGCATTCTCTATGGGGTGCCCAAGGACACGCGCCGCGCGCGCATACAAGAACTCCTGGTGCTGGTCGATCTCGCGGATCGAAAGAGGGGCCTGGTGCGGGAGTTCTCCGGCGGCATGAAACGGCGCCTCGAGATCGCCCGTGGCTTGCTCCACCATCCGCAGATCCTGTTCCTGGATGAACCCACGCTCGGGCTCGACCCCCAGGCGCGCAACCACCTCTGGGGTCATGTAAGAAATCTCAATCGCAACGAAGGCGTCACGGTGTTCTTCACGACCCATTATATGGAGGAGGCGGACAACATCGCCGAACGGATCGCTATCATTGACCACGGGCGTATCGTCGCGGAAGGCTCGGGGCAAGAACTGAAGGACAAGACGGCGACGGACTCGCTGGAAGGCGCCTTCCTGGCCCTGACCGGCAACACCTTGCGCGAGGAGGCGGGCGGCTCGGTGGACCGCTTGCGGCAGGCGCGCCAGTTGTGGGGCGGCCGCCGCCGTTGATGGACCCATGGAGGTGAGGGCGATCTATGTGATGTGGCTGCGGGAGGTGAAGCGATTCACCCGCTCGCGATCGCGCATCGTAGGTTCCTTAACCCAACCGCTGTTGTTCCTGGTGGCGCTTGGCTACGGTCTCGGGCCGATCTTTCGCAGGGCCGGGCAGGGCGATTATTTTGCGTTCATCGTGCCCGGCGTCATCAGTATGTCCATCCTGTTTGTGTCGCTTTTCAACGGCATGCAGATCATCTGGGACCGACAATTCGGGTTTCTGAAGGAAACGCTGGTGGCACCGGTCTCGCGTCTGGCGATCATGGGAGGGCGCGCGCTCGGTGGGGCCACGGTGGCGATGATGCAGGGCACCCTCGTGCTTGGCATTACGATGCTTGCGGGTTTTCGGCCGGTGTCTCTGACCGGCATGGTCCTGGGTCTTCTGGTGATGTTCCTTACAGCACTCCTTTTTAGCGGGTTAGGGTTGGTCGTAGCCTCACGGCTTCGGGATATGCAGGGCTTCCAGCTCCTCATCAACTTTCTGGGGATGCCGGTCTTCTTTCTTTCCGGCGCGCTCTTTCCGATCGCCCAGGGATCGAAAGGTCTCGGGTTCATAGCCCGCTTTGATCCGCTGTCTTACGGCGTAGACGCTTTGCGCATCTTTCTCTTGGGACATGGCGTCTTCGGTCTTGCCCTCGATTTCACTGTTTTAGGGGGGGTGACGGTAGCGATCTTCATGCTGGGTGCGCATTTCTTCTCTCGGATGGAGATCTGAACCGGCGCGCCGTATTCGTCAGTCAGCGTAAGGTCCGGCATGGGCGGGATCGCTCGCACGGACAAGCGGCGAGAGCACGGGCCTTGGTGACCGAAACTGCATGCTCTGGTAATGGAATGGTCAGACGCCCGGGGATCGCGGGTTGCCCCTGTCTTGCAGCGTGCGCTTCCCGAGTTTGGCTTCGGAAGTCGCCGCCTGGGCGCCGCTCGATGTGCGTCTCGCGGCCTGTGGCACGACTGAAGCATCCCGCTACGCCATGGGTGCGCGGTATCGCGGCGGCGGAGCCGGGCGATGCCTTGCGGAAGTTCTATGATAAGGGCACCGAAAGAAACGGCGCCTCATTGGGCGTTAAGCAAACCAGGTTTGCACGGATGGGCGCGCGCGGGCGCCTTTTGGCAGTTCGTAGATGATGTGGGTAGCTAAGAGGTAGGCCATTGGGGACTGGCGCGGCCCGTTCGTCTCGCGGGTGCGTTCCGGGTTCGTATCCGACAGCCCTTGCGCAACCTCACACAGCCACCCCTTGAATGCGTGCTGGCGGTCTACCGTCGCGGCGGTGTCTTGTGCCAGCATGACGACCTGCACAGGCGTCCCATCGGGACTGTTTTCCGGCACCGGCATGGAATGATTGTGCGTCAGGTTTTCATATTTGGCGGCTCGCATAGAATGCCTCCTTTCTCGGTCAAAGCCATGCTCGCGGGCGTCCCCGCCCGTGACAGGGCATGCAGCGGGGGGCAGGCAATGGGTATGCCCCGGGAGATCTGTCGCAAACGGCATCGCCGGTCAGGGACAACAGGCCATGGGTCGTATGGGCAAGCCGGTATCCACAAAAGCTGTGGACAAGGGTGTGGATGGCGACGGGGTATCGAGCATTTGGTAAGGCAGGATGGGGCAGGTTGCGGTGTTGCTGTTTTCGGAGGCGGCCTGGGTCCTGGCGGCTGAGCGGGACCTTGCACGGTCCCTTATCGGGGTGGACGCCATCCGCCTGCGCAGCCTTTGCCGCCCACAAGCCGGCGGCCACGCCGGGCCGGGAGCTTCGGGCGCTGGCCCCTCACGAGAAGCCACTAGATTGGTCAGTGACCCCCTGCCCCTGGCCGTGTGCGCCGTGTTGAAGAGGTGTGAGGGGGAGGGCCAAGTCCAGGCGTATGGCGTTCCCCCGCCCGCCGGCTGGCCAGTCCCTGGGGTTGGTGGGCTTGGCCTTGGATAAAGGCTGCGATATCTGCGCCGTGCGTCGAGACGAGCGGGGCGGCGGGCGAGGGGGGGCAAGCCCCCCCAAGGACCTTGATGCGGCCAGGTTCCCGCTTGGCTGCGGAGAATTTCTGGGTCGGGTTATCTCCAGAACATAACGCTCCAGGGCTTCGGCCAAGGTCGTGGCCTCGGCCTCGGCGTGTGAGACGAACGTGCCCCGGTCCATTTCGGACTCGACCTGCCGAACCCAGGCCTCCACGCGGGTCTTGGTCGTGAAGGTCTTGGTCTGGATGGGTAACCGTGGCGTCGGACGCGAGCCCGCCACTGCAGGTCGCCCCGTTTCTGTATGGTAGCCATGCTTGCCTCTGGCGTATGGACCAAAGCCAGTGGACCAAGAAGATCAAATAAGATGGGAGATTATGCGGCAGGCAGCACGTAAGACGCTGATTGTACTGGTGCCCGAGGCCGGACTCGAACCGGCACATCCTTACGGACGAGGGATTTTAAGTCCCAAAAAAGCCCTTTTTGGAACTGTGCCTTACAAAAGAATCCCTGGAAAAACAACGTAATACAGTATTGTACCGTATCGTTCGGTATCGCTGTTTCGTGGAGCAACTGGAGCAAATTTGGAGCAAAGAATTATCGAAATGACGACCGCGAGACGTGACAGGCCGTGCCCCCACAGGCCATATTGCCGGCCGCACGGCCGGTTCGGCCTGCAATGCACAGAGGGGGTTGTCCACGGCCTGGAATGGGGTTGCTCGCGCCGGCCACGGGGGAGGAGTGGGGTGGTGACGCGAATCAGGGGAGGTGGGTGCACGGACCCGAGAGGGCGCCAGGGGCGTCAGGCCCGTGGCTGTTCTCGTGCGCGGCTTACTGAGAGTCGCCCTCAGGGGCGGGAGCTCCGAGCTTCCCTGCCCGGAGATATATCTCCCGCGGGTTTGGGGCGGGAGCTGTTCGTCGAGCAGGATGCGCCCGGCATCAACGCAGGGATTCCCGTTTCGTGGGGCGTCCCGGGCCGCGACGATGAGAGACGGCGGCATGGCCAGCGGCTGCCGATGGGGCCAGGGCCGATGCGACCGTGAACCCGGCAAGCCAGACCTCCACGGCGTCTAGGTCCCAGCGACGGAACTTGCTGCCGGGGGCCCGCATATAAGGCGGCACGGGTGCGCCGGCGCTAATCCGCATCTTGAGCCGTGCCGGGCTGATGCCGAGCAAGGCGGCCACCTCTTTGTCTCCCCCGATACGCACGGGACCTCCGGCGAAACGTGTGTGTATCCACGCATAGGCCCCGTTCTATTTTCAGGCGATGGCTGGTGCCATTCACGTTCAGGCCTGGCTGGATGAGCGTCGAGTCAAGGTCTTGCCGCCGCAACGGAGCCCCACCAACTTCAGTCGCAAGTGGTGGTAAGCTTCACCCAGAAAGACATGGAAGCTCCACGCCTTACGGCATGGAGATGCATCTTCGGGCCGAGAGGCGCGAAGCTGTCCGCGCAGGGCCAGCGGCCGGTGCATCTTTAGCGCGGCGCCATCCGTATGAGGTTCGGGCATCACGGGCCGCGCCGGCGGCATGGTAGCGGGGAGCGAAACCAAGGGGTTCTCCATGGACAAATTGCTGAACGTAGCCGAGCTCGCCCAAGTGCTCGGCATTACCCCCAAAGCCGTGTATTGCCGCCTGCATGAGGGCCGCCAGTCCGTGCCCGCGCCCTTATTTATTCCAGGCTCGACTCGTCTGCGCTGGCGCCAGTCCGACGTCGAGGCGTGGCTTGCGGTGCTACCAGTGCGGACGACGGGCCGGACACCGCCACGCCATCGTCGAGGCAAGGCGCCCCCCTGGTTGGGGAGGCCGCCGTCTGGGAGAAGTACAGGGGGCTGTGACGCTGGCCATCGGCGGGCCGGGGTGCCGTCTGCTAGAATGAGGTTATGCTTGAGTGTGAGGAGGGAGGGTGATATGTCGGCATCCGATTTTACGCAACCGACCTTGTCCCCACGGACCACATTGTCGGCCGAACAGGCTATGGCCTGTTGCGCATGCCCTCAAGGGGCGAAGGTGATATAATTGCGGCTATAGCCACGCTATAGCCGCGGAGCGCCTCTTGTGCTACCGTATAATCACTTCCCGCAGAGGGGAGCTTAGAAAAGGAACACCTCGGTGCCCAAAAGCACCCGGTTCTACGTCGATGCCCCAAAGGCATCCTATTAGGAAGGGACATCGTAATTCGGTGTCCCTTCTCATTTATTAGGGTCTCTTATGCGGCGGGTCGCCGTTTTCGTGGATGCCGGCTATTTTTGGGTGCAAGCCGTTAAGATAGCGCAAGGTGAGAAGATGGGCCGAGAGTCCATCACGCTCAATTATCCCGTACTCCGAAACACGCTCCTCCAGGAAACAAAAAACGCCTTCCCGGAAGCCAGTCTCCTCAGAATCTATTGGTATGATGGCCCCCACAGGACACACGGGAAGTCCAGAGAGCATAAGGCTATTGAGGAGCTTGATGACTTCAAGTTGAGGTTGGGCTCGCTCAACGGTGTGGGCGAGCAAAAGGCCGTTGACGGTCTTATCATTGCGGACATGATTGGCCTCGCGCAAAGCCGGGTTATCACGGATGCTCTGCTCGTATCTGGCGACGCTGACCTTACCCCGGGCGTTCTCGCTGCCCAGAACCTCGGGGTCCGTGTGCATCTGCTCTCCATGGGGCCTCCGGAAGCGACCTCACCTTATCTGAAGGCGGAGGTGGACTGCAAATTTCTTTGGCGTCGTGAGTCGATAATGGCATTCGCAGCGCCAGTTACCGTGAAGTCGCCAACTATCGCCGCCAGGGTCTCGCTTGATAGTGGCCCGCCAGCTGCGGGCCCTGAATCGCAGACCACTGACACCCTGGCAAGTGTGGCCCTTGATACTTTTACAGGACTCTCCGAGGCGGAAAAGGCGCAAGTGTCGGTTGACAAGGCGCTACCCGCTCTTATTGACCGCAAGCTGTTGAAGTTGGCTGCCGATAGGCTCCGGCGCCTACTGACGGAGGATGAGAAAAGGATGCTGCGCGCGCGCATGAAAGACCAAAGTAAAGGCGGCGGTGCGTAGCTCATCATGGTCGCGCTGGAGGGTCTGGAAGCGCAGGAGCGCGCCTTCCCGCATCACGACGGCACGGTAGGATTGCGATAATCGGATAGTGTATTTGCCGGGAAGGCTCTTCAGTTCCTCCCATTGGGGACCATGGTCTTGAAAGACCTCGTTCCCGGTCAGGGCCTTGAGTTTCTTCAGGGCCTTAAAGACCTTCTTGATTTCCGGAGCCTCCAGGGCGAAGAACTCCGATTGGAACCCAGGATGGTTGAGGTCGAGCAGGACCCTGGCGGAATTGCCATTCACGCCGAGTGCTTGTGCTTACGCGCGTCGGCGCGCTGAGCGGCCTCGAGTTCTTCCAGCGAGGTTTCGGCGGGCGGGTTGGCACGCATCCAGGCGTCGGCCTGCGCGAGCTTTTCGCGCACGGCGGGCTCGTGCAGCCAGCGCTCGTTTATCGGAATGATGGCGGCCCGTTTCAGCACAATGTCGCCGCCCGGCAGCTCTTCCACAAGGAACCCCGTCCCCGCCAGTGCTTTGCCAAGTGAAATCTGCCCGCTCTTGCCCACTATCTTGATAGACATGGTCCCTTCA
Source organism: Acidiferrobacter sp. SPIII_3 (assembly GCF_003184265.1). Taxonomy (GTDB): domain Bacteria; phylum Pseudomonadota; class Gammaproteobacteria; order Acidiferrobacterales; family Acidiferrobacteraceae; genus Acidiferrobacter. The sequence goes on along the minus strand of NZ_CP027663.1, from coordinate 1,860,059 downwards.
GCCTCCTTCGCGTTCATGCGGCATGATAGCATGACCGGGGCGGCGAGAAAAAGGAAAGGCCGGGCAAGGGGTAGAGGCGCCCGTCCTGGTTGGGGAGGCCGCCTGGGAGAAGTATAGGGTGCCGTGAATCCGGCCCCGGGGATGTGTGGTACCGGGCCGGGCTGAGAGACGGCCCACCCCGGGCCGGTGTTAGATGGTCTCTATGAGTGCATCCACGGCCTTTCTGTACCGCTCGAGGGGTTCCGAGTTGACCTGCGGTCGGGTGTCATGGACGTCGTACTGGCCGGGTTTGACGGCGTACAGCGGCAGCCCGTGATGCGAGCACACGATGGCCACGGAGTGGCTGTCGGGGACGTCGGGGAAGGTGGGCCCACCAGAGACGAAGGCGTCGGGCTTGGCCTCCCTGAGGGCCTGCACACGCCGCTGGATTTCGTCGAACATCGCCGTGAACGCCTTGCTCGCTTTCTGGTTGTATTGCGTGGAGCGATTGAGCACGACCGCATGAATCCGAGGTAACGGGAGGTTGAACTGGCCGGCCCGCCCGGAGAAATTGGCGGCCCCGTAGTGACTACCCGCCTGCAGGCCGTACAGCAGGGAGCCGACGTTGTCTATGGCTCGCGCGGAGGAGCCGTCGCTCGAGCAGGGGATGATGAGCGCTTCCGCCGCCACCATCGAGAGTTCCGTGTAGGCGGAGAAGCTCGGGTTGCAGTCGATGAAGACCAGGGTCTCGGAACCGAGTTTCTCGACACAGCTGGTCGTCAGGTCGAGAAGCCAGCTGTGGACGGTTTGCCAGGAATTGGCCGGCAGCGTCTGTGAGCTAATCTGGTTGATGACCTGGGCCTGCAGCTCCAGACTCGGGTCCCCGGCCACCAGGTGAACTCCTTCTGGCAGCTTGTCGTTTATGACGTGCGCGTCAAGCAGAAATTCGGTCTCACGGCCGGTTTCTCCGTGCGGTGACGCCAGTCTTGAGTCGAAATAACCGCCGACCGTTTGGCGGGTCTCAATGAGGCTGGTCAGCCGCTCGGAGCCCATGCCGTTTCCGCCCAGCACGATTTCCGACAGGTTGGCCTGCGGGCACATGTCGACCAGTACAACGGGAACACCGCGCTCCTTGGCTATCTCCGTGGCTAGCACGAAGGACAGGAATGTCTTGCCCACACCCCCCTTGTTGTTCCAGACCGCGTACCGCATCCGTTGTGCCCCCTTCTCGGTGTTTTGAACGTAGGCAGGGTACATCTCGTTGCGCACAGTGGGCAAGGGAGCCATAGGAGACCTCGTAGTGAGCGATAGCATTTCCGTTCGCCTTAGGCCCAAACGGGAATTCGCGAGTCGAACGCGAATCTGGCGGACCACCGGGATAAACTCAGATGTCGCGCAGGAATGTACAGTTGTCGCGTGGCGCGCTACACTTAGGCGCTAATGATTCAGAGCTTCCGGCATAAAGGTTTGCGGGACTTCTACCTGAACGGCCACGGCGCCGGTGTGCGGCCGGACCTGCAAAAGCGCGTTCGCCGTATACTGGATGCCCTGAATCAGGCGCGGGCGTTGACGGACCTGGCATTTCCCGGCTTCGGACTTCATCCGTTGCGCGGAACGCCCAAGCGTTATGCGCTATCGGTCAACGGCCCGTGGCGCATCACCTTCGAGTGGGTGGAGGCTGACGCGTGGCGTGTGGACCTGGAATAGTATCACTAGCAAAGAAGCGCGAGACGAGAAAGAGGTACGAGGTATGGCACGGAAAAGCGAATATCCGGTCACGAGGAATCCCAAAGTGGCGCCCACGCACCCGGGCGAGATTCTGCGCGAGGACGTGCTGCCGGCGCTGGGTTTGAGCGTCCAGGAGACGGCGCGGGCCTTGCGTGTGAGCCGCCAGACCCTCCACCGCATTCTGGCGGGTACGATGGGCGTGTCTCCGGAGATGGCCGTGCGGCTCGGGAAGTTCTGCGGCAACGGGCCGGGGTTGTGGCTGCGCATGCAGGGCGTCCATGACCTGTGGCATGCCGAGCAGCGTATGCGCGACGAGGTGAAGCACATCCCGACGCGGGCCGCATAGCATGTAAAGGCTTGAGTCTGCTAGAAAGCGCGGGGCCACGCTTGCGTGTGAGGGTGAGGGGCGGCGGCTGTCAAGGTACCTGTCGCCTGATCATTTAGGCCGCGTCGCATTGTGAGGTGTCTTGGCACTCCTCGGTCGGGCGATTGAGCCATACTTCGGCAGGCAAGGACCAGTTCCGGATGCTACGGCTCCAGCGTTCGGGATGTTGCGCGCGGGCGGCCTCGTAGATCCGGGTGCGATGGGCGAAGATGGCGTGGTCGGCGCCCGTATGACGCTCCGCGGGACTCACAAATTTCAGGTTGCGATGCTTGTGGTGGTGGTTATACCAACGCACGAAGGCGAGCATCCAGGCTCGCGCCTTTGCGAGGCTTCCGAAGGCGCCCGGATAGCCGGGGCGGTATTTGCAGGTGCGGAACAGGCTTTCGGCATAGGCGTTGTCGTCGGACACACCCGGACGGCTGTACGAACGACGCACGCCGAGCGCATCGAGGGTCGCGACGAAGGTGGAGGCCTTCATGGGACTGCCGTTATCCTGATGGAGTACGAGCGGCCGCCTGTCCGTCACGCCCTCGCGCACGAGTGCCTGACGGATCAGGGCGGCGGCGTGATCCCCGGACTCCTCCTCATGGACCTCGTGGGCGACGATCTTGCGCGAGTAGATGTCGAGCACGAGATACAGAAAGAAGAATTGGCCGCTTACGGGGCCGGGCAGGTATGAGATGTCCCAGCACCACAGCGTATTGGCGCCCCGCGCGCGGTGACGTGGGATGGGACGGGTATCGGGCGTCTTCGCGCGGCCCCTGTGCGCCAGCTGGTTGGCGGCGCGCAGCAGGCGATAGAGCGTGGATTCGGAGGCGATATAGCGCCCCTCGTCGGCCAGCTGTGGCACGATCTGGGTAGGCGGCAGGCTTGCAAAGCGCGGTTCGTTGACCACACGCAGGGCTTCGGCCCGCTCGGCCTCCGAGAGGCGATTGGGGGGTACGGGCCGATGCGCCTGCGGCCGCCGGTCGGAGCCCACGACCCCGTCTGCGTCCAGCGCTCCAAGGTCCGAAGTGTAATACCAAGCTCTCTGCAGGCAACCCGCTTGCGGGCCCCGGCGGCTACGGCCTCGTGAATCAGCATAACGGCGGCTTGGCGATCTGGGGTGCTGATCATGCGTCCTCCTCGTCCCCCAGATCGCCGCGGCTTTTTTTCGTAAGGCAAGCAGCGCGGCGGTCTCCGCCAGCGCCTTGTCCTTGCGGGCGAGCTCACGCTCTAGGACCTTGCGCTGCCTCTGCTCGGCCATAAGCGCTTCCCGGTGCGCCTTGGTGGATATGGACCCACCCTCCAGGGCCTGACAGGCGTCCGTGCGCCATGCCTTGACCTCCTCGGGGTAGAGGCCGTGTCGGCGGCAATATTCGCCGAGCTCGGCTTCATTCAAGCCCGCGGTCTCCACCACCACGGTAAGCTTCTGCGCGGCCTGGCGTTTCACGGGCGGCCTTCCTCCCGGCATATCCGCTGCCTCCTTTGGGCGTATTGTCTTGCGCCAATCATACAGCGTCCAGCAAGAGATGCCCGTCTCCCGGGCGAGCTCTGGGATGGACAGGTCAGGGGTGGCCAGCATCTTGCGGATCACCGACTCCTTCCGTTCTTTGGCGTAGCGCATCATGGTTGTCGACTCTCTTTCTGCCCCCAAGGGTTTCATACAAGAGGCGACAGGTAGTCTGACAGCGGGGGGGGGTATGCTGGCATCCAAACTCGAGAAGGTCGCGCACACGCTTTGTTTGCGCAAGTGCGCCTTCTCGGCTGGTGAAATCGGCGCGGTTTTTGGCGCCCGCGCGGGCCGGATTTCTGGCCGAGGCTGCCTATGACAATACACCTCGCCCAGGCCTTGGAGCCGGGCTTGTGACTGCGGCGGAAGAGGCGGTGGTGCGTGGCGTGGCCCTTCCGGAATCCGGCTTCCCGCTTGTGGCGGGAATGCATCGTGTCGATATCGGGGTCGTCACAGTGAACCGGACGATGCGCGACCAGGGCAGTCCGGCTAACGACAAGGCGGTCGTGCTACACTTAGGCCAAGGTTCGTCGCGCGCAAGGAGTGGTCCCCGATGAAACAGATAGCGGAAGCGGTTATCGACGAGAACGGCCAAATCCATCTCAAGGTTCGTCGCGCGCAAGGAGTGGTCCCCGATGAAACAGATAGCGGAAGCGGTTATCGACGAGAACGGCCAAATCCATCTCATGGAGCCGCTCCATGTCACAGGCCCCCACCGTGCCCTGGTGACGGTCCTGGATGAGCCGCCGGCTCGTTGGGACGAAACGCTCATGGCAGCGGAAAAGGCCCTGGCGGACGATTGGCTGCGTCCGGAGGAGGACGAGGCATGGGCGCACCTGCCCGGCTCGTTGGGACGAAACGCTCATGGCAGCGGAAAAGGCCCTGGCGGACGATTGGCTGCGTCCGGAGGAGGACGAGGCATGGGCGCACCTGCAGTAGGCGCGGTCGTCCTGATTCCATTCCCGTTCTCGGACTTGTCCGGTACAAAGAAGAGGCCAGCCTTGGTATTGGCGGATGTGGGGCGTGGTGACTGGGTTTGCGCGCAGATTACCAGCAATCCTTATGGAGACCCGGTAGCCGTTACGCTCACTGAAGGCGACTGCGTGGGCGGGTCGCTCGCGCGGACGAGCTATATTCGCCCGGGCAAGCTTTTCACCGCCCATGAGACCCTTTTCGTGCGGGTGGCCGCGAGTGTTCGAGAGGCCATTCTCGCGCGTGTCCGGCATGCCGTTATGGCGCTGGTTCAGACCGGAAGACTACCTGTTTCATGACGAGGGGCTGAGTCGTCGTTACCGAGCTGCCGCCGCCGCCGGGTGTCATGGCGGTAATGCTACGAAGAGGCACCACCTATTGTGAACCCGACGCTGCGCGACATCTTCGGGTCCCTGCATGGGTCGCTCGCACGGCAGGCCGAACAACGCTACCGCTCGGTCAACCAAGTTTTATGGTCAAAGAGGGATGCCGGGATGCACACCATGAATCTCGCCGACGCCAAGGCGCGTTTGAGCAAAATCCTGAATGAGGTGGAGGCGGGCGAAGAGGTCATCATAACCCGCCACGGTATCCCGATTGCCCGCGTCGTCCCGGCGCGTGGGCCGCGCAAACCTTTGCAATCACTTGCCACCTTCCGTGCGCAGTTTCCGCCAGTGCGCCAGTCCAATGTCGAACTCATCCGCGCGTTGCGCGGCGAAGGGTACTAATGGCCGACCTCGATACCTGTGTCATCGCCCCGCTTGCGATTGCCGAGACGAGTAGCGAGTCCGTCGAGGCGTTTCTTCTCAGGCGCAGAGGCACGGAATCCCCCCGCGGAATGTCCATGTATCCAAAGAGGGAATGGCGTGAGTGAGTTTGTGGAACAGTTGCGCGCTGATTGGCGCGGGCGATGTTCGCGTATCCGAGCACGGGTACGATGGGTTGGCCGAGGACGGGCTCACCGCGAGAGAAGTCATCCCGATGTTCGCGTATCCGAGCACGGGTACGATGGGTTGGCCGAGGACGGGCTCACCGCGAGAGAAGTCATCCACGGAGTCCTGGATGCGGTGCTGGTTGAGGAGTATGCGAATTATCCCAAGGGCCCGTGCGCCCTTTTGTTGCAGAAGGACGGGTCCGGCGCCCCGATTCATGTTGTGTGGGGTATCCTGAAGGGACATGATAGGCCTGCCGTTCTGGTCACTGTGTACCGTCCAGACCCCGTCCGGTGGGACCCAGAAGGACGGGTCCGGCGCCCCGATTCATGTTGTGTGGGGTATCCTGAAGGGACATGATAGGCCTGCCGTTCTGGTCACTGTGTACCGTCCAGACCCCGTCCGGTGGGACCCGTCATTGACCAGGAGACGGTCGCAATGAAACAGCGAAAGAAAACCAAATATGTGCACGAAGGCCGCTACGTGGCCGAGGTCGAAGTCGGGCTACTGGAAGATGAGACCGGCTGGTCGCCCTACCTGAGCATCGAAGAGGCCTATAAGCTGGACGATGTGAGGGAGGCTCTTCGTCGCGGGGACGTCGAATCGGCCGCGAAGTATGGGCGAATCTACGAGCTGCGCCCCGTTGCGCACCCGTAGCGGAAGACTCATGCCGCCGAAGGCATGAACCAAGACCGCGATGGGCGCAAGATGACGGGGCCTCGCCTGGGGAGGTTGTCTCTGGCGAATGCGGCGGTGGGCGCCATCCTGGAATTTCTGTATGGGTGGCTTACACGGCAGGCCGAATGACGCCGCCGCTCCGGCAACGGGGCGGGCGAGTTCGCCCAGCGCTTTCCGGTCACCGTGCACATGCCAGGGGCTCGGCTGTCATATGGGATAGCTCCGGTCTCGTCCGAGGCCCATGATTACGGCATACTCTCAGCCCGGTAGATACCGGGAAGGCTTACGAGCCGGGTCCCATCCCGCGAACGGAGGCATAGATGGTTCAGACATTCCAAGACTTGTCCGCCCAAACGTTTACCGATTTGCCGGTCTTTCCCGGCGCCAGTTGGGCCGTTCTCAGTGAGCCTATTCCTCAGGGGTCCATCCATCGTCTCAAGATGAAGAAGGGCACGCGGATTCCCGTCCACACGCACCCGTCCGACGAATATGTCTTTGTTGTCTCCGGCTCCCCCAAGACAGGCGAGCGGATATGCGACACCGGTTGTTTCTGGGTTACGCCCCAAGGGACACGCCAAGGTCCTCATGAGGCCTTGACCGACGTCGAACTCATCACCATCCGTCTGGGCGCCATGGGTTCCTTTGAGGGCGTCGGCTGATCCGTCTGGGCGCCATGGGTTCCTTTGAGGGCGTCGGCTGACACCTTCCGGGTGAAACCGGAGGCGAGTTGGGGTCCCCGACCGTGCGCCCTCAGACCCGTTGTGGCACGCGCCCATGACAGGGCCTCCGGCGCCAGGAGCGCGCACGGAGTATCCACAGGGTCGCTAGGCTTGGTATGCTGGGCGGGCCTTATCCGAAAAATCGAGCACAAAGGGGGATGGTCATTATGAGTCAGAGCGCGCACGGAGTATCCACAGGGTCGCTAGGCTTGGTATGCTGGGCGGGCCTTATCCGAAAAATCGAGCACAAAGGGGGATGGTCATTATGAGTCAGGAATTCGCGGCCGGCGCGAGTGCCGCTATAGCGCGGACAGTCGAGGATATTGAAAAGATTCTCGCCGGGGAAAACCTCAAGATATCGGGACCCAAGCGAGCAGCTTTGCGAGAGAAGATACAGGCAGCGCTGATAAAGTGCCGCTATAGCGCGGACAGTCGAGGATATTGAAAAGATTCTCGCCGGGGAAAACCTCAAGATATCGGGACCCAAGCGAGCAGCTTTGCGAGAGAAGATACAGGCAGCGCTGATAAAGTCCTCGCGCTCTTGGTACAAAAAGGGCTTCAACCGAGGCCACAAGGAAGCGTTCCGCGCCCACAAGACCCATAAGCACGTACCCGAGACGCTGGAGGTCGAGGTGGAGCGGGAGTTCGTGCCGAACACCAAGCGCCGCGTGCCGTTGAAGTCCACGCTCACCAAGGCGTTCCGCGAGAAGGCCTGAAGAATGATGGAAGGGGGCGCGCTACTATGGCGAGCGCAGGTGACTGTGGGTACTCATAGAAGCGGGCAAAGACGCGGTAAAAGCACTGCAGAACGCCAATGACAAAGATGGAGCCTGAAGAATGATGGAAGGGGGCGCGCTACTATGGCGAGCGCAGGTGACTGTGGGTACTCATAGAAGCGGGCAAAGACGCGGTAAAAGCACTGCAGAACGCCAATGACAAAGATGGAAGCCGGTTCGCGCGTTCCCGCGCAATGGCAAGTCCACCATGCCGGAACGTCATGGGCGGTCGCTTTAGCACATTCCGTTTGGATTCCTCTTGCGGTAGCTTTTTTCGGCGCCGCCGGCGGCCGGTTCGCGCGTTCCCGCGCAATGGCAAGTCCACCATGCCGGAACGTCATGGGCGGTCGCTTTAGCACATTCCGTTTGGATTCCTCTTGCGGTAGCTTTTTTCGGCGCCGCCGGCGGTGGTCTCATCAGTGCTTGGGCCATTTTCCGGAACGGAAGCAAGGAATGGCAAAGGAGGCAAGCAGAGACCCGGGAGGCCATCCAGCAGAAGAGGGCGCAGGCCAGACGAGCCTTGCAGGTCGAAATGCTCTTAAATGCGCAGAGGCTTCGGGTCGCCACTATTATTGGGGCTCGGAGCGCTTCCAAGGTTTCCGGGGCGCCGCAAGAAACTCCTGGGAAACTCCATAATCTTCTTGCCGGGCGCGATTTCAGCGGAGCCTTCCGCGCCTATTTCATTGACGCAGCGGAAGGGGTGGCATGGAAGGATGCCAACTGTGTGCTTGAGGCCTATAGCATCGGGGAAGTGTTGTTCGAAGGAAGCCTTGTGCTTGACCCGATTGGCCGCGGCGAGGAGCTATATTCAGGTAACGCGGATAATTTCTGTAAGGCCCTGTGTGCTTGAGGCCTATAGCATCGGGGAAGTGTTGTTCGAAGGAAGCCTTGTGCTTGACCCGATTGGCCGCGGCGAGGAGCTATATTCAGGTAACGCGGATAATTTCTGTAAGGCCGTTAGGGCTATGAGCAAGTACGACAAACTGGAGGACTCATTTTACGAGGAGGTCGAGAAGCTGGAAAACTGGCTTGCGCGACACGACCAGCAGAAAGGCTTACCCACCGGTTCCGAATCTTGAGCGGGAACGGATAGCGGCACGCTCGCGCCGCCGTGGGCTATCGCCCGCCTCGTGGTCCTCGGCACCAATGCGGCGGTCTGAGTTATACTTCACGTAGAACTAATGAGCTGTGGCGTACGGTGAGGGGATATGGGGCAGACGCTCGGCGTCGAAATAGGTACAGGAGTTGTATACGAACCCGGAGCGGGAGGCTGGCGGGAGGTTTGGCCGGCCCCGTGGTATCGGTGGGGGTGCTTATTGCTGCGGGTCAGAGCGCGTCTATAACTATGCCCGACTTGTCGATAGCCGGGCCAGAGGTTTGCATATTCAGGGAGGACAGCTTCGATGCGACCACGCGTATCCGGCGCGGGCGTTCAGGGAGGACAGCTTCGATGCGACCACGCGTATCCGGCGCGGGCGTTTCTATCAGTGTGCGGGGCGCCCACAGGCTACGCGCGTGCGATTTTACGACACGGGTGAGGCCACCGCGAGGCTTCACCATTTTTTCGCTCACACTCCCAATCCCGCGCTTAAGCTCGTCGCCATCGGCGTCGAGGATTCCCTCTGGCGCATCCTCAATGCGGAACGCATCAGCACCGGCGAGTGGCTGGTGACACTCAAGGCCCGCGGTGGCGCGGGCTTGCTGCCGGAGGTGGATGCCGACAAGGTTCCGGAACTCGGGAGGGCCGGGGTCGTGAAGGCTGTCGACCACATGGTTGACGTGGCCCACCGAGAGACGCCGGGCTCTATCGTGGATGTGGCCCGCAACACGGCGGCACTCCTGATGGGTGTGTATGCTGCGGACCGGGAGCCTGATGCCGAAAAGCGGCGGCGGATATTGGGACAAGACCTGGGAGACGTCTGTAAGCATTTCAGAGACAACGTGGTGCTGAAAAAGCTGGAGGTGGTGACTTCTGCAGGCCACATCCTGGCCCGCCTGCATCCGCGCAATAAGCCCAATGAACAGCAGCGGCATGACCTGCGCCCCGTCACCGAGGACGATGCCACCTTTGCCGTAAGCGCCATAGGCCTGTTGCTGAACGAATTCCAATGGACTCGCACAAGCCCGTGAATTTCATGTGAACTCGCGAACTCCCTTTGATTGGTTACCGTTCGGTGTTGAGTATAGGGCTTGCGCCCTTCGACCAGCGCCTGTATTGTCATTTTCTATACAAATGACGCGCTGCATATCTTGACTATGCCTGCCGAGAAGACGGTATCCGTTAGTTTTCGCGTTACACCCGAGTTTCGGGAACTGCTTGAACGCGCAGCCGCAAAAGAGCAGCGCAGCCGGACGAATTTTCTTGAGTGGTTGCTTTTTCACCGCTGCCGACAAAATGGCCTGCTGCCGATTTGTAGCGCAAAGGTTACCGCCCAGGGAGCGCAAGATGAGCGGCGCGGCCCTTCTCAATAAGCTCCTGAACTACGTCCTCGAGCAGGACAAAGAGGTCGACCCACGCGGTTTCACGCTGAGTCAGTACAAGGGGTTTATTAGGGCTAAGCCGGACCTACAGGGTTTGCCGGGCGTCGATTTAGATATCAAGGTCGAAGGCGACCACATCTGGTTGCGCGTCGCTCGACTTGGGGCAGCTAGTCCCCCGCGCCCGACTGACCAAGCTCTTATCGTGACCGGCGACGACCCGAATGGGCCTCTTCCGCGCATCGACGAAGCGACCTTGAAGCGCCGGATTGCGCAAACCTCGCAGGAAAAGGCACCTCTTGAGTTGGGCGTCCTTGAGGCGCAAGTGCGTGCCGCCGCCAGCCGCGCTTTGGAAGCTTACACGCCACTTTGGTCGGCTTGGGCGGAAGGCGAGAAACCGCGCCGCAAGACCATTGCGCTCTATGGCGACCTCTTTGCTATCAAGCAGCAACTTGAAACGGAGGAAACGGCCAAGCCGCTCGAGGTGGTGTGGGGTATCGGTGTTTCGTCATGGAAGTTGTCCTATGCTGAGAAGTCCGGTTCGACCGTTGTGCATTTTCAGTATCCCCTGTTGACCCAGGCAGTCGAGTTGACACTTGAGCCCGAGACCCTTGCCGTTGAGGTTAGACCCAGGGCTGTCGACCCCCGCTTCGAGTTCGATGCGTTTGCCGCGTGCCAACTACCAAACACGGCAGATATCGAAAACGAGGCTCGGGACGCGCTCGCCAGGGGCGCGGACCGGCCGCTAAACCCTTTCGACCCGGGCAGCTACGAGCACCTACTCAAGTTCATTGCCGGGAATCTTCATAAGGGTGGCCGTTTTGTGATGGGCGCGGAGAGTTTTCCGCCCGTGGGGGAGGACTTGCTCGTGTCCGATGGATGGGTACTTCTATCACGACCGCGTGCAAACAATTATCTGCATGAAGACATTGAACGCCTCAATGCGCAACTGATTTCTGGTGTCGAAATTCCAGCCGGGCCGCAGGCCCTGGTGACGCCACCGCCCGACGAAACGCGGGCCTACGAACCTATCCACTTCCGCGGGTTGTCGGGCGCGTCCGGCGGTTATGGAAAGGGCGATGTCGAGGAACTCTTCTTCCCGCTGCCGTATAACCATGAGCAGGTGACTATCGTCGAGCAGCTGGAGCGGTCTGCCGGGGTCGCCGTTCAGGGTCCCCCTGGGACCGGGAAGACGCACACGATTGCCAACATCATCTGCCATTACCTAGCCACCGGGAAAAAGGTCCTTGTCACAGCCAAGGGTGAGCAGGCACTGGCCGTGCTGCAGTCGAAGATTCCGGAGGAAGTGCGCCCATTAGTTGTCGCCCTGCTCGCGGGCGACCGGGAAGGTATGCGCCAATTCCAGGCCTCGATAGAAGCCATCACCCACAACGTGTCCCAGATGAATCCGGGGGTCGTTCGTTCTCAGATTGAGGCAGAAAGCAGCAATATCGACGAGGTGCACACGGAACTCGCGGCGATTGACCGTCGCGTAGACGAAATTGCCCTGACACAGCTGTCGGAAGTGGAAGTGGATGGCGTAAAAATGCGCGCCCAGAAGATGGCCGAGTTAGTCGTGTCGGGGGTCGAGCGCTATTCTTGGTTCGATGATGAGTTGTCCTTGGACGCCGCGTCCGCACCTCCGCTTTCCAGTGTCGACGCAACGACTCTGCGGGAAACTCGGCGGCGCCTAGGGCAAGATATCATCTATACCTCAGCTCACATCCCATCGAGTGTCGCCCTGTTGCCTGTAGCGGCCATTGGCCGTTCTGCGGGAAACTCGGCGGCGCCTAGGGCAAGATATCATCTATACCTCAGCTCACATCCCATCGAGTGTCGCCCTGTTGCCTGTAGCGGCCATTGGCCGTTTGCATGAAGCGCTTGTCGGCATGCGCGCCATCGAATCTGAAGTGGTGAAGGGTGGTCTGTTGGCGCTTCGTGCGGCGTCGCCCGAAGTTCTTGAGGAAGCCAGAGAGCTACTTGCCGCCGTGGAGGGCGCAGCAGCCTTGGCCCAAGAACTCGAAGAGACCGGCGAGGTCTGGACGGCCCAGTTGCGTCACAAATGCCGGCAAGCCGCATTTACCAGCGAGCGCCAGGCCCTGGAAGCCTTGTTCAGCGATGTCGCTCTGCTCATCAATGAGCGGCGTGAATTCCTGAAGCGTCCCGTGGAGGTCCCTGACGCGGCGTTCAGCATGCCGAAAGCGCTGGAGGCCATTGCGCGCGGTGCGGAATCGGGAAAGCCGTTTGGCGTGTTCCGCGTCGGCGGAGGAGAGGTCAAGGAGTCCGTTGGTGCCATTCGTGTCGCCGGACGGCCTCCGGAATCTATAGATGACTGGAAGCACGTGCAGCGCTATGTCGCACTACAGGAGATGGTGCGGTCGTTTAGCGTGCGCTGGAACGCGATTGCTGAGCTCCTTTCGATGCCGAAGGTGAGAGGCAGCGTGTCGAAACTGCGGGACATCGAACTGATTTCTGGCAATGCATATAAGGCGCACTTATTAGGTACAAATCATGATACGCATCTCCCGGTACGGGCAGAGCGCGTCTTTGCTAAACCGCCGATTCAACAGCTGAAGGGGACCAGCACTCAGCTACGTGAGGTATGGGAGCATCTGCGCCGCCATTTGATGCATGCGGAGCTGGAATTAGCCGTGGTCCCACGCGCAACACTGCGAGAAAAGCTTGCTGGTACTTCTGGTCCGATTTCAGAGGCGCTGCGACGCTTCGTAGATGAAGAGCTGGGCTGCGCGGCGTTATCTGCCGAGTGCGTGATGGCCCGATACTCGGGGCTTGCTTGTCGGAGAGCTACACCGGGTCGAAGGACTTGTGCATGACCTTGGTGTTGTCAATGAAATGGCTACGCGTATTGAGCAGGCCGGAGCCTCAAGACTCGGTGTCAGGGTACGAAGCCGGCCGGTTGGTGTGTCTGGCGAAGATGATGTATTCCCGGCGAACTGGCGCGACGCGTGGATTTGGGCGATGGTCAAATCGCACCTTGGGACCATCGAGGCACGGGAGGAGCTCCGCACGCTGACAGCCCGTCGCCACTGGCGCGACGCGTGGATTTGGGCGATGGTCAAATCGCACCTTGGGACCATCGAGGCACGGGAGGAGCTCCGCACGCTGACAGCCCGTCGCCAAGACCTCGAGCATAGGCTCGCGCACCTCTATGAAACATTGGTATCGAAGTCGGCGTGGCTCTCCACGAAGCTCGGGGCGTCGCCAAAGGTTCTGGCGGCTCTGGAAACCTATAGAACCGCCGTACGGCGGATTGGCAAGGGGACTCTATGAAACATTGGTATCGAAGTCGGCGTGGCTCTCCACGAAGCTCGGGGCGTCGCCAAAGGTTCTGGCGGCTCTGGAAACCTATAGAACCGCCGTACGGCGGATTGGCAAGGGGACAGGCCCAAATGCCGTGCGGCACCGTCGTGATGCCCAGAAGGCGATGTGGGATGCCCAGGGTGCGGTGCCGTGTTGGGTCATGAGTCATGCTAAAGTGTCCGAGACGCTGCCGGCGCAACTCGGATGTTTCGACCTTGTTATCGTCGATGAGGCAAGCCAGTCAGACCTCTGGGCGTTACCCTCTATCCTGCGGGGCAAGAAGATTCTGGTCGTCGGCGATGACAGGCAAGTCTCGCCTGACGGCGCGTTCATTTCAGCTGGTCGCATTCAGGAGCTCAAGGACCGATTTCTGGGCGACCAGCCTTACGCGGCGGTACTCACGCCGGAGAAATCGCTCTACGACATCGCATCGACGGTCTTTGCTGCAGACAAGGTGATGCTGCGGGAGCATTTTCGATGTGTACCGCTCATTATTGCCTACAGTAACCGAGTTTTTTACGACGACTTTATTCAGCCGCTGCGTATTCCGAAGGCGTCCGAGCGTATTGACCCGCCACTGGTGGACATTTACGTCAAAGGAGGTAGCCGCAACGCTAAAGATGTCAATCCGCAGGAGGCCGAGGTTATCTCCGATGAGATTCAGGCAATTCTGGACAGCGACCGCTTTGCGGAGCGTACTATCGGTGTGGTGTCGCTGCTTGGGGCAGACCAGGCAAAGTACATTGACGGAGTGGTGCGCCAGCGCTGTGATGCAGCAGAACTCCTGCGTCGCCGGTTCAAATGTGGCGACGCGAGGATTTTCCAAGGGGGCGAGCGCGATATCATGTTTCTTTCGATGGTAGCCGACCCCACGAACTGCAAGGCGATGTCTGGGAATATGTTCGAACAGCGATTCAACGTCGCGGCCAGTCGCGCCCGCGACCGCATGTACCTTGTCCGTTCAGTCCAATTGGCGGACCTGTCTCCTGCGGACAGCTTACGCCGTAGTCTCCTGGGGCACTTCAGCAAACCGGTCGGCGGACAGGATGACGAAAGACAGAGTCTTATAGATGAGTGTGAATCGGAGTTTGAGAAACAGGTATACCTGGAACTCTTCAATCGCGGTTACCGGGTGGTGCCACAGGTCAAGGCGGGCGCCTTCCGTATCGACATGGTCGTCGAAGGGGCTAACGACACGCGCCTCGCTATCGAATGCGACGGCGACGCATTTCACGGACCCGACCGCTTGGCCGGCGACATGAGTCGCCAGAGGGTACTGGAGCGGGCGGGGTGGATATTCTGGCGGTGTTTTGCGTCCGATTGGGTCATGCGTAGGGATGAGGTGTTGCAATCGCTCCTTGACCATCTCGCAGCAATGGGAATCGAACCGCTGGGTGCGCTGGAGCGGGCCCCGACGGTGGTGGAGCACAGAACCCGGGATTCTACGGGCGGCAATGCGCCGCGGTACGTCGGAGACGGCGGCAATGTTGAAGAAACGACGGGGTCCTTACAGAAATGAATGGGGTTATGACCTTCTCTGAACTCGCCAACTTTATCTGGTCGGTGGCCGACCTCCTGCGCGGCGACTACAAGCGCGCCGACTACGGCAAGATTATCCTGCCCTTCACCCTCCTGCGCCGCTTGGAGTGCGTGCTCGAGCCCACTAAGGCCAAGGTCTTCGGTGGCCGACCTCCTGCGCGGCGACTACAAGCGCGCCGACTACGGCAAGATTATCCTGCCCTTCACCCTCCTGCGCCGCTTGGAGTGCGTGCTCGAGCCCACTAAGGCCAAGGTCTTAAAGGAATACGAGAAGCGCAAGAACGAGCCCGCGCTCGAGGTGCGCCTCACGCGGGTGAGTGGACAGGCCTTCTACAACGTGAGCCCCTTTACGCTCGCCGCATTGCTCGCCGACCAAAAGCACATCCGCCAGGCGCAAGAACGAGCCCGCGCTCGAGGTGCGCCTCACGCGGGTGAGTGGACAGGCCTTCTACAACGTGAGCCCCTTTACGCTCGCCGCATTGCTCGCCGACCAAAAGCACATCCGCCAGAACCTCACGGCCTATCTGGGCGACTTCTCGGCGGAGGCCCGCGACGTGTTCGAGAACTTCAAGTTCCTGGGCCGTATCGGGGAGCTCGAGGACAAAAACCTCCTCTTTCTCATCGTTCAGAAGTTCGCGGCCATCGACCTCCATCCGGACGTCGTCCCCAACGAGACCATGGGGCTCGTGTTCGAGGAGCTCATCCGCAAGTTCGCCGAGGACTCGAACGAGACCGCAGGCGAGCACTTCACGCCGCGCGATGTCATCCGCCTCATGGTCCAGTGCCTGTTCGCCGAGGACGCAGACGGCCTGTCGCGCCCCGGGGTGGTGCGCTCGCTCTACGACCCGGCGGCCGGCACCGGCGGCATGCTGTCGGTGGGCCAGAATGCCCTGCACGAGATGAACCCGGGGGCCAAGCTCGCGCTCTTCGGCCAGGAACTGAACGACGAGTCCTACGCCATCTGCAAGGCCGACATGCTCATCAAGGGCCAGGACCCGAATCATATCCGCCCCGGTAATACCCTCTCGGCCGACGCCTTCGTCGGCGAGACCTTCGACTACGGACTCTCCAATCCCCCTTTTGGGGTCGACTGGAAGAAGGTCCAGGCGGCGGTGAAGGCCGAACACGAGAAGAAAGGCTATGGCGGGCGCTTCGGGCCCGGGCTCCCGCGTATCTCGGACGGGGCTCTGCTCTTCCTCCTGCATCTTATCGCCAAGATGCGGCCCCCGGGCGCGGGCGGGGGCCGCATCGGCATTGTCTTGAATGGCTCGCCGCTCTTTACCGGGGATGCCGGCTCCGGGGAGTCCGAAATCCGCCGCTGGATACTGGAGAACGACTGGCTCGAGGCCATCATGGCCCTGCCCACGGACCTCTTCTACAACACCGGCATTGCCACCTACCGGGGATGCCGGCTCCGGGGAGTCCGAAATCCGCCGCTGGATACTGGAGAACGACTGGCTCGAGGCCATCATGGCCCTGCCCACGGACCTCTTCTACAACACCGGCATTGCCACCTATATCTGGATACTGGACAACGCCAAGCGACCGGACCGCAAGGGTAAGGTCCAGCTGATTGACGCCACCCGCATGTACGCCAAGATGAAAAAGAGCCTGGGCAGCAAGCGGGCGTATCTCAATCTGGATACTGGACAACGCCAAGCGACCGGACCGCAAGGGTAAGGTCCAGCTGATTGACGCCACCCGCATGTACGCCAAGATGAAAAAGAGCCTGGGCAGCAAGCGGGCGTATCTCACAGAGGCCCAGATTGCCGAAATCGTCCAGGTCTATGGGGCCGGCGAAGAGGGTGCCGCCTTCACCCAGGAGTACCGGGAGACCAAGACCAATGGCGTGACCAAGCCCGCCGAGCCCGAGGCCCCGCGTATCGTCTCCAAGGTCTTCCCCAACGCCTTCTTCGGGTACCGCAAGGTCACCGTCGACCGACCCCCGCGGCCGGGTAGCGAAGGCAAGCCCAAAAAAGGCGAAAAGCCCTACGACAAGGACCTCCGCGACACCGAGACCATCCCGCTCACCGAATCCATTGACGCCTACATGCAGCGCGAGGTCCTGCCGCATGTGCCGGATGCCTGGGTGAACACCACCATCCGCGATGAGAAGGACGGCGAAGTCGGCAAGGTGGGCTACGAAATCAACTTCAACCGCTATTTCTACGTCTACAAGCCGCCCCGCCCGCCGCATGTCATCGCCGAGGAGATTCGCGAGATGGAGAAGCGCTTCCTGGAGTTGATGAAGGGGGTTGTGGGGTGAAGGCGCTGGCGGAGATTTTTAACCCCGATGCGCGCCAAGCGGCCCTTGTCACGTTAGACGTTGGTAGATGGCGCGCCATGGAGGTTCGTGACTACCACAAGCTGTTGGATGCTGTTCGAGTTACGGACACCGCGCCAGAAGCCGTGCTCGAGCAATTCGAGGTCGCGCGCGACTTGATGTTGTACGGGTGGTTCGTGTACGAGTTCTACACAGTGGCAAGTCATCATGCCTACACCTGCCTGGAGTTTGGGCTGCGTGAGGCATGCAAGGTGTTAGCGGGAGAAGGGAACCCCTGCAAAGAGGTTAAGATGGCCCGCGGCCTCGGTTGCTACCTAACCTATCTGAAGAGAAAGGGGATAATACCGGACGGCAGGTACGATAAGGCAATTGAAATGGCCATGCCCATGTTGCGCAATGACCATGCACACGGGAGCAACACGCTATTAAATTACGCACTTGCTATGCCGACCCTGGAGATTGTCGCAGACCTTTTGAATGTCGTATTCGGCTCCGAAAAAGTCTCGGGGCATTGCCAGACATGAAGAACGGGGACGCAGCCAATTTATCTGCGGTAAGGCGGCTTAAGTATGTTGCGGACCTCAATCCGACCGCTCGCCAAGACCTCCTCGAAGCATCCGATACCGAGGTGTCGTTTTTGCCCATGGAAGCAATCGGAGAGGACGGCTCCATTAAGCTGGGCCAAATGCGCCCGGTATCCGATGTACGCAACGGCTACTCCTACTTCGAGGACGGGGACGTCGCATTCGCAAAAGTGACACCGTGTTTTGAAAACGGGAAAGGCGCGTTGATGTCCGGCTTAGAGCGCGGCGCGGGATTGGGCACCACCGAACTTACGGTGTTGCGTGCTCGGCAAGGTACAAGTGCACAATTCCTGAATTATGTGGTCCAATCCTCTCGGTTCCGCCAATTCGGCGCCGCCGCAATGACAGGGGCGGGCGGCTTAAAGCGGGTGCCGGATGAATTCACGCGCGACTTTAAGACGTCCTGGCCGTCTCTAACCGACCAAACTCGCATCGCCAACTTCCTCGACGAGAAGACGGCGCGGATTGATGCGCTGATTGGGGAGAAGGAGAGGCTGCTGTATTCAGTGTCCGAGTTATTCAAGGCGCGCCTCGGGACGGCCGTGGTTGAGGGGCTGCGCGATGGGGCCCGGTTGACACCGGCGGCGGGAAAGGGTTTTGAGGCCGTTCGCGAGGACTGGGAGCTTATACCCATAAAGCACATCGTCACCGCGGGTGGCGGCATGACCCCTTCGAAGGATAAAGCAGAGTTTTGGGATGGAGAAATCCCTTGGGTGTCACCAAAGGATATGAAACGGTTTGTGCTTCACGATAGCGAAGACCATATAACAGACGAGGCTGTGAGGTCGACATCGCTGCGATTGTACCCCATCGACTCGGTTCTCGTGGTAGTTCGCGGTATGATTTTGGCGCACACATTTCCTGTCGCATTGAACGCTATTCCAGTTACGATTAACCAGGACATGAAGGCATTACGTACGAATGCACGAATGTCTCCCAAGTATCTCGCGTGGATGCTCCGGGGGTTGGCTCCCTTAATGCTATCCCTCACCGAAGAGTCCGCGCATGGTACCAAGGCTCTGAGAACGGACCAGTGGGCGACCCAGCATGTACCTGTGCCCCCTCGCGACGAGCAGGCAGCGCTGGTTTCCCAGTTTGAAGAATGGGAGCAAGAAGCAATCGAGCTGAAGGCTCATCTTGAGGAGCATATCGCTCGTCTCCGCGAATACCGCGCCTCCCTGATTTCGGCAGCCGTGACCGGCCAGTTGGATATAGACAACTTCGGGCGGAGCGGCGCATGAGTTACATCGCGGAGGCGCAAGGCATATGGTACGAAGGCAGCAGTTCTTGGCTACGGCTCATGCAGCAGCATCCCTTGCTGCTGCCAATTCACTTTGTGGACCACCTTCCGGACGCGGAAATGCTCTTTCGGGAGGAATACTTCAATTCGGCTACACGCATACGACGTGGCTGGCTGTACGAGAGAACCGATAGGTTCGGGTGGGGTCCTGGCTGCGTGAGTCGCCACCCGCTGCGAGAGTACAACAATCACAATACTGGCCTCACAATGAGTAAAGCTTACAAAGCGGCCGAATGTTCGGTGCGGAATGGGTGGACGGCTATTCTCGGCGACAATAACGCGCAATCTCATTGGACTGTCGTTTTCGCGGAAAGGGCCGGGCTCGACGCCCACTATCTCACGCTGAAGTCCAAGACCTACTTTGGCGTCCTTCCGGAGGTTAACCGCGAGGCAATTCCTGCGCCCAATCGCCAGGACATCCTGCAGGCCCTTGACGCAGTCGTCGAGGCGGCACCCATTCAGGCACCCCAGCCGGTTATTGACGCGTGTCGGAACGCGGCGTGCCACATGATATCCGCGCAATTTCCGCAGTCGAATCCTACGGGCGAGAAAGATTTGGGCCCCATGGTCCGTTGGCTCAACGACAACGAGCATCGCACAAAGGCGGATGCGGCTGACATCGTCAACCGTCTGCACAGCCGCGCGAAAGCCAATGCCGCGGCGCAGCACGGAACGCGCCCGGTTTCTCAGCAAGACGCCAATCTGGCTGTGGACGCCATCGCGTTCCTGCTTCAGGACTTTGGGTGGGCGGAGACCACCGTATGATAGGTATCACGCCCACATGGTGTACGTATTACTCGGGTGCCGTAGATATATGGCCAGAAGAGTTGTTGGACATCAACATCATCAGCGGGGAGCACCACAAGCGGCCGTTTTTTGCCTATCCCATGCCGAACGGGCATTTCCGGCAGTTTGCTGATATTCAGGAATGGTACGAATATGTAAAAAGCTTCCGTCTTGCGCCAGGGAAAATTGTCCTGCCGTACCTAGACGCGTTTGACGAGGCGTTGCGCGCGTTATTCATGACCTACCTATTTGGGGAGTTCTGCAAGATGGGGGAAATGAAGGCGTTCGCGACGCTAGAGGGGGCGTTGCTAACGGCGTACGCGCACAAGATGTGCAAGGTGGCAAAGAATGGTCGGCACCGCTGCGCGGGATTAGGGGAGACTCTTAAATGGGCCGAGGAGAACGATGGCTTGCGCCCGGGGCTTTTCGACGTATCAAAACTGCAACGCAGTCCGAGCGCGTTGAATGTCATTCGGGATAGGCAGATGCACGGGTATCTCTTTGAAGAGACCTTGCCTTGGGGCGGCCTGTTTGAACTCATCAAGGAAACGATAGAGTATGCGTACAGAAATCATCCGCCGTATGATATTCATAACCAAAGGCAGGTCTATGGAAATCGGTTTGCGAATACGGAAGGGAACTCGGGGAGTCCCTTATGGTAGTCAGGGACCGCGATAACCTTCTCTATACACGCGAAGTTTCCGGTCTTGACAATGCGTGCGGAGAAGTAACCCCATGACCCGCCCCCAAACCATCCAAATCTTCTTGCCGACAGGCGACCCGCAAGGGGTGCGCGTCGCCGAAATCACGACCCGCATCGTCCGCGTCATCGAGGTGCCGCGAAGCCTTCTCGCTGACTTCCTGAAGATGCCCGAAGCACAGCAGGTCGGCGTGTATTATCTCGTGGGGCCGGCGGAAGAGGGCGAGGGTTCTTTGCTGTACATCGGCCAAAGTGGTGCCGTCGGGACACGGCTCGCCCAGCACAACGAGAATAAGGACTTCTGGAACCGCGCCCTAGTGGCCGTGTCCTTGACGAATAGCCTCACCCAGACGCATGCGCTGTTTCTCGAGTGGCTCGGCATCAAGGACGCTAAAACTGCCGGGCGCTATGCGCTGGACAATGGAAACGCCGGCGCCCGGCCACACACACCGGCGCCGCTCGAGGCGGATTGTCACGAAATCCAGGACACTGTGCGTGTCCTTCTCGCCACCTTGGGCTATCCTGTCTTTGAAGCGGTCGGCAAATCCGCGACCCGGGAGAGCGCGGAGGAATTCTTCTGTCGTGCCAATGGCGCCGAGGGGCGCGGCCTGTATACACCGGAAGGATTCGTCCTGCTTAAGGGCTCGACGGGTCGGCGGGAAAGCGTACCCTCACTTCATGGGACGGTATACGAGCATGTCAGGGAACGGCTTATCGAAAGCGGCGTGTTGCGAGTCGAGGGAGACCGAATTGTGGTGACGAGAGATTATGTCTTTGGCTCTCCAAGTCGAGCGGCTCTAGTATTGCTCGGTCGTAGCGCAAATGGCTGGCGGGAATGGAAAAACGCCGCCGGCCAGACGCTGCATGATGTGAAACGGATAAAAGTGGCGCTTACAGACATGAATGATAGTCATGATTGACTGGGACGCGGTGGTAGAAGTGGTGACGGGAGCCGGCACGCTCATGCTGGCTGTATCGTCATTTGTCACGATTCGTAGAACGGCGTTGAGCGAGAAGCGTCGATACACACCGGTCGTGACGTGGGATTTCTACGATATTGGTGAACATGAGAACTTGGGGCCTCCGGGCTTCCGGCATCTTCAGTCGCATCGCGATAATCCGGAACTCAATCATCCAGCGCTCAAGTTATCAGGAAAATTGCGCAATATTTCCGCATCCCCGGCTGTTGATTGCCGACTGGATATCTATGTCGACAGTAGCCCTGAGCCTATCCACGAGATTCGCAATATCGCACTCCATGACGGCTTGGGCGCGGGTGATAGTGCCGAGATTTCGCGTCTCATCACTTTGGATGACGTCGATGCGGATGGCGCGCTATATTTTAAGTTCGGAGTACATGGTTTGTTCGCACAGTTTTCTGTACCTGCGGGCCACGAATATCCGTTTGCCGTCGTCTTCTCCTACAAGAACCCTTTCGGTGCCGCCTTTTTCTCGGTATACAGGATGCGCGTCGACGCGCGTAGCGACAAAGGCTCTGAGCGGCAGCCGGTGCCCACCATGGTGTTTAAGGGGAGCGCGTCGGGACAATTCCATATGTCGTGGCTCACGGTGCGCCGCCCAGCCAGTCGGAGTGGCTGGGGAGGCCGCGATTTGGGGTGCGCTTTGGCCGATATAATAACAAGGTTGCGGGGGAGTCGGCATGCCTGAACTTTCCAACGTCCACACCGAAAAGGTCTTCGAAGACGAGGTTTGCGCGCATCTCGCCGCCCACGGCTGGTCGGTGCGCACGCATCTGAAAGACGCCACGGCCTACAGTCGGGAGTTGGCGCTCTTTCCCGATGACCTGCTCGCCTTCGTGCAAACCACCCAGCCGGATGAATGGACCAAGTTCCGTAAATGGCACAACGGCGAGACCGAGACCGTCTTCCTCAAGCGCGTCGCCGAACAACTCGACCGCCACGGCACCCTGTATCTTCTGCGTCACGGCTTCAAGGACCGCGACGCCCGTTTTACTCTCTGCCAGTTTCGCCCGGCGCACCAGAAGAACCCCAAGCTTCGGGAGGCGTATGACGCCAACCGGCTCACCGTCATTCGTCAGCTGCATTTCAGCCTCCATGACGAAAGGAGCCTGGACCTTACGCTCTTTGTCAACGGCCTGCCGGTGGCGACCGCGGAATTGAAGACGGATTTGACCCAGAACGTGCAGGACGCCATCCGCCAGTACAAGACCGACCGCCTCCCGCGTGACGTCAAGACCCGCGAGGTCGAGGCCCTTCTGCAGTTCAAGACCCGTGCGCTCGTGCACTTTGCGGTCTCCACGGACGAAGTCTTCATGACGACGCGCCTGGCCGGGCCCGACACGGTCTTTCTGCCCTTCAATCTGGGGCGTCCGGATGGGTTTGGGGGTGCCAGCGCCGGCAACCCACCTGCGCCCAAGGGCAAAGGCTACCCCACCTGGTACCTCTGGGAGCGGGTGTGGGCGCGCGATACCTGGCTCGATATCCTGGGCAACTTCCTGCATGTGAGCCGCCGGGAGACCGAGGGCGGTAAGAGTTTTTCCGAGACCCTCATCTTCCCGCGCTACCATCAGCTCGATGTGGTGACCCGCCTCATGGCCGCGGCCCGCAGCGAGGGCCCCGGCCACAGCTATCTCATCCAGCACTCGGCCGGGTCGGGGAAGTCCAACTCCATTGCCTGGTGCGCGCACAGGCTCGCGGCCTTGCACACCGACCGAGACGAGCGGGTCTTCGACTCGGTCATCGTCATCACCGACCGCCGGGTCCTCGACCGCCAGTTGCAGGACACCGTCCGCCAGTTCGAGCACAAGGCCGGGGTGGTGGAGGCGATAGATGAGAACAGCCAGCAGCTGGCGCACGCGCTTGCGGATGGCACGCCCATCATCGTCACCACCCTGCAGAAGTTTCCCTTCATCCACCAGAAGGTGGCGGGGCTTTCCGACCGGCGCTTTGCGCTCATCATCGACGAGGCCCACTCGAGCCAGTCGGGGGCCGCCGCCCAGAAGCTGCGCGCGGCCTTGACGAGCGTCCCGCCGCAGGTCGCCGAAGCGGCGGGGACCTACACTGTCGAAGCGCCCGCGGGCGAGAGCCTTGAGGAGGAGGCGCCCGCCCCGGACGACGAGGACGGCGAAGACGCCATCAACCGGGCAATCACCGCGCGGGCCCGGCCGGCCAACTGCGCCTACTTCGCGTTCACGGCCACCCCCAAGAATAAGACCCTGGAGCTCTTCGGGCGCCCGGGAGAAGACGGCACGCCCGTGGCCTTTCATATCTACTCCATGCGCCAGGCCATCGAGGAGGGCTTCATCCTCGATGTGCTCAAAAATTATGTGAGCTACAAGGCCTTCTACAAGCTCGCCGCGGCCGCCGACAAGGAGGTGCCGGAGCGCCGCGCCAAACGCGCCCTGGCCCGTTATGCGCATCTGCATCCCCACAATATCGCCCAGAAGGTGGTGGTCATCGTCGAGCACTTCCGCGCCCATGTGGCCGCGAAGCTCGCGGGGAGGGCGCGGGCCATGGTGGTCACCAACAGCCGGGTGGCGGCCGTGCGCTATAAGCTCGCCATGGACCGGTACATCAAGGACCAGCGCTACACGGACATGAAGACGCTGGTGGCGTTCTCGGGGCGCGTGGCCGACCCCGACTCGGGGCCCGACGAGTTCAGCGAATCGAACATGAACCCGCAGCTCCACGGCCTGGACCCGGCGCAAGGCTTTCAGGAGGAGGGTTACCGGGTGTTGATTGTTGCGAACAAGTACCAGACGGGCTTCGATGCACCGCTCCTGCAGGCCATGTATGTGGATAAGCGCCTCGCGGGCGTCCTGGCCGTGCAGACCCTCTCGCGGTTGAATCGCACCTACCCGGGCAAGGACAACCCCTTCGTCCTCGACTTCGTGAACGACCCGCAGGAGATTCTTCAGAGCTTCACGCCCTATTACCGCGCCGCGCGTCTCGAAGAGGTCACCGACCCCAACATCGTCCACGAGCTCCAGACCAAGCTCGACCAAGCCCCCGTCTACCTGTCCTCCGAAATCGAGGCCTTTGCGCAGGCCTTCTTTAACCCGAAACGCCAGCAGGCCGGTCTCCATGCCTACCTGAAACCCGCCGCCGACCGCTTCCGCGCCTTACCCGAAGAGGAGGCCGACACGTTTCGCAAGGACCTGGGCACCTTTCTGCGCCTCTATGACTTCCTCTCGCAAATCATCCCCTACAACGACCCCGACCTCGAAAAGCGCTATGTCTTCGGCAAGAACCTGATGCCGCGTATCGCCGCCGACGATTCCCAGGACGCCCTCCAGATTGATGCCGACGTGCGGTTGACGCATTACCGCCTGCAGCGCCTCGGGGAACAATCGCTCGACCTCGCAAGCGGCGAGTCCCAGCCGCTCCAGCCCGTGAGCGAGGCCGGGACCGGCAAGGCCTATACGGACGAACAGCGCCGCCTTGCCGAAATCGTCGAGAAGATGAACGACCTCTTCTCGGGCGATTTGAGCGAGGCCGACATGGTGGGCTATGTGACCACCATCAAGGGCAAGCTCCTGGAGAACCCGACACTCGCCGCCCAGGCGACCAGCAACACCGAGGAGCAGTTCGCGCTCGGCGACTTCAAGGCCATCTTCACCGACATCGTGCTCGACGGTCAGGAGGGTCATAACGCCATCGCCAACCAGATTCTGAAGGACGAACACACCTTCGCCGCCATGCAGGGGATGCTGGCGCGGCTGGTGTATGCGGCGTTTCGGGAGGCGAGGGACAGGGCCGGCAGATAATTACAGTGGTGGGGGAAGCATGCGTGTGAATAAGCTTGAGAACTGCATTATTAATGGTGTTCCTAAAATTCAAAGACTTTACAATAAGGTGAGCGACGGCTGGTGGTTGTACCATGCGCCCGAATCCTTCATTCAGTCCCATCTAGCTTTGCATATCGCCCATAATGGCGAGTTCTGTGTCTAAAATTCAAAGACTTTACAATAAGGTGAGCGACGGCTGGTGGTTGTACCATGCGCCCGAATCCTTCATTCAGTCCCATCTAGCTTTGCATATCGCCCATAATGGCGAGTTCTGTGTCTATCCGGAGTGTTCGCCGAAGCGATGGAAAGCCTCTGTGAGCCGAGGAAACGGCACCAAGCCCAGAGGACGCCCATTCAGCGCGCATAACAAGAAGCGGTTTGATTTGGTGATTTGGCGCAAATCCGGGAAACGGCCAAGGGCTATTGTCGAAATTAAGAGGGCCGTCTACGCAAGTCCTTTGGTGGAAGATGCCGGAAAGATTGTAGACTACGGAAAGGAGGCGCAGTTCTTTGGTATTAGGACCGCATACATTCTTGCTTATAGTGAGGCGCGGCAAAACGGAAAAAAGGCGCCGCGGCACAGTGGTACGAAGAAGCTAGAGCAGAGATTCAAGGCGTGGTCCGAGAATCTTCGGGAGGAATGTGGAGACAAGGCAACAGTCAAATGTGTCGGCTGGGAGGCACACGAACCGCGAGACCAGGATGACAAGCCCAAATGGTCATGGGGGGTTGCGCTTTATCGGTTAGATTATCGCGCGAAGAAGAAAAAGAAGAAGCGCGTTGTGTCTCGCTCGCCGGCCGTCATGCGAACTCGGAAGGCAGCGTAGAGTCGGGCGTCACTTGATGCGCCAGCCGATGGCCAGCAAGGCCGCGAAAACCCGCTTGGCCTTCGCAGAAGGCCAATGACTCACGCGGCCACAAAGCCGATACGAATGGCCATGGGGCGGTTCTCACCACACTCGATACGTTCGGCGAGAACGCGAAGCGCCAGGGTCTCGGCTTTGGCCATGGCCTCATCGGACGTGGCACCATAGACGAGGACTCCCGGAATCTCCGGGACCTCCGCGAGCCAGCGCCCATCCTCTTCGCGCTCGTATTCGATATGGAAATCCATTTGGCCTCCTGGCCCCACGGACCAATAGGGCGAGCGGCGTCGGAAAAGCAGAAGGGCCCCCGTAGTACCGAGAGCCCCGCGCCGGCCGCGTAGTCGCAACCCACTTGTCGCAATGCTAGCATTGCAGGGCCCGAAAAACAAAGCGGTTTCAGGCGGCCGGTTCAGGGACGCGCGAAACATATCTCATCATGCCGCCCGAATGCTCCGCGCGGCATGATGAGCGGTTTCGGGCGCCACGCGAAGTCGACACGCGAAACATAACTCATGAATTCACAAGGCCTACCTCGTGAATTCAGGAGCGGATTTCAGACACCCGTTGGTGTGGGCTTTGCCTGAAATACGAGGCCCGATGCTTGTTGTTGCCCGGTATTTCGCGAAGGAAGGAAAGGGGGCTATGAACGGCGGGAGCTGGGTGGTGGCCGCGGGTCAGCGGGCCTGCGAGTAGTCCGGCTTACGCCCGCCTTTGCGCGCCAAAGGGGGTGCGTTATACTTTTCCCAGTGACGAGGGTGAGATGAGACCGTGAAGCTCCCCTGTGGAGAGCGGGCCATTGTCGGAGATGACAAACTCAGCGGGTATTGCCTGAATTCTGAGCACCCGGAGGGTCGTCACAAGGCGCGCGTTTTCCAGTCCCTGCTTGGCCTGGGACCGGAACAGGCCGACATCTTGAAGGCAGCCCTTTGCCAAGCCGCCACGGGGGAGTCGGCAGAGCGGGTCGGAACCACCCCATACGGTGACTTGTACATCGTGGATTTCGCCATGCCGGCCAAGGACAAGACGGCGCCTGTGCGGTCGGTGTGGATAATCCGCGGAGGGGAAGAAGTACCACGTCTGGTCAGTTGTTACGTGCGCAAGCTGGCATTGCGAGGTGGATATGAAAACGCTTGATGTCGTCGCTCTGGTCAAGGATTGTCCCGAGGAAGGCTTGCGGCGCGGGCAGGTCGGCACCGTCGTGGATGCCCCGTCCCCGGGCGTCTATTTGGTGGAATTCGCGGACATCGGGGGAGAGCCCTATGCCTTCCTCATGGCACCCGAGACGGATTTGCTGGTGCTTCATCATCGCCCGGCGCTCAAAGTCGCATAGCCCCGGCATCCGCGCGCCTCGACGCTCTCGCGAAAATCCCGTCAGTCGCTCCAGCGTGTCCGGGTAGCTCTCCACTATGCGAATCAAGAGAACGGTCTGCGCAGTGGGCCGGGCCCGGCGTCTTCCCACGCGTTGGTAGCATTCTCGTCGCACAGACGGACATCAACCCGCATATGGAGGCTGAACGCGATATCGGAGAGCGTTCGGAGCGTCATGTTACGGGACCCGTCGAGCAGCTGCGTAACGTGCGCGCGACTTGTCCCCAGGCCATCGGCGAGCGCTTTCTTGTTCCACCCACGCCTTTCCAGCGCCTCCCAGATGCTCTCCGTGACATCGAGAATCAACCCTTCTTGCGCATACACCTTGCGGTTGTCTTCCGACTCTTCAAGCCATTGGTCGATGGAGTTCACTTTGGTCTCCCGACGAAATATTGTTCCCGTTCGTTTTGTGTTTTCTGTAAATCCTGTGGGTCGGCCTTTTGTTTCTTTTTCAGCGTAGCATGCCCGATGACGAATACCTTGCCTGAAGGCTCGCTCGCAAACCACCCATAAGCCCGCAAGCCGCAACGCGCCTTTACGGCATAGAGGCCGTCACCCTCGGCATTCCATTGGTCCGGGGAGCGCAAGTAACCGAAATCCGCAAGTCGCGTGATGAGCCTCTTCATTTGCGCGACGCAGCCCTTCTTGCTGCCCGGCACCAACGCTATGGCCTGGTCCAAGGCCTCTCGTCCGGCGGTCGTGGTATGGACGACCAAGCATCGCCCGGCTTCGTAGACAGTCGTCACGTTAATCTATATGTTAACACGGCGTCAAGAAGCCGTTTGCCGGGCGTATAGGCAGCTCTGGGACAAGAGGCTGTCTTTTTTGGGGAAAACCCGCATATCGTCATATTGACAGCGCGCGTAAACAATCGGCCAACCCGTCTTGAGTCTGTTGAGGATTTGGGTTAGGGGTGGGGGTGGGAGTTATCAGGCCCACCAAAAAAGATTGCTGGACACGAGGATGGCGGTGCGTTAGTATGTAAACAATCGGCCAACCCGTCTTGAGTCTGTTGAGGATTTGGGTTAGGGGTGGGGGTGGGAGTTATCAGGCCCACCAAAAAAGATTGCTGGACACGAGGATGGCGGTGCGTTAGTATCCCCTTCATGTCGTACGAAGCCTCGCCAACCCCTATCGATGGAGTCGACGCACCGTTGCCAGAGACGGCGGGTTCGCCGTTTGCCCAGATAATGGTCACTATCAGCAAGCAAGAGTACGTGCAGCTGAAGTGGGACGCACAGTATTGGCAGAAGCAACATCAACGGGCACTGAGTCGCGAGACAGAACTCAAAGGCCAGATCGAGAGGCTGCGCGCGCAGGTGCGCAATTTGCGCCAACGCGTATTCGGACGCAAGACGGAGAAGAGCACCGCGCACAGCGAGCAGCACAGTCAGCCGGAGGCGAAGCGCCCACGTGGTCAGCAATGGGGGAGCGTGGGCCATGGGCGCGTGGATTTCTCGCATCTGCCGGTACGCGTGGAAGACCATGATGTCAGCGAGGCGGAGCGCCGTTGTCCCCGGTGCGGCAAGGCCGCTACGGTATTCCCCGGGACCGAAGAGAGCGAAGTCATTGAGATCGAGGTCCAGGCGTATCGGCGCGTGATTCGACGTAAGCGCTATCGACCGAGCTGCCGGTGCGAGGACTGGCCGGGGATCCTGACGGCGCCTGGGCCGGCCCGTTTGATCCCCAAAGGGATACTGGGGATCTCGGTGTGGGTCGAGATCCTGCTGAACAAATACCTGTATGCCCAGCCGACGAACCGTTTGTTGCGGTCGTGGACGAGTATCGGCTTTACGCCCTCGCAGGGCACGATCATTGGCGGACTGAAACATTTGGCACCGCTCTTCACGCCGGTGGTTGCGGCACTGCAAGCGCAGCAGTTGACCGAGGGGCTGTGTCACGCCGATGAGACCAGTTGGCGAGTGTTCGAGTCGATTGACGGCAAGGTCGGGCATCGTTGGTATCTGTGGGTGATCCGTTCGACCTCGGCGATCGTGTATGTGATGGCACCCGGGCGCGGCGCAGACGTGCCGCTGGCGTATTTTTCCCAGCTCTTGGTGCAGACGGTCGTGGTGTGCGATCGGTACGCGGCGTACAAAAAGCTGGCGCGCCTCATCGACCTGTTACTCGCCTTTTGTTGGGCTCACGTGCGGAGAGACTTTCTCACCCTGGCACGCAGCTATCCGGATACCGAAGCCTGGGCCATGGGCTGGGTGCAGCGCATTGGCACGCTGTATCATCTCAATGATGTGCGCTTGGCCGTGCGCGACGACCCGGCGCGCTTTGCCGAACACGATAGGCAGCTCAGAGTGCATCTCGAGCAGATGAGTGCCGATCGCAGCATACAGCGTGCCGATGCGCGCCTGCCCCCTGCCGCCCACAAAGTCCTGGTGAGTTTGCAGAACCACTGGGAGGGCTTGACGGTGTTTGTCGACCGACCCGAGATTGCCATGGACAACAACCGCGCCGAAAGCGCTCTGCGCAACGAGGTGCTCGGCCGCAAAGCCTATTATGGCTCGGGCAGTGTGTGGGCCGCGCACTTGGCCGGTTCCCTGTTCTCCCTTCTCATGACCCTGGTGCATTGCTGGCAGATCAACCCGCGTCTCTGGCTTACGCAATATCTCCAAGCCTGCGCCGAACACGGGCATCCGCCCACCGATTTATCACCCTTTTTGCCTTGGACGATGAGTGCGCAGCGTCTGGCGGCGCTCCGCTTGGGCGGGGACTCGCCCACGGCGCCCCCGCCCACCGACATCGCGGTCGACACCTCGTGACTCATCGGTATTGCGGACGGGATTTCAGCGCCCAGGATCTGCACCAGATCGTCGATCTGATCGCCCAGGCCCCCGAGTTGTCGCGTACGGCGCTCTCGCAGCGCGTCTGCCAGCAGTTGCGCTGGTTGAAGCCCGACGGCGGACTGAAGGAGATGAGCTGCCGCGTGGCGATGCTGCGCATGCAAGAGGATGGCTTGATCGCCCTGCCGAGGGCGCGGGCCGCCAACTTCGATACCCGGCGCGCGCCCGTCGCCACGGCGGCCACCGATCCCCAGTGCGAGATCACCCAGCGCGTCGATCGTCTCGGAAGGCTGGAGTTTCTCCCCGTCCGTTCGGACATGAAGCGCGATTCGCGGCTCTGGAATGAGTATATCCAGCGCTATCACTATCTGGGCTATACACCCCTGTCGGGCGCGCAGTTGCGCTACTTCGTCGCGATCGACGGGCAGTGCGTGGCCCTGCTCAGCTTTGGCGCCGCCGCTTGGAAAACCGCGCCGCGCGATCAGTTCATCGGCTGGAGCGATACCAAGCGCCGTCAGCACCTGCATCGCATCGTCAACAACGCGCGTTTCTTGATCCTACCGTGGGTGCGATCGCAGGGTTTGGCCTCCAAGATCTTGGGGCGCATGGCCCGCCAGTTGCCTGGCGATTGGCAGAGCCGCTACGGCTATCGCCCCGTGCTCCTGGAGACCTTCGTACAATCGGATCGTTTCCGTGGCACCTGCTACCAAGCCGCCAACTGGATCCCTGTTGGCCAAACCCGTGGTCGCGGCAAACTCGATGTGAATCACGAGCACACCCTACCGGTCAAAGACATTTGGCTGTACCCGCTTGAGAAGTCCTTCCGCCAGCAACTGCTTGAGAAGTCCTTCCGCCAGCAACTGACCGCGTAGCGTACCGCTCTTTGTCGTAGCCATGCCGCCTGCTTATCGCACCAAGCCGTCCGCGTCAAGACGGGTTGGCCGATTGTTTACCAGCGCGCCCCTGCTACCTATTGGTTTTTCGGAAGAATAACGCAGGGGGGCGCTTATCGTCCATGCGGGAACCGGCGGGGGCACAGATGGTACCGGGGGGCGTGTTTACGCCAGCCGGTACGCGCAAGACGCGTCCAGACGAGCGTCACGAGCCGGAATGGGCCTGTTTACGCCGCGTCTGAGCACGCCATGCCCGGGCCTCGGCCTCCCCATCTTCCGCCGCTACCGTATCTCCAGCATCGGCGGCATCGAGGCCGGCCTGCACCGCACTGCGGAACCAGGCCGCATGGGCGCCCGCCTCCTCTTGCGTGCGGACGAAGTCCCGCATGAAGTCGCGCAGCAGCTGCGCGCCACTGCGGTCCCGGGTCTTTGCGGCCGTCGTGAACGCGTCTTTCAAGGTCTCATCCACCCGAAACGTGAAAGTGGCATCCGGCATTATGGCGTCCTCCGCGTGTTATGTACAATGTACATTGTAACACAGAGCCCATCACGGCGCTAGGCTGGGCTCGTGTTGGTCCCCCGGGGACCGGGTCTTGCCACAAAAGCGGCGCCAGCCCGGGCGGGCGCTGAGATGTGTGGCCAAGGTTCGGCGGGACTGCGAAACTCTATGCGGGGACAAAGAATCGCCAGACCCGGAGGCCTGGCGACTGAGTGAAGTTGTCAGAGTCAATCTCTATCCATCGCTATCCCTGCCACACAACCGGCAGATGCGTGGGCCTTCAATCCACTCGTGGCGGCAGGACTCGGCGGGTTCTGGCTCGTCCGGTCGCTCGCTCCCGTCGGTCCTGGACATCTCGTCGGAACTGGAATGGAGAGTCCGAAGGGCCTCCTGGGCCGCCTCGTGGGCCTCGTCGACATCGGACCAGTCCACCGAGCCGCCATCTTCCGCGCCTTGCGTGTAAGCATCGACCAAAAGCTGGCAGGCTCGCAACGCGTGCTGCGCGGCGAGAAGCCGATTGCTCACGGCCTGGCCCTCATCCGTATTGGGGCGGATGACGATGTGGGATGGTGTGGCTTGGCCAACAGGTTGCGTCAATCCGAACTGCTCCCATAAAACGGCTTCGCCCCCGTCATCCCACAGGACGGGATATACACCGACGTCGCCGTCCGCGTAGTGGAACTCGATGGCGAGCATCGTGCCTCTCGGCGGGAGCTCGGGGGTGCGGCTGTCGTTATCTGCGGTCATGGTCATACGACCTCCTCGTTATGGCATCACGAGGTCGATAGGCCCGGCGAAGAATTCGTCTCCCGTCCCTGTCGCCTCTGTGTTACGGGCGGCTGGACGAGGCGCCTGTGGATTTGGCCCAGGGAGCTGCGGAGCCGCATGGAGTGAGGAGGCCTCGGTCCCGTAGGACGGAGGCCTCCTCGACAAGGCGCCACAGCGGGGCGAACTCGCCCGGCGAATATTTCCAGGGCCGCAGGGCCTGGTGGCGGATGCGCAACGATTGCACGCCAAGGTAGAGAAAGTAGGCGTAGGCTGCGGCTATGGACCATGCCAGCGTCCTGAGAATATGCGGGGCCCACTGGGGCGCCAAGTCGCGAGGGACCCAGAGACCCAGCAGAAGGGCCGCTCCGGCCACCAGCCAGACCCACCCGAAACGCGCAAAGACGTCACGCAGCATGCGAGCGGGTCGTGCCATCGGTCCCGTGTAGACGGGACAGCTGGCGAGGAGTTTGTAGCCCATGCCGTTGCCCTCGGCGAATGGGCCGGGCGCCGCCTGGGGTGGCGCCAACAGGTCTATGACTTCCACCAGGGTACGGTCGTCTGCGCTGGGGGTCGGTGGGGGTAGCGCCTCGCCCATGACTTCCCGCGGGCGCTCTCGCCGTGCGCGCACGCCACGCCCCACAAGGTCCGCGATGGCCCACACCCCGTACAGGGTCCCCATGGCGATGACCACGGCGAAGCTCAGCCAACCGACAGTGCGGGCGGCCGAGGGCGAGGGCCTCTCGTACGGATAGACGCCGATACGGAATGTCAGGACCAACAACCCCGCGCCGCCCACGACCCACATACCCCACTCGAGAGCGAGCCGCAAACTCTCCGGTATGGGCGGCATATACTGGCGACGGTACCGTGCCGCTGCGAGGTCGCGGGCCTTCAGCAAGTCCCGCCACTCTGGCGGCGCGCCGGAGTCCTCCCAGAAACTGCACGCCCCGTGTCTCGGCCAAAACCTCAGCACGTCATCGAGTCCTTCCGCCAGCATATTTCCCGAATTGAATATCGCCAGTAGGGTGAGCATTGTCAACAACGAACTCCCCGGCCAAGGGTGCAGGAGGGAAACGGCCAGCGCGCTGCCGCACACGAGATAAAACAGCAAGACGGCGAGAAGGGTCATGGGGTCAGCCTCAACTTTGACTATCGCCGCTTAGGCCCCGCCGGAAATTCACCCCCACACAAAGGGGGTGGACGAGTTAATAGGCCATGCCTCCCTTCATGCCCCGCATGCTGCGTCGAAGTTGAGAAACTGGAAAAATGGCTTGCCTGGTAATCATGTTCGCGCGCAGGAAAGCGCTACGCCTTGAACAGGCCACGCGCAATGACAAGGATAACGCCGAAGGTCTGGAGGAGCGTGCCTCCGACGTAGACGTTGAAATCCACGGAGTTGAAGTGTAGACAGCCCAAGCCGCGGGCCAAGAAAAACCCGTTCAATACAACGAGCTCAGTGACAAGTAGCCAAAAGAAACCGCGGCCGTACCAGGTACGGAGTTCGATGTTATTGTTGAGGTCCTTATTTTCGAGGTGGTTGCGAGTCTTGTCGGGGTCGTCGCCCATTCGTTCCGCAAAACTCTCGACGCTCGGTTGGGACGGTTGGGCGGGTTCTTGCTCGGGGACTTTAAGCTGCTGAAGTAGCCGCGCGGCCAAGCTCGAGTCTGCGGACCCGGAGTCTGGTGAAGCTTCCTCGGTAGGCGATGCCACCGTCAGTCGGCGGCTTCAAGGCCGAGGTTACACAGTCTAAATCTCATTGCCTCGGCCGATACGCCGAAGAAATCCGCGAGCACCAACAGGTTCCAGCCCTTTTGTGCAGCTTTTTTAACCGCTTCGGCCGGCATCAGCAGGGCAGCTGCAAACGCGTTCGCGAACTGTTCCTCCATATCTGTGCCGGAGCTGGAACGCCCGTCCCGGAAATCCACGTACGCGTAAGTGCTGGTGTCCGCGTAATCGCAAGCTTCTTGTTGCTTGACCCGCTGGTAGTAATGCCCGAGTTCGTGAGCGCAGGTAAAGCGTTGCCGATTACGCGGGTCGACCCGGTTGAGTATGACGACAGGCGCTCGCCCGGGCACTTTGGCGAGCTGCCCAGCTACCCCTTCATTAAGGGCGGCGCTCCACACCTCCAATCCAAGCTGTTTGGCCAGCCGAAATGGGTCAACCGGAAAACCCCCGTCGCCCCACAGATTGTCCAGGGTGGATTGAGCGGCCTTTTCAGCGGCTACCACTACGGGTGATTTTCTGCGCCCGGGGAACATGTCGCGTATTCTCGCCACGGCGCCGGCTAAGCACAAGCTGGCTTTTGAGGCGGCTCGGGCGCCAGCCCGCGCTGATACAACACCGCGTCGACCTGGGCGGTCTCCGTGCGAGGTGTTTCGGGTTTCTCCTAGGAGCCAACACCGGCAGCAACAAGGGCGATATTCCGCATCAGGATTTTTGCGCATGAGGCTTATAGGCCCCCCGCCTGAATTCACGGGCGGGCCTATAACGAAGACCGCGAATTTTTCGCTGTGCCTATCCCCGCGTGTCCCATAATTTCGCGCCTTATCAGGCGCGAGGAGAAAATCCATGACCAAGGCCAAGTCCAATGTCGTTCGTATGTTCCAGCCGATGCAACCCATGCAAGCGGGCACCCCGGCCGCCCTACGCCGCGCTGGTAAGACCACGGCAGACCGCGCGCGACAACGCGACAGCAAGCTTTCCGGGAAAAGCCGGGAAGAGGTGCTGGCTCTTCTCACCAAAAAGAGCGCCGGCTAACCGCCGTGCCACTTTCTTTCAATCAGGCCGCTGCCCGCGGCCTGATTTTTCTTTTTGGGAGACCTCGTTCCGTCCCCCGTGGGTCGCTCCCAAGAGGCCCGTGAATTCCCGGGAGGGCCTAAGGCGATGGGCGTAGGGCTCGGGGGCCGTCTTCGCGTGCCGTCCGAAACCCGCCTTAACCCACAGAACGGAGGGTCAAAATGACCATAGCCCCACCAATCCACGCTCCCGAGAAATCCCCGCAGGACGACCGCGAATTGCCGGCCGCCCTCTTAAAGCTTCGGATGGGGGTCCGGCTTATCACCATGACCGCCACGACTAACCTGCTCGATGCGGCGCAGCGAGCCGTGCGGCAGACCGTAGCCCCCGCGCTGGCGGTATCCCTTGCCCAAGTGCGAGACCCGGGCGCTCCGCCCGACGTGTACCGGCCGGGTATCACCGTGATGCCTCTCCACGAGACCGGCCCCGCCGTCCCGGCCGGCAATGCCCAGAGGGGGCATAGCCTGTTGTCCGTAACCATCGAGGTATCGACGTGCCTGCGGAAGGGCCGTGTCGTGCCCGCGTACATTCTGCACGTCGCGGGGTCTGACAAAGCCGGGCCGCTGTACACGGATGCGGAGGCCGCCTTGTCCGCGGCCCTCGAGTGGGTGCGCGGCTCGAAGCGACCCGCGGAGTAGACGCGTGAAATGTGCAGGACCCGTGCTCAACCCCCACAAAGAGGGGGTTGTCCACCCCCACAGAGGCGTCGTATGGCCAAAGGTACGGTTACCGTTGTCCTAGCCCTGCGTGCTTCCGCGCGTCAAGGACCAGCATCTCGGCGTTCTCGGATTTCGCGCGCATCGGACAAATTAACGGCGGACGTCCTCCTTACCGTCAGCTAAAAAAACGACCCTCACGGGAGTGAGGGTCGTGACCGAACAACGCGTCAAGTGTTGGCTAAGGCCTTCTCCAGCAGCGCAATCATCGGCTCGGGGTCGTCGTCGCGATAGAATGCTCGCCAGGGGCCCTCGCCTTCCGCGTCGCACGGGAACCCCGAGACTCGGGCCAGGAGGCAGGAATCACAACTGACGTCCGCGCTCCAGCAGAGGGCACAACTGCCGGAGTCTATCGCCAGTCGTCCATCTTGGCCACACACCCGTCGACGGCCGACGGTGAGCTTGTCGGATAAACACACGTCGTGCTTGAGCAGCGCTTTCAGGCGCAACCCGCGCCACTTGCGCAGCGAATGCTCCACGGCGGCTCTCAAGGTTGCTAGCGCCTCCGGACTATTGGCCGGGACGGGGTAAAACTCCTGTTTCCACGTCTTGAGACTCATAACCCACCTCATCCTCGTTGAACACGAGGGCTGTAGGGCCAACGGCAGATTCGCCTAGACCTCGATGATGTTGGCGGGAATCCCTGGGATGGTCTCGCCAGGGTAACCCACGGGATTGTTGACCACACGCGTCCGGCCGACCTGAAAGTCGACCGCCGCGTGCGTGTGGCCGCATATCCACGCCGCCGGTTGGTATCGGTGAATCACCTCCTCTAGGTCCGAGCAAAATGCCGCAGCCAGGACGTTGTTCTCGAAGGAGGGGTGATGGCACCGCGGGCTCGGGCAGTGATGCGTGACCACGACGGTCGGGCCGTCAAAGGACTTGCTCAACTCGGCCTCGATGAATTGCCGCGATGCCTCGTGCAGCTTCAGCGCGTCATCCGGCGTGAAGGCCCGGCCCGCCATACGGATGCGAATGTGGTCGGACAGGCCGACAGCGGCCGCGGCCATGTGGGCCGCCCGGTCGGCGCCGCCGTTGAGATAGTCGGTCCACAAGGTGGAGCCGATAAACCGGACGCCGCCCAGGATAACGACGGCGTCGTCGAGGAGGGTGACCCGGGCCTCAGCCTTCGCCTGCTCCCGCAAAGCCGCGCGCAGCGTGGGCAGGTCGTGCCCATAGAACTCGTGATTGCCCGGGACATAGAGTATGGGCCGGTTCCACCGGCGTGCCTGGCCGCCCGCCCACTGGAGCCCTTGCACGCCGGGACCGATGTCTCCCGCGAAGACCGTCACGTCGGCCTCTTTCGGCCACGCGTCGAAGGGGGGTGAATAACCCCCTCTGTGTGGGGGTGGCCGTTGCCGCCAAGAGGCCAGGTGGACGTCGCTGACTAGGTGGATTTTCATAACGCCTCCAGGGGGCGTGTATAGGCCCAGGCAGAAATTCGGGCGCGAAACAGCCGAATCTTGCCGCGGGCCTATCTCCGGGTGTTCAACAACCCGTAGGAGGTTTTATGCCACCTGTCACAACCAAGCGCACAGCGGCCCAAGGCCCGTTCTTCGTGACGGTCCGGGGCACCCATCTGCGCGTGTTGTTCTCGCGCTATCGCGACAACCAGCGCACGACCATCCACCTCAGCGACATCGAGACCGGCGAGCCCTACGCCACCGCCACGGTGAACATCCCGGAACTCCCGCTCAAGTCGACGGAGGTGTTCGTCAAGGACTATAGCGAGAACGAGGGCGTGCTCGAGGCGTTGGAGCGTGCGGGTATCGTGCGGCACACGGGGCGCCGTATTCGGTGCGGTTTCGTGGAGGTTCCCATCTGCGAGCTGCTCATCGACACGGAGGAGGACCAGTGAACATTCTGCAACCGGCACGCACCGAGGAAGACACCGAGTATTTCCTGGTGTACGTCACCACAGACGACGCCGGCGCGGGCTTTCAGTTCCCGTGCGACGCGACCGGCATCCCCGACTTGGCGGGGCGACCCGTCGCTCAGGCGAATTACGAGGCCTGCTGTCGCGGAGCGGTCCATGGCCGGCGCGTGGAGTTTGTCGGCCTGCTGGAGCACGTGCAGTATCGCCGCATCCCGGCCGAAGGGCGTTGCACGTGCGGTCGCCTCGTGGTGCT
This sequence comes from Acidiferrobacter sp. SPIII_3, assembly GCF_003184265.1. Lineage (GTDB taxonomy): Bacteria > Pseudomonadota > Gammaproteobacteria > Acidiferrobacterales > Acidiferrobacteraceae > Acidiferrobacter. The sequence goes on along the minus strand of NZ_CP027663.1, from coordinate 1,821,808 downwards.
GGAGGGATTCACCAACACCTGTGACTGTGGGCGGGACTACGACAGCAGTGGGCAGGAGCTGGCTCCTCGCGAGCAGTGGGGCGAGGAGACGGGGGAATCCCTATCTGACATTCTGCGCCTTTGAGCCCATGTTTGTTGGCCGGGGTTCCCCCGGCCATTTTTTCTGCCGCCGAAAACCACCCTGCGACGTGCTGTTTCCGCATCAGCTGCGCGCAAACCAACGCCGCCACGCGGGACGTTCCAGCGCGGCAATGAGGTGGCGCAGCCCTTCGGTGTCGAGAGCGTTCGGCCAAGCGACCCGCAGCGCGGCCCGCGGGGTCTCCAGCATCGCCGTGTTGGCGTGCCGGTCGCGTTTCCAGCCGGCCGCATCGTCGCGCCGGACAAGTTGGTTGTCGTGTCGCAGGAGGCCGAGGCGCCGCTGCACCACGATGTCCGAGGCCTGGGTGAACAACACGCGAAATGCCTCGTCGAGTCGATAGTGCGAGAGCGCGACGCCACGCAGTTGGGTCCGTGTGTCCGCGGCGAAATCGAAGCGCGCGATGGCGGTGCGATGGTTTCCATCGCTGTCTACATACCACGAAAAACCGTCGAGGGAGATATACGACATCTCGGGCAGTTTCCGCGCTTCATCGCGGTAGTAGCCTGGATTCTCTTCCCAGAGACGATGGTTGAGTGACATGCGTTTGCCCTGCGCCAGGAATTCAAGCCAAGTCAGGCCCTGGTAGTCGGGGTGGCGAGTGCCGGTGACCGCGAACACGTTGATGTCCCCGCAGGCCTGCCATTCGTGAACGGTCACAAATGGCAGCCCGCGCCGAAATCGGTCCTCAGGGAAGGCCTCGATGGCGGTATGGGCCCAATGCGGAGGAGCCGCCTCAAGGAGGAGGCTGGTAAAATTCAGCGACATTAGGGTTGGCCCAGGGCTGCTTTTGTCCTACTGTTTCTTGGGGACACGCCGCGCGGCGCCGCGCACTCTGTCCACCGAAGACCGACGCGCCTCGTATCACTGATGGCAAGCAGTGGGCCGAAATCCTGGGCGAAACGCCGAAGGCGCCGGCGGGGTGGGGAAATCTCTGACATAGACGAAACCTCTTGTTGCGGAAGTGTCCGCCCTATAGGCCCCGCTTGAAATTGGCTGCGCATTAATCCGCGCCGGGCTTTCCTGCTCTCGCCTTGTTGCTTGCTCATCTCCACGCCTTACGGCATAGAGGTGCACCTTCGGGCCGAAAGGCGTTACTGCCGCAACCCAAGCTTGCGGTTCGCGGCCTTGATGCGCTCGGCCGGGTCGAGCCCCATCCGCGGGGTGAAGAGGTGCGTCAGGAGCGACGCGTGGCTGCGAACGGTGGTCTTGACGCCCCACAGCAGCCACCCGCCAACGCCGCCCATGAACGTCGAGAACACCCAAGTCACTCCGCCGACGAGCGGCTTTACCAGGTGTTCCACGCCCGGAATCTTGCTCAGGATGATGAGCAGGATGATGAATGCCGCGGCAAGCAAAAAGACTGTTGACATGCACTACCCTGCCATGAAGTCCGCGTAACGCTGTCCGAAATGCAGCCCTTGCTCTCCGTCCGGGACACGTGTGGGGTGCCGCATCGGAGAAAATACGTACGACGCCCGGCGGGGGTCGTCCGCCTCCAGCGTATCAATGGGCGTGCGCAGCAGCGGGGTGACGACGTGGTAAGTGCGGGCGCCGATGGTGAGGATGGCCTCACCTATCGGAAGACCGGCCAGTTTGTCCACGGAGACGCGATAATCCTCGCGCTCTGACCAGCTTTGGCCCACATTGCCGGAGGCGCTCTGCGACGACTGCGGCGCCGCGCGAATGACATGCGCGGACTCGCCGCTCGACTCCGAGGTGGAGATGCCATACTGGAAGCGCCGCACCTTGCCGAGCATCTCCGCGGCGGCCTCGGCCGAGTCGTTGCCCCCAAAGCGGAAGAACGCCTTTTCCCAGGTGTTCTGCATGATGATGTCGGCGAATTCCGGGGAGATGTCCCGCAGGTTGCCGAAGGCCTGGAAGCCCGGCAGAAGCGCTATGCGCGCGGAACGCGCCTGTTCGAACCATGCCTATCCGGTTGGTTGCCAATCAAGTTTTTTGGTGAGTCCATTTGCCACTGTACAGCATTTCGTACGTGGGAGCCTTTGCGTTGGCAGCCAACCCAAGAACTGAGTTGAATGCTGTCATCGGATAGAAGCGACGATTAAAGCGAAACACAAACTCATTGAGATACGCCTGCAGATGCTTATGACTGACGCCATGATGGGTTCCGAGCAGCCAGGTTTTCAAATTTGAGAAGGCAATGTGAATCATCGGCAGGTGAGCTTCTGTCCTTTCGGGATCGCCGTTCAGTACCAGTGGTTTGTGCGTGTACCCCATAGTCGCCAAGTCATCGTACCCGCGCCAACCATCGGTGCGCACAATCGCCCCGTTTGCCGCGCTGTCACGCACAAACGCCGTAAGCGTTTTGGACTCGCGATTGGGAACGACGCGCAATCGCAGTCGCCCCGCGTAATTCTTCCTATTTGGAAGTTCGCCATTTTTCTTGACCGACTTTTGACGAATTTCAATAGCGCCAACTACTGTGGCCATACGGTGAACTCCGCGACCCTGACCCTTTGTGCGCCCGCCAACAAGAGCCTCGTCAACTTCGACCGGATATAGCGATCCGATGGTGTCGCGCTCTGGTCTGACCATGCCCGCGCGAAGTTTATGCAAAAGTTGAAAGGCCGTCTCATAGCGAGATAACCCCAGTTGCCGTTGAAACTGAAGTGCCGATTGGCCTGGCGTTTGTGTCGTGACGAGATAGGCTCCCCAAAACCAAATGGACAATGGCACGCGACTGGCCCTCATCACTGTATTGGCAGTAAGCGACACATTGGCCTGGCAGGTGCGACAGCGCAAAACAACCGACGTTCGTTTTGCAAAGCGATACGGCTCCCCTGTCGCTTCACACTTGCGGCATGAAAATCCCTGCGGCCATCGAAGGTGCTCCAGATATTTTGCGCAGGCCTTATCATCCGGGAATACTTCCTGGAATTCGGGGAGCGATGTCGGGAAGCCTCTGGGATCCATCCACCAAATTTAACGCCAAAACACCGCTTTGGCAACCAACCGGATAGGCATGGTTCGAACAGCCGCGCGATGCCCTGCATGACATAGGAGCCCATCTCGTCGAGGGCCGCATGGAACGGTGGCCAGGGGCGCTGCTGCTTGGGCAAGGCCTGGATGTTGGCCACCGCCGTGCGAAAATCCGAGACCACCATCTTTCCCAGGTTGAGCGCCGCCGTGTCCTTGCCCATCGTGGGCAACATGACATAGAGCATCTTGTTCGTGCGCAGGATGTCCGTCAGGTCGATTTCCGGGGCATAGGTGTTGAACACCTGCCCGAACTTCCCCTGCGCGAACAGCGCGATGCGGCCGGCCATGCCGCCAAGCGTGTCCTTCATCTTGTTCACGTCGATTTGGACGCCCTGCGGCGTCCCCTTGCGGAACTTGTCGAGGAACACATCCAGGGCCATGCGCTCGGTGCCCTGCGGGGTCATGCGCAAGAGCTGTTCGATGGCGGCCCCGGACTGCAGAAGGATGGAAAGGTCGGTGAAGTTGTAGCGCAGCTTGCAGGCTTTGAGAGCCCCAATAAAAACGGTGAGCGCTTGGTTGGCGCTCTGGCGGTAGTGGTCCGCGCCCGCATCCGCTTCGCTCGACGGCACGAGGTTCAACAGTCGCGACGCCACTTCGTCAGCATCGCCGGAGAGGATGGGGTTGTAAGTGTTCGAGTGCTCCGGGTCGTTCACGTTGAGCACGTAAAGTTCGTGCTCGCGGCCGCACAGGCGCGCCAGGTAGCCGAGGACGTCGCGGGTATCGGTGTCCAGCTTCGCGTCCACGAAAAGCCATCCGCCGCCCAGGGCCATCTGTTGCCAGAGAAGCCACAGGAGGAGCGTCGTCTTGCCGACACCCGACGCCCCGACCAGCGCCATATGGCGCATGAACAGGTCGTAGGGGACCCGGACGGGCGTGTGGGTATCGCGAGTATACCCCACGATGGGGCCGGCGTCGGCGTAGACCGGGTCGGAGGGCAGCACAAACCCCTCACGCGGGTCGGCGTCGACCGGGTCGAGCCATTCACAGGCGCGCGGCCAGGCCAGACCCGCGCCGCCGAGCGCTGAGAGCCCAAGCCCAACCGCGGCGGCCGGCCCATTGCCGGCGAAGGCCGGATGGGCGGCCACGGCGGCGCCGCTTGCCGCCAGCAGGTTCCAGGCATCCCAGGCGCCGAGCAGCGGTTTGGCGCGAAAACGACGGGTGGTGAACTTTGAGTGAGCCATGTCGTTGTAGGCTCCCGCCAAAATTCGGCGGGAGATATATCTCCCAGGCCAAGAGGCTGCGCTGCTCCCGCTCTAAAACCGCGGGAGATATATCTCCCAGGCCAAGAGGCTGCGCTGCTCCCGCTCTAAAACCGCGGGAGATATATCTCCCAGGCCAAGAGGCTGCGCTGCTCCCGCTGGGACAGACAAAGAACATCCCGCCACTGCGGGGAGGGGTAGGTCCCGTCAAAAATTCACGGTTTCAGACGACACGCACAGACGGCTGGCGAAACCGCATAATGCGCCACCAGGCGCTCCATGGCCTGAATGAAGGTATGGGCATCCTCGGGCGATAGCACCTTCGTCAGCACATCCCCGACCAGGTAGCCCATCTCGTCCACCGTGGGCGCGCTGATGACAATAAACCGCTCGGCCTTGTCGTTCACAATTCCCACGAACTCGCAGGCACGCCGCGCTTGCGTCACCGCTTGACATCGCGCCAGCATATCCAGCCGGGTCTCGACCTCCGGGAGTGATGTGCGCTCGCTGGCGCGAGTACCCCGCAGGGAGCATCTCCTGCGAAAGCAGGAGCGCTGGGCTTCAGACTCCGGGTCGGGGGTGATGGCCTCGACACGCACTGACGATGGTGCGCCGGGCGTGGTTACGGCCTGAGTCAACAGCGCCTGCGCGTCGGCGCGGGACAATGGTTCGGAATCTTCGTCGCGCCTGATGCGGCAGGGGCGCGCTTCGGTGTCCTCATCAAGCCGCACTGTCACAATTTGTTCTGACATGACAACCCTCCTCAATTTAGCGTTGCGCCCGGGTGGCCGACCACAAGGCCCAGGTGGCCAATGTGAAACCATCACGAATTTCGCCTTGGCGGATAAGCGCCGCCAGATGGTCGGGCGGCACCCACATCAAACTCTGGATTGCCGCGCGCTCAACGGCGTCGGGATTGCGGGCGCGCTGCTGGGCGCGTAAGCGCAGGGTCGTGGTGCGCGCCGTGTAGGCCTCGACATGGGTCGCGATGAGACCCGCATCCGGATAAATGGACCCCAGAAACCGCAAGGTGCCGCGGTCGACCGTGTAGCCGGTCTCCTCGTGGCCTTCGCGGACCGCACAGTCCGCCAGGGCTTCACCCGCCTGGGCCCCGCCGCGTGGGAACTCCCACAATGCGGCGTCGGCCGCGACGCGGTAATGGCGCACGAGCGCGATGGTCTGGTCGGCACGCTGTAACAAGAGCACGGCCCCGGAATGGGCCTGCTCAATCCAGTGGTACGGCGCGCGGCGGCGCACCGCAAACCAGCGGTTCTCGTAGACCGTTTCGACGGGGTTCTCTGGGGTCGCATCAGGAGCGGATGATGGCGGCATCACATGTAAAAACCTCTCGGTGATGGTGAGGAAATGGCAACGACCGGGCGATTGAAGCGCGCCGGCCGTCGCCGTTGGCAATACCTTTTAGCAACCGCTCGTTGTCGTGGTCACGGTGGGCGTCTGCCCGATATTGTCCGCCTGCACGTAAGTGACCTCGCACTGGGCATTCGCGGGGCTTTCGTAATAAAAGTAAGCCAACGGCGTGTTGGCAGAAAACACAAACGGGAAAGCCGCCGTGGGCGACCCGGTGTATCCTTGCAGCGTCGCGGGGATACCCGTGCTCGTAGAATCCGGGTAACCGTACGCGGTCGTGACGGTGCTGCCATCCGGTAGGGTCACGGAGCCGGTGGACCCTAGCTGGTTCTGGACCGCGGCCAGGGCATGGACCATATCGGCTCCTTCGGTCACCGCCCCGGCCGTGCCGTTGACAACGGAAATCCGCGCTTCCGTGCTCAGCCCCATGAACTTAGGCAGCGCGACCGCCGCCAGGATGCCGATGATGATGATGACAACCACTAGCTCGATGAGCGTGAATCCGGACTGGCTGGTATTGCGGTTGGTGGAACGTCGATTGAAGGCCATGAGGCTTCTCCTGTGTGGTGACGTTGTGGCCCTGTGGCCTTCGTCGACACCCATAGGCACACGCCAAAATTCGCGGTTTCAAGCCGCCCGCCCAATAACCGCGGGCAATAAAACGCCGTGCCGGAGGTTCCGGCACGGCGTTAGGCCAATTGGCCTGCCCTACGAGAGATTACGGTTGATGCCTCACAACAACACCTGCGAAGAGTCCGCGGGCCGCCCCAGGGGCGCATACCGAGCACAGACAGTCGGTGTGGTAGTACAGCGCGGATTGGTGGAGAAAACAGCTGTTCTCGCCCATTGCGTCAGCCTGGAACATGCGGACGCCAATGGCGGCGGCGGCCACCGGGTCGGAGCAAAAACACCGTGCGACCTGCCGCGCATCGTCTTCGTTACGAAACATGCTCTTTCTAGCCATGTGTTGCCTCCTGTGTGCCCTGTGAAGGCGCGGGCACGTCTTCCTCGGCGACAAAGCCCCACATCAGGACAAAGGCACCCGCCTCCGAGGGCGCGACGACCGTCTTGTCATCGACCTCGATTAGGCCATCGCTGTTTTTGGCATATACGTCCCGAGCGGCCCGCGCGTAGGGGTTCTCCTCCCGGCGTTCGCCAAAAAACTGGAGACACTCCGCGAACGTGAGCCCCGCGGCCTTCAGGTGGCGCAAGGCCGCGAAGCGGGCCGAAGGGCTATCAAACCGCCGGCGCTTCGCTCTCCGGCCCCACATCGCCTGCATGTCGTCGTAGACGCGCAGTGCGTCGACCAAGTGGTGGGCGGCGTACAGGGCCACCTGGGAGTCGAGGGTGGGTGTCTTGGTTTCGGTGTATATGCGCACGGCGCATTCGAGGAACAGGCGCCGATATTCGGCTTCTCTGCCACCATCGCCGGTGCTCATAGCCCGCGCCCACGCGCGCGCTGTAGCTGCGCCAGAATCTCGAGGCGCGAGCCTTTGAGGCCGGCCCGCCGCGCCTTGTCCACCGCCGTCTTGCCGTAGCGTGTCAACGCGGCGTTGGGGCTGGACATGGGCCGAATGGCTTGGAAAATGCGTACACTGTCACGTTTTTTCATGAAGACCTCCGTCAGGGAAATTCACGGAAGGGATAGGCTCCCGCCAAAATTCGGCGGGAGATGCGTACCTTCCACGCCCGGTGCGCGGAAGCCCGGGGGGGAAAATTCAACGGGGGGCGCAAAAAACCCCGCGCCGAAACAGGCCGCGGGGCGGGCCGGCCATGCCATGGTCGGCCATGAAGATTTAACTGGCCGTTGTATCTTTGGCCACGGCTGGCAACATGACGTAGAGCCTCTGGTTATGACGCAAGATGTAAGGAGCCCCTATGTCGGCCAGGTCGATTTCCGGGGCGTAGGTCGCGGCGTCCACCAAGGCCTGGACGAGGTCTTCGTGGGTCCGCGGAGAAGCGTCTTGCCGTTCGCTTCCGCGCGCGGCGGGGTGTGCGACGCTCAAGGCGCGCACGGCTTCGACGAGCGCGGGGCGCACCGCGGCCGGGCAGCCTTCCCTCAGGGCAGCCAGGGCCTTGAGCAGGGCCTGGCCAGCCGCTGCGGTATTGGGCTCGAGCGCTATGTCCTTTGCGACGCGCGCCACGCCGGGTATCTCCGCCCGGACGATGCGCAGGCTATGCGCGGTGCTCGGGTCGCTAGCGAAGCTATAAAACAGGTCGGCCTCAAGCGCAGTCCAGGCCGTGTGCGCGAGGGATGCGTCCAGCCCGCCAGTTTTGCGCAGCTCCGCGTACTGGTCGTCCGGAATCTCGACGTCGAAAGAGGTGTACTCGCTGACGTCGCGGCCGAGGGTCACATGCAGTTTCATGGGGGTCTCCCGTGTGTGGAACACGGGGAGATAGGGCCTACGCGAAATTCGCTCATCTCTGCCGTGGAGACGGGGTGCGCACGATGTATACTGACGGCTACCTTATCAAGGAATCGGCCGGTGCTCGTGTTTATCGACGAAAGCGGTGACCCGGGATTCAAGGTGACAAAGGGGTCTACGTCGCATTTCGTCCTGGCCATGGTGATTTTTCGCGACCGCCAGGAGGCCGAGCGGGCCAGCGCGGCCATCCGGGAAGCCAAACTGGCCCTGCGGGTAAAGACCGAGTTTAAATTCAACAAGTGTTGCGATAATGTGCGCGACGGATTCTTTCAGGCCGTGCGGCCATTCCGGTTCGGCGTGCGCGCCATCGTGGTCGATAAAGCGCGGGTTTACAGCACGCACTTGCGAACCGAAAAGGAAGACTTCTATCGCTACTTTGTGCGTCAAATGGTGACCCACGACGGTCAGGTGCTCAAGAAGGCGCGGCTGAAAATTGACGGCAGCGGCAATCGTGAGTTCCGGCGGGAGTTGTGGCGTTATTTGCGGGAAAACGCTAGGCCTGGTGCCATCGAAGACTTGCGATTTGTCGATTCCAGCCAGGATACGCTCATCCAGCTGGCAGACATGGCGGCGGGGGCCATTGCCCGGTCGTACAACGCCGATGCCCGTAAGAATGCCACCCGTTGGCAGGGTCAGCTGAAGGGGAAAATCGAGAACGTGTGGAACTTCAGATGATGCGCAAAAAGGCAAAAATGCGCCCGTGGCATCCTAGACCGGAGATTTCCGGCCACGCGCACCATACGGTGACAATTCGGAATGCACGGGCGACTGGGTGCGAGATAATTTAGACAACAACATCACAGACTGCAACCGCAGCCGACGAACGGTACAGCCTCAGTTCGGCAAGTATGGCTGAGCTCCATCTCCGGACCATCAAAACGGTCTCGGGTGGCCAAGTTCAGCCTATCGGGCGCCCCGGTATCTCTATAGGCCCGACGCGAAATTCGCGGGGGATGTGCCGCCCATAAAAACACGGGGACCACCAGGGTCCCCGCTCGTACGAATCATGCCTATCCGGTTGACGCCCAAAGCCACTATGGGTAGTGTTCTGGCATGGCCAAGCCTTTTCCGACAACTCTGCTGGAATTTCAGCGCATGTTCCCTGATGAGACGAGTATGTGTTCCGGTTCAACCGGCGCTTCTACCCCATGACGGCGTTCGCCTCGGTTCTCGGCATAGGCACGCGTGTGGACGGGCCAACCTACGATGCGCTGTACGCCGGAAATTGGCATCATTCGGCTACCTTGGCCAAAACGTAGCCACTACAGGTAGCGCCCTTGGGCGCCAACCGGATAGGCATGGTCTGAACCAAGCCCACACCACTGAGGCCCGGCAGGTTATCGCGGCAAGGGCGGCCTTAGAGGCGGCACAGGAACGGGCGGGGATACTGGAACATGAGGGAGGATTGAAGCGCACCGAAGCTGAACGAGTCGCCAAGCTGGCCGAAGCTTTCTATAACCACTTGTTCGGACCGGCACAGGCTACGGGCTGCTGTTATGCGCCCCGTAACAGATATTGCGCGGAAGGTCTGAAGCTTCGGGACGTTTACTATGACGCTGCGAAAGCGGCAAAGAAGCTCGCATGAGCAAAATGGAACGTGATACGCTATTGTGCAACCGTTACGAATTAGGGGGATGCATGGCCGGACGGAAGCCACTATTCAAAACCGCCATGACGGCGGCTGATCGCATGCGCCGTTCGCGGGCTCTCCGTCATGAAGCCTTGGGCCGCATTACTGATGACGTAACCCAAGCGCCTACGGGACTTCTGGCGCAAGCCCTAACTCGACAAGTCATGCACCCGCACCCCGACCCTGAGACGCACAAATGGCTTATGCAACGGTATCTGAATGAATTGTGCAACCGTTACGAAACGAGGATGCAGGGGGATTAAATGAACATGATGCGCGAACTGGCCCGATCTTTGGGTATGCCTGTTTCCCTAGTTCATTTGGCTTTCAATGAAGAGAAACGCGAGAACCGCGCCCAAGGCGTACTCGTGGGCTACCGTAACGACCATCGGCCTTATGTCGATGCAGATGGCGAGGTCCGATGCGCGGCTCGTTGTCGAGACGGACACCCCTGCAAGCGTAAAGGTCTAGGTGGCGGCCATCGGTGCCCAAACCATGGCGGCATGAGCACAGGCCCCCGGACGCCCGAAGGAAGACAGCGCAGTCTGGAAGCATTGGCGCGATACCGGGCGGGGCGGAAAGGTGAGAAAACCTAACAAAACCTGACTTTCTCACGCGTAATGCGTCATGGGGTACTGCGACGGTTGCCGTGCCATGGATAAAGCCGAATGGCGCACAGTTCGGGCTACAGTCCCAAGACGGCTGATCAACAGGCATCGCGCTTGTTAACAAATATCAAGGTTCAGGACGCAGTACGGAAACAGCGCGACAAAACGCGCGCGCGAGACTGGCACCAACCTTCTGCCGCCCCGGCCCTTCCTCGCCACAGCGGCCTATCGGAACCGGGACAAGATTGTGGAGGAAGTTATGGGGCTTTTTGAGAAGGCTTAGTGCGCAAGCGTGAGTAGGATGCGGTGCGCGGCCACAAGGCGCGGGTAGTTAGCCAGAAACTCGGGCTTATTCAAGCTCATGCCGTACTCGCTCTCGATATGTACGATGCTGTCAGCGGCGCTCATGGCTTCATGCACAGGTGGTCCCAGTTGCACCGTGCTCGGTGGCCGGTTCTGAGCGGCCGCTAAGGCCGGATTCTCTAGTGCCTGTTCTCGACCCATTCCGTGCGGATGGGGGACCCGACATGCAAAAACTCTTTGAAGACCGTGAGCCCCCATATCGGCCCGCCACACCTTCACATAGCGCCACTGTGACATGGGATGCGCGACGGTAGTAAGGACGCGGTGCCAGTACAACCCCTCTTGGTACGCTGTCCGTGATGCACTCAGCTCGCACCGTGCGAAAGACGTAATTTCGGCGGAGCGCGTCACAGCCACCGCTGACATCGGAAAGAGCAAGACCATCATCCAGACCCAATAACGCATAAGGCCCTCCCATGATTGAATCGTACAAAGTTGGCGTTGAGGTCGCCTTTTTATTATCGTGTTCGCCCTGAATAACCCGACTCTAGCCGGGAGTCAAGGGGATGGCGGGATAGCCCCGAATAGGCCCCAAATCGCTCCAACTGCTTACATAGTGCTTACACGGAGAAATCAGGGTTTTGTGAGGTCTTGGGAGTATCGCTGTAACTCATTGATTTACTTGGTGCCCGAGGCCGGACTCGAACCGGCACAGCCTTACGACCGAGGGATTTTAAGTCCCTTGCGTCTACCAATTTCGCCACTCGGGCGGCGCCACAAGACTAGAGCTTCTGGGTGCGCATGGCAACGGGGCGCGTGGCCGGTTTTTGAGCACGACCACGGTATCTGATGGCCCCAGAGGTTTTGGTGGCAAGCGAGCGCCTTTTGCCATGGAGTAGGGCGGCGGTGGAGCGGGATGCGCTTTTCTGCGGTTCGATGGGGGGGGGGGGGGGGTGTGTTTACGGAAAGGGGGCGCCCGAGGAAAAAGGCCCCGGCGAGGCCGGGGCAAAGGATGATGCCATGAAGGAGCTTATTGCGCGGATTGGTACGCGCCCAGGTCGTAGGATCCGCTCGTCGGTCGCGCCACGCCGTTGAAGTCGTGGGTCACGGATGGTAGGACGATACCGGCGTTGATGGCGGGGCTGTTGGCGCTCAGCGTAAGTGTCGAGGTGCTGGCATAGAGCGGATTGGCGACCACTGTGTACTTGTCAAGGCCCGTGGTCTTCTGCCAGGTGGCAAACGGCATGCCGTAGATGTTCTTGTCGTCCCACTCGAAGGTGACGCCGTTCGGGTTGTAGTACATATTGTGATCGATATGGAGTGTCGCGTAGTTGGTCATGGCGTGTGGCGCAATGACCTCCATGGGACGATTCGTTAAGTTATAAAGGATGTTGTTGCGGATGTAGACGTTGGTGCCGGCCTGATGGAGCGCGGATTCGTTCGAGATCATGATGCCGCCATGGCGGCTGATCGCCGTGTTATAGCACGAGTTGTTGTAGATCTCGGCATTGTAGGAAGACGACTCGGCCAGACACGCGCTCTGGTCGTTGGTGATGACGTTGTTCTTGACGATGCTGTTGTAGGACGATCGCCGTGTTATAGCACGAGTTGTTGTAGATCTCGGCATTGTAGGAAGACGACTCGGCCAGACACGCGCTCTGGTCGTTGGTGATGACGTTGTTCTTGACGATGCTGTTGTAGGACTCGTAGGTCTTGCCGGGGAGCAGGTACTCGACGCCCGTGGACTCGCCTAGCATGATGCCGCGGCTGTAGATGTTGTTGAGGGTGTTGTCCTCGAAGGTGATGTTGCCGGCGTTGCCCTTGCAGTACATGCCGATCGAGGCGACACTCGACGCCCGTGGACTCGCCTAGCATGATGCCGCGGCTGTAGATGTTGTTGAGGGTGTTGTCCTCGAAGGTGATGTTGCCGGCGTTGCCCTTGCAGTACATGCCGATCGAGGCGACATTATAGACGGTGTTGTGGGCCACCAGCACGTTTTGCGAGCCGACCATGTCCACCCCCTGGGCGTTGCTGCCGGGGGCGGCGTTGTTGTTATGGATCTTGTTGCCCCAGATCACCACGTTGTGGGCGGCCTGCACGAGCTTGACGAGGTCGTTATGGGCGCCGGAGATGTCATTGTCCACGAGCTTTACGTCCGGGACCGAGATCTGCACGGTGTATTGCTGGGCATTGGTGATATTGAGCCCCTTCACCTCCCAGTAGGTGGGCGCCCCGGTGGTGTTGTAGAAGAACACATCGTTCATGGTGTTGCTGCCGTCGATCGTGACCTGCTGGTTCTGGTAGGGTTCCAGGGTGATCCAGCCGTTGGCGGTGCCTGGGTGATCGATGGTGATGCCGCCCGGATAGGTGCCGCCCATGACCTCGATCGTGCCGCCCGGCCCCACCGCCTCGATGGCATGCTGGATCGTCAGAAACGGCGTCTGCGGGCTTAGCCCGTTATTGCTGTCCGAGCCGGTCGTCGCGACATAGTACGTCTGGCCGGTGCCGGCGCCCGGGGTGTTCAAGGCAAGCCCCATGGGGATGGTGCTGCCGGTGATGGGGGTGGTGGTGCTGGCGTTGCTATTGGCGCTGGTGTTTGTTGGCGCGCCGCCGCTGGAGGGCTGGGCGGCAGGGCTTGCGGTGGTCCCGGCGCCGCTGCCGGTGCCCCCGCTCACGCACGCAGACAGGGAGGCGGCGATGGCCAGGGGCAGCAAAAGCTTCTTAAACGAGTGACCGCTATTCAGGAAAGACGTATTCGTACCAACCATTGTGACTTTCTCCGTCAAGGCATCATCCTGCGAGTTTCATCCCTATAAAGGCAGGTCGACACAAACGTGATTTCCCGATCCCTGGCAACGGAATGCATGGTGGCTCACCCATCAGGATGGCTCATAGCCGTTCCTGATGAAGTCCCAAGGCTAAGGGATGTATGGAAGCGTCTGGTTGAAGCGGGCTGACGGACGGTCGTTTTTTGGCAATGGCGTGTCGGCGCACCTGAGATGATTCGGCGTTCATGGGCGCAAGGGGCAAGTCTATGCGCGGCGGAATCTGAACGATGGGCGGTCGTATCTCAATGGGGCCCCTGGGGGGTCTCCGGACCATGGCACGGCAAGGGTGTCGGGTAATCGATAGAACTGTGCCGCGACCAGACCCGGGTCCTGGTCCGATGACCCGGATGAGATGTGATGCCGCGCGCCGTGTGCCTCCCCGGCATATGGCGAGACGCACGGCAAAAAGGGTGTGTCACGCAGGGCGTGCCCAAGGGTTCTGGCGTGTCGGCAGACCGGACAGAATGGAGGAGCAATCACGGGCCCTCAAGAGGCGTCTTAGGTATGACAGGTGTTTGTCGGTCACTTACGGGGATACGGTCCCGGCGGACGGCTGTGTTAAGGCATGGCGCGAACCCTACGGCTCTGTCCGCTTTACGTTCACCCCTTTAGGCGCTGCCGCAGCGCCGGGGGCGCGCGTAGACTCGCGGACGATTGGTATCGAGGGGCTCATGAGAACTGCGCTTCCGCAGCACATAGGTTTCATTCCCGACGGCAACAGGCGTTGGGCGCAAGACAGGGGGCTTGCGCGCGAGCATGGCTATGGGTTCGGGGTAGAGCCGGGGGTGCGGTTGTTCGAGCACTGCCGGGACATCGGCGTAAAGGAGATATCGATCTACGGTTTCACGCGCGACAATACCAAGCGGCCGGCGGCCCAGAAGGAGGCGTTTTCCGAGGCGTGTGTGCGCTTTGCCAATGAGCTGAAAGGGCGGGGTGCGGCACTGCTCGTGCTCGGCGACGAGGACTCTGGCGTATTCCCGAAGGAATTGCGGGTCTATCGGGAGCGGCAGGGGGTTGGTATGAAGGTCAATCTGCTTGTGAATTACGGTTGGGATTGGGATATAGAGGGCCTGCGCCATGGAGGCTTACGATCGGGGGCCGTATCCAGGATCGATCTGATCGTGCGCTGGGGCGGCGGCCGGCGCCTGAGCGGATTCCTGCCGATCCAATCGGTGTATGCGGACTTTTTTGTCGTCGACGAGTACTGGCCGGACTTCACCATGGATCAATTCGAGGCGGCGCTCCGCTGGTTTCGGGCACAGGACCGCACCCTCGGGGGCTAGGCGCCGGCGAACAGGGCCTCTGCACTCATATCGCGGGCAGGCCCGTGCTAGGATCATGGTCTGGCGGTATCGGTGGAGGCGGCGGTGGATCGGAAGGGGGGTCGGGGGCAGGCTATGGGCGAGGCCATGAGTTGGCACTCATTACTGACGTCGGCGCGTCTTGGGGTATCGGCGGTGCACGGGTCGCCGACCACCGGGCGCAGTGAATTTCAGAGAGATTTCGACCGCATCATCTTCTCCTCGGCCTTCCGGCGACTCCAGGACAAGACCCAGGTGTTCCCTTTGGCGGAGAGCGATTATGTGCGCACGCGTCTCACGCACAGCCTCGAGGCCTCGAGCGTCGGACGCTCACTCGGTACGCTCGTCGGCGCGGGCCTCAAGGCGCGCTATCCGGAGATCGAGGATCTTCAGGTGTCGCCGTCTGACATAGGCGCGATCGTCGCGGCGGCATGTGTTGCCCACGATATCGGTAATCCGCCGTTCGGTCATTCGGGTGAAGATGCCATCCGCCTTTTCTTCGAGACCCATGCCACGGGCGCGGATCTTCTGGCATCCTTGTCCGAGGCCCAGCGCGCGGACTTTTTGCAGTTCGAGGGTAATGCGCAAGGGTTTCGAATCCTGACCCGGCTACAGAGCCCGGACAATCGCGGCGGCCTGCAATTGACCCTGGCCACCCTCGGTGCGTTTACGAAATATCCCCGCGGCGCACGTCACGATCCCGTTTCGGGGGCGGTCAGCCTGCGCAAGCATGGCTTCATGGCGGCCGACGAGGAGCATTTCGCGCAGGCGGCCCTGGGACTGCGGCTTACCGCGCGCGCCGACGGCGTCTGGACGCGTCACCCGCTGGCCTACCTTGTGGAGGCCGCCGATGACATCTGTTACCACGTTGTCGATGTGGAAGACGCTTACCGACTCGGCATTCTGTCTTATGGGGATGTGGAGGGGGTATTGGCAGGGATCATCAACGATCCGGCATTGCCGCGGCGCCTGGCCGGCATGAATGACGACAAGGGGCGCATCGAATATCTACGCGCGCGCAGCATCAATACCCTGGTAGAGCAGGCGGCACAGCGCTTTCTGGCAATCGAGGATCAGTTACGCGCCGGAGATTGCGATGTCCCGTTGCTCGCGGAGGTGAGCGCCGCAGGTGGCATGCAGGCATTGCGCCGTCTCGGCGAGCAGCGTATCTACATGGCGCCGCCGGTGGTGGAGATCGAGGCCGCGGGATTCGAGGTCCTGGCCGGGCTGCTCGCGGTGTTCGGGGCGGCGATCGAGGCCCAGGCCCGCGGTCGGATCAACGCCCGGGATCGAATGCGCCTGAAGCTCGTGCCGGCGCAGTTTCTCGGACCAAACGGCGGAGTTCATGAAGACCCCTATCAGCGTCTCTTGCGCTTGACAGATTTTATATCTGGAATGACAGACACTTACGCGGTATCTCTCTACAAAAAGGTTACTGGTATTTCTCTGCCGGGCGGGTGAGTGCTTGGGTCATCGCGGTCTCATCCGGCCAATGACGGACTGAACTGGGTCCGGGAAATGGGAGACAGTCTCAGGCACGGAAGATCGCGCGGCCGCAAGGTTTCGGGCGTGATCGGGATGCCAAGGAGAGCGGGTATGGATATTGCGGAGGATGACGGGGCGTTAATGGGGGCCATACAGAATATTCTCATTGCGGGCGGTATCGATGATCCGATAGCGGAAAGCGAACGAATCGTGAGCGAGACCCGGGAGATGGAGCTGGACCCGATGGACGTGAGAGAGCGGGCGGTGTCGATGGCGCGCGCCCGTGCAAGCGGCATCCCGCTGGGTTATGTGCTCGGGCGCCAGCGCTTCATGGGGATCGAGATCGCAGTCGGCCCCGGGGTCCTGATACCGCGCAGCGAGACCGAGCTTTTGGGGTGGGAGGCGGTGGCACGGTTACGCGAGGCGCGCGGCGCTCACGGCCTCGGCGCGCGCGTGATCGATATGTGTTGTGGTTCCGGCAATCTCGCCTGCGGCATTGCCCACGCCATTCCCGGTGCGGAGGTCTGGGCAAGCGACCTCATGGAGGACTGCGCCACTCTGACTTTGCGGAACGCCCAACGCCTCGGGCTTTCGGAACGTATCCATGTCGCATCCGGTGATCTGTTCGAGCCGCTCGCCGCGAGCGGGGCCGGGGCTTGTGATGTGATCGTATGCAACCCGCCTTATATATCGAGCCACAGGCTGAGCCGCGATCGCCAGGATCTCCTGGACCACGAACCGCGGCAGGCATTCGACGGCGGCCCGTATGGTCTATCCATTTACCAGCGGCTCATCCGTGACGCGGCACCATTTCTGGTGACCGGCGGCTGGCTGCTCCTTGAGCTCGGCGTCGGGCAGGCCGTGTCCCTGGAGCTCCTGCTGGGACGCTCCGGGGCCTATGATCATGTGGAACTGGTTGCCGACCCTCAAGGAGAGCCCCGGGTGATCGCGGCCCGCCGCGCCATCATGGTCAAGGGCGGCCGCTCACCTGCGCCAGGTAGATGAGCAGCGTGATCCCCATCAGGACCAGCGCCAGAACCATCGCGACATAAGGGGCCGGGTTGCCCGGGCCCCGTGCGACGCCCTCGGCCATGATGGCGCGGCGCGTGCGCACAAAGCGTATCGATGCCCCGACCATCATGGATATCCCCAGGGCGACGAGCCCCATTCCCAGAATCTCGGCTGTGTGCAACCCATGGTGCGCGCCGGTCCTCTTATGCAGCGCCTTGCCGATATAGATGAGAAAGATGTCGAATTTCTCGACCAGAAATCCAAATGCCATGACCGCGACCCCGGTACGCACCCATGCGAGGTAGGTGCGTTCGTTGGCGGCATGATCCCCGTAGCGCTCGATCATCGTTTTTTCGTCTCCATTCCGGATAGGCCCCGCGTCGCCGAGCGACCTTAGCGCTCCGTCGTTCGACCGATTTCCGTGCACGACCTTCCGCTATACAGTCGAGCCGTCATGTATTTCCAATGATACATGCTGAATCGTCGCAGTGCGCGATTCCGCAAACTCTCCAGGGGGCGCACGTGACGGACGCACGGCCTAAGACATGCGGGGACCTCTTGCCGTTGCACGGTTGCACGGGGCGCATAGGTGTATTCCGCGCGCTGCATCTGGGCGACATGTTATGCGCGGTGCCGGCGCTACGCGCCCTGCGCACGGCCTCTCCAGGCGCCCATGTTACGGTCATAGGTCTGCCGTGGGCGCGCGAACTCATTGCTCGCTACCGTCACTATGTGGACGATTTTCTGGCGTTTCCAGGGCACCCGCAATTGCCGGAGAGCGATGCCGGGTACGATGCCTACGAGCGCTTCCGGGAGGCGTTTCCCAAGGATTTCGACTGGTTGATTCAACTTCATGGCGATGGCCGCGTGACGAACGCCATCGTCGGGCAGTGGCCCGCGCGACGCATGGCTGGCTTCGTGGGCGCCGGTATGCGGTATGGCCGGTATTTCTTGCCATATCCCTCGGGACACGAGATCGACCGGCTTCTGGCTCTGGTGCGGCATCTCGCCGGCGATGGCCCTGCCGATCTCGAGTTTCCGCTTCACATCGAGGATTTCGCGCGCCTTAAGGGGACGGCACCATTCGCTGACCTGTTCGACGCCCCCTATGTCGTCGTTCATCCGGGCTCCCGCGATCCGCGGCGGCGCCTGGCACCGGGGTTTTTTGCGGAGGTCGTGGCGTGGCTTGCGAGCAAGGTGCGCGTGGTGCTGACCGGCGGCCGCGAGGAGTGGGATCGCAACGCGCATATAGCACGGAATACAAGTCGTGTGATCAACGCCGCGGGCATGACTTCGCTCGCGGACCTGGGGGCGCTCGTCGCCAGGGCGCGTTGCATCGTCACCAACGACTCCGGGCCCGCGCATCTCGCCGCCGCGGTGGGTACCCCAAGTCTCGTGGCGGTGAGTGCATCCGACCCCGTGCGCTGGGCGCCCAAGAATACCTTGCATCATCGCGTGCTCGACGCCCGTGGCGGAGTTGCAGACGACCGGTTCCTGTGCATGGTGCGGGATCTGTACGAGGAGACGGGGAGGGCTATGTGCTAGACGGCGGCGGTACGAGGCGCTCACCCTTGCGCATCCTGACATGGCATGTCCATGGCAGCTATCTCTACTACCTGAGCCAGCTGCCGTACCTGTTCTATGTCCCGGTGAAACCGGGGCGGCCGGAGGGGTACGGCGGGCGTCGGGGTGGGCGCTCGTGGCCTGCCAATCTGCGCGAGGTGGACGCCGATGAGGTGCGTAATCTCGGGCTGGATGCGATCGTGTTTCAGTCGCCCAAGCCCTATGAACACGACCAGTACGAGTTGCTCACCGCGGCGCAGCGCGCGCTTCCGCAGATCTATATCGAGCACGATCCGCCACGGGGCCATCCGACGGACACCCGCCACATCGTCGATGATCCGACGGTGCTGTTGGTGCATGTCACCCACTTCAATGCCCTTATGTGGGACAACGGCCGCACGCCCGTGCGCGTCGTCCGCCACGGGGTGGCGGTGGCACCTCACGTGCGTTACACAGGCGAGATCGCGCGCGGCCTCGTGGTGGTCAATGATCTGCCAAGGCGTGGTCGCAGGCTCGGGTGCGATGTGTTCGAGTACGCCCGCCGCCGCGTACCGCTCGATCTCGTGGGCATGGGCTCGGAGGTCCTGGGTGGACTCGGGGAGATTGCCGCAGATGAGCTTCCGGGGCTCATGGCGCGTTATCGGTTTTTTTTCAATCCGATCCGTTACACGAGTTTGGGCCTTGCCGTCTGCGAGGCCATGGCCGCAGGGGTCCCGGTGGTGGGGCTTGCGACCACCGAGATGCCGTGTGTCATACGCAACGGGGTATCGGGCTACATCTACACCGATATGGAACAGGCGGTACGCAGAATGCGGGAACTTCTTGCGCGACCGGATCGGGCGAAGGCCCTGGGTGAGGGCGCGCGGCGCTGCGCGTCCCTTCATTTTTCCCTGACACGATTCGCGCGCGACTGGGATTTGGCATTGGCGGCGGCGGCGCAGCTACGGGCGCCTTACAACGAGAAAATAGGGGCAGGAGGCCTGAATGAGCAAGCGGATTGCGCTTATAAGTGAGCATGCTTCGCCGCTCGCGATCCTCGGCGGCTGTGATTGCGGTGGTCAGAATGTCTATGTCGGTCAGGTCGCCCTGGGCTTGTCGCGGCTCGGTTATCGCGTGGACGTGTTTACGCGGCGCGACGACATGGGCTTGCCGGAGATCGTGGACTGGACGTCGGGGGTGCGCATCATCCATGTCCCGGCAGGTCCGGCGCGTCCCGTGCGCAAGGAAGACCTGTTGCCGTACATGGGGGACTTTGGGCGCTACATGGAGTCGTGGCTCAGGCAGGGTCGAGGGCGATACGATCTGATTCACGCCAACTTCTTCATGTCGGGCCTGGTGGCGCGCGAACTGCGCGAGCGTTGGGGTATCCCGTTTGTCATGACCTTCCATGCCTTGGGGGCGGTTCGCCAGCTCCATCAGGGTGTAAATGATGAATTCCCAAGGGAGCGCAACCTGATCGAGTCGGAGATCGTGGCTGATGCCGATGCCATTCTCGCCGAATGTCCGCAGGACGCCAAGGATCTGGGGGTCTTTTACGGGGCCGCCTCGGACAAATTGCGGCTCGTGCCGTGCGGTTTCGATCCCGCGCAGTTTTGGCCCATGGATAAGGACGCGGCCCGGCGCGAAGTCGGTGTGGTGCCGGACCGGCCCTTGTTCGTGCATGTGGGGCGCATGGTGCCACGCAAGGGGGTGGATACCATCATAGAGGCCATGGCGCGGCTCCGGGACCAGCACCGCCTGGAGGCAAGCCTCATCATCGTGGGCGGGGAGACCGATTGTCCGGACGGCCGCGTAACCCCCGAGATCGGCCGGCTCAAGGCCTTGACGGCGCGTCTCCATGTGTCCGACCAAGTGACATTTGCCGGGCGGCGCAGGCCCGATCAGCTACGCCCCTATTACAGCGCCGCTGACCTGTTCGTCGCGACCCCCTGGTACGAGCCTTTCGGGATCACGCCGCTCGAGGCCATGGCGTGTGGGACACCGGTCCTGGGGTCGGCCGTGGGCGGCATCAAATATACGGTGCGCCACAAGGAGACCGGCTATCTCGTCCCGCCCCATAACCCGGCAGCCGTCGCCCTTTACATGGCCCACGCCCTGCGTGCCCCCGAGGAGCTACGACGACTGGGCCGGCAGGCCCTGGCGCGGGCTACGACCTTGTTTACCTGGCAGAGGGTCGCCGAACTGGTCGATCGCGCGTATGCCGAGGTCCTGGAGGCGCGCGCCCACACGAGCCTTGGGAGGATGCCGGCGTTTTGTACCGAACCTCCGGAGCCGCCCCGTTCATTTCTGAATTAAAGGAGGACACTCGATGGATGATTCCTTGGCGCACACGCAAGGGAGGATGGACAAGCCGGCGGCTCGCGACCCACGCCCGGGGCCGCTCGCCGGACGCGTGGCGCTCGTGACCGGCGGGGCCCAGGGTCTGGGTGCGGCATTGTGCCGTGACCTTTCGGAGGCGGGTGCGCTTGTCATCGCCGGCGATGTCCGGGAGGGTAAAGCGCAAGAGCTCGCCCAGGGTCTATGTGCGGAAGGGTATTCCGTGGAGGGGCGGGCACTCGATGTCGGCGACCCGATCTCCGTGAGCGCCGCGCTCGAGGACATCATTGCGCATCACGGCCATTGCGACATCCTCGTCAACAATGCCGGCACGGACCTCACGGTATCCGTAGAAGAGATGCCGGTCGATGAGTGGCGGCGCATCATCGGCGTGAATCTGACCGGACCGTTCCTGGCCGCCAAGGCGGTCTTGCCCCACATGCGCCGACAGGGTGGGGGGCATATCGTGAATATCGTCTCAACCGCCGCCAAGCGCGCCTGGCCGAATGCCAGCGCCTATCACGCCAGCAAGTGGGGACTCCTGGGTTTGAGTCATGCACTCCATGTCGAGGCCCGGCCCCTGAACATCAAGGTCACGGCCGTCATTTCCGGGGGCCTGCGCACCCCGTTTTTGCTCGACCGGTTCCCGGACATCGATCAGGCGACCTTGCAGGATCCCGCGAACGTGGCGCGCACCGTGCGGTTTGTGCTGTCGCAGCCGGCGGAGACGGTCATCCCCGAGATCATGGTCTTGCCGATGCGAGAGACCTCATGGCCCTGATACGCGATGCCGCCGTCTTTCTCGACAAGGATGGCACCCTCATAGACGATGTCCCATACAACGTGGACCCTGACCGCATGCGGCTCGCGCCGGGGGCCCGCTCCGGACTGCGGCGTCTCCATGAACGCGGCTTTCGGCTGGTGGTAGTGAGCAATCAGGGCGGCGTGGCGCGTGGATACTTCACGGAAGACGCCTTGCGCGATGTCGAGGAGCGGCTGCGCGATCTTCTGCGTGCCTTCGGCGTACCGTTGGCGGGTTTCTATTATTGTCCTCACGACCCCCTCGGGCGTGTCAAGCGCTACGCCACGGCCTGTACCTGCCGCAAGCCGCGCCCCGGCCTCCTTCAAAGAGCGGCGCGCGATGGACATTTCGATCTGACGCATTCGTGGTGCGTAGGCGACATCCTGGATGATATCGAGGCGGGCTGCGCCGCCCACTGCCGCACGGTCCTTATCGACAATGGTAACGAGACCAAGTGGCAGCTCTCCGATCGGCGCGTACCAGACTACATCGCGCGCGATCTCGACGAGGCCGCCGATTTCATCATCGACGCCACGGGGCCCGGGCGTCCGGTGCGTCCGCGTTCCGCGGCGCGTCCATGATCGCACAAGACTGGAGTGGCGCGCGACGGGTCTTGGCGGTGCGGCTCGATGGCATGGGCGATCTGCTCATGACGGGACCGGCCCTGCGCGCCTTGAAGGAGGCCGTGCCGGGGCGCACGGTGACCGCGCTTGTCTCGCCGGCGGCTGCGGCGTGTGCCGCGCTTTTGCCGGGGATCGACGATTTCATCGTCCACAAGGCGCCCTGGATGAAAGACAGCGAGGGTGATGTCGAGGCTGATCAGGCCCTCATAGAACATTTGCGTGCGCGGGGCTTCGATGGCGCCGTGATATTCACCGTGTTTAGCCAGAGTCCGCTGCCGGCAGCTCTATTGTGCCACCTGGCCGCCATTCCCCGCCGCGCCGCGCATTGCCGGGAGAATCCTTATGCGCTGCTCACGACCTGGGTCCGTGAGAGAGAGCCGCAGGAGGGCATACGGCACGAGGTGGAGCGCCAGCTCGCGCTTGTCGGGCATCTCGGGGCAACGCTGGCCGACGATCGCTTGAAGATCCAGATATCACGGCGATTCCGCGAGCGAGGGGCCGTGTATCGGCGCGATTCGCGACCGCTGATCATCATGCACCCCGGGGCATCGGCGCCGTCGCGGCGCTATCCTGAGGCCTCTTATGCCTCGGTATTGCGGGGACTCGAACGGGAGACCGAGGCTGTCTGCGTCCTGACCGGGACGGAAGATGAGCGCGCGCTCGTGGAACGTATCCGATCGGCCGCGGCCAGCGAGGCGCCCGTGGCCTGCGGTGTCTCGCTGCGCGAGTTCACGGGTATTCTCGATGCCGCAGACGTCGTTGTGACCAACAATACCGGGCCCGCGCATCTGGCTGCTGCCGTGGCAACACCGGTGGTGGTGCTCTACGCCCTTACGAACCCACAGCACGCGCCCTGGCGGGCCGCGGCGCGCGTCTTGTCGGCGGACGTCCCGTGCCGCGACTGCTTCAAGAGTGTCTGCCCGAGCGGGCATCATCGCTGCCTGGAAGACGTGAGCCCACGGCAAGTCGTAAACGCCGTCATCGAGCTCTTGCAGGAGGGCGCGAATGCGCCGCGCCGCGTCTTATGTTGACGCTCGGGGTGACGGGGGCCTTCCATGAACCGGCCGCCGTTTTGGTCGAGGACGGGCATATCGTCGCTGCGCTCGAGGGGGGCGATGTGCGCCGGAGGAGTGAGGGTGCCGCGGTCGTGCACGAACCTGGTCCGGCGTGGCCCGCGGCCAGCGTCTCCTGGTGTCTTGCGCGGCGCGGTATCGCGTTGTCCGACGTCGATCATATCGCCTATGGCTGGGACCCGATGCTCGTCGGGACTTCGGCCACCGTGCCTGAGCAGATGTCGGCGCGCGCGCCCGCCAAGGAGTCGTGGTGGGCGGCATTGCCGTTGGGCGCCATCGACTGGGTTCGGCATTGCGTCGATATGCGCTCGGCCGAGGCGAACCTTTCCAACGATACCTTGTCGCGCCCTGTCTGGCATGCCGTTGCCCACCAGCAGGCGCATGCCGCGGCCGCCTATCTGACCTCGCCTTTCGATAATGCCGCGATCTTGTGTGTCAACGCGCGCGGGGAGCAGGCAAGCACCACCTATGGCCTGGGACGGGGATTTGCGATCGAGACCATAGGGAAAGTCGATGCCGCTCACTCCCTGGGGCTCTTGTTTGAGCGGGTGACCCGGCATCTCGGTTTCGTGCCCGGTCCGGGGGAGGATAAGGTCAGCGCCCTGGCGGCCGGCGGCAAGCCGCGATTCCGCGAGGCCTTCAGGGATATCGTGATCCGCGCCCCGCATACGGCTCAGTATACGGTGGCCGCCGAGGAGCTCGGCGAGCGCCTTGGTCCGCCGCGTACCCCGGGCACGCCGATCGAGGCGCGCCACGAAGATATCGCCTGCTCTTTGCAGGAGTGCCTGAATGAGACCGTGGTCGGGCTCGCCGATTGGTTGAAACACCAGACCGGTGCGCGGCATCTCACCGCCGCCGGCGGGGTTTTCCGTAACGCCTTGCTTAATAGTGCCCTGCGGGACGCGGGACTTTTCGAGGGGTTGTGGATATCCCCGGTCGCCGGGGCCTCCGGTACCGCGGTGGGGGCGGCATTATGGGTTGACCACACCCTGCGCCGTTCGGTGGCGCACGCCACCGTAGAGCATACTTGCTGGGGTCCCCAGTTTACCGCCGAGGAGATAGAGGCCCTGCTCGCGCGCGCCCATCTCGCCTATGGCCGGCCGCCGGCCATCACCGTGGCGGTCGCCGCGCGGCTTGCCAGCGGCAAGACTGTGGGATGGTTTCAGGGGGCCATGGAGTTCGGGCGGGAGGCCCTGGGTAGCCGCCTGGTTCTGGCGGCGCCGACGATACCGACGATGGCCGGGGCGCTCACTGATCTCACCGGACGCGAGGGCTTCGAGCCGGTGGCATGCGCTGTTGCGGCAACCGCTGTGGGTGACTGGTTCGAGGACGCGCGTGCGGCCCCCTTCCGATCCTTCGTCGCCCGCGTACGCAGCGACAAGCGCCCGCGCATCCCGGCCGCCACCCATATCGATGGAACCGCTCGCGTCCAGACCGTGGGGCGCGCCGTGCAACCACTCTTTCATGATGTGATCGAGGCCTTTGGCGCCCTGACCGGTGTGCCGATTCTGTTGAGTGCCGACTTTGCCACGCGCGGGCGAATGCGCGCGTGTTCGCCGGCGGACGCCATCGAGGCCTACACAAGCAGCCCTCTCGATGCCCTGGCCCTGGGTCCGTTTCTGCTCGAGAAGGGCCGGTCAACAACTCCGCCCTAATGGGCCATGCGGCCCACAATGAGGACGGAGCTTGCATCCAGGCTCCACCGCAACTCCGCGTATCTCGAAAGACGCGCGGCTTTGGCTTCATCGCCTGATGCTTCAGGGACGGCTGACAATCGCCCCGTCCTCACCCAGTCTTGCCGGATGAGGAGCGTTCGCATACTGATGTTTCTTGCCGCCACTAAATCGGCATGGAGTGTATGACCACAATGAGCACAAACAAACAGCAGGCCGTTATTGGGTCGATTCTCCTTTCCGGTGTGCCCGCAAATAGAGCACCCCTGACTGGTGTAATCCGCATCCACCCAAATCGGCACACCACCCGACAGCCGGGTTTTGTACGCGGTTTTGGCCTGCACATCCGCAAAACTCCAACTGCTGACCTTGCGGTTGGCCTTGCGCCGTTTCACCGAAGCGTTCTTCGAGTGACGACGCTCGGTACGATTGCGGATATCCTTCAGCCACTCCAAACCCACCATCGCGTGTGGCTCCGCAATGGCCTTACTCACACAGTGCGCCGTATCCGCGTTCAGCCGTCTTTCTCGCAGCGCCAGTTTCCTCAAAACCGCTTTGGCCCCACGAGTGCCCTTCGCTTGCAGCGCACTCCGTGTACTGGCGGCATGTTCGGCCAAATGCCTCTGGTGCCCGCCGTGATAAAAACGACATTTGCCGCGTGTATTAGATTCCACCGCAATGTTGCGACGGTTCAGATCCACGCCTTTGACGGTGGTGATGCGGTCCATCGGCTTTTCGACCAGTGCCTTGTCGACGGAAACCAGCAGATACCACGCTTTGGAGACCGGGTCCTGCCAGAGCTTGGCGGCACCCAGGGTGATTCCCCGATCCGCCGTGTGCTCCAGCCAGTCCAGATGCCGGTTCCAGCCTTCGTAACGGCATCGGATTCTGCCGTTCAGAGTGCTGATGCTGACCGTCTGGTTTTTTCCCAGAGACCAGTCACGTTTGTGGTTCAGATTCACGGTCAGCGCGGTGAATTTTGGCGCTTTGTCCAGTCCCTTGTAGCGGCGCTTGGTCCAGCCCTTCGCTTTATGGGCAGCATTGGATTTGGCGCGTTCCCACAACGTCTTGTAGGCCGCCGCCACTTGTCGCGGAGCATTGCAAGCCATTTGGGAGAGCAATCCGTACCGCTCCCGCAAATCCTGGTACACCAGCGTTTGCAGCTTCATGCCCTGCGACATCTTGCCATTGGCGAAAGCCACGGCGGATGCGTGATTCAGGGCATTACGGTACGCCAATGCCGTGCGCCGGACCGCGACGACCTGCTCCTTGTCCAGCAGCAGTTTCAGTTTGCAGGTCAACGCCTGGCTG
Organism: Acidiferrobacter sp. SPIII_3; assembly: GCF_003184265.1. GTDB lineage: Bacteria > Pseudomonadota > Gammaproteobacteria > Acidiferrobacterales > Acidiferrobacteraceae > Acidiferrobacter. Next base: position 1,795,148 of record NZ_CP027663.1, on the reverse strand, counting down.
GTTGGCAATTCTTCGTCCATGTTCACAATGATACATGGTGGTTATTCAGTTGTGAAGCATCGCCGCTACGCGGCGGTGCTACGACCGAAGGAAGTCCCTGTGGGATCCCTCCCTGCCTTGAATGGCGGGGATTCCCGCGCAAACTGGTTGAAGGGGTAAGAGGGGCGACTTACGCCGGGCCGGTGCGCCTCATGAATAGCGTGGCAAGACGTCGCGGCGGCGTGGCCGTGCCGGCGCGCATCTCGCGCAGCAGGGGAATGAAGGCCAGAGCTGTATTGAGGCGCGCCAATCCCGAGATCAAAAACACCCACAGGAGACTATGGCCAAACGCAAGCCCGAACACCTGGGTGGTGGCCGGGACGTGGACTGCGAAGAAGCCTCCAAGGCCCGCCCCGGCGGCCAGGGCAAACGCCGTCAGGATATTATGAACGGCGTTGTAGAGGGAGCGTTTCTCGCGCGGTACGCTGTCGTAGACGAAGTTGCCGGCGCTCAGATTAAAGCCCGCCCATGCCAGGCCGTTTAGAAGCTGGATCAGGAGGATGGCCCCGAAATGGGTGGTCGTAAGCCACAGCATGGGGGCCACGGGGATCAGGGAGCCTGTGACGGCGAGCACGAAGCGGTTACCGAACCGGTCACCCAGGCGCCCCCACAGGGTAAGGGTCCCCACCTGCGATAGGACTACGACCGCCTGGGTGGCCATGAACTGTATATAGGAGAAATGCAGGTCGCGCAGCATGTACACCGCGTAGAACGGTCCGGCGATCCCCGCGGAAAAACTCATGACCGCCGTAAAGATCGCGAATCGCGAAAACTGTGTCCCGCGCATCTCTCGCCAGAGGATCGTCGGGTGCAGACTCAGGCGACCTTTCGGCAAGGCGTGCTCGCGCACCGTGCGGAGCCTGGGAATCGAGAGCATGCGCGCGAGCATGGCAAGCGTGAAGATGGCGACAAAACCGATCTCGGTGTGTCCGTGGCTTTTGGCGAGTCGCAACACCAGGGCGGCACTCACGAGCGCCACGAAATTGGCGAGATTCATGAGGCGTGAGCGTTCGCCGAAGTAGCGTCCACGCATGTCTTCGGGAACGAGATCGCCCATGAGGCTGTGCCAGAGCGGATTGGCGAAGTGATTGGCGCCGTAATAGAGGGTGAGCGTGACCAGAAGGAGGGCTACGGCATGGTCAGGCCACAGGAGCGGCAGGACAATGACCGGAAGCCACAGAAACCCCTGGGCCGCGAGTCCCATGATGGTAAGGCCCAGGCGCTCGCCACGACGTTCAGCCCACCAGGCGGCAAGCAGTTGCGCAAACGACCCCATCAGGGCGGGCAGGGTGGCGATCAGCCCCACCTGGGCGGCCGTGGCATTCAGATAGAGTGCGTAGGCCGATAAATACGCTTCCCCCGCGCCCCGCATGGTCGAGGACAGGACGCCTTCCGCGGTCACACCGGAAAGCGATGACGGATGGGTTTCGTTGGTCACAAAAGGATCGGAGAGGGTGGGCACGGACGCCATTTAAGGCCTCTTGCCATCATTATACAACAAAAGGCGGTGTCCCTCTGGATGAACGGCTGGCCAAGGCGGACCGGGCGTCGCGGATTTGACCAGGGGTCGACTGTTTAGTACGCTTAATCGGACTAAACAGTACACTATAAAACGTAAGCGGGGGAGGAGCGTATGAGCGCCAGCGCGTCACGATGGCCCTACCTGTTGCTGGTCATTCCGTTTTTGGGGACTTTATATGTCCCTTTATATGACCACGTTCAGCCGACTATCCTCGGCTTCCCGTTTTTTTACTGGTATCAGCTCGCCTGGGTCCCGGTGAGCGTGCTTCTGACGGGGATCGTCTACCGCCTGGGCCGGGGCGCGGATAGCGCCGATGAGGCCGGCTCATGAGCGCCGCCCTGGGGGTTTTCCTGGCGCTCTTTGTTTTGGTCACAGGGCTCGGCTTTTGGGCGAGTCGCTGGCGGCCGGGCGACCTCAACCTTCTGAGCGAATGGGGTCTCGGCGGGCGGCGGTTCGGGAGCTTCGTGACATGGTTTCTGCTGGGCGGGGATCTCTATACTGCCTATACCTTCATCGCGGTCCCGGCGCTCGTGTTCGGCCAGGGGGCTCTGGGGTTCTTTGCGCTCCCGTACACGATCGTCATGTATCCCGTGATGTTCATGATCATGCCCAGGCTTTGGACGATCGCGCGCGATCGGGGTTATGTCACGGCCGCCGATTTCGTCGAGCACAAGTTTGATTGCCGGATGCTCGGGTTATTGGTGGCCATAACCGGGATCCTCGCCACGATGCCATACATTGCTCTTCAGCTCGTGGGTCTGCAGGTGGTGCTGGCGGCCCTCCATATCGGTGGCAGCGGGACATGGGCGGATGCCCCGCTTGTGATCGCCTTTGTCATCCTGGCGGCCTATACCTATACAGGGGGCCTGCGCGCCCCGGCGCTTATCAGGGGGCCTGCGCGCCCCGGCGCTTATCGCCATCGTAAAGGACCTCTTGATCTACACGACCGTGCTGACCGCGATCATCGTGATTCCGGCCCACCTCGGCGGGTGGGCGGGCATTTTTGGGCGTATCCCGGCCGCCAAGCTGACCTTCCCGGCGCCCCCGCCGCATAGCACGGGGATCTATTCCGGTTATGCGACACTCGCGCTCGGTTCGGCGCTCGCGCTCATGATGTATCCGCACACCATCACCGGGGTGCTGGGCGCGAAGAGTGCTGGCGTGGTGCAAAGAAACGCCGTGTTCCTACCCGCCTACTCATTCATCCTGGGGCTGCTCGCCCTGTTTGGCTACATGGCCTACGTCGCGCACGTGAACACGCTGCCGCAGTTCCAGGCGGGCTTCAAGGCCTACGGGCCGAGCTATGCCGTACCCGCGCTTTTGATGCGTTTTCTGCCTTCGTGGTTCGTGGGGTTCGCGTTCGCCGCCATCGCCATAGGCGCGCTGGTTCCCGCCGCCATCATGTCGGTGGCGGCCGCGAACCTGTTCACGCGCAACATCTACAAGGCCTTTCTGAACCCCGGCGTGAGTGAGAGGGGGGAGGCGAGGACGGCGAAGATCGCCTCGTTGTTCGTGAAGGTCGGGGCGCTCGCGTTCGTATTGGGGGTTCCGGAAAAGTACGCGATCATGCTCCAGCTCCTCGGCGGAATCTGGATCATCCAGACCTTTCCGGCGATCGTGATCGGGCTCTATACGCGCTGGCCGCATCGTTATGCGCTAGTGCTGGGCTGGCTTGCCGGCATGGCGGCCGGCACCGGTATGGCGGCGAGCCTGTCGTTCAAGGGCGTGATCTATCCGCTGGTCATCGCCGGGCACACCTTCCCGGCCTACGCGGCGCTCTATGCCCTGGTCGTCAATCTTGCGGTCGTGATGGTTGCCACCTGGGTCTTCAATGTCTTGCATATCGGCGCCGGACAGGATGGCACGCTCGAGGCCCAGCCGCGCGGTGCCTGACCGGCTGCGAGATGATGCGCAAGGCCGCCCGATGGCGCGTGGATCGTGAAGGCCGCGTTGTTTCAGGTCGATGCCTTCACCAGGCAGCGCTTTGCCGGCAATCCGGCAGCGGTGGTGGCACTGTCTGGCTGGCCTCCGGACGCGCTCTTACAGGCGATTGCCACGGAAAACAACCTGTCCGAGACAGCATTTTTCGTGCCCACCCCGCCAGGCTTCGCGCTGCGCTGGTTTACGCCATCCTGCGAGGTCGATCTCTGTGGGCACGCGACGCTGGCCTGCGCGCACGTGCTTTTTCAGCACCTCGGATGGCCTGATACCCAGGTGGTGTTCCACACTCGTAGCGGTGACCTCGCAGTCATGCAACACGATGAGCGCATCGTGATGGACTTCCCGGTAAAGCGCGCGACGCCCTGCGTGCCGCCCCCGGGGCTCATGGTGGGTCTCGGGGCGCAGCCTGCCGAGGTCTGGGCGACCGCGCGTGACTATCTGGCCATTTATGATGACGCGCGGAGCGTGCTCGCGATGCGGCCCGACTACGTAGCCTTGGCCAGGCTCGACCGTGTGGGGATTATCGTGAGCGCACCGGCACCTGCCGGTCCAGGGGGGATCGATTTCATCAGCCGTTTCTTTGCACCGAGGCTCGGAGTGCCGGAAGACCCGGTCACCGGATCGGCGCATTGTGCCCTCGCCCCATATTGGGCCGAGCGGCTCGGTAAGTCCGTGCTATCGAGCCGCCAAGTATCGGCGCGAGGCGGAGACATCCAATGCGAGTGGCGGGGCGACCGGGTCGTACTGTCCGGTCAGGCGGTGACGTTCCTGACAGGCGAGATCGAGATCTAAAGGGGGGTGCCCCGCGAAGGGGGGCGGGGACAATTGCGCAATGTCTCTGCAGCCGTCCGCTGGCTGAGATGGGCTTTGCGTCGATCGTGCTTCGCGCCTTGCGGGCCGGAAACGCCTCCTCACAAGGCCGAGCGACGCTCTCGTAGCCGTGCGCGGGGCGAAGGGGGCCTTGCTACGTTTCAATAATCGATCTATAGTACGAATATGCATAAAGATGCGGCCGTCGCCCTGCTCGAATCGCTTGCCTCCGGCGTGCGCCTGGATGTGTATCGCCTGCTCGTACGTAAGGGCCCGGAAGGGTTGGTGGCGAGCGAGATTGCGGCGGCCCTCGATCTGCCGCCGACGAACCTTTCGTTCCACTTCAAGGCGCTCGTGCAGGCGGGCCTGCTCACGGTCAAACCAGAGGGGCGCTTTCAGCGTTACCGGCCGAATCTTTCCCTCATGCGCGACTTGGTCGCCTATCTTACCGCCGAATGTTGTGCCGGCCATCCTGAGTACTGCGTGGACCTTTTGCCTGGGGCCACCGACACCCAAGCCTTTCCCCACCCTTTGGAGAGTGGTACACATAGCATGAACGTGCTCTTTCTGTGCACCGGTAACTCCTGTCGCTCGATTCTCGCCGAGGCCCTGTTCAATCATCTGGCACCGGTGGGCTGGAAGGCCATGAGTGCGGGAAGTCAGCCGACGGGAAAGGTGCATCCCCGGTCCCTGGCGCTCCTGGCGCGGGAAGGGATCTCCACGGACGGGCTCTACAGCAAGTCGTGGGAGGACTTACCGCGCGTCCCGGATGTGGTCATTACGGTCTGCTCGAACGCCGCCGGCGAGACCTGTCCGGCCTACCTGGGGCCGGTTCTACGCAGCCATTGGGGCGTGGAAGACCCGGCGCATGCAACCGGCAGCGATCAGGACATTGATGCGGCCTTCATGTCGGCCTACCGGATCTTGCGCATGCGCGTGGAGGCCTTTTGTGCCCTTGCGCCTACTGATCTCCTGTCTGATCGAGATCGCCTGAAGGCTGCTCTCGACCACATCGGTGACCTTGTCCCCTGAATGCACCGTGAATTCTGGATCTGTGAGGATAACTTATGACAACCATCCGTGTATTTGATCCCGCCCTTTGCTGCAGTACCGGCGTGTGCGGTGTCGACGTTGATCAGGCCTTGCTGCAATTTGCCGCGGACGTCGACTGGGCCAGACAACGTGGTGCTGACATAGAGCGCGTGAATCTGGCCCAGGAGCCGTTGGTCTTCGCCCAAGACGCGACTGTCAGCGCCTTTCTGGAGCGCTCCGGTCAGGAGGCGTTGCCCTTGATACTCATCGGTGATCAGGTGGTCATGGCAGGACGTTACCCAAACCGTGCCGAACTCGCGCGCTGGGCGCACATTAGCGAATCCGCGTCCACGAGCGCCGGGGGCGGCTGTTGTTCCGGTGGCCGGTGTTGCTGAACTTGGGGAATGATGAAGTTTCTTGATCAGCCGTCCCGTTTCCTGTTTTTTACGGGCAAAGGAGGGGTCGGCAAGACCTCGATCGCCTGCGCCGCGGCCATGCACCTGGCCGAAGCCGGGAGGACCGTTCTTTTGGTCAGTACCGATCCGGCGTCCAATATCGGGCAGGTATTCGGTGTCGATATCGGGAATCACGTCGTACCGATCACGGCCGTTGCGCGACTTTCCGCCCTTGAGATCGACCCGGAGGCGGCGGCCGGAGTCTATCGCGAGCGTTTGATCGCCCCGGTTCGCAGTTTGCTTCCTGACGGCGTGGTGAAAGGGATAGAGGAGTCTTTGTCGGGGGCCTGTACGACCGAGATCGCCGCGTTCGATGAATTCACGACCCTGTTGACCGATGCGGCCCTCACCTCACATTTTCAGCATATCGTCTTCGATACCGCACCCACCGGCCACACCATTCGCTTGCTGCAGTTACCTGGAGCCTGGAGCGGTTTTCTTGAGACCGGTCGCGGGGACGCGTCATGTCTGGGCCCGCTGGCGGGCCTTGCAAAGCAGCGCGCGCAGTATCGGGCGGCGGTGGAGGCCTTGGCTGATCCAAAGCGGACATGTCTGGTGTTGGTGGCGCGCGCTCAACAGGGCGCCTTGCGGGAAGTGGCCCGTACGCGTCAGGAATTGGCGGCATTGGGTCTATCGCGACAGTGCCTGGTCATAAACGGCGTGCTGCCCGCCGCCGAAGCCGGAGAGGACGCGCTGGCCTTTGCCATCCACCGCCGCGAGCAGGAGGCGCTTGCGATGATCCCCGAGGCCCTTAAAGACCTGCCACGCGACGAGATAGGTCTCATGCCCTTCAATCTGGTCGGACTGGAGGCGCTGCGGGGGCTGTTGACGACGTCATCACCACGATCGGCGGACCGCCTCGAGAATTCCGTTGAACGGGATCTGCCGTCGCTCGCCACCCTGGTGGATGATATTGCCGCCGACGGGCACGGTTTGATTCTATTGATGGGGAAGGGTGGCGTGGGCAAGACCACGCTGGCGGCGGCCATAGCCGTGGCGCTGGTCGCTCGTGGTCTGCCGGTGCACCTCACGACATCCGACCCGGCCGCCCACCTCGTTCATACCCTGGATGGTGCGCCCGACGGGCTCACCGTGAGTTGCATCGATCCGCACACGGAGACGGATCGCTACCGCGGGCATGTGCTGGAAACGAAAGGCGCAGAGCTCGACGCGGAAGGCCGCGTCCTGCTGGAAGAGGATTTGCGCTCCCCTTGTACGGAAGAGATCGCAGTGTTCCAGGCGTTCTCGCGTGTCATCCGCGAGGCCCACAAATCCTTTATCGTGATGGATACCGCGCCGACCGGCCATACCTTATTGCTCCTGGATGCGGCAGGCGCCTATCACCGCGAGGTTGCGCGACAAAAGGGTTCGGCGGATCGGCACGCGGCGACACCCATGATGCAGTTGCGAGACCCCCAACAGACCAAGGTCCTGCTGGTCACGCTCGCAGAAACGACACCCGTGCTCGAGACTGCGCAATTGCAGCGCGACCTGCTGCGTGCCGGCATCACGCCGTGGGCATGGGTGATCAACATGAGCGTGGCCGCCAGCTCCCCGCGTTCGCCGCTCCTACAGGAGCGGGCGCGCCACGAATGGCGCGAAATCGGGGCCGTCGCCAGTGGTCACAGCGCCCGGACCGCTATCATCCCGCTCCTGAAAGACGAGCCTATCGGCAGGGACCGGCTGCTGGCGCTCTGCGAGGCCCCGGATACGGCTGTGTCCCCGTGAAGGTCCTTAAAAGCCCGCGGCGTTCGCGCTTCAGGCGTCCCCGTTCCCAGGACCGCGCGCGTCCGCTTGAGGATGATGCGCAACCCCGGACCGGCCGGTCGTCCTTCTCAAGGCTCATCGTGCCATCCGCGCCGCCGCGCTCGGGTCACCCCGCGCAGCATGACAATTGCTTTATGTCCTTGGTGAAGGTCTGCGCGCAGAGTTTCAGGCCTTCGACCATGGTCAGGTAGGGGAAGAGCTGGTCTGCCAGCTCGCCGACCGCCATGCGCCGGCTTATGGCGATGGCCGCTGTCTGTATGACCTCGCCGGCCTCGGCCGCCAACATCTGGGCCCCCACGATCCGCCCCAATGGATGTTCCACCACCAGCCGGATGAAGCCCTGCGTATTGAAGTTGGCAAGCGCGCGCGGCACGTTTTCGAGCGCCAGCGTGCGCGTTTCCACGACCAGACCTTGGGCGCGCGCCATCTCTTGCGTAAGGCCCACGGTAGCGACCTGCGGGTCTGTGAAGACCACGGCAGGCATGACGTGGAGATCGAGGACGGCGTCGCCGCCCATCATATTGATGGCGGCACGCGTGCCCGCAGCCGCGGCGACATAGACGAACTGGGGCAGGGCGCAGCAATCCCCGGCGGCATAGATGTGGGACGCACTGGTGCGCAGGTGATCGTCCACCACGATGGCGCCGTGGTCGTCCACCCGGATACCAGCGCGGGCCACGCCCAGACGGCCGGTGTTCGGTCTGCGACCGGTCGCCACCAGCAACCGGTCGCCATCGATGATGCCGCGGGACGTGGTCAGCGTGAAGGTCCCGTCCTGATGATGGACGCGGCGCACGGAGATGTCGGTCATCACACGTATCCCTTCTTCCTCGAAGGCCGCCTGCAGGCCCGTCCCCAAATCCGCATCCTCGCGGGACAGGAGACGGCTGCGGGCCAGGATAGTGACCTCCGATCCCAGTCGCCGGAAGGCCTGCGCCAATTCCACGGCGACCACGGATGCCCCCAACACCAGCAGCTTCCGGGGCGTTTCGGTGGCCACCAGGGCCTCGGTCGAGGTCCAGTACGGGGTGTCGGTCAATCCGGGCACATCGGGAATGGCGGGCGAGGCACCAGTGGCGATCAGAAAGCGATCGGCGGTAAGGGACTCCTCGGCACCCGCGCTATCGAGCAGGCCGAGCGTGTGGGTATCGAGGAACCGTGCATACGCATGCCTTAGGGTGATCCCGGGATGAGCATCCACGATATCCTCATACTTGGCCCGCCGCAGGGCCTCGACGCGCGCCTGCTGTTGCCGAACCAGCTCCGCGCGATCCATGATGGGCGTGTGCGCCCGCAGGCCCTGGAAGCGCGGGGCCGCCTGATCATGGGCCGCATGGGCCGCGCGGATCAGAATCTTCGAGGGCACGCACCCGACATTGACACAGGTGCCGCCGATGACCGAATGGCCTTCGATCATAGTCACGCGCGCCCCGTCTTCGGCCGCGCGTATGGCGCAGGCGAACGCCGCCGCGCCGCCGCCTAGGATGGCGATATGCGGGCCCTTGCCGCGACCCTCCCTTCGGAGCGGTGTCCGGGCGGTGTCAGGCAGAGATGCGCCATATCCGGCCGTGCGGATAGTCTGGATGATCTCGGGGAGTGTGGCCTGTCCCAGGTCTTCGATGATGGCTGTCGCTTGCGGATAGGAGACCCGGGCCTTTACATCGGGTAAGGCCGCCAATGCCTTCTCGATGCGCACCGCGCAATGATCGCAGGTCATACCCGTGACGGGGATTTGAACGCTCGGATTGGCCATAACGATAGTCCTATTCACCGGATTGCGATGAGTCTAGGGGCCGTACCTTGGTACAGGGTCAACAGGTGCGCGGCACCGCCCGCCATTCTGGAGTGGTACCGATCAGTGGGGCGGCGTAATCCACGGATACGCGCTATCACGGACCACTGCGACCACCGCCTGTGCCTGGGCCGGTCTTTTGGCGAGCGCCAATGGGTACCGATTTTGTTAATTAATAATATTTATAAACAAAGTGTTATAGAGATATGTTCATGTTACTCGGAGGGCGAGGACAGTGGCGCTGATGGCGCGTCCCGGAATAGCCGGCGATAGAGGATGAGATAGACCGCCTGGAAGCTGCCGGCAATGAAGAAGGGGAGTGCCAGAAAACCAGCATGATAGAGGAGGCCGGCGAATACCGGCCCGATGGCGCGCGGCATCTGGATTGAGGCATTGTTGAGGCTTGCGGCAAGCCCACGGCGATGGCCTCGGACGAGGCCGAGGTTAAGGGCCTGGCGGGCACCAGCCGTACCGCGATTGAGGGCCGATCGGATGATGTAGAGGAGGGCTGCGATCGGGAACGATGGCGAGAGCGGGAGTATCAGGAGTACCGCAAGCCCCAGATAGCGCATGGCCAGAACGGATTTCACGACCCCGTACCGACGGGTCAGACGACCTACCAGGAGCGACGAGATGGCGGTGACGATCAGCGCCACGCTCATGATCGGCCCTATGCTTAAGGGGCCGTGGTGGAAGCGGATCGCGAACCAGTAGGCCATCAGCGGCCCCATGAAGCCGATACCTATCCCGTTGAGCGCGTTGATCCCAAAGAGCTTGAGTAGCTTGCGGTTCTCGGCGCGTGTCATGGCATCGGCCGCCGTGCGGGTATCGATATCCGGATCGCGGGGGGACATGGGCCGCGCGGCCTCGGGAATGGCCCGTAGCAGTACGAGCGCAAGCGCTGCGCCCATAAGCACCAAAAGAAACAGCGGACGATAGGCCAGTGGTCCTGGGAGGAGGGTTCCCAGAAAGGAGGGGAGCGCAGCGAGCAGGGCCCCCAGCGCCATACCCGAAAACCCCATGGCCGTGTTCAGGCTATAGACCGCGGCACGGTCCCGGGCCTCGACCATCTCGGAAAGCCAGGCGAGCTCGACCGGCGCAAAAGGGCCGGCGCCCCCATTCAAGCCGTGGCCAAAGCCACCAAGAATGGCCGCGATCACAAGCACGGCGCTATGCGAATTCGTGAGCGCCATGAGGGCCGCCGCCACCTGGACCCACTCATAGGCCTGCAAGAAGGCCTTGCGCCCGCGTGTATCGGATAACGGTCCCACGAACAGCGCGAGTGTCGCCGACGCCAGCAGCGCCACCATGAAAAGCCCCCCGATTGCGGGGGCGGACCAGTGGAGCGCGTGCAAATAGAGCGCGAAGTCCACGACAAGCGCCCCTTGGCCTACGCTACGCGCGGCCCGAATAACGATCAAAAGCCGCGCTTCGCGCGTGAGTCGCGCGTATCCCATGGAAAGACTCATCCTAAAATAAAACGTTGGGAATTAGATTGTTACTGCAATATCTTAATCGTATTTCTTAAACGTGCCCGCGCGCCTTTGCGGAAGATCGAGGCCGTTTTTAACAGGTGAGGTACGTTCAATCGAGACCGAAGAGGCGCTGCAATCGCGGTAATTGCTCCTGGGCGGCTCCGTAGAACACCTGTCCCTCGTACACCGTGATGGGGGCGATGCGCACACCGAATTCCGTCTTGGCCTTATCGGCGGCTCCCGGTCGGCTCAAGTCGTGTTCCGTGAATGTTATGTCGTGTGCCGCAAACCACGCCTTCAGCGCCGCGCAATCCGGGCATCCGGGGCTTGTATAGAGGTCGATCGTTTTTGGCAATTCCCTTTCTCCGCATGCGGGGCCTCGACCCGCAATGGGCCGAGAATAGGGGCGGGGCGCGGGGCGCAATTATGACCGAACACCCCATGACGCATGCGGGGATTATGGCAGCTGCAACCTAAAGGCAAAACCGCCCTTAGGCGGGCTGGCGTTGAAAAAGTCCCCGCCACCAGCGCTTCCGGCTCTCCGGCAAGGGTCGGGGATCGCCCAGTGTTTCCGGAGGCATACGCGTCAATAGCCATCCCGGCAGGGTCTTTACGCCGGAGCTGCCGCACGAGCTCCCCAGGTTGTGGGGGTCGAAGATCTTGATGAAGCTCGGCTGCGCCTTGTCGTCGGCGTAGACGATGCCACAGTAGTCTTCGCGATGCTCGCGCCGCAAAAGCGTATCGATCTCCTCGGTGAATCGTATCAAGGCCTCGGGGTCGGCTATGCCGGTGGGCACCGGTTCGCCGATCGCGTAGATATACCATCCCTCCGGACACGCACGCACCGTGGCCCACAATTCCGTGAGCTGTGCCCAGCTCACGATACCGCTGAAAGGGCCGGTCAACGCGGCGTGAAAGGCATTTCCGCTGATCGTCTCCGCCATCGAGTTCCTCCCGAAGTTGCACGCCATGCACGATAATGCGAGCCCGCAGTCCCTGGGCGCACACGCCTTGTCTCACCCGAAAGGGCCGCTGGTGCCGTTTCGGTCGCTGCCAAGAAATATCGCCCTTTACGACGGCCGATGTTTCTCCGTTCTTACGGGACAGGTCTTGATGCCGAGTATCTGGTAAAGGCCGCAGAACCCCACAAGGCCCGTGATGAGAGGCAGGACCCCGATCCAACCCCAGGGCGCCCAGCGACCAGTTACTGCAAGCGCGATCAAGACAAGTCCGATGATGACGCGGATGACGCGATCCAACAGCCCTTCGTTCGTGTTCATTTATTAGGCTCCTCCATGATGACCTCGCGTCTCGCATTATCGCGCAGAAATCGTGCAGGGGATACGTGCCAGGCCGAGTACGCCATCTGCGACCTGTTTATGGCCCCGGCCCGATGAGGCGGGGAGCCGGTCTCCGGATACCCGTGGCGGCCGCGTCCGTAATGGTGCAACAAGGGCTCAAAGGCGAGTTGGCATTAACTCGCCTTATGTTCTGGCGTCTGTGATTTAACATAATATACATTATACGAACCAATGGGAGTCGTCCGGGGCGGCCCCGGACGGCGCTGGATGCGGCCACGGTCTTGGGCCTGCGGTGGCGAACCCGAGGACGACGCGTCGCGCCCCTGAACCTTGCAGGAGGTGTGGCGACCGCAGGCGCGTGCCGCGAGAGACACTTGAATGGTGAAGCCGGCTGCCGTCTACAGTCCGCAGACCCGAGGGCTTCTTGCTGCCGGGCGATCTATGTGCGGGCGTGGATTCCGCTTGGGGTTAGGGACGATGGGGTGTGCTCGGGGATCTTTGGGAACCGCCTGGGTTGTCGGCCCAGGCGGGAACGCGAAGACAGAATCTCGGGATGCGACGCGTCAGTCATCGCCCCGATCGTCGCGATGGTCGCGATGATCATAATGATGGTCATAGTCACCACACCGGTAACATCCATGGTGCTCATAGTCACCTGGCGGGGCAAAGAAGCAGCCGGCCAGAATGCTCGTCCCGGCGAGGATGAACAGACCGCGAGCCAGGATTTTCGGAAACCTCAGGGATTTCGACATGATGGACTCCTCGCTCCTTTTAGCGCGCCCGTGGGGGATGTTCCCGATGGACGGGCGGAAGGCATGGTAGACGCAGCTTTTGAGCGCGCCAAGGGCCCATGAGGGGCGACGGCCGCCGGATCGATGAAAGGAGCGGCAGGCCGGACGACGAGTCCACTTGCCGTCGTATGGGCCCTGCCTTGCATGGAGGCCATGGCCCTGTCCGCAGCGAGGCTTGTGGCCTCCGCGCTTTTTCGTGAACCGGGTATCGTCCCCTCCTCCCCCATCTCCCACGGGCCTTCCACGGCACGTGCGCGAAGCGCGTGCGGGCGGGACTGGTCCGGGACCGAGCCGAAGACGGCGATATGCGCAAGTCGGGGCGATGGGGCGGTGGGCAGGCACCATGCCTTTGTACTATAGTCCGATTGCGAGGGAGCAATATCTTATTGGCAACCGCAGCGAAAGGAGAGCCTGTTGCATGTTTGAGGACCGATCGTCACGTTACACCGGGAGTCAGGAGCTGGCCTTTGCCGGAATGCGTATCCTCTTTGGTGTGATCTGGCTGATCAACACGATACTCGAGGCCAATAGCGCTTACGTGGGCCGTTTTCTGACATCCATCGTCAAGCGGCTCAAGGGGCAACCGCACGTGGTGCAGGCCTTCCTTCATGGCGTCATTCATGTCGTGACCGTGCTGGGTCCGCGCCACGTGGCGATCGGCACCGTAGTTCTGGATGGGCTGCTCGCGATCTCGCTCATCACGGGCTTCGCGGTGCGGCCCATGGCGCGCCTGGGGATCGTCTACAGCCTCGCGCTCTGGGTGACCGTGGGAGGCCTGGGCGGCCCCTTTCAGCCCGGCTCCACGGATCCGGGAACCGCCATCGTGTATGCGCTCGTATTCTTGGCGGTTCTGTCGGTGCCTTCGGAGCAGCGACTTGCCATCGGACCGAAATCGCAGCCCGTGGTCGGGACCGGACGCATCGAGGTCGTGCGCATCCTGTTCGGGCTTTTGTGGGCATTCGATGCGTTCTGGAAATGGCAGCCGGCATTTTTCGAACATAGCCTGTCCTATCTGCAACAAGCCGAGGTCGGCCAGCCCGCCTGGGTTGCCGCCTATATCGGGTTCTTCATCGCGGCGATCCAACTCGTGGGGCAGACCGTGTTTGGTGTCTTCGCGGCAGTCATCGAGACGGTTCTGGCGGCGAGCCTGCTCCTGAAGCGCTGGCAGGAATGGTTTCTACCGATCGGATTTCTGTATTCCTTCGGGATATGGACGACGGCCGAGGGCTGGGGCGGTCCTTACCAGCCCGGAAGCACCGGCAACCGCGGGGATATGCTTGGCACCACCAATATCTACATGGTGGTCTACCTGTATCTGATGATCGCCTATCTCTTCGAGCGCCGTCGGCGTAAACGCATGTCCACATAAGGGCTTAGGGACCAGCCCTCGGGTGCGCGCATAAACCACATCAGAAATATTACGTAACGCTTTGATGTAAAAGCGTTACATGGCTTATGTGCGGCGCGGATCAGCGGCCGTGGCCGGGGTGTCCCCGGCCACGGCCGGTGCCGCATCCTTGAAAAGCCTGAAGAAATTGTCCGCGGTGGTCTCTGCGATCCGTTCCCAGGACACACCCCGGACGTCCGCCAGGCATTGCGCGACATGGGAGACGTAGGACGGCTCGTTCGATTGCCCGCGGTGCGGAACGGGGGCCAGATACGGGGCGTCGGTCTCGATCAGGAGGCGATCTTCCGGTACGAGGCGCGCGACATCCCGCAGCGCCTGCGCGCTCTTGAAGGTGACTATTCCCGAGAATGAGATACAGAAGTTGAGATCGAGGACCTGGCGCGCGAAATCCGCGCTCTCGGTGAAGCAATGCAGGACGCCCCCGATATCGCGTGCGTGTTCGTCGCGCAGGATCTGCAGGGTATCGGCGGCGGCCTCGCGCGTATGGATGATGAGCGGCTTGGCGACATGCCGGGCCGCCGCGATGTGCAGGCGAAACTGCGTCTGTTGGCGGGTGACGTCCTGCCCCTCCAATCGATAGTAATCAAGGCCGGTCTCACCGAGCGCAACGATGCCCTCGTGCGTGCTCAGGCGCGCGAGGTCATCGAAGAGCGAATCCGTGCCGCCCGCCTCATTGGGGTGGATGCCGACCGAGCCGAAGACGCTCGGGTCCCGGCGCATGACATCCTGTATGGGCCCGATATCCGAGAGTCCAACACTGACGCACAGCATATGGGACACGCCGCGTTCGTGGGCGCGCGCCAAGACGGCGTCGATATCGTCGCGCAGCGGGGCGAAGTGGAGATGGCAGTGCGAATCGACTAACGGCATCCCTACATCGTATGGGTCGGGCGATCCGATTGCAATTGGCCTATGAGAAGGGTCTCGATCTTGGTGCGCGCGACCTCGGCGTCCTTGGCGCTAAATTGGATGCCGATACCCGGTGCCCGTCCACCGGGCGCGTCCTGAGGCGTCACCCAGACGACGTGGCCTGCGACCGGCACCTTCTCTTTGCTGTCGATGAGGGTGAGCAGCATGAAGACTTCATCGCCGAGCTTGTAGGGTTTGTTGCTCGGTATGAACAGGCCACCGCCTTTCAGAAACGGCATGTAAGCGGTGTACAAGGCATTGCGGTCCTTGATTACGAGCGATAAGACGCCGGGACGTACCGGGGCCTTTAGGTTGTCTCGTGTCTGTGATTCTACGGTCGACATATCACTACTCACCCTCGCGGCTCAACATGCAAAAACAGCCGGTCCCACATCAGACGGCGATCCAGGGGTGCGCTGAGCAGACCCCGGGTCTCGAGCGCCTCATCCCAGAGGCCGAGCATTTGCTCCAAGTCTAGTCGAGCCGCCAAAGCACGCAAGCGCCCTTCCTGGGCGCCCTGCCAGCCCCGGGCGATGGTTCCAGTCAGTGCCACCTGCGTCACGGCGGCTGCGATCTCCGTCAGGAAGGCCAATCCCATCTCCATGTCGCTGGCCTGCCAGGCCTCGGTGGCCTCCAGTGCCGAGTCGCGGCCCAGGGCCACGGCCTCCAGGCTCGCGAAGAGTCGTTGCGCCATGGCGGGTGCGTCGTGCGGCCATGCCAGGGCGCGTAGCGGCGCCCCGTGGGCCAATGCCAACAGCCCTCCCGGGTCCGGCAGCTGATGGGCCTGCAGGTAGGAAAGCCCCTCCTCTTCTGTCGGTCGTGGCAGGATCAGGTTTTGGCAGCGCGAGCGGATGGTGGGCAAGAGGCGGGTCGGGGCATCGCTGACCAAGAGCAGATAACAGAGCAGATAACTGCCGGAGGGCGGTTCTTCGAGGGTCTTTAGGATTGCATTCGAGGCCGATCGGTTGAGGCGGTCGGCGTCGACGACGAGCACCACGCGGCGCGTTGCGAGATGGGGTGTCAGCACCAGAAACTGATTGAGGGCCCGGGCATCGTCGACTGTGATCTCGGTCTTGCCCTCTTGCGGGCGCACGATCAGAACGTCCGGATGATTGTCGTTTGCGGCCAGTCGGCAGGCACGACAGGCATCGCAGGCCGTGGTGTGCTCGCACACCAGCCGGCGCGCGAGGCGCTCGGCGAACAGGCGTTTTCCAATGCCGGGTGGTCCACTTAAAAGCAGCGCGTGGGGTAGGCGCTCTATGTCGCCTACGCGGTCCCATGCCGCCTTCTGCCAAGGCAACATGGCGATCTACCAGCGCCCTGCAAGGGCCGCGTCCACGGCCTCTCCGACCTCGGTCAAGGACCCCGTGGCGGGTATGACGACAAAGCGCCCCGGATCGTCCTGAGCCCGCCGGCGATAACCTTCGCGCACCCGCCCGAAAAACTCCTCACCCTCGGCCTCGATGCGATCAGCGGCGCGTCCCGCGCGTCGCGCCAAGGCCACGGGCACGGGTACATCGAAATAGAAGGTGAGGTCTGGCAGCGGGATGTCGAGGAGGCGTGTCATGGCGTCTATCAAGGAGATGTCGAGGCCTCGCCCGTAGCCTTGATAGGCGTAGGTGGCGTCCAGGTAGCGGTCGCAGACGACGGTCTTGCCGAGCGCCAGCGCCGGGGCGATCACCGCCTTGACATGCTGTATGCGCGCCGCGAACACCAGCAGAAGCTCGGTTTGCGCGTGCAGTGAGGCGTGTTCCAGCAGGATATGGCGAATGCGCTCCCCGACTTCGGTCCCTCCAGGCTCCCGGGTCACCACGACGCCCTCGGCGTTATGGTGTTCGCAGAAGTCTGCGACGCGATCGATTTGCGTGGTCTTGCCCGACCCGTCGAGCCCCTCGAGACTCAGGAACAACGGCCGGCGGGGTGCTGTCGATCTCATACTTACGGATTGCCTCGTCTTGTGCCTGGAGAGTATCAGAGAATACATGACCTCCGCGTCCGGTGGCCACAAAATACAAGGCACGCGTCTTGTCGGGGTGGAGCGCGGCATAAAGGGTGCGGGCGCTGCATAGGCCGATGGGTGTTGGCGGCAGCCCATAATGGAGGTAGGTGTTGTAGGGGCTCGGGTATGCGAGATCGGTGCTGGTGAGGACCCCGTGGTAGCGTTTGCCGAGACTGAAGATCACCGTGGGGTCGGTTTCAAGCCGCATACCAAGACGCAGGCGGTTGACGAACACGCCCGCGATCTTGCGCCGCTCGCCGGCCTTGGCGGTCTCCTTCTCGATGAGGGATGCCAGGATCAGGGCCTGCTGCGGCGTGCGCAGAGGCAGGTCGGGGGCGCGTTTGCGCCAGTCCTTACCGAGCAGCGCGCGCAGGCGTTTGCGGGCGCGCGCCAGTACCGACGTGGCCGATGCCCCATAGGTATAGTAGTAGGTGTCCGGGAAAAACGCCCCCTGGAGGCTTGCATGCATATGCAGCGCGGCGCGCACCGCGGCATGCGAGCGGCCCCCCACGTCGTCTGTGAGATGCGGCGCGCGGGCCAAGGCCTGCCGCACCTGATGGAACGTCCAGCCGGGCACGAGCGTGAGCGGATATTCGACGACCTGCCCGGTCACCACCCTGTGCAGGATACCAAGGGGGGTTGTCGGGTCGGGAAACCGGTACACGCCGGTCTTCAAGGCATCGCCCTCCCCCGTGAGCTCCGCAAGCGCCACGAAGGTGTTTGCGGAATCGATTACGTGGCGCCTTTGAAGCAGTTCCGCGAAGGCGCGCATGGTGGTCCCGGTGGGTAGGTGGAAGGTCTTTACGCCCGGATGCAGCGGGCGATCGGCGAGCAGATACCATCCGGCCGCCGAGAGGCCACACACGACCAGGGCGCCGAGGCCCCACTTAGAGAGCGGGCGCATCGCCACAGGCCCTCAGGATCTCCGCCATCCGCGATGTCACGGGAGCGCGTCGCCACCGGCGCTCGGCAAGACATAGGACCGGGCGTACACCGATCACCGAATTGCTTAAAAAGACCTCGTCTGCCTCCATGACCCGCGTGCTCGTCAGATTGTCGAGGCGCACCACCATACCCGATTCGCGCGCGCGCCTCATCACCTGATCGCGCATCACCCCCGCGACCCCCGCCTGATCAAGGATCGGTGTCGTCAGGATGCCGCCCTCGACCACGAACAGGTTGGTCATGGTCCCTTCTATCACCCATCCCTGCGTGTCCTGCATCAATCCTTCCCAATAGGGGTCGACAAATTCCCGCTGCGCCAGGACCTGCTCGAGCCTGTTCAAATGCTTGAGGCCGGCCAGGAGCGGCTGCCGCGCAAGCGCGGTACGGCACCAGAAGACCGGCGCCTGCTCGTCTGCCGGACGGTTGGGCCAGGGCCACAGCGTCAGGATGCGGTCGGTCGCGGCGGCCGCCGGCCGGTAACCTCGCCCCTTGGTCCCGCGCACCACGATGATCTTCAGGATAGCGGGGCTGTGTGCGGCCGCCAAGCCTTCGGCCTCGGCGGTGAGGAGCGCGGCATCGATGGGGGCGAGCCCCAGTCGTTCGATGCCGGCCATGAGCCGTCGCACATGTTGGGACCACAAGAGCAGGCGGCCGTTGTGAATGGCCACCGTCTCAAACAGTCCGTCCCCATACTGCAGACGGCTTGTCACGGCCATAAGCGACTGTGCGCGGCCGTTCACGAGGCTCGCAAGCGGATTCATGTCGCGGATCCGTCGCGGCTCGCGTATGCCGTGGGCTGCGGCGCCGGGAACCGATGGCGGGGATGCGCGCGGGATGGGGGGTTCTCGGTCATGACTGGCTTGGCGATCAGCAATGACCGGTGATCCCCAGGGCGCGCACAAGGCCCGCAGCCTTGGCCTGGGTCTCGAGCAATTCCCGTTTCGGATCGGAATCGGCGACGATCCCGGCCCCCACGCGAAACTCGATCTCGGGTCCACGCACCACGAGCGTGCGGATCAGGATGTTGAGGTCGATGTCGCCGCGCTCGTTGATATAGCCGAGGCTGCCGGTGTAGGCGCCGCGCGCGCGGCGCTCGTTCCGCGCCAGGATCCCCATGCAGTGTATCTTCGGACAGCCGGTAATGGAGCCGCCCGGAAACAGCGCACGAATGAGATGCGATGGCCGGATATCGCCACGCAACGTGCCCTCCACGTCGGACACCAGATGGTGGACGGTCGCAAAGCTCTCGATGCGCATGAACTCCGGGACCCGGACGCTGCCGGGCACGCACACGCGACCGAGATCGTTACGTTCGAGATCGACGAGCATGAGATGCTCGGCGCGCTCCTTGGGGTCGGTGCGTAAACCGCGCCGCGCCGATTCGTCGGCCAGGGCCCCGGGACCGCGCGCACAGGTCCCGGCAATGGGCTGGGTCGTCACCTGTGATCGCCAGCGCCTGAGGAGCCGCTCGGGAGACGCGCTTGCGATCAGGGTGTCGCCAAGCCGCGCCATCGCGGAAAATGGTGCCGGGTTATGCCCGCGCAGGCCCTCGAGCAGCGCACCGGCCGGGGTACCGGCGCGGATACGCCCGGAATAGCGGCGGGACAGGTTGGCCTGGAAGATCTCCCCATGGGTGATGCGCGCCTGAATGTCGCGCACTCCCCGCTCATAGTCCTCGGGGGGGTCTTCATTCAGATGCTCGAGTGCTATCGGCGACCATGGCCTCGTGGCAGGAAGGTGCTTGAGATCGGCGGCGATCCTCGCGACCACCGACGCATCCCTGCCGGTGATGATCGCGCGGCCCGCGTACCGCTCCCGCAAAACCGCCCCTGAAAAGCCCTGTAGCCAGGCGAGCGGCACATCCGCCGGCAAGGGAAGTGATGCCAGTCGCGACTCCCATGCCGTGACAAGTTCGTAGCTCAGGAACAGAAAGTGCCCGTAGTAAAACGGGAGCGTCTCGTCTGGCACGGCGCTACCCGCCGCAAGGCCCGTGCAGTCATCAAGGATGGTGAAGAATCGCGCACAGTCGGCCGGGGTCGCGTCCGCCCGCAGGATGACCGGATCCTCGGGTTCGGCAAACAGGATGTCACACCCCCACCCCTCCCCTCCGCGGCCTTCGAGCAGATGCGGATAGCGCTCCGGAAAGGCATCATGGATGCGCAGGAGGTCGGCGCCCTCCGGGATCACCCGAATCGCCACGCCGTCATCCATGGGGTTAGCGGAAACGGCCGAGTACCAGCGTCCCGTTCGTGCCACCAAATCCAAAGGAGTTCGAAAGCGCGTAGGTAATGGGCATCTCCCGCGCGGTGTGCGGGATATAGTCGAGGTCGCAGTCCTCGCTTGGCTGATCGAGGTTGATGGTGGGCGGCGCAACCTGTTCGTGTATGGCAAGCGTCGTGTAGATCGCCTCTATGGCGCCCGCCGCCCCCAAAAGATGCCCGGTCATCGACTTGGTCGAACTGACCGACAGCTTTTTGGCGAGATCACCGAACACGCGCTTTATCGCTATGGTCTCGGCGCGGTCGCCAAGCGGGGTCGAGGTTCCATGGGCATTGATATAAGAGACATCGGCAATATCGACACCGGCATTGCGCAGGGCATAGCGCATGCATCGCGCGGCCCCATCCCCATCCTCCGGCGGACTTGTCATATGGTAGGCATCACCGCTCATGCCAAAGCCGAGAAGTTCGGCGTAGATGCGCGCGCCACGCGCCCGTGCGTGTTCGAGCTCTTCCAGCACCACGACCGCCCCGCCCTCGCTCAACACAAAGCCGTCACGATCACGGTCCCAGGGGCGGCTGGCCCGCGTCGGATCGTCATTGCGCGAACTGAGCGCCCGCGCATTGCCGAAGCCCGCCATCGAGGTCGGTGTCACCGCGGCCTCGGCGCCACCGGCGATCATGATGTCGGCGTCCCCGTACTCGACGATGCGGCCGGCCTCGCCTATGGCATGGGTCGATGTGGTGCATGCGGTCACGACCGAGAGATTGGGGCCCTTGAATCCATATAATATGGACAGGTTCCCCGATATCATGTTGATGATGCTCATGGGAATGTAAAAAGGGGAAATGCGCCGTGCGCCTTTTTCCAGATACTGGCGCGTGGTCTCCTCTATGGTGTGGACGCCACCGATACCCGAGCCGATATAACACCCTATCCGTTCGGCGTTGGCATCGGTCACGATGATGCCCGCATCCTTGACCGCCTCCACCCCGGCGGCCATGCCGAGCTGGATGAACCGGTCCATCTTGCGGGCTTCCTTTTCCGACAGGAACGCATTGGTATCGAACCCCCGGACCTCGCCGGCGATAGTCGACGGAAACCCGCTCGCGTCGAATTGCGTCACCGCGCCAATCCCACTCTCGCCGGCGGTGATCCGCCGCCAATTGTCGGCGACATTGAGGCCAAGAGGCGTGACCGCCCCGAGCCCGGTGATGACGACGCGCCTCTTATTCAAACGAATCTCCCCGGATATGAACGCACGGCAATGCCCGGATCGCAGCCCGAATCAATTAGCGGCGTGCGCCGTGATGTAGTCGACCGCCTGCTTCACGGTCGTGATCTTCTCGGCCTCGTCGTCCGAGATCTCGCAGTCAAACTCCTCTTCCAGCGCCATGACGAGTTCCACGGTATCAAGCGAATCGGCGCCGAGATCGTCGACAAATGACGCGTCGGTCGAGACCTCGTTTTCATTGACTCCGAGTTGCTCGACCACAATCTTTTTTACCCGCTCTTCGATGCTGCTCATCTTTCATTCCTCCAGAAAATCGTTACGAAGCCGTGCGGCGGCATAGTTATCACATCCCCGCCGCCGAAGTCTACCTTGGGCGCCGATCGGCTAATTCATATACATTCCGCCATTGATGTGCAAGGTCGTCCCGGTGATGTACGACGCCTCGGGGGACGCCAGAAATGCCACCGCGCAGGCGACATCTTCCGGTGTTCCCAGGCGCGCAAGCGGTATCTGCGTCAGTAAGGCGTCTTTTTGCCCCTGTCCAAGGGCGCGCGTCATGTCGGTATCGATGAATCCCGGGGCGACGGCGTTGACCGTTATGTTGCGACTGCCGACCTCGCGCGCCAGGGCGCGCCCGAAACCGATCAAACCGGCCTTGGCCGCCGCGTAATTCGTCTGCCCGGGATTGCCGGTCACCCCGACCACCGAACTTATATTGATGATGCGTCCGCCGCGGGCCTTGGTCATCGCGCGCAGACATCCGCGGGTGAGGCGGAATGTGCCCGTAAGATTGGTCGCCAAGACCGCGTCCCAGTCTTCGTCGCGCATCCTCATGGCCAGCGCATCGCGGGTTATGGCGCCGTTGTTCACCAGAATACTCGGCCACTGTGCGCGCTTTTCCAGTTCCGAAAGCAGTGCGTCGATCGAGGACGCATCGGAGAGGTCCAGCGGGAAGGACCATCCCTGGACGCCATGGGTCGCGAAGTAATCGGTGATTCCCTGGAGGCCCTTTTCCGAAGCGGCGGTCGCGATGACGCGTGCGCCTTGCGATGCAAGCCGCAATGCGCACGCCTTGCCTATCCCCCGGCTTGCGCCAGTGATCAAGGCAATATCAGCATCGAGTCCCATGGTTGTCTCCCTGATTCTTGTCGTCGTGGGCTTAAGACCCCGTGACCCCGAGGGCCGCGGCGAAATCCGCTGGCTCCCCCAGGGGTACGCATGGGAGATCGACGATACGCTTGTCGAGGCCGGTAAGCACCTTCCCGGGGCCGCATTCGACGATCCGCGACATACCCTCCCATGCCGCCACCAGGCGTATTGTCTCAACCCAGCGCACCGGTGAAAATAGCTGGCTTACGAGGGCCTCGCGGATGAGGTCGGGCTCGGACAAGGCGGCCACCGGGGCATTCTGGATGACCGGTACCACCGGCGCCTTCAAGGTCACGGGCCCCAGGGTTTCGGCAAACTCCCGCGCGGCGGCATGCATGAGCCCGCAATGCGAGGGGGCGCTGACCGCAAGCACGATACTACGCCGCGCCCCGGCCTCGCGCGCCGCGACAAGGGCGCGGTCTACGGCGGCCTTGGTTCCGGCGATCACCACCTGTCCTGGGGCATTATAGTTGGCGGCCGCCAATGTCTCGCCCTGGGCGCAGTCGCGACAAACCGTCTCCACAGCCTCATCGGCCAGCCCAAGGATGGCCGCCATGGCCCCCTCCCCCTGCGGGACCGCCTCCTGCATGAGTTCGCCGCGTCGCGCCACGAGTCGCACGGCCTGGCGAAAATCCACGGCCTCGGCGCACACCAGCGCCGCGTATTCGCCGAGACTATGGCCGGCCATCACCGCCGGTTGCACCCCGTTTCGCGCACGCCACGCACGGTAACAGCCGACGTCCGCGGCCAGCAGCGCCGGCTGTGTGACGGCGGTGCGGTTGAGCGCCTCCTCGGGCCCATTTTGCGCGACATCCCAGAGGTCGTAACCCAGGACTTCGGATGCCTCCCGAAAGGTCTCGACGATCTGTGCGTGATCCGCCGCCAGCGCCTTCAGCATTCCTACGGATTGTGATCCCTGTCCGGGAAAGACGAAGGCCGTGCCACCGTTCGCGTTCATCGTCACCTCTTCGATCCTTTTATCAATACCGGAGAAGCACGGAACCCCATGTCAACCCCCCGCCGAATGCCTCCATGAGCACGACATCGCCGCGCTGGATGCGTCCATCGCGCACCCCGCTGTCGAAGGCCAAGGGAATCGATGCCGCCGACGTATTGCCGTGCCGGTCAACGGTTACTATGACCTGATCCATCGCCATGCCGAGCCTTTTGGCGGTTGCCGCTATGATGCGAATGTTGGCCTGATGCGGCACCAGCCAGCGGATGTCCGTCTGCTTCAAATCATTGGCGGCCAGGGTTTCTGCGACCAGCGCATCGAGCGTGGTCACGGCCATCCGGAAGACCTCGTTCCCGCGCATCGTGATGCGGCCGGTGGCGGCGCCCCGTTCGGAGATCCCGGCCGGTACCGTCAAAAGGTCCTTATAGGCCCCATCGGCATGCAGATGCGACGACAGGATGCCCGGCTCATCGCCCGCCCCGACCACGACCGCGCCAGCACCGTCGCCGAACAATACACATGTCGACCGGTCATTCCAGTCGACGATGCGTGACATCGTCTCGGCGCCGACCACGAGCGCGCGCTTCGTGCCTCCGGCGCGAATGAATTTCTCGGCGATGGCAAGCGCATACACGAAACCCGTGCACACCGCCTGGACATCAAAGGCCGCTGGTCCATGGATCCCCAGGCGTTCCTGAAGAAGGCACGCGGTACCCGGAAAGACGCGATCCGGAGTGGTGGTAGCCACGATCACGAGATCGATCTCGGAGGCGAGGCAGCCGGACGCATCGAGCGCCTGCCGGGCGGCGCGCTCCGCCAGGTCGCAGGTGGTCTCTCCGGGCCCGGCAATGCGCCGCTCGCGGATCCCGGTGCGCGACACGATCCACTCGTCTGACGTATCGACGGTCAATGCGAGATCGGCATTGGTCACGATGCGCTCGGGCAGGAAACTCCCAGTGCCGAGGACGCGAGCGTAGGTCACGCGAGTCCCCGCTGCGGAGGGGGTTCCATTTCCCGGCGGATACGGTCCGGGATATTGTGCCGCACCTCGCGCAAGGCCACCTCCAGGGCGTTGCGCACGGCAACCGTGTCGGCACTGCCGTGACTCTTTACGACGACACCGTTCAAACCGACCAGGGTGGCGCCATTGTACCGCTTGGGATCGACACGCCGGGCAAAGGCCTTCAAGATCGGGCGCGCAACGAGGCCCGCCAGACGGGTGCGTATGTTGCGCCCGAACTCCTCTTTCAGGAATGCACGGATCATGCGCGCCAGGCCCTCACTGGTCTTTAGCGCGATATTTCCCACGAATCCGTCGCATACGATCACATCGGCATGTCCGGCGTAAATTCCGTCACCCTCGACATAGCCGATATAGTTCAACCCGCTGCGCGCAAGCAGTTGGGCCGCGGTCTTGACCATCTCATTACCCTTGATGTCTTCCACGCCGACATTCAAAAGGCCGACGCTCGGCCGCTCCTTGCCATCCACCGCGGTGGCAACGATCGCGCCCATCACCGCGAATTGCCGGAGATGTTCGCCGGTACATTCGACATTCGCGCCCAGATCGAGCAGGTGCACATGCCCCTTCAAGGTCGGGAGCGCGGTCATGATTGCGGGTCGATCGATTCCCGGCAGGGTTTTTAGAATGAAATGGGCGACCGCCATAAGCGCGCCGGTATTGCCCGCGCTCACGCAGGCGTCCGCATGCCCATCGCGCAGCAGGCTCAAGGCCACGCGCATCGACGAGTCCCGCTTGGTTCGCAGGGCCTGGGCAGGGGGTTCGTCCATGCGCACGACCTCGGTGGCCGGGACGACCTGCAGGCGTTCGTGGGATCCCGCCGCCAACCGGCGCAGCTCGCCCTCGATGGCATCCGGTTGTCCCACGAGCGCCACACGCGCCTCCGGCCGGGACTCCAGGAATGCCAGCGCCGCCGAAACCGTGACGCGCGGGCCATGATCACCCCCCATGGCATCGAGGGCGATAGTGATAGTCACTTACGACTCCGGGACAGACCTAGTCGGCTTTGGTATCGAGAACCTTGCGGCCACGATAATAGCCGTCCGGGCTCACGTGATGGCGACGATGTGTCTCCCCGCTCGTGGGGTCGACGGACAAGGTCGGGCGGGACAAGGCGTCGTGCGAGCGGCGCATGCCGCGCTTGGAGGGGGTCTTACGGCTCTTTTGTACCGCCATTGTGTTCTTTCCTCAGTTCCTATTATCGCGTCTATCGCGCTTCAATAACCCCGCCAACCCGGCGAATGGATGGGTCCCGGCCGCCGGTCGCAGGATGGATTCGCACCCCTCGGGGTGTCGCGGCGCCATGGGGAGGGCCAGCACCAACTCCTCCTCCACCACATCGGCGACATTGAGCGGGCCGTCATGATAGCAGACATCGACCCCTTTTTCCGCCAGATCCTGCTCATCGGCCTCCGATCGCACGAATATCCGTCGCCAGTCGGCATGGAGCTCGAACCGGAAGACGGCGGCGCATCGCTGGCATAATAGCGGGAGCGAGGCCTCGGCATGGCCCTCCATTACGGCCCGCCCCTGCTCGTCCCGCAGGAACGCCAGCCGGCTGCTGATCCGGCCGGCATCCCCCGCCGCCAATTGCCTCAGTCGCGTCAGGGGCGCCGCATCAAGCGGGGCGACGAACACGAGACCCTGGTCGGCGGCCCGTTCCGGGTCGACAGATCTTGGCAGGAAACCCGATTCCATGCGCCATCATATAGAGGGGGCCGGGGGCTGTCAAAATGGCCCCCAGAGCCCGGCCGTCATCAATGCAAGGCCATGGGGCCCGGAATGCGGGGTGGCATGGAGAGTTGCCGTGCCCGAGCGCATCCGCGCCCCCTGTCGGGCGCCTGCCCGCCGCCATACGGGCTACAGGAATCGTTGCTCGGAATCACGGCCTAAGCCAGCCGGCGTGGGCACGCGAGCCCCGCTGCCGGTCGCGGTAGCCATGGGATAGGACGCCATCGCCCCGCCCCGGCCGGTCCTGGCAGTCGCGACCGGCCACCACCGTAACCCCGGGGTTCTTGGGCGAAGGGCCGGTGTCGTGTCGCTACGAAATCCGCATCACCCGGGCCGAACGATGCCGTGCCGCCTAACACGGACACTGCCGATACCAACGACCTATTGGAACCTCGTGCCGGGGGTCCAAGGCGATCCCGCCGGGTGCCGGTTCCGATGATGGCCTGGGGCATCCTGGGGGCCAGCGCCCCCGGCTCCTGCCCGCGGGGTGTGGTTCCGTTTGCGCCCTGCGGCCGCTTGGGAGGGGTTTGCGCATATTGGTCGGCGAGGGCTGCCCTCTGGTGAATAGTGGCGGCCAAAGCTTTACAATACGCCGCCGCCTTGTCGTGCATGGGTTCGGGCGCAATTAGCAATTAACCGATGCTGGAATTCTATCCAGATATGCCTATAGTTATACGTCATGAGCAAGACATACGCGATAGGTGAGTTCGCAAAACGCATTGGTAGATCAGTACAGACTGTTCGCCGATGGGAGCGCGAGGGCAAGTTGATGGCTAAACGGCATCCGTCCGGTCATCGGTATTTCGACGAATCGGATGTGCGTGCGATGCTGGGCGGCGCGCCGGAGAGACGGTTGACCGTCGTCTATTGCCGTGTCTCCAACGCCGGACAAAAAGACGATCTGGAATCACAGGTCAAGGCGCTGGAGGCGTACTGTCTGGCGGGGGCCATTCCCGTGGACGAATGGATCAAGGAGGTCGGCAGCGGAATGCACTTCAAGCGCAAGCGATTCCTCGACCTGCTCGACCGTATCTCGCGCGGCGAAATCGCCAGGGTGCTGATCGCGCACAAGGATCGGCTGGTGCGTTTCGGCTTCGATTTGATCGAACATCTGGCGCTCGAACAAGGTTGCGAAATTGTTGTCGTCAACCAGGAATCGTTGTCGCCGGAACAGGAAATGGTTGAGGATTTGCTGGCGATCGTGCATACCTTCCGTTGCCGGATGTATGGGA
The DNA here is from genome assembly GCF_003184265.1 of Acidiferrobacter sp. SPIII_3. Classification (GTDB taxonomy): domain Bacteria; phylum Pseudomonadota; class Gammaproteobacteria; order Acidiferrobacterales; family Acidiferrobacteraceae; genus Acidiferrobacter. Next base: position 1,767,420 of record NZ_CP027663.1, on the reverse strand, counting down.
TGCGCAAGTACAAGAAGCAAATCAAGGATGATTACCCGGGCAGCAAGGAACCCGAGGGACTGTTGTCGTGACCGTAAGCCGTATCCGGGCCGCGCAGGCGTCGTCCCAGAGTGATCGGCGCCGCATACGCACGGCGACGGCGTCGATGCGGGCTCATGTCTAGCGTCCTTATGGCGGTCTGGGGTGGATGGGCAAGAGCGTCGCCGATATTCGCAAGGACATCATGGCCGCCGGCTGGCATGGCCCACTATCCCGGCGGATTTCAACGCGGCGCGGAATGTGCTGGACAGAATGTACGGCCCGGGCATGGGGCGGTGGACGCCGCATACCGAAGTCCGACGAATTCTGTGAGTCCGTTCCTCCGGCGCAGCTGCGCGTCAAAGAGCATGAGTTGCAGGTGCTGTCGGCCGATCAACCGTGTGCGGATAAATCCTCTGTACAGTTTTGTGCAGGTTAATGGGGACGGTATCAGGTGATCAAGAAGCTACTGGTGGCAAACCGCGGCGAGATTGCAGTACGGATAGTCCGGGCCTGTGCCGAGATGGGGATTGCATCGGTGGCGGTGTATACCGACGCCGATCGCCACGCCTTGCATGTCAAAAAGGCCAGCGAGGCCTATAACCTCGGTCCCGATCCCGTGGGCGGTTATCTGAATGCCCACCGCATCACCAGCGTGGCCCTGGGCGCGGGTTGTGACGCCGTCCACCCCGGCTACGGCTTTTTGTCAGAAAACCCGGAGCTCGCCGAGATCTGTATCCGTCGCGGGTTGATCTTCGTCGGACCCTCTCCGGCGGTCATTCGCCAGATGGGTGACAAGACCCTGGCCCGCAGTGCCGCGATCGCCGCCGGTCTGCCGGTCGTTCCGGGAAGCGAGGGCAATGTCGCGAGCCTGGACGAGGCCATCGATGCCGCCCGGCTCATAGGATATCCGGTCATGCTCAAGGCCACTTCCGGGGGCGGCGGACGCGGCATCCGGCGTTGCGATTCCGAGGAGGAGCTTCGTCGCCAATATGATCGCGTTGTTTCCGAAACCACCAAGGCCTTTGGGGCCGCAGAGGTCTTTCTCGAGAAATGCGTCGTCAATCCCCGCCATATAGAGGTCCAGATACTGGGGGATCGGTTCGGTAATGTCGTGCACCTCTTTGAGCGTGACTGTTCCATTCAAAGGCGCCACCAGAAGTTGCTGGAGATCGCCCCGTCTCCACAGCTTACAGACGAGCAGCGCGCCGAGGTGTGCGGGCTTGCGGTGCGCGCCGCCAAGGCGGTCGGCTACGAGAATGCGGGCACTGTCGAATTTCTGTTCGATCAGGAGGAGCGATTCTATTTCATGGAGATGAATACGCGCCTGCAGGTCGAACACACCGTTACCGAACAGATTACCGGTGTCGATATCGTGCAGGAGCAGATTCTGATCGCGGGCGGAAGCCCCTTGTCCTTTACCCAGGATGACATTCAAAGGCGCGGGTATGCCCTGCAGTTTCGCATCAACGCCGAGGATCCAAAGAACGATTTCCTGCCCAATTTTGGCCGCATAACCCGCTACTATTCGCCCGGTGGCCCCGGCGTGCGCACCGATGCCGCCATTTACACGGGGTATGAGTTCCCTCCCTATTATGATTCTATGTGTGCCAAATTGACCATATGGGCTCTGACATGGGATAAGGCCTTGGCGCGTGCCAGGCGCGCGCTGCTGGACATGGGGGTGTCTGGCGTCAAGACGACCATCCCCTACCACCTGGAGATATTAAAGACCGCTGAATTCCGCGGTGGCCTGTTCAATACCGCCTTTGTCGAGGATCACCCGGAACTCAGCAACTACTCGGCGCGCCGTCCAACGTCGCATCTTGCGGCGGCGATTGCCGCCGCCATTGCCGCGCACCATGGATTGTAGACGCATATCGGTGGCCCCGGCAGCGAACGCGACGCAAGACGCGCCCCCGGGGTATAATCAAGAACTCATGATGACAGGTAGATAATCGTGGCAAAGACGCGTGTACAAATCACCGACGTGATCCTGCGGGATGCGCATCAATCCCTGATAGCCACCCGCCTGCGCACCGAGGACATGTTGCCCGCGTGCCCGGATCTCGACGCCGTCGGCTACTGGTCTCTGGAGGCCTGGGGGGGCGCGACCTTCGACGCGTGTTTGCGCTTTCTGAAGGAGGATCCATGGGAAAGGCTGCGGCTTTTGAAGGCCGCGTTGCCGCGCACGCGCATCCAGATGCTGCTGCGCGGCCAGAATCTCCTCGGCTACCGCCATTATTCGGATGATGTCGTCCGCGCGTTCGTAGCCAAGGCCGCCGACAACGGAGTCGATGTGTTCCGGATATTCGATGCCATGAACGACACGCGTAATCTGCGTGTGGCCATCGAGGCGGTACTGCAAAGCGGCAAGCATGCCGAGGGGACCATCTGCTACACGACAAGCCCGGTGCACAGCGTCCCGGCGTTCGTAGCCATGGCCCGGGAGCTGGAGGCCATGGGCTGCCAGACGATTGCGTTAAAGGACATGGCCGGACTTTTGACGCCCACCAAAACCACGGCGCTCGTGAAGGCGCTCGTAAAAGCGGTGAAGGTCCCGCTGCATCTCCATTCCCATTCGACGTCGGGCCTCGCCACCGTCTGTCAGTGGAAGGCGATCGAAAGCGGATGTTATCTGATCGATACGGCATTGTCGGCGTTTGGCGAGGGCACCAGCCATCCGCCCACCGAGAGCCTGGTCGCGGCGTTGCGCGAAACCGCTCATGATACCGGGCTGGATCTGGAGCGCCTCGAGCGCATCAACGCCTATTTTCGTGACGTGCGCAAACGTTATCACCAGTTCGAAAGCGACCATACGGGGGTCGACAGCCGGGTTCATGTCAATCAAGTGCCGGGCGGGATGATCTCCAATCTGGCGAATCAGTTGAAGGAACAGGGGGCGCTTGCGCGCATGGACGAGGTGCTGCTCGAAATTCCGCGCGTGCGCGCCGATCTCGGCTATCCGCCGCTCGTCACGCCGACATCGCAGATCGTGGGGACGCAGGCGGTATTGAATGTGCTGACCGGTCAGCGCTACAAGAGCATTACGAACGAGGTTAAGCTGTACCTCCAGGGCCGCTACGGCGCGCCCCCGGGGATCATAGACAGCCGCGTACGCCGGCTCGCCATCGGCAACCAGCCGGTCATAACCCATCGACCGGCCGACGACATCCCTCCGGAGATGGCGAAATTGCGTGCCGAGATCGGCGATTTGGCAAAGAGCGAGGAGGACGTCCTCACCTATGCGATGTTTCCAGAGATCGGTCGCCAGTTTCTGGAGGAACGCGCCGCCGGCACGCTGCGACCCGAGGAGCTTTTGCCTCCACCCGAGGCGCAGTCCGCCCCCTGCTATCTCGCGCCCACCGATTTCAATGTCACGATGCATGGCGAAACCTACAACATCAAGATCCGCGGGGCCGGGCACAAAAACGAGGAGCAACGACCGTTCTACGTTTATGTCGATGGCATGCCCGAGGAGATCATGGTGGAAACCATGGGTATCGTGCCGACCGAGGGCGCCGGCGGGGATTTCCGCGAACCCGGCGTGGCCCCCGTGGCCAGCATGGCGGCGGGGCTTCGTCGCCCGCGGGCCGTCAAGGCCGGTGATGTCACAAGCGCCATGCCCGGGACCGTGGTCGATGTGCTCGTGACCATAGGACAGGTCCTGAAGGCCGGTGATCCGGTGCTCGTCATCGAGGCCATGAAGATGGAAAACGAGGTGCCGGCCCCGATCAAGGGGACGGTGAAGAGTATCCACGTCAAGAAGGGCGACAGCGTAAATCCCAACGAAGCCCTGGTCGAGATCGGCTAGCCCGTGATGGCGCCGCAACGTCTGGTCCTGGCCTCGGGTTCGCGCTATCGCCACGAGCTTTTGACGCGACTCAAGATCCCCTTCGAGGTCCTGGTGTCGGACGCCGATGAGACCAGACATCCCGGGGAAGACGCAGGCGCCTTGACCGAGCGCCTGGCGATCGCCAAGGCGCGGGCGGTCAGTCCCGGGGCGCCTGATGCCCTCATAATCGGTTCCGATCAGGTCGCCGAATATGATGGTGAAATTGTCGGCAAACCGGGCGGACTCGAGGAGGCCGCTCGCCAATTGCGGCGCATATCCGGCAAGACGGCGCGCCTATATACGGGACTTGCGCTCCTGAATGCCCGGACCGGCCATGTGCAGTCGGAAGTGGCGCTGTTCGAGGTGGTCTTTCGTGTGCTCGATGAGCGGCGTATCACCCGCTATCTCGAGAAGGAGCGGCCCTACGACTGTGCCGGAAGCGCGAAGTCCGAAGGACTCGGCATCGCCCTGTTCGAGCGCTTCATCGGCGATGATCCGACCACTTTGATCGGCCTGCCGCTCATCCGGCTCGTGCGCATGCTTGAGGCCGAAGGATTCGAGATTCCCTAAGATCCCGTCGTGTTTTCGTGGGGGGTCGTCCAGGGGCCTGCCGTGCGTCCGGTGGTAGGCCTCGCCCCGCGCGCCCCTACCCCGCCCCCTGTCTGTGCGCGACGGCACGCCGCATCCGGTCCAAGGCATCCTCGAGCAGCACCCGCCGGCACCCGAAGTTGAGGCGAACAAAGCCCTGCGCTCCAAAATCCGCACCGTCGGACAGCCCGACCCCGGCGCCCTCGAAGAACCGCTGCGGGTTCTGGGGCGCTAGGGTGCGGGCGTCTATCCAGGCGAGATAAGTCGCCTCGACGGGCGCGACCTCGAGCCCCGGCATGGCCCGCACGGCGTTGAGCACAAGCGCGGCGTTATCGCGCAGGTAACCGATCAAGGCTTGGCGCCATGGTTCGGCGTCGCGATAGGCGGCCAGGGCGGCGGCGAAACCGAGCACATTCACATCCGGAACGATACCCTTCATGGCCGCGCGGAAGCGCTCGCGCAGGGCGGGGTCCGGGATCACCGCAAACGAAAACCCGAGCCCGGGCACGTTGAAGGTCTTGCTGGGTGCCATGAGCGTGATCGTGCGCCGCGCAAGATCAGGGTGCAGGCTGGCAATCGACCGATGGCGCAAGGAGGCATCGAGCACGAGGCCCGCGTGGATCTCGTCTGCGCAGATGATGAGCTCATGGCGTTCACAGAATCGGCCAAGGCGCTCGAGTTCTTCGACCGTGTATACCCGCCCCACGGGGTTGTGGGGGTTGCACAACAGGAACAGCCGGGTGGTCGGCGTGATCGTCTCCTCTAGGGCCTCCCAATCGATGACATAACGATCGGCGTGGCAGGCCAGGGGGGCGGTGATGAGTTGGCGCGAGGCGAGACGTGGCGCGCTCAGGAATGGCGGGTAGACGGGGGTCAGGGTAAGCACGTCATCGCCCTCGGCCCCGGTGGCGCGACACGCGAGATTCAGCGCCGAGACAAGGCCTGGCAACCACACGATCCATTCCGGCCGCAGCACCCAGCCGTTATGGGCATGGACATAAGCAAGGATCGCCTCGAGCAGCCCCTTGGGGGCGTTGCCATAACCGAAGACGCCATGCGCCACGCGCTCTTGCAGGGCGCGCACGATCACGTCCGGCGACGCAAAGTCCATGTCGGCCACCCACAGCGGCAGAATGTCGCGGTCTCGATAGCGGTCCCATTTGACGCTGCCGGTGTTGCGTCGTTCGATGGGTACATCGAAATCCTCCACGCTTCCTCCTTGTCTTTGTTGCTCATCGGTCCCGCGCCACAGTCCGTATCGCCATATCGCCACGCACGGGCGCGCCTTACGATCTCCGCAGGAGCGGTCAAGGCGCCTTTTGGCAAACCCCTGTCGTGTCCCCTCCCCTGCTCGCTGCCGGGTGCGCACCCCTCGCCGGGCCGATCCTGTCACCCGTGTCATCATCCCGGCCATCGGAACCGATGAGTCAAGGCCTCGTGTGCCGCCCCGGCCATGGATCGCGCCGGCACGGGCGCCTCTGAAAGATCGCGGCCCCATCCGCACGCGCCCATCCCGCTGCTCAGCCGCGCCGGCATGATCGCAAAGAAACCATGGTAGCGGAAGATGCCGGGAAGATGTGGCGCGTAACGTAATGGCAGTCGTGCCCGATGCCTTGGCCGCGTTCGGTCCATGAACCATCGGGCCTATGCGCGTCCGCCGGGTTCGCCACCCTCCATCGCCACGATCACCCAAAGATTTTGTGGGGGTGATCCAACTGCCCGCTCGGTCGCAGCCCATCGGTCTGCCACAGGCCATGACCAGCGCCACCGCCGCGATCGTTTGTGCAAAAAAACAGGTGCGGCGCCCTTGCCAAAGCCGGATCACCGGTCGCGCGACGGGGGCGTACGATAGCCTCCCTGTCGGAAATGGCGATGGAGATGTCCGATGAGGGATCATGTGATAGGCAGAACCACATGGGCCATTGCCGACGGCCATATACCGGCCTGGAGCAACGGACCGCAACCGGAGATGACGAGCCACGAGTCGGTGAGCATACTGAACGCCGGTGAGGTCGAGGCCCATGTCGAAATGCAGGTGTTCTTCTCCGACCGCGATCCCGTTGGGCCGTATCGCATGACCATTGCCCCTCGGCGTACCCGTCATGTGCGCTGTAATGATCTGAGCGATCCAGAACCGATCCCCAAGGGTGTGGACTATTCCATCATCATACGAGCCGACGCGCCGGTCGTCGTGCAACATACGCGGCTCGATTCCCGGCAATCGCCAAACGCGCTTATCAGCACCATTGCCTTCAGCGAATAATCTCATCCAGAACGGACCGAAGGAGGAAACATGGCAGATACAGTGGCGGATTTCATGCTAGAGAGGCTGCGCGAATGGGGTATACGGCGTTTCTACGGCTATCCTGGAGACGGTATAAACGGCCTGCTGGGTGCCATGGGGCGCGCAAGTGCCGACGTGGATTTTGTTCAGGTCCGTCATGAGGAACTGGCGGCATTCATGGCTTGTGCGCACGCCAAATACACGGGCGAGGTGGGATGCTGCGTGGCGACCTCGGGGCCTGGTGCCATCCATTTGCTAAATGGTCTATATGACGCGAAGCTCGACCATCAGCCGGTAGTGGCCATCGTGGGCCAGGCGGCGAGCACGGTCATGGGCGGCCATTATCAGCAAGAGGTCGATCTGCATACCTTGTTCCGGGACGTCGCCGGGGAGTATGTGCACACCCTCATGAACCCGGTCCAGACCCGTCATATCGTCGATCGCGCGGTGCGCATAGCGCTTGCCGAGCGCACTGTGACCTGCATCATTCTCCCGAACGATGTGCAGGAGATGCGCGCGGTCAAGAAGCCGCCCCATGCCCATAATACGATACACTCAAGCGTCGGCTATATGCGCCCCTATGTCATACCGGAGGAGCGTGATCTACATCGCGCCGCCGAGATCCTGAATCACGGCCAACGGGTGGCCATGCTGGTCGGTGCCGGGTGCCTTTCGGCGACCGACGAGGTGATAGCGGTTGCCGAAAGGTTGGGGGCGGGTGTGGCGAAGGCCCTGCTCGGCAAGGCCGCGGTCCCGGATGATCTCCCGTTCGTGACCGGTTCCATGGGTCTGCTTGGCACCAAACCCAGTTTCGATATGATGGAGGAGTGCGATACGCTCCTTATGGTCGGGTCCAGCTTCCCGTACAGTGAATTCCTTCCCCGCGAGGGTCGGGCCCGCGGTATTCAGATCGATATCGATGGCCGCATGCTCGGAATCCGTTATCCCATGGAACTGAATCTCATCGGCGATTCGGCCTCTACGCTGAGGGCGCTTCTGCCGCTCTTGCGCCCCAAAACCGACCGATCATGGCGTAACAGGATCGAAAAAAATGTCGCGGAATGGTGGAAGGTCCTGGAGGCGCGCGCCCTGAACGACGGCAATCCCGTGAACCCGCAACGCCTGTTTTGGGAATTGTCGCAACGGCTTTCGGCGAACGCCATTTTGGCGTGCGATTCCGGCTCGGCGGCCAATTGGTATGCGCGCGACATCAAGATCAAACGGGGGATGAAGGCCTCGCTCTCGGGGACGCTCGCCACCATGGGGCCGGCCGTCCCCTACGCGCTCGCCGCGAAGATCGCCTATCCGGATCGACCGGTCATCGCCATGACCGGTGACGGGGCCATGCAGATGAACGGCATGAACGACATCATAACCATTGCCCGGCATTGGCGGGAGTGGTCCGACCCGCACCTCATCATCCTGGTCTTGAACAACCGTGACTTGAACCAGGTCACGTGGGAGATGCGCGTGCTGGCCGGGAATCCGAAATACGAGGCCTCGCAGAGCGTGCCCGATTTTCCCTATGCCGCCTACGCCCAGATGCTCGGCCTTCGTGGCATAGTGGTCGACCGGCCGAGCGCCGCCGGGCCGGCCTGGGATGAGGCGCTGGCCGCCGATCGACCGGTGATCATCGATGCCCACACTGATCCGAACATTCCACCCCTGCCCCCGCATATTACCTTCAAGCAGGCCAAGAACTTTACGTCGGCACTGGTGAAAGGCGATGTCGACGCGCTCGGCATCGTGCGCGCCTCGCTGGCGGAAGAATGGGAGGAGCTCGTACCCCATGGCCATTGATGAGTCGGCGCTGCCCGTTGCACCCATCGAGAAGGCCGAGGTGCAGGTGTTTCGCATACCGACCGAGCAACCGGAGTCTGACGGTACGCTCGCTTGGAGCGCCACAATCATGGTGCTGGCGAGGCTTTATGCCGGCGGCCATGCCGGGCTTGGCTATACCTATAGCGCCAAGGGGGCGGCCGGGGTGGTGGCCGAGCATCTGTTTCCGATCCTTCGGGGCCGCGACGCCTTCGACATATCCGGCGCCTGGTTCGCCATGGCCCAAGCCTTGCGCAATATCGGCCGACCGGGGATCGGGGGTGCGGCGCTGTCGGCGGTTGACTGCGCGTTGTGGGATTTGAAGGCGCGGATACTGGGTGTTCCGCTGGCCACCCTGCTTGGCCGCAAGCACGTGGCGCTGCCGGCTTACGGGAGCGGCGGCTTTACGTCGTATTCCCGCGACCAACTGGTCGATCAGTTGCGCCATTGGGCCGAACAAGGGTTGCCGGCCGTCAAGATGAAGGTCGGGCGTGCGCCCGAGCACGATGTGGCGCGCGTGGCTGCGGCGCGTGATGCGATCGGTCCGGCCACCGCGCTTTTCGTGGATGCCAACGGCGCCTATAGTCGCAAGCAGGCGCTTCAGTTTGCCATGGCGTTCGGCAAGCAAGAGGTGTCGTGGTTCGAGGAGCCGGTGTCGAGCGACGACTTGGCCGGTTTGCGTCTCATAGGCGACAGGGCGCCCCCCGGAATGGATGTGAGCGCCGGGGAATACGTCTACGACCTTTTTGGCGCGCGCCGACTGGTGGAATCGGCGCGCATCGACGTTTTGCAGGCTGACATCACGCGTTGCGGCGGTGTCAGTGAATTCCTGCGCCTGGATGCCCTATGTCAGGCCCATTGTCTGCCGTTTTCTTCACATACGGCACCCGCTATCCATTTGCCCGTATGCGCCGCCTGTCAGCAGATACGACATATGGAATATTTCCACGATCACGTCCGCATAGAGCACATGCTGTTCGACGGGGCGCCCACCCCAGATGGCGGCCTCCTGACGCCGGACCTCTCCCGACCGGGGCTCGGTTTGGAGGTCAAAGAGACGGACGCGCGGGCCTATATCGTCTCCTGACGACCTCCCGGAAACTACTCCTACGCATCGCTTGCACTTCCATGCGGAAACGTAACGGATGTGTCGCAGGATTGCGGCCTCGCTACGCGCGTCTCCATCCAGGCATCCCAAAGAGGCCTGGGGCGCGAGCGCCATTCCTGATGGTGGCGGATTTAGATAGTCTGAACATGAAACCCACGAAAGGAGCGGTTATCCCATGTGTCCAGACCCGGAAAATAAGCCAAATACCCTGAAGCTTGACCGCAACGAGCTGAAAAAGACCCAGGAGCGCGTCACGATCTCGGTGGGCGTGGTCCACGAGGTGATTCGCGAAGAGGGGGAGCAGGAACTGCAGAGGTCGATCCCGGCACTCGCGTGGTCGGGTCTCGCGGCCGGTCTTTCCATGGGTTTTTCAATGCTCGGCGAGGGCATGATCTATCATGGGCTGCCGGCCAGTTCGTGGCGCAAGCTTGTGGCGGGCCTTGGGTATACGCTCGGCTTTATCATCGTCGTCCTCGGGCGCCAGCAGCTGTTCACGGAAAACACCCTGACCCCGATCCTGCCGCTCATGCAGGATTTGACGTGGCGCAAGTTCGCGCGGGTCATGACGCTGTGGGCCACGGTACTTGCCACCAACCTCCTGGGGGCCCTGCTGTTTGCTTGGGCGATCGCCGACACCTCGCTCTTCAAGGCCGGCATGCAGCATACATTGACCGTGCTTGGCCATCACGCCTTGCGCCCCTTTGCGCCGATGTTTCTCGGGGCCGTGTTCGCGGGCTGGCTGGTTGCACTCATGGTGTGGTTATTGCCGGCCGCGGAGACCGCGCGCGTCGTCATCATCATGCTCTTGACCTATGTCATCAGTGTCGCCGGCTTTCCGCACCTCATCGCAGGCTCCGTGGAGGCGTTCTATCTGGTCTTGCGCGGTGGCTTGTCCTGGCCCGGGTACTTCACGCAATTCATGATCCCGACCTTTCTCGGCAACGTCGTCGGCGGCGTCGTCTTGGTAGCAGCCTTGAATCATGCCCAGGCCACGGCCGGCACGCCGCCCCCGGACAAATAAGCCGCCACAAAACCAGTTCGCGCACCGCGCCCTATGGGCTGCCCGTTTGTCGTATATCAAGGCGCCCCGCGAATTTCAGGTCATACCTCGATAATGGGCTGGTGTGCCGGCTGGGCGGCGCGCACAGAGGGAGAAAGCGGCCCCCGCTGCCACGCGAACATTGACTATAAAAAAGAGCGGAGGGAGGGGAGATGCTGAAAACGGAGGATTTTTGGGCCACGGTCATTGGGCTTTTGGCCTTGCTTGGGGTATGGATGGCGTGGCAGGCGGGTTCGCCGCTTGCGCAGATGGTGGCCTTGAACACGGCGGGGCTCCATTGGCAAACCTGGGGCGTGTTGCTCGCCTTCTTCGATCACCAATGGGATGCGGTATTGCTACAGCCCATTGTCTTTTCCCTATTTCTTGCCATACCCGTGATCTTTCTCAATCTGGACCTTGAACGCTTCCTGCTGGGATTCTTGGTGTTGTTTCTGCTGGCCTTGGCGACGTTTTCGATATCCGGCTGGGCGCAGTCCGCGCGCTTCGAACTTGAGCCGCCGGTCGTGGCGCTGCTCCTGGGTCTTGCCATAGGCAACCTGGTGGTGATTCCCGATTGGATGAAGCCGGCCTTACGCGTCGAGCTCTACCTGAAGACCGGGATCGTCCTGCTCGGCGCCACCTTTCCCCTCTCACTGCTCTTGAGCGCTGGACCGGCGGCATTGATGCAGGCGGCGGTCGGCACGATCCTTACGGTCGGCGCGATCTACGGCCTTGGCCGTTGGTGGGGCCTAAGTCACGGCCAAGCAGCAGTCCTGGGAACCGGCGCCGGCGTCTGTGGGGTATCGGCGGCCATGGCCGCCGGCTCGGCGGTGGAGGCGCGACGCCAGGAGATCTATCAGGCGATATCGCTGGTCATCCTGTTTTCGCTCGCCTGGGTGGTGGTGCTTCCCCAGTTGGCGGTCTTCTTCGGGCTCACGCCGGGGCAAGGGGGCGCCTGGATCGGGACATCCGAACTCGCCGATGCCGCCGGTATGGCGGCGGCCAGCAGTTTCGGGGCCATGGTGGGCCATGCCGATGTCGTGATCAAGGCGTTTACTTTGACCAAGGTGATCGGACGCGACGTCTGGATAGGTCTATGGGCGATCTTCTGGACATTCACCACCACTTGGCATCGCTCGCCGGGGGCGAGGCCTTCATCTCCCGATCCCAGCAGCGCGCATGCCTGGTGGCGGCGCGTGCCCAAGTTCGTCATCGGCTTTTTGCTGGCCGCGGGCGTCATGAGCCTCCTCACCTTGCAGATGACGTCCGCGCTTCGCCATGATCTTCTGGTGCCCCTGGTGGGCCTGCGCACATGGGCCTTCACGCTTTGCTTTCTTGCGATCGGATTGAACACCCGGTTTCGCCAGATGTTGGCCGTGGAGCGCCGGGTGGTGCTCGTATTCTCCGCGGGCGTCGTCTTCAATCTCGCCGTCGGTTATGTCCTGTCTACGATCGTGTTCGGGAGCCAATGGGCGGCCTTGCGTTGATGTCCGCGGGCTGCACCGGCTGCCGGCACTGGACCACCGGCCGCGAGCTGGAGCGAGAGGGTCTGTTCCCGGGTCTGCTCGTATTATCGTCCGGCACGAGCAGCCTCGCGGCGACCTACGGCTATTGCGCCTTGCGGGATCGACTGACGTCCTGCGACCTGCCGATGCCGTGCCGGGAGCCGCGTGTGGCGGTCTCGGCCGCGGCCCCGGTGAGGCACGGGAGGCGTGAGCCCCAAGCATAGCCCCGCGCCTTGGCTTCGTCGCGGTCCCTCATGCGCGGGTCGCCCCGCCCTATCGTTCGGCGTCCATCCCTAAGGCGGATCAATGCCGGCGGCGGTATCGGTACAATAGCGATCGAGCGCGCGACCGGAACCTCATGGGGCCTTCGCGAGGGCCCACGGTGTCGTTACGCGCAGGGGTCGTGATGGTCCGTATGCCGCGGCGACCAGGCTGTATAGGGGGATCACCAGCCCCCGGTCGGGTGGTTGCGGGCGCTGTCGGCCCTCGCCTTCCCCGCTACCGTGACGGGGCCTGCGTCTTTTACCGAAACACCTCTCTTTTCCGACCAGGAGGACATATGGCAAACACTCAGGATGTGGTCGTCATAACGGGCGCAAGTGCCGGGCACGGCCGTGCCGTGGCCCGTGGTTTTGCCCGCCAGGGTGCGAAAATCGGCCTGCTGGCGCGGGGACGCGAGGGGCTTGAGGCCGCCAAGCGGGAGGTGGAGTCCCTGGGCGGTCAGGCGCTCGTGGTGCCAACCGACGTCTCGGATGCCGACCAGGTCGAGGCCGCCGCGCAGGCCGTCGAAGCGGAACTCGGACCAATCTCGGTATGGGTCAATAATGCCATGGTCTCGGTCTTCTCACCGGTCAAGACGCTGCGCCCCGAGGAGATCGCGCGCGTCACCGAGGTCACCTATCTCGGCTATGCCTACGGTACGATGGCGGCCTTGCGCCGTATGCTGCCGCGTGACCGCGGTGTCATCATCCAGGTCGGTTCGGCGCTCGCCTATCGCGGCATCCCTCTGCAGGCCGCGTATTGCGGGGCCAAGCACGCGATCGAGGGTTTCACTGAGTCGCTACGCACCGAGTTACTCCACGACAAGAGCCGCGTGCGTGTGACCATGGTCCAGATGCCCGCCATGAATACGACACAATTTTCTTGGTCCAAGAATAAGATGAATCATAATCCTCAACCTGTTCCTCCGATTTATGAGCCCGAGGTCGCGGCCCGCGCGGTGATCTGGGCGGCGCGCCACGATCGTCGCGAGATCGATGTCGGGGGCTCGACCGTGGCCGCCATTCTCGCCAACAAGATCGCGCCAGGCCTCCTGGATCATTATCTGGCGCGCAACGGTTATCGTTCACAGGAAGCGCCCGGGCCGGTCGATCGCACGCGTCCCGACAATCTCTGGCGACCGGTGCCTGGGGATCATGGTGTTCATGGCCCGTTTTCCGATCGCTCGATAAGCCGCAGCCCCGAGGTCTGGACGACCCTGCACCGCGGCACGATCGCGGTCGTGGCGGGATTGGGTCTGGCGCTGGCGGGACTGTCCGCGGGCCTGCGGCGCAGCCGACGTAGCGCCACGCAGACCGATCGTCCCGTCATCGCCCCCGCCACCCGCGGTGCGGGCGATGAACACGGCGCGCGCCTGCGCGAGTTGCCGGCGGTGTGAGAACGTGGGCGGCGTTTGCCGCCCATGGGGTGGTGGCAATGCGCGGGGATTGGGTTAAAATGGCGCGCGCGATGCCTGTCATGGGGTTGTCATGAATCCTCCGTAGGCTTCACGGCAATCCACCAACCCTAGAGGCAGCTATGTTAAAAAGAATGAGCAGGTCCCCGTTCCATGCCGTGCTCGGGGGGTCGGTACTCGCGCTGGCGGTTGCCGGTATCCTGAATACCCCGCAGGCGTTCGCGCGCACGGTCAATGTGACCGAGACCGGCTCCACCTTGCTCTATCCATTGTTCAATCTGTGGGTGCCGGCGTACACGCGTAGTCACCCGGGTGTGCGCATCACGACCCAGGGGACGGGGAGCGGTACCGGGATCTCGGAGGCCACATCGGGTGTCGCGCAGATCGGCGCGTCGGATGCCTACATGAGCAATATGCAGGTCAAGCAGAACCCTGCGATCTTGAATATCCCGCTGGCCATCTCGGCGCAGACGATCAACTATAACATTCCCGGACTGAACAACGTCCATCTGAAGTTGAGTGGCCCGGTCCTGGCCGGTATCTATGACGGCCAGATCCGTTACTGGAATGCCCCGGCGATCGCCAAGTTGAACCCGGGCCGGCACCTGCCGCACCACCTCATCACCCCCATTCACAGAACCGATGGTAGTGGGGACACGTTCATATTCAGTCAGTATTTGTCGTTTTCGACACCGTACTGGAACTCGCATGTGGGTTACGGCACCACCATCAGCTGGCCGGCGGTGCCGGGCGGCCTGGGTGCGCTCGGTAATCCGGGAATGGTGCAGGCCGCCGCCCAGACGCCCTACTCCATCGCCTACATCGGCGTGAGTTTCACAAAAGAGGTGGCGCGCGCGCATCTTGGCACCGCGCTCCTTAAGAATCGTGCGGGACACTTCCTGCTACCCACCAGGAAAACCGTGGGCGCGGCGGCCGCCGAGCTCGTGAACAAGACCCCGGCCGACGAACGTATCAGCCTCGTGTTCGCGCCCGGGGCCGAGTCCTATCCCATCATCAATTACGAGTACGCCATCGTCAACGACCATCAGCCGAGCGGCGTCATGGCCACCACCCTGCGCGAGTTCCTGTCGTGGGCGGTGGATACTCATGAAGGCAACGCGCGCAAGTTCCTGCGCCAGGTGCACTTCATCGCATTACCGCCGCGTATCTCGGCGCTGAGCCGCAAGCAGATCGCCAAGATCCATTAAGGGAGCCGATCGCCGGGGCCTTGTAGGGGCCCCGGCTTTCTCTGAGAGCCTCATGACGCTTCGACCATTTCGGATCATACTTGTACTCGTCACAAGCCTCATACCGCTCGCCCTACTCGCCGTCCTCGTCTTTCTTGCCCGTTACTCCTGGCCAGCCCTGACATTCAATGGCTGGCATTTCCTTACCGGCCACACCTGGAGCCTCGGGAATCTCTATGCCGATCCCGTGAAGCGACGTGGTGTACTGGTACCCATTGGCGCGAACTACGGCATTCTCGTATTCATCGTGGGAACGCTATTGACGTCGGCTATCGCGCTCGTCATCGCCATTCCCGTGAGCCTCGGTGTGGCGGTATTCCTGGCCGAAGGCCTGCGTAGCCGCCGTCTGAAGGCCCCGTTGTCGTTCGTAGTCGAGATGCTGGCGGCGGTACCGAGCGTCGTCTACGGCCTGTGGGGCTATGCGGTACTCACACCGCTCGTGGCCCATACCCTCGGGCCCGGACTGCGGGCGGTGCTGGGTTTCGTGCCATTCTTCGCGGGGCCCATCGGGAGCGGATACGGCCTGCTCGCCGCATCCATCGTGCTTGCACTCATGGTCGTGCCCATCATTGCCGCCACCGTGCGCGACGCCCTGGCCCGGGTTCCATCGGAGACAAAGGAGGCCGCGTATGCGCTGGGCGCCACGCATTTTGAGGTGGTGCGACGCGCCATGTTGCCGGCGGTGCGCGGCAACATCATAGGCGCGGGCATCCTTGGCTTAGGCCGCGCCCTGGGGGAGACCATGGCGGTCCTTATGGTGAGCGGCGGTGCCCTGAATTACTTTCCGGGCAACATCTACAGCCCGATCACGACCATGGCCTCGTTCATCGTTTCCCAATTGGACAGCGCCATGCAGGATCCGACCGGGATGGCCGTCAGATCGTTGGCGGAGATCGCGCTCATACTGTTCATTATTTCGGTCGTCACCAATATCATAGCGCGCCTTCTTACCGGGACCTCGCGTAATGCCTCACCCGTTTAAGTTGTCGCGCATCGCGCGCCGTAAGGGTCTGTCCGGTCTTGGTTGGGTCTTGGCGGCGGTGTCTTTCGTGCTGGTCGCAGCCCCGTTGCTCGACATCCTCTACACCGTCATCCGCAAAGGCCTATCGGCGCTGTCGCTCACGCTCTTTACGCAGGTCACGAACGGCATATCGGGGGGCCTGCTCAATGCCATCACCGGCACGCTGGTCCTGGTGTTCGGGGCCCTGGTCTTTGCCGCCCCGGTCGGCATCCTTGCCGGCATCTATCTCTCCGAGTTCGGACGCGGCCGGTTTGGTCGCACCGTGCGTTTCTTGGACGATGTCCTGGCCGGGGTCCCATCCATTGTCCTCGGGTACTTCAGCTACGTTACGCTCGTGATTGGCATGGGTTGGCAGTTCTCGGTACTCGCCGGGTCTCTGACGCTTGCCATCATGGTCGTCCCTTACGTCGCGCGTTTCACCGAGATATCGTTTCTTCAAGTCCCAAATGGACTGCGCGAGGCGGGCTATGCCTTGGGGTTTCGCGAGCTCACGGTCATCACGCGCATTGCCCTGCCGCTTGCGCTTCCGGGGATACTGACCGGGGTCCTGTTCGCCATTGCCATCGCCCTCGGTGAGACCGCCCCCCTGATCTACACGGCCGGCTGGTCGAATTTTCTGTGGAATGGAAAGCTCGTTCACGAGCCGATCGGCTACCTCACCTATGTCATCTGGAGCTTCATCAACCAACCGTATCGGTCGGCGCATGCGCTGGCATTCGCTGCCGCCTTCCTCGTGATCTTGATGGTATTGCTGGTCAACGTGGGGCTTAGCGTCATCCTGCGCCGCACACGGCCGCTCGGGCCCGGGCAGCGCTGAGGGCAACGGGCCGGCCCTGCATCGCACCGGCGCATAACCTCAGACGGCTTCTTAGGAAGTTATCGTAAGCAGCCGATTTAAAAGAGTATCGTGAGCGTAGAACCGAAGGAGAAGCCGCGTCTGGTCGGGCGGCGTGCGGGCGTGAGCCGCCCATCACAGCGCGCCAGCGGGACCCTCGCCCCTCCTGTCCCGGGTGGGCCCGCCCACGGCCTGTATATCGACACGGAGTGTGCCAGTTTTAGCGGGTTGAGGGCGTCACTCGCCCCGGCTCGTGACGGGCATGCGAGCGGCTGCCATCTCGAGTGCCGGCCGCCCGAAGTAGAAGCCTTGCGCCCAATCCACGCCATGATCGCGGGCGATCCCCGCGAGTTCCTCGTCTTCGATCCCTTCGGCTATCGTCAGGATGCTGAGGTCCTTGGCGATGCCTTGGATTCCTTTCAGGATGGAGCGCGCCCGTTCGCTCGTGCGCGCGGCCTTCAAGAGCTCCATTTCGATCTTCAGGAAGGAGATGGGGAGCGTGGTCAAATAAAGAAACGATGAATAGCCGCTCCCGAAATCGTCGATGGCGAGCCGTGCGCCTATATCGAGCAAGGGCTGCAGGGCGTGCAGGGCGGCCGCCGGGTCGCGCAACAACTCGCGCTCGGTGATCTCGATCACCAGCGGGTTGCGGCTGCCCGTGAGTTCGCCCAGTACGTCGCAGCCGCTAAACGCCGATGCCACTTGCGCAAGTAGCTGGCGTTCTTGCAAAAGTGCCGCCGAGACGTTGATGAACCGCAGACGCCGGTCACCCTGAAGGCTCTGAACGCGGCAGCGCTCAAGGGCCTGCTCGATGAGTGCTTGATCGATGCGGCTCACCAACCGAAGATCGGTGGCGGCCCCCATGAACTGGTCGGCGCCTAGTACCTGTCCATGCGGCAAGACGATGCGCGCCAGCCCCTCCTCGGCGATCGGCTGGCCGGTCTGCAAGTTCACTATGGGCTGATAGGCGGCATACACGCGGCGATCACTTAGGGCCGATTCCACCTCGGCCCCGAGTCGGCACAGTCCGATCTTGTTGGGGCGCGCCGCGATCACCGTATCGCGCCCCCGATCCTTGGCCTCCTGCAGCGCCGATGTCGCCTGGCTGATCGCGTCCCGCAGGCTGTGACTGGTCTCCGGGAACGAGGCCGTACCGGCGGTCAAGGTCACGCCGAGCGGCCTCCCGCTCATCCCGAAAGGCCCTCGCGCCACGTGATCGAGCGCCGCGCGCGCAAGAAGGAAGGCCTCGCCAATGCCCATGTCCGGCACGAACACCAGGTATTCGTCGCTACCAAATCGCGCCATGTGCGCGCTCCGCGGCAACGCCGATGCCAGCTGTCGTCCGACATCCGCCAAAAGCGCGTCGGCGGCCTCCGCCCCATGACGGTCGTTCAGTATGCGAAACCCGTCGATATCAAAGAGGACAAGGCTGTAAGGCCGATCATCGGCGCTGGCAATGAGGCGCTCCAGGGTCCGCAGAAAGGTGGCGCGCGGGGCGTGCGGCGCGGGCAGGGCGTCGCCCCCGACCAGCAAACCGACGCGGCGTCGCAGTACGCGCCACCGCCATACCGCGAGCGACCCGCCGATGACCACGGCGCTGGCCTGTATTGCGAGTCCATACCAAAACGCGATCTTGGCGCCCAGCAAGTCGATCCAGGGGGCCGCCAGCAGCGCGCGCGCACCCGGCCCATCCGCTCCCATTCTCATGATATGGGCCGCCAGGGCGAACCCGAGTCCTGCCAACGCCGCCAGGGCCCCGGCGAATGCCGGCGCGAGGGGCTGATAGGCCTTGAGCAGGGGTCGTTGGCGCGCGTTTGTCGCCCACATCCCCGATGGTTTCGGCCGCCTGCCGTGATTTGTCATGAGTGCCATCTCGCGACTCTCCCGCTACGGCCGGTCCCCCGGGCCGATTCCCCGTTCTATTCGTTCAAAAACTGTGCCAGTGCTTCACTCAGCTGCCGGGCCCCGAATACTGCAATGTCACCATGCGCCGCGCGTTTGGACACGTTCGCGGCCGGGACGATCGCGCGCTTGAAGCCAAGCTTCGCCGCCTCCCGCAGTCGTTCCTGGCCGCGGGGTACCGGGCGCATCTCGCCGGCCAGCCCCACCTCCCCAAAGACCACGAGATCACGGGCCACCGGGCGGTCCGTGAGGCTTGAGGCGCAGGCCAGCAGGACGGCGAGATCGGAGGCGGTTTCGGTGACGCGGACGCCGCCGGCGACATTCACGAATACATCGTGACGCCCGGTGGCATGCCCGCCGTGGCGATGCAACAAGGCCAGCAGCATGCCCAGGCGCTGGCCATCGAGCCCCAGGGCGACACGACGCGGGTTGCCTCCCGGGCTCTCGTCGATCAAGGCCTGGACCTCGACGAGCAGCGGCCGCGTGCCCTCTTGCGTCACCAATGTGACGCTCCCGGGGGCATTATGGGCGTCCTGACGGAGGAACAGCGCCGAGGGATTGGTCACCTCGCGCAGGCCGCCTTCGGTCATCACGAACACGCCGATTTCGTTGACCGCCCCGAAACGATTTTTGATGGCGCGGATCAGGCGATAGCGGCTGCCGCTGTCGCCCTCGAAGTATAAGACCGCGTCGACCATGTGTTCGAGCACCCGGGGTCCGGCCAGTTGCCCTTCCTTGGTCACATGTCCGACCAGAAAGAGCGCCGTGTCGGATTCCTTGGCGTAGCGTACCAGCGTGGCGGCCGCCTCGCGCACTTGGGCGACGCTGCCCGGGGCCTGCGCGAGGTGCGGCAGATAGACGGTCTGGATCGAGTCGATCACCAGAACCCGCGGGGTTTCCAGGCGCGCCTGGGCGATGATTGCCTCGACATTGGTCTCGGCCAGCAATTTCATGCCCGGTGCCAGGAGCCCAAGCCGGCGGCCGCGCAGGGCCACCTGTGCGGTCGATTCCTCGCCGGTGACATACAGGGCGCTCAGGTTCGCGCTCATGGCCGCCAGGGTCTGGATGAGGATCGTCGATTTGCCGATACCGGGATCGCCACCCAACAGTACCACCGAGCCCGGCACCACTCCTCCGCCGAGCACGCGGTCGAGTTCTTGCAGGCCGGACGGCCAGCGCATCACGCCCTCGCAGTGCACCTCCGACAACGACATCGCGCGCTTGCCGCCCGCGGGGACATCGGCCGGGGCGGGGGCGCCCATCGCCACCATCGTGTTCCAGGCGGCGCAGGCATCGCATCGTCCGGCCCACTGGACCGAGCGCGCCCCGCACTCACGGCACTGGTAGTAGCTGCGCGCCTTCATGGGCACTCACGCCGGGGGAGCCGTTGCGTAAGACCGCAGAGCAGGGTGTATGGGATGGTCCCGGCGGCGCGTGCCACCTCTTCGACCGGCAAGCCCTGTCCCCACAGGATCACTTCATCGCCGACCTCTGCCCCGGCCACGGCGCGCAGGTCGATCGTCAGCATGTCCATCGAAACCCGCCCTATGACCGGCGCGCGCTGACCGCGCACGAGCACCGATACCGCGGTATGGAATTCGCGGGGATAGCCGTCGCCGTAACCCACGCCCACGACCCCCACCGGCATATCATGCGGGCAACGGTACACGCCGCCATAACCGATCGCGTCCCCTTCACGGCGGTTGCGGACGCTGATCAGGCGGCTGCGCAGGGTCATGACCGGTTTCAAACGGGTCGGCGTCGAAGGATCCGGGGCGAGCGGTGAGGCCCCATAGAGCATGAGGCCGGGGCGTACCCAGTCGGCGTGCGCCGCCGGCCACCGCATGATTCCCGCGGAATTGGCAAGGCTGCGTCGCAAGCCCGGAAACGCGAGTCCCGCGAAGCGCTCGATCTGGAGCCGGGTGGCCATCGTGTCGGTCTCCTCGGCGCATGCCAGATGGGACAGCAGGCCAAGTCGCGCGATGCACGGCAAGGCCGCGAGCTCGGCCACCACGGCGGGTATCTCGGCCGGCTCGAAGCCGAGGCGATGCATGCCGGTGTCGACCTTGATCCATACATCGCAGCGCCGCTCGCCGCGCATACCCTTCAAGGCCCCGATCTGATAGTGGTCATGGACCACCGGCGTCAGCCGCTCGCGCAGGATCACGGGGATTTCGGCGGCATCGAAAAATCCCTCCAGCAGACAGATCTCCTGACGGATGCCCGCCTCGCGCAGCTCAAGCCCCTCCTCCAGACTCGCCACCCCGAAGGCGTCGGCCTCGGCAAGGGTCTTCGCCACCCATATCAGTCCATGGCCGTAGCCGTTGGCCTTGACGATGGCCATGACCCGCGCCCCGGTCAGGGCCCGCACCTCGGCCAGGTTATGGCGAAGGGCCGCGGCGTCCAGCGAGGCGCATGCCGGCCTCATGCATAGGATCCATCATAGGCATGGGCATCGGCATGGTTTTCGAAACGCGTGTACTCCCCGAGATAGGTGAGTCGGGCCTTTCCGATCGGTCCGTTGCGTTGCTTGCCGATGATGATCTCGGCGGTCCCCTTGTCCTCGCTCTCCTCGTTGTAGACCTCATCGCGATAGATGAAGAAGATGACGTCGGCATCCTGTTCGATGGCCCCGGATTCCCGCAGATCCGACATCACCGGACGCTTGTTGGGGCGTTGTTCCAGGGATCGATTCAGCTGCGACAAGGCCACGAGTGGAACATTAAGTTCCTTTGCCAAGCCTTTGAGAGACCGGGTAATTCCCGATATTTCCGTGGCTCGGTTCTCGGTGCTTTCCGAGGCCTGCATGAGCTGCAGATAGTCGACCACGATGAGCCCCAGACCATGTTCGCGCATCAACCGCCGGGAGCGTGCGCGCAGCTCCATCGGGGTGAGCGCCGGGGTGTCGTCGATGTACACCGAGGCCTCCGCCAGCATACCCACCGCCGATGTCAGCCGCGGCCAGTCCTCGTCCTCGAGCTTCCCGGTGCGCAGCCTGTGGGCGTTTATGCGCCCCAAGGATGACATGAGGCGCATGGCCAGTTGTTCGCCCGGCATCTCCAGACTGAAGATCGCCACCGGGAGTTTCAGGCCCACGGCGGCATTCTCGGCGATATTGAGCGCGAACGCAGTCTTGCCCATCGATGGGCGCCCGGCCACGATCACAAGGTCGCCAGGTTGAAGGCCCGAGGTCATATTGTCGAGGTCGGTAAATCCGGTGGCCACGCCGGTGATCGTGGAGTTCGAGCGAAACAGGGTATCGATACGGTCGACAGCGGCGGTCAAGAGGGTCTTCAGGGGCCGGAAGCCCCCGCGGCGACTGCCGCTTTCGGTGATCGCGAACACCCCGCGTTCAGCGTAGTCGAGCAATTCGACGGCGCTGCGGCCCTCCGGTTGGTAGGCCTTGTCGCCGATATCGTTGACCACTTCAATCAGGCGCCGCACCAAGGCGCGTTCGCGCACGATGTCGGCATAGGCCTGGATATTGTTGGCGCTGGGGGTGTTTTCCGCCAGCGCCCCCAGATAGCCAAGCCCGCCCACCGCCTCCAGGGGACCGGCGCCGAGGCGCTCGCTCACGGTCACGATGTCGACCGGCCGCCCGTCTTCGTGAAGGCCGGCTACGGCCGCGAAGATGATCTGGTGTTCGCGCCGATAGAAATCGACTTCGGAGATACGATCGGCGATACGGTCCCAGGCCCCGGCATCGAGCAAAAGCCCGCCCAAGACCGCCTGTTCGGCCTCCAGGGACTGCGGGGCGACACGCACTCGCGGTTCCACGCCGCCGCGGATGCGCGGAGCGCCCGCGGTCTTATCGGTCATGGTCCACCCCCCTCGGCGGCCGTGGCCGCCGGTCCTAGGATTCCGCGACGACTGACACGATGATGGTGGCCGTCACCTCGGAATGCAGGCTCACCTGCAGCTCGTGATCCCCCACGGTCTTCAGCGGCCCATTGGGCAGCTCGATCTCGGCCTTGGTGATCTCGAAACCGGCAGCGACCATGGCCTCGGCGATATCGGATGTCCCCACCGACCCGAAGATGCGGCCCTCTTCCCCGGCCTTGCGGACCAGCTGTATGGTGAGCCCGCCGAGCCGTTCGGCACGCGCCCGCGCATTCGCCAGCTGTTCTTGCTGACGCCGCTCGCGTTCCGCGCGCTCGGACTCGAAGCGCGCCTTGTTCTCGGGCGTGGCGCGCACCGCCTTACCCTTCGGGATCAGGAAGTTGCGCCCGAAGCCGGGCTTCACGGTCACCTGGTCGCCGAGGTCGCCGAGATTCCGGATTTTCTCAAGGAGAATGATCTGCATGGGCGCGTTCCTTAGTTGTGCGCGTCGCTATATGGCAAAAGCGCGAGATGCCGGGCGAGTTTCACGGCACGCGCGAGCTGACGCTGATAGCGGGCCTTGGTGCCGGTATTCCGGCTCGGGATGATCTTGCCGGTCTCGGTGATGTAGGCCTTCAGGGTCGCGAGATCCTTGTAATCGATCTCGACTGTGCCTTCGGCAGTAAACTTGCAGAACTTCTTGCGGCGAAAAAAGCGCGACATGGACTCTCTCCTTAGGCCGAGGTCTCGGCGGTGTCCCGCTCGGCCCCGTCTTCGTCACTACGCGCCCGCACCGGTCGTGCCGGCGCTGCGTCCTGGTTTTCCTTGGCCAGCGGTGATGGCGCGGTGACCGCCTCGTCGCGCGCAAGCGTCAGTGTCCGGATCACGGCATCATTGAACTTGAACGCGGTCTCGAGCTCGGCCAGGATCGCTGGCGTGCATTCGATGTTCATGAGCACGTAGTGGGCCTTGTGGACCTTGCTGATCGGATAGGCGAGCTGGCGCCGACCCCAATCCTCGAGCCTATGGATGCGGCCGTCGCCGCCTTCTATGAGCGAGCGATAGCGCTCGATCATGGCGGGTACCTGCTCGCTCTGGTCCGGGTGGACCAGGAACACGATTTCATAATGACGCATGATGGCCCCTTATGGCTGTAAAGCCTGTGACCCATTGCCACAGGCAAGGTGCGGGCGCCATTCTAGTGATTTATGGGGGGTAACGCAATTTCCGGGGAGCGGGTCTTGGCGGCAGCCCGTGCGCGCACGCTTTCATAAAGGCACAGCCCGGTGGCCACGGAGACGTTCAGGCTCTCGGTGTGCCCGTGCATGGGGATGCGTACCAGCACATCGCAGGCCTCCCGGGTCAGGCGCCGCAACCCCGATCCCTCCCCGCCCAAGACCCATGCGGTGGGGGTCGGCGGCGGGCTGTCGTGCAGGGAGGTTTGGGCATCGGCGGCCGCGCCCACCACCCACAACCCGGCCTCTTTCAGTGCGCGCAAGGTCCGCGCGAGATTGGCCACTTCGTAGAGCGGCAGACGTTCGGCGGCCCCGCACGCCGCGCGCGAGGCGACCGCCGACAGGGGCGCGCGGGCATGTCGTGGCACGATCACGAGATCCACCCCCGCGCCCTCGGCGCTACGCAGGCAGGCCCCGAGGTTGTGCGGATCCTGCACCCCGTCCAAGACTAGCACCAGGGGCTGCGCCAGACGTCCTAGATGGGCCATGAGATCCTCTTCGCGCGCGCGCTCCACGTGTCGGCGGCGCGCCAGCACCCCTTGGTGCGCGAGCCCCGGGGCCATGCGGTCGAGGGCCGTGCGCGGGCTCTGGCGCACCAGCACGTGCGCCGCGCGCGCCAGGGCCACGATACCGTGCATGCGCTCATCGGACCGCTCCTTGGCGATCCATACGCAATCGACGGTATCGGGATGGGCCTTCAGGGCCGCCGATACCGCGTGCGGGCCCGCGATCAGCTCCGCGAACGCGCTATCGTCAGCCACGGCGCGATCGGCGGCGGCGCCTGGGGCGCGCAGCGCCGTCGGGGCGCGCCGCCCTCTCTGTGGTCTGCGCGATGAGTTCGAAATCGAGTTTGCCCTCGTCTATGTCGACGCGCAGCAATCGCACGCGTACGGCATCGCCGAGCCGGTAGTGTTGGCCGGTGCGCTCCCCGACCATGCGGTGATGGGCCGGGTCGAAGTGATAGTAGTCGTGGCCGAGCGAGGACACATGCACCAGGCCATCGACGTAGATATCGGCGAGTTCGACGAAAAGCCCAAAGGCCATCACCCCGCTCACCACCGCGTCGAACTCCTGCCCGACCTTGTCGGCCATATATTCGGTCTTCAGCGAGCGGATCACATCACGCGTGGCGTCGTCGGCGCGTCGTTCGGTCTGCGAGCAGTGTTCGCCAAGGGCTTTCATCGACATGTCCGGGACGCGCGCCGGTGTTTTCCCGAGCGCACTCTTGATGGCGCGGTGCACGATGAGGTCCGGA
The DNA here is from genome assembly GCF_003184265.1 of Acidiferrobacter sp. SPIII_3. GTDB lineage: Bacteria > Pseudomonadota > Gammaproteobacteria > Acidiferrobacterales > Acidiferrobacteraceae > Acidiferrobacter. The sequence goes on along the minus strand of NZ_CP027663.1, from coordinate 1,742,236 downwards.
TAGCGACGGATCGGCGAGGTGAAATGGGTGTAATGCTCGTAGCCCAGGGCGAAGTGGCCGATATCCTCGGGGCCGTACATCGCCTGGCTCAGGCTACGCAGGAGCAGCGTCTGCAGGAGTCGCCCCTCGGGGCCGGGTGGGGCCTGCGCGAGCAGCGCCGCATAATCCTTCCCGCTCGGCTTGTCGCCACCACTTAGCTCGAGCCCCATCTCGAAGAGCATGACGCGCAGATCCTTCAGTTTCTGCGCTGTCGGTCCGGCGTGCACCCGAAAGAGCGCCGGCGCGCCCTGATCGATGAGAAATTGCGCGGCACAGACATTGGCCGCCAGCATGCATTCCTCGATGAGCTTATGGGCATCATTGCGCACCAGCGGTTCTATGCGCTCGATCTTGCGGTTGGCGTCGAATACGATGCGGGTCTCGGGCAACTCGAAGTCGACGGATCCGCGTTTCGCACGGGCGCCATGCAAAACCCGGTAAAGGCCGTAGAGGGCCTCCAGGGCCGGCATGAGCGCAGCGCGTTCCGGCGCCGCCTGGGCGGCGCCGGCAAGCAGGGAGGCGACCTCGGTATAGGTGAGGCGCGCGCGGGATCGCATGACGGCCTCGAAAAAGCGATATTTCTTGAACTTGCCGTATCGGTCCAGCTGGATTTCGCAGGCCATGCAGAGCCGATCGACATCGGGGTTCAGGGAGCACAGGCCGTTTGACAGCACCTCGGGGAGCATGGGGATCACGGCCTTCGGGAAATAGACCGAATTTCCGCGCGCCCGGGCCTCTTCGTCGAGCGCGGTGCCGGACCTCACATAGTACGACACATCGGCGATCGCGACCACGAGCCGCCAGCCTCCGCGGTTCTTCTCGCAATAGACGGCATCGTCAAAATCGCGTGCATCCTCCCCGTCTATGGTGACAAGCGGCAGGTCACGCAGGTCTTCCCGGCGCGCCGCCTCCGCGGCGTCTATGGTGGGCGCAAGACCGGCCACCTGGTCTTGCACGGCTTGGCCGAACTCATGCGGGAGATCGTATTTGCGTAGCGCGATCGCGATCTCCATCCCCGGCGCGTCGCGATCGCCAAGTACCTCGATGATGCGTCCGACAGGCGGGCTCTTGGCGGTCGGCTGCTCCAGTATCTCGCAGACCACGATCTCGCCGGCGTGAGCGGTCATCGCCCCGGGGTCGTCGCCGAGCATGATGTCGCGCCCGATACGGCGATCGTCGGGGGTTACGAACGCCACCCCGCGCTCCTCGCGGTAGCGCCCCACGACCTGCTTCTGAGCGCGCTCCAGGACCTCCACGATCAGGCATTCGCCGCGTCCGCGGGCGTCGAGGCTGGCCACATGGGCCACCACGCGGTCGCCGTGCAGGACCTTGCGCATCTCGCGCGCCGGTATGAACAGGTCGTCATTGCCATCTTCGCGCGCCAGGAATCCGAAGCCATCCGCATGGCCGATCACGCGCCCCTGGATGAGATCCATGCGCTGCACCAGGCCATAGCGCCCGCGACGATTCTTCAGGAGCTGGCCATCACGTTCCATGGCGCGCAAGCGCCGCCCGAAGGACTCGACATCCCGTTCGCCGCGTACCCCCAGGTCTTCCAGCAGCTGGCGTAGCGGGACCGGCTCATCCTGTGATCCGAGATAGGCCATGACGGCCTCGCGGCTCGGCACGGGAAACTCATAGTTCTGGGCCTCTCGCTCGGCCTCGGGGTCGTGGAATTGTGGGGGATCGTTTCGCGTTGACATCGTGTCCTGTTCTCGGTAGAGTCGCCGGCCTTGAAGCCATGCCGGGCCGGGGTGGCGGAATTGGTAGACGCGCTAGCTTCAGGTGCTAGTGGGGGTAACCCCGTGGAGGTTCAAGTCCTCTCCTCGGTACCAAGTCCGGCGTGCGCTTATAAGCTAAAGCCCATTATTCCTGAAATGGATCACGTACCACGATGGTCTCCTCGCGATCCGCGCCGGTCGATATGATGTCGATGGGCGTGCCGGTCAGTTCCTGGAGCCGATCGAGGTAGCGCCGGGCATTGGACGGTAATTCCTCGAGGCGGCGAATTCCGACCGTCGATTCGCCCCATCCCGGCATCTCCTCATACACCGGCTGGCATCGCGCCAGGGTCTCGGCCGCCGCCGGAGGCGTTCCACGACGCTTGCCGTCGACCTCGTAGGCGACGCAGATCTTCACCGTATCGAGGCCGTCCAGGACGTCGAGCTTGGTGATGCAAAGCCCCGAAAACCCATTGATCTGGCGCGCGCGGCGCACGGCTACGGCATCGAACCATCCACAGCGACGCTTGCGACCGGTGGTGGCGCCGAATTCCTGGCCGCGATCACCGAGCCGATCACCGACGGCGTCGAACAGTTCCGTGGGAAACGGGCCGGCCCCGACGCGCGTGGCGTAGGCCTTGGTGATTCCGAGCACGTAATGGAGCACATGCGGGCCGACGCCGGACCCGGTGGCGGCGGCACCGGCGCTGGTGTTCGAGGAGGTTACGAACGGATAGGTGCCGTGATCGATGTCGAGGAAGGTGCCCTGCGCCCCTTCAAAGAGCAGGGATTCACCACGCGCCTTATGAGCGTCGAGGGCCTCCGGGACATCACAACAGATCTTCGCGAGCCGGTCGCGATAACCCATGATCTCGGCCAGCGTGTCTTCGTAGCTTACCGTCGGGGCATGGAAGAAGTGCTCGAGGGTGAAGTTGTGATAGGCCATCACATCCTTCAGTTTTGCGGCAAACGAGGTCTCATCAAAGATATCTCCAAGCCGCAGGCCGCGCCGCGAGACCTTGTCTTCGTAGGCCGGCCCGATGCCGCGGCCCGTGGTCCCTATGGCGGCGGCGCCCCGCGCGCGCTCGCGGGCGACGTCGAGGGCGATATGGTGCGGCAGGATGAGCGGACAGGCATCGCTGATCTTCAGGCGGTCAAGGACCGGGACTCCGGCTCGTTCCAGGGCCACCACCTCATCGAACAAGGGCCCTACCGCAAGCACGACGCCGTTCCCTATGTAGCATCGGACATCGCGCCTCAGGATTCCCGAGGGTATGAGGTGCAGGACTGTCTTTTGGCCGGATATGACCAGCGTATGGCCGGCGTTATGACCGCCCTGAAAGCGCACGACCGCGGAGGCGCGCTCGGTCAGGAGATCGACGATCTTGCCCTTCCCTTCATCCCCCCATTGGGTACCGATTACCACGATGTTCTTTGCCATGTCTCGCCTAACGCCTCGCTACGACCGTCCACCGGCCGTCTTGTTGTACGAGCTCGCGATCGCAGCCCGTGTCCCGGTCCTGTTCCGCGCCCTCACGCAAAATTTCGATCACCCTCTCGCCGCGCGCGCGCAACGCGCGCACCGCCTCGCGCAAGGCCTTGTCATCGCAGCACGGCGCGAGGATTGCGGGCGGCGCCTGGGCGGGCTCATCACGCAGTTTGAGAAGCAGCCGCAGATCGGCGCTGAATCCCACCGCCGGCCGTGACCGCCCGAAGGCGTGCCCGATCTCATCGTAGCGCCCACCCTGCGCGATGGCCTGTCCATAGCCTTCCACGAAGGCCGAGAACACCACGCCCGTGTGATAGCCATAGCCGCTCAGCTCGGCGAGATCGAAGTGCCACTTGATGCCGGGATGGGCCTGGTCGACCGCCCGCCACATGGCCTTAAGGTCAGTGAGGGCGACCCGGACCTCCGGGCCGGCATCGGCCAGCATCGCCTCCAGCGCCATAAACTGCGCCTCGGCCCCGTGAAGATCGATCAATGCCCGCAGGTGGCGGTCGCTGCGCGCAGGCAGCGTGAGGTCCGCCAGGATCGCATCGACCTCGGCGCGCGACCGGCGCCGGAGCGCCTCGTGGAGCTCCTGCTCGACCGCCTCCTCCATGCCCGCCTCGCGCGCCAGGGCACGATACACGCCTACGTGACCAATATCCACATGAAGACTGGAAAAACCGGCGCACTCGAGGAGCGCCAACATGAGCCGCAGGACCTCGGCATCGGCGCGCGGCCCTGATTGTCCGAAGAGTTCCGCGCCGATCTGCCAGGGTTCGCGCGCCCCCCCGAATTCATCGGGGCGCGTGCGCACCACCGGCCCCAGATAACAAAGTCGCACCGGGGTATCACGGCGCAGGTAGTGGGCATCGATGCGCGCAGCCTGTGGCGTCATGTCCGCGCGCAGGCCCATGAGCCGACCTGTCAACTGATCCGTGAGCTTGAAGGTCTTTAGGTCGAGTTCATGTCCGACGCCCGTGAGTAGGGATTCCAGATACTCCACGAGCGGCGGCATGACGAGGTCATAGCCCCAGCTGTCGAGGAGGTCCAGCAGTCGCCGACGGACCTGCTCGGCGTGGCGCGCCGCCGGCGGCAATATTTCTTCCACTCCCACAGGCAAAAGCCAGCGATCGCGCCTCATGCGCGCGCCTCGTGACGGCTTGCCGGGATTGTCATTTTGCATAGGGCCCCTGGTTTTTCAGAAAACGCAGAAATCCGCTGTCGGGACCGATGACGAGGGTCGTTTTCCGGTTGGCGAAGCTCCGCACGTAGGCGCGCAGACTCTTGTAAAACACGAAGAAACGCGGATCGTGACCATAGGCCTTGGCATAGATCGCGGCGGCGTCGGCCTGCGCGCGGCCGCGTATGACCCCCGCCTTCTCGTAGGCCTGAGCGAGAATCCGGGCGCGCTTGCGGTCGGCCTGTCCACGTGCCACCTGCGCCTTGGCCATGGCGCGCGCCTCGATGCGCGCGGCGCGGGTCAGCTGATCGGATGCCATGCGTTTGTCGATGGCGTCGACGACGCGATCTCCAAGCCCTAGACGCTGAATGCGCAGATCGATGATCGCAAGCCCGTAGCGCGCGGCCTGCGCATCCACCACTTTCGTCAGGGACCCAAGGCCCTGGCCCGTGAGCACCTGGGTGAGCGTGCGCCGTGCAAAAAATCGTCGGAACCCGGTCACCGCCGCCTCACGGATGCGTTCCTCGGCCTTATGTCGCGACCCTCCGGTGCTGGTCAGGTAACGGCGGAAGCTTGCGATCCGATACTCGACGAAGGCGTCCACCAGCACCTGTTTGCGGCCTTTGGTGAGCAGGGCCTGTGGCTCCACGCGCAGGTTCAAGAGTCGGGCATTGAAGATATGCGCGTTTTGCACAAACGGTATCTTGGCATGCAGTCCGGGTCCCACGCGGCTTTGGACGATCCGCCCAAAGGTCGTGACCACGGCATATTGCCCGGCGTCGACCTCGTAGAGCGTGGCATCGAGGAGCACGACCACGAAGGCCAGCGCCGCGGCAAACGGCCAAAGGGCGCGCGTCCTCATCGTTTGTTCCCGGCACCCGCCGGCGCGTGTCCCGCCAAGACCGGTGGTTTCGCGGGTGACGCCATCGGCACATTGACCACGGTCTGGCTGGTCCCCGACACCATCACCTTATGCGCCTTGCGGTAGACATGCGCCATGGCGTCTATCAAAAGCCGCTCGCGGGTCACGAGCGGCGCGCGTTCATAGATCTTGTCGAGCGCCAAAAAACGCGCCGAACGCGCGCGCGCCTTGGCCATGACGTGCGCGCGATAGATGTGGGCCTTGTCAATCATGGCCACGCCATCGGCGCTGGCCTTGGGGAGTATGGAATCGGCATAGGCCTGTGCCTCGCTTGCATATCGCTTGGCATCCTCGCGCGCGCGCACCACCTTCCCCAGCGCCGCGAGCACGCTTTTCGGGGGGGTCGCCTTCTGGATCTTGATGGCGACGATGTGGACACCCGCCCCATAGCGATCCAATAGACCCTGTAATCGCGCCTTGACCGTTGCCGCGAGCTGATGGGCGTCATGCGTCAGGATGGCGTTTGACGAACTGTCGGCCACGGCCTGACGCATGACCGCCTCGGCGGCGCGGGCGATGGTCTTGCGGGAATGGTCGACATTGAAAAGATAATGACGAGGATCGACGATCCGATACTGGACCGCGAATTGCAGGCGCATGATTCCCTGGTCGCCGGTCAGCATAGCCGCCTCGGCGGGCGCCGGTTCTCCTTCGTAGAGCTTGGACATCGGGCGGTACCCGACCGCCACGACATGGATCTGGCGGATACTGACGACCTGGTCACTTGCCAACGGCGCCGGCCAGCGCCAATGGGCGCCAGGGCGCGTGACGCGCACCGCCTGGCCGAATTGCAGCAAGACCGCGCGGTCGCCCTGGGGTACGCTGTAGAAGCCTGTCACCAACCAACCCGCCATGACCGCAAAGGCCGTGACCCCGAAAATCCAGGGGGGCGGCGCACCCCTGTGTCGTCGCAGCCGGCGCCACAGACGCTGGATGATGGCGTCGAGGTCAAAAGGCCCGGAGGCGCCCCTACGCCCCCATGGATCCTGGCCCCTCCCCGGATCATTCCATCCCACGTATCGGTTTCCCCGCTCGGCCGTATCGACAAACGCGCTATTCTAGGCGTCCCGCCCCGGCACGGCAACAATAGCGCGGCTTCCCTCGGGATCGCATGTCGGCGGTGCGGGCGCGAAGGGCCTCGCGCGGCGCCTGGGCAAACGGCTCAAGTGCCGCGCCCGCACCGTAGTCGCGGATGTTCCGGGTGATGGCGAATGACCCTCTGGTATATATCCTCCCCCATGGTTCGAGGGCATTTGCGGTGGCCGCTGCATCGAAAGGTCGGCCGAAAGGGACCATCGACGGGCGCCCGCGTGGACATCGGGAGGCGGTGCGGGCTTGCGCGCACGATTACGGCCCGCCCGGCCTTTCCAATGCCTGTCGGCCTTCCTTGTCGTGACGAATGCTGAGGGTTTTCCGGATCCATGGGGGGCGGTCCCCGAGGGGTCCGGCGCGGTCTTTTTGTCGGGGTGTCTTGCCGTCTGCCAAAAAGGTTTTATACTGCGCGGGTCATATGGGCCGTTAGCTCAGTTGGTAGAGCAGCTGACTCTTAATCAGGTGGTCCCAGGTTCGAGCCCTGGACGGCCCACCAATCCCCCCATTGGGCGTTGCGGCCCTCAAGCCCAAACCCGGCCTTAGCGAAGCGTATCGGATCGCATGCCAGGCGGGAGGGCAGCTCATGTCTCTGGCCACGGTCTCGCGCCCCGGCAATGACTCGAGGCGCTCCCGTCGTGCCTATCTGGCGTGGTATGGACGGTTTCGCAAGATCTGGGCTGATCGCCCAGAGTCCTGGCGCCGGACCCAGGCCTGCGGCCGAGAGGGCGCCGCACCCGACATGCCTGGGCGCGCGCAGCCTCTCATCCCCATTCCAGACTGTGCGGATTGGCCAAGAGCCCCGGGGCGGCAAGCCCTTCGGTCACGAAATCTGCCCTGCTTGTCGCAGATTCCTGGGTCGATCACCTAGGACAGGGATGCCGGGCGCTATTGACGGTATCGAGATTTGGAGGCTGGGGCCGGAATCGAACCGGCATTGACGGCTTTGCAGGCCGCTGCATCACCACTCTGCCACCCAGCCTAGGTGGTTATATAGGACGGGGGACCCGGTTTTCAGGGTAAGGGAGGTGGAGCGGGAAACGAGATTCGAACTCGCGACCCCAACCTTGGCAAGGTTGTGCTCTACCACTGAGCTATTCCCGCAGACCGATGCATTGTAAACGGGCCTGCGGCTCTGTCAAGCCGAACCTTGGACGATCAGCAGTTCTAAATGTAGGAATGATTGTCAATACCGGGTCACGGCCATGAACCGGTATGTCCGGGGGCTGGACAAAAGTTACGGTTCACGGTATAAAGCGCTGGGTCATAATATTCAGCGAGCAGAGCTTGGCTTTTCCGTTAGTTGGGAGCCCCCTTGATTTTAAGGGATTAGTGGCCTCCCTCAGGGAGTTGATGCAGCGGTTCCCGGACAAGCGGACGGGAAAGAACTGCGTCTACGCCATGGAAGACGCGGCCTTGGCGGCCTTTGCCGTGTTCACTATGCAAAGCCCTTCGTTTCTAGCCTATCAGAGGACGATGAAACAGACCAAAGGCCAGAGCAACGCGCACACGCTCTTTGGCATGAACCTGATCCCGACTGACAACTGCATCCGCAACCTGCTGGACCCGGTGGCGCCCAGTCATGTCACCCCCCTATTCGAACAGACATTCGAGGCACTGAACGCGGGCGGCCATATTGACCCTTTTCGCGTTTCTCTCTCCTCATCCCAGAACGGTGCCGGCCAGCTGCTGATCGCCCTAGACGGGACAAGCTATCACCATTCTCATACCGTCCATTGCCGGCAGTGCACGAAGATCGAACACAGGAAGGGCGAGGTCAGCTATCAGCACACGGTGGTTACACCGGTCGTGGTGTCTCCCGAACGCAACCAGGTCATCGCGCTGGCGCCGGAATTCGTGACCCCCCAGGACGGTCACGACAAGCAGGATTGTGAAACGGCGGCAGCCAAGCGGTGGCTTACCGCCCATGGTGCCCGCATCAAAGCGCTCAACGCGACGATTCTGGGCGACGACTTGTATAGCCGCCAGCCGATGTGCGAAACCGTCTTGGGCCTGGGACTCCATTTCCTTTTCGTGTGCAAGCCGAGCTCCCACGTCACGCTCACCGAATCGATCAAAGATCTCACCGCCCAGGGGGCTATACAGACTCACCAGGTCCTGCGCCGCAAGGGCAAGAAAGCCTGGACTGACACCTATCGTTTCGTCAACCACGTTCCCTTGCGCGAGGGCGACGATGCCCTAGCGGTCAATTGGCTGGAGTTGACCACCCAAGACGCCGCGGGCAAGCAGACATACCAGAACGCCTGGATCACCCAGCATGCACTCGATAAAGCTCATGTCGCGAAAGTCGCTGAAGCGGGCCGCGCGCGCTGGAGGATCGAGAATGGCAACAACAATGTTCTGAAGACCAAGGGGTACCATCTTGAACACAATTTTGGGCACGGCAAGAAGTATCTCTCCTCGCTGCTGTGCACCTTCAACCTGCTGGCCTTCCTGCTGCACACTTTCCAGGAAATAACCAACCAAAAATACCGCGTGTTGCGCGCGACCCTCCCCACCCGCAAAAGCTTTTTCGACAGCATTCGGGCGCTCACAACTTTTATGTGTTTCGACAGTTTCGAGGCCTTGCTCGACTTCATGCTGCGGGGTCTCGACATCGACGCGCCCGACAGCAGTTGAGGGCCGCCATGGAACCCATTCGATTGGCAAACCGCCTACGGCGTCCGCCCCCTTTTGGCTGAGACCTTTGTTGATCCCACACGCTTTACGGGCCACTGCTACCGCGCGGCCCACTGGATCGACGTCGGTCTCACCACGGGCCGCGGCCGTGAGGATCGCCATCACGAACGCCATGGGGCAAGCCCCAAGCGCGTCCTGGTCTACCCGCTGGTGCCCGATGCCCGACAAAGGCTCCTGCAAGCCCCGTAAATTCTTAAGCGGACGCCCCCATTCGAGGCGGAGCCAGTTCACATTGAGAATTGCTGTTGGACGATCGTTGCGACAGTTCCGTTCCCGGACGGGTTCGCGGGATGGATCGCCGATCTCCCAGGGTCTTGCCCTGACCGCCGCCGGCGATGTCTCCGCAGATCCGACCGGCCAAGCGCACGGTCTGCGATCCCTGGGTGTCGTTGGGGCATCGCGTCCCCGCCGGCGCCGCGCCCTGGACCGGCGGTCAAGATCGTGCCAGCACCCGCTCCGCACCCGGCCGGACAGTGCGTGGTAACCGGATCGGATGCCGATCGATTCTTTCGGGTACGCGATCCCCGGCGAAAGCCGACGCCAAGGGCTGACGCCCTGCGCCATGGTCTGCCGGTACACTGGCACGGTCGAGGTATGCGTGGACGCACAAGGAGCCAAAGAGATGCCTGATTCGTTGCACAGCCTGCAGCCAGGGTCCGCGCATACCGGGCGGCAGCGACGTCGCCTGGGGCGACGTCATGAGCTCATGCTCGCGCTTTTGCCCACGCTCACCATTCTCAGTGTATTTGCCCTTGTCGATGCCTTCAGCCGCCAACGGCTGCTTTTTGCATCGCTGGCCTCGAGCGCCTTTCTCATCTATCTGGATCCCGAACACGGCACCAATCGCGTGCGCACAGTGGTTGTCGCCCAAACCCTGGCGGCCGTGTCCGGTTGTCTTTTCTATTCCTGGCTCGGGGGCGGTTACCTGTCCGGCGGTCTCTCCATGACGTTGGCGATCGTCGGCATGGTACTGCTCGACGCGGTTCACCCGCCGGCCGTGTCCACGGCCTTGAGTTTTGCGTTTCGCACCGGCAAGGTGAGCAATCTGGCCCTGTTCATGCTGGCACTCGCCATGGTGGCCGTACTTGTCATCCTACAGCGCCTCACCCTCGTTCTGACGCTTCGCGGCCGGGCTGATGGGACGCACGCGCCATAAATCGCTCGCCGCCACCTTAGCGGAGATGCGCGCGTCGCGCGGCGATGCCGCAGCCATCGCCGCGCATGGCTTTCCGCCGCCCCACCCCTGACCCCGGGTCTGGCGCAATCCCCCCCGCCTGAACGTGCCCGTCTCGGATATCGCGCAGCTATCGGCACGCGCGCATGACGCGCGCTACCGGATACCATGGTCGATAGGGACTCGAGAGTTGTGATATCGGGATGGTGCCCGCGCCAGTCGCGGCGGGTTGTGTGGGGAGCGGACCTTCCGTCGTCCCGTGTTGCCGATCATAGCGAGATGCTCGCGTCGCGCACCGGTGTTACGTAGATCGTGAACGGGAGTGATCGCGCAGGGTGGTCTCCAATCGCGCCTCGACGTCTTCGAGGCGCGCAGCCGATGCCCCGAGCGATTCGCAAAGCCGCGCGATCTCAGCGGTGAGCGCGGCGACCGTCTCATGGGCCTTGCCCAGATGTTTGTGCAATTCCTGACGCTCGATCTCCAGGGCCGCGCACTGGCGTTGCGCGTCCTCGAGGGCCTCCTGCATCTCGCTCACATCCCGCAGGGCGGCCTCGCGGATGCGCTCGATGGTCTGCCCGGCCTCGCGCGCCGCGAACTCCCAGAGCACCGTCAACGATTCACGGGCCTTGCCCTCGACCGCCGGCGGCAGCGCAGCGGTCAGGCCCTCGGCCTTCCATTTGAGGGCCTTCCATTCCCCCAGATGCTGATTGATGGTCGTGAAACTGCCTTTACCGAGATCGCTGCGCACGATGGCCACCGTCGGGGCGATCCCTTGATCGGCCAGGCGATCGGCCACGGCAAAGACTTGCTCTCTTGTGATCCCTGTGCGCGGCATGGCCTATCCCCTTGCATCAATATTACGTTATGTTACATTATATAGTGTAATCGGTCACGCGTGGGCGTCGACCGGACATTCGCGAGGTCTCCGCGTTCATGCACGTGCCAATCGGGCTTCCATGGGAACTTATCCTAGGCGCCCTGACCCTTTGGTCGCTTTTGGCATTCGCGAGCCTTTTCATTCCCAAGGCCCCACGCATCGCCCCGCTGATCTTTCCCCTGGGGGCGCTCGGCGCCCTGTGCGTCGCCGCCGCGGGTCTCCTCGCCCTCCAGGGGCCGCCCCTTACCATGGTCTCGCCTTTTGGCCTTCCAGGCCTGCCCTTTTATGGGCGCGTGGACGCCTTGTCGGGTGTCTTTCTGGTGTTGTTTGGCCTCACGACCGTGGCGATCTCGCTCGATCTTACCGGCTATCGGGCCCGTGAACACTATCCAGTGGCCGCGCGCATCGGCGTGCAATATCACATTTTGCTCGCAAGCCTCACACTGGTGTTCGTGGCCGCCGACGCCTACTCGTTTTTGATCGCGTGGGAGGCGATGGCCTTGTCATCCTACCTTCTGGTGGTCACCGACCATCGCACGAGCGGCGCGCGCCGCGCTGGATTCCTCTACCTTCTGATCGAGCACATCGGGGCGCTCGCCATTCTCGCCGCCTTTACGGTCCTGATCGCGCAGGCCGCGACCGGCACGCGGCTCGTCTATACCTTCGCCGCCCTGCATGCGAGCAACCCCGGTGCCACGGTAGCCGGTATCGCCTTCCTGCTCGCGCTCCTCGGTTTCGGGGCCAAGGCGGGACTGGTCCCGCTCCATGTGTGGCTGCCGCAGGCCCACCCGGTCGCGCCCTCGCCCATATCCGCGCTCTTGAGCAGCGTGCTGCTGAAGGTCGGCATCTATGGGCTTTTGCGCGTGGCCTTCATGCTGCTGCCGGTGCCGGCGCCATGGTGGGGTCTGACGGTGCTTACCGTGGGACTTCTAACCACCCTGCTCGGTGCCCTGTCATCGGCCGTCCAGAGCGACATGAAGCGTCTGCTCGCCTACTCCTCGGTCGAGAACGTCGGGCTTATCACGGCCGCGATCGGCCTTGCGCTGCTGTTTTCGGCCTATGGCCTCAAGGCCCTGGCGGCGCTCGCCCTGATCGCCGCCCTTTATCACTGCCTGAATCATGCCTTTTTCAAGGGCCTCTTGTTCCTTGGCACGGGCTCGGTCCTGCACGCCACCGGCGAGCGCAATCTCGGCCGCCTTGGTGGTCTGATCCACCGCATGCCGCACACCGCGTTCATGATGTTGATCGGCACGCTCGCCATTGCCGGCGTGCCGCCGCTCAATGGTTTCGCCTCGGAATGGCTGATCCTGCAGGCCTTCCTCAAGGCGACGGCCTTGCCGCGCCCCTACCTCGCCATGGGCATACCGCTCGGGGCCGCGCTGCTGGCGCTGGTCGCAGGCCTCGCCGGCTATGTCATGGTCAAGTTTTACGGAATCGTGTTCCTGGGCCGGCCGCGCGAGGCGCGGCTTGCGCAGGCCGTGGAATCCGGGCCCTTCGAGCGCGCGGGGCTAGGCCTGCTTGCGCTGTTGTGCGTGACCGCCGGCCTGTGGCCTTCGGGCGCCATCGCGCTCATCCGTCCGGCCGCATCCTTGCTCACGCGTGCCGATGCCCCCATCACGATCAGTGAGGCCGGCGCCCGGGTGGACGTGGCGCATGCCGCGTACGCACCGGCAATCTTGTGGGTGGCGCTCGGGGTTGTGGCGCTTGCCACCGTCTTGGCGCTGCGCGCGTATTCCTCGCGGCCGGCGCGCCGCGCCCCCGTCTGGAACTGTGGCCACCCCGTCATCGGCGCGCGCATGCAGGATACCGCCGAGGGCTTCGGACAGCCGATCCGGCACATCTTCGCGGCATTCCTGGCGACGCGAAGCCGCAAGCCCGCGCCCGACGATCGCGTGCCTCGCTACGGGAGCGTCGTGGAGGACCGCTTCTGGGAGGACCTCTACCGCCCGGCGGCGCGCGGCTTCGAGGCGATATGGGCATGGACCGCGGCCATGCGCCCGCGGCGCATCGCGATCTCGCTTTTCTGCGTGCTCGCCACGCTCATCGTGCTACTCGCGCTGGCGCCATGATGGCGCGCCTTTTCATGCGCCAAGGGCTGCAGATCCTGTTCGTCATGGCCATGGCCCCGTTGCTGGCCGGCTGGGTTCGCCAATGCCGGGCATGGCTCGCCAACCGCGCGGGTGCCGGTCTTCTCCAGCCCTACCGTGAGCTTTTAAGGCTCCTGCGCAAGCAGCCGGTCGTGCCGCACGAGGCCTCGGCGCTCTTTGTCGCGACACCTTATATCGTATTCACAACCATGGTGGTGGCAAGCGCGCTGGTGCCCATGATCACGACCCGCCTGCCGCTCGCCGGCGCCGCCGACGCGGTGGTGCTCGCCGGTGTTTTTTCGTTGGCGCGGATCTTCGCGGCGCTCGCCGCCATGGATCTCGGCACCGGTTTCGGTAGCATGGGGGCGCGACGCGCGATGCTCGTGGGTTTTCTTGCGGAACCCGCGCTGCTCATGGTGCTGTTCACGCCAGCCTTGATCAGCGGCTCCACCTCGCTTGTCGTCATCGTTCGTCAACTCGCCCACCACGGCGTCATCCTCTACCCGAGCATGGTGTTCGCGGCTGCCGCCTATGTCATGGTGACGCTCGCCGAAAACGCGCGGCTGCCCGTCGACAACCCCGAGACCCATCTCGAGCTCACGATGATCCATGAGGCCTTGAACCTCGAATACTCCGGCCGCTACCTGGCACTCGTCGAGTGGGCTGCCGCCATCAAGCTGTTTGTCTACATCGGCATCGGTGCCGCGCTGTTTTTTCCATGGGGCATCGCCCAAGATGCAAGCCCCGCTGGCCTTGCGACCGCCTATGCGCTTTTTTCCGCGAAGCTCGCCGCTGCCGGCGCCGGATTGGCCGTGATCGAGACCGTGTTCGCCAAGTTGCGCCTGTTCCGGGTCCCCGAATTCCTGGGCACCGCCTTCTTGCTCGCGGTCCTAGGCCTCCTCATGCGCTATCTCTTTGGACATTGACGCCATGATGCCCTTGGCCTCGTCCATCAACCTGCTTGCCGCGCTGTTTCTGCTGGCGGTTTTTGCCATGCTCTCGCAGCGGCGGCTTGCCAATCTCATCACCATTTACGCCTGGCAAGGCACGATCCTGACACTCAGCATCGCGCTCGCCGCGTATGCGACGCACAGTGCCCACCTCTATGTGTCGGCGTGCCTAAACGGTCTGCTGAAGATCGTGGTTGTTCCCACCCTGCTGCGCCGTCTCGCGCGCAGGCTCGAGGTGCAGTGGGACCGGGAAAGTCTCGTGCAGGTCTCGACCGTCATGCTGATCGGGCTTGGGCTCGTGATCTTTGCCTTCAATGCCGCGCTCCCGATCGCGGCCGCGGGACATGACATCAACCACGCGATCATCGGTATCGCCCTTGCCGGCATCCTCTTGTCGTTGCTCATGATGATCCTGCGCGCTACCGCCTTGTCGCAAGTGATCGGCTTTCTGGCCATGGAAAACAGCCTCATATTTGCCGCAACCAGCGTCGCGTACGGCATGCCCATGATCATCGAGTTTGGCATTGCCTTGGACGTGATCGTCGGGGTTTTCATCCTCGGGGTATTCTTTTTTCATATCCGTGAACAATTCGACAGTCTCGATATCGATCGCATCGAGCGACGGGAGGAGTCGCGGTGATACTGTTGTCGATGATCTTGATCCCCCTTGCGGGCGCCGTCTTGCTTGGCGCCATGGGCCACAGGAACGCGGGATTTTGGTGCAACATCGCCGTAAGCGCCGGCACCCTTTGCGCGGCAGGCATCATGACCGTCCGGATGTTGCACGACGGCCCGTTTACGGCCTGGCATCACGAGCTGTTCGTGGATCCCTTGAACGTGTTTCTGGTGGATTTGACCGCGCTCGTGGCGCTATCCACATCGGTGTTCAGCCTGACCTACATGCGCGCCGAGGTGCGCATGGGTCATTTGAACCCGGCGCGCCTGGGCGTCTACCACGCCATGTATCAGGTCTTTGTCTTTAGCATGCTGCTTGCGCTCACCAGCAATAACATCGGCGTCCTGTGGATCGCCATGGAGAGCGCGACCTTGAGCACGACGTTGCTTGTCGGCCTCTACCGCACGCCGGCGGGGCTCGCGGCGGCCTGGAAATATTTCATATTGTGCGGCGTCGGGATCGCGCTCGCACTGCTCGGGACGATCATGGTCTATTTCGCCGCCCATTCGGTCCTGGGTGGGCATCGGGCGCTTCTCTGGACGCGCCTCTATGGGGTCCGCGACCAACTCAATCCGGCAATCATGATGATCGCGTTCGTGTTTTTGATCGTGGGCTACGGGACCAAGGTGGGGCTCGTGCCATTTCACACGTGGCTGCCGGATGCGCACGCCGAGGGCCCGACCCCGATCTCGGCGGTGCTGTCGGGCCTGCTCTTGAACGTGGCGCTATACGCCATCGTGCGTTTCAAGGCGCTCGCCTCCGCGGACACCGTGACGCATTGGCCGGGGCGGCTCATGATTGGTTTCGGGTTGGCATCGGTCTTGTTCGGGGCTTTTTCCCTTGGGGGCCAGCGTGACTTGAAGCGGCTGTTTTCCTACTCCTCGATCGAGCACATGGGCCTTGCTACGTTCGCGTTCGGCCTGGGTGGTCCGCTCGCGACCTTCGCGGCCCTGCTGCACATGACCGCGCATTCGCTCACCAAGTCCTCGGTGTTCTTTACAAGCGGCGAGGTGGCGCAGAGTGAAGGCACCAAGGATATGGACCGCATCACCGGCATCATGGAGCGCAACCCAACGCTCGGTTGGACATTCATGGGAAGCACTCTTGCCATCCTCGGGACCCCGCCTTTCGGGATCTTCACGAGCGAGTTCCTGATCCTGATCGCCGCCCTGCGCCGGGCCCCCTGGTCGGTACCGCTTTTGATTCTCGCGCTGGGCGTTGCCTTCGCGGCGATCTTCCGGCGCACCCAGGCGATGGTGTTTGGAGGGGCGGCCCGCCCACGGATATCGGCATCGCCGTCACTGCCGGTGCCGCTCGTGCATCTCCTGCTAGTACTGGTCCTGGGGCTTGCCATGCCCCCGCTATTGGCCGCCTGGTACACGGAGGCCGCACGTTTGATGGCACCGTGACGAACGAGGAATAGATCATGCCAAGCGACGATCTTCACCCTGACACGGCCTGGGCACGGTTGTCAGGCCCCTTGCCAGCCATTCATGCCTGGGTCGACGGCAAGTCATGGCGCGCGCTGGCCGCCGGGTGGCGCGCCGAGGACGGACAGCTGGCCGCGCTGTGGGGCAGCGACGAGCGCCCGGCGGGTCTTGGGTTCGTCGTTCATGCCGTCGTCATCTGTGGCGGCGCGTGGCGCTGGATGAGCCTTGCGGCCGGCCATGATGATCCGCGCTTCCCGGCGTTGAGCCAGCTGTTCCCGGCGGCAGCGCGCCAGGAGCGTGCCCTTTTCGATCTCCTCGGAATCTCGTGCGATGCCGGCGATACCCGGCCCTGGCTGCGCCACGAGGCATGGGGGCCCGCGCACTTCCCATTGCGCCGTGATTTTGCCGAAGGCGCTCCCAAGATGGGCCCCGCCCGCCCTTACCCCTTCATTCCCGTGCGCGGGAGCGGCGTCCATGAGATCGCGGTCGGACCCATCCATGCCGGTACGATAGAGCCCGGGCATTTCCGTTTTTCGGTGGTGGGCGACGAGATCCTGCGCCTCGAGGAGCGGCTCGGCTACACCCACAAGGGCGTTGCCAAGCGCCTCGAGGAGATGCCGCTCGCCGAGGGGGCACGGTTGGCCGGCCGCATCTGTGCCGACAGCACCGCCGCCTATGCCGGGGCCTATGCCATGGCCGTGGAGGCGGTGAGCGCGTGCACGGTCCCGCCTCGGGCACTGTGGTTGCGCGCCTTGCTGTGGGAGCGTGAGCGCATTGCCAACCACCTGGGCGATCTCGGCGCGCTTTGCCAGGACGGGGGGCTTGCGTTTGGCCACACGCAGTTCGGCCTCCTGAAGGAACGATGGCTCCAGACGCACAGGCGGCTCTTCGGTCATCGTTATCTGATGGATGCGATCATTCCAGGCGGCGTGGCCGGCGATCTCGACCTTGCGGCGATCGTCCTCCTCGACGGCGAATGCACCGCCCTCCTTCAGGCCACGCGCGGCCTCCAGAACATCATCGACGATCATGCCGGCCTGCAGGAGCGCTTCCTCGGGACCGGGCGCCTCGACGAGACCCGGGCGCGGGCCTTGGGGGCCGCCGGTCTCATTGCGCGCGCGAGCGGGATCGCAAGCGACCTGCGCGTATTTTCGCCGTCGCCACCTTATGACACGCTAAGGACGCGCATCTCCATGCGCCCCGGGGGTGATGTCGCGGCGCGCGTCGCGGTACGCTTCGATGAGATCTATGAGTCCTTGCGGCTCATCCGCGCCATCCTGGCCTCGCTCCCGGACGGCCCGGTGCGCGTGCCCTGCGGTCGACCGCATGGCGTACTGGGGCTCGGCGCCGTGGAGGGTTGGCGTGGGCCGATCCTGGCCGCGGTGACGCACGCGCCGGGTCCTGGAAGCCATCATGTCCATATCCATGACCCCTCCTGGCAGAACTGGCCGCTCCTCGAGCGCGTGGTGCCAGGCGAGCTCATCCCGGATTTTCCACTCATCAACAAATCCTTCAACCTCGCCTATAGCGGCCACGACCTCTAATCGCCATGCACAAGCTGTTACGCCATATCCTGAGAACCGGCATCCTTCCGCGGCGGTCCTGCGGTCACGTGGGATCACGGTGCGGTACCGAGACATCCCCGGCGTCTTTGACCGCCGAGCTCGGACGGGCGCTTGCCGTGCGCCATGTCGA
This sequence comes from Acidiferrobacter sp. SPIII_3, assembly GCF_003184265.1. Lineage (GTDB taxonomy): Bacteria > Pseudomonadota > Gammaproteobacteria > Acidiferrobacterales > Acidiferrobacteraceae > Acidiferrobacter. Next base: position 1,724,207 of record NZ_CP027663.1, on the reverse strand, counting down.
TACCGGGTCGTGCAACGGTTGCGAGCTCGAAATCCAGGCCCTCGGCAACGCCGTCTACAATCTCGCGGCCATCGGGGTGCGCCTGGTGGCAAGCCCCCGGCATGCCGACATCCTGCTCGTCACGGGCCCGGTCGCGCGCGCCATGGTCGACCCCCTGCTCCTGGCCCATGATGCCGTACCCGATCCTAAGCGTGTCGTCGCCTTGGGGGACTGTGCGCGCGGGTGCGGGGTCTACACCGCCAACTATGCCACCGTGGGCGCGGTGAGCCGCGTACTCCCCGTGGATCTCACGATACCTGGCTGTCCGCCACCCCCCGAGGCCATCTATGAGGCCTTTGCGATGCTGATGCGTCCCTAGAGGGCGGGGACTTCCCCGAGAGACCCGGGGGCCTGCCGCGATCGTCTCGATCATCTTGCCCAATCCGGCAGGCGCGCGGATAGGGGCAATCGTTATCCGCCAGAGGCCCTCCTCCGCCAACACCATCGTCCTCGAACGCCGTCGCTTGCCGCCAGACAGGCCCTTATCGTGCGCCGCGCGCATCCTCGAATCGTGGTGCCGCGAAGTAATGGCCCTGTGCCCAGTCGATCCCGATGGCGGCCAGGGCGTCGGCGCAGGCCTCATCCTCGACCCCCTCGGCGATCGTGCGAAATCCGAGGTCGGCCGCGAGATCCTGGAGTCCGCGGAGGATGCGCCGGCCCTGCGCGGTCTGGACCCGGTTCACGAGCGCGTGGTCGAGTTTGACGAAGGCAAACGGCAGTTCGGTGAGGTAACGGAAAGACGAGTAGCCGCTGCCAAAATCATCCAGGGCCAGCCGGATGTCGAACGCGAGAAACGGGGCCAGTGTCCGGCGCACGGCATCGAAGTCGCCCAGAAACTGCCGTTCGGTGATCTCGATGACGAGCGGCTTATCGGTGTCGGCGTATGGCAGTGTCGTGCGCGTGATGCGCTCGACGAGTTCCTGTACCCGATCGGGATGATGGAGAAGGTCGGTTGAGACATTCACGAAATAGGCGATGGCCGGACCCTGGGCCTTACACGATGCGGCGCAGTCCTCGATGACCTGACAGATCATGTCGTGATCGAGCCGATGGAGCCACTGGAAGCGGTCGGCGGCCTCGATAAAGTACTGGGCCTCCAGGACCCCCTGAACGGTCACGATGCGCGCCAGGGCCTCCTTGGCTACGACACGGCCGTCGGCCAATGCCACGATCGGTTGATAGGCGGGTCGCACCTGTCCCGAGGCAAGCGCGATCTCGAGCTGTTGGGCGGTGGCGAAGAGCCCGCGGCCCTTGTCGCTCGCCCGTGCCAGACGGTTACGTCCATCGCGTTTGGCCTCGTAGAGCCCCATATCGGCATGGTTCAGTAATTCCTCGAGATTGCCGCCGTCTGTGGGGAAGCAGGCAAGCCCCAGACTCACCGTGGCGCGCGCCGTACGCACGACCCCGGCCGGAAAGGTATGGCCCATGATGCGCGCGCGCAGATCCTCGGCCACACGACTTCCCGCGGCACAATCCGTGTCCGGCAGGAGACATAGGAACTCTTCACCGCCCCACCGTCCGACCCGGTCCTCCGCGCGCAACAGCTCTTGAAGGATTTTTGCCACGTCCCGGATCACGCCGTCGCCCACCACATGACCGTAGCCGTCATTGATGAGCTTGAACCGGTCGATGTCGAGCAGCAGCAGGCAGTAGGACTGTTGCTGGCGTTGGGCGCGGGCATGGTGCCGTTCCAACGCCGCTTGCATGGCCCCGCGGTTCAGCAGTCCGGTCAGGCAATCGAGCGTGGCGAGCATGTTCAGGCGTTCGCGCAAGGCCGCCTGGGTCAAGGCCACCTGCGCCAGGTGTTGAAACGCGACAAAGGGGTTCAGGCCAAGACGCGTGAAGTAATCCGCCTGATCAGCATAGATCGCCACGAGGCCCCGCTGGTTATCATCCGCCTCGCCAAACGGAAAACTCGCGGTCACTTCCAGGCCATGACGCAAGGCCTCCGCGCGCCAAGGCGCAAAGGCGGGATCCGATCGGACAGTGGCCATAACGGGGCGCCCACTCGCCAACGCCCTAAGACCCGGGCTCAGGGGACGCGTGGCTTCGTCCATTCCCAGGATAAGGGCCTGGGCGTAGTCCTGGGCAGGACCTACTGCATAGATCGGGCGGATGATCGGGGTATCCGGGGCCCCAAGCCACATCCACGCGAGCCGGATGTGACGCGAGGCCGCCACCAGGGCCTCGCAGAACGGCCGCAGGATGCCCTCGGCATCCTGTCCCTCGGCGAGATGGGCCGCGGCCTGCAACAGTGCCGCGGTCACAGCCTCGCGCTCGGCTTGCACAGCCGCATCAGCCAGTGGGTCGGCAATGGTCAAGGGGGCTCCCGGAATGAGAATCGAGCTACGACTGCGATTGTAGACGCGATCGCTCGGAATTGCTCGGTACCACGATTCAGGAAGCGGTTGTCGGTTCCTGTGCCAATAAGCTTGCAAAGATACGCGCCCGCCGTCGATGCCACGCCACAGGTGGATCCGCCTTCAAGTCCCCCTCCCTCGTTTACCCAGGATTTCCTGTATGACATGGAGGGCATTGATGGTGGCCGGAAAGCCACAATAGGCGGAAATATGGATCAATGTCTCCACCAGCTGGTCACGCGTGCCCCCGACATTCAGAAGACCCTGTGCATGGACTTTGAGCTGAACGGCCGCCGTTCCCTTCGCGGTCAACGTCGCCACCGTTATAAGCTCACGCTGCACGAGGCTCAATCCGCTACGGGTATAGATGTCGCCGAACGCGAACTCTATGATGTAACGCGCGAGATCGGGTGCGAGGGTCGCGAGCGAGGCGATGACATCTTCGCCGGCGCGTCCATCGATGCGGGAAAGCGCTGCCCAGCCAGCGCGATAGCGGGAGTCTCCGCGGTCCTTTTGCGCGCGCGTGAGGGACGCAACGGGGACATGCGCGACCCCGTGATCTTGGAATACCTCCTGGGCGGCCCACACGCCGTTCAAGCCGGCTGGAAATCCGGCATAAATCACCAGATGCAGCATGAGCTCGATGATTTCCTGGCTGCTGCATCCGACATTGAGCGCGCCGGCTATGTGAAATTTCAATTGCGGGCGCGCGTTGCCCAAGGTCGCAAGCGTTGCCACCGCCACCAGCTGGCGTTCCTTGAGGGTAAGATGGGGTCGGGGATAAATCTCTCCGTAGACGAAGCGGATCACAAGAGATGCCAGGTCCGGGGCGATTTCCGCCAGGGCATCGACGATGGACGGATGGTGAGCGCCTTCGACGTGGCATAGATAATTGAAGCCCGTCTGGTATCTCGTACTTTCCATGACGATTGTCCTGTGATTGCAGAAGTCACCGTAGTCCTGTATGAAACCTTTTGCTAATGCAAATTTTGCTGATACCTTTTTGGTAAGGAATCCCGGAGGGATGGCGCGCCGTGACCTATGAACCGACGTTGCGTCAATTGAAGTGCTTCATTGCGGTCGCCGAAGAACTTAACTTTCGGCGTGCGGCCGCGCGCCTATTCATCACCCAGCCGCCGTTGAGTCGGCAAATCAAGGGCCTGGAAGAGGCGCTTGGCGTGAGGCTGCTTGAGCGTGACAGGCGCGGCGTTTCTCTCACCAAGGCGGGAAAGCGCTTTTTGGTGGATGCCAGGGTGCTGATGCGCGACTCCCGTGAGATGGTGAGGCGGGTCAACCGCCAGGAACAGGGCGCCAAATCCCGTGTGTATCTGGGTATAACGACAGCGGTCGACGTCAGCCTGTTCGCGCGTATCGAGGCGGCGCTCGAAGAGCGCTTCCCAGGTGCGCAGGTTCGTGTCGAACGACAGATATCCATGCGATTGTTGCGAGACGTCAATCGCGGGTTGATGGACGCCGCGATCATCGGTCTGCCCTCTCACACAGCCGGCTTTGCCGTGGAACCACTGGGCGATGACCCGATCGTCGCTTGTATCGCCTCCCATCATCGCGCCGCGAAGAAGCGCAACATCTCCCTTCTCGACCTTCAGGATGGGGCGCTGTTTTGGTTTGCGCGCAGACTGAACCCACGCTGCCATGATCACTGTCAAGCCATATTCCATCAGCCTAGATCCGGCAGTCGGATCGCGATTACCTTTGTAACTGTATAATTTGTAGCGTTTTGGACCAAAATGTGCGCTCACCTCTTGGGTGAACGGCGAAATCGTAAAAATGCTTTTCAGATGTAGCGTTTTGGACCAAAATGTGCGCTCACCTCTTGGGTGAACGGCGAAATCGTAAAAATGCTTTTCAGATCCGCTGATTAGGGCGCCTTTAGGCTACCAACTGCCGAATATAGGATCAGGCGGGTTTCTCGCCGCGCCGGGTGCCGGAACCGGCGGATCATCATGTGTTGTTGGGTCTTGTCGCCGAAGGCCAAGGGTGTGCGCTGGTGCCGCGCTCCCTGGCCACGATCAAGCGAAAGGGCGTGGTTTACAAAGCGATCGCCGAAGGGGGCCGGCTCGCGGTGCATGTCGGTCTGGCCTATCGGCGGGAGACGAGCGCCGATCTCGTTTTGGGCCTGGTCGCGATGCTGAAGGAGCGGTTTGGCGATGGCGCCAGGAGCGCCTAGGAAAAGATTCGCCATCCGATAGATTCCGCGCCCTTGCGCAATAGGGAACCCGAGTCCGATGATGCGGTGCATAAGGCCGTGCAACGGGAGATGGCGCCCTTCGGGCATGTGCCTGTAAACCCGGGCATGGATACCTGTAGAGGGCGCGCATGCCGCGTTGCGCGCGAGCATCTGTCAGCCGCTCTGCGGCCGTGTGTCCCGGGCTCGGGACGTGCCCGGTCAAGATAGGATGTCGCCGGCCCATAAGGCCCGGGTCAACGGGCCGCCCTATGGGCCCCGACCTTCCGGCAATGGCTGAGGCCGGTGTGATCCCGGCAACCCCGCCGATCGGGCACGGGCCACTGGCCCCGTCAGCCGGCCTGGTCCTCCGACCGCGACGGCGCCCTTCGCGTGCGCGCCTCAAGCGTCTGCGCGCGCGCACTCAGGCGTCGCTCCTTGGCAAAGCGCGCTACCAGGGTTTTGGGGGCATGGCGGACGTGCACATGCCCCAGCAGGTCCAGATTGATGAGCGCCCGGGCAATCTTTGTCGGAATCGCGGAATGCAGCCCGAACCCCGCGTGCTCTAGTACCACCGCCACCACAATGCGTGGGTCCGGGACCGGGGCCATGGCGGTAAAGAGTGCATCCGAATGGAGCCGCGGGCCTTTATATTTGCCGTTTGCCGGCGCGCTCCAGAGCTGCGCCGTGCCTGTTTTTCCGGCCACGGCATAGGGTAGCCGATGGGCGATGATGTGCGCCGTTCCCAGGGATCCGGAGATGACGTGCGTCAGGTCATCCACGAGCAAGGTATCGCTATTTGGGCGGTGATGGGGGATCGGGGGATCGGCGCGCGGCTTCTCGTAATGAACCGCTTTGGTGAGTGGGTTCTGCACGGCCCTCACCACGTAGGGGCGCATACGGACCCCGTGATTGGCGAGTGTCGCCATGGCGTCCGCCAACTGCAATGGCGTCACCAGCAGCGGCCCCTGTCCGATGCCGGTGATGATGGTCTCGCCCTCGTACCACGGTGAGTCGTGGGCCTGGATCCATTGCGGCGTCGGTACGGTCCCCGCCGACTCCCCGGGCAGGTCGATGCCCGTGACGTGTCCGAACCCGAAATCCTCGAGATAGCGCGCCATGCGATCGATGCCCATGCGATAGGCGAGTTTGTAGAAATAGACATCCGAGGACTCCTCGAGCGCCTTTTCAAGCCCAATACGCCCCATGCCCCACGGCAACCAGTCATGAAAAATGTGATTGTTACCGGGGATGTGCCAGGTTCCCCGACACAAGACGCGGCGGTGCGGATGAAACCAACGGGTTTGGAGCGCGGCGTAGGCGTAGAACGGCTTGATCGAAGACCCAGGTGGGTAGAGGCCATTCAGGGCCCGGTTGTCCAGGGGTCCGCGCGGGTTGTCCGTGAGTTTGGCATAACGGCGCCGGCTAATCCCGAGCACGAAGGGGTTTGGGTTATAGGTGGGGCTGCTCACGAGCGCGAGTACCGCCCCGGTGCGCGGATTCAAGGCCACTGCGGCCCCGCGGCGCCCCTTGAACATCTGCTCGGCAACCGCTTGCATCTGGGCGCTGATCGTCAGATAGAGATTGTCGCCGGGGCGTCCGGGCACGCGCTTTAGTACCCGTACCAGGCGCCCTCGGGCGTTCTCCTCGACGTCCTTATAGCCCATGTGTCCCATGAGGTCGCGCTGGTACAAGCGCTCGATGCCGGTCTGCCCTACGTCGTGGAAGCCTGCGTACCGACGGACATGGTGCGCCGCCTCGGCCATGGTGATCGGGCCCACATAACCGACTACTGCGTCCGCCAGGCCATCCAAGGGATAATTGCGGCGCAATTGCGCCTGCAGGCGCACGCCCGGCAATTCCGGCAGGTGCGCCGCCAAGCGCGCGGTCTCAACGCTCGTCAGATTGCGGCGCAGGGGCAGAAAATCGGCGGAATCGCGCGTCTGCACCTCGTGTCGAAAGCGTTGGAGATCTCGGTTATCGAGACCGATGAGACCCTTGAGACGGGTCAGCATCTGCGTGAGATGGGGAACGGCGCGCGGCGCGATCGACACGGTATAGGCAGGAAAATTACTGGCGAGGACCACCCCGTGGCGATCCAGAATCAGTCCGCGCGCCGGCGGCAAGGGTACCGGCCGCGTCAGATTGTCGCGGGCGAGCGTGACGTAATGGACGTGCCGTCCGATCTGGATGTAGGCCAGACGCCCCACCAGGACCAGCAGCAGTACGAGCGCTGCGCCCACGGCGACGCGGACGCGTGCCGCAAAGAGCTGTCGCTCCTCACTCTCTTGGGACAAAAAGGCCTTCGGGTTCACGGACTTCGTTCAGATAACCGCCAGGGCACACGAGAGAAGGGTATCATGTGGGCACGGCATGTACCATGTCGCGAAGGATCCTGAGGGGATCGATGTGCCCCACGTCGCGTGGCGGCGTACATCGCCGGCTTGCGGCGCGCCATGGGACCTGCCGATAATAGAGCCGGCGGCGTCGGTAGATACGCGGTGCCGGGGACGTTTCCGAACGATGGTCCCTATTAACGATGGTCCCTATTTTTAAGAAACGGTGTCCATCCGGGCACTCAGCGATCGCGTCGCGCCGCAGGGAACGTAGGCTGCGTACCCGCCTTTTCGTACGGAGGATTGAATCGATGTCAGGCCAGCAGTCACGGGCGCACCACCTCCGCCCCAGGAACCCGCGAATAATGGCGTGGGCAGGGCTTGTGTTGGTCGCGTTGCTCGTCACTAATGCGTATGCGCGCGGCACGAGTTGGCAACGAAGCGGGACGTTACTCTATCAGCACATAAGTGGGCTCCACTGGGTCGCGGCCGGTCACGGGCCCAAGGTGCTCTACGACTTCATCGACCCCAATTCGCGCCCCAACCACGCGCTCTTCGAGCAGCTTGCGCCGCTCATCAGGCGCGATCAGCTGACGATCCGCCAGATCCTTGTCGCCTACCTGTCACCCACGAGCACCGGCAAGGCGGCCGCTATTCTGCAGTCGCGGCAACCCATGCGGGTGCTCGACGAAGGCGAGGCACGTTTCGCGCGCGCGACCGGCGCTGGTATTACGCCCGTACCCGCGCAACCGCAGACCCAGCGCATCTTGCGCCAGGACTTTCAGGCCTTGACGGCGGTCGAAGGGAACCCGTGGATGCGTTTTGCACCGATCCTGATCTACCGGGCCAAGGACGGCCGTGTCCACGTCTTCCAAAGGCGCCTGACGAACGCGCGCCTTGCGACGATCATCGCCTCGGTAGGCCGAGGGTCCTGAGCGCGATTGTGCGTGACGGGCCAGGGTCCCCGGTCCCGATCTCGGGTAGCGTCCATGTCGTAATCGGCGATTTCGGGCCGGACACCCCGGGCGGTGGCGATCGGGGCGCGGGTATTTGTGCCCCCAACAGACATAGACCCCCACGAACGCCTATTCACCCCGGCCCGTTTACGCCGCTACACCCATCAGGCCTACCTGATTATCAAGCCGATACCGTGGGGAAAGTCGGATAGAGCCCTACTTTGGGTTGGCGCAAACACACAAGATCTGGCGAACGCTGGATGAATGGCTGCGTCACCGATTGCGGGCGATTCAGCTCAAGCACTGGAGGCGGGGTAGCACGATATACAGGGAACTGACCAACCTCGGCGCGGCCGGGCATGTGGCAAAGCGTGTGGCGGGAAACTCTCGCTGCTGGTGGCGAAACAGCAATGGCGACATCAAACGGGTGCTGACCATTGCCTACTTCGACAAGCTCGGCGTGCCCAGACTCTCATGACCTCAACTTCTCGAACCGCCCGGTGCGGACCCGCATGCCGGGCGGTGTGGGAGGGGCGCGGTCGAGTTTGACCGCCCCCTATCCCGATGGAGGACACAGCGATGCCGCATTCACCGAACACATGCCGGAAGTTTACACGCAAGCCTTGGCTTCCGGCCCCGCGGATGTCCCTGTCCGGCGTCACCGGTGGCCGGATCGTGCCAGCCTGGGCGTCTGTCTCAAGGTCTCCGGCTGGCGTCGGCCACCCCGCGTGACCCGGGTCACGTCACCATGCCATGTGGGGATACGCCGGTCCTCAAATCACCGCAAAAGACGCATCCATCCCGAGCACTTGCGCCGCCTTGTTGAGGCGCGAGTCAAAACACGCGAAGGTTAATGGCAGTCCGGAAACCTGCTTGGCTTCATAGGCCGCCGCGAGTTGAACGCTGTCATATCCGCGTAGAGCAAAGGTGTCCGCGAAATCTCCCGCCCGCGCGACGACGGCTTGAGTCACATCAACAATCAGATAATGGGGCCAGTCTGCAGCCAGCGCCTGCTTGGCCCATCCAATGGACAGCGCATCTGCGGGAACCTCCCGCGCTCGCCGTGAGAGGGCGGCGTGCGCTTCGGCCCAAGCGATGCGGCATGCAGCAACTGCCTCTGAGTTCACCGCCAGCGCCTTGACGGCGTCGCTTTCCGCCTCCAACAGGTAGAGTTTGACCAACGCCGAAGTGTCGCAGAACACAATCATTCACGCCCGTCCAGGACCATCTCCGACACGCTGCGTCCGATAGGGGATAGCCGAACTGCGGCGCCTGCGGGCTTGCCTCCCATCCACTGGGCTGACCCGCTGGCGATGAGGCGCTCGACACCCGCGCTTTCGGTAGCGGGAACACCAATGATGTGCGCCACCACCTTGCGATGGGAGGTAATGGCGAGCCGCTGACCCTTCTGTGCCTGGGCCAGGTAACGGGACAAATGGGCCTTCAATTCACGGATAGAGACCTGCATATGTGACCTCAATTAACCGATATAATTGGTCGATTGTGTGCACAAATGGGGAAGGTGTCAATGGGAGCCGCAGTTGTGAGAGAGAGGTGCATTTCCTTGGCGCCGCCAGAGCGTGTACCGCCCCTTCGCTCAGTTCCTCGGGCTTGCCCTAAGCTTCCGGCGGGCGCAGCCCTGGCACGACCTCAAGGCGCGCGTCCGGGAATGGGATCGGCCAACGGCGCCTCATCACTTCTCCGCACTCAGGCGACTTGAGCGCCGTCGCGCCTATCGAGAGCTGGCACACGCTACATCGCCGGCCGCATGGCCGGTCGGAGGTGCCGTCATGGCGCAGACGCAGGCGCAAGGCCGAATCGCTACCCAGGGTCGCAAGCTCGCCCAGCATCTGGCCGGCGGCCGTAAAGAGCACGGTATGGCCAGCCAGGAGCGCCTGATGGGCGATGTTGCACGCAAGCGTTGCCTTACCCACTGCATTGGCGCCGATCAAGACAACGTTGTGCGCGCACTTGACGAAGTCGAGTCCCAGCCATGAATCTGACCCGGGCCTACACCCCGCAATCGAACGGGCAAGGGGTCGTGTCCGTCGGCCGCGTGCAGACCCCGACGCTCGCCCTGGTTGTGCGCCGGGACGCCGAGATTGATGGCTTCAAGCCTAAAGCGGTCGTTGTCTTCATCCCGAACGCAAAACCAATATGCTCCCGAGCGACCGAAGGCGGACAACCTCTTCGAGAGCCATCCCGCTGGCTTGAACGACAGATTTCCATTCGGTCGTAGTGCGCTCTCGCCCTCGACAGCCGACGAACATCTGCATGTCAAAGGAAGCGCTGGCGATGTCGGTGCCTGTTTCCTGCACGACCATCTCCAGTATTGCTGCGCGGGCGCCGCTGTTGCCGATGGCTTCGCGGAGCTTCTGTATTGCTCGTACGCAGGTATTGTCGTCAAAGCCGTGCAGCACCGCCGAGAGCAGATAGATGTCTTTCGGGCCCGCCGCTGCAGGAATCGCTTCGAGCAGGTCCCCGGCCTGAAAGTGAAGGCGTTCGACACCCTCTGTGTGGTGATTTGCCCAGTACCGTGTGGCTTCGTCCACGACCTGGGGCCGGTCCACAATCAATGCCGACAGCTTGGGATGGCGTTTCAGGATCGTCAGCGCCTTGGTGCCACGCGAGCCACCAACATCGATAATGCGATCAAACCTGCCCCAATCCAGGTCAGTGGCAAAACCGTCGCCGGCCAAGGCTTCAACGCTGTCCATGGCCTCCGAAAACAGTTGGTCGAAGTCGGCGTGATGGTCTAAGTAATCAAACAGATCCTCCCCGTGGCTGAGCTGAAATGGCGGCGTGCCGCTACGGATGCCAGCTTCCAATTGCTCGCACCAGGGACGGCTCATGGCCTCCGAATTGTGCATCAGGATCATGGCCCGAATGCTCCGAGGGTTGTCGCTACAAAGACAGCGGGACAACTTGTTGTTGCTGAAGACCATGGGGGCCGTTTCCTCGAAGATGCCCATGGCCGCGAGCAAACGCATCAGGCGCCCGAGAGCATCACCATTAGCGCCAACCCGTCCAGCAAGTTCCACTGTACTCAGGTTTCCCACACCCAAAACAGTGGCCACGTCCAGCCGTACCGCCACGAAGAGCGCCCGCGATTGCCAGTAAGCCGAGCCAATCTGAACGAGTCGAAAGGCGACTGGCGTCACCTTATTAGGAATTGACTGAAGCCAGGCACCGAACTTCATTGCCTTGGCAAATCGGCGCACCGCACCGGTATTCATCTGGAGCGTCATTCTGCTTCTCCTCGGCAACTTGGGACGGCTGGCGCTAACCCGGCGGCAAATAGGTGACCGTTAAACATGGCGAGGCTTTCCAGGAAGGCATCATCCATGGGGCGCTCCATCTGTTCTTCAAACGCTACGCGCCAGGGAGAGCGCAGCGAGGGCGCGTAGTCCGCGAGACCAGCCATTCGGCCGGCAATGGGCGTAGGTCCGGGCGGGTGGCCGCAGGCCACCTGCAAGGACAACGACACGCCGTCCAGTTATTGTGGGCGAGCCTCTTGCGCGCCGGAAAAGCGCACGGCTCGCCCGCAGGACGGCCGTGGACAACGAATAAGGTTAGATCGTGCGCAGCCACGATCTGAACCGTTTGTTGGACGAGCCCGGTCCTGGCACCGGTCGGCCGTCACAGAAAATAGGTATTGGGGAAGTAGCCCGGTTGGGAGTTTCGCCGGCACGACAGGCGCTTGAGAGTCCGTTTCCAGTCCGGCGTTGCGGCCGCTGAGGCCCGGGCCGGGCATTGGCCGGCCGAATGGGTCGATGGTGGCCCGAATCGAGGCGAGTCGGTCCCTCAGCGCCGCCGCGCTGACTCCCGACACATCGCGAGGGGCGGCGCGCTTACACGATCAAGGGAGTCTCCTGAGCGGCAATCGGCAGCGGCATGCCCCCTTCGCCACCCGACCGAATCCGCCTCTTCACGATCACCATCACCGCGCCGCAGCAACGGCACAGGATCGGCGCCCGCTCCTTGATCCAGGCCAGCAACCGATCCGGAGCGAACGTCAACAGCACCTGCAACAAGGCGATCAGCCGCTTGCAGTTCGGATGCAGAAAGCCGAAGTTGCGCGCCCGACGGAAACCCTTGGGCAGCACATGCTGCAACACCAGCCACAGAAACTGCGCGCCGGGCACGGTGCGCCGTTCCCTCTTGCCGGTCTTGGCGCAGCGATAGCGGAAGCTCACCTGAGCGTTGTCGCACGCGACAATATCCTTCTCGGCGATGACGCCGCGGTAGAGATAGCGCCCCAGGTAGACCAGCGCCTTCTCGCCGCTGCCGACCGACTGGCAATCCACCACCCAGTCTTTCGGGTAACGAGCGGGCAGCGCCCATCCGGCGGCCGCGATGCCCGAGAGCATCTTCGCCCGGAAGACCCGGGCCAAGGCCTTGTGGTTGAACAGGTAGCCGCCCTTGGCCTTTTGTCGCCGCTTGGTGCGCCATTGCCGGCACTGACCGTCGACCGCCGCCGCCGGCATGACGAGATGAACATGCGGGTGATAGTCCAGCCGCCGCGTGTGGGTATGCACCACCGCGATGGCGCCGGGCGTGCCCCGCAGCTGTTTGTCGTTCTGGCTGAAAGTGCGCACCGTCTCCCAGGCACAGCGCAGCAGCAGGTCGTAGATGACGTCCTGGCGCGCAAAGGCCAGCCCCCTGAATTCGGCGGGCAGGGTGAAGGTCAGCAGAAAGTACTCGGCCGGGACCTGCTTCTTCAGTTGCCGCTCCAGCCATTGCTGACTCTCATGGTGCTGACAGTGCGGACAGTGGCGATGCCCGCAGGAATGCGGCACCAGTTTCTGATGCGCGCATTGCGGGCATTGGCTGCATCATGGGGCTGGCCTGCGTGCGGCACTGCTTCATCGCCGCCAGGGCTCGCCTGGCCTCCTTGATCGTGACGATGTCCGGCAAACGCTGAGTCCGAGGAGGCTTGATCAGACCGGGCGCCACCCAGGGCTTGCGTAGGACATGCGCGTAGTAGAACTTCAAACCGTACAGATCGAGCTTGACCGAACTCCAGGAGTGCGATGCCACCAGGTCGGTGAAGTAGTCCAACAGTTGTTGTTCAGACAGATCGTCCATTTGGTAATCAAAATGCGCCCCAATTCGACGAATGGCGTGGGAGTAAGCCTTAATCGTCCTGGGTTGCAGACCTTTGAGCTTCAGGTGCTGCAGATGCAACTGATAGTTTCGTTTGAAATGTGCGTCGGACAATGCGTCCATCTTGAGATAGCCTCGTGGTTCGTCAGGGAACGACCCCTCGCGAGAGGGGCGAGGCTATATTTTGGATTCCGATAGTCGCCATTGTAAATGGCTGTATCCTCCGCGTAGCGGCTTCGTCCAACCCCCTCTTTGTGAGGGCGGCATCTCGCAGCGGAGCGGAGAGATAATGAGCTGCGCCGAGATCGAGGGCGCGACATTGTGGGCCGCATGGCCCAGGGCGACTTGGACGTCCCGTCGCGCATACGAGAGCCGGCGCACGCTTGTGATCCACGGGGCGCGCGCCGTGATCCGCGCCTCGGAGCGCAAGACGGATACGGATAGCTGGCTCAAGCGGCTCATGGGCCGGCGCAACAAGAACGTCGCGGCCGTCGCGCTCGCGAATCCACGGGGCGCGCGCCGTGATCCGCGCCTCGGAGCGCAAGACGGATACGGATAGCTGGCTCAAGCGGCTCATGGGCCGGCGCAACAAGAACGTCGCGGCCGTCGCGCTCGCGAACAAAAACGCTCGTATCGTGTGGGCGCTGCTCGCCCATGGGCGAGACTACCAGGAAGGCTTCACGCCGGCTCTCGTGGCCGCGTGAGGAGCCGACTGCCAGAAGAGAGGTTTTGATAGAAAGAGGCTCACCACCGATTGCACAGGCAATCACGACGTGATGGCAATAAGGTCAGACCGTGATCGAGGAAACCTGTCTTGCACACCGTGCCTTGAGCACGCCCTTGTGATCAGGCCTCGATCAGCGGATTCCATCAGGGACAGAGGGGTATCCCTCATACAAAGTCCGGATGTATGACAGCAATCTTTACCTTACTGACCGTCATAACGTGAGGGCTTGGCAAACAGGGGGCGACCATGTATGTGCAATAGAAAGGGGGTAAGCCCTAAGCGAATATGGCTCTATCCGCTCGTGCCCAACGCCCGGCAGAGGCTTACGCAAGTCCCGTAAATCAACCGCCACCACGTTTCTGAAGCGGCGTCACTTCACATTGAGAATTGCTGACGCCAATGACCATTAGGCCGCGAAACGGAACACCTCGATCTCGGCCCCCCGCTCCATGGCGGTGCTGGCTTGCGCCAAGATTTTTTCTGTAACGGCTTCCGATAGATAGTATTCCCCGCAGTTCTCACAGACATCAGCTGGCACGTCCTTAACAACCACTACCGTATCCGCGCGGGATAACGTGACGTGAACATGGCCGGGGTGCGTATCACCGTTATTACAAAGTACGCATTTCATGGTGTCCTCCGTGATCGATAGTCATCTGACCAGATTTGGGGGTCAGGCACATACGTTGTCACCACAAGACAGGTACCGCCTTCCGGTAATCGCGCGACCACTACATGAAGCGGGCGATTTCCCGCGAAGCCCAAAATTAATACACTCACGCCGCTCGGGTAATGCTGAATAATCTCCCCATTGTTGATAATCGCCATGATAGCGGCCTTTGGGATATCGCGCTCGAACATGCGTTGCACGGCATGGCCGCTGAATTTGACCTCGCTGCAATCCATAGATAGTAGCTAGCCCAGCCTCCCCACAAAATCCTCCGCCCTGAAGTGAGTATACCGCTTCACCATCTGCATGGTCTTGTGCCCGGTAATGGCCGCAACCTCCATGGCCCCAAAGCCCTTCTCAGAGAACCGAGAGGCCGCCTCATGGCGTAGGTCGTGGAAGGTCAGGCCCGTGATGCCGGCAGCTTTGCAGACGCGCATGAGGGCTTGCGAGATTGAGGCGGCCTGCATAGTCCAAACCGGCCCCGCAGCTGCTTGAGGAAGCCCATCTAAGACCGCCAGCGCGGACGTGGAGAGCGGTACACGCCGGGGCGTCCCGTTCTTGGTCTCAGGGACCAGAAGGACGCGCGCCGGGCGGTCCAGGTGCTCCCAGCGCATAGACGCTATCTCCCCGCGGCGCATGGCGGTCTCGATGGCCCAGGTAATGATGGGACCAATCTCGCCGCCGTAGCTGGCGGCGGCCGTCAGAAGGCGGGCGTACTCATCGCCCTGCAGACGGCGATCACGGTCCTGCGGGAGTTTGGGGCGCTGGCCCTTCACCATCTCCACGGGGTTTGCGAGCGATTCCATGCCCCACGCGGTACGGGCGGTATTGAATAGGTGAGAGAGTAAGGCAAGGTGCAGGCGGATGGTGTTGGGGCTAAGGCCGCGCCCCTCCATATCGCGCATGGTGGCCGCAACGTCCTTGCCTCGAATGCTCGCCAGAGACCGTCGCGCCAGGGACGAGGCCGACCAAGACCGGACTCGGTCGCGTTCACGGTTCGCTGTGGTCGGCTTCTTGCGGGGCATAACCTCCCGCTCGTAGCGCTCCAGAGCCTCGCTCAAGGTCGTGCTCTCGGCTTCCGCGCGGGAAACGAACACCCCGCGGTCCATCCCTCCCTCAATTTGGCGCGCCCACGCCTCGGCCTCGGCCTTGGTGTCAAAGGTCTTGTACTGGCGCTCATGACCCCTGCGGATGATCTGCGCCTGCCAGGCGGTACGGCCGCCCGGCCCCGGACGCTTGCGGAACGTTGCCATAACCCCCCATTTGCCATACGCGTTATGGCAAGATTATGGCATATGCGGGGTCGTGGCCGGTAGAGGGGTAGCGGATGCCAGCGTAAGCGCGTGTTTTTATTGGGGGAAATTGGGGTGAGCGATGGGATTCGAACCCACGACAACCGGAATCACAATCCGGGACTCTAACCAGCTGAGCTACGCTCACCATAACTATCGGGACGACAGCGTGGCACGCCCGGCAGGAATCGAACCTGCAACCAACGGCTTAGAAGGCCGTTGCTCTATCCATTGAGCTACGGGCGCCTCGTTCCTGTTGGTCGGGGTAGAGGGATTCGAACCCCCGACACCCTGCTCCCAAAGCAGGTGCGCTACCAGGCTGCGCTATACCCCGAGCATGCCTTCGCCCGATCCGGCGAAGGGGCAAAAATATACGCAAAGCGGCCGACTTCGTCAATGATCGCGTGACGATTTGGGCGCATGTCGTGGCGCGCGCGATCATGGCTTGGCCAGGTCCGTGGCTCATGGGATGATAGGGCTTTCTTCCGGATGACCTCTATGACCGCGCGCCTCATCGACGGCAAACAAATCGCTGCGTCTGTCCTCGCCGATATCAAGGAGCGGATCGATGGGCGCGAGCGCCATGGCTTGCGGCGCCCAAACTTGGCGGTCATCCTGATCGGTGACGACCCGGCCTCCGCTATCTATGTCCGCAACAAGACCGAGGCCTGCAAGCGCGTCGGTATCGGATCCGTCCCGCATATCCTGAAGACCGCCCCGACCGAGGCCGAACTCCTCGCGCTCATCACGCAGCTGAACGAGGACGAGGCTATCGACGGGATCTTGTTGCAGCTGCCGCTGCCCGCCCCTTTGCGGCCGGAGCCTTTCATAGAGCGCATTCTGCCGACCAAGGACGTCGACGGGTTCCACCCTTACAACATGGGCCGCCTCGCAGTGCGTCGCCCGGCCTTGCGGCCGTGCACGCCGGCCGGGGTGATGACGCTCCTCAACCATACGGGCGTCCCGCTCCGTGGGCTTCATGGGGTCGTCGTCGGGGCCTCAAACCACGTAGGGCGGCCGATGGGTCTTGAGCTCTTGCTTGCCGGGTGCACGGTAACGACCTGCCATCGGTTCACCAACGGCCTGCGTGGACATGTCGAGGCGGCCGACATCCTGGTCGCCGCGGCTGGCAAGCCGCATCTCATACCTGGGGATTGGATCAAGGAAGGCGCGATCGTGATCGATATCGGCATGAACCGCCTGGCGAGCGGACATCTGGTGGGCGACATCGATTTCAAGGAGGCAGAAAAACGAGCAGCGTGGATCACGCCGGTGCCTGGTGGGGTAGGACCGATGACGGTCGCCACGCTGCTCGCCAACACGCTCGCGGCCGCCACGCTCCGGTCTTCGTCATGAAGCCGGAGTGCGGGGCCTGGAGGTGCCGCGCGCCGGACCTTTAAAAGGACCTTCCCGGCGCGCGTCGATCAGACTACTGGCTGGAGGCGCTCTTCTTCTTCGTGGTCGAAGACGACATCCCCTTCATCGACGACATGCCGCTGGACGAAGAAGTGGTGGCCGCTGGTGCCGCCGATCCGCTGGTCTTCGATGAGCTGGTGCTCGGGCTCGTGGTCGTGGCCCCGCCAGTGCTGGAGGACGAGCTGGCGGGTTTGGCGGTCGTCGATGACGTGCTGGTGTTGGCGGCCTTATGGCAGCCGGCTAGCGCGAAAAGGACGGCCGATGCAAGGATCAATTTCTTCATTATGATCTCCGGTACATTGGGGGGTTTAACGGAGCACACGCTCCAGCCCCTCATTATATCCAATGTAGAGGCCGCAGGATGCAAGAGATTTTTTTCGAGGGCACCGGGCGTCGGGAAATCCCCCGGATTCGGCCCAGGGAGACCGGATGAACGGCTTTCACGCGCCTATGCGCGGTAGCGATCACGCAGATAAGGCAGCGCCCAGGGGCGCAACCGCTCGCGGACCGTGGGCTCGAGATGGCGAAAAGAGCGCACCAGACCGCGGCACGATACGGCCCCGCAGGCGCATGGAAATCCCGGAAAATCCGCCTCGTCTATGGCGCAGGAATAGTCCCATGTGATCTCCTCGTGGGCGGCGATATCGCGCAAGGCCTTGAGCGCCAAGCCGTCAGCGAAGCCCGCGTTCGGCGCGCACGAATGGTTCACGAAATCGTCGGCCGCGCCGGAGGGGCCCAGATAGAGATCGTCTCCCACCTGCAGGTGATAGTCCCCAAAATCGACCTGCGCGCGCATCAGGAGCGGCCCGCCAAACCGGATCAGCGTAGTACCTGCCGCAATACATTCGCCGGCGAATACACCGCGCCCATGCTGCGGGCTTTCACGGACATAGATCAAGGCAGCGGTCTCCTCCCCCCCTCATGTTACACTTGCCCTCATGCGAGCCTACCTGGAGCTTATGCGTCATATTCTCGACCACGGGGTCGCCAAAGGTGACCGCACCGGGACCGGGACTTTGAGCGTATTCGGGTACCAGATGCGCTTTGCGCTCGACGAGGGCTTCCCGCTCGTCACGACCAAGCGTCTGCATCTACGTTCCATCATCCACGAGCTGCTGTGGTTCCTCAAGGGGGACACCAACATCCATTACTTGCACGAGCAGGGAGTCCACATCTGGGATGAATGGGCGGACGCCGGTGGCGACCTGGGGCCCATCTATGGCGCCCAGTGGCGCTCGTGGCCGGCCGCGGATGGTCAGGCCATCGACCAGATTCGTGATGTCGTCGAGACGATCCGGCGCGATCCCGACTCCCGCCGGCTCGTCGTATCGGCATGGAACGTGGCGGCCCTGCCGCGCATGCGGCTTGCCCCGTGTCACGCGCTCTTCCAGTTCTATGTCGCTGATGGCCGGCTTTCGTGCCAGCTCTACCAGCGCAGCGCCGACGTCTTTCTCGGCGTGCCGTTCAATATCGCCTCCTACGCGCTTCTTACGCACATGGTGGCGCATGTCACCGGCCTTCGCGTCGGCGATTTCATTCACACGCTGGGCGATGCGCATCTCTATCGTAACCATGTCGACCAGGCACGTGAGCAGCTCGCGCGCGTACCGCGCCCGTTGCCGCGGCTTGTGCTGAACCCCGATGTCGCCGATCTGTTTGCGTTTCGCTTCGAGGATATCGAGATCCGCGGCTACGACCCCCACCCGGCCATCAAGGCCCCGGTCGCGGTATGAGGCTAGCACTTCTCGTCGCGGTGGCGCGCAATGGCACCATCGGTCGCGACAATGGCCTCCCCTGGCACCTGCCGGACGACCTGCGCCGGTTCCGGGCGCTTACGCTTGGCAAGACCGTCATCATGGGCCGCAAGACCCATGAATCACTACCGGGCACCCTGCCGGGCCGGCACAGCATCGTTGTATCGCGGGATAGGAGGTACGAGGCAGCAAGAGAGGACGCGGAGGTCGTCGGTTCCCTGGACGACGCCTTGGGGCGGGCACGCTCCACGGAAGTGTTCATCATTGGTGGGGCGAGTCTCTACGCGCAAACCCTGGCCCGCGCCGACCGCCTCTATCTGACGGAGATCGACGCCGATGTGACGGGCGACGCCTTCTTTCCCCGGTATGACCGCGCCGATTGGGAGACGCTTGCCGATGAGGCGCATCGCGCGGATGACCGCCACTCCCATGCCTTCCGCTTTCTGACCCTCGAACGACGCACCCGCGCTCCGGGGGGCGGCTAAGCGAACGTCCCCATCAGTTGTTCCGCGAGCGCGCGCTGTGCGGGGCTGCCTTCCGCGCACACCTCTTCGAGTATCCCGCGCGCACCGTCCTTGTCGCCCATATCGATGTAGACGCGCGCCAGATCAAGCTTGGTATCAATGGCCTGGCCGTCCGTGTGTGCGTCGGCCTCGAGCACCAGCTCGCCCTCCTCCGCCCCGCCCTGCGCGGATTCAAAAGGCAGTTCACCGGCAAGAAGCGCATCGGTGGCTCGCTGGTCGGGTGCTGAATTTCCCAGCTCCAGATCGCGGGCCGTCAGGTCCTGGGTCTCGTCTTCGTCGAATCGGATCGCGAACTCATCAGCGGCGCCTGCATCCGTCTTGGTCGCAGGCTCGAGGGAATGATCCCATTGAAAGTCGACGGACTCGGCCTGGGCATCTTCGGCCGACGAGGCGTCCGGGAGGCGCCCCTCAGTATCTTCCACGAGCTCCGATGGGCGCCCCAGATCGAGCGAAAAGTCCAAGACGCCGTCATCATCAAGTCCCGATTCAGGCTCCTTCTGGTCAGCGATAGTGGGTTCGGCCTGCGAAGACCCGGGAGATTTTGTGTTCAGGGCCTCATCACCCGTGGACCAGTCCAGGGATCCCTCCCCGTCATCGAGGCTGGCCGGCCGTGGCGCGGATACCTCCGCGAGTTCGCGGGCTACGGCGGCGAAATCGATGCGATCGGAGATCCCCGTACTGGATATCGGCTCATCGTCGCCTGCCACCGGTCCCACATCCGGTTGCGGGACCCGCGCGTTGCCCTTAAAAAGCGGGTTAGCCGGATCAAGCTTACGGCCCAGCTCCTCAACCTTTTGCCACGCCGGCCCACGGCCCTCGGAGGCCGCATAGATCTCCTCGGCGACGATCTCGAAGGCCTTCTTGTCGTGGCGCTGGAGATAGATCTCGAGCAGCTTCAGCTTCAGCTCCAGGCGTGCCGGCTCCTTGGTCGTGGCCTCCCGCAGGATCTCCTCGGCCTGTTCGTCGCGTCCATAGGCGAGGTAGACATCGGCCTCCGCCAAGGGATCGACCTCGTCGGCATGCAAGGCGCCGCCGGCGGCGCCTTGGCTGAACTCACTCAAAAACGATACATCCGGGGTCTTTGGCAATCCCGCCGTATCGGGCATCTGCCCTTCCGAACTCAGTCCGCCCCCCGACAGGATGCTTTCTTCAAATTCCGCCATGCTCTGGCGTCGCCTGCGAATCACCAGCAGTCCGCCGCCCAGGACGATCACCAGCAAGGCCCCCAGGATCGGGGTGCGTTCCGAGGAAAGCAGGGTCGACAGAAACGACGGCGCGGGCGCCGGCGGCGGCAGCGGCCTGACCGGCGCGGTGATCCGGTGTACGGGTGGGATCGGATGAGGCTTGACCGCGGTGGCGTCGGCCAGGGCATGCCCGGCCGGTTGCGCAGCGTGCGTGGCGGCCGCCGGGATGGCCTTGGCGATCGTGCCGGTGGCGGCCACCGGTGAATGGGCGGCGCGCGCTGCGGCCTGTCGCTGCAATAAGGCGAGCTCCTGATCCTCCAGGGTCATGAGCCGCCGGGTCTTCTGCAGCTCCTTTTGCAGGCGTTGCACGCGGCGCTCGAACGAGGTCGCGCCGCCCGCCTTGCCGCCGCTATCGGCTCCGGCGGCCGTAGTCAGCCGTGCGGCCTCGATGTGCAAAGGCCGCTGGATGGCGGGCACAAGACGTGCCCGCGTCAGTGTCCCGGCAACGCCGGCACTCGCCCCGGCGGCACTCGCCGGGGTTTGCGCAAGTCGCGTCTTGTAACGGCGCCAGGCCCGGTCCTGGGACGCGAGCCAGATCGTGGCATGGTGCGCGCTGATCGCGCGGATCTCCTGGGCCGTCGGGATTTTCAGCACCGACCCCGCACGCAAGTCGTTCACATTCCGTTGAAAGAATGCCCTCGGGTTGGTGCGGAGAAAGGCCTCCAACGCCTGCGGCATGGTCCCGGCATGAGGTGCTGTGCGGGTCGCCACCGCCCATAGCGTCTCCCCGGGACGGATGACGGTGGTGGCCGGGTGTCGTGATCGCTGCGGCCGGACCGGCGCCGAGGCGGCGGCCTCCGTGGCGATCGGCCGGACCCGCGGTATCGATCCGCCCTGCGGCAGCATCGTGATCCCGCTTGTCGGATTCAGGAGTGCGGTATACATGTGCAACAGGGAGCCGCCCGACCAACGCACATGCAGCAGAAAATGCAGGAACGGTTCATCGATCGGCTGGCGGCTATGCAACACGATCTCATAGCCGCCGCCAGCGCGCCGGACGCTGCAGTGGATAGCGCGCAAGGCCCGCGACTTCCGGAGGCCTGCGGCCGCAAAGTCGGCGCCGGATGCGATCGCCACGTGCACGGAGTGGCGCGCACTGCGGTGTAGCGACAAAAGCGGGATCTCGGCGCGCAGCGGTTGTCCCAGGTTCGAGGTGACCATAAGCGGCCCCAGGCCCAGGGCCTGCGCAAGCGGCGCATAGAATAGCGCGGTCGCCCAGAGGACGGGGGCCATTCTCGACCGGTGTTTGCGATTCTTCGCCATTACGCCTGCTCCTGGGGGCCCATTTCGCCCCCCGAGATTTCATGGATTTCGAGGGTCTTCTTGAGAAAGACCTCGAAATGGTTCTTCGGACTATAGACTATAAAAACGTCGCCACCAAACGCTCGGCGATCTGAATGCTGTTCAAGGCCGCGCCCTTGCGCAGATTGTCCGACACCACCCACAGATCGAGCCCGCGTGGGTGCGACAAGTCCTCGCGGATGCGACCCACGAACACCGGATCGCGTCCCGCGGATTCGGTTACCGCGGTCGGATAGCCGCCTGGCCGGCGCTCGTCCAGGACCACGACCCCGGGGGCCTTTTCGAGCAGCGCGCGGGCCGCGGCGGCCGTCAGTTTCTCGCGGGTCTCGATGTGCAGGGCCTCGGAGTGGCCGTACAGCACCGGCACCCGCGCGGTCGTGGGATTCACGCGAATCGAGGGGTCGCCCATGATTTTGTTCGTCTCCCACACCATCTTCATCTCTTCCTTGGTATAGCCATTCTCAAGAAAGACATCAATATGGGGCAATACATTGAAGGCGATAGGTTTGGGATAGACCTTACTGGTCACGGGCTGGCCTGCGAGCATCGCGCGCGACTGCGCTGACAGCTCTTCCAGGGCCTCCTTCCCGGTGCCTGATACCGATTGATAGGTGCAGACGTTGATGCGCTCGATGCCGACCGCGTCATGGAGCGGCTTCAAGGCCACCACCATCTGGATCGTCGAGCAATTGGGATTGGCGATGATCCCGCGCACCTTGTATCGCGCGATATCCTGCGGGTTCACCTCGGGCACCACCAGCGGAATATCGTCCTCGTAGCGGAAATGGGCGGTGTTGTCGATGACAACGCAGCCGGCGGCCGCCGCCTTCGGGGCATAGATCGCGGAGATCTCACCGCCGGCCGAAAACAGGCCGATCTGCACCTTGCTGAAATCGAAGGTCGCGAGGTCGAGCACCGTAAGCTCGTTATCGCCCGACCGCACCTTGGCCCCCGCCGAACGTTGCGAGGCCAGTGCATAAAGATGGCGTACCGGAAACTTACGTTCCGCGAGCATCGCCAACATGACCTCGCCGACCGCGCCGGTCGCCCCCACCACCGCGACATCGAAAGTTTGCGTCATACCTTATAACACTCCGGGCCTCAAGGCCCCTTCACGGAAGATCAAGAGAGCGCGGACCGTAACGCCGCAACCACGGCGTCTCCCATGGCCCGGGTAGAGACGGCCGCCGGTCCGTCCTCGCGGATGTCGGCTGTGCGCAGGCCGCTATCGAGCACCGTCGATACCGCCGCCTCGACGCGCGCGGCCAATGACGGCTCGTGAAGGCTGTAGCGCAGCATCATCGCCACCGACAGGATGGTAGCCAACGGATTGGCGATGCCCTTGCCGGCGATGTCCGGCGCCGAGCCATGGATGGGCTCGTAGAGCCCGCGGTCGGTCTCGTTCAACGACGCCGAAGGCAGCATGCCGATCGAGCCGGTGAGCATGGCCGCCGCGTCCGACAGGATGTCGCCGAACATATTGGTCGTGACCAGCACATCGAACTGCTTGGGGGCCCGCACCAGCTGCATGGCGGCGTTATCGACGTACATATGGCTGACTGTCACGTCCGGATAACGGCAGGCGACACGCATCACCACCTCGCGCCATAGCTCGGTGGCCTCGAGGACATTGGCCTTGTCCACCGAGCACACCCGGTGCGCGCGGGTGCGGGCGATCTCGAAGGCACGCACCGCCACCCGCTCGATCTCCGATTCGGAATAGACCAGCGTGTTGAAGCCCTGGCGTTCGCCGGTATCCAGCGTGCGTATGCCGCGCGGTTCCCCGAAATAGATGCCGCCCGTGAGTTCACGCACGATCATGAGATCGAGCCCGGCGACCACCTCGGGACGCAGCGTCGAGGCACCCGCGAGCTGCGGATACAGGATCGCGGGCCGCAGGTTGGCAAAAACGCCCAGCGCCGCGCGCAGGCCGAGCAGGGCCTTCTCGGGCCTAAGGGCGATCGGCAGGGCCTCCCATTGGCGTCCGCCGACCGCCCCGAGCAAAATCGCATCGGCCTCGCACGCGAGCTTCAGTGTCTCTTCGGGCAACGGCTGGCCGTGAACGTCGTAGGCCGCACCCCCGACCAGGCCGTATTCGATCTCCACGGCCAGACCGCTCTCGTCGCGCAGGCATTCCAGCACACGCACCGCCTCCGCCGCCACTTCCGGCCCGATACCGTCGCCCGGCAATACCGCCAACTTTTTCATGAATGCCCCCCCACCGGCGCGAACAACCACGGCGCCTCGTTTCGTCGGCGCGTCTCATAGTCGCGGATCTCGGCCTCGTGGGCGAGCGTCCAGCCGATATCATCGAGCCCCTCAAGCAGGCATTCCTTGCGGAAGGCGTCGATCGCAAAGGCGCCGATTTCCTCATCTCCCGCGAACACCTGCTGGCGGCGCAGGTCGATCGTCAACGAATACCCGACGGTCGCCTCCACCGCTTCGAACAGCCGATCGATCACCGTCTCCGGCAACACCACCGGCAGCAGGCCGTTTTTCAGGCTGTTGTTGTAAAAGATGTCCGCAAAGCTTGGCGCCACGATGGCGCGGATGCCATATTCAAGCAGGGCCCATGGGGCATGCTCGCGCGACGATCCGCAACCGAAGTTGCCGCGTGCAAGCAGTATGGATGCGCCCTGGTAGCGAGGCTTATTCAAGACGAAATCCGGATTGGGCGTGCGCGGTGTCTCCTGGCCCGGCTCGCCGTGGTCGAGATAACGCCAGTTATCGAACAGGTTGGCCCCAAAACCGGTGCGTGCCACGGCCTTCAGGAATTGCTTGGGGATGATCGCGTCGGTATCGACATTCAAGCGGTCGAGCGGGACGACGAGGCCCGTTTCCTTCTCAAAGCGTTGCAAATACCCCTCCCAGCCTCAAAGATCGTGGCGGATATCGACGAAGTGCCCGGCGATTGCGGCCGCCGCCGCCATGCGCGGACTGACCAGATGGGTGCGGCCACCCTGGCCCTGGCGTCCCTCGAAATTGCGATTCGAGGTCGACGCGCAGCGCTCGCCGCTCTCCAGGCGATCGGCGTTCATGGCCAGACACATGGAGCACCCCGGCTCGCGCCACTCAAAACCGGCCTCGGTGAATATCCGGTCGAGCCCTTCGGCCTCGGCGGCGCGCTTGACGAGACCCGAACCCGGGACCACGAGCGCGCGGCGTACCCCGGGGGCAAGCCTATGTCCGGCGACCGTGGCCGCCGCGGCGCGCAGATCCTCGATGCGGGCATTTGTGCAGGATCCGATGAACACCACGTCGATGGCGATGTCGGTGATCGCGGTCCCCGGGCGCAGATCCATATAGGCCAAAGCCGCCGTCAGGGCCTCGCGCCGCGCCGGGTCGCGTTCGGCGGCGGGATCCGGCACTCGCCCCTCGACCGAGACCACCATCTCCGGCGAGGTCCCGTAGGTCACTTGCGGCGCAAGCGCGCTCACGTCGATCTCCCATTCCTGGTCGAAGCGCGCGCCGGTATCACTCACATGGTTGCGCCACGCCGCCGCGGCGCGCTCCCAAAGCGCACCGCTTGGCGCAAACGGGCGCCCCGCCAGATAGCGGATGGTGGTATCGTCCACGCCTATCAGGCCGGCCCGGGCGCCGGCCTCGATGGCCATGTTGCACAGTGTCATGCGTCCCTCCATGGACAAGGCGCGCACCGCGGAGCCGGCGAATTCGATGGCGTAGCCTGTACCGCCGGCGGTCCCGAGCCGGCCGATCACGGCAAGCGCCATGTCTTTGGCGCCGACACCCGGCGGCAGTGCACCTTCAAGACGCACACGCATGGTCCGCGAACGTTTTTGCAAAAGACACTGTGTCGCCAGCACCTGCTCGACCTCGGAGGTGCCGATACCATAGGCGAGCGCGCCGAATGCCCCATGAGTGGAAGTATGCGAATCGCCGCACACTATGGTCATCCCCGGGAGCGTCGCGCCCTGCTCGGGTCCCGTGACATGCACGATCCCCTGACGGACGTCGTTCATGGCAAAAAGCGGGACCTGAAAATCCCGACAGTTCTGCTCGAGGGCCTCGACCTGTCGGCGTGACGTGGCATCCGCGATACCAAGCGCCCGGTCACGGGTCGGGACATTGTGGTCGGCGACCGCGAGATTGGCGTCCGGCCGCCAGAGCCCCCGGGCGCGAGCCCGCAGGCCCGCGAAGGCCTGCGGGCTCGTCACTTCGTGGACCAGCTGGCGGTCGATATACAGAAGGCACGTCCCATCGGCCAATTCCCGGACCACGTGGCTGTCCCACAACTTGTCATAAAGCGTCTTTGCCATCGAAATCAGCCTGATAAAATGCGCCCATGGTACGCAAAGGGGCCGCCAATGCCAATATTGTCCGGGGACGCGCGCCGGTCTTTCTGTGCGTCTCGCGTCTCGACAGGATCGCGCCGGTAGCCGACAATAACCGCCATTGATAGTGACCGGGGCCCGCGCGCGTCCCATCCCGATCCAGGATCCCGTCATGACCTTCCTGCAGCTCCTTCAGGCCCTGGAACAACGCCTCGGCCATGTGCATCTCCCGATACGGCCGCAGGCCGCGCGCCTCCCGGAGGTCTTCGACGGCTGCGGCCTCCATCATGAGCTTGCCGTCACGCTGGTGCGTGCCATCTACAGCGAGAACCGCTGCCGGCATGTGCGCGACCGGGTATCGGCCGAGGCCTGTCTGCGTGCCGTGGCACCCATCCATGCCGCTGTCGCGCACGCTGATCACACCGACGTCGACACCTACCGGTTCTCGGAGGGTTTCCTGGCCGCGGTGCAGGCGGTGTTCGAACAAAAACCAAGGTCGCGGCCGCCCAAGGTCCGGGAACCCCGTGGCCAGCTCCTGTCGTTCCCCCTGACGCGCCGGCGCGCGCACCGTTAGACGGCCGGTTCGACGGGCGCAATCTGGTGGCGCGCGATGATGGCAAACCCGACGGCAGCGACCGCGGCCGCCGCCAGGAACATCCCCTCGCGCCCGAGCGCCACCCACAGATAGCCGCTCATGGCCGCCCCGGCCGCCGCGCCGGCCCCGGCGGCCGTGCCGTAGATGGCCTGGGCGCGGGCCTTGGCGCCGGGACCCGCGAAACGGCTCACGAGCCGGACCGCGACGGCATGGTAGAGCCCGAAGGTGAAGGCGTGAAAGGTCTGTGCGAGCGCAAGGAGCGGCCATGATCGCGGGAACAGCGCGATCAGGATCCAGCGCACGATGGCGAGCGCGAAGGTAAAGGCCAGCAGCCGCGACTCGCGAAAATGCGCGAAAAACCGCCCAGCCTGCCAGAACACCAGTACCTCGCAGATCACGCCCAGGGCCCACAGGGCACCGATGGCCGCCTTGCTGTAGCCATAATGCGCGAGATAGAGCGAGTAGAACGTGTAATAGGGGCCGTAGCTCACCTGCATCAGAAAACAGGCCGCGAGAAATGGCAACAGCCCCGGCTGGATCGGTGGCCGTGCGCCGGTCGCCGCCGGCGGTGTAAGCGGCGCGAGGCCGAGGGTTGTGAGCCACAGCCCGAAGAGCAGCATGGCGATGACCGGCACGACCGTTGCTGCCCCGAAGCGATCCAGGACCGGTCCGAGCCCGAGCACGGCGATGATAAAGCCGATCGACCCCCATAGGCGGATGCGCCCATAGCGATCGCCATGGAAGGCCAGGGTGCTGGCCTCCACCGGGGGCAGCGTGGCATACCAAAAGAAGCTGAAGGCCATCATGACCGCCGCCATGGCCGCGAAACCGTGCGCGTAAGGGATGGTGAGAAAACACGCGAACGCAAGCACCGCGGCGCCGCGCACCGCCGTCATCCGGTGCCCGAGGCGGTCGCTCAAGGCCCCGCCGACATAGGGGGCGACGACCCGCGAGAGCGCCAGCAGGGCCATCAGATCCCCCAACGCCCGCGGCCCGAAGCCGCGCTGACGCAGGTACAGCGGCCAATAGGGCAAGAGCACCCCGAGCGCGCTGAAGTAGCACGCATAAAACGCCGACCGCGGCCAGTCGTTACGGGGGTGATGATGGCTCAAGGACATCCCCCTGGGCGGTGCGCGCGCCTGTCCTGCGCCCGAGGACGAATGCCCCGGCGCCGGGGGCCTTGCGCAAGGCGCGCGCCCAAGAAATGTGAGAGGGTGGCGGACACGGGGACGGCATACTACCCGGGTTTGGGGCGCTTGTCCCCGGATCCCGCCACGCGCACCGCTAGTCGGGACGGGCCGGTATGCGCGGCGTGGCGCTACGCACTTCGGCGTTCTGTCCGCGGTGGCGTAACACATGATCCATCAGTACCAGACAGAGCATGGCCTCGGCGATGGGGGTGGCACGGATACCGACGCACGGGTCATGTCGGCCGGTGGTCACGACCTCGGCCGCCATGCCTTCCCGATCCACCGTGCGTCCCGGGATACGGATGCTGGCCGTGGGTTTCAGGGCCAGTCGCACGACGATATCCTGGCCGGACGAGATGCCTCCGAGGATACCGCCCGCGTGATTGGCGAGAAATCCCTCCGGAGTGATCTCATCGCGGCTCTCGGAGCCGCGCGCGGTTACGACCGCAAAGCCGTCGCCGATCTCCACGCCCTTCACGGCATTGATGCTCATCATGGCGTGGGCGATGTCGGCGTCGAGCCGGTCGAAGACCGGTTCGCCGAGCCCCGGGGGGACATTCTCGGCCACCACCGTAACGAGCGCGCCGATCGAATCCCCGGTGCGGCGCAGCGCATCCATATAGGCCTCGAGTTCCGGAACGAGCGCGCGGTCTGGACAGAAAAACGGGTTTTCCGTGACCGCATCCCAGTCGACGGTGGCCGCCCTATACGGTCCGAGCTGCGCCAGATAGCCGCGCACGACGATACCGAGACATGAACGCAGGTAGGCGCGCGCGACGGCGCCGGCCGCCACGCGCGTCGCGGTCTCGCGTGCCGACGATCGCCCGCCCCCGCGGTAATCGCGCCGGCCGTACTTCTGCTGGTAGGTGTAATCGGCGTGTCCTGGCCGAAAGACCTCGGCGATCTTCTTGTAATCCTGCGAGCGGGCATCGGTATTTTCGATCAAAAGCCCGATCGGCGCACCGGTGGTGACGCCCTCGAATACCCCCGAGAGGATGCGCACCCGATCGTCCTCGCGCCGTTGCGTCGTGTGGCGGGACGTCCCGGGACGTCTGCGGTCGAGGTCGGGCTGAATATCGGCCTCCGAAAGGGCAAGCCCGGGCGGGCATCCGTCGATCACGCAGCCGATCGCCGGGCCATGGCTCTCGCCAAAGCTCGTCACACAAAAGAGCCGGCCGTAGGTATTGCCGCTCACGCGAATCCGTCCTTTTGGACCGTGTTCAGCATCTCAAGGACGTCGGCAAACGGGATGCGCGACCGAAACCGCGCCAGCAGGTCGGTATAGGCGAGCGCCGATCCGCCAAAGGCGTGATGGCCGGCGCAAATTTCGGTGTGCAGCGCCACGAGCATCCGTTCCAGGACCTCGAAGACGCCGGCATTCTCGCCGAGCTCGAAGTCCTCGCCTTCACTCTCGATCATACTCAACATGTCGCGTGTCTCAAAAATGGCCTGGTCGAGCAGATCGAGGAATTCCTCCTGATTGACGGGTGTATGCATGGTTCCTGGGTTTCAGTGAGATGGTGGCGATATAATGACAGACCTACGCCAAAGCTTACTGGGAATCGCCTCATGACGCCAGAAGATCCCGTTGTCGATCCAGCCCTCGGACGCCTGCCCGCCCTGCGGGTCGTGCCCATGCCCGCCGACACCAACGTCGCCGGCGACATCTTTGGTGGATGGATCCTGTCCCAGATCGATATCGCCGGAAGCGTGGTCGCCCACCGCCGTGCGCGTGGCCGCGTCATCACTGTGGCGGTCAACGCCGTGCAGTTCCATAAGCCGGTGTTCGTCGGCGATCTCGTGAGCCTCTATGCCGATGTCGTGCGCGTGGGTACGACATCGCTTACGGTCGACGTCATCGTCTACGCCGAGCGCTTCCGCGACGGTACCCACACCGAATGCGTCCGGGTTACCGAGGCCACGCTCACTTATGTGGCCATGGGCCCGGACCGCAAGCCGCGGCCGGTCCCTCCGGAGGACGACGCCTGAGGATTTTTGATCCTCACGCCCTGCGGACCTTGTCCGGAGACGGCGCCGCACGGTGCGCGTCGAACACAAAATCCTCGTCCCGGACCCCCACCTCGATCACGTCTCCGGGGCCGAACCGGCCTTTCAGGATCTCCTGGGCGAGCGGGTTTTCAAGGTATTGCTGCACCGCCCGCTTCAAGGGGCGTGCCCCGTAGACCGGATCAAAACCGGCCTCGGCGAGCTTATCCATGGCCGCCTCGCTCAGCTGCAACCCGAGGTCGCGGGCACGCAGACGTTCCACCAGATTGCCCAATTGAATGGCGGTGATACGCCGCAAATCCTCGCGTCCCAGCGGATGGAAGACGACGATATCGTCAACCCGGTTTATGAATTCCGGGCGGAAGTGCTGGCCCACGATCTCCATCACCGCGTCTTTCATATGCTGGTAATTGTCCTCACCGGCGAGTTCCTGGATGACCTGCGAGCCGAGATTTGAGGTCATGACGATGATGGTGTTCCGGAAATCCACGGTGCGCCCCTGGCCGTCGGTCAGCCGCCCGTCGTCTAGGACCTGCAGCAGGACGTTGAACACGTCCGGATGGGCCTTTTCGATCTCATCTAGCAGCACCACCGAGTACGGGCGCCGGCGCACGGCCTCCGTCAGATAGCCGCCCTGCTCGTATCCGACATAGCCGGGCGGGGCCCCTATGAGGCGCGCCACGGAATGCTTCTCCATGAACTCGGACATGTCGATGCGCACCATGGCATCGTCGGCGTCAAACAGGAACGATGCCAGCGTCCGGCACAGCTCGGTCTTGCCGACGCCGGTCGGCCCGAGGAACAGGAACGAGCCATTCGGGCGGTTGGGATCGGAAAGCCCGGCGCGCGAACGGCGGATGGCATTGGCCACCGCGCGCACGGCCTCGCCTTGACCCACGACGCGCTTGTGGAGCTCGTCTTCCATGCGCAAGAGTTTTTCACGCTCCCCTTCCATCATGCGTGATACCGGAATGCCGGTGGCGCGCGACACCACCTCGGCGATCTCCTCCTCGCCCACCTCCTTGCGCAAAAGCTTCGCGGGCGCGGGCTTGGCGCGCGCCGCCAACTGCTTTTCGAGCTCCGGTATACGCCCGTACTGGAGTTCCGACATGCGCGCGAGATCGCCCGCCCGCCGCGCGTTTTCGATCTCGACGCGCGCACGATCCAATTCTTCCTTGATATGCTGCTCGCCTTGCAGGTCGGCCTTCTCGGACCGCCAGACCTCTTCGAGGTCGGCGTATTCGCGCTCGAGCCGCTCGATTTCCCCTTCGAGCGCCGCGAGACGCTTGCGCGAGGCCTCGTCGGGCTCCTTTTGCAGCGCCACCCGT
This sequence comes from Acidiferrobacter sp. SPIII_3, assembly GCF_003184265.1. Lineage (GTDB taxonomy): Bacteria > Pseudomonadota > Gammaproteobacteria > Acidiferrobacterales > Acidiferrobacteraceae > Acidiferrobacter. The sequence continues at coordinate 1,692,884 of NZ_CP027663.1, read as the reverse complement.
TCGATCTTCAACTGGATCAGGCGCCGATCCAACCGGTCCATGGCCTCGGGGCGCGAGTCGATCTCCATGCGGATGCGTGCCGCTGCCTCGTCTATGAGATCGATCGCCTTGTCCGGCAGTTGGCGATCGGTGATGTAGCGGTGCGACAAGGTGGCGGCCGCGACGATGGCCGGGTCCGAGATATCCACGCCGTGGTGCACCTCATACTTTTCCTTGAGGCCGCGCAGGATGGCGATCGTATCCTCGACCGTCGGTTCATCCACCAGCACCTTCTGGAAGCGCCGCTCGAGCGCGGCGTCCTTTTCAATGTATTGCCGATATTCGTCCAAGGTCGTGGCGCCTATCGCGTGGAGCTCACCGCGCGCGAGCGCGGGCTTCAACATATTGCCGGCGTCCATGGCACCCTCGGCCTTGCCGGCCCCGACCATAGTGTGGATCTCGTCGATGAACAGTATGACGTTGCCCTCCTGTTTCGCGAGATCCGACAGCACGGCCTTCAGACGCTCCTCGAATTCGCCCCGGAATTTGGCCCCGGCTATGAGCGCCCCGAGATCGAGCGCCAACAGGCGCCGCCCGCGCAGCCCCTCGGGCACCTCGCTGTTTACGATGCGCTGCGCAAGCCCCTCGACGATGGCGGTTTTGCCGACGCCGGGCTCGCCGATCAGGACCGGGTTGTTCTTGGTGCGCCGCTGCAAGACCTGAATGGCGCGGCGGATCTCGTCATCGCGACCGATCACGGGATCGAGCTTGCCCTGCAAGGCGCGCTGTGTCAGGTCCACGGTGTAACGATCGAGCGCGCCACGTTGCTGCTCGGCGTTCTGATCGTCCACCTTGTTCCCGCCGCGCCATTCGTCGATTGCCGCCTCCAGGGGTTTGCGGGCGGCGCCGCTTTCGCGCAACACTTGGCCGATATCGCCCTTGTCGTCGAGGGCTGCCAGCAGAAAGAGCTCGCTTGCGATATATTGATCGCCGCGCTTCTGGGCGTATTTGTCGGTGATGTTGAGGAGCCGCGACAGGTCGTTGCCGATATGCACCTCCCCGGCCGAGCCCTCGACCGTCGGCAACCGATCGAGCAGCTCGTCAAGCCTTGCGCGCAGGGCATCCACGGCCACGCCGGCCTTGGCAAGCAAGGGCCGCACCCCGGCATCCTGATCGAGCAGGGCGGCGAGCAGGTGGGCGGGCTCTATGAACTGGTGGTCACGGCCGACGGCCAGCGACTGGGCGTCGGCCAGCGCCTGCTGGAATCGATTGGTAAGCTTGTCCATCCTCATGGGGGGGAGCCCTCCGTCTCGTCTGGCTTGCAGATGGGGGGCGGGAACCCGAGTTTCAAGCGATGGCGTGGCCATCGGACAGGGACATCAGCGGCCCAGGCCCGGCAAAAGCGCGGTGAGGCCGATGGCCATGAATTGCACCGCCATGGCCGCCAGGATCAAACCCATGACCCGGGTGGTGATATTGAGGCCCGCCGTTCCCAGGCGCACGCCGATGGGTTCGGCCAGGCGCAATACCACCCATACGAGCAGGCCCACGACGACTATGCCGGCGCTCAGCGCCAGTTCCGCGCCCACCCCGCTCGCCTTCTGGGCATCAACGATGACAAGACTGATGGCCCCGGGACCGGCCAGAAGCGGGATCGCCAGGGGCACCACGGCGATGTCCTCTTTGGATTCCGCCTCCGCATCCTCTTCGCGGGTATGCCGGGCGGGGGTCGACTTGGCGTGAAACATGGCGATGGCGATCAATAATACGAGCAGGCCGCCGGCGATGCGAAATGCCGGCACCCCGATCCCGAAGAGCTCGAGCAGGCGCTGTCCCGACCAGGTCGCGATCAACAGGATGGTGATCACCGCGAACGCGGTCTTGGCGGCGATGCGTCGCATCTCAGCGTGCGAGCGGCCCGCGGTCAGCGACAGGAATAGCGGGATTGCCCCGATCGGATTCAGAATCGCGAATACCCCGATGAGGTCCCTGATCTCCACTGATTACCCCCTTCATCGCGCCGGTCATTCCTTTCGACATCCCCGCGCGTGCGCCAAGACCCCGTGGATGCCGCGCCTTTCCTTTCGGTCATCGCGCTTGCCACGGCCACCCGCTGCCGGCCTTCTGGCCGAATGCGCATCATGGCCGTCTGTTGCGAAGGTCGCGAGGGTGCCGGGCGCGGCGCCAGCCTATCCCGAGTGGCTGCCAGGGATCGCTTTTAGGCCACCGATCACCATGCGGTCGATCTTGCGGCCCACGGCGCGTGAGGCCGTGCCGCGGGTGTAGACACTGCGCTTGGCAAACACCACGGTGGTCTTCGCCGCCTTGCTGTAGAGTGTCACATCCAGGGGGCATGCCGACGCCGTCTTCCATGAATGGTTCAGGAGGCCGCTAAAAAGGAATGGGTTGCAAAACACCAGCGCGCGGACATCGGTAAACCCTGGCTTGTTGAAATCCGGGATGTGCAGGATCTTCTGCTTGGAGGCAATCAGATGCAGGATGTCGAGCTTCATGACGACCTTGAAGTGATGCGAGGTGAGGGCCGCGACCACCGCCTTTTGTGCCGCCGGCATCGCCATCGGCACGGTCTCCACGTAAAATGGCGAGGCCTGCGCCACGGCAATACCCAATAGACCCAAGCCAGCGCCCGCTATCCCAATAAGTCTCTTCTGTTTCATTACATGTCTCCTGTTTGTTGTCCACATCCGGCATGCGCCCTCTCGCGACATGCGAAGCCATCACCTTACCATGCCAAGGCCGCCGGCATACCCCATCGGCGCTCGCCGCGCCGGCCCTCGCTCAAACCGGCGCCGCGAGCACCAGTGAGAAATAGCCGTTGTCCGACTCCTCGTGGCGACACCAGCCAAAACCGGCGGCCTCCAGCAGCGCCCTCATGCCCGCGGGCGTGAATTTGCGGCTGATCTCCGTCAGTATGGTCTCGTCGCGCGCAAAGGACGCCACAAGACCGATGCGCGCAAGCGTGACAGCATGCGCACGGCGCGCTTTGAGATGCATCTCGATCTGCCCCTCGTCCTCATTGAAGAACGCGACATGCATGAATTGGCGCTCGTCGAAATCCGCGCCCAGCCGCGTATTCAAGACCCTGAGAAGATTCATGTTAAATTGCGCGGTGTAGCCGCGAGCGTCGTTATAGGCGGCATCGAGGATATGCTTGTCCTTGATGCGATCAAAGCCGAGCAGGAGATAGTCTTCGACATGCATGGTGGCGCGCAGTGCGCTGAGAAACGATAGGGCTTCATCGTGGCTCAGGTTGCCTATGGTGCCCCCGAGGAACAGGAACAGGCGCGGTCCCCTGGAATGCGGCAGCGCCGGGAGATCGACGGCGTAGTCGCCCACCAAGAGCTCCATTTCCAGCCACGAATAGCGGCGTTTGAGACGCGCGGCGGCCGCGCGCAAGGCCTCGTCGCAGACATCGAACGGCTGGTAGCGGACACAGCGCCCGGCACGTTCGCAGGCCACGAAGAAATGATTGGTCTTGACTGACGATCCGCTGCCGATCTCCACTAGTGTTCCCGGCGCCACCTGGTCGAGTATTCCGCATGCGTGGCGTTCGAGCAGCGCCGATTCGGTGCGCGTCGGATAATATTCGGGGGTCGCGCAAATGTGCTCGAACAGCAAAGACCCGCGGGCGTCGTAAAAATACTTGGCGGGAAGTCGCTTGGGGGTGCGCGATAGTCCCCAGCGCGCGTCCTTGTCGAGTCCCGACGCGCGCACCGACCCGGGCAGGTGCACGAGCGGAACGCCCGTCACCGGGCGCACGCCCCGGCCGACATCGAAATCCTTGAGCGACTGCATGTCCTGTTCCATGGCGCCTCCTTGTGATCCCCCGTAATGGTCCTTGCCACCGATGATCCCCCCCGCTCCAATCCCATCGTCGCGGCCTCTTGCGCCGGCCGACCGATCGGCGCCCGCCGCCTCAACGCCCGATCCGCCCGTGCCCGTGCACGGCCGACTCAGCCGCCCCTCAAAGGCCGCGAGCCCCGATTCGTATCTGCCGGCGCACCTGCCTTAGGACCTCTCGGGCCTGCGGCCGCATGGCCACCCGGCCAGGCGCGGGCGCACCGGGGACGATGTCCTCGCGACTGTCGACCACCCCACGCCGGGACGGTTCAGGTGTCGCGCTGGCGTCATACCAGACGACGGGTAAGGGCGTCGTTTGTGATGGCGTCGGTCCGGGTGTGGCGACGCCGGCCTCGCTGGTAATCCCGCCCGCGGCCGTGGCGTGGTCATGGGCGGGGCAACGCCGGGCTTTTTTGCTAGAATCCCTCATCATGTGTCGTCTGGCCGCCTATCTTGGACCTCCCCTGTCACTGGCGCGTTTCCTGCTTGCGCCCGCCCATGGCCTGGTCCAGCAGTCGTACGCCCCGCGCGAGATGCGCGAGGCGCGAGTCAATGCCGACGGTTACGGTGTCGGCTGGCGCGCCCGTGACGGGTCTTTGACGCGTCTTACTTATGGCATGCCGATATGGGCCGACCACAACCTGCCGGCCCTCGCCCCACATATCGTCGCACCCGTATGGGTGGCCAACGTACGCAGCGCCACCGCCGGGTTCGCCAATCATCCCGCCAATACGCAGCCCTATCTGGCGGATGGCTTGCTGTTTTTGCATAACGGCTATCTGGCCGATTTCCCGGCGGTCCGCGCGCGCCTGCGCCGCGCGCTGTCCCCGGAGATCGAGTGCTCGATCGAAGGGACGACCGATTCCGAATACGTGTTCGCGTTGCTCCGCCAGGTCCTGGCTACGGCCGACTTCGACATCCCCGAGGCCCTGCGAGAGACCGCGCGCCGCTTGTTCGACGAATTCGGCGTCGCAAGCGGCCTCCTGAACATCGTGGTCACGGACGGCGAGCGGCTCCATGCCCTCCGCCATGCCCAGGCGGCCCCGCCACCGACCCTCTACTTTACGATCGACGACGAAGAATATCCGAACGCCACCCTCGTCGCCTCGGAACCGCTGACGGAAGGGGCGTATTGGCAAGCGGTCCCCGAGCATCATATCCTCACTGTCGACGGCGATAAACCCGCCCAGCTCATATCACTGTAGACTTATGGATGCCTCGCTCTACGCCAATCTTCAGGAGACACGCGCCAGCGCCCGGTCGCTGGTACGATCGCTGCCGCCCGCCGAGCGACGATGCATGCACCACAGGGACCTGAGCCCGCTGCTGTGGCATCTTGGGCACCTTCTGTATATGGAGCAGCAATGGATCGGAGAGCGGCTCGCCGGCCTTAGGCACGACGCCGCGCGTGCGTGGCTGTTTCGACCCGACGGCCTGCGCAAATCCGAACGCGGCGCGTGCATGCCGGATCTGGACGAACTCGCCCGCGAATGGACGGACTGGGAGGGACGATGCGTCGAGTTGCTGAGCGTGGCCGAGTCCGCCCACCCGGGTCATCCATTATTGGCTGGCGACTTCATATTGCACTTCCTGATCCAGCATCACGGCCAGCACCTGGAGACCATGCATCAGGCGCTCACGGCGCGCGCGTTGGCCGTGGATACCGGCGACTTCATCCCGTCGCGTCCGCTCGTGGCGGAAGCGCCGTCCGCGGACTACCGCACCTGGCCCGGGGGCTCGTGCGAGATCGGCGACAACGGCCCCCACCGTTACGACAATGAGCGCCCGCGTCACATCCTGTCGGTGCCGGCATTCGCGATCGCCGAACACCCGGTCTCCAATGCCGCCTACCTGGGGTTCATGGAGGCCGGGGGCTACCACGACGACCGTTATTGGACGTGCGAGGGGCGACGCTGGCGCGAGTCGGCCGGCGCCAAGGCGCCCTGGCACTGGCGATGCAAGCGCCATGGATCCTGGTATGGCGTGGACCATTCGGGAGCCTTTGAATTGAGCGCCGCGGCGCCAGTGGCGGGGCTGTCGGCCTACGAGGCGCGCGCATTCGCGCGTTATGCCCGTGCCCGCCTGCCGCATGAGGTGGAATGGGAACTCGGCGCTCGCATGGGCTTCTTGCAAGACGCGGGTCAGGTTTGGGAGTGGTGCGATAATCGCTTCTATCCTTATCCAGGATTTCGCGCGTTCCCGTACCGCGGCTATTCCATGCCGTGGTTCGACGGCGCGCACACGAGCCTGCGTGGTGCCAGCATCATGAGTGACACGTCGATAAAACGACCTTCGTTCCGCAATTTTCATACCGCCGACAAGCGCCACATCTCAGCCGGGATCCGCCTATGCCGTCCGCCGTGCCCTCTGCATTGATCACCGCCCAGGTCCGCGGCGCCCTGGATGAGGACGTGGGGGGCGGAGACCTGACCGCGTTGCTGGTGCCGGAGGGTCCGGCGCATGCCGTGCTGAGCACGCGCGAAGACGGGGTGCTTTGCGGGTGCGCGTGGTTCGACGAGGTGTTTGCGCAACTTGATCCGGACGCGCGCATAAGCTGGCGGGCGCGGGACGGGGAGCGGATAGCGGCGGGCATGGTGCTGTGCGAACTCGATGGCCGGGCACGGGCGTTGTTGACCGGCGAGCGCACGGCGATCAATTTCCTCCAGACCCTGTCGGGGACCGCCACGCTGGCGCGTCGCTACGCCGATGCCATCGCCCACACCCGCGCACAGATCCTCGATACCCGAAAGACCCTGCCCGGACTCAGACTCGCCCAGAAGTACGCGGTCCGTTGCGGGGGTTGCATGAATCATCGTATCGGCCTCTACGACGGGGTGCTCATCAAGGAAAACCACATCGCCGCAGCCGGCTCCATAGCCCAGGCCATTGCCCACGCAGCCAATATCGCCGCCGGGCGCATGGTGGAGATCGAGGTCGAGACGCTCGCTGAACTCGAAGAGGCGCTGGCTGCCGGCGCCCCCCGCATCCTGCTCGACAATTTTGCCCTGGAGGACCTCGAGGCGGCCGTGCAATACAATGCCGGGCGCGCCCTGCTCGAGGCCTCCGGCGGTATCACCCTGGCCAACGTCGGACGCTATGCCGAGACCGGGGTCGACTTCCTGTCGATCGGCGAGATCACAAAGTCACTGCGCGCACTCGATCTCTCGCTACGCTTTTCCCTGCTTTAGGCCCCCAGCTCTTCAGGTATGCGCGCCCGCCGACTGCGAGAGCGCCTTTTCGATCTGAGCATTGAACATCGGGATGTCTTCCGGCTTGCGGCTCGTGATGAACCGGCCGTCGACCACCACCGGCTTGTCGCTCCATTGGCTGCCGGCATTCTTGAGGTCGGTCTCAAGGCTCGGCCAGCTCGTGATATGGCGCCCCGAGGCCAGTCCGGCATTGATCAATAGCCATGGGCCGTGGCAGATCGCCGCCAGCGTGCGGCCCGTCTTCGCGAAGTGGCTCACGAACTCGACCGCCTTGCGGCTCAAGCGCAGCTGGTCGGGATTGGCCACCCCGCCTGGCAACACCAGCGCGTCATAATCCTCGGGATGGGCGTCTTCCACCGCCTTTTCGACGGTAAACTGCGAACCGGGGGTCAGATGGTTGAAGCCCTGGATCTTCTCGCCGCGCTTTTTCGGGGAGATGAGCTCTACGGATGCCCCGCGCTCCTCAAGGAACGCGCGCGGCTTCTCGTACTCGACCTGTTCGACTCCATCGGTCACAAGCATGGCTATGCGTTTGCCCTGCAGGCTCTTGGCCATCGCGTCGTCTCCTGGAAATCATTGTCGGAGGCCTTAGTATCAGGCGATCCAGGCGACGGTCGCCATCCGTCCGCAGACCGGGGTTTGGCGATAAGAGTAGAGATCGGGGTCACGGAAGGTATTGAATCCCCCGCCGTGGATCGCCCTGACTCCAAGCGACTTCAGTTGCAGGCGTGCCAGCGCGTAGAGATCGGCGCGATAGCGATCCCCGTCGGTGGCCGTGAACGCGGCGTGCGCGCCCGCGCCGAAGGCATGGCGCACCTCGCCTCCGACCTCATAGTCGCCGGCACCTATGGCGGGCCCAAGCCACGCCACGAGTTGCGCCGGCGGCACCGGCAGCGCCATGACGCCGGCCTCGAGGATGCCGGCGCTAAGCCCCCGCCATCCGGCATGCAGCACCGCCACGCAGCGTGCATCCTGGGCGGCGAGCACCACCGGCAGACAGTCGGCGGTGAGCACCGCGCACACGACGCCGCGACGCGTGCTGAAGCTGCCGTCGGCCTCGGGCGGCGCCGCCCGGGGCTTGCCGGCATCCACCACCGTGCGGCCATGGACCTGATGCAGCCACAGAGGTTGCGCGCTGAACCCGCACGCATGCGCCAGGATCGCGCGATTGACCGCCACGTCTGGCGCGTGATCGCCGACGTGCGCGGCCAGATTCAACGAGGCGAAGGCACCCTGGCTCACGCCCCCCGCACGACAGGTGGTGAAGGCGCGCACGCCGAGCACGGGCCAGGCGGCCGGCAGTACGCGGATCACGACGGACTCCCGTGGCGCAGCATGGTCACGATATTCGCGAGATCGTCCGGACGCGGGGCCTCGAAGACCAGCGACTCACCGGTGCGCGGATGGCGCACCGAAAGGCGGCGCGCGTGCAGCGCCTGACGGTCCAGGAGGTGACGCGTGCGCCCCCCGCCATAGGTCTCGTCGCCCACGAGCGGGAATCCGAGGTATGCCATATGGACACGGATCTGATGCGTACGCCCGGAATGAAGCCGTACGCGCAGCAGGCTGTAGGCGCCGAGGCGCTCCAGCACCATGAAATCCGAACGCGCCGGGCGCCCATCGCGGCGCACGCTCATGCGCGTCCGGTGGCGCACGTCGCGTCCTATCGGCGCGTCCACGAATCCCGTCGCCGGTGGCGCGCCGATCACGAGCGCCTCGTATTCGCGTCCCATCTCGCGGGTCTTCAGTTGCCCGATGAGTGCAAGCCGCGCGGCCTCGGTGCGCGCCACCACGAGCAGGCCGGAGGTGTCCTTGTCGAGGCGATGCACGATCCCCGAGCGCGCAAGCGGCGCCAAGTCCGGCGCGTGATGCAAGAGCGCGTTTTGCAAGGTACCCCGGGCGCAGCCGGCCCCGGGATGCACGATGAGCCCCGCGGGTTTGTCGATCACGATCAGGGTGTCGTCCTCGAACACGATCGCAAGCGGGATGTCCTCGGCCAGGACATCCGCGGGCGCCGGCGGCGGCAGATCGAAGGCCACGCATTCGCCGGCGTGCACCGGCGCCGCCGCACTCACCGGCCGCGCGCCTATGGTGATACGCCCGTCACGCAGCCAACCCTGGAGCGTGGTGCGCGAGTACTGCGGCAGCCGTCGCGCCAGCGCGCGATCCAGCCTCAAGCCCTCCTCGGCCGGCGATATCTCCAGGCAAAACCTGAACTCGTCTGTCAAACCCTTTTCGCTCACGTCAAATCCGGTTAAGCTTGCACCGGCATATCAGAGAGGTAGCCATGCGTCGTCCCCTGTCCCGCCTTTGTCTTGTAGTTGCCCTTGCGAGCCTTGCCGCCTGCGGCCGTGACCATCACAAGGTCCGTCATTGGCCGGCCCAACGGTTCTATGCGCACGCGGTGAGCGCCCTCAAGGCCGGCAATTACCATCATGCGGTGACTCTGCTCGAGGAGCTCGAGGGCAGCTATCCCTATGGCCGCTATGCCGCCCAAGCCGAGATCGTCGTCGCTTATGCCTACTACAAATCCGGCGAATCCGACGCCGCGATAGCCGCCATCAAGCGCTTCATACGCCTCCATCCGACCGACCCGCGCGTCGCCTATGCGTATTATCTCGAAGGGCTCGTCAATTTCAACAAAAACAAAAGCATCATAGAGCGCACATTTGGCGTCAACCAGCTCCGTGGCCGCGACAGCACGGCCTTGCGCGCGGCGCTGCGCGCGTTTGAGACGGTGATCACGAAGTACCCGCACAGCGTCTATGCCACTGATTCCGCGGAACGCGCCAATTATCTGATCGACATGCTGGCGCGCAACGATATCTCGGTGGCGCGTTACTATTATATCCACGGGGCCTATGTTGCAACCGCCGACCGCTGCAAGCGCGTGATCGAGCATTATCCGCGCACGCCGGCGGTCGCCGATGCCCTCGGGCTTATGGCCATGGCCTACCAGCGAATGGGGATGGTGCACTTAAGCCGCGACACGGCGCGCATCCTCGCGCGGAACTTCCCGGCGAGCCCCTACGTCAAGCGCCTGCGCCACGCTCACGTGCTCGGTGGCTCGTAAGACACGGTCACCGGATAGCGCCAGTCCCGGCCGAAGGCGCGTTGTGTCACGCGTGTGCCGAGGGGCGCCTGTTTACGCTTGTGTTCCGCGGCGCGCACAAGCCGCAGGACCTCGGCAACCAGCGGCCGGTCGAATCCGCAGGCAATCAGTTGTTCGGCGTCCCAGTCCTGCTCGATATAGCGGGCGAGCACGGCATCGAGCATGTCATAGGGCGGCAGGCTGTCGCTGTCCTTCTGGTCGCAACGCAGCTCGGCGCTTGGGGCGCGCGTAAGGACCCGTTCCGGGATGACCTGACCCAGACCGTTGCGGTAACGGGCGAGCGCATAGACATCGGTCTTGAAGACGTCCTTGAGCGGCGCGTAGCCGCCGGCCATGTCGCCATAGAGGGTGGTATACCCGACCGCGAGTTCGCTTTTATTGCTGGTCACGACCACCAGCCCGCGATGGGCGTTGGCGATGGTCATGAGCAAGGTCCCGCGAATCCGCGCCTGCAGGTTCTCGGCCGCCAGCGCCTGCCCGGGCCCGTCCCACAGATCGCAAAGCGTGGCCGCGAGGGCCTCGTAGGCGGTATCGATCGGCACCACCGCAAGATCGAGACCGAGCGCTGCCGCCTCGCTGCGCGCATCCTCGATGCTCATCGCCTGGGTGTAGCGCGACGGCATCATCACCGCATGAAGCGCCACATGCGGGAGGGCATCGCGGCACAAGGCGAGCGCCACCGCCGAGTCGATGCCCCCGGACAGGCCCAATACCACGGTCTCGAAGCCGTTGCGCTCGACATAATCGGCCAAGCCGAGCTTCAACGCCTCATAGAGCGCGTGTTCGCCGTTCGGCCATGCCGCCTTCGGTCCGGGAAGCACGGTCCCGGCCGGATCAAAGCGCGCGATGACGAGGTCCTCGGTGAACGCCGCGGCGCGCACCACGGCCTCGCCTCGGCCATCCATCACAAACGACATACCGTCGAATACGAGCTCATCCTGGCCGCCCACCATGTTCACATAAGCAAGCGTCGCGCCACTTTCCCGGGCGCGTGCCGCGGCCACATCCAGACGCAGACGGTCCTTGTCGCGATGGTAGGGTGAGGCATTGACGTTGATCACGATCGCCGCGCCGCCGCCCACCGCGCGCGCCACGGGCCCTGGTTCCCACAAGTCCTCGCAGATGGTGACGCCGATGGCATTCCCCGCCACGGTGCGCACAAGCGGCGCGTCACCGGCGGCGAAGTAGCGGCGTTCATCGAATACCCCGTAGTTGGGCAGGACCTGTTTCCGATAAAGATCGGCGATCACGCCATCATGTGCCCAGGCCACGGCATTATACAATCGCCCGCCCTCGGCCCATGGGAGACCGACCAGCATATCGATGTCCGGACATTGCGTGGCGAGCCCCTCTGCCGCCACCCGCGCGCGGCGCACGAAGTCGGCGCGTAACAGCAGGTCCTCGGGCGGGTAGCCGGTGACCGCGAGCTCGGGAAAGGCGATCACATCGGCGCCCTGCTCGTGGGCGGTGCGCGCGAACGCGGCCATGCGCCGGGCGTTGCCGGCGATATCGCCGACTACGCAGCGCATCTGACAGAGCGCCACCGTCACCATCAGCGCGCGAGCCTCATGGCCATGGCGCGCCCCATGCGCGCCGGGGAATCGACGACCGTGACCCCGGCCTGCGCCAGGGCGGTCTTTTTGCCGGATGCGGTGCCCAAATGGCCGGCTATGACCGCCCCGGCATGACCCATGCGCCGTCCGGGAGGCGCGGTGGTGCCGGCGATATAGGCCACGACGGGTTTCGTGACCTGCGCGCGGATATGGTCGGCCGCCTGCTCCTCCTCCACCCCCCCGATCTCACCCACGAGCAGGATCGCCTTGGTGGCGGCGTCCGCCTCGAAGAGTTGCAGGGCATCGATAAAACCCAGGCCATGCACCGGGTCACCCCCGATGCCTATGCAGGTGGTCTGCCCGAGGCCTTCAGCGGTGGTCTGCGCCACCGCCTCATAGGTGAGCGTGCCGGAACGCGATACGATGCCGACGATGCCGGGACTGTGGATGGCCCCGGGCATGATGCCGATCTTGCATTCATCCGGAGTGATGATCCCGGGACAATTGGGTCCTATGAGGCGGGTGGTGGCCGGCAACAGCGCCTTGACGCGCAGCATGTCGGCCACCGGGATGCCCTCGGTGATGCAGACCACGAGCCTGATGCCGTGATCCCGGGACAATTGGGTCCTATGAGGCGGGTGGTGGCCGGCAACAGCGCCTTGACGCGCAGCATGTCGGCCACCGGGATGCCCTCGGTGATGCAGACCACGAGCCTGATGCCGGCGGCCGCCGCCTCGAGGATGGCGTCCGCGGCCATCGGCGCCGGCACATAGATCACCGAGGCGTCCGGCCGGACCGCGGCCGCCGCCTCGGCCACGGTATCGAACACCGGCCGGTCGAGATGGTGCGTGCCGCCCTTCCCAGGGGTCACGCCGCCTACGATATCGGTCCCATAGTCGAGCGCCTGTTGGCAATGGAAGGTCCCCTGCTTGCCCGTGAATCCCTGGCAGAGCACGCGCGTGCCCTTGTGCACGAGCACGCTCATGACGCTTGCGCCCGCCGCACGGCGAGCGTGGCCGCCTGCTCCAGGCTTTGCGTGACATCGCCCAGCAATCCGCCGTCAGCCAACGCCTGTCGCCCCTCGGCCTCGCGGGTGCCGACGAGACGCACCACGATCGGTAACGGTCGACCGAACCCGGAGGCCGCCAACAACAACCCTTCGGCTATGAGATCACAGCGCACGATACCTCCGAAGATGTTTACAAGCACGACCTTCACGCGCGCGTCGCGCGCGAGCAAGGTCAGGGCCTCGGCGACCTTGTGGGCGGTGGTACCACCGCCCACATCGAGAAAATTCGCCGGACGCCCGCCAGCCTGGGCGATCAGGTCCATGGTCGCCATCGCCAGTCCCGCGCCGTTGACGAGGCAGCCGATGTCGCCATCGAGGGCGATGTACTGGAGCCCTCGCGCGCGTGCCTCTTCGTCCTTGGCGTCACCCTGGCGCGCATCGCGCAGGGCCTCAAGGGCCGGCTGCCGGAACAAGGCGTTGTCATCGATCTCGATCTTGGCATCACCGGCCACGAAGCTGCCGTCTTCACGCAACATCAGCGGGTTGATCTCGATGAGCATCGCGTCGAGCCTCCCGGCAAGTGCCACGAGCGCCGCCACGACATCGCCGAAGGCCGCCACCGCCCGTCCCGAGAGCCCAATGGCCCGCCCTAGCGCGCGCCCCTGATAGGGCGAGAAGCCGCGCACCGTGTCGATCACATGCGCCACTGGTTTGGCGCCCTCCTCGACCCCCATGCCCCCCTCCTGGCCCGCGAGCAGTACACGCGCGCCGGCGCTGCGATCGACTACGCACGCCAGATAGAGTTCGGCCGCTGCCGCCACCGGGGTCTCTATCAGCAGGCTATCGACCGGCAGACCGTCGGCGGTGGTCTGCGGTGTGGCCAATCGTGTGCCGAGGAGTCCCTGCGCGTAGGCGGCCACCTCATCGGCCGCCAGTACGCGCACGCCGCCGGCCTTGCCGCGCGCCCCGGCGTGGATCTGGGCCTTCACCACGCAGCGCGCCACCGCGAGCTTCCGTAGCGCCGCGTCGATCTCCCTCTCTTGCGTCACCACCACCCCCGGCGGCGTGGCGATGCCATGGGCCGCCAACAAGGCCTTAGCCTGATATTCATGCAGACGCACCACACCCTCCCAGACCACTAGCGAGACTGTGATTATGCCACAGAGTGGCCGCGCATCTTGCGATCGCTAAAGACCGCCGCTACCATGGCCGCACACCCCATGAGGATGCCCCGTGTCCGCCTATCGAAGCCGCGCCGCCCTGATTGCCCTCGGCGCGCTTCTCGCGGCCTGCGCGCGCCATTCGACCCCGACGTCGGGCGCCGCGCCGCAGGTCACGGTCGGGCGGGCCTTCACGACGCGCTTGGCCGTGGTACGCACCGCGGTCGGAGATGTCGAGCCCGGGGCAAGTCCGGTAATCACCGCCCCCGTGGGTGGACGCCTGACGGGCATCAGCGTCCAATCCGGGTCGGTCGTGGTGGCCGGCGAGATCCTCGCACGGCTGCGCCCGTCGGATCCGGCGGGCGCGCCGCGCCCGGCCTTGGTCATCCGCGCCCCGGTCAACGCCCGGGTGGCGCGGGTATTCGCCCAAGACGGCCGGCGCCTGCATCCCGGGCAACGGCTGTTTGGTCTCGCCGGGGCCTCGATTCGTACCGCGCGCGCGCCGTTCCCGGCGGTCTTGCACCCGCCGCTTAGGATCGGTCAACGCGTGCTGCTGCATAGCCCGCTGGCACCGCGCTCTCCGGTGACCGGCACCATCGCCCGACTGACACCGGCAAAGCGCAATGCCCTCTATGCCTGGATCACGCTGCCGCCACGCCCCGGGTTTACCGTCGGCAGCCCCTTGCGCGTCGATGTCATGGCCGGTAGCGCGCAGCGGCTGCTGGTCCCGCCGGGCGCCGTCTTTCTGCGCCGTGTCGGGACCGTGGTATTCGTGGTGCGCGGCCGGCATGTCTATGAGCAGCGCGTGCGCGCGGCCCGGGTCGTGAGCCAGGGTGTGGTCGTACGTTCCGGTCTGCGCCCGGGAACCGAGGTCGTTACTCACGCGCAGGCGCGCTTGACAAACGGCATGCGCGTACGCATCGCGCGTCATCTCGCCCCCTGATAGGGACTAGGCTCGCGACAGGCCGCACGCTGGGTTTCGTCTCACGATTCCAGCCCCACGGGGCCGCGTCTTTATGCGGGAAGTGCTATCCTAGGGCCCTTTGGCCGGGCCACGAATCACGGGAGGTCTCCTAAGGAACATGATGAGAAAGTGTTTATCCCTCGCGCTCGTTCCGGCCTTGCTCGCCTGCGCCAGCACCCCGGCCTTGGCGGCCAACTTGAAGGACATCTTCCAGGCGGCGCGCCTTCATGACATGGGCTATCGGCAGGCCGGGGCCTCGTACCGGGAGGCGCGCACCATGGGCCCGGAGGCCCGCTCGGCGTTCCTGCCGCACATCACGGCGCAGGCCAACACGAGCTACAACGACCTCACGAGCAAGATTCTGGGCGGGGCATCCGGGGGGTTTGTCTTCCCGAGCGGCCACTTCACCTTCAATTCCCACGGCTACGGCGTCTCCGTGACCGAGACCTTACTTGACATCCGCGCGCTCTATGCATGGCGCGCGGCGGGCGCCACCATGCACGCCGCGCGCCAGCACTACGCGCTCGCCCAAAGCAACCTCGTCCTCACGGTGGCCGCGCAATACTTTGGATTTCTGCTGGCGCAAGACGACCTGCACCTGCGCCGCGCCGAGGAGCGCGCGCTACGCGCCGAATACCAGAGCGCGCTCCGCAGCTTTCGTCTCGGGCGCGCGCCCATCACCGATGCCAACGAGGCACGTGCCCGCTACGAGGCAGTCCATGCCGCCGTGCTTGCGGCGCGCAACGCCGTGCGCCTGGCGCGTGCGCGCATCGAACGCACGACCGGCCGGCCGGCCCATCACCTGTGGCCGCTCAACCTTCATCACCCCCTTCCGCGTCCGCGCGCAGGCGTCTTGACCACAGATGAGGCCCAGGCGCTGCGGGACAATCTGGTCTTGCAGGCCGCGCGCACCGAGGCGCATGCGGCCTCCGAGAACGCGCATGCGGTGTCCGCCGGACGCTACCCGACCATCACCGCCGAGGCCGGTTACAGCTACAGCCGCGCCGGTAATGGCGAGTTCGGATTCGGCACGGTGCTGCGCGACAAGACCATCGGGCTTGATCTCACTTTGCCCATCTACCAGGGCGGTGAATTGTCGGCCGAGAGCGCGCGCGCCAGTGCCGCCGCCTTTAAGGCGCATGTGGCCGCCCTGCGCATCGAACGCCGCGTCCAATTCGATGTCCGCCAGGCCTTTCTCAACGTGCGCAATGGTTACCATGAGATTGCGGCGCTGGCGGCGGCCAAGAAGGCCGCGCGCGTGGCGCTCGCCTCCGAGCGTCTCGGCATGCGTGTCGGCGTGCGCAACAACGTCGACGTGCTGCGCGCCGAACAGGCCTACTACCGTTCGCGGCGTGACTTCGCGCGCGCCACCTATGATTATCTGCTCGGCCGCCTGGAGCTGAAGGCCGCGGTGAGTCACCTGACCGCAGGTGACATCGGGCGGCTCAATGCCCTTCTTCAGCCGCCGGGCGCCGTGGGCGCGCCGAGCAACGGGCGTCGCCCGCCGAGGCGTCCGCTACGGCCATGATAGACTCCGAGGCCATCAGCTGCCGATTCCTGCGCAGCGTGGCGGAGGTGCCGCAAGACATGTGGAACGCCCTATCGGGACACCAGCCGTTTTTGCGCCACGAATTTCTGAAGGCCCTGGAGGACAGCGGTTCGGTGGGCGCGGGGTGCGGCTGGTATCCGGAACCCCTGGTCATCTATCGTGGCGCCGCGCTTGCCGCGCTTGTCCCGGTCTACCGCAAGACCCACTCCTATGGTGAATACGTCTTTGACTGGGCGTGGGCGCGCGCCTATGAAATGGCCGGGCTTCACTACTACCCGAAGCTCGTGGCCGCCGTGCCCTACACCCCGGTGACCGGTCCGCGCGTGCTATGCGGTGCCGAACGATGTGACACCGACATCGTCCACGCGGCCGCGCGCGCCTTGCGTGCGCATGCCGCCGCCACCGGGGCCTCATCGGTCCACTGGCTGTTCACGGATGCCGCCTGCCGCGAGACGCTCGAGGCTGCCGGCTTCTCGCAACGCACGGGCTTTCAGTTCCACTGGCACAACGACGGCTGGTCGTCTTTTGGCGATTACCTGGCGGCGTTGTCCGCGCCCAAGCGCAAGAATATCCGTCGCGAACGCCGCCAGGTGGCGGAGGCCGGCGTCCGCTATGTCATCCACGAAGGACCGGTGCGGCACGAGGCCCTGTGGGACGTCTTTTACGACCTCTACCGCACCACCATCGCCAAATATGGGGCGATCGCCTATCTCACCCGCGATTTCTTCTCGCGCATCGGCGCATCGGTCCCGGGCGTGGTCCTGGTGCTCGGCTACGTCGACACGGCGCCGGTGGCCGGCGCGCTCTTTTTTCGTGACGAGACCACCTTGTATGGCCGCTATTGGGGGGGCCTCACCCCCATCCCCGGCCTCCATTTCGAGACCTGCTACTATCAGGCGATCGATTACTGCCTGGCACACGGCCTACAGCGCTTCGAGGCCGGGGCCCAGGGGGCGCATAAGCTGAGCCGCGGGTTTCTGCCGACCCCCACCTATTCCATGCACTGGCTTGACCATCCGCAATTCCAACGCGCCGTCGATGACTTCCTGGCGCGCGAGAATGCCGGCCTTGAAATGACCCTGAACGAATTAAACGAGCACACGCCTTTTCGCAGACCGTCATGATACCCCATGCCCCACGGGTGCGGCCGCGATGATCGCCTGGCTTTCACCCGACTCCCTAGCCTTTCCAGCAGTCGATCAGGCGCCCTCGGATGCGCCGCTTGCGGTGGGCGGCGATCTGTCGGCCGAGCGGCTGTTGCGCGCCTACGCGACCGGGATCTTTCCATGGTACAACGAGCCACCCATATTGTGGTGGTCGCCGGACCCGCGCATGGCGCTGGCACCGGCGGACCTGCGCATCAACCGCAGTCTCGCCAAGGCCATGCGCAGGCACGACTACGCCATCCGTTTCGATACCGCCTTTCCCGTGGTCATCCGGGCGTGCGCCTCTCCCCGGGCTCGACAGCCCGGGACCTGGATCAGTGCCGAGATGATCACGGCCTACGAGAACCTGTTTCATCGCGGCCACGCCCACAGCGTGGAGGCCTGGCAGGACGGTGTATTGGTCGGCGGGCTCTATGGTGTGGCGCTCGGGGGTGCGTTTTTCGGGGAATCCATGTTCAGTATTGCAAGCTACGCCTCGAAGATCGCGTTCGTGGGCCTCATCGCGCGCCTCGCCACCGCCGGGTTTACTCTCATAGACTGCCAGGTGCCGTCCGAGCACATGGCGTCGCTCGGGGCGCGGCTCATGCCGCGTCGGGTCTTTCTTCATGAGCTGCGCCGGGCGGTGGGGCTGCCAATCGCCGCCGGTCGCTGGCCGACCGCCCTGGGGGGCACATCGTGACCGCCATCAAGGGGGCGCCGCACCTGTTTTTGTCGACCACCCATGCCTGCAGCTATCTGCCCGATCAGACGGCGAGCACACTGTTCATCGATCCGCGCTATCCGGTGACCCCCGAACTGCTCGGAGACTTCAATCGCCGCGGATTTCGCCGCAGCGGGGACCTCATCTATCGTCCCCACTGTCAGGGCTGTCAGGCCTGCGTGCCGGTGCGTATTCCGGTCGAGGCCTTCGTCCCCAGCCGCGCCCAGCGACGCACCGCGGCGCGCAACGACGATGTCGTGGTGAGCGTGCGGCCGGCGGGCTTCGACGCCGAGCATTTCGCGCTGTTTCTGCGTTATCAGGACGCCCGCCACCCCGGCGGGGCCATGGCCAATCCCGATCCGGCGACCTATTTACGCTTCCTCGTAAGCCGCCACAGTAGCACGGCCTTCCATGAGTTTCGCATCGACGGGGTGCTTGCCGGTGTCGCCGTGATCGACACGTTGCCCGACGGTCTGTCGGCGGTCTACACCTTTTACGATCCGTCGCTGGGCCGGCGTGGACTCGGTACCTACGCCATTGTCTGGCAGATCGCCGAGACGCAGCGCCGTGGCCTGCCGTTCCTGTATCTCGGGTACTGGGTCAAAGACAGCGAGAAGATGGCCTACAAGGCCGGGTTCCGGCCGCTCGAGGCCTACCGTAACGGTCGCTGGTCGCCGTTTGATCTGCGCTGACGCGCCGTCTTTTTTGCCACCCGCCGTCGCGCACCATGCGCAACGCGCATCGCTCCCGGCGGGTCTCAGTCCAAAATGACTTTACGCGATCCCGGGCTTCGGGCATCATAAGCGCCTTCTTCGGGAGCGAGAGAGAGTGTCTAAGGAAGAACATATCGAAATGGAGGGTACCATCGTCGACACCCTCCCAAATACCTTATTCCGCGTCAAGCTCGACAACGGTCACGTCGTCACCGCCCATATCTCCGGCAAGATGCGCAAGAACTATATCCGCATCCTCACCGGCGACAAGGTGACCGTCCAACTCACCCCTTACGACCTCACCAAGGGCCGCATCGTCTTTCGCGCCCGCTAAGGTCCCATCGGCCTCAAGACGTCTTGGGACCGACGAGCAGGGCCTCCGGCACGTGAAATTTCAAGCAGCATGCGATGTCGAGGATGACGCCGGGGCGCGCGCGCACACTCACCCACAAAAGGTTGAGCCGCAGGTTCATGTCCGCGAACACCACCTCGGGAAAGCCTTTTAGCACGCCGTCGACGCGCCCCATGACCTCGCGGCATTCAGGACCAGGGCGCTCCCTCAGTCCCGGGATCAGCATCATGAAATCGCTCAAGAGATGGCCGGACTCATCGTGCGTCGGCACCCGCTCGTAGAGCGGGCACGACGGCAGCAGGCCCTGCAGGCGCGATCGCGGCAAGCGCCCGCTGGTCCTGACGACGAGTCTACTCCTGTACGTCCACCGGCTTTTCGGCATAATCGAAGATGAGGCCGTCGTTTTCCTCCCGCACGCTCACGGCACCGCCGTTGGCGAGCCGCCCGAATAGAAGTTCGTTGGCCAGCGGTTTTTTGATCCGCTCCTGTATGATCCGCGCCATCGGCCGCGCCCCCATGGCAACGTCGTAGCCATGACGCGCAAGCCAGGCGCGCGCCGAAGGTTCGACGTCGATGGTCACGCCCTTGTCTTCAAGCTGCCCCTCGAGCTCCACCACGAATTTGTCGACGACGTGGGCAATGGTCTCCGGGGACAGCGTCCCGAAGCTTATGATGGCATCGAGGCGGTTACGAAATTCCGGGGTAAAGGTCTGCTTGATCGCGACAAACTCTTCCCCGGACTTCTCCGGTGGCAAAAAGCCCATGCCCGAACGGCCCATCTGCTCGGCGCCGGCGTTGGTGGTCATGACGATGATCACGTGCCGGAAATCCGCCTTGCGGCCGTTGTTGTCGGTGAGCGTGCCGTGGTCCATGACCTGCAGCAGCAGGTTGAACACCCCCGAATGGGCCTTTTCGATCTCGTCTAGCAACAGCACACAATGCGGGTGCTTGTTGATGGCGTCGGTCAACAGCCCGCCCTGATCGAAGCCGACATAGCCCGGCGGCGCGCCGATGAGGCGTGATACCGTGTGCCGTTCCATGTATTCCGACATGTCAAAACGTACGAGCTGCAGCCCCAGGATATAGGCGAGCTGGCGCGTGACTTCGGTCTTCCCCACTCCGGTGGGACCCGAGAACAGATAAGACCCGATCGGCTTGTCGCCCTCGCGCAATCCCGAGCGCGCCATCTTGATGGATGCCGCCAGCGCCTCGACCGCGGCATCCTGGCCGAACACCACGAGCTTCAGGTCGCGCTCGAGATTGCGCAGCGCCTCGCGATCCGACGTCGAGACATGCTTTTGCGGGATGCGCGCAATGCGCGCCACGATCTCCTCGATCTCGGGCACGCCGATGGTCTTCTTGCGGCGGCTGGGTGCTGTCAGATGGACGCTGGCCCCGGCCTCGTCGATCACGTCGATGGCCTTGTCAGGCAGATGCCGGTCGCCTATGTAGCGGCTCGACAGTTCGACGGCCGTGCGCAGCGCCTGCTGTGTATAGCGCACACCATGATGCTGCTCGAAGCGCCCCTTCAGCCCGCGCAGGATCTGCACGGCCTCCTCCACCGAGGGCTCTGGCACATCGATCTTCTGGAACCGGCGCGAGAGCGCGCGATCCTTTTCGAAGATGCCGCGATACTCTTGATAGGTGGTCGATCCTATGCATTTGAGTTCGCCGGACGCCAGTGCGGGCTTCAACAGATTGGATGCGTCCATCGCCCCTCCCGAGGCCGCGCCCGCCCCGATGATGGTGTGGATCTCATCGATGAAGAGGATGGCGTTGTCCTGCTTCTTAAGGTGGGTTATGACCGCCTTCAATCGCTTCTCAAAATCTCCTCGGTATTTGGTGCCGGCGAGGAGCGCTCCCATGTCGAGCGCGTATATGGTGCTGTGCGCCAGCACTTCCGGCACATCGCCGTCCACGATCTTCTTGGCAAGACCTTCGGCGATCGCGGTCTTGCCGACCCCGGCCTCGCCCACATACAAGGGGTTGTTCTTGCGGCGCCGGCAGAGGATCTGTACCGTGCGGCTCATCTCCTGGTCACGCCCGATCAAGGGGTCGATCTTTCCGAGCCGCGCCTGTTCATTCAGGTTGACGGCAAACACATCGAGCGCCCCGCGTTCGGCGGTGGCGGTCCCCTCCTCCTGCTCCTCGGATGCCGACAGCTCGTGCCCCTCGCCCGGCACCTTGGAGATGCCATGCGAGATGTAGTTCACGACGTCGAAGCGGGTGATGTTCTGCTTTTGCAGGAAGTAGACCGCATGCGACTCCTTCTCGCTGAAAATCGCCACCAGCACGTTCGCGCCCGTGACCTCCTTTTTGCCCACCCCCTGGACGTGCAGCACGGCGCGTTGAATCACGCGCTGAAAGCCCAGGGTGGGCTGGGTCTCGACCTGACTACCGGGGGCGAGTGTCGGGATGTTCTCGCGCAGGAAGGCGGTCAGGCTGCGCCGCAACTCCTCGATATTCCCCCCGCAGGCGCGCAGGACGCGCGCCGCGCTCGGGTTGTCGAGGAGCGCGGCCAGGAGGTGCTCGACGGTGATGAACTCATGGCGCTTCTCGCGGGCCTCCTGGAAGGCCATGTTCAGGGAAAATTCGAGTTCCTGGGATAGCATGGGAAGGAACACCTCCAAATCACGTAAGTACCGACCCCTACTCGGGCTCCAGCGTACACTGCAAGGGATGCTGATTCTCGCCAGAGAAATTGGTCACTTGTCTTACTTTAGTCTCGGCGACTTCCCTTGTATATACGCCGCATACACCCACGCCGCGCTGATGCACGTGCAGCATGATGCGTGTCGCTTCCTCGCGGTTCTTGTTGAAGAACCGTTCGAGCACGAGGACCACGAAGTCCATCGGAGTATAGTCGTCATTCAGGATAATCACCTTGTAAAGGGGCGGTAAAGCGACCTTGGGCTTGGCCTCCTGGACATCCAGATCCGCCACATCCCCAGGGCGCCTATCCGCCATGACCGACCCGTCCTGCTTGCACTCAGACCTCCTTCCGCCATTACACCGCCATGACGCGATTTTCTGCCGATCGCGCGCACGCGTCCAGGGCTCGCCCACCCCCTTTCGTCGCCCATCTTGACTTGACAAAAGAAATAAGCATGAATAAGGACGGGCCCGCTCCATAGGCCTTTATTAGCATTACCTAAAATATGACCCGTTTTCAAGCACGGCATTGCGGGCGACACGCTATCAGTAGGGGGATCACGGCATGGCAACAGGTATTGTGAAGTGGTTCAATGCAAGCAAGGGATACGGCTTCATCTCACCGAGCGCGGGGGGTGACGACGTGTTTGCCCACTTCTCGGCTATTCAGATGGACGGCTACAAAACCCTGAAAGAGGGTCAGGAGGTCGAGTTCGAGGTCCAGCACGGTCCCAAAGGGCCACAGGCGTCCAACATTCGCGCGGTCTGACGCCGACGGGAAGGATCATAACACCTTGAAACCCGGCCTGGCCGGGTTTTTTGTCAGGATTCAGACGAGCGGTGGCGAATGCCCCACGACAGGAACAGCGGCAAGGCGACGAGCGCGAGCGGCAGCTGCACCAGAAGACCGGATATGATCGCAATGGCGAGCGGCTGCTGCATGGCCGAACCCTGCCCCCAGCCCGAGGCGAGCGGCAAGAGCGCCAGGATCGCGGCCAGCGTGGTCATCGCGATCGGCCGCAGCCGGTTCTTGCCGGCCGCGATCAGGCGCTCCACGATGTCCCCCTCGCCCACATCCTGATACTCGGAGTAGTAAAAGATCGCGACCTCGGTGACGATACCCACCACCATGGTCATGCCCATCATCGACGAGATGTTGAGTTCCGTCCCCGTCACCCACAGACCGACGAATACCGCCGATAGCGCCAGCAAGGTGGTGGCCATCAGCGCAAAGGTCACGAGAAAACGCTCGTACAGAAAGAGCAGCAGCAGAAACACGAGCGCCACGGCCGCGGCGAACACCGCCATGAGGCCGGCGAAGGCGATTTGCTGTTGCACATACACGCCGCCGAGCGTGGCATAGACCCCGGGGGGCAGAAAATTGCGCCGGGCCATGAGCCTTTTCACGTCATGCATCACCCCGCCAAGGCTGCGTCCGGCGATGCGCGCGGTGATCGGGATCATGCGCTTTAGGTTGTCGCGCGCGATCTCCGGCTGGCCGTTCAGGCGCCGCACCACGGCCACCGCGCGCAACGGGAACAGATGGCCGTTGGCGGCGCGCAGCCGCAGGTCGCGGATGGCGTGCAAGGACCGGCGCATCGGCCGCGGCACCCACACCCGCACACCGATCATGCGCACGCCGCGTTGCACATCGGTGGCCACCGTACCGTTCAGGTAGGCCGAAAGCTGGCGCGTGACGCTCTGCGGGTTCACGCCCTCCAGGGCCGCCTTGGCACGGTTGACGCGGATCTCCACGGCGTCGCCGGCATAGACGATACCGTCGCGCACGTTCACGATGCCGCGAATACGCCGGAGGCGCGCGGCGATCGCCGGGCCAAGCCGCCGCAAAAGCGGCCCGTTGCCGGAAAACACCTTGATCTCCACCGGTTGCGGGGCGCCCGTCAGATCCCCGATCAAATCCTGCATGGGCTGATCCATGCTGATCTTGAGGCCCGGCACGCGTGCGTGGATCGCGCGGCGCACGTGCGCCATGATCCGCCATACCGAGGGCCGCGGATAGGACTTCAGGAGCACGAAGAAGTCGCCTTCGTTGGTGCCGGTGATCCCGCCGCCGAGCTGCAGGCCGGTACGCAGGGAATAGGTTCGTATGTTGTGATCGGCGCGCAGGATCTTCTGGACCTTGTCGAGCAGGCGCGCGGTCTCGGTGAGCGAGGTGCCGGGCGCGGCACGGTAATTCAACACAAACCCGCCCTCATCCATCGACGGCATGAACCCCGAACCAGTGAGCGCAAAGCCCGTGACCCCGAGGCCCACGAGCGCGGCGATGACCAGCAAAAGCCGCCGCGGATCCCGGAACACGGCGCGCATGAGGCGCTCGTAGAGGGCGTGCGCCCGGCGCGTCCAGGGCCCATCCTCGCTCGCCTCAAGATCGCTTGCCTTCAGGAAATGATTGGCGAGGATCGGCACGGCGAGCCAGGCGACAAAAAATGAGATGACAAGACTCGCCGCCATGGTGAGCGACAGGGCCCGGAAAAAGGCCCCGGTGACGCCGGACAGGAAGGCAAGCGGCGTGAAGATGATGATGGTCGAGGCCGACGAACCCACGAGCGGACGCGTAAATTGGCGCACCGCGGTCATGACGCGCTCCGGGCGCGGTGTCTTGGCGCCCCGCTCATGGAGCCTGCGCATGATGTGCTCTAGCATGACGATGGTGTCGTCGATGATAAGACCCACCGACGCGGCCATGCCCCCCAGGGTCATGATGTTGAAGCTCATGTGGAGCACGAACAGCAAGAGCATGGTGGCCGCGAGCACGCTCGGCACGGTGATGAGCGCGATGAAGGTGATGCGCACATTGCGCAAAAACAACAGCAAGACGAGCGCCGCCAACAGCGCGCCGATCAATACCGCGTCGCGTACGCTGTGGGCGGCGGCCTGGATCAGCACCCCCTGATCGTACCACTTGCGCACATGCACGCCACGCGGAAGGCCCCTCTCGAAACGCCGCAACACCTTTTTCACGGTGCGCGTGATGGCCACGGTATTGCCGCCCGGCTGCTGGTAGATCTGCACGCTGACCGCCGGCTGCCCATCGGCCACCACCTGTGTCCATTGGGGCTTAAGGGCGCGCGCCACCGTCGCCACCTCGTCGAGTCGTACGATGCCATTGCCGCCCGAGCGCAGCACCGTGCGGCGGATGTCCCGCAGCCTGTGGAGCCGGGTGTTGGAGATCACGAGATAAAAGCGGTAGTTCTCCTGGAGGTGGCCTACGGTGCGCAGGACATTACTGTGCGCCAGGGCGCGCGCGACATCGCCGATGGTGAGCCCATATTCCGCAAGCCGCGCGGGGTTGACGGTGACACGGTACTCCTCGGTGCGCCCGCCGAGGACGCCCACGCGCGCCACGCCCGGGATCGCCGACAACAGCGGGCGCAACTGGTAACGCGCGATGTCACGCAACGTGACCTGCGACACGCGGCGCGAGGTGAAGGTATAGGCCAGCATGCGAAAGATCGTCGGTCGCATGCGCCGCACCTGAAAGGTGGTATCGGTGGGCAGACGGCGATTGATCTCGGCGAGCGCCGCCTGGACTTCCAGCGTGGCGGTCGTCATGTTCTCGCCCCAATGGAAGTTTATAAAAAAGTCGGCGCTGCCGCGGCTTGTAGTGGAGCGCACCCCGACCACCCCGGGGATGCCGCGCACCGCCTCCTCGACCGGATAGGTGACCTGAATGAGCATGCGCTTGGCGGGCCTGTCGCCGGCATTGGCATAGATCTCCACGCGCGGAAAGGCGACGTGCGGAAACAGCGCCACCGGTAGCCGCGTGCCTGAATACACCCCGCCCAGGACCAGCAACGCCATCAGAAATAACAAGGAACGCCTGTGGCGCTGGATCCAGCCGCTCAGGTTCATCGGGGCACGCGCACCGGCATCCCCGGCGTGAGTTCATAGTTGCCGCGCACCACCACCGGCATGCCCACGGCAAGGTGCCGGGCCACGACCTGGGCCACGCGCCCGTTGTGCGGGCCGAGCGCGACGCGGTGCGGCACGGCGCGGCCGTCGGCCACCGTATACAGCACGAAGTGATGTCCGGACGGCAACACCGCCGAGCGCGGCACCAGAAGCCCGGCCGCCGAGACCGCTGTGAACCGGCCCTCGACATACTCGCCCAACAGATAGGAGTTGGCGCGCGGCAGGGTCACGAATACGTTGATCATGTGGGTCGCGGGGTCCATGACCCGCGAGATCACCGACACCAGGCCGTGGATATGCTGAGATCCGATTCCTTCGAAGGACGACAGGCGCACGCGTTCGCCCACGCGTATGCTCGGTACATCCTCGGGCTCCACCCCCAGGCGCACCTCCAGCCGATTGCCGGCGATCAGGTTGATGAGCGCCTGCCCGGGATTCATCGTCGAGCCCTCTTCGACGGCGATATGGCTCACCACGCCCGTGACCGGGGCCGGAACGGTCATGTGCTGACGCAAACCCTCGGCATGAAACACGCGCAGCGACAGCCGCGCGGCGTCGAAGGCCCGCTCGGCGCGCAAAAGGCCGCTGCGCGTGGCAAGCTTCAAGCGCAGGCGCATGCGTTCCTCGCGCAATGCCAGGCGCGCCAGACGAAAGCTGTTCTCGGCGCGCAAGAGCGCGAGCCGCGCGGTGGGGCCCGGGGTCACGGCCAGCAGCGTCGCGCCCTTGCCGACACTCTGACCGCGGTTTACGAACACCCGCGTGACCGAGACCTCGAAGGGCTCCACGAGCGTATGCACAGCCCACGGGGCGGGCACGACACGCCCGTAGGCCACGAGGCGCGTGATGACCGGACCGCGACGTATGGGGGTGACGCGTACGGTCGCGGTCGGCGGTCGCAAGGCGCGGCGGGGACGCGCGG
Organism: Acidiferrobacter sp. SPIII_3; assembly: GCF_003184265.1. Classification (GTDB taxonomy): domain Bacteria; phylum Pseudomonadota; class Gammaproteobacteria; order Acidiferrobacterales; family Acidiferrobacteraceae; genus Acidiferrobacter. Next base: position 1,666,053 of record NZ_CP027663.1, on the reverse strand, counting down.
ACGGCTGCATCAATGACCACGCGACGCCCACGGCCGCCGCCACGATCACAAGCCCGAGCGCGCGTCTTACAAGCGGCCGGCGCAGGTCTTTGGCCATTCAAATCTCCCGCTCGCGGCCTCGACGGCGACCGCCAACTGAGCGCGCAACGCGCGGTCTTGCAACAAGACCAGGCGCTGCTTCACGAGCTGTTCAAGGAGCTGATAATAGGTGAGCGCCGCGATCCGGTGTTTGGCGAGCGCCACGTGATAGAGCCTCTCAAGATGATCGAGGGCACGGACCGCCGATTGCGTGCTGCGCATCTCGCGCCGCAGATAACGCATGCGCATGATCAACCGGTGGATAGCGGCGCGTGCCGCGAACAGATGCGCCGCGTAGGCACGAAACAGCGCCCGGCGCGTGGCGCGCGCCTGGGCGATGGCCCCCTGATTGTGATTGAAGATCGGCAGCGCCACGGCGATACCGGCCCCGAGGGTATTGATATCGCTCGTATCGCGGGCGCGATCGACGCCTATGGTGATGGCCGGGAACTGCCCGGCAATGGCCGCGCGCAGCGCCGCGTCCTCACTGGCATAGCCCTTGCGCAAGGCTAGAAGGTCGAGCCTCCGGCGGGCCAGGCCTTGCAACCAGGGCGCACTCCGCAGGCAATCGCGTCCCGGGCCGGTGTGCGCCTCATGGCGCACGAGCCGCAGCGGCGCCTGCGCCCCCACCCCGAGCAGCGCGCGCAGCTTGAGTGCAAGGCCTGCCAGGTGTTGGCGCACCTTGAGGGACACGACCTCGGTCTGGCGCAAGGCCAGACGCGCGGCGCCGGCCACGCCCAAAGTGACATAGCCCGCGGCCTCGCCGTCGGCGAGGATCGCGACGCTATGGCGCAGCGCGCGGATCTCGCGCGCGAGCAGGCGTCGCTCGGCATGGCCCATGATCAGGGCGTAGGCGAGCGCCTTGGCGCGCGCCGCCACCTGCCATTCCTGCCAGGCAATGGCGAGATTCACGGCCTGCGCGTTAAGGCGTGCACCCTTGAGGCGTGGCGCGCGCGTCACAAGCGACCGGATGGGAAGACCAAGTCCCGCGCGAAACGCCCGGGTGAGACCGGCCCCGGAGAGCGGCACACCGATGCCATAGGAAAAGACCGGATTCGGCAAAAGCCCGGCGGTGAGCACCTGGGCGCGCGCCACCGCCTCCTGGGCGCGTAGCGCGCGCAGCGCCGGGTCACCCACCACCGCCACGACCGCCGCCAGATCCGGGGTGAGGCGCTGGCCCTTGTGCACGATAAGCGGCGGCAGGGACGGCAGTAACAAATGCGCGCGCCGCACCCATAAGGTGGTCGCCGGGCGCACGGCCAGCGCGGCGTTGACGGCCTCGGGCGTAAGCGGCCGCGCGCGATAATGCGCACAGCCGGCAAGCGTCAGCCACAAGAGGCCCATACACCACGCGACCACGCCTCCCGCCCCGCCCAAAAGATTCCTGCGTACTCGTTGTGCGTCTACCGCTGCCACCCGTCCCTCATCGCGTACTACCCGCCCTCTCCGGGGCTCCGCCCCTAGCCCATGAACGATACGATCGCGTCTCCGAAACCCGAACAGCTGACCTCGGTGGCCCCCGGCCGCAGCCGCGCCAGGTCGTAGGTCACCCGACCCGCCGCCAATGCCGCACCGATACCACGCACGATGAGATCGGCGGCCTCGCCCCAACCGATATGGCGCAGCATCATCTCCGCCGAGAGGATGAGGGATGAGGGGTTCACCTTGTCCTGGCCGGCATAGCGGGGCGCGGTCCCGTGCGTGGCCTCGAACATTGCCACGCCATCCGAGAGATTGGCGCCGGGGGCCATGCCGATGCCCCCGACCTGGGCGGCCAGGGCATCGGAGATGTAATCGCCGTTCAGGTTCATGGTGGCGATCACGCTATAGTCTTCCGGGCGCAGCAGGATCTGTTGCAGAAAGGCATCGGCGATCACGTCTTTGATCACCACCGAGCCGCCGTCCGGACGCGGCATCACCAGCCGGCCGTCGTGCCAGACGGCCCCGAACTCGCGGTGCGCCAGATCCATGCCCCATTGCCGAAACGCGCCCTCGGTGTACTTCATGATATTGCCCTTGTGCACGAACGTCACCGACGGGCGGCGGTGGGCGATGGCATATTGCAGGGCCTTGCGCGCGAGGCGCTCGGTACCTTGCTGCGATACCGGCTTCACGCCGATCCCCGAGGTCTCGGGGAAGCGGATCGAGCGCACGCCGAGGGTGTCGGTGAGAAATGTTATGAGCTTGCGCGCCTCGGGCGACTGCGCCGGCCACTCGATGCCGGCGTAGATATCCTCGGAGTTTTCCCGGAAGATCACCATGTCGGTCTTCTCCGGTTCCTTCAACGGGCTTGGGACGCCGGCAAAGTAGCGTACCGGACGCAGACACACATAGAGATCGAGTTCCTGGCGCAACGTCACGTTCAGGGATCGCAAGCCGCCGCCCACGGGTGTGGTGAGCGGGCCCTTGATCGATACGACATATTCGGCGATGGCCGCCAAGGTCTCCTTGGGCAGATACTGGCCGGTGCGCGCATGGGCCTTCTCGCCGGCATAGATCTCGCGCCAGGCGATGGCGCGCGCCGGCCCGTAGGCCTTGGCCACCGCGGCATCGACCACGCGGCGCATCACCGGCGTGATATCCACGCCGATGCCATCGCCCTCGATGAACGGGATGATCGGATGATCCGGGACCTGCAGACGGAAATCCTCGCTCACCGTGATCTTGGCCCCGGATCCTGCCTTGTCGTTGGTCATGCTGTCCTCGTTTTAGGCGCGACCCGTCGCGCGGTATAATGGATATTTATCGAGATTGTAGCGGACCTTGGGTCGGCGGGACAGGTTATGGCACAGGTCATTCTCTTCAATAAACCCTACGGCGTGCTCACGCGCTTCACCGACCCCCACGGCCGCCGCACGCTCAAGGACTACATACCGGTGCCGCACGTCTATCCCGCCGGTAGGCTCGATCTCGATTCGGAGGGGCTCATGCTGCTCACCGATTCCGCGGCGCTTGCCACGCGCATCACGCGCCCCGGCCGCGGCTGGCCCAAGACCTATTGGGCGCAGGTCGAGGGCGTGCCCGATGAACGCGCGCTTGCGACGCTCGCCGCGGGGGTCGTGCTAGACGGCGTGCGCACGCGCGCGGCGCGGGTCTCGACACTTGCCGAGCCGGCGCTGTGGCCGCGTAACCCGCCGATCCGTGTGCGCCTGTCGGTGCCCACGAGTTGGATCGCGCTTACGTTGCGCGAGGGCCGCAACCGTCAGGTGCGGCGCATGACCGCCGCCGTCGGCCATCCGACGCTGCGCCTCGTGCGCTACGCCATCGGTGACTACACCCTTGATGGTCTCGCCACCGGGACCTATCGCGCGCTGGAGGATTATCGCGATGCCCCATGATATCCACGTGACGGTCGCGGCGATCGTGCCACGTGACGGGCGGTACCTGCTGGTCGAGGAGATGGTGGGAGGGCGGCTGGTCTTGAATCAGCCGGCCGGCCATCTCGAGACGGGTGAATCGCTGCTACAGGCGGTGGTGCGCGAGACCCTGGAGGAAACCGCGTGGGAACTCATACCGCGCGCGCTGCTCGGTGTCTATCACTACGAAGGACCCGCGGGCATCACCTATGTGCGTTTCGCCTTCATCGGCGACGTCGGCCACCATCACCGGCAACGGCCCCTCGATACCGGCATACGGCAGGCGTTGTGGCTCACGCGCGCCGAGCTCATGGCGCGCACCGCCGACCATCGCGGCCCGCAGGTGCGCCGTGCCGTGGACGATTACGAGTCCGGGCGCCGCTATCCGCTCGACGCGCTCGTGCCGCCGGCATGAAGGGGCATGTCGTGGTGGCGCTTTCGGGCGGGGTCGACTCGGCGGTGGCCGCCGCCTTACTGCTGGAGCAGGGCTATCGGGTCACGGGGCTTTTCATGAAGAATTGGGAGGACGACGACCGCGACGGGTTTTGTCCATCGGCGGAAGACTACCAGTCCGCGCGCGATGCCGCCCTGCACCTGGAGATCCCCTTGCATGCCGCCAACTTCGCGCAGGCCTACCGTGACCGCGTATTCGCCCGGTTTCTCGCCGACTGCAAGGCCGGGCTCACCCCCAATCCCGATATCCTGTGCAATCGCGAGATCAAGTTCGACGTGTTCTGGCGCCATGCCCGGGGCCTGGGCGCGGAGTTCATGGCCACCGGCCACTATGCGCGCGTGGCGCGCTGCGACGGCCGGCTGCGGTTGCTCGCGGGGCGCGACCCGGACAAGGATCAGAGCTACTTTCTGCATACCATAGACCCCGCCATCCTGCCGTTCGTGCGCTTTCCCATCGGCGACTTCACCAAGGCCGAGGTGCGGGCGCGCGCCCGCGCGCTCGGGCTTGCGAACGCCGAGCGCCAGGGCAGCAGCGGGATCTGTTTTATCGGCGAGCGACGCTTCGCGCCGTTTCTCAGGCGCTATCTGAAGGCGGTACCCGGCCCGATCTATACCGTGGACGGCGAGCCCAAGGGGTCTCACGAGGGGCTCCTGTTCTATACCATAGGCCAGCGCCAGGGCCTGGGCGTGGGCGGACCGGGGGCCGCCTGGTATGTCGCCGACAAGCGATTGACCGACAACGCCCTCATCATCGCCCAGGGTGACGACCACCCGAGCCTGTATAGATCCTCGTGCCGCACCGCGCCCGGCCAGTGGCTGGGCCCGCCGCCTACCCTCCCCTGGCGCGGGCTCACCAAGATCCGTTACCGTCAGTCGTTGCAGGAGGTGTGTGTGGATGCCGGCGGATCGGCCCCGGAAGGGCTCACGTTGACGTTTGCCAGACCGCAACGCGCCGTCACCCCCGGACAGTCGGCGGTGTTCTATGATACCCGCGGCGTGTGCCTAGGGGGGGCGGTGATCGTCCATGCCCCCGGACCGAAGGACCTCGCGCACCCGTTCTCTCAGCACGGGTAGTATCTCGGCGGCAAACCACGGATGCCGGGCGAGCCACTGATTGTTGCGTCCGGAGGGGTGCGGCAGGGGCCATAGCGCGCCATAATCGGCGCCATGCCGGACGTGCCAGGCCACCCCGAGGCGGGCATCACGGCCGGTGAGGTGGTAGGCTTGCGCATAGCGGCCGATGAGCAGCGTGAGCACGACACCCGGCAGCAGCGCGCGCAGGCGCGCAAACCACAAGGGCGCGCAATGCCGGGGTGGCGGGTGGTCGCCGCGCGCGCCCGAGCCCGGATAGCAGAGGCCCGTGGGGATGATGGCGAAATCGCGGCCGTAGAAGGTCGCGCGATCGACACCGAGCCACATCCGCAAGCGGTCCCCGCTCGGGTCGTTCCAGGGGATGCCGGTGTCGTGCACGCGCCGGCCCGGCGCCTGGCCCACGATGAGGATACGCGCGCCATCGGCGACCTGGATGATAGGGCGCGGGCCATGGGGCAGATCATGGCACGCGCGGCATGCGCGTACCTCGGTGGCGAGCGCCTGCAAGGGCGATAGGACAAGGTCCGTCACGGGCCCAGGATAAACGACAACGCATGATCGCGGCTAGACGCCGGAAGGACATTTGTGAGCGAACTCTCTGCACTCTCCCCCCTCGATGGCCGCTACGCCCGCGACACGCGCGCGCTGGCGCCGATCTTCAGCGAATGCGGCCTCATGCGCTCGCGCCTGAAGGCCGAGATCGCCTGGCTCGTGGGCCTAAGCGACGAGCCCGGGATTCCCGAACTGGCGCCGTTTTCGCCGGCCGCGCGCGAGCGGCTCGCGACGCTGCTTGCGCATTTCGATGAGTCGGCGGGGGCCGCCATCAAGGCCATCGAGGCGCGCACCAATCATGACGTCAAGGCCATCGAATACTATCTGCGGACCTTCATGAACGACCATGAGGAACTGCGGGACGGCGGAGAATTCGTCCATTTCGCGCTCACCTCGGAAGATGTGAACAATGTGGCGTACGCCCTCATGGCGCAGGCCGGGCGCGATACCGTCCTCATCCCCGCGCTCGATGCCCTCATTGCGGGCCTGGATGATCTCGCGCGCGCCACCGCCGCGATCCCCATGCTCGCCCGTACCCATGGCCAGCCGGCCTCGCCGACCACGGTCGGCAAGGAGATCCGTGTGTTCGTGACGCGTCTTACACGCGCGCGCGCCGGGCTTCGCGCCGTCCCCTTGCTCGCCAAGATGAACGGGGCGGTCGGCAACTACAATGCCCACTATGCGGCCTATCCCGAGGTCGACTGGCCGCTGGTGGCCTCCCGCGTCCTGGCCGGTCTCGGGCTGTCCCAGAACCCCCATACGACACAGATCGAGCCACACGACGGACTGGCCGAGCTCTGCCATGCCATGGCGCGCGCCAACACCATCCTGATCGATCTGGCGCGTGATCTGTGGGGCTATATCGCGCTCGGTTATTTCCGGCAGAAGACACGCGCCGGCGAAGTCGGTTCATCGACCATGCCGCACAAGGTCAACCCCATAGATTTCGAGAACGCCGAGGGCAATCTGGGGCTCGCCAACGCCCTCCTCGACCATCTCGCGGCCAAGCTCCCGATCAGCCGTTTCCAGCGCGACCTCAGCGACTCCACGGTGCTGCGCAACATAGGCAGCGCGTTCGGTTATACGCTGCTCGCCTATCGGGCGTGCGCGCGCGGGCTTGCCAAGCTCACGGTCGACGAGCCGCGCGTGCGCGGCGACCTCGACTGTCATGTGGAAGTCTTGACCGAGGCCGTACAGACGGTCATGCGCCGCTTTGGGCTTGCGGGCGGCTACGAGGACCTGAAGGACCTAAGCCGCGGCCGGCAGCTCACCGTCGAGGACCTGCGCGCCTTCATCGACGGCCTTACGCTGCCGCCGGAGGTGCGCGCGGCCTTGCGCGCGCTCACCCCGGCGACTTATGTCGGCAATGCCCCGGCCCAGGCCCATGGCGACCCGAGGCCTTGAAGATGCCCCTCGGCGCCCGCAGATAAGGGGCCATGCACTATCGCGACTATTACCGGATCATGGGGGTGGAGCGGACGGCCAGCGCCGAGGACATCAAACGCGCCTACCGCAAGCTCGCCCGCCGCTATCACCCGGACGTGAGCAAGGAGCCCAAGGCCGAGGAGCGTTTCAAGGAGATCGGCGAGGCCTACGAGGTGCTGCGCGACCCGGAAAAGCGCGCCGCCTACGATCGTCTCGGCAGCCAATGGCAACCGGACCAGGACTTCACGCCACCCCCGGGCTGGCAGCGTACCGCCCATGGCGCGGCGGCCGGCGGCCACGTCTTCGAGGGAGACAATTTCAGCGATTTTTTCGAAAGCCTCTTTGGGGGCGGGCGGCGGGGTGCTGTGCGCGGTTCGGATGAGGTCGCGCACCTTACGATCACGCTCGAGGAGGCGTTCCACGGGGCCACGCGCCCGTTGCGGCTCACCATCCCAAAGCACGATGCCCGCGGGCGCCTGGCGCCGGAGACGCGCACACTCAACGTGCGCATCCCCAAGGGTGTTCAGCAGGGTCAGCAGATCCGTCTGGCCGGTCAGGGCAATCCGGGACCGGCGGGGGCCGGAGACTTGTATCTCGAGATCGCCATCGCGCCGCATCCCCTGTACCGCGTGGACGGCCGCGACCTCTATCTCACCGCGCCGGTCACTCCCTGGGAGGCCGCGATCTCGAGATCGCCATCGCGCCGCATCCCCTGTACCGCGTGGACGGCCGCGACCTCTATCTCACCGCGCCGGTCACTCCCTGGGAGGCCGCGCTCGGCGCCCGCCTCAAGGTCCCGACGCTCGCCGGAACCGTGGAGCTGCGCCTGCCGGAGGGCTCCCAGTCCGGCCAGAAACTGCGGTTAAAGGGGCGCGGCATGCCGGGCACGCCGCCCGGCGACCAGTACGTTCTCATCGAGATCGTCAATCCCAAGGTCGATAGCGAACGCGCCCGCGAGCTCTATCGCACGCTGGCCCGCGATCTGGCCTTCGATCCGCGCGCGCATTGGGGGGCGGCATGAGTGACATCCTTGAAGGCCTGCTCCTGGACGAGTACGCAGTGGTGACCCGCGCCGAGCTGTGCGGCAGCGGTCGGGTGACGCCCGAGGAGCTCGACGCGCTCGCCGCGCTTGGGCTCCTGCCCATGCGCGGCGACGAGTACCCGGCGGCCTCCGTGGCCCTGGTCCGGCGCGCCGCGCGCCTGAAACGAGGCCTCGACACCGATTGGGAGCTGGTCGCGGTGATCATGGATCTGCTGCATGAGATCGACGCCCTGCGTAGCGAGGTGCGCCGTTTGAAGGCCCGCCAGCGCTAGCGCGCGCAGGCCCCCGCGGCGGAATGCGCGGCCGTGCTAGCGCCGACGCAGCCCCGGGATGCCGGATACCGGCGTTTGCGCCGCCATCGGATAGCCGCATCCGCAACGTTCGGCCCCCGCGGCGACGGGCGCCGTGCAATGCGGGCATAGCGTCGCCGTGGCCACGACTTCCGCCCCGAAGACGTAGCCGCAGGCGCAGCGCCCCACGCCCTTGGGCAAGGTCGCCGTACAGACCGGACACTCCTTGTCGGCCGTGGCCCGTTGCGGGGGTTCGTCATGGACGGCCTGGTGGTGGCCGTCGCGATACGCGGCCCACTCGCGCCCCAAGGCCTCTTCGTCGGCAAGGGCGAGCGCCAGCGCCCGCTCCCGGGCGCGGTCCTCGGGGTGCAGCGTGACCGCGCGCCGCAGGCGTTCGACCTCATCGTGGGCCTGTTTATGGCGCGCCGCGAGGTATTCCCCGTACAGCCGTTCCTGATCCTCTTCGGTCTCGCTTGCCAGGACCTCGGCGTAGCCGCAAAACGGGCAGGCGCGGGAATCCCGTGCGTACTGGCGGGCGCACGAGGGACAGGGCTTGCGGTATAAGGTGGAAATCGCATCTTCCGTCATGACACCTCCTCCACCCTCAACTATACAACGCCGCCTCCGCTTGTGAAGGCGCGCTCGTCGGCTGGGTCCGGCCGCGGGACGGCGCCGCCCGCCCGTCCGCCCGATGGCCACGAGACCCAAGCCCCCCTAGGCTTACGGCCATGGATACCTTGTTTGCCGAAGGTCGCAACTGTTGGCGTATCGTGAGCGCCGAGGCGGTCGCCTTCTTGATCGACGGGGAGGCGTATTTCCGAGCCTTTCAGGAGGCCGCCTGCACCGCCGAGGACACCATCCTGATCTCCGGCTGGGACGTCGACAGCCGCATGGCGCTCGACGGGGCGGGCGATGGACGTCCGGACAACCGCCTTGGTCCGTTTCTCGACACTCTTATACGGCGCAAGCCCGGGGTGCACGCCTTTCTGCTGAACTGGGACTTCTCGCTCATCTTCGCGCTGGAGCGCGAGCCCTTTCCGGCCTTCAAGCTCGGCTGGCGCACCCATAAGCGCCTGCATTTCCACCTCGATGGCCACCATCCTCCGGCCGGTTCGCATCACCAGAAGATCGTCGTCGTCGACGACCGGATGGCATTTGCCGGCGGGCTCGACCTCACCATCCACCGCTGGGACACGCGCGCCCACCGTGCCCACGACAAGCGCCGGATGGGTCCCGCCGGGCGTCCGTATGGACCCTTCCATGATGTCCAGATCGCGGTCAGCGGGCCGGCGGCGCGTGCGCTCGGTGATCTTGTGCGCAGCCGCTGGCACGAGGCCACCGGCGAACGCATCCCGGCACCCCGGGCCCGCTCGCCTGCCACCTGGGCGCTCTCGGCCGCGCCGCTCCTCCACCACGTCCCGGTGGCCATCAGCCGTACCCGAGGCCGCTATGAGGGACACGCCGGGGTCGACGAGATCCGCCACCTCTACCGCGATGCGCTCGCGCGCGCCCGTGAGGTCGTCTATATCGAGAATCAATACCTCACGGCGGCCGCCGTCGGTGACGCCCTGCGCGCGCTGTTGCAGCGCGCCGATCCACCCGAGATCATCATCGTTCTGCCGCTCAGCATCCCCGGCTGGCTGCAACGCCATACCATGGGTGTCCTGCGCGATCGCCTCTTGGCGCAGCTGCGCGCCGCCGACCACAAGCACCGGCTGCGCGCCTGTTATCCGGTGGTCCCGGGACTGGCCGGCGACTGCGTCAAGGTCCACTCCAAGGTCCTGATCGTAGACGACACCTTCGTCACCGTCGGCTCCGCCAATATCAACAACCGCTCCATGGGCCTGGACAGCGAATGCAACATCAGCATCGATGGCCTCCAGGATCCGCGCATCGCGACGGCGATCGATGCCTTGCGCTGCGACCTCCTGGGGGAACATCTGGGATTGTCCGAGGCCGATGCCCGTCAATACCGGCGAGAGGCGGGTTCGTGGACCGCCGTGATCGACGCCCGATGCGATGCCCCGCGCCACCTGGAGCCGCTCCCGGACCGCGCGCACGATGCGCTGTCACCCTTGGCAGACAGCCTCATCGCCGATCCCGAACGACCGGTCGCGGCCCCTGAATTCATTGCGTCCTATGTACCCGAGTCCGCGCGCGCCCATCTCGCCACGCGCCTTTTGCGCAATACCCTGATCTTGACCGGGTTCGCGACACTCGGCGCCATCTGGCACTATACGCCGCTGCATGTCTGGCTGGACGTACCGCGGCTCATCGCCTTGCTGCGTACCGCGAGCCGTTACGCGGCCGCACCGCTGGCCTTGTGGGGCGCCTATCTGATCGGCGGGCTTTCGTTCTTTCCAGTGACGCTGCTCATCGTCGTGACCGCGCTCGCATTCACGCCGCCGCAGAACCTGCTATATGCCTTCCTGGGCTGTCTATCGAGCGCCTCGCTGAACTACGCCCTCGGACGCATCCTCGGCGGGCGCATCCTCCACCGCCTTGCCCCGCGCGCCTTTCGTGAACTGCATCATAGGCTTCGGCGCCCGGGCCTCGGCACCATGATCCTCGTGAGCACGGTGCCGATCGCGCCATTCACGGTGGTCACCGTCGGGGCCGGCGCCCTCAAGGTCCGCTATCGCGATCTTGTCATCGGCACCACCGTCGGTGTCACCCCCGGAATCCTCTTGCTCACCCTTTTTACCGGCAGCCTGGCCTCGACTCTGGATCATCCGGCCACCAAACACATCCTGTTGCTTGCGGTCATCGCGGTGGCCCTGGCGGCCCTTGCCTTAGGGTTGCGAAGGTGGCTCGCCGAACACTTCACCAAGCCTGGATCCACGGCCTGCGCCCGGAAGTGACCGTGCATTTCCGGGTCGTCTCGTACAATATTCATGGTTGCGTCGGACGCGACCGCCGGCGCGATGCCGACCGCATCGCCGCCTCCATTCGCGAATTCGCCGCCGACGTGGTCGGCCTGCAGGAGGTCGATACGGATTCCGGTCCGGGGCTCGACAGCAGCCAGATGGACTACCTTCCGCATGCCACCGGCCTGCACGCGGCGCACGGACCACTCCTGAGCCGCCACCATGGCCACTATGGCAATCTCGTTTTGAGCGCGCACCCGATCCTCGCGGTGCGGCATATCGATCTCAGCGTCGGGCGTCATGAGCCGCGCGGGGCCCTCGACTGCGATATCGCCCTGCGCGACCGGCGGTTACGTGTGGTCGTGACCCATTTTGGTCTGCGCCCGGCCGAGCGGCGCGCGCAGGCGGCACGGCTCATGGCCGCACTCGCGCCGGATTGCCATCGACCGCTCGTGGTCATGGGCGACTTCAATGACTGGCGGACGCAGGGTCCAACGCTTGCGCCGCTGCACGGCCAGCTCGGCCGGCGCGCAAGCCCGCCCACCTATCCGGCGTTCTTTCCGCTCCTGCCGCTCGACCGCATCTTCGTGTGTCCGGCCGAGGCCTCGGTGACCCTGCACGCCGAGAATTCCTCAGCGGCGCGCGTTTGCTCCGATCACCTGCCGCTGCATGCGAGTGTCGTCATGCCGTGAATGAGGCCGCGGTCTCGGCGGCCTGAAATCCGATCTTCACATGCGTGCCGTCGCAAAACGGCTTGCGTTGCGAGGCGCCGCAGCGGCACAGGGCCACCGGTTTCCCGGCCTCCACCGGGAACGGCGCGCCGGCCTCATCCACGATCTCGGCGCCCGATACGAGATAGGGGCCATTGGCCTTCACGGTGATCTTTGCCATTTCGCGCCCTCCTTGGGCTGTCATTCGTCGGTCACGCATCCCAGCGATGCGTTCTGGACGTTCTTGATGTATTTCTTCAGGGTCCCGCGCGCCGCCTTATAAGGCGGCATCCGCCAGGCCGCGCGCCGCCGCGCCCACTCCTCGTCGCTCACCTCGGCCGAGAGCCGCCGCGCCTGGGCGTCGATGGTGATGCGATCGCCGTCCTGGATGAGTGCAATCGGTCCCCCCTCCTGGGCCTCGGGCACGACATGACCGATGATAAAGCCATGCGAGCCCCCCGAGAAACGTCCGTCGGTGATAAGGGCCACATCCGCCCCCATTCCCGCCCCCATCAGGGCCGAGGTCGGTGTCAGCATCTCCGGCATCCCAGGCCCCCCTTTGGGCCCCTCGTAGCGGATGACGACGACATCCCCGCGCTGGATGACACCCGCCTCGAGGGCGGCGAGCATCGCCTCCTCCGAGTCGAAGACCCGCGCCGGTCCGGTGAAAGAAAGCCCCTCCTTGCCGGTGATCTTGGCCACCGACCCACCCGGGGCGAGGTTGCCCGACAGGATCTGGATATGCGCGGTCGCCTTGATGGGCTGATCCCAGGGGCGGATCACCGGCTGGCCGGCGCGCAAGGACGCGGCCTCCGCCAGATTCTCGGCCACGGTCTTGCCGGTCACGGTCAGGCACTCGCCGTGGATCAGGCCATGCTCCGCCAGAAGGCGCATCACCGCCGGCACGCCGCCGGCCTGATGCAGATCCTCCATGACATATTTCCCGCTGGGCTTCAGGTCCGCAAGCAACGGCACGCGGTCGCTTGCCGCCTGAAAGTCCTCCAGGGTCAAGGGGACGTCCACGGCGCGCGCCATGGCGATGAGGTGCAAGACGGCGTTGGTCGACCCCCCCAGCACCATGAGCACGGCGAGCGCGTTTTCGAAGGCCTTGCGGGTCATGATGTCGCGCGGCCTGATGTCGCGTTCCAGCAGCAGGCGCACCGCGGCGCCGGCGCGCAGGCACTCCTCGCGCTTGCCGCCATCGACCGCCGGGGTCGAGGAGCTATAGGGCAGGCTCATTCCCATGGCCTCGATCGTCGAGGCCATGGTGTTGGCGGTATACATGCCCCCGCAGGCCCCGGGTCCGGGGCAGGCGTGATGGATCACCTCGCTGCGTTGCTCTTCTGTGATCTTACCGGACAAAAACGCCCCGTAGGCCTGAAAGGCCGACACGATGTCCAAGGTCTCCCCATGGACGTGACCGGGCTTGATGGTGCCGCCGTAGATCATGAGTCCCGGGCGGTTGACGCGCGCCATGCCAATGATGCAGCCCGGCATGTTCTTGTCGCAACCGGGCAATGTGATCTGCGCGTCATACCATTGCGCGCTCATGACGGTTTCGACGGAATCCGCGATGAGATCGCGGGACTGCAGGGAAAAGCTCATGCCGTCGGTGCCCATCGACATGCCGTCCGAGACCCCGACGGTATTGAAGCGCATGCCGACCAGGCCGGCCTTTTCCACCCCCTCCTTGACGAGGGCGGCGAGGTCCAGGAGGTGCATATTGCAGGTATTACCCTCGAACCATACGCTGCCGATGCCGACCTGGGCCTTGTCCATATCGTCGGCCGTGAGCCCGGTGCCATACAGCATCGCCTGCGACGCCCCCTGGGATTTGGGGCCGGTGATCTTTGCGCTATAACGGTTAAGCTTTATCATATGTCCTCCGCGGGCGGCCATTGTACCGAGCGGTCGCCCAACCCGACAACCGACAGCGAATGCCGCTCCCGGAACACCCCATGAACGACGCCCTCGTGCGTATCTCGAAACTGCTGGCCTCGCGCGGGGTGTGTTCGCGGCGCGAGGCCGATTACTACCTGGAGCAGGGCTTGGTGGAGGTCGATGGGCACCGCGCGGTGGTCGGCGAACGCGCCGCCCCCGATGCACGCATTACGCTCGCCCCCACGGCGCGGGCCCGCCAGGAGCGGCGCGTGACCATTCTCTTGAATAAACCCCTGGGCTATGTGTCGGGGCAACCGGAAAAGGGCTATCAGAGCGCGCATGTCCTGCTCACGGGCGCCTCCTATGCCGGTCCCGCGCCGCTGCCGCGCGTGCCCCCAGGGCTTGCGGTGGCCGGACGCCTCGACATCGACTCCCAGGGGCTTTTGGTGCTCACCGAGGACGGGCGCATCGCGCGCCTTTTGATCGGCGAGCATGTCATCGAGAAAGAGTATCACGTGCGCGTCGATGCGCCGATCCAGGATGCCACCCTGGCCAGGCTGCGCGGACCCTTCATGCTCGACGACCGGCCCCTGCGCCCGGTGCGCGTCGAGCGTCTGGGCCCCGACGCCTTGATCATGACCCTGATCGAGGGACGCAAACGCCAGATCCGACGCATGCTGCACGAGGTCGGGCACGAGGTGCGCGCCCTAAAGCGTGTACGCATCGGGCGCGTGCGTCTGGGCGGCCTCAAACCAGGCCAGTGGCGCCTGCTGGCCCCGGGCGAGCGCTTCTAGGTGTACAAGGCCCTTCGTCCCTGGCTGTTTCGCGTACCCCCCGAGACCGCTCATGAGGCCGCCCTGCTCGCCCTGCGCGCCTACGGCGCCGTGCGCCGGCCACCGGCCACAGCCACCGGCGGCCCCTTGGCGGTCCGGGCCCTCGGTCTGCGGTTTGCCAACCCCTTGGGGCTTGCCGCCGGTTTCGACAAGAACGGCCGGGCCCTGCGCGGGTTGGCGGCACTCGGATTCGGCTTCCTCGAGGTCGGCACGGTCACCCCGCGCGCGCAGCCCGGCAACCCCCGCCCACGCCTCTTCCGGCTTGCCGAGCAACGCGCGCTCATCAATCGTCTCGGTTTCAACAACGCCGGCATGGGGCCGCTTGCAGCGCGCCTACGCGCCCCGCGCCCCGCCATCCCCATCGGCGTGAACATCGGCAAGAACCGCGACACGCCCCTGGACCGCGCCGTCGACGACTACCGGCTGGGGTTTGCGGCACTCGCCCCGTACGCCGACTATCTGACCGTCAACCTGTCCTCGCCCAACACCCCGGGCCTGCGCGCCCTTCAGGAACCGGAGGCCGCGCGCCTCGTGCTCGGGGCCCTGCGTGAGGATCAGGCCGCGCTCTGCCGGCAAAGCGGGCGGCATTGTCCGATTGCGGTGAAGATCGCGCCGGATTTCACGCAAGAGACGCTCGATGCCCTGCTTGCGGTCCTCGCCGAGGGTCTCTGCGATGCGGTCATCGCTACCAATACCACGGTCACTCGCCCCACTATGGGGCACGGGCCTGCGGCCCGTGAGCCGGGAGGCCTCTCCGGGGCGCCGCTCACGGCCCTGTCCCGGGAGATAATATCAAGGACATTCAAGGTGTTACCGGATATCCCTATCATAGGAGTCGGTGGCATAAATAATGCAGAAGATGCCTGGCAACACTTATTGGCGGGGGCCTCCTTGCTGCAGCTTTATACCGGATTGATCTATGAAGGGCCGGGACTCGTGCATACCGTCCTCGCCGGGCTTTTGGAGCGCGTTCGCGCCGGTGGCCAGGATGACCTTGGTGATACGCTTTCCGCGGCGCGACGGAACCTTTCGTCCGGATCAAGGCCCAATACGGTTAAATTCTGATGAAAATGAGCTATCCTTGGCAGGTAAAGGACGACACGCACAGGCAGTAGGACAGTGAGGGTAGAGGCGATGATGGAAGTGGGCAATAAGATCGTGATCGAGGGGGTAACCGAGGATGGCCGCACCTTCAGACCGAGCGACTGGATAGAACGGATCAGCGGCAGTCTTTCCACCTTCGGCATGGATCGCCGCATCCGTTACTCGCATTATGTGCAACCGCAGGTTATAGACGGCCGCAAGTGTCTGGTACTGGATCCGGAACTGAAAAGCGTGAACCCGAGCGCCTACAGCTTTCTCGTGGATTTCGCCAAGGGCAATAAATTGAAAATCCATGGTCTGGACGGTGGGGAATCGGCGGGCGCGTGCATGGCCCCGCGCCTCTGCCCGGCCTAACCCTCCTCCAGGCTGTAGGACACGAGCCCATCGGCGAGCTTGGGCTCGAACCAGGTGGATTTGGGGGGCATGACCGCATCCTGGTCGGCCACCGCCATGAGGTCCTGGAGTCCCGTGGGGTAGAGGGTAAACGCCACGCCGCCCATGCGATCAATGCGTTCGGCGAGCGCCGCCGGACCGCGAATACCCCCCACGAAATCAATGCGCTGATCGCGGCGCGGGTCGGCAATCCCGAAAAGCGGCGCCAGTACCCGATCCTGCAACAGGCTCACATCGAGGCGCGCCACGGGGTCCCGGGGGCGGCTTCCGCGCCAGCACAGGCGATACCAGTGACCCGCGAGATACATCCCGAATTCGGCAGGCGCACGCGGGCGTACCGCGGCGTCCTCGGGCCGGATCTCGAAGATTGCCGCCAGGGCCTCCTGCAATTCCGGCACGCTCCGCCCATTCAGATCAACCACGACCCGGTCATAGTTCAGGATCTGCATCTCGTTGTCGGGAAACAGCACCGAAAGAAACCCGTGGTGGGCGCCGGGCTGCGGTCCACGGCTCGCCGCCACGACCTTCGCGGCGGCGGTTCGGTGATGGCCGTCGGCGATATAGATCCGGGGAAGGCGCTCGAAGGCGGCGGTGAGGCGCGCGATCAGATCGGTCTCGGCCACCACCCACAGGCGATGGCGGACCCCCTGCAGGGGCGCGTCGATAGCCGCCGGGCCCTCGGAGGCGCGCGCCAACAGGGCCGCAATCTCCGGCTGCGCGCGAAACGTGAGGAATGCCGGCCCGGTCTGGGCGTTCAGGGCCTCGATATGACGGACCCGGTCACGCTCCTTGTCCGGACGCGTAAGCTCGTGGCGGCGGATACGTCCCTCGGCATAGGCCTCCACCGAGGCCGCCGCGACCAGGCCCTTCTGGACATGGTCCCCCATCGTCAGTTCATAGCAATAATAACAGGGCGTGGCATCCTGGATCAGCACCTCGCGGCGTAGTTGCGCCCAGTTGCGCGCCGCCTGCCGAAACACGACCTCGTCTGTGGGGTTGGTGTCTGCCGGCAGGTCGACCTCGGCCTTGGAGACGCGCAGAAAGCTCAATGGCCGCCCGGCCACCGCCGCGCGCGCCTCGGCGCTGCTCAAGACATCATAAGGGGGCGCGATCACCGCGGCCGCGCGCGCGGCATCGGGCCGCAGACCCCGGAAGGGACGTATGAGACTCATGGGTACCCCGGAAACGACAAGGCCCTCATTCAAACCCATTTCCGGGGGCAAGTAAACCGGCGCGACCAGAGACCGAAGACCGACCTGCGTATCTGTTGCCGATCGGCTATCGACGGACGCACCGTTTCGCGCTACAAGATCTCATGCTTCTCATTACCCGTAAACGCGGCGAGCGTGTCCTGATCGATCTGGCGCCCGGCGCCGATCCCCGACTGCTCGCCGCCGACCTGTTTGTCCGGGGGCCTTTGGAGATCCTGGTGGCGACCACGGCGCGCGGCCATACGCGTCTTGCCATCATCGCCCCCAAACCCTTGGCGGTGCGACGCGCGCCCGCGCGGACCCCCTCCGACGCCCCGTGAGCCCCTGGACGGACATCGGTGCCCAAAGCCGGGGCACCCCCACCCCAGGGCGAATTTGTCCTCAGAAGATTCCCGTCCCTATAGAACAACTTAACCTCGGTCACTGGACAAGCCTGCAGCGCTGCGGCATCATGGGCGTATGGAAGCACCCCCGATTTTCGACAAGCCTGCAGCGCTGCGGCATCATGGGCGTATGGAAGCACCCCCGATTTTCGACGGCCAGGCCCTTTCAGAACTGGTGGTCCGGCCCGTCACGCGTGGCGAAGGGCCGCGTTATCGGGAGCAGATGGCCCGTCATCATTACCTTGGCGATCTCCCGAAGCTCGGCGAGACCCTTTGGTATGTCGCCACGTGGCGCGGGCAATGGCTGGCGCAGCTCACGCTATCGGCGGCTGCAATCATTACCTTGGCGATCTCCCGAAGCTCGGCGAGACCCTTTGGTATGTCGCCACGTGGCGCGGGCAATGGCTGGCGCAGCTCACGCTATCGGCGGCTGCACTCAAGTGCGGCGTGCGTGATCGCTGGATCGGCTGGGATTTCCGCAGCCAGTATGACCGCCTGAAGCTCATCGCCAACAACAGCCGCTTCCTGATCCTTCCGCAAGGCCGCTTCCCGAATGTCGGTTCGCGTGTGCTCGGCCTGCTTGAACGGCGGGTCGCCGCCGACTGGCAACGGCATTTCGGCCATTCGTTGCTGCTGCTGGAAACCTTCGTCGATCCCCGCCGCTTTCATGGCGGCGTCTACCGAGCCGCCAACTGGCTGGCACTGGGTAAGACGCGCGGCTATCGGCGAACGCGCACAGGCTACAGCGACGAGGCCGAGGCGCCGAAGTGGGTGTTCGTGCGCCCGCTGCACCGCCGCGCCACCGCCTTGCTCATCCATCCCGACCGCGACCGGCTGGGCCTCACCGGGACCCCGAAGATGCAACTCAACGCCCACCAAATGCGCTCCCTTCCCCTGTGTTTTGCCGCCATTCCCGATCCGCGCCGAGCCCAAGGGCGTCGGCACCGCCTGCCGGTGGTGCTGGCACTGGCCGCTGGCGCGACGCTCTGCGGCTTGCGTGGCTACAAGGCGATGGCCGAATGGGCCGCCGATCTGGGGCAGGCCGCCCGGGCGCGCTTCGGCTGTCGGCGCAGGCGCATGAACGGGAAGGACCATCATTACGAGGTACCCAGCGAATTCGTCATCCGGGACTGCCTCGTCCGGATCGATGCGGGCGCCCTGGACGCCGCGCTCGCATCGTGGCAAAAGGCCTGGGGCCTCATCGACGAGGCGCTGGCCATCGACGGCAAGACGATGAAGGGCGCCATTGACGACGAGGGCCGGCAGGCACACATCATGAGCGTCGTCGGACACGAGTCCGAACACTGCTACGCCCAAAAAAAGTCGGTACCCTGCCTGTAGCCGGGGCCGACGAACACAAGCAGACCAACGAAATCGGCATGGCCATCCCGCTGCTTGCGGGATGCGAACTCGCCGGCCGGGACATCACCGCCGATGCGCTGCTGACGCAACGCGCATTGGCTGAACACATCGTCCGGCAAGGAGCACACTACCACTTCACGGTCAAGGGCAACCAGCCGGCGCTTCAGGCCGCCATCGCGCTGTATTTCAAGGAGCGCGGGGCACCCGACTACACCCAAACGCCGACCCTGGCCCACGGTCGCATCGAAACCCGCCGCATCTGGTGCACGGACGCGCTCAACGATTACCTCGACTTCCCGCATGTCGGCCAATGCTTCCTCATCGAGCGCGAAAGTGTCGAGAAGACGACCGGCAAGCACAGCAGCGAGGTCGTGCTCGGGATCACCAGCCGTCCTTCGCACAACGCCTGCCCTGAACGTCTGCTCAAGCTCAATCGCGGGCACTGGACCATCGAAGCCAAGCATCACAAGCTCGACTGGAATTACGACGAGGACCGCAGCCGCATCCGCACCGGCCGCGGCCCGGAGAATATCACCCGCCTGCGCCGTTTCGCGCTGGGCGTGCTCAAGTCCTTCCAAAAACCGGGGCAATCCATCGCCGCAATGATGCGCCGACTCGGCAGGCGCTCACGCACGGTCATGGATTATCTGCGGCTGACCTCCAATTCCCGTGCCACGGTCATGGCTTGAGAACAAATTTGCCGTGACCCCCACCCTGCCGCGACTTCTCCGCGGCCGTCGTCCCAGGCTATAATGGCATCATGAGTTTTTTTGAGCAGCCCGCCCTTCAGTACGTCACCGGCCCCCACCCTCATTACGCGTTCATCTGGCTCCACGGCCTGGGCGCCGACGGCCATGATTTCGCGGGGTTCGTCGAGACCTTCGCAGGCGCCACCGGCAAGGCCATGCGCTTTATCTTCCCGCATGCCCCGGTTCAGACGGTTACGTTGAACGGCGGGGCGCGCATACCGGCATGGTTCGATCTCTATGGCACGCGCCCCGAAGACCCCCAGGACGAGGCTGGCATCCAGCGCGCGTCGCAGGCGCTCACCGATCTCATCGGGGAGCAGGCCGGCCATGGCATACCGGCCGAGCGCGTCATCCTCGGCGGCTTCTCGCAAGGGGGGGCGGTGGCCCTGTATACCGCTCTGACCGGGCCGCGGCATCTGGCCGCATGCATCGGGTTGTCGACCTACCTGCCGCTCGCGCACCGCTTCGCCGAAGGGTTGCCACGCATCAATGATGGCATACCCGTGTTTCTTGGGCACGGTACGGACGATCTCATGGTTCCTTATGCCTTCGCCCTGAAAACCCACGCCCTGCTCGGCGCCCATGGGATCGCCGCGGAATTGCATACCTACCCCATCGGCCATGACATCAACGACACCGAGATCGGTGACCTGCGGGCCTTTCTCGCCCGCGCCCTTACGCATTGCGACTTGGCGGACCGTCGCTAAACCGCTAAGATCGCAGGCCCCGACCCCGTAGCGAACGCCATGACCACGATTACGATCCGGCGCCAGGACCGCACGACCGCCGTGCGTCGCTTTCCTGCGGAATGGGAACCGCAGTCCGGGGTCATGCTGACCTGGCCCCACGCCCACGGTGACTGGGCCCCGGTCCTCGACGAGGCCTTGGCCACCTTCGCCGCCATCACCGCCACCATCACCCGCTACGAGACCGCGCTCATCGTGGCCTACGACGAGCCCCATGAGGCGCGCATACGCGCCGCCCTGCGTGCGGCCGCGGCCGATGAGGCGCGCGTACGGATCGTCATGGCCCCGTCCGACGACGTGTTCGTGCGCGATCACGGCCCGCTCACCGTGGAAACGGAACACGGTCCGCTCCTCCAGGATTTCGCATTCAACGGCTGGGGGCGCAAGTACCCCTACGGTCGTGACGATGCCCTGACGCGCGCGCTACACGCGCAGGGGACGTTGGGCGCGGTCCCGCTCGAATCGACCGACTTCGTGCTTGAAGGCGGCAGCGTCGAGTCCGACGGCGCGGGCACCCTGCTGGTCACCGCCCGCTGCCTGTTGTCCCCGGCGCGCAATCCGAAGCATAGCGCCGCCGACATCGAGGCCGTGCTCGCCGAGCGGCTGGCGGCGCGCCGCATCCTCTGGCTCCATCACGGATACCTCGCCGGCGACGACACCGATGGTCATATCGACACCCTGGCGCGTTTTTGCGATCCGCGCACGATCGCCTACTGCGCCTGCCCCGCTCCGGACGATGAACACTACGAGGAGCTGAA
The DNA here is from genome assembly GCF_003184265.1 of Acidiferrobacter sp. SPIII_3. GTDB lineage: Bacteria > Pseudomonadota > Gammaproteobacteria > Acidiferrobacterales > Acidiferrobacteraceae > Acidiferrobacter. Next base: position 1,644,768 of record NZ_CP027663.1, on the reverse strand, counting down.
GGCCATGGAGCGCGAGCTGCAAGCGTTGCGCACGGCCTCCGGCGCGCCCTACCGACTCGTTCCGCTCCCCTGGCCGGCGGCGAAGCTCGATGCCGCGGGCGAGCGCATGCCCGCCACTTATGCCAATTTCCTCATCATAAACGGCGCGGTGCTGGTGCCCTTGTACGGCGATCGCCAGGACCAAGAGGCCTTGCGCGTCATCGGTACCTGCTTTCCGGGACGCGATGTCATCGGCATCCCGTCGCTCACCCTGATCGCCCAGCACGGCAGCCTGCATTGCGCCACCATGCAGCTGCCACGCGGCGTGCTCGCGTAGATCGCCAGGCAATCGTCATCGGAGGCCCTTATGGTCATTGCCCTGCCCGCATCCTCGACCGACCACGGTCCTCTCTCATGAGCGCCGGCATCACGGTCGCCTTGATCCAGCATGCCGCCGGCGGTAGCGCCGCGCAGGCGTGGGCGCGTATCGAGGAGGGCTTGCGCGAGGCGCGCGCGCAGGGCGCCGACCTTGCCGTGCTCCAGGAACTGCACAACGGGCCGTATTTCTGTCAGTGGGAGAACGCCGCGGAATTCGCGCGCGCCGAGCCCATCCCCGGACCTTCGACGGAACGCCTCGGCGCGCTCGCCCGCGAACTCTCGCTTGTCATCGTCGGATCGCTGTTCGAACGCCGCGCAAGCGGCCTCTATCACAATACGGCAGTCGTCCTGGAACGCGACGGGCGCCTGGTCGGACGCTACCGCAAGATGCACATCCCCGACGACCCGGGTTTCTATGAAAAGTACTACTTTACGCCCGGCGATCTCGGCTTCGTCCCGATCGCCACGAGCGTCGGACGCCTCGGCGTGCTGGTATGCTGGGACCAGTGGTATCCGGAGGCCGCGCGCCTCATGACGCTCGCCGGCGCCGACATGCTCGTGTATCCCACCGCCATTGGCTTCGATCCGCGCGACGACGATGCCGAAAAGGCCCGCCAGAAGGAGGCCTGGGAACTCATTCAGCGCGCACACGCGGTCGCCAACGGCATCCCGGTCCTAGCCGTGAACCGCTGCGGCCACGAGCCGGACCCGAGCGAGGCCACCCCCGGGATCACGTTCTGGGGCGGGAGCTTTGTGTGTGGTGCACAAGGCGAGTGGTTGGCGCGCGCCGGCGATACGCCCGGTGTCCTGATCGCGCGCATCGCCACATCGCGCACCGAACAAACCCGGCAGATATGGCCATTCCTCCGCGACCGGCGCATCGAGGCCTACGCCGATCTCCAGAAACGCTACCGCGATTGATCACGCCCGCCCTCCACGAGGCCGCCGCGCGCCTGCTGGGCGATATCCTGGAGGGGCCGGGCGCCGCCGACGCGCGCATGGATCGCTTCTTTCGCGCGCAGCCGCGCCTAGGCCCCAAGGACCGTGGCGTCATTGCCGAGGCCGTCTATGGGAGCCTGCGCCACCACCGCCTGCTGTGCGCGCTCGCGCAGACCCCCGAACCGCGCCATGTGATCGCCGCGTGGCTCGCGGCCTTCGAGGGCTATAACGCGCGCCAGCTCCAGACCCTGGGCGTCGCCCATCCCGAGGCGCTCGTGGCCGCCGCGCGCGCCGATCGCGACGCCTACCCCTTTGCGGTGAGCGCAAGCCTCCCCGACTGGCTGGCCGCGCGCCTTACCACCCTGCTCCCCGCCTCCGAGCTGTCGGCGGCGGCCGCGGCGCTGCTCGCGCCAGCCCCGCTCGATGTCCGTGCCAATACCCTGAAGACCGACCGGGCGACGCTCCAGCAGGCCTTCGCCAGCGCCGGCCATGAGCTTGATCCCACGCCGCTGTCGCCCTGGGGCCTGCGCCGCGCCTCGCGCGCCAGCCTCTTTCGCGCCCCGGAGTTCGCCGCCGGCCATTTCGAGGTCCAGGATGAAGGCAGCCAGCTCATCGCCCCGCTCCTGGAGCCTCGGCGCGGGGAGCGCATCGTCGACTATTGCGCGGGCGCCGGCGGAAAGACCCTGCATCTCTCGGCGCTGCTCGCCAACAGCGGCATGCTCTACGCCTTCGATACCTCGCAAAAACGCCTGGACCGGCTGCGCGAACGCGCCACGCGCGCCGGTTGCGACAATATTCGCATCCAGACCCTGGAGGCCGGTCCTGACAACCGTCTGAAACGGCTCTACGGCAAGATCGACCGCGTCCTTGTCGATGCCCCGTGCAGCGGGACCGGCACCGTGCGCCGAAGCCCCGACATCAAGTGGCGGCTCGCCTTCGAGCGCGTCGCGCATCTGGCCGGACAGGCGCGCGCGATCCTGACCCAGGCATCGCGCCTCGTGCGTCCCGGCGGGCGGCTGGTCTACGTCACCTGCAGTGTGTTGCGCGAGGAGAATGAGGATGTGATCGCGGACTTCCTGGCCGAACACGGCGAATACACGCCGATCGATGCGTCCGGGATCCTCACGCGTCGCGGCATCCCGTTTTCCGCAAGGGCCCCGGACGCAGACAGCGCTCTGCGCCTATGGCCGCATCGCCACGGTACCGATGGCTTCTTCGCTCAGGTCTTGCAGCGAGGCTAGACCGTCGCCTGCGGCGATCTGAACCACGGCGCGGCGCCGGCGTCATGGTATGAGAACCGCGGGGGCGAACGCATCCCGCCCCCAGAGGGCCCGCGCTTCCCCACGAGCGCGCCCCTTATAGGAGCTTGAATCCGGAAAGCGATTTCAGAGCCTTGTCGAATGTCACCGTCTCCGTGCAACCCAAAACACCGTTCATGCGACCGATCAGGCAATCGGCAAAATCCGCCTTGGTGGCATGGTAATCAGTGAGCGCTGCCCACACCATGCCTTTATCGACCACCTCGATGCCGCTCGTCATGAGCAGCTTTTCCAACACCTCAGCAATAGTGGCCTTCGGGTAGTCATAGGCGGACTCCAAGACCCATGCCATTTCGCTTGACATCCTCCTCGCCCTCTCGCGCTTTGCGCTCGCCGCGCTCAGGCGCGGAATGGGCCATGCGGCCCACAATGAGGACGAGGATTCCTTCCTGCCAGGAGCGGCCCTACATCAGCCGCTTCGATTGACCCATTCCCTTTGGTTTGGGCCAACTTCACGGCTTATGCCGCGAAACAGGCTACCCCGGCGTGCCCCGTCGTTGACTCCAATCCCCTTGCGAGGATGTTCTTCGCCGCGTTCACATCGGCGTGGTCTTTGTGACCGCAGCGCTGACAGTGAAACTCGGCTTGCGTGACGCGATTATGCGCATCCACCGCTTTGCACACCGCGCATCCTTGTGAGGTATAGGCCGGGTCCACCAAAAGCAACATGCCGCCCGACCACTGGAGCTTATAATCCAGCATCTGTTTCAGCAGGCCCCATCCCTGGTCGAGGATGGCTTTATTGAGACCCGCCTTTGGCCGGACGTTGCGTCCGGGGTGTGCGACGGTGCCCCGGGCGGACGCCGTCATGTTCCGCACTTTCAGGTCTTCCAGCACCACCACCGCGTGGTTTTGGCTGATGATGGTGCTGACCTGATGCAGTACGGTCTTGCGCATCGCGGCAATCGACTGATGGAGCCGCGTGACTGTGGCCTTCTGTTTCTTCCAGTTGGCCGAGAACTTTACCTTATGCGCGAGGCGCCGCTGCGCGCGCGCCAGGGTCTTTTGGTGCGCGCGGTAGGAAGCGACCGGCAGGAACATCGTGCCGTCCGACAGCGTGAGCAGGTTCGCGACCCCCCGATCACACCCGACCGCCGTGGTGGAGGGGTGAACGGGGTCCGGGATCTCCTTCTCGATCTGGAGGGCCGCATACCAGTGTCCACCGGCGCGGCTGACCGTGACATTACGGATTTCCCCACCGATGATGCAGGACTTGCGAAACTTCACCCAGCCGATCATCGGCAGATAGATTTTTGGGAACACCTGGCGTCCCTGCGCGTCCTGCGGCTTCAAGTCGAACTGGATGTGCTCTGGCTGCGGATAGCGTAGGCTGTCATGCCGCCCCTTTTTCTTGAACACCGGAAAGCGCTTGGGGCTCTTCTTGTCGAAGGCGTCCTTGAGCGCCCGGTCCAGGTGTTTCAAGGTCTGCTGCTGCGGTTGTGACGGAGATTCCGCGAGAAACCCGAAGGCCTCCGAATTCCGCCAGGTGGTTAGGCAGTGCGCTATCTCGCCGTAGGAGAGACGGCCGCAGCGCTCGGCGAGATAAGACTGCTGGAGGGCCAACGCGCGATTCCAGACAAAGCGCACGCAGCCGACCGCGCACACCAGGAGATGGTCTTGTTCGGGCGTGGGTTCCAGGCGGTAACGCACGGCTTTGCGGATGAGCATAGCGGGTATTGTAGAGCAGGCTCTAGCGACTACAAGGCTTAGGCGGACACGGCGGTATCGAGCCGCCTCCCCGCCGCGCTCTGCATCCCCGCCCTGAACGGCTTGTCATTACCCATTATCTTAGCGACCTGGCCGCGGTGGATGTACCCGAAAGGGACAACAGGGAGACCCTCATGGCGATAGGGTGAGGACTGAAGGCAAGGGCGTCCCCGAAAAGCGCTGGACACATTCGACGTTTTTCGCTACGGTTCACGCCATGAAAATATACTGTGGTCGTGAGTTCCGTGAGGGCGATATCGAGTCGATCAAGCGACTCATAGCCCAAGAGCCGTCTTTAGCGCACATCCCTGGCACGCGCGCTGTGCGCGCTGTGGGGATGGACAAAACCCAGCGGCGAACTGAAGGACATGAGCTGTCGCGTGGCCCTTACGCGCATGGAGGCCGAGGGGTTGATCCAGTTGCCCCCATCGCGCATCACCACCCGCCGAAGACGACCGCATTTTCCGCCTACGGGGGCCACGGATGCGCAAGCCCCGCTGCGCCAGCCCGTGCACGCGTTGGAGGCCTTGAGGCTGTGCCCGGTCACAGACAAAGCGGTCTCGCGTCTCTGGAATGAGTTCATGGCGCGCTATCACTACCTGGGCTATACGCCGATGGCGGGCAACCAGTTGCGCTATAATGTTTATGCTGGCGCCCAGCGTGTGGCCCTGCTGAGCTTTGGGGCCAGCGCCTGGGCGCTCGCCGCACGGGAGCGCTTTATCGGGTGGTCAGAGCCCGCGCGCCGGAAGAATTTGCCCCTGGTGGTGAATAACGCCCGCTTTCTGATTCTGCCTTGGATCCAGTCCCCAGGACTGGCCTCAACCATCCTGGCCAAGACCGCCCGGCGACTCCCCCAGGATTGGCATCAGCGTTATGGCTATGCGCCGGTGCTGCTGGAGACCTTTGTGGAGACAGGGCGTCATCGGGGCACCTGCTACAAGGCGGCCAACTGGATTCGGGTCGGGCAGACCACCGGGCGGGGCAAGAAATCTCTCGTCCACCGCCCGATCCTCCCCATCAAGGACATCTGGTTGTATCCTCTGCACAAGCGCTTCCGGAGCGTGCTGTGCCGATGAACCTAGATCCGGCAGTCGGATCGCGATTACCTTTGTAACTGTATAATTTGTAGCGTTTTGGACCAAAATGTGCGCTCACCTCTTGGGTGAACGGCGAAATCGTAAAAATGCTTTTCAGATGTAGCGTTTTGGACCAAAATGTGCGCTCACCTCTTGGGTGAACGGCGAAATCGTAAAAATGCTTTTCAGATCCGCTGATTAGGGCGCCTTTAGGCTACCAACTGCCGAATATAGGATGAAGGGAAGCGGCACTCCGTCTCTCCACGCCCCGAGGCCCACGTTTGAAGACCAATCCTGGATCGCGCAGCAGTTGGGTCAAGCCGACCCGGGCGATGCTCGGCGTGCGCGCCGCGCGCAGCAACTGGCCCTGTGTCTGCTCGCCGCACCCGGCTGTGGTCTGCCCAAGCAGACCCACACCTGGGGCGGTCTGAAGGCGGCGTACCGCTTGCTCCATTGTGAGGACGTGACGCGCGTGAAGGTGATGCAGCCGCACGGTATGCAGACCCTGGCCGCGGCTTGTGCGCAACCCGTAACCCTCTTTGTCCAAGACACGACGGAGCGCGACTTCAGTGCGCTTACGCACGCCGAGGGCTTTGGTCCCATCGGGGACAACCGGGGATCGGGGCTTTTCGTACACAGCCTGCTGGCGTTGACGCCCGCAGGAGAAGTGCTCGGCCTGGCGGCCCAACACACTTGGGCGCGCGCGAGCAGGCCGCCGCGCAAACAAACCGAGACCCGAGCCCAGCGCCAGGTGCGTCCCGCCAAGGAGTCCGAGGTCTGGCCCCAACTGCTAGAGACCGTGGGCCCGGTACCCTCCGGTCAACGGTGGGTGAGCGTGGGTGACCGAGGCAGCGACTCCTTTGATTATGGGGCCCGGCCGTGGCCTGTGACTGGTACTGCCTGTCGCGGGTCTTCACCAATCGCCGAACCGCCGACAACGGCCACCTCCTGACCCAGGCCAGAAACCTCCGCGCCCAAGGCCAGATCGTCGTGCCCCAACGGGCGCGCCCCGGACAAGCGGCGCGCACGCTCCATCTGAATCTCGCCTGGTACACGGCCCAGGTGCTGCCCCCATGCAACAACCCCATGCTGGCCCGCCGTCCCCCACTCACCGCCAGCATCGTCCGTTGCTGGGATGATCGGTATAGTGTCGAATGGCTGTTGCTCGCCACGTGGCCCGTAAACAGCGCCGATGACGCGGCCCAGTGTGTTCAGTGGTATGAACAGCGCTGGAGTATCGAGGAGTTCCATAAGTGCCTCAAATCCGGCTGTCACATCGAGCGATCCCAACTCAAGCAGGCCCAGGCTGTCGACGTGCTGCTGGGTTTTTGTAGTCTGGTCTCCGTCCGCCTGCTGGCGCTGGCCCGTCTGGCGCGCCTGCGGCCAGACGCCCTCGCCTCGCACCATATCAACCCGACCGTTCTCACCGTTTTATGCACTATGCGCAGGTTGGAGCCGACCACCCTTACCGTTCGCGACTACTGGCGCGCGGTCGCCCGCATCGGAGGGTTCCTCGCACGCACTCGGGACGGCGACCCCGGTTGGAAAACGCTCTGGCAAGGGCTTATGGAGCTCGAACACTGGGTGCTTGCTTGGGTGAATGGCTACGAAAACGGACGTAAAAGTGGGTAATGACAAGCCCTGAACGGCGGGGTTTTCCGCGGATTCTGATAAAACGATGGCATTGACCAGACAGGGATCATCCGCCGTGCAGTGTCGTTCCATGAGCTGGCCGGCCTGCGGTGATTGAACGGGGTCATCCTGGACGAGATAGCGCACCAATACACTCGTGTCGAGCCCAATCATCTCCGATGCACCCCGTTGGCAACCTCGGTGTCATTAGTCAGGTCGACGGCTTATCACGCCGCGGAGAGACCGCGCAAGGGCTTCTTGCGATCGTAGCAGCGCGGTGGCCCGAGGGCCGCCTGCCACTCTCGGACCTCCTTGTGGCGGCAGACTGTCGATGGTTAGCCCTTGCGGTCGGACGCGCGTTTGATGACGGCGGCGCGCATCTCTTCGACCGATACCGGCCGCGCCCCCTTGCGATAGAGAATCCCCTTGAGGTCGGTCACCTTCAATGTGGCCGGCTGAACAAGCACTCGCCCATCGTCCTGTATGAAGAAATCGAGCCGATCGCCGGGCCCAAGGCGCAGGGCATCCCGTATGCCTTTGGGGATCGTAATCTGTCCCTTGCTGGTCAGGGTCGCGCTGGACATAGGCATCGCTTCCTACGTTTTGGCTGTTCCTTACTCTAGGGTAAGGTATAGCGATCGTCAATATCGCATCGGCGGCAACGCCGCGCATTGGGGACGAATGCCGTCGGGCAAGGGGGGATCCCAGGTCCACGGAGGGCAAATCGGGGTCTTCTCTCTCACGCCCACGGCTTAGCTGTGCAACCGGATGCCGGACATGAACGCGCTGTCCGGGCTCCAGGAAAATAGCCGACGCCCACTTTCCGGCAAGATCGCGCTGGCTGCCTCCATCCTGGCCGCATCCCCGCATCCTACGAACCACAGGGGTCCCTGCCCGTTTAGCAGGTCCCGATGCCCGGATCACCAAGGGTCGTCTGTAGCCGATGTCAGGAACGATAGCGCGTGAGCAGCCAGATGCCGGCGGCAACTGCCGCGCCTATGAGCAGCAAGAGCCATTCATAATGCGCGAAGTGGCTGAGCATGGCGGCCAAGGCGTGCCCTGCCACGAAACCTCCATAACCCACGACCACCGCCCATACCGCGGCCCCCGTGGCATTCAGAAGGGTAAAACGCGCACGCCGGATGGGGCTCGCCCCGAATACGAAGGGCGCGGCGCTGCGCAGGCCGTAGAGAAAGCGGAAACCGAACACGAGCCAGGTCTCGTAGCGGCCGATCCAGCCCTGAAGGCGGGCGTTGGCCCTTCTCAGTCGCGGCTTGCGGGCCACGACATCCGGCCCATACCGTCGCCCCAGATGAAAAAACAATTGATCGCCGCTCAGACTGCCGACGAAGGCCGCGGCCATGACCCCTGGGAGCACGAGGTAGCCCTGTGCGGCCGCCACGCCCCCCAGCACGAGTACCGTCTCGCCCTCCAGAAAACAGCCGACCAGGATCGCGATGTAGCCGTAGACGTGGATGAGGTGGATCAGCGACATAAGATCCCGGGGATGAGGGGCTCACAAAGGACCGTCCAGACGAGGCTGGCATGACCCCGGCGCCTAAGATTCGAACGTCGTTCCACGGCCTCGATGCGCGTAACGGCGCACGCGGGCGGACCTGGGCCGTCCGGCCCGCGGGGTTCTCACCCTGCCGGCCCCGACGCCAGGCCCCCTCGGGGCCGCGCCACGCTCGCCACTCGCGCCGATTCCCGGGCACGCGAGCCCGTCGGCACCTCACATCATGGCCGCACGCGGGACCGGCTACGGGCGGCCCCACGCCCTTCACGCGCTGTTCGTATCTTAACGCGGTACCACGCGCGCCGCCTGCATCCCTTTGGGTCCACGGGTCGATTCGAACTCGACCTTTTGGCCCTCGGCGAGCGTCCGGAACCCCTCCCCCTCTATGGTCGAGAAATGGACGAATACATCGGCGCTGCCATCGCTCGGCGTAATAAAGCCAAAACCCTTCGCTTCATTAAACCACTTCACGGTACCGGTCTGCATAGAAACCTCTTCTTCGATTGCCTTCCCGTCGTGCGGGTGATCCAGTGTCCGCGCCGGCGCCGCCCTGACCAAGCCTGGGCGTGGCGCCCGACGCCACGTTCCAAGGAACGCAAAATTCATGCTACGTCAACCGCGGCCGCAAGACAATCCTTAGCTGTCTCGTCAACATCTCCCCGGATTCCGGGGTCACGTCGGGGCGGCGGCAAGATAGGCTCCCGGCGGCAGACTTGTTAGAATGGCGGCCGGCCCGTGACGCCGCCTTAAGGACTATCCATGATCGTCGTCTTGAAATCCCACATAACCAAAGACAGCCCCGAGTTCCGGGAGCTGATGTCATTTCTCGCGCAAAAGCCCGGCATCAGCCTGCGCGTGCACGAAGAGGTCGGGGCCCTCGTGACCCTGACCGAGGTCTATCTGATCGGCGATACCAGCGCGTTCGACCTCCACGAGATCGAGACCCTCCCGGGCGTCGAGCGCGTGGTCAGCATCGAAGAGGAGTATCGGATACTGGGGCGCCATCATGATGACAAGCGGCCGACGGGTTTCGAGTACAAGGGCGTACGCTTCGGCCAGGACACGTTGAATGTCTTCGCGGGATTGTGCGCGGTCGACAACCCTGCCCATGTCGAGCAAATGATGAAGGCCCTGGCCGACAACGGCCAGGTATGCACGCGCATGGGGGCCTACAAGCCGCGCACCAACCCATACTCCTTCCAGGGCCACGGGGCATCGTGTCTGCCCTGGGTCTTCGATCTCGCCGGTAAGTACGGCATCCGGGTGATCGCGATGGAGATCACCCACGACTCACACCTAGACGAGATCCGCCGCGCCCTCGAGCAGACCGGCTCGCCGACCGGGGTGATGCTCCAGATCGGCACGCGTAATACGCAGAATTTCGAGCTCCTGAAGATCGTCGGCCGTCAGAGCGAGTTCCCGGTGCTCCTGAAGCGCGGGTTCGGCATCACCCTAGAGGAGTCCTTGAACGCTGCCGAGTACATTGCAAGCGAAGGCAACCGCAACGTGATCTTCGGGCTACGTGGCATGAAGACCAACATGGGCGACCCGCATCGCAACTTCGTCGACTTCGCGCACGTCCCGGTGGTCAAGCGCCTCACGCGCATGCCGGTGTGCATAGATCCCTCCCATTCGGTTGGGTCGCGGGATCGCGGACCCGACGGGCTGCTCGATGTCCAGCAGGTCACCGCCCAGGGGATCATTGCCGGTGCCAACATGGTGCTGGTCGATTTCCACCCGGAACCGAAGAAGGCCCTGGTGGATGGACCGCAGGCCTTGCTGCTGCGCGAACTCCCTTATTTCCTGGAGGATATCGCCATCGCCCGTGACGCCTATGTGCGCCGTGTCAAGGCCGGAGCGCGATTCCTGGCGGAACAGAAGACCTCAGTCCCTGAAAACCGCTGAGGTCCTCGGAGGGCGGACGGCGCGACGCGCGCTCGTCCACCCCCCGCCGCGGGGCCCTTCCGGCGCGCATAATGACACAAGCGCCAAGCCCCAGAGACGACAGGCGGGCCTCCTGCCCAGGCGCGCCCGCAATAGTTGCAGGGTCCCCGAGGTTGTCGCCTGTGTCCCGCCAGCCAGCCGAGTGCCCGCCCCTCTCACGGATATGGATAGTCCCGTAGGCGGGACCCCACATACAGCTGGCGGGGACGATCGATGCCGTGCGTGGAGTCGTTATGGAGCTCGAGCCACTGGCTCACCCATCCGACGGTCCGCGCCACCGCGAACACCGCCGTGAACATCTTTGTCGGGATGCCCATGGCCCGAAGCAGGATTCCCGAGTAGAAATCCACGTTCGGATAGAGCTTGCGCTCGATGAAGTACTCATCGCGCAGGGCGATCTGTTCGAGCTCCAGGGCGACTGCCATCAATGGGTCGTTCTCAAGCCCCAGGTGCGCCAACACCTCACGGGCGCTCTCCTGGATCACGCGCGCCCGGGGATCGAAGTTCTTGTACAGCCGATGCCCGAAGCCCATGAGACGGAAGGAGTCGCTCTTGTCCTTGGCGCGCGCGATCGCTTTCGGGATGTTCTCCGGAGAGCCGATGTCGATCAGCATCTTCACGACCTCTTCGTTGGCGCCGCCATGCGCCGGACCCCACAGGCTCGCGATGCCCGCCGCGATACAGGCGAAGGGATTGGCGCCGGACGAGGCCGCCATGCGCACCGTGGAGGTCGAGGCGTTCTGTTCATGATCGGCGTGCAATATGAGGATCCGGTCCATGGCGCGCACCTGCACAGGGTCCAGGACGAAGTCCTTGTTGGGCATGCCAAACAACATCTGCATGAAGTTCCCCGCGTAATCGTACTCGTTGCGCGGATAACGCAGCGGCCGGCCGATGCTGTAGGTGTAGCTCGCGGCGGCGATCATGGGCATCTTGGCGACGAGCCGGATGGCGGCATTGATGCGCTGACCGGGGTCGCGGATATCCATGTCATCGTGATAAAACGCCGACAACGCGCCGACCACGGCCACCATGACCGCCATCGGATGGGCATCGCGGCGAAAGCCGCGGTAGAAACTGATCACCTGTTCGTGCAGCAGGTTATGCTGGCACACAGCCTCGCGGAATGTGGCCTCTTCGGCCGCCGAGGGCAGTTCCCCGAACATGAGAAGATAGGCCACCTCCAGGAAGCGGCTCTTCTCGGCCAGCTGCTCGATGGGATAACCGCGGTACGCGAGGATACCGGCGTCGCCATCCACGAAGGTGATGGCGCTCTTGCAAGATGCCGTCGACCGATACCCGGGGTCATAAGCCAAAAGCCCGTGGCGGGCATAGAGCGATTGGATGTCGACGGCCTGCGGGCCGAGCGTCCCCTCGAGCACCGGCAGACTTCCGTCTCCCGGCTCATCCCCTATCACCGCGCTCACATATTTCGTCACAACCCCCTCCTCACTTACGGGCATATAGCCACTTGATGACCCCATCCTCGGCCCGGAACCCCGATTCCGTATCAGCCGCGGGGTAATTCTCCAACACCACGACGATATAGCGCCGCCGCCCGCGCTGCAGGTAGCCTGCCAGGGTATCCACGCCGTCGATCGTGCCGGTCTTGCCATGAAGATGCCCGACGACCGGCGACCCCAGGAACCGGTAACGCAGGGTTCCGTCGATCCCTGCTATCGGCAACGACGAGACATACTCGGGCATGTAGCGCCCATTATAGGCATAACGCAGCACGCGTCCCACTTCGGCCGCGGTGATACGTTCGGAACGCGACAACCCGACCCCGTTGCGCAACACCAGATGGGGCAGTCGCAGGTGGTGGCGGGCAAGCCATGCGCGCATCACGGCCAGGCCCTTGGCGGTGCTCCCCGGCGGCCCGTCCTTCACCGCCCCGAGGGTCATGACCAAAAGCCGGCCCATGACGTTGTTGCTGTACTTATCGACACTGCGCAGGATGTCGGCAAGCGGCCGCGAATGGACCGCATACAGCAGCCGCGCGCCATGCGGCAGCCGCCCGGTGAGGAACCGGCCGTTGAAAATCCCCCCCTGCTCGCGCCATAACTCGGTGAAGACCCCCGAGACATAGCGGCGATTGTTGTCGGTGACGCGATAGAGGTGTTGCGTCCCGCACGCGCGCGGGTAGTACCCGTGGAACACCGCCAGATTGCCCCCGCTCTCATGGGCGATCCGCAAATGGACATGGGCGCGCCAGTCTCCGCACGCCCCACCCGTCAAGTGCAGGTCATCGATCACGCGCAGCGTCGTCGGATAGGGGTCCGGCAACACACGCACCTTCGATACCCCTGGAAGAAATCGGAACTCGACCGCCTGAAAATTCACCAGCAGGGCCTGCGGGCGCACATTGTATGTGCGGTCGCGCAGACCGTCAAAGGAACCGCGCGGCGCGCGCGGGGCCTGCATATAATGCTCATCAAGCACGAGATTGCCGGCTATGCGGTGTATGCCGAGACGGCGCAACCCATGGAGCAGGTTCCAGAACGATTTCGTGATGAGGTAAGGATCGCCGTCTCCGCGCAGATAGAGGTTGCCATGCAACACGCCATGGACCACCGGACCCCGCGCATAGGCGCCGGTGGTCCATGTGTAGGCCGGCCCGAGTGCATCCAGGCTCACGAGTGCGGTGACGAGCTTCATCACCGAGGCCGGATCCCGGGGGATGTGCGCGCGGTAGGCAAGCAGCGGGTGGCGGGCGTGTATGCGGCGCAGATAAATGCTGATGCCGCCCAACGGTACATGTTCACGCGCAAACAAGCGAAGCAGGGACGCGGGGAGCGGGTCGCCCCACGCCGTTCCCGAGGCCAGCAGGAAAGATACAAGCAAGGTCAATAATACACGTGTTTTCATGGGCCGAGTATGACCTGTCCACCCTTGAGCCTGCAAACACCAGCGGGCCGTGCGTGGCTGTCGTGCCGCCCAGAGGCTATAATACGAGCTTCACAAGGATGGAGCTTCGTCGCGTGTCCAGACCCCTAGGCCACCTAGCGATCGCCATGCCACGGCATTGTCATGTATCGCCGTGCCGCCGCCTCACATCGCGGCCGCCTTCGCTGGGCGGCGCAGTCCCGACCCAAAGGCAGCACGCGCCATCGTGAAGACCCTGGACCCGGCAAGACCCCCCGAGCCCTTCTTTGAAATGTTGCGCGCAGCTGGCGAGCGACTGCTCGTACTTGACTACGATGGCACGCTCGCGCCGTTCACGGCGCGGCGCGAGGACGCGAGCCTTTATCCCGGCATTGCCCCGTTGCTGGCCGCCATCCAACGGCAGGGAACGCGCATTGCGTTCGTCACCGGACGTCCGGCGGCGGATCTGGCGGCGCGCATACCGCTGCAGGGCGTGGAGATATTCGGGGCCCATGGGCAGGAGCATCTGGCACCGTGCGGGCACCTCACGCGGGCCGCGCTTGCCCCGTCGTCACGGCAATGGCTCGATGCCAGCGCCTTGCGCATCGCCTCCGCCGGATTCGAGCATGCCCTTGAACGCAAATACGGGACGGTGGCGATCCACTGGCGACACGAGCAGCCCGATGGCCGTGTATGCCTGGAGGGGCTCGCACGCGATATCGCACGCGGGCTCCCCGCCGACGTCCAGGGGCTTGCCTTCGATGGCGGCTACGAATTCCGGGTCCGCGGTCGTGACAAGGGCACGGCGGTCGCGGATCTGGCGGCGCGCCACCCGCAGGCCATCATGGCCTATCTGGGGGATGATTTGACCGACGAGGATGCGTTCACAGCGCTCCCGCCGACCGGGCTTGGAGTGCTCGTGCGCGCGACACTGCGGGATACGCGCGCCCATCTGTGGCTGCGGCCGCCCGATGAGCTGCATGCCTTTCTCAAGTCGTGGATGACCGCCGTCAAGCCATGATCACCTACTATTGGCAACAGCTCGATCAGCACCTCGCGCGCTACCGTTTTTCCGGGCACTCGGCCCTGGCATGGATCACCGCCCTGCTGGTCTTCGGGCTGATATTCGCGCTCTTGAAGGCTGTTTTGCGCATGAGCCAGGGGATCCTGGGGGCCGCCGCGCAGGGCGGCGCGACCTGGCCTGCGTTCCTCGACAAGGCCGCGCGCCACACCCATTCCTGGTTCCTGGCGACGCTTGCGGCGGCCGCCGCCTGCGAACGCCTGACACTCCCGGGCCCGAGCCGGGCACTGCTGGGCGACATCGTCGTGACCGCGCTGTTCGTGCAGGCCGCATTGTGGGGTCACGCCTTCATAAAGGCCGGCATCGATCATTACCGGGCACACAGCCAGGATGGGGAACGAAGCACGGTCGTGGTCGCCATGGGGCTTATTGCCACCATCCTCCTATGGCTGCTCTTGACGCTCGCGGCGCTCAGCAACCTGGGCGTGAATGTCACCGCCCTGCTCGCGGGCTTTGGCGTGGGCGGCGTCGCGCTCGCGCTTGCCGTGCAAAGTACCCTGGCCGATTTCCTGGCGTCGCTTTGGATCCTGTTCGACAAGCCTTTCGTCCTCGGCGACCCCATCGCCATCGATACCTACACGGGAACAGTCGAGCGCATCGGTCTGAAGACCACGCGCCTTCGCAGCCCAGCGGGCGAGCAGATCATCATCAGCAACTCCGATATCGTCAAAAGCCGCATGCGCAACTACAAGCGGATGCGCGAACGCACGCTCGTGTCTACACTCTATCTGACCTACGAAAACAACCATGAGGTCCTGGCGCGCGCCGCGACCCTCATTGAGGGTATAGTGGAGAACGACAGCCGTGCGCGATTTTTGCGCGCGCATTTCACGGATTACCAGCCCCAGGGGCTGATCTTCGAGGTGGCATACAGCGTGCGGGAGGGTTATGTCGACGCCTACAGGGACGTTCAGCACGCCATCAACCTGGCCATTTTCCATGCCTTCTGCGAGCAGGGTATTGAGTTCGCCCACCAGGTGGTGGCTCATACCCAGCCCTTGCCGGCTCCTATCGCAAAGGAGGCGTCATGAATGACATGACACAAGGCGGCGATAGGCTTGTGGTCGTTTCCAACCGGCTGCCGGTGGTCGTCAAGCAGGTGGACGGCCGGTGGACCTTCATCCCCGGTTCCGGCGGACTCGTGAGCGCACTGGCCCCGGTATTGCGTAATCGCGGCGGGATCTGGATCGGATGGCCCGGTACCTCGGATGCCGATCCCTTGACGCTTTCGGGGCTGTTGCGCGAGGCGACACGTCATTCCGGCTACTCACTGAAACCCGTGGCGCTGAACCAGCGTGACAAGGAGGATTTCTACTACGGTTTTGCCAATGAGGTGATCTGGCCGCTTTTTCACGACCTGCAGTCCCACTGCAATTTCGCGCCGCGCTACTGGGATGCCTACAACCGCGTCAACCGCCGATTCGCCGACGTCATCATGCAAAACACGCGTCCCGGCGATTTCATCTGGATCCACGACTATCATCTGATGAACGTCGGTCAGGAATTGCGGGCGCAGGGGATCGCGGCGCGCATGGGCTTTTTTCTCCACATCCCGTTCCCGCCACTCGACATCTATATGAAGCTGCCATGGCGCTTTCCGCTGTTGCGCGCCCTGCTCGAATACGATCTGCTCGGATTCCAGACCCTGCGCGACCGCCGCAATTTCCTCCAGTGCGTGCGCCTGGTCGCCCCCGACCTGTCGGTGAGCGGCAAGGGGCAGGTGATCACGATCCGCGCCGGCAACCGCGAACTGCGCGTGGGCACCTTCCCTATCGGCATCGACTATCAGGAATTCGCGCGCGGCAGCAAGACCGAGCCGGTCGTGCGCAAGGCCCGCGAACTCCACGAGGACCTGCCCGGCCGCCAGGTCCTGCTGGGCGTGGACCGGCTCGACTACACAAAGGGCATCTGTCATCGATTCGAGGCCTTCCGCAATGCCCTCCAGCGCTTCCCCGAACTGCATCATCGCACCACGCTCATCCAGGTGGTGGTGCCAAGCCGCGAGGACATCCCCAAATACAATGCCCTGAAGATGGAAATGGAGCGGCTCGTGGGCGAGATCAACGGCCAGTTCACGCAATCGGGGTGGGTCCCCATCCACTACATATTCCGCAGCTTGACTCGCACCGAGCTTCTCGCCTATTACCGCGCCTGCGAGATCGCGCTCATCACCCCCCTCAAAGACGGCATGAATCTCGTCGCCAAGGAGTTCTGCGCCGCCACCCCGGAGAATAACAGCGTCCTGATCCTCTCGGAGTTCGCCGGCGCGGCCGCACAGCTGCAAAAGGGCGCGCTGCTTGTGAATCCCTACAATGTCGAGGAGGTGGCCGAGACGATCCAGCGGGCGATCACCATGGGGCCCGGCGAACGGCGCGCGCGCATGCATAAACTCAAGCGATTCGTCCGCGAATATGACATCTTTTGGTGGGTGGACTCCTTCCTGCGCGCGGCCATCGCCAAAGATCTGAGCAACTTCCCGGTCCCCGAGGAGTACGTCCCGCATATGGAGACGATATCGCTCTGAAATGCTCCGAGAGGACGCAGATGCATGGGCAACGCCCGCCAATCCCCTCGTTTCAGGGCGCGCATGCTAAAGCGCGCCCTGTCAAGATTGTCGCTGCGCGCAGACCTCGCTAGACTGCCCGCGTGCCGTCCCTATCGATCGTGATCCAAAACCCTCCGGCCTTGTCGCCATCGGCCCCGACATCGGCTTGGGCGCGGTGGGCGGGCGGAATGCCGGTTGCGTGTGGCCGCCGTTGTGCGCCGAGGTGTCCGTGAAGATCCTGGAGGGCTTGAACGACCAGCAGCGCGAGGCCGTGCGGCTGATCGATGGGCCGGTGCTCGTCCTGGCCGGTGCCGGTAGCGGCAAGACCACGGTGATCGCGCGCAAGATCGCCTACCTCATCACGCACGGCGGCCACGATCCCGCCCATATCGCCGCCGTCACATTCACCAACAAGGCCGCGCGCGAGATGCGCGAACGCGCGAGCGGGTTGCTGCCAGCGAACGCGCGCCGAGGCTTGAGTGTCCTGACCTTCCATGCCCTCGGATTGAAGATCATCCGCGAGGAAACACAGGCCCTCGGTCTGCGGCACGGCTTTACGCTGCTCGATCCGCGGGATGCCGAGGCGCTCATCAAAGACCTATGCCGGGAGCGGCTGCGCAGCGACACCCCGGCCGAGGAGATCGCACAGCGCGTGCGCGCCTGGAAGGATGCCGGTATCCCCCCCGCCACCGCCGTCCTTGAATCTCCCGACGGCGGCGCCGTCTATGCCGACTATGTCGAGCGGTTGCGTGCCTACAACGCCATAGACCTCGACGATCTCATCCTGCTCCCGGCGCAGCTATTGACCGAGGATACCGAGGCCCGGGCGCGCTGGCGGGAGCGCCTGCGCTACCTCTTGGTCGATGAATACCAGGACACCAACGATGGTCAATATCGTCTGGCGCGCGCGCTTGCCGACGAGGCCTTCACGGCGGTCGGCGATGATGATCAATCCGTATACTCATGGCGCGGCGCGCGTCCCGAGAACCTGGCCCGTCTGGCGCGCGACAATCCGCGGCTTACGGTCATAAAGCTTGAACAGAATTACCGATCGACCGGGCGCATCCTCAAGGCCGCGAATGCCGTGATCGGCAATAATCCCCACCTGTTCCCGAAGCGGCTGTGGAGCGCCTTTGGCTTCGGCGACCCCTTGAAGGTCCTGGTGGCCGACGATGAAGAGCATGAGGCGATCCGTGTCGTCACGGCGCTCCTGCATGACAAGTTCGTGCGCCGCGCGGAGTTTGGAGACTACGCCATCCTCTACCGCAGCAATCATCAGGCGCGGGCCCTGGAGCAGGTCCTGCGCGAACATCGCGTGCCGTATTTTTTGAGCGGTGGGACATCGTTTTTCGATCGTGTGGAGGTACGCGACGCCGTCGCCTATCTGCGTCTCATTCATAATCCCGCCGACGATGCGGCGTTTCTCAGGGTCTGCAACATCCCCAAGCGCGAGGTCGGCCCCTCGACCGTCGAACGCCTGCGTGACTATGCCCATCGCCGCGGCCAACCCCTGCTGCGTTGCTGTCAGGAACTCGGGCTCGCGCAGCATCTCGCCGCCCCACAGGCGGCCGCCTTGGAGCGCTTCGCGCTGCTCGTAGAGGGGTTGAGCAGAAAGGCGCGGGGCATGCTCCCGGGTGCGCTGTTGCGCGAGGCGCTACGCGAGGTCGGGTATGAGGGACACGCCTTGCAGGCGGCCGGCGACAACCGCACGGGCCGCCGGCGACTGGCGTTGCTTGAGGAATTCCTGGCGTGGGTCGACCGCCTCGGCGAGGAAACGAGCGGACGCACACTCGACGAGGTGGTTTCGCAGCTCATTCTAAACGGCATGGGGGACCGGGACCGGGAGCCAGACGGCAAAAGTGTACGACTAATGACGCTGCATGCCGCCAAAGGTCTGGAATTCCCTCATGTCTTTCTCGTAGGACTGGAGGAGGACCTCCTCCCGCATCGCGCCAGCCTTATCGAAAGCGGCGTGGAGGAAGAACGCCGCCTGGCCTACGTCGGCATGACGCGCGCACGCCAGACCCTGACCTTGAGCTATGCCCGGCGACGGCGTCGCCAAGGGG
Organism: Acidiferrobacter sp. SPIII_3; assembly: GCF_003184265.1. Taxonomy (GTDB): domain Bacteria; phylum Pseudomonadota; class Gammaproteobacteria; order Acidiferrobacterales; family Acidiferrobacteraceae; genus Acidiferrobacter. Next base: position 1,625,721 of record NZ_CP027663.1, on the reverse strand, counting down.
CGCCCCAGGAGACCAGCCCCAGCCGCTTCCTAGGCGAGATCCCGGCCGAGGACTTGATCTGGGATGGTCGCGACGAGAAGCCCCCCGAGGAGCGCATGGCCCACGGCGAATCCCACCTCAAAGGCCTGCGTGGCCTCCTCGGGCAAGGCTCGTAACCGAACGAGGCTCGTGGGGTTCATGCCCACGCCCGTAAGGGTCTGCCCCGGACGTGCTCCCGCGGCTCCGTCACAGTCGCGCCGCTGCGGACGACACCGGGACTTGCGAATGGCGGGTGAGTAAAGTGCGAACGTGCGCCGGCCCTCATACGCGGCGGAACCGTCCCGATCGCCCCAGCCATGATCTCTTACCATGTCGCGCCTCGGTCTCGGCGCACGATCTCTCCCTTTGCTACGAGATGCAGCCCGCACGCGTGGTCCTGCGGACCACGCGTCCCCCTTCCCTTCCCTAATGGCGCGTCGCGAACGAAAAAGGCCGTGGACACTCTAACCAAGGACTTGAGCCGGCATAATGACGAAGTCTTGGTCCGGCCGCAAAACGGGCTAGACTCACTTACGGTGCCTCCCGGTCGTAGACCGCTTGTCTTCGCGCACTTGGGGCAGGACCGCCATCGATGCCACCCTCTCGGTATTCTGAACGGTGAGTTCGCCTGACCATGACGGAGATTGCGATGGAAGATACGCGATGGGATCTCATGACCCGCATTTTGCATTGGGGTCTGGCGCTCACGATCAGCGCCCAATTAATCTCAGGCCTACTGGTTGCGGATCCGCGGACCCGGGCATTTTTCTACTTTCATGAGTGGGATGGGCTCGCGGCCAGCGCCTTTATCCTGTTAGCCTGGATGTGGATGTATGCCATCCAGGATCTCGGCGCCCTCTTTCCCTGGAACCGTATTGGCATGCAGGCCGTATGGGCAGATATACGCGGACTTTTCCGTGGCAAATTACCACCGGGCGGGCGCAATTACACCGGCTTCGCGAGTTTTGGGCATGGCTTAGGGCTCTTGGCTGCCACCGGCATGGCGCTCACGGGTATCTGGATATTTTTTATCATTCCGGGCGGACATGGGGCCTCTGCTGCGTCAACCGACTTCCATGAGTTTATGGAAGTGTCACGGTTACATAAGACAATCTCCTATTTCGTGTGGGCGTACTGGATCGGCCACATCGGTTTCGCCATCCTTCACCAAATCCAAGGTGCTCCCATCTTCCGGGGAATCTTTATCGGCGGCTCAGAAAAAGAGGGATTGAAACATTAGCCGACCTTCCCGGAAGTGATATTTCGCCCCCCGGTATAGCCTACAATGGGAGGCCCCGGCCCTACCGGGCAGGCCGTGAAAGCTTGGCAAATGGGGGAGTCCGTCGATGAGTCTCCCACTGGACCTTCGCCACATCAAAACCGCTCCCGGCGTCGAAGTCCCGTGCTGTCACGGGCCGCGGAGGGTCGAAGGTGCCGCGAGCCCATCTGCTTGCCTACATATAACCTGGATCCGCCTGCTGATGGCGCAGGCCCTTGCTTGCCACGGATATTCATCCGTGGCAACTGGGCTTCGAAAACGCCGCGCCGTTGGGGGTGGAATGGACCGCGCGGCGCGTCAATCCGAGTACTGGTCCGGATACCTTCCCCTGTTCCAGCTCATCACACAGCCCACCGCCGGCCATGGTGCCCGGACGAATAGAACCGCGGACCCGCAAACGGCGTCCCAAACCTTATCCGCGGCCGAAAAGGCCACGCGGGCAGAAGCTTGGAGAGTACGTAGAGAGGGACATTTAGGGCGCCGGCGGCTTATGTAAGCGCCATTCGCCCTAGGTCACGATGCCTTACAATGTCGCGTCCTCGATAGTGCCGGTCGTGGACAACCCCCTTTGTGTGGGGGCGTGCCGGTGTCCTTACTGCCAACCTGCGACTCCCCGCCCGGACCTGCGCCCGTTGCCGGCAGAAAGGCTGGCTTTGCGGCATGCATGGCCCTGCGGACCGCATACCCTCGCTGCGCCCTCCCGGGGCGTGGCGAACGAAAAGGGTCAGGGGATACCGTGCCTCCTGCGTGGGCAAAGACTCGAGGAGGTGAATGACAAAGTCCTGGCGTTTTCCAAGAGCGATAGCGTCCGGGCCGCCTTTCCGCTACCCTAGCCGCAGCTTTCACGATGGCTCGCTCTCGCGAGGTGGAACGACTTATGAGCAGGACGCTTCTTGGCAAGGCACTCAAACTGGCATGCGCGCGATCGGAACGGATCGGCACGCCGCTTTCGGTCATGCTCTTTAGCATAGACCGCTTCCGTCTCATCAATCATCGCTTCGGCTATGCCTTCGGGAACCGTGTCCTGCGCCGTGTCTGCCGCGCCGCCGCTAGCGCCCTCGGTCGGGCGGTGGTGGTGGGCCGCTGGGGCAATGACGAGTTTCTATGCATCCTGAGCGACTGCGGGCCGCGTCAGGCGAGGGCGCAGGCCAGGGCCCTGAACGAGGCGATCTCGGGCCTTCTGATCGCCGCTGAAGACCATGTCGTCAACGTCACGGTGAGCATAGGCCTTGCCTGGGCCCCAAACGACGGAACGACCCCGCAAGAGATCCTGAACGCCGCCGACGAGGCCCTCTACGAGGCCAAGCGACGCGGCCGCGAACGGATCGTGGCGGCCGAGAACCTCGAGCGGCGGATATTCCGTATGGGCGCGATCCTGGAAATGGCATTGCGCGAAGATCGCGTGGTCCCCGCCTACCAGCCGATCGTGGACCTGCGCACGGGCACGCTGGTGGCGGAAGAGGCGCTGGCGCGCATTGTCACCACCGACGGCCGCGTACTGTCCGCCGAGGAGTTCATGGAGGCGGCCGGGCAATTCCGCCTCACCTACAAGATCGATTGGATGATCCTGCTTGCGGCCTTGACCAGACGTCAGACCCGTGACGAAGACCTCGTGCATTTCGTCAACATATCCGGCGATCTTCTACGCCACCCGCGCCTGCTCATGGAGCTTTTGGCGTCGGCCAAGATGAGTTTTCCGCGCAAGGGCGCGACGGAGGTCAAACCGCTCGTCATCGAGGTGACCGAACGCGAACTGCTCGAAAACATGGACCTGACGCGCGAGCGTCTGGCGCCCTTCGTGGATTTCGGTGTGCAGCTTGCGCTCGATGACTTCGGAAGCGGCTACTCGTCGTTCCAATACCTCGCCGACCTGCCCGTATCCTACCTGAAAATCGACGGCCGGCTCATCTCCCGCATCCAAGAGCCGCGCGTGCTCTCCATCGTCCGCGGCATCCATGCGGTTGCGGCCGATCTTGGCATTACCACCCTTGCCGAGTATGTGGAAACCCCTGAGCAAGTGGAACGGCTGCGCGGCGTGGGCATTCATTGGGCCCAGGGACACTACTTCGGCGTGGCGCTGCTCGATCAATCAGTGGCCGACCACCGTCGTGCCATGAGCGTCAATTGGGCAAACGGCTACTACGGCCGCAAGGATCTGGCCCTGCCGCAACCCTGACCCGGAGCGCGCCCTACCCACGCCTCCTGGGCCTGCCTACGGCTTCCCTGAGCCGCCGGGGCTCGCAAGACCTGGGCACGTGACGCCCCTCGGATCACCGGGCACACGATCCATCAACCCCGAACCCGGCGCAATCCCAGCCGCCGCAGGAACCCTCCGCCCTCCGATGAGGCGGGCCGAGGGGCGCCCATCAATAGCGGATTTTCGGTCACATGGCGCTTAGCTCTAGCCGACCCCGGGCGTTCCTGGCAACGCCGCGGGTGGTGACTCCCTGCGGGAGGCCGCCAACAACGCATAAAGATCCGGCAAATGCGCGCGCGCCACGGCACGGCCTGCGGCGATCGCGGCGCGCGCCTTGTAGAATTCGAAAGGCCCGATGCGGTCGACGTCAGGCAGCAGGTAAAGGGCCGGGCGTCTCGCGAGCAAGCGTTGTTGAACGACCTGCGCCTGCGCGATGTTGACCGCCTGGGTCAACACCGCGCGCGCCCGCCACTGCATGCCGCGGGGGCCGGCCGGCTCGGCCAGCTGCTCCTCGAGCCAGGTCCGTACCAAACGGGCGCGCGATACCCAGGGTTGATCGAGCAAGGCCCGTAACTGCACGCGCCAACTGGCCGGCCGGGTATCAATGGGCGCCGCCGAAAGCCCGCGCGCCCCCTGGTGGACCGCGACCGCCACAACCGGTGCCCCGAAGCTGTCGGCGGCGACATCGAAGGGCACGGGATTGACCACGCCCCCGTCGATCAAAAGCCGGCCTTCCCACGGATAAGGCATGAGGAGACCTGGCAACGACAGGCTCGCCCGCACCGCACCGGCGGCGGGCCCGGAACGCAGGATCACCTCCTCGCCGCTATGAAGATCGGTGGCGATTGCAAGAAACGGCAGGCCCAGGTCTTCTAGGGCCATGCCCGGCATGTGTTCTTCGAGGAACGCGAGGATCTTACGCCCCGAACAGACACCGCCCATGGCCGCGGCGTCCGGCAAAAAGAGCTGCAAGGTCTGCTTCCAGTCGACTCCCAGGGCAATTCTGGCGAGCACCGCCGGATCACCATAGCGGGCATAGAGGGCCCCGATCTCGGCCCCTATGCTGCACCCGGCAATGGCACGCACCGGTAGCCCATGCTCGGCCAGCACCTCCAAAACCCCGATATGCGCAAGCCCTCGGGCACCTCCCGCCCCCAGGGCCAACACCAACCCTTCTGTCGCCGGCTTCACCATTGCGCCTCCTTAGGATATTTTAGCCGAGCGACGCCCATCGTGCGGGCTGTCGTAGTAGGCATGCGTTGTCGCGAATATCTGATACAATACCCAAAAGGCTTTCAATCGCGCGTCCATCCGGCCAAAGACCCCCATAAGGAAGCTATGGATTCCAAGCCGCCTCTGTCCGAAGATTTCGCAAGACTCCCGGACTCTCCCGATGCCTTCCCGTTCTTCTATCGAAAGCTCGTTGGCCTGCGCTTTCCCATAGAGGTCGCCGAGATCCTTGAGATGCGCTATCTCTGCCAGCGCGCGATCGACGAGTGCGAACGCGATGATCGCGATTACGAGTGGGGGGAATTTACGGCGAGCCGCATGGCGGACATGGATCATGTGGGCGTGCAAAAGCCGACCCATCGCGAACGCCTGTCGCGACTCCTGCTCTTGCTGAGAGACTATCACAACCTTCACAAGACGCGATCCGTGGAGGCCGAAGAGAGCTTGTGCGCGTCTCTGGCCGACAACCGTTTTGCCCAGGAACGGTCTCGATCCTACGGCAAAGGGGGTGGTGTCGCCACATTGATCGCAGCGGTCAGTTCCGTCCTGCTGAGCCCGCCGGCGGTGCTCATGCAGGGCCTCACGGTGCTGCTCGCCTACCTGTCCCTCGATGCGTTCTACTCGCTCTCCATCCTGCGGCGCGAGGAACGCCGCCTGAACGAACAGCTATCCGAAGTTCTGCGGCGCCGCGTGCGCACGGTCAACTGGCGCGCCGTAGTGCGCCAGACCGGCGCCCTACTCGGCTATACGCAACCCCTGGGAGGCGAGGCCTTCCGCCTGGAACAGGAGCACGAGGCCCTGGATCACCTTGTGGAGGCCGACGGCCATTGAGGGTGCTCATCCGCGGGGATGGTGCCGGGCATGCACGGCGCGCAGGCGTTCGCGCGCAACATGGGTATAGATCTGGGTGGTCGATAGATCGGCGTGCCCGAGAAGCAGCTGCACGACCCGCAAGTCGGCCCCGTGATTGATGAGGTGCGTAGCGAACGCATGGCGCATGGTATGGGGTGACAAGGGCGTTTCCACGCCCGCCTTGGCCGCGTAGCGTTTGATGTTGCCCCAAAACGCCTGACGCGTCATGGGGCCGCCACGTCGCGTCAAAAACACCGCCGTAGCCGGTACACCCTTCAAAAACACGGGGCGCGCATCGCGCAGGTACGCCGCAAGCACCACCTGGGCCTCGTCCCCCAAGGGCACGAGCCGCTCCCGCCCGCCCTTGCCTACGATGCGCACGATACCCGCCTGGCCATCGATCTCCGAAAGCCGTAACGCCACCAGTTCCGATACGCGCAAGCCGGTAGCGTACAGGACCTCGAGCATGGCCCGATCCCGCTGCGCCTCCGGTGTCCGGTCCCCGGGCGCCGCAAGCAATCGCTCGACCTCCTCTTCGCTCAGGCTCCGGGGAAGGCTGATCCCAAGCCGGGGCCCTTCCACGCCTTCGGTGGGATCCTCGGAGATAGCCCCTTGGGCCAGCAGATACCGATAGAAACGCCGCAGGGCCGACAAACGCCGGGCGCCGGTACGTGGCCGCCGCCCGGCCATCACCTCGGCCGCCAGAAAGCCGGTGATATCGAGACGCCGCGCGCCCTGCAGGCCGCGCGCTCTCAGGTATCGGGCAAAAACCTCCAGGTCCCGTCGGTACCCCTCCAGGGTATGGGTAACAAGACCGGACTCCGTCAGCAGGGTATCGAGGAAATCGTCAATGAGGGCGACGTCGGACGGGCTGGCCATAGCCGTCCCGTCCGCCCCCTCGCCCCCCATATCCGCCGCCTAGACGCGCTCGCGAATACGCGCGGCCTTACCGGTCAGCTCGCGCAGGAAGTAGAGCTTGGCGCGCCGCACCACGCCGCGACGCTTCACCTCGATGCGTGCAATGTTGGGACTGTGCAAGGGGAACACGCGCTCCACCCCCTCGCCATAGGACATCTTGCGCACGGTAAAAGACGAGTTGATACCGCGGTTCTTGCGCGCGATGACCACACCCTCGAAGGCCTGCAGCCGCTCCCGCTCCCCTTCGACGACCTTCACCTGAACAGAGACCGTATCGCCCGGTCCGAATTGCGGGACGTCCTTTTTCAGGAACTCGTTCTCTAATTCCTTGATGATATTGCTCATAACCTTACCCTCGATATTCCTGTTTGAATTCTTCTAAAAGCCGCTTCTGTTCGGCATCCAATTCCCGTCCCTCCAAGAGATCCGGACGGCGCAGCCACGTGCGCCCCAGAGACTCCCGCAGGCGCCACGCCCGAATACGCGCGTGATCGCCCGACATCAAGACCTCCGGGACCCGCTCCTCGCGCCATAGCTCGGGCCGCGTGTAATGAGGATGGTCCAGAAGCCCCGCCACGAATGAGTCTTCGCGCGCCGAGTCCTCGTGTCCCAGGGCCCCCGGCAACTGGCGCACGACGGCATCGATCAATACCGCAGCCGCGACCTCTCCCCCGGACAGCACATAGTCGCCTATGGACCACTCCTCGTCCACGGAGGCGCGCACGATGCGCTCATCCATGCCTTCGTAGCGACCGGCCAACAGAATGAGACGTGGCCGCGCCGTAAGCTCCATCACCGCGGCATGGTTCAGCACCCGTCCGACCGGCGACAGATACAGGACCGGGGCCTCGTGGCCGGCCCGCACCTCATCGATCGCGCGCGCCACGGGCTCGGCCATCAGGACCATGCCGGGGCCGCCCCCGTAGGGCCGGTCGTCTACGGTCCGCCGCTTATCCTCGGCAAAATCCCGCAGATTCCAAAATCGCAGCGTGACGATACCAAGCTGCGAGGCGCGCCCTACAATGCCGCACTCGCAGAACCCGCGCACCGCCTCCGGAAACAGCCCGATGACATCGATGTCCACATCAAAAGTCCGGGTCCCAATCCACGACCATGCGTCGCCCATCCTTGTCGACCCGACGAACCACTGCCGGGATGTAAGGAATGAGCCGCTCCCGATCGGCCCCTCGTACCACCAGTACGTCGTTGGCCCCGGTCTCCAGGAGCCTGTGCACAGGCCCCAGGATCACACCGTCCACCGTCTCTACTACCAGCCCCAGAAGCTCGCCCCAGTAATATTCCCCAGCGGCCAGCACCGGCAGCGCCGAGACCGGGCATTCAATCGTTCCGCCGGTCCAGCGCTCGGCGTCCTCGCGCACCCGACATTCGGCGATGCGCACGATGAGACCCTTGCCGTGGATCTGGGCCTCGAGCACCGTCGGCGTCTCCACCACACCGGACCGCTGGCGCACGCGCCATGGTTGGTAATCCAGGACTGTCTCGGATCGCGTCGTATACGGCTGGATGCGCAACCAGCCGCGCACGCCGTAGGTGCCCGCCACGCGGCCCACCTCGATCCACTCCGGGGGCGCCTGGTCGGGCATGACGTCAGGAGGCGTTCTTTAGCAACCCCGCGACCCGTTCCGAGGCCTGCGCGCCTCTCTCAAGCCAATACTGCACACGCTCATGATCGACACGCAGGCGCTCCTCGGCGCCACTCGCGATCGGATTGAAGAACCCGACGCGCTCGATGAAGGCCCCGCTCGCCGCGCGGCGCTTGTCGGCGACCACGATCGAATAGAAAGGCCGCTTGTTGGCACCGCGACGGGCCAAGCGTATCGTTACCATATTTCCCCCATTAAGGCGCCCAAGGCGCAGAAATTCGACGATTTTACCTGGACTACGCCAGAAAGGGAATCCTAGTGACCGGCGCGGCGGCGACGGATGAGCGCCCGGCGCTTTTGCCAGAACGCATCACGCACGAACGTGTACTCGTGTCCGGCTGCGGCCAGTCGCATGAGCAGGCCCTGATGCAGGTAATGTGACCGCGTATCGACAAGCTGCGCGCCGTAGGCGCCCCACATCGCCGACGGGTCACTCAAATAGGTGGGAGGATTGGTGAAGCTGTCGAGACCCAACCCTACGGCATCACGCACATCGCTTGGGCCAAAGAGCGGCAACACCACATAAGGACCACTACGCACCCCCCAGACCGCCAAGGTCTCCCCGAAGCCCGCGTTATGCGCGGGTAAACCAAGGGGCGTTGCGACATCGATCAGGCCGAGTAGGCCGAGAGTGGAATTGACGAGAAAGCGTGCGGTCTCGAGAAAGGCCGGGCCCGCGCGGCCCTCCAGCGACTCATTGACGATCACCTTCACGTCGTCAAGGTTGGCAAAGAAATCGCTGATCCCACGCCGCAGCGGCAACGGTGTCAGTCCGACATAGGCCTCAGCAGTCGGCTTCAGGAGTACGCGATCCAGGTGCTGGTTGAAAACAAAAATCTTCTTGTTCAGAGGTTTGAGTGGGTCGTCTGGACCGTGTGCCGGGCGCATGCCCGTGGTTGCGCAGCCACCCAGGAGCATGTACGCCGCCATGATCGCTATCGCCCATCTTTGCGCCATCACCCCTCCTTAATGTCTCTGCAACTCCAGGTTGCCCACCCGCTAATCATCCGATGAACCATAGCTAACGCCCGTCGATGCCTTTGTCTGGCTCGGTGGGCGAGACGGCCCGGCACCGCGATCGCAAGACACATTCCTGGCACAACGGCCGTGTCCGGCACGTTGTCTTCGCATGCTCGACGATCAGCGCATGGTATTCATTATAGAGAACCGGGTCATGGGGCAGGGCCCGTTCGAAGTGCTCCCGCATGTCTTCGTAGGTCTCGTGGCCCTGCACAAAACCCAGGCGCGCAAAGAGCCGCCGCGTGTACGCATCGATCACAAAAACCGGGCGACCAAACGCGTAGAGAACGATATCGTCCGCCGTCTCCGGTCCGACGCCATGGACACCCAGAAGCCCGGTGCGCAGCGCTTGCGTCTCCATCCCATGGAGCGTCTCCATGCCCCCTTGGTCGACGACCCACCGGCACAGGGCCTGGAGCCTCTGCGCCTTGACGTTATAATAACCCGCGGGACGTAACGCGTCGGCCAGGACGTCCACGGGTAGGGCCGCTATGGGTGCGGCCTCGAGTGCCACGACACCCTTCATGCGCTGAAGGGCGCGCTCCACATTGGTCCACGACGTATTCTGGGTCAACACCGCCCCGACCATGACCTCGAAGGGGGAATCCGCAGGCCACCAATGCCGCGGCCCGTAATGTGCGAAAAGGTCGTGATAGACACGAACAAGGTGGGACGCCTTCACCGGGATTTTTGCGGAGCCACCAGGCCTGCGACGGTATACAGTTCGGCCACCGCTGGCGCGGCAAGCGGGCGACTGCAGCCCGGTCGCAAGGTTCGCGGTAAGTCCACCGGACCATAGCCAATACGGATCAGGCGACTCACCACGAGCCCCGCCGCGGCAAACAATCGCCGGACCTCACGTTTGCGCCCCTCCATAATGGCAACGTGGTACCAACGGTTGGCGCCATCACCACCCGCATCCTTCATCTCCGTAAAGCGCGCCATCCCATCCTCCAGCATGATGCCTTGCGTCAATTGCGCAAAGGCATCCGGACTCGCACGCCCAAGAACGCGCACCGCGTAACGGCGCACCACACCCGTCGAAGGATGCATGAGGCGCGCCGCCAATTCCCCATCGGTTGTAAAAAGCATGAGACCAGACGAGTTGATATCCAGTCGCCCCACGGCCACCCATCGTCCCTGACGAATCGCCGGGAGCTTGTCGAATACGAGCGGTCGACCCCCAGGGTCGCTCCGCGTGCACATCTCGCCTGTCATCTTATGGTATACGAGCACGCGACCTTTCGGGAGCGGCCGGTGCCCCAGTCGCCAGCCATCGACAATGATGTCTCCGCCGGGATCGACCCGTTCCCCAAGCGTCGCCACCCGACCATCGACCTTGACGCGCCCGGCCAAGATAATCCGCTCCATCTCACGCCGTGATCCGAGCCCTCGCTGCGCCAGAACTTTCTGCAGTTTCTCGCTCACAAGATCTCCCCCGACCCGCCCTCCTCGGGTTCAGTAGCCTCGGACTCGGTGGCCTCGGGTTCAGTAGCCTCGGACTCGGTGGCCTCGGGTTCAGTAGCCTCGGACTCGGTGGCCTCGGACTCGGTGGCCGAAGAGCCTACCGATAGACCAACCGGCACGAACGCCTGGGCACCCTCATCATCAGTCGCGATCCGCAGTTCACTCAGGGGCGGCAACTCCCCCAGAGACGTCAAATTGAAGTTCTCCAGAAAGGCGCGCGTCGTCCCGTACAAGGCCGGCCTTCCCGGAACCTCCTTCGTCCCTACTTGCCGAATCCATTCCCGTGATAACAGCGTCTTTATGATGTCTGAACTGACCGCCACGCCGCGAATCGCCTCGATTTCACCTCGGGTCGTCGGCTGCCGATAAGCGATGACCGCAAGCGTCTCGAGGACCGCGCGCGAGTAACGCGCTGGCCGCTCTGCGAACAGACGATTCAACCATGGCGCATACTCCGCGCGGGTTTGGAGTCTATACGCCTTGTCTATGCACTGAAGCTCCAAGGGGCCACCGTTACACGCGTTGCGAACATCCTCGAGCGCCTGCAGAAGTTCGTCCCGTTCCGGCCGCGCTTCATCGGCGAACAAAGACCCGAGACGTTCCAGGGTGAGCGGCTCCCCCGCGACAAGCAAAGCCGCATGCACGATATCCCGAATACGCACCTCGCTCATGCGGCGGCCTTTAAATGAATGGGCGCAAACGGCTCGTTTTGAACGAGCATGATCAGGGACTCCCGCACCAACTCCAAAACTGCCAGGAAGGTGACGACAACACCCCGCTTTCCTTCACCGATCTGAAAAAGCAGCGAAAATTCCGTGAATCCATCCGAGCGTACCCGCTCCAGGATATGCGTCATCCGTTCCCTTACCGATAAGGGTTCGCGCATCACGCGGTGGTGGGCAAAGGCGTCCTCACGCCGTAAAACCGCGCGCAGTGCGCCCAGAAGGTCCTCCAGGGTGACCATCGGTGCCGGCCGCTCGCTATTGCGGCCATCCATGGGGATCTCCGGCAAAAACAGTTCGCGCCCGACTCGCGGCCTCGCCTCGAGACTTTCGCACACCGCCTGATAGCGTTCATATTCCAACAACCTCCGCACAAGCTCGGCACGCGGGTCCGTCTCTTCGGGATCCGCCGCCACCGGCCTTGGCAGCAACATGCGTGATTTAATCTCCGCAAGCATCGCCGCCATGACCAGATAATCTGCCGCAAGCTCGAGCTTGATCGCCTTCATGATCTCCACATAGCTCATGTACTGGCGCGTCACCTCCGCTATCGGAATATCGAGCACATCGATATTATCGCGACGGATGAGGTACAAAAGCAGATCAAGCGGCCCGGCGAACTCCTCAAGAATGACCTCGAGGGCATCCGGGGGGATATAAAGGTCTTCGGGGATATTGGTCCATTCCTCCCCGCGAACCAGGACCGCGCTCATGATGTTACTCCCACGCCAAACCCATGGCCCGCCGGACGTCTTCCAGCGTTTCGTCCGCCGCCTCCCGGGCGCGACGTGCCCCCTCGGCCAGGATCGTTCGAACCCGGGCCCCGTCACGTTCCAATTCATGGGCTCGCTCGCGAATCGGCGCAAGCTCGGCATTGACGGCATCTATGACCGGTTGCTTGCACTGAAGACAGCCGATGCCTGCGGTCGTGCAACCATTCCGAACCCAGGCCTTCACATCCTCCGAAGAATAAATTTCATGGAAGGGCCAGACCGGGCAAAGATCCGGATTGCCCGGGTCCGTGCGCCGCTTGCGCGCGGGATCTGTGGGCATCGTCTTTATCTTTTTCGCCACCTCGTCCGGATCCTCACGCAATCCGATGGTGTTTCCATACGATTTCGACATCTTTTGGCCATCGAGGCCCGGCATCCGCGACTGTGGCGTGAGCAAGGCCTGGGGTTCTGTGAGGATCAGGCGCCCATGACCCTCCAGATACCCGAAAAGCCTTTCCTTGTCGCCCAGCGTCATGTTTGCCTGCCGCTCGACAAGGGCGCGTGCCGTCTCCAGGGCCTCCTTCTCCCCCCGCTCCAGATAGGCCTCGCGCAAATCCTTATAGGCCTTCGCGGCCTTGCGACCCATGATCCGCAGGGCCTCTTCGGCCTTCTCCAGAAAGCCCGCCTCGCGCCCATAGAGGTAGTTGAACCGCCGCGCCACCTCGCGGCACAGCTCGATATGTGCCACCTGGTCCTCGCCCACGGGCACGAAGGCTGCGCGGTAGGCGAGGATATCAGCACTCTGCAAAAGCGGATAACCGAGAAATCCGTAGGTCGCGAGGTCGCGCTCGCGCAGTTTTTCTTGCTGGTCTTTGAACGTCGGGACGCGCTCAAGCCAGCCAAGCGGCGTGATCATCGATAGCAGCAGATGGAGTTCGGCGTGCTGGGGGACGTCCGATTGCACAAACAAGGTGGCGCTCTGAAAATCGACCCCCGCGGCAAGCCAGTCGATGACCATATCGCGGACGCTCTCGGCGATGACGCCCGGGTCTTCGTAATGCGTGGTCAGGGCGTGCCAGTCGGCAACAAAGAAAAAACAATCGTACTCATTCTGAAGACGCGCCCAATTTTTGAGGACACCGTGATAATGCCCAAGATGGAGTCGTCCGGTCGCGCGCATACCGGACACGACCCGCGTAGCCGACGGGAGGACAGACGACATTTACCCCATCCTGCTCAAGGCGAACACGAGACCTCGCAAGATCGTCACCGGGGGGCCCAGGATCGAGCCGAGCACGCCGGTGCCGACGAGCAACAATAAAATCCACAGACCGTAGGGTTCGATGCGACTGTAGGGCACGGCCAGACGCGGCGGCAACAGCCCGGCCAGCACACGGCTTCCGTCGAGCGGCGGCAACGGCAAAAGATTCAGGACCATCAACACGATATTGATCGTGATCCCGGCAATGCCCATATAGAACAACGGTCGCGCCGCCCACATCGACGGCAGGTACGTGGCAAGCCGTCCCACCAGCGCCCATAGGAGCGCCATGAGCAGGTTGGCCCCCGGGCCCGCCAGCGCCACCAACGCCATGTCCCGCCGCGGTTTGCGCAGATTCGACCAGGTGATGGGCACGGGCTTGGCCCATCCGAATATGAATCCGGTTTGCATCAGGATCAAGAGCCCCGGAATCAGGATCGTGCCCAGGGGATCGATGTGCCGGATCGGATTGAGCGACAACCGCCCGAGGCGCTGGGCGGTCGGGTCCCCGAGGCGCTTTGCCACCCAACCGTGCGCCACCTCGTGCAAGGTTACGGCAAACAGCACCGGAAGCGCCCAGATCGAAAAGGTTTGCAAGGGGTTCAGGGCAGTCATGGCGGGAGTATATCAGCCCCCTTCGCGCGGCGCGAACATCGATGTGTCGCCCACGCCGGCACGATGCACCTGGAACTCCCGGCCTTCCCAGACCACCACGCTGGTCAGGTCTCCCGGGCACGGGCCGCCGTCTATGACGACATCGACGGCATGTTCCAGACGCGCGCGGATCTCCATCGGGTCGCTAAGCGGTGCCTCATCGCCGGGCAGGATCAGGCTTACGCTCATGAGCGGGGCCCCGAGCTGCGCCAGCAAGGCCTGCGTGACGACGTGGTCGGGGACGCGCACACCGATCGTTCGTCGCTTGGGATCCAGCAGTCGTCGCGGGACCTCGTGGGTGGCCGGCAACACGAAGGTATAAGGGCCGGGGGTATGGGCCCGGAGGATGCGATAGGCGCTGTTGTCGACCTGGGCATAGGTCGCCAGGTCCGAGAGGTCCCGGCAGACAAGCGTGAATGGATGCTTCGGATCGAGTTCACGCAACCGGCAGATACGGTCCCGCCCCGCCTTGTTCTCAAGCGCGCAACCCAGCGCATAGCAGGAGTCGGTCGGATACACGATCACTCCTCCCTTTGTCACGATATCCACCGTGGCACGCACCAGCCGCGCCTGCGGATTACGCGGGTGCATCACGAAATACTGGGCCATCACCCGATCTCCTGCAATGCGATCTGCGGCCAGCCGTCCCACACCGGCCGGCAATCGCCCGGGAGCTCCGGCAATCCCCCCGGCCGCGGGCGCCATGGCAGGGCCTTGTGGAAGTCAGATCCCACCGAGGCGTGCAGCGCGTATTTTCGGGCAAGCCGCGCAAGCCGCCCGATCTCGCCCGCATCGAGCCCCGCCGTGACCACCTCGAGCGCCGCTCCCCCCGCCTCGGTAAAGGCGCCTACCAGCTGCGCCAGGCGTCCGCCGCTCAGCCGGTAACGGATGGGGTGGGCGAGAACGGCGCATCCCCCGGCGCCTCTGATCCAGCCGACCGCGGCCGGAAGATCCGGCCATTGCGCCGCCACATAGGCGGCTGCCCCTCGGGTCAGGAAGCGCTTGAACGCGCGCGCCCGATCGGGCGCGTGACCATGGGCCACCAGCCAGTCGGCCACATGCACGCGGCTTACGATTCCCGGCCGCTCCAGGATCGATTGCGCCTCCCCGAGACCAGCCGCTGCCAGCGCCGCCACCATCGCCCGGCCGCGCTCGATACGTATCTCGCGCAACTCATCCAGGGCCTGGCAGAGACGGACATTGCCGGCATCGAGCCCAAGCCCGACCACATGCACGGTCAAACCCTGCCAGCTCACCGACAGTTCGACGCCGGGGATGAGCTGGACGCCGAGGCCGGGAGCCGCGCCGGCGGCCTCACCGACACCGGCCATGGTGTCGTGGTCGGTCAGGGCCAAGACACGTACGCCGGCTGCCGCCGCGTTCGCCACCAGCAACGCCGGCTCGAGCTCCCCATCCGACCAGACTGTGTGTGTATGCAAATCGTAGTACAATTTTCCCACCTTTCGGTCGACGAGGCCTCATGATCCCTATACCCGCACCCCGCAACGCCCTTGAACACCTCCGCCGAATACGGGAGATGTTCCTCGCGGTCTGGCGCCCGCAAGGCAAGGCCGGTGGGGAAAACGATCCGGCCGCGCTCATCGCCACGCTCGAACAGTTTTTTACCATGTTGGCCGAGCTCGACGAGCGCCATGGACGAGAGGCGGCCTTGCCTGACGACGATGCGACACGCCTCGGGAATACCGGCCTGCTCACGCTCGCGGAACTGAGCGAAATCGGCCAACAACTCGGTCTTGCCAAGGCCAAGGCCGAGCTTGAACGGCTCGCGGTCTCCATAGGCGACTGGATCATGCGTCACCATGGGCATGTGCGCGCCCTGGATCCCATTGTAAACGGGCTGGCGGTGATGGCCAACGAACTCCATGAGCCGGCGGCGCTGGAGGATATGACCGCGTTCATGGGAAAACTCATGCAGGCGACCGCGAGCGATATCGCCGCCGACCCGGACAAGTCCGACGATGGGCGCCCATGGCGCATCCTACAGCTGAACCGTGCCATCGTGGCCACCCGTTCCTATAATACCGAACTTATGTCGCGGGTCTTCGACGATCTCATCCAAGGGCTCCCCGGAGATGCCAAGGACTTCTTTCGGGAAGGGATGCGTCAAATGGAGGTCGTGCAATATCCGGCACGGGTGCGTGCCGTCATGACCCACTACTTCCAGGCACTCGCCCAGAACTCCCTCCACTGACACGGCCAATGTCCGTCTACACCCAGCGGCGGCCTGGCGTGGGGGCGCCACGCCCGTGGGGGCGCGCGCGACCGGTTTCCTGCAAAAAAGAATGGCGCGACGCCTTTTAAAGCCCTTTATTCCTGACAGGAGGGCGCATACGATACGCGCTACACAATCCATCCGGCCCACGCCGTTTGGCAAAGGGGCTTTATGCTGTACATGATCCTGGGGACACTCGCATCCGATAGCGGCGCACGTCGCGAGGCCGCACGACCGGAACATCTGGATCGCCTGCGGGCGTTGCAGGATGAGGGCCGGCTGGTATTGGCCGGCCCGTGCCCGGCCGTGGATAGCCCCGATCCAGGACCGGCGGGCTACAGCGCAAGCCTCATCGTCGCGGAATTTCCGTCGCTCATCGCAGCCCGCGCCTGGGCCTCCGAGGACCCCTACACGCGTGCCGCCGTGTACGAGGATGTGGCCGTGCGACCATTTCGTCAGGTGCTGCCGTGAGTCTGCGCGACGCCATCAGCGAACGCCTGAAAGAGGCCTTCGCGCCCACCGAGATCCTGATCACGGACGACTCGCTACAACACGTCGGGCACGCCGGCGCCGGCGATGGGGGGCATTACACGGTACTGATCATCGCCGAGCGTTTCCGGGGTTGCAGCCTCCTCGAACGCCATCGCCTGGTCTATGAAGCGCTCGCGGGTCTTCGTAAAGACATCCACGCGCTATCGATCCGCGCCCTCGTTCCCGGAGATATCTGATCACACCTATGTCCCGATCCCGTTTTGCGCACGCATGGCTGCTCATCGTCGCGATGATCACGGCGTTCCTCACCGGCTGCCACCCCGGCACGGCAATCGACCGAAGTCCTACGCTGGCCACGGTCAACGGGGAACGCATTACCGAGGGGGATTACCGGGACTATGTGCGCGCCCGCGACCTGCAACAACCGCCCCTGCCCCATAACGCGCAGAGCCGAAAGATCATCCTAAACGAGCTCATCAATCGCGTCGTTCTCGCGCAGGCGGCGCGCAAGGCCGGCCTTCAACGACTACCCGCGGTCCATGTCGCCCTAAAGGAGGATCGCGAGAACATCCTGGCGCGCGCCATGTTAAAGCACTTCCTCGCCACCCACCCGATCACGCACACGGCCCTGGAGGCGCTCTATCGTCAAGAGCTCCTCCACACCCCACACGAGGAGTACGAGGCCCGCCACATCCTGGTCGCGACCCGCGCCAAGGCCCTGACGATCCTCCAAAAGCTGCACGATGGCGCGCGCTTCTCGGTACTTGCGCGCCGTTACTCCCTGGACGGCTCATCCGCCGATCAAGGGGGGGCGCTCGGGTGGTTCAACGCCGCCGACGTCCTGCCATCGTTCTATCGGGCACTGACCACCCTGCATACCGGCGAGATCTCGCCGACACCGATCAAGACCCGTTTCGGTTGGCATATCATCCAATTGCTGGCCAAACGTCCATATACACCCCCGCCCTTCGCGGCCGTCGAGACGCGCCTATACCGGTCCCTGGAACAGCAGGAGGTCGACCACATGATGGCGGCCATGCGCCGCAAGGCGGCCATTCGTTACCTATCGACATCCTGACGTCTGGCGCCGCGCCCCGGCGACCACGCCGGTCGCGGCGCGCGGCTTTACCCCAATCCGCGACGCTATGACTCGTCGCCCGTAGCCGGGCCCTTATCGAGCCATGCGCGCAGACCCTGCTCGTCTATGACCGGCACGCCGTACTCCTCGGCCCGTTTGACCTTGCTGCCCGGATCGCGTCCGGCCACCACGTAATCCGTGCGCGGCGAGACGCTGGAGGCGACCTTCGCCCCAAGACCTTCAAGGGCCGTGCGCGCCTGTTCGCGCGTCATACCCGAAAGGGTCCCTGTCAGCACCACGGTCTTGCCGGACAGCGGACCACGTGCCGGCCTCTCCAGGGCCGGCCAGCGGACCCCCGCGGCCTGCAGGCCGGCGATCACGGCGCGATTATGGGGCTCGGAGAAGAACACCGCGATGGCATGCGCGACCACCGGCCCGACATCGGGCACCGCGGTGAGCTCATGTTCATCGGCCGCCAACAGGGCCTCGAGGCTCGCGAAGTGCTGCGCCAGGGCGCGTGCGGTGGCCTCCCCCACCTCCGGAATCCCGAGCGCATACAAAAAACGCGGCAAGGTCGTCATACGGCTCGCGGCGATGGCCTGCGTGACCTTGGTCGCGGACCGTTCGCCCATGCGCTCGAGGCCCGCCAGGTCCGAGACCGTCAGCTTGAAGAGATCGGCGACTGTCTCGACGAGACCCCCGTCGACCAACTGTTCGACCAGTTTGTCGCCCACGCCCTCGATATCCAGGGCCCGTCGCGAGGCAAAATGCCGGATCGTTTGGCGCCTCTGCGCCTGACAGACGAGACCACCCGCGCAGCGCGCCACCACGCCCTGATCGCGCACCGCCGGTGACCCGCACACGGGACAATGGTCGGGGAAGGGGAACGGTCTGGCATCGCCCGGGCGTTTGTCAAGCACCACACCGACGATCTCGGGGATCACATCACCGGCGCGGCGCACGCTCACCCAATCCCCGATCCGCACGTCCTTGCGGGCCAGCTCATCGGGATTGTGCAAGGTTGCGTGGCTGACCATCACGCCGCCGACGGCCACCGGCGTCAAAACCGCAACCGGCGTCAGGGCCCCGGTGCGGCCCACCTGCACATCGATGCGCACGACCTGCGTCACGGCCTCCTCCGCCGGGAACTTGTGGGCTACCGCCCAGCGCGGCGTGCGCGACAGCTCCCCGAGGAGGCGCTGCTCGGCGGTATCGTTGACCTTGTAGACCACACCATCGATCTCGTAGGCAAGCTCTGCGCGGCGGCGTCCCAGGTCGGCGTAATATCGCAGGCAGCCCTCATAGCCCGTCACCACGCGCCGCTCGGGGTTGACCGGCAGCCCGAAGTCCGCGAGACATGTGAGAAGCCGCTCTTGGGAACGCGGCACCTCGCCACCGGACCATTCGCCCGTGCCATAACAAAATAACCGCAAGGGACGTTGCGCACTGACCGTCGGATCGAGCTGGCGCAGGCTCCCGGCGGCGGCATTGCGCGGATTGGCAAACGGCTTGCCGCCCTGCGCCACCTGTGCCTCATTCAGGCGCAGGAATCCCTCGCGCGGCATGTAGATCTCGCCCCGCACCTTCAGGATACGCGGCGGTGCGGCGCTCCGCAGGCGCAAAGGGCAAGTGCGGATCGTGCGCACATTAGCCGTCACATCCTCTCCGGTGGTGCCGTCGCCGCGCGTGGCCGCGCGCACCAGCAGCCCGTCTTCGTAGCGCAGGCTTACCGCCAATCCATCGAGTTTGGGCTCCGCGACGTAGATGACGTCGTCATGTCCCAGGCGCTCGCGCACCCGGCGATCGAAATCGACAAGCTCTTGCTCGGAAAAGACATTGGCGAGCGATAGCATCGCCTGCCCATGGACTACCGGGACAAACGTCGCGCTCGGCCGCGCCCCCACTCTCTGCGTGGGTGAATCCGGCCGCGCGAGATCGGGCCGCGCGCGCTCGAGTTCCACGAGTTCGGCAAACAGCCGGTCATACTCGGCATCGCTGATTTCCGGGTCGTCCAGCACATAGTAGCGATGACTGTGGTAGTCAAGCGCGGCGCGCAACTCGGCCGCGCGTGCGCCGGCTGCGTCTTGCGTCATGGCGGGAACAGACGCACGGCGTTCAGACTCCCGGGGGTGATACCGTGCTGGACCATGTGGTCGGCCATGTCCTGAATCTGGGTGCGGATCGCCCCGAGGCCGGCATCCGACAGCGGCTTGCGATCCGCGTCGAACAGTTTTCCTCCGAGGCGTCGCGCCAGCACCCGCGCCGCCTCCACCATATCCGTGAACGCCGCCAGCGGGTCAGGCACCGACGGGACCGACATGAACAGCGTAAGCCCCTGGGTCTGAAACACATCGAGACGCAGGGGGTCGAAGGATCCCGGCTGATAGAGGTTGGCGAGACTGTAAAGGTGGCGGCACGCACCCGCCGCGGGATTTTTGCGGTGAAAGATGTTGCGCGCCCCGAACTCCAGGTGCGCCTCATGCGCGGCGCGCTCGATGGCCGGCCCCCGGAACACCGGGGCCGAATCCGCCAGCACATTGATGGTCGCTATGACATCGAATGTGCTACAGAACTTGTCGAGCGCGCAGGCCCGTTCCAGGGCCTGTTCAAAGGTCATATTGAATCGCGTCGGGCGATCCAAGGCATCGGCGAGCTTCAATCCGATCTGCGAGAGGGCATTCAACTCCGACTCGTTCACAGCGCCCGACCGGTCGGCCAGCTGCAATGCCAGGGCCAGCAGCCCATAACGGGCGGTCGCCGGGTCCCTCGATAGGTTACCCCACGACTGACTGCCCTCACGCTGGCCATAGAGTCGATGGGGTTTATCGATCAGATACTCGCTTTGTTTATAGATCCCGAGCGCCGCATCGCGTTCGACCATGGCATCGCCCGGCAGAAACACGATGAAATCTATGCTTCCGAACGGCTCTTCCAGGCCACCTTCCTCGGCCCCCGCGGTCTTGGCCTCCTCCGCGGGCCCTTCGGTCTCGGGACGCAAGACGCGCCGCTCGCTCCACGGCGGCGCGCTATCCTCGGATGGCGCCTCATTGATCACGCCCCGTCCCTTGAATCGCCCCTCGAACAACGCCAGCAGGCCGCGCTTGATGCGCCCGCGATCATAGGCATTCAGTGCCACGATGGCCATGATCAACAGGCCGAGTATGATAAGTGCGCCTCGCAGGCCCATGTCTTACGCCTCCGCGGTCTGCCGTGCCACCATGCCAAGCGCCTCTTCGACGTCGACGCTCACAAGTCGCGATACGCCGGCCTCGGCGGTGGTCACCCCGAGCAGCACATCGGCGGCCTCCATCGTCACCTTGTTATGGGTGATAAAGAGCAGCTGACTCTTCTTGGCGAGCTCCTTCAGGGTCTGTGCAAAACGCCCGACATTGGCCTCGTCGAGTGGCGCATCGACCTCGTCCAGAAAACAAAAGGGCGCCGGGTTTAATGCAAACAGCGCGAAGATGAGCGATACCGCGACCAGTGCCTTCTCGCCACCAGACAGCAGCTGGATCGTGCTATTGCGCTTGCCCGGCGGGCGCGCCATGACGGTGACGCCGGTCTCCAGGAGGTCTTCGCTGCTCAAAAGGAGCTGCGCCTCGCCGCCCCCGAAGAGTCGCGGAAAGAAGGCCTTGAAGTCCTCATTGACGCGCTCAAAGGTCTCCTTGAAGCGGCTGCGCGTCTCGCGGTCGATCTTGCGAATCGCCTCATCCAGCAGCGCCAGCGCCTCGCTCAGGTCGGCGTGTTGTGCGTCCAGAAACTCCTTGCGGCGCGACTGCTCCTCGAATTCCTCGATGGCCATGAGATTCACGGCCCCGAGCCGTCGAATACGCTCCACGAGATCCGCGAGCTCGCGCTCCAGCGGTTCGGCATCAACATGATCGTCCAGGTCCTGGGCGAGGCGCGCGATGTCCTCTTCCACCCCCTGGGCACGCAACCCTTCCACCAGCGCATCACGGCGCACCTTCAGTTCATGGACCAGAAGCCGCCTCGTGTTCGCCTCCTCCTCGGCGGCGCGCGTTGCGGCATCGACGTCATGGCGCGCGCCATCGGCACGCCGCAACGCCTGTTCCTTGGTATCCAGATCCTGCTCGGCGGCGGCGAGCGCCGCCTGCGCCGCCGCGCGCTCCAAGAGCAGCCGCCCGAGCTCCGCCTGCGGCTCACGTTCCTTGGCAAGCGCCTCCTCGATCTGCCGCGCCACGGTCTCCCGGCGCGCCCCCAAGCGCCCCAGTTCGGCGCGCGCACGCGCCAGCCGTTCACGCAGCCCGTCGCGTGCAGTCCGCGCCTGCTGCTGTGCCATCGCCAATTTGTGGCGCTTGTCGCCTGCCGCACGGAGCGCCGCGCGTGCCGCCTCGAGTGCCGCCTGGTGGGTCTCGCGCTGCCCGGCAAGTGCCGCCAGGGCCGCCTCACTCTGCGCTGCGGCCTCGCGCGCGCGCCGCTCCTCGCCCTCTGCCCGCTCACGCTCCACAAGGCAGGCGTTCAGCTCCTTTTTGACCTCGTCGAGCTCGGCCAGTAAGCGACCATGACGTGCCGCCCGACTCTGCTCCTCGGCGTGCGCGCGTTGCACCGCGCCATGCGCCTTGGTACGGACATCGGCGCACCGGTCCAGGGCGCGACGGGCCTCGGCGCGCTGCCCCTCGAGGGCCCCCAGTTCCGCCCGTGCGCCATCCCGGGCGCGCTCGGCAAGCGTCAACGCCGCGCGACTCGCCTGCTCGCGTCGCGTCCACTCCGCAATCTCGCGCTCGCGCGCCAACACCCCGGCACGCTCGTCGTTCTCGCCGGCAAAACTGATTACGTCCCGACCGACGCACACGCCCTCCGGGGTCACCAGCGTTTCGTTCACAGACAGCCCGGGACGCTCGGCCAAGGCCTGCGCGAGTGATGCCACGGGACGCACGCCACCAAAGAGTCCTGCCACCGAAAACGGCGCACGCACCTTGCCCCCAAGTCCCGACGACACGTCATCGGAATCCGCGCTCTGAGGCTCGAACAGCACCACCGGGGTCTTCTCCAGGGGCGCCACACGTTCCGGCGTGACGGTACCCGCGGGCACACAAAGCGCGGCAATCCTGGCCCCGAGCCAGCGCTCGATGGCCCGCTCCCACCCGGCATCCACATCCAGCTGGGTGGCCAACCGCGGCGCCTGCGAAAGGCCGTGCTCGCGCACCCAACGGCTCACGGCCTCATGGCCCGTGCGCAGGGCCTGCGCCTGCATGCTGCGCAACGACGCCAGCCGCGCATCCGCGGCCTTGACGGTCCCGGCCTGCTCGGCGACCTCGTGCGTGGCCGTCTCCAGGGACTGTCGCTGCATGGCCAGCCGCTCCTCGAGACCGGTCAGCCGCTCCTTCGCGTCCTCGTAATCGCGATCCGCGAGATCCGAGGCCTCGGTCAGGGTCGCAAGCCCGCTCCCGCCGCTCGCCCCGACGCTCTGCGCCTCGCTTTCGAGGCGCGCGGCTCGATGCCTCAGATCTTCGCTGCGCGCCGTCAGACGCGCGGTCTCGCTGCGTGCCGCGGCACTCGCCCGCACCGGCCCCTGGGCCTCGAGACCTGCCGCCTCGAACGACCGCCGCCAGGTATCGAGCACGGCCTCGGCTTGGCGTTGTGCCTCAGCCGCAGTACGCTCCTCGACGCCCGCCCGGTCCTCGGCGGGGGCAAGCCCCGCCAGTTCCTGCGACAGCGACTGCTCGCGCTCCTGATCCGCGGTCACCTCCCGATCCAGGCGCTCGCACTGGGCGACGATACTCTGCTGCTCGGCGCGCCGTTCGGCGGCCAGGGCGCGCGCATGCGCTATCTCCTGTTCGCGCTGCGTGACCTCGGTGGCCGCCGCGTAGGCACGCTCGCGCACCGCGCGCACCGTCTCGTTACTCTCATCGCGCGCCACGCGCAAGGCCTCGGTCTCGGCCTCCAGGGCGCGTTGCCGGGCGAGCGCTGCTTCCACCGCCGTCACGGCCTCTTCCGCGGCCTTACCGGCGGCCTCGATCTCGTGGGTGAAGCGCCGGAACTGGGCACCCGCCAAAGTCAGGCGCAGCGCGCGCTCGCGTTCCCGCCAGACCTTATAGTTCTGCGCCGCCGCCGCCTGACGCTTGAGACGATTGAGCTGAGTGTCGAGCTCGCCACGCGTGTCGTCCAGCCGCGCCAGGTTCTCGCGCACATGGCGCAGACGGTTCTCGGTCTCCCGGCGCCGCTCCTTGTAGCGCGAGATACCGGCGGCCTCCTCGAGAAACAGGCGCAGATCCTCCGGACGCGCCTCGACGATCCGCGAGATCATGCCCTGCTCGATGATGGAGTAGGCACGCGGACCGAGGCCCGTCCCGAGAAACAAATCGGTAATATCCTTTCGGCGACAACGCGTCTTGTTCAGGAAATAATCCGATGCCCCATCGCGCGACGCCTCGCGGCGCACGACGATCTCCGCATAACGGGCGTATTCGCCGGCGGCACGGCCTTCGCTGTTATCAAAGACAAGCTCCACGGACGCCTGGCTCACCGGCTTGCGGCTCGTCGATCCACTGAAGATGACATCGGCCAGCGTGTCACCCCGCAGATGGCGGGCCGAACTTTCCCCCATCACCCAGCGAACGGCGTCGATGATGTTGGATTTCCCGCAACCGTTTGGACCGACGATACCGACGAGATTGGCGGCCACCGGCACCGTGGTCGGGTCAACAAAGGATTTGAAGCCCGCGAGCTTGATCTTCTTTAAGCGCATGAAACGTCGTGATCGGCTACAATGGGCTGCAAAGCTAGCACACTAGAGACGGAAATGCCTACCGAACCGACCAAGCGACTCGAGACCTTCCCCAACCCGCATCCGGAACGCGACTATCAGATCCATATCCGCATCCCGGAATTCACCTGTCTCTGCCCTAAAACCGGCCAGCCGGACTTCGCCGAACTCGATCTCGTCTATGTACCGGATCACGCGTGCCTCGAGCTCAAGTCCCTGAAGCTCTACGTCTGGTCGTACCGCAACGAGGGGGCGTTCCACGAGGCCGTGACCAACCGCATCTTGAATGATCTGGTGGCGGCCACGGCACCCCGCTATATGGTGCTCACGGCCCGATTCAACGTCCGTGGCGGCCTCTACACCCACGTCATCGCGCACCATGGCCAACGACCGTCCGGACTGCCTGAACACGGTCTTTGAGAATGGCCCGGGAACGATTATTTCTGGGTGTCGACCTCGGCACCTCGGGGATCCGCGTCGGCGCACTTGACGAAACCGGGCGGCGGCGCGTCGTCGTCACGCGCGCCTGGCCGCGCGGCCAATCCTGGAATCCGGCGGCCTGGTTACGCCACGCCCTGCAACTCATCACCCTCATACGCCGTGGTCGGCCGTCAGCCGAGATCGCCGCCATAGCCGTCGATGGCACCTCCGGGACCGTGTTCCTCTGCCACCCCTCCACCGGGCGCCCACTCACGCCGGTGCTTGCCTACGATGACGGCCGGGCACGCGCCGAGGCCGAGGCCCTGGCGGCGGCAGGCCTCACGACAGGGCCCGCCTCGGGGCCCTACGGGGGACCCGCCAAGCTTTTGTGGCTTATCCGGCATTACCCGCAGACACCCGCGGTTCTGACCGCCCAAGGGCCGTGGCTCACCGGTATGCTGGCCCGATGCCACCGGGTCTTGGACGAGCATAACGCCTTGAAGCTCGGCTTCGACGGCCAGTGGTCCGGGGCACTCCTGCGCGCACCCGCAAGCGCCTACCTCCCGCGCGTAGCGCCAGCGGGCACGCCCCTGGGCCCCCTGCGTTGTGATCTCACCCGCCGCCTTGGCCTGCGTGCACCGCCGCTCATCGTCGCCGGGACCACCGATAGCACCGCCGCATTCCTGGCACTCGGGCCATTGCCCCGGGGCTCTGGTGTCAGTTCGCTCGGATCGACCCTGGTCTTGAAGATCCAGAGTCCGCAGCCGGTACTGGTCCCGGAGTCGGGCATCTACAGTCACCGCCTAGCTGCTACATGGCTCGTGGGCGGGGCCTCGAATAGCGGCGCCGCGGTGCTTGCCCATTATTTCGACAGGGCGGCACTCCTGCGCCTGTCCGCCGAACTCCCGCTGGTCTCCGACACCGGGCTCCATTATTACCCGCTATTGAAACCCGGTGAACGCTTCCCGATAAATGATCCACAGCTTGCGCCCAGACTCGCTCCGCGGCCGGCGGACGACCGGTTATTCGTCCAGGGTCTCCTCGAGGGGCTCTCCGCCATCGAGGCGCGCGGCTACGCGCTCCTGACCGCGCACGGCGCCCCCCGACTGCAGCGTGTCGTGACCACCGGCGGCGGCGCGGGTAATACCGCGTGGCGCATGATCCGGGAACGGGTGCTGGGCGTCCCCGTGAGCACGATCACCGACCGCCCGGCGGCGCTTGGCGCGGCACATCTGGCGCGCTCGGGCTGGATGACACGACACTAGAAAGGATGGTGCTGCATTTTCTCTTGGACAGACACCGATTCATGCATTAACGTATACTGAATCTCGTAAAAACGTCGGTGATTTTTTGTGCTGAAGGGGACTGCATCATGTCGATGTCCGATCTGGGCGATTCTATAAGCGTCCCGAGTCGAGCCGCGCTACAACAAACGGTAGCGACGCGCATGGAGCTCGGAAAACGCTTTGGCGTCATCTTGTGCGATATCGACCGGTTCAAGCTGATAAATTACAGCCTAGGGCGCGAGTTCGCTGACCGGGTGCTGCGCCAGATGGCGGAAGTCCTGCGCGAAGTCCTCGGGGCGGATGCCACCGTCGGCCGCTGGGGCGGCCCGGAGTTCTTGTGCGTGATCAACGACACCCACAACGTCGACCTGCTCGTCGAGCGTCTGCGCCAACGCATCGAGCGGCTCGTGATCCTGTCCAAGACGAGCCGCATCCACATCACGGCGAGTTTTGGCGTGGCAAGCTTTCCCGAAGACGGCGGCGGCCCCGCGGATCTTTTGAACGCGGTCGAGGCCGCGCTCTATCATGCCAAGGACTCGGGACGCAACCGCGCAGTGCGCGCCACCACTGTGCAAAAGCGCCTGCTCGGCATGGGCGCCGCCCTCGAGGCGGCCCTTCACGAACAACGCGTTGTCGCCGCCTACCAGCCCATCGTCGATCTGCATAGCGGCCAGGTCGTGGCGGAAGAGGCGCTGGCGCGCATGCTCCTTCCCAATGGACGGGTGCTTGCCGCTGAGGAGTTCATCGAAGTCTCCCAGCACCTCCAGCTCACCTACAAGATCGACCAGAGCGTCATCCGCGCGACCCTGGAACGATGCATGGCATCGCTGCGCGACAAGGCGCCGCTCGTGCACTTCGTAAACATCTCGGCCGACCTGCTACGCCATCCCGAGGTGGTTCAAGACCTCCTTGGGCTCATCGGCAAATATTGCGATGCCTGCCAGGACCCGGGAGACACCCATGGGACACTGGTCCTTGAGCTGACCGAGCGTGAGCTATTCGCAGACAGCCGCAATGTCCGCGACCTGCTCATGGCCTTCGTCAACGCCGGCCTGAAGCTCGCTCTCGACGACTTTGGGCGTGGCTATTCCTCGTTTCAATACCTAGCCGACCTGCCGTTCTCGTTTCTAAAGCTCGAAGGGAGTCTCGTAAGCCGTATCCACGAACCGACCGTCCGCGCGATTATTCAAGGCATCCAGCGCATCGCCGAGGAATTGAAGATCACGACGCTCGCCGAGGGCGTGGAGACCGCCGAGACCGCCGCCATCATCAAGGACCTCGGCATCGACTGGGCCCAAGGCTTTCTCTATGGACGGGCCAGCGGGCAGCCGACTCTTGCCGCCCGCCAGTCCTGATCGACCCTAACTCACATGGGTCTGGGCGTGCCCGGTCATGCCCTCGTTATCGATCCAGTCGACGGTGACGAGATCGCCCTTTTTCGCGTGGGTGAGCTTCACGGCGATGAGCGGGTCCTTGGAGATGGCGATGCTCATGTCGGTGATGACCGCGGGCTTGTGGTTGACGGCGACGGTCAGGGTCTTGATGAAATGGGCCGGGATGATCTTGTGGGTGACCTTGCTGCGCACAAGGCCGGTGTCCATGGGATGGTTGACCAGCACCAGGACCTCGGTGATGCCATGCATGGTGCGCGTCTTCATCTTGGTGGCGATATGCATAAATCCTCCGTTAGCCTCCACAGCCGCCGATCGTGACCTTGACCTTGCGGGCCATGGTATGGACCTTGTCTTTGGTCGCCACATAGGCATGGACCATCGAGGTCTTGCCCATCTTGATGCGGACATTGAAAAAGCCCAGGGCCCCGGGGGTCAGGTGCACGATCGTGACCAGCGGGAAGGGGTTCTTGTCGACCGTCAACACGAGCTTTTCGGGGTGTGGCACATGGCTTTCTATGACCATCGGCACCACCGCGCCGTTTTCGGCCTCGAGCGGCGCATGCAGGTGCAGGCCGCCCTGCACGATCGGCCGGTGGCCAAAAAGCTCATGCAAGAGCACCGGGATCTTCTTTTCATGAAAGACCGCCTGCGGCCAGACCGGCCAGGTACGGGCCAGGGCCTCGGCCGGGCGTAGCAGGCCGGCACCTGCCGCCACCGCCAGGGCCGAACCCGAGAACGCCTGCTTCAAGAAGGTTCTGCGTGGAAGGTTCACTGAGTTTGTCTCCGCTTGCTCAAAAGGACGTGTGAGAGGGCTATTCCTCCCCGGGGGAAGGGACGTGGGCCATCCGCAAATTATTCCGCCGGGTCATGCATCCCCCGGAATACCCTGGTGAGGCCGCGGGGCGGGTACCGGGGTAGCCTCGGGGGTTCGAGCTTGCCGGGTTTGTGGTAGGGCAGGCGCCCCCGACCTACCCGGACATCCGCCCGGTGTCCCCGGGCGCCCATGGTGGTACCGCGCCTGATGAGGGGCCCCGGTAGCCGCGGATCGTAGCGCGCCCGCCCAACACGTAGGCGATTCCGCCCGCAACGGTTTGCCTCGGCTTGCATGGGTGCCCGTTACCGGCCCGGCCCGAACCGGGACGGACGAGATCCGGGGGCGCACCGTCCGCGCCCTTCACGCGCCCCGCGACAGGCTAAGGCGGACATCGGGTCGGATCCCGAGCACGAGCGGCGTCCTGACCTTCGGCGGCTGCCGGGGAGATGGCGTGCCATCACGGCGCCGCCATCGCGCAGAAGGGTAGACCGAGGGCGGCTTGTCGGTATTCCTGCCTCGCGCCCCGCCAATTTAAAGACCTTAACGTCGGCTCGGCACCAGAAGGACCGGGCGAGTCGCGGCACGCGCCACCCGCTCGGCCACGCTCCCCAACACAAAATGCTGGATGCCGCGACGCCCATGGGTCCCTACCACGATCAAGTCGGCCCCCCATTGCTTGGCCTCCTCCTCGATCACCATGCCGATCGGCTGTGTCAGGTTCTGAGGCAACGCCGTCTCGACCTGAAGGCCCGCTTTGTGGGCCTCGTCCCGCGCCCCGTCGATGATGGTCTGCCCCGCTTTGAACAGCACCTCCTCAAGCTGCGCATCCCCTATCACCCCGGTATCCGCCGTCGCAAACGGAAACATATCGATCACATGCACCAGCCGCAAACGCCCGGCCTGTTCCTTGGCCACTTTGATCGCCTCCTGAAGCGCCAATGTCGAGGTGTTGCTGCCGTCAACCCCTACCAAGATCTTCTTGTACACGTCGATTCCTCGCTATCGTCACGTGACGCGCTCTGGGGAAACGTGCGGCGCGTCTCGATCGCCCCTCCGCGCCCCTCCCATATCCTGCTGCCGCACATCCCTCGCTCCAACGATACGAAAGGCACGGGAACCGCATCCTCTGCGCCCCCGCAGTCGCCCACCACGGCGCCCCTCACCCATAGCCCGTTCGAAACCCTTCGTCGCCTCGTGTGCGGCTAGGACGGCCTCCGGGCCCAATCCACGTGCCCGGAGGCCGTCACGCGTCGCCGTGTATCCCCGCCGCGCCACTTTCGAACGACTCTCATGATACGAGTCGGTCCCTGGCCCAGTTTGATCTTTATCTATCCCATGACCTTATTTCTTATATAGGTATGTGGAATCCGTCCCTTGGCGATCATCGACACGCGCACCCGCTTACGGCGCGCCCGCGATGTCTCCACCCGTCGCCGCTCCGTTAATGGCGCGCCGGTCCTGCGAGTCGGTACCGGAGGGCGCCTGCCCAGCCCATACCGCCTCCCTTGAGGTCGCACAGCCGCGCCAAACACCAGGCGTCCCGCCCCGTCGTGCACCCTTAAGGCTACGATGCGCTTGTGCCCGCTATCGTCCCGGGCCCGTTCGCCGCCCCTTTTTTGAGATGCCGCAGCAGTGGCACCTTGAGCTGATCCAGAACCAGCGTATAGAGCACAGTGGCCCCCAGCAGCCGGATTGTCATGATCACGGGGATGCGCGCCATCAGAAGACCGTAGTGCGCGAGCAGGGTGACCACGACGATGTCGGCGCTAATCGCCCATAGCAGCAATACACCCGGACGGGAATGCCAAATATGACCCCGTTCGCGCACCAGCAGGACATTTGCAAGGCCGGAGAATACGAGCCCCAGGAAATCCAGGGTTTGTCGGGCGTGCATGGGCAGGCCGATCGCGCGCCCGATCACGTAAACCGCGAAAATGTAGGCGGTCCATGCCACGGCCACCACGAGCGCCGCGAATATCAGCGCATGGACATCCCAGCGATCGGGCGTCGGTGAGGGCCGTACATGATCACGAGCCAGCGACATCGTGACGAAATCATTGGCAAAGAGCAGCAAAAGAACGAGAATCGGGGTGATGACAAAGCTGTGGAATACGAGCAGCCCGAGACTTAGAAACAGCGCGACCTGAAAGGTCTTTACGATCTTGTTCAAGGTGTAGGTCAAAAGCCGCTGATAGACGCGCCGACCGGTCTCGACCGCGTCGCCCACCCCGGAGAGCCCCGGGTTCGTCAATACGAGACTCGCGGCCGCCTTGGCGACATCGGTGGCGCTCTCCACCGCGATCCCCACCTCGGCCTGCTTCAGGGCCGGCGCATCGTTCACGCCGTCCCCGGTCATGCCGACGATCTTCTGTTGCTGCTGCAGCCTTTGCACCAGATGGAACTTGTCCTCCGGAAACACCCCGGCGTAGACGGCACAATCCCCGCCCCTATCGGCACGGTCACACACGGCGCCCGTCAAACCCAAGGTTGTGGCGACTGTCTTTGCGGTGATTACATTATCTCCGGTCACCATCCGCACACGCACCCCCAAATCCTGCAAGGTCCCCAGGGCCTGCCGCGCATCCGGACGGATGGGGTCGGCAAGCGCGACGAGACCCAAAAAGCGCGGTGTCCCGACCGGACCGGCCGCCACCGCCAGGACCCGCGCGCCCTGCGCCGCGAGCCCTTGAGCCCCCTGTTCCCAACCCTCCGTCTTGGTCAGCGCGGCGATGATCTGCGGCGCCCCTTTCATCGCCGCCCAGAGCGCCCCCTCGATTCGTAACGCGGCCTCGGAACGTTTCGTGGCGGGATCGAAGGGCGTAAAACCGACCCGCTGCGGTATCGTCACGCCCTGCTCGCGGGCCGCGGCCAATAGCGTAAGGTCGATGGGATCTTGCGTCGCCTCGTCACTGGCCGCGGCCGCCATCGACAAGAGCTCGACGGTGGTGGCATCGCCCATGGGTTTGGTCGCCGCCAGACTGAGCCTGTTCTGCGTCAAGGTCCCGGTTTTATCACTGCACAGATCGCTCATGGCCGCGGCCTCCTCGATCGCGGCAAGGCGCGTGACCAGCACGCCCCGTTGCGCGAGACCCAGGGAGGCCATGGCAGTGGCGAGCGTAAATGTGGCCGGGAGGGCGACCGGTACCGAGGCCACAAAGAGGATAAGGGCAAACGGAAGGATCTCCGCAAGCGGCATACGGATGGCGGCGGCATAGATCACGATGGCTACGACCAGAAACCCATCCATGAAGACGAGATACCGGACTATGGCCAACACGAGTCCTTCGAGATGGCTCTTGGACCCCGCCGTGCGTACCAACTCGGCGGTCTTGCCAAAATAGCTCCGCGTCCCCGTTGCAGTGATGGTTCCACTGGCCTCGCCACGGCGGACGATCGAGGCCGAGTAGACCGCGGATGAGGCGCCCCGATCGACAGGCATGGATTCACCCGTGAGCGCCGATTGATCCACCAGAATCGCCCCTTCCGTCAGGGTCATATCCGCGGGCACTATGTCGCCGACGCGGACGTGCGCGACATCCCCCGGCACGAGGTCGCGGGCCGGAATGCTGCGCCATTGCCCGTCGCGAAATACTCGCGCCGTAATATGTAGGCGCTTTCTCAGGGCATCCAGGGCCGTCTGGGCTTTATGCTCCTGGCGAAAACCCAGGACCGCATTGAAAATGAGTAGCGCGGCGATAATCGCCGCTTCCACCCACTTGCCGAGAACCATCTCGAGAATCCAGGTGATCTCCAGCATCCACGGCACCGGGTCCCAGAACTTCCGCAAGAAGAGCCACCAGGTCCTCTGCGGTTTTTCGATAATGGCATTTGGCCCGTACTGTTGAAGGCGCCGTTGCGCCTCCGCCTCGCTCAGACCTTTATCGGTAGGCATACCCCCCCCTGTTCGCACAACGGTGCCCGAAGAAGTCGCCGCCCATCGTCGCCATTCCATTCTTCACGCGCGTGGTCACGCCGATCCGGCGGGTATTGGCATTCTGCCCAGGCGCGCGTCGGGGCATTACGACCTTCGTCAAGTCCGCCACCGCTTCCGGAGACCACCGTCGCCTGACCGCTTGTGATCAGGCTGCGCTGCACGCCTACACGGTCCCACGGCAAAGAGGGATCGCCGGCCTTCATAAGAGTCCGGTCTTCTGGCAGAATCAGGCAGCGGCACCCGACCCCGCGAAACCTTCAACAACTGCCGGCGGCCTTGCCGTCTGGGGTGAAAAGAGGTCCCGCAGGGACGTACTATGGGCTTGTG
This sequence comes from Acidiferrobacter sp. SPIII_3, assembly GCF_003184265.1. GTDB lineage: Bacteria > Pseudomonadota > Gammaproteobacteria > Acidiferrobacterales > Acidiferrobacteraceae > Acidiferrobacter. Next base: position 1,593,021 of record NZ_CP027663.1, on the reverse strand, counting down.
GCGCGCAGCAAGCCGAGCCGGCGCGCGGGGCTTGCCCCGAGGCCGAGCGACATCCCGGTGCTTGGGGCGATGCGACGGAGGGAGCGCAACCCCTCGCGATCGCGAAGGGATGGAGGGCGTGTCCACCCCATCCCGACCTCGTCGCCACCGACAGCACGCGCCGTATCGGTAGCGGCCGGCCTTTGGATAACGATTCCTCACGAAAATAGGGCTTAGCAAAAGGCGCCGCACCCTGTAAAGTGACGTCCCGGTGAAGACATCTCGGATCAAGGGGCCCGCGCCCTCGCAACGCCACCATCGGGATACGGCCGCCGCCATGCCCTTCGCAGTGCACTAAGATGGCCGTCCGCACCGGTTTTGGCTGGCTCAACGCCTCGTGGCGAATGTCGTTACTCGCGCTCGCGCTGCTCTCGGGCTGCGCCGTGGGGCCGCGCTTCCATGCGCCGCAGTCGGCGATGCCGACACGCTTTACAAGCGCCCCGCAGGATGCCAAGCCCCGTTGGCCCGGCAAGACCTGGTGGCGCGGTTTCCGCTCCCCGCCGCTCGATCGCCTCATACAAGCGGCGGAGCAGCACAACTTCAGCATCCGCATAGCCGCCGCCCAGCTCGAGGCCGCCAATGCCCAGGTTGAGATCGCCGGGGCACCGCTTTTGCCGAGCGTGAGCGCAAGCGGCAATGCCCAATGGCAACGCGCGCCGCATGCCAGGATCACATCCATCGGCGTACATAACCCAAGCCCCTTCTATGGTGCCTCGGTGCAGGCCTCTTATCTCGTCGACCTGTGGGGCGAAAACCGTGACGCCCTGCGCGCGGCGCTAGCGGATGCGGCGGCCTCGCGCTTCAATCGCGACACCGTGGCCTTGACCGAGGTCACCGCGGTCGCCACCACCTGGTTTCAGATCCTCGCCGATCGCGCGGCGCTTACCATAGGGCTGCGTAATCTCGGCGCCGCCAACCGCCTCTTGAAGCAGCTCCAGACCGAGTTCGCGGCCGGCACGGTCGATGCCGTCACGGTCGCCCAGCAAGCGGCGCTCGTGGCCTCCGAGCGCGCCAACATCCCGGTCCTGCGTTCGCAGCTGCGCCAGGAGACCCTCGGGCTTGGCATCCTGGTCGGTAAACCACCCGAGCAGCTTGCCGTACCCCGTGAACATATCGGCGCGCTCCGGGTGCCGCCGGTCATGCCGGGACTGCCCTCGCGTCTCCTGCGCCGGCGTCCCGACGTGGCACAGGCCGAGGCTATCCTCATAGCCGCCAACGCCAATGTCCGGGCCGCGATCGCAAGCTTCTTTCCGTCCATTACACTGACCGGGTCGGCCACCACGAGCAGTGCGGCGCTCGATACCCTGCTGTCGCCCGGATCGCTGCTGCTGAATGCCGCCACATCGATCAGCCAACCGCTCTTCGAGGGTGGCCGCCTGATGGGCGATCTTGCGGTATCGCGCGCCGTCTACCGCGAAGACGTGGCGAGCTATGAACAGACCGTGGTGGGCGCCTTCACCGACGTCGAGCAATCGCTCACCGCCCTGCACTACGCCACCATCCAGGAACGCCGCCAGGCGCAGGCCGTGCATGAGGCGCGCCGCGCGCTGGCGGCGGTACGCGCGCAGCTCAAGGCCGGCATCGTCGATGTCAGCGCGGTGCTCACCGCCGAGGAGACACTGCTCGGTGACGAAAATGCCTATACCCAGGCGCAACTGACACGTCTGGACGCCGCCATCCACCTCTATCAAGCCCTGGGCGGGGGCTGGCGCCTGCGCCGGCCCGCCCACCCGATAGGAAACTGACATGTCCCGCGGTAAACGCCTGAGCCTTGTGCTGGTAATCGCCTTGGGTGCGCTCGTTATCGTGCGCCTCGTCTATCAACCCAAAAAACACCGCCCCACGCCGCCACCGGTCCCGGTACGTGTAGCGCGCGCCGAATACGCCGATATCCCGATCACCCTGCACGCCCTCGGGCTGGTCCAGGCCTACCGCACGGTGACCGTGGCACCAATGATCACAGGCCCCATGACCGCCGTCGATTTCCGCCAGGGGAGCGTCGTGCAGCGCGGCGCGCTACTGGCGCGCATCGACCCGCGTCCCTATCAGGCGGCGCTTGCCCAGGCGCTCGCCAAGCGCGCCCAGGACCGGGCGCTGCTGGCGGTCGCGCGCGACACCCTGAAGCGCTACCAACTGCTCATCGCCCATCACTACATCTCCGCCGAGATCGTCGCGGAGCAAAAGGCCACGGTCGCCGAGGATCGTGCGATCGTGGCGCAAGATGATGCGCTGGTGACCACCGCGCGCACGAACCTCGGTTACACGCGCATCACCGCGCCGATCACCGGACGCACCGGCATCCTGGCCGTCAATGCCGGCAATATCGTAAGTCCCAATACTCCGGGCGGCATCGTCACTATCACCACCATCCAGCCGATCTATGTCCTATTCAGTCTCCCCCAGCAAACCCTGCCCGAGGTCAAGCACGCCCTGCATGCGCACGCCCTGAACGTGACCGCCTACGCGCGCCAGGGCGGGCGGCGCGCGGTGCTGGCACACGGCGTATTGACGGTCCTCGATAACGTCATCAATCAATCCACCGGCACTTTGACCTTGAAGGCGCGCTTCAAAAACCCCTCTTTAGCCCTGTGGCCCGGGGCCTTCGTCAATGTGCGATTGAAGGTCCGCACCGAGCGCCACGCGCTTGTCGTCCCCTCGGTGGCGGTGCGCCAAGGCCCCGAGGGCCCGTTCGTATACGCCGTGCATACCGGTAAGTCGTCCCCGGCCAGGCCCATCAAGTCCGCTGGCAAGTCCGCTGGCAAGGCGGTGCCGCACGTCACCGACATACCGGTACGTCTGGGCTTTGCCGATCAACGCCTGACGGTCATTCGCTCCGGATTGCGCGCGGGCATGCGCGTCGTGGTGCTCGGCGGCTCCCGCCTGCATCCCGGGGCACGGATTCGCATCCTGCCCAAACGGCACACGACGGGCCGCGCGTGAACATCTCGCGGCCGTTTATCACACGCCCGATCGCGACCACGCTTCTTGCCGTCGCGCTCCTGCTTGCCGGCATCCTCGGGTACCGCGCCCTGCCGGTCGCGTCCCTGCCGTCCGTGGCCTTTCCCACGATCCTGGTCACAACCCGCCTGCCGGGTGCCAATGCCGATACCGTATCGCGCCTCATCACGGCCCCCCTCCAACATCAATTCGGCGACATCGCCGGATTGGCCGACATGAGTTCCGTAAGCTCGTATGGGACCAGCGCCATCACCCTGCGATTCACGCTCCATGAGTCACTCACCACCGCCGCCCAGGCCGTACAGGCGGCGATCGACGCCGCGGCCGCCACCCTGCCGCCGAACATCCCCTACCCGCCGGTCTACTCGGAGATCAACCCCGCGGACAGCCCGGTCCTGGTGCTCGCGCTCACCTCGCGCACCGTGCCCCTGTACGCACTTGCCAACATCGCCAACACGCTCATCACGCCGCGGTTGAGCGAGGTCTCGGGTGTCGGGCGCGTGCGTGTCCAGGGGGGCATGAAAAGGGCGGTGCGCATCCATATCGATCCGGCCCGGCTCGCGGCCTATGGCCTGTCGCTCGAGACCGTGCGCACGGCCATCGCCAGCGCCAATCAAAACGGCCCCAAAGGGGGCTTCGAGGGGCGCCGTCAGGCGTTCGCGGTGGGCGCGACCGATCAGGTGCGCACGATTCGCGGCTTTCGCCATATCGTCATTGCCTCGGTCGGCGGCGCGCCGGTCACCATAGGAGATGTGGGCTCGGTCGCGCCCGGCCTCGAAAATCCCGCGGTCGCCACGACCTTCAATGGGACGCCCGCGGTGCTTTTATCGATAGACCGAGAGCCGGGCGCCAACATCGTGCACACCGTGGCGCGCGTCAAGACGGCGCTCAAGGGCCTATCCAAGACCCTGCCGACTGCCACCAGGCTCGCCATCGTCGCCAACCGCACGGCGACCATCAAGGCCTCGGTCGCCGACGTCGAACTGACCCTCCTCACCGCAATCGCGTTGGTGGTGCTGGTCATTTTCGTATTTTTGCCCACATGGCGTGCCGCCCTGATACCGGCGGTCGCCCTGCCGCTGTCTTTGGTGGGCACCTTTGCCGTCATGCACGCCCTCGACTTCAGTCTCGACAATCTCTCGCTCATGGCGCTCACGGTGGCCTCCGGGTTCGTGGTCGATGACGCCATCGTCATGATCGAGAACATCGTGCGCTTTCTCGAAACCGGGAGCCGCCCCTTGACGGCGGCCCTGGAGGGGGCCCGTCAGATCGGCTTTACGATCGTGTCCCTGACCATCTCGCTCATTGCCGTCTTCATCCCGCTATTGTTCATGCCGGGCCTCGTGGGCCGCCTGTTTCGTGAATTCTCGATGACGCTCGCGGTGGCGGTGGCGATGTCGGCCGTGATATCCCTCACCCTTACGCCCATGATGTGCGCCCACCTCCTGCAACCGACCACGGTGCGACGCTCGGCGCTCGCCGGCGCCGTCGATCGTCTCTGGCTTACACTGCGCGAGCGCTACCGGTCCGCGCTCCTCTCCGTGCTCCGCCACCGAACACTCGTATTGGCAGTGTTTGGCGCGACACTGGCCGGCACCCTGGCGCTCTTTCTGGCCATCCCCAAGGGGCTGCTGCCGGCGCAGGATACGAGCGAAATCGCCGTCGCGACGCGCGCCCGCGGAAACATCTCCCTTGCCGCCTTCGCCGCCCTGCAGGCCAAGGCCGTGGCCCACATCCGCCGCAATCCGGCGGTCGCCGGTGTTACGTCGTACATCGGCACCGGACTCACCAACCCCACCCCCAATAGCGGCCAGCTAACCGTCATCCTGAAACCGATCGGCGCGCGCCCCGCCCTGCCGACCGTGGAGGCGGCCTTGCGGCGCACCCTGTATACGATCCCGGGGCTGCGCGTGGACACGCGCGCGGTGCAAGACATCACCCTCTCCTCACGTCCCTCGCCCACCGATTATCAGTACACCCTCTCCGATACCGACAGGGCGACCCTCGAACGGTTTACCGGGGCGCTGGCGCATGCCCTGCGGCACGACCCACGACTGCGCGATGTGGTGGCGAGCGGCGACAACGTCGCCCCCGAGACCTATGTGCAGTTCATGAGAACGCGCGCCGCGGCCCTCGGCGTCACCATGCAAACCGTCGCCAACATCCTCTACGACGCCTATGGCGAGCGCCAGGTCTCGACCATCTACACCCAGAACGATCAGTATCGCGTGGTGCTGGGTGTCGCCCGGCGCTTTCGCCAAAGCCCGGCGGCGCTCGGATCCCTGTACCTGCCCGGGACCGGCAATGCCGAAATCCCGCTCGACGAGGTCGCGCGCATAAGCCGCCGCCGCGCACCCCTTGCCATCGAACAGGAAAACCAGATCCCGGCGGTGATCATTGGCTTCAATCTCGCGCCCGGCGTCACGCTTGACGCCGCGGAGCGTTCGATCACGCGCGCCGAACGAAGCCTCCATAAACCCGCCACCGTGACCGGCAGTTATTCGGGGGCGGCGGCGCGCTTTCATACCGCGCTCGCGCGCGAGCCCTGGCTTATTGTAGCGACCCTTATCGTGATCTATATCGTGCTCGGCATCCTCTATGAAAGCGCGATCCATCCGCTGACCATACTGTCGACCCTGCCCTCGGCCGGTATCGGCGCACTCGCCGCACTGTTTCTCACCCACACCGAGTTCACCATCGTAGCGCTCGTGGGCATCGTTCTGCTCATGGGTATCGTCAAGAAAAACGGCATCATGATGGTGGACTTCGCGATCGAGGCGCAGCGTCGCGGCGCCACTCCCGAAGACGCCATAGTCGAGGCCTCGGTGCTGCGCTTTCGGCCGATCGTCATGACCACACTCGCCGCGCTCTTGGGGGCCGTGCCCCTGGTTCTCGAGGGTGGCGCCGGCGCCGAGCTACGCGGCCCGCTTGGCATCACCATCATAGGCGGCCTGCTTTTGAGTCAATTCCTGACGCTCTTTACGACGCCCGTGATCTACCTCGCCCTGGACCGCCTGCGCAGGCCTGGCTGGCTTGGGGCCGCGCCCGCGCTCGGCGATTAGCGGATGAATCTCTCCGCGCCCTTCATCAAGCGACCGATCGGCACGATGCTCATCGCCCTGGGCATCCTGGTCGCGGGGATCTTCAGCGATCGGCTGCTGCCTGTGGCCGCGGTCCCGAATATCCCGCTGCCGGCGTTCGTGGTGTTGGCGCATGAGCCGGGCGCGAGCCCGAAGACCATGGCGAGCACGGTGGCCGCGCCGCTCGAGCGACAGCTGGGGAAGATCCCCGGCCTCTACCAGATCATGTCGTTCAACTCGCTTGGCGCAAGCAACGTGGTCTTGTTGTTCTCGCGCGTCGGAGGTGCCGCCCGGGATGCCGCCGCCATCCAGGCGGGCATCAATGCCGCGTTGCCGGATCTCCCGGCAAATCTCCCGAGCCGCCCCTACTACAAGGAATTCAATCCCGCCTCGCGGCCGATCCTGACCATGGCCTTGACCTCGCGCACGCAACGCCCGGGGACCGTGTATGACGCCGCCGACACCACCTTAGCCGAGCGTCTCGCGCAGGTGCCAGGAGTCGCGCTCGTGCAGATCAATGGCGCGCAATCCCCTGCCGTACGTATCAACATTCACCCGCGGGCGCTTGCCCATGCCGGACTTACGGCCGAAGACGTCTATAACGCGATACGCGCCGCCAACCTGCTGAGCCCGCTCGGGGAATTCCGCGGGCCCGAGAGCGACTCGGTGATCGCGGCCGACGGCCAGCTGCATACCGCCCGCCAGTATCGGCGCATCGTGTTGAAAACCAACGGCCCGGGGATCGTGCGCTTAGACGAGGTGGCGTCGGTCGTCACCGGCGTCACCGACACCCATCAGGCCGCCTGGGACGGTGCGAAGCCGGCGGTGCTCGTGACCATCACCAAGACCCCCGAGGCCAACGTCATAGCCACCGTCGATGCCCTCAAAAAACGGCTCCCCGACATCCGCCGGGCGCTGCCAGCCGGCGTACACTTGCGGGTGCTGACCGACCGCACCACGACGATACGCGCCAGCGTTAACGATATCGAGATCACGTTGCTCATCACCGTGGCGCTCGTACTCTTGGTGGTATGGGCGTTCATGAGACGCGCGGCACCGACCATTGCCGCAGGCGTGACCGTGCCCCTATCAATCGCCGGGACCCTCGCGGCCATGTGGGCACTCGGATTCTCCCTGGACAATTTCTCGCTCATGGCGCTCACGATATCGGTAGGCTTCGTCGTCGACGACGCGATCGTCATGATCGAGAACATCATGAGCTACCACGAATCCGGCCTCTCGCCCATGGAGGCGGCGCTACGTGGCTCGCGCCAGATCGGCTTCACCGTCATATCCATCACCCTGTCGCTGGTCGCGGTGTTCATTCCGCTGACCCTCATGCCGGGCATCGTGGGGGAACTGTTTCATGAGTTCGCCATGACCCTGACGCTTGCCATCGCCATATCGGCACTCATATCGCTGACCGTGACCCCCATGATCTGCGCCCATTTTCTGCGCCCCGGCGTTGCCGCTCCCCATCCCCGCTCCCTATCGGCGCGCCTCGCGCGCGCCTATGAGCACATGCTTGGTGCCTATGAGCGCTCGCTCGATTGGTCGCTGCGTCATCGCCGGCTCATGCTGGTCTTGATGGTGGCCACGGTCGTGGCGACAGTCATGCTCTATGTGCGCATCCCCAAGGGTTTTCTGCCCGAGGAAGATACCGGGCTTGTCATCGGCAATACCGTAGCCGGGTCCGATGTCTCGTTTGCGCGCATGAAGACCTTACAGCGCCGCGTGATCGCGGTGATCCTAAAGGACCCGGACGTAGCCACCGTAAGCTCGAGCATTGGCGTCGTCAACGGCTTCACGCCACCCAATCGCGGCAAGCTCTTTATCGGCCTGAAGCCACGCGATGATCGGCGGCTGTCGGCACGCGCCATCCTCGCGCATCTGCGCCCGCAGCTTGCGCGCATCACCGGCATCCATACCTACCTCTTCGTGGCGCAGGACATCTTCGTGGGGGGGCAAGCAACCAACGGTCAATACGATTTCACGGTCCTCGATCCCTCGCTTCAGTCCCTGGGGGAGATCACAAGTCAGATCGATCGGCGCATCGCCAAGCTCCCCGGCATCCGTGCCGCGTCCTCGAACCAGGACAAGCCGGAACCCGAGATCACTGTGGCCATCGACCGCAAGCGCGCCGCGCGCTTGGGAGTATCCATCGCCGCCATCGACGCGGCCTTGAACGACGCCTACGCGCAACGCCAGATCGCGCGTATCTATAACGCCGAAAACCAATATCAGGTGGTCCTCACGGTGCCCCATGCCCTAAGCCAGTCCCCAAGCCGCCTCGACCACATCTATGTGGCCGGTCGCACGGGCCCGGTGCTGCTCACCGCCGTCGCGCACTTCGTGCGCACCTCCGTGCCCTTATCGGTGCGCCACTACGACGGGCTACCGGCGGCGACGGTGAGCTTCAACCTGGCGCACGGCGCGGTCCTGGGCTCGGTCATCCACGAGGTCCAAAAGACAATCGCGGGCATGGCCCTGCCCCCCGGGGTGCGCATGCGTTTCGGGGGGAATGCACGCTTCTTTCTGCGGTCGATCGCCGCCGAGCCGCTACTGATCCTGGCGGCGCTGGCCACGATCTACATCGTGCTCGGCGTGCTCTATGAAAGCCTCTCCCAGCCGCTCACGATCCTTTCCACGCTCCCATCGGCGGGTGCCGGCGCGCTGCTTGCGCTCGCACTTACGGGCCTGCCGCTCTCGGTCATCGCCATCATCGGCATCTTTCTGCTCATGGGCATCGTCAAGAAAAACGGCATCATGCTGGTGGACTTCGCGCTCGAGGCCGAGCGCACGCAGGGCTTGAGTCGCGAGGAGGCGATCCGCGCCGCGTGCCTCAAGCGCTTTCGGCCGATCCTGATGACGACCCTCGCCGCGCTCCTCGGCGCCGTGCCGCTCGCCCTTGCCTTCGGTACCGGTCACCACCTCCGCCAACCGATCGGCATCACCGTCATCGGCGGCCTCATCGTCTCGCAAGCCCTGACGCTCTATACGACACCCATCGTATATCTGGCCCTGGGGCGCTGGTCGCGCCGCCGCACGGTGCCATCCGGTGAGATCCCGCCTCCCCTCCGCTCGTGACCACCGGGCGGGGCGGATCGCGTACTCGCCCAGACAACCGCACCTCCCAAGAATCGCGGACCCCCTGTCGCGGGCACCCCGGGAAGCACTCTCGGGCCACCCCTATCATCAGTCGGCATGAGGCGCCTTCTGGAGCCGCCGCTACGGCATCTTGCCCAGGCGCGCAGCCCCGTGTCCGTGCTCACGCCACTGGACCATGCGGCCCGCGATGTCGCAGCCGGAAAGGCCGGAATCACCGCCCACCGGGCGATTGCGTTACTCATTGCCGGCCGCGCACAATCCCCTTCGTATGGGGCCTGGCCGGGGACCATCTCCCCAATCGCCATGCGGTTACTGCGACGCATTGCGGCGCCTTCTGAGTGGTGAGGCTGCACAGCCCGGACCCGGCGCATCAGCGCGCTCGCCAGATGTGGTATCTCAGTTTGAATTTGACAGCTGATGCCGTATACGTCACCCCACGCTACAATCCGGGAACACTTAACCGATCAAGCAAACCCAAGAGATGCTGGCGAAGCACGATAGCCGTTCGGCCATGTCTGGTCTTTGGAAGAGCTTGCTCGTCTCCCAAACTGAAAGGATTTTAGAAATGAGCGAATGGATTAATAATATTTTCCGCGCAGGAGCAGTCAACAAGGGAGGTGTTGTCAGGCGCCAGAAGGCTGACGTACTCAAGAATGGGGGTTATAAGGCGTTACTTAAGGAAGTCAAAAAGCGCCATTTTCACCTGCTACGCACGGGTGGCCAATATATCATCATCTGCAATAAAGGTGACCTTTAAATTACTCCGCTAATTTCACACTGAGACACTACCGATGGGAGCCGTCGCTTGCCGCCGCCCTCCGCGGTCGCGGCGGACTATGTCAAGAGTTGGTCGATGTGGGTCCGCAGGGCGTCGGCGGCCCCGGGCCCCGGGCGTGTACGGCCCGGCACGAAGCTGTCCGTAAAAAGGTAGTCGAAGGCCTGGCCCCCGAGCCCTACCGTCCCAATGAGGCGGCTTTCATAGGAATAGTCGTCGGGGCCTGGGATCAATTCCGGCCATCCCGAGTCGCCGACCGCCAGGGCCGGCCCGACGAACAAGGCCCCCGGCAGGTTTTTCAGGCGCAGACCGCAGGTCCCGCGAGTACGGCCGGGGAGCGGCACGAAGTCGATGGTGCGCGTCAGCTTGTGCTGTCCACCGACCCGCAGGTCGGCATCAGCCACGCCCTCCTCTTCTGCGGACACGAGCACGCGCACGCCCGCTGCCCGCCACGCGCCAAGATCGCGGGCCCCAAAGCGGCTCGGCAGGAACAAATAGCGAGGCACGGCATGCCGGCAAAGCCCCTCGTAGGTCGCGCGACAAAACGGTGGGGCATTGATAAGTACACCACCGGCGGCGCGATCCACCAGATAGTAGACCGCCGGCGGCCCCTCCAAGACGAGCCACACTTCGCGGTCCGACCATGCGAGTAATCGGTCCATCAGCGCTTGAGCAAAGGAGCGAGCTCGGTCAATGCGCTCTCATACACCTTGCGCTTGAAGGCCACGATGGCGTCGATCGGGCTCCAATACTCCACCCATCGCCAGGCATCGAACTCCGGGGACGCCGAGCGATCGAGCCTGACATCGGCCTCGCGGCCGGTGAACCGCAGAAGAAACCACACCTGTTTCTGCCCGCGGAACCGCCGTGGCCCGCTGGGCCGCTGATAGGCCCGCGGCAGATCGTAGCGCAACCAGCCGCGCGTGCGCCCGCGGATCTCGACCTGCCCGCTCTCCAGCCCCACCTCCTCGTAGAGTTCGCGAAACAAGGCCTCCTCGGCGCTCTCTTTGCGCTGTATGCCCCCCTGAGGGAACTGCCAGCCATCGCAGCGGCAGCGGCGCGCCCAAAACACCTGGTCCTCAGCGTTCGTCAGAATGATGCCAACGTTGGGACGATATCCGTCGCGATCTATCATATACAACAAGACGTTAGCTAGTTAGAATGGACCCATTTTCACAGAATCCGCCGGCTACGGCAATGTAGGGGGAGCATTGGCGCTCGCACTATTTGACTTGGACAACACCCTGCTCGCCGGTGACAGCGACTACTCCTGGGGACGGTTCCTGGTGAGCGCCGGGGCCGTGGATGGCGCGCACTACGAGCATGCCAATGCCCGATTCTATGAGGCCTATAAGGCCGGCACGCTCAACATCGCGGAGTTCCTGGCGTTTGCCCTGGAGCCCTTGCACCGCCTTCCGCGCCCGCAGCTGCTCGCTTGGCGCGCGCGCTTCATCGAGGAATGCGTGCGGCCGATGATCAAACCGTGGGTGGCCCCGCTGCTTCAGTGCTATCGGGCGCAGGGGGCGACGCTTGCGCTCGTCACCGCGACCAACGACTTTGTGACCGCGCCCATAGCCGAGATCCTCGACATTCCGCATCTCGTCGCCACCGTGGCCGAGCAGCGCGATGGGCGCTTTACCGGTCGCCCGGACGGCATACCCTGCTTTCGCGAGGGCAAGGTGATACGCGTCCGGTCATGGATGGCGGACCACGGTCTGACGTTCACAGACAGCGTGTTTTATAGCGACTCGCACAACGACCTGCCGCTCCTGGAGGCGGTATCGCGGGCCATTGCCGTGGACCCGGACCCGATCCTGCTCGCAACCGCCACGGAACGGGGTTGGGAGATTCTGCGCACGGACCCGCCCGCGCAGGCCCTGTTGGCCTAGGTGCCCTGATCGGCGATCACCGCGAGGCCGGTTCTCGGCGGACCACCCTCAGCCAAAGACACCGAACAGGCGGGCCCCGGCCATCAACAGCACCACCGCCAGCCAGAACAGCAGCACACGCCAAAGCAGCGCCACCGCGCGGCGGATATCCGCGGCATTGACGACGTAGCCGCGCACCGCCGGCGGCCCTGACATATCCTCTTCCTCGGGCTCCTCGCAGGCACTCATATGCATGGCGCCAAAGCCCGAGGCCAAAAGCGGGCCGCTGTTGATATCAGACCACATGCCCGCCTGCCGCCGCCAGCAGTGCAGGGCGTCCTCGAAGCTGCCCATGATGCCATAACTGAGCGCCGTGATGCGCGCCGGCACCCAGCCCAACAGGTCATCAAGGCGCGCCGCCGCCCACCCGAATTCCGCGAACTGGGTGCTGCGGTGACCCCATAGGCGATCGAGCAACGCGGCCAGGCGCTGCAAAACCACCGCCACGGGACCAAAGAGAATGAACCAGAAAAGCGGTGCCATGACGGCGGTGTTGGCATGCTTCAAGACCGCCTCGACCGTGGCCTGGGCAATGGATGATTCCGTCACATCCCCGGTGGTCTTGCCGGTCATCGTCTCCAGATGGGTGGCGGCCATGAGGATATCGCCGGCCTCCAGCGACTCCGAGACACCCACCGCCTGACGCGTCAGCCGATACAGGTCCAAGCACAGATAAAGGACCAGGATGTCGAAGATATAGACCAGGGAGTAGCTGACATGACTCAGCACATAGCGGATCAGCGCCACCCCGAGTAAGACCGGGCCCGCCACCACCAGCACCGCCGCCAGACCCTGCCCGCGGGTCCCGGCATTGAACCGTTGCTCTACACCCCGCGCCCAGTCCTCGTACCATAGAAACGGTGGCATCCGGCCACGATCCGGGAACAGGCGATCGAGCGCGACCGCAAAGAGTATGATGATCAGCGTGATTGCCATCGCCCTAGCCCTCCCCTCGCGATACCCCGTCACCTACTGAACGCAATGCGCAGCGATACCGGGCCCAGTCGAAAAACGGTCCGGGATCGGTCTTGCGCCCGGGGGCGATCTCCGAGTGCCCGTAGAACCGCTCGCGGGTGATCGCCGGATAATGGCGCATGAGCGCCTCGGACACCGCCTGCAAAGACCGGTACTGAGCGTCCTCGAACGGGCCGTGATCCGTGCCCTCGAGCTCTATGCCCACCGAAAAGTCATTGACGCGTTCGCGCCCCTCGCATCGCGATACGCCGGCGTGCCACGCCCGATCCTCGAAGGACACGAATTGCACGACCTCGCCATCGCGGCGGATGAATACATGCGCCGAGACCCGCAGTCCGCGAAGATCGGCATAGCCCTCGGCCCCGGTATCCAGGGTATTCATGAAGAGTCGCTCCACGTCCCGCCCGCCATAGCGGCCCTCGGGTAGGCTGATCGCATGAATGATCACGACCTCCACGACCATGCCGGGCGGCCGGGCATCACAATGGGGCGAGGCCGCGCGCCGTACCCCGTCGAGCCACCCGCGCGCATCGATCGTGCCGATCATCAGGCCGCCATCCTCATGCCCCATATCATTGTACTGTCTTGCCTCTTACACGTTAAATCCACGCCCCGCCGCACCAGGCCCCGCCCGATCACGGGCCGACGCTGCGCGGGGTCGCGTAGATCCCGGCGCGCATCATGTCTTCAAGGACCACGAGAAACGCCTCACCGGGGCGGCTGAGCGGCCCCTGATAGATCACCGACAGGGACTGCACGATACGCGGCACGACCGGCCGCGTGCAAAGATCCGGAGGCATGGCCGACAAGGCCGACACAAAGCCCACGCCGAGCCCGCAACGAACCGCCTCGCGTACCGCCGCGCCGGCGCTGAATTCATAGCGGATCTCGGGCTCCAGGCCGGCCTGGCGAAACGCCACCTCGACGCGATCGCGGGTGCCGGAACCGGGCTCCCGCCAGACCACCGACACACCCGCCAACTCGCTCAGCGCCACCGGCTCGTCCTCCGGCCGTTGGGCCAAAGGATGATCGGCGCTCAAAAGTATGCGGATATCGGTCTCGATCAGGGTCTTGCCCTTGAGTCCAGGGACCGATTCCGGCAGGACCGCGTCCTCCACGAATGCGAGGTCTGCAACATCGATACGTCGGCGCGCCTCTTCGGAATTCCCGGACTGCAACCGCACGGTGATCATCGGGTAGCGCTTCTGAAAGACCGCCATGGCGCGCAGCAGCAGAAATTCGGCATTGGTCTGGCTGGCTGCCAGCAACAGACTCCCCTGCATGAGACCTTGCACATCGGTCCGTAGCGCCTCGGCATCGGTGAGCGCCCCCTCGATCTGAGAGGCGATACGCAGCAAGCGCTTGCCCAAGGCGGTCGGGGTCACGCCCCGCCCATGGCGTCGATAAAGCGGTTCCCCCAGCCACTCCTGGAGCCGTCGCAGCTGATTGGAGACCGCAGGCTGCGTAAGACCCAGGGTATCGGCGGCGGCATTGATGCTCCCCATGCGCGCCACTACCGTCCAGGTCAAAAGCAGTTGAGGATCGGGCCTTGCCATGACGCACCATTCGGAAATGGCCATAAGGGCCATACGGGGACTGTACACTGCCGCCTGGCACGCGGCTATCTTGACAAGGCCGCCGGCATCGGCCCTCTCCCCTTCCCGCCTATCCGCGCTGCCCCATAAACCCCCCTCGCCCCGTCGAACACGGTGGCCAGGGCCGCGCATCGGCCGCCGCCACCGAGATCCGCTATTCGTTCTCTTCTGGCCTTTCCCGCCCAGCCGTTTTACGATAGCGCCCCGGCGGACCGCCAGGCCCGCCCAGGGGGGCCGCGGCCCGAATACGACAATGGATAGCGATCCGCACGGCAGGGCCGCGCACGACACGGGCGGCCGGGCCGAGGAGTGGCGTGGAACCGTTTTTACTAGGGCTTATCGTCGGCATCATCACATCCGCACCCATCGGACCAGTCGGCCTGCTCACCATTCAAAGGACCTTGGCGCATGGGCGCCTCGCCGGCATGTTAAGCGGCGCGGGGGCCGCCACCGCCGACGCATTCTATGCCGCGCTCGCGGGCTTGAGCTTGAGCGTGGTATCGAATTTTCTGGCCAGCGCACGCTTCTGGATTCATCTCGGGGCCGGTATCCTCTGCCTGTGGTTTGGCGGACGCGCGTTCTTCTTTCGGCCACGACGGCGGGCCCCGGCGCACCGCTATGGGGGACCCGGGGTGCTCTGGACGTTCGTATCATCGCTCCTGCTCACGCTTGCAAACCCCCTCACCATCCTGTTTTTCATCGTGGTATTCACGACGCTGCAGATGGACCACTCGAGCCTGCCGCGCCTGCTGTCATTGGTCGCCGGGATATTTTCCGGCTGTCTTTTGTGGTGGATCGCACTCAGTCTCGTGACTTCCCGTCTCCATACGCACCTCGAATCGCGCACCCTTATCCTCATAAACCGCGTATCGGCGATCTTCATTATCATCCTCGGAGTCGTCGCCCTGGGTAGCGCCGGCCACTCCGTGATAAGCCCCCGGATCCCGACACCCTGATCACGCCATCGACCAAGATTGCGCTACAAAACCGCCGCCTGGGGTGCGCGGACCCACGGGCGGCGGTGCCACCACCCGAAGGACAACGCTAAGGCTTTCCCGAAACGCCAAAATACGCCACAATCGCCCCGCAGGGAGACCGCTCGTCCCAGTGCGGGGTCTGTGACAGACCGGCCGACGAGGCAGGAACCATAGCGAAAAAAACCATGGATCGTCACCGCCAAGCACCGGTCGGCGCGCGCGTCCCGCGGGCGCCACGCGCGCTCCGCCACGCGCGCGCCGACCCGCATCCGCCCTTGCGGACCGCACTCCTCGCCGAACAGCTGCGCCTCTTTGGTCGCCGTTACGGCTGGCAGGTGCTGGCCAACCTCGTTGTGGCCACCACCTGCCTGCTGCTCTTCGCGCGCTCGGTGGGCCCCCTGGACAAGGCCCTTTGGTGGACCGGGCTTGCGATCAACGGCATCCTGCGATTTTTCCCCATCCGGCTTACGCGCGCCGACTGCGGACTGGACGTCACGGCGCGCCATCGACGGCTCGTGGCCCACCTGCTCGCCGACGGCCTTTTGTGGGCGCTCCTGATCCTGGCCGTACCTTATCCCCGCAACGGCATCAATCCCCCGTTTCTGGTGGCCATCGTGACCGGGCTCACCGCAGGCCCGGTCCCGTTTCTGAGCGTGCTGCCCGGCGGCTACGAGGCCTTCGCCATCGCCCCGGTGCTGGCGCTCGCATGGCGCGAATACGCCGGCCGCGGCGGCAGCGCCTTTGGTGTCTCCATGGCAGTTGCCGTGGTGGTCCTACAGACCTTCGCCACCAAGATCGCGCACTTGAACGGCGCCGCTGTCCGCGAGCGCATTCTGCGCGATTTTCGGCTGCAGGGCCTACTACGGCGATCGCGACGCCGCGAGGCCGCCGTACACACGCTGCTCGAGGCCTCCCCCGACCTCATTGGCCTGCTCGACGCCGAGGGCCGCTGGCAACTCGCCAACGGCGCCGCCCTGGAGGCCTTCGGGATGGCACGCGAAGATCTGATCCATGTCGAGCGGCAACGTCTCCTGGAACAGCTCCCCGATACCCCGACCCGCGAGAGCCTGGGTGATTTCATGCGCGCCTCCGAGGGTACGGTGCGCGAGGAGATCCTGTTGCGCCGCGCGCATACCACGCCGCGGGTCCTGGATTTATTACGCTGCTCGCTGCCCGACGCCGTCGGCGGAGGCTCGCTTTTGATCGCCCGCGACGTCACCACTCAGAAACGCGAGGCACTGGCCCGCCAACTGCGCGATCGCCTTACCGATGCCTCGCTGCGCGGCGAGAGCCCCGACACGTCCCTGGGTGCGGTCCTAGACAGCATCGCCGAGCACCTCGATCTTCTCTGGATCGCGATGGCGCGCATCGACAAGGTCGGGACGCCGCTCAGCGTGGCCCAAGGGGGGCGCCTGCATCTCGAGGCGCAAAGCGCGCTCACACTCGCGCTCTCGCCTGCAGACCCCCCCTACCGCATCGTCTACCCGCTTGCCCACAACGGTATCCACTACGGCGCCATAGCCTACCGTCCGCTGGTTCCCGAGGCCCTGTCGAACGAGGCCCGTGAATGGCTGGCGCGGCTTTCCTGGGATGTGGGGTCGGCCTGTGAACTCGATGCCGCCCAAACCCGGCTGCGTACGCTCGCCCACTACGACGAACTCACGGGTCTCCCCAACCGTGCCTTTTTTCTGCGCCTGCTGACCGAGACCATGGAACGGGGCGCGCACGTCGAGGCCCTGCAAGCCGTGCTGTTTCTAGACCTCGACCGGTTCAAGGATATCAACGACCTGCTCGGCCATGCCGCCGGAGACCGGTTACTGCTGGAGGTCACCGCACGCCTGCGCCAGGCCGCGCGCGCGGGCGATGTCGTGGCGCGCTTGAGCGGAGACGAGTTTGCGGTCATCCTGCGCGACGCCGCGCGCATGTCCGACATCGAAACCGTGATCACGCGACTGCTCACGGCGATGCGTACCCCGGTACGCATCGGCACAGACCAGGTCTCCACCCAGGCCAGTATCGGCCTTACGATCTATCCGTTTGATGACAGCGACCCCCAGACGCTGTTGCGCCACGCCGACCTTGCCATGTACGAGGCCAAGCGCCAGGGGCGCAATCGCTGGTCGCTATTCGAGCACTCCCTGGATCGCGCCACGCGCGATCGCCAGTCCCTTCAAAAACGCCTGCGCAAGGCCCTCGCGGAAGACCGTTTCGCGCTTCATTACCAGCCGCAAGTCGAACTCGCCACCGGACGGGTCGCCGGGGTGGAGGCCCTGCTGCGCTGGCGCGATCCCGAGGAACAGCCGCAATCCCCGGAGGTATTCGTACCGATCGCCGAGGAATCGGGCCTCATCATACCGCTCGGCGAGTGGGTGCTTCAGGAGGCGTGCCGTCAGCAGAGGCGCTGGATGGATCAGGGCCTTACGCTGCAGATCGCCGTCAACCTGTCACCCAGCCAATTCCAGGATCCCGAGATCCACCACCGCGTCTGCGAGGTGCTGCGCGCCAGCGGTACGGCAACCCACCACATCGCCCTGGAGATCACCGAACGCGCGGCCTTCGCCGATCCCGAACGCGCCCGCCGCACGCTGGACGCCTGGTGTCAACGGGGGCTGCAGTTTGCCATCGATGATTTCGGGACGGGGCAGGCCTCGCTCAGCTATCTGACCGACCTGCCCAGTGCGCTCATCAAGATCGATCGCGGCTTCATTGCCCCGCTTCCTGAAGACCCGCAGCACCGCGCCATCGTCGAAGGCGTCATCCACATGGCGCACCAGTTGGGACGGCCGGTGCTCGCCGAGGGCGTGGAGACCATGGCCCAGTGGGAGTGGCTGAAGGCCCAGGGCTGTGACCTCGCGCAAGGCTATGCGATTGCCCGCCCCATGTCCGCCGAGGCCGTACCCGACTGGGTCGCTGCGTGGCTGCAGGGCCGCTCGCTAAGCCACGAACAGGGGATCTTCGTGGCCTTCCGGCGCGCCGCCGCCTTCATCTGACCACAGATTGCCCGAAAACCGGCGACAAAGCGCGGCCACCCCGCTATCCTTGCCGGTGTCCATGACTGCCACCGGCCCTGCCCCAAAACGCTCGAACGACTCCCTAAAGCGCGCGCGATTGCGCGCCGCACGCCTGTCGGCCCTTGCCCTGCTGACAGGCGCCGGGGTCCTCTACACGGCGGCGCGCTATTTTCAGCCGGCACACCCCTGGCTTGGCTTCGTGGCGGCGTTCAGCGAGGCCGCCATGATCGGCGCCCTGGCCGACTGGTTCGCGGTGGTGGCGCTGTTCCGCCATCCCTTTGGCCTGCCCCTGCCGCATACCGCCATCATCGCCGCCAACAAGGGACGCATCGCCGACAGCCTCGGGGAGTTCATCCAGTCGCGGTTCCTGTCCACCGACAAGATACTGGAGGGCATCCGCACATTCGGACCCGGCCGGCGCATCGCCAAATGGTGCCTGCGCGCGGAAAACATCGAGCGCATCCAGACCTACCTCGGCCAGATCGCGCGCCGCCTCCTCACCACGGTCGATCCCCGGCAGGCGCGCGCCTTTCTGGCCGACGCCCTGGCCTCCAGCTTCGAGACCTTGGATACCGGCCTGCTCGCCGGGCGCATCCTGGATACGCTCGCCGAAGACCGCCGCCATCAATGGTTGCTTGACGAAGCCCTTACCCAGCTCTATCAATTCCTGCAGCACGATGACGTGCGTCAGGAACTCGTCTACGCCATAGCGCGCCAGATGGATTTCGTGCCCTCGACTTTGAATCTCGACGAGCGCGTGGGTCGCGCCATACTCCAGCGACTCTACGACGCCCTGCAGACCGTCTTGCAGGCGGTCCGCGAGGATCATGATCATGTGTTGCGCCGGCGCTTCGACGAGGCCGTGACCGACATCAGCAACAAGCTGAAGAACGACGCGCTTTTTCGCGCACGCATCCGGGCCATGCAAACCGAACTCGTCCACAATCCCGAAATGGAGATCGCGTTCACGGCCCTTTGGGATGGGCTCCAGGGGTGGCTCCTGGCGCAACTCGAAGAACGGCCCGAACAGCCGGGGTCGACGCGTACACTCGCGGTCGTGGTCCGCGAACTGGTGGCCTCGTTCGCCGATCGTCCGTCGCTCCATGCCTGGATAGAGACCCAGATCGCATCCTATGCCCCGCCGCTGATCGAGCGCTACCGGCGCACCCTGGGGCTTTTCATAGCCGCCCAGGTCAAGGCCTGGGATGATGCCTTCCTGATCGACCAGATAGAACTCAACATCGGTCGTGATCTGCAATTCATCCGCATCAACGGCACCCTGGTCGGGGGTATCGTGGGCCTTATCCTCTACACGCTCACCCGTCTTGTCGGCTGATCACCCCGTCGCCACCGACAAGACACAGGCCGCGCGGGCCGGCTCGCGCCCGCTTTCGCGCCCGCACTTGGGACATGGCGCGCGCCGCGCTATCATAGTCGGTGAACGGGCAATGGCGGTTTTTTTGGCGACGGGGGAACAACCGGCTTCGAGCACACTCAAAGCCGTGAGCAAGCGCGTGTTTCCGGTAGCATGGGCATTCGCAGACCCAGGACCGAAGGCCCGTGAGTCCCGATGACTCATTCGCCGTGCCGGCCATACGCAGCCTTATACGATTTTATCGACGAGGAGATCGACATGGGTCATTTGAAAGACCGACCGCACCGGCGGCGGTGGGGAACGGCCGTGCTGGCGGCGGGACTTGTGGGGGGTACTGCCTGGCAGGCGGCCGCCGCGCAGCCGATGGTCGGACTTCCCGACTTCACGCCGATCATCCAGCACTACGGGGCGGCGGTGGTGAATATCAGCAGCACCAGCACAAAGACCGTCCATGGCGCGATGCCGACCAATCCGGTGCCGCCGAATTCGCCGTTCTACCCGTTCTTCCGCCGATTCTTCTCGGGCCCCAGCACCGCACCCTCGCAGAAGGAAAAGGTGGAGTCGCTGGGCTCGGGCTTCATCATCAGCCACTCGGGTTATATCGTGACCGCCGCCCATGTCGTGCGCGGGGCGAGCCACATCGTCGTCGGGCTGTCCAATCACCATGTCTACAAGGCCAAGATCGTGGGCCTGTCGGTGCGTTACGACACCGCCCTGTTGAAGATCAAGGGTCATGACCTGCCCACCGTACCGCTCGGCAACTCCAGTCAGCTGCAAGTCGGCCAGTGGCTGCTCGCCGTGGGCGCACCCTTTGGCTTTTACAACACCGTGACGCAGGGCGTCGTGAGCGCCATCAATCGTCCGCTTTCCGACGACGAGTACATCCCCTTCATCCAAAGCGACGTACCGATCAATCCGGGCAACTCCGGCGGTCCGTTGTTCAACATGGAAGGGCAGGTGGTTGGCATCAATGACCAGATCTATACCAGCAACGGCGGCTACATGGGGCTGTCATTCTCGATCCCGATCAATACCGCCATGCGCGCCGTTCACGCCTTCGAGCACCACAAGGCGATCCGTTTCGGCTGGCTCGGCGTCGATGTCCAGGGCGTGAGCAGCGAGATGGCGCGCGCCATGCGCCTGAAGGAGCCGGTCGGCGCGCTGATTGCAAGCCTCGCGCACGACGGCCCGGCCGCCAAGGCCGGCCTTAAGCCTGGCGATGTGATCATGACCTATGACGACAAACCGGTGTACAGCGTGGGTCAACTCCCGCCGCTCGTGGGCAACACGAGCCCGGGCAAACGCGTACCGGTGGGCATCATGCGCAACGGTCATCCGCTCACCATAGACGTCCGGGTGGGCACGCTCCCGAAGAACCTGCGTCATCCGGGCAGCCACAACATCACGCTCTCGCGCATGCACATGGAAGTGGGCCCGCTCACCCATGAGGCACTGAGCGACATGGATATCCACCATGGCGTGGTGGTCTTGACCGTCGAGCCGGGTCCGGCGGAAAGCGCCGGCATCGCGCCGGGAATGGTGATTCAGGAACTAAACGGCGTGGCCATCACCTCGCCAAGCCAGATCGCGCACCTGGTGACAAACCTGCCCGCACACACACCGATCCCGGTGCTCGTGCGTCGTGGCAAGGAAAGCGCCTATGTGGTCGTGACCCTGCCCTAAGACCAAAGAACCGGGCGCCCCCGCGAGGAGGCGCCCGGCCATCTCCCTGCATGCGATGGCCCGAACGGGCATCCACGCCCCGCATATCCTCAGAGTAAGACGCGCTCTATGCCGCCGGCCTTCGCGGCGTCGGCGAAACGCTGTTGCCAGCCCGCGCCCAGACGTTTGTTGGCGATCTCGACTACGATGTAATCGGCATCGAGACCGGTATCCTCGCGGTATCGGCTGAGGCCTTGAAGGCAGGCCGGACACGACGTCAGTATCTTCACGTCCCCGGCGGCGGCATCGGCCTCCCCGGCACTCACGGCCTGCAAGCCCTTCCTCAATTCCTCTTCCTTGCGAAAGCGCACCTGCGTCGCGATATCCGGCCGCGAGACCGCGAACGTACCAGCCTCCCCGCAGCAGCGATCCGAAAGCGTCACCGGACTCCCGACGAGCGCGCTTGCCACCGCCACCGGGTTATGGGTCTTCATCGGCGTATGGCACGGGTCGTGATACAGATATCGCACCCCTGACACCCCATCGAGCGACACCGATTTCTCCATCAGGTATTCGTGGATATCGAGCAGCCGGCAGCCCGGGAAGATCTGCTCGAACTCGTATTTCAGGAGCTGGTCCATGCATGTCCCGCACGAGACGATGACCGTCTTTATGTCGAGATAGTTGAGGGTGTTGGCCACGCGATGAAACAGTACGCGGTTATCGGTCGTGATCTGCCGACCCCTGGCATCATCCCCCGCCGCCGTCTGCGGATAGCCGCAACAGAGATAGCCCGGCGGCAGCACCACCTGCGCCCCCACATCGTAGAGCATGGCAAGCGTCGCCAAGCCCACTTGACTGAAAAGCCGCTCCGAGCCACAGCCCGGGAAGTAGAAGACCGCGTCTGAATCCTCGGTCACCTTGGCGGGATCGCGCAGGATCGGCACGGTCTTGGCGTCCTCGATGGCAAGCAGCGCGCGCATGGTCTGGCGCGGGACGTCGCGCGGCAGGGGCTTTTTCAGGAAATGAATCACCTGCGACGAGACCGGCGTCTTGCCGGTGGTGGCCCGCGGGCGCGTCGGCCGGCCGATTGCGCTCAACTTCACCGCCACCTCGTGGCCGAGGCGCTGGGCCTTGAAGCCCCATTCGATCATGCCCTTGCGCAGCGCGCGAATGGTGCCAGGGTCGGTGACATTCAAAAACGCCATGGACGCACGCGTACCGATGGCCATGCGCTTTTGGCCGCGCGTGCGCAGGATCTCCCGCATGCGGATCGATACATCGCCGAAATCGATGTCGACCGGACAGGGGTTCAGGCACTTATGGCACACCGTGCAATGATCCGCGATATCGTTCATGCCATCGAAATGATGGATCGAGATCCCGCGCCGGGTCTGTTCCTCGTAGAGGAAGGCCTCGATGATAAGGCCGGTCCCGAGAATCTTGTTGCGTGGCGAGTAGAGCAGATTGGCGCGCGGCACGTGCGTCGTGCATACCGGTTTGCACTTGCCGCAACGCAGACAGTTGCGTATCGCGTCATTCAAGGCCCCGAGCTCACTGCGCTCGAGAATCAGCGCCTCCTGGGACACAAGGCGCAGCGACGGTGTATAGGCCCGCTCCAGGCCGGAACCGGGCATGAGCTTGCCGCGGTTGAAATGTCCATTGGGATCCACGCGCTGCTTGTAGGCGGCGAATGCCGCGATCGCCTCCGGCTCCAGATAGCGGATCTTCGTGATGCCGATACCATGCTCGCCCGATATCACGCCCCCGAGATCGACCGCCAGATGCATGACGCGCTCGACGATGCGATCGGCCTCGCGCATCATCTCGTAATCGTTGGAGTTCACCGGAATGTTGGTGTGCACATTGCCGTCCCCGGCATGCATATGCAGCGCCACGAAAAGTCTCTTGGCCAGCACCTCGGCATGAATCGCCTGGAGGCGATGGCGCACCACCGCGAGTTCCTGACCACCGAAGATGTCCTCGAGAATGCGCCCCACCTCGCGCCGATAAGAGATGCGCACATCGCGCCGCAGCAATAACGCGATCAGCCTCTCGCCGGGCCGCACCCGTCCGGCTTCGTCCAAGCCGAGCAGATCGGCGCACGCATCGGCCGGCCGATCGAGCCCCGCGAGGATTCCGGCCCAGCGGCGCGCGACGGCGCGCAGGTGCGTCACCGCGGCCTCGGTCTTGGCCGTCAAGATGGCGGTATTTTCCACGCTCGTCTCATAGTCCGAGGCCAATGCCCGCGCCGGTCCACCCTCGGTCAGATAGGCGACGACCGCCTCCACCGCCGTGATCTTGTTGGCCAGCGACTGTTCGATGTTGATGCGCTCGACCCCTTCACTGTAATCGGCGAGGCGCTCGATGGGGATCACCACGTCCTCGTTGATCTTGAAGGCGTTGGTGTGGGCGGCGATGGCGGCGGTCTTGGCGCGGTCCGCCCAGAAGCGCCGTCTGGCCTCGGCGGTCACCGCCACATGACCCTCGCCGCCGCGGCTGTTGGCGATGCGCACGATCGCCGCCGCCGCCTCGCCCACGCGCCGATCGTCGTCGCCTGCGATATCGCACAAAAGGACCATCTTCGGGCGGTCGCGGCGCGGCGCCTTGGTGCTGTAGCGCACCGCGCGCAGATAGCGCTCATCCAGGTGTTCAAGTCCCGCGAGCATCACCCCTGATACGGTCCCCGGATAGGCCTTGATCGCGGTGATCGCCGACACCGCCTCGCGCAGGTCGGATCCGAAGAACTCAAGACACACAGTCCGCAGGTGCCGCGGCTTTTCATGCAAGATGAACACCGCCGAGGTGATGATGCCGTCGCAGCCCTCCTTCTGGATCCCCGGCAGGCCGGAGAGGAACTTGTCGGTCACGTCCTTCCCGAGGCCTTCCTTGCGCAACGAGCGTCCCGGGATGCGCAACACCTCGGACGGCCCGCTCGCGGTGCGTCCGTCAGCGCGCGTACGGCTCACGCGGAACACCACCTCGTCCTGCTCATGGATCTTGCCGAGGTTATGATGCTCGCGCTCCACGGTCAGCCATTCGCCTTGCGCGGTCACCATCCGCCAGGAGGCGAGATTATCGAGCGTCGTGCCCCACAAAACGGCCTTCTTGCCACCGGCATTCATGGCTACGTTGCCGCCTATGGTGGCGGCGTCCTGCGAGGTCGGATCGACCGCAAACGACAGCCCCGCGGCCTCCGCGGCCTCCGTGACCCGCAGGGTGACGGTACCGGCGCCGGCATGTATCGTCGGCACGCGCCCGTCGACGCCCGGCAGATCCCGCCAGACGACCTCCCCGATGTCATCGAGTTTCTCGGTGTTGATAATCGCGGTGTCCGCAAATAGCGGCACCGCACCCCCCGTGTAGCCGGTCCCACCCCCCCGCGGGATGATGGTTAACCCAAGCTCTATGCATCCCTGCACCACCCCCACGACCTCCTCTTCGGTATCCGGGGTAATCACCACGAAGGGCAGCTCCACCCGCCAGTCGGTGGCATCGGTCACATGCGCGGCGCGCGCGTAACCGCTGAAGTCGATATTGTCGCGGTGGGTGACACGCGACAACACCCGCAGGGCCTGCTTGCGCTTTGCGCGCTCTTGCGGAAAGCCCTCCTCGAAGGCATGGACCGCGGCGCGCGCCGCCGATGCCAGCGCCAGCGCCTCGGCGTTCCCCTGGGCGCGCGCCACGATCTGATCGAGGCGGTGATGCAGCGCGGACACCAGTGATCCCAGGCGCGGCTCGTGGCGCAAGAGGTCGTCCTGGATGAAGGGATTGCGGCTCACCACCCACATATCCCCCAGGACCTCGAACAACATGCGTGCGGAGCGCCCCGTCACGCGCGCCGCGCGCAGCGCATTCAGGGTCTCCCACATCCGCGGCCCGAGGAATCGCAGGACGATCTCGCGGTCGGAAAACGAGGTGTAGTTGTACGGGATCTCCCGGATCCGGGCAGTGGACGATGGGCTCATCGGGTGCTTAACTAGGGGCGTGGTCGCGTCATCACGATACGGTAGTCTAGCACGAACCGGGCGCGCATCGCCGGGTGGGCGCATCAGCCGGTGGTCTTGTGCCCCGCCGCATACAGGAAGTGCCGTTCACGCAAGACGGCCATGACATGCCGGACCCCGCCGGCCACATCCTCGATCTCGGTACGCACGCGAATGTCGGGGGCAAGCGGCTTTTCATACGGGTCATCGACACCCGTGAACAGCTCCATGTCGCCGTCCAGGGCGCGCGCGTAATGGCCCTTGGGGTCGCGCGCGACGCACGCGGTGAACGGCGTATCCATGTGGATCTCGAGAAACACGCCGCCGGCCTCTTCGACCAGCGTGCACGCCCGGGCCCGGGCATCGCGGTACGGCGAGACCGCCGCCACCACGGCGATACCCCCGTGGCGCACGATAAGGCTCGCGGCGTAGCCGATGCGGCATACGTTGTCGTAACGGTCTTTGCGCGTAAACCCCGCGCCCTGCGAGAGGAACTGACGCACGATATCGCCATCGAGTATCGTCACGATACGCCGGTCGCAGGCATCGAGCTCCCCGGCCACGGCGCGGCTCAGCGTGCTCTTGCCGCTCCCCGGCAGACCCGTAAACCACAGCGCCAGCCCGCCCCCCACACCCTCGACGTCCGCCGCCTGTCCCGCTCGCGATCGCCCCTTCACCACCCTTGACCCTCCCCCTGAGTTGACGTTCACAGCCCTGTCCATCGCCCCCAACGGGCGGCGGCATCGACGCGTCAGACAATACCACAGCGCGCGTGGGAACGCGGCCCTCCCCCCTATGGACCTTCCGGGGGCGCGCGCCGCCTGCCACACTCCGCGACCTGTGGGGGCCGCGTCCTCCCGGCCGTGGCCGCCGCCGGCCGGCCCCGAGATCCCGGACCCTATGAAGGAGGTGCCTATGACCTACCGGCGACTGACAGGGCTTTTGGTGCTAGCCCTCACGATCCCATCCCTGGCGAATGCCGCCTCGACCACGCTTGTCAGGACGCTGGGGCATCTCCTCTTGGGCAAGGGCCTCTCGCCCACGCAGGCCCGCGCCACGGCCCATAGCGCCGCCCACCATTACCATGGCGCCACCCTGCAGCCCATACTGGCGCGCATCAAGGGCATCCCGCGTCTGCCGGCCCGGTATTATGCCAACGGCGCCCTTAAGGCCCCGGTGGCAGGGGGCCTTAGCTAGGTGCTGACGAGCGCCTTTCGCCACCGTGCAAGTCCCCGCCGGGTAGGTACCGCCGCCCACGCCTATACACATGCCGTCGCCTCAGGCGCCCCGCCCCAGACCACCAGTCAACTGCTCGTCTCGGCCTTGAAACGCGGCGTCAGCGCCGCCGGCCTGAAGACGCTCGTGGCCAACTATCTACGCAAATACAAGGCCGGCGCATTACATAAGGCCCAAGGGGCCTTGTCGCGCTACGGGCTGTAACCCCAGGGCCCTGGGCCGCTCCCCCTGTCCCGCGCCCCGGCCCGGCCCGCCTGCCCCACAATAGGGCAGGCGCGAGCGCGACGCCGCGGCCGGGCCCGTCCGATAGTGTCCTAAAAGGGGGCACAGCGGCACCTGGCGCCCCCACGGGCATCCAGGCACCGTTCTTGCTAGGCGTCGCTCATCCGACCCAAACAGGAACACTGATGATGACTGGGCCTTGCACAGGCTGGACCGTTGACGAGTGGCGACAGGGCTACCGGAGCGGGAGCGTCACACCCATGACCTTGAGCGCACACCTCGCGCACATCCCCACGCACGACCCGGCGTGGATCACGATCTGCGATAGCACGGGTCTCGCCGCCCAATTCGCCGCGCTTGAGGAACGACTCGCCCTGGCCGGTCCGGCCTCCCTGCCGTTATATGGGGTACCTTTTGCGGTCAAGGACAACATCGACGTTGCCGGCTGGCCGACAACCGCCGCCTGCCCCGAATTCCGCTATATCGCGCAGACGACCGCGCCGGTGGTGACGCGCCTGCAGGCCGCCGGCGCCATTCTGGTCGGAAAGACCAACATGGATCAGTTCGCCACCGGGTTGAGCGGTACCCGCTCACCCTACGGGGTGGTACCGAACGCCCTGAATCCCGCCTATATCTCCGGCGGATCCAGCTCGGGATCGGCCTCCGTCGTCGCCCGCGGCCTTGTGCCCTTCGCGCTCGGTACCGACACCGCCGGCTCCGGACGCGTCCCGGCGGCCTACAACCACATCGTGGGGCTAAAGCCCACCCGCGGATGGTGGTCCACGCGTGGCGTCGTGCCGGCCTGCCGCACGCTCGACTGCGTCTCGGTCTTTGCCCTCACCGTGGCCGATGCCGCGCGCATTGCGGCGATCGTAGCCGGCCCCGATCCCGAAGACCCATACTCCCGCGAAGACCCGCAACGGGCCGCACCCCGCCCGAGCGACCCCATGAGACTCGCGATCCCCGATACCCTTGAGTTTTTCGGGGACCATCAGGCCGCGCGCGCATTTGCGGTCACCGTCGAGGCCTTAAAGGGTCTCGGCGCGCGCATCGAGACCATCGATTTCGCGCCGTTTCGTGCGCTCGCCGACCTCCTCTACCAGGGGCCATGGGTGGCCGAGCGCATCACACCCCTGACCTCGTTTCTCGAACGCCAGCCGGCGGCACTTCATCCGGCGGTGCGCGCGGCACTGGCCGGCGCCATGAACTTCTCGGCCCGCGACGCCTTCCACGGCGAACATGAGCGTGCGCGCCTGAGCGCCCTCATCGCCCAAACCCTGCGCGGATTCGATGCCCTGCTCGTCCCGACCGCGCCCACGATCGACACCATCGCCGACATGACCCGCGATCCCGTGGATCGCAACACACGGCTTGGGTTCTATACGAACTTCGTAAACCTCGCCGATCTGTGCGCGCTCGCAGTCCCCGGGGCGTTCCGCGAGGATGGTCTGGCAAGCGGGGTGACCTTCATCGCCCCGGCGTGGCACGACCAGGCGCTTGCAACCCTCGGGCAGATCCTGGAACGTCACCTCGATGCGCCGCTCGGTGCGACCGGCCGGCGATCCCCCTCTCGCACCCCCCCGGTCCTGCCCACCCTGTGCCCGAGCGTCTCCTTGGCCGTGGTCGGTGCCCATATGCGCGGCCTGCCGCTCAATGGGGCATTGACCTCGCGCCAAGCGGTATTCCGCGAACGCACGCGCACCGCGCCCTGCTATCGGCTTTATGCCCTCCCCGGCACGCCGCCCCGACCGGGCCTGGTGCGCGCGGCACACGGGGCCGCGATCGAGGTCGAAATCTGGGACATCCCGCTCGGCTCCTTCGGGGCCATAGTCGCCGAGGTGCCGGCGCCCCTCGCCATAGGAACCGTGGTGCTCGCCGATGAGCGCTCGGTCAAGGGCTTCATCGCGGAGGCGGTCGCGGTACAGGGCCTTAGCGATATCACCGCATGGGGCGGCTGGCGCGCCTATCTCCGGGACCCGGAGGCAGCCCGTTGACGGTCTCCCGGTACCCGCGGCCGATCGCCGGCGCCCACGATGTCCTGCGGCCGGCCCACGTCCCGCGCCCGCCTCGACCCCAGCCCGTCCATCGGCCACCCGCCACACGCATCCTCGGCCGCTCCGTGCCCCCCAGGCCCGTACCCTCCGGTCTGGGGGCATCCGGCTCAAAACACGATCTGCCCGCCCACACCCCCGCCAAGACCCGCGCTGCCGCGGCTCAACCCCTTGTCGAAATACACCTGCACGCCACTGCCGGCGGCTGTGACGTTGTAGTTCCAGGCGAGTATCGCATCCGCGGGGCCGGCATAGCCGGCCTGTTCCGACTGCGCACCCGCATACATGGCCGTCACGACATTGCGCGCGGTCGTGGCAATACTGACACCGGCATTGTAGGTGGCGATATTCCGCAGGCCCTGCCCCGGAGGACTGCCGACGAAGCGGTAGCCGATATGTGCGAACGGAAACACGTTGGTGCCGATCGTGGTATCGAGCCCGACCCCCAGTTCATAATCGTTGCGCCCGGTACCGAGCCCCTGGCGCACCGAGGCCGTCCCGAACTTGATCTTGAGATAGGGGACCACGGCGGGCCTTAGGCCGCGCTCGGGCAGCACGGTGACATGGGTCGCGAGCCAGATATCTCCAAGACCGCTGGCGCTCGTCGTGCGGCGGCTTTGGGTGCGCGCCGCCAGGGTAGTGTTCGTGAGCTTGGCACCCACCGGCAGATTGGCGACGGAGATATAGGGGACCGTGAGTTTCACGCGCACGCCCGAGGCCCGATATTGCAGGTAGGTCGGGTCGTAAAAGATCCCGATGGTGTGACGCGTCCCGTAGCGGCCCTGGTAATCGGAGGGCATGTTGCCAAGCGTCCAGGGATGGGCCGCCCATGCCGACTGACACACGAGCACGGCCGCCAACAGCCCTCCCCTCCCTAACCGCATCACCCCTCCTGTGGTTCGTGCCTGGCCGCCCGGTGGACGCCCGGTGGGCCCGACAGTATAACCGCGACAAGGCCCAGCAGCGACCCGCCCTAAGCACACCGGCGTTGGCGCGGCACGCCCGACCGCCTGCCCCCCGGGGGGCGCTGCCCGCTCACCCGCGCTCAAGCGCCGGGGGCACTGAGCCGGATACGATCGAGAAGCGACACGAATCCCCGATCCCGGCCGGCGATCGCATCGGCCAGGGTGTAGGCATCGAGTTCGCGCAGGAACTGCGCCTGGGCGGCCGCCAGCATGCCCTTCAAATGACAGATCGGCGTCAGGCGACAGCTGTTGGCCTGCGCATCAAAACATTCGACGATGTCGAAGTGCGCCTCGGTCTTGCGTATCACCTCGCCGATGCCGATCTGCGCGGCGCTGCGCGCAAGCTTGAGACCTCCCCCCTTGCCGCGCGTGGTCGTCACAAAACCGAGCTGTCCCAACCGGTGCACGATCTTTACGAGATGATTGCGCGATATGCCGTAAAAGGCCGCAATTTCGCTGATCGTGGCCGCACCGTCACGCTCCTTCATGCTCAAATACATCAATATCCGCAAGGCGTAGTCACTGTAGCGGGTCAACTGCATGAGATCTCCTCAAAAGGCCCGGTCATGATGCGTGCGGCACGCGGGAGCGTCAAACCGCCGTCGAATGATATTTGACAATACCACGTCCCTTGTCTTAGTGTAGGGCCATACCCGCCGTGCGATTCGTGAGGCTCAAGGCCTCCGGCGGGTTGTCCCGATAAAGATGTATATTGTATACATCTTTGCATACGATAACCGAGGAGCGACATGAGTCAGGCATTGTTTCAGAGGATCGGTGGTGAACAGGCGGTCAACGTGGCGGTGGACATCTTCTACCGCAAGGTCCTGGCCGACGACCGCGTGAATGGATTCTTCGACGACGTGGACATGGACAGACAGGCCGCCAAGCAAAAGGCCTTCCTCACCATGGCCTTCGGCGGGCCCAACCATTACACAGGGGCGGATATGCGTCGCGGGCATGCCCATCTGGTGGCGCGCGGCCTGAACGACACGCACTTTGACATCATCGTGGACCATCTGTCGGCCACGCTGCGCGAGCTTAACGTGCCGCAAGACAGCATCGACGAGGTGGCGACGATCTGCGAGGGCACGCGCGCGGACATCCTCGGCCGCTAACCCTTCGGAGACCCCATGCCCGAGATACTTCTAGGCGACAAGACCTACGCATGCGCCGACGGCGAAACCGTCCTCGAGACATTGACCCGGGGCGGCGAGAGCATCCCCTCCTCGTGCCGCAGCGGTGTCTGCCAGACCTGCCTTTTGCGGGCCGTGGAGGGGCAGGTCCCCGAGGCCTCCCAAAAAGGCCTGAAGGACACGCTGCGCGCACGCGGTTACTTCCTGGCGTGCCAATGCGTGCCGCGTCAATCCGTGCGCGTCGAACATCCTGGCGCGGAGGCCGGGCGACTCGCCGCGACGGTGCGCGCGATCACGCCTTTGAACCGCGAGATCGTCTCGGTCGCCCTCGAGTGTCCGGACATGGGGGACTACCGTGCCGGCCAATTCATCAACGTGTTCAAGGACGAGGGGTTAAGTCGCAGCTACTCGCTCGCCAGCGCCCCGGCGCTCGATCCGCACCTCACGCTCCATGTGCGCAAGGTGTCACAAGGCCGGGTCAGCGGGTGGATCCACGAGTCCCTGCAGGTCGGCGACCAGGTGGCGGTCAGCCGGCCGCTCGGGGAATGTTTTTATATGCCGTCCGACCCTGACCAGCCACTGCTGCTTCTTGGCACCGGATCCGGCCTCGCGCCACTCTACGGCATCATCCGCGATGCCCTGCGTCATGGCCACCGCGGCCCCATCCATCTCTACCATGGAAGCCGCCATAAAGACGGACTGTACCTTGTAGACGAGTTGCGCGCGCTTAGCGGTGGCCATGCCACCGTCCACTACCATCCGTGCGTGTCGCGTGAGGATGCGACCGGGGATCTGCGTCACGGACGCGTGCTCGACGTCGCCCTAAACGATCTGCCGCGCATCGCCGGCTGGCGCACCTTTCTGTGCGGCCATCCTGACATGGTGCAGTCCGCGAAAAAACGCCTGTACCTGGCGGGCGCGGCGCTCAAGGACATCTACGCCGACGCCTTCATCCGCAGTGCCGCCTGACATCCGCTCCCGGACGCCCGCCGCGTCCCAGACGCCGCCCCCGCCTCTTACCGGCGCGTGTGGCGTTTGCCAAGCGCCCAGTACACCACACCCCCGGCGACCACCACCGCCGCAAGCTCTTCACCGAGCCGCGTGAGGTCGATGGCGCGCGCCACCGGAAACACCGGCGGCGGAGGTGACCACAAAAATGCATACACGAGTGGTGCCTGCATGCGGAAACCTTCGAAATTCGTCCATACGTTGTTCCAGGGCGGGTACAGGCAGACCCCGGCGGCGGCGGCCACGACCAACACGAGCCACACCGTACGCACGGGATCCCGGCGGGCCGATGGCCGTGATCGCCGGGCAGCAGGTCGCTTAGAGGACTTGCGTGTCGTCATGACGGTAAGGCGGCACGCAGCAGCACAGGATCACAAGCGCCGCAGAGACGGATGCCTCCACGCGGTGGGCGACACCCGCGGGGATCCGTATGGTATCGCCGGCCTTGATCGCAAACCGCTCCACGCCACGCTCCATGGTCCCCGCGCCACTCACCACGTGATAGATCTCTTCGCTGCAAAGATGGCGGTGAAGTCTTGTTGCGGCACCGGCATCGACCGTCGCCTGGGCAAGACTCATAGCCCCGTCACCGTGATGATCGGGGTGCCATAATTCCCGGATCCGTGATCCGTCCTTAGTCTCATAGGCCGGCTGCGGCCTGGCCACTGGTTCACATACGCACGGGTTCATGCGGATATTCTATCGGGAAAGACCGTCGCTTGTCCCGCCCCGCCCCTCTGCGGCCTGCCGACACCCCGGCCATCACGCCCCATCGGAACCACCGTGATGCCCAAGGGAAGGCCGTGGCCCGCGTCCCCGACCCGGCACCGCGCAGGCGCGCATCACACGCACCCCATGGCCCATGCGTCGGCCGCCCCCATCGCGCCCGGCCGTCGGTCCTCACACGCCACCCGGCGCCAGACCCCCACCGTTTTCCCCCGATGGTATCCCGAACCTGCGTGAACCAACAGGTACGTTGTCGCCCGTTTTCCGCTATTCCTTGGCGCTCATGCCACAGGGGATCATCATGGCCGACATCGCATCGTTCACGGAAGCCGGGCTTACCGTCCGCGTCCTCGAAACCCGCGAAGACCGCGACCGGGGGTTCCGGCTGCGTCACGCCATCTATTGCCAGAAACTCGGCTGGGTGACGCCACGCCCTGACGGCCGGGAATGGGATGACTACGATGACGGATCGACGACCGTGGGTGTATTCGCCGGCGACGGCACTATCGTCGGTCTCGTGCGGCTCATCCCGCCGGGGCGCCCGTTCATGCTGGACCATGACTTCCGGCCTTTGCTGCCACCCGGCTATCGCCTTCCCAGGGGCCCGGACTATGCCGAGATCACGCGTCTTGCGACATTGCCGCCGACCCCTGGCGAGGCGCGACCGCTCGCCGCTTCAAGCCTGCTCTATAAGGCGATCTATCGCTGGGCCTGCGCACGCGCCATACGGTTTTTATATCTCGTCGTCGAGACCCGCTACCTTCGCCACCTGCGCCGTCGCGGATTCCCGTGTGTCCCGCTTGGACCCCCGCGACGGTTCGGCACCGGCCCCTTATGTATCGCGGCGCGCTTCGATCGCCAGGTCTTCGAATGCCAAACGGACAGCCGTCTCACGCGTTTTCACGATTGGCTCAAGGCGGACGCGCCAGTATCCCGAGAAGCGTCGCCTTGGCAATCGCCTGGGCGCGATTACGCGCCTCCAGCTTGCGCATGGCATTTCCCACATGAAACATGACCGTCCGTTCGCGGATTCCGACGATTCGACCAATCTCCCACGTGGTCTTGCCAAGGCTCGCCCAATAGAGCATCTGCTGCTCGCGCGGCGTCAATCCCCGGCTGGCATCCTGTGGCCACAGACCAATGCCCGGCCGCGAGAGTCGTAGCAACAGATCGTGCACGGCCGGCGCCAGACATTCGATGATCGTGCGGTGCCGGGCCGCCTGCCCCAGGGCATTGCCCCAGAACGACAACAGGCTGCCGCATCCGTCCGTGCTGCTCCGTCCTACGGTCACACCCTCACGCAAATCGAATGCCCTACAAGCCTCGATAAACGCACGCTCGGTTGTCGAGTGCGCCGTGCGAAAGGCCTGCGACCAGACCTGGACATCCTTACCGCCATGATAACCGCGCACCACCGGATCCACCCGGTCATAACGCCGTTCGCGGTACAAGGCCAACCACTCCGGCGGGTAGCCGAAGTTCAGGAGTTGGCGGACCTCACGAATCCCGCCATCGGCCTCCCAATGTGCCAGAATGCAGATCACGCCACGCACCGGCAGCAGGCCATATATCGACCGAAAGACCGTGTTCGCCGCCTCGATGCTGTCGGCCCTGGCGGTTACATGGCTGATCTCCGCGACATTCAGCAGATCCCGCCTCGACAGACGCGCCAGCCTCTTGCGCATATCGGAACCCCCGCCCTGTCAACCCGTCTCCGAAACCTCATGATGATTTTACCTTAGCATCGGACCCAGGGCCGGGCAACACGGGAAATTCGATAGGTGCACGGTGTTTTATATTTGGACCAGTTCCAATACGGACATGGCGCTATCCATACATCCTCCTCAGAAATCCGGGTCCAGTACGATCCGATAACGGGCCTTACCGGAGCGCAAATGATCAAGCGCATCGTTCACGCGGCTCATGGGGAAATGCTCCACCATGGGCGCAACCTTATGACGCTTGCTGAACTCCAGCATGTGCCGGAGCGTGCTGATGCGACCGAATGGCGATCCCGACACCGACTTTTGGCCGGCTATGAGACTGAACGCCCCGATATTGAGCGGCTCTAGTACCGCACCCACGAAATGGAGTTGACCGCGCGGCGCCAGGGTCGTTATGAAACGGGGCCAGTCGAGCGCTGCACTGGTGGCCACCAAGAGCAGGTCCAGGGAGCCTGTGATATCCGTCAAGGCCCGCTCATCAGTGCTCGCCACGACCCGGTGGGCCCCCAGAGACTCAAGGTCCGGGGTCTTGCCGGCATGCGAGGTAAAGGCGGTCACGTCACAACCCCAGGCGCGCAGATATTGCAGCGCAAGGTGCCCCAATCCCCCGATGCCCACGACCCCGGCACGATCGACGGGACGCACGCCGAGCTCCATGAGTGGACTGAACACCGTGATTCCGCCACAAAAAAGCGGCCCGCTGGAAGACGCGGGCAGGGCCTCGGGCAGCGCAACCGCCCATGCCCAGTGGCAACGCACCCGCTCGGCAAAGCCTCCGTGACGCCCGACGATGGTCGCCTCCGCCGCGAGACATAGGTGATGGTCGCCGGCCATGCACTGCGCGCAATGCATGCAGCTGCGCGCGAACCATCCAAGACCCACGCGCTGGCCGTCGGCGAGCCCGCGCACCTCGCCGCCACGCGCCACGATCCGACCGACCACCTCGTGACCCGGCACCAGTGGGTAGCGGGATAGACCCCACTCGTTTTGCCACATCGACAGGTCGGAATGACAGAGTCCGCAATATTCAACCTGGATCTCCACCTCATCGGCCTTGAGCAGACCCGGGTTGTAGGAAAAACGCTCAAACGGCTTGCCAGGCCCGGCCGCGGCCCAGGCGTTGATCGACTTCGTCATGACACCTCCCGATCTCACATCCCAAAGACATAGGGGGCGCGGCCCGTGGGCCGCACCCCCGTTTCCCGGTAAGGTCGCACGATAGCCATTCCGGCCGTTGTCGACAAGCCGCTTTGGGCTGGCGCGCCAGCCTCCTCCTGGTTGGAATCCAATCCTGCTATACTGGAGCGAACCCATAATGGGCTTTACGGCAACCATGTCTATTCACCGTAGACGCAGCGCTTGGCGCCATCCACCGGATCACGTATTACGCCGCCTCGTACTCATGGTGGTCGTTCTCGGTTCTTTCGCCATCGCCAGTCCGCGTGCATCGGCGGACCTGAACCATGATGCCCGCCATGTCGGCCATAGCCTGGGCGCGGCCGCCCACGATGTCGGGCACAAGGCCAAGCGCGTGGGACTGGCCATCGGACATGAGGCCAAGAAAGTCGGGCTTGCGATCGGCCATGCCGCCAAAGCCGGCGGACTGGCCTTTTGGCATGCCGTCAAAGGGCATCACTGAGCGGGTTAGGGGCGCGGGCTCTGTAATTGCTCTCCCATGGGGACGTCAACTACCCCGCCAAGCCTAGACGGCTAGGGCGAGAGTTTCGTGCTCATTGCCGGCAATGGCCGGTCCGCGGTGAAACCTCCACCGCTCCACACCGCGGACAGTTCCCGCCCGGATAATTGGGCTTCCATCCAACGCCGCACCACCCCCCGCGTCGCGTTGTCATCGCGGCCATAGGTGGCGGCGCAATGCGGATACGGATGGTGCCGATCGGAGGGGATCTTCTTCGTGTCCGGCAGCTGCCGGCATCCACATTGTGGGCCGCGCACAACCCCCCTCTGCATGGAGGTAGGGCCCATGACAGCGTTGCGTGGTTTTCAACTCCCGCGTAGGCAGCCCCTCATACCAGGACCCAGCCTCTTCCGCTCGGGTCCGGATTATCGTGAGGAAGGTTGCCGGGGAGGCGACAAATTCTTACCGGTTTCCTTATACACGCGGATGCCTCCCTCCCGCACCGTGCGTACAACCGCTGATGCAGACCCCGCATCATCCCGAGCCGCTCCGCTTGGACGGTGTTGGGATAGAGGTGGTACGTGACTTTGCGATTCGGTATGTTTCCATTATCCCGAATCGCCAGGACCGTGCGAACAGAAGAGCGCTCGCCATCAGGGAAGCTGGCGCCACCTCACCACCCCCTGAACCGCTGCGCGGTTATAGGCGGAGCCCTGCGGCACGTTTTGGTAGATGATCCGGCGCCAACGAGTGATCATGCTGGCCCCCAAGGATGTCGGCCGTGATGATACCATGGATGGCCAGATAGGTGGGCGTCGTATCACCACCGTGCAACAATCGAAATCGCTACGATGCGCGTAACCTCTCAACGGATATCAGGGCGCGCCACTTCTCGCCGCTATAAAACGCATTGCACTCATTCTCGGTGCCCGTGTCCGATTAACGGCTTTCCATCGTATAGATCACAGGTATTCCGTCTCCTTGTACATGGCCTACCGGCATCGCACCACGGGCGAATCGGCGGTTAATTGGAGCAGTTCCCTTGGTCAACCCATTACAGTATGACGTGACGTTCCCGCCTCGGAGACGTTCGCGACGAGTGTGCCCCACGGCCGCCGTCATTGGCCGAAAGACACGACCACACGCAGGGCGCCGCCGGCGGTGTCTGGCCATGACAGGATTCCGGTCTGCCGGAGGGCTAGCGCACGCAAAAGCGGCAGGCTACGCGCCGCCGGGTTGCCGGCGCGCAGGGCCTCGAGCGCGGCATCCGGCATGGGGACGTCGGTTGCTGGATCGCCGCATCCCCATTCCCACGACAACTTCGCGCGCCACCCCGGTGGTTGCTCGGCGGTCAGGGCCAGTGCCACGGCAAACGGTGCGCTAATCCGGCGCACCGCCGCAAAAGCCGCAGGCGGCGGGAGATCGTAGGCGATCAAGAGGCACGCGCGGCCGGGGCCGACCGTGGTCAGGGCCTCGAGCAGACCGGCCGCGAAGCTGTCGTCATAAGCGGACAGACTGGTCGTAGGCGCCCGCGAGCCGGTCGCGATCCCCCAGTAGCCCCCGGCGGCGTTGTGCACGGAATTGTGAAACAGGATCGGCGACAGGGCGATGGGCGGCTGGGCCAATGCCCGGCAGTTCTTGTCGGCGATCTCCAGATCGCCGCTTGCGGAACTCAACACCGTCGCCACCCCCGCCGGGTCCCAGCCGGCGGCGCGCAGGGCCTGCCATCCGACATCCAGGGCATAGCGCGCGGATATCGGACAGCGTCGCGCCTCATTGGCGGAAAGTCCTTCGGCGAGCGGCACGCGTACCGCGTCATCCCGATAAGCCCGTTCACCGGTTAATATGGCGCGCGCCACCTGCGCGTCCGGAAGGCCCGGACCCAGGACGCCCCATGCGGCAACATAGATGTTCATGGGCGCCATTCGAGCGCGAGGCAACAATTGCTGCCGCCGAATCCGAAGGTATTGACCAAGGCCCGGCGGATTACGCCGGGTTCGCCTGAAAGCAGCAGACGCGATCGGAATCGCGGATCGGGCGATCGCGTAGCGACGGTCCCCGGCAGGAACCCCGCGGCCATGGCCTCGGCCGTCAACACCACGCCGCACATACCCGCGGCCCCCAGTGTATGCCCGATGGCCCCCTTGGTGGAGCTCGCCGGGACTGCGCCAAGACCCGTGCGTATCAGCGCCAGATCTTCGGCGGCATCGTTGTGCGCAGTCCCGGTGCCATGCAGATGCACGTAGTCAACGGTGTCCGGTCGCCAGCCGGCGCTCGTGAGTGTCGCCTCCAGCGCCGCGCACGCCCCCCGCGCCTCGGGATGCGGGGCGGTCATGTGATAGGCATCCGCGCTGTCGCCGGTGGCCACCAGGCGCAATCCTCGGGATTCGCCGAGATCTCCGGCCGGCGCCAGGAGCGCGAATCCCGCCGCTTCGCCGATGGCAATCCCATCGCGGTCGACGTCGAACGGTCGGGGATAGGTCCGGGACAGGAGATTCAACGCATGAAAACCATAAAGTGTGGTGTCACACAGACTGTCGACGCCGCCCACTACCACAGCCCGGCAGGCGCCGGAGGCGATGAGCCGCGCGCCGGTGGCGAACGCCTTGGCGCTTGACGAGCACGCCGTCGACACCACCAGCGCCGGGCCTTTGACGCCGAGATAGCGGCGTACGAAGTCCCCACAGGAAAAAACATTGTGAGTCTCGCGGTACGGGAAATCAACAGGCAGTGCGCCCCGCCCCTGGAAGACCGGGGCACGGTAGGCCGCCTCGGTGGCGGCGATCCCCGAGGTGCTCGTGCCGACCACCACCCCGATGCGCTCGGCGCCCAGGCGGCGCGCGGTTGCGTCCACCGCCTGCGCGAAGCCGTCGGTGTCGAGCGCAAGCCGCGCGAGCCGATTGTTGCGGCAATCGTAGCGTGCCAGGGCCGCGGGCATGACCACCCCCTCCAGACCCGCGACGCGCCCGATCGTGCATGCCGTCCCGTCCCCCAGGGTATGCGGAATCAACATCGACCGCCCACTCATGAGCCCGGCGCGGTGGGCGGCCAGGCCGCGACCGAAGGCGCTCGTGAGCGTATAGCGAATGATGGCGAGAGCGTCCCCCATCACGAGACCCGCGACGCGCCCAAGGACCAGGCGGCGGTAAAGAGGAGCGCGAGCAGCGCCCCGAGGCTCACGGTCAGGCCCACCGAACGCAACATCGCCACAGGCGCTGTGGCCATGACCCCGAATCCGGTTATGGTGGTGGCCGCGCATACCCAGGGCGCAAGCGGCCGGCGCTCGGCGATGAGCCCATGCTCCCCGAGAAACAGCGCGTAGCCCATGCCAAGACCGGCAATGAGCAGCAAGGCCACGAGGTTCAAAAGCGTAAGGCCTGGACCTGTCATCACCAGCAAGGCGCAGGCGGTCACGATCGCCGCGGCCATCGGCAGCACAAGGCGCGCGGCCTCGCGCGCCGATCGCAGACCGATGGCGATGACCAACGTCATGAGCGCCCCGGCGATGAGCGCATGACGCAACAGCGCCGCGCGATAGCGGGCCATGAGACGCCCCACGGCCTGCTTCACCACCACATAGTGGGCCCCCGCGACCCCGCTCGCCCGGATCGCGCGCGCCACGCGCCGGGGGTTGCGGACATCGGATAGATGCACGAACGCCACGCCCCGTCCATGGACCCGCATAAGCAGGCTACCCATTTGCGCGCGCATCGGCGCCGGCAGGTCCGCCGGACGCAGCGGAGCCGCATGGCGTGCCCTCGCGACCGCCGCCACGAATCCGCGAAACGCGCGCCGGCGAAACGGCATGCCGGCGGCCGCGGCGCGCAGCCGCCGACGCAGGACCGTGGGCGGTGGCAGCGCACGCGCCCGGCGCCTCTGTGCGGCCACGCTCGGCAGGTACTCGGCCGCCATGCGGTAGCCGGCGAGCGCGCGCCCCCGGCGCAGCCTTGCCAGGACTGGTCGCAGCGCGGCGCTGGCCACCAGCGCCCGTTCGCGATTGGCGGCCGTCACGACCACGAGCGACGAGAGCCCTGGTACCCCGAACGCCCGGCTAAGCCGCCCGGTCTCGCGCATGAGGGCGTGCGACGCCGGACTCAAGGCCGACAGGTGGTCATCCCACACATGGCCGCCCTGCTGCCCAAGAACCCCGATGGCCGCCACCGCCGCCACCACCACAGCGGCGCGCGCCCGGCGAAGTCTGGCGGAAACCCGCGCCGCACGATCATCCCAAGCGGACAGGTCGGCGCTCGGACGCCATGCCGGGATCATAAACGGCAGGATATAGCGCGCCGCCCCTGCTGCCGCCGCAAGCCCTACGGCCGCGAATACACCGAGCTGCACGAGACCGGCGAGATGCGAGGTGATCATGGTGGAAAAGCCGATCACCATGGCGATCATCGCCAGTCCCAGGGCGCGCGCCACGCGCCGCGCCGCGCGCGGAACGCGCTCCCCGGCCTGAACATGCAAAAGCACATAGGTCGGGTAGTCCATGGCCACGCCGATCAGCATGGTGCCAAACCCGAGCGTCGTGATCGTAAGCCTTGGAAACACCAAACCGATGACCGCGGTGGCGACCATCGCGCCGCTTGCAAGCGGCACGAGACTCACCAGCAGCGG
This sequence comes from Acidiferrobacter sp. SPIII_3, assembly GCF_003184265.1. Taxonomy (GTDB): domain Bacteria; phylum Pseudomonadota; class Gammaproteobacteria; order Acidiferrobacterales; family Acidiferrobacteraceae; genus Acidiferrobacter. The sequence goes on along the minus strand of NZ_CP027663.1, from coordinate 1,552,231 downwards.
CGGTCCCGAGCGATACACGAATCCCAAGATCCCCGCCACCAGCACGAGGTCGATGATCGTCAGAAACTTGGCGCTGCCCGCGACCTTGTCATTGGCCTCCACCGTTATCGCCCCGGTGCCACCGATCTCCAGAGACAGCGGCTGATGATCCACGGCATGCGCGAACGCGGCGTGGATCAGGCCGAGCGCACGCCGCTGGGGTCCCACCGAAAACCCCGACGCGCGCGTCTCCACCAGCAATAGCGCCGCATGGTCGCCACGCGTCACCCACACGCCATGCCGCGAGCGCGGCCCCGCGGCCGCGCCCCTCCACGGTCGCGCCGCGGCCATGACCGCGCCCGTGGGATCGGCCAGCACCTGGGTGGCGCTCAAGCCCGCCGGGGATTCGAGAATGGCAAGATCGCGCCGCAGATCGGCACGCAGGGCCGGAACCGTCCACGACGTGCGCGGCGCCAGCAGATAACGGTCGCGGAACAAAAATCCCTCGAGGCCCCGTGCTAGCGTCTGCCCGCCATCGGCGACCAGGGAAAAATCCCGGGTATCGCGGCGTAATCGCCGGGTGAGCGCGCGTGAGGCCCGCGCCCGCTGTGCCCCGCTACCGCCGTGAATCGCAAGCAGCAAGAGACGGGATGCGGCACCCTTGTGAAGGCCGCGCACCAGGGCGCGCTGCACGGTGCTGCCCGAGCGCGGCAGAAACGCCGTCAGGCTCCCTCCGAAGTGGACGCTATGAACGATCAGCGCCGCCAGTATCGCCAGCACCGCCAACCACACGGCGGTCACCGTCAATGCCAATGGTCTGGCGTTCACGGAAGGATGCGCATGTCCGAGCTATCACCGTTCGGGGCACGGGTCACGATCTCGGCAAGACGCGCCCCATGCCCGCTGATCGCGACACTCACCAGCGCCCGTTTAAGGGCGACAAGGCGCGGGCGCAGCAGCAGTCGCCAGGCCTTGCGATCCCCCTGCAGGCGCGTGCGGAAATCATGCGTGAGCAAGGCGTAGTTCCCGCTCAAAAGCCCCTCGAACCCGGACACCATGGCGATCACGCCGGGGTAGTGGCTGACCGGGACCCCCCGGTGCGCACGATTGACGAACAGCCGGTCACCGACGATCCGGTATACGGCCTTGCGCGGCGCACTCTGGATCATGATGAGGGTATCGGGCTTCACATACTGGAGCGTGCCACGGGCATGCACGGGGCGCCGCAGACTCGCCAGATGATTGACTTCGATAAACCGCACCTTATGATTCACGGTGTGCGCCAAGGTCTTTAGCAGCATCGGAACCGTCCATGGACGACCGGCCGCGAGGGCCGTCCCTGTCGTCAGGATCGCGACCAGCGCGACGGCGAGACGAATCCCCGTCCGGGGCTTGCCAGAAGTCATAAAAATTAAACCAGTTGTCGGGGGCCAGGCGACAGAACGCCCCCAGGGTCTGCGCATAGCGCTCCCCAAGCTGTCGCATCCATTCATCACGCGCCTTAGCGTCCGGGGCCGGCCCGCACAGCGGTTCGAATACCAACTCATAGCGGCACACACCGTCGGCGGCCGCGCCGTAGAGCGCGGTAAAGAAGAATACCGGGGCGCGCAGGACGGCTGCAAGCCGCAAAGGTCCCAACGGGAATGGCGCTGTCGTCCCCAGGAAGTCGGCGAGATAGGTGGTCTCGCCGGCGATGGTGCGGTCGCCCATGAGCCCCACCAGGCCTCCATGCGCGAGAAACTCCCGCACCCGCAGCAACGAGGCCGGGCCGCCCAAAGGTACGATCGAATCTCGCGCCTCGGGGTGCAGGACCGCCAGGATCTCATTCAATTGGCGCGACACTCCGGTGTGCATGATCACCTGGATCTTCAGCGCCGGGTGCCAAAAGGCGGCGGCGCGCGCCGCCTCGAAGCTGCCGAGATGCGCGCCGAGCAGGATGACGCCCTGGCCGCGGTCCAGGTACGAGGCGACCGCCTCGAAACCGCGAATCTCGTAACGCGGCGCGTCGCGATGCCGGGCCAGCAGATAGACGCGGTCTAGGATCGTGCGCGCAAAGGTCAGGTAATGACCGAACAGGCGCCTGCGCGTGGGGCGCTGGCCGTCCAGGGCCTGATAATAACGGCGCAGACCGGCGCGGCCCTCGGGCAGGGCCCAGAAAAAATAAGCGGTGATCGGCCACAACAGGACGCGCGTCGCGCGTCGCCCCAGGCGCAGCGCCAGGACACGTGCCACGCGCAGCCCGAAGCGGCTTCCGCGTTCGCGCTTTTCAAACCACGCCTGGGCCATCGCCGTCCCTTACCCGCCCTGCCCCGAACAAACCACGGTCCGTGCCGTTTTAAGTCCGGCGTGCGCCGATGGTCGCGGCGAGCGCCCGCAGGGACGCGAAGATGACGCCGTTCTCCGGGTCATCGGATCGCAGTTGGATACCATAATGCTGGGAGATCGCCAACGCAATCTCCAGCATGTCGATCGAATCGAGCCCCAGACCCTCGCGAAACAGCGGGGCCTCGGGATCGATGGAGTCCGCATCGAGCGCCAGGTTCAGGCTGCTCACGAGCAGCTGCGCAATCTCGCGCTCAAAATCGGTTTGCCTGCTATTCACCGCGCCTATCCTCTCGAAACCCAAGCCATTCCCCTACACGCCGGGACTGCCACCCGATCGCTCGTACCGCCATCATCAACCATCCCCGGAGCGAATAAACACCCACACCACCGCCGCCCCGACGATGAGCGTGTTCGACACCTTCAGCAAGGGGCTCGACGCAAACGCCGCACCCGAGTAATTGCGATAGCGCCCGAAGATCGCAAAATCGAAGGGGCCCGCGTGCGTGCTCACGGCCGCCGTAAGCCGCACCCCGGCATAACCACCAGGGGCGGAATAGGCCGGCCGTCCCGCGACCGCATAGGCCGCCGGCACGCCGAAAAAATACCCGTTGACCCCGCGGCTACGAAAAACGGGGCCAAAGCTTACCACAATGGGCCAGACGCGCCCGCGCGGGGTACGCGATTCGACGAACGCCGAGGCGCTGCTGCCAAGCGGCATCAGCCGCAGACCGGGACCCATGGCCCAACGATAGCGGGTCCGGGCGCCAAGCCAGATGCGCCACCCGTCGGCGCGCTCCGGGAGGCGCACCATGACATCAGGCCCCAGGGCAAAGGTCGGGTCGAGACTCGGCATACCGGCGCGCGCATCCGGCGTACCGGCCGCCGCCGGCGGCGAGCCGTTGGCCCCAAGACCGATACTGAGCGACGAATGACGGGCCCATTTCGCGCGCAGGTGTTCGTGATGCAGGTGCAGTGTGGGTGATTCGTATTCCCAGTAAGGATAGGGATAGGCGAATGGCCGCGCGCTGTCGGAACCCGGATAGGCAGGCGCCAGGAAGATGGCAAGCCCCAGCCCCCCTCGGTAGTGCGCGGTCTGGGCCGCCACCGTGCCGACCCCACACATGCCCAGGGCCATACACCCCAGGCGCACACCCCATGACGCACCCTGCCGACCCGCCGACACCGTTGCCATCTCTCCTCCCGTGGGCCGTGCCTGCGCCGATCGCCCGGCATCTCCGCCGGCCCTTATCGTCTCTCGCCCCGCGCGCCACCCGCCACCACCGCCTCGATCTCCAGGGCGAGCTCGGAGCGGCAGATATCCCCGCGCAAGGTCAAGGCCGGCGCCGTCCGCCACGGCCGCGGCCACGACAGGCGGGCATCGTCCGGGTCGCGCATGTAGGCCTTGACGGCCAGCACCTGCCGGTCCGCCCCGAGGCCCGCGCACGCCACGAGGGCATCGAGGTTGGCGAAGGTCTCGCGCGCCTGCGCCTCCCGATCCCCGGGGGCCTGGCTCTCATGGCCGACGATGGCCGCCGTGCCTGATATCCATAACCACTCGCGGCCGGCACTTGCCACCTTCATGGCGCGCACGAAATCCGGGGGGCGCGGGCCATAAATGTCGGGATAGCGGTAGGCGCTGACCTGCCGCGGGTTCTCGATGGCGATACCGGGGACGCGCCGCGCCAGCACATGCAGTGTCAGATCGCCGCGGGGTGCGCCGATGCAGGTCGCCGCCGGGCGCAGCCCGCCGCGCGCCAGATAAGCCTCCAGGGCCCGGTGGCGACCCCGATTGAACTGCCGGTACCGTTCGAGCCCCTCGTCTGTAGCGTGGATGTCCGGAAAATACTGCCACGCACGGATCAGGTATCCGTACCCCTCGCCCTCGGCGACGCGCAGGATGCGTCCATAGGCCTCGGCCGCGACCGACGCCATGGCGTCACGGGCAGCGAGCGCAACCGATGCGAACAGCCACTCGCCGTCGTGCGCGTAGTGTACGCCCTCGCGTATCACCGATATCGCCGGGCCACCCGCGATCACTTCATACATCGGCGGCCCCATGGGGGCCAGGGCCGTGGCGACATAGGGCGCGCGCCCTCGCCAGGCCGCCTCGATCCCATAACCCACGACCCCGAGAATATCGCCCCGACCCTCGAGCTCCTCGCGGCGATCCAGCGGATAATAGGAGATCCTCATGCCCTCAGCACGGCCCCCGCGAAGGCCTGCCCGGGTGGCATACGCCCGGGTCTCCCGGCGCCTCGCGTCATCGCCGGGCCCGCCGTTCCTTGCCGCCTCCCGCGAATCCGTGTAGCTTCGATGCCATGCCAAGCCCCCATCCCTACAGACCTCACCCCGGAAGCCCCGGCCATGACACGCCCTAGGGATATCAGGACCTCGGCCCGCCCCGGACGACCGTAAACCGGTTTGCACTCATGCATCAGATGACTCCCTTGGGCGGCATAGGCCCCGTTCTCCCATCACCAGGCGCGCCACGGCCCCGACGCCCCCGCCCTGTCCGGTGGCTGCCAGGGGGCCCGTAATGGCGCGCCTCGATGCCCGCCATGTCTTCCAGACCGTCAACGCCCTCGATGGCCTGCTGGCCGCCGGGGCCGCCTGTCATGCCGTGGCCGCGGTCCCGGCCTTGGCGGCGATCGCCGCCACCCAGGCGGCGCTGACAGCGTCCTGTCTGTGTCCGCGCTGCCCATTCCTTGGGCCTGTCATCACCCGCGTCGCCACCACCGAACCCCAGGTCGCGCTGACCTTCGACGATGGACCAGACGCGACACTCACCCCGCGCATCCTCACGCTGCTCGCCCAATATGACGCCCGCGCCAGCTTTTTTTGTATCGGCCGTCGGGCCCGCCAGGCGCCGCACCTCATACGCGCCGCCGCGCGCGCCGGCCATAGTATCGAAAACCACAGCTGGGACCATAGTCCCCGCTTCGCGCTCTTTGGATCGCGCCGCCTGGCGCGCGAGATCGATGACACCCAAGACCTGCTCGCCGACTTGAGCGGCCGGGCGCCATCATGCTTTCGCGCACCGATCGGGTTCCGCAATCCGTGGCTTGCACCGCTGCTCGCCGAACGCGCCCTGCAATACGCCGCCTGGTCGCACCGCGCCTTCGACACCCAAGACCCGACACCCGCGCGCATCGCCCGGCGGTTGTCGCGGGGCCTCGTGCCCGGTGCCGTGCTATTGCTGCATGATGGCCGCAACGCCCGCGATCGCTCCGGGCGGCCGGTCCTGGAGACGGTCCTGCCGGGCCTCCTCCAGGGCTTGCAGGCCCGCGGGTTGCGCGCCGTCGATCTGCCCACGCTGCTCGCCCGCCACGACCGCGCGCGCCGGTCTCAGGATACGCCCGAGCGCGACGCGGCCCCCGCCCCGCGGGCCTTCAGATAATCCTCGTAGCCGCCGCCGAAGATTGTCACCTGCCCGCCGTCGAGCTCCAGGATCTCGGTGGCCAGCGATGATACGAACTCGCGATCGTGACTGGCAAAGATCAAGGTGCCGGGATAGTGGACGAGCGCCAGATTCAACGCCTCGATCGACTCCATATCCAGATGATTGGTGGGCTCGTCTAGGATCAGCACGTTGGGCGCAAGGAGCATGAGCTTTCCGAAGATCATGCGCGCGCGTTCGCCGCCCGACAACACGCGCACCGACTTCTCGCTCTCCTCGCGCGAGAACAGCAGGCGCCCGAGCACCGCGCGGATCGCCTGCTCGTCATGGGTCGGCTGCGCCCACTGGCTCATCCACGCCAACAGCGTAAGATCCTCGGCAAACGCCTCGCCATGATCCTGCGCGCAATACCCCACGCGCGCGCCCTCGGCCCACTGGATCTCGCCTGCGCGTGGCATAAGTTCCCCGGCGAGGGTCCGCAAAAGCGTGGTCTTGCCGGCGCCGTTGGCGCCGATCACCCCGATGCGCGCGCCGGCCCCCACATACAGATCGAGATCCCGCCACAAGAGATCGGCGTAGCCCTGTGCCAGGGCGCGCAACTCCACGGCCTGCCGGTAGAGCTTCTTGCCCATGTCGAAGCGGATATAGGGGCTCACGCGACTCGAGGGCTTGATCTCGTCTAGCTGGATCTTTTCGATCTGACGGGCGCGCGAGGTCGCCTGGCGGGCCTTGGAGGCATTGGCCGAAAAACGACTGACGAAGGCCTGCAGTTCGGCGATCTGGGCCTTCTTGCGGGCGTTGTCGGCCAGCCGCCGTTCACGCACCTCGGTGGCCGCGGTCATGTACTCGTCGTAATTGCCCGGAAAGATCCGCACCTCCCCATAGTCGAGGTCGGCGATGTGTGTGCATACCTGATTCAGAAAATGGCGATCGTGGGAGATGATCACCATGGTGCTGCGCCGCGCCACCAGCAGTTCCTCCAACCAGCGGATGGTGTGGATGTCCAGATGGTTGGTGGGCTCATCGAGCAGCAGGATGTCCGGATCGGGAAACAACGCCTGGGCAAGCAGCACGCGCAGCTTCCATCCCGGCGCCACCGCGCTCATCGGGCCATTGTGCTGGGCAATCGGCACCCCAAGCCCGGTGAGCAGCCCCGCCGCCCGCGATTCGGCGGTATAACCGTCACGGGCGGCGAAATCGGCCTCGAGCTCGGCCACGCGCATCCCGTCGTCCTCGCTCAAGGAGGGCAGGCCATAGAGGCGTTCGCGCTCGGATTTGAGGCGCCAAAGCTCGGCATCGCCCATGATGACGGTATCGAGCACGCTGTACGACTCGAATGCAAACTGATCCTGTCCGAGTTTGCCGACGCGCTTGTCGGCCTCCCAGGCGACCGTGCCGGAGCTCGGCTCGAGGTCCCGCCCCAGGATCTTAAGAAACGTCGACTTGCCCGAGCCATTGGCGCCGATGAGACCGTAACGGTGTCCGGCGCCGAACTTCACGGACACGCTCTCGAAGAGCGGCGCGGCCCCGAACTGCATGGTGAGCTGAGTAGTGGAGAGCACGAGAGTCCTACCGAACCGAGTCGGAGTTTGCGCAAACAAAGCCGCGCAGTCTACACGCAAAGGCCACGGCGCGTCATCTCGCGCCCGCCTCCTCAGTCGTCCGCGTTCGCGGGTCCGGCAAGCTCCGGCGCCGACAGCGGACGCGGTTCCTCGGGCAGGATATCGAGCGCGGCGATCTCCTCCTCGTCGGCGGCGCGCAGATCCCGGAAACGCCGCGCCTGCGGCAAGACCCGGGCCTCGAGCGTGCCGACGGTCTTGTTGTAGGCCTGCACCGCGGCTGCGAGTTTCGCGCCGGTATCCGACCAGCCCCGGCCGAGCAGGGCCACGCGCTTGTAGAGCTCACGGCCGAGCGCGGCGATCTCCTCGGCGTTGCGCGCGATGGCATCCTGTTGCCAGCCATAAGAGACCGCGCGTAACAGCGCGATCAGGGTGGTGGGGCTTGCCGGAATCACCTTCTGGTCGACGCCGGTCTCGATCAGAGACGGGTCTTCACGCAGGGCGGCGCTGAAGAACACCTCGCCGGGCACGAACATGACCACGAACTCCGGGGCCCGCGGAAACTGTTCCCAATAGGCCTTTTTCGCGAGTTGACCGAGATGCGTGCGTACCTGGGCGGCGTGACGCTTGAGGTATGAGGCCCGCACCGCCTCGTCATCGGCCTCCACGGCGTTCAGATAGGCGTCGACCGGGGTCTTGGCGTCCACCACCACGTGCCGGCCGCCGGGCAGTCTCACCACCAGATCGGGACGCAGGATGCGCCCCTCGTCTCCGGTCCTTTGGGCCTGTTCGATGAAATCGCAATGATCGAGCATACCGGCCATTTCCACCACACGCCGTAATTGCAGCTCGCCCCAGCGCCCGCGCGCGGCCGGCTCGCGCAGGGCCTTCACGAGGTTTGCAGTCTCGCGATGGAGTCTCGGCAGGTGGCTCTCGATCAGTGCCTTGACCTGATCCGTGAGCGATTGATACGCGCTTTCGCGCTTGACCTCCAGCTGTGCAAGCAGCGCATCGACGCGATTGAGGCGCTCCACCACCGGCCCCACGAGGTGCGCGATCGCCTGCTCGCGGGCGTGCAACTCGGCGCTCGCGCCCTGGGTGAGGTTCGCCAGACGCTCCTGGGCAAGCCCCAGGAATAGCTCGTTGTTGCGTTGCAACGCCTCTTGCGACAACCCCTTGAACATCTCGCCTACGGTCTTTTGGGCATCGCGCAAAGACGCCAACCGCTCGTTATGGATCTGGTCTTCGTAGCGCGCGCGCTCCGTGAGCTTCATATGCTCGATCTGCAGCGCGCCGAACGCAGCGTTGGCGCGCGCTAGATCGGCATCACGCGAAGCCAGCGTCTGCCGGGTCTCTTCAAGCGCCGCGGCCGTGCGCCGCTCGCGCCCCCATAGCCATGCGCCGACCACACCGCCTGCAAGCGCCCCCAGGATAGCGGCCAGTACCGGGCTCATGACGTCCCGCGCCGGGGCATGCCGCTAAGACCGCCCATGGCGCCTACCATCACGGCAACCCCAAAGGTGCCTCGGCCTCGCCGGCCGCTTGCGCCTCCCACTCGCTCACAATAGGCTGCAGTTGCGCCAGGACCTCTCCCAACCGGCGACCGCGCTCGGTCAGGCGGTAGGTCACCTGGGGCGGGACGCTCGGCACCATCTCACGCGCCACGAAGCCCGCGCTCGCAAGCCGCCGCAGGCGCTCAGTCAAGAGTCGGCTCGAGACCCCGGGGATGGCGCGCTTCAAGGCCCCGAAACGCAGCGCACCCTGGGTCTGCAGCACCCACAAGACATGCGTCGTCCACGGCCCCGCAAGGAGCTTCAGGACGGCATCAACCGGACAGGGTGAGGATGTCTCCATGGTTACTTTTAAATACCTACTTCACAAAGATAACTAAGTACGGTTAGAGTGCGGTCATCATAACGCGTTTCCTCACAGGAGGGTTGCATGAGCCGCATTCTGATCTTGTACTACAGCACTTGGGGGCATGTGGAGCGCATGGCCGAGGCCGTCGCCGAAGGGGCGCGCACGGTCGCCGGCGCCACCGTCGACATCAAGCGGGTACCGGAACTGCTGCCGCCCGAGACCCTGGCGGCCATGCATGCCAAGACCGCGCAGGCGGCACCCATCGCCGAGCCGGCCGATCTCGAGCATTACGACGCCATCGTATTTGGCACGCCCACGCGTTTCGGCAACATGTGCGCGCAGATGCGCCATTTTCTGGATCGCACCGGCTCGCTATGGAGTGCCGGCAAGTTGATCGGCAAGATCGGCAGCGTGTTTGTCAGCACCGGCACGCAGCACGGCGGCCAGGAGACGACCGTGACATCCTTCCACACCACCCTGCTCCACCACGGCATGATCATCGTCGGGGTCCCCTACTCCTGCCCCGGACTGACCCGCATGGATGAGGTCACCGGCGGCAGCCCCTATGGGGCGGCCACGCTCGCGGGCGGCGATGGCGGCCGCCAGCCGAGCGCCAATGAACTCTCGGTTGCGCGTTTTCAGGGCGAACACGTCGCGCGGCTGGCGGCACGCCTGCAGACCGCGGCGTGATCGACATCCGGCGCGCCGATCACCGCGGCTTGAGCGAGCACGGATGGCTCACGAGCCATCACACGTTCTCGTTTGGTGACTACCACGACCCCGAGCAGCAGGGCTTTGGGGATCTGCGGGTCATCAACGAGGACCTGATCCGCGGCGGGGGCGGATTCGCCGCGCATCCGCACCGCGACATGGAGATCGTCACCTATGTCCTGGCCGGGGCGCTGCGTCATGAAGACAGCCTGGGCCACGGATCGGTGATCACGGCCGGGGATGTGCAGCGCATGACCGCCGGTACCGGCGTCGTCCATAGCGAGCGCAATGCGTCGCGGCACACGCCCGTGCATCTTTTTCAGATGTGGGTGTACCCCGATCGCCCCGGCCATGCGCCCGAGTATGAACAGTTCACGCCGCCCGCGGACGGCCGGCGCGGCCGCTTCCAGGTGCTGGTATCCGGCCACCCGGCGGATGCCGGGCTCCATTGGCACCAGGACGCCCGGCTGTTGACCGCCGATCTCGCCTGCGGCGAGTCCGCGAGCCTGCCCATCATGGCTTCCCGCATGGCCTATGTGCATGTGATCCACGGGCGCATCGCCACATGCGGCGCGACCCTTCATGCCGGCGATGGCGCGCGCCTCGTCGACACCGGGGAGGTCGCGTTCACCGCCGACACCGACAGTGCTGTGCTGTTCTTCGACCTGCGCCGGCAGCAGCTGTGATCCGATGACGCGGGGACCTGGACCGTCGACCTATGCGCGCCTCATCGAGGCTTCGTGGGAGGAACTCCGGGAGCGGGGATTCAAGGCCGCGCGACTCGATCGCATCGCCGCGCGCGCCGGGGTGACCAAGGGCGCGCTCTATCATTATTTTCCGGATAAGCGATCCCTGGCCCTGACGACGCTCGTGGAGACCATGGGCCGGGAAATCGACCAGCTATGGATACAGCCCCTGGCCTCCGAGGGCGACCCCCTGCCGCGGCTTGCGGCGGGACTCGTCCACCATATCGCCACCGGCGACGCCTGCACCCACCGCTCACTGCCGGGGCTGATCGCAGAGCTCGTGGCGCATGACCCGCCCGCCCACCTTTTGATAAGCGAGCGGCTCGCGCATTGGCGCAAGCGGCTTAGCGCCGGCCTTACGCGTGCGCGCCATGCAGGCTTCGTTTTGGCCGACATCGATTGCGAGGCCGCCGCGCTGTTCATTCTGTCGGCATGGGAGGGATGCCGAGAGACCGTGCGTTACGCCCATCCCTCGACCCTGTCCCGCTGCGCTCAAGAACTCCTGCGCTACATCGGCGCGCTGCGCGGCCCCGCCCACGCCTCGGCAAGCGACCGCTTGGAGTCCTCGCCCGCGCATCCCACGGGCACGCGCTCGGGCATGGCCTAAGCCGCGCCCTCGTGTCATCACCGCCGCCGACACCTTACGCGCCGCGGTCGTGTCTGCTAGCATGCGCACATGTCGTCTCCTGTCACGCGTCGCGGCGCCACCGCCATCCTGATCTTAGCCATACTGGTCCTGACCTTCGTCCCGCTCGCATTGCGGCCGCTCTTCAATCTGAACGAAGGCCTCTATGCCGAGGCCGCGCGCGAAATGCTCGCGCACAATCCGATGATACCGCGCCTCGATGGCATGCCCTATCTCGAGAAGCCACCGATCCTCTACTGGCTCATCATGCTGTCTTACAAGATCTTCGGCATAGGAAAGTTCGCCGCGCGCCTGCCCTCGGCCCTGGCCGCCCTCGGGACCTTGCTGGTTGTGACACGTTTCGCCCGCGCGCGCTTTCGTGAGCCGCTATGGCCGGCGGTGATCCTGTTCTCGTCGATCGGCTTTTACATGATGTCGCAGCTCGCGATGTTCGACATGACGTTCACGCTCTTTCACACCATCACGCTGCTTGCGTTCTACGCCTATATCGAGCGTCCCGAAGAGCCCTCGCGGTTGATGCTGGCCGCGGCCGCGAGCGCCTTGGCGTGCCTTACCAAGGGCCTCATAGGGATCGTCCTGCCCGGGCTCATCGTGATCGTGTTCCTGGCGCTCGAGCGACGCACGATACGCTGGCGGCCGTTTCTCGCCGCCTGGGCTGTCTTTTTCGTCATTGCCCTGCCCTGGCACATCTGGATGGTGCTGCACGTCCCCGGATTCTTCGACCGTTACATCATTCAGGAGCACTTCGACCGCTTCCTCGGGACCCCACGGCAAATTTGTTCTCAAGCCATGACCGTGGCACGGGAATTGGAGGTCAGCCGCAGATAATCCATGACCGTGCGTGAGCGCCTGCCGAGTCGGCGCATCATTGCGGCGATGGATTGCCCCGGTTTTTGGAAGGACTTGAGCACGCCCAGCGCGAAACGGCGCAGGCGGGTGATATTCTCCGGGCCGCGGCCGGTGCGGATGCGGCTGCGGTCCTCGTCGTAATTCCAGTCGAGCTTGTGATGCTTGGCTTCGATGGTCCAGTGCCCGCGATTGAGCTTGAGCAGACGTTCAGGGCAGGCGTTGTGCGAAGGACGGCTGGTGATCCCGAGCACGACCTCGCTGCTGTGCTTGCCGGTCGTCTTCTCGACACTTTCGCGCTCGATGAGGAAGCATTGGCCGACATGCGGGAAGTCGAGGTAATCGTTGAGCGCGTCCGTGCACCAGATGCGGCGGGTTTCGATGCGACCGTGGGCCAGGGTCGGCGTTTGGGTGTAGTCGGGTGCCCCGCGCTCCTTGAAATACAGCGCGATGGCGGCCTGAAGCGCCGGCTGGTTGCCCTTGACCGTGAAGTGGTAGTGTGCTCCTTGCCGGACGATGTGTTCAGCCAATGCGCGTTGCGTCAGCAGCGCATCGGCGGTGATGTCCCGGCCGGCGAGTTCGCATCCCGCAAGCAGCGGGATGGCCATGCCGATTTCGTTGGTCTGCTTGTGTTCGTCGGCCCCGGCTACAGGCAGGGTACCGACTTTTTTTGGGCGTAGCAGTGTTCGGACTCGTGTCCGACGACGCTCATGATGTGTGCCTGCCGGCCCTCGTCGTCAATGGCGCCCTTCATCGTCTTGCCGTCGATGGCCAGCGCCTCGTCGATGAGGCCCCAGGCCTTTTGCCACGATGCGAGCGCGGCGTCCAGGGCGCCCGCATCGATCCGGACGAGGCAGTCCCGGATGACGAATTCGCTGGGTACCTCGTAATGATGGTCCTTCCCGTTCATGCGCCTGCGCCGACAGCCGAAGCGCGCCCGGGCGGCCTGCCCCAGATCGGCGGCCCATTCGGCCATCGCCTTGTAGCCACGCAAGCCGCAGAGCGTCGCGCCAGCGGCCAGTGCCAGCACCACCGGCAGGCGGTGCCGACGCCCTTGGGCTCGGCGCGGATCGGGAATGGCGGCAAAACACAGGGGAAGGGAGCGCATTTGGTGGGCGTTGAGTTGCATCTTCGGGGTCCCGGTGAGGCCCAGCCGGTCGCGGTCGGGATGGATGAGCAAGGCGGTGGCGCGGCGGTGCAGCGGGCGCACGAACACCCACTTCGGCGCCTCGGCCTCGTCGCTGTAGCCTGTGCGCGTTCGCCGATAGCCGCGCGTCTTACCCAGTGCCAGCCAGTTGGCGGCTCGGTAGACGCCGCCATGAAAGCGGCGGGGATCGACGAAGGTTTCCAGCAGCAGCAACGAATGGCCGAAATGCCGTTGCCAGTCGGCGGCGACCCGCCGTTCAAGCAGGCCGAGCACACGCGAACCGACATTCGGGAAGCGGCCTTGCGGAAGAATCAGGAAGCGGCTGTTGTTGGCGATGAGCTTCAGGCGGTCATACTGGCTGCGGAAATCCCAGCCGATCCAGCGATCGCGCACGCCGCACTTGAGTGCAGCCGCCGATAGCGTGAGCTGCGCCAGCCATTGCCCGCGCCACGTGGCGACATACCAAAGGGTCTCGCCGAGCTTCGGGAGATCGCCAAGGTAATGATGACGGGCCATCTGCTCCTGATAACGCGGCCCTTCGCCACGCGTGACGGGCCGGACCACCAGTTCTGAAAGGGCCTGGCCGTCGAAAATCGGGGGTGCTTCCATACGCCCATGATGCCGCAGCGCTGCAGGCTTGTCCAGTGACCGAGGTTAAGTTGTTCTATAGGGACGGGAATCTTCTGAGGACAAATTCGCCCTGCTCGGGACCCTGAAGCCGATGGACTACCGGAGGCCGCCGTTCTACTATAATTTCGAGCACCTGCTGCTCGGTATTTTCCCGTGGACACCGTTTTTCCTGGAGGCCTTCATGAGGAGGCGGCCGTACGACCGCCTGGATCGCTTCCTGCTCATATGGGCGGCGGCCTATCTCATCTTCTTCACGCTGTCCAAGACTTCATCGTCTTACTACATGCTGCCGGCGATGCCGGCGCTCGCGTTGTTTCTGGGACGCGCCCTGCCCGACCTCAGGGGCCGTTCACTCATGCGATTGTTAGCGGCGTTCGCCGTGCTCTGCGTGATCGCCGGGGTCGTGGCGCTGCACATTCCGCACGTGGCCATGCGCCCCTACCTCGTCGGCGCGGCGCTCATCTATCTCGGCTTCTTCCTTGCGGCGCTATGGGAGCGCCAGCCGCGCACGATGCGCGTGCTGCCGATTGTCGCCGTAGGCTCGCTTGCGGCGTTTGCCGCGCTTTTTCTGACATTCTCGATCGCGCACCCCAATCGCTACGCCTCGAAAGACCTCGCCATGGCCTTGATCCCGCATCTCACGCCGCACTCCTATGTGTTCGTGGCGCATCATTACGAGGACCTCTCGTCGTTGGACTTCTATCTCCATCGGCCGATCTATGTCTTCGATCCGCGCCAAGGGGATCTCTATTACGGCATCCGCCATAACCCCAAGGCGCACCGTCTGATCACCGGCAAGGCCCTGGTGGCACTGGCACGGCGGCAACGGGTGTTCATCGTGGGCTCGATCAAGGATCAGGCCTCATGGGCACGCTATGGACACTTCCATGTCGTGGCCAGCAATGGTCGTGACGTGGCCGTGGAAAACACGGTCCGGGACCACCGCCCGGCCTTGCGGCACGCGCGCCACGCGCTTGCGAACCACGCGCATCCGCCATCCCGCGCCCACCCGCGCCATCAGGTGGGACCGGCACACGCCGCATCGGCCGGGACCTAAGTCGGAGGGCGCGGCCGTGCGACACGGGGTACAGTAGAACCCGTCGCAAGGATGCGTCGATACCCATCAAGGACGATGGCGGGCCCCCTTCCCACGGAAGGGGGCTTTTTGTGCCAGGCGCCCGGAGCTATTCGATCGCCACGACCGCGGACGCACGCGCCCCAACCCCCGGAACACCAGCCCGGACCTATGGGCCCGGGCCCCTTTCCCGGTCGCCGGCCTTGGTTGCGTGTAGCGGGCGCCGGCACCGGTAGCGGCGCGCTCAGACCCCATCGGCTCGCAATGGACCCCTTGATCGCCATCATCCCGTCCCCCGAAACGAGGTCTGTACTCCTCCTTTAATCCGTCACCACCGGAATCCAGGGGGTGTCCATGCGGCCGTCCCGCCAGAACTTGGCGCGCGTCACCATCGTAGGCAGCGGTTTCGCGTCCCTCTTTTTCCTCATATACCTCCTGGAAGACCCGCCTTTCCTGCCGATCCCTGCCCCCCTGCGGCGAATGCGCGCCCATCTCGACATCACGCTCGTGGGGCCACCTCAATTCGTGTACTTTCCGGCGCTGCCGGAATTTCTGATCGGTGCGCGCACGCGCGAGGACGTGACGGTCGACATCCGGCCGTTTTTGCAACGCCGCCATGTGCGCTTCATCGACGATCGCATCGCCGGCATCGAGGACGCCGGACGCTCGATCGTAACCGCGAGCGGGGCGCGCTACGACAATGACGCGCTGTTTCTCGGAACCGGTCCCACGTTTCGCAAAGACGAGATCCCGGGGACGCGCGCGTTCACCGGCTCGCCCTGCTACGGTCCGGATGACATGATGCGTTTCGTGACGCGCGTCGCTGGCCTGAGCGAAGGGGTCATCTCCATCGGATTTGCCTTCCACAAGGAAGAAGGGTTCGTGGCCGGACGCACGGGCCCGATGTACGAGTGCGCGTGCCTGCTGGATTTCGCCCTGCGCCGCCGCGGCGTGCGCGACAAGTTCGAGATCCATTTCTTTTCCCCGAACCGTGCCGCAGGCGAAAAGGGCCCATTGACGGACCGGCTCGTGGAGCGCGGCATCATCATGGACGACGGTTACGCGCCGGCGGCATTCGTCGCCGGCGGCATGACCGACGCCAACGGACGCTTTCGGCGCGCCGATGCCATCTTATACTCACCGCCCATGACCGGCCCGGCTTATGCCGATACCGCCGGGCTTGCGCGCACGCCCGGCGGCCACATCGCCGTCGATCGCTATGGCCAGGTCCCGGGCCTTGCCCGGGTGCTGGCCGCCGGCGACTGCGCCGGTCACGAGGCCCCGCCCTCGTGGGTGCCCCACCAGGCGCACATGGCGCAATTGCGCGCCAGGGCCGCCGCCAATCTGCGCGAACTGCTCGCCGGCGCACCGCCCTCGCACCGCTATCGCCATGAACTCTCGTGCATCCTCGACATGGGCGATGACGCGCTCTGGATGCATCGCTCGGAAGACGGCAGGCCACCCTTTGGCGGTCTCTTCCCGCGCCGCTCGCGGCGTCTGATCCGCGTGAAATCGACCTTCGAGAAGGCCTTTCTGCTCTATCTCCGGCGTTTCTGAGCCCTCGTTTGCGGGTCTCTCACCCGTCCCGCGGTTGGTCGCCGGGCTCATAGCGCCAATGCCGGAAGGCCGCCAGTAACGGGAAGTAAAGCCCAAGCTCCACGGGCCGGCCATCGAGATCCTGAAAGAGACGCGCATAGCGCGCCAGTTGCCCGCCATAGCGCTCGCGCTCGCGGTCGAGAAACCCCTCGCGATCAGCCCCTTCGTGGCGACCGGTCTTGTAATCGATGATCCAGCGGACGCCCTCGCCGTCGATGAACGTGCGATCGACGCGGGCGGTGAGCACCGCACCCCCGTCGAACGTGCTCAGGGCGTACTCGTTGCGGGCGTTTGCGTGCGGTCCCAGGATCCAGCGCCCGTCGGCATCCTGTAACGTGCGGGTCAGGGCCTCCATCACCGTGGCGCGCGCCGACCGCAGATCCTGCGCCGCGAATCCCTGGCCATACAGGAGACCCTCGATGCGCGTCCTCAAGGCATCCGGAAGTCCCGCGCCCTCCGGCAGGCCGGCATCGGCGAGCTCGGCCAACAGGGCATGAACGACGATACCGATGCGCCGGATACGGCTGCCTGCCCAATCGAAGACCACCGGCGCATCGACGCCCGATGCGTGCTCCTCGCCCGTGACCGGCGAGGGGCCCGGCGACACCCCAGTCAGCGCACCGCGCGCGATGCGGCGCAGACCGATGGGTGCGGGCGCCACCGCCCCGGTGCCGGATTCGCATGCCACGCATGACTGCCGGAAGCTCGCCCCTATGACCGGCCACAACACCGTCCAAAGGCCTGTCGTCTGCACTGAACCATCGTCCTTGCCTTGGGCATGACCAATGAGGTGCAGGTCCTCGCGGGCGCGCGTGCACGCCACATAAAGCAGCCGGCGCACCTCATGTTCGCGACGGCGCGCGGCAAAGCCCCACACGGCATCGTAGAGCGCATCCTTGTCCTCATCATGGGCCTTCAAGGGTGCGAGCAAGAGGTCCGTGCCGCGCGGGCCCTCGGTCTCTTGCACAAGCAGCAGCGGGCGCCCGTCACCGCGCGTCCGGCGGCCGAGCCCCGGACAGATGACGACATCGTATTCCAGCCCCTTGGCCTTATGGATGGTCAGGATATGCAGGCCCGAGGCCTGTGGATCGGGGGGTGCGTAGAGTTTTTGCAGGTGCGCGCGCAGCTGCCAGATGTCCACCTCGCCCGCCACTTCGCATTCCGACAACGTCTCGAAAAAGACCAAGGCCTCGTCGAACGCCGTCTGCGTAGCGAGTGCCGCGGGTCCGCCGAGGGCAAGCCATGCCTCCTCCACACAGCGCGATAGGGGGACGCGCCCGCGCTGTCTCTGGGCGGCGTGCAATACATCGCGCATCCGCGCCACACGCGATCGTCCGTCAGCACTCAAGCGTGCCACGCGCGCCTCGTCTGCGAGGATGTCGGCCAGCGGTCGCGGGTCTCCCTCGCAGAGCGCTACCAGATCGGCGAGATCGAGCCCGCACCAGGGGGCGCGAAGGCCGCTCAAGGCGCTCAAGCGCGCCGCCGGAAACAGCAACGTTTCGGTGAGCGCCAGCAGGTCGCGGATCACGGGACGGGTCCCCAGGGAGTAGAGCTCCTCGCCCGCGAAGCGCAACCCGGCGGCGGTGAGCGCCGCCGCGATCGCATGCCCGTGCGCCCGCGAGCGCACCAGAATGCCGATCTCGACCCCCGGGCGCTGTGCGCGGATATCGCCCACCAGCCGCGCCACATAGTCGGCCTCACCCTCCATGTCCGCATCCACGAGCCCATGGACGCGCACCGCGCCGCCGGCGCCGCGCACGGCGGTCGCGGGCGCGTGCGGGACCGCGCCCTCGTCACTCACGAAGCGCTTTGGCAAAAGGCGCGCGAAGGCCTCATTGACCCACGCGACGAGACCCGCGCGCGAGCGGAAATTGGCGCTCAGGGTCACCGATTCCAACGGCCACGATCCAAGTCCTTCGCGTGCGAGCTTGAAGAACAACCCGACCTCGGCCTTGCGAAATCCATAGATCGATTGCATGGGGTCACCGACGACGAACAGGCTGCGCGGCTCCCCCGGCACCCACTCGCTGGTCAGACGCTCGAGCAGCCGGTACTGCAAGACCGAGGTGTCCTGAAACTCATCAACGAGGACATGCTGCAGGCGCCGGTCAAGCCGCAGCGCCCCGGCGGTCGGCTCGCCCTCCGTCCCCAAGGCCTGCAGGGCGCGTAGCGCGGCCTCGGTGAAGTCCCACGCGCCGTGACGGGCAAACACCATCTGGAGCTGCGCCGAGGCCGCCGGCAGGATACGCAGCAAGGCCGACAGCCGTTGCCACTGGCCATCGCCATAGCTGCACGGCCCCCAGGCGACAAGCGCATTGAGCGCACCCGCAAGCCCCTCGGGATCACCGAATTGCGCCATGAAGGCACGCGTGGACCCGAAATCCTTCGGCCAATCCTTGAGCTGCTTACGTAACCCCCCGCCGCCGGTCAAAAAATACCCGGCGAGGCGCTGCCAGAGCCGCAAGGCCCCCACCCCGTCGGCGCCCAGATGCGCCGGCTGCCAGTCCGGATCACCGGTGATGGTAGCGAGATACGCGCAGGCCGGTCCCAACGCCTCCTCCGGAAACAGGGCGCGGGCGCGCGCCATGGCCTCATGGGCCAGACGCAGAAACACCCCCTCGAGACGCGCGCGCGCCTGCTCGGGGGCGGCCGATCCGGTCTCGAGCACCACCGGCAGCCATTGTTCGCGGCGCCCCAAGAGTTCTCCGACCAGCGCCACGAAGCGATCGACATCGTTGCCAAGCGCCGGCAGCAGCGCTGCGAGCGCCTGACCGACGGCATCATCAGCCCCGAGCTCCGCGAACGTCGCCAGTGCGGCCTCGGCATAGAGGGCCGCAGGGTCCTGCGCCACCTCCAGGGCCACGCCGACACCGGCCGCCGCCGGCCACTGGTTGACGATCTGCCCACAGAACGCATCGAAGGTCTGAATGCGCAGCCGTCCCGGGCAATCCGCGAGAAACCAGCCGCGCTGCTCGCCTGCGCGCGCGGCGGCCTGCGCCAGTGCCGCGAGCTCGCGTTCGTAGTCGTTTCCCCCGGGGACCGTAAAGTCCGCCGTCAAGGCCGCCAGCACCCGCGACCGCATCTCTTCTGCGGCCTTGCGCGTAAAGGTGAGCGCGAGTATCTCCTCGGGGGTCTCGACGCGCGCAAGCAGCGCCAGATAGCGCTGAATCAAGAGCGCGGTCTTGCCGGATCCGGCGGGGGCCTGAACCACGAGCGAGCGGGTCGGGTCGATGGCCGCGCGCCGGGCCTCGGCATCACTCGTCATCACCACCCCCGCCTCCCTCATCGATCCGACAGAAACCCTCGCGCCCGCAATATTCACAGGCCCCGTCCAAGGGATCGACGGCCCCGCCGCCGGCGGCGAAATCCCCCGCCAGGCGCGCCAGAAGCGCCGGCCACGCCCCCGCCACCTGCTCCCAATCGGCCACTACCGTGGCCCCCGGCACGAGGTCCCCGTCACGCGTCCAGGCCTTGTAGCCGCCCTCGCGCACCGACAATCCCGCGTACGCGATGCCCGCCACTTCCGGGCCTTCGGCCACGGCATAAAACAAAAGCTGCGGATATTCGGGGCGCTCGGTCATCCAATCCACGGCCGGCATCCGGCCGGTCTTGTAGTCGATGAGCACCGCACGCCCGTCGATCAGATCCACACGGTCGATGCGGCCGCGCATCGCAAGCGGCCCGCAACGCAGCGTCACCTCCTTCTCGCGCCCCACCACCCGGAACGCCGGCCGCGCCTCCTCGCGCCCGAGGAATTCCGCCAGCAAGCGCTCCATGCGGCGCGCCTCGAGGGCCACGAACGCCGCCGGGAAACGCGCATAGTCGTCGGCGGCCGTGGCCTGCGCCGCCGCCACGGTCTCGGCGATACGGCGCGCGCGCGTATCCATGTCCAGGATAAGCCATGCGCGTGGCTCGGGAAAATCGCCAAACCAGATCTCCATGACCTTGTGCGCCACCGCGCCGCGCAAAGCCGGCGTCAGTCCATATCCCGGGGCATCGAGGGGGTCGGCACGCAGCCGATACTGGGCCAGGGCCCGAAAGGGGCACGCGGCCTGAGCGGCGAGCAGACCGGCCGCGAACGGCCCGGTGCGCGCCTCGTCCAGGGGTGCGGCGCGCACAGGATAATCCTCGAGCGCCGCGCGCGCGGCAAACGCCTGCCCAAAGCGGCTCACAAACGCCGGCGCTTCGACATCCGCCGCCGCGCGCGCGATCAACGCCCGGCTCGGGCGCAGCGGACCGGAGGCATCGTGGCGGGCGGAACTCAGTATGGTCTCGGGCGCGGCGCCGACCAGATCCTCAAGTACGCGCCCGGCAAAGCGAATATCGTCCTCGACGAAGGCATGCGGGAGGCGATGGGCGCGCTGGAAGGCAAGCGGCAGCAGCGGATGGGGGGGACGCACCGCGGGCCACGCCCGGTCATGCAGATTCATCACCCAGAGACCGTCGAACGTGAGGCCTATCGCCTCGAGCGGTCCCAGTATCTGCAACCGGGCATCGCCTCCACGCGGCTGAAAGACCCGATCGCCGAGGGCACCTTGCACAAACCCGAGCGCCCGCGCGTAGGAAATCCCGTCGGCCACCGCCTCCAGGGTGGCAAACGACTCCAGAACGTCATGCACCGCAGCGATCGCCTGATAGTCTTCGTGCGCGGCCGCACCCGGCCAGCCGACGGCAGTGAGCGCCCCCATGAGCAGTCCCGCCCAGGCGCTCGCCGACGCCCGTCTTGGCCAGCGGCGGACGATGCCCGCAAGACGCGCAAAGCCGGCGTGCGCGCTGGGCGCCCCACCCCGCAGACCACGCGCCACGGCCGTCGCATCGACCTCGGCCGTATCCATCAGCATCTCATAGGCGCATCGTGCACGCGCCGAACGCTCGGCCTCGGCCTCATGAAGGAACGGCGACTGGATGAGAGCGGCGGCCTCCCCGGCGGCCAGCGTCCCCGCCGCCAATTGCCAGATACGTAACGCGGCCGCCACCACCGGCGCCTCGGCGAGCGCCGTACCAAGCGATATCTCGTAGGGCACGGTCCCTGCGCATGAGTGGGATGCCAGGATCTCGTGGGCAAGCCGCACAATACGTTTCCGCTCGGCGGCCAGATCCGCCACCACCAGCGCATAGCGCCCATGCCCCTCGCTGGTGATGCGCTCGCGCGCCCACAAGAGGGCCGCGGTCAGTTCCTCGGTCGCGGTCGCAAAGATCCGCGCATCGCCCTCCCCGCCCCGGTTTGGCAGCGGCAGGACCGAGACGCGCGCGCCCCGCGCCGCGCACGCCGTCTTCACCGCCTCCTGCGCCGGGGTCAGCCGCTCAAAGCCCACCCATAGGACATGGTCACTGATCGCCATGCGCCCGGCGCCGATCGCCTCGGCGATGCGCGCGGGATCGTGCGCGGCATCATCCCGGCCGAGGGCCGCAAGACGCCGCGTGAAGGCCCGCGCCAGCGCCACGAATATCTCGCTCTCGCGATCGCCCCCGGTCTCGGGCAGTGGCAAGGCATGATCG
This sequence comes from Acidiferrobacter sp. SPIII_3, assembly GCF_003184265.1. Taxonomy (GTDB): domain Bacteria; phylum Pseudomonadota; class Gammaproteobacteria; order Acidiferrobacterales; family Acidiferrobacteraceae; genus Acidiferrobacter. The sequence continues at coordinate 1,530,215 of NZ_CP027663.1, read as the reverse complement.
GCGAGCAGTTGCCAGGCCTCGGCGGCCTGCGCCGCAAACACCCGGTCCTGACAGAGAAAACCGGGGTCATATTCGGTGACGAGCTCCGACCACAACCACTGCTCCTGGGCGGCGGTCAGCGGCGCCCGCCCCCCCGCGTGCGCGCGCGCCACTTCCGCCGAGCGTTGTACGAAGGCCGACCAGGGGAGGATGTCGGGCGTCTCCCACACCCGGCGGCCGGCGCCGCGCAGGCGGCGCGCATAGCCGAGATGCAGGTGGTGGGCAAGGCGGTTGTTGGCGGTGATGACGCAGGCCCCGGCGGCCAGCGCCCCGTCGAGTTCGGAATCCGCGCCGCCGGTGAATTCATTCGCGGTTTTCAGTACCATAGCCCCCCACTATGACGATACGCACACGCTTTGCTCCAAGCCCCACGGGCTATCTGCACATCGGCGGGGCGCGCACCGCGCTCTATTCCTGGCTGTTTGCCCGCAAACATCAGGGGCGCTTCGTACTGCGTATCGAGGACACCGATCTCGAACGCTCGACACCCGAGTCGGTGGCCGCGATCCTCGAAGGCATGGCGTTTTTGAACCTCGACTATGACGAGGGCCCATTCTACCAAACCCGGCGCTTCGATCGGTACCGCGAAGTCCTGTCGGAACTCATCACCCACGGCCATGCCTATTACTGCACATGCACGAAGGCCGAGCTCGAGGAGCGGCGCGCCGCGCAGATGGCGCGCAAGGAAAAACCCCGCTACGACCGCCGCTGTCGCGAGGCCGGCCACGGGCCGTCACCGGAGGCGGTGGTGCGCTTCAAGAACCCGCTCACAGGCGAGGTGGTGGTGGACGACGCCGTCAAGGGGCGGGTGGTATTCCGCAATGATGAGCTCGATGATCTCATCATCGCCCGCAGCGATGGCACGCCGACCTACAACTTCACGGTGGTCGTGGACGACATGGATATGGACATCACGCACGTGATCCGCGGCGATGACCACCTGAACAACACCCCGCGGCAGATCAACATGCTGCGCGCGCTCGACGCCAAGCCCCCGGCCTACGCCCACATCCCGATGATTCTCGGCGAAGACGGCGCACGGCTCTCCAAGCGCCATGGGGCGGTGAGCGTCATGCAGTATCGCGACGAAGGCTACCTGCCCGAGGCCCTCATCAACTATCTCGTGCGGCTTGGCTGGGCCCACGGCGATCAGGAGCTATTCACGCGCGCGGAGATGATCGCGCTCTTTGACATCGAGGACGTGCATGCCGCGGCGGCGGCCATCAACCCCAAAAAGCTCCTGTGGCTCAACCAACACTACATAAAGACCCTGCCGGCCGCCGACATAGCCGAGCGCCTGCGGCCGTTCCTTATCGAACGCGGCGCCGATCCCGCCGCCGGTCCGGCGCTCACCGACGTCGTCCTGGCCCTCAAAGAGCGTGCCAAGACCCTGGTCGAGATGGCCGAACAGGCGCTCTTTTTCTATCGCGAACAGCTTACGATCGACGACCCGAAAAATCAGGCCATCCTGGCCAACGCCCCGCATGCGGCACTCACGGCGCTCGCCGAGGCGTTCACCGCGCAGCCCGCCTGGACACGCGAGACCGTGCACGCGACACTCGAAGCCGTGGCCACCGGTCAGGGGCTCACCTTTGGCAAACTCGCCCAGCCGGTGCGTATCGCCGTGACCGGCAGCCCGGTGTCGCCGCCGATCGATGTGACCTGCGCCCTGCTCGGACGTGAGCGTTGCGTGGCACGCCTCCATTCGGCCATCACGCAGCTTGCTTTTCGAGAGGCGAGGCCTTAGAGTAGCGGCGCGCTACGGGGCCATAGCTCAGCTGGGAGAGCGCCTGCATGGCATGCAGGAGGTCGGCGGTTCGATCCCGCCTGGCTCCACCAAGAAATCAAGCACTTAGCAGCATATCTCCCCTTCCCCAAAACCGACTTTGCTGTAATCTCGCTGTAACCAGGTCCTTGCTGTGGTAAGGTCCCCCCCACAAACACACGCAAGAAAAAGGGGGGGTTGGTATGCCATCGTTCATCCCGCGTAAGGGTCCTAGCGGCAGGCGCGTCTGGCAGGCGCATGTCGGGCGCCGTGGGTATCCGGCACAGGTCCGCGCCTTCGACACCAAGGCCGAGGCCGAGGCCTGGGCGGGTGACATTGAATCAGACATACGGAGAGGCACCTTTATTTCTCGCGCCGAAGCCGAGATCACAACGCTTCGTGAGACGCTGGGTCGCTACCAAACCAAGGTCGTCGCTCACAAGCGCACCAAGGGTGAGGATGCGATCATTCGGTGGTGGGCGGACTTGCCCCTGGCCCGGCGCCCCATTGCGAGCGTTCGGGGCAAGGATTGCGGCAGCGATTAACACCAAGGAAGCCGAGGGCGTAGGTCCACGGAAGCCGAGGGCGTAGGTCCACGGACAATATTCGGGACAATATTCGCCTACATCGTGACCCTCTCGCATCTTTTTACAATCGCCCGCCGGGAATGGGGTATGGAGTCGCTGGGCAACCCTACCGAGTTCGTTCGCAACTCGTGCATCACATTGAGGAGATCGAGGCGCGCATCACGCGCTTCGACGCCCGGCTGCTCGCCGGTCTCGCGGGCGCCCAGAACGCCCTGGCCCTGCTGCAAACCTTGCCCGGCGTTGATCTGATTGGCGCGGCTATGCTGCTTGTAGAGATTGGCACCGACATGACTGCCTTCAGCAGCGCCGACCGACTGGCCTCGTGGGCCGGGGTCTGTCCCGGCAACAACAAGTCGGCGGGCAAGCGCAAGTCTGGACATGTCCGCAAGGGCAACCCCACCGTTCGTCGTCTGCTCTGCGAATTTGCTCATGCCGCCAGCCGGACGCAATCGGTGTTCAAGTCGAAGCCCCAGGCCCTGGTCGTCCGGCACGGCCACAAACGCTCTATCGTCGCCATTGCCCACAAGCTCCTGCGCACGATCTTCTTTATGTTGAAGCGTGGTGAGCATTACCGAGATGCCGCCACCGACTACGAGGCGCTGTCCGTGCAACGCAATGCGCCACGCTGGATCAAGGCCTTGACGCATTTCGGCTTCCTGGCGAGTGCCTGACAATCGATTCTCCGCCACATAGCCTTCTCGAGCCAGGGTTGCGTTCGCCTTCTGTAGCGTTTCTTTCACGCCAAGCCCGAAGACCTAAGGCCCGCGTGGGGTTACCTCGCCATAAGCGCTCGCCTCGCTAGCGCCTCTTTGGGGGTAATTCACCCAAAAAAGCGGTCTCCCCACCGTTTCTGGCCACCCACCCCCTCGACTGGGCTCGCCTCAGGCCTTTCGTGATCGAGGCGCCGCGTTAGCGGCACGACCTTGACGGAACCGTGGGCGGCAGGGTACGGGTTATTGATCAGTTACCCTAAAGGCGTATGATACTCAGTGTGAATTGAGTTTTGCTATGCGGTCGACAGAGGAGACAAGTCATAGGAAAACCGCGAATCGCGATTTTTGGGCATCGGGATGGTGGGTTCCGCTTAGCTCGACAAGCGGTCTCGCGCGCTACCCTTTCGCCCGTTTTTTCAGCCAGTAAGATGTATTCCACTTTTCTTAAGTCCTATCCAACACAGCTGCAACACATTTCGATTGTCGCAAGAAGGCCAATAAACCCCACTGTGCGTCACCGGCTTTCGGGCGTTACTCCATTCAGACGAGAGCTGATCAACCGCCATGTTCATGCGGGGGATTGGCCAGACCCATCACCGGCCGCCGAGTCCATGCGCGGCCAGCGCTGTCGTATCCAGCGACACCTGCTCGCGTTCGTAAAGCCCCAAGGAGACCTGAGCCCATGATCGCTAGCAACCCCTTCGCCGAGCTCGCCGCCATAATACCCCCGACTGCCATGCAGGCATACGTCCTGCTGATGCTCCTACTGGTGGTCGCCGGGACCATACTCGACATGCGTCACAAGAAAAGCGCGCGGTACTTTTTCGAGAATGCCAGGAAGGCAAGAAAGAACGCGACGCGCACGCTAAGTACCGGTGAAAAAAGCACGCTGGCCTTGAAGACCGTCGCCAAGGAGGTGCTGGCCTCGGGTGAATTCGACAATTCGAAGCGCCGCATTTCCCACCTCTTCACGATGTACGGCTTCATGATTTTTGTCGTCACCACAGCGATATTGATCTTTGGCTATCCGACCTTGAGCGATCCGGCGCCGAGCATCCTGCCGTTGCTTTGGCGTCTGGGCGCGGCCATGCTGTGCCTGGGGGGTTACTGGTTCTGGTTCAGCATCCGTGTCGACGTCGCCAGCGAGGGCGTCAAGTGGTATCACCTCAACGGGCGCGGCGACCTATTCATCGTAGGCCTGCTTGGCATGGCCACCTTCGCACTGCTCTGGTCTTTCACTACGGGACTCGGCGCGCTGAACATGCTGTTCTTCGTGTTGTTCATCGCCTTCAGCACCCTGCTATTTGGCTCGGTGTACTGGTCCAAGTTTGCGCACATGTTCTTCAAGCCCGCGGCCGCGTTCCAGAAGCGCGTTATCAAGGCGGATGGCTCGAGGGAAAACATGCCCGCAATCTACGATTTGTCGGATCCTGAAGTGCAGGCAAGGTTTCCGGATATCCCGACCTACATGGGCGCCAACCCGCCCAATATGGGATTGGGAATCAAGCGTGAAGCGGCCAACCATTTTTAACAGGCCAATCAATCGAGAGGAACACCATGCCTACCTTTGTGTACATGACGCGTTGCGATGGCTGCGGATACTGTGTTGATATCTGTCCGTCAGACATCATGCATATCGATAAAGTCACACGGCGTGCCTACAACATCGAGCCGAACATGTGCTGGGAGTGCTACTCGTGCGTCAAGGCCTGCCCGCAGGACGCGATCGATGTGCGCGGCTACGCCGACTTCGCCCCGCTGGGACATTCGGTGCGCGTCCGCCGTGACGAGGAAAAAGGCGTCATTGCCTGGCGCATCAAGTTCCGCAATGGCGAAAAAGACATGGAGCTGCTGGCACCGATCACGACCAAACCCTGGGGCAAACACATCCCTCAACTCTCTGATGTGCCCGCGCCGAGCCAAGCAATGCGTGATAGCCAGTTACTGTTTAACGAGCCCAAATACATTCGCATGGACGAAGGCGATCTGCACACGCTGGAATCGAACGGTCTCGTGATGAAAGAAGGGGTGTACTACTAATGGCTTACAACACGGTTGTCGAAGACAACATCGACATCCTCGTCGTAGGAGCGGGCCTAGGCGGCACGGGTGCCGCGTGGGAAGCGCGCTACTGGGGGCAGGACAAGAAGATCGTCATCGCCGAAAAGGCCAACATGGACCGTTCGGGCGCGGTGGCCCAGGGCCTCTACGCAATCAACTGTTACATGGGCACGCGCTGGGGCGAGAACAAGCCTGAAGATCACGTCCGTTACGCACGGATGGACCTGATGGGTATGGTGCGCGAAGACCTGCTGTTCGATATGGCGCGTCACGTTGATTCAGCCGTTCACCAGTTCGAAGAGTGGGGTCTGCCGATAATGCGCGACCCCAAGACCGGCGCTTATCAGCGCGAAGGGCGTTGGCAGATCATGATTCACGGCGAATCCTACAAGCCGATCGTCGCCGAGGCCGCCAAGAAATCCGCCGACAAGGTCTTCAACCGGATCTGTATCACCCATCTGCTGATGGATGACGCCAAGGAGAATCGCGTGGCCGGCGCAGTCGGCTTTAACGTCCGCACCGGTGACTACCATGTCTTCAAGTCCAAGACGGTGATTGTCGGTGCGGGCGGAGCCTCCAACATATTCAAGCCGCGCTCAGTCGGTGAAGGCGCAGGCCGCGTCTGGTATGCGCCGTGGTCATCGGGTTCAGCCTACGCCCTGATGATCCAGGCGGGCGCGAAAATGACCCAGATGGAAAACCGTATCGTACTGGCGCGATTCAAGGACGGTTACGGTCCGGTGGGAGCGTACTTCCTGCACCTCAAGACCTACACGCAGAACTGCAATGGCGAAGAGTACGAGTCGAAGTGGTTCCCGGCGCTGACTGAAATGGTCGGCAAGGAATATCTGGATACCGAAGGCCAGCACTTGTCCCACAAACCTATTCCGACCTGTCTGCGCAACCACGCATTCATCTCCGAGGTGAACGCCGGCCGCGGTCCTATCCATATGGTGACGATGGAGGCCTTCCAGGATCCGCACCTTGAGGAGATCGGCTGGCATAACTTCCTCGGCATGACCGTGGGTCAGGCCGTACTGTGGGCGGCGACTGATGTCAACCCGAGGTATGAAAACCCGGAACTGACCACCTCCGAGCCGTATGTGATGGGCTCGCACGCCACCGGTTGCGGCGCCTGGTGTTCAGGCCCGGAGGACATTTCCCCTCCGGAGTACTACTGGGGCTACAACCGCATGACCACGGTTGAAGGCCTGTTCGGCGCGGGCGACGCCGTCGGTGGTACGCCGCACGCGTTCTCGTCGGGCTCGTTTACCGAAGGCCGTCTGGCCGCCAAGGCCGCGTGCAAATACATCGACGACGGCAAGGCCGAGGGCATCCAGATTTCCGACGCGCAGATCCAACGCCGTGGGGAAGAAATCTTCAAGCCGATGGAGCATTACAGGATCAACCGCAACGAAATCACGGCGGGTAGCGTCAACCCGCACTACATCAACCCCAGACAAGGTCTGGACCGTCTGCAGAAATTGATGGACGAGTACTGCGCAGGGGCGACGGTCAACTACATGACCAACGACAAACTGCTGCAGATCGGCCTGAAAAAACTCAAGATCATGGAAGAAGACCTTGAGAAGATCGCCGCCGAGGACATCCACGAGCTCTTGCGCGCCTGGGAACTGAAGCACCGCCACCTCACCTCCGAAGCGGTCATGCAACACACCCTGTTCCGCAAGGAAACCCGCTGGCCAGGTTACTACTACCGGGGGGACGCGATGAAGCTCGACGATGCAAACTGGCACGTCCTCACCGTATCGCGTCGCAATCCCGAGACCGGCGAATACACCATGGAAAAGGCCCCATGCTACCACTTGGCCGGCAAGGACGAGTGAGCCGCAGCCCCGGGGGCGCGCCTGATGGCCGCTGCCGACCACCCTGAAGGCCCGCCGCTTATATTGCACCGTTTTTTCAGAGGACTTACTCATGAGCAGCTCCGTCGTTCAGCCCACACCCAAGACCTCCACGAACATTATCGACCACACCGACGAGGCGATTCTGGCGCTCGCCCACCCCATGTGGCGCGACCTGATCAAATACTCCAACCAGGGGCAATACGGCAAATTCATCCGCAATTTCTCCTACGACCTGCTGCTCGGCCTCAATGAAGTCGAAGTCGGCAAACAGTTCGCCAACAGCGAACTGACCCGAAGCCTGCACGAAGAATGGGATTACCTTGGGATCATCCGTAGAGGGCAGCATGTCACGGTGCTGTACCGGGTCCGAAGCACGAAGAGGGAAGGTGAATGGCTCGGTCGGCTGGTGCTAGGCTATGAACAAGGCGAGGTGCGCATCTTTGCCGCCTCCATTTTCTGAAGCGTCGGGGTACCCATGAAAGCCATCATCGAAGAGAACAAATATGTCGAACTGACATACAAGGTCATCGACCAGAAAACGCGCCAGGTTCTGACGCAGGTCGAGTTTCCTCTTGGCTATGTCCATGGCGTCACCGAGATATTGTCGCCCCGGGTCATGGACGTGCTGGAAGGCAAATCCGAGGGCGATATCGTCGAAGTGCACATAGATTGCAACGACATCTATGGCCCCCGGGACGAAGCACTGGTGGTTATTGAACCCATCGGGAATGTCCCCGAGGCATACCGTAAAGTCGGCACGGCCATCCTGATGGAAAACGACAACGGTCAAACCAAGAGTTTTCTGGTGACCCGACTGGACGCCAGAACGGTGACGATCGACGGCAATAACCCGCTGTGCGGCCGGGAAGTGATTTTCAAGCTTGAGATAGTGATGGTACGTGATGCCACCGACGAGGAAATCCAGTACGGCGGCAAGTTGGAAGCGGCCCCTGACCTGAATAACTGTCGCGCCGTTCCGGTTTGAATGGTGTAAAAACGGCCTGCGCAACAGAAAGTGCAGCGCTGAACCTAAACCCGGTAACCGGATTTCACTCCATCGCTCGATCTGTTACGCGTTGGGTAGCCTGGTATCGGTGTTTCCGAGCCCCATTTTCCATCGCGAGGTAAACAATGAGCGAGCCCACCAAAACCAAACGTCCGGTCCCGGAAGGTAAATCGCGCTTTCTGACAACCCGGCAAAAAGCGCCGAACGAGAAGGGTTACGTTGGATACGAGACCATCTGGGAACCGTTCCATAAAGAAGTCAAATACACCACGCCCAAGAAGCCGTAAATCCGACGGCGCTAACCTGACCGGTCGCGTGGCCATGTTTTACATGAGCAAGACGTTCCGGATTCGAAGGTCCCGCCCGACGCGTCGCCTGAGTCCTGATGAAGCGGCGTTCCTACTGCGCGGTACGCGCAGCCTGAAAGGTTCGTACATGGAACATCTCGTCTTGTGCTCGGAGACAAAGCCCGTGGCGCGATACATTACCGCGCGCGAAGCGCGCACGTTCGGCGCCGTCTGTGCGAGCAGGCTTGGTGGCGGCTCGGGGGCGCTTGGTTCGTGCTAGAACTGGACAAGGTTCTATGGGAGAAGGGTTGGCGTCCATGAAACAAATAGGCTATATGCGGATCTCCCCACCACTAAAACCCTCAGGTAACTGCTCATCCGGTTTCGGCGTAGAGCTGACCGGATAGGATCATTTGGATAGCGACGAGAGGGTTGTAGCCGTGGTTGGCTATGGTCTGCGGGTAGCTCTAGATGCGGCAATAGGCCTGGGCGAATTCGGCCTTGCGGAAGCAGCCGGACACTTTCTGCTTAACCTTGCTCATGCGCAGATCGCGCTCGGCGCGGTTATTCGTGAAGGAAACGCTCGGATCCCTGGCGAACAGCAGCACGGCGGTTTCGTGCTCCTTCAGTCGCTCTCACAGGTTATGGGCGTAGGCCATGCGGCCTACAATATCGGATTTGGCGATGCCGTCGCGTTGGCCGTTGTGCCGCACCAGGATGGGCGGCCGTTCGTGCACCCCCCCCGCGCGGGTCAAGAGGGCCCGGTCATGTCGCGGCTGGCGCTCGTAGGCATGCTCAGCGCGCGGTTGGTGCGCTCTGGCCCAGGTCTCTTGCGGAAGACACCTCAGTGTTTCTAGCAGGCAAAGCCGATACGCCTCCACCCACCGGCCGGACCTCGGCCGCATTGCCGACCTGTAGCCGCCAGCAATTCTCAATGTGGCAATGACCACGAAGGCTGAACAAAAGGCGCGGTCCGCGGTATAACAGCGCTGGGCCATTGTACGCGAGCGCGGCGTGACGGATCTTGTTACCGAAAATCCCCTGAGTCCAAATGTTTTTCTAGTCGGCCCCAGCCACGCTGATTTCCCCACCGATAGCTATAGACGAGGGCCGGATGGGCCGGCCCAGGAGGATAGACCATGACTGACATTTCGACCATCCCTTGTCCACTATGCCATGGCCCCATGCGCGAGGTCACGGGCAAAACGGCGCGTTCTTATCATGCAACGAGTACCCGACGTGTAAGGGGACCGTGGACCTTGGACCGGACGGAAAGCCCGCGCCCGTGTGCCCCGCCGATCCCGCGCATGGGCACATGCGGTTTTTCAAAACCGGGAAGCACGGCCCGTGGTTTGGGTGCAAAAAATACCCAGACTGCCGGGAGACACAAGACGCGACCGACGCGGACTGACTCCCCCATACCAGCCGTCCCGACTGGCCCCCTGCATGGGGGCCATTGGGGGCCATTAGGGACCTCTGGAGTTATCAGCGGGGGCAGAAATCGGGGCACGGAATTGTATGCCCTTGCCCCGTTATTCCCATATGGGTATCATTGGACCACGAAGCCTTTGTTCTGGATCGCAAGCACGAAAAAAGACCTCTGCGCGATGCCGGAAGAGGTGCAGGACACCTTTGGGTACGCGCTGTACTTGGCGCAGATTGGAGGGAAGCACGAACAGGCCAAAGCGCTCAAAGGCTTCGGATCGGCGGATGTCCAGGAGATTGTGGAGCGGTCGGAGGGCGGCTCGTTTCGGGCGGTCTATACCGTGCGATTCGCCGAGGCTATCTATGTGCTGCATTGTTTCCAGAAGAAATCGACGCACGGGATCGCCACGCCCAAGCCCGACATTGACAAGATTCACGAGCGGTTGCGCATTGCCGAACAGCACGCGAAAGGAGAGAACTCATGAAGACCGTCGAACCGAGCAGTGGGAACGTCTACGAAGACCTGGGTCGCCCGGATGCGGAAGAGATGATGATGAAAGCCCAGCTCGCCGTCAAGATTGGCGAGATTATCACGGAACGGCAATGGAGCCAACAGCATGCGGCGACCATTCTTGGCCTCACTCAGCCCAAGCTCTCGCAGATGCTGCGCGGTCAGTTCCGCGGCATAAGCGAGACGAAGATGCTGGATGGGCTGGCACGGCTGGGGCTTGATGTGCAAATCATTATTGGACCCGCGCGACCCACCCCCAACGCGCACCACAAACGCGTGGGAATCGTCTTCACGGCATAAGCCATCTCCAAGCCTTATCGCGCCGCGCATCCTGGGCTCCGCGCGACCACCTCGGCCCTCATCGGTATATATTCCATACCTACCAGGGCCGTGGTGGTTCGCCCTTACCCTTCGCGCAGACCTCTCCAGGCCCCCAAAACCCCCTCCCCTTGCCAAGTCTCCGGTGGTTCATGCCGAAAAGTGGCCCGCGCTGGCCCGTTCGGGCGACGATTCGGCGTCCGCGACGGCCTCCAGACGCGGGGATGCCTCCGATGGGTCCGGATCAGGGGTTTGCGAGGTTGGGATTCAGACCGGGCTTAGGGGCCGGCGCGCTGGGCGCCCGGGGCGCGCTTGATCTGGTCGAGCAGATCGGCCACGGCGACCACGCCGGGCAGTCCGCCGAGTTCACGCGCGGCTTGGGCGATCGCCCGGGGTTCATGTCCGGCGACTAGGAGTCGAGTGTTGGTGGTACACGACTGGAGCGCGGCCTCGTGGAGCGTCACGCCGCTCTGGAGGGCCTGGACCTTGAGTTCCGCGACCAGGGTATCGCACTGGTCTTTGCTGATCCCGAATCTCGCATGCTTCTTGAAATACTCCATGAGTTTTGCGCGGGTCCGGGCCTCACCAAGGTCTACGACCCCCTGCTGCGCGATCACCGCGCGAGCGCAGGTTTTCTTGGCCAGCCGCTGACCCTGGCCTGCCGCCCGATGGCGAACATCCGGGGACAGGACGTGACTGCTGCAGTCAAGCTCAAGGAAGCCGAGGGGGTTGGCCCCCGAACGGTATTTGCCTACATCGCGACCCTCTCCCACCTTTTTATGATCGCCCGCCGAGAATGGGGCATGGAATCACTTGCGAACCCTACAGAGTTCGTCCGCAAGCCTCGCCAGCCGAACGCCCGGGATCGGCGGCTGGTCGGCGACGAACACACCCGCCTCCTGGCGGCCGCCCACACACGGGGGCGAGATCGCGACCATCCGATGGGAGCACCTGGACCGTCAGGCACGGGTCCTCTTGATCCCGCACACCAAGACCGGGACGCCTCGCCGGATACCGCTCTCCGGTGCGGCCCTCGTGGCACTTGACTCCCTGGCCCATCGCCCTGACGGGCGCGTGTGGGGCAGCAATTCTCAATGTGAACTGGCTCCGCCTCGAATGGGGGCGTCCGCTTAAGAATTTACGGGGCTTGCAGGAGCCTTTGTCGGGCATCGGGCACCAGCGGGTAGACCAGGACGCGCTTGGGGCTTGCCCCATGGCGTTCGTGATGGCGATCCTCACGGCCGCGGCCCGTGGTGAGACCGACGTCGATCCAGTGGGCCGCGCGGTAGCAGTGGCCCGTAAAGCGTGTGGGATCAACAAAGGTCTCAGCCAAAAGGGGGCGGACGCCGTAGGCGGTTTGCCAATCGAATGGGTTCCATGGCGGCCCTCAACTGCTGTCGGGCGCGTCGATGTCGAGACCCCGCAGCATGAAGTCGAGCAAGGCCTCGAAACTGTCGAAACACATAAAAGTTGTGAGCGCCCGAATGCTGTCGAAAAAGCTTTTGCGGGTGGGGAGGGTCGCGCGCAACACGCGGTATTTTTGGTTGGTTATTTCCTGGAAAGTGTGCAGCAGGAAGGCCAGCAGGTTGAAGGTGCACAGCAGCGAGGAGAGATACTTCTTGCCGTGCCCAAAATTGTGTTCAAGATGGTACCCCTTGGTCTTCAGAACATTGTTGTTGCCATTCTCGATCCTCCAGCGCGCGCGGCCCGCTTCAGCGACTTTCGCGACATGAGCTTTATCGAGTGCATGCTGGGTGATCCAGGCGTTCTGGTATGTCTGCTTGCCCGCGGCGTCTTGGGTGGTCAACTCCAGCCAATTGACCGCTAGGGCATCGTCGCCCTCGCGCAAGGGAACGTGGTTGACGAAACGATAGGTGTCAGTCCAGGCTTTCTTGCCCTTGCGGCGCAGGACCTGGTGAGTCTGTATAGCCCCCTGGGCGGTGAGATCTTTGATCGATTCGGTGAGCGTGACGTGGGAGCTCGGCTTGCACACGAAAAGGAAATGGAGTCCCAGGCCCAAGACGGTTTCGCACATCGGCTGGCGGCTATACAAGTCGTCGCCCAGAATCGTCGCGTTGAGCGCTTTGATGCGGGCACCATGGGCGGTAAGCCACCGCTTGGCTGCCGCCGTTTCACAATCCTGCTTGTCGTGACCGTCCTGGGGGTCACGAATTCCGGCGCCAGCGCGATGACCTGGTTGCGTTCGGGAGACACCACGACCGGTGTAACCACCGTGTGCTGATAGCTGACCTCGCCCTTCCTGTGTTCGATCTTCGTGCACTGCCGGCAATGGACGGTATGAGAATGGTGATAGCTTGTCCCGTCTAGGGCGATCAGCAGCTGGCCGGCACCGTTCTGGGATGAGGAGAGAGAAACGCGAAAAGGGTCAATATGGCCGCCCGCGTTCAGTGCCTCGAATGTCTGTTCGAATAGGGGGGTGACATGACTGGGCGCCACCGGGTCCAGCAGGTTGCGGATGCAGTTGTCAGTCGGGATCAGGTTCATGCCAAAGAGCGTGTGCGCGTTGCTCTGGCCTTTGGTCTGTTTCATCGTCCTCTGATAGGCTAGAAACGAAGGGCTTTGCATAGTGAACACGGCAAAGGCCGCCAAGGCCGCGTCTTCCATGGCGTAGACGCAGTTCTTTCCCGTCCGCTTGTCCGGGAACCGCTGCATCAACTCCCTGAGGGAGGCCACTAATCCCTTAAAATCAAGGGGGCTCCCAACTAACGGAAAAGCCAAGCTCTGCTCGCTGAATATTATGACCCAGCGCTTTATACCGTGAACCGTAACTTTTGTCCAGCCCCCAGACATACCGGTTCATGGCCGTGACCCGGTATTGATAATCATTCCTACATTTAGAACTGCTGCCGCCATACTGAAGATGGCCCCATCGACGCTCTCTAACTGTCTGCACCGGGTCATCACCCGGGTGCGCACGGGCCACACGATCCGGGGCTTGGTGACCCTCGGAGCCGATGAGATCGCGTATTGCAAAGGCCGGAAATATGCCACGATAATCTACGACTTGGACCGCTCCCGTGTGGTGTGGGTAGGTCAAGGTAAGGGGCGCGAGACCATCGACCGGTTCTTCAACGAACAGTTATCGGATGGCCAGAAGCAGCGCATTCGCTGGGCGAGTTGCGACAGGAGCCGCGCCTACACTGGGGCCATTCAACACCACTGCCCGAACGCCACCCTCGTGATCGATCGCTTTCATGTGGTGAAGGCCTTGAACGAGGCGCTTGATGCCGTCCGGAAAGACGAGTGGCCGCGCCTACACTGGGGCCATTCAACACCACTGCCCGAACGCCACCCTCGTGATCGATCGCTTTCATGTGGTGAAGGCCTTGAACGAGGCGCTTGATGCCGTCCGGAAAGACGAGTGGCGGGGACTGGATAAGCGGGGGCGTCAGGCCATCAAGGGGCTGCGGTGGATGCTCGGGATGCATGCACGCAATCGCTCCAAGAAACAGTCGCGCTTCTTAAACGCGCTACGCACCTCCAACCGGCGCATCCATCGCGCTTGGGTCTTGAAGGATGAGTTCGGGCGCATCTGGCATTTCACATATCCCGGTGCGGCGAGGCAGTTCTTGAAGCGCTGGATGACCGCGGCCTTGAGAAGCCGGCTGCCCTCGCTCAAGACCTTTGTGACCACCGTACGGAACCACTTCGACAATATCCTCTCCTTCATTGAACGCCCGCTCACCAATGCCGTGGGCGAAGGCATCAACCGTCTACTCAAGATCGTGAAGAACCGGGCCTCGGGATTCCGCGGTTTGGAGCCCTTCGCTGACCTGATCTTCCTTACGATCGGAGACCTCGATATCCCTGCGCACATTCCTTCCGATTTGCGTACGCTGTGAGGGCAGAGGAAAACACTATGAGGCTAGGGAATCTGCGGGTTTTATTGGTGGGGAGATCCGGATATAGCCAAAAATATCTATCTTTGTTCTTGCTTGCTTCGCTGCCAAGATTAGCTTGAACAAAGACCGTCGTGGCGCGCAAATCATTCGACGTCTCGTTTGCCACGGTCGTCGGAAAATATGCGCAACTGCACGATCCTCCTAAGCTCTTCTTCAGTGGCGGCCAGCATCGCTATGTGCATTATTGCCATCAATGTTTGATAATCCTTTGCATCGCACTCCGTCATCCACTCACATATCTCCGAGACCCTGTCCAACACGCCCCTCTTTTTACTATATGGGTTACTTATATGTATATGCTCTATTCGATCGTCCGCATTGCTACATGAGCTAATGTGACTACCAATGCGTGACACAAACATTGATCGGAAAATGTGCTCCCCATCCTGTTCGCCAAAGAGCGATACTAAATATCGATTGAAGGCTCTGAACGGAATGAACCAGTTCATTACATGGTATGACATCAGGGATATAAGAGCCCGCCTCTCTATGTTGTTATCCAGATACGACCGGCGCCCCAACCATCCGTCATTATCGCCAAACACGCGCGTTGCCGTGCGGAACCTCCGTTCCAAATTTCCCACCCGCGGGAACGAGAAACACCCAATCCTGAAGCGGAGCAATGCCGATTTATAGACTCTCTTTTCGATAACCACTACCCCGTCTCGCCGTTTGACACCGAACGGACGCCTTTCACCATAAAAGCTCCTATTCATATATACTAATCCATCCGCATACAAACTCACCTCCTCAGATGTTGCCCCGAAAAACATATCATTATAGTCAAATACGACATGTGATCGTGACTCTAGGAGAAGATTACAGTCATCTTCATTGGCAAACAACCTCTTCCAGTCGCGTCTGGCGAATAGCCCGACCATATGTTCTCACCTCAAAAGGCTCAGGTATTCTCCGATTCGTGCTGCCTGTTAGCCGGCTCAGTACGAACGCCATTAAAATGAAATGACATAAATGGTGACAAGCTCGCCACCACATTTACGGCCAGACTGTTCGCCAGATATTGCATTACGAGATCGCCATTACGGCAGTCCCTTTGGCGTTGTCCTGGCTCGATAACGGCATTCGTCAATACTTCTCCGTTTCCCATACCTTCAGTATCGCTCGAACCGTCCTCACCACGCGATAACATCTCCCATGCCGGGATGCCGTGAGAGCAACGATTCAGAAACAAGCTTCCATACTCGCCCTCGGAAACCAAATAACTCGGACTCAAAAGACCGCCCGCTACGAATAGATACCAGCCATATTCGCGGGCGGTCGCATCCTCGGTATTTGAGAATGCTTGCACGCCTCGGAAGCTCCGCATTATCGGAATTCCATGATCCCTCCCTCGCTCAATCCCTGAGTGCACTTTATGCGATAATATAGCGGGGTGTTTCTCTCGCCATTCTGTGAATCTCCCTACGACAGTGGCGATCTTGTCCAATATAAGTAGCCTGTTGCGAAATGCGTACGATGCTCCGCGCTCATACCCGTAAAGATACTCCCGCCCTAAGTCAGATGTCCTTGGCGCGCCATAATAGCCCTTGCGGATCATGTCACGCGGTATATCCTCTTTGGCAATATTTCTTTCCACCATTTTCTCGCCAACCTCAAACGTAATATAGTCCGCTATAGGACCAGCCCCCATGTGTACGATTGCGACTATTTGGCCCTCTGTCAGTGTTCTTCTGAGGTTCGGGTCGCTATTGACTATGCTCCGTACTATGCGTAATTCTACAAAATGGCCATACGCCACACCATAGCTAGCAAGAACTTGCCTCTGCACCTTCTCCGGTAGCCAGGATAGGTTGCCCAATTCGATCTGCTTCTGTTTGGTGGATGATCGCGCTCGCCGCAGCCCAAATTTGTGCTCGCCAGGTAATACACGCGGCGTCCTAAGAGTCTCTTCAAGATCGTAAAATATCTGCCTCGCAGTGCGGGAGTCAATACTGTCAATATGTGCGTCTAGGGCAGCCACAAGAAAGGCGTCAGACGCATCTGGCATCGCAGCCGGATATATGTAACCTCCACTTCCCACTGTCGTGGCCAACAAGCCAGACGGCCATCCGAATGTCTTCATGGATGCATCTGGATACACATATAGTGTAGCACCGAGAGACGGCAACGCGGCTATATCTAACAGCTCAGGAAGGAGCGGTGAGTCAATCAAATATTGCGCAATAAGTTCAGGGGTGAACATGACAATATCTTTTCCATTACGGCAGCGGACTGACACATACCGCACATCGTTGATGTTTCTGTATGTCAATGGCGTACCCCTTTAAGCTGATCTTTTTTCTCAGTGCCCCGTGCTTTGGTAACGACGGAGACCGCGCGTCCAGATGCCATAGGCCACGATACTGGTCGCCAACGCCATGAAGAGCGTATAGGCGAAGGCCCCCAAATTAAGCGGCGACTTACCGAGCAAAATCCGCCCAGGGTAATAGCTGACCGCCGCAAATGGCACGATGTAGGTCAGGGCAAACTGCACGGTTTTACCATAGGCGCTCATCGGAAACTTGGCGATCTCGGCGATGTTATTGACAAAGAACGGCACGGCGCTCGTGGGTGTGGGCTCCCAGAACACATAGCTGTTCGCGGCCAGATTCACCGCAGAGACTATGACCGTGCCGCTTATGAGCGCGCAGCCAAAATACATAGCGTGCGCGACGTCCCAAGCCAGATGAAGATGAGCGCTGCTGACCATAACGAGCGCGACACCCAGGAGGCCGGTCGCCGCGCCTTGATGGAAGTTTGATATTTTAGTCAACACCACAAGCAGGGGTGGGGCCGGGCTTAGCAAGACGCGATCAAAGGCCCCATGACTTACGAGCGTCCGTAGGGTCCAGGGGCCCGCCGCAGCAACATCGGCGATGCCTTGGGGTATCAGAATCATGGCAAACAGAAACGCGACCTGCCACCGACTCCATCCGGCAATGGCCGGGATGTGCGCAAAAAGCGCCCCCAGGAAGATCAACCCCGTGACCTGCTTGAGCGCTGAACCGAGTACCCCAATCCAAAAATCCCCCGGAAACTCGAACTGCGAGCGAATGTGCAGGAAAATGAGCCTCACATACAAGGAGATCCAGCGCTTCCAGTCCTTCATAGGTTAACCCCCAAGGACCGTGAGACGCGTTAGGCCGACCGACCACACGGCCCTCGCCAGCAACCACAAGACCACTACCCAGGCGGCCTGCGCGGCAAGCGCCGACAGAGGCGCTACGTGCCCCAGGTAAACGGACAGCGGGATGTAGACGATCGCCTCAAATGGCGACCACGCAGCGACCGTGGCAAGCGCAGGCGGCAACAATACGAGCGGGACCACGGCGCCCGACAAGACATCCGTAACGGCGTTGCGCAGCCAGACAAGGCCCACGATGTTTTCCGTCCAAAGCGACACTGCGGCCGTGAGATAGCTGATCAAAAACTTTACCACGAACCCTAGCACCACACTCACACCGAATGCCGCACCGGCTTCGACCGACACTGGCGCTAACGGGCGCAGAAATATCCCCGCCAGCACAAGCATGGACGGGATACTGAAGAGACCATCGGCCAGAATGCCGCCCACGACCATCGCCAGACGCCCCTTCTGGAGATCTATCGGCCGAATCAGTTCCATCAGGATTTCGCCGGTGCGTACCCGATTGAAGAGCTGGGTCTCGACCCGAAACGTCAGCAGCCCGTTGATAAGGAAAGACCACACCAGATAGGTACGCATCTGCCCCCAGTCGAAACCGCCGACGCGATGGACCGACGAATAGGCTTCGCGCCAGATGGAATACGGAATGACAAGCCAGGCGAGATTGCCGAGAAAGGCAAACAGGGCCGTTCGCCGGCGCGCCATTCCATCCAGGAATGCCGCGCGCACCAGGGCCCCATACGATGCCATATTCGCTGTCAACACAGTCAGCCGTCCTCGTACTTCAACTCGCCCTTATACAATCTTCGGATTACGCCTTCAGTGTCTGGCCCACCCAGCCGCAGATCTTTCACGGGGAACACCGGCAGCAGCACATGAATCAGACGCGCTGAGCTCACCAGTCGGCTATCAAACTGGATCTGCAGGCGATAGGCCCCATCGGCGACGAGTGAGACGTTTGGGTACGACGCCAGCAGTCCACGAGCGGTGAGAACGGCGTCGGGCACCGCCGTGGAAAACACCAACTCGATCAGATGTTCGTGCCCAAAGCGCGCCCGCACCGCCTCCAGGCTCCCGTCATAGACGATTCGCCCACGTTCCATCATGACTAGGCGGTCACATATTTCGTCGATATCACCGATGTCATGCGAGGCCATCATAAGTGTGACGCACCTCTCATTACTCAGTTTTCGAAGAAACTGCCGTACGTCGTTTTTGACGGCGACGTCGAGACCAATGGTGGGCTCGTCCAGATAAAGGATGGGAGGTTCGTGCAACAATGCTGCCGCGAGGTCGCAGCGCATCCGCTCGCCAAGAGAGAGCTGACGGGCTGGTCTTTCGAGTAAACCTCCGATCTCAAGGACAGAGACCAGACGATCCATAGTGTGCTCGAAGGCCGCCCGGTCGACCCCGTACAGCCGACGAATCGTCTCCAGAGACTCGATGACCGGAAGGTCCCACCAGAGCTGCGTGCGGTGGCCAAATATCGCCCCTATCTGACGATTGTTCTCGATCCGGTCGCGCCAGGGAACGAGGCCGTCCACGTGCACGCTTCCAGACGTCGGAGTCAACACACCGGTCAGAATTTTCAGAGTCGTCGATTTGCCAGCACCATTGGGGCCCACGAATGCGATGCGCTCCCCAGCCTCCACCCGTAGACTGACGCCATGCAGGGCCACGATGTCGCGCCATCGCGGGCGCACGACGTGGCCCATGGCACCCGCAAGACCTGGAGCCTTGTTCGGCACCCGATACACACGGACCAGATCCGTTACCTCGATCATCCACTGCCTCCCCGTACGCCTCATGGGCTCCTGTCAGCAGCCGCGCAACTCTCCCCGCACAGGGAACTAATTATCGAGGCGCTCCGGCCGTTAGAAACCCAGCGGCTGCCCGTCACAGATCCTGTTCAGACTCCAGCTTAATCCCCATCAGCAATTCGGCTCAGATCCTCTCGCAACTGGCGAGAGAGAGAGCAGCCCTCACGCGGCGGTATGTGACGAACACTATCAGAATGCGCTCCTTTTACATATTTACGCTGTCTATATTATTATCGCGCGCGATAATCACGCTGCTCCTAAACCCTTGCTCTCGTTCGAGCCTCCCGCCTCTCGAACCCAATATATGTGCCCATACCTGAACGACGTTGATCTCATGGCCATTATCTTTGACAGTGTCTTCGATAGCTTTTCGTCCTCCAAACAAAGCCCATCTGGCACGTAAATACCAAGCCTACCATCTGCCCCAATTTTTCCCTCACTGATCCGCCGCAATCCCCCGATGCCCAACTTTTTTAGCTCTAAGCACAAGCTCACACTTAAGCACGCTACTTGATCTTGCGTAGGATCCTTATACGTGTTGACCGCCATCCAGTGTTCTATAGACTCTACGAATTGGAAGCTACGCGATTCTGTCGCCTCATCATGGCGGGCCTGGCCCCCACATTCCTCAGTGTCCTCAACCGACACTGGTGACGGCGCTTCCCCCAATCCCACGTGAATCTGCCCGCCTCCGCCAACAACGACTGTCCCTGCCATCCCATCCATTTCTATCCAGACCCCGTCCGCGACATGCGCGAATATCGCAACCACCGACGTGACGCAGGGAATACCTAGCTCGCGTGCAAGAATTGCCGCATGCGAAAGCATTCCTCCTTGTGATGTTATGATTCCTACACAGTCATCTATCTGGCTCATCATTTCTGGTATAATATAGTCACACACTAAGATCCCACAAAGTCGTTGCCGATCGGCGGCATCAGTCGCATGCCATGATTCTCTCCATAGGCGCGCGACTCCGCTGCATCGTCCAGGCGCAACAGGGTTCCCAGTGAGACTAATGATCTCACGGTTGGCTGCCTGTCCAATATCATTAAGTGATAACTTGACGTGCTGCTGTTTCCATGGATCTTCAATATCATTTTTGGCACTTTCAAATATAGACGCACCCGTCTTTCTCGTGATACCACGGACGTCGACAGTTATTTGCCGAGCCTGAACTATCCAGATTCCATTGCCGTCTATAGCCCACTCGATGTCTGCATCCATGTCAAGTATTCCGCAGACTCTAATGCATGCGTCCGCCAAGTGCGTTATATCATGTTTCGATAGAGCTATGTTTTGACGATAAAAATCTGGAGTCTTGTAGACAACCAATGGCTCGTCCGCACTTCCGTATAATACCTTCCACGCACCGATCGCGTGCTCCCCCAGCGCTAGGTCGTGAACATCAGACGGGAAAATTCGCCCGTCCAGCCATGAGCGGTTGCATGCCAACACTGTGATATCCTTCCCACCAATTACCTCATCCTCAATCGTTATGTCCGTATGGTCTGTTTTACTTACATACAGTATTACCCTATCAGGACTCACTAGACCATGAAGAATTGTTACGCTAAGACCCCACGTGCTTTCAATAATTATGCGATACCCGTCTACGTCCCGTTTTACGAACGCGACCCCAGCTACCTTTGCGTCGATCAAGGGTTCCACAATCAACGGAGTGGCACTGGTGGCATGTGCACCACCATCTATTTCTATAGCCGCCCGCACTACCTTATTAATGGCCTCTAGAAGCGCCTCTGTGCGGTTCCATGCAGGGACAGATTTATACTTACCGGCGCCTGAACGGTGGACCGTATCCTCATATATGGACGACGAACGTACAATCACGACGGGCGCATCACCAAGTTTCTCCACGGCCTGTCGGATATGCGATGTAAGTCTCTTCGTCGTTATTGTATAAGCTCGCCGTCGGCCCATTTTACCAGTACGCGCAACGTGGATCGGTCTGGCGGGAATTACGAACGTAATCGGAGCGTGAATACCGTGTTGCAGTAAGCGCCATATGTTGTAGGCTTTATTGCCGACCTCTTGCGGCAAAATATTAGCTGCCTCCGCTAGATTGATCATTGGCTGACAAAGCGCGGTAATGTGGCACGGAGCCTGAGAAGGCGCAATGCCATAGGGACACCCACTAATGCAGCAAAGCGAACAGCGCCAATAATGTTTAGCGAAGCGCTTGTGTCCCAGTCAATCGTGTGGATCCTGATCCTGTAGCCACTCAAATTGACCAAAGACAGGATTCGGACATCTATTTCTAGGCCGCCGCGTAAGGTCCCCGCCGGCGCGTTTCTAATGACATTGATCGGAAAGAATTTGATGCCACATTGGGCGTCCGATACGTCAAGAGAAAACAGGACGCGAGCGTACGTGTTATATACGCGACTTATAAATGCTCTATACGGGCATGTCCTATGACTTCGCTGAGCTATAACACACGCGTCGTTAGCCGCCATAATGGCCATTGTCCGTATGTCCGATGCCATCACACTTTGTCGATAATCACCTAGATCCCCATCAATGAACCCTATTCTATCTGCCACGCACCGGCTAAATCCCAGGAGTAACGCGCCTGCCTTTCCTATCGGCTCCGTGACAACAATCACACGAATCTGCACAGCTTTTAAGCTGCGTGCGGCCTCCTGCGCCTCGTCGGCCGTGTCATCGCTGCTCCCGTTTGTCACTACGATCACCTCCGCTTGTAGGTCAGCGAGCGCACAGCTTACGGTCTGAAGAGTCTTGTATATGAAATCTCCGCCATTCTTTACAGGAACCACAACCGATATCTTCGGTGCTACATGCAATTTTGGAGTCGCTTCAATCATACTCGCACCTCCTTACGTTCCTCAGAAATGCAGCCCACCCAATATTAAAATTTAGAAGATAAGGTACATGGATGACATGTCGAAAACATTGCGGTTCTCACCGGGCTAGCTCTGCAGTAAAATCTATCGTTGCACAGCCCCCTTTAGAGGGAATGGCACTTACTTAAGCCCGTAGCACTACAAATGCCCATATCTGCGTACTTGTTCACGGGCCTCGGCGCGAGGCATTTTCAGCCAGGGATAAGGCTTGGGCCTTCGTTTTCGCGCCCGTGGTTCGATTCGTCCGGGCCGATTGCCGACGGTGAGTTGTGCGATGAGCCGGAACAAGGTGTCCGGATCAGCGCCCAGATCGACACGGTGCGTGGTCCATTCGGTCCACAACTGCACGGTATGCTTGAAACTCAGTTGCCGCGGATGAACGCTGGCATCGAGTGCCGCTTGCGCCATCAGCAGACGGATCAGGTTGTAGGCGAGCAGATGCACCCACAGCTCCTTCTCGACCATCCGCGGCGTGAGGCAGCGCAGGACGTCGACGCCGAGCGTGGTTTTGATGTTGCGCAGGTCCAGCTCCACGTTCCAGCGTTGCGCGTACAACCGGTCGAGGGCGTTTTTTCTGACCTGGCGCGGATTGAGCAGCGTAGTGACCAGGATTTGGCCGTCCACCATGACTTCCCGTACCGTCAATGCGTCGGGAAATTCCGCGTATTGCTCTGCGCTCATCCACTCGGGCCGGGTCTTCGATTTCGTCCAGCGGACGAGGTGATCGCGGGCCCCAAGCGAGACGCCACGCCGAAAGTCCGTATGGCGCGCGCCGTTCTGTTCAAACAGCACGTCCACACCGGCTGCCAGCATGGTCGCGACCAAGAAGTAGTTGCAGTAGAGCGCATCGGCGAGCATCACATCGCCCGGGGAGAAGGCGGCGCCGAGCGTGCGCAAAAGCCCCAACTCGCTGTTGCCTTTGCCGGCCTGCGGGCCGATCGCCGCATCGATCACGGCGCCGGTCGCGAGACAAATCACCCCCACGACACGCGCCAATGGAAAGCCGACCCCCGCGGCCTGGCTGCTCGGCTGCGGATAGCAGGCCTGGTTCTCCGGCGTATCGGGCATCGAGATCCCGGTGCCGTCCACGAGCTTCACGTGCCGTCCGCGCCAGCGCCAACCCGCCTTCGCCCGCGCGCTTATGAGTTCACCGACGGCCTGCGTCAGGCCGGTCACCATGGGCACCGGCAAGCGTTCCCGTGCCTTGCAGTAGGCGCCTGTTCGGACGCTCTGGACGCTCAAGCCCTCGGCGCGGCGTTGCGCCGCCCAGCCGTTGACCGCCTTCTGGCACGAGCCATCGGCATCCAGCGCCTGGCGCATGAACATTGACAGCGCCACCGTCGGCGGGTACAGCCGCTCGCGATGCTCCGGCAGGTGCGCCTCCGTCACTTTGAGCAACTCAGGGCCGGTAAGGAGGTTGAAAAAGCCGACCGCATCGACCCGCTGTGCGCGTCGGCTAATCTGCTGTCGATGTTGCTTGGAATGAAACTTGGCATTACGCTCTCTCAAGGTTGGCCTCGGGGTTGGTCCGGTGGATGCCTGGTAACAGACATCGTACCAATCCCGGTCAACCTACCTCATAACTTTCAAACGCTTAGCCCCGCGCGCTCAAGTCGCTGCGGCTTAAGTAAGTGCCATTCCCTTTAGAGGGGCTGTGGAACGCCATTCCCATGCAACTTATAAACGTGCAGATCCATGCATGGAACAATATCGTCTACGCAGTGTTTGACGGGTGGAGTTTACGGCGTTGTGACGCTGTGTTCCGACGGCCTGATATACTCCGACTTTCAAAAGTTATAGAGATCGGTTCATTTGGGTCCCGCCTATCACCTGTCCCGGCGCCTATGCTATCAAGTAATACGCGAATCTTGCCTTTTATGACACCGCCACCTGTGGATTCCGTGCCCATTTTTGATACCTCCTTTAGCCCATAAAAAGCCGACTGTTTGGTCTGGCTCATCTACAACGTGCGATTACACCATTGGTCTCCGTATTATGCTACTAAGAATGTATTGCCGAATTATGTCGGAATTACCTCCTACGCCCGTTGTCTGGGATTCTGCGTGAGCACCCACCTAAACTAATAGCAACGCACGCTGATCGGTAATGGCGACAATAGGCCCATTCATGTGATACATGCCTAGGCAGCATAAGCAATGACCAAGCAAAACGTGTGCCATAGCTTTTATAAGACATTGGGTAACAGTACATATCGTGACGAAGGCGTGATTTTTCAATGAAGTAGGCAGAAGGGAGAGCCCTGCGCAAGGCCTTAGGACGCAAAAAGGCCTGCACTGTAAGGGTGCGATGTGCTTAGAAGTTGGGCGGAGGGGCCACGGCCCTCTTTTATGGTCTCCCGAAACCCCGCTATCTGGTGTGGTTGGCGTTCGCCCCGTTTATCGGGCTAGCGCTGGTCGGTATCGTGGCGGCCATCGCGATCCCTCAGTTCATGCGCTACTACCTCCCGCCCGTCCAGCCCCAAGCGGTTCTAAGGTGCCGCGTGAAAATAAGTTGATCAATTATTTTCCCTTCAGTACCGGAAAGAGGGCATAGTTCCAGTCGCCGTGAAAGGGGCCCAGCTTGAGATTGAGCGCACTGAGTTCCGCATCCGTAACTGAGTTCCGCATCCGTAACCTTGATACCCACAGGATAATGGGCACGATCCAGTTCGGCGCGGATTTTCAAGCCAGCTTGTGTGGTCGTATTGGCAATCAAGTTGATAATGACTTCGTGACTCACCAAGGGGCGGCCCCGCCAGTTCTGGGTAATATGACAGAACATGCGATGCTCGATCTTGTTCCACTTGCTGGTGCCCGGTGGGAAATGACACACATGGATCGGGATACCCAAATCTCACCAAGGGGCGGCCCCGCCAGTTCTGGGTAATATGACAGAACATGCGATGCTCGATCTTGTTCCACTTGCTGGTGCCCGGTGGGAAATGACACACATGGATCGGGATACCCAAATGCGTGGCCAACTCCTGCAACGCCACCTTCCACAAACGGCAGCGGCTGCCGTTGCTACCGCCCCCATCGGCGGTGATCAAGAGTTTTTGGGCATGGGGATAACGCTTACGACCCATCTTCTGCCACCACCGGCTGCAACGCCACCTTCCACAAACGGCAGCGGCTGCCGTTGCTACCGCCCCCATCGGCGGTGATCAAGAGTTTTTGGGCATGGGGATAACGCTTACGACCCATCTTCTGCCACCACCGGCCGATGGCTTGGACCGCGAATTGCGCCGTATCATGACCGATGCCGACACTGACCCAACCCTCGTTCTGACTGAGGTCGAATACCCCATATGGAACGACCTTACCCAGCAGCGGGTCTGGGAAGTCGTGCACATCGACTTCTTCTGGCTCGCCTTTGGGCTGCCACTCGCGTCCGCCGTTTTTGAAGGGACCGACGGCCTCCTTTTTCTTGGTGTCCACTGAGATCACCGGCTGACCGCTTTGCTGAAAGCGCCGCACAGTGGCGTTGATATATTCAAATTGGGCATTACGATCCGGGTGGGAACCGCCTTCTTTCGTTTTGCGGTTGCTTTGTAAGCTATACCCGGCCGCTTTCAGCAAGGTGCCCACCGACCAGGCGCTGATCGGGTGTTTCTGTAAAGTAAGGGCTTCCGCCAGACTGCTCGTACTCTTGCAGGTCCAACGCAAGGGCGACATGGGGTCTCCCCGCGTCATCGGATCGACCAGACGCTCCAGTGCTTGCGTTAATCCCGGATCGGATTCGGTCAAGCGTTTGCGCCCGCCGCCGATCGCGCGCACGCGGGATGTCACTTTGGCTCGAGGGTTCTTTTTGCGCGCCGCGATCTCCGCCAACCCTTTACGAATGGTATTGCGCGAGAGCCCCGTGGCGGCACTGACGGCACTCAATCCTCCCCAACCGTAGGTCTGCGCTTCCGTGGCCGCCCATTGCCGACGCATGCGTCAGGCCATCAAGGGGCTGCGGTGGATGCTCGGGATGCATGCACGCAATCGCTCCAAGAAACAGTCGCGCTTCTTAAACGCGCTACGCACCTCCAACCGGCGCATCCATCGCGCTTGGGTCTTGAAGGATGAGTTCGAGCGCATCTGGCATTTCACATATCCCGGTGCGGCGAGGCAGTTCTTGAAGCGCTGGATGACCGCGGCCTTGAGAAGCCGGCTGCCCTCGCTCAAGACCTTTGTGACCACCGTACGGAACCACTTCGACAATATCCTCTCCTTCATTGAACGCCCGCTCACCAATGCCGTGGGCGAAGGCATCAACCGTCTACTCAAGATCGTGAAGAACCGGGCCTCGGGATTCCGCGGTTTGGAGCCCTTCGCTGACCTGATCTTCCTTACGATCGGAGACCTCGATATCCCTGCGCACATTCCTTCCGATTTGCGTACGCTGTGAGGGCAGAGGAAAACACTATGAGGCTAGGGAATCTGCGGGTTTTATTGGTGGGGAGATCCGGATATAGCCAAAAAAAGGCTCTATCCGACTTTCCCCACGGTATCGACTTGATAATCAGGCAGGGCTGATGGGTGTGGCGGCGTAAACGGGCCAGGGTGGGATAGGCGTTAGGTGGGGTGATATCTGTCGGGGCGTACAAGGGCTTGCAATGGAGGGTAAACACAGGTCTCCTCTCAGTTGTTGACCAGTCATCGACAAAGAGAGGAAACCCAGAGCCGCCTGACGTTGCTGGCGAAAATACACCGCCTGAAAGACCTAAAAATCACCGCCTTCTCATTCCAACAACGCGATACGGAACGCCATCTCTGGGTCAAGCCCTTCAAAAACGGTTGCCGCTGCCCAGTGTGTGAGCGCCGCTGCCCAATCGTGCGCCAGGCCCAGGAGGCCCGATCCTGGGAGGACGTAGCGATCTTGGGCCGCAAGACCCTGTTCTGGTATGCCCCCAAGGAGATCCTCTGCCCGACCCATGGGCTCGTGCAGGAGAAAATCCCCTGGGCCGCCCTTATGCCCGCATCACCTATCGCCTGGAGTTTCGGATCTGCGCGCTCTGCCAGATCATGACGCAAAAGGCAGCGGCCGCCATACTGAAGATGGCCCCATCGACGCTCTCTAACTGTCTGCACCGGGTCATCACCCGGGTGCGCACGGGCCACACGATCCGGGGCTTGGTGACCCTCGGAGCCGATGAGATCGCGTATTGCAAAGGCCGGAAATATGCCACGATAATCTATGATTTGGACCGTTCGCACGTCGTGTGGGTGGGGCGGGGTTTGGGGCGCGAGACCATCGACCGGTTCTTCAACGAACAGTTATCGGATGGCCAGAAGCAGCGCATTCGCTGGGCGAGTTGCGACAGGGGCCGCGCCTACACTGGGGCCATTCAACACCACTGCCCGAACGCCACCCTCGTGATCGATCGCTTTCATGTGGTGAAGGCCTTGAACGAGGCGCTTGATGCCGTCCGGAAAGACGAGTGGCGGGGACTGGATAAGCGGGGGCGTCAGGCCATCAAGGGGCTGCGGTGGATGCTCGGGATGCATGCACGCAATCGCTCCAAGAAACAGTCGCGCTTCTTAAACGCGCTACGCACCTCCAACCGGCGCATCCATCGCGCTTGGGTCTTGAAGGATGAGTTCGGGCGCATCTGGCATTTCACATATCCCGGTGCGGCGAGGCAGTTCTTGAAGCGCTGGATGACCGCGGCCTTGAGAAGCCGGCTGCCCTCGCTCAAGACCTTTGTGACCACCGTACGGAACCACTTCGACAATATCCTCTCCTTCATTGAACGCCCGCTCACCAATGCCGTGGGCGAAGGCATCAACCGTCTACTCAAGATCGTGAAGAACCGGGCCTCGGGATTCCGCGGTTTGGAGCCCTTCGCTGACCTGATCTTCCTTACGATCGGAGACCTCGATATCCCTGCGCACATTCCTTCCGATTTGCGTACGCTGTGAGGGCAGAGGAAAACACTATGAGGCTAGGGAATCTGCGGGTTTTATTGGTGGGGAGATCCGGATATAGCCAAATTAATGTAGGGATTGAGGTGGTCCCGGTTAAAGATATTGATCAAGGGCGCCCACCGCTGCGGGATATGGCTATAGCCCAGGTGCTTGCGGACGATGGCGCCGTTCTTGCTTTCCACCAAGGCATTGTCGTTGGAGTGCCGGGAGCGGGATTTGGTCAACTCGACCAGCAACTTATTGAGTAATTGGGCGACGTGCTGGTTGATGTACTCGGAGCCGTTATCAGCATGGAACCCAAGAACGATAAAGGGAAACTGTTCCAGCAATGCCTCGAGCACCGGGATCAGGTAACGCTCGCTAACTTTCTCCACGGAACAGACGATCTCGAACTGGGTCACTTCATCGACGGCATTGACGTGGTAAACCCCTTTTCTACCGTCTAGGTCACCCTGATGCACCGTATCCACACGCAGATAACCTGGCTTACCCTCGGGCCGCGGTGGGCGACGTTCACCGATGCGAGAGACACAGGCGTGGGTCTTCTCGAAGTGACGGCGTACGGCACGGTAGGAGGCACCGTGTCGTAAGTTGTAGAGGTGCGCCACCGAGATACCGGCCAAGCGCTGGTATTCGGTTTGCCCAAAGATCATGTAGGCCCGTTCACAGAGCTTCTTGGTGGCCGGCCCTGAGAGGGTGGCATGTAACTCATCGGTATACGCCAGCAGCCGGATGTCCTCGCGGGTGTATCGGCAGGCAAACCCGTTCACGGTACGTGGGCATCGCTGCAGTTTGCCGGTCTTTAGGGAGCGCCTGACGAGCCGCTTGATCTGGATACGGGAATAGCCGCTGATCTTCTGCAAGAAGCTGAGCAATAGCCCCTTGTGGACCTTGCTGAGTTGCCGGTAACGGAAGCGGATCAGCGTCTTCTGTATCCAGACATAGCGGTCTTCCTGGGTGTCGATAACCAGATCCACAGCCCCGATCCCGGCAAGGAATAGCCGTACCTCGTCTAAGGTCTTGATATGCGCGTCATTCATGATGGTTTTCATCCCTCATCATGAACAGGAACCAGGTCGGGTTCAGTATCATTTCATGTTAGAAACAGGCCCTCCCTTCAGTATCACCTCATATTGGACAAGGCTGAGAGTTGACCTATGACGCGGTGCGTAATATGCTTGGCGAACGATGATCCGCTCCTTCCGCGATGCCTGGACCGAGGCCCTCTTCAATGACGAGGACGTCCCGCGATTCCGAGCCATCGAACGGGTGGCTCGGCGAAAGCTCCTGTACCTGCATCAGGCGCAGCGCCTTGAGGATCTGAAGGCCCCGCCGGGCAATCGGCTGGAGGCCTTGAAAGGTGACCGTAAGGGGCAGCACAGCATTCGCGTCAACGATCAGTGGCGGATATGCTTTCGCTGGCAGGACGGAGATGCCTGGGATGTGGAAATCGTGGATTATCATTGAGGTGATGCATGACCGCCAAACGCAAGCGACTTGAGCCGATTCACCCGGGCGAAATCCTGCTCGAAGACTTTATGAAGCCTCAGGACATCAGCATCAATCGGCTGGCCCGTGACATTATCGTTCCACCGGGCCGCATCAGCGCCATCGTCAACGGCAAACGCGCGATCACAGCCGATACGGCCCTACGCCTCGGCAAGTATTTTGGTGTCTCGCCACAAATCTGGATGGGTTTGCAGGTGGAGTACGACCTGCGGGTCGCCGAGCGTACGATTGGCGATGAGATCGCAAAGCGCGTGCAGGAACACGCGGCGTAAGGAGGGCGCGACCCACGACTAGCCCACGCACGCCGCCACGTCCCGGTAGCCAATATCCTCCTGCTCTCGCAACGAACACGCTGCCAGCAGCACGAGACCCGCGGCTTCGTCCGTCACGTACCCGCTTGCCACGATAACGACGCGAAGGCCAATCCGCAGGGCATCCGTGGCGGGACTCGGATCATCACAGGGGTCGCGGGCGATATGGACTCGCTCTCGCTCCGTAAGGCAGATCCGCGCACGGCCGATCGTTATGATCAGCCTATCCCGATCGGTGTCAACGACAGGAATCAATGCCAGCTGGGCGGCACGCGCCGTATCCTGGATGACCTGAAATGCCGGGTCCCGCTCCCAATGGCGAATCAGCGCTTGCGGGTCTGGGTGCGCCACCTGGAAGCACACCCCACGGGCCTGCGCTGCTGTTCGCGTAGATCCCGTGGAATGATCGATTGAGCGACTCATGAGTGAGACACAGTGTTGGAAAACAGATAGAGAACAACGACGCCTACCACGATGAGTAGCATGCCTATGATTGCCGGGAGATCGAGAGCTTGCCCATAGAAAACCCACGCGATTAACGCAATTAGGGTAACTCCAGCGCCCGACCAGATTGCGTAGGCCACCCCAATCGGAATTGTCTTGAGTGTGAGCGACAGAAAGTAGAAGGCGGACGCATAGCCAATGACAACGATTGCCGATGGCCATAAGTGCAAAAATCCCTCTGATGCTTTCAAGGCGGACGTTCCGATGACTTCGCTAACAATCGCCACGGTGAGAAATATCCACTGCATTTGCGTGCTCCTCAGTATGGAGACACCCAACGCCGACCTAACCTGCGAGATGCGAAGCGCCGACGTAGCGAGTCAGGTTGCCGCTGTGTTAGGACGCCACTGAGTTGTTGATGAAAGCTTCATTAAATGGAATTTCTGCTTGGTATTCGTGTAATGCTGCATATTGCTCAGGAGTTCATCCGCATGAGGTACGATTGCGGGAATAAAAGACTCCCCGGCGTCGAATGTGTAGAAGCGCGCAGCTACGTGTTGTGGATGTGAGTTCTGTTCTGTCCCGCCGCGCCCTACCGTGACGCTCCGGAAGCCGGAACGCGCACCGAGGATCTCAATGGAGGGCGACACATATTTCGATAGGTCACACTCAAAATCGAAGCAACAATGGGCAATATTGGGGCGGGATATGCTAATTTTAACCATGAATTCATTTCCTTTGTTCTGCATGCGGCTAATGTGGATTCGGCCGGAGTCAATGTCTCCAGGCGCGTCGCGACATTCCCCCCTGAATCGACCATACATTTCGGCCTTGGCCGCGCGTCTTCTATGATCTGGTCACAAGGCCGATATTAGCGAGATGAGTCAGTTCGGGCAATCTCGCACCAGCCCCGGTCGAAGGTGAACGTCCGCGCACGGCCAACGAGATCCTGTATCTTGAGTATTCGAGCGTTCGCGGAATCAATCGCCTGTTCGACGACGTACAACCAATAGCCAGCACCACGCTCCCGACCACATTCGCACTGGGTATGCGAAAGCCCTACGGGCCAATCCTGTAAATATCCCTCGGAAGAGCGCGCGTATTCTGGCGATTGTGGTCACCTGGTTTTGACGTGATGCGCTGGTGGGTGATGTTTTAAGCGATCTGATCACGAGCCGTCAATGGGGCGCGGACCTTGCGCATCGATTCGCCCTTCAACTCGACCTTGTGGGCGCTGTGGACGATGCGATCGAGGATGGCGTCGGCCAGCTGCGGATCGCCCAGATACTCATGCCAATGGGTGACCGGCATCTGGCTTGTGAGGAGCGTGGCGCGCACCCCGGCCCGGTCGTCCAGGATCTCCAGGAGATCGTTGCGATCAGGGGCGGTCAGCGGTTTCAGACCCCAATCGTCCAAGATGAGCAGATCGGTCTTGGCAAGCTGCGCGAGGCGCCGCGGGAAGCTCCCGTCCCCGTGGCTGATGCGCAATTCGTCGAAGAGCCGGGGCACACGCAGATAGCGCACGGTGAGCCCCGATCGGCAGGCCTGATGCCCGAGCGCGCAGGCAAACCACGTCTTGCCGGTGCCGGTCGCCCCGGTCACGATCACCGCCTGGCCGTGACGAATCCAGTCGCAGGACGCCAGACGCCCCACGAGCACCCGCTCGAGACCGCGGGCAGCGCCCGTGGCAAGATCCTCGAGCGTGGCGTTGTGTTTCAGGCGGGCGAGCTGTAAAAGGCGCGTAAGCCACCTTGGCGGCTTAGTCGCCACTGGGGAGGGAGGCCAGATCGCGCTCTTCTTCACCGGCGTCCGCCACGCCGGCGAGAATCTGGCGGTGGTGTTACGCCACCGCGCGGCCGACCTGCCGGCCCCGATCCAGATGTGCGATGGCCTGTCGCGCAACGCCCCCGAGGGCTTCGATACGGTGATGTCCTCGTGTCTCGCGCACGCCCGGCGTAAGTCGGTCGAACTGATCGAGGCCTTCCCGGACCAGGCGCGCTTCGTGCTCGAGACTTTACGCGAGGTCTATAGTACCGAGGCGCACATCAAAGCCGAGGGTCTCACCCCCGAAGAGCGGCTGGCGCGCCACCAGGCCGAGAGCGATCGGATCGCAAAAACCCTCGGCCGCAAAGCCGCAACCGGCGCCGCGCGGCTCTCGCCAAACCTTTGGCCTGCCGTTTGCCATGCCTTTGGCGAAATCGCCCCTTCTCCGTATGCCGAACCCCTTGCGCCCCGATGCGCCACCGCTGTCACCATGCATCGCGACGTCATCCACATCATCACATCAGGTGCTCGGCCACATCCGGAGTTTCTCCTTCGCACACCAACCGGGAGGGGCGGCCATTCGACAACATGCCGCTCAAAACGATCGGCATATCGCGCATCGCGCGCGGTCTGCGCAATGTCTTGAACATCCGCAACGGCCACCGGTCGCACCATGCCCAAGACCGCATGTCCGGCGCAACGGGCCACCCATCCCATTAGACGCTCGCCCGGCATTGACAGCCCCTTTGATGCGGTGTTAAAAAAACCACAGGCGATTATTCCATCGTCTGCGTAGTAATCGATCCATCCATATAGACACGGACAATGTCAGCAATCAATGCAAGGAGCTATTCATGGACAACACGCATTCCATCAGAGAACTCAGCCAGGAAGAGATCGCCCAGGTATCGGGGGGCGCGAGTGTTGGCGTCAGCGTTGATGCGGTCGGCATGCCGATCGTAGGCGTGGGCGTCAGCACCACGGGTATCGTCACTCCCACGCTCTCGCTGGTCGGTACTGCCGTCGGCGGCGTGCTCGGAAAACTCTGAACAGGGACGTGTAGCACTGGCCGGCCGCACGCCAGCGAGGGTGCGGCCGGCAACGCAAGCTGCCAGCGGAGGGCGGCTTGCGTCTCCACTCTTGGCTCGGCGGAGGATCACAGGCCGTCGCCACGCGGCGCGCGCCGCACATCCACCGCCGATACCTGAGCTTCGGACGCGAGGCCAAGCGTCGCGCGATCCTTAGCAACCCGTCATAGACGAATGCACGACTCGAAATGCGCCCATGGCGGGCCGGTTCAATCTCACCCCCGGAGCCGTCGGTGCGCACATAACGCATGACTCCCGCAAATGCCCCTCCTCCCCTTTATCGTCGGCAGGCGCGAACCCGCGTCGAATCGTCCTGGATCGGCACGATCACGGTGCGTGCTCCGGCAAGTCATCGCCTATTGGCTTGGTCGGCGGCCCTTTTTGCCCTGACCCTTGTGGCGTTCCTCGTTTTCGGGCGCTATACCAGCCACTTGAAGGCGCGCGGTACCTTGGTGCCTCGTGGTGGAGTGTTGTCTATTCGCGCACCGCTCACCGGGACCGCCACGCATCTCATGGTCCACCTGGGTCAGGACGTCACCGCTGGGCGGCCGCTATTGACCGTCTCGCAAAGACCGTTCAGCCCAGCGCTCGGCCCCGTCGACCGGATCATCCGGGATTCACTGGTCGACGAACGCCGCCTACTGACCCGCGATATTCAGCGCGACGCGTCGCTTGCAATCATACAGCGCAAGACCCTGCAGGACCGCCTTCAGGACCTGCGCGCGCAGTACGCGCAAACCAGCCGCGAGCTGCGTATCCGCGCCCAGGACATCGTCGATACCAGGCGCGTCCTGAAGGATTTCCTGAGCGTCCAGGCCCGCGGCCTGGTGTCTGACCCTATCCTCGAGCAACAGCGCCTCGCGGTGTTGAATGCCCACGCCCAATGGGCGCACGTGGCACGTGAGCGCCAGGCGCTCGCCGACAAACTGCGTGCGACACGCCATGAGCTCATGGCCTTGCCGCTTACCCGCGCACGCCATGAGTCGCGCACCGAAGCGCACCTCCAGGCGATCCGTCGCGCCATGGCACAGGCTTTCGCCAACCATACTCTCACGGTGCTCGCGCCCCGTAGCGGTGTGATCGCCAACCTCGCCGTCCATGTCGGACAGGCGGTGACCAAAGGCCGTACGCTGCTGACCATCGTCGGCCGCCATGACGCACTCATGGCCCGGCTCCTGGTGCCCGCCACGGCGGTCTCTTTCCTGCATCCCGGATCACCAGTTCTCCTGCACTATGCGGCATTTCCATACCAGGAGTTTGGCGCCTTTCACGGTACCGTAAGGAGTGTGTCCTATAGCGCGCTCACACGCAGCGAATCACGGCGCATCGCCTGGCACCCGAATGCCAGCCCCCTTTATCCCGTGCAAGTGGCGTTGCGGCGCACCGTCATCACGGTCAACGGACAGCGGCGCCCTCTACGCCCGGGGATGCCGGTCACGGCCGAAATCCCCCTAAGCCGCCAACGCCTCTTCCAGTGGGCCATCGACCCCATCTATGGCCCTCTCCAGACCGATCACAAAGCGGCGCATCGTCCGCCCCCCGCCACCCGCACCGTCGCGATCGCGGCACCGGCTAAAGTCATACCCCCGCCACCAGGGCCGCGGTCATGAGACCCGCCGAGCTTGCCGGTCATCTGCGCCTTGGGTTCCGGCGACCGATGCCGACCATCCTTCAGTCCGAGATCTCGGAATGCGGCCTGGCGTGTCTGGTCATGGTCGCGGCCTTCCACGGTTATCAGAGTGATATCGCCACCATGCGCCGGCGCTTTGGGGTCTCTCTGAAGGGCACGGGTCTTGGGCGCCTGATGCAGATGGCGAGGGACTGCCATCTCGATGCCCGCGCCCTACGCATCGAGCCTTCGGATTTCCATCACCTGCGGTTGCCCTGCATCCTTCATTGGGAGATGAATCACTACGTGGTGCTCGAACGACTCACCAAGCGGGGCGCCGTCATCCGTGACCCCGCGCGCGGGGCCCGCTTCGTATCGCAATCGGAGATCTCGAACGCCTTCACCGGAATCGCCCTGGAACTCGTTCCCGCCCCAGACTTCCGTCCGGCGACACACAAGACCCCGGTCTCCTGGCGCACCCTGATCGGGCCGACCCGCGGGCTTGGAGGCGCTATCGCACGCGTCCTGGCGCTGTCCTCGACCTTGGAGATCCTGGGCCTCCTGGGGCCGTTTTTCATGCAGTGGCTCATTGACCGTGTCCTGGTCATCAATGACCACCACCTACTCACGTTGCTGGGCGTTGCCTATATCGCCGTCACGATCTTTTCCGCGCTCTTTTCCATGGCGCGCTCGTGGGTCGTCATTCACGTCAATGCCATCGTCGGGTCGCAATGGGCCACCAACCTGTTTTCCCATATGATGCGGTTGCCGCAGACGTTCTACGAGAAACGCCACATCGGCGACATCGTATCGCGCTATGACGCCATCCGTAATATCCAGAAAACGATCACGACCCATTCGGTGTCGGCGCTTCTCGACGGTGTCATGGCCGTGGCCATCGTCGTCGTCCTCGCCGTCTATAGCGTGAATCTTACGATTCTCGTGTTGACCGTATTCCTGCTCTATCTCACCGCGCGCTGGGTGATGTATCAGCCGCTACGGGACGCCACCGAGCGCCATATCCACGCCCTCGCAAGACAACAGACCTATCTACTGGAATCCCTGCGCGGCACTCGATCCATAAAGCTCTTCAACGGCGAGGGCCGGCGAGCCGCGCAATTTGCCCACCTCGTCGTCGACTCCACGAACGAGGATGTCCGCGTCCAGCAATTGAGCGCGCTGTCCCACGCCAGCCAGCAGTTTCTGATGGGCGTGGGGCACGTGGTGGTCATCTGGATCGCGGCGCTCATGGTCATGCGCGGGGCGTTCACGGTGGGCATGCTCGTGACCTACTCGCTTTTCGCGAGCCAATTCCTCACCCGCGGCGACACACTCGTGAACATCGTCATGGAGTTCCGGATGCTGCGTCTCTACGGCGAACGCTTGGCCGACCTTGCCTTGACACCGCCCGAAGAGGCCATCGAGGGCGCCTATGCCGGACCCGATCCGGGCCCGCGGCTCACAGTCAGCGGGCTTGCGTTTCGCTACGCGCAGTCCGACCCCTGGATCCTGCGTCACATCGACCTCACCGTCGAGCCCGGAAGCGCGGTGGCGATCGTAGGCCTCTCGGGCAGCGGCAAGTCCACCCTGGCCAAGCTGCTGCTCGGCTTGATGACACCCACCGCCGGCGAGATCTTGCTCGGTGGCATCGACATTCGCCAATTGGGTCTCGCCCGCTACCGCCGCATGGTCGGCTGCGTATTGCAGTCCGATCCCCTGTTTGCCGGCACCATCGCCGACAACATCGCCTTTGGATACCCCGACGCGTCTCTCGACGATATTGTCACGGCCTGCCAGCAGGCCGCCATCCACGACGATGTCATCGCCATGCCCATGGGCTATGAGACCCTCGTCGGCGACATGGGATCGGTGCTGTCCGACGGGCAAAAACAACGCATATTACTCGCGCGCACCCTCTTGCGGTGTCCGCGGCTCTTGATCCTGGATGAGGCCACGAGCCATCTCGATACCCTTCGCGAGCAGACGGTCAACGACCACCTGCGCGCCCTTGGAGTGACGCGTATCCATATCGCCCACAGGCGGGAAACGATCGCCCAGTGCGATCATATCTATCGCCTCGATCAGGGCGTTCTCACGGCCGTCTCCCGGGACAGCTATCGGCAGGACGAGGTACAGCTTGCCACCGATGCCTGAGCGCATGCGCATCCCGGGGGATCGGGCTCAAAGGCCCCAAGGGCCGCGCCGCGTGGGATACGCGCTCGTACTCGCCTCGCTGGTCATGACCGGTGCCGGCTCGGCCGCCGCCCACGGGCGATCCGTCACCCCCGGTATCCTCGATGACCCGTGGGGGCTCATGACCCGCATAGCGCCGCCCGGGACCTACAGCCCGGGGCGCCATCACCTGCCGCGGATGCGCATACCCAAGCGACCCCCGCGCGCCCTGTTGGCCGATTTGCGCTCCCTGCCCGCCCTCACCGCCTGGGCCCTGCGCCACAATCCGCGCACAGCCATCGCCTGGCAAGAATGGCGCGCCGAGGCCGCGGCGCTCGGCGTGGCCAAGAGTGTCTGGCTCCCGTCCGTAAATGGCGTCTTCGCGGCGCAACGCAGCGCCACCATCGTACGTGGAACCGCGGCCTCCGTGGGCCCGGCAAACGGGCTATACAGCACCTTGTCTCTCGACGAGGTGCTGTTTCATTTCGGATACCGCCGTGCCTATGTGGCGAAGGCGCGGGCCGCCTTCCTCGCGGCACGCTATAACGTCGACGATACCATTCAGCAAATTGCCCTGGCGGTGGCCGATCGCTACTATGACCTAGCCGAAGCCCACCAGGACGTTGCGATTTACCGTTACGATGTCCGAGAGGCCCGGCGCGTCTATATCGCCGCCCGCCGCCTGTATCAGGCCCACCTAAAGCCCATAACCGATCTCGATCTCGCCAAAACCCTATGGGCGCAGGCACGCGCCAGCCTGTCCGAGGCCAGGGGGCTCGAACGCGTGCGCCGCGGTGAACTCGCGCAGGCCGCCGGGCTGCCCGTGGGCACCCCGCTGAGCGTCGTTTCCCTGCCGGCCCCCACAGGCCCGATTCCTGACACCATACGACACTGGCTTCAGGCGGCGCTCGCCCACAACCCGTCACTGCTCGCCGACCTCGCCCTTGCGCAAGAGGCGCACCAAGCGATCCGTCAGGCCGCCGCCCAGGCGCTTCCGTCGGTCTCCCTTCTTGGGAGCGCGGGCAACGACGAGTTTCCCCATGGCCCCGATGAGAACAACTTTTCTGTCGGACTTCAGGTCAACGTGCCTTTCAATATCAACTTTGCGAACACTTATCGTATCGAACAGCAGCGGGCCACGTACCGTGTCGCACGCGCGCAGACACGCGACCAGACGCATCGGGTATTGCTGGCGGTATGGCAGGCCTACTATGGGCTGCAAAGCAGCATGCGTGCCTATCGGAGGGCGACGATTGCCACGATCAGCGCGCGACGCGCGCTCTCGGGCATAGGTACGCAGTATCGTATTGGCCTTGCCAATATGCTCGACCTAACCTCCGCGGAGTCCGATTTGGTCGCCTCCCGCATAACACAGCTGCGCGCCCTCACCGATTATTATCGATATCGGGCCGCACTGTTTCGCGATTCCGCCATGATCCCTCGCGCAGCACCGAGATTACACAGGCCTCGATAGAAGCACCCTCATTCCCCGCAACCCCGGATCGACACGACGCCACGGCAATAGCGGCCATCACGCCGTCCGGGGGGCCTATCGGGATATTCTTCGAATATCCGGGTCAAGCTCCGACGGCCTGCCAGCCACCCCCCGGCCGTCAATGGCGCCCGCACCTTGGATAGGCCGGCGCGGGCGGCGGCGGAGGCGGGACATCGCCAGCACCGGTGCATGGGGATGGACTCGCACCGGAGTTTGTCGAATCCGCGCGTACCCTTACATGGGTATCGCTCAGTCCTCGTGGGCGCGTCGCCCGCCAACGGCCGCATTCACACCAGCCACAGGGCGTAACCCCATAGCCCCGCGCCCAGGGCCGCCGCGACACCGGCAGCGACAAAGAGCCACCTACGGCCGGTCAGCGCCGTGATCGAGGCGAGCGAAATGGCGATCTGGATGAAGATAAGGCTCAAGGCCATGCCGTTGTGAGGCCGATCAAGCCGCGCGGATTCCCGGTCCGCATGTCGTGAGCGCGCTTCCAGGGCGTCGGCGCGGGCCTTAATGGTCACCTTTTGCGCCGCGTACTTGGCGATCTTCTCGCGAAACAGGTTTGCCTTCGAAGACGGCAAGAGGGCCAGGGCCAGCTGCATGATATGCGCCTTGGTGCTGACCGCCTGGTAATAGCTCCACTGATCGGTCGCATGGGTCTTTTGCAAGATGGCCTCGTTTTTATAGAGGAGCACCTCGTTCATGGTGCGCGTGCCCTGGTAACTCACGATCGCACCCAGGGAGGCGAGGATGGCGGTAAAGATCGCCACCCACTGATTCAGGCTATGGGGCTTGTGAGGGCCGTGCGCGGCCTCTTGGACGAACTCCTCATGCGGCGCATGGGTATGGACTCCGTGCTCGGTCATACGATCTCCCATCCGTTGATAAAACACACGCCTACCGACAGCCCGCGTCCCGGAACACCGGTCCATGGGGTGAGCAGCCTTCAAATAATGGGGTGTTATGCCCCCGCGCCATCGCGCCGACCCCGGCGGATTGGGCCGCGCTCGGATCTCTTCACGGGCTCAGGTACGCGGCCTAGTATACAGGCCGCACCCGGCAAGGCATCGACCGGTATGGTCCACCCCATGTCACTCCTTGGACCTGACCCGCGCCCCCAATCGCCGGGGCGTTGAGATCCGTACAGATCCACCCCTGGCCGCCTGCTGTCCGATCGGAGTCGGCCTCTATGCCGCCCAGGTTCCGCGCCCGGCCCGTTCGCGCACGGCATGGCACATGGGAATGCCGCGTGTTCCCCGTCCGCCCCATCGCAGCAGCTTGCGGTTCGTATCCGCCATGGAACAAAATGGCCGAGCCCGTGTCTCAGCCGATGGTAGTATAAGGTCCCCTGGGGCTCACAAAAACTGACCGACAATCTCTTAGGAATCATCCCATGCCTGTCCGAAGGTACACCGCGGTCGCCGCGGGAATCGTTTTGCGCGCGCTCACAACAAGCGCGCACGCGCACGCCATCGCCGGCATGCGCGTCTTCCCCGGCACTCTCACCTTCTCCGATCCCGGGGTCACCGACGAGTTCGACCTGGGGTTCGGCCGCGCCTCCCTGAGCAGCACACCCGGTAGCCCCTCTCCGTACGTCTCGACGGCCTCCGCAACCGAATCGAAGACCATCACAAAAGACCTGGCGTTCAGTATCGGCGGCAGCTACCAGGGTGCCGGTGGTAACACCACACCGAGCGGTTTCGGAAACGCGGTGGTGGGCCTTAGCTATCTGCTCTGGAAGAGCGATAGCCAAGAGACGCTGATCACAGGCGCGCTGAACGAATCCCTCAACGACACCGGTAGCCACAAGGTCGGTGAGCCCTATTCGGTGTTTTCCCCGACGCTGCTCTTTGGGCGCGGCCTGGGGGATCTACCGAGCCGCATCCGTCTGCTGCGGCCGCTGGCACTGACTGGCATGGTGGCCGCCAATATCCCGTCGGCGGCGAATGTCCCGAGGTCCGTCAGTTGGGGCTTGTCGGTCCAGTACAGCCTCCCCTATCTTCAGTCCTACGTCCGCGATATCGGGCTGCATGCTCCTTTCAACAACCTCGTGCCGCTCGTGGAATTCCCGATGCAGACCTATACGAGCGGGCCGTATGCCGGGCAGACACTCGGCACCATCGACCCGGGCTTTGTCTGGATCGGACACTACGGACAGGTCGGCGTGGAGGCGACGATCCCGGTCAACCGGGCGAGCGGTCGAGGCCTTGGCGTGATACTGGGCGTCGGCTTCTATCTCGACGACCTCTTCCCCCATAGCCTGGGCGCACCGCTCTTCCCCGCAACCCCGAGGATTGCCTAAAATGACCATGAGACCGCCCATGAGACGCGCCGCCCTGACCACGCTCCTCGCCCTGCTGCTCCCCATCGCCGCCTACGCGCATGCCTTTCCGGATCGATCCCGACCACGCGTAGGGGCCACCGTGAAGACCGCGCCCCACCATGTGCGCATCTGGTTCGACGCCGGGCTCGAGGCGCTCTTTTGTTCGCTCACCGTGAAAAACGCAGCCGGCCAGGTGGTCAGTGAAGGACGTGGCCACGTCGTCTCGGGGAGCCACGACCGGCTGCTGGAAACGACCGTCAAGCCCCTGGCGCCTGGCAAATACCGGGTCTACTGGAGCGTCGTGGCGGTCGACGGCCATCACACCGAGGGTCATTACATGTTCCGTGTCGGGGGTTAATACCAATGCCGTCCCATCTGCCCTATATCGCCATCAGCGCCTTTGACATCATGGCGCTCGCGGCTGTCATCGGCGCGCTTGCCACCGGTCTGTGGATCATCCCCGAGGGGGCCCGTGAGTCCTTCCATCGCCGTCTGTGGCGCCTGACCGGGTTGAGCCTGGGGGCGCTTACGGTGAGCAGTGTCGTGCTGCTCGTCGGGCGCACCCTCGAGATGAGCCGCCAATCCATGCGCCATGTCGGCCACTGGCTGCCGCTGGTCATGCGCGAGACCTCTTTTGGTCACATCTGGATGGTGCGGCCCATCATGCTGCTTGTGGCTTGGGCGGCGTGGTTCATTGGGCGCAGGCCCGCCCGCCACCGCGCCGCTTATGGCATCCTGCTGGCCACCGCCATCATCGCCTTTACACGCAGCGCGACCGGCCATCCCGCGGATCAGGGGCAATGGACGGCGCCCGAATGGGTGGATTTCGTGCACCTCATGGCGGCCTCGGTCTGGGCCGGGGGGCTATTTGCCATGACCGTTGCCATATTCCCGTTTCTGCCCAAGGCACGGCTGTCGACACCCGTGCGCCTCGCCTTGGTGGAAAGACTTTCGTCACTAGCCGCGCTCGCGCTGGCCGGCATCCTCGTAACGGGCGTCCTGTCCGCCTATCACTACCTCGGCGGATTCCGGCCGCTCTTTCATTCCCCCTACGGGCACATACTGCTGGTCAAGCTCGCGCTGGTCGCGGTCGCCATAGCGCTCGGCGCCGCCAACCGCTTTGTGTTCGTACCGAGGATCCGCGCCGCCCAGCCGGCGTCGCCAACCCTTGCCGCGCCCACGCGCGAGGCCGACGAGCGCGCGTTTTCGCACCTCGCGCGCTCGGTGGCGATTGAGACCGGCTTCCTGGGGGCGGCGCTGGTGGCCGCCGCAGTGCTCTTGCATGGCATGCCGCCTAGCGAGATGGCGCACACGATCGGCGGCAGCATGGCGCAGGCCAGTCAGCCGGCGGGGCGTTTCGAGTTCACGCGCTTCGAGGACTCACGCGGCACGCCCATGGCCCCGGCCATTTCCACCATCCGTTATGGCGTTTTGCGCCGCAACGCCGCGGACATGGATGATAGCGGCAGGCCCCGGTCACACTTCGATCAAATGTCCCTGTAATGTCGTCTCGCCAAACCGCAGGGGATCGCCGCCGGCGCGGGTGAGCTCGCCGGCGGCCCTGGCGGTTGCGCGGTTCTTTTCGCGTGACGGCCGACGACCGGTCGCAAAGGCCGCCCCATGAGCTCACCGCTCCACGGCCCACCACACGACCCTGTTTGTCGCCATCGCAGCCATCGACGGCCTCCCGTAGCGCCTGCGGGACCGCCCTCGGTGCCAGGGGTGCGGCTCGCCCGGATCCGGTACCGTAAAGCGACGCGCCACCTCCGACAATGTCCGACGGTGCGCGTCCCGCAGCCATAGCGGTCCTCGTATCCGCAAAAACCAAGATCTCCGGTAGTCCGCGCCCGCGGTCCGCCCACGAACAGCCCCCCGAAAGACCGCGGCACCATTCGCCTATGATCCCGACGCCGGCCTGAATATGCGCCAACGTATTGTCACTATTGCGCTTTCCTACTCGGCACGGTTATTGCCTTGGAAAAACGACGGCGGGTACCGGGCCGGGCCCTGGGTAATCCCCGCGATGCCATCATAACGCCCATCGGGTCTTGATGGCCGGCGCCGCCCCACCGGCTTGCGCCCTTTCATGCGGGCTCATGGGTCGCAGATGGGGCGCCTAAGGCCGGAAGCCGAAACCACCACGAGGCCGGATGCGATCCAGCACAGGAGGACCTTCTGAATATACGCATGCCCCTTCCTCATAGTGCTACGCACCCTTACCGCGACCCGCGAGGCCCGAGCCCGGTTCACCGCGCCCGGTTAGGAACGCACCCTGCGGGCGGCCCACGAAGATGCGCCCGCGACGCATGCCGGGTCATGAACGCGGCGAAGATTTCGCCTGGCCATCGCGGAATTCGATCACGGCGTGCGATCCCCCAGGGGTCCGTCCGTACGCGTCTTGCGGTCCATGGGCCCGTCGACCACACCCGCCCATCGTTGTCCCGACCTCGGAGCCTCTTGCATGATTTCCGCCCTTGAAAGCACCATAGCCGTCGTACTCGTCACCCTCATCCTGGCCATTCCGCTCGGGCGCTACATGGCGCGCGTCTATGCCGGCGAGTCGTTTTTTGCCACCCGATGGCTCGGTCCGGTCGAACGCGGTTTCTACCGCCTCTGCGGCATACCCCCCGACGATGAGATGGATTGGAAACGCTACGCCTTTGCACTCATTGTCTTCAGTCTTCTTAGCACCGTATTTCTCTATGCCCTCCTGCTCGTGCAGCAGGGCCTGCCCTTGAACCCGGAACACCTCCCCGACCTTTCGGCGGCGTTGTCCTTCAATACCGCCGCAAGTTTCCTTACGGCCACGGACTGGCAGGCCTACGCCGGGGAATCGACCATGAGCTATCTCTCGCAGATGCTGGGGCTCGGGGCGCAGATGTTCCTGGCCCCGGCCGAGGGTCTTGCGATCGCGCTGGTGATCATCCGCGGCCTCGTCGGGGTTCGCACCGGGACCCTGGGGAATTTCTGGGTCGATATGACCCGTAGCATACTTTACATTCTTTTGCCGCTATCTATCCTCTTTGCGCTGGTCCTGATCGCGCAAGGGGCGCCCCAGACCCTAAACTCCTACGTGCACGCCCATCTCATCGCCGCCTTCCGGCACGACCATAGGGAGGTCATGCATCAGACCATCGCGCTCGGGCCGGTGGCATCACAGGAAGCGATCAAGATGCTTGGCAACAACGGTGGCGGCTTTTTCAACGTGAGTTCGGCGCACCCCTTCGAGAATCCGACCGCGTTTACAAACTTTCTGCAGATGGTGGCCATGATCCTGATCCCCGCGGCCGTGGTCATCATGTTTGGCCATATGGTTCGCGATCGACGGCAAGGCGCGCTCGTCATGGGCGTGATGCTGGCATTGTTTCTGCCGCTTGCACTCGTAAGCCAACATTTCGAACTTTTGGGCAATCCCACCCTTCATCGCCTCCCGATAACCGCCGCCAACCATGCCGTGGACGCCGGTGGCGGCAATATGGTGGGCGTCGAGGATCGGTTCGGGGTCGCCAATTCCGCGCTCTTTGGCAGTCTCGCCACAGCCACCTCGACAGGTACCGGCAACAGCGCCTTTGAC
The DNA here is from genome assembly GCF_003184265.1 of Acidiferrobacter sp. SPIII_3. Taxonomy (GTDB): domain Bacteria; phylum Pseudomonadota; class Gammaproteobacteria; order Acidiferrobacterales; family Acidiferrobacteraceae; genus Acidiferrobacter. Next base: position 1,485,658 of record NZ_CP027663.1, on the reverse strand, counting down.
TCGTTCATGCCGGTCTCGGGCCTCGTCAACCTCTTCTTCATGCAGCTGGGCGAGATCGTATTCGGCGGCGTGGGCACGGGGCTTGCCACGATCCTCGCATTCCTGATATTCGCGGTCTTTCTAGGCGGCCTCATGATCGGACGCACACCCGAATACCTCGGCAAAAAGATCGAGTCCTTTGAGATCACCATGGCCTCGCTCTCGATCCTGGTGATGCCGCTCCTGGTGCTGATCGGGACCGCCGTCGCGGTATCGTTCGCAGCCGGCCGCGCCAGCACCTTCAATCCCGGACCCCAGGGCTTCAGCGAGATCCTCTACGCCTTCACCAGCGCCTCCAGCGACAACGGCAGCGCGTTCGCCGGATTGAACGCCGACACCGGCTTTTATAATACGGCGCTCGGCCTATGCATCCTGGTCGGTCGCTATGGGAGCTATCTGCCGCTCATGGCCATGGCGGCCTCATTGGCCGGCAAGCCGCGTATCCCCGGAAGCCCGGGCACGCTTGCGACACACGGACCGCTGTTTGGGACCCTTGTCATCGGTGTCATTCTGCTCGTGGGGGCACTTAACTTCTTCCCGGCCTTGGCCCTTGGCCCCATAGTCGAGCAGCTGACCCCCGCCTAGCCGATGGGGGCCACGGCGGGACCTCGAGGGCCCCGGGGCCGGCCGGCATCACGAGAGTGAATACACCCGCAACCGGCATAAACCTGGAGGACGGTGAATGGCTGACAGCCATGTGCCAGATGAGTTGATCGCGCAACTCCAGCAAGACGAGGGCCTGCGCCTGGCCGCCTATCAGGACGCGCTCGGGCACTGGACCATCGGCTATGGCCACACGCCATCGCGCCCGGGCATGACCTGGACGCAAGATCAGGCACTCGCGATGCTGCGCGCCGATTGCGCGGCCGCCTTGCGCGACGTGGATCGGGTCTTACCATGGGCCAGAAGGCTCGGCACTGTGCGCCACGCGGTATTCGTCAACATGGCCTTCAACATGGGTATAGGGCGGCTTAACGATTTTCACCGGGCCCTAGCGGCGGCCCGTCGCGGCGACCACGAGGCCTGCGCCCGCCATATGCAAGACAGCCTGTGGGCCCAACAGGTCGGGGATCGCGCGCGCCGGCTCGCGCGCCAGATGCGCACGAATGAATGGGTGCTGGCACATCCGCTGCCCAGGCCCTAAAGGCGCTTGCGCCACCTCAGCGCCCCCTGAACCGCTGCGCGGTTACACGCGGAGCGCTGCGGCGCGCTTTGGTGGGACCGACAGGCGCGCCTCGACGGCCGATGCAGGCCCACGCATGCCGTTATGCAACCGAAAACACGCCGCCGGGACAACGGGGCGACGGGGAAAGCGCGCGCGGTTGCCAAGTGCTCCCCCGCATGATGATAAACGCGGCATGCGCACCCGCGATCCCTGGCAAGACCTCAGTCCTCAACGACGACCTTGTTCTCCTGGGTAGGTGGCGATATATTGCCCGATGTTATTCATCTGGTACTCCCACGCACGACTATTCATGCCAAATGCCTCCAGACGGCGATGCGCGGGCACATGGTCAAATCCGGACTCCACAACCGCCAGCAGGGTGCCATTACGCGGGGCCTCTGTGAGCGTGAAAGTCACGAGCGTCGCCGGCTCCTGCGAGTAGTCCACGGTGGGATCAACGGCGTAGGGATGCCAGCGAAAGGAGAACACGTCCATCGCCTCGATGCGCTCGACGACCACATCGAACTTCATATGCTCGTATCCGGGGTAGATGGTCTGTCCCCGCGTCTGCTGCCCGGCCACGAAGGTCTGGCCCTTCAGGTCGACGCCAAACCAGCGCCCGAACTCCTCCGCGCTCGTGAGCGCGCGCCATACCCGCCCGCGCGAGGCCTGAATGACCACACTACGCTCGATGCGGTCGGAGTATTCGGTGTTATCCATGATCGATCGCTTCCTTCAGTGTCAGTATCTAGCGGATTCCGTAAACGCGAAGGGCGTCCCTACGGCCGGCGTCGGGCAACCCTTGAAGGTGGCCCACAAGCACCACCCCTCGCCAACGCCTATCGTAACACTTCAGGGCCGGATACGAGATTGGCGCGTTGACACTCCGTGCGGGCCACACCGCCCGCGATCTTCCAGCGCGTCTCCGAAGGGCGTGAGTCTTGGGCCATGGGGTCATTGATCAGGATGTGCCGATCCGCCAGATAGAGGACGCGGCCGGCGAAACGCGCCCGCGCGATTCCAATGGGACGTCCACAGCTTCCAGCAGATCTGAAACGCCACGACCGTCTTGCCGGTGCCGGTGGCCATCATGAGCCGAATGCGCCATCGGCCCTGTAGCACCGCCTGGACGGCGCGGTGGATGGTGATCTCCTGGTAGTAGCGCAGTGATTTGCCGCTTTAATGGGAATGGCACTTACTTAAACCCGTAGCACTACAAATGCCCATATCTGCGTACTTGTTCACGGACCTCGGCGCGAGGTATTTTCAGCCAAGGACAAGGCTTGGGCCTTCGTTTTCGCGCCCGTGGTTCGATTCGTCCGGGCCGATGGCCGACGGTGAGTTGTGCGATGAGCCGGAACAAAGTATCCGGATCCGCGCCCAGATCGACACGGTGCGTGGTCCATTCGGTCCACAACGGCACGGTATGCTTGAAACTCAGTTGCCGCGGATGAACGCCGGCATCGAGTGCCGCTTGCGCCATCAGCAGACGGATCAGGTTGTAGGCGAGCCGATGCACCCACAGCGCCTTCTCGACCATCCGCGGCGTGAGGCAGCGCAGGACGTCGACGCCGAGCGTGGTCTTGATGTGGCGCAGGTCCAGCTCCACGTTCCAGCGTTGCGCGTACAATTGATCAAGCGCGCCTTTTCTGACGTTGCGGTGGTTCACCAGCGTAGTGACCAGGATTTGGCCGTCCACCATGACCTCCCGTACCGTCAATGCGTCGGGAAATTCCGCGTATGGCTCTGCGCTCATCCACTCGGGCCGGGTCTTCGATTTCGTCCAACGGACGAGGTGATCACGGGCCCCAAGCGAGACGCCCCACCGAAAGTCCGTATGGCGCGCACCGTTCTGTTCAAACAGCACGTCCACACCGGCTGCCAGCATGGTCGCGACCAAGAAGTCGTTGCAGTAGAGCGCGTCGGCGAGCATCACATCGCCCGGGGGAAAGCGGGCGCTGTTGAAGGCGGTGGGGCGGCGGGTGTAGTCTTCGCTTAGCAACCCCTGTCCGCTGCTACCGTCGACTCACTCGACGGCGCCCTTCAAAAGGGTGGTGTGCCCCGCGTACATTGTAGGCCGAATGGCCTATGCGGGGATGAAAGAATGATCGCGTCGGCCTGAAACTGGGCGCCATAGTATGCCCCGCGTATGCGGGGATGGCAGACAGAGGCCGGGTTAGACGACGATCACCTTACACTAATCGCAGCCTCATACCGTTTACCACAACCCCTTAATCGCTTGAGCACTGGCCGTGCGGCCAGCAATGTCTGCAAGGGTCTTGTGCCCCGTGCTTATCCGTGACGGTGGCGCCCTTCTTTCCGTTCGTGTTTCAGGTACCAGACCACACCAAAACCCGCGAGGTTCGCAAGGCCCATGACAATAATAAACGCCGTCCAATATTCACCCATATTGAGGCCTCTTAGCCTTCAAGGAACGAAAGGACCCATACCGCAATCCATTGTAGATTCACAAAACCGATGGCGGCAAGAGCCAATTTTACCCAACCCACCGGGTGCACGTTGATAGCGGCATAACCGAAAGCACCGAACTCAGCAAACGCCATCAGATTAAACACGCCAGCAATGTATTTTAACTGATCATCATTCACGGATCACCCTAACCTCCCCACCAGATCCTCGGCGCGCAAATGAGTATACCTCTTGAGCATCTGGAGGGTCTTGTGTCCCGTAATGGCCGCGACCTCCATGGGGTTCAATCCCTTCTCAAAGAGCCGCGAGGTCGCCTCATGGCGCAGATCATGGAAGGTCAGGCCCTCGATGCCAGCGGCTTTGCAGGTTGCGGCAAAGGCGCGGCTTATAGACGCCGAGTGGACACCGAAAACACGGCCATCGAGCTGCTTGGGCAAGCCCTCCAGAACCGCTATAGCGGCTGTGGACAGTGGTACCCGCCGCGCCGTCCCGTTCTTGGTCTCCGTGAGCAGAAAAACGCGCGCCTTACGATCCCAGTGTTCCCACCGCATGGCGACGGTCTCCCCCCGACGCATGGCGGTCTCTATCGCCCACGTGATGGCAAGGGCGATCTCGCCATTACCATAGCTTTGAGCGGCCGCCAGGAGACGGGCTTGGCTCGTCGCCAACGAGGCGGCGCTCCCGCTTATCATCGACGCGCGGACGGCTCACGAGCCGCACGGGATTACCCCACGGTAGATGGATGTGCCATTCCTGGGCGGCCACGGTAAACACGTGCGAGAGGATATTGAGTTCCCGGTCATCGACGCGCGGACGGCTCACGAGCCGCACGGGATTACCCCACGGTAGATGGATGTGCCATTCCTGGGCGGCCACGGTAAACACGTGCGAGAGGATATTGAGTTCCCGGTTCAAGGTTGAGGCGGATACCTCCCTGAGGCGTCGATTCTTGTACGCCGTCAGTTCCTTACCGGCGATATGGGCGACGGCGCAGCGAGCTACAGCATCCTCGCTGATGATTTTGAGATGGAGATTGCTCCATCCGCGCGCCGCGCTTCTGCGGCGTGATCTCGCGCTGGTACCGGTCAAGCAGTTGGCCCAGGGTCGTGTTTTCGGCCTCGGCGCGGGAGACAAAGACGCCCCGCGCGATCTCCGACTCAATGACGCACGCCCATGCCTCGGCCTCAGCTTTTGTGTTGAAGGTCCGGGTTTGGGTTTCGTGTCCCTTGCGCTTAACGATGGCTCGCCAAGCGCCCGACCGCTTTTGAAAGCACGCCATAGTGCCCACCGTTCTAATAACTCAGGTTACCAAACTGTGGGGTTATTGCGTTAGAGTTTCTCGTAAGTTCTTGATTTTATTGGCGTCCCCAAGGGGATTCGAACCCCTGTTACCGCCGTGAAAGGGCCAAACGGCCCCTTTTCGATCAAGCACTTACACAACAACCCATTGAAATCCCTCGCAAAACACACCTCCTGATGACCCTGGATGCCCCCCTATTTCCTTTCTCCGGTGGACAACAGGTGGACACAGGCCACAATCATAACGCGCCATGTTTGTGTGTATAATCATGGGCTTGACGCACCGCCCGGGGTCATCTATAGTTGTCCAGAGATCGAGGGAGACGGATTCTCCCTAGCGTCACGACAATGGACTGTCACGCGCGGCTGGACGCCCGCGGACCTTCCCCGCCATCTGGACGGACGGCCGGGGATTAATGATAGGGCTACTGGCAAAGCCTGGCTACACCAGAGGCTGGTTCTGTCCTCGAAAGAGGATAGAGCTATGAATACTTCTCGAAATCTCGAATTACTCCAGCAACTTCTTCCCGGGCAAGCCTTTGCGTCGCTTTCTGATGTGGCGCGCGTGCGGGCCGGGTCGGTTAAAACCATCCGTAAAGAAATTGCAGGGGGGACTTTCCCGGTTCCCACTATAAAAATTGGGCGGCGGCGCCTGGTCCCGATTTTGGCCCTGGCGAAGTATTTAGACGCCCTGACCACCCAGGCACCCGGCCCGGGCCGCCCCCGCTCCACGCGTCGGGGGGTCTGACCATGCGTACCCAGACCCGCTCCACCAATACCGCCGACCCAGACTGCCGCCCACCCGCCCCCTGGGGCAGCCTGTCCCTGCCCGCGCAGCGCGCATGGCTCGCGACCCTCACCACCAAACAGCGGGTGCATTTTTTAGATGAGGCGGCTGGTCGCTTTTTGAGCGCGGGCCGATCCGCCCGTTATCAGAAAAACCGCGACGCCCGCGAGTGCCACACGGACGGGCGCCCCCTGTTCGATGAGTTCGACGGGGATAAAAATAACAGCGACGACGGCGAGCCACGCGAGCTGACCCTGGACGACTCTCCTGACAGTGAGTCCGACGGCGAGACGCCCGAGCCCCACCAGGACTAGGACGCGGACACGACATTGGCCTCCTCATGGGTGGATTGCGCCACGGAGGAGTCGCGATGGGGGAAGAATGAGTGGAATGCCGTTTTGGCCCTCAGTGCTCCGGACATGAAAAATCGGGATGTGCTGAATGGGCTGGCGCGAGGGATGAGCGTCGCCGACATCGCCGCCGCGATCGACCGCACACCCCGGCAGACCCGCAACATTATCAAATCACTATGGAAAGTTGCGCGGGGCCTGGTGGTGATGGACGCGGCGAGTGTTGCGCGCCACATGGACGACCCGATTACGACCGAGGTCGTGGCGCGCCGCCCGCCCAGCCGGGCCGGCCGCAAACCAAAAGGCTGGGCATTGGCATTGCAGGCCGCATGGCCTGTGGCGCCGGACGCGCGCGACCTTTTGGGAGACCCCATCGACCTCGACCACCCGCCTCGCAAAATGCGGGCGGTCCAGGTTCGGGGGCCGCGCCGTCCGCGCGTGCGTCCGGTGTGCGAGGGGCAAATGGCACTGGATTGGGCTGCGTAAACGATTTCAAACAAGCCGCCCATCATGGGCGGCCATTCAGGAGGTACAACATTTAACATTCGGGTAGACGGAGCCGGCCGTATGGTCGCCTCGTTCTCAAAAACAACAACCCACGATTTTGACTGCATGCTGGCCGCGTGGCTGGCGGCCCTGAGCGACGAGGATATCGCGGTCATCGCGGCGCCCCGGTGGTGAAGGGGAGGCCGGGGTTCGCGCCCCGGCCTTCCGCTCTCCGCTCTCATTTTGTGCGACGGGCAAATCAGATAGGAGAAGAGCGAGTGCTTGTACACGATCAGCGAATCGAAATATCACACCAGGGAGGGGTGATCGAGCGAGACCTGGGAGAGAACGACCGGTATGGAATCGTGCCCCGCGGGTTGCTGGAGGATGAGGGCCTGGGGCTGGACACCCGCGCCGTGGCCGCATGGCTGGCCACTATGGCGCCAGGCTTTCAGATCTCTGTGTTTTCTCTAAAAAAGCGGTTGGGGGTGGGTCAGGACAAATGGCTGCGGATCGCGCGGGAACTGGAAGCCGCGGGTTATCTCCACCGCTCCAAATCCCCGACCGGGCCCGGCGGCCGATGGGTCTGGCGCATCATTTTTAACCCCACTCCCTGACGAAAAAACGCACCTAAAAAGGCTGCTACGGCGGCCTTTATTTTTGCCAACTGGCGTGACGCGTCACGTGACGCACTCATGACGCGTCACAGAACCCATGACTAACCTGGCGGAACATTGATTCGTAAGGCATTTTTCCCGAGCGATCGCTATGTCGATTGTGATTTGATGACGCGATCATTGCGCAACAGAGAACGGTGTAGCGCGTAAGCATGTTCAAAAATCGCCAAATCTGCGCCCTTTCGTTTTGCCAATAGTACGCCAAATCAACTGGTTACGTGATCTTGTGTCGATGGCGTGACGCGTCACGTGACGCACTCATGACGCGTCTCGTGACGCACTCGTACCGTAGTCGGGTTGACCGTGGTCGGGAAAGCCGTCAGCGGTCTAGCCGTCGACGGTTGAGACCGCAATATAAGAATACAAGAGAGAAGAAGGAGAAGTATGAAGAATGCTCTGAGCTAGAATCGCTCAGAGCAGCAGGCGAATGCCCCCCCCCATCAAATAACCTAAAATCTCGACATAAACCCTTGAGCACTCAGCTCCGTGCGCGCCCCGCTGGGGCGCTTGCCATCCAGGGAGAGAATCTTGGGGAACCCCCTTGGCCGGACAGGGGATGGACGGCCATCGCGGTGTTTCCCGCTGTCTGGAGGAGTGGGCACAGAATCGCGCTCAGCCGCTCGGAGCGGCCCGTGGCGGCGCGATTGGGTGCGAGACGCCAAAGGGGGGGCTGAGGGCGGACGTGGCAAGGGCCGTGGTGGTCGCGGGTGTACATAAATAACCAATCAGGTTATTATGCCGCCATGGAGAAACGGACCCCGCATAGCTCCCTGGCTGTCGTCAAGACCTTGGTCGAGGCCGGCATGATCCGCACGACGCAGACGGCACGGGTGGGGGCCGTGGCCTTGGGTTTTGACCTCGCGGGGATGATTGCGGTCGTGATGGCCCTGGAGTCAGGAGACTTCTATAAGAGCATGACCACACATGCCGACCACAAGATCTGGCAGGATGTGTACAGGCCCCACACGGCGGCAGGTGATGTCTATCTGAAACTGATCGTGATCGACGATGTGTTGATCGTATCGTTTAAGGAGTTGTGATTATGAAATGTCCCGTATGTGGCGGTGCGGAACTGATCCCTGACACCCGTGACCTGCCTTACACCTACAAGGGTGAGACCACTACCATCCCGGCGGTGTCGGGTGAGTTCTGTCCGGCATGCGGGGAGGCGATTCTCGAATCCGGCGAATCGGATCGCGTCATGCGCGAGATGAGGGCGTTTTCCAAGGAGGTCAATGCCGCTGTCGTTGATCCCGCCTTCATTGTCCATGTGCGCAAGAAGCTCGCCCTTGATCAACGCGAGGCTGCCGAGATCTTCGGCGGGGGCGTCAATGCTTTCTCGCGCTACGAGACCGGTAAGACGAGACCGCCATCGCGAGGCTGCCGAGATCTTCGGCGGGGGCGTCAATGCTTTCTCGCGCTACGAGACCGGTAAGACGAGACCGCCATTAGCCCTCGTGAAACTTCTTAGGGTACTGGATCGCCACCCCGATCTTCTCATGGAGGTGAGGGGCGTCTGAACGCTACCTTGGTCGCTCTGCTTTTGAGTTTTAGAAAGTCGCCTCCGCAGACCCGGTTAATCATCTCGCCGATGAATTGAAGCCGACTGCCGGCCTCATCGAAGGTGGCCGCGCTCAAAAGCTCCTCGTTCCCATGCGCCAGGGCGTTGCGAAGTTGCGCAGCTTCGGCGACTTGCCGTTGCCATCCATCAAGGCGATGTTGGACAAGCCAACCCGTGTAGAAGTTGCGCAGCTTCGGCGACTTGCCGTTGCCATCCATCAAGGCGATGTTGGACAAGCCAACCCGTGTATTCTCCAAGGTTCCCGCTTTCACCTTCGAAAATCCGGACAACGCTTTCCCTCATGATGGCGCTTGTCAGAGCCTCATGATCAACGTGATCCTTTATGAGTGCGCTAAATGGCGTACGCTTTTGGTCCGCGCCTCGTAGCCCAGCCTCCAGGGCAACGTAGCCCATGAGGACGCCGACGGCCGCGAACTCGCGGACGAACCAGCTATACAACACAAGGTTCGCGGCTATATCGAATATCGCCCTGACTCTTGCGGGGATAGTGGGGTCGTTTGTGAGGCCAAAGATGGGCGCCATGAGGGCCGAGTGCACGAATTGGTTGAATGTCCCCGCATTGCTCTCGAGTCGTGGGTCCCTGTTGAGTATTTCAGTCGGGCCGCGCCTCTCGCCCGGATGTTGTTGTGCAGTTGCAAAACGGAATGCCGCGAGGTCGATGGGGGCCCCGCAGCATGGGCAACACGGCTTATCCATAAGCATATCCCCTTTACGGTGTGAAGCGACGGTTCAGTTTTTCTATTTTCGCAAAAAACCAGCGCTCCGTCTCAGGGAATGCGGGATGCTCCGTCCAGGAGGACGCGTCAAAGGAATGGAGATGACCATAGCGCGAATAATAGAGCCCGATCCTGTTGATGATAGGGAACGTGGGATCGGCGGCCCTGTGCCGGCGGGCCAGCAGAAAATACCCCAAGAGCTGGTTAAGGTGCTCGGGCTTAATCGCGTCGTCCTTGGTCGTCTTGATGTCCACCAACATGTCACCCACGATTAAATCTGCGTCGGCGCCACCCACGGCACGCGAGGCGTCTCCAAAGGACGGGTTCAGTAACAAGGTCGTATCATGCAAGAGATCCGGAAAAGGCGTGATGGCCAAGAGATCGACTAGGTCCTTAACATCATTCGAGTCAGCATCTTCAAAATCCGGTATGAGTTCCCCTATTCGGCGCACTAGATCAAGCTTTGCCAGCCGGATAGCGTGAGCCGCTAGTGCTACCTGTTCGTCTGGCGTAGGGTCTTTCATCTGACAATAGCTCTCTACGGCACGCGTTGCGTTTGCCAGGGCGGCGCCGACGCGGCGGATAATCTCGCTCTTCCTAATCCAGGTGCGTCCACCAGATTCAAAAGGCGTCGCGCGTCGCATAATCCGGCGCGTCCGCGGGTCCCCTGGCCAGATAGGGACCTCCATAATAATGCCGGCCTTGATCTCAAGGCAGTCCGCAAGATCTTGCGGTAGAGCGGGTAGCGAGTTTCGAGGGCGAAATCCGGTAGGAGGAAGGCCTTCGCTCACAATCCAGTTCCCTCGTTTAAGAGCGTCAAGGTTGGCCCACGGACCTCGGTTAATGCCGAAAAAACCGAATAAAGATCGCCACGGGCTCTCCGGGTCAAGTCTCTTCTCTACGGCATATGCTGCGTATTGCGCCACCCAGGGACTCGATATGGCGTGCGGCGTGCGGCGTTGGAGTTCAAATCGGAGAAGGTAGTCGAAAGCCGCACCAACAAGAGAGTAGTTTTTGGTGCGCGGCTCGACTCTTATAGGTATCCGTTGGCCATCGGTCAGTGTAATCCGTTTTTTGCGCTCACGACCAACTGCCCGGCGCCTGCGCGCCGGCTCCTGGAGTCGCCGTAGTTTCTTGGCAACGTCGCGTCGGTTTACGAACGTGGTTAAGCTCATCACGTGACATTCTACCATTTATCCATATCTCATCCCCCTTGGCTCGCAGGCCGACTGGAAAAACACACCCCCCACTGGCACTGCACGTGGTACACGTGCGGCGATGTGAAAACGATTTCATGACCCCGCCACTGCGCGTGGGGTGAGTCGATAATTTTATGGGCAAACACGCCGGCCCCCACCGCGATGGCGGCACCCAGCAGCATCATGATGAGCAAAGCGCCCGCGACGATTCCGTACCCTTTTCCCAACCGCCACGCAAGCGAACTCTTGGCCTGAGCAGCCACGGCGCGGGCCAAGTCCGTTTTCCACTGTTCCACAAAGGCCGCGCCTTTCTCCTGGCCGAGCTTGTCCAACCCTGCCGCCGTGCGCTGCAATTCCTGGGCGCCTCGACTGGCGGCGACGCCGATCGCCTGGACCACCGCGGCGCCTGCCTCGGCGGTCTTGTTTTCTATCCCCTGTGCAACCGCGGCAGAGAGGTCAGCACCGGCCTTCATCGTCCCCTGATAAATCAGGTTCGGGACCTTCTGCGTTTCAAGGGCCAGCGTCTTGACGTGCTGGCCCGCAACCTGCGCTGCGAGCGTCGCATCGAGCACGGAGGCGACCATGGCCCAGACCACATCATCCGCGCGGTGTACGCCTAAGTCGGAGGCCTTGCGTAAGAGCGCCTCGCGCAGTTCCGGGGGTAAGGATCCCAAGGCCGCGTCGCGGGCATTGCTGTTCGTATGCTCATTACTCATATTCCGTTCCTCGTTAAGAAGGGCCGGGGATCATGGGCCATACGGGCCGCAATGTACCCCGGCCTTGGGGTTAAACGACTGAGGCGATCGCTGCATGCGCGAGTGCCAGCCAGCGCCGAAAAAGCGCGCGCTCGGTGATCGTGAGCGCCGCTTTATCCTCACCCAGGACCGAGAATGCCCCCGGCGCGGCCAGGATCTTGTCGCGCAGATCGTCGGGGCGCAGGGCCGGAATGGCGGCCTCTTTGCCACCCGCGCTCATAAAGTCCGCGCGGCTGGGTGACTTGCTCCAATCAAACTGCGCGGCGATCCCTAAGAAAAGCGGAAAGAGCACCGAGCGGCGGGTTGGATCCACCACGGATAGGAGCCCCCGATCCAGCGATTTCAGGAGCGCATCGGTGCTCGTGCGGTGGGGTCCGATACTGAATGTCACGACCAGTTCATACCCCACCGCGCTGACGATCTCAGAGAGCACTGGGGCTAGTTCGTCGATCGTGTCCCCGGCACCGGCGGGCATATTGACTACGACATGCTGGCCAGCGGCCGCCGCGGCTTCCAGGACATTGCCCAGTTTGTTGAAGCTGGTCTCCGCGTCGCCGGCCCGATTCAAATTGACCAGCGTCACGGGCACCGACCCGCGAAAACGCAAGGCAAGGTCTGGGATCCCGGCATCGCCCTCGATCAATAGGACAGGAGCGCCCGTTGCCAAGAAGTGGTCGAGTACCAAGGCTGCGGCCATAGACTTGCCGGTGCCGCCCTTGTCGCCATGGGAGATCAGAAGTTTGGGGTTTTCGGTCATATTGGTTTCCTCTCAAAGGGGCCGGGATTGGCCCCGTGCTATTAGCTGCGCGCGCGGAAATTACCTATCCCCGAAGGGGATCTATCGGTCGAACTCGGCCCGGATCCGGTCGAGCTCCGACATCTGATCCGTGGCCACGGGGCGTTGCCCTGGAGGCGGGGGGAGGGGTGGTGCCGCGGGGGCCGCTTTCGCCGGCTGTGTGCTGGCGCGTGGTGCGGGCTTGGCGGCGGTTGATGCGGGCTCCGGCAAGGGCTTTTGCTCCGCGGTGTACCGACAGTGCTTCACCGCCCATTGCAGGCGCCGCGCCTTGACCTGAAACAGGTGGCCGATATCCGCCCACGTGAGCCCCGCCGCGCGGGCTTTGGCGATAGCCTCAAGATAGGGTGCGACGCGCGCGGTCAATCGGGTGGCTTGGTCATGGATGGTCATGTTGTGGTCCTCTTTTGCGATGCCGTTACCTACTCTAGCGGCACGCGCGGAAATTGCCCCAATAGGAACCCAACTCGGTACCAACTTTCGCCACCCTCGCCCCACCTTGTCCCAACTCTGTCGCAACTGTGGCGTAAGAATGCCCTATAAGCACCTCAACTCGTTCCGGTTCCGCCAGTGTTGATACCGTCTTGGTACGGTGTTGATACCGTATTCAGACAAATATGGGTATGACGCCCACCGCTTCGCGATGGGCTGAAAGATCACACATCCGCACCTAAAGATGGTCGTGTCCCTGGCGGGGCCAAAACTCTCCCCGCTGCCGTGGGCGTGATGGTAGCCCGGGCATTCTCCCGCGGCTGACGCCGCCACCCGTCCCGCTGGCGCGGGGGTAGTGGCCGGGGATGGGCGGGTTCACTCCCCGCTGCGCGGGGTGCCACCCGCTCCCCGGCCTGGGTCTCCAGGAGGGTGATTGGTGGGGCTGAATTTCCGTCGCGGCAGCTAATAGGCGAGTCCATATATAAGGAGTCCCCACAAATGCTTCGTATCCACCACCTGAAATCCTCGCGGTCCCCTGCCAGCATCGTCGACTACTTTGAGCACAAGAAACGTGAGGCGGAGGCCGCGCGATCCGCGGGCTACTACCAGGCCAAGGCGGCCCCCAGCCAGTGGCTCGGCGCAGGCGCCGCCACCCTGGGCCTGCGGGGTGAAGTCCGGCGAGAAGACCTGATCGAACTTTTGGAAGGGCGCCTTCCCACCGGGGAGGATCTGACCAAACGTGGTGGCAAGGCCGCCAGCGCCCGCCGCGGCACCGACCTGACCCTGAGCGCCAGCAAGTCCTACTCGATCATGGCCCAGGCCGATCCACGCCTAATCGCCCTTTGGGATGAAAGTGTCAAGGTCGCGGCCCGCGTGATCGAGGCCGAGTGCGCCACCTTCCGCCACGGGCATGGCGGGGCGTAGGTCGAGCACACACAAAATCTGGTGATCGCCTCCTTTCTCCATGAGGACACCAGAATGGTGGATGGCAGCGCCGACATGGACCTTCACTCCCACCTGCTTGCCTGTAACATGACTCAACGCGCGGATGGGGTCTGGGTTCGCATGGATCTGGACTTTGGCCGCCAGATGGAGCTGGCCAAAATCGCGGACTTTGCCCAAAAAGCCTTTTTGGCTAAGCGCGCCCAAGCTTTGGGGTACGAAATTCGCCAGACTCGCGACGGCTGGGAGCTCTCTGCGTCCCCCAAAACGTCATAGACGACTTCTCCCGCCGCTCGACCCAAATGGACGCCTGGATGCGCGGGCGTGGCATTGACCCCGAAACCGCGACCGACGCAGAGAAAGAGTCCGCGTGCCTTGCTACGCGTGGCGGCAAAGCGCAGGTCGGGCAGAACGAGCAGCGGTGGGAGTGGCGCGAGCGCATCCGTGCCGCGGGGCTCGACCTGGACGCCGTTGTGGCCCAGGCCCGCGCCCGCGGCCCTATCGAATCCGCCAACCTGACCGATGAGGCCATCAAGGCCGCCGCACGCCACCTAGGCGAGCGTGAATCGGTCTTTGGAAAACACGCCACCCGCCTCGAAGCCCTGCGCGCGGGAATGGGCGGCACCACTCTTTCGGAGATTGACCAGGCGATCGACGACAAGGCGGCCGGACTGATCGACGTGGGTGGCGGCAAGCTCACGACCCGCGACACGCTGTACCGCGAGCAGGAGATACTGGCGCGCGTTCAATCCGGACGCGATCAGGTGCCCGCGATCCTTTCCACCCACGACACGAAAGCCTTGATCGAAAAAACCGAAACCGCTCAGGGCTACCACCTGTCTGAAGGTCAACGCGAAGCGATCACCCTGGCGCTCACAACCCAGGACCGCGTGACCGGTATCGTCGGTGCCTGGGGCGTCGGTAAAACGACGGGCGCCGTCCGTCCCATTATCGCGCAAGCCAAGGCCTCGGGGTTTCATACCATCGGCATGACGCCTACTACGAAGGCCAAAAAAGAACTTGCGGACGCGAAGCCCGATGAGCTTATGACAATAGCCTCGTGGCTTCAAACGAAACCGGAAATGCAATCTAACGGCAGCATCAAAATAAACGAGAACCGCCTTATCGTCATGGATGAGGCGGCCATGGTCGGGGCAGAAGATATGGATCGCGTGCTGCAAAAGCTTGACCGCGAAGGCGGGCGCCTCGTCCTCGTGGGCGATCCCCAACAGCTTCGCAGTGTAGGCGCTGGCGCTCCCTATCAACAAATGATGGAGGCGCGTGCCGTTCAGTTCGCCAAAATTAGTGAAGTGCAACGCCAGTCCGATCCACGCCTTAAACAGATGGCCCAGGTGTGGGCCGATGGAGACGCCAAGGCCGCCGTCGCCATTGCCCAGGAGTACATGCAGTCCGTCACTGTGACGGACGCGGACTGGCGGGCGGTCGGCAAAACGCCCGATCAAGAGAGGGTCTCTGAGTCGCAAACGCAAAGTGAAGCGGGGGAACTGAAGCCGACGGATGCCATGATCGCTCTGGCAGAGCGGGTCGGATTGGAGGACGCAGGAGATTTGTCTTTTCAAGAGGTGCGGGAATATCTCGACGCCAACACCGAGAAGGTTTTGGGGTTTGACGAGGGTCGTGGCAAGGATAAGGACCCGCAGCAGAAGGTTAAGCCGCCAAAGATTCCACGCGAGGTCCGGCAGGCGGCACTTGTCCGCGAGACCGCTTCCTCTTATCTCTCGCTCTCTCCCGATGAACGTGCCGATACGGTCCTGATGACCAGTACGAACAAACTGCGCTCGGCGATCAACACCCAGGTTCGCGCCGGACTTAAAGAGCGCGGCGAGATCGGGTCCGAGTCTGTCACCATCCGCGCGCTAGATAAAGTGAGCATGACCAAAGAGGCCTTATCTCGAACTGAGTCTTACCAAGACCGCTCTGACCTTATTGTTCGCATGAGCGAAGGTCGGGGTGAGGCAAGGCGCGACGTGGACTGGCAAGTGAAAGGTGTTGAGCGGGGCCGCGTCATTTTAGAGAACGACGCTGGGGAACAAAAGCACTGGAACCCCTCGACTGCCAAATCTCCCAAGGTTTACGCATCACGGGAAATCTGGTTGTCACCCGGTGACGAAATTAACTTCAGGGACAGCGCAGGTCTGCGTGACACTCCTGACCGCATTGAGAACGGCGCGGACGCTAAGGTCGTTCGCCTTTCTCCCGATGGTCCGGTTGCGCGGATGGAGGACGGGCGCGAAGTCACCCTGCAAAAGGACCAAAACTACCCCCTCGACTACGGCTATTGCCGCACGGTCCACAAGGCCCAGGGCATGACCAAGGGCGGGGCGATCTACGCGGTTGAAAGCGTGGGGCAGGAGTCCATCTCGCAGTTAGCGGGTGTGGCTTGCACTCGTGAAAAAACCAGTCTACGCATTTTGACCGACGACCCCGAAAAGGTAGGGAAAGCCATGGAAAAGTGGGCCGTCCACGAAACCGCCATGGCCGCCACCAAGACCACCCAAGCCCCCGACCTGGACACCATCCAAGCCCTACGCCGGGAAGCCCAAGCCGAACTCGGCCACCACGGCGACCTGGCCCGCGCCCGCGACGCCCGCCCTTTGGAGATTGAGCAAGCCCGCCAAGAAATGGAGATCGAGCGATGAACTGGAACCGTTTGAGAGACAGCCTCCCGATGGGCGCTTTGAATTTCCGCGCGCGCAGCTAATAGCACGGGGCCAATCCCGGCCCCTTATATAAAGGAGTTCACATGATTAAGCGTATTGCAATTCTTGGCCTGGCCCTGGCCCCGTCCGTCGCCCTGGCCCACAACTCCCCCGGCACCCTGCGCTTTGGGATCTCTGAAACGCACGTGGGCATGGCCGGCGCAGCCGCCAACATGCCCGGCCTCACGCTCGGAGTGGGCGGGCAGTACCACGGGGTCGGGATCCGTGCAGGGGTGTCGTATGCCCGAAGTGGCGGGGCAAGCCTGGAAGCCCTTCGGATCCGCGCCACGGCCTCCCCCCGGGCGACCCTGAGCCCCTACTTGTCCGCGGGGATGATCGACCTGGCCTCCCTTGGCGGGGCGACCTCGAGCGCCATCACCTATGCGGTCAACCCCACCACGGGGGTCATTACCCCGGCCACTACCATCACCGATCTCCCGCCGCGCGGGGTGGTGATGGGGTACGCGTTCGCGGGCCTGCGGGCGCGGGTCGCGCTCAACCCACGCTGGGCCTTAGCCGCGCATGCGGGTATCGGGGCAGGGATCGGGGGCTCGGTGACGGGCCTCCCGGCCTCCTCCGCCGGCGGCGGACGTAGCCCCTTCGCCACCTTGTTTGGTGCGGGGATTCGTTACCGGGTAACACCCCACACCGTGGCGGCCCTGTCCTACTCGCGGACCGCGATCCCGGTCCGGGGCGCGACCTTCCGGTGCAGCGGGGTCGCTCTGACCATGGCACGCACTTTCTAACCACCAGGAAGCAGAACGGCCACCCCACCACGGGGTGGCCACCTTGGCTCTTAGGAGGCCATATGAAAAGGAACCGAAAAAGAGTTGAGCCCCGCTCTTATCCAAACGCGGTGTCCTGGAACGACCGACGCCGCCAATGGGGGCGGGTCGCAGGCGGCCGGACCATCAACAACCGCACGTTGCTACCTCGGAGAAAATGAATTTCCGCCGACGCAGCTAATAACTGAGCAACACAAACAGGAGAAAGACGATGAGCCAAATTTCAGATGCCATTTTTGCCCGCGCATTTGATGCCGTTTTGTTTGAAGGGAAGGCTAAGCCTGACTTGACCCGAGAGATCATGGCCTCCCTGCGGGGGCTTCGCCACCCGCGCGACGTCGAGGCGGTGCTGCTTGGTTCCCGCCTGTCCGGTGGTGAGGTGTGGGGCCGTCCCCACCTAGTTCGCCTGAGGGACAAATACCTCAACCAGGAGACTGGAAATGACTGAGTCCGAGTTGGAAAAAATGGAGGAGGTCGTGTTTGCCTCCATCCCACCAGGGGAAGTTCATCTGATTCTGTCCGAGTGGTCGGGCACCAATTACTTCCTTTTGATAGAAGCCTTGTTCCTCCACCTGAATATCAAGGAGGTCAAGAAGGCTGCGCGGGTCGGGGTCAACACGGCGGATGAAATGATCCTCGTCCGCGCCGTCGGCACCTACACCCTGCAATAGGAGGAATCACCATGGACATATTCGAAAAACTGCGACTCCGCCGCCGCGAGCAGGACCGCGACCAGGACGCCAACCGCGCCGATGCTTGGCGCCAGGAGGACACCAACCGCGCCGAGGCGCTGCGCCGGGAGGATGAGGCCCGGACAGAGGCCCAGCGCCGGGAGGACGAGGAGCGTCGCGTGGCCGCCGCAGAGGCGGCCGACATCGAGGCCGCGATCGCCCGGGAGGAGGCCGAGGATCGCGCCCGCGAGGCCGCGCTTCGGCCTGTCCCCGACGAGGCCGTGCGGCCCTATTCCCACGACCCAGAGATGGACCCCGGCTGGCTGGATCGCTGGGAGGCCGAGGGCGTGATGACGCCCCTCACCAATGAGGAACGAGCCAAACTCGAAATAATAGATCGGGAGGACCCCATGGGTCGGGGGATGCGCGAGCAGTTTTTGCCCCGCGAAGTCCTCGCCATCCGCGCCCACAGTGAGCGCGTGGTGGCCGAGCGCGAGCAGGCCAAGGCCGCCGCCCTTGAGGAGCAGGAGGAACCGTCGCAGAAGGAGGAGGAGGAACAGGAAGCGGCGCCACACGAGCAGGAGCGCGAGCGTCTGGGGCAGGACGAGCGGAAGTCGGCGGCTGTAGTGGTGGAGCGCGAGCAGGAGCCGGATGACGACATGGAGATGGATCGCTAGGGGGATTTCCCCCGATGCAGCTATACATAGGGGGCCGGGCATTGTCGTCCGGCCCCGCTGAACCAGAATAGGAGGGTACAATGGACATTTCGACGGACATCAAAAACGCGGTGCGCGAGCATAACCGCTCGGCGTGCGGCGGGTCATTTCTCAAATGGTGGGCGCGGTTCCTCGCCGGGCTCGCGGGTGCAGGGTGGGCGGGAGTCATTTTTCTCTCTGATATTTTTGCCCAGCACGCCACCGGATTTTTTGGGAATGTGGAAGCGATCGTTGGCGGGGTGGTGGCCTGGAAGCTTTTACCAAAAGCCATCCGCCAGGCACGCGCGCAGGTGCGCGGCCCGCGCGCTCCTGACGCGGACGAGGCCCATCAGCGCGGCACGCGGATCGTCGATGCCACGATGGCGGCGCGGGTCCTGCACCACGGCGCCGGCGACCTGGAGATCGGGGGCGTGCCCCTGCCCCGCAACGTCGAACAACAGCACGTTTTGCTGTTGGGCGCCCCGGGGTCGGGCAAGAGCGTCGCGCTGAAAGCGCTTCTGATGGCGATTCGCAACCGTCACAGTGACGGCGCGGTGATTCATGATCCCACCGGCGAGATGGTCGCCATGCTGCATGACCCATCCAAAGACCTCATCATTAACCCGCTCGATGCGCGCCACGCGCCGCGGTCGCCATGGACCGACATGCAGCCAGGCGATGAGGCGATGCTCTCCAAAGCCCTGATTCCAAGCGCGGATGGTGACAACAAATATTTCTCTGATGCCGCACAAGCGACCTTGGAAGTATTGTTTCAGCAGACTGCCAATGTCGATGACCTTGTGCGCGCGGGCCTCGGGGAGAGCAGCACGACCCTGATCGAGCGCCTGGAAAAGGCCGGGCTCGCTGGCATGGTCGGAAACGCGAAAACCTTCGGCAGCGTCCGTGGCAATTTGGCGCCCTATCTGAAAAGCCTGGCTTTGTTGCCCCCCGTGCCTCCCGGCCTGGACGGCGTGAGCCTGAAGGATTTTTGCGAGCGCCCCGCCGGCCGGTTCATTTTCCTGCTGACCAGCGGACGGACCCGGGATGCGCTGGCCCCCATCCATAAACTGTTCCTCTCGCAACTGGTGGCCGTGGCGACATCCCTTCGGCCGGACCCCGCGCGGCGTGTGTGGCTGGCCCTCGATGAGGTCCCGGTCCTTCTCCCGTCGCCGACGATTGGAACCGTCTTGAGCGAGGGCCGGAAGTTCGGGCTTTCCATAATGATGGCCGCCCAGGCGATCGGGCAGGTCAAGTCGCGCGTGGGAGCGGACGAGGCGGCGGCGCTCTTGAGTATGCCGAAAAGCCGCCTTTTGCTGCGCGTCGGGGATGGCGAGACGGCCGAGGCTCTGAGTCGCGAGATCGGGGACCGGCATATCAAGCGCCGCCAAGTCTCACACACCGAAAACAGCGGGGGCGGAGGTCAGGGCAGCAGCTCGTCCCGCGGCACTTCCACCACATGGCAGGACCAGACCGAACGCGCCGTGCTCCCCAGCCAGATCATGGCCCTGCCCGACCTTATGGGGGTGTTGAGGGTGGAGACCTCGACTATGTGGGTGCGCCTCGCCTACCAGTCCTACCCCACGATCGCCGACGACTACCAGCCCATCCCGCCGCGCCCCCTGCCGGTCCCCGAGGAGGGCGAGGGGGAGTAACGAATCGTTACTGTAACGCTATCAGAGGAATCGACAATGACAAGCCAAACTCGAAATGATCCTAACCTGTACAGCGACCGGGGGCCGTTTTCCCTGGCCGCTGCCGGCATCGCCGCCGCTATCGGCTGGTGTGTGGGGGTGGAGATGGTGGCATACCACTACGGTCAGTCGTTCCAACCGCCGCTCGCGCTGTTCCACCTCATCCTGCGCTGGGGCCTCGTCCCCGCGCCTTGGGGCTGGCGGCGATTCGTCCCCACCGTCGTGGCCGCGCTGTTCGGAGCGTCGGCGGGCGGGGCCGTCTGGCGCCTTCTCACCATCCCCAGCGAGCGCCACATAAGAGGGTTCATCCTGCACAAGGACCCTCACGCGATCGCCATGGCGCTCAAGCCCGGCAAGGCCGAGGCGCCGGGGGTTTTGATTCACCCAGAGGTGCCGATTAGCCAGAGTCTCGAAACCCGCCACACCCTCCTGGTGGGCGGGTCTGGTGGTGGGAAAACGACCGTTCTGTGGCCACTGATTCAGCAGGCGCAGGCGCGCGGGGACAAGATTTTGCTGTTCGACTCGAAAGGGGATTTTACCGAAAAGCTCGGCGGCCGCTTCACTCTCCTATCCCCAACCGACTCGCGGTCCGCGCGCTGGGCGCTTGGCAATGACATTTTGACGAATCTCGACGCGCACTCGCTGACAGAGACGCTGATCCCATCGGCCCCCGGCGGCGACAAGGAGCCGATGTGGGTCAACGGGGCGCGCGCCCTATTACTGGGGGTCATTACTGACGTGCAGCACAACAATGGCCAGGGGTGGGGATTCGTGACTCTAGCGGCGGCGATCGCTCGCGCGCTCGCGGATTTCGACACCCTTAAAAATATCATCGCGCGCGAGGACCCCGCCATGCTGTCGCTGCTGGGCGGGGAGGACGCCGCCGCGCCGTCACGGACAACCATGGGATTTTTGGTGCAGGTGGCAACGAGCGTGCGGCATGTTATAAACCTCGGGGTGGCGGCCGCCGATCTGGCCCACAGCAAAAATCCCGGCTGGGCTGTGCGCGCCTGGCTCGCGGGCAAAACGCCCCCTGTGGCCGTGGTCGGGTTCCGGGATAGCGCCCGCAGCCTGTCCCAGGCCTGGGCCGCGAGCCTAATAGAACAGGTTGTGCGGCAGGTGGGTGATATGCCGGACGCCTCGCCCGCCGATCGCCGGATCTGGCTGATCGTGGATGAGGCCCCGCGCTCCGGCAAAATCCCCTCGATCACCGATGCCCTGACCACGGCCCGGTCAAAAGGGTTGCGTGCCATCCTTGGCATCCAGTCGCTCGCGCAGATCCGCGAGGTCTACACCCGCGAAACTGCCACCACCTGGGCGGGGCAGACAGCGAGCAAAATCATCTGCCAGACGACCGCCCCCGAGGACCAAAAGTGGTGCTCGGACCTGTTGGGGGAACGCGAGGTGGAGCGTTACTCGCACCAAATATCACAAAACTATCATAATGATAGCGGCGCCCAACACTCCGGCAGTTGGCAGCGCGTGCGCGAGCCGGTTTTGCTCCCCGCGTCGTTCGGTCAGGAACTGCGCGTCCTGCCCACTGGCCCGCGCGCGCTCCTGATGAGCGGGGGCGAGGCGGCGCTACTGGACTGGCCGTTTCCACAACTGCAAAAACATCGCCCGGCTTATGTCCAGGCGCGCTGGACGCAGCCGGGCTATCAGCGCCCAGTGTGGGGTAAAGCGCCCCCGGACGTGGCGGCCCCACCGACCACCACCACCGACCGGCCTGATGAGAAGAAGGCGAAGCGTCGCGACCCCGTGCCGGCCCCACAGGCGCCGGCTCCGATCCCGTCCGGGGACCTGCCGGACTTCCCCACGGCTCCCGCCGCGCAGGAGTCGGCCGGCGACGACCTCACCAAAGAGGCCGCCGCGCACACCCTCGATGCCGTCGTGCCGGGCGCGTCACTGGCGGCCCGGATTCTGGAGACGGCGGCTCGGGCGGCGGGACAGGCGCCACCGGCGGCCGCACAGCAGTCCTCGCCCATGATCCCGAACCAGGGGCAGGAGCCAGAGGACGAGCGCGGGGGCGAGGACGATGAGTAGTTGCGTTACAGTAACGAAATGCGTAGCTCCCCGGTTGCGCGCGCCCCGTCGGGGCGCGGCCATCCAGGGAAGAACTTTTCGATAGGAGGAATGCTCTATGGGCACGCTTCTCAAATGGCTGTTTGCTTCAGCGATCTTTTTCCTATTTGCCGATCCGACACTAGGCCTCGCGTTGTTTTTTCTGTGGGGGATTTTGGCGCTCGGCTTCCTCCCGTTTTGGGCGCTCGCGGACCTGGAGCGCGGTGGCCGCAAATGATTCCCCCGTTTCGGGGGGGCTCCCCGCGCGCTCCGCGCGACTGGTTTCTCCCCGTCGTCATGCCCCGCTCCCGGCCAGGGGGAGAATGTGTGGGGGTCCGTGCCACCGCCGCGGCGCTGGGCTGCGCCACGCGCCGGGCGGGTTGGGTTCCGAGCGCGATACGCACTCGTGCAACATAACACCATGCGTTATACGTCATCGGATCGCTAAATTATAGCGTTACTGTCACGCTACCCCAACATCCCCACCAGATCCTCGGCCCGCAGGTGCGTATACCGCTTGAGCATCTGCAAGGTCTTGTGCCCCGTGATCGCCGCCACCTGCATAGGGTTCAGTCCCTTCTCAAAGAGCCGCGAGGTTGCCTCATGTCGCAGGTCGTGGAAGGTCAGTCCGGTGATGCCGGCGGCCTTACAGACCTCCGCAAAGGCGCGACTGATGGATCCTGTATGCACCCCGAATACGCGCCCATCGAGGCGCCTGGGGAGCCCGTCCAGCACGGCCAAGGCCGTCGTGGACAGCGGTATCCGCCGGGGCGTGCCCGTCTTGGTCTCCGGGATCAGCAACACCCGCGCCTGGCGGCATTGCGGGCCGGACGGCCCGTCCAGGTGATCCCATCGCATGGCCGCGATCTCCCCGCGGCGCATGGCGGTCTCTATGGCCCAGGTGATGAGGGGGCCAATCTCCCCGCCATAGGTGGCGGCGGCGGACATAAGCCGGGCGTATTCGTCGCCCTGCAGGCGGCGGTCGCGCTTATCATCGACGCGCGGACGGCTCACGAGCCGCACGGGATTACCCCACGGTAGATGGATGTGCCATTCCTGGGCGGCCACGGTAAACACGTGCGAGAGGATATTGAGTTCCCGGTTCAAGGTCGAGGCGGATACCTCCCTGAGGCGCCGATTCTTGTAGGCCGTCAATTCCTTGCCCGTGATACCAGAAATAAAGCCGTGAGCAACGGGGTCTTGGCCGATCATCCGAAGGTGGGAGCGCTCCATGGTGGCCCCGCGCTTTTGGGTGGTGATCTCGCGCTGGTACCGGTCAAGCAGTTGGCCCAGGGTCGTGTTTTCGGCCTCGGCGCGGGACATAAAGATCCCGCGGTCCATCTCCGATTCGATTTGTTTGGCCCAGACCTGGGCCTCGGTCTTCAGGTCGAAAGTCCGGGCCATTTCGGGATAGCCCTGTTTTTTAATCCGTACCTGCCAAACTCGCCGCCCACCTGGCCCCGGCCTTGTTCGGAAACTCGCCATGTCCACCCCCCTAATTTTATTTCAGGTGGACATATGGTGGACATACTCGGATTAAAAGGGAAGATGGTGACGCTAAGTGCTTGATTGTATTGGCGTCCCCAAGGGGATTCGAACCCCTGTTACCGCCGTGAAAGGGCGATGTCCTAGGCCTCTAGACGATGGGGACCACTTTGATGCCCTGCACCTCGACCCCACTCGCGGCCGCGCCTGCGATGGGCATAGAAGGCCCGTTACTCTAAGAGTAACCCTCGGCAAAATCAAGCTCTAGCCCTGCTCCAACTCCGAGTCGCCCGCGACACCCCTCGCGAAGAAGCCGCCACCGGCCCGACCGCCAAACACCAAAAACCCCGACACCCCGCCGGGACCACAAGGTCGGATCGGCCACGCGCCACCTCCCGGCACGCGCCAGTCAGTCGGGCCGGCGTGCGGCCATTGCTTGACCCCTCTCAGACGCCATCACCACGGCGGCACCTTTTCCTCGCCTCGCCCACGGACGATCGAGGCCATCACGCCCGCAGCGGGCCCATCCGCAGTTCCCGACCCGACCTCGGGCGTCTACACTAGGCCTTGGGCAGCCATATGAGGGGGTCTTGGTGGACACCACGGAGCCGAAACGCGCCTTCCGGTGCGCGCCGCGACGGCAATCCCCGCGCGTACGGATGGACGCATGAGTACCATACGAGCCCCTGTCGCGCTCTGGCGCCGCCCGGTGTGGTCCACGGGTCGCAAGGACTGCGTGGGTACGGCGCTTGGTCACAGCCGGCTCTGGTTTACCATCGGCCATGGCATTGTCACCGAGGTCTTTTACCCGCGTATCGATATCCCGCAGATTCGCGATCTCGGGTTCCTGATCGCAGACGGGCGCGGCTTCTGGCAGGAGATCAAGGCGCTGCCCGACCCCATACTCGAGCTCGAGGATGCGCGCGTCCCCTTGCCGCGCCTGCGTCACCGCCACGAACGCTTCGAGTTCACCCTTCAGGTCTGCGCCGACCCAGACCGCGATGTTCTATTGATCGACTTCGCGCTCGCCGGGAACGCCGACCTGCGCCCCTACCTGCTGTGCGCCCCGCGCCTCGGTGAGGACGCGCGCGCCAACCGCGCGTGGGTCGGCTCGTGGGAGGGGCGGCGCGTATTGTGGGCCGAACAAGGGCCCTTTGGATTGGCGATCCACTGCCGTGATGCCGATGGCTATGCGGTGCTCGGTGCCTGCGCGGTGGGCGAGGTCGGTGCAAGCGACCTCTGGCAGGACTTTCATCTCAATGGGCGCATGACCTGGGGATATACGGAGGCCGGACCCGGAGAAGTCGCGCTCGGCGGCGCCCTGCCGCCCCGTGGCACGCTCGCCCTCGGGCTTGGCAGCAGCAAGGAGGCCGCCGCGACCAGCGCGTGGTCCTCGCTTGCCGAGGGATTTCCGCGCGCCGCCCAAGAATACACCGCGCATTGGCGCGCGTGGCACGCGGCCCGCATCTACCCCCAGGACATCGCCACACGACTCCCATCCGACATCGCCGCGCTCTATACGCGCTCGGCCACGGTGATCAAGGTCCACGAGGATCACACCTTCCCAGGCGCGTTGGTGGCAAGCCTCTCGGTCCCGTGGGGTGAAACCAGCGACACCCTGGGCGGCTACCACCTCGTGTGGTCCCGCGACCTGGTCGAGAGCGCGGGCGCGCTCCTAGCCCTCGGCGCGCACAAGGAGCCCTGTCAGATCCTCGCCTATCTGATCGGAACACAGCAGGCCGACGGCCACTGGCTGCAAAACCAGTGGCTCGGCGGCAAACCCTTCTGGAATGGCGTACAACTCGATGAGGCGGGCTTTCCGGTGCTGCTGGCAAGCGCCCTCAAGGCGCACGGAGCCTTGGGCGACATGGCGGTCACGGACATGGTCTTCCGGGCGCTCTCCTTCATCGTCTGCGAAGGCCCGGTAACCGCCCAGGATCGCTGGGAGGAGGACGCCGGCATCAACGCCTTCACGCTTGCCGTGATGATCGCCGCGCTGGTTGAGGGGGCGACGTTTCTCGATGGTCGCGCGCGGGCGTGCGCACTCATGTTCGCCGACTACTGGAATGCGCGCATCGAGGCCTGGACCTATGCTGAGGGTGATCCGTTGTCCCCCTATGCTGAGGGTGATCCGTTGTCCCGGCAGTTCCAGGTCCCCGGCCACTACATCCGCATGGCCCCGCCCGACATCCTCACCGACCACGACGCCGACCGCGAAGTCCTGCCCATCAAAAACCGCGCTGACGACCCGCAGCTCGCCGCCTGTTGCCAGGTATCCAACGATTTCCTGCAACTCGTGCGCTATGGTCTGCGCGACGCCCGCGATCCGCGCATCCTGGCCTCCGTGACCGTCATGGACGGTCTATTGAAGACCGACACGCCAAGCGGGCCGGTCTGGCACCGCTACAACGGCGACGGCTATGGGGAACACGCCGATGGCCGGCCCTTCGACGGCACCGGCATCGGACGGGGCTGGCCCTTGCTCACCGGCGAACGCGGCCATTATGCGATCGCTGCCGGCGACGACGCGCTCCCCTACCTGCGGGCGATGGCCGCAATGACCGGACAAGGAGGCCTGCTGCCGGAGCAGGTGTGGGACAGCGCGCCGATCCCGGAATACGATCTCATTGCGGGACGTCCGAGCGGCTCGGCCATGCCGCTCGTATGGGCACACGGCGAATTCGTGAAGCTCTGCCACAGCCATATGCTCGGCGTGCCGGTCGATCGCCCGGTGGCGACCTGGGAACGCTATCGGGGCGTGCGCCCCACGCCCGATTTTTGCATCTGGCAGCTCCACCAGCGTCCACACCACCTGCGTGCCGGCGAGGAACTGCGCATTGCGCTCGCCGCGCCGTTCACGGTCCACTGGGGTCAGGACGGCTGGCAGACCGTGCGCGACACGCCGTCTGAGGACTGGGGGCTTTTGCATGTCGCCATCCTGCCGCGCGAGGCGCTCCGCGCCGCCAGCACCGTGCAGTTCACCCTGCGCTGGCAGACCGGGGATTGGGTGGGTCAGGACTTTCACATCGATGTCAGGAGGGATCCGTGATGCCGACCCATCTCGCGGGTCGGACCGCACTGGTCAGCACAAGCGAGGGTCTCGGCACCGCCATCGCCCGTACCCTGGCGGCGACCGGCGCCAGGGTTGCCATCCCTTACCGTGGCGCGCAGGTGAGGGCCTGGTCGCGGCCATAAAGGGCATCGGCAGGCGGCGCAGACCTTTGCCGCCG
This sequence comes from Acidiferrobacter sp. SPIII_3, assembly GCF_003184265.1. Taxonomy (GTDB): domain Bacteria; phylum Pseudomonadota; class Gammaproteobacteria; order Acidiferrobacterales; family Acidiferrobacteraceae; genus Acidiferrobacter. The sequence continues at coordinate 1,458,668 of NZ_CP027663.1, read as the reverse complement.
ACCTTGCGGACCCCGGGGCGGCCACGTGCGAGCGGCGCTCGCCGCCGGGAGACCGGCGTCGAGCGCGCTGCTAGGCGATGCACGGCGGCATCCCGGGTATTCCCGGCCACGCCGCCGAGACCCACCCCTAGGCGTCTATGTCTCTTGGGATCACATGACCAAGCCGTGGCAAGGACACGCGTAACGCAGGCCCCGTGGTCATGGTAGTCACGATCGCCATGACTACGAGCAGGGTATAGACGATATGCGGTATGAATCCGGCGCTATACCCGATATTGATGACGATAAGTTCCATGAGCCCACGGGTATTCATCAGCGCCCCCATCACCGCCGCGCTCATGCCATCTAGCCCGCCAATGCGCGCACCGGCATAGGCCCCGGCACCCTTGCCCACCGTGGCGGCGAGTACGATGGCCGCGCACCACAGCCACAGCATGCCATTGTCGATGCCGGTCAGATCCGCGCGCAGGCCGGCATAGGTAAAAAAGATCGGCAGGAAGAACACGAAGATGAAATCGCCGACCGTCTGCTGAAACCGGGTCACGAACTCGGTATTGGCGTTCGCGATCACCCCCGTCACGAAGCCGCCGAAGATGGTAAATATGCCGATCTCGTAGGTCATCATGCCCGATACGAATACCGCAAGCAGCGTCAGGGCCAACACATCCGGCGGGAGTCCGGGCCCTGCGGGCCACGACAGGTGCGCCAGCGCGCGGTGCACGAGCGGCTTCACCACCGCAAAGGCCACGACGAGATAAAGCCCGAGAAATACAAGGCGCCACGCCATGGCCGCCGCCGAGAAATGCGCGCTCGCAAAGGTCGCCACCGCCAGCAGCAAGAGCCAGCCGGCCACATCGTTGGCGGCCGCGGCGCTAATGGCGATCGCCCCGATACGGCTCCGTGCCAGGCCGTATTCCACCAGGATCCGGCCGAGGACGGGCACAGCGGTGATGGCAAACGCGGTGCCGATAAAAAGGCTATAGGGGACGACCGGGATCCCGCGCGCCAGATAAGGTTGAGAGACGAACCCCAGGACCATTCCCAGGACAAACGGCAGCGCAATCGATCCCGTCGCCGTGGCCGCCGCCGCCCGCCCGTTCGCCGCCTCCCTGAGGTGCGAGAAATCGAAGCCCATGCCGATTTGAAACATGAGCAAGGTAAGCCCGATCTGGCTCATGATCACAAGCGGCAGGGGCGCAATGCTGGCAAAGACATAGTGAAACAATCCGGGATCAAGACGCCCGAAAAGCGATGGACCGAGCAGCACGCCGGCGATGATCTCGCCCACCGAGCGCGGCTGACCCACCTTTCTCGCAAGCCATCCCAGCACCCGCGCCGAGGCGATGATCGCCACCAGCTGAAGCAGCACGAAATACAGCACCCGCTCGGGCGATTGCGCAAGGCCGCCCAGATCTCCGCCCGACATCATACCTCCATCCCACAACGGCCCCGCGGTCTTTCCGCAAGACGACACCCACGGGTCGTATCGAGCACGCCATGGGTGCAACCGAGTGCAAGCTTAATACGACGTCCGCGTCTCCACCAAACAAGACGCCCCCAAGAGCGCGCATGCGAGGGGGGCTAAGGGCCACAGGCCGCGGCATCGGCACTGCGCGCCCAGGACTCGCGCTCGCGCACGAACGCCGCCTGTTGACGGGCCTTGAAGGCCTCGATGCCGGGCCGTTCGGCCTCCAGGAACCGTTGGTATTCGGCCCACGAGAAACGTCCGTCCTCGATGCGTAACGGCAGCCGGCCGCGCGCGAAATCCGCGCGCATCGCCAGCAGCTCCTCCTCGCTCACGGGGAAAAACCGGATGCGATCGAAAAACCGCAACAGCCACGGGGCACCGTCTACAAACGGCGCGACCGCGGGCCCACGGTTCCACATCTGCAGCGTCCGCCCCACGAATTGATAACCCCCCGGACCCTCCATGCCATAAATGCACAGATAGGCCCCACCTATGCCCACCGCATTCTCCGGGGTCCAGGTGCGCGCCGGGTTGTACTTGGTGGTGACCAGCCGGTGGCGGGGATCGAGCGGGGTCGCGACCGGCGCCCCGAGATACACATCCCCCAGGCCGAGCACGAGATATTCGGCGGCCAAGACAATATCGCGCACCGCCTCCTCGCTGTCTAGCCCGTTGATGCGACGAATGAACTCGATGTTGCGCGGACACCATGGGGCATCGGGACGCACGAGCTGCTGATAACGGGCGGTGGCGAGCCGCGTCTGACTGTCATCCCAGGCAAGCGGCAGATGCACGATGCGCGAGGCCACACAGGCATCGCGCAATTCCCCGAGATCGGCCTCGGCCTCGCAGAGCACGGCCACCAGCGCCGCCTGCGAAAGCCGATCGGGGCGGTAATGGACCTGCAGCGAGCGTATCCCGGGCGTGAGGTCGATCACGGCATCGTTCAGCCGCTCGCGCCGGCGTGACTCAAGCCACTCCATGAGGGCATGGACGCGCAGGCGCAAACCGATATCGAGGATCGGCGGCCCGTACTCGATCAGGACATTGGCATCACCGGCGCGTCGATACACGACCGCAACCCCTGCTTGCGACTCGTCGATGCGCGCGATGATTGCCTCCCGGGCATCACGTTCATGGGCCATGACCGGCAGGCCCGGCCTGAGCGGTGGCGGACGCAGACACAAGGCCTGCTCCTGATCCCTGTGCGATGCACGCGCCGCAGCAAGACTCAGACGCAAAAAACGCACCGTGTCCCCCGGACGCAGCTGCCCGAGCTTCCAAAGGTCCGCGGACACCACCACCGCCGGGCACACGAAGCCCCCGAGGCTCGGCCCATCCGGCCCCAGGATCACCGGCATGTCGCCGGTATAGTCGATCGCGCCTATGGCGTAGGCATTATCATGGATATTCGAAGGGTGGAGACCGGCCTCCCCGCCATCGGGCCGTGCCCATCGCGGACGCGGACCGATCAAGCGCACGCCGGTTCGATTGGACTGCGGATGGACCTGCCAGTCGGCGGCAAAAAAGGCCTCGATGTCGTCTGTGGTAAAGAAGTCATCGGCACCGTGCGGCCCATACAAGACCCCGAGCGTCCAGTGGCGTTCGTAGCGCGGCCGCAGCCGCCGCGACAATTGTCGGCCGATTGCGCTATCGTCCTGGATGGCGGTTATCGTCAGGCGGTCGCCCGCCTTCAGGGCGCGCCCTTCGTGACCGCCAAAACCGCCCAGGGCAAACGTCGCCGCGCTGCCGAGATAGCGATCCGCGACAAAGCCCCCCTGCACGGCCAGATACGCGCGCGCCCCGGCGGTCCGCACCGTGCCGCACAGCAACTCGCTCCCGGCCTCGACCCGGCATACCTGCCACATCGGCAGTACGCGTCCGTCGAGCCGTGCCGAGAATGGCGCGCCGGTGAGCGCGATCAAGGCCGGCGCGTGGAACTTGAGATGCGGGCCGGCAAGTGTCATCTCCAAAGCCACGGCCTCAGGATCGTTACCCACAAGGCCGTTGGCGTACCGATGCGCGAGCGCATCCATGGGCCCCGACGGCGGCACACCCACCTGCCAATACCCGAGCCGTCCCGGCCAGTCCTGGAGGGTCGTCTGCGCCCCACCCTTCAGGACCTCCACCACCGGGGCCCACCGCGGGTCGGATGCCAGGATATCGATATCCTGACGGCCCTCGCGCACCCGCGGATCCTGCGCCCAGGCGCGCAGCCAGTCGCGATTCGTCTCGACCCCGCGCACCACCGTATGCGCCAGCGCCTCATCGAGCGCCTGCCATGCCCGCCCGCGGTCTTCCGCCGCCACACAGATCTGCGCGATCTCGCCATTGCCCGCCGGCCCCACCTCCGATCCCGGTGCGATGGCGGCCGCAACCTGCGCCCCCGGTGGCCACGACACCGTCGCCACGCGTCCCACGGAGCGCGCCAGTCCGCGCGTCCAATCCTCGGCACGCACATGCGCCAGGACCGCATGCCCCAGGGCGCATCGCGGGTCATCGCCAAACGCCCCGTCTTCCCCGGCCGCAAGTCGCAACGTCCACTCGACGATATCGCTGCCGATGACCATAGAGGCCAGCTCGTGCGCGGCCCCGAGCCCCGCGTCCAGGGCTACGAAATAAGGCGCGCGTTCGCGCTCATCATAGATGAAGCGCACCACACCCGCGGATCGATAGCGGACATGGCGCGCCACGCGCACCGCCCCATCCATGAGCTGCCGGCATTCACCGGCCGCCAATCCCCCGGCGGGTGCCTCCTCCAGCAGCGCCCGGCCGTCGCGCCGCAGGCTCACATCGTGCACGCCCAAGGCCCGTACCGCGCCGCGCCCGTCACCCCACACCGGGACCTCCAGGCAACGGGCATGGGCCAGGCGCCTTTCCACACACAGCATCCCAAGACCGGGAGCCGGAGACCGCCGCCACTCCTCCCAGGCCGCGCGCACGGCCTCAGGGTGCGCACACCGCCGCTCCCAGGCGGAGGTCTCGCAGAAGAGCGCCACCGGATAGCCGATCGCCGCCGCCACCGCCAGGATATTCGCCAGATCCCCCAGAGGACGGCTTCTTGCGAGCAGCGGCAGATCCGCCGCGTGGGCGAGTGAGCGCGCGCGCCCGGGGTCCGAGAATGTCTCGATGTCGTCGGCGCGCGCCCCGGCGAAGGCGATCCCACAGCGCGCGAGCGCGCGCCCAAGATGCGCGTCGCGGGCGCGGGCGCCATATCCGGGATGCACGACGTCGGCCCCGGCGGCGGCCGCCAAGACCGTGATCGCGTCTCCATCCGCATCTTCCGCAGTCGCCTGCGGCGCACATGACATAGCGATCCCCAGGCGCTCCAGTGTTCGCCTCACGCGCGCCGCACCGACTCCGGAATCGGCCACCAATACCGTCTTGAACATGACACCTCGCACAGGCGGGCCGTCCCGCGAAATTGCCAGGCTACGGGGTCGTCCCCATGCCGGTCAGTCCTCCGCCGCCTCCCAAGCCATGATGCGAATCGGGGTCGGGTCATAGGCGTTGCAGGGATTGTTCAATTGCGGGCAGTTCGAAATGAGGATCACCACATCCTGCTCGGCGCGCATCTCCACATATTTGCCGGGGGCGGAGACTCCGTCTGCGAATCGCAGGGTGCGGCCTTCCACCGGGACATTCATGAAGAAATTGATGTTGCTGGCAAGGTCCCGCTTGCCAAGGCCCAGGCGCTGGCCGCATGCGCAGTGTTGCGAGGCATGCAGGAAATTGTCCCGGCAGCTGTGCAGATATCCCTTGTCATGACCATAGCGGACGGTGTTGCTCTCCGCGGAACAGGCCCCGCCGAGGGTATCGTGGCGCCCGCAGGTATCGGCGACGATGGTCAGCATCGGCCGCCCCTCTGATGACATCAACACCGAACCGGTCGTGAGATAGAGGGCCCTTTGGGCAACGATGGTGGCCTGCGCGCTGTAGCGCTCGCGACGGTTATGCCGGTTATAAAAAAGCGTATCGACCGCCTGGTTGCCCTTGAGGTCGACGATACGCACGGTCTGGCCGGAAAGCACCTCCCCCATCCACGGCTCGCCCGCCGGGCATACGACATCCCAAAGGGCGTGCGCCGGGTCGTACGCGCTTTCTTGCAATACGGGGTTTGGCATCAGGAATCTCCGAGGTAACGGTGACTGTTCATGAAGGCGCGCGCGTTCTGCACGCAGCGCGCGACGCTAGCGCCGGTGTCGCCCCCTTTCGCGTAGGCTGTGACACGCACATCGGCCGGGGCATAGGTCCCCGGAGTGGCCAAGGGATGGGGGGCCGCCGATATCACACACAGAAGATTCAAGACCGCCGTCCACTCCACGAAATCGCCACAATCGACGTGATCGCCACGCAACGCCACATGGCCCTGGTCGTCGATCGCAAGCGCGCTAAAGAAATTGATCGGCACCACCAGGTCCTCCTTGCCAAGGTCCCACTTGGCGAGTTCGATCAAAAGGCCGTCCTGGCCGCTGCGGTGCATGGCGTTGCGCGCCTGCTCGAAGCGCCGCGCGCCAAAGCACTGCTCGATATGCGCGCGACTCGACGCCCCGCAGATCGGATCATGGTCGCTCACGCTCTCGGCGCAGATCGCCGCCAGCGCCCGCCCCATATCCGACATGAGCACATGCCCGACGCCGAGCGCGGCGGTGTGCTGAGCCTTCAGGGTGTCGGCCATGTTGTAGCGCTCGCCGCGGTCGTCGTCATTAAAGAGCAGCACCGAGGCATTGGCCCCCGGACCGAGCGCCGCAAGCCGCAGGCCCTGGCCGCGGCGCAGCCGAAACGAGGCGTGGCATCCCCCGGGCACGCGCTCCTCCCAGAGCACGGTCCGTTCGCTTGTTTCCCGTTCCTTCATGACTTCCCTCTCTCCTCTGTCATCGACGATGCGCGGGTGCGCGCCGTCATACTTTCCAATAATTCGCGGTCGGCATGGACCGCGGCGGTGGCGCGGATGCGCGCCAGGATCTCGCCTTTCAGTCTCACGAACGCGCCATCGAGCTTGAGGTCCTGGGTGCGCGCGCGGCCCCACGGGATCGTGTGCACCGAGTCCACGCGCCCGGGGTTGGGGGCCAGCACGATCACCCGATCCGCGAGATAGATGGCCTCCTCGACGTCATGGGTCACGAACAAGGCCGTGGTCTTCTCGGCGGCGAACAGATGCAACACCAGGTCATGCATGGTCTCGCGGGTCTGCGCATCGAGCGCCCCGAAGGGCTCGTCCATCAAGAGCACCGCCGGGTTGGCCACCAGCGCGCGGGCAATATTGACGCGCTGCTGCATGCCGCCGCTCAACTGGTTTGGGTAGCTGTCACGGACGCGTGCGAGCCCCATCATGTTGAGCAGGGCCTCGCTTCGTGAAAGATACTCCGACACCTCGCGGCTCGTAGCCTCGGCGTTGACCGCAAGGCCGCGCGAGAAACGCAGGTTCTGCCAGACCGTGAGCCACGGAAACAGGGTCGATTGCTGGAATACCATGCCGCGATCAGGTCCGGGCCCCGTGACCGGGCGTCCGTCCACCCGGATCACCCCTTCGGTGACATCATCGAGCCCGGCGACGAGCCGTAAGAGCGTGGACTTGCCGCACCCCGAGGCCCCGACGATGGCCACGAACTCGTGGTCGGACGCCACCATGTCGAGACCCTTCAGGACCGAGAACGGCACACCGTCACGGCCCTCATAGTCCCGGCCCACGCCCTCCACGCTGACACGCGGCGCGTTCATGGCCGATACCACGGAAAGAGCTGCTTGTGCAGTGTGCGAAACATGAGATCGAAGGTGAGTCCTATGAGACCTATGACGATGATCCCGACGAAGATCTTTGCGGTGTCGAGGAAACGTTGCGCCTGGAGGATGGCAAACCCAAGGCCGCTGTCGGCGGCCACCATCTCGGCCACCACCAGATAGGTCCAGGCCCAACCCATGTTGATGCGCAGGATGTCGACGATCTGTGGCCATGTGCCGCGCCACACGACGAGCTTCATGGCCTCCCCGGGGCGCGCGCCCATGGTGTAGGCGGCCTCCAGATAGCGATCCGGGAGCTTGCGCACGGCATCGGCTACCATCACCACGATCTGGAACACCACCCCTATGAAGATGATCGCGATCTTCGATCCCTCGCCTATGCCCACCCACAGGATGACGAGCGGTATGAAGGCCGAGGCCGGCATGTAGCGCACGAAGTCATTGATCGGCTGCAAGAGCGCCTCACACCATTTGTAGGCACCGATGAAAAGCCCGAGCGGCACCCCGATCAAGGTTGCCAAGACAAAGCCCGTGACCACGCGATAGACGCTGATGCCGGTATCACGCAAAAGCCCGCTCGCATACCAATGGCGCAGCGACATCCACACATCGGCCGGCGACGGCAGAAAAAGCGCTCCTACGAGATGCCAGGCGCAGAGCGCCTGCCAGAAGGCGAGCGGCAGCAAAAACCCCGCGACCGCAAGACCCACGTACAGCGCCCGGGGGATCGGCGCGCGTATGCGCGAAAGCCGAGCACGCACCCGGCCGCGGTGCGCTGCCGCCTTGCGGCCGCCGACACCCGGCCTCCCGTGGGTCCTCACGGTCGCGGTGCCCATCACCGCCCCGCCTGATCCACGATACCGGCGTCGATAAAGGTACGCGGGTTTGGGATCGCCTTGACCATCTTCACCTGTTCCAGGAAACGGCCGGTGTGGATGGTGCTGTTATAGAGCGAGGCGCTCGATGGACCGGGATTCATGGCGATGCGGTTCAGGTGTTTTCCAAAAAGTTTGGTGCCAGACAGGCTTGCGGCATAGACCGCGGGCCTAAGATCCACATGCGGGGCCATGATCGCCGCTGCCTTGCGGGGGTGGGCCTTGATGAAGCGCACGGTCGCAAACCATGCCTTGGCGAGCCCCACGAAATCCTTTCTGTGGGCGGCGACGACGCTATCGCGCGCGACCACGAGGTCGGGGATGAGTCCCGGGGCCTGGGCGCTCGTAAAGAGCGCATGCCCGGCGTGCCGCGCCTCGATCCTCTGGATCCACGGATTCCATACCCCGGCTGCGGCCACGCGTCCGGTGATGAGCGCGGCGGCGGAATCGCCGGTCGACATGTTGACGAAATGAACATCGGCGGCGCTCATGTGATGCTCATGGAGCGCGGTCACATCGAGGTACTCCTCGATCGAATTCATTTCAACCGCGATCGACTTCCCTTTCAGGCCCGCGAACGAATGGATCTTATTGTTCACCATCAAGGCGTCGTTGCCGGCGGAGTTGTCGGTGACCAGGATCACCTTGAGCGGCACCTTCTTCACGACCGGCGCTATGGTATCGATCAGCGCCTGGCAGTTGGCGTCTATGCGCCCGGCCGACAGCGCCTCGACCGAGGTCATATAGCTCGGAAACCACACCAGCCGCACATGCGCCCCGTATTTCTTCAGATAACCGTTGTGCTGCGCCACATACCATGCCACCCACCCCGGCCAGTCCGACAGCCCGAGCGTGATGCGTGCGCTGGCCTGCGTCATGAGGCCCAACTGCCCGCAGACCACAAACCCCGCGGCCACCAGAAGCTTCTTCAATGTGTGCATATCATCCCCTCGCAATTTTCCGTCCGACACAAAAAAACCCGGGACGGCAACACGCTGCCTCCCGGGTTTTTATCCCTCCGTGTACCCCGCGCATCGCGGGGCGGATTCTCTCGGACCGAACACCGCACGCGGCTGGAACCCTAGAATCCGTTACGCCTTCTCGATCGATGAGACCCTAAGCCATGTCATCCTCAAAAAAATCCCTGCAATCGGGTTTAGCAATCTCCATGCCACGCGCGACGAGGCCGCAATCCGCGCCAAAGCGCGGTGCGCGCGCGAGGGCGGCCATGTTGCGCCGGGGAATTGCGTGTCAGAACCGGGCCAAACCGGTGCGCGTGCGCCGTTCTGGTGCGCAAGAAGGCCCGCGGGCGGACCGCTGGGGATTAGCGCGTGACGGGATGCTTGTCGACGATCGTCATGCCGATGGGGGCCACGGCGACCACCGCAAGCTTCAGGTGCTGGATGCCAAACGGGATACCGATGATGGTGACGAAGTTGGCGAACGCCGCCATGATATGGCCGATCGCAAGCCACACCCCGAGCAGCAGGAACCACAACACATTGCCGATGAGCCCCAGAGGGCCCGTACCGATGTCCGGGCGGCCCACCGCGCTGCGACTGACCGCCTCGCGCCCGAACGGCCAGAAGGTGAACTGCCCGATGACAAAGCACGCGCGCGCCCAGGGGATGCCCACGATGGACAAAAGGGCGATCAGACCGGCAAGCCACCAGGCAAGGCCCATGACCGCACCCCCCAGGACAAACCACAGCACATTGCCGATCAACGCGAGCATGGAGACCCTTTTGGCATGACGATATCCCCCAGGCGCGCCGCGCCCCCATTCAAACGACCCGAAACCGTCACCCGATCAAGGGCGCCCCTGACCAAACAGGTGACGCCGCGCCTCCTCGTCCAAGGCGCCGCCCTGGCTTATGCGCGCGCCGGCGGCATAGGCGCGCACCACCGCCGGACGGGCCGCGATCTCCGTAAACCAGCGCTTCAAGTGCGTAAAGCCCTCGATGTCCTGCTGCTGATCGCGATAGGGCACGATCCAAGGATAACAGGCCATGTCGGCGATCGAGTACTCGGGACCGCCCACAAACCGGCTTTCGGCAAGCCTGCGATCGAGCACCCCATAAAGGCGCCTGGTCTCGCGCACGTAACGGTCGATGGCGTAGGGGATCTTCTCCGGGGCGTAGCGCGCGAAGTGATGGTTCTGGCCGGCCATGGGACCGAGGCCCGCCATCTGCCAGTAGAGCCATTGCAGGACCGTAAACCGGGCCCGTATCTCGCTCGGCAGGAAACGCCCGGTCTTCTCCGCAAGGTACTGCAGGATGGCCCCCGACTCGAACAGCCGGATCGGTTCGCCATCGACATCAGGATCGACCAGCGCGGGCATGCGGTTATTGGGGGCTATGGCCAGGAAATCCGGCGCAAACTGTTCACCGCGGCCGATATTGACCGGCATGACGCGATAAGCGAGACCGGCCTCTTCCAGGAAGATCGTGATCTTGTGGCCGTTGGGTGTCGGCCAATAATAGAGGTCGAGCATGGCTATCCTCCCGATGACAGGCGCGGCCTTGATGACCGTTGCCCCGATTCCGCAGACCTGCGATTATAGCCGGCTTTCCCGGCCCATGCCGCACCCTTAAAGCCCGTCATGCCCTTACTGCGTCTCGATGATATCAGCCTCGCCTACGGCCACCACGCCCTGCTCGACCATGCCGCGCTTGCCATCGAGGCCGGCGAGCGCGTCTGCCTCATAGGCCGCAACGGCGAGGGCAAATCCTCGCTCCTGCGCATCGTCGCCGGGACGATCAGGCCCGATGGCGGCACACGCAGCACGCAACCGGGCGCGCGCATCGCGACCCTCGACCAAGAGGTCGACTGCGCCGATACCGCGAACGTCTACGAGATCGTCTCCGGGGGCCTGGCGGCACTCGGCGCCGCGCTTGCCGAATACGATCATCTGACGGGATGCCTCGCCGAGGGCGCCGATGACGAGACCCTGGCGCGCCTAGGGACCGTCCAGCAGATCCTAGACAGCCAGGACGGTTGGCGATTCCAGCAGCGCGTGCACACCGTAATCAGCGAACTGGCCCTCGATCCCCATGCGCGCATGGGCGAACTGTCGGGCGGATGGCGGCGGCGTGTCATGCTCGGACGGGCCCTGGTCGCCGAACCCGACCTCCTGCTGCTCGATGAACCCACGAACCACCTCGATATCGGTGCCATCCTGTGGCTCGAGAACTATCTCGCGAGCTTCACAGGCGGGGTACTGTTCGTCAGCCACGATCGGGCCTTCCTCAGGCGACTTGCCACGCGCATCATCGAACTCGACCGCGGCATTCTGTCATCCTGGCCCGGGACCTATGAGGACTATGGGCGTCGCAAGGCCGAGGCCCTGGCCGCGGAGGAGACGCGCGACGCCCTGTTCGACAAGCGCCTGTCCGAGGAGGAGCGATGGATCCGGCAGGGTATCAAGGCGCGGCGCACGCGTAACGAGGGCCGGGTGCGGGCGCTTGAGGCCATGCGCCGCGAGCATCGCGCGCGACGCGCGCGCGTGGGGCGCGCTGAATTGCGCCTGGACGGCGCCGACCCCTCCGGTCGCATCGTCTTCGAGACCGATCGCCTGACGCTCACCTATGAGCAGCGCGTCCTAGTCCGCGACTTCAGCGTCATCGTGCAACGCGGTGACCGGATCGCGCTCGTCGGTCCCAACGGTGTCGGCAAGACCACCCTCCTGCGCGCCCTTTTGGGCGACGTGGCCCCGGCCGGCGGCTCAATCCGGCGGGGTACACGCCTGGAGGTGGCGTACTTCGATCAGCAACGCGAGCAGCTCGATCCCGAGGCCACGGTCATGGACAGTGTCGGCGAAGGACGGCTCACCATCACCGTCGGCGGCCGCCAGGAGCACGTCGCGGGCTACCTGCGCCGCTTCCTGTTTCCACCAGAACGCCTGCGCTCGCCGGTTGCCATGCTCTCCGGCGGCGAACGTAACCGCCTCTTGCTCGCGCGCCTGTTCGCCAAGCCCACCAACCTCCTCATCCTGGACGAACCGACCAACGACCTGGACGCCGATACCCTGGAGCTCCTCGAGGAGACCTTGATGGAGTTTACGGGCACGATCCTGATCGTAAGCCACGATCGCGCCTTCATAGACCACGTGGCCACCAGCACGTGGCTGTTCGATGGCCAAGGCGGCGTCTCCGAATACGTCGGTGGCTACAGCGACCTGCCATCGCCCGCGCCACCCTCGATACCCCCCGCGGGCCCGAAGGTCCCGACCGCGAAGACCTCGACCCCGCCCGCCGTCACGCCACCGCGCAAGCGCCCCTACAAGGAACAACGCGAGCTCGATGAGCTCCCGGCGCGCATCGAGGCCCTGGAGGCCGAGCGCGCCTCGCTTCAGGCCGCCAGCGCCGATGGGCGCTTCTATGAGCAGGATCAGGCCAAGATCGCGGGCCTTTTCGAGCGTCTGGCCGCCATCGAAAGGGAGTTGCGCGCGCACTATGCGCGCTGGGAGGCCCTCGAGTCGTCGTGACCCATCCGCGACTGCAATTGTCGCCCAGACGCCGGCGGCCGCAAAGGGAGAAGGATTCCGGCCTTAGTCCTGGAGCTGATCGGGAGATGATCGGGGAAAACCGCGGCCCGCGGGCCGGGAATGGGCCTTGATCACGGCCGACCCATCGCCGCCCCACCGGGGCCTGCCATGCCACCGGGGCCTGCCATGCCACCGGGGCCTATCGTGGGGCCCGGTCTTGGACTCATCATGCCCCCACCGCTCCCCGGCATCCCGGTCGCGCCCCCCGGTCCCGATAATGATCCGGGGCCCATCGGCGATCGCAACCCCAGCCCGCCTCTCAGCATCCCACCAAGGTGCCGGGGTCCTTGTCCCGCGGCGGCCTTGCGGGCGAGCGCCCTATCGAGCACGAGCAACCTGTGTCGCGACACGCCTTTGCGCCGGGCCTCGCCCAGTGTGCGTACGACATCGCCACGCCCCATACCCCAGCCGCGCAGATCGGTCGCCACCTGGACATAGATCGATAGCCGCGACACCGTAAGTCGTCGCCGGCCCAAGAGGCGATCGAGCGCGGCCCCATCGAGCCCCGCGCGACGCGCGATCACGAGATCCGACAGCGCGTGGCGCACCGCGCGCGGGTGGTGGCCGACGGACGCGGGCGTGGCGTGGCGATCGAGCGTCCGCCGCGCACCCTGCAGATCCCGGGCAAACACACGCAGGCCGTCGGTAATGCGTGCAGCCGGCACCCCTTTCACGAGGCCCTCGAAGATCTGATCCACGGCCAGCGACACCGGGAGTCTCTCGTGATGCAGCGCCGATAAACGCCGCGCCCAGCGCTCGACGGTCGCCACCCCCACCCCCGCGGCGTGCGCCTCGCGCACCAACCTATGCGCCTTGGGCGCGGATACGCCGGCGTGCCGTAGCGCCGCCGCCGGTGACACCGACGCCCACGCCGCCGTACCGGCGGCCAGCATCGCGAGCCCGGCCCAGAGCAGCAGGCGCGCGTATCTCATGCCGCCATCCCCCGCGATCCGACGATGATCACCGAATTCCGGCCCCCGAAGCCATCGGGACGATAGCCCTCGGCATGCGGATCGGGCATCACATGATGCCCGTTCACCACGAACACATAGCTGTACTGTCCGGCACGCAAGGGGATGCGCACCGTCCACAGGCCATGACCGCGCGCATGCAGCGCGATGCGCCGCCCCCAGCCGTTGAAACTGCCGGCCACCGCCACCTGCTCGGCCTGCGGCATCCTGAGCGAAAAACGCACAAAGCGCGTGCCCGCCGGCGCCACGCGTGCGGTCCCCGCGTGCAGCAGCAGGGCCGCCGCCAAAACCCCGATCGCGACCCCGGCGGCGATCACCCACGGGCGCATCAGGGCGCGGCGCGGTCGCCGCCCCTCGGCAGTCTCGATGCGCGCCATCACCCGATCCACGAAATCGTCGGCCACGGCCGGCTGCCGCCAGCGCCTCAAGGCCGCGTCGATCTCGCCTTCCGAAAGTAGTCTGTCAGTCTCGTCTGCCATACGCCCCACCGCCGCTCAGTATCCGCCGCAACCGTTCGCGCGCGCGCAGGGCGCGCACCTTGGCCGCCCCGACGCTCGTACCCAGGATCTCGGCGACCGTCTCGAAGCCCTCCTCCATGACATACTTCAACACCAAAAGCTCGCGATCGCCCGCGCCCAGTTGCGCGAGCGCGGCGGCAAGCCGCAGCCCATGCTCGCGCCCGAGCGCCTGATCCTCGGGCCCCTCTTCGTAACGCATGTCATAATCGTCATCGCCGCGCAACTCCGGGCGGCGACGCGCGGCGCGATGCTCGTCACGCACCTTGTTGACCGCGATCTGACAGAGCCATGTCGAAAATCGCGACGCCTCGCGGTACTGATCAAGGTGCTCAAAGGCCGCGAGAAAGGTCTGTTGCGCGAGGTCGTCGACATCGGCCTCGGGCGCCAATCGTGCGATGACGCCGTGCACCATGCGCGCGTAGCGCGTGACGAGCGGTCGAAACGCCGCCCTGTCCCCGGCAAGACAGCGCGCGATCCAGGCGCGCTCTTCGTCATCCCCATGGTCCCGATCCTCCACCGGCTCGGTCATCGTCACCGCCACCGGTCGCAAGCGGCGGGTACGCCCACCAATCGTCTCTTTCTAGCGCCCCACCACCAGCAGATCGTTGTGGCCGCCAAGACCATCGCGCACGCGCGGCGCATGCCGCCCCAGACGCCAATGACCGTCGACCCGAAACCCATACTCATAAAGCCCCGGCGCCACCGCTAGGCGGCGCCGGAATACCCCGTGCCGGCCCCGATGCAATGCCACGCAGCGCCAATGAGCGAAACTGCCGCATACGAGAACCTTGCGCGCCGCAGGGGCATATAGGCGAAACGGGACCTCGTGCGCTGCAGCACAACCCAACCCAAAGACCGCAAGGATGCCTATAGATACCCATCCTCGCCCTCTTCTGCCCCTATTCGTCGCTGCCATGCCCCCACTATAGCAATCCTCCTCGCGGCCGCCAAAGACCCCTAGAAAGTGGCCCCGAGCCCGGCAGCGTAGATCGTTGTATGAAACCCCGGACCGCCTGCCACTGTCACATATTCGCGGCTCGCCTGGGCCCGCACGTAGATCCCGTGTCCGAGCTCCTGAAGCCATCCGAGACTTCCCGCGTCCGATGTCCGGATCGAGGCCGTCGGGATGTTGTAGCGATCATGGGCGCGTGCCGCCGACAGTGTGATCACGTCCGATGTGATCGGCTTCCAGTTGACAGCGAGGGTGGCGCTGTAGCCGCGATAGGTGCTGAAATTCTCTTGGCCGCGGGCGTCGTCGTATTCGCCGGTCTCGCCCACCCAGAGCGTTTGGCTGCCCTCTTTGAAGTGTAGTCGCGCCATATAAGTCGCCAGATCCCGAGCGCTATTGCTAAATCGCACCGCCTCTCCGCCCACGGTTGCGAGCATCGAGGCGTTCTGCCCCAGATCATGAAACACACCGACCGATCCTCCGAAGACGTCGTTATCGAGAACCGTGAAGCGGCGCAGGCGATTGGCCTGCAGATTGGCCGACACGACGAAAGCGCCGCGATTCTTGTCGAAGCCTTTATAGGCCCCGACGTAGCCGGAGTAGACGCCCATAAGCACGGACTGGGCGGCCAGACCCCCCGTTGCCCCCGTGAAATTGCTTTCCCAGAGGGCTCCTGCGTCCACGCCTCCGAAGATCGCCGCCTGCGCAGCGCCCATACCGACAACCACCCCCCCGACAACCATCCCCATGGCCACCGTCATTACGCGGATTCTCTTGTTCACAACCCCTCCCTTAACCATTGTCCGTGACTCTTAACGTGTACCCGAACCGTTCATGCCCGACGGCCCCATTCCCCCTTGAGGGCTCGACATAGTCTGTCCCGACGGAGACATGAAGCCGTTTGAGCCATAGCCGCCGATCGGGCTTCTGACGGTCGTGCCGGCACCGTTGAATTGTGCGCGCGGCGAGAAATAGCCGTTTTCGGGCGAGGCGATTTGCTGATGCAAGGTCTGGGCGCCGAGACCCTCCCCACCCCCGCCGCGCGTCGTCGAAAGCGTCCCCGCCCAGACCGGCGTGGCCGCCACCACCCACAACACCAATACCATTGGAAGACTTCCGTGATTTTTCATGACATCCTCCTCGTTACCGTCGAAAAGGCGGGGGAGGCCGAGACCCCTCCCGCCGGACCCGATCAACCGTATCAGGGCCGACCCATGGAGCCGCCACCGGCGCCAGCCCCGGCACCCATCCCGCCAGGTCCGCTCATGGCGCCAGCACCCGCACCCGCACCGGCACCCATGGCCCCGGTCATGCTGCCGGCGGGGGCGTTGCCCATGCCATTCACATTAGCACCCATGGCACCCGGGGTCGGATTCATACCCGTCGGCTGGCCGACCGGAGACGAAGGATGAGCGAAACGATCACCGGCGTTCGATGAGCGAAAACTCGAAGAATGGCTCACATTCGCCGTCAGACTCTCGCGATAGGCGACCTTCTCTGGAACGCCCTTATGAATACGCACCGTATACTGGTGGGTAAGCTTCGCCAGGGCGCGACCGCGGAGACCGTCTTTCAGTCCCTCGACCACGAGACGCGCCGTGGCCAAAGGCTCGGTGCCCATCTTCACCGCCTTCGTGAAGGCATGGCATGTCGCCGCGACATCCCTCGCCCCTTCGGCCTTCGTAAAGGCCTGGGTCAAGACTCTGGCATAGGCCGTCTGCGCCTGTGATTTCAAGGTCGCGCCGTTATAGTCGCTCTTGGGTAGGGTCGGAAGATGCTGAAGGCCTTGCGCGAACTTGGCGGCCGCAGGGCCCCGGTAATGACGGGCGGCCTCATGCGCGATCCGTGCCGCCTCGTTCGCCGTGAAGCCCTGATGGCGCAGGGCGACCTCAACCTTGCCCGTGAAGGTCGTGGACGCGGCAAACGCCGGCAGGGCGGCCGTGAGTGCCAGTACTGTCAATCCCGTTCGTATCATCATTGTACGTGCTCCCTTGGAAGGCAAGGTCCCCATGACCTCCCTTTTCACCCACTAAGACGGCCGGGCTCGGTGAAAGGTTACAACGACCGATGCAGCGGCCATCACGCCGACCCCGCGTTTATCGCGCGGCGATTATCCACCTTTGGGAGCGGCCCGGCCCATGCTATGGTGACGGGCACCGCGCCGGTACCCCGGCCGGCCTATCGCCCTGGTCCCGGCGGACCGGCCCGATGGCCTTGCCGACACAATGGCCGCCACCCGAGATGCGCACCAAGACCACGACCCGAAAACGCCTGGCCTGCCCGAAAGGATCGACGCCAAGCCAGCGCCGCGCCTATCTGGCCCTGCATGCCTTCTGTCTGGCACCCTCCGAGACCGCGGGACTGCGGGTGCTGTCGGGTTATGCCGGCACCGGCAAGACCTGGTTGGCCGTGCACCTCATCGAGGCGGCGTGCCGAAGCGGCCTCAAGGTCGCGGTGTGCGCCCCCACCCACAAGGCGGTCTCGGTCATCACCGCCAAGCTCGCGCGCCCGGTGCGCGCCAAGGTCTGGGCCGGCACGCTTCATGCGCTGCTTGGCTTAAAGCTGCGCGAGACCCACGAAGGGGTGATGCGTATCACCCTGGATCGCCACCCGAAGACCCTGTATTTCGAGGCATACGATCTCGTGTTCGTCGACGAATCGAGCATGGTCGGGCCGGATCTGCTGGCATATATCGAACGGTTCGTGCGTAGCGCGCGCACGCGCGTGGTCTATATAGGGGACCCCGGGCAATTGCTACCCGTGGAGGAAACACCCGTCGGCGATGATCGCCAGCAGGGGCTTGCCCTCGGCGAGCAGGGCGCCCTGGCGCCGCCGGTGTTCGCATCCGGGGCCGAGCGTCACGATCTGACCGAGGTTGTCCGCCAAAAGTCGACCGGTCGGCCCCATCCCATCATCCAGCTCGCCGGCGAGATCCGCCGCTATATCGAAGGCGAGATCCGCGGCACATTCGGGCCGGAGGCCATCGGTCGCTATCTGGCCGAACGCGCCGGCGAAATGCCGGGGGTGCATCTCGCACGCGCCATTCAGACCGCCGAGGGGGCGGTGACCCTGCGCAGGCGGCGTCCGGCCAAGGACATCCGCGTGATCGCCTGGCGCAATCGCGTGGTCGACGAGCGCAACCGCTACATCCACAAAGGGCTGTCGGCGTTGTATGGGCAAGATGACGGGAAGACCTTTGACGAGGCGCCGTTCTGGCCGGGCGAGACCTTGATCGCGCGCGAGACCCTATACGCCTTCCACTGCGAAGTGCGCATGGCCGAGCGTACGCCGAAGGCCTGGGAAGAGGCCCTGGCCCCGGTCGAGGGGGATGGATCACCACGCGGCGCCGATCGCGAACGCCGGGACGCGCTCGTGGATCTCATCGCCAACAACACGGAACTGACCGTGACGTTATGCGAACCCCTGCGCCATCCCTACCTCGACATAGCCGCCTGGCGGGTGCAGGCCCAGGCCCCAGGCGCGGAGCCGGTCGAGATCTTCCTCGCGCGCGACGCCGGCGAGCACCAACGGCTGGTGCGTAAGACATGGGCGGCCTATCGCGCCGCCGACCATCGCTCGCCCGAGGACTTCCGCCGCGCCTGGGCGGTGACGCGCGCCTGTGCGCCGGTCATGCACGCCTATGCCGTGACCGCCCACAAGGCCCAGGGGAGCACCTTCCACTACGCCCTCATCGATGTCGCCGACCTCTATGGCATGGCCGCCGGCGGCCATGCCGACGATTATCATAGGGCGCTGTACGTGGCCGTCACGCGCGCCGCCGAGCAGGTCTGGTTGTGCCTGTGATGGCGGGCACCAGCCCTCGCGCATCGCCTGCGCGAGAGAGGCGCTACCAGCCGAACTCCCCGCAAAAGGCCCCCCCACGATAATCGAGGCGCAGCCAATGGGGACGGAAGGCCTGGCGCCGGCTGAGCGGGAAATCCATGAGCGGCAGATCCTCGAGCGCGGCATCGTTCGGTAGGGCACAATGCCGCGCCATCACCGGATGAAACCACGCCACGAGCCGCGGGTGGCCGTCGGATGATGGCAGGGGAACGCTATCCGCGGGCGGCGGGCGGTCCCAAAGCAAGCGTTTGCGGATGAGGCAGCTGAAGAAAAGCTCCATCTCCACATATAAGGGTGCGGCGCGCGCATCAAGGGCCCGCCGTGCCGCCGGGCTCAGTTCCACGCGCCATTCGCCTGATCGCGCCGACGATACGCTCCCGCCGTCCATCACCCCCGCGCCGGCCATGTCAGGGGGGCCCGGCATCGCCTGGCGGCACGACACGCAGCCAGCCGCTAGGGCAGTTCGGTATGCGCGGGTAGTACCCCTGCGGATTCCGACAGTAGTAATAGTAGGTCGGCTGCGGCGGGGGCGGCGGCGGATAATAATTGCGCTCTATGATGACCCGTCGCCGCGGGGCAAAGGCGCGAAAACCGAACCATAGCGGGAACCAGTCGTCGTCGCCGCCGTCATCATCGTCGTCATCGACCTGCAGGAGTTGCGGGTGCATGGTCCACATCACCGCGCGCGTCGCATACGCCTCGCGGGCGGCCACGACGAACAGGCTGCCGGCCAGCGCTACAGCGGTGACAAAGGGATGTTTTATGGTCATCTCCATTCCTCTCGAGACACCAAGCTTGGCTCCAGCATAACGCATCGGCGGCCGCGAAGAATCGTCCCGCTGTGTCATTTTGTTATCGCAAGGCGACGAACGCGCCGAATAGAGCGATAACCGTCCAGGCCAGGAGCTGCGGGCTCGTCGGCCGCCCATGCACCACATAGTGGGCGGTATGCTCGCAGTTATTGCGCAGGAGATGGTAGCCACGCGGCGCCCGCAAGACCGCCGTGCCTTGGGCCAGCACGCGGTCACGGTAGCGCGCCGGCGTCGGCTGCACGCGTATCGCCCGTCCGGCCGCAAACTCATCGACGCTCGACAGATGCTCGCCCAAGCGGGGACTATTATGCAATACCCGGCCGTCGAACCATGCCACCCCGACATGCTCGTGCAAGCCCTTGTTGCGTTTCAGGATGTCGCCCGGACGAATGATCGCGTACGACGCCGACATGAGACCTCCGATCATAAGGCCTCCCTGCCGTCTGCCACGCCGCTCCGGCGTCCTCATCACCCTGCGCACGCCGCCACCCGGGCAAACCCAGTTCGCCTCGGGCTTATGGCCTGCGCGCCGGCCTTTTAGCCTAGCCCAGCCGCCCACGGAAATCCACCGGGCTACCCAAAGCCGCGTGCGCGACACCCCAGACACCGGCCCCTCCCACGCCGCCTGCGGCGCGCGGAGCCTATCTGACGTTATGATAGACTCGTTGCCGTCAACGACTCAGGCGCCGGAGCAACGGAGGGCACAACGCGTGAAACACTCTCGCATCACAAACGGGGCGCCGGCCGGTCGCGCCGCGCACCCCGGCCGGGCGCGTCCGCACAAAAGACCCGTAGACGAGGTGTCACCGCCGGCGGACGCCGCCATCGACGCGCCACCCGCGGCCCATCGGACCGCACACCCCCGGGTTTGCGCCTGATGCGTAACGCCTGGTACGGGCGTGCGGCGCTCGCGGCCTTGTTCGTCATCGGGCTCTACCCTTTGAGCCCCTACTTCGTGCCGCTTTTCATGGGGGCGGTCTTGTGTACCGTGGGTTGGCGCGTACAGCTCACCGTCGAACGCGCCTTGAGCCTGCCGCGCTGGGGCGGGGCCGCGCTGCATGCCTTGACCTGGCTTGCGGTCATCGTGCTGCCATCCTGGCTCGTCATCCAGACGCTCGCCGCCAAACTGGCACCGCGCATCGCGCGCTGGAAGAGCGGCGCGCCGCTCGTGACGGTGCCCCCGCAGCTCGCCCATACGCGCTTCATCGGGCCCTGGCTCGCGCAGCACCTCCATAAGCTCAACGCCAACGTGCTGGTCCATTATCTCGGCAATCACTCGGACCTCATCAAGGCAAGCCTCGGGCACATCTGGATCTTTCTGCTGCATACCCTGATCGCGAGCGCCGTGGTGTTTTCGCTCGCCCTGCGCGGCGAGAAGATGCGCGCGGAGCTGATCTGGATCGCCGAGACCCTATGGGGGCCGCGCGGCCAGCAGGTGCTGACCGCCGCGGCCGACGCGGCACGCTCGGTGATGCTCGGCATCATCGGCGTGGGACTGGTCGAAGGAGGGCTCATCGGCCTCAGCTATGGGCTCGCCGGCATGCCCCTGTGGTCGATCTGGCTGATCGCCACCGCCCTGCTGTCGGCGATCCCGTTCGGCGCCGGGGCCGTGCTCGCGCTGGTGTGTGGCTGGCTCATGCTCACAGGCCACGTGTTTGCCGGCCTGCTCACCGCCGCTTGGGGGGCTGCGGTCATCACCGCCGCCGACCTGCTGCTGCGTCCGCTCGTGACCGGCAAGGCGAGTTCGGTGCCGTTCATGGCCCTGCTGCTCAGCATCCTCGGCGGGGCCAAGGTGTTCGGGCTGGTGGGGGTCATCGCCGGCCCCCTGCTCATCATGCTCGCGGCATCGCTGTGGCAGTCGTGGTTGCGTCAGTCGCAGCTTCCCCCGCCGGCATGAGCGTCGGGCGCCACACCGGCGCCAACACGAAACGCAGGTGGCCATGCGCGGTCTTCAGGGCCTTGTAGACCATCGCCGGGTCGGGGCCCTCGGCGAACACAAAACCGAGATAGCTCGCCCCCTCCGGCAGCGGCACGAGTTCCTGCCCTTCGCGGGCATCGATCACCACCTCGACCACCCCCGGCACGCGATCGGCGGCCATGAGCCCCTCGACACGCTTCAGGATGCCAAGCCCCGGAATCGGGATCATGAGTACGCCCGCGGCGCCCGCGCGCGCGCCGACCGCCACCTCCTCTCCCAACGCGTGACGCACGACGAGATCCTCGAGCGACAGCCCGGTCCCGAACCGCAACAACCGCCCGCACAGACCCCCAATGGTGCGCGCCGCGATCTCGATCACCCACACGCCCTCGGCGTTCAACCGGCACTCGGCATGGATCGGGCCTTCGCGCAGGCCATAGGCACGCGCGCCGCGCTCCACGACCTCGCGTACCGTCTCACGCGTCGCGGCATCCAGTCGCGAGGGCGTTATGTAATAGGTCTCCTCGAAAAACGGTCCATCGAGCGGTTCGGGCTTGTCGAAGATCGCGAGCGTCCGCAAGATGCCACCCGTGAGCAGGCCCTCGAGCGCAATCTCGAAACCCGGCACGAAGCGCTCGACGAGCGCCCGGTTCCACACCGCCCTCTCATCACGTCCGAGAATGGTGCAAAGCCGCGCGATCGCGGCGCGCAGCCCGGGCTCGTCGTCTGCGCGCATCACCCCACGGCTGCCCGATAGGGCGACCGGCTTCAACACCAGCGGGTAGGGAAGATCGGTGAGCGCCGGCAGCGCGCCATCGAGCGCCAGCACCCGATGCCACGGGACCGGGACGCCGGCCGCCTGCAAGACCGCACGCGCCCGATCCTTGCGACGCGCGATCGCGAGCGCCTGCGGCGGGTTAGCGGCAAGCCCGAGACGCGGGGCGAGCGCCCCGGCGACCTCTGTCCCCCAGTCGTCGAGTCCCAGGATCGCCTGAAATACCCCGCCGCGATCCATCTCCTTGCGCACGGCGTGCTCGCAGGCATCGAGGTCGTCCAAGGGCAGGCGCAGACCGGGGAGTCCGCTGCTCACCACATTCGCCGTACCCTCGCTGACCAGTACCACCTCCGCGCGTGCGCTGGCGGCGGCCAGAAACGGCGCCGTCCGGTAGGACCCGAACGGCGCTATGAGCAGGAGTCGCGGTCGCCTTAATGACTCCCGCACCCGCCGCCACCGCACCCGCCGCACGCCCCACCGCCCCCGGAGCGCGCGAACACGTTGCGGAACAGGAAGCGCGGCTCACCGTCCTCGGTGTAATCGATCTCGGCGCCCTCCAGATAGCTCAAGGCCACCGCATCCACGAAGATCTTCAGGCCATCCTTCGCCCAGACGGCATCACGCGGCCCTTCGGCCTCGGCCATCACCATGCCATAGGTCATGCCGCTGCAGCCGCCGCCCGAGACGTAGACCCGTATCCCGATCACCCCGTCACCCGCCGCCTGCGCGACGATCTCGCCAAGCTTCGTGTGCGCCGGACCGGTCACCTGGATCTCGTCTGTGAGCTGCGCCGGAAACGCCGGCATGGTGCTTGCCACCGCCTGTTCTTGCCCCATCATGAGAACCTCCTTCGGAAAGCCCCAGTATAGCGCCCGCGGCGACATCTCGTAAGGGCGCCTTCCTAAGGGGCCCCGGGCTCCGTTATACTGGCGATACCGAACTCACAGAGGACGTCCGTCGTGCGCATGGTTCAGTGTCGGGTCTTGAAGCGCAGCGCGCCCGGTCTCGAGCGCCCCCCCTATCCGGGCGAACTTGGCCAGCGCATCTATGACGAGGTCTCGCAGGAGGCCTGGCGCCAGTGGCTGGACCAGCTGTCGGTGCTCATGAATGACCACCACCTCAATACCGCCGACCCCGACTCCCAAAACGACATCGAGGCCATGATGCGCGCCTTCCTGTTCGAGGGACGCCCCCCGGTCGTCAAAGCGGCCGGCGGCAAGAAGTAAAGGGAGCGGCCCGCCGGGCCCCGTATCCGGCGCCAACCATCGGGCGAGGCCTCGACCGCAGCATGCCCGCGTCGCGGTCATGAGCCTGTTGTTGAATGCCCCTTGGCGTCGCGCCGCCCGGCAACGATGGGTGCGCGACACCCGCCCGCGGCGTATGATATCGGTCCCACTTTTACGCACCGGGATGAGGAGACACGAAGCCAAGAGCCTGTGCCTGGTCCGGGCGGTCTTCGAGAAAGTCGTGCAGGCACCCGACCCGCGCGTGCCCATCACCGCGGTCTTGATGTGGGCGCGCCATTTTGCGGCGCAACACCCCAATGACATCTGGCTTGCGCGCTGGATCCCGCTCCTGGAGGGGGCCCTCGATGGCGGCGACGCTGATCTCGAGCGCCTGTACGAGGTCATGCTGGATCCGTCCGCAC
The DNA here is from genome assembly GCF_003184265.1 of Acidiferrobacter sp. SPIII_3. Classification (GTDB taxonomy): domain Bacteria; phylum Pseudomonadota; class Gammaproteobacteria; order Acidiferrobacterales; family Acidiferrobacteraceae; genus Acidiferrobacter. The sequence goes on along the minus strand of NZ_CP027663.1, from coordinate 1,434,603 downwards.
ACGGCATCGACATGCGCCAGAGTTCGCCGTGGGCCGGCGTCCTCACCGTACGCGAGAGAACGGCGGTATTGCTCGATTTCCAGAAACGATGGGCGCACGACCATGGACGAACGTCAGCTTGAGCATCTGATCCGCGCGTCAGGCGCGATCATCGGCGACACCGAAGTCATCGTCGTGGGCAGCCAGTCCATCGTTCCCTGGCTCAAGAAATACCGCCATCACCAGATCCTGCCGGTCCTTACATAGTCGATGGAGGCGGACATCATTCCCATCGATGACGACGTGCGGAAATCCGATCTCATCGACGGGGCCATTGGCGAGGAATCCCATTTTAGTAAAACATTTGGCGTGTATGCCCAAGGAGTCTCCATGGATACGGTAGTCGCCCCCGACGGGTGGCTGGCACGCTGTTATCCCCTGGTCAGCGCCAACACCCATCAGGTGGTGGGCCGCTGCATGCATCCCGCCGATCTCTTCATCGCCAAGACAGCGGCCAACCGCGACAAGGATGGCCCGTTTTTGGACGCCATGATCGCGCATGGATTGGTCCAGGAATCATCTGTTCTGCATCTCTTGCCAAAACTGACCCAACTGACGCCGGAACGTATCGCCGAGATTCGCGACACCATCGCCGCACGGTTTGCAAGACAGCCGCAAACGGCTGCAAACCCCACGGCTCGGCCACGATAGGTCCTGCGCCGCCTGGACGATCGCTACCGACCCGCGGCCTTTATTGCCAGGGATGGACCGCCGCCACCCCTACCGGGTGAGCCACGCCATAGCATGCGCCTCACGGCCCTTCCAAGATCACGAAGGCCACCGCGTAGTCGGCCTCGTCGCTCAAGGTGATGTGCAGGGCACGCACCCCGAGGCGCGCGGCATCACGAAGGCCACCGCGTAGTCGGCCTCGTCGCTCAAGGTGATGTGCAGGGCACGCACCCCGAGGCGCGCGGCATGCGCCTGCGCCCCGCCCGCCAATACCAGCCGCGGGCATCCCAGGCTGTCGTGCGTCACGCGGATGTCGCGCAGGCCGAACGTCCCGCGAAACCCCGTACCGAGGGCCTTGGCGGCGGCCTCCTTGGCGGCAAAGCGCTTGGCCAGGAAATGTTCCGGGCGCGCGCTGGTCTCGAACTCGCCATATTCGGCGGCATCGAGGATGCGGCGCGCGTGCCACGTCCCGCCCTTTTTCTGACCCGACGCCTCAACCTATCCCGGCGTGAGACACAGGCCGTGTCCCCGGGGTGGTTCCGCGCCCATTGACGCCAACCATCCCCCTCCGAGACACGAGCCGCATAAGCCCCGGCTTGACCAGACTGAGCCGTGGGAATACACACCTCCCTCAGCCGGGCGCCGGCATTGACGAACAAGGCGCGCACTGTTGTAATAACTGTTACTAACAGAGAGGACATCCGCCATGCCGACCAGTGTGGCCCTAGGCAGCCACTTCGAGACCTTCATCCGGGAGCAGCTGCAAAGCGGTCGATTCAACAACGCCAGTGAAGTCGTACGCGCGGGCCTGCGCCTGCTGGAAGAACACGAGCAACGCCATCAGGCCGAGCTGCAAGCCCTGCGCGCCGACATCACGGCTGGCAAGAATAGTGGCGCACCCAAACCCGCCGACGAGGTGTTCGCACGGCTTTTGGCCAAGTACCGCGCCCAGGCTGATGACCAAGCGCGTTGACGCGGCTGACCTTTACCGCGCTCGCGGAGCAGGACCTGGAGGCCATCGGCGATTACATCGCCACCGACAATCCCGGGCGAGCCGTAAGTTTCATCCAAGAGCTGCGCGTCCAATGCCAGCGAATCGCAGCCAACCCGCCCGGCTACCGCCTACGGCCAGAGCTTGGGGATGACATCCGTTCCTGCGCCCACGGCCACTACGTGATCTTCTTTGTGGCAACACGGGAGGACGTCACGATCATCCGTATCCTCCACGGTGCCCGCGATATTCCCGCGATCCTGGCGCCCGGCGACCAGAGACAGTAAACCAGAACTCTACTCAGCAGCGTGATCTGATCGTTCCATCTTGTGCCGCTGAGTCCTTTCCGGCCGAATTCGCATACCGGGGGATACGAGCACCATCCTGGAGATCGAAATAACGTGGGCGTCCGCACATCAGCGCTCGTCAAAGCGCCAACCCCTAGCCATAAGGCCTGGGCGGCGTTGTTCACCACAGAGCGGACCGCCGGCACCACCACCGGGCGATCCGCGCCCCGGCATGCTCACGGCCCTTCCAAGATCACGAAGGCCACCGCGTAGTCGGCCTCGTCGCTCAAGGTGATGTGCAGGGCACGCACCCCGAGGCGCGCGGCATGCGCCTGCGCCCCGCCCGCCAATACCAGCCGCGGGCATCCCAATCACGAAGGCCACCGCGTAGTCGGCCTCGTCGCTCAAGGTGATGTGCAGGGCACGCACCCCGAGGCGCGCGGCATGCGCCTGCGCCCCGCCCGCCAATACCAGCCGCGGGCATCCCAAGCTGTCGTGCGTCACGCGGATGTCGCGCAGGCCGAACGTCCCGCGAAACCCCGTACCGAAGGCCTTGGCGGCGGCCTCCTTGGCGGCAAAGCGCTTGGCCAGGAAATGTTCCGGGCGCGCGCTGGTCTCGAACTCGCCATATTCGGCGGCATCGAGGATGCGGCGCGCATAACGCTCGCCAAAGCGCGCAAGACCCGCCTTGAGCCGCGCCACCTGTACGATATCGGTGCCGATCCCTAGGATCACGGGGGCGAGGCGCTGGCGACCATGAGCCGTTTCATCTCGGCCACCGCCGGCCCGAGACCTGTGAACACCGCGCGTGCGATGATCGCGTGCCCGATATTGAGTTCGACCACACCCGGGATCGCGGCCACGGCCTCGACATTGTGGTAATGGAGGCCGTGTCCGGCGTGCACGATAAGGCCGAGCCCGTGCGCCAGCGCCACCGCCTCGCGCAGCCGCCCGTACTCGCGCGCCTGCTCGGCCCCCTTGCTATCGGCATAGGTACCGGTATGAAACTCCACCACCGGCGCCCGCGCGCGTACCGCGGCCTCGACCTGGCGCGCATCCGGGTCTATGAAAAGCGCGACCCGGACACCGGCCTCGGCCAACCGGGCACAGGCCGCGGCGACCTTGTCCTCGGCACTTGCGACGTCGAGCCCGCCCTCGGTCGTCAGCTCCTCACGTCGCTCGGGCACGAGGCAGCAGTCCTGCGGCTGCACGCGGGCGGCGATCGCGAGCATCTCGTCTGTGACCGCCATCTCGAGGTTCATGCGCGCACTGAGCATCCCCGAGAGCAAGACCACGTCGCGCTCCTGGATATGACGCCGATCCTCGCGCAGATGCAGGGTGATCACGTCCGCCCCGGCCTGCTCGGCCACGAGCGCGGCCTGCACGGGGTCGGGATAACGGGTCTTGCGCGCCGCCCTCAGGGTGGCCACATGGTCGATGTTGACACCAAGCTTCATGCGGGGTCCTCGTCTGCCCACCCGCGCCCTAGTCGCGGGAGAAAAGGTGTATCGATACGCCCGTTGCCCGCATCGTGGGCCGCACGGCCCGGCCTTTATCCATGGCCCGGCGGCGCGGAGAAGACCCCCCGGCGATGGGGGCCGGCCACGACCCGCCCGTGGGCCACCCCACCCGCCGGTCCCGGGGATACCCCCCTCACAGGCCCCGAGAGACCGTCCGGGGCCCGGGTTGCCGGGACGTTTATGGGCGCGGCTGCATGCTGCGAAAGAGGCTGCGCGTGTACAGCGGCTTATCTCCCAGCAAGGGGGCAAGTGCCGCGCGCAGCAGGGCCTTGGCCTCGCGCAACTGTTCCGGATCCAGGGGCGCTTCGCGCGCCAGCGCGATCAAAGTCGCGCCCTTGACCGCCACACCCCGGGATTCGCCATCGGCGGCCACGGGACCTTCGTCGGGGAGATAGTGGTAGGCCCGATGGGCGCGCAACGGCTCCCCGGTACGCGCATCATGGGCGAGCGCCAATCCGTATCCAAGGCCGGCCAGCAGGCGCTTCTCGAATATTCTCAAGGCCTGTTCCTGGCAGCACCCTTCCGCGAGCCTGCGCAACGCGTCGTCGTACGCGCCATAAAGATCGGCATGCGCCTCGTGGCGATGCAGGAGCCGCAGCACGAGTTCGTTGACATAAAAGGCGCACCACACACCATTACCCTTGAGCCCGATCGCCGTCTCCGGGGCCTCGACACGCGTAAGCGTCCCGAGATCCCCGCGCCCCGACCAACTCAGAAGCAGCGGCTGGAAGGGCCGCAGATGGGCCCCGGCGAAGGCCCTGCCGGGCCGGCGCACGCCGCGTGCCACGAGCCCCACACGCCCGCAGCCATGGGTGAACGCCTCAAGCAGCAGGCTCGTCTCCCCATAAGGGTAACGATGCAGAACAAAGCCGCGTTCGCTGTCCGTGCGCATAAATCAATTGTCGCCCCCATAACCCAGGCTTTGCAAGGCGCGCGCGTCGTCGGACCAGCCGCCCCGCACCTTCACCCACAGCCCGAGATAGACCTTGCGTCCAAGATGGCGCTCGAGCGCCCGCCGGGCGGCGCTGCCCACGGCCTTGAGACCGACCCCGCCCTGCCCCACCAGGATCGCCTTCTGGCCCTCCTTTTCGACATAGATGACCGCTTCGATGCGAACAAGCCGCTTTTCCTCACGAAACGATTCGATGTCCACGGTCGTCACATAGGGGATCTCCTGGGCGAACCGCCGGAACACCTGTTCGCGCACGAATTCGGCGGCCACGAAGCGGTCGCTGCGATCACTCAACTGATCCTCGGGATAGAGCGCGCAGCGCTCGGGCAGGACACCCGCGATCACCGCCTCCAGGGCCTCGACATTGCTGCCATCGCGCGCCGACAAGGGGACGATCTCGGTTGCGATCCGGCGCTCGGCGAGCGCCGCCAAAAGCGGCAGCAAGGCCTCCTTGCGCGCCATGCGGTCGACCTTGTTCAAGGCCAGGATCAGCGGGCGGTCGCCGCGCAAATCCTTCACGAAATCGAGCGCCCGCTCATCATCGTCCTGCAGCCGCGGGCAGGCCGCCACCAGCACCAGGCAGTCGGCCTCGGCGATCGCCGAGGCCGCGGCGCTATCCATCTGCCGTGCCAAGCCCCCCTTTCCGCCCCACACCAGACCCGGGGTGTCGAGGTACAGGAATTGGGCATCCGCCGTGGTCTTGATCCCGAGGATGCGATGGCGGGTGGTCTGCGGTTTCGGGGACGTAATCAAAAGCTTGTGCCCCAGCAGGCGATTGATGAGCGTCGACTTGCCGACATTGGGGCGCCCGAAGACCGCAATGGTACCGCTGCGGTAGGCGCTCATGGACCGCCCAACCGCTTCAGCGCGAGCCGCGCGGCCTCCTGTTCGGCGTGACGACGGGTCGCGCCCCGGCCATGCACCGGCGCAAGGCCGGCCACCAGACAGGCGACCTCGAAGTGTTGTTCGTGATCCTGCCCGGTCACACCCACGAGATCGTAACGCGGCCGCTCGCGGCCCCGCGCCTGCAGAAACTCCTGGAGGGTGGTCTTGGCGTCCTTGATCTGCGCATGGACCTCGATCCCCGATAGCCGCCCGGCAAAGAGATCGAGCAGGATGGTGCGCGCCGCCTCGTAGCCGCCATCCTGATACACGGCGCCTACGACCGCCTCGAGGGCATCCGCCAGGATCGAGTCGCGGTCGAAGCCGCCGCTCTTCAATTCCCCGCCGCCGAGCCGCAAAAAGCCCCCGAGACCGATCTCGCGCGCCACGGCCGCCAAGGTCTCGGTACGCACTAGGCGCACGCGCAGGCGCGTCAGTTCGCCCTCGGTAAGATCGGAAAAGCGCGCGTACAGAGCGTCGGCCATGACCAGATTCACGACCGCGTCCCCCAAAAACTCCAGGCGCTCATTGTTGCGCGCCCCGTGACTGCGGTGCGTCAGCGCCTGGGTGAGCTGCTCGGGATCACGAAACACATAACCCCAGCGCTGCAACAGTCGGGCCTCCCCGGTCAACGGCCGGTCACCGCATGCCGGTCGTCGAAGCTGAGATCCGCGGCAATATTAGCCAAGATGGGTATACGTACGTGATAACGAAAGACCATCACAAGCGTCCCCTGCGCGGTGCGCTGGAAATGCAGATCCTTGTGCACCGAGACATGGCTTACGTAGCCCACCGAGAACTCCCGCCGCACGGCCTCCCGCAGACCGCTGCGCCCCATGGATGCGGCCCCCGGCTGCTTCGCGACACTCGCAAGCGCCTTCTCGATCTGCCAATTGTCCAGATACGACGGCCAGATCTTGAAGGCCAGAAACACCCAGAATCCAATGACGATCACGCATACCAGCGCACTCCACAACGACGCACCGCGCTCCCTTCGCCACGCCATAAGTCCTCCCGCGGATGTTCTCCTTATGCTTAAGGGATGCTACGCCCTATCCGCTTCCAATCCACGCCGCCGCCATGCGCCGTATTCCAGCTAAACCAGATGAGGAACGCGCGGCCGACCAGATTCCTTTGCGGGACGTAGCCCCAGTAACGGCTATCATCGCTCAAATCCCGATTATCGCCCAACACGAAATACTCGTGCGGAGGCACCACGAAATGCATGGGCTTTTGGGTGAGCCCCGGGATCAGGATGATGTGATGCTTGATCTTTCCGAGCTTCTCCGTATACCGATAGGCCTCCAGGACCTGGCCATTTTGCTCGGTGTACAGGTAAGGCCGCTTGTGATAATGCGGGATAAGCTTGCCGTTGATATAGAGCTGCTTATTGATATAGGCAATGTGATCCCCGGGGAGTCCGACGATGCGCTTGATATAGTCGATCGACGGGTTCTTCGGGTAACGGAACACCGCGACCTGACCACGCTTGGGCTCGCCCACCGACAGGATCTTGGTGTGCAGGATCGGCAGCCGCAGGCCGTAGGCGAACTTGTTCACGAGAATGAAGTCGCCGACGTGCAGGGTCGGAATCATGGACCCCGACGGGATGCGAAACGGCTCCACCACGAACGAGCGGATCAAAAGCACCACCAGGATGACCGGGAAGAACGACCGCGCATACTCGGCGTACAGCGGGGGCCGCTTGGTCTTGTCCTTGCGCACCACGGCATCTATCGCCCACAGGATGCCACTCAAAAAGAGCAGGCCGACGAGCCACTCCGAGAAGTCATCGAGCAGCATCTTATTTATCGACCCGCAGCACGGCGAGGAACGCCTCTTGGGGGATTTCAACGGACCCGAGTTGTTTCATGCGCTTCTTTCCTTCTTTTTGACGTTCGAGAAGTTTGCGTTTGCGGCTCACATCGCCGCCGTAGCACTTGGCCGTGACGTTCTTGCGCAGCGCCTTGACCGTCTCGCGGGCGATCACGTGCGCGCCGATCGCCGCCTGGATGGCGACATCGAACATCTGGCGCGGTATGAGTTCGCGCAGCCGATGTATGAGTTCGCGTCCGCGATACTGGCTTTGGGCGCGGTGGACGATGATCGACAGTGCATCGACCCGGTCGCCGTTGATGAGGACATCGACGCGCACGAGATCGGCCGGGCGGAATTCACGGAAATCGTACTCGAAGGAGGCGTAGCCACGGCTCAGGGACTTCAGACGGTCGAAGAAGTCCATGACCACCTCGTTCATCGGCAGCTCATAGGACAGCATCGCTTGGCGCCCGAGAAACCGCAGGTCGGTCTGCACCCCGCGCTTTTCCACGCACAACTGGATCACGGGACCCAGATACTCCTGCGGCACCAGCACGCGACAGGCGATGATCGGCTCGCGGATCTCGCGCACGCTGCCGGGCTCGGGCAGGCGCGCCGGATTGTCGATGCGCAGGCACTCCCCCTTGGCGGTCTCCACCTCGTAGATCACGGTCGGGGCGGTGGTGATCAGGTTCAGGCCATATTCCCGCTCGAGGCGCTCCTGGATGATCTCCATGTGCAGCATGCCGAGAAAACCGCAACGGAAACCGAAACCGAGCGCCTCCGAGGTCTCGGGCTCGAAATGCAAGGACGCGTCATTTAGCTTGAGCTTGTCCAGGGCCTCGCGGAAGCCGTCGTAATCCCCGGCCTCGATCGGATAGAGGCCGGCGAACACCCGCGGCTTGATCTCCTTGAACCCGGGCAGCGGCGCGGATGCCGGACGCCTGGCCTCGGTGATGGTGTCGCCCACCCGCGCCCCCTTGACGTCCTTGACACCGGCCACCACGTAACCGACCTCGCCTGTATGCAGCGCGTCGACCGCCTGACGCTTGGGCGTGAACACCCCGACCTGCTCCACCTCGTAGTCGCGGCCCGTGGCCATCATGCGCACGCGCGTGCCGCGGGCGAGCACGCCATCGACCACGCGCACGAGGGCTATGGTGCCGAGGTAGGGATCGAACCAGGAATCGACGATCAGCGCCTTCAAGGGCGCCGATTCATCCCCCTTCGGCGCCGGCACCAGCGCCACGATCGCCTCCAGGATGTCGCGTATGCCCTCGCCGGTCTTGGCGCTCGCGCGGATGGCCCCGGCGGCCGGCACCCCGATGATGTCCTCGATCTCGCGCGCCACGCGCTCGGGATCAGCGGCCGGCAGGTCGATCTTGTTCAGGACCGGGACGATCTCGAGATTGAGTTCGGCGGCGGTATAGCAATTGGCGACGCTCTGCGCCTGCACCCCTTGCGCGGCATCGACGACCAGCAGCGCCCCTTCGCAGGCCGTCAACGAGCGCGACACCTCGTAGGAGAAGTCGACGTGTCCGGGGGTATCGATGAGGTTCAACTCGTAGGTCAGGCCGTCGTGCGCGACATAGCGCAAGGTGACGCTCTGGGCCTTGATGGTGATGCCGCGCTCGCGCTCCAGATCCATGGAATCAAGCACCTGACTTGCCATCTCGCGCGCGCTCAGCCCCCCACACCATTCGATGAAGCGATCGGCGAGCGTCGACTTGCCATGATCGATATGGGCGATGATCGAAAAGTTTCGAATGCGATCTTGCAAGCTTGGCCTTGATGCGTGGACGTTTACCGCGAAAACCGGTCACGGGCGTGTTGCCGCATCATACCGGGTTTCGCGGGTCACACCAACTATTTGGCCAGGGCCAGGAACACGGAACTCCCGTCCCTGTGGATAAGTACCGGCACCGGGCGCCGCGGCGGGACATGCGCCAATATCGCCATGAACGCCGCCACGCTCGCCACCGGGTGTCCGGCGAGGCTTAAGATCACATCGCCCGGCGCAATGCCGGCCTTCTCGCCCGGACCCCGGCTCACCCCCTCGACGAACACCCCCCGGTTTACACCGAGTTCGCGCCGCTGATGGCCGGTGAGATCGCGCAGCGCAAGCCCGAGCGAGGCGTTGTCGCGCGGCTTGCGCGGCGGCCGTGTATAGCTCGCCGGCAGGGTCTCGGGCAGGGCCCCGACCACCACCGACAGGGTCTCGGGGTGACCGTTGCGTATGACCTTAAGGTGGGCGGTCGCGCCGATGGGGCTAAACCCCACGAGCGGCGGGAGGTCCGACGAGCGCGTGATCGGATGGCCATCGTAGCGCACGATGACATCACCCGCCTTCAAGCGCGAATGCGCGGCCGGGCTGCCGGGCAGGACCTCGGAGACCAGCGCCCCATAGGGCTTGCGCAGATCGAACGATGCCGCAAGCTTGCGTGTCACATCCTGGATCGTGACCCCAAGCCAGCCCCACGGCACATGCCCGCTGGTCTTCAGGTCCTGACTTATGCGCATGGCGAGATTGATCGGGATGGCAAACGACAGGCCCATGAAACCGCCGGTGCGGCTGTAGATCTGCGAGTTTATGCCGATGACCTGGCCACGGGTGTTGAACAGCGGACCGCCGGAGTTGCCGGGATTGATCGGCACGTCGGTCTGGATGAAGGGCACATAATCGGAGCCCGGGAGATTGCGCCCGACCGCCGACACGATCCCGGCCGTGGCCGAATTCTCGAACCCGAACGGGGCCCCTATGGCCAGCACCCAGTCACCGACCTGCAGGCGCGACGTATGCCCGATATGCACGGTCGCGAGATGCGTCGCGGGGATCTTCAGGAGCGCCACATCGCTCTTGGTGTCGAGGCCGACCACGTGCGCCACATAGTCGTGGTTGTTGGCGAGCTTCACGATCACCTGCTTGGCGTGGTTGATGACATGTGCGCAGGTCAATATGTAGCCATCGGCGGCGATGATGAAGCCCGATCCCAGGGACTTGGTCACGAACGGCTGCGGGGCCGCCTGTTTGTCGTGAGGCAGACTGCGAAAGAGCGGGTTCGAGGGGGCCCCGGGCATCCCGGGGGCACCGAACCCAAATCCGGGCACCGCACCCTTCATGACCTCGGTGCTGCTGATATTGACCACCGCCGCGCGGTTCTCGCGCACGATATGGGCGAAATCGGGCAAGCGTGCCGCGCATGCCGCGCTGCCCGCCGTCATCACCATGAACCAAACCGACAGCATCATCCTGCGCGCGATCATGACCATCCTTTGAAAACCCCCGTCCATTCAGGGCGCCGCGGGTCCGGGTCTCCGGGCGAGCGGTCGCACCGACAGCGCCATGGTCTCGACCGTCAAGGTCGGGACATCCCCAAGTGCTGTCACCATCCTATGGTCCACGACCGTGCGAAAGACATGCAAGGCCCCCAGGCGATAGAGCTGCGCATGGCCCGGCGCGCGCCGCGCGCGCCGGCCTATGAATACCGACACCCCCGCGAGACCGTCCGAATAGACAAGATGCTGCACGATCCCCTTGTGTCCGGCCATGCGCCGCATGAGGTGCATGGCCAAGCGAAATCCGGGAGGCACCCGCGTCACCGTCCAGGTCGGCGTGGGATCGGGAAACAGCTCGCCCCGTTCCTCTTTATAGGTGTCGGCATGCCCTACGCCAATAGGTCCAACGGCCGAGGCAGGAATCTTGTGCCGCAGGCGCAGATGGGTGAACAGAAATTGCTCGATGGCTTTGCCACCATGGTTTATGATCGTGGCCTTCAACAACAGCCCGTTCTTGCGATCCGCCCACAGCCTGTATCCATAGCGGTAGTTGTCACGCGGGTCGATCACCACGAGCCTTGCCATCGCCCCGGCCACGCGTCCAAGCCCGCCGAGATGAATCGCATAGAACCGGCGCAGGGGCTTTAGGTGGGTGGGTATGAGCGCCGGGAAGGTCTTCAAGGCCATGGCCCGCTGCTCGATGAACTCCACACGATCATGGGGCAGATAGCAGCTGATCTGTCCGTGGCGACGAATGATCACCTGGCGACGCCCATCGAGCGTGGTGAGACGCTCGGTCACCTGACCATGGGCCACGCGATGCACGATGCGCATGGCCGACAACAGGCGGTCATGGCGATAAACGAAGGTACCGGTGTAATCGAGGGTATGCGCGGCGTCCTGCATACGTTCGAGCCAGACGCGCGCGCTGTCTGCGAAGGCCGCGCCGCTGATCAGCACAAGGCCCGCGGCCCACAGCGGCCGCCGATCCTTCATGGCTTGTTCCGTACCCCCCGTGCCGGCGGACCGTTATAGGCCGCCAATCGGACATAGGACAGACCGTTGATCCCCGCGAGCGGCGCGACCGCCGAATGCTCGAGCAGGAAGGCGTTGAGCCGCCGGCGCCACCGGGGGCCCTGCCAGTGCGCCCTTTCCACGTAATGCGGCGGCGCCGGCAAGGGCGCCGCGAGCGCGGTCTGCATCGACGCCGGCGATGCCCCGGTGGGCGGAGCGCCCACCACCGCCACGCGCAACGCAAAGAGCGCGGTGGCCGCGGTCAGTGATGCCGCCAGCGCAAAGCGCGCCACCTGCCACCCCCTGTGGTGCCCGAGCGGGCCCCAGAAGGTCGGTGTCGCGGGCGCCGCCCCGTCCTCGGCCAGCGCCGCAAAGACATGCGCCGACAGGTCTACGAGCGGCTTGCCGTCCCACTCGCCGCGCAGGATCGCGCGGGTCATGTGATAGCGGCCCCAGAGCGCCTGCAGCTCGCCGTCCTCCACCACCAGATCAAGCAGCTTTCCGCGCTCCTTCGCCCCGAGTTCCGCATCCATCAACGCCGACAGTGTCTCTTTCATACACCCTCTCCGCCCACGAAGACCCATCACAGCTCCAGCAACGGCTTCAATTCCTTGTCAATCGCCTCGCGCGCCCGGAAGATCCGTGACCGGACGGTCCCGATGGGGCATTCCATGATCGCGGCGATCTCTTCGTAGCTTAACCCTTCTATCTCGCGCAGGGTAATGGCCGTCCGCAAATCCTCCGGCAAGGCCTCCAGCACCCGCGTCACGGTGCGTGCGATCTCATCGGTCAATACGCTGTGTTCGGGCGTCGCAATCTCGCGCAGACTCGAACCTTCCTCGGCCAACTCCATTTCGTCGGCCTCGAGGTCGGAAGACGGCGGCCGCCGCCCCTGGAACACCAGATGATTCTTGGCGGTATTGATCGCTATGCGATACAGCCAAGTATAGAACGCGCTCTCTCCACGAAAGCCGTTCAACGCCCGGTAGGCCTTGATGAAGACCTCCTGGGTGACATCCTCGACCTCGGTCCTGTCGTACACGTAGCGGGCCACGAGCTTCGCAATCTTGTGCTGGTACTTGCGCACCAGCAGATCGAAGGCGCCCTTCTCGCCCTTCTTGACGCGCGCCACCAGATCCTGGTCGAGGCTCTGGTCCGGGTTGTCGTTCAAAGGGCTTCCTACCACTTGCAAGTGACCACGGCCATGGGAAAAGGTTCGCCCCTCGGCAAAGATTTTGCGGTATCCATGGCAGTCGGCATAGGTGGGCGTTCTATCGCCTCGGTGGCTCGTTTTGCAATAAGGACTAAAGCCACTATGATAGCGCAAAACCCGCTGGCGCGTTGCATCACCGATGAAGAAACCCGCAGACCCCAATCCCCATGACTTCGATTTTGCGGTCATAGGCTCCGGACTCGCCGGACTGACCATGGCCCTGCATTTGGCCGACCATGGCCGGGTGGCACTGTTTGCCAAAGACGGATTGGTCGATGGTTCGAGCCTCTATGCGCAAGGGGGAATCGCCGCGGTACTGAGTCCCGAGGACTCGTTCGAGTCGCACATCCAGGACACGCTCGATGCCGGCGCCGGCCTGTGCCGGGAGAATGCGGTGCGATTCGTGGTGGAACGCGCCCCGCAGGCCATCCGCTGGCTGATCGCCGAGGGCGCGCCGTTCACCACCCACGATGGCCGCTACCATCTCACGCGCGAGGGCGGCCACAGCCAGCGACGCGTGGTGCATGCCGCCGATGCCACCGGGCGGGCGGTCGAGACCACGTTGGCCGCCAAGGCCGCGGCCCACCCGCGCATCCATATCCTCACCGATCACATCGCAGTCGACCTTGTCACCAGCGCCAAACTCGGCCTAAGCGGTCCCAACCGCTGCCTTGGGCTTTATGCCCTGAACAAGACCACCGGCGCGGTCGACGCCTATGGCGCGCGCCTCACCGCGCTTGCCACCGGTGGCGCCTCCAAAGCCTACCTCTACAGCAGCAACCCCGACACCTCCACGGGCGACGGCATCAGCATGGCGTGGCGGGCGGGTTGCCGCACGGCCAACCTGGAGTTCGTGCAATTCCATCCGACCTGCCTCTACCATCCGCAGGCCAAATCCTTCCTGATCTCCGAGGCCGTGCGCGGCGAGGGTGGCCTCTTGCTTCTGCCCGACGGGACGCGCTTCATGCCCGACTACGACGCGCGCGCGGAACTCGCACCGCGCGACATCGTGGCGCGCGCCATCGACAGCGAGATGAAACGCCTGGGTCTCGACGCCGTCGGCCTCGACATCAGTCATAAGGGGCGCGCGTTCATCGTCGATCACTTCCCGAATATCTATGAACGCTGCCTGGGCTTTGGTTATGACATGGCGCAGGGCCCGATCCCGGTGGTGCCCGCCGCGCACTACACCTGCGGCGGCATCCTCACCGACCTGCGCGGCCGCACCGATCTCGCCGCGCTCTACGCCATCGGCGAATGCGCCTGCACGGGGCTGCATGGCGCCAATCGCCTGGCCAGCAACTCGCTGCTCGAATGCCTGGTGCTCGGGCGCGCCGCCGCCGAGGATGCCGTCACATGCCTGGCCACCACCCCCCCGCCGGTCGCACTCCCGCCGTGGGACGAGAGCCGCGTGACCGATGCCGACGAGGGCGTCGTGGTGTCGCACAATTGGGAGGAGCTGCGGCGCTTCATGTGGGATTATGTGGGCATCGTGCGCACCAACAAGCGCCTGGAGCGCGCCATCCACCGCGTGGGGCTCCTGAACCAGGAGATCCACGAGTACTACGCCAACTTCAAGATCTCAAACGACCTGATCGAGCTGCGCAATCTGGTGCAGGTGGCCGAGCTCATCATCCGCTCCGCGCAATCGCGCACCGAAAGCCGCGGCCTGCACTACTCGCGCGACTACCCGGAGCCCGACCGCACGCGCCCGGCGCGTGACACCGTCCTCACCCCGCCGCACTACGCCCAGGCCTGCCGGGTACCGGGCGACCACTGGCCGTGAGACGACGGCCGACAGGCCCTCAGGCAAAGTACCAGGCGAGCGCCGCGGCCCCGGCCGCCAGGCAGTAATAGCCGAACGGACGCAGGGCCTGCACCTCCTGTTTGCGGAAATAGCGCATCAGGATCCAGGTGCTGAGATAGGCGAACACCCCGGCCAAGAGGCCCGACAGAAAGATCCCACCGAGGTCCACATGGCCCGTGATCCGAAAGAGCTTGGGAATCTCGAGCACCGCCGCCGCGCCTATGATCGGGGTCGCCATGAGGAATGAAAAGCGCGCCGCCACCGCGTAGTCGAAGCCCTTGCCGAGCCCGGCCACCACCGTCACCCCCGAGCGCGACATACCCGGTATGAGCGCCAGCGCCTGGGCGGCCCCTATGATGAGCGCCTTGCCCCAGTTCATATGCTCGAGCGTGTGGTCCGGACGGCGCTTCTTCAGGGCATCGCCGATCAAAAGCACGACACCGTTGACCATGAGAAAGATCGCCGCCACCAGCAGATTGGCGAACAGGAGCTTGATCTTCTTTTCGAACAGAAGGCCGATGAGACCCGCCGGTATCGATGCCACCACCAGCAACCAGAAGAGCCGCGCGTGCTCGTTGCGCGCCCGCCCGCGCGCGCGCCAGAGCCCGACCAGAATGTCGCGCCAATCCCGCCAGAAATAGAGCAGCAGGGCGCTTGCGGTACCGACATGGAGGACCACCAGAAACGGCAGGAAGTCGGGGCTCGCCTTGGCGATGTGCCAACCGAGGATGGTGCGGATGAGGACACTGTGGCCTAGGCTGCTGATCGGAAAGAGCTCGGTGACGCCCTGAACCACCGCCAACACCAACATCTGCCCCAACTGCATCCCGCGCCCCTCGATGTGTTCGCGGCAGTATAAAGGACCGGCCCGCATGCGCCAAGGCGACCACGGGCACCGGGCGGGCGCCTTTCAGTAATGATCGGGTGGCAGCCGCCACCAATAGAACAACGCCAACGCCACCAGCCCCAGGTAGAGTCCGGTAAAGACCGCCGGCGGCCATGCGTGAAAGAGTACCGCCGCCAGCAGCCGCGGCACGAAGGCGCGCGGCGCGCCGGCGCCACCGCGCAGCCGGTATTCCCAGAGCGTCAAGGGACAGGTGATGCCAAACAGCTGCTCGAACGCCACATAGCCGATCGCGACACCATGCAGGACCCGATAGCGGACACTGCGCGTCCACCGCCAAGCGCGCCACGCCCCCAGCGGAATCAGCAGGAAACCGCTCACCACGAACGCCACATAGGCGAAATGCACGACCAGGATCGCATCGGCCCCGTAGGACTGTATCATCACACCGGCCTCCTCGACCCCCGACCTCGATCGCCACCCCGGCGTCGAGCTACGGCACTGGCCGGCCGCAACCCATTGTCCTGCTCGCCCAGGAGTTGCAATTCGCGCATCACGGCTTCCGATATTCGCGCACCGGTCTCCGGAAATCCCCCTCCCCACGGGCCGGACACCCGGCGCGGCATGTCAGGCACACAGGTCCGCCGCCGGCGCTGGGTCCGCCCACACCTGACGATCCCGTCCATCGCGCTTGGCGGCATAAAGGGCGCGATCGGCGCGTGCAATGGTACTGTCGGATTCCGCATCCTTGTCGTCCACGCACGTCGCGCCGATGCTCACGGTCACTGTAATCAGCCGGCCCTGGTACCCAAAGGGCGTGCCACGCACCGCCTCGAGCAGCTTTGCAGCGGTGACGCGCACCCCTTGCGCACCGGTACCCGGCAACACCACCAGAAACTCCTCGCCGCCATAACGCCCGACGACATCGCTGCCTCGCACGGTCGTACGCAGGCGCGCGGCGGCCTGCGCCAACACCTCGTCACCAGCGAGATGTCCCCACTCATCGTTGATCGTCTTGAAATGATCGAGGTCGATCATGAGGACGCCAAACGCCGCGCCGCCCTGGCGCCAGGCCTCGAAATGCTCGCTCAGGTGCTGAAGGACGGCGCGGCGGTTCAAAAGCTGCGTAAGGGCGTCGCGTTCGGCGATGGTGCTCAATTCGCTGTTCACGGCGCGCAGGTGGGCATTGGCGTGATTCATGCGCGCCTCGCGCCACGCGAGCCGGCCATAGAGGCGGTTCACCTCCGCCAAACAGCCGAGGAGCACCGCCAGGGCCGCCGCCAGACTGACGGCGTGGGCGGCATACCAGCCGATGCTAAACCGCCCGTCACCGCGGTGCATGAGCGCGGTATCACACCATATCCCGGTCATGGCCACGAACAGCCAGGTATCGAGCACGGTACGCGCCCTGCGACCATAGGCGAGCGCCGCCATCGCCAACACCATGGCGCTCGGCATCAAGGCCAACAGAAAGGGAGGCAAATGAAAGCGCGTGCCGCCGACGAGCGTCGGCAGATACCCCGACTGTGCAAACGCCAAAGCCGCGACCAGAAAAATCAGCATGATCCCGGCGCTGCCTCGGACAATGCGCGGGAAGTCCGCAAGGTTCGACCAGGCGGCCGGGTACAGGCCATAGGCCGTGACGCCGCCGGCAAAGACTAGGTGCCAGAACACCCATAGCCATGCGGCGGCCTCGCCCATGCGCCCTCCGGCCACGAAGAATGCCGCCGGAAAGAGCCAGGCGTTGGCCGCGACCAAGACCGCACTACCGAGATAGGTGACCGCCAGCACCACCAGTGCCGGCTCCTCGCCGGCACGCGCCTGCCCCCATAGCAGGTAGGCGGTCAACAGATCGGCGAGCGCGGTCAACGAGGCAAGGGCCGGCAGAAAACCCGGCAGGATGAGCACCGGCGCCCGGGCGTGCGTGGCCACAATGAGTGTCACGACCGCAAGCGTCACGATGATGACGGCGGCCGTCATGCGCACCGACGCCGTGGCCGGCGCCTGACCGATCGTCAATACTGGATACTCCTCCCCGTCCTGGCCCATCCCGTGCCCTCGGTTCCTTGTCCTCTGATAATCCTTGCATAGCCCATGCCAGCACACATCGGGTAGGGAGCCGGAATACTCCGGCTCCCTCCCACACCACCGTACGTGCGGTTCCGCATACGGCGGTTCACGAGTGACGCTGAAGATACCGGCTAGTATCAGACATCGAGACCAATCGCAGCCGGTCGAAGAAGGCTTTCGGGAAGGCGTGATTCATATGGCTGGCACCACTGTTCCACCACGGGCCTTGCCCGTTGTGTCCCGAGTGCCAGGCCCGCGCCTCCGGCAGCCCTCGTTTGCGCAGCATCGCGGTACGCCGCTGGCGCGTCTTGGCTTGTCGCCATAACAGGCAACGCAGCCGACGCCGCAGCCAGCCATCAAGTTCCTTCCACACCGTCTTGCTCTCGCTGAGCTGGAAGTAGCCGACCCATCCACGAAGCACCGGATTGAGTGTCTCAATGGTGTGGGTCAGACTGCGCCCGCGCCCCTGACGCAACAGCTCACGCACGCGGCCGGTCAGGCGGGCCACGCTTTGGTGCGCGACCTTGAGCCTGATCCGACCGCCCGCGTTAGTCAGGGTGTAGCCCAGAAACTTGCGCTTCCAAGGCCGCGCACACGCACTTTTCGCTGCATTGACCTGCAACTTCAGGCGTTCCTCAAGGAACACCTTCATAGCGGCCATCACGCGCTGGCCTGCCGCTTCGCTGCGGACGTAGATGTTGCAGTCATCCGCATAACGGCAGAACGCGTGTCCGTGTTTCTCCAGTTCACGATCCCAGTCCGTGAGCAGGATGTTCGACAGCAGCGGCGACAGCGGCCCGCCTTGCGGCGATCCTTCTTCCGTTCGCGTCACGACCCCTCCCGCCATGAAGCCCGCGTTCAGCCATTTGCCTATCAGGCGCAGGATGACCGGGTCCCCAATGCGATGAGCCACCATCTTCAGTAGCCAATCGTGCTGGATGTGGTTGAAATATCCTCGGATGTCGGCCTCGAACAAGTGTCCTACCTTCTTCGTGACGACAATCCCACGTAACGCCCTCAGGGCGCCATGCGGATTTCGTCCTGGCCGAAATCCATACGAGCAATCCAGGAAATCCGCCTCGAACACCGCTTCCAATATCCGTGCTATCGCCCTTTGCAGCAATCGGTCTTCCACCGTTGGTATCCCCAACGGCCTCGTACCTTCCTTGCCGGGACCCTTCGGGATGTCCACGCGGCGTACCGGTGGTGCTCGATAGGTTCCTTGCCTCAAGCGTTCGCCTAGATACCGAACCCGTCTGTCCAAGTCTCGTTCGAACTCTTGCATCGTCTCACCATCGACCCCGCTTGCGCCCCGCCGATTCATCTGCTTCCATGTTTCTTTCAGAAACCCCGGGGTGATCAGATGCGCCAGCGAAGTAAAGCGGCACTTCGAATCTGACTTTGCTTTCCCAACAATCTGGTCCAGTTGCGTTGACACCCTTATCCTACCTCTGTGTGCAGGGAATGTTTCCCCGGACCAGCCACTCAACCTGCCCCGCCGCTTCCCCCTGTACGCGGCTTTCCCGCGCTCCGAGTACTACCAACGGGTCCGACTTCCACCGCAGCCTTTGCTGCCCTCAGGATGGTCCTTTCGGTCAGCATACTCAGCCCATGCAACAGACCAAGACCCCGGTGGATCTCCCAGGTGCCATGACGCTTCCGTTTCCGCCCATGCCGTGCTCTCAGACCCCGCCGGAGTCTCCAGCGACCATCGCCTTTAGCGGTCACCTACTATTGCCTTCCAGGTTTTCGACCCTGTCGGCCTCCGGATGTATAACGAGGCTCCATCGCTTCACTTGCGTTACGGCCTGGACATCGCTCTGTCTACGCTTAACTCATGTCGTTACCTTCATGAGCCCAAGACTCGATTCCCGGTGGGGTGGCTCTTTCCCCTTTCCGGGGCGGGAATTTCACCCGCTGAAAACGCCGGGCTTAACCTGGCGCACCGAAGAACTTCTCCAAGTCCATATCCACCACCCACGCACGGCCGTCCTGCACATACTGCTTGGCAGCACGAACCGCTTGATGGGCGCTGCGCCCCGGCCTGAAGCCGTAGCTCGATGCGGAAAACGTCGGTTCGACGATCGGTTGAAGGACTTGCAGCAGCGCCTGCTGGATCAGCCGATCCAACACCGTCGGAATGCCCAGTGTCCGCACCCCGCCCGAGGGCTTGGGAATGTCCACCGCGCGTACCGCCGATGGCAGGTAACTGCCGTCCAGCAAGGCTGCCCTCACGCTGGGCCAGTGCATCTTCAGTCAGTCCTTGAACGATCCCACCGTCAGGCCATCGACCCCCGGTGCGCCACCGTTGCGAACCACTTTCTGATACGCCGACCACACGTTGCTGCGTTCGATCACGGCCTCCATCAGCCGTGACACCTCCGCTTTCGTTTGCCCGGCTGCCGCCGTGATCGACTCGGCACCACACGGCCTACCCACGGGATACTGTCCCGCCTGTTGGCCCTTGGCCCCGGCTTCCCGGGATTCTGCTTCGTCGTCGCTCATCGAGGTTCAGTCGTCCTAATCGCGGTCTCTCATGTTCGGCCCTTCGGTCGTAACGCACCTACTATGGCCTCGGCTGACTTCTCGCTCCGCCTTGCGGCGTCGCCCTTTCAGGCATGAGGCGAGATCTCCCCGGGTATGACACACCTGCCTTCCCGCTTATGCCTGTCGGATATACGCCACGTCGTCTGTGCAAGTACCGGGCTTTGGCCTTTTTGGCTGCCTCACCCCAACGTGTCGCCTCGTATCCGCTTCCTGTTCGTCAGGCCAGCGTTTTGCTTCCGGCTTCCTCCAGACGCCCGGTCACCCGCAACGCCCTTGCCTTCTGCTAACCCTTCCCCTTGCCGGGTGGATAGAGGACTTTCACCTCCAAGCAGGTGCGCCCTGCCGGGCGCACCAAAAAAAAGGGGGCGCAAGCCCCCTTCGTAGATCCCTGCGCAGCCCGCTAGGCGCGGGTCGCCCAGGGGGAGTTAGGACTCCCCGCCCACCGATTCGAGGCGCGAACGCCCCACCGGTCCGCGCCCGTCCCGGCCCTGCGATCGGCGCGCAAAACTCCGTCCGCCCCCGGGCGCGCCGCCTGGCCGTCCCGTGCGCTGGCGATCCCCGGACCGCTGCGGCCGGCCGGCGCCGGCCGGGGCCGGACCCTTCGCGCCATGCGCCGGGACCTCTGTGACCGGAAAGCCGGCCAGCACGCGCACCGGGATCGGCTGACCGGTGAAGCGCTCGATGCGCTTTAGCGCCCCGTGCTCGGCACGCAAGGCAAACGACACCGCCGCACCGCTCTGACCGGCACGCCCGGTGCGCCCGATGCGATGCACATAGTCTTCGGCGGAGCGCGGGAGATCATAATTGAAGACATGCGAGATCGCGGCGACATCGATGCCGCGCGCGGCGACATCGGTGGCCACCAGCACGCGCACCGTGCCCGCACGAAACTGCGCCAGCGTGCGGTTACGCGCGCCCTGGCGCATATCGCCGTGCAGGGCCGCGGCCGTGTGTCCGTTCTGGCCGATGGCCGTGGCCAACCGGTCGGCGCCGTGCTTGGTGCCGGTGAACACGATCGCCTGGCCCATCGCGTCTTCGTTCAGCAAGGCCATCAGCATCGCCTTCTTTTGCGTGACGTCGCTCACGTAATGGACGTGCTGGGCGATCTTGGCATTCTGGGCCTCGGTGGGGGCGATGCGGATGCGCTCCGGGTCCTTCAAAAGCCGGCCGGCGAGCGTCGCGATACGACCCTCGAAGGTCGCCGAGAACATCACCGTCTGGCGGGTCGCGGGGGTCGCCGCCATGATCCGTTCGACATCCGTGAGAAAGCCCATATCGAGCATGCGGTCGGCCTCGTCTAGGATCACGACCTCAAGACGCGAAAAATCGACACGCCCGCGCTCCATATGGTCGAGGAAACGTCCCGGGGTCGCCACTAGGATGTCCAGCGGCCGCATGAGGAGCTTTTGCTGCGGCGGATAAGGGACCCCGCCCACGATGGTCCCGAGACGCAGGTGCGGGAGCCCCTTGGCGTACAGGGATGCGGCATCCCGCACCTGGGTCGCGAGCTCACGCGTGGGGGTCAGCACCAGGGCCCTCGGGCCGCGTCCGGCGGGCGCCGGGCGCGTCTCCAGGCGCTGCAGCGTCGGCAACAGGAAGGCCGCGGTCTTGCCGGTCCCGGTCTGGGCGCAGGCCATGACGTCGCGACCGGCGAGTACCGCCGGGATCGCGCTCGCCTGAATGGGGGTGGGCTGTTCGTAACCGGCGGCCTCGAGGGCATTCAACAACGGGGCGGCGAGATTCAGTGATGCAAAGGACATGAAGACTCCTGAAAAAACCTAGGGAAGCGGCGCGCGGCCGCACACCATCGGCACCTCAAGGCGGCGATGGTCATGACGGGATTAGGGTAACGACTGACGGAGGTCGGGACGTGCGGGATACGGTGCTATCGACAACACTACAGACATTAGCCATCCTGAGCTGCCATTATGCGGCCAAAGGCCCCTGTTGCGCAATGGGGAGTGCTCCCTTTCGCCAGGACGCGTACTAAAACGCGCCGCTATGCGCCATGGCATGCCTCTGCTCAGCCTTCATGCGTATCAACGTCACACGATTTTCGATGACCATATAGGTCGTCGGGTTCGGCCAGCGGCGCTTGACGATGATCTCAAAGCCATACGGCAGATCCCAGCGCGCCCGCGCCCGGCCGATGGAGGACTGCCCTTTCATGTGGGTCGGCGGCCCGTACTTGGCGGTCACCATCTTCAACACCTCGCGGAAATGCCGGGTGCTGATGAAGCTCGGGAATGTGTAGACGGCCTTGACGAAGCGCCCGCCACGCGTGTAGCTCACGGCGAGCTTGCTTGCGTGTTTCAGGACCCCGTTGACCTCATAGAGGTCATACCACCGGTGTCGGCCGTGGGGGGCAAGCGTCATATGGGCGTTGGTCAGCGCGCGCGTCAGGGTGGCGCGGGTCGCGGTCTGCAGCAATACCCCAAACAGCGAGGGCCGCGGAGGCGCGGGGGGATGGGCCGCGCCCGCCACGAGTACGGCCAGCACCGCCACGCTCAGGGTGCGACGCCAGCCCCGGGCCCTCACCGGCATGGCTAGATCCTGCGCCATACGCTGGCAATCCACCGGGCGTGCGCCACCGGTACGTCCCCGGGGCGATAATAATGCGACACCGGCGCAAAGCCCGCCGCCTCGACGAGCGATCGCCACGAAGGCCAGTCGTACAACACCGCATAGCGCCCATCCCGATACCCCTCCTCGCCGGTCCCGCGCGGGTTCGAGGCAAAGAACACGCCATCGGCGCGCAAGGCGGCATGCAGCCGCGCCAACACCAGCGGCAGGCTCTGGCGCGGGACATGAAACAAGGAGGCATTGGCGTAAATGCCGTCGAACCGCCCCCGCGGCAGATCCAGATCCAAGAAATCCTGCTGCCAGACCTCACAATTGCTGTATGCTCGGGCCATGGCCACGAAGCGAGCCGCGCCCTCTACGCCGATCGCCCGATGGCCGAGCTCGGAAAAGGCCTTAAGATCGCGGCCGGGGCCGCAACCGAGATCAAGGATCGTCCATGGGCCGCCGGGGCCGAGCGCGGCCAGTAACGCACTGCGGTTTTGCGTCACGTCATGGTCGCGAGTGGCCGCCCAAAACGCCGCCGCACGGCCCTCATAATGGGCCAGGGTGGCATCGAGCAACGCCCGCAACTCCACGGAAGGTAGCGACATGACCATAAGCTTAGACTATCCAGGAACACCGCGCGATACCGGCGATTCCCGACGTGTTCGCCCCCACCCATCGATCCGCCTCGCGCCGATCTTGCTGGCGCTTCTGGTGGCCGCCGCGCCGCAGGCCCTGGCGCGGCGCCCCCCATGGGCGGTGGGTGTGAATATCGGCGCCTCCCGGGCCTCCGGGGACGGCACCTCGAAGGATTTCGGACTCGCGTTAAGCTACCTGCCGTTATCATGGCTCGGGGTGCGTGCCGGGTATGAATCCGTGACCGCCTACGAGATGACGCTCGCCGAACTCACCGCGGTCGCCGCGGTGCCTTTGAGCGCGCGCCTGCGCCTCATCGCCATGGCCGGCGGCGCGCATTGGAGTGAAAGCCCCAACGGGCGGGGCGGGGCCCACGGCTTCAATCCGCTCGTGGCCGCGGGCCTGTCCTACCGCCTGGCACGGCCGTGGGGCGTGCGCCTCCAATACCAGTACATCATCGGCCGCGGGGCGCTCACGCAGAGCCTGCGAAGCGTCCTGCTCAGCATCCGCTACCGCCTGTAAGACGCCAGCCGCTCAGCCGGCGGGCGGCAGGGCGTTCGCCCAGGTCTCGGTGACACGCGTGCCGCCCTGCAGGAGCGCGGCATGGATGGTGACCGGTGCCGAGCCCGTGCGCACGATGCCAAACTGCATGCGGATGTCGCCCGCGACATTGCGCGTAAGCCACGGCTTGACGACGCGCGCCGGACCATAGGCATGCACCACCGGGGCGAGCGCCGCGGGGCTGAACCGCGCCAGCACCGGCCCCTTAAAGTCGATGACGTAGGTCTGCGTGTGCGCCGGGCGCTGCGCGCGCCGCCAGGCCGTGACATAACCGAGATGCGCGCCGCGCGGATCATCGCCGGTCCAATTGATGCGGTAATGGAAGGTCATGGGCGTGAGTGCCGGCGGCTGGTTCTTCGGCACCCAGAAGGCCGAGATGTTGTCGTTGGTCTGGGTGGTGGTCGGCAGCTCCACCAACACCAGATGCCCGGGGCCCCAGTCGCCCTCCGGCGTCACCCAGGCGTTCGGACGCCGCTCGTAATGCATGCCGTAGGCGCGATAGTCACCGGCGCGGCGCGCCCTCTGCATGAGCCCAAAGCCGCCCGGGTTCGTCTCGGGGAAGCGGTAGATGGCGATGCGCTTGGGGTCGCGCAATGGCCACCACTGCCGCCCGCCATCGGGCAGCGCCATGGCAAGCCCGTCGGAATCGTGCGCGGAACGGATCATGGGATCGAAGCGACGATGGCTGAACCGCCCCTGGAGGAACATGCTGGTGAGCGGTGCTATCCCCAGGCGCCGGACATGCTGGCGCTCGAACAAGACCTCTTTGACATCAACGACGGTGTCGGCCCCGGGACGCACCACGAAGCGGTAGGCGCCCGTGAGGCTCGGGCTGTCTAGCAGCCCGCAAAACGCCAGATGGCGGGCGTGCGCATGGGCCGCGAACACCCAGAACTCCCGGAAATACGGGAATTCCTCGGCGCGGTGCGGGAGCGCCGTATCGACCGCCACTCCGCGCGCCGACAGCCCCCAGGACTGTCCGGCCCCGACCGCGCGGAAGTAGCTCGCGCCCAACACCGACAGGAACTCATCGACCGCCGGACCCTTGCCAAAGCCGGTGAAGGCGCTAAAGCCGGCCGGCGGGATGGTCTTCGGCAGGCGCGCCGCGAGCTTGGGGTCGCCGGCCACCGTGATCGGCAGTTTGGGCGTAATGTGCTGCGTGCCGGAGATGATGTGGATCGTTTCCGGCCAGGTGAAGAGATAGCCGGCCGGATACAGTTGGATATGAAACGGCGTACCGGCCGGCCACCCCGGGACACGGCCGGCATAGGAGATCTTGCTGTATTGCGAAAAATCGAGCTTGCGCAGGCCCTTGGAGACCTGCCCTGGCGCCTTGTAGGGGGCCGCCGCCAGCGCCCGGGCGCGGGCCACCACTTGCCCGAAAAACGCATCCGCGGCGGCCTTGGTGATCGCCACCGGCCGCGGCGCGATCTTCGGCGCCACGCGGTGCATCGTCTGGCGCTCCTGGGCGCGCAGCCGCCCGAGGCCTTGCGCGAGCTGTTGCTGCTCGCCTGCGATCTGCGCGATAGCCTGCGCGAAGGCCTGGTCGGAAATCTTGCGCTCGCGGCGCAGGGTCTTGACCGCCGCCAGCGCCTGATGGCCCTTCTGGTCGGCCTTCTTGGCCTCGAGCGCAACCTTGCGGACCGCCCCGGTGGTCGCGCAGCCGGTCAAGGCCACGGCCGCGGCGCCGATGATCATCATCGGCCAGAAACTCTGTCTACCCACAATCCCCCCTGATATCTTGAAAACCGTGCACGACGCTAATGGTGCATCTGGACGAACGGCGGCGGTGTCGGCCGATCGACCGGCGTCATATCGTCTGTGAGCCAATACCGGGCGCGCGGCGTGCGCAATGCCCATACCCGCCAGTGCAGGGCCGCCACGCTGTCACGGTCATTCAAGAGCCGCAGCCTGTCGCTTGCGCTCAACGCCGCCGGCCCATCCTTGATGGCCGTCAGGATCAGCTGCTGACGGCTCAGCACCATGCCCTCGTGACGGCTCTCGGACGGACGCAGGAGCGCGCAGTGCAAGGCGTTCACCCCCGGATCGATGATCGCCGCAAGGAATCCCCGGGCGGCGGTGCAACGCGCAAGGCCGGGCGCCGCCAGCGCCTGTCGATAGAGACGTAAAAGCGCCGGCGGATCGGTCTCCTCGGGCGTCACAAACAACCCCAGATCCCGCGCCTTGCGCCCCGGTCCCACGCGGCTTAGCCACACCGATACGGGTATGGCCACGACCCACGCCCCCATGACCGGCAGCAGCCACCAAAAGTAGGATGGGCTCAGGATGTAGACTAAGCCCCCCCAGGTGATGGCGAGCGCCGTGCCCGGACCATGGTGACGCGCCGCCTCCCGCCAACCGGTGCTGGCATCGCCGCGCGCCTGCGGACCCCATTGGGTCTTGCGCCCGATGAGCACCGAGATCACGAACACCGTGTGAAAGAGCATGCGCACCGGCGCCAGCAACGAGGACACCAGACTCTCGGCAAAGACCCCGGCCAGCAAGCGCCCCGCCCCCCCGAAGCCCCGTGTGCGCCGGTTCACGATCGCAAGCGCGATCGCGAGGAGCTTGGGGACGAACAGGATCGCGAGCGTAAACCACAACAGCATCGCCGCCCACTCCGGGTGCCACACCGGCCATACCGGGAACAATACATGCGCGCGCGGGAAATAGCGCGGCGGGATGAGGACGTGCAGGATCACCTCGGCGGTCGACAGCAGCAAGAACGCCAGCCACAAAAGCGACGATCCGTAGGACATGATGCCGTTTGCGAACACCACGCGGTGCAGCGGCACGAAACCGCGCGCAAAGATGAGGCGCGTATGTTGGATATTGCCCTGCGCCCAGCGCCGGTCGCGCCTCAATTCGTCGAGCAAGGTCGGTGGCGTCTCCTCATAGCTGCCCTCGAGCGCAGGCTCAAGCCAGACCTCCCATCCGGCGCGCCGCAACAACGCCGCCTCGACGAAGTCATGACTCATGATCTCGCCGCCGAAGGCCCCGGAACCCGGCAGGCGCGGCAGCGCGCAGTGATGCACGAACGGCGCCACACGGATGATGGCGTTGTGGCCCCAGTAATGGCCCTCGCCCATGTGCCAAAAATGCAGCCCGGCTGCGAACACCGGGCCATACAAACGGCTTGCGAACTGCTGGACACGGCCAAACAGGGTGTTCTGGTGGATGGCCGCCGGCAAGGTCTGGATCAGACCCACGGAAGGATTATGCTCCATGAGGTCCACGAGCCGCCCGAGGGCCTCACCGGTCATGAGGCTGTCGGCGTCGAGCACCACCATATAACGGTATTGAGAGCCCCAGCGCCGGCAGAAATCCGCGATATTACCGCTCTTGCGCTTGATATTGAGGCGCCGGCGCCGGTAGTAGATGCGCGCATCGGCCCCCAGGCGCGCACGCAGCCCGGCCCACGCCACCTCCTCTTCCACCCAGGCATCAGCGTCATTGCTGTCACTGAGCAGGAAAAAATCGCACTGCGCGAGGCGTCCGGCGGCCTCCAGGGATCGGTACACGCTCTCGATACGCGCGCACACCGGGTGCGGGTCCTCGCGAAACACGGGGACGACGAGCGCCACGCGCGCATCGCCCGGGGTGGCGACCGGCACCTTCAGGCGCGAGCGTCTGCGAAACAGTAACAGCAGCGCGCCCGCAAGCGAGATCCAAAGCCCGACCGATATCCATCCGAACAGACAGCCGAACACCACCGCCAAGGCATCATTCAAGACCGTAAAGCCCGGGTGCGGAAGCACCTGGAGCAGGAACTCGCCGGCCACCACGCCTGGCATCAATACCAGCACCGCCAGCAACAGACCCCGCCACACCCCCCCGTAACGCGATGCGGGCCCGCGCCGTGGACCGCCGCTCATGAACGCACTCGCTCTGACGCCATCGGCTGGCGCGTGAGCGGGGGCGTAAGCGGCAGGGTGGCAAGCCTCGCAGGCTCGGCCTGCAACCACACGGACAAGCGCGCAAGCGCCGCGCATTCCGGGTCATCGGCGACATGCGGGGCACGCGCTGCGAGCTCCGCGACGAACATGGCGCGCAAGCGCGCGAACGCCTCGCCGCCGCCCGTGGCGCCCTCGCAGGCCTGCTGTGCCCAGGCCTCGGCGCGCGATGCCTCAAACCCGAGGACCGTAAGATAGGCGCGCACCCGCCCACGTATCTCCGCAGGTTCGGCCACGTCGAGCGGAATCGTACGCACCCGCCTGTGCGTTCGCTCGTCTACTGTCACACCATCCCCTTCATCACATCCGCCCTTGCGCCCGCGCCTTGCCGTCACGACCTTGCCTGCCCGCACCCCGTTTAAGTCCATAGGGCCTCACGGAAGTTCCATACGCCGGACCGAACCATGGCCGGATTGTGCCAAGCCGGCCGCCGGGCCGGTCTCCGACGAAGGTCCGCCCCCCTCCATTATCCCAGTTGCAAGGCCCGCAGAACTAGCGTAGCTTATCCCCATTGCAGCTGCTCTTTAGGACGTTACACGAACGGACGTTACACGAAGTTTCACTCGGCAATTTCCCGTATATCTCCTTCGATCCTGCAATTATACCCGGATAACGGGGATCAGTTCTTCATACACATCGAGGCAATACCAGAATGGCAACAGGAACAGTGAAGTGGTTCAATGAAGCGAAGGGTTTCGGTTTCATTTCCCCCTCGGACGGAAGCGCGGACGTATTCGTGCATTTCTCGGCTATCAGCGGCTCGGGCTTCAAGACCCTTGCCGAAGGCCAGGCCGTGACCTACCAGGTCGAGAAGGGACCGAAGGGTCTTCAGGCCACTCAGGTCACACCGGCCTAAGCCCGAAAAAGGCTTAAGACCTGTCGTAGACCGGCCGGCGGTCCCCTCGGGGCCGCCGGTCTTTCCGTTTGGGGTCCCGTTGATCACTCCTCGCGCTTGCGGGTGAGCGCCTCCTTCAGCCCCGCAAACGGGTTATGCTTGGCCTCCGCCGGGGCCGTGGGCTTGCTCGTGAGCCCGAAATCCGCGTACGCCCCGATCACCGCGTACGAATACTTCTGGTGCTCCCAATCATGGCAGTACAGGCAGAGATTCTCCCAGTTGCTACCATCGGGCGGGTTGTTGTCGTGGTTATGATCCTTATGGTGGACGGTCAGTTCGTGCAGATTGCTGCGATCGAAGGCGCGGCCACACCGCGCGCACACATGCGGGTGAAGCCGTAGCGACTGCTCGCGGTAGCCGCCCATGCGCGTGTCCGCCTCTTTATGGGCGCGCGCCACGATGGCATCGAGGCGCCCGCCATCCAGACCCTCTCCCGGCCGTCGCGACCCCCCATTTTTCTTCATGGATTCCTCGCTCCCTGATAAATCGCGATGCTGATCGCAGGCGCCCTGATGGATCGAGGCCCGGCCGTCGCCGGCCTCCCCGCACGCGCGCCCGAACACGAGCACCGGCGCCGCACCTGGGCACATACCATCGTATCCCCGCAAGCCATGCCCCGGCCTTCCGCCGCCGCGTCTACCACGCATCCCTATCCTGGTCTGCGCCAGCCGCACTCCGGCGTGCGTCGTGCGGCGCGCCCCCGCCCCCTAAAAGCGGTGTGATGGCGGCATCCAGGGTCTCGGGGGTGTAAGGCTTGGGGACCTTGGCCACAAAGCCATAACGCTCATGGTCGGCCATCACCGGATCACTTGAATAGCCACTCGAGACGATCGCCACCACACCTGGATCGAGCGCGCGCAAGCGCTCCAGCGTGGCAAGTCCCCCGAGGCCGTCGCGCACCGTAAGATCGAGGATGACAATGTCATAGCGCTTCTTTCGGTATTCGCGGAGCGCCGCCCCGCCGTCGGCGGCGACACACACCTCGTAGCCGAGATGCGTCAACATCGCCTGCGTGACCTTGCGGATCGGCTCCTCGTCGTCCATGAATAGGATACGCGCCTTGGGCGGTCTGACGGAACCCCCCGCCTGCGATGCAGGCGCTTCTTCACTTGGCCGCGGAAGATAGAAACGCACACGGGTACCCTCCCCTGGACGTGACTGGACATCGATGCGCCCGCCATGCTCGCCCACGATGCGCGCGCTCGTGGTCAACCCAAGCCCGCTACCCTGCGCCTTGGTCGTGAAAAACGGATCGAAGATGCGCGCCACGTCCTGCTCCTCGATGCCGACACCCCGATCCACGCAGTCGATACGCACATAATCCCCGGCCGGAAGCGCGGTCTCGTGCCCGTCCAGGGACACGTTGCGCGCCAGGATCTCCACGGACCCGCCCCCCGGCATCGCCTGCTGGGCATTGATGACGAGGTTATTCATGACCTGGCTCAGCTGCCCCTCGTCACCGCGGACCTTCCACAGGTCGCGGGCGATAAGCACGTGGGCACGAACGTTCGACCCCCCCAGGGCGAAGCGCGCGGTCGACTCGATCAAGGCCGCGAGATCCACCACGCCGCGGGCCGCGCGCTCGCCCTTGGCGAAACCGAGCAGCTGGCGGGTGAGGCCCTGCGCGCGCATCGCCGCCTTCTCGGATTCAAGGAGAAAGGCCGCGGCCTCCGAAACCGGCCCGAGCTTCATGCGCGCGAGCGCGAGGTTCCCCACGATCGCCGCGAGCACGTTGTTGAAATCGTGCGCAATCCCACCCGCGAGCGTACCGAACAGCTCCCACTTGCTGGCACGCAGCGCCTCTTCCTGGGCCCGGCGCTGCTCGGTGATATCCATCGCCACCCCGCCGGCGCCGGCGATCACCCCCTCCGCCCCCAACACCGGCAACCAGCGTATCTCCACGAGCCCGCCGGCCACTCCCAGGACCGCGGTAAACCGCTCGCCGCGCAAGGCGCGTGCCAGCTGGGCCGCGAAGCCCGCCGCCGCGCCCCCGGGCATGCCCAGAAATGGGCGGCCGATGAGCCCCTCGGCCTTGAAACCGAGACTCTCGAGCGCACGCCCCTTCAGCAAGGTCATCTGGCCCTGCGCATCGCAGGCAAACAGCACCACGGGCGCGGCATCGACCACCGCGCGCAGGCGCTCCTCGGCCTGCGCCAGGGCCCGCTCCGCGGCGCGGTGGGCGGTGATGTCGCGGGCGATCTTGGAGGCCCCGACCACGCGGCCGAGGAGGTCATAGACCGGCGAGATCGTAAGCGACACCTGGATCAGACGTCCGTCCTTGCGCACCCGGATGGTCTCGTAGGGCGGCACCCGCTCGCCTGCGCGTATGGCCGCAAGGATACGCTCCTCCTCGTCGCAGCGATCCGGCGGGATCAGCATCGTCACCGGCTGGCCGACCGCCTCCTCGGCGCGGTAGCCAAACACGCGCTCGGCCCCGCGGTTCCATGACTGGATCACGCCATTCAAGGATTTGCCCACGATCGCATCCTCCGAGGATTCGACGATCGCCGCCAGATGCAGGCGCGCGGCCTGCTGCTGGGCGCGCGCCATGCTGAGTGTGCGCGGGGCGAGGCGGCCGACCTCGGCGACACCGATGACCTGGCCGTGCTCATCTTCTATCGGGTGTAATTCGGCGAGCACCGCAAGCGGCGTACCGCTCTTGTGGCGGCGGTTAAGCTCGAGCGCGCGCCGCCCGCGCAGATCCGCGGGTGGCCAGGGGGTGTGCCCGGGGATGCCGAGCAGCGGTCGCGCGTCACACCCGATCATCTCCCGGGCCTCATAACCATAGAAACGGGTGGCCCCGTCGTTCCAGACCAGCACCCGCCCGTCACGGGTCCAGCCGATCATCGCCTCGGCCGAGACCTGACCGAGGACCTCCCAGGCGCGATGCCGCCATGCCTCCCGCTGTACCGCCACCGCCCACCCTCCGCGTCACGATGGCGCCAGTGTGAACCGCGATCAGCGCGGCAACAAGCTGAGCCGCGGTGCCGGATCGCGCAATCGCCTGCG
This sequence comes from Acidiferrobacter sp. SPIII_3, assembly GCF_003184265.1. Classification (GTDB taxonomy): domain Bacteria; phylum Pseudomonadota; class Gammaproteobacteria; order Acidiferrobacterales; family Acidiferrobacteraceae; genus Acidiferrobacter. The sequence goes on along the minus strand of NZ_CP027663.1, from coordinate 1,403,055 downwards.
TTTAAAGCCCGTTCCAGGCCTCGGTCACAAACCCTCGCGCGACGCGCGCCACGCGCGCGTGAGGGACGACAGCGCCACGCGCTGCCCCCCGCCGGCATCGAAGTTCGCGGGATCCAGCCAGCGCGCCAGGATCCGCGCAAGCCCCGGCCACTCGTCATCGGTGATGGCAAACCAGGCGCTGTCGCGATTGCGGCCCTTGACCACCGCCGCCTTGCGAAACGTGCCCTCATAGCGGAACCCGAGACGCAGCGCCGCTGTGCGCGAGGCTTGATTCAGGGCATCGCATTTCCACTCATAACGGCGATAACCGAGCGCGAAGGCGTGCGCCATCATGAGCACCATGGCCTCGGTGGCCGCCGGCCGGCGTTGCAACAACGGGGAAAAGACCAGCGCCCCCACCTCGATCGATCCGGCCTCGGGATTCATGCGCAGATAGGCGGCGCTACCCACCGCCTGCCCGCTGGCGCGATCCACGATGGCGTAGAACCACGGGTCGATACTGTGTTGCGCGCCGGCAAGCCACGCCCGATAGTCGGCGAAATCCGCGAACGGCCCGTGCGGAAGATAGGTCCACAGGCGGCCCTCACGGTCGAGGCCATGGGCATCGTAGAGGGCCTGCGCGTGGCGCATCGCATCCACCCGTTCGACCGTGCACAACCGCCCGCTGAGCGCGCGCTCATCCGGATACGGCGGCGGCCGCCAGCCGACCACCGGCAGCCCCACCTCCTGCCCCAAGGGATTCCTTTCGGTCCTTGCCATGACGCCTCCCGCGCCTGACCCTATCATGGCCGGGGCCGGCCGGTCATCCCCGAGCCGCAGACCAGTCCCGGCGTCTAGCGGGCGATGCGCGGGGCGAACAGCGTATAGCGCCAGGTCTCCGAGAGGCGCTGACCGGACACGCTAAGCCAGGCGCGCACATGGATATTGCGCCCGGCCATCGGCAACACCTGCAGGACCTGGCGATAGCCGTGTGTATAGGGGTTGTAGCGCACGCTATCCTGGGTGACGAAGGTATCGGGACGTACCCGCACCGTTCCGGCAACGGCATGATCCGGGAGCCGCCGGGCGATTGCCCCTCCGGCATAGTCGATGACGTACATGCGCGCCCCGCTCCGGGCATTGCCGCCCATGAGCGTGGACACCACGATCGCGCGATCTCCGCGATCCCGGGCGGTACGCGTCCATGTGAGGCGATAGCGCAGCGTCTCGCGATCCTGCGCACGCGGCCCGAACATCACCCACACATTGGGCGCGGCGCGTCCCGCGGTGGGCCGCTCGCGCAGCACCACCCGCGTCCCGCGCCCGGGCCAATGGACGATGACATCCGGGGCATCCTGGGGGCGCGCGGCATGCACGCCATAATAGCGCCGCGCCCGATCACGCTGCAGGAGACCAAAGGCGCGCACCCCCGGGCCATAGGCCTGCCGCCAGGGGTGACGGGGATTACGCAGTGGCGCCCATGAGGGGCCGCGGGCATCGGTGAACCACAGGCCGTCGGCATCATGGCGCGCCGGGTCGATGGCCATTGCCGACATCGCCGTGCCGACCCCGAAGTCGTAAAATCCGGCAAGCGCCGGCCGATCCCGTCGGGCCACGGCCCTATCCCGATAGGAGGCCACCTCGGTGGCCGTCATGCGTACCGTCCGCCGGCCGGACACCGTCAGATGGTAACGCGCCTGGGCGCCCGGGGCGCCGGCACCCGCCACGGCCACCAGCCGCCCCTCGCGCACCGCCAGGGTCACGTATCGAAACACCCCCCGGGCGCCGAGGGCGCGTACCGATACCCCCCGTGACGCCCCGAGCGGCCGCGCCCAGAACGACCCGTGGCCGACGGCAAACCAGGTCACGCGCCGGCCGCCGCCCCCGGGGGCCGTGACGCGCACGCCCGCGCAGCGTCGCGATCGCCCCCCGGGCACGGTCACGGACAGGCCCCGGCGGCCATCGCCCGCGCACCACACCCAAAGCCCGCCGCGCCCGGCAAGGCGCGCCCAGGGGCGCGCGGACGCGTGGTGTACCGGGGATGGCACGGAAAGCGGCACGATACGCGCGCCCGCGCCCGCCGCCGGAACCCCACCGGGGCCGACCGCCCCATGGCCCACCGCCGTCATCGGCCAGGGGGCCAGGACCGCCGCCAGCACCATCCCGGCGCCCCGCCGGCGCCGCCTGCCGGTCCCCGTCATGTGCCACCGCGTGGGCGCCGCAGCACCTGTATCGGCGGCTCTGCGCGCGCCACCACATAATCCCAGACCTCGCTCACCGGACGACCGCCGGCGATCAGCACCGCGCGGATCCGTAGCGCGCGCGGGCGCTGCGCGGCCACCGTGAAACACAGCCGCACGCGATCGTGGGCCACCGCGCGCAAACGCACATGCGAGATCGGTGTACCCGGGGCCGTGGTCCGCAGGCGCGCCGCAAGGCGCCTGGCCGCGACCAGTCGGCCGAGCCGCGCCCCTTGAAAGTCGACGGCAAAGCGCACCGGGCGGCCCGTGCAGCGGGCGCTGGCGCGGGTGCGCACGACCTGCGCCCGCGATTCCCGCGGTCCCGGCCCGTTCCAGATCAGGGTATAGCGCAGGCGATAGGCGCGCCCGGGGGCCGGCGGGCGCGCCGGCTGCCAGAAGGCGACGATGTTGTCGTTGGTCTCGTTGGGGGTCGGGATCTCGATCAGGGTGGCCTTACCCGGCCCCCATGCGCCACGCGGCCGTATCCAGACGCTGGGCCGCCCCTGATAACGCATCGATATCGACTCGTAGTCAAAGAAGTCCCGATCCCGCTGAATGAGGCCGAAGCCGCGCAGATGGCGGACCGGGAACACGAACTGATGCACGCGCGCGGGATTGGCCAGCTGCCGCCAGCGCATCGCCCGCCGGCTGGCGAGCAGAAATCCCTCGGAATCATGGGCCGCGGGACGCGGATAGGCCCACGGGCGCCGGTCGCACAGGTCATACATATACATGCTGGAGAGCGGGGCCATGCCCAGCTCATACACGCGCCTGCGAAAAAAGAAGGTCGCGCGCACGCGCACATGCACGGCACGCCCGGGGTGGATGCGAAACCGCAGGGCCCCGGTGACGCTGGGACCATTCAGGAGCGCAAACACCGTCAGGGCGCGCGCACGAGGCGCCGGACGGCGGATCCAGAAGGCGATGAAGTGCGGAAATTCCTCGGGGCGCGGGGCGATGGTATCGACCGCCAGGGCGCGCGCCGACAGCCCGAACTGCTCATGCGACCCCTTGGCGCGGAAGTAACTCGCCCCGAGGAACACGATCACCTGGTTGTTGGGGGCCACGGGCGACCGTCCGGGATGATAACCGTTATAGAGCACGCGAAAGCCCGCGTAGCCGATGGTCCGCGGCAGGTGGTGGGGATAGAGGCCCGGAGGGATATGAAACCAGGAGCGCCGGAACCGCAGCGCGTGGACATGCCCGGCGGCCAGCAGCGAGATCGACACCGCGCGCACGAAGCGGTAGCCGGGGGCGAAGAACTGGAGATGCAGACGCCGCCGCGGCCACAAGGTCGCGGTCGGCCGGAAGTGGATGCTGCGGTACTCGTCGTAGCTGAGGCCCGCCAGCTGCGCGATGCGCCGCTGCGGCTTGAAGGGCAGCGCCGCCAATTGCCGGGCCTTGCCGATCACATCGGCGTAATCAAAGGCGTGCGCCGTGGCGAGCGCGCCGCCGGCCAGCACCCAGGCCCCCACGATCGCCCGCCCCCGCCCCTTGCCTCGCATCCACCCCACAGCACCCCCTCGCGCCCGCCTCGCCCCGTTCCCGGTGGAGTGTGCGCAGAGGCCGCCGCGGCCGACAAGCGACGTTCGGTCACATTAGCCAAGCACGCGCGCAAGGGCCGCCGCTAGGTCCTCGAGGCGATAGGGTTTCTGGACGGAGGCGCCAAATCCATAGGCCCGATACTGGGCCACGATCGCATCGGTGTAATAGCCGGTGGCGACGATGGCGCGCACCTTGCCGTCACACGCGTGCAGCCGGCGTACGCATTCCTTGCCGCCCATGCCACCGGGCACCGTGAGATCCAGGATCACGGCATCAAACGGCCGTCCGGCACAGGCCTTCTCGTAGAGCCGCACCGCCTCTTGGCCATCGGCGGCCTCGGTGACCTCGTAGCCCAGGCGTTGCAACAGCTGCGCCCCTATGGCCCGCACATCTTGGTCATCATCCATGATCAGGATCCGCCGGCCCCGCCCCACCGCCGCCACCGGTCCATGGCCGGGGGGGGCCATCGCCGGCACGGGGTCGATCCCCGATCGCGGCAGGTACAGCGTCAGCGTCGTGCCCTGCCCGACCACGGACTCCGCGGTCACCATACCCTGGTGGCGCTTGACCACGGAAAAGGTGACGGCAAGGCCCAGCCCCGTGCCCGAAGGCTTCAGGGAGAAGTACGGGTCGAAGATCCGCGCCAGGTACTCCGGCGCGATCCCGCGGCCGCTATCGCGAAACGCGATCTCGACATAATCACCGGCGGCGAGATCCACGACCTCCGAGGCCGTCAACGTCACGTTGCGCGCCGTGACCCGCAACACCCCGGCGCCATTCATGGCCTCCTTCGCGTTCAGGACGATGTTCTGGATCACCTGACCCATCTGATCAGGATCGAACTCGGTCGGCCACAGATCCTCGGGGATATCGATCTCGCAGCGCACCGCCGAGCCCTTCACGAAAAACCCGGTGAGATCCCGCGTGGTCTCGCCGATCGAACCCGGTTTCTTGACCGGCGCCCCGCCCTTGGCGAAGGTGAGCAGCTGGAAGGTGAGCTCGCGCGCCCGCCAGCTGGCGCGTTCGGCATCGGCCAACGCCCCTTGCAAGGTCGCGTCACCGGGCGCATAGATCTTGGCGAGCGTGATGTTCCCAAAGATCGCCGTCAGGATATTGTTGAAGTCATGGGCGATACCCCCGGCCAGCACCCCCAGGGCCTCGAGGCTCTTCACCTTCATCGCCTGCTCCTCCAGGGCCTGGCGCTGGGTGACATCGCGAAACACCATGATCGCCCCGGTGACCTCCCCGTCCTCATCACGGATCGGGGCCGCCGAATCACTGACCTGCAGGACCCGCCCGTCATGGGTCTTCAAGGCCGCCGGGCTGCGCAGATGCTGCACCTGGCCGGTCCGCAAGGCCAGCCCCACCGGTCCCTCGACCGGCGGCCCCTCGAGGTCGCGATGGAGCGGGAAGACGGTATCCACGGGCAACCCGCGCGCCTCGTCGTCCCGATACCCGGTCAAGCGCTCGGCCTCGGCGTTCAGGGCCCGCACCCGGCCCTCATGATCAGTGACGATGACGCCGTCCCCGATGCTCATGAGCGTCACCCGCCAGCGCTCACGCTCCTCGCGCAGCGCCGCGGTACGCGCCAGCACCAGATTCTCGAGACCGGCATTCAGGCGGTCGAGCGAAGCGGCATGGCGTTGCGCCTCCTGCATGGCATACACCGCGGCGGCGGCAAACAACGCGAGCAAAAGGCCGCTTGTGAGCACGATTGTCGGCAGCCCGACTGCGATCTTGCGCACGATACGCGCCCCGGGGGTCACCCCGATCGTGAGGTTCTGCCCCAAAAAACGCACATGACCGGTATGGCGGTAGCGGGCCGCGCCCGGGAGCCCGCGCACGAAGAAACGCTGACCATGCAGGCGCACACTGACGTGATAACCCTGCCAGAGATTGGCGACGAGGTGCGAGAGCAGCCCGCGCGTATCGAATATCCCCCCGAGATAGCCGATGAAGCGGCCGTGGATGCGCACCGGCGCCACCACCACGAAGCCGCGCCCGCCATTGAACAACGGGATGAGCGAGGTCATCGCCGGGCGATTGCTCATGCGCGCGCGCTCAAGCACCAGGGCCCGGCGCGGGTCGGCATCCAGGAACCGGCCGACCACCCGGGGATGGCCGGCATTGGGCACCCGCCACACGACCCGCGATGAGGGCGCCACCCAGACGACGGCCTGAAGGCCCGGGACCTGTTTCTGCAAAAGCCGCGCGGCCCCCTTGGCGCGCGCCGCCGTAGGCATGCCGAAGGCCTTCCAGCGGGCGGCCATGCGCGCCACCGCGAGCGGCCGGTGCTCTTGCGCGCGGATCTGGTCGGCGACCCCCTGCCAGACACCCCCGGTCATGCGCATGAGTTCGTCGTCCTCATAGGTGTTCACCGCCACCGTCAGCACCACGGTGACCGTAAGGAGCATGGTCGCGGTGACGAACGCAAGCCCCAGGCGCCGCGAGCGCAGCTCGGTCCAGCCACGCGCCAGCACCGCCGCGCCCAAGGTAAAAAGCGCCAGCGATCCGGGCAGAGACACCTCGCGCAGGGTGCGCCAGATCGGCCACAGGGGGCTCAGCTGGCCGACCAACCCGGCGGCGCTCAAGGCCACCAGCAGGGCGCCGGCCGCCGGTCCCGGGGCGCGCGCCCGGACCAGCCCGGCAAATACCGCAGCGCAGCTCACGACCATGAGCATCGCGCAGCTCAACGGCGATATGCGCACCGGCCTGTGGAAAAAATGCGGGGTATGGACCGGCAACAACAGCGGATGATTGATGCCGAGGTGGGTATGCACGAGCTGGCTTACGGCCGCGAGCGTACTGTAGAGCACGACCGGAAAGGCGACGAGCACGGCCGACCGGAACAGGCCGCGATAGAGCAACACGAGCCCCAGGCCCACGAGCACCAGCGACACCGCGGCATTGAACGGCATCGGCGCGAGGTGCCGATTCCATTGCACCAACCCCGGGCGCAACGTAAGCCAGCCCCATAGCGCGGCGGCGCCGATGAGGATGTTCGCGAGCGCCGCGATCAGGACGATACGCGGGCGCAGTGCCGGTGTCTGTGCGGGAGGCACGGGGGGTTCACGGATTCCGGGCGGTCATGGCAACCCCGGCTATGCTACCCCATGCGCGAAGCCCTGGGGAAGCGATCCCTATCCGCCGCACGGCCCGCCGCATCGCAGCGCTCGCCCCCCCGGGCCTTGGTGTGGCCGCCGGCATGGATGCGCGCCGGCGCCGTCGCGGCGCGGGCAGGGGGCGTTGCGCGCCTAATGCCTGCCCACGAAACGGGGGTCGCCCCGCTTCGCGCGCCCGGCACCGCGCGGGTCGCGGCCATAGCGATTATCACCGGCGGTCCCCGGCCACACCAGGAAGATGAACACCGCGATATTGATCGCCACGGTCGCAACGAGCGCAAAGGTGAGCCCCCAATGACCGCCATCCATAAGCGCGCGCACGAACTGCCGCAGCCGGTGCGTGGCCAGGGCCGACATCACATCCACCCCCAACGCCGCCTCGCTAAGCGCCCCCATGAGCATGCTCGCCACGAGCCACCAGCCGCTGCGGTCGACATCATGCAGGCGCCGGATCTCGACGGACACGAAGGGGAAAAAGGAATAGATTGCGAACAGCCCGACCACCACGGCCAGCAGTCCGGCGCCCCACGATGGCGGTGTGTACGGCGTCCGGCCGTGCACCAGAAGCTCAAAAGCGGCCTCGAGGACGAGATAGTACAGGGCAAACCACCAGAACTCCGAGCGGCTCGCGCGCCCGCGCTTGTGAAAGCTCTTGCGATAACACGTCGCGATCGGCAAACCACCAGAACTCCGAGCGGCTCGCGCGCCCGCGCTTGTGAAAGCTCTTGCGATAACACGTCGCGATCGCATCGATGGCATTCATGCCGCACCCCCGGTTCCCGCCCCCATCCACCGGCCCCTGACGGCTCCCGCCGACCGCGGCCGGCGCCACGCGCGCGCACCATCGAGCGCGCGCTCATCGTGCCCCGTTCTTTATGCACTGCGGACCGAGCCAGCGGCCGCGGCCGCTGACCGTGATCACGCGGCGCATCCCGGGCCCTGCGATCGTCGACCGCTCATGGACCACATAGGACTTGCGGTCCGGACTCACACGATAATCGAGATGGATGGTATCGCGCATGGCGTACGCCGCGCATACGACATCGACAGTCAGGCCGCCGGCGTCGTTGTGCACCCGCGTGTGGCTACAGCGCATTCGTGGTGGCGCGGGCGGCATGGCGAATCGCTGCGCATTCGGCACACAGCCTATGATCGGGCGCGTGGCCGCCGCCGCCATCCGCGCGCTCATGCCCGGCATCCTGATGACCATGCGCGACTGCCATTCTCCGGGCAACGGCGTACGCGCCCATGCCGGAATCCCCATGGCCAGACCAAGCGCCCACACCGACACCCCATGCACCGCCCGAAGACGCCACATTGCCCCCCTGCCCCGTTGTCCCCGGGGTTGCAGACCGCTCGGGCGCGCCCAGCCCCCACTACCACGCGTCCCGCAAGCAAAATAGTCCGTCCGCCATTCGATCTTGTCAATAGGGTACGGCTGTGCACGCCTCGGCGTCTGCCAAAGGCTGCCTCCTCTTGCCGGCGGCGATTGCCGGCCCGTAATCCGCACCGCCCCCACGGCTCGCCGCGGGAGGCCCGCACCACAGGCATCGGGCGGCATGCGCCCGGGATGCGCGTGCATGCTAATATGCCCAAGCCCATGAGCCTCGACTACGCGACCCTGAACCTGCTACGCCAGAACCACCCGGCGTGGCGTCTATTGTGCTCCGACCACGCGCCGCTCGTGGCAAGCTTCCTGGAGCGCGCGTTCGTGACCCAAAACCGCCGCGCGATCGCCGAGGCCGACCTCGTCGAGGCCCTCGAAGACGAGCTCTATGGCCTGCGCCAACAGCAAGGCGCGGCCGCCTTCCCGCGCACGGCGCGCGCCTATCTCGACGACTGGGCCTCGCCTGACAAGGACTGGCTGCGCAAATTCTACGCCGCGCAATCCGACGAGCCCCAGTACGATCTCACCCCGGCCGCCGAGAAGGCCATCACCTGGCTCGCGACGCTTGCCGCGCGCACATTCGTCGGCACCGGCTCGCGCCTGCTGACCCTCTTTACGCTCCTGCGCCAGATGAGCGAGGGCAGCGAGACCGACCCTCGGGTGCGCCTGGCCGAGCTGCAAGCGCGCCGCGACGAGATCGACGCGGAGATGGCGCGCATCGCCGGCGGCGACGTGCCGCTGCTCGAAGACAGCGCCCTCAAGGATCGCTTCCAGCAGTTCACGCAGCTCTCCCGCGAACTGCTCTCGGACTTCCGCCAGGTCGAGCACAACTTCCGCCTGCTCGACCGCCGCGTGCGCGAACGCATCGCCCTCTGGGAGGGCTCCAAGGGCGCCCTGCTCGGCGAGATCCTCGGCGAACGCGACCTTATCACCGATTCCGACGAGGGCCGCAGCTTTCAGGCGTTCTTCGACTTCCTCATGGCCAGCGACCGCGAGGAGGAGCTGACACGCCGGCTCGCGCAGATCCTGGCGTTGCCGGCGATCGCCGCGCTCGCGCCCGATCCGCGCATCCGGCGCATCCATCATGACTGGCTGGCGGCGGGCGAGCATACCCAGCGCACGGTGGCCCAGCTCTCCCGGCAGCTGCGCCGCTTCCTGGATGATCGCGCGTGGCTCGAAAACCGCCGCATCATGGACCTTTTACGCGATATCGAGGGGCTCGCCCTGGGGCTGCGCGAGGACCCGCCGCAGGGGGCGGTCATGGCCCTGCCCGAGACCGCGGCGACCATAGACCTGCCGCTGGAGCGCCCGCTCTACAGCCCGCCCGTGCGTCCGGCGATCATCGACACCCCGATCACGGCCGGGCTCGCCGATGTCGATGACAGCGCCCTGTACACCCAGGTCGTGGTCGACACCGCGGAACTCGCGCGCCATGTGCGTCAGGCCCTGCAAGGCCGCGCGCAGGTGACGCTGCGCGAGATCTGCGAGCTCCATCCCTTGCGTCACGGGCTTGCGGAGCTCATAGCCTACCTCAATCTCGCATCCGCCGATGGCAAGGCCTGCGTCGACGAAAACGTGACGGACGCCATCTTATGGCGTAGTGTGCAGGCCGACGGGCGTGAGCGGGAGCGGCGCGCACGCATCCCGCGCGTCATCTTCACGAGATAAGCTATGGCCGAAGAAGCGCTCGATGCCGGGGTCGAACTCTCGGCGGTCGTGATTCCTCTTTTGAAGGGGGTCGTCTATGAGGATGACGAGGCCCGGCTATGGGGCGCGCTCCTGCGCCTGCAGCCCCAGGTCCGCGACTATGTCGGCGTGCTCGGGCTCGAACTCGTGATCGATGAGGCCGAGGGCTACGCCTTCCTGCGCTCGCGCCCCACCGAAGACGAGGCCCTGCCGCGACTCGTGGCGCGTCGCCCGCTGTCGTTTGGCGTGAGCCTTTTGCTCGCGCTCTTGCGAAAGCGCCTCGCCGAATTCGATGCCACCGGCGGTGACGCCCGGCTCGTGCTCACGCGCGACGAGATCGTGGAACTGATGCGCGTGTTCCTCCCCGAGACCGCAAACGAGGTCAAACGCATCGACCAGATCGAGACCCACATCAACCGCATCGCCGATCTCGGCTTCCTGCGCCGCCTGAAGCCCGCCGGCTCGGCCGCGGGGCCGGCCAGCTACGAGGTGCGGCGGATCCTAAAGGCCTTCGTCGACGCCCAATGGCTGGCGGATTTCGGCGATCGCCTCAAGGCCTACAAAGAGCAGCTCGACCCATCGCCGGAGACCACCCGTGAAGAGGTCTGAGCCGGCCGCCATCCCCGAGGCCTTGAGTCTCGACTTCGCGGGCGACGACCGCCTCGCGGGCTTTCGTCTGCAGCGCCTCGAGGTCTTCAACTGGGGGACCTTCGATGGCCGGGTATGGTCGCTTGCCCCCGACGGCCGCAACGCGCTCGTCACCGGTGACATCGGCTCCGGCAAATCGACCCTGGTCGACGCCGTAACCACGCTGCTCGTGCCGGCGCAACGCATCGCCTACAACAAGGCCGCGGGGGCCGACCTGAAGGAGCGCTCGCTGCGCTCCTATGTGCTCGGCCACTACAAATCGGAACGCGGCGAGGCCAGCCACTCGGCGCGCCCCATCGCGCTGCGTGACCACAAGCACTATTCGGTGATCCTCGGGGTCTTCCATAACGCCGGCTACGATCAGACCGTGACCATCGCCCAAGTGTTCTGGATCAAGGATCCCCAGGGCCAGCCGGCGCGCTTCTATGTCGGCGCCGAGCGCGGCCTTGCCATCGCCGAGGATTTTGCGCACTTCGGCTCGGACATAGCGAGCCTGCGCAAGCGCCTGCGCGCCCAGGGCGTCGAGGTCTTCGACAGCTTTCCGCCCTACGGGGCGTGGTTTCGGCGGCGCTTCGGGATCGACAATGAACAGGCCCTCGACCTGTTCCACCAGACGGTGTCCATGAAGTCGGTCGGCAACCTCACCGACTTCGTGCGCCACCACATGCTCGAACCGTTCGACGTGGCCCCACGCATCCAGGCCCTGATCGACCATTTCGACAATCTGAACCGCGCCCACGAGGCGGTCCTGAAGGCCCGGCGTCAGCTCGAGCTGTTGACGCCGCTCGTGGCCCATCTCGACGAACACGCCAAGACCCAGGACCATCTCGCCGCCTGGGAGGCGGCGCGCGAGGCCGTGCACCCCTACTTCGCGCGTCTGAAGGCCGACCTCCTCGACAAGCGCCTCGCCCACATCGACCAGGAATGGGGGCGGCGCGATCGCGCGGTGGCGCGCCTGAGCGAGGCCCGCGATGGCCTGCGCATGAGCGAAGATGAGTTGAAACGCCAGATCGCCGACAACGGCGGCGACCGCCTGGAGCGGCTTGCCCATGACATCGAGCGCAAGCAGCGCGAGCGGGACGCGCGCGCGGACAAGGCCCGGCACTATGGGGAGCTGGGCGCGGCCGTGGGCTTGGCGGCGGCCGCAGACGAGGCGGCATTCGTGGCGCAACGCGCGCGCCTTGCGCGCGACGCCGACCTCGCGCAGGGCGAGGAGGCGGCCCTCCAGAACGCCCTTACCGAGCAGACCATGACGCTGCGCGAGGCCCGCGCGCGCCATGATATCCTCACCGCCGAGATCGCCGACCTGAAGGCGCGGCGCAGCAACATCGACTCGCGCCACGCCGCCATCCGCGGCGCGCTTGGCCGCGCGCTCGCCATGCGCGAAGACGACATCCCGTTCGTAGGCGAACTCCTGCAGGTGCGCCCGGAGGAGGCCGCGTGGGAAGGGGCGGCCGAGCGCCTGCTCCACGGCTTTGGCCTGTCACTGCTGATCCCCGATGCCCGCTACGCCGAGGTCGCGCAGTGGGTGGACAAGACCGACCTCAGGGGCCGTATCGTGTACTTTCGGGTCCGCCCGGCGCCGCGCGCGGCGCCGGTCACCCTGCACCCCGATTCCCTGGTGCGCAAGCTCGAGATCCGGACGGACTCGCCGTTCTATGAATGGCTCGAACGCGAACTCGCACAACGCTTCGATGTCGCCTGTTGCGACACCCACGAGCAGTTCCAGCGCGAGACGCGCGCGCTCACCCGCGCAGGCCAGATCAAGAGCCCGGGCGACCGCCATGAGAAAGACGACCGCCATCGCCTGACGGACCGCAGCCGCTACATCCTCGGCTGGACCAACACCGCCAAGATCGCCGCGCTGGAGGCCCAGGCACGCACGCTCGAAGGCGAGATCGCCGAGTGCGCGGCGCGGCTCACCCGCACCCAGGCCGCCCAGGGAAACCTGCGGGAACGCCTGACCCTGCTTGCACGTCTCGACGAATACCGCGACTTTCGCGAACTCGACTGGCGCGCCTCGGCCGCCGAGGTCGCCGCGCTCGAAGACGAGCGCCATAAGCTCGAGTCGACCTCCGATGCCCTGAGGCAGCTCACCCAGCGCCTCAAGGAGGTCAGCGCCGAACGTCAGCGGCACGACCACGATGTCGAGACCGAACGCGAGCTGCGCGCCAAATGCGAACAGCGCCGCAGCGACACCAAGGTGCTGCGCCAGGCGGTCCAGGAGGTCCTGGACGACCCGGCGTTCGCGCGCCACGCCGCGGCCTTCGCCACACTCGACGAACTGTCCGCCGAGATCCTGGCGGACCACACGCTCACCCTCGAGTCCTGCGAGAATCGCGCCAATGAGATGCGCGCGGCGGTCGGCCGCCACGGGGCGGAATGCGCGCGCCGGCTCGCGCGCCTGCGCGATCGCATCATCCAGGCCATGGTCTCCTACCGCGAGGCCTACAAGCTCGAGACCGCCGAGGTCGACGCCGCGGTCGAGGCCGGCTTTGAATACCGCAAGATGCGCGACGATCTCATCGCCGACGGGCTGCCCGGCTTCGAGACGCGCTTCAAGGAGCTCTTGAACGAGAACACCATCCGCGAGGTCGCGAACTTCCAGTCGCAGCTCGCGCGCGAACGCGAGCTCATCAAGGAGCGTATCGATCGCGTGAACGGGTCGTTGACCAAGATCGACTACAACCCCGGCCGCTACATCGTCCTGGAGGCCGAGCGCACGCCCGACGCCGACATCCGCGACTTCCAGGGCGAGCTGCGCGCGTGCACCGAGGGCGCGCTCACCGGTTCCGATGATGCCCAGTACTCGGAGGCCAAGTTTCTGCAGGTCAAGCGCATCATCGAGCGCTTCCGGGGGCGCGAGGGGCAATCGGAGGCCGACCGGCGATGGACCGCGAAGGTCACCGACGTGCGCGCGTGGTTCGTGTTCGCGGCCAGCGAGCGCTGGCGCGAGGACGAGAGCGAATACGAGCACTATTCCGACTCGGGCGGCAAATCCGGCGGCCAGAAGGAAAAGCTTGCCTACACCGTGCTCGCCGCGAGCCTCGCCTACCAATTCGGCCTGGAGTGGGGGGCGACGCGCTCGCGCTCGTTCCGCTTCGTGGTCATAGACGAGGCCTTCGGGCGCGGCTCCGATGAATCGGCGCAGTATGGACTGCGGCTCTTCCAGGAGCTGAACCTCCAGATCCTGATCGTCACCCCCCTGCAGAAGATCCACATCATCGAACCCTACGTCTCCTGCGTGGGCTTCGTGCACAACGAAGAGGGGCGGTCCTCCAAACTCCGCAACCTGACGATCGAGGAGTATCGCGCGGAAAAGGCGCGGATCGCGGGATGAGCTGGACCTCGCCCGCGGACATCCGCGCGCGCCTCACCCGGCACTTCGCGCGCGGCGCGCTACTGTCGTCGATGGTCACCGGCCGCCCGGACTTCCCCTGGCGCCTGCCGTGCGCGGGCCCGAGTTCCCGCGAGATCGCCGAGCGCTTCGATGCGGTCCGCGCGTGGGCGGCGGAGCTGCGCGCCCTCCCCCATGCGCGCGTGGTCATGCGCACCATCCGCCACCGCACCCTGGGCGCCAACGCCCTGCCCGCCGAGATCTGGATCGATAGCCGGGAAGATGCCCTGGCACTCATCGGCAAGAGCGCCAGCGCCCAGGCATTCGCAAGGCTCGTCGCGGCCACCGAAGAGGCATGCCCGGCACTGCTCGACTGGCTGGCGCGCCACCCGCTACGCGCCCTCGACCTGGCGCCGGCCTATGAGCGCCTGCTCGCGGTCCTCGCCTGGATCGGCGCGCATCCGCGACCCGATGTCTATCTGCGCCAGGTGGACCTGCCGGGCGTCGATAGCAAGTTCCTGGAGACCCATCGCGGGGTGCTCACCGAACTTTTGGATTGCGCGCTCCCGCAGGCCCTATGCGCGCCGGCGGCCACCGGGGTGGCGGCCTTCGCCGTGCGCTACGGCTTTCGCGACAAGCCCGTGCGCGTGCGCCTGCGGCCCCTGGATGAAGACCTGCCGCTTGCCGCCATCGGCGCCGACATCACCCTCGATGCCGCGAGCCTCGCGCGCCTTGACCCCGGGGCCCGGCAGGTCATCATCACTGAAAACGAGGTGAACTTCCTCACCCTCCCGAAAGTCCCCGGGGCCATCGCCCTGTTCGGCGCGGGCTACGGATTCGCCATGCTAAAAGACATCCCTTGGCTGGCCCATGCGCGTCTCCACTACTGGGGCGACATCGACACCCACGGCTTTGCCATCCTCGACCAACTGCGCGCGGTGTTCCCCCAGGTCGAGTCGCTGCTCATGGATAGGGCCACGCTGCTGGCCTTCGAATCGCAATGGGGCCACGAGGATCGGCCGACCGCGCGCGAGCTTGCGCGGCTCACCCCCGAGGAACACGCGCTCTACGATGCGCTGCGTGACAACCGCATCCGCCCGCAGCTGCGCCTCGAACAGGAGCGCATCGGATTCCGGTGGGTGGTACAGGCCCTGGCAAGGGCGACGGCCACGGACCCGCCCCCCGCAAGCGCCCGGCGTTGACACCCATACCGCCAGGGGTGTAGGGCCCCGGCCGGCCGGGGCCCTGCACCCCCCGATCAGGACGAAGGTCCGCCCGGTCCTTGCGATACCGGCTTATGTTCGTCCATGCGTGCCTTGATACGCGCCGCCTGGCGCTGTACCGCATCCAGCCCCTCCAATCCCACGCCATCGCTCACTGATTCGTAGATCCATATCACACCGAGCATGTGGATCAGCGCCACGACCGCGATCGCCAGATACCAGACAAGCGCCGTCGACACCCCGGCGGCCCCCAGACCCCGGCCCATCAGCGACCCGAACACCGAGGCCATGGGGCCCATGCCGCCATAACCACCCCCGCCCATCCCGCCATAGTTGCCGCCCATGGACCTCAGGGCATCGGCGAGATACATCCCGGTGACGCTCATATCACCCAGGCCCACCATGGCAAACAGAAAGAGCGCCGCGGGCATGACGATCAACCCCAACACCAGAAAACGCATGAACACATCGAGCGGGCGTTTGACCACGATGGTCACGGCCCGCGTGAGCGCCGCGCCCAGGCCGTCCCCGTGCCATAGACCCGCCAGGGCCAGGGGTACGGCCAGCATGAGCACCGCCACGGTCAATGCCAGAACCAGCACCGAGGGACCCGCCAACAGAAAGGCGAATGCCCCTCCGATACCGGGGATGCGCGCCAGCAGCGCCAGCAGAAACACCACCAGGAACACCAGCGCATAACCAAGCCCCAGCGCCACGAGCACGCCGATCGCCGCCAGCGTGACCCTAAGACCCCCGAGGAAGGCGTCCACGAACGGGCGGATCGGCCGATCGTAGGCCTGGTCGGCCAGCATCAGCCCACTGCCGTTCACGCCCATGACCGCCACCACCACGGCCACCAGCCCGAGGAGCATGGCCAGGGCCATCCGTCCCCCGGCCCCCATGGCCATATCCGTGGCCCCGATGATGGCAAGCCCGGCCACCGCGAAACTCCCCGCGAGCATGACCAGTGCCCGCCAGTTGTACAAGGCCTCGTAACTGCGCAACAGCACGCCCAGATTATCCGCCGCCTTTCTTTCCATACACCCTCCCGTCGTTTTTATAATCTCTCTGTGTCCGTACGCACGACGTCCATGACGCCTCTGCCAACGGGCAGATCTCGTCTCTTTTGTCATATTTATGACAATTATTATATTGTATGTCGCTTGCCGTCTTTTCGAACTTCCGACATTCGCATCCTTCTCATATCACAAGAGATCCTGCCAGGAAAGGTGTCCCCTGATATCCGCCATAAATAACTGACGCGCACAGCCCCCCTTATGAACCGGGTTGGATATTGGTTGAGGCTCGCGGCCTATAAGAGGTTTGCGAAGTCCGGTCGCCATGAAGCGACCGGGTGCCGTGCTGGATAGCACGATGGCCCGAGACGACATCGTCTTTCGCCGGATAGAGGTCCTCCATCGCCCCATTCAGGAGACCTCAGGAGAAAAGGCCGCCCGCGCAGCCGGTGGCGCCTTCCGTGACACTCCCAACTCGCTCAAGGGGGGGTGGGCTTCTAACCCCATAAACACGGTCCGTGGACCTGTTCCGAAGAACCCGCAGAGAAACATCCTGCGGTGCGTGATTCCGTGCCGATGTCAGACAACAGGGGCCCGTGTCCGGGCGACTATACCTTTCGGGTATCCGGAAGTTGTGATGGGTTCTCTCTTTTCGGTCGCGGCGACACAGCGTGGCGAAACCGGAAGTCGTGATTGACAGGGATTAAGTGTGTCTATATCCTGAAACCGGAACATATGATTGCGGTGAGTGCAATTTCATCCAATAGCAGGGAGCAATATGCCCACAGCAACGCAATCGCAAAGACAAGCCGAATCCTTCCTCGCTTCGCCGGAGTTCGAGCGGGCGATGACGAGCGACGATGGCCAGGCGGCCCAGCAGCATCTCGACGCCGGCCGCCCCATTTACTACGGCGATGCGCGCTTCCCGGAAGGTCTGGTGAAGAAGTATCCGGACGGCCGCAAGCAACTGGTATCGGTTAGCGCCGACGGCAAGGTATCCGTCATTCGGGACATCTGATGCCGCAACTCTGGATCGTTGCCGGCCCGAATGGCGCCGGCAAGACCACCCTTGCAGATCGCTGGCTGTCGCCGCGCATCCCGGTCGTATCGCCCGACACCCTCACCGCCGGAAGCAGCCTTAACCCGATTCAGGCAGGCCGGGCTGCCGTCGCAGAGCAAGAGCGCCTGCTGGCGGCTGGCGATAGCTTCGCGCTCGATACTACCCTTTCCGGCAACCGCGAACTGGCGCTGATGAAACGCACGGCCGACGCCGGCTACAAGATCAATCTGATCTTCGTCTGCGTTGAGAGCCTGGCGCTGTGCCAGGCGCGCATTCTGGAGCGTACGGAGAGCGGCGGTCATGCCGTCCCACCCAAGGATGTCGCCCGTCGCTATGGTCGCAGCCTTGCAAACCTGCCCTCAGCTTGCAGCAATTCTCAATATGAGCTTTCGCAATGGCTATACGTCCATAGGGATGGGTTCCTGCGAGAGGTTTAGGCGGTTTGTTGTAGCCTCTGTCGAGCAGAGTGGATCAGCGGACGGAGGAAGATGCGTTTGGGGTGGGCGTCATGGCGGATGTGAGTTCACAGACGGTTTGCGCCAGAGCATGGCGACTCAATCTGCCATAACGACGAGTGAGCTCCTGGATCAATTGACACTCCGCCGGGCTCAAGGGTTGACCGCAGAATGCGTAAACAGGGGTATCGATCATGAGGGTTCAACCACGGTAGGGTTCAACCACTGTCGCGGCGGGTGCGGTTCAGTCCGTCTCGCATGAAGTCCAGCATCGCAGCGAAACTCTCGAAGCAATGATAATGCGTCAGAACCCTGACATGTTCAAAAAAGATTTGCCGCGTCGGGAGCCGCGCACGCAGGGACCGATACGCTTCGTTTGTCAGCTCTTGCACGGTATGCAGCAGGAAGGCCAGCAGATTGAACGTCGCCAGTAAGGCCGAAAGGTGCTGTTTGCCATGCCCGAAATTATGGGTCAGATGATACCCTTTGGTTTTCAGGGTGTTGTTATTCCCATTTTCGATGCGCCATCGTGCGCGTCCCGCTTTGACAATGTCGGCGACCTGGCTTTGATCGATGGCATGGGTCGTAGCAAAGGCGTTGTGATACATCGTCTTGCCCTCCGCATCCGTGGTGCGCAACTCGCACCAGTTGACGGCTAGAGCGCCCTCGCCGGCGCGCAACGGTAACGATAGGGCAAAGCGATAGGTGTCGGTAACGGTTTGTTTGCCCTGGCGCCGGGTGACGCAGAAGGTCTGTACGCCTCCGGTGCCATCCCGGTCTTCGAGATGCGCGTAGAGCGTAGTGTGGGACGTGGGTTTGCAGACCAAAATAAAGTGGAATCCGGCGTTCAGCATATGTTCGCAGAGGGGCTGTCGACTATAAAGATCGTCCCCCAGCAAGGTGACGTTCAGGTTGCGATAACGCTCAGCATGGGCCGTAATCCAGCGATGAGCCGCCGCTGATTCACAATCCTGTTTGGCATGGCCGTCTTGCGGGACGACAAATTCCGGTTCCAAGGGGATGACCCGATTGTGTTCTGGGGACACCACGACCGGAGTGACCACCGTGTGCGCGTAGCTGATCTCTCCATTTTTATGTTGGGTCACCGTGCACTGCTGACAATGAACGGTGTGCGATTGGTGATAGCTGGTCCCATCCAGGGCGATCAGCAACGGCCCATGGGCCATCCGGAAGGATTCCAAATGGCCGGCGTCCCTGAGGGCGTCGAAAGTCTGCGCGAAGACGGGAAACACATGGTGGGGCGCCACTGGATCCAACAGGTTGCGAATCTGGTTGTCGCTCGGGATCTCGTGCATACCAAATAAGGTTTGCGCGTTGCTCTTACCCTGAGCTTCCACCATGGCGCTTTGATGCGCGAGGAATGAGGGGCACTGGGTAAAAAATACGGCGAACGCCCCCAAAGCGGCATCCTCCATACGATACCTACGATTTTTTCCGGTGCGCTGATCTGGAAAATGGCGTGCCAGCTCGGTGAATGCCGCCATTTGTTGGGGTAAAAAATACGGCGAACGCCCCCAAAGCGGCATCCTCCATACGATACCTACGATTTTTTCCGGTGCGCTGATCTGGAAAATGGCGTGCCAGCTCGGTGAATGCCGCCATTTGTTGTGGCAGGTGTAGGGCGTGCTCGGGAGAAGAGACAGGACAAGCCATGGGGAAATCCACCGGAATGACATTGACCCAACCTCTTATACGGCGAACGACGGCTTTTGTCCAGCCTTACCCCTGCCAAAGATGAACCGCCACCCTTTACGAGGCAGCACGACCCCTGCGCAAGAGCGGATTTGGCCATATTGAGAATTGCTGGGTATTACTGGAGCAAGCCCGTATTCTGGAGTCGCAGTTATTGCATCCTCACCGTGGGTGGTGCGCCACTGTCCGTGCTCAAACAATACATGGGCCATGCGGCCCACAATGTCAAACAGCAGGGACGGCCGGAATGATCACCCGTTGGGCGCTAGCGCCGCTCATTGCCGGCCGAATGGCCGGCCTTGCCGGCCGAATGGCCGGCCTTGCCGGCCGAATGGCCGGTCACCACCCCCTGAACCGCCGCGCGGTTACAGGCGGAGCACTGCGGCGCTTTCTGGTAGGAATTCGGGATCAAAAGTCGATCTCCACGGGTTCATTGATCACAAGCTTCCACCGGGCATTTTTCTCGTGAAGCTCGGATAGGGATTCAATGAGGGGCTTGACGGAGGGGTCCAGGGGTACCGCCGTCTTGGCCTTTTTGACGAAAGGTTCCAGCGCGTTGGCTTGGCCCGCGTGCCCTGCCCGTTCGAGCAGGTAGCCCAGTCGTCGCACGGACGAGTTTTCATAGACAGCGGCCGCTTTGGCGAGCGCACGCGGCTCGGCCTTGGCTCCAATGTCCTTGGCGATCTGCGCAACCCCATTGATACCGGCGGCCTTGTGGAAGTAGCGTGCGCAATCCAGCAACGTCAGCTCGACGCCGGCCACTTGGGCAAAACCGGCATCACTCTTTATCCGGTCGAGCCAATCGGGTTGATTGAGCTTTACGAAGGTCTTGGATGTCTGGTAGAGAAACTGGAGGCGGTGGCGTCCGATCTCGAAGTCCCGCAACTGCTTGGGCACAACCACCTGAAAGACCATGGCAGCCTGGTGCGATGAACCGTGGAAGGCCGCAGCACGCAGCAGCGAGATACGGTAGTCGAGACCCTGGTACTTCATCAAGGGATCGATCCAACGCACGGGGTCGGGAGCGCCGGTCATCTGGTCCTCGGGACGCAGGATCAAATAGAAGCCATGGCGAGGGTTGGCCAGCCGCTGTTTTTTCACCAGCCGGGTGATTGCGGCGGTCAGGCCATCAGGTTTCAGATCGACCGCAGCCAGCGCCTCTTCGCGGTTGAAGTAAGCACGACCATGGCGAAGCCGATCATCAACGAATTGGTCAAGGGATGCCATTCCCGGATCATATGCAAAAACAGACAAAAGTACAAGGTTTCTGCGTATAAGTTGGGATGCTTGGGGACTGTATTCCGGGCTATACAAATCGATACCCCGACGGGTGCTGCACTTCGTTTGTCCGAAAAATGGGGTGTTACTTCGGATAAAACATCCAAGGCAAAAGGGCGTCCCGGCACGTGGTACCGTCGGGCTCGCGGGCGTTGCCCCGCGCCTCGTGCCAAGTCGCGGCCATGCGGCTTTTTATCCCTGACGCCTCCGGCTCACCGGGCCTGCGCGCTCCGCTTGCCAAGGAGACAGTGGAGCGTGTGAGAGGCGGCCTTGCTGTTCCCCAAGGTACCACGTCGTTCTCGCCGTCAAGGGCCGCGCGTGCCTGGCACGCCGGCGTCCATGCGGCCGTCTGCGACCCCTGACTGCTGCGCTGCGCCGTGTTCCTCCGGTTCCGGGCAATTCCGCCCGATTCGGACTGGAGCACGATCATGTCGCAACTTACTCTTTCTCTCGATTCTTCCCTTCTCGTTCGCGATGTCGCAGGCGACTACCGTCCGGCCAATGCCGACGAGGTGTTGCAGGCGGCGCGGCGTGTGCTCGCAGAACAGATGCGCGGCTGCGAAGCGCTAACCTCGCCGCAGGTGGTGCGCGACTTCCTGCGGGTCAAACTGGGGACACTGGAGCATGAGGTGTTCGGCGTCATCCATCTGGATGCGCAGAACCGCGTCATCGACTACGTCGAGACGTTCCGCGGCACGGTGAGCCAGACATCGGCGTATCCGCGCGAGGTGGTCAAGGAGGCATTGGCCAGGAACAGCGCTGCCCTGCTGCTGGTGCACAACCACCCATCGGGTGCAGCCGAGCCGTCGCGGGCCGACGAGATGCTGACGCAGACGCTGAAGTCGGCGCTGGCACTGGTGGACATGCGGGTGCTGGATCACCTGATTGTCGCCGGTAGCGCCATCCTGTCGCTTGCCGAACACGGGCTGTTGTAGCCCAAGGGGGATTTGCCCCCTTTTTGCTGTGCCCTTGGTTTCGAGAAAGAACTGCGCTGCGCTTGCCTCCAGGGGTCGGCTAACGCCCACCCCGCCGTGCAGGCTTGGCGCCCCGCAAGACCGCCGAACAGGCGGTGCCTGATCGGCCCGCACACGATGCTGTTTTCGCGCTGCGCGCTTCGGTCACTTCCATCAAGGTGTGCCTACGGCACGCAGTGGCGCTCGCCGCGCGGCGTTGGTCCGTCGATCATCTGGCCGTAAGCCGGTCATCCGTCTTTCCCTCTCCGTTATCGCTGATCCCGCGACCATAGCCAGCGGTGCCTGTCCGACAAGGCGCGCAGGGCCGTGTCCTCGCTGCGCTGCGGGCCGCACCACCCTGCGCTTCCCTCCTTGACCGCCAGACCCTCGCCGGCCCGGTTGTTCGCGGGCGATGAACTCAGGAAAGACGGCGGCAACGGCGACCAGCCCAGCTCACTGCGCCGAACAAACCAAAGTCCACACCGGGCTCCGAAACTTGGAATCCGGTCAGCTTTGAAACCACAGGAGGCCACGCATGCAGACACCAACACCGTGAATCACCCAACAAGTTTTCTTCTTCCATTTCTTCAATTTTCCGCGAGGGATAGGAGCGATCACCATGAACACCGTTACCCATCAAGAAACCCAGGCCATGCACGCAGTCGCCACCGCTGCCGTTGCGGCACACGAGCTGCTGTTGATTCCGCTGCCTCAGTTGCGGCCTTCGAGCCGCAACGTGCGCACGAGCAGCGGTGCTTCGATTCCCGAACTGGCGTCGAGCATCGCCCGCGTCGGCCTGCTGCAAAACCTCACCGTGACCGCAACAAGCGACGGCGAACATTACGAAGTCGTCGCGGGCAAGCGGCGGCTGGCCGCGTTGAAGTTGCTGGCGAAGCGGCGCAAGCTCGACAAGACGCACGATGTGCCTTGCCTGCTGGTGCCGGATGCGTCGGCGCGCACCGTGAGCCTGACCGACGGCGCGCGGCATGCCCCGATCGCGCGTACGATACGGGGCCCAGAGCCACGCTTGGGCGCGTATCCCTACGGGGGTATGGCCTGAAAGGCGCCTGCGGTGTGGACTGTGTCTAAACTTTGCCAAGAGACGCTTATGGACTATTTACCCATTTTCCTCGACATCCGCTCGGCCCGCGTCCTGGTGGTCGGCGGTGGCGAGGTCGCGGCACGCAAGGTCGGCCTGCTCCAGGGTGCGGGCGCCCGCGTGGTGGTCGTATCTCCGGAGCTGTGCCCGAGGCTTGCGGCCGCAAAGGCCGCCGGCGAAATCACCCATATCCCGCGGGTGTTCACGGTCGCCGACGTCGCCGGTGCGCGCGTTGTGATCGCCGCCACCAACCATGCGTCCACCAACAAGCGCGTCTATCAGGCCGCCACCGCCGCGCGGGTACCGGTCAACGTGGTCGACCATCCGGCGCTCTGCACCTTCATCATGCCCTCGATCATCGACCGCTCTCCGGTGCTGGTCGCCGTGTCGAGCGGTGGGACATCGCCGGTCCTCGCGCGCCTTTTGCGTGCACGCCTGGAGACCCTGGTGGCATCGACCTATGGGGCGCTCGCCGCCTTCATGGCCCGCCACCGGCCCGAGGTCCGTCAACGGATCACCTCACCTACCCAGAGGCGCCGCTTCTGGGAACGCGTACTTCAGGGGCCGGCCGCCGAATTGCTGCTCGCAGGCGAAGAAAATGCGGCCGCGGAGGTCTTCGCGCGCGAGCTCGCACAGCCGGAAGGCGGCGGCGTGGGACTCGTGTCCTTGGTCGGTGCGGGCCCCGGCGATCCGGATCTCCTCACCTTGCGCGCCCTGCGACTCATGCAGGAGGCCGATGTCATCGTCCATGACCGCCTGGTGGCAGCCCCCATTCTCGCGCTCTGCCGGCGCGAGGCCGAGCGCATTGATGTCGGCAAAGACGCCGGACATCACGCCGTGCCCCAGGGACGGATCAACCAGCTGCTCGTGGAGCTTGCCACAAGCGGCCGGCGGATCGTGCGTCTCAAGGGCGGCGACCCCTTCGTCTTCGGGCGGGGCGGCGAGGAGATCGACGCCCTCGTGGAGGCTGGCATCCCCTTCCAGGTGGTACCCGGTATCACCGCCGCACTCGGCTGCGCGGCCTACGGCCATCTGCCGCTCACGCATCGCGACTACGCCCAATCCTGCGTCTTCGTCACCGGCCACTGCCGCAAAGGCGACCTGGCCCTGAACTGGGAGGCCCTCGCCAAGCCGCACCAGACCCTGGTCTTCTACATGGGGGTCGCGGCGCTTGCGACCATCAGCCGCGAGCTCGTGGCCCACGGCCTGCCTCGCTCCACCCCGGCGGCGTTGATCGAACGGGGTACGACCCCGAAACAACGCGTGCTCACCGGCACCCTCGCCGACCTCCCCGACATCGTCGCCCAAGAGGCCATTGAGCCGCCCACGCTCATCATCATAGGCGAGGTGGTGCGTCTCCACGATCGCTGGGCCCAAGGCCGCGGTGCCCAGGCGAGCGAGCTGCGCGCCGCCGGATAGACACAAGCGGACACCCTGTTCTCGCCACGGGGTAAATGCGGGCGACAAACCGTTGCCGTTCGGCATTGGCGCAGCAATTCTCAATGTGGCGCTGATCATGGGCACCGAGTGGCGTCCCGCATGACGAGAAGGCGCCCAACATCCGGCACAGGCGCGTCCAGACAGACGCATTCTTGCATCGTCACCGGGTGGCGTCCCGCATGACGAGAAGGCGCCCAACATCCGGCACAGGCGCGTCCAGACAGACGCATTCTTGCATCGTCACCGGGTGATCCAGGCGCTGTCGCTTCACATTGAGAATTGCTGGCATTGGCGCCCGTTTGTTGACGCTACCTCTTATGTACGGGTACCATACGTACGTACAGAAAGACTTTGGGGCTTTTTATGGCAACGACCGCAGTTAGGGAGGGCCGGATTGAATTGAGGGCCACTAGGGAAGAGAAGCAGCTTCTGGCGGCGGCAGCCGCTTATGAGCGGCTGGACGTGACGAGCTTTATTATGCGTGCTGTGTTACCCGCCGCGCGCGGCGTCGTCGACCGTGCTGAGCGTATTGCACTGAGTGAACGTGACAGTCGGCGCGTGCTCGAGTTGCTGGAGCATCCGCCTAAGCCGACCGCGGCCCTTCGAGCCGCCGCTCGGCGCCGTGCCACCCGAAAGTGATTATGGCGTGGATTGGCACGAAAAGGCCATTGATCGGCGGCACGACCGCAAAGCCTTCGATTGCGGCATCCCCGAGCTCAATACCTATCTCGACCGTTACGCCCGCCAGAACCATGCCTCCGGCGGGGCCAAGACCTTTGTAGCCGTACCACCAGAACAGCCCAACCACATTCTCGGCTATTACACGATAAGCCCAGGTTCTATCGCGTTTGCTCACGTTCCCGCCGAGATCACCCGCCGACTCGGGCACTATGACGTACCCATATTCCGCTTGGGTCGGCTTGCCGTGGATCTCACCATACAACGCCAGGGGCTCGGAGGGGAATTGCTGCTCGCGGCCGGCGAACGCGCGCTGGCTGTCGCTACGGAAGTAGGGGGCGTTGCCCTTGCCATCGACGCCAAAGACGAGGCTGCGGCGCGCTGGTATGGACGCTTCGGCGCGCTCCCGTTACTGGACGATCCCCGAAAACTGGTCTTGCCGCTCAGCGCCATCGCCGAAGCCCTGAAATCGACCGGAAAGACGCGTTCCTGATCCTGCCGATTCCCGGTCGATCTTACGGTCTGGCTACCTTGCCCGCCTTATGGTTTAGGCTACGATAGACAGGTCCAATCCGATCACCAAGCGCCGCTTCGACATCGAATGGATTACGGACGAAGAAGCTATCGCCTACGATCACAAGAGCGACGGCATGTACCCGCGGATGACCAACGATCGCACTCTATCATCGGCCGAAGTTCTTCAGGCGCACAAGGGCCAACCTATGATTGAGAAGCGGTTCGAGCAGATCAAGACCGTGCACGAGATTGCCCCCGTGTTTCTCAAAGACGAGGGCCGAATCGAGGCGCTCTTCACGGTGTACTTCCTTGCGCTTCTCGTCCAGTCCCTCATGGAGCGTGAGCTGCGTCTTGCCATGGAGCGGGAGGGTATCGAGGAGCTCCCGCTCTATCCTGAGCAACGCCCATGCGCTCGCCCTACCGCTGAACAGGTCTTACGTCTCTTCAGCCTCGTTGAGCGACATAGACTTCTCCGGGAAGGGCGCACCATTCAGGTCTTCGACGCCAATCGGACGGATTTTCAGCGCCAGGTGCTCAGCCTCCTTGGCATGTCAGAGCAGGCATTTCGATCAAAAAACTAGGCGGCTCATTCACGCCAAATTATCTCGCCGACCTGCGGAATGTAAGGCATGCCTCCCTGCCCTCACGAAAGCCGCGCCAGCCGCTCCACCGTATCGGGGTAGTTCTCTACCATGCGAATCAAGAGGGCGGCTTGGGCATTAGGCCGTGCCCGGCCTTGTTCCCAATTTTCCAGGGTGCGGACATTAGTGCGCAGGGTACGCGCGAAGACGGTGCGCGAGATATTGAGTCGCTCGCGCAGGGCCAGAATCTCCTCGGCCGTGACGATGGGCGTCGGTTTGACATCTATGGAGTGACGAGTGAGGGTGATTTTCCCGGCCCGTTCATCGGCTAGTGCCACAAACCCTTCACGGATTTCCGCAAAGATGTCGCGCTTCTCTTTTTTCACAGGGTACCCCTTGCCTTTAATTCAGCGTCCAACAGGACTTTCAGAGTGTGACGTTCCTTGGCCGTCAGGTCGCTCGCTTCGTTCTTGTCATAGACGGTGAACAACCAAAACTGCGCGCCTAACGAGTACCAGTAATAGATGATACGTAACCCGCCCCGTTTCCCCTGACCTCGACGAGTGCCCCCATGCCGAACTTTCCGCAGGCCGCCTGACCCCTGGATGACGTCGCCCGCCATGGGATTGCCCATGAGAGTGGCTTGGAGTGCTCGAAACCCCTCGTCATCAAGGTAGTTCTGGCGTAACCGGGAGAACACGGGCAGTTCGACAAAAACCGCTTTCATGACTACGGTATACGCAATCTGCGTATACTGTCAAGAGGGAGTGGTTGGAGACAGCAATGCGTCAGAGGGGTTCCCCTGATCAATAAGGGATGAAGTCGCGCCGCCTTCATGTGTCGTTCCTGCAACTCAAGTAAGGGCAATACTGTTATGTGGTTAAGAGGAAGGGCGCGATTAGGGCGGGCGCCAAGCCACCTCTGAACGCAGCCCCTGTTGCCCACGCACTTGAGGCCTCTACCAAGCTCTGCGAGATGCGAGGCTGTCGTACGGAACCTACATGGAAACGCGGGCCTGTCATCTGTTCCTCAAAATGGCCGACGAGCGCACCAAGGCGCCATGAGGCCAGAACGGTCCACCCCCAAAGAGGACGATGCGCGCTACGGTGTAGCGCCTTCTTAAGGGCAAACGCACCGGTCCGGCGACCAACTCACGGCCACATCTCTCATGTGTGGGGCGGCGGTAAAACGCTGGGCCTTTGCCCATTAAGACCCGGATCTTTAGCGAGAGTTTTGCGAAGGTTGCGCCAATCGGGACGTTGTAGGACCCCTATAA
The DNA here is from genome assembly GCF_003184265.1 of Acidiferrobacter sp. SPIII_3. GTDB lineage: Bacteria > Pseudomonadota > Gammaproteobacteria > Acidiferrobacterales > Acidiferrobacteraceae > Acidiferrobacter. Next base: position 1,375,823 of record NZ_CP027663.1, on the reverse strand, counting down.
CGTAGACAAGGTTAAAGGCCTGCCGAGCCGCCCCTGGTCCAGGGGCCAATGGGGCAAGGTTAAGTTTTTGGGGTCTTCAGACTTTCGTGTGGGTAAGGGGGTATTGGGCTTGCATCAGGCGCCCCTGCAAGCCAGCGGGGGCCAGCATGACACCCCTATGCTGATATTGAACTGTACCAAAAGCTCTTGGGATTTACGGCGCCGTGGCGAGTCACGGCAGTGGCGGTGCAGGAAGCCTCAGGCGATACGCCGCTAGGCGAGGTTACGGTGCGCGTGGGGTGGCCGCCAGACGTGCCGCTGCACGACCCTGAGTGTGAGGCCGTGGTCCCCGGTTACGATACCCGTCCGCGACGCTGGCGCCATCTCGACGACGCCATGGAAGACCTTCATCGAGGCCGACGTCCCGCGGGTCAACTGTCTGAAGTGTGGGGTCAAACAGATCCCGGTCGCCTGGGCCGAGGACGGGAGTCGCTTTACCGAACTCTTTGAGGCCTATGCCATTCAGGTATTGCAAGCCGTGCGCAGCAAGGTGCAGGCTCAGTGGCTGACGGCACTCTCCTGGGACCAGGTGGACCGGGTCATGGGCCATGCGGCCCACAATGTGGAACGGGCGGTCACACGCGGCGTGGCGCGGCGATCACTGGAAGGGTTGCGCTTGCCGTGCACGCGAGGCGATGCCGGCCTCGATGAGAAGAGCTTCGGCAAGGGTCACGATTACGTCTCGGTGCTGCACGACCTCGAGGGCCGACGAGTGCTTGAGGTGGTGCCCGAACGCACCCGGGAGGCCGCAAATACGCTCTGGACAGCGATCCCTGAGCCTCAACGCCTAGAGCTTTCCGCAGTGGCCATGGATATGTGGGTGCCTTATCTTGAAGCCACCCGCGTAGCGGCTCCGCAAGCCCTGATCGTGCATGACAAGTTCCACTGCGCGAAGGAGTTGAACAGGGCGGTTGATCTCGTGCGTCGGCGCGAGCACCGGGAACTGCAGGCCCAGGGCGCGGAGACGCTCACCAAGACACGATACCTGTGGTTGAAGAACCCCTTAAACTGGACAGATCGTCAGCGGGAGCGCTTCCAGACGCTCAAAGGCGATGCGCTGAAAGTGGGCCGTGCTTGGGCGATCAAGGAGGCGTTTGCCGACTTCTGGGATTACCGGTATACCGGATCAGCCCAGAAGTTTTTCGACCGTTGGTACTTCTGGGCGACTCACTCGCGACTACCGCCTATCATGGCCGCCGCAAAGACCCTCAAACGCCATCTGCCGGGGCTACTCGCCACCACGAAACATCGTTCCCCTACGCCGCCGCAGAGGGCATGAATGCCCAGATCCAACTCCTCAAAGCCAACGCCCGCGGCTATCGGAATTTTACCCAATATCGCATCGCGATTCTCTTTCATTGCGGGAAGCTTGACCTCTATCCGGCGGGGCGTCCGTCATGAGGCTTTTATGGGCTACCCACACAAAACCCGCCCCCGCTGCCGACCCCGCGCACGCGGGGATGGAGGTGTTTACGCCGGAGTCCTGATGGACTTCCGCGCCCGAAAGTGCCAGAATACTACTTGGTATTACCTGGTAATTTACGGAGGTCGTCCATGGCAACATCCCTCAAGATCGACGACGCACTGAAAAGCCGCATCCAGCAGCTCGCCGGTCAGCGCCGCCGCTCGCCGCATTGGATAATGCTGGAGGCCATTCAACAGTACGTCGAGCGCGAAGAGGCGCGTGAGAGCTTCAGGCAGGAGGCCTTGGCGTCCTGGGCGGCTTATCAGGAAACCGGACGGCATCTGACCGGCGAAGACGTTCGTGCTTGGTTAGATACCTGGGGCACCGATGATGAAAAAGGCGTTCCTGAGTGCCACGAGTAGTCATCACGGAAGGCGCAGCGGAAGGCTTGGAGCGATGCCGGAGATTCTTGGCCGACAAAGCCCCCGAAGCCGCCACGCGGGCCGGTCAGGCGATCGCCCAACAATTTCGGCTGCTGGAAACCGCCCCCGGCATGGGTCGTCCGCTCCCGGAAATGCCTGAGCTGCGCGAGCTGGTGGTCGCCTTCGGAGACTCCGGCTATGTGGCCTTGTACCGCCATGATCCGACCAAAGACGAGGTGTACGTTCTTGCCTTTCGCCACCAAAAAGAGGCGGGCTACTAAACGGGCAAAATCGACGCTTCTTCTCTCCAAGCCAAACCGCGAGGTCGCCGAAGTAGGAGGACTTTGATGCGGGGAACCGAGCTCAGGCAACACCACCCGCAAGTAAAGCTCATTCGGTGGCATACTCGGCGCGCACCGCTACCGGACAGCCGCGCGGCTTGCGGGGGTAATCCGCGACATGCAAGGGTCCGGTGCAACGGGGGCAACGCCCTTTACGGGCCTCGGCGGCCAGTTCGGCATCGATGCGCGAGAGGAAACGAAAATGCAGGGCCCTGCAACAAACCATGGCACACTGGTGGGGTCTCCTTAGGTCTCGAAACCGGAGACTCCCCCGGGGAGGCCTTGGTGATCAAGATCTCTGGGGGACTTCCCTCATGTCCCTCACGAATCCCGATCACCACACTCTCTGGGGCCATCGGATACAGGGGCCGCGCTCACCAAGCGCCTCTCTGCCGCAGCGTCGATGTCCACAATGGCGGGCGGCCCCCTCTTTCTTTCTTGGCCCCCCATCGATGGACGCCCATCTTTCTGAGGACGACACGTTCAGGACCGACGCTCACGCTTTTGGCGCCGCGCACAGCCTGAGGTGGCACCCGTTAGCGAGCGGACTTGGACCCGGACTTCCTGGGCCCATCATCCCTGCGCCTGGCGCACCTATCGTGTTAATATGCCTTGCATTATTCCGCCATACGGACCGGACATGACAGCGGACATCGAGGGCGTGGAAGACCGCGGCGAGCCCACATCGCTCATGGAGCCGCTACTGATCGCAACCGACTCCCGCCATCGCCCGGCGCTCACCGATCTTGCCCTGGAACTTGCGGCGCGGAGCGCCGGGCTCCATCGGTCCCTGCCCACGGCCCTGCGCGGCGCGCTCGCCCACATCGTGAGGGCGATGAACTGCTATTACAGCAACCTCATCGAAGGCCATGACACGCACCCCGTGGATATCGAGCGCGCGCTCGCCGGCGACTATAGCCAGGATGCGCATAGGCGCGACCTCCAGATCGAAGCCAGGGCGCACATCGCCGTGCAGCACTGGATCGATGGCGGCGGTCTCGAAGCCCTTCCCACCACGCGCCGCGCCATCACCGAGATCCATCGCCGCTTCTGCGAGCAGCTGCCGGAAGACCTATTGGCGGTCGAGATGCCGGCGGGCCGCCACAATATCCGACTCATACCCGGAGAGCTGCGCCGGCAGGATGTCGTGGTGGGCCGCCATATTCCGATCAGCGCGCCTGCCGTACCGCGCTTTCTCACGCGCTATGAAGAAGTCTATGGAGGCCTCGGCAAGACCGAGAGCGTCATGGCCGCGGCAGCCGCCCATCACAGACTGTTGTGGATCCATCCCTTCCTCGATGGCAATGGACGCGTGGCCCGCCTCGTCTCCCACGCCACACTCCTCCAAACACTCGACACCGGCGCCCTTTGGTCCATCGCGCGGGGTCTCGCGCGCCATGTCGACGATTACAAGGGATATCTCGCGGCCTGCGATCTGCCGCGTCGCAACGACCTCGACGAACGCGGCCCCTTGAGCGAGGAGGCCCTGGTCGCGTTCACGCAATTCTTTTTGCATACCTGCCTGGATCAGGTCCGCTTCATGGAGGAGCTCATGCAGCCCGGACATCTCCGCGCGCGCATCCTGCTGTGGGCCGAAGACGAGATCCGCCTGAACCGCTTGCCCCCCAAGGCGACCCGTATCCTGGAGGCCCTGCTTTACCGTGGCGAGCTGCCGCGTAGCGAGGCCGCGGCCATCGTGGACGCCGGCGAGCGCCACGCGCGGCGCATCGTCTCCGCCCTCATGGATCGCGGGGCCATAAGCAGCGAAGGTCCACGCAGCCCCTTGCATCTGGCCTTCCCGGCCACCCTTGCGCCTCGCTGGATGCCGGGACTGTTTCCCGAGAAACGGGCGTAAACGAACAGTCGACGCCGGCGCTGGTGAAGCCGGGCACTATCCTGCCAGCGGCGACGCGACCAACCCGCCACAGGACACCAAGAGCACAGAATCGGAGTGACTACATGTGATTGGCAAGCAGGGAAACGGACCACAGCCAACAAAGGAGCGCCGGGGGGCGGGGGGCCTGGCGATTAACCGCACCGCGCGCCCCTCATCACGGCGCGGCCGAAGATACGGGAACACCTGCTGCGGGGGACGCACCGACCGGGCCCGGTACAACGGGTTATGATCCCGAGACCGGATGGTGGCGAACGCGCGCCTGGCATCCCGACGGTCACGGGGCGCAAACCTTGGTAAAATGGAATAGGCCTTTGATGGCCACGAAGACGTGCTCGACGCGACTACGGGCCTGGGACTTGGTGCGATTATGGGTGCGTTCGACCTCATTCACGACACGCTTGTCCCGATAGCGGCGGCGGATAGGGCCTTGGGCATTGGGTGCGTATTGCCGGACGACATCGGTCTGGCCTTGATACGTGGAGTTACCCCAGACCTCGGTGGCCTCGCCATGGCGGCGGAGGGTCGGGCCCGACCATGGCGTCATGGCCGCCGGCGGCGGCCACCGGCCGTACGGCCTGCCATACTACGGCAGGGACGACCGTGGACTGGCTGCCCATGCCTGCATGCGCCGTTCCCTCCTTCGGAGGTTCATATGCATGGGCCGCGCCCCTGGTTCTCCTAATGGGCCACAAACGGATTAGTGTAATGGTAGCGAATACACATAAGGCATATGAATATGCGTATGGCGCTTCGACACGGCACGACCTCACCCCTGATTAGCGCGCGGACCCGCATGGGCGAGTCCGTGGCGGATTGGGCCCGGGTCTGTGGCGTGAGCTCTCGGCAATATCGTCGCTATGAACGCAAAGAGTCAGGTGTACCCGGGGCGCGCCAAGCGCCGCTGTATGCCCATGTCGAGCGCTATGTTATCCAAAGACTGCCCGCCAATACCAAGGGGCGTGATTTCGTGGTCGGCGATCTGCATGGTCATCACGCCGCCCTCGAGTCGCTTCTGAGGGAGGTGTGCTTCGATCCCTCCCGGGATCGGGTGTTTTCGGTGGGCGACCTCGTGGATCGCGGTCCGGAGAGCTTTCAGACCCTGCGCCTGCTGCAAGAGCCCTGGTTTTTCGCGGTACGCGGCAACCATGAGGATATGTTGCTGGACTTCGCCTTGGGGGGCGACAATTATGGTCGGCCCACCCGGGATCACCCCTTTTTGCATAACGGCGGGCGATGGTTTCTGGAAATGAGCCCCGAGCAGGACGCTCTTTGGAACGATGACCTTCTGCCTCGTACCGCCCTTTTGCCCCACATACTGGTCGTGGGGGAGGGTGCGACACGTTTTCAGATCGTCCACGCGGAGCTGGATGGCGTGGCCCAGCGTCTCACCGACATCGCCTTGGACGCCCCCTTGGCGGATCTCAACCAAGCGCGGGATAGGGAATTCATCGAAGGGTTTGATGGATTCGGCCATCAGCGCATGCGTTTTCTGTGGGGTCGCGCCTTGATCCACCATAAGGGGGTATTAACCGCCCCCACGGGGCTGTCTCCCACCTTTTGCGGGCATACCCCGGCAAGGCACATCCTGACGCAGGGGGGACACATCTTTGTGGATACCGGAGCGGCCCTTTTGGGCAATGAAAAGGCCCCCGAGGCACGGGTGACCCTCGTCGAGGTTTTGGGGGGAGATGCTCCTTATGCCGCGGCGGGTGGAGCCCCTTATGCCATCGCAGCGGAGTATCGCGGGCCATCGAGCATTTCGGCCTGAGAGGAGGCGGGACGCCGTGCGCCCCGGTGCCGCGGAGAATATCTGGTCGCCGCGAGCAGGTTCTGCGGTCCCAGACTTTCCGAAACTCCGCCTCAAAATCGCGCCGCTTCCTGGGCATGCCCGAGCCGCCCCCGGGAGTCCGCGGCCTCCGGGATGTCCGCCCGAGGCCCGAACCCGGCAATCCGCACGCCCGATCTTGTCCCGTGGGGCGCCCGGGTAGGGGGCCCGGATAGGGCCGGCGACCTCGAACGCCGCCCGCGATCCCTCGGGACGCGCATCAACTCTTGCGGCTCAGACCCTCTTCCACGGAGCGTACCGCGGCCTGGACGCGGGATGTGAGCTTGAGCTTACGGAGGATGGCCTTCACGTGCAGCTTCACGGTGCCCTCGGAGATCCCGAGGTCGCGGGCGATCAGCTTGTTGCTCTGGCCGTCCCCGAGGTGGCCCAGGATCTCGAGCTCGCGGGGGGTGAGCTCGCTGAAGGCGTGCGAGGCGGTCAGGGCCTGGGGCCCGCTCTGGATGAAGTGCGCGAGCACCGGCGCGAACTCCGGGGCCACTACCATCTCCCCGGCCTCGATACGCGCGAGCGCCGCCACCAGGCTGTCGGGTTCCATGTCCTTCAGGAGATAGCCGCGCGCCCCGTAGCGCAGCGAGGCCACGAGATCGGCCTCCTCGCTCGAGGTGGTGAGCATGACGATGGCCGCCGTGACGCCGCGCGAGCGCAGCACCTTCAGGGTCTCGATGCCGCCGATCCGGGGCATGCGGATATCGAGCAGCACGATGTCGGGGCTCGTCGCCTGGATGGGCCCCAGGGCCTGCTCGCCGTCGTTGCTGGTGGCCACCACCTCGATGCCGCGGCGCACGAGCAGATGCTCTAGCCCGCTTCTGAACAATGCATGGTCGTCTATCAAAAACACCTTCACCGCGCCACCTCCGCCACCGCCACCGCCCGTTCGGTCACGCGCGCCGGCTCGGGGAAGGTCAGCCATACGCGCGTGCCCTCCCCGGCCTCGTGCTCCACGCGCAACTCGCCCCCGATCGCATGCGCGCGCTCGCGCATGATCGTCTGTCCGAAGTGCCCGTCATCCCGATCGGCGCGCTCGGCCGCCGACACCGGGCCCTCGCCATCGTCTTCGATCAGAACCTTATAGTCCCCACCGGCCTCGGACTGCAGCAGCACGCGCACGGTCTGCGCATGGGCATGCTTGCGGATATTGGCCAGGGCCTCCTGGATCACGCGCAGGACATGGGTCTCGTGGGTCGCAGGCAGCGTCCCGTGCCAATCCTTCTGCACATAGACCGGGATGCCGGTCTCCTCCTTGAAGCGCGCGATGGCCGCGTCCAGGGCCGGCAACAGCCCGCCCTCGGCCCCACCGGCGCGGAAGTTGCGGATCAACCCGCGCACCTCCTTATGGGCGATCTCAAGCCCGGCACTCAGGCGCGCAAACTCGGTACGCGTCGCCGAATAGCCCTCCGGCTCTATGGTCTCGCCCAGCACCTGGGCCTGGATGCGCAGGCTCGCCAGGGTCTGGGCGAGCGAGTCGTGCAGTTCGTGGGCGATTGCCATGCGCTCCTGCAAAAGCGAGAGCTGGCGGCGCTCGTCTTGCAGGCGCATCTTCTCGATCGCCGCCCCCAGGTGCTGGCCTAAGCCCAGCAGGAGGTCTTCCACGTCGTTTTGCCCGATGACGCGCGCGCGCTCCATGAATAGGTTGTAGAGCCCCACCACACGCCCGTCGTAGCGCAAGGGGATGGCGAGCAGCACGAGATCCTCCCCGGGAAACGGGTTCTGGCCCCAGGAGGTGCAGCACGCGTCCAGGTCCTGACCCACGCTCAAGGTCCGGCGACCCACCGCCTGCCCGCACAGGCAGCAGTCGAGGGCCACGCGCCGCTCGTGCTCGACGATATCGTCGGGCAGGCCGATGCTCGCCACCAGCCGCAGGTGGCCATCGCCGGTCAGAAGCCGCACGATGCCCCCGCGCACCTCGCCGGCGCTATGCAGCGTGAACAGGAAACGGGGCAGGAGTTCGTCCAGGTCCTGGGACGAGGCGATACCGGCGGTGATGGCGTTCAGGACACCGAGCCAGCGGGCGATCACCCGCGAGTCCCCACCGGCGCGCTCCTGCGTCAGGGTCTTCAGGCGCTCCCCCAGGGCGTTCACATCCGAGGCAAGCTCCGCGAACTCGCCCGCCGCCCGGTCCTCGGGGATGCGCGCCGAGAGATTCCCGTCGCGCACGCGCATCGCCCAGCACCGCAGATGGGCGAGCGGCCGCCACAGCGATCTGACCGTAGCCACCCACAAGATCGCGGCCACCAGGAGTGCTGCGGCAAGCGCGGCGAGCGCCAGATCGTGGGTCAGCACCGGGTGCGGACCCCCGTCGAGCGCCACGGCGACGATGGCGGTGGCGAGCAGACCGGCGAGCAGGGTCGGCGCCATCCACATGAGCCACAGTCGCCTGGGCCGCGCCCAGCCGCGCGCGGGCGGCGTGCCGTCGACACCGCCGCGCCCCTCCCGCACACCGATCCTCTGCCAAAAGGACCCTTCCATGCTGACCTCGCGCCCCAGCCCCGCCAATACCTACACATGGGCCACTATACCCTTCCCCGTCCCTGCGTTCGAATCCTGAAAACCCCGTCCTCAATCCCCGAATGCGTAGATCCCTGGCCGGAATACCCTGGGCCGCGAGCGCATGAATCCCGCGAGATGGGCACTCACCGCCGCCCCCAACTCCTCGCCATACGAGGGATGTCCATAATCGAGATCGGCGAGCGACCACAGGCCGCGGCGCGACCGGCATGCGGCGAGCACCAGGTGCACGAGTTCATCGGCCCCACCCCCGGCCACGCAGCCCCCCAGCATCTGCCCGGTCTCCTCGTCATGCACGATCTCGATGAAGCCCGCGCCCGCGCCCTGGGCGCGGGCCTTCACCGACGCCCCATAAGGAATATAGACCACCTCCGGCGCGAACCCGGCGCGCTCGGCCAGGTCCTCGGACAGCCCCACGGCCGCCAACGGCAGGATCGAGTCGATCACCATCGGGACCTGGTGGTAGTTGCGCCGCCTCCGGCCATCGAGTGCCGCGTTCTCGCCGGCGATCCGCCCATCATGCAGGGCCGCGGCCGCGGTCATCGGACCGCCCTTCATGTCCCCCACGGCATAGATCCCGGGCACGCTGGTCTCCAGGGTCTCGCGCGTGGCCACGAAGCCCTCCGCGTCGCACTGTACCCCAAGCGCCCGGTAGCCGATGTCATCCACGCGCGGCACGCAACCCACCGCCACCAACACCCGATCGAAGCGCCCCTCGCCTCCATCCGGAAAGCTTACGGTCACCCCGGCGTCATCGACCTGGGTGCCGGTCACCGACATTCCTTTCAGGATCGTCACCCCCGACTCCGAAAGCCGGCGCTCGAGGAGCCGCGCGGCGCGCTCGGAGATCATGGGTCTTCCCAGCAGCCGGTCCCCGCGGGTGGCGAGCGTGACCTCCGCGCCGAACGCGCGGAACAGGAACGCGGCCTCGACCCCGGTGGCCCCGCCCCCCAGGCACAGAAGCCGCCGGGGCTCGCTTGCGAGCAAGGGGATGAGGCGGTCGGCGGCGACCACGCGTTCGCCGTCTATGGGACAGGCGGGCAGCGGGCGGGGACGGGCGCCGGCCGCCAGGATCACGCGCCGCGCCTCGACGGTCTCAGTCCCACGGTCCCCGGTCACGACAATCCTCTGCGCGCCCTGAAGCCGCGCGTGCCCGGTCACCAGGTCGATGGCCAAGGCCTTCAGGCGCTGCGGGAGTCCGCGCTGCAGATCGGCGATGAGCGCCTCTTCGTGCGCCATCATCGCCCTAAGATCGCCGCGCATGGCGCCGGCCAAGCCCCGCCCCAGCAGGCCATGCGCCACCGCCAGCACCGAGGCCACATGCGCCACGGCCTTCTTCGGCACGCACGCGCGATTGAGGCAGGCCCCGCCAGCCCCCTCGCGCTCGATCAATACCACCCGCGCCCCGCACTGCGCGGCGCTAATCGCCGCCTGATAGCCCCCGGCCCCACAGCCTACGACCGCGACATCATAGGGCCCAGGCATGGCGGGCCTCGCCCGGCTGCGCCGATCGCGCCCATGCCGGGGACATGCGCCGCGCACGCGCTGCGCGTACGAAACCCACGAACGGCGTGGTCCATGGGCAGCTCGCCACATCCCGCAGATGGGCGTAACCCGCCAACAGGTTCTTGTACACGATGCCGTCGCGACGTCCGGCGATGCCGGTGCCCCGCGTGAGCTCGTAGGCATACACGGTATCCGGGGCGATATTCACGAGATGGGAATAGTGGAACTCATGGGCCGGCAGCGGGCCCTGGTCGAGCGCCCCGCGCGCCCAGGGGTGGAAGGCCGTGGCCTTCAGTCTCACATAACCATGCCCGGCGGGCTTGGCCTCCATGACCGTGTCGGCGGCGATGACGCCGACCATGGGATGCGTGCGCCCTTCGTAGGTGAGACCGCGGGTGAGATACATAAGCCCGCCGCATTCGGCATAGGCCGGCATCCCCGCTTCGATCGCCGTCCGTATGGCCGCGCGCAGGGCGGTATTGGCGCTGAGTTCCTCGGCCTCGGTCTCGGGAAAACCGCCCCCCAGGAACAGGCCATCGACCTCCGGCAGACGCGTATCGTTCAGGGCATCGAAGAACACGAGCTCGGCGCCGGCGGCCTCCAGGGCCTCGAGATCGCCGGGGTAATAAAAGCTGAACGCCCGGTCACGGGCGATGCCGATACGCACATCCCGGTCCCCAGCGCGCGCGGCGGCTACGCTTTGGGGCGGGCGCCCATCCTCCCCTAAGCGCGCGATCGCCTCGACATCGACCTGTGCCGCGACCGCCTGCCCCAGGCGCGCGATAAGCCGCTCGGCCCCTTCCCACTCGCCGCTCGGCACGAGCCCCAGGTGACGCTCGGTGATGGCGAGATCCGATGATTCGTGCACGGCGCCGAGCACCGGCACATCCGTATACTCCTGCAACACCGCGCGCAATTTGCCCTCGTGACGCGCCCCGCCTACGCGGTTCAACACCACGCCCGCGATCGCGATCGACGGATCGAAGTGCCGATAGCCGATCACAAGCGGCGCCACCCCGCGGCTCACCCCGCGGCAATCGATCACGAGCACCACCGGGGTGGCACACTGCGCGACGAGCGCGGCGTTGCTGTTGCTGCCATCGAGCGCCACCCCGTCGTAGAGCCCCTTGTTCCCCTCGATCAGCCGGATATCGGCGCCGATCGCCGCACGCTCGTAGAGCGCGCCGATCTCGCCTGCGTCCATGGTGTGATAATCGAGGTTCTGGCAGGCCCGGCCCGAGGCCGCGGTGAGCCACAGCGGATCGATATAATCGGGACCCTTCTTGTAGGTCTGGACGACGTGCCCGAGGTCCTTGAGGGCGCGCGTAAGCCCTATGGCCACGGTGGTCTTGCCCGAGGACTTGTGGGCGGCCGAGAGATAGAGGCGCGCGCTCATGCGCGCACCGCGGTCTTGGCGGTCTGCGCCTCGGCGGCCGGCGCCGGCGCGCCATGGACGCTCACCACCTCGTCTGCGAGGCTCTCGGGCAAGAATGCCAGGAGGCGTATGGCGATCAGGACGATGAGCCCGACCACCGCCACGCCGCTTAACGCCAGCACCGTCTCGGGCCAGCGCGGGATGTAGCTGTGCACCACCCCGTCATAGAACGAGCTGCGCACCACCATCCCCGGGAACATCTGGAGCGGATAGGCCTGACCGCCGATGATGAGCACATAGAATTGACACAGCCCGCCTGCCACCACCGCCGCCGCGCCGGCTACGAGCGAGCGGCGCAGGCGCGCCGTATCATCGCGCGCTATGCGGCGCAGCAACAGCACGAGCGGCACCACCCCGCCGATGCCGATCTGCCCGGCCCAGAAGAGCCACGTGTAGATGCCGCCGTTCAAGAGTACGAACGATTCGATGCCGCGGTGGCCGGCGATATAGATGTTGGTCAGATGGTAGACCGCCACGAAGTACATCGTGGCGGCCACGAACACCGCCAGGAGCTGCCTCAGATGCGCCAGCACGCGTGCGCCTATCGGCCGCGCAAGGGCCTTGAACCCCGCCACCAGCACGAGCGCGAAGATCGCAAGCCCCAGGGCGAAGGACGTGAGAATAAAAAGGGGCGCCAGCACCGCGGAGTCATAAGCACTACGCGCGGCGAGGAACCCGAAAATGGACCCGGTGCCAGTTGTCAGCACCAGGCGCCACAGGAAGGCGAGCACCCCGACCTTATGGGTATGGGGGTTTAGGCGTCGCTCCATCATGAACCACAGATAGAAGCCGACGATCACCAAAAAACCGGTATAGAGATAGATGTTCCACGCAAAGATCGAACGGAAGTTCGGATACAAGACCGCGGCCAGGATATGCCCGGGGCGGCCGAGATCGAGCACCAGGTTCCACAGACCCCCGATCAGCAGCGCCACCGCCAGAAGCCCCGACAGGCGCGCCAGGGGCTTGTAGAGGCTGCGCCCGAATACCGAGGCGATCGAGGCGACATTCAAGGCCCCGGAGGCGGCGACGATCAGAAACACCGCCAACACATGCGGCATGCCCCACACGATCTGGTTGTTCATGCCAGTCACGTGGTGGCCTTCCGCGCGCATGTAGAGCGCCGAGGCCAGACCCACCAGGGCGAGCAGCGCGCACACCATCACCGCCGCCAGGTAGCCGCCGCTCTTGCCGGCGATCTCCCGATAGGCCACCTTCGTCATCGCCCCTTTGGCCTCGCTGCCCATGGCTCAAATCCCCCGGTAATGCACGCCCGGCCCCATACCGAGGTCGGCGCGTATGGTGGTGGTCGCAACCTCCGAGAGCCGCACCGCGATCGCGCTCTTCGGGTCGTGCAGATTCCCGAACATCATGGCCTTATGGCCGGCACGCTGACAGGCCGCCACACAGGCCGGCAGCTTGCCGGCCTCGACGCGCTCGACGCACATCGTGCAGCCCTCGGCGGTGCCCTTGCCGCGCGGCGCCCACGGGCGCTGGTCGGTCACGTTGCGGCCCACGAAGGAGCGCGCCTTGTAGGGGCAGGCCATGAGGCAATAGCGGCAGCCGATGCAGCGGTGCTTGTCCACGAGCACGATGCCGTCGGGGCGCCGAAACGAGGCCCCGGTCGGGCACACGTCCACGCACGCCCCGTTCTCGCAGTGCTGGCACATGACCGGAAAGCTGCGCGTAAACCCGGTCCCGGGATCGGTGATCGTGACCTTGCGGATCCACTGGGCGTTGTCCGGACCCGGGTCGTGGGACAACCCGTTGTAGTCCTGGCAGGCGCGCACGCACGCGTCACAGCCGCTCTGGCAGGCGTTGGCGTCGATCAAAAGCCCGTAGCGCACTGGCGACCGGCCCTTGCGCCCGCCCTTGAACACCAGATCCCGCGCGAGCACCGTGACCCCGGGGGCGAGCGTCAAGGCCACCGCCGCCCCGGCCATCTTCAAGAGCCGGCGGCGCGCGCCATCCGGCGCCTCGTCGCCATAGACCCCATCTGCCAACGGCCGGTCGCGTTCGTCGTGGCTCATCGTCCACCTCCGGTACGACCCGCCCGGAACCGGCCGCGCAGCGCCCGCGGGATGCGAAACGCCGCCTGCACCGCATTCGATCCGCCGATGTCGCCCATCTTGAACGGACTCCTCGGCACCGCCGCATGGCACGCAAAGCAATCGAGATGCACGCCGACATAGGTATGACAGGTCGCGCAGAACTGTCCGGGGGCGTTCACCGGGATCGGCCGGCCGGCGGCGGTGTACTGGACATGGCAGGCCACGCAATGCGTAAGCTGAAAGCGCGTGTCGCGCGCATCGTGCCGCACGATCTCCTCGCGCACCGCGCGCAGCAGCATCATATGCGTGCGGCGCATGGTCGCGGTCGGCAGCACGCAGTGCCCGGGGGCTCGCGGGATCACCGGCATGGGCACCGGCCCTTGGTGGGTCGCCCATACCGCCCCCAAAGCGAGCAGCACGGAAAGAATTGCCAGCATCGCCGCGCGAGCGCGCATCTCACTCCCCCAGGCCCATCTGGATATAACCCGCCGGGCAGACATCGGCGCAGATGTGACAGCCGATGCAGCGCGTGTAGTCGGTGGTCACGTAGTAGCCGAGCGCCGCCTGATCGCGCGGCACCTTCTTCACCGCCACCTGCGGGCAGAACACCACGCAGTTATCGCACTCGAGACACAACCCGCAGCTCATGCAGCGCTTGGACTCGGCCACCGCCTGCGCCTCATCGAGCACGGCGATGCGCGTGCCGCCCTCGGCGAACAGCTCGGAGAGCCTGCGCTCCGTACGCTCGATGCGCGGGGTCGTGGGGAAGTGTGCGAGGAACAGGGCATCGGCCTCGATCACCTCGCGATGCGCGCGGTTCTCGAAGTTGTGCACCGCCGCCGGGCTCGTCACCATGCCATCGACGGGCTTTGCATTCTTCGGCAACGTCTCGCGGATCTCGAAATGCCGCTTGTCGACGTGCGGGCGGCGCACCACCGGCTGGCCGTTCAGGAAGGCATCGATCCCTTCGGCGGCCACCGCGGCATGCCCTACGGCGGTCGCGAGCAGATGCGGCACGATGATGTCGCCGCCCACGAAGTGCTTGGGGTACCCTATGACCTGCAGACCGGGCCCCGGGGCGATGGCGTGGCGACCGTTATCGAGCATCTCAAGACCGGTCATGTCGGCCGTCTGACCGATGGCGAACACCACGAGATCGGCCTCGATCTCGATCTCATCGCCAGGGGCGCGCACACGCTTGCCCTCTTTCGTGTGCTCGCAGGGCGCAAAGCGCACCCCGCAGGCCCGATGGTCGCGGTCCAGGGTCACCGACAGCGGCATGATGTTGCCGATGATCGCGACATCGAGCGAACGCGCGTCCTCGACCTCGCGCTCGGCGGCCTTCAGCTTCTTGGTCGGCAGGACCGATGTCAGGGTCACCTTCTGGCCACTGTGGATGGCCGCCTGCGTGACCATGTCGGCGGTATAGGTGAGCGGCGAACCGTCGGACTTCATCCCCGAGAAGCCGCCGATCTTGCGTGCCACGGTGGTGACATCGATCGAGGTGTCGCCGCCCCCTATGACCACGATGCGCCGCGGCACCGACGGCAGGCGCCCCTCGTTGAACTCGCGCAGGAACTCTATGCCGCCGATGCAGTTCTCGGCATCGGCCCCGGGGATCTCGGGGATACGCCCCACCTGCGTGCCGATCGCCCAGAATACCGCGTCATACTCACGATCGAGCTGCTCGAACGGAATATCCTGCCCCACGCGCACGCCGGTCTTCACGGTCACGCCGAGGTCGAGGATGCGCTGGATCTCGCCCTCCACCACCGCAGGCGGGGTGCGGTAGTTCGGGAGCCCGTAGCGCAGCATGCCGCCGAGCTTCTCGCGCGACTCGAAGATCGTGCACGCATGGCCTTTGAGGCGCAGCTGATAGGCGCACGCGAGCCCTCCGGGGCCGCCGCCGACGATGGCCACGCGCTTGCCGCTCTCCTTCGCGGGTTTAGCGAACGTGAAGCCCGCCTTCAGCGCGGCCTCACCGATGAACTGCTCGACGGCATTGATGCCGACCCGATCCTCGACCGCCCGGCGATTGCACGCATCCTCGCACGGGGCCGGGCACACATAGCCCATGATCCCCGGGAACGGGTTGGCGCGCGTGAGCCTCCGGAAGGCCTGCTCCTGCCACGTGACGCCCGGCGCGGGCTTGTCGAGGCCGCGCACCGCATCGAGCCAGCCGCGGATGTCCTCGCCCGCCGGGCAGCCGTTCTGGCAGGTCGGCGTACGCTGCACATAGACCGGGCACTTGTAGGACCAGCCGGCCTTGAAGATGTATTCCTGCCACGACTCGGGCGTCGTATCCCCGTCCTGGTAGCGGCGGAAGGTGCGGCTCGACTCCGCGGTGTGCGTCTCATTGGCCATGCTCATCCCCTTATATGACGGCTATTCTTTGGCACCCAAAACAATGGCATCCCCGACGAGCTGATGGACACTCACCACCATCTCGCGCGGCAGTCCGTAATACGGCAGCACCTTGCTAAACTGCGTCTTGCAGATCGCGCAGATCGCCGCCATGTGCGTCACCTTCTTGTCCTCGACCACGGCGTTCAGGGCCTGCAGTCTGGGCAGGGCGCCCTTCACGCGCAGCTCGATGAGGTCGTCGGTCAAAAGCCCCCCGCCGCCCCCGCAACAGAAGGTGCGATCCCCAATGGTCGCGGGGTCCATGTCGACGTAATGCGCGCATACCGAGCGGATCACCGAGCGCGGCACCGTGAACTGGCCGCCGGGACGATCCCCCATGCGCGTGGCGCGCGCCACGTTGCACGAGTCATGGAAGGTCACGACCTTGTCGTCGTTGGCCGACATGTCGAGCTTCAAGGCCCCGCGCGCGATCAACCCTTCGGTCACCTCGCAGATGTGCTGCGGGCGCGGGTAGCGCGGGTCAAGGAAGTCGAGCGGCCCTATGAGCGTGCCCCAGAAGGCGTAGGCCACGCGCCATGCGTGCCCGCACTCGCCGACCACGATGCGCTTGACCTTCAAGGCGAGGGCGGCGTCGCGCACGCGCTGCGCGACCTTCTGCATCTGCTCGCGGCTGCCGATGAACATCGCGAAGTTGGCGGCCTCCGAGGCCTGCGAACTCAAGGTCCAGCTGATGCCGGCCTGATGGAAGACCTTGGCGTAGCCTATCAGCCCGTCGATATGCGGCTCCGCGAAGAAATCCGCGGACGGCGTGATCAACAGCACCTCGGCCCCGACCACATCCACCGGGAAGCGCACGTCGACCCCGGTGGCCTCCTTCACATCCTCTTCCAGGCCCTCCACGGTATTGCGCAACGCAGGCTCAGGCAGCCCCAGGTTGTTGCCGATCTTATGGACCTTGCCCAGGATCTCGTTACAGTACTTCTGCCCCACCCCCACCGAATCGAGGATCTCGCGCGCGGCCATCGACACCTCGGCGGTGTCGATACCAAACGGGCAGAACACCGAACAGCGCCGGCACTGCGAGCACTGGTGATAGTAGCTATACCAGGAGTTCAGCACCTCTTCGGTGAGATCGGTGGCCCCCACGAGCCACGGCAGGTAGCGTCCCACCCAGGTGTAATAGCGCCGGTAGACCCCGCGCAACAGGTCCTGGCGCGCCACCGGCATGTTGCGCGGATCGCCGGTCCCCAGGAAATAATGACACTTGTCGGTGCACGCCCCGCATTTGACGCAAGAGTCGAGATAGACGCGCAAGGCCCGCGAGCCGTCCACGAGCTCGCCGAGCCTGCGGATCGCCACCTCCTTCCAGTCGTCCACCAGCGTCCCCGGGAATCCCAGCGCCGCCTGGTGCTCGGGCGTGGCCTTGAAGGGCTTCAAGTGGCTCATGGCCCCCGGATGGAGCTCCGGGGTCGGGACGTAGTCCTGAAGGACCGGGACCTCGATGTCGCTCATCGCACCCCCTCACGCATGGCCGGGGCATGCGCCGGCGGCCGCGCCTCGGCATCGCCCACCGTGACATCCCCCGCGCCCTGCGCCTCCAGGCGGCTCGAATCCACCTGGTTGCGCGTGGGACTGAAGAATACCCCCGGGGCATGCATGAGCTTGCTGAACGGGAAGATCACCATGAGCCCCGCCACCGAGGCCACATGCACCAGGATCAAGGGGCTTAGCGGCAAGGGCTTAAGCTGCAGCGCCATGAGGCCCTGGATGAAGGCCTTGAAGCCGACGATGTTGGCCCGGTCAACGAAGCGCATGAGCGCGCCGGTGACGGCAATCACAAGCAACAGCGCCAGCATCAGATAGTCCGAGGGCGCGGTCACGAAGCGCACGCGGGCGATCATAAGTCTGCGACCGAGCAGGCCTGCGAGCGAGATGAGCAACACGAACGCCGCGTAGCTCCCGAACGGCGACTCGAGCACCAGCCACTGCGGCACCGGCACGAGCACATAGCGCAGATGCTGGATGAGCACCAGCAGCAGGCTCACATGGAAGAGATAACTCCAGATCCACGCCCACTTGTCGCCCCGAAAGAGGCTCGCAAAGAGCACCACCTCGCGCCCCAGGCGCACCGCCACGCCGCTGCGCGTGCGCGGCGCCGGCATGGTCGGTATGCGCAACGGCGCAGGCGTCATGGCGTAGATCCCGATCTTGTAGATGACCCCCCCCACCAACACCGTGAAGGCCACGTACAAGAGCACCGCATACGCTATGGTCCACGCCGACATGACGCCCTCCTGCTGCCCCTACCCGGAAGCCCATGCGGCGGACTGGCCCTCGCCGATCCGCCGCACGCCTGACCCTAAATACAGCCCGTAGGCTTCGGCAGCCCGGCGATCTTGCAGGCCTGCTTCGCGGGCCCATAAGGGAACAGGTCGTAGAGGTACTTGTTGTTGCCCTTGTCGGGTCCCAACTTCTTGCCGATCGCCTTGGTGAGCACGCGGATCGCCGGCGCGATCTGGAACTCGTTGTAGTACTCGCGCAGGAAGTTCACGACCTCCCAGTGATTCGGGGTCATCTCCAGACCCTCGCTTTTGGCGATAATCGCCGCCAAGGGCTCGCTCCAATCCGCGAGATTGACGATGTAGCCTTCCTCGTCGGCCGTTATCGTCTTGCCGTCGACTTCATATGCCATGATGGACTCCTCACCCCGTTGATTGCGCTAAAGCCACGATTGCACGGCCTCGTGCTCGGTCACGAGCCGCACGAACCCCGTGTAATCCACTGTCTGTATCCCCTTCACCAACCGCTCCTCGCTGATCCCGCGGGCCATGAGATCCGGCCCCAGGACATACACCGCATGCCCCTTCAGGCACTCGGCGAGCAGGGCTGCCGGCGCGCTCCCCGCGGTCGCCCCCACCACCGCATCCTCGATCAAAAGCACCGCCGCCCCGGGGGCCAGATGCCCCAGGCACTGCGCGAGCGTCGGGCTTGCGAATGGTGACTTGTTCACGGTATGCAACATCTCTCCCCCCGATCGCCTAAAAGGACAGCACCACGTCCTGCTGACTCATGATCGCCGCCATCTCGGCGCGCGATACGACATTCACCGGCACCACGAAGCCGTCCTCGGACAGACCCCGCTCGACCAAGGACTCGCGCTCCACATAGAGCTTGGTGATGTCGTAGTCATCGAGCGCGCGGTAGGTCGGCGAGAAATTCTTCATGCCGATCCCCGAGGGGTCGTTACCCGCCAACACCTGGTAGACGCCGTCGTCCAGAAAGGCGAGGCTCACGTCCTGGTCGAAGGCGGCACTAATCAACACCACCTCCAGGGCCTCCAGGGCATAGATCGTGCCGTAGGGGGCCTTGCGGTTCACGAACAGGAAACGCTTGACGATTCCTGGTGTGTCGCCGTCGTCTTCGCTCATCACCCCTCCCCTTAGTCCCCGAACACCACGAGCCTGTCATTCTGGATACCGGCCTCCACGAGCTGCCCGAGCCCCGAGATCCGGAAGCCCTGGGCGAGATTCTGCTCGCGGATACCGCGCCGTAGCGCCGCCGCCACGCACACCACGAGATCGACCTCGTACTGGCTGGCGAGCTTGCCCCAGCGCTCGACGATCTGGCGATCGTCGCGTGGGGGCTCGGTGAGCGACGAGCCGTTATAGACCCCGTCGTGATAGAAGAACACCCGCGTCACCTTGTGCCCGGCCTTCAACGCCGCCACCGCGAACTGGTAGGCGGAGTCCGAGGCCTGATGGGTATACGGGCCTTCGTTCACCAGGATGCCGATCTTCATCCCCCCTCCCGCCTAGAAGCGCAGGTGCGCCGAGGCGTTCAAACTCCCCCGCCCGCCGCGCCAGTTGTCGATATGGAACTTCGTGAACGGCAGCCCCGAGAGCTCGAAGAACCGCGGCCAGCCGATACGCTCGATCCACTCCCCCAGGCGCTCCCAATCATGGGCATCGTCCTTGTAGGCATGGATAATGGCCTTCACCACCGCTGCCACCTCCGGCCAGCGGGGCGGATTGTTCGGGAGATTGGCCACCGCGAGCTTATGGAAGGTCGGCTTGCTGCGCGCATTGGCGTGCTTGCCACCCACCCAGATCGCGATCTTGGAGTTCTCCGGGTCATTGATGAGCATCGGCGGGCACGGCGGATAGCAGGCCCCGCAGCACATGCACTTGCGCTCGTCGATCTCCAGAGACGGCTTGCCGTTCACAAGCGCCGGGCGGATCGCCGCCACCGGACAGCGTGCCACTACCGTCGGCCGCTCGCAGATATTGCCCACGGCGTCGTGGTTGATGCGCGGGGGCTTGGTATGCTGGATATTGACGGCGATATCGGCCTGGCCGCCGCAGTTGATCTCGCAGCACGAGGTCGAGATGCGCAGCTTGTTTGGCATACGCTCGTGGATGAACTCCTCGTGGAGCTCGTCCATCAAGGCCTTCACTACCCCCGAGGCGTCGGTCGCCGGGATATCGCAGTGCAGCCAGCCTTGCGTATGCGAGATCATGGAGATCGAATTCCCTGTCCCGCCGACCGGGAAGCCGGCCTTGCCCAGGGCCTCGATGAGCGGCGCCACCTGCGCCTCACTGGCGACCATGAACTCCACGTTGCTGCGCGAGGTAAAGCGCAGGAAGCCGTCGGCATAGCGGTCACCGAGGTCGCACAACGTGCGGATGGTATAGACGTCCAACTGGCGCTGGGTGCCGGCACGCACCGTCCACACCTCGTCCCCGCTCATCGCTACATGGTGCAGTACCCCGGGGCGCGGGCGGTCATGCCACTTCCAGGCCCCATAGTTCTTCTTCAACAGCGGATGCAGATAGGGGTCGAGTTCCGGTACCCCCGACTCCACGGCACGGCGTGCGCTCATGACTGACCCCCCTTGTTATGCGCCCCCTGACCCTTGCGGCCCTCCTCATAAGCGGCCACCGCCGCATCCCACTCGTCCATGCGGACGTAGGGGTTGGTGCGCGGATGGCTGACCATGTTGGGGTCGATCGGCAGGCCTACGCCGTCCATGAAGTTGGCGAAACCGATACGCTCGATCATCTCGCCGGTACGCTCGTGCTCCAGGGCGTTATCGGCGAAGAACTCCATGACCCGGCGCCCGATGTCGACCAGCTGCTCGTAGTCCTCGTCGGTCTTCAAGGGCAGGAACGGCACGATCACAGTCCCCATGAGGTCCCCGATCTTCAGGGTACGCTTGCCCCCCAGCAGCAACGCCACGCCCCGATCGTCGCCCGGATGCAGGGCCTTGGTCATGACATTGATGCAGTGCATGCAGCGCACGCAGTTGCGATTATCGACCTTCAGGGTGTCGTCGTCGGCGAGCTTAAGGCTATGGGTCGGACAGCGCGTGATCACGTTGTCGATGACATAAGACCGCCCGCGCTCCGCCACGAAGGCCTTGACCTCTTTCTGGTCGACCTTCATGTCATCACGCCACATGCCGATCACCGCCATATCCGAGCGCTGGATGGCGTTCGTGCAGTCGTTGGGGCAGCCTGAGAACTTGAACTTGAACTTATAGGGCATCGCCGGACGATGCATCTCGTCCAGGAACTCGTTGATCACGAGCCGGTGGGCGCGTGGCTCGTCATAGCAGGAGTGCTCGCAGCGCGCATGACCCACACAGGACATCGAGGTACGCAGCGCCGGTCCCGCCCCACCCATGTCGAAGCCCATGTCGTTCAAGGCATCAAAGGCCGGCTGCACGTTCTTCGAGGTGCAGCCCTGGAACATGATGTCGCCGCTCTGGCCGTGCAAGGCGATGAGCCCCGAACCGTACTCCTCCCAGACGTCGCACATCTTGCGCAACACCTCGGTGGTGTAGTGCATGCCGGGCGGCGGCATGATGCGCAGGGTATGGAACTCGGCGGACGCCGGGAACTTGTCGGCAACCTCGGAGAAGCGCGGAATCACGCCCCCGCCGTAGCCTATCACCCCCACCGTGCCGCCCTTCCAGTAGCCCTTGCGGGTCTCGTACGAATGCTCCAGCTGACCCAGGAGGTCTTTCATGACCGGGGCATAGGGCTTGGACTCGTCTTTGGCGAGCCGCTTCAAGCCGGTTACAAAACTCGGCCAAGGTCCCCCCTCGAGCTTGTCGAGCATCGGGGTCTTCGGCATCTTCTTTCCGTCTGTCATTGCCACTCCTTATGCAAGGGCTAAGGCATGACCGACAGACTACGTAACACCCTCCAGACCGCCTATGCCCCAGAGGGGATAGAATGATTCCGGGAGGGATATCTCGTCAGGGGTAGCTCTAGACCACACTAACTTACGTTCAATACCTTCACGTCACCGCAGTCCGGCGTTGATCTCACTTGACTATGGCGTAGTACAATAAAAAGGGTGGCAGAAAATACAGCAAGCTCCCACAAAAATGCTCCCTGGCCCCTATTTCCCCGCGCACCGCTCCCCCACCGGGCCGCACCGAATATCCCCTCTTATTGTACTCATTCCCGTTTTTCTGCCCCGGGTCATCGGCCGCGTAAAAGAAAAAGCGATCACCATCAGTGCGTATTGCCAGACAACCTGCGAATATACGGTAAAACCCTGCCCCTACCATACCCAACAACAGTATCAGAATCTCCCACTTAAACTGCATCAATGTACAATATGGCGGATTCAGTCGCGGAAAACGCTCAATCTTCCCCAATATCCATAGATAGTAAAAAGTCGGCGCCACATTCAAGAACGCCGTCCCTACCAAAAACCTCCCGCAGGCCCTTCCGTCACCACCAACCATTGCGGCGGTATCAAACGCGCTATAGCTGCGCGCCGATGCGATATTAGCCGCAAAATATAGAGCAAATACCGCTGTAAAAAGTGTCGTGCCGTCCACATTACCCCCAATCAGCCCCTTGACGCTCACGCAAATAAACCCGCCGTGCTCACATGACGGGCCACCTCTATCTATTACACAGATCTTTTGAACGCCAGAGCGCCGTGATAGCACACTCGACGCTATGATGGTCTAATCCTTGCAGAGCTGTTGGCGGAAGTCGCGGGTGAGCGGGTAGATCCAGATGCTTTTGATGGGCTGGTCGTGGCGATGGAGCGTGTCGAGTTTGCCGCGGCCCTGGGTGTCCCCGAGATACTGCGTGTCCTTCCGGCAGAGATGCGTAAAACGCTCGGCCACCGCGCAGATCGGCTAATCAGGGGGCTCAGGGTTGGGGTTTTGCAGGGCGAGCGTCGCCTGGTAGTTCCAGGGCATCCAGTCGGCGGGGTTCGCGGCGACCGCGTCGGCATGGCGCTGGAGTGCCACCAGATACTCAAACGGGGCCACGTGGTTCAGTTCGGCGGTGTGGATCAGGCTCATGAACGTATCGCCGACATGGGCGCCGTTGAGAGTACGGTAGAAGAGCGCGTTCTTGCGGTGCAGGATGGCCTTTTTCAGAACCCTTTCGGTCACGTTGTTATCGAGTGGGGCGCCCGGCACGCGCAGGAATAGCGTGAGTTCGGGCCAGCGCTTCTGCATGTAACGGATGGCGGCGCCCAGCGTCGAGTTGGGCTCGATCCGGCGCTCCTCAAACTGCGTGCGCAACGCGCAGGAATAGCGTGAGTTCGGGCCAGCGCTTCTGCATGTAACGGATGGCGGCGCCCAGCGTCGAGTTGGGCTCGATCCGGCGCTCCTCAAACTGCGTGCGCATCCACTGCTCCAGGGTCGCCATGCGCGGTGCGCTCTCGGCCTGGTGGCGTAGCAGCCGCTCTTGGGGGCCGAGACCCTCGGCCTGGATGCGGGCCTCGGTACCATAGACCTCACGCAATGTCTCCAGCACGAAGCGCACTTCTTCTGGGAAGGTCTCGGTCAATTCGACGTACTTACGCCGTGCATGGGCGAGACAAGAGGACATCACCGTGTCGAAGTCGCTGGGGGCGTTGCGTGATAGCCCGTCGCACATCTGGATGGGGGCGGGCAAATCGGCTGCGCGATGCGCTAACACCGTAGCGAGATTCTCGCCGGCGTGGCGGACGCCTGTGAAGAAGAGCGCGATCTGACGACCCTCTTGGGTGGCGACGATGCCGGAGGTAAAGATCCCGGTGCGTTCGATGTGCGCGTCGTCGGCGAGCGCCGCGGCCCGCTGCGCTTTTGTCAGCTTAAGGACCTTCATGGTCGTGTCGTCGTTGTAGAGCACCGGGGCCTGGGCCGCCTGATGCAAGAGCTCCGCGTGCGCCGGGGCCAACACGGGGGCGGCCTTACGCACCAGGTCCCATTGGGTCGCGGCCGGCAACGGGATGCCCATGCCGGCCTGCAAGGTCTCGATGCGGTTAAAGGGGAGGCCTGCGCCATACTTCAGCAGGCCTACCATACTGGTCGCGGTGGCATCGTATTTCTCGGGTCCCACGCCCTCCGGGGCCGGGGCGGTGGTGACCTCGCCACAGAGATGGCAGCGCAGCCGGTCGCAGGCATAAACCGTGGCGCTCAAGGGCGCCATGCCCGTGATGCGCACGAGCTGGGCGGGCTCGTTCTGTCGATAGAGCGTCCCCTCCGTGCAGTGGGGGCAGGCATCCCCGCTGTGGAGGTCGGGATGCGCCACCGTGACCTGTTCGGCCCCGGTGTACGCACTCACAGCGTTGCGCCCATGGCCGGGGGCCTTGGGTTTCGACGAAGAGGGATCTGGCGGCAGTGAGGGGGCCGCGTCGGATCCTGGCGCCTCGGTGCCGGGCGCATGACCCTCTTTGTCGGCCTTCTCCCCGAGCACGGCGCGGGTGGTTTCTGTCTTCGCGCCAAACAGCATCCGGCGCAGCCGCTCCAACGAGGTCTTCTTGGCCTGCAGTTCCGCGGTGAGGAACGCAAGCGTCGCCATCGCGGCCTTGAGCTTCGCGTGGTCCGGTGCCGTGAGTGCCCCCGTTTGTGTGCGCTCGACGATGGCGGCGATTTCCTCTATCGGTACCTCGAGGCGCTCGGGTAGGGGTGGCCGGTGTTGCTGCGGCGGTTTCTTGTTCCCGCTCATGCCACGCCCAACAAGCGGGCGCGATAGTCCCGGCACAGCGGCAAGCCCAACACGTCTTTGATGCTGCGGTTTGCCCGGTGGGTGCGGTCGTCCTTGCCGCGCCCCTGGGTCTGGCCCAGGACCCGCCAGTTGGCCGCGCGGTAGCAGGTGCCGCGATAGCGGGTGGTATCGACGAAGGTCTCGGCCCAATACACCGGATGGCCATAGGCCTCTTGCCAGGCCTGCGGGAGTGCCCGGGTCATACGGGAAAGGACGTGCGAGGCCAAGTGGGGGACCTGGACCCACGGCAGGATCAAAAAGCGCGTGTTATAGGCGATGCCCGCGATGTTCTGGCGGCGCACCGCAGGCGACCAGCCGAGGAACCGGTCGCGGGGCCCCAGATGCCGGGGGGCCGAACTCCAGGCACCGAGCGCCACCGGGCGCGTCCCGGCATAGACCATCACCTTCAGGTGCTCGCCCACCGGCTGCGCGTAGCCGAGATAATGATGGGCCGCCATGAGGCTGTTGAAGAGGGCCTCCGCGGCGGTCCGGCGGACCGACACGACTGTGAGCGCGCCTAAGCCCCGCAAGGGGCCTACAAGCGGCGTGGTATCGATTGCCAGGGGCGCCGGGGCACCGTGTGCAAGGCGCGCGCGCACGCCCAAGGGATTGGGGGGTTGGCGGCGCACCGGCGGTAACGTGATGTGGCCTGCGCGCGCGAGCGCCAGCATGAGTCCCCGGCACACCATCGTGCGCAGGGCACCGTTTTCCTGCCGCCAGTCCCAGGCCTGGCAAAGCGTCTCGGACAACGCCCGCCGGCTTTGCTCGGGGTGGGCGGCGATCAAGGTGCGGATGAAATGCGCGTCGGTGGCGGTGACGGCGCGGCCGCGATAGCGTAGCAAGATCTCCATGGGGACAGATCTTACCGCGCGCGGTTATGGAACGCAAGCCCCCACCCCAAGCCCGGCCTCGTCCCCGCCCCGCGGGACCGCAGCCATCGAGCGCGGCCCCCGCTGAGCGTCCACCAGGCGCCATAGCGGCGGCGCCTGGGACTGCGTCGGGTCCCCCGCGCTCAACAAGACCTGCACCTCATGGGCCAGCATCGTGCTCGCCACCCCGCCGGTCGCGGTCGGCCAGTGACGAAAGCGGCCTTGGGAGAGGCGCTTGTGGCAGAGCCAGAACCCCTGGCCATCGTAAATAAGGAGTTTGATGGCCGTATGCGAGCGGCTGCGGAACACGAACACCGTCCCCTGGAAGGGATCCTCTTGCAGGACCGCCCGACAGCGTTGCGCCAGCCCGTCGATACCGACCCGAAAGTCCACCGATTCCACCGCCACCAGCACCCGCATGTGCGGGGTAATGGCGATCATGGCGCCTCCCAGAAGGCCGCGCACAGAGGCGCCAGGTGGGTAAGCCCCAGGCCCTGCAAGCGCACCCGCATCGTCCCCCCACGCGCATTCTGAAGCTCCACGACACACTCGGCGATCCCGGCCTCAGCCGATGGCGCGAGTCCCGGCAACGCGACAAACGCGATGGGGCGTGGCCCGGTGGGAGCCGCGCCCCCTGCGCCCTCGATGCGCTTTAGGAGCTGCTGACTATCCACGCGCAAGTGCTGCGCCGTCTGTGGCACCCCGTAGCGCTTGGCCATTCTGACGGCCGCCGCCCATAAGACCTTGGGGATACGCGCGCCCGGCCGACGACTCTCCCGCCAGCGCTGGAAGAGCGCTTGGGTCTGCTCTGGGGTCTCGTCGCCATCCCGTCCTGGTTCCGTCTCTCTCGTCTTGTTCATTCGCTGCGTTCCTTATCGGTTGGAGTACGCAGCGAACGTTAGCAGGGGCAAAAAACCGTTTCCTGCATGCTTACCGGAAGGACACGATACTGCCAGTTGGCGGCTTGGTAGCAGGTGCCGGTAAAGCGCGGCTTCTCGACGAAGGTCTCGAGCAACACGGGACGATAGGCATAGCGGGCGTACCAATCATCCGCCAAACGCCGGCTGACCAGGGCAAGGACTCGGGAAGCCAGATTTTTGCAGCGAATCCACGGCAAAATCAGGAAGCGCGCGTTGTTGACGATGAGGGCTAGGTTCCGTTGTCTCTGCGCGGCGCTCCAGCCGATAGCGGCATCGCGGGGTTGCGTCTTCCAGGCTGCGGCCCCGAAGCCCAAGAGCGCGATGATTTCCCCTCTTGCGCGCACGATATAGCGCAACTGCGCCCCCGGCAGGGGCTTATGCCCCAGATAGTGGTGGTGCTCGACGTACGCGTTCCAGAGCCGCGAATCGTGTGGGTGGGTCACGAGTTCGACGGTGAGCGTTCTCAGATCCACCGGGGGGATAAGGGCCGGTTCCCGCACCAGCGCGGCGCACTCGGGAGACGCCTGATAGGAAAGAGGTTTCGCGCACCGCGGCAGCGGGAGCGTGATAAGACCGTCCTTCTCCATCTTGAGCAACGCCACCCGACAGCTCATATCTTTTAACCCCCCGTCAGGACGGTACCAGGCGAACGCCGCACAGACGTCTTGCGAGAGCCGGTAGCGGGAGGGCGGTGGGATGGTCGCGATCAGTGCGCGGATCCGGTCGATCTCGGAGACCGTAAAGTCCCGTCCACAATAGCGCATACGATCAGCCCGAATCGATGAGGCCTGCCTGTCGGCCGGCCTGCAAGGCGATCACGGTCTCATAGAGGCGCATCCAGCCGCGCCAGAGTACGGTCATGCCAGGCTCCCCGTCGCCCGTGCGCCCGAGATGTCCGCCGAGCTGACCGACCATGCGCACCGCGTCTCGCAAGCTGATGGGGTCGCGGGGCGGGCGGGTGTTGTGGACACGCACGTGCAGGGCCTCGATCTCCTTCCAGGAGAACACGGCCGTAGCCGGCCCGTCCGGTTGTGCGCGGGCTAGATGGGCGACATGCATGAGACGCACGCCGATGATGCTAAAGAGGGTCAGATAGCGGGAGAGACGTTCCGCCGTCTCGAGCAGGCAGTCCTCGACCTTACAACCGGATTTGAGCACTTTATGCCAGGTCTCAATGCCCCAGCGCAAGCCATACCACGCGATCTTCTCGGCCGCGCTCGCGAAGTCCGGGACGGCGAGGTTCGTCAACAACACCCAGCTGATGGCCTCGCTGCCCGCAGAAGGCGCAGTCTCAGTGGCACCGATTACGGTGAGGCTCACGGGCTCGCTCGCAGCAGACGATTGCGCATGGCCGCGTCGCTGGGGCGGTTTGACGGTCACGGACGCGATGCGCACCGCGATGGTCGCCGTGCGCGCCTTGCGTCCGCCGTTGCCGGGGACCGCTATCGTGAGGGATCCGAGCGCTGGCGCGAGCGACAGGGCTTCGAGCATGTGGTCGCAGCCCGCGCTGTCTTCGGGCACGAGCGTGCGGTCGGTGCGCGCGCGAATCAGATAGTGCGCCCGCAGCTCCTCGGCCTGCGTCAGGAACTCGAAGAAGTCCGACTCTCGATCCGCCACCGTGATGACCGGAACGCCCGCAGGGGCGCGCGCCATGGTTTCGGTGAGCGCCCTGAGCCACTTGGCGCTCTCCTCATTGCCCTCCGCATGGGGGGTTTCCTCAACGGGCGTGCATTGTAGGCGCTTGATCTTCTCCTGACGGCCTTCTCCCTCCGGGACCTCGCGGCGCGCCCAGACCGTCTGGCTCAGGATTCCGAGTGGCACACCTAAGGTCGAGAAGGCGAGCGCATTGTGCATGATAAGCCCGCGGTCATGCGCCTTGTTGCTCTTGCCAATCGGCCCAAGACCCCGGGTCGCCGGATGCTGTCCATAGGAGAAGAAGACCGTATCTTGCATCACCAGAACCGGCCCGCCGCAGCCGGCCATGCGCTTGGCGGTCTCCTGCACATGCGGCGCGAGAATGGCGCGCGGGCTCGCCCGGGCATTGTCGAACAGCCGATAGGCGGCCTGGGTGCTCGCCCAATCCCCACAGGCCTCGTTGATGGGAGAGAGTGGGGATCTCGCCAAGTGCTCGGCGGTCTTTACTAGCCGGCGATTGAGGCGCTTGTCGGCGAGATCGGCCTGGGCGAACTCCTCACGCACCCATTCCACCGACTGCGTCCCGGCCTCCATAAGGGCTTGTGTCTCTGCGTCCTCGATTCGTGGTTTCTTCGGCATGCCGCCCTGCCCCTTGCCTCGCGCGCTGCGATGGGGGGTAAGGCTAGCAAACCGTTTTGGTTGTGTTCAGCTTTTTCTTCATGCCGAGGGCGTGCTGCTGAATTCTGCGAAAAGGGAGCAACTTTGTGTGCAATAGATAGGGGCCACCTGGCTAGCTCGATCTCATTTTCAATTTCAAAAACAAATATCCCGCCAACGTAAACCCATCCGTCACATACCCATCTGTCACCTTCCTCTCGAATTCATCGTAGGAGCACAACACCACGCGCGTGACTTCATCCGTATCCAGACGCTCAGCCCTATTTTCGTTCGTCACACCAAAATACACATCCACGACACTCGTCAAAATCGCCGAATTCGGTCGCACCTTCCCCAGGTATTTAAGATCTCGCTCCGATACACGAAACCCCGTCTCCTCGAACGCCTCTCGAACTGCACATGCGGCACTTGTTTCCTGCCCTTCTCCGTACCCTCTCGGAGTCGCCAAAAGTACGCACCCGGCAGCTACTCTGTACTGTTCTATCAGGACCAGTTGGCCCTGAAACTCGATAAACACAACCGCTGCATTATGTGCCATCGGCTCGTCAACGTAATGAAACTTGCCTTTCCTAATTACCCTAAACCACGGGTTCTTATATTCCACTATTTCTTGATCTCCACTCCTATCCATTTTGCCACACCCCTCTCCATCCTCGCCCAAGTCGATATGCCTTCTAGGCCCGCTCTTGTCTTCTCAGCCATTGCCTCCATCTCCACTCCTATCCATTTTGCCACACCCCTCTCCATCCTCGCCCAAGTCGATATGCCTTCTAGGCCCGCTCTTGTCTTCTCAGCCATTGCCTCCGCGAAGTATTCCGTTCCATATTCCTTCGCCCAGCCCAAAAGTCCTGAGAGCCCGCCTGAATGAACGAATTGCGCCATTCGAATCGCCTCCCGCGCCACCTCTATCGGCCGATCATAGACGCGGGCGACCAATACGGTCGTCAGCAATGCAGGCAGCTTCAACCTTCGGATGCCGTCACTTGCGAAAGCCTCACCGCTTCGAATGAAAAGCGAGTTATACGCCGGGTCCACGAGTTCTACACGCAAAACCCTTGCCGTATCGGCATCGTTCGCGAACTCCTCGCCTATATGCCGATGCCAGTCGGAGCGCGAGGATAGTCCGGCACGGCCCACTAACCGTGCCAGGAATTCCTCACTGATTCCATCCGGCATTGTCGCATCCCTGTAGCCCTGTACACGCCCCGCTATTTCTTCTGAAAGCGCTCCTGGCATCAGCACTATGCGCTCATGTTGCGCCTGAATCTTTTCCAGGAAAACGTCTATACGCGCCAGCCGTGTCTTTATAGCCTCCAACTGACTAGGTGCAAGATCTCGCTTCTTCTTGACAGCGGTACCGTCGGATGTTGGGATATGCATGGAAAATCACACAGAACAATCAGATAGACTCCTTTCTGGAGATGCACCTTGCGACAGAATGATGCCCATTTTTTGGATTCATGCGTTTACGCTACGAGATCATCGAAGCGCTGAGAAGTATACTTTTGTGAGACTCTTGCGTGGTATACCACAATGACCTTTGTATTGCCGATTTTTAAACACCATCAACCTGTCCGACGCAATCCACACTATCCCCTACTTTTCTTGCATATCCCTAAGAGCGCTGGCACTAGTCTGGCCACTGGTATTCAGAATGCCATTCATCCCAATTCATCGATTATAGGTGGTTTAGATGGTATTTTGTTTGGGCATTTTACTGCCTTCTCGGAATTCTCTTCCATAGAGGCGTCTCGCGTCTATGTAGGGCAGAATCATCTTCCCGCACAGGCCGATCTTGTGACCGGACACTTTTCATATAGCCACCTAACTAAAGTCTATCCCCGCGGGCAGGTAATCACCATTCTACGCGAGCCAACATCGCGTCTCCTTTCTCACTGGCTATTTTGGCGAAGTCACAACCGCGATGAACTGGCGGGCGTTGGCAGTTGGGCCGACATTGTTCTGCGAGCTTATGATCCACTGGGTAAATTTCTAAATGACAGAGATATCTATTGTCAAACAGACAATCTCAGCGTGCGCATGCTGCTCTCACCACATCCACTTATTCCTGTCCAAGATCCGATTGATCCTCATAACGATACACAATTATTGATGGATGCACAGAAGACACTAAAACGATTTGCTTTTGTCGACGTGCTAGAAAACTCGGATATGGCGAAAAACCTACAAGACTGGTTAGGAGTGCCTTTTCAGCTTCCGCACAGCAATGCCACTAGACAAATAAATATCCGGAGCAGTCTTTGCGGGGAATTAGATAGTGAGACATTATCGCTACTGGAAACACGCACTCGTTTAGACCGGGTACTCTGGCATGAGATCGCGCGCCGCCAACAGCCAGGTATCAACTCGCACTCTTTGGAGCGTAATGCCATCATGCGCAGTTTTTCTCGTAGCGAGCGACTTCTCACGGGGGGCACGTAAGGTCTACACGATACCGCATCGGGCGGCATTGCACCGTTTCTGCCAAGCGGTTACCTCTGCAGCAAGGGCCGCTTGCTCCCCGCCACGGCGGGCCACCCACTGGCGTGAGGGGATACTGATTTCCATCTCGGCCATATTGAGACAGCTCGCACGCTTCGGGGTGTAGTGGAAGTCAATGCGGGAGAGGAGACGCTTGGCGGCCGCCACCCGAGCATCTCGTCGAAGCTCTCGCGGAAATGGATAATGATTGCCGGGTTCAATTCGATCACCCCTCGTTGCCCGCTAGATCGGCCTCGGGCAGAATTACAGTAAGTAGTTTCTGTGTGCTCTGACGCCACGTAAGCAATGGCATATTTTCAGATGATGGCGCTTTGTCCTGCGCATGTCGCGTCAGCCAGTCTCGGACTGCCTTGGCCAAATCCTCAGGAGTGAGCCCGGTGAAATAGAAAGCGTAATTACCTGCCACCTCACGGAAAACAGGGATGTCGCGGGCGATGATGGGTAATTTGTATTGTGCGGCCTCAATCAGCGGCAAGCCGTAACCTTCGCCTTCGCTGGCCGCGATCAAGCAGGTGCTGGCTGCGTATACCTTTTCAAGGCATTCATCGCTGATACCCTCCAGCCAGAAGAGCCGTTTATGCAATTCAACGTGCGTTTTCAACTGCTTAATGAGCGCCTCAACCATCCAGCCCTGCTTGCCGACGATCACAAGATTAACATCCTGTCCCTGCGCCCATAACTCCTCGAACGCAGCGAGAGCTTGAGCATGCTTTTTCCGCGGTTCAATGGTTCCTACCATCAAAAAACTGGGCCGATCTGCCAACTGCGTCAAGCAGACATGGGCTTCTTCAAGTATGCCCTTGGTCGGTTTCGACTGGTCCATATCCGCGCCCAGATGAAACCAACTGATTGAAAATTTACGTTGTCGAGTGAGGCCGTTTTTCCCAAGCCATTCTTTTAGCTCATCTGCTACCGCCTGAGAAATACAAATGGCACCATCGTTTTCGGCCACCACCCTTAACCAAGCCAGATGCGACTCCTTTGCACCGGCAGGAAAGGCTGTGGGGAGGAGAATCGGCAACAAATCATACACCACGAATTGCACCTGTACCCCGTGATTACGCAGTTGCTGATAAAACGCCTGCCGCGCTTGCACCACTTGCGGCTGCAAGTCCAACCCTAAAAACAGATCGCCAGACTGAAACTCTACCGGATCGTCTGCCAAAATGGTTTCCGGGCATTCTAAGAAACGCAAGGTGAATTGACGGGCATAGCGGTAACCATAATCAGCAGTCGCATAGATAGGTTCCACTCGGTACCCGGCTGGCGGATGAGCGAGCAACTGTTGGAGGATGCTGCGTACCACACGCTGAATACCGCTTCTTGCATCGCGTTCAGCCAGTTCTGAA
This sequence comes from Acidiferrobacter sp. SPIII_3, assembly GCF_003184265.1. GTDB lineage: Bacteria > Pseudomonadota > Gammaproteobacteria > Acidiferrobacterales > Acidiferrobacteraceae > Acidiferrobacter. The sequence goes on along the minus strand of NZ_CP027663.1, from coordinate 1,343,054 downwards.
ATATCCACCAACAATAGGTGAGCCGACTTTTTTGGTCGATTTCGCGCCATACACATAGCCAATGCCTGCAAGCTCGCATCGTCCGCGTCGTGAGGCAGTTCCCCGACCTGCGCCATGGCCCCGAAATGACCAGCGTTTGCCCGGCCATAAACCTTTTCCATTGTCTCGTGATATTGCTCAGCGCAAGCGCGTGGGGAATGACGGGTTAGGATGGTCTGCCGTGCCCTTTTACCCATTTGCATGCGCCGCGTGTCATCAAGCCACAAGGTTTCCAGCGCATGAACTAACTCGGCGTTACTAAATTCGTCTTGCAGCATCCATACGGCATCTTGCGGTAAATGAGCCATTGAGCCATTGGCATTGACGATGGTGACAAGTCCATAATTCATGCAATCGAGCACAGTACCCGAAGTTTCTCCTCTCGACAGGGTACGCAACTGTACGGAGAGATCCGCAGCGGCGAGATATTGCCGATAGGCGATAGTATCGGCCCATCCGGTAATATGGATTCGTTCACTACACCCACTGCGGCGGATGGCGGCCATAAGGCTTGCACCATAGTCGCCGTCGTGATTCTCTCCCACGAATATGAGTTGGCAACGCTTATCATGCGCCAGTGGCGAGGCGAGCCAAGCTTCAAGTAACCGGTGGTTAAGTTTGTGACGCCCAAGAACACCAAAGCTGCAAACGACAAAAGCAGCTCCCGGTAGTTTCAGGTCCCGTCGGGCTTGCCAGCGATCAACCCCATGTACAGAGCTGCGCAAATGCGGGATGATTGCCCAGTCATCCGCAGCGCCTGACCCGTACCATTGTTTGGCGAGACGACAGGAAAAATCACTATGAACGATGACGCCTAGCGCGCCATCCAATACCTCACGACTACAGGGATAATCCCATATTACCGATTCGTGGTTATCCCGCTTGATACGCTGCTCCAGTGCTGCATACCCATGGCTGTAGTAGAGTGACCGCGTCCAGTATCCTGGGCGTCTTCCAGTATGGTCCAGCCAGTGGACGACTCCGGAGAGAAAAAAGTCGTGCAGCACCACCACACCCGGCACAATCGCCAGTAAGTCGAACATGTGCTGATGGAAGTGCGAGTTACCAAAATGGTATAGCACCCGGTCGTATCGGTGGACGTTCTCGCTTAGCCACGTACTAGTACGAACGGAGAACAAACTCCGAAGCCATGCAGGTTGTACCGTTTCCTGATCGGTGATGATCTCGATATCGTAAAAGCGGGATAACTCAGGCAGCAACTCGGAACTATAATCACTAATGCCGCTTCTTTCCGGCGGCAATGGCGAGACATAAGCGAGCTTGGGGCGAGGCATGCTCTGCGGAGGGATGGCGGCGGGTCCGATTTGACGCGCATGCAGCGCCTCCAGCGCAGCAATGGCACACCGCGCACTGTCGTCCCAGGAAAAGCGCTCTGCCTGTTGCAAACCATGTGCGACGAGTTGCCTCCGGAACTCCTCATCCGTCAAGACCCGCGTGAGTTTGCTGGCGATGCTCGTGACATCGAAGGGATCGAACAACGCCTCTTCCCAACCCACCACTTCTGGAAGGCTAGAGGTATTGCTGGCAATTACCGGTGCACCACAGGCCATTGCCTCCAGGGCGGGCAGGCCAAACCCTTCGTGCCAACTGGGGAAGACAAAACCCGCACAAATATGATAGAGGGCAATCAGATCGTCTTCTGGAATATAGCCCGTGAGCACGACTGCGTCGGCGGCTAAATTATGTTTTCGTGCATGCTGCATGACCGTCGCCCTAGCCGCTTCGTCGATCTTACAGACAATCGCTAACTGGTGGCTTTTTCGCAGAGCTTCTGGAAGCAGAGCAAAGGCGGCTATCAAGCCTTCGATATTTTTGCGATGGTCGACGCCTCCTGTGTACATCACGAAAGGCTTGGTCAGACCAAGGCGAGCACGAGCACCAACGGCAGTTTCCGTTGGAGTATCCCTCTGCCTAAACTGAGGGTCCACCGCCGTCCCCACATTTACTACCTGTTTAACAGGGAAACCGAGGTGGTCTATGGCTTCCTGTCCCGCAGATGCGGAGATAGCCAGCAACAGATCGGCCCGGCGTAAGTGGCCTAGCTTAGCTTCATACCATTGCTCAACCACGGCATTTTCCAGATATGGCCGGCGATAGATGAGCGGGATCAGATCATAGAGGATGACGGCAGTCTGGATGTGGTGCAGAACCCCAACGCTGGTCACAGCGTTATCCCTCAGACCTTCAAACAGGCTGGTTACCATAATCACATCTGGCTTCAAGTCGGCCAGGAATGCCTCACGGATAATCTCCGCCGCCCGGCGACGCCAGCTATTGGCCTCATCCATCATGTGCACAGGCGCAGGAGAACACCACGCGCAGATATTCTTCTGTGGCAGGAGGCCATCAAACTTAGCTCGGATTGGTTCGATGGTTTCAGGAAATAGGTCGTTGAGCATAAGGAGAATTTCATGCTCGCCCCGGTTATGTACAATGGCTTGCGCGATTGCAATTGTATATCGACCGATGCCCCGTAAACGGTTTCCCGTCTGCGCGCCCTGCATATCAATGACGATGCGCATCAGCTATTTCCCTTCTGATGACGCTCGATGGCAGTTTTAAGATTGGCATAGATCTGACGGGCGTAAGGGGTAAGGTGCGCGACAACAACTGGCCCGCTTGGGGGTTGATCCGGTAGCATTGTCGCGCCGCTAACGACTCGAAACAGCCGTGATCTTAAACCAGGAAACCAGTTTAAGAGGGTTAAGGACGCTTTCTTGAGCCACGGGCGCCTACGGATGTAAGATGCGGCATGCTGGATCAAACTTTTCGCTCCGGACTTCCAAGGATTCGCGCGTAAGCCGCGCGCGACCGAACCAAGGCAACGCAAGGGTGTGGTAAAACGCGAGGAAGTGCTGTTCAGTAAAGCCGTGGCGCGAGCTTCGGCCTGGGTGGCGCGAGCTTCGGCCTGGGTGGCGCGAGCTTCGGCCTGGGTGGCGCGAGCTTCGGCCTGGGTGGCGCGAGCTTCGGCCTGGGTGGCGCGAGCGCTGATTGAACCGTCGTAGCGTTCAGCTAAGATGTTAAGAGATAGTCCATACTCTTGGTTAAACGCCTGGTCGAAAAGCACCAAGGTTTCGTTAGGCGCCGCTTTTTGCGCAACGACTGCATAGTCGGGACTGGCCCCCCGCAGCACATCGTTCAGAGTCGGTGATTCGTTTGCCGCCAACTCCTTGGACTCCTGGAGGCGCAAAATCTTGGTGCGAACAAACCCATAATACTCCGGCAAAAAGGAGAGTAGTTGAGGAGGTATCGGCCGCAAATGCGTCGGATCTAGCCAGAAATTACAGGTGGCAACGACGATATTTTCGGGGTTTGGGGTCTCCATAATGAGTAAACCGCCCGGCTTCAATACACGAAGTGCACTGGAAACCACCGTACGCAGCTGATCAAAAGAAAGGTGTTCGACGACATGAAAGGCGGAGACGACAGCCTGGCTCTCGTCCGGGAGCGTAGCGAGATAAGCGACTCCGTCGCCCTGCTGTGCAGGTAGGCTTCGCTCGCGGCAGCTTTGCAGCATTTCCTCATCTTGGTCAATACCGAGTGGTGAACAAGCCTCATCCAACAGGAATTCGAGCCATTCGCCTCGGCCGCAGCCCAAATCAATAGCGGGGGGGGCAGGATAAATAGTCTTTAACGGCAAGATAAAAGGGCCGTAAATAGCAAGACGGGCCAATATCAAATCCCTTGGACCGCGGTACTTCTCCTCAAAAGCCCTGTAAAAGTTGTCGCTCATCGATAGCACCCCAATCCGAGTAGCCGCCATGCGCCCCGAAATTCCATTAGCAAGGCGACAACTCGAGCCTTTCCTGAATAGTAACCTGCCACTAAAGACCGACACCGACCCACTTTTTTAGCCATCTACCTAGAAAAGTGGGACACCCCAACAAAGAAACGCTACTGGCAAGCCACCAGGGACGCGTTCACGTCTCTGCTTCTTCAGATCACGGCCAAGCCCTACGCGCCCAAAACCCCCCAGGTCTACCGGCTATCACCCCAATCGCGCTCCCTTTCTGCCGTAATGAGCTTGGCAATAACGTCCTTTACACCAGACGTGGCGCGCCAACCGAGCACCCTTGCCGCCTTAGCGGGATTAGCGCATCCCACCGCCACTTCCGTAGGTCGCAGTAAATCGTTATCTATCACCACATGCTCCCGCCATTGCCGATCCACATTTGTAAAAGTGATGCCCACAAACTGCTCCAGAGAGATTGTGTGACCGGTGGCAATCACATAGTCATCAGGGTTCTCTTGTTGGAGCATCCGATACATGGACTCCACATATTCTGGGGCCCAGCCCCAATCCCGCTGGATAGATACGTTACCAAGATGCAGCTTCTCGTCACTGCCCGCCGCAATGCGGCAGGCCGCTGCCACAATCTTTCTGGTGACAAACCGATCCGGCCGGAGTGGCGACTCGTGGTTAAATAAAATTCCGGTACAAGCATAAAGGCCGTAGGCCTCACGATAAGTGGCCACAGACCATGTGGCGGCCGCTTTCGCGACCGCATAAGGACTTTTGGGCCTAAAGGGCGTTGTCTCGTCGGCACACTCGCCTTGCGTATCCCCAAAACACTCACTGGACCCAGCGTGGTAAAACCTTATTGGGCGGTCACTTAACCGCACCGCCTCCAGGAGATTCACGGTTCCCGTCGCAATACCTTCCCAGGTCTCCCGCGGCTCCTGGAACGAGAGCCCCACTGAGCTTTGGCCCGCTAGGTGATAAATTTCATCTGGCTGAACGCGCTCCACCACATCGCGAATGCTTTGGGGGTCCACAAGCACCATAGACTCTATCTGGACCTGATCGGCAATCCCCAAGGTGGCCAGATTGGCGATCCTAGCTGTCTGCCCCTTTCGTGACGTACCCCATACCTGATAGCCCTTCCCGAGGAGCAACTGCGCCAAATAGGCCCCGTCCTGTCCCGTCACACCGCAAATCAAGGCCCTCTTTTGAGTCACAGGCCTACTCGTGGTAATTATAAGACGGGTAACCGTGACGGCGAATCAGATCATCACACTGTGCCGCCTTGAGATCGGTTCTGGCCATCTCGCGCACCAACTCCTCGAAAGAGATCTTGGGCACCCACCCCAATTTGGTGCGCGCGAGGCTAGCGTCCCCCAGGAGGGACTCCACCTCGGACGGCCGAAAGTACCGCGGATCCACCGTCACAATGACAGCCCCCACCGTCAAGGGGTTTACCACATCCTTTGGCAGGCGATCGGGGTCAAGGCTTGCGACAATCCCCTTTTCCCCTAAGCCTTCGCCTTCCCACCGTAACCGAATTCCCATCTCAGCTGCTGCCGCCTCGACAAAGGCGCGCACCGTGTATTGGGTTCCAGAGGCGATCACGAAGTCTTCGGGCTTTTCTTGCTGGAGCATCAACCACTGCATCTCGACGTAATCCTTGGCATGCCCCCAGTCGCGCGCCGCCGACAAGTTCCCCAAATACAGGCGTTTCTGTAGACCTAAGACGATGCGGGCCAAGGCACGCGTGATCTTGCGGGTCACAAAGGTCTCACCCCGAACCGGCGACTCGTGATTAAAGAGAATGCCGTTACAGGCATAGAGGCCATAGGCCTCGCGGTAGTTTACTGTGATCCAATAGGCGTACAGCTTAGCCACCGCATAGGGGCTACGCGGGTAGAAAGGCGTCGTCTCCCGCTGTGGGACCTCTTGCACCTTGCCAAAAAGCTCTGAAGTGGACGCCTGGTAATAGCGGGTCTTCTTACCCAGGCCCAGCATCCGAATGGCCTCTAGTATTCGCAAGGCGCCAAGACCATCCGCGTTAGCGGTATACTCAGGCTCCTCGAAACTCACGGCGACATGACTTTGTGCCGCCAAGTTGTAGATCTCGTCGGGCTGGACCGCTTGAATGACGCGCTGCAGACTTGAGGTATCGGTGAGATCGCCGTGGTGCAACAGAAACCGGGTATCCGATTCATGGGGGTCTTTATACAGATGATCCACGCGCGCGGTATTAAAGAGCGAAGACCGGCGCTTCAAGCCATGGACCTCATAACCTTTGTCTAAGAGTAACTCGGCCAGATAAGCCCCATCCTGGCCGGTCACGCCGGTAATCAATGCCTTCTTCATCGTACCCCTTTTTTTGGGCTATCCATAAACCGCCCCTGCGATCGCCCATGATTTTTGTCGGTGCCTCTTTAAAGGCGAGCCGACTCCTTTCTGCCCCTGATCTATCCTGCTTGGCGGCCGACCAAAGACATTATTTTTCGTCTCCAAAAACCGCTCCCAAGTCCCCGGATGCTGCCACAGCGGTTCCTCTTTGTCAGCAGAAAACTGGTGAATGAGCGCAATCCACAGATATCCTACCATCAAGGGCATCGTGCACACCCCTTTTCACCTAACGCCAAGCTCCCCCGCTTGCACCAAAACGGTACGCAATTGTCGCCCCGCCTCCTCCCATCGAAAGAGCCGCGCCCGCTGAAAGCCCCGCTCCCGCAGAGTCGCTCGCAACGCGGTATCCTCTACAATCTGGATCATGGCCGCGGCCAATCCCTCTGTATCCCACGGATCAACATAGAGCCCGGCATCCCCACAGGCTTCGGGTATCGCGCTCGTAGTCGCGACCACGGTCACGCAACCGCAGGCCATGGCCTCTAACGGCGGCAGACCAAAGCCCTCGTAGAGCGAGGGATATACAAGGGCCGATGCCCGACGGTAGAGCCCCGGGAGGTCTTGGTCTCGCACATGGCCCAAAAGCTGCACTTCGCCGGCGCGCACCATCTGCTGAAGGGTCCCCGCTAAGTCGTCCATCTTCCAGCCGATTTGGCCCGCGATCACAAGCCGATATTCGGCTCTCATACGCGCTGGCAACTGGGCATACGCCGCCAGTAAGCGCCCCAGATTCTTGCGTGGCTCAAGGGTGGCCAGAAACAGAAAAAACGGCCGACTGTCATTCGGCAAGGATAGGGGGCTCACGCTTTCGTGGGGATCTCCATTTGGCGTAAAGATATCCCGGACCCCTGGCGCAATAATATGAAGCCGGTCCCGGACGTCCGGAAACTCCCGCACGATCTCATCGGCGCTGAACTGAGAGATAGTCAAAACTGCGGCGGCGCGCGCAATACTCTTTCCTAAGTGTTTAAGAAAAAGCCGGAGTCTTTCGGCCGGATGGGTCTCGGGAAAGCGGATATGGGATAGATCATGAACCGTGATCACGGTCGGCACAGCCAGCGGCGGAATCAAAAAACCGGGGGCAAAAACCACGTTGGGCCGATGGTAGCGGGCCAAAGCACGGTAGGCCAAGGCCTTCACGCCGTAGATCAGGGCCTGACCCCCAGGGAGACCCGCACGAATGGCCTCGATCCGACCTCGGGTATCGGCGTTCAGGGGCACAGGAAAGTCCCGCTGCCAACGCCAACCACAGGCGAATATCACATCCGTGTTCAGGTCCTGACTCAGTTCTCTACAGAGCTCATGCGTATAGCGGCCCACACCAGTCAACGGCCGGTACAGGCTGCATGCGTCCACCGCGATCTTAAACGTCACTCCGACTCCGTCCATCCGTCAAAACGGCTTGCCCGCTTACGCGGCAAGCATAGTGTCTATTGCTTATGGGGCGACTGCGTCTCAAGGGGCCAGAAGCCCTCCATCAAGATCGCCTCGCGACCTCTTCTAGCGCCTGAAACGTCAGTTCGGCCGTGCGCCTCCACGAGAAAGTCGCCGCGCGAGCACGGCCCCTGGCGCTCAATGTCTCACGCAAACCTGGGTCCTTAAGCAATCGCTCCAAGCCCGTACGTATCGACTCCTGATCGAGGGGATCGACCAAGTACGCCGCATCGCCTGCCACCTCGGCCGTTGCCCCCACCCCGCTCGTAAGCACCGGCACCCCCACGCTCATAGCCTCAATCACCGGGAGCCCAAAACCTTCATAAAGCGACGGATAGGCCAGAAGCATCGCTCCTTGCAAAAGCTCACGCAATCGAGCCTCCTCAAAATATCCCAAAAACTGCACTCCGTAGGCCTCTTGTGTCTCTCGCGCGCTCAACTCCCCCATCATCCAGCCATCCGGCCCCGCCACATACAAACGAGTCCGTCCGCGGATCGCAGGCGCAAGCGCGCACCAAGCACGCAGCAGGCGCGGCAAATTCTTGCGGGGCTCAAGGGTGCCGATCGCCAAGACGTAGGGCTCCGGACTCCCATCCGCCGCCAATCGGCCTACGACCTCGCCACCAAAGGCTCGTGGACCTAAGAGCGTCACACGAATCTTCTGCGCAATAGCGGGGTATAGGCGCGCAATGTCGGCCTTCGTCGTCTCAGAGATCGCAAGCGCGACGCGCGCCTTCGCGAGCGACCAGCCGATCACGGTACCAAAATACCAGCGCTTCACCCGCTCGTGAACAGCAGGTAGGGTTTGGAAGGTCATATCATGCACGGTCACGACACACGGACAACGCGACAACACGGGCACGACAAATGTCGCGCCCCAATGCACATCGCAGCGAACACGGGCCACCGCGAACGGCAAAACCAGATGCTGCCATAGGCTGCGAACGCCCCGGCCATCGGGCGCAAAATGATACTCAAAGCGGCTATCAAGACTCAGTTCATCGAAATAGTGCTTGGTTTTTGGGCTTACGAAGACATGGAAATGGGCCGTGAGATGCTTATCCTCATTCCATATCCGCAGGATTTCCAAAACGTAGACCGCGGTGCCGGTCTTAACGCGGCCGAGGCCCGTCGCATCTACCGCAACAATAAGTGGCATCAGGCGACTATCTTGACAAGGGGAATTGACGGGCTAGGCTCACCGATCCCGCCGCGAATGACCCTTTTTTTTTGGTAGCGCTGCAATCCCATATTAAACCTCACCCTCTCCCGCTCATTCCCTCTATCTGGCCGACCAGGGGGTCAAGACACAAACCCCCCCATAGCCCCATCGCCAGCCCCGCCGCCGGTTAGGGGCCAAGGGTCAGTGATCGCTTTCGGGGTCCCGCAGTAACCCCTCACCTAAAAGAGTGCCGAATAGGGTCCTAACCAGCGCCCACAGCCCATCGCTCCAGAGACCGCTCATCCAAGTGGAGCACCGGTGGGGCCCGTGGCCCCCACCCACCAGGAGAATCTCCGGAGGCTTGCCACCCAATAGGCCTAAATAGGGAGCATCCTAGAACCCAAACCGATTGCGTCTCGCCACCCCATTGCCACCCCCACGCCTGTCACTCGCTTGATCTCTTACGGTTACAGGACGCGAAGCTCAGCTGGATTCAGCTCATCTGGCCATGCGCAATACACATGCTGGGCAAAACGTGACATCACCATAGCAGGCCCAACGCAGACGAGGACGCTCCTCTGCCTCACATCCAGCTAAGGACGCATCCCCCACGCCTTCGATCACGTTATCTCGCCCTCCCAATGGATCCCGTCCTTCGTCAGCGCTTATTCACCCATCAACTCCACCACCGCTGATATCCATTAACCTATCAACTCGTAGTCTGTAACATGGTCCCTCTCTATCATCGTCGGCAGACGCAACAGAGTGAAGACCGGCCCTCATTATTCACGGCTATTGCCGCGCGGCTACCTGAGCACGGTCATCTTCTGGGCGCGCATGCGTCCATGCCTCGGCATCCCTTCCCAGCACCCTTTCGTACACCGCGAGCGTACCGGCTACCATCGCGTCCAATGAAAACTCGGTCCGGGCACGGTTGCGTCCTCGTTCTCCCAAGCGTTGCCGGAGAGCTGGATTAACGAGCAGCTTATTGATGGCGGCGGCCAAAGCTTGCGGGTCCCGAGGCGGTACAACCAGTCCGGTTTCCCCGTCGCGATTGACATACGTGACTCCGTTATGCAGCTCGCAGCAAACGACAGGTTTGCCACAGGCCATGGCCTCGAGCTGCACAAGTCCAAAGGCCTCGGCCGGGGCCACCGAGGGCATACAGAAGGCATCACAGGCGTGATAGTAGAAAGGAAGATCTGCATCGGGGATCCGCCCAACGAAACGGACTCGCGCCCCGAGCCCTAAAGATGTACTCATCGCCCTAAGATCCGACGTAAGCGGCCCATCCCCGCCGACCACCAAAATTCCCTGAGGCACATGGATCATCGCCCGAATGAGATACTCGAAACCTTTGTAATACACGTGCCGACCGACAGCAAAGAGCACGGGCACCTTGTCGCCCCCCAAACTCGCCCTGAGATCCGCAATCCTCTGATGTTGCTGCGCGGCCTTATCGAACACTCCATACTCAATGCCAAACGGCACCACATGGTAACGTTCCGGTCTTCGACACACCCCGAGTTGGGATGACGACGAGATATGGGCGGGCGTTGGGACAATGATCGCGTCCGCCCGATTGAGTAGGGCGCCCAGAAAGGGCCTATAGAGTTTCAGGAGCCGCTTTTGGCGCACAATATCGCTGTGCCATGTAATAACGCGCTTTACGGACCCAGGCAAAAATGCCGCCGCGAGATGCGCCATGGGGTCCGGGAGGTGCAAGTGAACGAGATCATAACCGCGCTCCCTATGTAGCGCGCGGGCGAGCCATGGCATTGTCGGACAGAGGGCGGTACCCGCCACTTTCCCGAGCGATGGCGTCTTGTAGACCGTATAGCTACCGGTTGAGATAACGGTACGCGCCCAATGATCGTGTGCCACCAGATTATCTGCTTCACAATGCGACTTAAGGCCCCGCAATAACGCATCCACATGTCGCTCCAGGCCACCAAAGCTATCATTGTAAAAGCGACCAAAATGTAAGATGCGCAAATCCCCTTCTCCTTGCCTGCCACCCCAGCGATCCCGCCAGGGCATCCGCCAAAGGTGCCGTCGAACCGCCGTTACGCACCAGCGAAATCGCGCCCGCCCACCTAGGCTATTCAGCAATTGGCCGGACGGCGGCACTCCCGCTCTGTGCCTACAATCTATATGCCCCTCGCAGACATCGGCGCACGGGTTCTGCTAAACACTGCCTTTCCACAAAAACCCGTCCAGTTCAAGCCCATCCACACAGCCCCGTGACGGCAGCTTGGCCTGCCGCCACTACCAACAGCACGAGGAAACGTGCCTCCGTATGCAAAAGGCTGCGCAAACAAACCACCCTGCGCCCTCTTCCTGCTCTTGGAAATCAGCCCAAATGTGCCGTCATGCCGCACACCCGGCCGGAGCCTTCCGGAGTCACCGCGAAAAAGACGTATCACCCTTGATCAATCGGAAACAATGCGATCATCCAAACCCGCGGCACGGCGACCTCCCCAAATCCGACTCCTGGTCACGGGCATAGGGCGCTCGGCGCGTCTGCCCTGTTCCTCTCAATGTTGCCTATCCCTGGCGCATGCCTTGCCAGCGCACTGGACCATGCTTGGCATTCTATACCGATTAGCGCGGCCATCACGAGCGGTAAAGGGACAGTTTGTCGACCTTAGGCGTCAGGTCGTCTTTTTTTAAGCGACCAAGATCTGACGACATGCATCTCGCTCTCTCGCAGACGTGCCCGGCGAAGGCGCTGCTGTCGCCCATCCCGTTCTAAGCCTTTCATGAGACGCGCGAACGTCGCCTTCGGTTACATTTTTCGGAAGGTGGCCACGCCCTTACCGCCCGGAAGCCAAGCAAATTCGGAGGCGAAGCGGCCCTGATAGTAGGGAAAGCCGGTCTTGGGTTCCCCGAACCGGACCCGCGAGGACAAGATGCCGTTATAGGAAAGCACCGCCTCCACGATCTCGATCGGGACCCCGAAATCCCGGGCGGCGAGATCGACGCCGGCAGGCGAGGTGTTGCCGTTCAGGTAGGCCTTCAAGGCCTCTATGGGACACAGGAGTTCGGCAGCCAAGGCCCGCTGGTACTTCTGGCGCCAGGTCATGAGGTCGGTACTGGCAAGCCAGGGGCCACGCGCCGCCTCCGGCAACAGAAAGTCCGCAAAGAGCCGCGCCCATGCGAAGCGCTGGGTGGGCCGGTCGCCCTCGCGAATCAGGATGCGGTATTCATCGCGGATCCCTGGGATCGCGACCGCCGCCCGGGCGGCGGGCCCGAGGGTCGCATGCGGCTTTGCGTCTTTCGGGACCCCCAAGAGGTCGTATAAGACCTTATCCTCCAGAGGACCCGCCGCCAGCCCGATGGCCGCGCGCACCTCATGGGCCATAAGCGCAGCCTGCGCCCACGAGGCCCCCTGCGGGGCCGTGCGCGTCTTTGGGGCCCTGGGGTCCATGGGTCGCCCCGCGATCCCCGGTGTACCCGACAGCGCCTCGAGTGGCACGAAGGCAAGCCCTGCGGCCTTGCCATAGACCGGCAGCAGCTCCGAGACCGCCGGACCCATGACATCCTGAAGGGCCAGGGCCTTGTCCATGAGGCCATTGGGACACTGGCCGATGGGGAATCCGAGCTCCGCCTCGCAGCGGCGCCATTGCGCGCGCCTGGGATCCGCCCTATCCCCGCGCAGATCATCCCACAGCGTTCTCAGGGTGCTGTCGCCATAGAGGCGCGTACGCACCTTGAGCCGCCACACGGTCGCCGCCAGAAAATCATCCACCCCCTGCGTAAAGTCCGTAAGCGGCACCGACACCGGACCCTCGGTCCCGGTAAGATAGCGCACCGCCTTGCGGTTCTTGCTGCGCGAGCGCGCCGCCACCGCCCAGATCTGCATCGCCTCGCCGTCGGAGGCGAACAGCACCCGCGGCCACACGAAGCCAAACCCTGCCGACTCCATCTCGTGGGCCTTGCGCCATTCGAGGGTCACATGGGCCCCCGGCGCCAGAAGCGGCTCCCAGTGGAGTCGCCACCACGAGGAGGCAAGCCACAGGGCAAGCGGATAGGCCGATACCAGCACCGACTCGTGGATCGCATCCGACCAGACCGTCTGGTTACGAGTGAGATTCTCAGTCCCGACATGGACACCGAGCCGCGTGGCGGTGTGCGCGATCTCGAGCCCCTGGGCATGCGCCATTGGCACCCAGGCAAGCTCAAAGCGCAGGGCCGAAAGCCTACGGACCGGTCCTTCGTCACCGGACCCGACGCGTCGCTTACGGTTACGCGCGCCCAACCCCGGCCATCGGCGCGCCACATCCCGCAGGATCCCCTCCACCAGAAACCGCCCCTCGGCGACCCAGGCGCTCTGATGCCATTGCTTGCCTACGAACCGGCCCAGCCGACGGACGAGCCGCCCCAGCGGCTGGGCCCATAAAAGCCGCAATCGCCACGCCGGTCGCGATCCCCGTCCCATCCCTTAGCCCTCCCCGCCCGCATGAGGCCCATACCCCACCATGCGCTCGGCCCTGAGCGCGTACGCCTCTCTCGCCGGCCGGCAGGCGGGCCTGCCCGGAATGCGAGACGGTTTGGGTGGACGACCCAAGCACCCCGGTGCCAATACGCGGATACACCGCCTGCGGCCAATCTGCGAATATAGCGTGCCGGCGAAGATCCCGGACCCCGGTGATTGCCGGGCCACCCCGCGCTTGGGTGCCCAAAGGCCGGGGACTATCGGAACGGGCCGGAAGGACTGAAGCCCGGCCATCGGGCCGAGAACCGGCCCCGTCGCGACCGTTTCATGCGCTACCCTGTTTCGTGATAAGGTACGGGGTGCATTGCAGGGATTTTTGATTGTTCCGGGGCGCCCGGCATGAGTACACAGGGCTTCGGGGCACGGGCCCCGTCGCGACCGTTTCATGCGCTACCCTGTTTCGTGATAAGGTACGGGGTGCATTGCAGGGATTTTTGATTGTTCCGGGGCGCCCGGCATGAGTACACAGGGCTTCGGGGCACGGCGGACGTGCCGGGAAACAGGCACGAGGGACGGGCGCCTGCCGGGAAATACCGATGCGTGCTGTCTATATTTGGGTGTCAAGGGGCCTCTGGTGTTGAATCAACTCGCTGCCCATGCTCGCCGGTTGTGGGTATACCGCGACATGGTCTACAACCTCATCCGTAAGGACTTCCGGGTGCGTTACCAGGGCGCGGCCTTGGGGTTTGCCTGGTCGCTCGGCAATCCGCTTGCCCTGATTATCCTCTATGATGTGATCTTTACGCATGTATTCCGGTCCAACATCAAGGATTATGTGCTGTACATTTTTATCGGGGTGGTGAGCTATAACCTCTTTAGCCAGGCGGTCCTGCAGGGCTGCGAGAGCCTAACAGGGGCGTCAAGTTTCCTGCAGAAGATCTATTTCCCGCGGATTTTGGTGCCCACCGCCAATGTCCTCTTTAGTCTGGTGTTGTCGATTGCGGCGTTCCTGGTCCTGTTCGCAGTGTTCCCCCTGATCGGGGGTGTGTATCACTGGGACATGCTGCTCTATCCCTTCGCGCTGGCCCTGTTCATTATCTTTAGCTGGGGTATCGCGCTCGTGTTCTCGGTGCTGCACGTCGAATTCCGCGACCTGAAGCATCTGATCGAGATTCTGCTGATGTTCCTCTTCTGGGTCACCCCCATCACCTTCGATGTCAGCATGATCCACTCCCACCTCTTCCGGGACATCATTGCCTTGAACCCGCTGACCTATTTCTTCACGGCCTTTCATGACCTGCTCTACAGTGGCCGCATACCCTCGCCGTCGACGTGGGGCCTGATGGCGGTGTTCGCGACCATGACCGCCACCGCGGGCATGTCGCTGTTCCGGGCCAAGGCCGCCCAACTGATCGAGCTCCTCTAGGCATGAGCGCACCGGCCCTTTCCGTAAGCCACGTCTCCAAGGAGTTCACGCTCTATCACAATCGCGCCATGGCGTTGAAGACCCGCTTTCTCGGGCTCTTCCATGCCGACAAGCGCCAGCAGCGGGAACGGTTTCAGGCCCTGACGGATGTCAGCTTCGATGTCGGACAAGGTCAGAGCCTCGGGCTTTTGGGACACAACGGCTCGGGGAAGAGCACGCTCCTCCAGGTGATCGCGAACATCCTGACGCCCACATCGGGGCATGTCATCGCGCGCGGGCGCGTGGCGCCTCTGATCCAGCTGGGGGTGGGATTCAACCCGGAGCTCACGGGTTATGAGAACGTCTTTCTGAACGCGAGCCTCTACGGCTTTCGGAACCGCGAGGTCCGCAAGCGTCTCGAGGCCATCGTCGAGTTCGCCGAACTCTCCCGGTTTATCGACTCCCCGCTCAAGCATTACTCCTCGGGGATGCAGATGCGCCTGGGCTTCGCGGTCGCGGTGCATCTGGAGCCGGACATTGTGCTGGCCGACGAGATCCTCTCCGTCGGCGACCAGGCCTTTCAGGAGAAATGTCTGGCGAAGATCAGCGAGCTACGCCGGGGCGGCATGACCCTGCTGCTCGTCTCCCATAGCCCCGACCAGGTGAACAAATTCTGCGACTACTATGTCCGTCTGGACAAGGGTCGGGTGGTCGATGAGGGGCGCATAACGCACAAGGACGTAAAGCCCGCGGCCACCGCGAACGTGCGTCTGGTTCACCCCCCCGAGACGCGAGGGAAATAGGCACGGCGCGGGCATGGACGCGGCCTGACCCCATCTGAGCGGCGCGCATAGGGGCCCGCCTTGGGCGGCCACGGCCCGTTGGGACGGTCTCGTTTTCCGTTGCACCGAGGGAACCTCCGGCAGACCACATCCGCCGCCAGGACCGGCCGGTCACGGGCGACCCTCCGGGCGGTGAGGCCAGGCGGCCCCCCCGCGACACGCGATGGAGTCGCATCGCGCGCCTCCGCCCTTTTGAGTCCTTTCCCACCCCGGTGTCACCCCGGCGGTCGGGCCCGAAAAGCTCATAGTCACCCCACCAGCATCACCCCACCAGCCGCGATCCCCACCCCACCCCTTAGCCATCCTCGGCGTGTTGTAAGGCCCGCGCGCAGGGACACCTTGTCCATGGGCGCGACAGTCCGCAAGCACCCGTTTCCGACGCGCGGACCGGTCCGGAATCCGGCTTTTTGGGGTGGGCGACCCCGCCGCCAGGACGTACCGATGCTCGGATACACCGCCTTCGCATAGTTTGCGCACCGGCGCGCCGCCGAAGGATTCCGCGCCGCCCGGGAGGCTCCCGACCCTTGACCTGCGTGCTTGCGCGCCCAAAGCCCGGCATTTACGCGGGCCCGCCCTTGGACCCATTCCCACTATTCCGGAGTCTTTTGTCTCTTACCGTACCCGGGTTTTCTCCCATGGCGATATCGCCTTGAGACGGACCCCTCCATACTGCGGGACGACAAAATCACACATTTGCGCCTATCGTTGTGCTCCACAAGAGGGAGGACGATGAATGAACTTTTCGAAACCTGTCTACACGCTCATTGCGGCTGCGCTGTCGCTCACAATCTCTCCCCAGACGCAGGCCTCGCGCATCCCCTGGACCATCCGTCGCGCGCAAAGCGGGGTCTTCGTCGGGATCGGCTACGGTATGGGACGTTACCAGGAGGCCATGAACGCCGTACCGGTGGATTCCGAAAGCGGCGGGCTTAGCGTCTATACCGTGGGGCTTGAGCATATCGGGCGGCGCGACGGCGGTCTCTATGCGTGGCTGCGATTCACGGGCGCCTTCGGAACCACCCATTATCAGGGTAATACCGCGCTGGGTCTGCCGGCGCAGGAGTCGACCACGAACCGCATGACCGCCGCCGACGGGCGTCTGGGCCTTGTGATCGATGACCTGTGGCGGCACGACCGCGATACCGTACTGATTCCCTATATCGGGGCGGGCTTTCATCGTGAGGCGCGCGGCGCGAATCCGGGCACGGGCAACCCCGGCGGCGAGACCTCCACCGACGGCCATCTCGGGATCGGACTGGGTATGGACTATGCCATCGACCGGCGGCTGGTGCTCACGCTCCACGCCCTCACCGGCTACACCGTGGGTGCGCAGATCACCACCACCGAGCCCATCGCCTTCGATGTCGCGACCCAGACCCTGGAGAGCGCGCGCGTAAGCGAGTCCTTGGGCGATCGTCCCTACGACGTCCTGGGCCTTGCGATCCATTACCGCGTCGACGACCGCCTCGAGATCGCGTTCGCGGTCCGCCGCGCCACCTGGTCGGCCGCCGGGTCGGCCCCGATACCGATAGCGGGCGTGCCTGGCCAGACCCTGGGGGTCATCCGCATCCCGGGCAGCCAGAGCGCCGAGACCACGATGCTGCTTCAGGCAGCCACACCCTTTTGAAGATCGGCACCATGGAATCCCAACCCACGCCCGCACCCGCGAGGCGCCTATGCGAGGAGTCCCACATGAGCCCTATCCTTACCCCATCCCCCGGGCACGCCCCGGCCGACACCTCGGTGCACGATCGCCACCTGGGCGCGCGCATCCCGCGGGACATCATGCCACCCTCTCCCGGGGGCGGTCCCTCGACCCCGAGCAGCCGTGACCATGTCAGGGGCCCGAGGTGTGCGCGCCGGCAGGCCGCCACCCATCTCCCGCACTGGAAGATTCGCCCGTGGCCGCGCCACGGCCTGGACGCGCATCATCCCGCCCGGCGCCGCGACCACGACTGGATGCGCCTGCGGCGTATCAGGGATCACGTATCCCAGCGCCTCCGGCGTCGCGATGATGAGGGGCCACACCGCGAGCCGCACGACCCGGGGACGGTGTCTGAAGCGGACGAGGACGACGGCAAGCCCCCGCCTCGCGGCACCGCTTCCACCACCGAAATCGAATGGCCACCGAAACACCGGCCTTTCCCATGCGCGGACCGCGGGAGGGCCGTGACCCGCAAAGGAGTCCTGGATGGCCGTCCTGCACACTCGCAACGTCGCGGATGCGCCCCGTGCGCGCGTTCACGAGCTGGCTCGGGAAGACCCACCCCCGCTCCCAGCCGAGGTGATCCCGCTTCTGGCCATGGACATCCAAGCGCGTGGGTCGCGCCTCGGCCGCGTGGCGACCGTGGCACGCATCCATCGTGAGGCCCCGGAGATCACGCCTCCCGGGAAGTGGACCGATTCGGCAACACTCGTGCGCGAAGACCGTGAGCGGTGAGCAGACCGCACGGAGGCCCATGTTGGATGCGATCGTCTGCCGTAAAGGCCTTCTGCCCGGGGAGCATTCCACCAAAGCGCGAAGGTTATTGGTACGGGTTGCGCAAGACGACGGGACCGAACCTGTCGTTCCCGACCTCTTTTTCCGTGAATGCGCGCATGTTTTTGGACAGGGGTCTGGCGGTCGTACTATTCCGCACGCGCCCATCTCCAAGACCTAACCCGTCTCGGCCTGACGGTATTGCCCGCCAAGCCCATGGCCGTAGACGCCCTGGAAATCGCATCGAGACACACAATGTCCGCGTACGACGCCTGCTACATCGCCGCCGCGGCTCGGGCGGGGTTCCCGCTGATCACGGCTGATGCACGGCTCGCAAGGCAAGCAGCGGCCGGCGACTACGATGTTCGATGGCGTGAGGCCGTCTTCAACATCACGTTTCCTCGTGCGCACCGTGCTCTGTGGTCCGCATCTTCCATCATGGATCCCGATAGACCTCTCGGCTCACCATCCCCGCGCGATAGGCACGAAGGCACGGCCCCACACGCCTCACGGGTTTTGCAACAAGGTCTGCAGCAACGGGTGTGGGGTTGAGGAAAATGGATTGACCACTGTGCCCCCCGCCCAAGTAAAGCCTTCCTGAAGGTCCTCGGACAACAGCAGGCGACACCCTGATCGCGAAGCGGCCGACAAGATCACGGCGTCCCAGACTCCGAGATTCGGGTCGACCGCGAGATCGGTTGCCGTCAACATCCCATCGAGTGAAGTCTCGATGACCGGGAAGGCATCGCGCCCGCTTGAGAGCGCGTTGCGCGCATCGGCCGGGATTTTCCTGCCTTGCGGACAGGCACGTTAAAGAGTTGGGTCTATCCGGATTTCCCCACGCTATTTGAGGCAGATTCCTGAGCTTGCCGGGAGATAAAAACACGGGTCTCATACCCTCTTTGGTTGACGCCAATCAACAAGAGGAGAGACCCATGGGGTCTATCCGGATTTCCCCACGCTATTTGAGGCAGATTCCTGAGCTTGCCGGGAGATAAAAACACGGGTCTCATACCCTCTTTGGTTGACGCCAATCAACAAGAGGAGAGACCCATGAGCAACCTGACGTTGCTGGCAAAAATTTTACGCCTGAAGGAGCTGAAGATCACCTGGTTCCAATTCCGGCAGCGCGATACGGAACTGCATCTGGGGATAAAGCCGTATAAGAATGGTTGTCGCTGTCCCGTGTGTGAACGCCGCTGCCGGATTGTGCGTCAGGGCCAGGAGGCCCGACGGTGGGAGGACATTACCCTCTTTGGCCGCAAGATCGTTCTGTGGTATGCCCCGAAAGAGATTGAGTGCCCCACGCATGGGCGGACGCAAGAGGAGATCCCGTGGGCGGCGGCGCATGCCCGCATCACCTATCGCCTGGAGTATCGGCTCTGTGCGCTCTGTCAGATCATGACCCAGAAGGCGGCGGGCGCTATTCTCAAGCTGCCGTCCTCCACCGTCTCCGACCTGCTGCATCGCGTGATTGCCCGCAGCCGCGGAGTATCGGCTCTGTGCGCTCTGTCAGATCATGACCCAGAAGGCGGCGGGCGCTATTCTCAAGCTGCCGTCCTCCACCGTCTCCGACCTGCTGCATCGCGTGATTGCCCGCAGCCGCGTGGACCATCGCATCCGTGGTCTCGTGACGCTCGGGGTCGATGAAATCTCCTACTGCAAGGGCCGGAAATTCGCCACCATTGTCTATGATCTCGACCGCTCTTATGTCGTATGGGTAGGCGGACCATCGCATCCGTGGTCTCGTGACGCTCGGGGTCGATGAAATCTCCTACTGCAAGGGCCGGAAATTCGCCACCATTGTCTATGATCTCGACCGCTCTTATGTCGTATGGGTAGGCAAAGGCAAGGGCCGCGAGACCATCGACCGCTTCTTCCACGAGGCCTTATCGCCGGCCCAAAGGGCCCGTATCCGGTGGGCCAGCTGTGACATGAGCCAAGCCTATATCGGGGCCATCAAACACCATTGCCCGACAGCCCAGCTTGTCATCGACCGCTTTCACCTTGTCGCCGGCCCAAAGGGCCCGTATCCGGTGGGCCAGCTGTGACATGAGCCAAGCCTATATCGGGGCCATCAAACACCATTGCCCGACAGCCCAGCTTGTCATCGACCGCTTTCACCTTGTGAAGGCCCTGAATGAAGCCGTAGACGAGGTGCGTAAGGAGGAGTGGCGGCAGCTGGGTGCCGAGGGGCGCCACGCGATCAAAGGGCTGCGGTGGTTATTGGGCATGCATTCGCGTAACCGTACCACTGAATGAAGCCGTAGACGAGGTGCGTAAGGAGGAGTGGCGGCAGCTGGGTGCCGAGGGGCGCCACGCGATCAAAGGGCTGCGGTGGTTATTGGGCATGCATTCGCGTAACCGTACCAAGGGCGACACGCGGCTTCTCAATCGGCTGCGGACCTCCAATCGACACATTCACCGCGCCTGGGTGCTCAAAGATGAGTTCGACCATTTCTGGCACTTCCAGTACCCAGGAGCCGCCAAGCGATTCTTGAAGCGCTGGATGACCGCGGCTCTCAGAAGCCGCCTCCCCTCGCTCAGGCGGTTTGTCACGACCCTGCGTAACCACTTCGACAACATCCTCACTTTCATTAAACGGCCGTTGACCAATGCAGCGCTGGATGACCGCGGCTCTCAGAAGCCGCCTCCCCTCGCTCAGGCGGTTTGTCACGACCCTGCGTAACCACTTCGACAACATCCTCACTTTCATTAAACGGCCGTTGACCAATGCCGTGGGCGAAGGCATCAACCGTCTGCTCAAGATCCTGAAGAATCGCGCCTCGGGATTCCGGGGTTTGGAGCCCTTCGCTGACCTGATCTTCCTGACCATCGGAGACCTCGATATCCTTGACCTCGATATCCTTGCGCAGATTCCCTCCGATTTGCGTACGCTGTGAGTGCACAGAAAACGGCTATGCCGATAGGGAATATGCGGAGTTTAGTAGTGGGGAGATCCGGATATAGCCAAAGAGTTCACCCAGGACCTGAACGGGCACCATCACCTCCCTCGGGGAGACGACGAATGAGGGCAAGGGCCGTATCACGCCGCTGCGCCCCGCTCACCCCTCCCACATAGGCCAGCCCATTCGTATCGAGCGCGACCTTCACCGACCATCCTCATAGAGTTCCCCGCGCGTCCACCTTCCGACATCGCTCACCGGCTGCCCCTCCAGACGCGCCAATAAGGCCGCGCGACCGCTCATCGCGACATCGTCATCCTTAGGCAGTGTAAGTAAATAAAGGTATCATTCTCGGGGCCATTGCGGTATCCTGCGCAAGCATGAGTACGGTGCCGGAATTGAAGCGGAAGTTTCGGTCTGTGTGGTCGCATTTGGAGTACGGTGCCGGAATTGAAGCGGAAGTTTCGGTCTGTGTGGTCGCATTTGGACGAGCGCACACGCCGCCTTGTAGCGGCCAATGAAGCGCTGAGCCTGGGGTATGGGGGCGTCTCTCTCGTGCACCACGCCTGCGGCCTGTCACGGAAAGCGATCGCCAAGGGTATCCGCGAAATCCAGGGAGGGGATCAGCCGCTGGTGGGCCGCGTCCGACGACCAGGGGCGGGCCGCAAGTCCCACCACGCCTGCGGCCTGTCACGGAAAGCGATCGCCAAGGGTATCCGCGAAATCCAGGGAGGGGATCAGCCGCTGGTGGGCCGCGTCCGACGACCAGGGGCGGGCCGCAAGTCCCTCACGCAGTCCGATCCCGGTCTCGTGCCCCGCCTCGAAGGGCTGATCGATGCGCAAACGCGCGGGGACCCCGAGTCGGCCCTGCGATGGATCTGTAAGAGCACGCGGGCGATTGCCCAAGAACTGAGCCGATCCCGGTCTCGTGCCCCGCCTCGAAGGGCTGATCGATGCGCAAACGCGCGGGGACCCCGAGTCGGCCCTGCGATGGATCTGTAAGAGCACGCGGGCGATTGCCCAAGAACTGAGCCAGCAAGATCACCCGATCAGCCACATGACGGTCGCACAGATCCTGCACGACCTCCACTACAGCCTGCAGAGCAATCGCAAGACCGAGGAGGGTGCCGATCATCCGGATCGCGATGCCCAGTTTCGCTACATCAATGCCGCCGTCAAGAAATGCCTGAGACAGGGCACGCCCGTGATCTCAGTGGACACCAAGAAAAAGGAGCTCATAGGAAACTATGATAACCCGGGCCAACAATGGCTCCCGGCGAAACGGCCAAAACCCGTGCAAGGTCACGACTTCCCCGGTCCCGAAGTACCCCGCGCCTATCCTTATGGTATTTACGACATCGGCCGCAATGCCGGTTTTGTCAACGTGGGGACCGATCATGACACCGGGGAATTTGCCGTCGCCTCCATCCGCGGGTGGTGGCGCCAGGAGGGCCGGCGCCTGTATGCGGGGGCGAAGACAATCCTGATCACGGCCGATGGCGGCGGAAGCAACGGATGGCGGCTACGGCTGTGGAAGCTGGAATTGCAGAAATTCGCCGATCAGACCGGGCTCTCCGTGGCCGTGTGCCACTTCCCTCCCGGCACGAGCAAATGGAACAAGATCGAGCATCGGTTGTTTTCCTTTATCTCGTCGAACTGGCGCGGAGAACCTTTACGGGACTACGAAACGATCGTCAATCTCATCGCCAAAACCACCACGGCCAAAGGATTGCAGGTCACTTGCCGATTGGACCGCCGCAAATACCCCGTCGGACGCGAAATCACCCAGGCGCAGATGGAGCGCGTCAATTTGGAGCGCAACACGTTCCATGGCGAATGGAACTACACCATCAAGCCGCACATAAAGGGTAGTTGAGACCTTTATTTTCTTACAGCGCCTTACCGATGGGAACGAGCCGCGCAATGGGCCTACCGTGACGGGTGACCACATACCGGCGACCCTCGCGCACCTCACGCAAAAGGGCGGAGAACTGGCGATGGGCCTCGGCTGCGGAAATGAACTTATCCATAACAGAACACCAACGAGTAGTGATATGGCCTACTATACAGTCCTTGCCAAAACGCGTAAGCACGCCATCGCCAAAGTACCGTCATAATAACCGGCTGATAAACCGACGCGAGACTCGCCCTCTCGGACGACGTGACTGCACCGTTTTTTATGGCCCATGGATCCGCGCGCCGCCCCGACAGACCTACCCAATACCCTCTCAAGAAACGCTCCCACATAGGGATGGCCTTGCTGTCATGAAGTGACCGGTTCGCCGGGCATGAGATTCACGCCCCTCTTTTCAGCGCTGAGGGCCAGATGCCCGAGCGCCCGTTCGCGATAGCGTTCCGCATAGTCATCTTGGCCGCGCTCGGTGTCCTCCTCGCCCTTGATGCGCATCGCGGAGATCAACCGCGCGAGCTTGTGCGCGGCGGCGATCACCGCTCTAGACTTAGCCCTACGGCCTGCGCTCCGTGGACAGCCCGATTTCCGATCTTTCGGGCCAAGGATCGGACCCATACCTTAAGGGCGGCCGGTCACACGCTAAGCGCCCGCCCATGACGGCGTCCGGTGATACTCGCCCTGTTTTGTATCGTACGTGATCAATATCCCACGGAGGTCGCTCGCACGCCTATATTTTTCCCGTACGGTACCTTTTTCTTGCCATCGGCCGATTGAGCCGTTATTTTTTACCGTACGATATCCTTATAGAGGCGCGGCCATGACAGAGGACGGTGGCATCTACGGCCCGGTGCAGACCGCCGAGGAGCTCGGCCGCTCGGCGCGCGCCCATCGCAAGCAGCGGCGCCTGACGCTCGAGACGGTCTCCGGGCTCGGTAACCTGAGCACGCGCTTCCTGTCGGAGTTTGAGCGGGGCAAGGAGACAGCCGAGATCGGCAAGGTCCTAAAGGCGCTGCGTACGCTGGGGTTGGAGGTCATCATCCAACCGCGCGGACGGGCAACGCCGGATTACCGTACCGGCAAGAGCCGTAAGACCCGATGAGCGACCCCGACATCCTCGACGTCTGGTACGAGCAGCGCCTGGTCGGTCAGCTCTGGCGCAATACGACCGGGGCCGTCGGGTTTCGCTACTACCCCGAGTGGATCACAGGCGGCGGCTTCGCTGTCTCCCGTTCCCTCGCTGCGCGCCAGGGAGAGCGTAAGCGAGGGCGCGTAGTCCGCGGGAGGCGTAGGGTCCGGGCGGGTGGCCGCAGGCCACCTGCAAGGACATCGACACGCCGTCCAGTTATTGTGGGCGAGCCTGTTGTGCGCCAGAAAAGCGCACGGCTCGCCCGCAGGACGGCCGCGGCATCTCGTAGCGGAGCGGAGAGATCATGAGTTGCGCCGAGATCGAGGGCGCGAGGGAGACTTGGACGTCCCGTCGCGCATACCGAGAGCCGGCGCACGCTTGGCCGCTGGCGGCCCAGGAATTCGCCCCGGAGGAAGGCGCCGCCCAGCGCTGGTTCGCCAATCTGTTGCCCGAGGGGGCGGCGCGCGAGCACATCGTCCGCGACCTCAAACTGCCCAATACGGATTTCGACCTGTTGCGCGCCATCGGCGGCGAGTGCGCCGGCGCTGTCGATTCTGCCCATAGACCGACAACCATCGGGCCCGCGGCGCTACCGCCTGTTGATGGAGAAGGACCTGGCCGATCTGGCGGCGCGCCGGGGACGGATCTACGCTTTCTGGCCAGCGGACGAACGCCCGCGATTGTCGCTCGCCGGCGCACAGGACAAGTGCCCGATACTGGTACGCGACGATCAGTATTCCGCAGCCTGAGGCACCCTCCCGTCACATCCTGAAGTTCGAGCTCGCCGACTACCGTCATCTGCCCGCCTACGAGACCTTCGCCACACGACTGGCAGCGGCCATCGGCTTGCCGGTCGTGGACATCGCCTTGCGCACCGTCGGGCGGACTCGTTACGCACAGATCGCCCGCTATGACCGTCTATGGGATGACAGTGGCGAGGTGCAGCGATTACACCAGGAGGATTTCTGCCAGGCCCTGGGTTACGGGCACGAGAAGAAGTATCAGGAACATGGCGGACCGTCCTTCGCGCAGTGCTACCGTCTGGTGCAGGAGGCCTCCGGCGAGCCGGCCATCGACGCGCAACACCTGCTGCGCTGGCAAATCTTCAATGTCCTGGCGGGCAACTCCGATGGCCATGCCAAGAACCTCTCCCTGTTGCATGGGCCTGATGACGCAACCCGCCTGGCGCCGTTCTATGACCTAGTGTGCACGCGCGCCATCGAGCGCATCGATACCCACCTTGCCCTCGACGTCGGCGGCGAACGCAATCCCAGCGTGATGACTCAAGCCAACTGGGGGGCGCTTGCCAAGGCGTGCGACGTACGGCCGCAATTTCTGGCTAAGCTCGTACGTGAGACCGCAGATAGGCTGCAGGAGAGAATCGGCGCGGAGCGAGAAGCGTTCGAGGCACGTCATGGCGCCTATCCAGCATTACAACGCATCGAAAAGATTGTCAACCAACAGTGCCGGCGTATCGTTACGCCATAGCACAGCCGCTGCCATCAAAGGGCGCGACAAAGGCCAAAGCTCCGGTCTCATTCGCGAGATCGGTCGCCATCAACATGACATCGACCGAAGCCTCGATGACCGGGAAGGCATCGCGTCCGCTCATCGCGACATCGCCATCCTTGCCGGCGGGAACGCGCCGCGCCATGGGCCTGGCATGACGGGTGACCACATACCGGCGACCCTCATGAAGCGGGCATGGGCAGTCGTCGCCCCGGTCTTGACGAACTCGGCTGTTTCACCGACCGCCGGTCTTGCCACGCCGCCCCGTACCACGTGACAATCGCCTCAAGTTGTAACGCTGACGCTACAGCACGATTCGCGAGGCCCTGGACGGGCCGTTTGGATAATCGCCGAGACAGGGCCACCCCAACCGACAAGGACGACACGACGATGCACACCAAGACCGAAACACACCTCACCCATCGACCCGATCGGTACGGATATACCCCGCCCTAGCGTATAGGCCGATAGACCGTTACAGCGACCCATGCCCGCTCCGACAGCACGCGCGGTGAATCCCGAGGTTTAAGGACTCTCCCCGCACGGCGGTGTCGATCCCCGGCAAGCCCGGACCGATGACAGGTGGGGTGTATCCCGGGTCCGCTATAGGACTCAAGGCCGATGGCAGGCCGCATACGGGATGCTCTCATACCGCCAAGCGGGATGTCCGAGGTGCGCCGTCCTCCATCCTTGCAGGGGCCCCCATGAATGAGATCTCGCATATCTATCATCGAAATGCCGTCGACCCCGACGGCAACGACAGCCTTGCCAAGATCGCCCGACAGATCGCGCCCGCAACCAAGGTGCTGGATGTCGGGTGCGCCGTGGGCCGTCTGGGACAACACCTGAGCGAAACCCGGCACTGTATCGTCGATGGCATCGAAATCAACCCCGAGGCGGCGGCCCTGGCGCGACCCCATTATCGCGATGTCTGGGAGCTCGACGTGGAGGACACCCAAGTCCTCTCGCGTCTGGGCGATCGGCGATACGACATCGTGGTATGCGCCGATATCCTCGAACACCTGCGCGACCCGACGGATTTCCTGAGGGGCATCAAACCGCTCCTGACGGATCACGGCCGGCTGCTGGTATCGGTACCCAACATCGCCCACGGGGGCGTGATACGGGAACTCCTATCCGGGGATTTCCGGTATCGCGACGAGGGCCTTCTGGATCGCACGCATCTCCGATTCTTCACGAGACAAAGCTTTCTGCGCACGCTTGCCGAGGCCGGGTGGCGGGGGCAGGTCGTCGACCACACGGTCCTGGACATCCAGTACACGGAATTCGCGCAGCCGTCAGGGCATCACGAGAAGATACCGCAATTGCTGTGGCAAACCCTGCTCCCCGAGATCCCGGACGCCGCGGTCTATCAATTTGTCGTGGAGGCGGTCCCTGAGGAATACGCCCTGCCGGCAACGCCCCGGAAGGGACCGGACCCAAGCCCGCCGCGCCCCTCCGTCGGCGTAGCGGTCTATTGGCGGGACGTCCACGAGCACTATAGCGAGACACGACGGGCCACGCGGCCGCTGCCCCTCGGCTCCGGGCCCCATACCCTGCGCCTGCGGCTCCCCGGGGCCCCCACCAAGCGCCGCCTGAGACTCGACCCGGGCGACTGGCCGTGTTATCTGCGCCTCCATGAGCTCGCGCTCTATCGCGGACCGCGCGCCCTCTGGGTATGGGACGGCCGGCGCGAATCGCTGCTCGGGGAATCCCGGCGGGAGCTGTCGCTATCGCCCGGCGCGTCATCGGACGCCGGGGCCGGGCTGTGGCTATGGGATGACGACTCCTGGATCGAATTGGCCATTCCGGAGGAGCTTGTCGCGCAGGCCGATACCCTCGAGGCGCGATTGTCGGCACCGCCCACGCACGGCGATGCGCTTGGCGCGCTCGAGGGCTGGCTTGCGCTGTGCGCCCAAGACCCGCAACGACCACCCCTGAAGCAGCTCCAGGCCGCACAGAAGGATCTGGCGGCGACCCGCGCCACCCTTCAGCAGATCAGCACCTCCCGATCCTGGCGCCTCACAGAACCCCTGCGCCGCACGGCGACGCGGTTACGCGCCGCCCGCCAGACGCTCATCGGGGACCCGTCCCAACGGGCCCGGCGCCGGGCCTTGGCCAAGTCCCTGCTCCATCGCCTGCCGCTGCCGGAGCGCGCCAAGGACGTGCTGTCGGTCTGGGGGCGGAGCGCCTACATAAACCTGCTCGAGCAAGACTACGCGCTGTGGGTGCGGCGCTACGATACCCTGACCGACGCGGATCGCGGCCCCATCCGCCGCCAGATCGCCTCCTGGACCCATCCGCCCATGATCTCGGTGATCATGCCGGTCTACAATGCCCCGCCCCGCTTTCTGCAAGCCGCCATAGACTCGGTCCGCCATCAGCTCTATCCGCATTGGGAGCTTTGTATCGCAGACGACGCCTCGCCAGACCCGCGCGTACGCCGCATTCTGCAGGATTACGCGAAGCGCGACACCCGGATCCGTGTCCACTTCAGGGCCAAGAACGGCCATATCTCGCGCGCGTCGAACGATGCCCTGGCCATGGCGAGCGGCGAGTTCATAGCGCTCCTGGACCACGACGACCTGCTGGCCGAACACGCCCTCTACTGGGTGGCCGCGGAGATCCTGCGCCATCCGCATGTCGATCTCCTCTATAGCGACGAGGACAAGGTCGACGCGCACGACACACGCAGCGATGCCTATTTCAAGCCCGACTGGAACCCGGACCTGCTGTTGGGCCAGAACTATGTCAGTCACCTCGGGGTGTACCGTCGCGAGCGCGTGCTCGCCATCGGCGGATTCCGCGCGGGCTACGAGGGCAGCCAGGACTGGGACCTGGTGCTGCGGTTCACCACGGGGCTTGACGCCCACAAGATCCGCCACATCCCGGCGGTCTTGTACCACTGGCGCACCCTGCCGAACTCCACCGCCGCCTCGCTCGACGCCAAGCCCTATTGCATCGAGGCCTCGCGCAAGGCCGTACAGGAATTCCTGAGCGCCGAGGGCGCGTGCTTTGCCATGGATACCGTGTGTAACGGCGTCCATCATCGGCCGAGGCTCTCGGTCAAGGGCCGCCCCACCGTGAGTCTCATCATCCCCACCCGCAACGGTGTCGATGTCCTGCGGACCTGTCTGGAGAGCCTCGAGCGGACCCATTATCCGGATCGGGAGATCGTGATCATCGACAACCAGAGCGACGACCCCGAGACCCTGACCTATCTGGCGAGCTTGAAGCGTAAGGGACGGATCACGCTCCTGCGCTACGATGCGGCGTTCAATTATGCGCACATGCACAACTGGGCGGTGCCGCAGTGCTCGGGGGAATTCCTGTGTCTTCTCAACAATGACACCGAGGCGATCGCGCCCGAGTGGCTTACGGAGATGGTCGCCCATGCCCAACGCCCCGAGGTCGGCGC
This sequence comes from Acidiferrobacter sp. SPIII_3, assembly GCF_003184265.1. Taxonomy (GTDB): domain Bacteria; phylum Pseudomonadota; class Gammaproteobacteria; order Acidiferrobacterales; family Acidiferrobacteraceae; genus Acidiferrobacter. The sequence continues at coordinate 1,314,227 of NZ_CP027663.1, read as the reverse complement.
GGTCGGGGCCAAGCTCCTCTACCCTGACGGGACCGTCCAGCACGGCGGAGTGGCCCTCGGCATCGGCGGGATCGCCAGCCATCTCCACAAGCATGTCGCCGGCGACAGCGGCGGGTATTTCGGCCGGGCGGTCCTCATCCAAACCGTTACCGCCGTGACCGGCGCCTGTCTTGTCATGCGCAAACAGCATTGGGAGGCCTTGGGGGGCATGTCGGAAAACCTCCCCGTGGCCTTCAACGACGTCGATCTGTGCCTGCGTCTGCGCGAGGCCGGCTACCGGAACGTGTGGGTACCACAGGCGGTCCTCTACCATCACGAGTCCAAGTCGCGGGGGGACGAGCAGACACCGGCAAACCGTAAGCGCTTCGCCTCGGAATGCGCCTACATGCAGTGGCGGTGGGGTCCGATGTTCGCGAGCGACCCCGGCTATAACCCGAACTTGAGTCTCGACCACGAACAGTTCGGCCTCGCCAAACCGCCGCGCGCCCCCAAACCCTGGCATGGCGCCCCGTCGATCATCGATGTCCCCTATGGCGCCCCGAACGCCAAACCTGACTCCATCGACCTGCGCCCGGACACACCGATCGAGGCCCACTTTGCCATACCGCATGCCGTCACCGGCACCCTCCATGGCCTGGATATCCTGGTCGGGACCTGTGCGGGGCCGTGCCACGGCACGCTCGTCCTTACCATCAAGGACGGCATGGGCCACACCGTCGAGGCGCGGGGATCGCTCGCAGTACTGAAGGATGATAGCACCCTGCCGCTGCCGCTCGACGGTGAGGGCCTGGCCTTGATGGGGCAGGAGGGACTTACGATCCGCATGCATCTGGAGGATGCGGTCCACCCCCTGGCCCTATACGCCTATCCCGTGAATGCGCGCTGGAGCCATGGCATCACGGGGCACGACGATATGGCGTTGCGCATCCGCCTCCACGTGACCATGACGACCGAGCTATATCCCGATGCCGATGCGGTACGACGCACCCCATCGATGCTCGCGGACTTCGACGCGCGCCCATCGCCAGCTTGAAGGACACCGCACCCATGACCCATACGAGCGGTAGGACGCCTCACGGGCGCCCGTCTCCCCCATCGGTTCCCGAGCTCACAGCCGCGTCATGCGATCAGCGGCAAGGGGCGCCCCCAATCGGACAGGGGTCGCGCGCCGCGGTCGGTTCGACCGGCCATTTTCGGGCAACCACGCGGGAAGGCCGTCGCAGAGGGGCCCCCACGCCAAGGATAGGCGATACATGACCCAGGAAGCACACAGCGATGTCCGGCACGCTCATGCCGGTGGGGCCGACACGATTGCGATCCTGCTATCGACCTATAACGGTGAGGCCTACCTCGCAGACCAGCTCGCGAGCCTGGAACGCCAGACATACCCGTACTGGCGCCTCATCTGGCGCGACGACGGCTCGGGCGATCGCACACGCGCCGTAATGAGCGAGTTTAGCGCGCGCCTCGGCAAGGCCCGCTGCCACGAGCTGACCGGGCCTTCGGGACGGCTCGGCGTGCTCGAAAGCTACATGGCACTCTTGCGCGCGGCACGAGGATATCCCTTCGTCGCCTTCGCGGATCAGGATGATGTCTGGCTGCCGGGAAAGCTCGCCCGCGCCGCCCATATCCTGCAAGGCATCAAGGATCGCCCGGCGCTTTACTGCGGTCGGCAAATGCTCGTCGACCGCGACCTCCGGCCTCTTCGCGAGTCGCCCGCCTTCCGCGCGGACCTGCCTTTTCCTGCGGCGCTCGCGCAGAATATCGCCACCGGCTGCACCATCCTTTTGAACCGCCCGGCCGCCGACATCATCGCCCGATCCCGGCCTCCGAAGATCTCTCTCCATGATTGGTGGTCCTATATCGTCGTGTCCGCCCATGGCGGGCCGGTGTTCTTCGACAAAGAGCCGCACATTCTCTATAGGCAGCATCTGGGGAATGCCATCGGCGCGCCCCATATCGGAACGCGCATCCGCCGGATGCTCCACAAGAAGCCCTCCCAGGTCCTTCAGGCCATTGACGCCCATGCCCAGGCGATACAAGACTCCGTCCCCACCCTTCCCCCGGAAACCGCCGACAAGCTCAAGCGCCTCAGGGCCAGCTTGCGCATGCCCTTCATGGCGCGACTGGCATTCGTCTTGAAACTCGATCTGCGTCGGCAGAGCCGGACTGAGAGCGTGCTTATGGCCTTGCGGACCACCACCGCCCGGCTGCCATGAAGGCCCGATGCGGCCCTTTTTTGAGTCCGGTGCAAAGCCTGGATTTTTCGCGAAACACAGATAGTCGCGGACAGCGGGTGTATAATAACTTTAGGGCCATTGCGCCACACGCAGGCTGAGTCTCACACAACTGATGATCGCCGTCGACGCAGAAATTTTAAAGCCCCTGGCGCGCAAATACATCTGGTGGAAGACCCCGGAGGAAGCGATACGCACGCCCGAACGCGTCATCGCTCAGGTCATGGATATCGGCGACTACTCGGACGCGCAGAGACTCGCCGCAGAGGTCGGCGATGCCGTATTGCGCACCGTCTTGACTCACTCGCAGGCCGGTCAGTTCAATGCCCGCTCATGGGTCTATTGGCACTATCGCTTAGATTTGGCCCGTACCGAACACGAGATACCGCCTCTGCCCATGCGCCATTTCGCATGACGCCGATGTTGTCGCCGCATTTCACCATCCTGCCGTCGGCTCAACGACGCCTATGGCCCGATCTTCGCTCGGCGCCACGTTTGGGATTCACCTTATATGGTGGTACCGCCATCGCGCTGAGACTGGGACACCGGCATTCCGTGGATTTCGATTTTTTCTCGGACAAAGCCCTTGATCGGGAAGCTATCAAGAACGCCTTCCCGTTCATGACGCGCGCATTGACGCTTCAAGATCATGCCAACACCTGGGAGGTTCTGATACCTTCTGGGCCTAGCGAGGAGCAAGAAACGGTCAAAGTGTCTTTTTTTGGCACGATCGCTTTTGGGCGAGTCGGAACCCCGGATCTCACAGAGGATGGCGTGCTCCTTGTGGCCTCTTTTGAGGATTTGATGGCCACCAAACTCAAGGTCATACTTCAAAGGGCTGAATCCAAGGATTATCGCGACATCGCGGCCATGCTTCAGGCGGGCGTCAGCCTATCGCGCGGCCTGGCTGCGGCCCGACTGTTGTTTGGTTCCCATTTTCAACCAGGAGAAAGCCTGAGGGCGCTGGTCTATCTTCAGGACGGAGACCTGCCGACGCTGCCGGCGGCGGACAAGGCCATCCTGATCGACGCGGTGAGTAAGGTTCGCGAACTTCCCAAAGTGATACGGCGATCACAACAATTGGGTGTTGAGATGGCTCCTCAGTAAAATGTGTCCTTTCGGCCACGATGCGTAAAACGATCGGCCATCGCGCCCATCATCCCAGAGCATGGGTGTGGCTTGGGATCTACGGACCTTCCGAGAGGCTAATCGGGGGGTGGGAGCCGAGGTTTTGCGAGGCCAGCGTGGTCTGATAGTTCCAGGGCATCCAGGCGCCGGGGTGGGCTGCGACGTCGTCCGCATGACGCTGGAGCGCAATCAGGTACTCGAACGGGGCCGCGTGGTTTAATTCGGCGGTGTGGATCAGGCTCATGAAGGTATCGCCCACATGGGCGCCGTTCAGAGTACGGTAGAAAAGCGCATTCTTGCGGTGCAGAATGGCCTTTTTCAGAATCCTTTCGCGTTGTTATCCAGTGGCGCACCCGGCACGCGCAGGAACACGGTGAGTTCCGACGGTTTGGATACAGAGCTTGCCGGCTTTGACAGCCTTGTATTGGGTGAATGTGACGGTTTTGCCCCATGCGGCGGTGAGGATTTTCTTGTTGAGTCCGACCTTCGCCGCCGCCCGGTTTTTGGCCCATTGGCTGTTTCATCCTTCTTGGCCTTAGGTCTCTTCGTCATACCCTTGACGGTAAGGTCTTCGTACACCATCAGCCAATGTTTGGAGTTATGCACAATGGCCCGGCTGGTAATGTAGGGGGCGTCCATAATATGAGCCTAGCGGTTTTTGAGATCCGGCGGGCGATCATCTTCGGGGGCGCCCCGAAGGATGGCTTCGAAATCTCGGCCCCCGTAGTAAACGCCGACGATGGACACGATCTGCGCTTCGGCGTCTACAAGAAACGCAATCACGGCACGGCGACGGTAGTTTGTGATACGCAAACCCGCTAGGATGTCGTCGCGCCCACGGCCACGCATCGGGAACGTGGCAAGCCCTTCACAATACGCGATGATGGTGATACGCAAACCCGCTAGGATGTCGTCGCGCCCACGGCCACGCATCGGGAACGTGGCAAGCCCTTCACAATACGCGATGATGGCATCGACGTAGCGGGAGGCGACGGCAGGTGACGCGGCCTCGCTTAAGTAGTCCTCGAGTTCAGCCAGCTGGTCGCGGGCCGCGGGAGAAAACTGCACGGTGTGGCTCACGTTCGGTGCTTGGCGACCGCCTTCCTGCGCTTCACCAAATGCTCGCGCACTTCATCTGCGGTAAGGGCCTGCCCTGGGTCGGCTCGCAACGCCTCCGCTGCTGGCACCACAGTGTCGCGCAGCCACTTCTCGACGGCCTGGTCGCGCGCGAGAAGCGCCCGCAGGCCGTCCCGGATGACCTCGCTTTCGGTGGCGTACTCACCCGAGCGCACCTTGTCCTTTACCGCATCAGCCATCTCCTTGGTGAGGGTGATGCTTAACTGTTGAGTCGTTCGCATACTGGGCGCTCTGACAAGTGAATAGGATTTAATCCTACGCCCTGTCTTGTGAGCAGTCCAGCCCAAGCCGGGATGGCGAGCCTCCCCGGACAACCTGGCGCGCACCATCTATTCGCCTAGCCTGGATTTCCGCGCGCCAAGCCCGGGTCGGCGACCAGCGCCATCACATGGCTCTTGCGTTCGATCGACCACAGCTTGAGTGCCAGCGCCGCCCGTAAGGCATGCTCCGCTGGAATCATCGCCGACCCGGGCCACTTGGCCACGCCGGCCAGATTCGCGATTCCCATGCGCACCAGGTCGGACACGAACACAAATAGCCCACCGCATCGTGTTGTAAACTGCGTGTCCGGCGTCAGCCTAAAGGCCCGCGCGCCTGCCACCGGCTCCCCGGTGGGGCCCCGGCAGAACCGCCCGCTCTTCATCCAGGCGCCGCGGCAAGGGTGCGAAGCCTTCCGCACGCGCGCAACACCTCGCGCATGGCCGTCGGGCTCAACGGCACCGCGCGCTCTTTCAGCACCTCGGCGATCTCATACACTGAGTGGTTCTGCTTGCGCAACGCAATCACCAGATCGTGCGCCTTCGATTTCTTCGGTTGATCACGCGGCCCCGCGTTCGGGGAAACGAAGAATTGCGGAGAGGGATCGTGGCGAAACGCATGACAGAGCACGCGAAAGGACCCCGCGCTATAGCCGAAGGCGCGCGCCACTTCATGCGACGGACGGCCTTCGAGAAAATAGGCGCGCAGGGCCTCGTACATGCGCTGACGGGGGTGGGACGGCTCCGCGAAGAAGCGACGGCGGGCTGTTATGTCCTGTGGTGCGCCTATACCCATGCACGCCTCTTGATACATACAACCTGTAGCTGCCAACAGTTTTTCGCTACCATCCCTTGTATGACCGCAACCCTATGGATACCGGCCTAATCCGGGTTCTTGCCGCCCGGGTGCGTGACGGCAATAACCGCGTTTGCCGACGACACGCGCAGCTGAATACCCTCACGTAGGAGCACCTAACGCCTAACGCTCACTCGCAGATGGGAATACAATCAACGGAAGAAGCGGCGGCCCATAAGTCGCCGCCGTTAGGCCGAAGCTGCGCCGTGGAAATCCAGACTAGATCGGATAATAACGAGACGGCTGCGCGTGTCCGTCGCCCCCATCTCGCGCCAGAATGGCATTGTTGGCGAGCAAGGCCTTGGCGGCCAGCGGGCTGACACCGAAATGCCCGGCCGCTTCCTCGATTGCCCCATCCGAATAATCGTTTTCCAAAAACGCGGTGAGCGCCCGGATCGGGCAGAGAAACTCGGCCGCGAATGCCTTCTGATACTGTTGGCGCGCTGTGCCGAGATCACTGCTGGCGAGCCACGAGCCGCGGGTAGCCTCCGGCAACAGATAGTCGCTATATAGTCGCGCGAGATCGAAACGCCGTGACGTCGGATGACCCCTGCGCGGCGCGAACCGATACCGGCCGTGACTCAAGGGCTTGACCAGCACCGCCTTCGTTCGCTGGGCGGCTGGAGACCACGACGTCATCTCGCCGGCCGCGATCCCCAATAAGTCGTACAACACCCTCTCATCCAGGGGATCTTCCGTGTTTCCAAGGGCCGTCCGTATGCCACGCGCCGCTTGCACGGCCTCCTCCCAGGGTCGCGCTGATCCGCGAGCCCATGTCGAAGCCGAGCCCGACGGGCGGGGATCGAAGGGCTTACCCGACACACCGGGCGCGTGGATAAGCGCCTCGATCTCCGTTGGACCTCCCGTCCCCTTGCCATATACGGCCGCAACTTCCGACAAGCTCGGCCCCAGGATCCCTCGTAACCGCAACGCCGCGTCCATGAACGGCTCTGGGGCCTCATCAGGCTCGAATCCGAACTCCGTCTCCACTCTCCGGTAAACCGCGCTCTCGGCGTTGGCGCGATCTTCGCTTACGAGGTCCCACAGGGCTCGCAAATCATTCTCTCGACGCCCCCGCGCATCCAAACGCTCCAGGGTCGCCGCGATAAGCGCCTCGATCCCGTGCGCGAAATCATCCAACGAGACAGAGGCCGGCTGTTCCAGGCTCGTAAGGTACCGCAAGGACTGCCGCGCGTCTGGCCGAGAGGCAACGGCCCATATCCGCATGCGCTGTCCGTCGGCGGCGAACAACACCCGCGGCCACACGAAACCATGCCCCGCAGCAGCGAGTTCATGCGCCATACGCCACTCTACGGTCGGTGACACACGGTCTGGCGGCAGGGGCTCCCAATGGAGGCGCCACCACGATGACGCAAACCACAGCGCCAATGGGTAAGCCGATGCCAAGATCGCTTCCTGCGGATCTCGGGACCATGCATCTTCATGGCGCATGAGGTTATGCGGTCCCACATGGAGTGCTAGACGTGCCCTGGCGGAAGCGCTCCCCCGGTTGGACCAAAAGACCCTGTGGACCACCCTGCGCCGATCGCCCACCGGGGCCTATATTCGGATCGCCTGTTATCTTTGGGAACAGTTCAGCGGGCGTACACTCGAGGACCTACCCTCGATAGGCGGGCCCACCGCACCCCTCTTCGACCCGCGCCGTTACGTGACCGCTCCCGGCGCGCGCGCGATGCGCGCTGGCGGGTGCGGTTCAACCCAGATCCGGCAGTCGGCGCGCAAAATACGGTCTATCTGCCAGATTTCCTGGGGCGTCCAGCCATTTTTGCAGTTCACCTGCTGGGTGAATGCAGGTTTGAGCAAAAAAGCCTCACCCATCAAGGCGCTTTTGCTCCGCGCTTACCTCAACTGCCGTATTTAGTGTCTGACCGAAAATACCCGTTTTTTTTAAAAACGGGTGACCCCTCGCCGATGAGAGAAGCCTGATCGTTACCGAATAGCGCTGACGGCCTCCCATTCTTCCACAGAAACGGAATTAGTGTCTGACCGAAAATACCCGTTTTTTTTAAAAACGGGTGACCCCTCGCCGATGAGAGAAGCCTGATCGTTACCGAATAGCGCTGACGGCCTCCCATTCTTCCACAGAAACGGAATGGGGATAATGGAATCATGTCATTCCCCTGATCAGAGAGCGAGCGTACCCCGTATCTTCGCTTTAGCTCTTGCCTATGGCGTCAGGCTGCTCTGCGTTGCGGTTCCGGTATTGGCGTTTTCTTGCGGGCGCTTCGCTCGCGAACCACGACCCCTAGGCGATGGATATTGCGCGCCAGTACCGCTAACGCCACGTAGCGCTGGAATCCCGCCATGCCGTGATCCGGGCACCTATCCAGCCCACAATGCTCTAAGCCGTTGATGGCCGATTCGACCGCGGAATGCTGGTGCCGGGCCCGGACAAATGCCGGGGCCGTTTCGCGCTCGCGATCGGCGACCGAGTGCCGGCCTTTTTTGGGCAAGGCCACCAGGTCCAATCGCGCTTCCAACGCCTGACGATTCGCCGGACTGTGGAAGCCTTTATCAAAGCTGACACTCCGCAGCGTCGGAAAGCGCGCTTGGGCGCAGTCGACCATGCTGACGGCACTCTGGTCGTCTGTCTGTTTTGCCATAACCTGATGATGGAGAATGAAACGATGCTGGTCTTCGAGAACGCAGACCCGCACGCCCAGCTCGACCGGAACGCCGGCTTTGCCTTTGCTGATCCATTCCGTGTGCGGCTCGAAGATCGAGAAGACCTTCTCGTTATGGGGAATCTTTTCGCCGGCCAGCACCCGCCGCCGAATCGGGTCGATCTGACGTTCGGCATGCGCCCTATAGCCGTCCAGTGATGCGATCTGCGCCACGTCACACAGGGATACGCCCGGCATGGCGAGAACCTCGACCCGCGTCTGATGGGCACGCTGCAGATAACCCAAGGCCTCTTCCAGGTAGCTCTTGTGGGCGCAGCGAATCTCTTGTTGCTTCGCTGCGCGCAGACTTTCGTCTTTCGACGTGGAGTGCTTGAGCTTCTGTATGGTGCGGTACGACTTTTTGAAGTGACGCAGGTTGAATGCGCTTTGACGCCACCCTTTCAGGGCATGTGTGTTGCTGATCTGCGCGCAGCATCCGATGGTTTTGCGAATCGCGTCGTACAGCAGGTTGATATCGGTGGGAAAATGCACGTCCGTTTCGACAACAAAAGAGTCACAGCGGGGCATGTGTGTTGCTGATCTGCGCGCAGCATCCGATGGTTTTGCGAATCGCGTCGTACAGCAGGTTGATATCGGTGGGAAAATGCACGTCCGTTTCGACAACAAAAGAGTCACAGCGCCCTGTGAGGACGTCTTCTGGACTTTTTTTACCCAGGGTATGGCCGGCGCGCACCACGGCGTCGTTGATCCGCCCGAGGAGTTCCGGCGTGAAGAGGCGCAGGTTATCCTTCAGTGTCTGCAGTTCGTAGGTGTGTTTATCGTACCAGTCGGCGTGCCCCAACATCTGCCGTAGCGTGTTGTGCTGATTGGCCAGTTCCTGGAGTCGGTCGTAGTCGGCATCGAGTCCCAGACGGACGACACCCAATACCAGGATCTTCCACTGTTCCATGCCCGGTCGCCCCAGAGTGTGGCTCGCCTTTTTCCCGTCGACATGACGGGGAATGATATCTTGCAGTATCGCAAATACCTCATCTCGGAGCCCCGGGGTCTTATAGATGTACTGCAGTCCCACGAGCAGCTTCGGGATATCATCCCGCGATTTCAGATCCAGCACGATGTCTCCAATCGGCCACTCTCCCAGACTCGCTTGTGTGTTTATGACATTCCGCATGGGTCTATCCTGGCATTGAAGTGTGTCGAGAAATCGGCCGCTTGGGGAGGAAAGGCTCATTTTCCCCGTGCTCGTTTAAGAAAAGTACCCTTAATAATCAACGTGATACAAAATCCACACCCAAAGCCTAGTGAATTCGCATTACCGACTTCACTCACTGGAATGTATTGTAACATATTGATATATATATTGTTATTTAATTTCGGTCAGACACTATTTAGGTTCAACGGTTTGGGCTCCCTTGGCTATTGCGCCACGGTCGAGCGTACCCCGACCGTTCAGGCCGCGATGGCCTCGGACCTCTTGGGGCGCGCGCAAGCATTCGCATCCTCCTTGAGCCCTGTCCTTCGAGAACGGGCCCTGGCCTGGGCCTACCTGCGCGAGACCGAGTCGTCGTTCGCCATTGAGCGCGAGGCGCCGAGCGAGGACAAGGCGCGCGCCTTTAGGCGCCTGCTGCGTCAGGCACACGATCCGCACCCCCTATCCGAGACCTATCTGGCGGCGATGCAGAGCAGTGTCCTCACAAATCCCTGGGATCGGGCGGCGGCCTACCGTACCAACCAAAACTGGCTGCGCGGGCCGCCCCGCAGCGCTGCGGGCATCACCTATATCCCGCCGCCACCGGACCTGCTCGCGGAGTTGATGCGTCAGTGGTGCGCCTGGACGGAGGAGGCGCCCCGAGTCATCGACCCCGTGGTCGCCGCCTCGATCGCATCCTTCGGTTTCGTGTTCCTGCACCCTTTCCTCGACGGCAATGGGCGCCTGTCGCGGTTTCTCTTCCACCAGACACTCTGCCGATCGGGGCGTCTGACCGACGGATGGCTCGTGCCCGTGTCGGTGGCGATGAAAAAGCATGAGGGCGACTATCTCGCTGTGCTTCAGGCCTATTCGCGCCCCTTGACAGAACGGTGGGCGGTGCGTTGGATCGACGAGGGCCAGTACGAGATGACATTTCAGGGATCTTTGGCGCTCTATCGTTATTGGGATGCCACGGATTGCGTGGCCTTCGGATACCGGATGACCGAACAGGCGCTGGAGGGGGAATTGCGCGCGGAGGTAGACTATCTGAACCGCTACGACCGGATCATCCAGGCGGTTGGGGCGCGGTTTGATGTGCGGGGGAGTGACCTCGCCACCCTGGTCGTGGCCTGCCTCGACCAGGGCGGGCGCATCGCGAAGAACCGCCGCAGACAGTTCGCGGCGCATGTGCCCGAAGAGGTGTTCGCGGCGATCGAGGCATGCGCCCAAGAGGTCTTGGCGGGCCCAGCGGGCGAATGAGGCACAGCAGGACGTGGCGAGAGACAAGACCGTCCTGCCAGGTACGGATAGTGTCACGCGGGCCTACAATGAGAACCGCAGCACGCAAGTGCCGGCGTGGCTGGCTTACGATGTGGGACGCTCGCGCATCGTTCGCAAGATCGGTTTCGGCAAGGCCAGGTACGGATAGTGTCACGCGGGCCTACAATGAGAACCGCAGCACGCAAGTGCCGGCGTGGCTGGCTTACGATGTGGGACGCTCGCGCATCGTTCGCAAGATCGGTTTCGGCAAGAGGGTCCTTCAGTATGAGAGGTCTCGCAGATAAGCAGATCCAAGCGATCGAAAAGGTCACTCGAAGGCGTACGGTCGCCTTAAGCGGCGCAATGCTCGAGAAAGACCTCCTGGTCCGCGATGCCGTAGAGATCGTCTGTCGCGCTGGAAGCCAGATAGGCGCCCACATCATCTTTTGCGGAGGTACGGCCCTCTCCCAGGCCCACGGTGTGATCGAGCGCATGTCCGAGGATGCCGACTTCCGCATCGTCGTGCCGTCGCGCTGGAAGCCAGATAGGCGCCCACATCATCTTTTGCGGAGGTACGGCCCTCTCCCAGGCCCACGGTGTGATCGAGCGCATGTCCGAGGATGCCGACTTCCGCATCGTCGTGCCTGTCGACGATCAATACTTCGAGGCGCCACGAGCCCGTGCGCGCAACATGCGGTGATAACGACTGTGAGACCACGATTCTTTGCCGAAAACCTCGATGAGGACATCCGGGTGATGCTTCTCGCCCAGATCCGTAATCTCTGGACGCATGCGTCCACCGCCATCGAGGGCAATACGCTGACGCTTGGCGATACCGCGTTCGTTCTGGAAGAGGGCCTCACCATAGCTGGCAAGCCGCTGCGAGACCACCAAGAGATCTACGGTCATGCCAAGGGCATCGAAGTCATCTATCGGCTGCTTAAGGTCGATAGACTGCGGGAAGCCGACATCTTTGCTTTACATCGTGTCGTCCTCACAGACGCAATCATCGATATCTATAAGCCCGTGGGTGCCTGGAAAACGGATGCCCATTTCACAACAGGTCGATAGACTGCGGGAAGCCGACATCTTTGCTTTACATCGTGTCGTCCTCACAGACGCAATCATCGATATCTATAAGCCCGTGGGTGCCTGGAAAACGGATGCCCATTTCACAACCGCGTTGGGGCCCGATGGTCGGCAGCATTGGCGGGAATTTCCCGAACCGCAGCATGTGCCTGGCCTTATGAGCGAGTGGCTCGCGGCGTTCAATGATCGCCATGAGCCATTCTTGACGACGGACACCGCCGCGCGCGCCTATGCCGAGGCCCATCTCGATTTTGTGACGATCCACCCCTTTTTCGATGGGAATGGCCGCATGGCGCGGCTGCTTGCCAACCTCCCGGTTCTGCGTGCCGGCCTGCCCCCGATTGTCATACCCGCCGAGAATCGCCGGGAATACAAGCAGGCGATATCCGACTATCAGCAGACGATCCCCGATCTCAGAGCCCTGTCGAGGCTTGAGTGCTTGCCCAGAAACCCGGAGCGGACGCGCTTTGAGGGTCTATGCGCGCATTATTGGGGATCGACGATGGCGCTGGTCGCCGAGGCACGCGCGGCGCAGGCGCGCCGTCACGCCGTGCGGCAGGAATCGTCGAGGACAGCACCGCGTCGGGACTGAGCCGATCGCATCCGGCGCGGCCTCAAGCCCGCTACCTCCGACGAGGGCCGCTTTCGGATCCCTATGGGCCAGGGCATGGGGCGGCCGCCGGCACCCGCGTGGATTTCGTCGGGACTGAGCCGATCGCATCCGGCGCGGCCTCAAGCCCGCTACCTCCGACGAGGGCCGCTTTCGGATCCCTATGGGCCAGGGCATGGGGCGGCCGCCGGCACCCGCGTGGATTTTCCGGCTTCATGGGGGCGCGTTCTTTTACAGGTTCGTGCGCACCGGGAAGCGTTGTGGCCCTTTTTGGCGAAGGGCTCGCCTTATAGGCGAACCACGCCCTTGTGAGCGCTGTCCACATACCGGTGGAGCCATCGGCGTAGCACCTGCCCATTATCGGGAACACCATGGCGGGATCCGGCGAGACGGAAACCGATGTGTGCATACCGCTGCGCAGTCAGTCCAGCAATTCTCCATGTGGCACTGACCAGGGGCACCGAGTGGCGTCCCGCAGGGCGGGAAGGCGCCCAACATCCGGCACGGGCGCGTCCAGACAGACGCATTCTGGCATCGTCACCGGGTGATCCAGGCGCTATCGCATCACATTGAGAATTGCTGCAGTCAGTCGCTCAGTCTCGACAAACATATCGCATTATGCTAGCTTGGTGGCTTTCGGGACCCCTTGCGTGCGCGAGGTCGCGTCATGAAACCCCCCAAAACCCGCCAAGCCATCGAGGCCTATCTCGCCGCCCGCCCCCAAGAGAATGCCTTTCTGTGCGCCGAGTTCGTAGAAGCCCTGGCACCCACATCGTATTCGTCGATCGCCCGGGCCCTGGCCGCCCTGGTGCGCGCGGGGGTGCTGATCAAGGTAGGTTATGGCGCGTATGTGCGCGCGGCCGTGGAGGAGGACAACGGCAAGCGGTTTGTGTATCCCGCCTGCAGTGACCAAACCTACACCCGAGAATTACTTGTGAAGCTGGGGATTTCGCCAGGTACGGATAGTGTCACGCGGGCCTACAATGAGAACCGCAGCACGCAAGTGCCGGCGTGGCTGGCTTACGATGTGGGACGCTCGCGCATCGTTCGCAAGATCGGTTTCGGCAAGAGGGTCCTTCAGTATGAGAGGTCTCGCAGATAAGCAGATCCAAGCGATCGAAAAGGTCACTCGAAGGCGTACGGTCGCCTTAAGCGGCGCAATGCTCGAGAAAGACCTCCTGGTCCGCGATGCCGTAGAGATCGTCTGTCGCGCTGGAAGCCAGATAGGCGCCCACATCATCTTTTGCGGAGGTACGGCCCTCTCCCAGGCCCACGGTGTGATCGAGCGCATGTCCGAGGATGCCGACTTCCGCATCGTCGTGCCCAAGGCCGTGACCGGCCAGACCGCGAAGCGCCGCTTCCTCTCCTCGATCAAGGCGGCTATCCAAAAATCACTGGAAGATGCCGGGTTTCCGCTCGACGGTGAGATGAAGGGACGCAATGGCAATGAGTACATCATGGGGCAGTTCGCCTACCAGAGCGCATTCACGGCATCCGATGGGGCGCTGCGCCCCCACATCAAGATCGAGATCACGGCCTTCGCGCCGATCTCCCCAATCGAAACAAAACCCTTACGTACGGTCTTGGACCGGATTGGGGCTCCACAAAAAGACCCGCCCCCCGCCCCGCTCGTCCCAGTGGTCAGCATCGCGGACACGGTAGCCGACAAGATCGTGGGCTATCTGCGGACCGGATTGGGGCTCCACAAAAAGACCCGCCCCCCGCCCCGCTCGTCCCAGTGGTCAGCATCGCGGACACGGTAGCCGACAAGATCGTGGGCTATCTGCGCCGGACCGCCCAGGATCAAGCGGGCTTAGGACGCGGCGCCTACGACGATCGTCTGGTACGTCACCTGTATGACGTGTACGCCATCCGAAAACGAGCGGCCGACCAATGCCCCCTGGAGCGATTGATCCCCTTGGTCACGCAGGTCATAGCCCGCGACCAAGCCGCCTACGGAAACCAGTTCCCTGCCTTTCGAGCGGAGCCTACTTCGGTCCTTCTTGGTATCCTCGAATCTTTGACATCAGACGCGGCCACTGGAAAACGCTACATGCGGTTTTGCCAGTCCCTTATTTGGGGTGAGACCCCCTCTTACTCGGGGGGAGGTCGCGGGCACATTCGTGATTTGGGCACACGAGGTCTTGGGCATTGGATCCCGCAAGGACGGATGCGACGAGTCCGACGTGCAGATGGCATGAGCGTACAGGCTCCTCTATGTATAGGTCTTTACAAGATCCTGATCCATCGCCCACACGGCTCTTCTCGAAAGGTCCTCTCTTTCCGTATAACAGCGATGATTGCACAAGACGTCAAGCGAACTCCTATAGGCCATTTAAGGATCTGGCATACTCGATGTTTCTTTGCCTCAGACACTCAAGACCTAGGTCGATAGACTGCGGGAAGCCGACATCTTTGCTTTACATCGTGTCGTCCTCACAGACGCAATCATCGATATCTATAAGCCCGTGGGTGCCTGGAAAACGGATGCCCATTTCACAACCGCGTTGGGGCCCGATGGTCGGCAGCATTGGCGGGAATTTCCCGAACCGCAGCATGTGCCTGGCCTTATGAGCGAGTGGCTCGCGGCGTTCAATGATCGCCATGAGCCATTCTTGACGACGGACACCGCCGCGCGCGCCTATGCCGAGGCCCATCTCGATTTTGTGACGATCCACCCCTTTTTCGATGGGAATGGCCGCATGGCGCGGCTGCTTGCCAACCTCCCGGTTCTGCGTGCCGGCCTGCCCCCGATTGTCATACCCGCCGAGAATCGCCGGGAATACAAGCAGGCGATATCCGACTATCAGCAGACGATCCCCGATCTCAGAGCCCTGTCGAGGCTTGAGTGCTTGCCCAGAAACCCGGAGCGGACGCGCTTTGAGGGTCTATGCGCGCATTATTGGGGATCGACGATGGCGCTGGTCGCCGAGGCACGCGCGGCGCAGGCGCGCCGTCACGCCGTGCGGCAGGAATCGTCGAGGACAGCACCGCGTCGGGACTGAGCCGATCGCATCCGGCGCGGCCTCAAGCCCGCTACCTCCGACGAGGGCCGCTTTCGGATCCCTATGGGCCAGGGCATGGGGCGGCCGCCGGCACCCGCGTGGATTTCCGGCTTCATGGGACTGCGGCCTTTTACAAGGCGCCCTGGGGTCATGGGCGATCACAAGAACCCGGTCAGCGCTCGGTCGGGTAGATGATGATCGAAAGAAAGCGGATGGGACATGTGATGAGGCGCTCCGGACCATGCGGCACATTGCCGGCAAAGGTGAGCGCATCGCCCGGCAAGAGATGATAGCGCCCTTGTCCATGGCGATACTCGATCTCCCCCTCCAGCATGTAGATGAACTCGGTCCCCGGGTGCTCGAAGGTCGGGAAGATCTCGGATTCGTGATCGATGGTGATCAGAAACGGCTCGAAGACCTTGGTCGGACCCTGGTCATAGGCGAGCAGGTGGTAGGTGTGTCCACGCTTCGTGCCGCGTCGCACCACCTCCATGCCCTCGCCACGGCGGATCAGTTGGGCACCCCCTTCCTTCACATCGTAACTGCGAAAGAGCGCCGACAAGGACACGCCCAAGGCGCGCGCGAGCCGCGCCAGGGTCTCTAAGCTGGTCGCGGTCTGGGCATTCTCGATCTTCGACAACATGCCGCGGCTGATGCCGGCGAGATCCGCGACGTCCGCGATCGTAAGATCCTGTCTTTGCCGCAGACTGCGGATGGCATTGCCCAGATAGCGCCACAGCGCCCCCTCCTCGCCTTCCCGGCCGACCTCGCTGTTTGTCATACCGTCCCTCGATCGGGTCTTCCCCGATGCGGAGTTTCCCACAGAGAAAACTTGTTGACTACTTGCGCCTGACGGTGAACAATAGGAACTAATAGTTCCCATGACGAATCTTCCGGCCCGAGGCCCCTGATGAAGATGACCACCCCGCCGCCCGCAATCCCCTTGACGTCCTGGCCCTGCGGCATGGGGATCCGAGACGACGACCCCTGCGCGCACCCCCGAACCAGGCGGGCCTCCGATCGGGGGCCGCGAAGGGTCGCGCCGATACCTCGCCCCGGGCCTCGGGGGCCTTTTGCCAACGCCTTTTCCGTCTCGCCGATCGCAGGCCCCCGGCCGGCGCCCGGTCGGCCTTGAGGGCTGCCCATGCCTTGGCGTCTGGCGCGTTTCGCGCTCTCCAAGACCTACCCCGAGCCGCGCATGTTCACGCGCCACGAGACCCTCCGAAAGGGCTATGACGCGGTCATCATAGGGGGCGGGGGCCACGGGCTCGCCGCCGCCTACTACCTCGCCCACGACCACGGCATGAGGAATATCTGTGTCGTGGAGAAGGGCTATATCGGCGGCGGCAACACCGCGCGTAACACCACGATCATCCGCTCCAACTACATCACCGTCGAAGGCGTGCGTTTCTACGATGCCGCGATCCGCCTGTGGCGCGAGCTCGCGCAGGAACTCCAGCTCAATCTCTTCTATGCCACCCGCGGTCACTTTACCCTGGCCCATAGCGATGCGGCGCTGCGCACCATGCGCCAGCGCGCCGAGATCAATAAGCACTGTCAGGTCGACTCCGAGGTCGTGGGTCCCGATGAGGTCCAAAGGGCGATCCCCGGCATCGACCTCTCCTGCGACGGTCATGCGCCCATCGTCGGCGCCCTCTATCACGCACCCGGCGCCATCGCCCGTCACGATGCCGTGGCCTGGGGCTATGGGCGTGCCGCCGATAAGTTGGGCGTCGAGATCCACCAGCAAACGGAGGTCTTGGGCGTCGAGACGTCTGGCGGCGAGGTGACCGGGGTGCGCACGTCGCGTGGACCGATCGCCACCCGCAAGGTGCTATGCGCGGTCGCCGGCTCCACCCCGCGCGTCTTGAACATGGTCGGCCTCGCAAGCCCCATCGTCGTCCACCCGCTGCAGGCGATGGTGACAGAACCCATGAAACCCTGGCTCGATCCGATCGTGGTCTCCGGCAGTCTGCATGTCTATATCAGCCAATCGGCGCGTGGCGAACTGGTGCTGGGGGCGGCACTCGACCCTTACGAGCTGCATCAGACACGCTCCACCCTGGAGTTCGCCGAGGGGCTCGCCTCGCGCATACTCGATCTCTTTCCCTTTTTGTCGCAGGTGGGTGTCGTGCGCCAATGGGCGGGCATGGCCGACATGACACCAGACTTCGCGCCCATCATGGGCAAGACCCCGATCCGCGGCTTCTATCTGGATGGCGGCTGGGGCACCTGGGGATTCAAGGCGACCCCCATCTGCGGCAAGACCATGGCGCACACCCTGGCCCATGATGACCCCCATCCGCTCATCACAGGGTTCGGGCTCGATCGCTTTCGGGATTACGCCCTGACCGGCGAGCGCGGCGCGGCCGCGGTCGGACATTGAGGCCCTCATGAAGACCCTGAGCTGCCCTGTCAACGGACCCCGTCCGCTCTCGGAATTCTTCTACGGCGGCGCGCTGCGCGTGATGCCGGATCCGTCCTCGGTGGACGATGCCCTCTGGGCGGATGCGGTATTCAACCGCGTGGGCGTCCCCGGCGTAAGATGCGAGTGGTGGTGCCATACACCGAGCCACACCTGGTTTATCGCCGAACGCGACACCGCCACCGATGTCGTGACCGCGACCTATCTCGTCACGGGCGATGCGCCATGAGCGGCCCCACGCGCCTGCCGCCCGTCGCGGGCGAATGGATAGACCGGCACCGGCCGCTGTCTTTCGTGTTCGAGGGGCAGGCCGTACCAGCCTACGCCGGTGACACTATCACGAGCGCGCTCTTGGCCGCCGGCCGAAGCGCACTCGGACGCAGCTTCAAGTATCACCGGCCGCGGGGCGTACTGTCAGCTGCCAATCATGACGTCAATGTCCTGGTGCAGACGAACGAGCGGATCAATATCCGCGCCGATATAAGCCCGGTGGAGGCCGGCATGGTGGTGCGCGCCGTCAATACCTGGGGGGGCGTCGCCCACGATCGCGGGTTCGTGCTCGACCGGCTGTCGCGGTTCCTGCCGGTCGGCTTCTATTACAAGGCCTTCTACAACAAACGGCTATTCCCCTTGTGGGAACGCCTGTTCCGGCGGGTCGCGGGTCTTGGCGCCATCGACCCGAAGGCGCCGCGTCTGAGGACCGTGACCCGCCACGACTTTTGCGACGTGCTCGTCATCGGCGCCGGTCCCTCGGGACTTGCGGCCGCGATCGCCGCCGCCGACTGCGGCGCCCGCGTGGTGTTGGTGGATGAGAACGCGCATATCGGCGGCAGCGTCACCTACCATCCCGCGGGCCTTTCGGACGCGCGCCTCGCCATCCGCGCACTGATCCTGAAGGCGCGGACGCATCCCGGCATCGGCGTGCGGGAAGCGACCTGCGCGGCCGGCTATTACGCGGGGCACGGCGTGGCGCTCGTAGGCCCCCACCACATGAGCAAGATGCACGCCCGCGCGGTGGTCTGCGCGACCGGCCTTTGGGAGCAGCCGGCGGTGTTCCGCAATAACGACCTCCCCGGCATCCTGCTCGGCTCCGCGGCCTTGCGGTTGCTCTATCGCTATGCGGTTCGACCGATGGAGCGCGCCGTGCTGCTGGTCGCCAACGCCGAAGGCTACGAGGTGGCGAAGGCCTTACAGGCCCACGGGGTCGCGATCGCGCTCATCGTGGATATGAGACCCGCCCCCAAAGAGGCCGGGGATCTGCAGGCCCAAGGCGTGGAGGTGTGCGTGGCCTGCGCTATCACCGAGGCCGTGCCCACGCCGGATCGCCTCGGGGTGGCGGCGGTGCGCGTCGCGCCCATAACCGCCGAAGGGCAGGCGTCCCCCTCCTATCGCGAGATCGCCTGCGATGGCGTCATCCTCAGTACCGGCTTCGCGCCCGCGGCCGCGATCTTGGGTCAGGCCGGGGGCCGGCTTATCTACGACAAGGCCTTGGAGCAATGGGTCCCGGGCGAACTGCCCGATGGGGTCTTTGCCTGCGGGCGCGTAAACGGGGTCTTCGCCCCGGACGCACGGCTTGCCGATGGCCGACGCGCCGGGGGGCGCGCCGCCGCGCACGCCGGATACCGGACCACCGATGCCCCGGCGGTGGCGCGCGATACGATCGCGCACAGCCACCCGTGGCCCTTTGTGAGCCACCCGCGAGGCCGGGAATTCCTCGATTTCGATGAGGACCTCCAGTATCAGGACTACATCAACGCCATTCAGGAAGGCTTCGACACGAGCGAGCTCCTGAAGCGCTACACGACCTCCGGCATGGGTCCGAGTCAAGGCAAGCATTCGCACATGAACGCCCTGCGTCTCCTCGCCCACATCCGCCACGAGACCCCGGAGGCCATCGGCACCACCACCGCCCGACCCTTCGTGCATCCCGTGCCGCTGGGCGTGCTCGCCGGTCACGGCTTTCATCCGCGCCGGCGCACCGCGGCCCACAGGCAGCATGAAGACCTGGGCGCGGTGTTCGTGGAGGCCGCGACCTGGCTGCGCCCCGCCTACTACCAAGCCGCGGGCCTCTCCGAAGAGGCGTGCATCGAGCGCGAGGTACGCGCGGTGCGTGAACGGGTCGGGATCATCGATGTCGCGCCGCTTGGCAAGATCGAGATAGCCGGGCCCGATGCCCTGGCCTTCATCGAGCAAGCCTATGTCTCGCGCTACGCCGATCTCGCGCCCGGCGAGACCCGCTACGCGCTCTTGTGTGACGAGGCCGGCACGCTCATCGATGATGGCGTGATCGCGCGCCGGGATGCCACCGGCTTTTATGGCACGACCAGCACCTCGGGGGCCGTGGCCGTCACCCGCGAACTCTCACGTCTCATCACGCTCTGGGGCATGGACTGCGTCTTGACCCCCTATACCGGCCAGTTCTTTGCCGCCAATCTGGCCGGGCCCCGGGCGCGCGCGGTGCTCGAGCCCTTGACCGATATCGATCTCTCACCGCAATCCTGCCCTTATCGTGCCTATCGCGAGGGTCATGTGGCCGGCATCCCCTCGCGCATCATGCGCCTGGGCTTCGTCGGCGAGTGGAGCTATGAGATCCATGTGCCCGCGAACCTCGGCGCGGTCCTCTGGGAGGCGCTCATGCGCGCCGGCCAGGAGCACGGTATATGCCCATTTGGCGTCGAGGCACAGCGCATCCTGCGTCTCGAAAAAGGCCATATCATCGTCGGCCAAGACACCGACGGCGCGACCCATCCCCACGAGGCGGGCCTCGGGTGGGCGGTAAAGTTCGATAAACCCTTTTTCGTCGGCCAGCGCAGCCTTGCGATCCTGCACGCAAAACCGCGTGCGCGCGTGCTCGTCGGTTTTATCGTGAAAGCCGCCCGCGATGATGCGGTGCCTCAGGAAGGCCACCTGGTCATAGCCCACAACGAGGTCGCGGGGCGGGTCACGAGCATCGCCTGGAGCCCGACCCTTCAGCGCCACATCGGGCTTGCCTACGTCGCCCCCTCGATAAGCGAGGTAGGCGGCGTCATCACCATACGGCGCGGCGATGGCGGTCTCGCGCAGGCCCTGGTGAGCCCGCTCCCCTTCTACGACCCCCTTCAGGAACGACAAAAGGAGGTCTCATGAAACCCCTGGGCGCAAGTGCACTCGTCACAGGCGATGGTGCGGCCCCGGCCCCGGATCGTGGCGATCCCCCGCCCGCACTCGAGGTCTCCGACCACTCGCTCCTTGCGCGGATCGGTCTCAAGGGCCGTGGCGCGCAGGGCTTGCTCGAACGCCGCGGCATTACCCTGCCGCGATCGCCCAATAGCTGGTGCGTCGATGCCGAGACCTTGATCGTCCGTCTCGGGCCCCACGAGTTCCTGCTCGAGGGTCCACGCGTGCCTGGTGTGGATACCGCCGGCATCGGACCCGAGGACCTCGTCTATCCGGTGGTGCGTCAAGACACGGCACTGGCGCTGCGCGGTCCTGGCCTTGGCACCGTGATCGCCCAGACCTGCGCCTTCAATGTTCGCGCCCCAGACCCCCAAGATCGGCCGGCCTTCCTCACCCTCATGGCCGAGGTCCCGGTGCTGCTCATCGCCGACCTGAAGAGTCCGGTGCCTTGCGCCCTCGTATGGACCTGCCGCAGCTATGGCGCCTATCTCTTCGAGACGCTCATGACGCTTGCCGCGTCATCCGGCCGCCGCCCGGTCCTAAGACCGCCCGACCACCGGGACCGCTTCCCTCAATCGTCCTATCTGGCCCACCCACAGCGGGAGACCCCATGACCACCGTCGAAGCGCGGCAATTCCTGGAAAGCCACAAGATTCAGTACATCCTGGCGCAATTCGTCGACATCCACGGCGCGCCCAAGACCAAGTGCGTGCCGGTCGGCCACTTCGAGGACATCGTGAAAAATGGCGCGGGCTTTGCGGGGTTCGCGGTGTGGGGCCTGGGGCTTGCCCCGCACGAGGCCGATTACATGGCGGTGGGCGACCTCCGCACCTTGAGCCTCGTCCCCTGGCAACCGGGTTACGCGCGCATCGTCTGTGACGGTCACGTCCAGGGCAACCCCTGGCCTTATGACAGCCGCTATGTCCTGAAGAGGCAGATCGCGCGCATGGCCGAACGCGGGCTTGGCTTTGATACCGGCATGGAACCGGAATTCGTGCTGTTGCGGCGCGACGATCAAGGGCGCCTGTGGCCGTTCGATGACAGCGACCATCAGGCCAAGCCCTGCTATGACTTCAAGGGTCTGTCGCGATCACGCGCCTTCCTGGAGGCCCTGACAGGCTCTCTCCTGGCAGTCGGCATTGATGTCTATCAGATTGATCATGAGGACAGCAACGGCCAGTTCGAGGTCAATTACACCTACACCGACGGCCTGACATCCTGCGATCGCATGGTGTTTGTCAAGATGGCGGCGAGCGAGATCGCGCACGGCATGGGCATGGTGTGTTCCTTCATGCCCAAGCCCTTTTCCAACCGCCCCGGCAATGGACAACATATCCATATGTCGGCGAGCCGCGACGGCCACAATGCCTTCGAGGACCCGGACGACCCGCGGGGCCTGCGGCTGTCCGCGCTCGCCTACCAGTTCCTGGCGGGCCTCCTCGCCCACGCCCGCGGACTGGCCGCGCTCTGCGCCCCGACGGTCAATTCCTATAAGCGCCTGGTCGTCGGCCACTCGCTGACCGGCTCCACCTGGGCCCCGGCCTATATCAGCTACGGGGACAATAACCGCTCGGCGATGGTGCGCGTACCGGGCGGCCGGCTCGAGCTGCGGCTACCAGACGGCGCGTGCAATCCGTATCTGGCCACGGCCGCCCTCATCGCCGCCGGCCTCGACGGCGTGGAACGCGGCCTCGATCCGGGCGCCCCGCAAAACCGCGATCTCTACAGCCTTCCCGCCGGCGAACGCGAGCGCGCGGGCGTCGCGCTGCTCCCCCAAAACCTCCACGAGGCCCTCGTGGCCCTGGAAGGAGATACCGTGCTGCGCGCGGCGCTGGGGCCCTTGGCCGAGGAATTCCTGACCCTGAAACATCAGGAGTGGGTCGAGTACATGCGCCATGTCTCGGATTGGGAGATCGCGCACTATGTCGACCTTTGATCCCATGACGTTCGCCACGATACGCCGAGACGGAGGCATCCCATGTGCGGGATCGTAGGGCTCTTGATCAAAAATCCCGCCATGCGCGGCGAGATCGGCGCGCTTGGCCGGCCGATGCTTAAGGCCATGAGCGAACGCGGGCCGGATTCCGCGGGCTTTGCCGTGTTCACGCAGGACGCGCGTCCCGATTGGCTCAAGATGAGCCTGCTCTACGATCCCCCGACGACATCCCCGGCGTTTTCCTGGATCGGGCTTCAGGATGCCCTAGACAGCGCGCTTAGCCTAAGGACCGGGATCCACGTCCGCGACCGCCATGCGCGGCTTACCATTCCGATCGCAGAGACATCGCCCGAGGCCGTGGGCGCCTGGCTGCGCGCCCACCATCCCCATGTCCGCATCCTGTCTATGGGGCACTCCCTGGAGATCTACAAAGACGTCGGGGCGCCGGACGAGGTCGCGCGGCGTTATGGTTTCGCCACGTTCGCGGGTAGCCATATCATCGCCCACACACGCATGGCCACGGAATCGGCGGTGAGCGCCGATCGTGCCCACCCGTTCACGGCCGGCCACGACTTCTGTCTCGTCCACAACGGCTCTCTGTCAAACCCCCATGAGGTCCGGCGCGCGCTCGCAGTCCACGGGATTCGCTTCGAGACCGACAACGACACCGAGGCGGCGTGCCGCTTTCTCGAATGGCGCCTGCGCGAGGGCGCAAGCCTGGAGCAGGCCTTGCAGACGGCGTTCGAAAGACTGGACGGATTCTTCACCTTCCTCATAGGCACGCCCGATCGTCTGGCCCTGATCCGCGATCCCTTCGGCTGCAAGCCCGCGGTGGTGGCCGAGACCGAGGATTACGTCGCCATCGCATCCGAGTTTCGCGCGCTCGCACACCTCCCGCACATCGAGGAGGCCCATGTCTTCGAGCCGGTCCCCGAGGAGATGTATGTATGGACGCCGTGAACTTTGATCTCGCCACGACCCCGGTCACCGAAGTCAATGGCTACCTGCATCAGCACAAGGAGGCCCTCCATGGACGGCGGGTCACCATCGCCCACCCCGACGGGGCGCACAATATCGCAGTCGGGCTCGATCTCGACTGTGATGTGCGCATCGAAGGGCACGCCGGCTACTACGCCGCCGGCATGAACCGGCACGCCGCGATCACGATCGACGGCAGCGCCGGCACCGGGGTGGCCGAAAACATGATGAGCGGCCGCGTCGAGGTCAAGGGCTTTGCCTCCAACGGCGCCGGGGCCTCGGCGCACGGCGGGCTGCTCGTCGTCCACGGCTCCGCGGGACTGCGCTGCGGCATATCGCTGAAGGGCGCTGATATCGTCATAGGCGGGTCGGTCGGGGCATTCTCCGGCTTCATGGCGCAGGCCGGGCGCATGGTCATCTGCGGGGACGCGGGAAAGGCCTTGGGCGACTCCCTCTATGAGGCCGTCATCTACATCCAGGGGGCCATTGCCTCGCTGGGCGCCGACGCACACCTCGAGCCCATGGACGCCGCCGACGTGCTGGCCGTAAGGACCCTGCTCACGCAGGCCGGGCCGGCATTCGCGCGGCATGATCCCGGCGCGTTTCGCAAGGTCACATCGGCGCGCACGCTCTACCACTGGAACCAGAACGCCCCCCAGGACTATTGAGGTGTTGCCATGACTACGCCTGAAGATGCCAAAGCCCCCTTGTCCGAGGAAGAGTCTTCCGGTTACGACCGCAAGATCCTGGACTACATCCACAGGGCGGCGGCGCACGGCCTCTACGAGATCCGCGGCCTGGGCGCCAAGCGCGCACTGCCGCACTTCGATGACCTCGTCTTGCTCGGCTCCTCGCTGTCTCGCTATCCGCTCGAGGGCTATCGCGAGCAATGCACGACGCAGACGGTACTGGGCACGCGCTTTGCCAAAAGACCCATCGTCCTCGATATCCCGATCACGATCGCCGGCATGAGCTTTGGCGCGCTATCGGCCCACGCCAAGGACGCCCTCGCGCGGGCGGCGACCGCCGCCGGCACCTCCACCACCACCGGCGACGGCGGCATGACCGCCGAGGAACGCAGGTCCTCGCGCACCCTTATCTACCAGTGCCTGCCATCCCGCTACGGATTCAATCCCCAGGACCTGCACAGCGCCGACGCCATCGAGATCGTCATCGGACAAGGCGCCAAGCCCGGGGGCGGCGGCCTGCTCCTGGGTCAAAAAATCAATCCGCGGGTCGCCGCCATGCGCACGCTGCCGGAAGGCATAGACCAGCGCTCCGCCTGCCGTCATCCCGACTGGACCGGTCCCGACGATCTCGCCATCAAGATCCAGGAGCTGCGCGAGATCACGGACTGGATGAAGCCGATCTATGTGAAGGTCGGTGCCTCACGCACCTTTCATGACGTGAAGCTCGCGGTGGCCTCCGGCGCCGATGTCGTGGTCGTCGACGGCATGCAGGGGGGCACGGCGGCGACCCAGGCCTGCTTCATCGAGCATGTCGGCATTCCCACCCTGCCGGCGCTGCGCCAGGCCGTCGACGCCCTCGAGGATCTGGGCCTTAAGGGCGAGGTCCAGCTCATCATCTCCGGGGGCATCCGCACCGGTGCCGACGTCGCCAAGGCGCTCGCCATGGGGGCCGACGCGGTATCCATCGGACAGGGCATGCTCATCGCCCTGGGGTGCAATGCCGGGTACTACGAGAGCGATGGGGCGCGCCTGCCGGCTGACGCCGATTACCGCGCCCTGGGCACCCGGGCGGGCTTCTGCCACCATTGCCATACCGGCCGCTGTCCGGTCGGCGTCACCACCCAGGACCCTCTCCTCGAGACCCGCCTGAGCGCCGAGACCGGCGCCACGCGCGCCACCAATTACCTAAGGACCCTCGCGCTCGAACTCACGACCATGGCGCGCGCCTGCGGCAAACACAATGTCCATCATCTCGAACGCGAGGATCTGGCGGCGCTGACCGTGGAGGCCGCGGCCATGGCGCGTCTGCCACTGGCCGGCACCGATTGGACCCCCGGAACCCCGCCATGAGTCCCGACCCCTGGCGATCATCACCCGCTCGGCCTCCTTCCACGACGCCGCGCCCCCATGATCCCGGGGTGCAACGCCCGGCGGTCCGCGCCGCGCGGCCCCATGCCCGGTCCCGGGCCGAAAGCGGCCATGAGGACACGCCTAGCGCGTACACCCAGGAGACCCTATGCCCCGCTCCACACACAGGCCCCGCGGATACCAGAGATTCTTCAGAGGGATTTTTGAGAGGCGCGATGCCATAGACCCATGACCTGTCCGTCGAAAGTCGTATAAGGGACATCCGCGCCTTCCTGACCGCCATCATTCCGGTTCCCCGGAAGGATGCTTCTTGCGTCTCGCGCAAGGAAGTCCCCTTGTGATCGCGCGCCCCGCCACGGACTCACCCGCGGGCATGCCATCCCACATGCCCCGTGATACTTCCATAAAGCGCCAAGCCATATCGTCATATTAGTGTTTGTTCAATCCTGATAACGTTCAACGGCGGTGCATGGTGTGCCACACAATGGATCATGAATACCGTTGCGTTCTCATGGACGCGCCGTCAAATGGCGTAGCGCCGCGGTTTTCCAATGGCCGCCGCCCTGGCGCGCTTATTGCTTGACGGGTCCTGTCACCCCATTGCCGCGAGGCCCCCCATGAGCGCCATACCCCACGTTGACAGAACCTTGAGAAGTCAGAGCCTGGGCTTCCTGGAGGCGATCGGCCAGTCGCTCGCCAACATCTCGCCCACACTCACGCCGGCCCTCAATATCGGCGCGGTCGTGGCGCTCGCCGGACAGGCCAGCTGGCTCGTCTATGGGATCGCCACCATCGCCCTGCTGCTCGTGGGCATGAACATCTCCGCGCTCGCCAGCCGCTTTTCGGCGGCGGGGTCGTTCTTTGTGTTCATCTCCCAGGCCATGGGCCCCATGTCAGGCGGCATGGCGGGCTGGGCGCTGGTGGCCGCCTATGTCGGCACCGCCATGGCGCTTTTGGGCGGCCTTGCCATCTTCGTGAACAATGCGCTGGCACCCGCAGGTCTTACGCTGCCCATCCCGGTCATCTACGTCATAAGCGCGGCCCTCGTCTGGTACCTGGCCTATCGCGATATCAAGCTCTCTTCGCGCATAAGCCTCGCGGTCGAGGCCGTCTCGATCACCGTGATCTCCGTCCTGATACTGACGGTCTTTGGCCGCCATGTATCGCCGCCGCTCATTCATGCGCAACTGACACTCGTCGGGGCCAACGGCAAAGGCATGTCGGAGGCGATCGTGCTCGCGATCTTCTCGTTCGTGGGCTTCGAGAGCGCGGCCACGCTCGGCAAGGAGACCCGCGACCCCCTCAAGAATATCCCGCGCGCGATCATGTACAGCATGATCGGCGCGGGGGTATTTTTCATGGTCATGGCATTCGCGCTCATGATCGCCTACAAAGGCAACGTGCAGGCCCTGGGCAACGATCCGGCCCCGCTCCTGACGCTCCTGAAGGCCCTGCACCTGGCGCGCCTTGCCACCGTCATTTACGCCATCGCATCGGTGAGCCTTTTTGCCTGCGTGTTGGCCTCGGTGAATGCCGCCTCGCGGCTCTTGTTCTCAATGGGCCGCTATCATTTCATCCACCGATCCATGGGGCTCGTGCATGCCGGACACAAGACCCCGCATGTGGCCGTGGCCATAAGCTCGGCGTTGGCCCTGCTCGGCCCCCTGCTGCTTTTGGGCCAAGGGCCCATGAACACCTACGAACTGACGGGCACATTCGCAACCTTCGGGTTCATCTTCGCCTATCTGCTCATCAGCGTGGCCGCGCCCTTGTACCTGCGTAAACAGCGCTTGCTGACCACCCGACGGGTGGTGTTGGGCAGTACCGCGGCCGTTTTCATGCTCGCGGCCTTCTTTGGCAGCGTGTACCCGGTTCCAAGCTACCCTTACAATATCCTGCCCTACCTGTTCGTCCTGTACCTGGCGGCCGGTCTTGCCTGGCTCGTGCTCCTGAAGAACAATGCACCACAGGTGCTGACGCTCATGGAACACGACCTGGAATCCCAGGAACAGGAGGTCTTCGGGCGCAAATAGGCGGTCGGCCTCAAGGCCGCGAGCTTTCTGTAAGGTGGCGGGGCCTCGGCACGTGACCTTGCCGGCAGACGCGCCGACCGCCGCGCGCCAAAACGAGGAGATGTTTCATGAGGCAACCGCTCACGTGACCATGGAACCGGCGTATACGGGGCCTTCTCCCAAAGAAGGCTATGCCGACACCATGCACATCCGGCCCACGCGCCAGGAGTCGCCCGAATTTCATGTGGCCTTACGTTCCGTGCCGGGTATGCGCGAACGCAATGAGGACTATGTGGGCTTCGTCGCGGGGACCCCGGAGGACCGTATCGCCAAGGGCAGTGTGCTCGCCATGGCCGATGGCATGAGTGGGGCCGCGGGCGGGCGGGTGGCGGCGGAGCTTACGGTGCGCGGCTTTCTCGAGGCCTACTACGGCCTGCCGGCGACTTTGCGCCCCGAGCTTGCCGCCGGGCGCGCCCTCGACACCATCAATCGCTGGCTGTTTCGCATCGGGCGCACCGATGCCAGCCTGCGTGAAATGGCGGCATCGTTTGCCGCGCTTATCATTCGCGCCCGCGAGGCCTATATCGTATCGGCGGGAGACGTACGCGTCTATCACATCCACGACGGCGCCTGCCAGCAAATCAACACTGACGATTTTTACCCGACCACCATGGGCGGGGTCATCACCAACGCCCCCGGCCTTCGCGAGAGCGTCACCACCGAGATGCGCCGGGTGGCGATCGAAAAGGGCGATCTCTTCGTCCTGTGCACCGACGGCTTCTACCGGGGCCTTTCGCGGAGCGCCTTGCGTGAGGCCTTGTTCCTGTCACAGACCGCGCCGCTCCCGGCCCAGGACCTGATCGACCACGCCAAGGAGCGGGGATCGACGGACGATATCACCGTGGCGGTCATGCGCATCCTCGATGTCCCTCCCCTGGATGGGCCGCTCATAGAGCGCGTCGTGGCCGCCCTGCCCCTCATGCCGCCCCCGTCGCTCGGCGCCACCGTGGACGGCTATCGGCTCGAGCGCATCGCCCACGACGGTCATTACAGCCGCCTCATAGTGGCCGAAGACACCCATGAACCCCCTACGACCGTACTGATCAAGTTTCCCAAACCGTCCGTGCGCCGGGATGAAAACGTGCGCCGGGGCTTCATGAAAGAGGCCTGGATCAATAGTCGCGTGCGCCACCCGCAGCTGGTCCTGTCGCGCCCCCTTGGCGAGCCTCGCCAGACCCAGCTGTATCTCGTCATGCCTTATTTCGAAGGCGAGACCCTGGAGACCATGTTGCAACGGTCGCCGCTGCCCTGGCAGAGGGCCAAGGCGCTCCTCGTGACCGTCGCCAAGGCCGTCTACGCCCTTAATCGGGTGCATATCTTTCATCGGGACATCAAGCCCGCCAACATCCTCCTACTGCGCGATGGAGGCTTGAAGCTGCTCGATCTGGGACTGGCCCACACCCCAGGCCTCCCGGGAGACGCCCCCCTCGGGACCCCGGGGACGCCCGGCTATATGGCGCCTGAGCTTCTCGCCGGGGGTCTCGGCGACGCGCGCTCCGAGGTGTTCGCGCTCGGAGTGACGCTCTACCGGGCGTTGAGCGGCGGGCGCATGCCTTACGGCCTGCGGGGCCTGGTCCCCCTCACCCACTTTCGCCGCGACATCCCCTATGAACTCAGCCTCCTTATAGAAAAGGCGCTCTCACCCGGCCCCGACGATCGCCACCAGGATGCCCTGGAGTTCGCCTTCGATCTCGAGCAAATCCCCGCCCAATCCGCTTTACGTCGACACCCGCGCACCCCGCTCTTGACGCGCAACCCCCTGGCCTTCTGGCAATGGTCGTCGGCCCTTCTCTTGATCCTCTTGCTCGCGCTGCTGGCCTGGCGCCTGCCGTAAGGGCCTGTTTCGAAGGATAACGATCCCGGATTCCGATCGAACGAACCATCGATTCCGAGCGAAGATCACCACGGGTTCCGATCGCATGTGACCGATGGACCGGCCAAGGATCCTCTCTGAGGCGCGTCCGAAGGCACGCCGCACCCATGTGCGCCCGCCATCCTCCCCCGGCCTACGGAGAGAACAGAAGGCTTAGGCCCGATCCCTGGAAGACCCGGCATAAGATGGAAGACGTCCTGCGACGGGTACGAAGTGCCCCCGCGCGCGGATCGCGCGGATCACGCGCCAAGGCCCTGGACGATGCCCCGCATGACATGACGATGCCGCACCCGATAAACACACCGTGCGCGCATCATACGCCGCGCTCACAACGCCCCCAAGGCCGCGAGACGGGCCGGCGCCGGATAGCGGCCGCGCGTCTACGCCTGCCCAAAGCGCATGACGCGGTTCACGACGTTCAGATCGAATCCCTCGGGATCGAAGGTGCCACCGACCCAGGCAAGCATCTCGTCGTGCTCCTCGTGCTGCGGGTCCCTGATCACCTCCAGAAACCTTTCGTACCCCATGGCGCCACCGACATCCTCGGGAGGCACGGCGCGCGCACCGCCCACACAGAGGGGATAGCTCCAGTCGGGATCGGCGTCCGGGCGCGGCGTGACCCTTATGCGGCAGAGCCAACTGTCGCCGAAGTCATAGAGATAGGAAAATTCTCCCAGATCACGCCCGAGCACCGCCCCGAGGGTCTTGCGACGCTCGTCTTCCATCTCCAGCTCCTCGAAGAACTCGTCATAGGGCATGCTGAAGCTGCGCTCACCGAAGGTGAAGCTGTGCAGATGGGAATTGGTCCACCCGAGTGTAATCTGTAAGATATCGTGGAGCTTGGGCAGCGTGATGGTGAGCGGCACCAGCAGCCGCCGCCAGATGAGCGGCTTGATATCCTGTACCTCGATATAGAGTTCCACGATCTTCGGTGTCGCGCGCCGTGTCTTGGTCATGCCGATCCCCCGGAAGAAAAGCGCATCCTAGCCGAACCCTGGCACCCCGTCACCATCGGCCGCGTCCGGAAGAGGGCCTTATGCGCCGATCGGGACAGGGGCGCGCTCGGGTAAATACCGGTCTTCGGCCAACCGGCCACTGCCACCCGGCGCATGGCGCCCCCCAAGGTCCGCCCAATTGCCGGTCCGCTGACAGACCCTTGGGCCTAGCATGGGCACCCTCTGGACAAGCCCCAAGGAGCGCCTCATGAAAGCCGTCGTTTTCCATGGTATTGGAGACATCCGTCTCGATAATGTCCCGGAGCCACGCCTAGAAAGGCCCGACGATGCCATTGTGAAGCTCACCAGCAGCGCCATCTGCGGGACCGACCTGCACATGGTGCGCGGGACGTTGAGCAACATGCAGCCCGGGACCATACTGGGCCATGAGGGTGTGGGGGTCGTCGAAGAGGTCGGCGCCCATGTACGCAATCTACGCAAGGGCGAGCGCGTGGTGATCCCGTCGACCATAGGCTGCGGCTACTGCTCCTATTGCCGCGCCGGCTATTACGCCCAGTGCGATCACGCCAACCCCAACGGGCCGCTCGCCGGTACCGCCTTCTTCGGGGGACCCAAGGGCTCAGGCCCCTTCCAGGGCCTGCAGGCGGAATACGCACGCATCCCCTACGCCCAGGTGGGCCCCGTGATCCTGCCCGACAGCATCTCCGACAATCAGGCGATCCTGCTCTCCGATATCTTTCCCACGGGCTATTTTGGGGCCAAGCTCGCTGCCATCAAGGGCGGTGACGTGGTGGCGGTATTCGGTTGTGGACCGGTGGGCCAATTCACCATCGCAAGCTGCAAGCTCCTGGACGCCGGCCGGATCTTTGCCATCGACAAGGTCCCCTCGCGTCTGGAGATGGCCCAGCGCCAAGGGGCGGAGGTCATCAATTTCAACGATGAGGATCCGGTGGCGGTGCTGCGCGAGATGACGGGCGGCATAGGCCCGGAATGCGTGATCGATGCCGTGGGCGTAGACGCGGAGATGGCCTCCGGGGGCCCGGCACACGAACACGGCAAGGGCCGGGAGGCCATGCTTGCCAAGGAATTGCAGGAGATTGCCCCCAATGTGCACCCCATCGACGGCAACTGGCACCCGGGTAGCGGCCCCTCCCAGGCCCTGCACTGGGCCGTGGAGAGCGTCGCCAAAGCCGGGCGCGTGGCGATCATCGGCGTCTACCCGCCGGCCGACCGCTTCTTTCCCATAGGCCTTGCCATGAACAAGAACCTGCGCATCACCATGGGTAACTGCAATCATCGCGCCTATCTGCCGGAACTGATCCAGCTCGTGCGCACCGGCGCCATCGATCCCTCGGCGGTGCTGACCCAACAACGCGAGCTCGTGGGGGCGCTGGACGCCTACAAGGCCTTTGACAAGCGCACCGACGGATGGATGAAGGTCGGGCTCAAGCTCGCCTCCTAGGCGCACATAACGGGGTCGTGAGGCGACTCACCGATAGGCATCAGGCACGTTCAAAAGCCCAAGGGCCCCCGCAAAGGGGCGGGTGGGTATCGGCGATCGGCGATCCCTCTCGCAGGATGATTCGGCGCGGCGGTGGCCGCATCTCGCGCCCGTCCATGCGCCGAGAGGGAAAGACGCCATCAGGCGGCGGTAAGGATGCGGGACAATCGCAGCGCCTTATGTGCGCTCATCGCCCTTTATGAGGAGGTACGTCCGGTACGCGACGAGATCTTCAGGCTTCGCGGCGCAAGCCCCCTCGCGCAGACACTCATGTACCGTGGGCAAGGCACCGACCTTCTCTGCTACTGCGGCAGCCATGAATCGGTTTAAGGAAACCCCGTCGCGCTTGGCAGGCAAGGTCGGCCGCCGCGTTCTTGATAGAGTTTGGCAATTTGAGCGGATAGGTGTTTTACTCATTCCTCAACTCCTTCAGTAGCATCGCCGGGGTCATAATCCTGATACCCAAGGCCCCTGCGGCAGGGTAAAAGTCCCGCATATTATGCGTCACGAGCACATCCTCCTGACCGTTCGCGGCCGCCTCGAGTATCAGTTCATCGCCGGGATCGCGTAGCCGCGGGCACCAGAGGACACCCGACTCTACGGCTTCAGCCACACCCGCCGGTGCTACCAGAAACCCCAAGACATCTGCGTCGCTCATGCCAGTCGCCAAACGCTGTTCTAGCCGCATCGAGACCGTCTCGCACTCGAGAACAATCGCAGTCGTGACCAATGGAATGAGGTGGCGACACAGCGTCGACAACGACGCAAGATTCCGGCTGCGCGCGCTTGCCTGAGCGGCGAGTGCGGCGCGATCGAGCACGGTATCCAGCCAAACCCATCGGGCGCCCCTTGACGGCGGATCCGCATCCGCCAACAATGCCTGCATGCCTGTCGCCCAAACCAAAGGTCGGGACCTTATCCTTCGACTAAATGACATGCGCCACGGCCCCTTCAATGAGGTCGCCTTACGAGCCATTCGCCGGGACGCTGAGGCGTTACGCGCGACAGAGCCCGTTGAGGCTTACACGGTATTGGGCGGCGTGGCCTGCCTATGTCGAGACGTCGAGGCCATGCGCAAAGCCCACGAGGCCGCCCTGCGAGTGGCACCCGACAATGTCGTCGCTAACAGCAATTACGGCTTTTCTTTGCTCCATTGTGGACTTTTCCCCGAGGCATTGGCGCTGTTTCGGAAGTGCTACGCGCTTGCACCCCACGACCCCGGTATCCTGAATACCCTGATCAGCGTTCTTAAGGATTTGGGACGCTATCGCGAAGCGGTGGAGTTGCTGCCGGAGTGGGAGCGGCTCAGCCCGAGCGAGTCTCATACGGATGCGAGATTTATCCGCGACGCTGCGCAATTCCTCAAGGCCGCAGGGATCTCCGACGATGATCAAGGGATGATGGCACAAGAGGCGGCCTTGGTTCTCACGCAACACGGTCATCTCGTGAAACCAGGGGAGGTTCGCCTTATTCAGGATCCCGAATCCGACGATCAGTGGCTTGAGCAACTGCTCGGTGTTTCCGACGTTTCCACAGACCGCGTCGTTGACTTGAACGAGGCGATTGCCAAAAAGATCGTGGCTATGCCGAATGCGGCCGTACGTGAGCATATCGTTGTTCGCTACACCAGTTCAGGACGGAATGGCTATTAAGGCATCGGACTTGCTCGCGCATGCCCGACAGCTGCTTTCTTTTTCCACAGAAGCCGCCTATCGCGATGTCGTAAGTCGATCCTATTACGCAAGTTGGTTCCTCAGCAGAATCTGTGGGTGAGCTCCGGCTCTGGTAGTGCTCCAAGCTTATGATAAAGCATGATCTTTATAGCTTTTGGGGTGCGAAATCCATAGGATGTCCTGATACTCGCTTTGAGTTTGTTGTTTAGGCCTTCGACGGCACCAAGAGAGACCTCATCGCGGGCCGCGAACCAGTTCAAGATGAGCGGCTTGTGTACACGGATCATGCGCGCAATCTTCTTCATCGGTTCCAAGCGGGATCGCATCACCTTCTTGCACCATTGGTCCATGAATTTTTCGGCCCATGCCGGCGAGACGTATTCCCAGAAGAGCTGGAACTCCTCCTTCAAGAGGTAGGCCCGTAGGGATTTCAGGTTGTACGAGAGCAGATCCTTCAGTTTGATCGCCTGGTTCTCGGTCAAGTTCTCGGGGCGCTTTAAGAGGCACCAGCGCGAGTGCGTGAGGATCACCTTCGTCCCGGGGGTGAGGCGTTTCAGGGCGCGGGTTTCTTGCGCACGCACCTCATCGATCGCCTTGTTCATCTTGGCGGCGATGTGGTAGCGATCCAGGATGTTCAGGGCATTGGGGGCATGCCGCGCGATGACGTTCAGATAGGGCTTCCACATGTCCGAGCAGACGAACTCTATAAGCGCGCTGCGTTCCTTGCCAAACCAGACGAAGAACTGACGCAGGCTCTTCTCTTGGCGATTCTCGATGACAAACAAGAGCCGCTTCATGCCCTCGTTGATCTGATACACGAGCGTGAGGAACTTGCCCTTCTTCCAATAGATCTCGTCTACGCCGAGGGCCGAGATGCCGGTGAGATCCAGGCGTTCGCGGCCCCAGATCACGGCCATCTCCACGGAGCGAAAGACGCTTTCCCAGCTGGTCTGAAAGCGCCGCGCGACCACCTGCCAGCTCAGCAGCTTAGCCCAGCTGGCGAGAAACCAGGCAAAGCTCTGCGTGACGGGACGTTTGCCCAGGGCCCATGGCAGATACTCGACGTGAATGCCGCATGCGTCGCACGCCAACCGCCGGGGCGCGTACAGGAACCAGGTCGGCATGCCCCACAGCGGCACGAACTGAAAGCGCCGCTCGGAAGGGTGTCGTAGCCCGGTGCGGGCTGCTGGCACTGCGAGCAGTGGCCCTGCCGGCTTTCATGCGCGCGCAGGCCGATCTCGATGGTCGGCATGGCCGCTAAGCCCCTTCCGCGGGCCTTGCTGGCCGGGCGAATACGACTCCACTCATAGACAAAGCCCTTCATCGGTTCCACACGGTTCAAGAGCGTCTTCAAGGCGAGGTGCATAGATCATCCCGTTCTGAGAAACTGGGAGTATGCGGAACTGGTTCACCCGGCTCAAGCGCCACGATCCCCACGCCGCCCCGCGTCTCTGCGAGCGGTGTGCAAGCCCTTCGCTCAAACGCCAGATCGCGACCTACCCGGTCGATCTGACGGGCCGACTCGCCGGCCGCCGTGTCGATGTCTACCGCGTGGAACTCGATCGCTGCCGGCAGTGCGGCCACCTCATGCCGACCCCCGAGGGACAAGCCAAGGTGAAACGGTGCGTCAAGGTCGGACGAAAACTCTTCCTCAAAAGCCTCGATTAGCCACGCCGACTACCCACACTTTGTGCGGAAGAGCCCGCAAGTTTTCATCGGTGCCTCCCTCTTGCGGAGGGGCTGGATGGGCCCACGGACGGTGGTGTCCACAGACGGTTAAGCTCTCAACTGACGGGTAGCTTCGACCGTAACCTCCAATCTTTGGGTTATATGCTCAGGCAGCTTCACAGTAGTCGCATCGAAGCCGATTGCCATATCGACCGCGATATTACGGGAGAGAGCGCGAACGTGGCCGTTGCGCTTGCTGAGCGAATCTTTGCTCGCGCGGATGAGCGCGCGGACGCGAATCGATGAAGACCTTACTGGCAACGGCCCCGGTGAGCCTCGCCCTGCTAAGCGCTACTCGGCGAATCGGCCCCCTGGCGTGCAAATCGTACGATCTCGATTAATATCGCCGGCTGATACTGCCGCGAAAGCAGCACTTCTTCGACAAGCCCCAGCGTGCGATACAGCTCCAGCGGGTCTTCCGATTCCGTCTTGCGATCCAGAACACGCAGATGATCGACGTAAGAGTAAGGGCGCGCAGCGACGCTGTTCGGCGCAATCGGGCCGAACAGGAATGCCGAAGTCACGCCGAGGCCATGCCCCAAGCCGTCCGGATCGTCCGCCGCCTTTTCGTCCAGTACGCGATAAGAATGCAACCAGGGCGCGATGCTGTGCCGCTTGGGCCGGCCGCCATCAAGAATTGCCACCTTGGGTTCGGACGATAATGGTTGTTCCGTCGGTAGGCTGCACGCCACCGTTACACCGGCCGAGCGTCGCACGGGCCACCTCACGCCGCTTCGGCATGGAACGAATCACGCGCACAAAGGAGAATTCGGCCAGACGTTTGACGTTGTCATGCTTACCCTCCACCGGGAGGAACCACAGATCGCCCGCAGTAAACGCCAAGTCGGCATGGGTCCTCACACCGACATCGGCCGCATACTTGGCAGATGCGCGCTGCACAAATTGATAATGCCGACTCCCGGATTATGCCGCGTTGCTCCCCGCAAGGACTCTCTCCATGCCATTTTATGATAGGTGAGTCGGCATAACCGTATGATTTCTTCAGGCCGGTCATCGCGCCGGCCCTGGAGGAATCCCATGAAGACGACAGACACAATCGAAGACGATGGAGTCGAAGGGCTGCCGGTCCGTTACATCGCGGCATGTCTCGAACACCTGGGCGCAGCGCGCTATGCGCCACAGACGCTGAAACGCAAGCGGCGGATATTGACCGCCTTTGCGAGCTGATGCTAGCGACGAGCGCGCCGGTCTCCCGGTTGAGTGGCGCGAGGTCGGTCACGCCGCGAATTTGTGCATCACTTAACCATCGGGCCTGCGATGACAAAGCTCGCGAATGCCGGCGTCGACTGAATCGCTGTGGGCGTTGCCTGGGGCGGGCTTCATGAGGGTGGCACGCGATAATCGGGGCGCCATAGTGGTGGAGCGACCGCGCCCGCAAACCGACGCTACAGCCCATGGTCCCAAAGGACGTAAAGGCCGCCCGCGCCGACGCCGTGACATCCCTTTCGGCGCCTACTCTCCCGCTCGGGGCCTTCAGGCATCCGGGCGCGCGCCGCGATCACGGCGGATGCGTACGATCTCCTCGAGATACTTGCTGCCCCAACCCCGCAATACCTCGAGCGCCGGCGCGAGCGTCTTTCCAAAAGGGCTGAGCGAATACTCTACCTTGGGCGGTACCTCCGGATAGACAACACGCGCCACGATGCCATCGGCCTCGAGCTCTCGCAATGCGCGTGTCAGCATCCGTTGCGTCACCGCCGGCATAAGGCGCGAGAGTTCCCCGAAACGCTTGGTGCCGCCCAGCAAATGGAACAGGATCACCCCCTTCCACTTGCCGCCGATCACCTCCAGACAGGCCTCGACGGGGCAACCAAAATCGCAGTCATACCGAACATAACGGCTCGGGCGCATGGCTATTCCTCAGTATATGTGTACATACCCCACAATCCTGTGCGTTCTTACAAACGGGACGGCTTAGCCCTGGGGGTTTAATGGGCGTCATGGTGCGATCCCTATCGCCAGTGTGGGGGGCGATGGAGAACAAAGCCATCGGCGCGGGACACTGTCGGCGGTAACTGCGACTGACGCAAATTGGCCTCTCCTATAGTAAAGGTGGCGTGGGCCGTTTTTTGAGTTCGAAGGATTGACGGCCGGGAGGGAAGACTGCGATGAGCCGCTTGGCCGGGAGCTTCGCGCGCACTGTGCGCAGGGGCGTGGTCAGATCGCTGTCGCCCGAGATGAGCAGCGCGGTATCGAATCGATCATCGAAGGCATCAGTCAATAGCTGGACGGCGATGTTCACATCCGCCATCTTTTCCTCATAGTCCATCCACTGCGCGCCACACTGCCGGCATTGCCGGGGCTTTTCCAGGTAGCGTCTGCAGGCCGGGCAACGTGCCGAGCGCTTCAAGATAGGTGGTCTGGCGCTGCCTATCGGCCAGGTTGCGGCCGTTGGCGCGGATGCGCGAGGTGAAGTAGTGCACGCCTTGCAGCGTTTGCCCCGGTTTCAACAAGGCGCGTGCCAGCGCCACCAGATCCAGCCAGTAGTATTTGCGCAAGCCTCTGCTGCGCAGCCCAAAGTACAAGTTAAAGTACAAGTTAAAGCCATCAATGTAGACCGTGACACGGCTCATGCCGGGCCTCCGACCCCGCAGAGGTCAGTCCGTCCCTTGACACGGGTAAGCGTCCTTACCATAATTTCGCTCGTTAACCCCACCGGTGATCGCATCACCGGCCCGACGCCTCCCTTGCGGAGGCGTTTCCTTGTGGGGCGCCCCCGGCGCCTCATAACGATCCCTTCCCGGCCACCGCCCTTGCCAGCAGCTGATCCAGATCGAGATTGATGCTGGTCACCGCCCAATCCGGTTCCTGCCCGAAAGGCTTCCTCACATAGAACGGCCCCTCATACTGATCGCCATCCACCAGAGCCAGGGTCTTTCCACATTCTTTTCGCGCCGGGCACGCACCTTATCGAAATGCCCAGGCACGAGCTGGGCAGAAGCATGCGCCAAGGCCTGCTGCTCCACAATGCCATCGCCTTCAAGCTCTCGCAATGGGCGTGTCAACATCGGTTGCGTCACCGCCGGCATAAGGCGCGAGAGTTCCCCGAAACGCTTGGTGCCGCCCAAGAAATGGAACAGGATCACCCCTTCCATTGGCCGCCGATCACCTCCCGACAGGCCCCGACCAGACAACCAAAATCGCCGTCATGCCGAACGTAGCAGCTCGGACGCATGGCTAATCCTCAGTATACACCGTGTAAGTACCCCACAATCCTGTGCGTTCTTACAAACGGGACGGCTTAGTCCTAGGATGGCCGCAGGCCTATGAGGCCGGCTATCCCACGAGACCACACGGAGGACCGCATGGACGTCATCACCGCAGTAACATCCCGCCGCGCCATCAAGCACTTCGACCCGAGCCATAGGCTTTCGGAACACGACATCGACACCCTCCTCTCGCTCGCGCGGCTCTCGCCGACGGCGTTCAACATCCAGCACTGGCGCTTCGTGCTCGTGCAAGACCCCGCACTGCGCGAGGCCCTCCGCGCGGTCGCGTGGATGCAACCGCAGATCACCGACGCCTCACTGCTCATCGTGATCTGTGCCGATCTCAAGGCCTGGCAGAAACGACCGGAGCGCTATTGGCGCAACGCCCCGGCCGAGATCCGTGAGGGCCTCCTTTCGGCCATCGACAACTATTACCGCGACCGCGAGGTCGTGCAACGCGACGAGGCCATGCGCTCCTGCGGGATCGCCGCCCAAACCCTCATGCTTGCGGCCCAGGCCTTGGGCTATGACTCGTGCCCCATGGATCTCGCGGATTTCGCCGAAGTCGGCCGCCTGATCCGACTCCCCGAGGATCATGTCATAGGGCCCCTTCTTGCCATCGGCAAGGGCATCCGCGAACCCTGGCCACGGGGCGGGGCCTTGGATAGTGACGAGGTCGTCGTCCGAAACCGCTTTTGATGGGCCCCGCTACCGAGGGCCCTCCCGGATAATACCGCGGGGATGAAAGCGCGCGGTGAGGCCCCGTCATTCGGGGGTCCACATACCAAAGCCCACCACCCATCACCGCCGGCGCGGGCATGGGGCGCCGGAAACGCCCGATACTTCCGTGTCGGTAGAGCGCGCCGACGAACCCCCTGGAGCAACAACGCACACGGGCGTGGCGCGATAAGGTCGCGCCCACGAACAAGCGACGATAAGATGACCAAGATATTTCATTGGGATAAAGGCTTGGATCGCAGGATCCGCGCGCCCGATGCCTTCCGTGTTCCTGTCACTATTTGGAATGTGCAATAGTCTCGTAATATTCTTTCTCCATCCTTGGCCGGATATCGTTACATGATTCCGTACAAGGGGGGAGTCGTGAACACCGATTTCTGTCGTTACCGCATTGTGCGCGTCCTGTTCCTCGCCAGCATCCTGAGTGATCCTGCCTTGGCGCACGCCGCGTCATCGGCCACCGGCAAGCCTGCGGCACAGGGTGTCGGCGGCCAGCGCAACGGCGTGCCGGCGGCGGGAGGCGAGAGAGGAAACCCCCAGTCCCTTTATGCGGACGACGCGTCCTTCATGGTAACCCCGCCGGGTCCGCTGCTCGTCTCACACCACCGCGACAAGGCCACCGGTCACGGACCGGCGACACCGGATGCTCAAGGGTCTGTGAACGTCGGCGAGGTCAATGCCGCATCCGGCCGGCGCGCGCCCCATTCCGCCCGCAAAAGGCAGCTCGCATCGAGTACCGCCAAGACAATCGTCGATCAGGCACAGATCGAGACCCTGGTCCCGCCCGGAGGCAGTATCGTGCACGCGCTCGCCACGGCCCCTGGCGTACAGATCCGAGGCTACGGTTCGGGCAACGGCGCCTCACGCTATCAGATCCGCATCAACGGTATCCAGGTCGGCTGGGCGCTATCCGGCGGCAATCCCGAAAAGAACGGCATCGCCGTTCTCTTTGATGGCATTCCTATGAATAACCCGCTCGCGCAATGGGATGGATGGGAGAGCGCGGAGGTCCCCATCGCCGAGATCTTCCAAGGGGTCACGGCCGTACAAGGACCCGGCAACCCGGCAAGCCGCTGGTATGACAGCATGGGTGGGACCGTGGATCTCCATCCCATCGAGCCCACACGCAAAAGCGGCGGACGGGTGAGCGTGGGCGGCGGCAGCTTTGACACCTACCATGCGTTTGCCCAGGCGGATTCGGGCGATTTCGGGGGGTGGTCGACGGTGGTGGGTGCGGGCTACACCCACTCCGGCGGATTCCGGGAAGGGCCTTATACGGGTCCGAGCGACGGCACGGCGGCGTTCATGAAGCTGCGCCGGGCGTTTCGCGGAGGCAGCGCGAGCTTTGGCGGCTACTACTCCCGGGTGAATGAATATCGTCCCGATTACATCCCGGTGGCCCCCATCCCGGGCGTGTCCGTCAATGGGTACGGTGTCCCGGGAACCGCCTACAGCCAGGACACCAGCGGCTTTTATTACACCATCCCCCAAAGCCTGTACGCGAAGAACGACTTCGCGCATATGTGGCTCCTCTATGGCCGTCAGCGCTTCCATCTGGGGGCCGGCTGGCGACTCGGCAACGTCTTTTGGTATCGCGCCGGCTATCGTCATCACAACCGTCAGCGCTTTTACTACCCGGATTACGCCGGCATCAACAGCGAATATTACACGGGCGCCACCCGCACCTTTGGCGATCGCGTCGCGCTGCATTGGCAAAATGCCTGGAACGACATGACGGTCGGCGGCTATTACATGCACGAGCGCTTCCACAGTCTGTATTACGGTTACAACCCCGCCCTGTTCCAGAGCTCCGCGAGTCTCCCGCTGTTCGTGGCGGATTATTACGATTACTGGGATGGGGCCGTGGCGTTCGCGCAAGACACCTTGCGGCCGTTGCCGGCCTTGCGCATCACCCCCGGCGTGAGCCTCATGAACTATCGCGTGCAATTCGTCAACAACAGCCTCGGTGGCGTACCTCCCGGGGCCTCGCCGATCGCCATCTATGACGCCGCGCGCAATAACGACAATTCGTATACCAAGCTCGCACCGAGCCTGGGCATGAACTACCGCCTCACACGCAGCCTACACGCCTTTTTCACATGGGCGCAGAACTATCAGACGGCCCCGGCCTCGGCATACGGCAACTATCAGGCGCACCCCACGGTGCCCCCGAGCGCCCCTACACGCGTGAATAGTGAGATCGGTGGACTGAAACTCGACCGGGGCCCCCTGCGTGGCCAATTGAGCGCCTTCCATGTCGCCCTCAGTAACGCCGTCCTGTCGACCTTCCTGCCCTCGCTTGCGATCACCGAGAACGCCGACGTGAGCGCCGTCTATAACGGCGCGAACCTCGACCTGCACTATGGCCGCGAGCTCGGTTGGCAGGACCTCGCCAGCGCCACGGTAGAACACGCCTACTACCCCCACTACGTCACCGCTGGTACGACCGTGCTGGGTGCCTCGATTCCCAATATCCCCACGTGGCTTGTCACGCTCGGCGCCGGCTATCGCTGGTATGCCGATCACACGACGTTTTCGGCACGCCTATGGGATAGCTAC
Organism: Acidiferrobacter sp. SPIII_3; assembly: GCF_003184265.1. Lineage (GTDB taxonomy): Bacteria > Pseudomonadota > Gammaproteobacteria > Acidiferrobacterales > Acidiferrobacteraceae > Acidiferrobacter. The sequence goes on along the minus strand of NZ_CP027663.1, from coordinate 1,271,932 downwards.
AACGGCCAGCAGTACCTGTTCTCCAATCTCACCAATCTGCCGACGACCACCACCCAGGGTGCCTACAATGTCGTCAACCTCCGGCTCAGTGCGCGTATCGCCGTCCTAAGCGATGCCGCCCATGGACTGAAGGACGTGCGGGTGAGCCTCTTGGTGAGCAACCTGTTGGACCGCCACTACAACGCCATGGAGTACATCAGCAGTGGCGGGGAACTTGGGCCCACAAGCGCCGGCGCGGTACTGGCGGTGCCCGCAGCCCCGCGCGCGCTCTACGCCAACCTGAGCGCGCGTTTCTAAATCATCACAAGGGCCTTGCTCTCATGACCGTTCGCATTCTCCGAAACCCCCTGGTTCTGGCCTCGCTCGCGGCCCTTGCGGTCATGATTACGCTGTCTTATCCCGCCCATGGCCACGCGCCACGCCGCCGCCGCGGCCCCACTGTCCTCCACGCCGTCACCATCGACGCTCGAAACCGCGACCTCTATACCCATATCCTGCCCACTGGCCGCAGGCTGGACCCGGTCGGGATGATCAATGGCACGCCCGATTTCCCCACCGCGGTGGTGCCCTTCGCGCACGGCGTGGCGGTGCTCGCCAACGGCGCTACCCCGTCGCAGACCATAGGGCTCTATGGATCGGATCTCGGGCGTTATGCCTTGCTCGCCGTCTACCGCGGCAAGGCCCCCGGCAAGCCCACGACCAGCGCGTTGCCCAATGGCCTTGGGATCAGCGAAACGCCCCGCCACCCCGCAGCCGCGGGCGTCGCCTATCGTCCCAAGGCGAGCGCCGCGCAACTGGCCGCCTGCGCCCGTCGTACCCTGCGCGCGCAGGCCGGTCACGCATCGCGGGCCACCACGATCATCGGTCATGGTGATCTCTTCCAGGGCCTGGCCGCGGGCCCCGACGACACTTTGTACGCCGCCGGCGGGGTATCGGACACGGTGATGGCCCTGCGCCGCACACACGGCCGGCTTCAGCTCGTGCGTCGCTACACCCTGCGCTGGCAGCCCTTTCCCGCCCACCAGTACCCCTATCAGTACCAAGGCAACCGGGATGGCGCGCACCTTTTCTATCCGGACTCGGTGGTGGTGGGACCGGCCGGCCGGCACCTCTATGTGGCCGGCCTGTTATCTAATAGCCTCGCACGCATCGATATTGCCAGCGGTCACACCCGGTATGCCCCTGCGGGCTCCTACCCATTCGCCGTGACGCTTGCCGATGGCGGGCGACGACTGGTGGTAAGCGACTGGGGCGGCAATGGCGTGACCGTGATCGACCGCGCCGCCTTCCGGGTGTTGGGCCAAATCGCCACGGGCCCCAAGGAGCGGGCCGACCGCACCGGCGCGGGCGTCCACCCCACTGCGCTGGCGGCCGTTCCCGGCACACCAGACGTCCTGGCAGCCGACGCCAATGTCGACCGGATCGTCGAGATCGATACCAGGACCCTCAACACCGTCCGAATACTGGCGGATCAGCCCTATCCCGACGCCCCGCCGGGCAGTTACCCGGATGGCCTGGCCGTCGACGACGGCCGGCTGTTCGTCGCCAATGCCGGCAACAACGATGTGGCGGTCTTCGATCTCGCCACCGGGCAGCCCCTGGGACTCATCCCCACCGGCTGGTATCCGAGCGCCCTGACGACCCATGGCAACACCCTCTATGTCGTCGCCGCCAAGGGTCTGGGCAGCGGGCCCGACATCCACTACCAGTGGGTGGGCGACCTGATGACAGGTCTCGTACAGAAGATCCCATTGGCCGATCTGCCGGCCAAGCTCGCCCGCTGGACCGCCATGAGCCTCCAGAATGATGGGTTCTCCCGCGCGCAACGCGCGGCGCGTCACGCCCGCAACGTCCGCACCGCGGCCCGGCTCCGCCGGCACATCCGCTATGTGGTCTTCATTCTGCGCGAGAACAAGACCTTCGACGAGGATTTCGGCCAATACCGCGCCGCCCGCCACTGGGCCGACCCGCATCTGGATCTCTATGGGCCGCGGGAGTTGCCCAACCTCTACCATCTGGCGGCCACGGGCACGCTGTTCGTGGACTTCCTGGCCGACGGCGAGGTGACCGCCCAGGGGCATCAGTGGACCACCGGCGCCTCCGACTCGGACTTCGTCCAGCGCACCTGGCCCGAGTACTATTCGCAGCGCGGCCTCATCGGCAACCCGGGCTGGACACAGTCCCTCACCCCCGGCCGGCCGGGCGCCCACAATCCCTATGCCATTTACGCGAATCTCTCGGCGCTCGGGCACTGGTCCAACCCCTGGATCAGCTATCCCGGCCGGCTCTACCTCTTCAATGATCTCCTCGAGCACCACGTCTCCTTCGAGGACTTCGGCGAGTTCGTCTCACGCTCCAAGATCGGTGCCATATCGGCGGACATGCGCCGGCATCTCGCCACCGATTTCCCTGGCTGGGATCGCATGATCCTCGACACCGCACGCGCGCAGCTTGCCATCAACTGGTTGCAGGGTCATCCTGGCCGCCTATTTCCCCGGTTCCTCTATATCTGGCTGCCTGACGACCATACCGCCGGCCGCGAGCCCTGCTACTATAGCCCCGACTACTACGTCGCCAATAATGACCGGGGCACCGCCGAACTGATCCATTACCTCTCCACCACCGCGCAATGGAAACACATGGTGGTGTTTCTCACGGAGGATGATGCCCAATCGGGCGCCGACCACATCGATGCCCATCGGACATTCGCGCTGGCCGCAGGTCCGTGGGTCAAACGCGATCATCTTGAGACGACGGCCTACTCGCAGGTCAACATCGTAAAGACCATTGAGGCCATCCTGGGTCTGCCACCCCTGTCGCAGTGGGATGCCAACGCCGCCGTGCTGTCCGGCCTGTGGGCCGACCATCCGGACTTCGCCCCAGTCCCGGTGGCGCCCATGAAGGTCCCGGTGACCTTCAATGCCGGCACCTGCCCTGATCGCACCCTGCTGCGCCGTGAGGCCGGGGCCACGGGGCATACCCTGACGGCCCGCTGGTTAAAGACCCACACCAACACCCATGGGGCCTCCCTGGCCCCGCCGGATGCCGCCCGAAGCTACACCACGACAAGCCTCCTCAAGGTCCCAGGTCCCGAGCAGATGCGCCAGGAATGGATCGCCGCCAAGGGGCGGCGTGCCTATGAACGGGTGATGGGCTATCTGCGCCATTACGCCCGGGCCCATCACAGCCCGCTCGGCCACTATATAGCCAGCGACGGGGGCTGAAACGACCGGGAGGCGCGGGTGGCATCGCGGTTTGCTGGCGCGGCCCATAAGGCCATCACCCAGGAAATCGGCGGGGTCACGACGTCGCATGTCTCTTCGAGATGATCAGCGGGACCCACGGATTCCCGGATCGCGCCGGGATCACCGTAAGCTTCTTGATCTTGTGCCCGCACCTCGGCGCACCGGCCCTGACCCACCGCATCGGCAACAAGACGCGGGCGGCGGCCATCAAGCGTCCGCCGCAGCGGACTTTGCCTCGCGTCGCAACCGGGCATCTCCTTGCGGGGATAAGCGCAGGCCCTGCATTCCCCGACATGAAGCCCATTCCACTGTGGTATCGAGGGTCCTGCCGGCCCGCCCTGTCAGACAGGTCCTGCCGACTATCGCCCCCGGCTTCCGTGCGCGAGCTTGCCGGCGTGCCATTCCCGGTCCTTTCCCGCACATGATTCGATTACGAGGGCCTCCGGCTGCGGATCCAGACACCGCGCATTGACATCCTAACCATCGGGATGGGAGCGCGGAACCTCGAAGGACTGGATTGCACAGACGCGGCAGGACAGGTGTGGTGCAACGTCCGTATGGAAGCGGTAGGCGATGCGGCTTTCGCTGCCGACGAGCCGCCGACACCGGGGCCTTGGAACGATGCGGTGCCAATAACGCGTTGAACACGGATCGAGCCGTTGCCGTCCACGCATGCCCTCTTCTCCGGGGCCTCGACCTCGAGCGGTACGCCCACCGCGACCGCTGCCGTGATGAATCATGACACCGCCCGGACATCCGCCCCGGGGCCATCTCCCCTGCGACCCCTCTCCCATCCCATGAGCACCCATCCGTCCATCGCATCGGCGCCCATGGTCGTCATTCGCGACATACCCCTAGCGCCCCGCATCGGCGCCGAAGCCCGCCAGGAGGCCTGAAGGGCCCGCGGCGACGAATATCGGGCGCGCCTGCGGTGCTTGCCCCCGAAGACCTCGCGTCACAAGGCCCCTTCCCTGCCCCCGGCGGCGGCCATGGCGCATCTCGCGTGATGCCCAAGGCACTGACCTTCATGTCCCTCCACCTCGGTTCTAGACTCTCGCCGGCCATGACTATTCGAGTTTCTCTGGATATCTCATGCCCCCTTCCCATCTCCCGCGAATGGTGCAGAAATTCGTCCACAATGCCCGCAATGCGGGCAACGCCTCCGGGTTTCCCGAAGGCCCGAAACATCTGATAGCGGCCTAAACATCAGCGGCGACGCGCAATCACGCCGACTGCCCGCGCCGGACATGTCCATGGCATGGCAATTGCTTCAAGCCCAGGAGAACCGGCCGCCGCCTTTCCGGCCCTGCCGGCTTGCACCCATCCCGTACCGGAGGGAGAACCATGCCTCATCGCGCCCGCACGCACCCCCTGCAGCATCCGTCACTCCGCCCCCTTGTTCTCATGGTGATCGCCTGCCAGGCGGCATTGCCGCAGGCCGCCTGGGCGACAACGAAGACCCACAGAAAGGTCGTGAAGATCGAGGCTGTCAAGAAGCGTTACGAGAAAATGGAGATGGGCGAACACAACATCCCATCCGACATGTCGGTGCTCACCAAAAAACAGATCCGCGCCCAGAGTTCCTCGCAATCGATCTATAGCATCCTGAAACAAACGCCGTCGGTCAACGAGTACCAGCAGAATGTGGGCCCGGGCACGCCGGTACTGACCATTCGCGGGGTGCGCATGAGCCAGCTCGCCCAGACCCTCGATGGCATCCCCATGATCAGCCTGCTCTCGGGGGGCGAGGGGGCCTATCTCAACAACAACATCGGCTCGGTCGTCTCCAAGGGTCAGATCGAGGGCGTACAGGTCTATCCGGGGGTGGCACCGCCCGACCAGCAGGGCTTCGCCACGGTCGGCGGGACCATCGCCTACCATACCCTGCAGCCGAGTGTTAAGCCTTCGACGGACCTGCTCACGCGCATCGGCTCATTCAATACCACGGAATATGGCATCGAGGCCAACTCCGGGACTCTGAAATCGGCCGGCGGCTTGCGCCTGATCATGCGGCTCACCCATACCCACACGGCGGGCTATATCGAAAACACCCCGGCGCGCTACACAGACTTCCTGTTCAGCGCCGTGAAGCCCTATGACTACGGCCTCTCGCAACTCACCGGCACCTTGATCTATAACCGCGGCACGGGCTATCTCATAAGCTCCGCAATACCGGTCGCGCAGTTAAACAAATATGGTCCCTTCTACAATTATCCGCTTTCCGAGGCAAGCACCCACGAGACCAATAATTTCATAACGGCGATCGTGGGCGACAGGACCTACATCAACCGTCATCTGCTCGTCGGCGTCAAGCTCTTCTATAAGGGCCGCCATAGTACCGGGAGCGCCTATGCGAATCCCCAGTACATCAACCGCTCCTACCCCTATCAGGTGAACTTCAACGCCCCTTATTTCGGATTCGGGCCGGTGGGCGGACCCAGCAACCCGAACAATGGCTTCTCGTACAATCCCGCCGCCGTATTCGGGAGCTATCAGGCGGGCGAGGCCGCCGACCGCACCAACCAGAACTCCGCTACCATCGGCCTTGCCCCCAAGGTCAATCTCTTCCTGCCATATAATGACATTACGATAGGCGGCCTCTTCGCCCATGAGCGCGGTCACGGCACGCAGTACTTCTACGGGACGCTGGCCATGCCCGAGGTCAACGGCTACAACTCATACACCGGCGCCGGATGGGGTGGCTATGGATATCGCACGGTGTATAGCGGCTATATCCAGGATAAGATCGGGCTATTCCACAAGACCCTGCATATAGAGCCTGGGGTCACGGTGACCGAGGTCCACTCGCGCCAGTACCAGCCGATCAATCTCTATGCCGCGCCCGATCAACCCTACACGCTCGCCAACAGTGATCGCGCGATCCTTCCTTATCTCGGACTCTCGTATGACATCACGCGCAAGGTCGTGGCCTACGCGAGCTATGGCAAGGGGGCACGCTTCGCGCCGATCGCCGACTACGTGCTCGGACCAAGCGGCTCCAGCACATATGCGCCGGGCGCCGAGACCGTCAACGCCTACGAGGCTGGCATGCGTTATGTGGGTCGCCGGCTCTACCTGAACCTGGACGGCTTCCTGCAGAACATGAGCAAGATGTTCTCGTTTTATATCAACTATACTACCGGCTTCGCGCAATACGAAAACACCGGCAAAGAGCGCATGGACGGCGCCGAGTTCTCCGGCAAATACCTGCTGACCCGCCACTGGGCGGTATCGGGCAACGCCTCCTATACGCGCGCGCGTTACCTGAATGGCTTTGCCGCGGTCGATACGCCCTTCGAGGGGCAGTTCGGTTATGTGTTTCCGGGGGACCCCCTGGCCTCGGTCCCGAACTGGCTTGCCAATCTCGGCCTGAGCTATCGGAAAGACCGCTTCCAGGGGGACATCATCGGGCAATATACCGGTTCCCAGGTCACCACCTACAACCTGCCACCGACCGAAAGCAACCCGCAACTCCAGGACGCCACCACCCCCAACCCCGGTCACCGCCTCGCCGGGTATTTCGTCCTGAATGTCGGGGCGAGCTATCGCATCCCCATCCACCAAGGCGTGCTGCGCTCGCTCAAGGTCGCTCTCAATGTAAACAATCGGCCAACCCGTCTTGAGTCTGTTGAGGATTTGGGTTAGGGGTGGGGGTGGGAGTTATCAGGCCCACCAAAAAAGATTGCTGGACACGAGGATGGCGGTGCGTTAGTATCCCCTTCATGTCGTACGAAGCCTCGCCAACCCCTATCGATGGAGTCGACGCACCGTTGCCAGAGACGGCGGGTTCGCCGTTTGCCCAGATAATGGTCACTATCAGCAAGCAAGAGTACGTGCAGCTGAAGTGGGACGCACAGTATTGGCAGAAGCAACATCAACGGGCACTGAGTCGCGAGACAGAACTCAAAGGCCAGATCGAGAGGCTGCGCGCGCAGGTGCGCAATTTGCGCCAACGCGTATTCGGACGCAAGACGGAGAAGAGCACCGCGCACAGCGAGCAGCACAGTCAGCCGGAGGCGAAGCGCCCACGTGGTCAGCAATGGGGGAGCGTGGGCCATGGGCGCGTGGATTTCTCGCATCTGCCGGTACGCGTGGAAGACCATGATGTCAGCGAGGCGGAGCGCCGTTGTCCCCGGTGCGGCAAGGCCGCTACGGTATTCCCCGGGACCGAAGAGAGCGAAGTCATTGAGATCGAGGTCCAGGCGTATCGGCGCGTGATTCGACGTAAGCGCTATCGACCGAGCTGCCGGTGCGAGGACTGGCCGGGGATCCTGACGGCGCCTGGGCCGGCCCGTTTGATCCCCAAAGGGATACTGGGGATCTCGGTGTGGGTCGAGATCCTGCTGAACAAATACCTGTATGCCCAGCCGACGAACCGTTTGTTGCGGTCGTGGACGAGTATCGGCTTTACGCCCTCGCAGGGCACGATCATTGGCGGACTGAAACATTTGGCACCGCTCTTCACGCCGGTGGTTGCGGCACTGCAAGCGCAGCAGTTGACCGAGGGGCTGTGTCACGCCGATGAGACCAGTTGGCGAGTGTTCGAGTCGATTGACGGCAAGGTCGGGCATCGTTGGTATCTGTGGGTGATCCGTTCGACCTCGGCGATCGTGTATGTGATGGCACCCGGGCGCGGCGCAGACGTGCCGCTGGCGTATTTTTCCCAGCTCTTGGTGCAGACGGTCGTGGTGTGCGATCGGTACGCGGCGTACAAAAAGCTGGCGCGCCTCATCGACCTGTTACTCGCCTTTTGTTGGGCTCACGTGCGGAGAGACTTTCTCACCCTGGCACGCAGCTATCCGGATACCGAAGCCTGGGCCATGGGCTGGGTGCAGCGCATTGGCACGCTGTATCATCTCAATGATGTGCGCTTGGCCGTGCGCGACGACCCGGCGCGCTTTGCCGAACACGATAGGCAGCTCAGAGTGCATCTCGAGCAGATGAGTGCCGATCGCAGCATACAGCGTGCCGATGCGCGCCTGCCCCCTGCCGCCCACAAAGTCCTGGTGAGTTTGCAGAACCACTGGGAGGGCTTGACGGTGTTTGTCGACCGACCCGAGATTGCCATGGACAACAACCGCGCCGAAAGCGCTCTGCGCAACGAGGTGCTCGGCCGCAAAGCCTATTATGGCTCGGGCAGTGTGTGGGCCGCGCACTTGGCCGGTTCCCTGTTCTCCCTTCTCATGACCCTGGTGCATTGCTGGCAGATCAACCCGCGTCTCTGGCTTACGCAATATCTCCAAGCCTGCGCCGAACACGGGCATCCGCCCACCGATTTATCACCCTTTTTGCCTTGGACGATGAGTGCGCAGCGTCTGGCGGCGCTCCGCTTGGGCGGGGACTCGCCCACGGCGCCCCCGCCCACCGACATCGCGGTCGACACCTCGTGACTCATCGGTATTGCGGACGGGATTTCAGCGCCCAGGATCTGCACCAGATCGTCGATCTGATCGCCCAGGCCCCCGAGTTGTCGCGTACGGCGCTCTCGCAGCGCGTCTGCCAGCAGTTGCGCTGGTTGAAGCCCGACGGCGGACTGAAGGAGATGAGCTGCCGCGTGGCGATGCTGCGCATGCAAGAGGATGGCTTGATCGCCCTGCCGAGGGCGCGGGCCGCCAACTTCGATACCCGGCGCGCGCCCGTCGCCACGGCGGCCACCGATCCCCAGTGCGAGATCACCCAGCGCGTCGATCGTCTCGGAAGGCTGGAGTTTCTCCCCGTCCGTTCGGACATGAAGCGCGATTCGCGGCTCTGGAATGAGTATATCCAGCGCTATCACTATCTGGGCTATACACCCCTGTCGGGCGCGCAGTTGCGCTACTTCGTCGCGATCGACGGGCAGTGCGTGGCCCTGCTCAGCTTTGGCGCCGCCGCTTGGAAAACCGCGCCGCGCGATCAGTTCATCGGCTGGAGCGATACCAAGCGCCGTCAGCACCTGCATCGCATCGTCAACAACGCGCGTTTCTTGATCCTACCGTGGGTGCGATCGCAGGGTTTGGCCTCCAAGATCTTGGGGCGCATGGCCCGCCAGTTGCCTGGCGATTGGCAGAGCCGCTACGGCTATCGCCCCGTGCTCCTGGAGACCTTCGTACAATCGGATCGTTTCCGTGGCACCTGCTACCAAGCCGCCAACTGGATCCCTGTTGGCCAAACCCGTGGTCGCGGCAAACTCGATGTGAATCACGAGCACACCCTACCGGTCAAAGACATTTGGCTGTACCCGCTTGAGAAGTCCTTCCGCCAGCAACTGACCGCGTAGCGTACCGCTCTTTGTCGTAGCCATGCCGCCTGCTTATCGCACCAAGCCGTCCGCGTCAAGACGGGTTGGCCGATTGTTTACCTCTCAATATCGATAACCTGTTGAATAATCACTATTATGTACACTACTATCAGTTGTACAAGGAGTACGGGTTTGCCGCCGTCGGCCAGCCCTATAACAGCGCCTATCCCGGGGAACCGCGCTTCATCGAGATCAGCCTCACCGGACGATTCGCGTGAGGGCCGGATCGATAGGTCCCCGCGCGGGTGCGCGGGGACCTGAGGCATTACGGGGTGGCCCCGGGGCATCGGCGGGCGATGACCTCCCATCCCCCGCCGGCGGCCGTCCAGCCGGCGGATGGGAGGGGTCGTTGCGAAGGCCTTGAAACGGACGGGAACCAGCCCCATGGACTGGGGTCAGAGGCGACAAACGATCCCAAAAGGAGGGTTGTGCATATGAAAGGGAAATATCGGACGGCGATTTCGACCATCGGTGTGGCTGCGGTCGTGGCCGCGGCCCTGGCGCTGCTCCCGGCCCATCACCGGCCGGCCGCCGCACAGACGGCGACTGGGCCGATCACGAATGCCCCCTTCCAGCAAGTCCGCGTCTATCGAACCCCGGGAGGGGGTCTGCTGCGCACTGAAACCGTGCGCTGGCAGGGTCCGGACAGCATGACCATCGTCACTTGGTCGAGCAACGGCAAGGCCGGTGCGGCCCTACCCCCATGGGTAGGCGTGGAGCTCCAGAATATGGCGGCGCAACAGCGCCTGCTGCAGGCGGCGATGCAGCGCATGATGAGCGCTCAGACCCCATTATTGCTACCGCTCGCAGGCCCCATGGGCCCGCTCCCGCCGCTCTCGATCCAGGTCGAATGGCCCAAGGGGACCCGGGCAACGGCCCCGACGGCGGCCCCGCCGCATGCGCCCGCGCCCGTCCTTCACGCGAAGGCCCGCCAAACGGTCGACATTTGATGGCACCGGTGCCCGCCTGCGGGCGGGTGCCCCTCCTCTTTCCCGGACTTTGATCGACAAGACGCTCACCCGCGTGAGCGGGTTCTGGGTGTCGCGCACGACGCACCACACCCGTGGGCTCGCAACGCACGGGCCCTTGGCCACCATCCCCTGACGGGCCCGTCGATTCCCGCCGCGGTCACCCCAGACCTCATCGGCCGGACGCGACCTTTGGCGCCCTGGCGACTATCATAAAGGGCGTCTTCCTCGAACCGGGCCACCACCGATGACAAGCGACCCATGCCCCGACACACCGCCGGCCGTTTTGGACGGGTTCTTCCCCGCCACCAGCATGCCGGACCTCGATTGGTGGCGTGCGCTCTGGCCCGATCCGGACGGCGTGGTGCGGGCCTTGGGGGTGGCGCCCGGGATGTGCGTGCTCGATCTTGCGTGCGGCGACGGTTACTTCACCGCGGCCTTGGCGCGCCGTGTCGGGCCGGGCCGCGCGGTGGGTCTGGATCTCGATCCCGTGCTGCTGGCCCAGGCGCGGGCCGCGTGCGCCGATCTGCCCTGCGACTGGCGATTGGGGGACGCCATGGCCATCGGCCATTCGTGCCCCGGGCCGTTCGATGTCGTGCTCATGGCCAATACCTTCCATGGCGTGCCGGACAAGGTCGCGCTGGCGCGCGCCGTTGCCGCGGTGCTCGCCCCCGAAGGCCGTTTTGTGATCATCAACTGGTATCCGCGTCCGCGCGAGGAGACCTTGGTGCTCGGCAAGCCCCGCGGGCCGCGCACCGAGTTGCGCCTGTCCCCGGAGGCGACCGTGAACGCCATCGCCGCCGCCGGTTTCGAGCGCCATCTCATCGTGCCGCTCGCGCCCTACCACTATGGTCTGATCCTGCGCCGATCCTCACGACGCAACATGCGCGCTACCGCCCTCGCGCCCTCATGACCATCACCGGCGTGTCATCGCCGGCCTCACGCGCCCTTCGGAAGGTCTCGGGCACGGATGATGCCCGTAGCCCGCGCCGCGCGCGGCGCCCAAATGCCCCTCAAAGCGCCGCGAACGTCCCGGGGGCGCACAGCGACCAGCCATTGATGGCAACGATGACGGCACCTAGCATCACACCCAGGGCCAGCGGCATGCGCCTGAGCGAGGCCTCGCCCACCACGCGCGGGGCGGCATTGAACCATACCAAGGGGATGACGGCGAACGGCAGGGCGATGGTCAACACCACCTGGCTTGCGACCAGCCAGCGACCGGGGTCCGGAAGCCGCAAGATGAGTGCGGCTGTGGGGATGAAGGTTGCGATCCGCCGCAACACGCGCTTCATGCGCATGCCGGTAAAGCCCTCCAGAATCAGGTTTCCCGCGACGGTACCGGCGATCGAGGCCCCGAGCCCCGAGGCCATGAGCGCGAGTCCAAAGCCCAAGGCCGCCGCCGGCCCAAGCCCCTGCCCGATCACATGCGCGGCCTTGGTGAGCGAGGACAGGACCACGGCGCGCGGCACGAAGATCGCCGCCGCGGTGAGCAACATGGCGACGTTGATGAAAGACGCGAGGCCCAGGGCCACCAGGATGTCGGCCTGCGCCATCCGAAAGAGCGCGGGGCGCTGCGCCGGCGGGCTCCGCCGCTCGCGCGGCAACACGGTCGCGGATTGCAGGAAGATCGCATGCGGCATGACCGTGGCCCCGAACAGCCCCACCGCCATCCACAGACCGCCCGGCGGGAGCCCCGGCACCACCAGCGCTGAGAGATGCCAGGGGAAGGCGGGCGTCCGGGCGACATGCCATTGCCAGATGCCGAGCACGCCGACTATGCCGACGATCGCGATCATGCCGTACTCGAGGGCCCGGTGGCCGCGGTCCGAGAGGTCGGCGAGCACCAGACATAGTCCAAAAATGAGGGCGAGCGCCGGCCCCACCGATAGCCCGAGGACCAGCCGCAGCCCCAGCACCGCCCCCAGGACCTCGGCGAAGTCGGTGGCCACCCCGGCGCCCTCGGCGGCCACCCATAAGAACATCGAGATCCACCGGGGCAGGTGGACGCGGCAATTCTCGGCGAGGTTACGGCCGCTTGCGATCCCAAGACGCGCCGCCAACATCGATATCGCAACCGCCGTCAGATTGGCATACACCACGACCCATAACAGCCGGTCGCCGTAGCGCGAGCCGGCGGCGATATTGGTGACGAAATTGCCGGGATCGATATAGGCGATACCGCCGATGAACGCCGGCCCGAGAAACGACCAGAAACGACCCTTGCGCCCCTGCCGGCGCCACTCCGCGAACGCCGCCCCGAACCCCGCCCCTGACCCCCAGGGCTGCGCCTGCGACTCGGGCACCGGCGATCCCTCAGGCCTTCGGGCTACGCGACCCCAATTCCGCGCCGGTCCTGGGATCGATACTGGTATTGGACATGGTCCTGCGGCTTTCCGCCGCAAGGAGCTTCTCGGCCTGCGTCGACATTTTCACCGACGCCGATCCATCACCGCCGTCGACCGCGCTCTTCTGGCCGCCCCCGTCCACGTACTCCCATTCCTTACCCTCGTTCCAGGGCCCGCGGGCATCGCCCTCACCCTCCGACAAGTTGTAGTACTTCGATTCGAACTTGGGATCCCCCGGCCGCTTGCCTGGCGGAAAGTGCCCCTGAATCGAATAGAGGGCCTTTTCGAAGGACTTTTGATGCGCGATCTCGCGCGTCATGAGAAAGCCGAGCGCATCCTTCACCCCCGCATCGGGCGTGACATTGATAAGACGCTCGTAGATGACCTTGGCGCGCGCCTCGGCGGCGATGTTCGAGCGCAGATCGGCGGTCGGCTCGCCTATGGTATCGACATAACCCCCGCTCCACAGCGCCCCTCCGGAATTCATGAGCCCCGCGCCACCCCCATAGAGCAGCGCGGTCACATGGCTCTCGCCCCCCTCCGTGATCGTTCGCAGCAGCTCGGCCTCCTGCCCCCCTTCCGCCATCTCGCCCTTCACGTTCTTGTTCAGCATCACAATGATATTGCCGATCACCTCGAGATGGCTCATCTCCTCGGTGGCGATATCGAACAGCATGTCCTTGCGCTTGCCATCGGTCTCGCCGATCGCCTGACTGAAATAGCGCATGGCGGCGGCCAGTTCACCTTGTGGACCACCGAACTGTTCGAGCATGAGACTGCCGAGTGTCGGGTTGGGCTCGGAGACGCGCACCGTGTACATGAGGCGCTTATTGTGTGCAAACATGAGATTCACTCCTTGTCGTTTCGAAAGACGCCCCAGTCTTTACGCAAAGGCCACGACCATCCATCCGGCCAAAGGCGCCTCGCCGATCACTCTCTTTCGACATGCGCTCATGACGGGCCGGTGTTTTATGTCCGTGAACGGGCATGGGCACAGGCGGCCGCAACCGGCGACGGCAACACGAACACGGGACTTCCCTCATCGTAGATATCTTTCGTGAGCGGTCTTCGGGGCCACCGGATCCCGGACCCGTTGACGACCCCGCCGGGTGCGTGGATCGAGGGCACCGGGACCGTAAACGCGGCCCGACAACCCCCCTGCCGGCCGCCGCCTTGCGGGCCGTGACCGGCGTCGCGAAATGCCTTACCATGAGGGGTGTTGCGGCCGAGCCCCATGGCCACCCGACAGACACGGGCGCGCCGGTCGCCCGCCCATGCCGTGCGTCGGCGCGGCCTGTGTTCAAGGAGCACGATGCGTGTCCGAGTTTCAGATGCCTCTGGCCGGGTTTGGTCCCGACCCCACACCCCTACCGAAAGGCCACAAGGCCTTCGATCGCCTCGTGAAGAAGATTCAGGAGACCCGCGAGTCACTCGACGCCTGGGCCGCGGTACTGGCCCCCTATCAGAAAAAATTCACGAATGAACTCGTCCCCCTGCGCGCCACCTGCCGCACTTTGCGCATCGGCTTTGTCAGGCGCCTCGATGAGGCGCTTGACGAGAAGGGGCTTACACAGGCCGAGCGACGCGGCGTCCAGATGCTGGTCGTGGAACTCACCGCCTCCTTGCTCGGAGAGGGTGACGACCCGGCACTGCGCGCGCTCTACAAACGCCGCGCGCGCGGCGACTACGAGGATCACGCCGCAGAGGCCCGCAAGGCGGCGGCCGCGGCCTTCGAGGAGGCCTATGGGATCGACCCCGAGGCCCCGATCGAGGAGATCCTGCGCGAGGCCGCCGAACGGTTGGGCGGGGACCAGGGGCCACCGGCCCGGAACGCGCCATCGGCGGCCGAGCACCGCCGCATCCGCGAATCGATCCGCACCCTTTATCGCAAGCTCGCAAGCGCCCTGCACCCCGACCGCGAGCCCGATCCGGATAAGCGTGACCACAAGACCACGCTCATGCAAAGGGCCAACCATGCCTACGAAAACGATCGGCTCCTGCCGCTGCTGGAGTTGCGTCGTGAGATCGACCCCGGGCAAGGGGCATGGGCGGGCGAGGACGAACAGGCCGTGAAGCTTTATACCAAGGCGCTCCGACACGAACTTGCGGCGCTCGAAGACGAGGTCATGATCGCCGAGGCCGATTTCCGCATGCGTTTTGCCATCGACCCGCTCGTGTCGCTGACCCCCCGGAATGCCCTGAAGACGCTGGCCACCGAGATCAAGGAGGCCCGCGCCATGGCCGGCTCCCTGGAGACGGAGCTCGCCGATATCGCCGATCTTGCCTCCCTGAAGCGCTGGCTGCGTGTCCTGCGCGACGAGGGCCTGTCCTAGGCGGACGCCGGCACCGGGGGGCCGATCGATGCCGGTCCTCAATCGTCGATGAGTCCATCCGGTCTGGCATCGGGATCGCTTGGCATATCATGGTTATAGAGCCGCACCCATCCCGGCTCATCGTCCGCGGCCCGCTCCTTGGCGGCATACATGGCGCGATCGGCGCGGCCGATCAGGTGCTCGGCATCGAGGGCATCGAGCGGGAAGAAGGCCACCCCGAGGCTCACCCGGACCGCTATCTCGCGGGGGTCCGCGTAAAAGGGCCCGTCGAGCGCGGCCTTCAGGTGCGCGACGACGGGCGCGAGATCGGCCTTCTGGCGCAGCCCCTCGATTAGGAGCACGAACTCGTCGCCCCCCAGGCGGGCCACGTGGTCGGTACCACGCAGCGCGCGTTCCAGCCGCTTGGCGAGCGTCTTCAAGACCGTATCCCCGGCGGCGTGGCCGTAGCGGTCGTTGATACCCTTGAAATCATCGATGTCGAGAAAGCCCACCACCAGCAGCCGTCCCTCGCGTTCGGCGCGCGCCATCGCCCGCTGCAAGACCGGGTATAGGCCCTTGCGATTCAAAAGACCCGTGAGCGGATCGTGCGTGGCGAGATTCTTCAGGAAATCCGCGCGGCGCGCGGCCTCGGCCTCCCAGCGCACCGCAAGCACCTGGACCTGGCGGTAGGCATAGCCACTGAAAGCGAGCGCCACGATGAGGAAGATCAAGGGGATCTCGGCCTGCCGGTGCCACCACTGCGCCATCCATTGCGCCCGCGGGACGTCCGCGAACGCCACCAAGGGATAGCCGGCAATGCGCACGAACACGCCGTAGCGATACTCGCGATCACTGCTGACCCAGCCGCTGAAGACCCCTTGTATGGCGTGCGGATGGCGCTTCAGGGTCTCGGCGAGGATACCGGTTTGCGGCCGGTCGAGCAGGGCTGCGAGCTGGCCGCGCGGGACCGGGGCCCGGCCCTCGATATAGTCGTCGCTGCGCAGGATGCCGACCGCAAGCCCGGAGGGCAGCGACAGGTGCGCGAACAAGGCCTCGAAATTGCCAAAGCGGATGGGTGTGGTCACAAGAAAACGGGGCCGTCCTCCGGGCCCCATGACGGTATCGCTAAAGCCGATCACCCAGCGATCGACGAGCGGCCCGTGGATCGGCCTATGAATATGCAATCCGGGGTGCGCGAGCGCGCGCTCGAGACTCGGCCATATCCGCGCATCCTGCCGAAAATCCGGGAGCGGCCGCCCCTTGGGTACGGCTGTCGAGGCGATCACACGCCCATCTGGCGCGATCAGCTCGGCGCTTGCGACCTCCGGCGAGACCTCCTGGTACTCGCTCAATAAGCGACGCGCCCGGGCCGGGTGATGCCGGGGATGGATCACCGCCAGGTGGTGGGCAAGAAACCGCAGACCGGAGGCCTCGCGATCGAGGTCGTCGTGCGTGGCGGTAGCAATCAGCGAGGTGGTGAGCATCAGGCGGTCGATGCCGGTCTTTTCGTAGCGGCGCCAGGAATGCCACCCATAGAAGACCGAAAACAACACGGTGGCCACCACCGCAAACCAGTACGCCGCCATTAGCGCATAGCGATGTGGCACCGCCCTGAAGCGCTGGCGCCATGCGCTCCGCCATCCCTGCGAGGCCCCTTTGGGTCCACGCGGTCTGCCCATACGCCCCCACTGGTGTCCGCGACCCGGCCTCTTGCCTTGGACCACGGTTCCTCACAACGCCCCTCATTCCCAGCATAGACGAGAGAACGAGGCACAGGGAGCATGGGCGCGGAAATACGCCCGGCAAGGCCGGATCATGTATCGTTGGCGATACAACATCGGCCCGCCTGTTACGCGACGCGCAGGCGCCGATCCCGACGTAACGGGGTCCGGGCCGGTTCCCAGCAGCAATTCTAAAAGTAGAAACGATTATCACTTCTTGCCGGCTTACGCTAGGGGCCTTGAAGGCTTTTGGAGTTTTTCGCGCGCGTCGGTTACGAGGGGATAGAGGAAGACGCGCTTGGGACATGCGCCATGGCGTTCATGGTGGCGGTCTTGGCGGCCGCGGCCGGAGGTGAGACCGACGTCGATCCAGTGGGCGGCCCGATAGCAATGTCCGGTAAAGCGGGCGGGATCGACGAGGGTCTCGGCCAACAGGGGCTGGACGCCGTAGGCGGCCGTCCAATCGGTGGTGACCTGTCGCAGGGCAAGCGCCAGCACATGGGAGGCCAGGTTCTTGACGCGCACGTGGGGCAGGACCAGGAAGCGCGAGTTTGACACGGTGTGCTGCAGGCGCGCGGCCCGGGTGGCGTCGTCCCACCCGATCCACCGATCCCGCGCGCTCATGCGCCAGGCGGGCGAGGAGAACTGGAGGCAGCCCAGCACGTTTTCCTGGGCGGCCTTGATCAGGTAGCGCAGATGAGCGCCAAAGGGCACGCGGTGGCCGAGGTAATGATGACGCGCGACCAGGCTTCGCCACTGATCGCGTTGGGCGCATGTCTCCACGCGCTCGAGACGAACGGGCCTGAGCGCTTCGAGCGGAACATCGATGAGGGACGGTTCCGGGTCCCAGGCCATGCGCGTGGACGTAGCGGCGCCTTTGGGGCGGCCCGCCTTGAGTGCCGGCAGGCAGATGCGGCCGTTGTCATGCAACTTCTCGAGTAGCGCCCGGCATTCGATGGATTTCAGTTGGCCCTTGGGGCGGCGCCAATCCAGGAGTTCGCATACCGTCAGCGCAAGCTCATGGCGGCTTAAGCGCCCATAGCGGCGGGCGAGCTCGACGATGAGCGCAAGCTGTGCCTCATCCAGCGGTTGGCCGCAGAAGCGGATATCGTCCATGTTTAACTACTGTCGGGCCCTTCGATTTCGAGGCCCTTGATCATGAAGTCGAGCAGGGCCTCGAAGCTCTCGAAGCACCAGTAGGTCGTAAGCGCCTGGATATCATGGAAGAATTTCGTGCGCGTGCCGAGATGCTCGCGTACCAGCCGGTACTTCTCGCTGACCATGCCCTGGAACGTATGCAGCAGGAAGGCCAGCAGGTTGAAGGTGGCAAAGAGCGAAGCGAGATGCTGTTCGCCGTGGCCGAAATTGTGCTCGAGATGATAGCCCTTGGTCTTCATCACATTGTTGGCACCGTTCTCGATCTTCCATCGCGCCCGTCCCGCTTCGGCGATGCTTGCGACGTTGTCCGAGTCGAGCGCATGGCGGGTGATCCAGGCGTTGTGGTAGGTCTCCTGGCCGGAGGCATCCCTGGTGGTGAGCTCGAGCCAGTTGACCTTGAGGGCGTCGTCGCGATCGCGCAAGGGCACATCGGCGACGAAGCGGTAGGTATCGGTGTATACCGTTCTGCCTTTGCGCCACGTGACCTGATGGGTGGGGACCGCGTTGATGCGCTGGAGGTCGTTGATCCATTCGTAGACAGTGCCGTGGGAACTTGGCTTGCAGACGAAGATGAAGTTTCCCCCGAGGCCAGGACTTGCTCGCAGAGGGGCTGACGCGCGTAGAGGTCGTCGCCCAGGAAGGTCGCGCCCCGCGCCGCGTAGCGGTTGCCATGGGCGGCAAACCAGCGCTTCGCGGCCATCGTTTCGCAGTCCTGCTTCGCGTGGCCATCCTGGGGCTCGACGAACTCCGGGGGCAGGCAGATGACTTCGTTGGATGCGGGCGTCACCACGACCGGACTGACCATCGTGTGGGAATAGCTCACCGAGCCATCCTTGTGCTCGGTCTTCGTGCACTGATGGCAATGGATGTCGGCGGATTGGTGGTATTGCGTCCCGTCCAAGGCCATGAGCAACGTGTCGGCCTCCGGGGAGGAAGAATCGAGCTTCACGCGAAACGAATCGATATGGCCGCCGGCATCGAGGGCATCGAAGATCTGCTCGAACAGGGGATAGACATGCTGGGGGTCGACCGGATCCAGCAGCTTACGGATGCAGGCATCGGTCGGGATCAACACCATCTCGAAGAGGTTCTGGGCATTGCTCCTCCCCTTGGTCTTCTCCATCGCTCTTTGATGGGCGAGAAACGACGGGCTCTGGGTATAGAATACCGAAAACGCCGCCAATGCGGCGTCTTCCATTGCGTAGACGCCATTCTTCCCCTTGCGCTGATCCGGCAGTCCCTTGAATACCTCCTTGATGGCGGTGATCATGGCGCCAAAGCTCAGGGATTTGAGTGTGAGAAATGGAAACGCCAAGCCGCACTCGCATGAGTTTTTATGACCCAGCGACGTTATACAACAATGCCCGGCTTTTGTCCAGCCCCCGAAGTCCGCTGGTATCGGGAGGGGCTCGTATTGAGAACTATTACCACATTTAGAATTGCTGGGTTCCCAGCCGTCCCCTTTACGCCCAGCCATGATATCGTAAAATGGCCTGCCCGGCCGGTACACGATGGTTTCGGTCCGTTGGCAAGGAAGGAGGGCCATCCTTGGCACCCAGCAAGCCGAACGTCCCTACGCCCACGAACATGGTCGCCATCACCTTCGCGGTCATGGCGAGCATCATCATGAACGTGCTCGACACGACGATCGTCAACGTCGCCCTGCCTCACATGCAGGGCGGTCTGCGCGCCAACGTCGACCAAGTGAGCTGGATCCTGACCAGCTACATGCTCGCCATGGTCGTGGTCACGCCCATGACCGGCCTGCTCGTCGAACGCTTCGGGCAGCGGCGCCTCATGCTCGGCAGTGTCGCGGGCTTCGTGTTCACGTCGGCCATGGCCGGTCAGTCCCACAGCATTGTGGAGATGGTGATCTGGCGCTTCCTGCAAGGGCTGCTCGGGGCGTCCATGGTGCCCGTGGGTCAGGCCATCCTGGTAGCGAGCTACCCGCCCGAGCGCCGCGGCATGGCCATGGCCACGCTCGGCATGGGCATCATGCTGGGGCCGGTCCTGGGCCCCATCCTCGGCGGCTATCTCACCGACGATGCCTCATGGCGCTGGTGTTTCTATGTCAATGTCCCGATCGGCCTCACGGCGCTTTTTCTGCTCGCCCGATATGTCCCGGAAGGCGGACAAAGCCCGCGTCCGCGGCCGATCGACTGGCAGGGCTTTTTGGCCATGGCCACGGGCCTCGGCTGCACCCAGGCGGTCTTGAGTCTCGGCGATCAGGACGACTGGTTCAGCTCGCAAACCATAAGGACACTGGCGGTGGTGGCCGCCGCCAGCCTCATTCTGTTCGTCTGGCGATCACTCACCGTCGATCGGCCGATCGTCAATCTGCGACTTCTGAAAAACCGCGCGCTTGCGCTCGGCAGCATGGGGATAGGTCTGTTTGGCCTGGCGTTGTTCGGCGTCATGGTGATCCTGCCGTTTTATCTCCAGGAGCACATGGGCTATGAGGCCAAGACCGCGGGGCTTGTCATGGCGCCCCAGGGCGTGGGGGCGATGATCTCCATGGGCCTCGCCGGCCGACTCCTGAACCGCAAGGTCAATCCGCGCGCGGTGGCGCTGGTCGGCATTGCGCTCGGGACCTTCGGCTCCTACCTGACCCTGTTCTACAACCTCCATATCGACATGAGCTGGGTAATCTGGCCGGGCTTCATTCGCGGGCTCGGGCTGGGCTTTATCTCCATCCCGCTATTCACCATCGCCTTCTCGAGCCTCACGAAACAGGAAACCGCGGAAGGCTCGGGGATATTCAATCTCATGCGCAACCTGGGGGGATCGGTGGGCATCGCGCTCGTCACCACGATCATAAGCGAGTACACGCAGGTGGCGTGGAACCAGATGGGCGGCCACATCACCCCCTATACGCCGATACTCACCACCGTGCTACATGGCCGTCCGGTCACCGCCGCCAGCGCGCAAACCTTGGCCCAGACACTGGGCCAGCACGCCGCCATGCGCGGCACGCTCGATGCCTTCGTGTTCGTCTTCTGGGGATTTATCATCATGCTCCCACTGGTGTTGCTCATGGGTAACCCCAAGGCACACCGTTCCGTGGAGCTCGTGGTGGAGTCCTAGGGACGCACCGCGACCGAACTGGACGGACACGCCACCCCAACCGGCGCGCGCCCGGCGATGACCGTTCGCTGGCGCCCCGGGGATTGCATACGCCCCTTCAGAAAAAGAACCCCGGGGTCCCTCTTGCCGCGCCCCGGGGTCCTCACCTCGAATGCCTTACTTGACCTTGAGCTGCTTCAGGGTCGCCTCGTCAGCGGTACCCGTCATCTTCAGGCCATGCTTCTTTTGATAGACGCGCAGCGCCGTCTCGGTCTCCCGCCCCATAAAGCCGTCGACCTTGAGGTGGGCGCCGGACTTGTCGAGGGCCCTCTGGATCGCCTTGACATGCGCATTACCCACGACCTTGTGGGCTGCCGCTTTATGCGCCACCGGCTTATGGCTCGCCACCTTCATGCCCGCCAAAGCGACGCCCGGGATTGCTACGGTAACGCCCAGCAACAGCGCCGTGGCCCCAAGAAAGCCCTTGCGAACGGATGTATTCATTGTGTCCTCTTTGTTCCTTCACGGTGAATCAAAACCCCCTCCGATCGACAGCCGGACCCATCCACGAGTAAGACCATCCCGGGTCGGTTTGCGGCCTCGAAGAGCGCGCGCGCAGTATAGATGAATCCGTTTTGCTAATACAATGGGTATTGTGGAATCTTTTCATCATGAAGAGCCTTTATGCGTCCCCCCTGTCCTGTAAAGGAAGCATGGTAAGCGTTATCGGCATATCCATGTTTTTTCAGCACTTTTGCAAGAAAGGCCATGCCTGGTTCCGGAATAATCATGGTCTTCCTGATAAGCGCGCATGCTATCGCCGTGAACTGATATCGCGCGGACCAACGGCGCAAAGCGCCAGACGTAGCGCATCCATTCACGTGCTTAATCCCTTACAAATCCTGGCATTATTGGGGCAGGCGCCCCCATGGGTCTTGGGGTCGGCAGAAACACCGGCGGGCCGCGCCTGGCAATGGCCGTCCGTTCGGAATGCCACGAATTCCTCCGGTATATGAGGCGCTTGCGATCTCATCGAGGGAGACACTCCGGATCCACCGCGTGCCGGATAGGATCAATGATCGATGATCCCAAAAAGGCGGGCCGGCGGTGGGGTAAGGCGCGCAGGATATCCGGGAATGGGCGCCCCGCGCCTTTCCGGAAATGAGGGTTTCCACTGCCACTTCAAGGGGTTGCCATGAGTGCGCGCACCACCGGCCCGCCCCTGGCCTGAGGCCATGACCGGTAGGGGCCAGGGGTTTGGTGAAATCGCGGAGGGGTCGCGGGGGGTCTCCGGCAAGCCGGCGCTTCGCGACTCCCGGCGCAGTCATCGACTCCCGGACCCGGGGGCATTCGGCCCGAAGACCAAACACCGGCGGGCGTCACCGGACCTAGGGGGCATCATCGCCTCCCAAACAGGGGATGGGAGCGGGCCACGGGCCCGCTTCACCGACGTTGGTCGCCAAACCCACCCTGATCGCCCTGCGGTCCCCGATCCCCGAAGTTGCCCCGGTCCCCGAAATTCCCCCGGTTTCCGCGCAGGCCCCGGTCGCCGAAATTCCCCCGGTCCCCGAAGTTGCCCCGGTCGCCGCGCTCACCCTCGGGGGCCTCATAAAAAAACGGCGAATAATAGCGCGGCTGCTCCTCCTCCCCGTCCCCTTCCGGATAGCGGCGCTCCTCATCGTAGCGGCGCTGCTCCTCTTCGTGGTCGTCGGTCAAGTAGGGCACGGCCAGCCCGGCCGTCGTGCCGGAGCGAACCACCCTGTAGCCTCCTGATCTCGCGCCCGGCGTGATGCCGGCAGCCACCGCCACTACGGTGCGGTCTAAGCGTGGCGCCAGCAGGCGCGACTGTGCGGCAATGGGCGCCAGCGTCAGGAAACAGGCCGTGAGGACGACATAGCCCCCAAGATGCGCTCGTCGAACCATGAAACACCTCCTTGCGGGATCGGGCTTCCCCGGTCTCGCGGCACACACCAGGGCCAGGACCCTGGGTATTGGTCGCGCCCGCCGCCCACTGCGGACAGCGCCACCAATACCCCCATGGTAGCCCAAAATCCGTGCCCCGCGCACAGCGGCCATGCCCGAGATGGCGCTTAGTAACTGGGCCTTGGACCCGATATATCGGGTCGTGACGCGCCGGTTATAGATGTCCCAACCTTCTGAGGATTGATGATTGGTTTTACTGATGCTCGATATTTTCGCTTCACCCAAGCGCTGTCGCTTGATCTCTGGATAACTGTAGCGGTCTTATCGTAATCACTCCTCAGCCGGGCAGGGCCTATCGTGTCACCAGCTAGATTCACTAAGGAATGAGCCCGGACATAACTGACGCCAGCCTCTGATGCCTGGACGGGGGTAGCCCATGACTGATTGGCTTACCTTGGGTAACTGGTCATATCACCATGAATCCGTAGCGGCCTGATTTTTTGCTTTGGCGCTCGGTTTTCTGCGGAACTGCCGCTGGACCTGTGGATAAGTGTGGCAGTCTTTCCGCTATCACCCTACCCCGCCATCTTCACGATCTCAGCCTGCATGGCTGTGGTGTCTGCCAGATGACGCCTCAGAAGGGTCATGCGAACGGGCATGCGTTTGTTTGCATGAGGTGCGGGCGAGAGCGCCGGGGACGTCCGGTTCGTGCGGGAGAATCGAGGCCGCCGCACGCCATGGCCTCCCGTGGGGCCCACGGCGCCTGAACGGGCGCTCCTTCGGCTGTCCCCTCGGTCTGCGGAATCGTTGTCTCCTTGAACCGCTCTGCCGCGTCCTTTTCGTAGGCCTGCGTCAGATCCACCAAGTACTCCTGGACGGTTCGCGGCATGGCCCTACCATTCCAAGCCACCGTCTTGATATCCTGGGCGCGCAAGGGTCTCTGAAAGGCTTCCCTTGACGTTACGTCCCACGGGCTTTCGGCCTCACCTTGCTCTGGATCTTCCATTATGGGGTCCTCACATGCAACGGATCTATGGGCTATTGCATATACTGCCTTTGTAGGCCCTAGCAAAGCAGGGCGCACCTTCAATGGGCGCGAAGGCGTTCCTGGCTTCACCTCATTGACACATCCCATTGCACGTTGGATCTTTCCCACCTTTTCCAGGAAGCCTGGTAACACCTACCTCGCGGTATCGTAAGCCATCTGCAGGTTCACACCGTGGGAGGCATCCCCTTGTTCCCGCCCGAGAATCACCGCGGTCCGGCCTGCGGGGACCCGAAACCCCGGCGATTCTCAACTCCGGTCGGCTGCGGGGACACGGAAGGGTGTGTAACGATCGACGTGGCCCAGGCAGGGATCGTCTTGTTTCGTCGCACTTGCCACTGTCCCACGACGGACCAGGCACATAAAACGGGGGTTTCGCCATCCACGGCGTTATCGAAGAGATACATGCGGTCTACCCAGGGGGCGACCTGCGCGGCCTGGACATGAGACTTACTGTAACGACTGATAATTTTCGTGATAGGGACATCGTGTCCGCCCGCCATAACACGACGAGCCACGCGAGCGGCGTTGATTTCCGGATTGCCGGTACTCAAGAAAAACATCCGAATGCGATAGCCGGCGTCCTGCGCACGCCGCAAGAATGCGACCTTGTCAGGAGCGGAAAAAACGGTCTCAAAGGCAAAACTGCGACCCTCGGCCAGCCAACACTCTCGCTGGGCCTCGGCGTCACGTGCCGCCTGAAGGATGACCTCCAGCTTACCGGGATCCCCAAGGCGAGCGGCAATCTCATCAGGGTTCAAAAAAGGCGTGCGGGAGAACCAAGGCTGGCGCCTGAGAATCGCGGTCAAAAACGACTTACCGGAGCCATTAGGCCCGGCAATCACCGTGAGGACGGGGCACACGCCTCACTCTTCCGAAGGGTCGCAATGTCTTGCGCAATCCGGGCATGGAGAGCCGCCAGCCGCGCATGCGCATCGGCCTGAGCAGTTTTAGCGGCGACCGCCATCTGCGGAACCAAGGTCTCCAGGCGCTGGATATCAGCCTCCAAGAGGCTATCAAGGTCTTCGCCGGACGAGGCGGCGGTGGGTGCCAATGGCATATTGTTCATTCAGACATTGTAAACCGACTTTCGCGTGTTCACCACCGCCTTATCTCGATGTCTGATCGGCCTCGAAGACTGGAGAGCCTCGCGCTGTTGACGATCATGTAAAACCGCGCTTTCTTGGCACACGGACGCGGCATGATCGTCACCGCGGCGCGTAGCCATGCTCGTCAAGTTCGGTTGATCTCAACCGCAATTGACAAACTCGATTACCTGACCCTGAAAACCGAACAGACCAACGCCTTCTTCCGCTTGATGGACACCCGCTATGGGCGGGCGTCGACTATCATCACGACGAACCTGGACACGACCTCCTGGTATGAGCTCTTCCCGAACAAGCCCCTGGTCGACGCCCTCCTGGACCGCCTCCAGCACCACGGCATCACCATCCGCATCCAGGGCCCGTCCTTGCGCAGCCCCGCTTCCGCATCCTCGATTCCCCAAGACAAGTCCGATCCGGCTGCCGTCGTTCCGAAGACTAGGCGCCGTTCGCCCGCGAAGCCCCAGATCGCCCAACCCGCGCACGATTCGTGGCGCCGGCCTGTTGCCTGGCCGTCCCTCTGCACCTTCGCCTCCGAGCCCCCACTCACCATCCCGTTATGCCCTGTAGAGTACAGAGTGCTGCGCACTCATAGGGTCCGGTTCATTGAGCACATCTGGGCTCGTTTAAATGAGCGTTGAGGCCCGGCCTTCGCGCGAGTCCTATCCGGTCACTTGGCCCACGGGTCAGTCTGTTCCCCGCCATCCCCTGCCCCAAGCGTCGCCCGGACGGCCAGGGGTCGCGTCATCCTTTGGCATCCAACGCATCGCCGCCCGAGGCAAACTATCGACAACGCGCCCGCATGGAGCGGGCGCGCGCAAGGTCGCTGTCTCTACAGCCCGGATCCCCTCCCGGGCGCACTGCCCTTTAACGGCAGATTGACGTCTCGGCCGCCACCGGTACGCCGGCGATCACCGTCTTGCACATATCCTTGCAAGTGGTATCCAGACTGCAGCACAACGAGCAGATCGCACCCTTGTTGTGCGGGCAGCAGGCCATGTCCTCCTTCTCGAACTCGAAGCCGCAGGCACTGCACGCTACCGTGTCGTGATGCGTACCGGCATGGTAGTGCGGGGCCCGGGCGATGTAGTACTTGCCCTTGGTGAGGATCGCCAGGATCGGCGACATCACAAACGCGATGCCAAGCGCCAGAAAGGTGGAAAACGCCTGCGCCACGGGGCCCAAGAGATCGAAGAACGCGGCGATCGAGACCACCGAGGCAATGATCATGGCCCCGAAGCCGACGGGATTGAAGTTGTAGAGGTGGGCGCGCTTGAACTCGATATATGACGGGCTCAACTTCAGGATTGGCTTATTGATCACAAGATCCGCGACCACGGCCCCGATCCAGGCGATGGCGACATTGGAATAAAAGCCCAACACCTTCAGGAGGAAGGAAAACACCCCCATCTCCATGAGCGTGAGCGAAATTCCGACATTCAAGAAGATCCATACCACACGCCCGGGATGGGCATGCATGACGCGCGAGAAGAAGTTCGACCATGACAGTGAACCCGAATAGGCGTTGGTGACGTTGATCTTGATCTGCGAGAGGATCACGAAGAACGTCGCCAGGCCCAGTGCCACCCCGCCCGTGGCAAACAGGTCATGGTAGCCGTGCACATACATCTGGATCGGCTCATTGGCCTTGGCAAGCGCGGTGCCGTTATGAAAGGCGACCGACGTGAAGAACGACCCCATGAGCTGCTTGCTCGCGCCGAGCAGCACCCAGCCGGGGCCGGCCAGGATCACCGCCAGCCACCAGCGGCGCCTGGTCTTCTCGGTCTTTTCGGGCATGAAACGCAGGTAATCGACCTGCTCGCCGATCTGGGCGATGAGCGACAGCACCACGCCCGCGGCGGTGCCAAACAGCAAGGGGTTGAAACCCGCGCCGCTCGCCGAATGACCGGCAAAATGCGTCCACTGCGCCACCGCCCCGGGGTCACGGGTAAGGACTGCAAAGAGCGGCAGGATCATGAGTGTAAGCCACACAGGCTGTGTCCAGACCTGGAGCTTTGACAGCAAGGTCATGCCGAACACCACGAGCGGGATGATCAAAAGCGAGGCCACGGCATAGCCGATGGGCAACGGCAGACCGAAGTACAAGGCGAAGGCCTGCGCCATGATCGAGCCTTCGAGGGCAAAAAATATGAATGTAAACGAGGCGTAGATGAGCGAGGTCAGGGTCGATCCGAGATAACCAAAACCCGCGCCGCGGGTGAGCAGATCCATGTCGATATTGTACTTGGCGGAGTGATAGGCAATCGGGATGCCGGTCAGGAAGATCACCAGCGCCGCCGCCAGGATGGCCCACACGGCGTTGGTGAACCCGTAGCCTATGGTGATCGAGCCGCCGATCGCCTGGTCGGCGAGGTAGGAGATGCCGCCCAGGGCGGCGGTGGCCACCGAATATTCCGACCAGCGCCGGAACGCGCGCGGGGCATAGCGCAGGGAGTAGTCCTCGAGCATGGGGTTATTGACGAGTTTTCCGTAGCGTCGCCGGGACGGCGTTAACGAAGGATTGACGGTGGCCATGGTGGTCCTCTCAGATGATGAAACGATCAATGACCCAGCATCCACGGCCGGCCGCGGGCGGCACCGGCTCGTGGCGTGGGGGTCTTGTGGGTATGGGATACCGGCTCGTGGCGGCAGCGTTCCTCGCGCGCCAACGGCGCAAGATCGGCGCGCGCAAGGTGCACGCCCGACGGTATGCGCGGCGAAGGCTTTGCGCAGCGCGGGCATGGTCTCGGATGCTCGCGCGCGGGCATGGCCGCATACGCCTCGAAGGCCCCGCAGGCCGGACACCGGTAGTCGTAGAGGGGCATGCGTGCGTCCTCAGGGTTTCGCCAGCGCGCCTGTGTCCGTGACCCGCGGTCGCGGACCCGAGGCCTCGGGCTTGATGTCGAAATCAAAGATCTCGGTGGGCAACCACAAGGTCGCGCAGGCGTTGGGGATGTCGACGATGCCGCTTATATGGCCCTCCACCGGGGCGGTCCCGAGGATCGCGTAGGCCTGCTCGCCCGAGTATCCGAAATTCTTCAAGTACTCGATGGCATTGAGACACGCCCGGCGATAGGCCACGTGCGCGTCGAGATAATGCTGGCGGCCACCCTCGTCGACCGATATGCCCTCGAAAATGAGGTAGTCGCGATAGCGCGGTTCAAGCGGGCTTGGCTTGAAGATCGGATTGCTGACGGCGTACTTCTTCATGCCGTCTTTGATGAGTCCCACGCGCAGGTCGAGATAACCCGCCATCTCGATCGCCCCACAGAACGTGATCTCGCCGTCGCCCTGCGAGAAATGGATGTCCCCCATGGACAGTCCCGCGCCCGGTACATAGACCGGGAAGTACACCTTCGATCCCTTGGTGAGGTTCTTGATGTCGCAGTTGCCGCCATGCTCGCGTGGCGGGATCGTGCGGGCCGCCTCGGCGGCGGCCTTCCTGGCGGCCTCGGGCGCCATGCGCCCCATGAGCGCCGACTGCGCGAGCGGCAGGAGCGCAAGCGGCGGCACGCGTTCCGGATCCTGTGCCACGAGCGCGGCCTCGCGCGTATTCCAGGTCTTCAGAAGCTCCGGCGACGGCAGGCAACCGATCAGGCCCGGGTGCATGATGCCGGCGAACTCCACGCCCGGGATGTGCCGCGAACGGGTATAGATGCCGTGGAAATCCCAGCAGGCCTTGCGCGCCTCGGGATAGTGATCGACCAGGAAACCCCCGCCGTTCTCGCGCGCGAAAAGCCCGGTAAAGCCCCACGCCGACCCCTGGATCACACCCACATCCAGGATGTCGACCACGAGCAGATCGCCGGGCTCGGCGCCGTCGACTGCGATCGGCCCACTCAGATAATGGACGCGCGTGAGATCGACGTCGCGGACATCGCGGGCGTGATCGTTGTTGCCGATCTGGCCGCCCGTCCAGTCGAGGCATTCGACACGAAAGCTGTCGCCGGGCTTGACCTTCGCGACCATCGGCAGGTCGGGATGCCAGCGGTTGTGGATAACGCCATCCTGGTCGTGTGGCGCGCGCGTCAGGTCGACGGAGATCAGGGTCTCGATCATGGTGCTCCTCCGGGTATGGGGTCCTGTCGGGGTCATTGAATGACAATGGCCCGAGTACCGAAATACGTTGGATGACGTACGACACGGACTGGTGCGGGCGCACCAAAAGAGAGCCCTCTCAGGGCTCGGGCGGTGCACATTGGGGGCATTGACGCGCCCAGACGGCTGGCACGAGGCGTGCAGAGGACTGGCGGACACGGGCCTTCCGGCCGGCGCTCACACCTTCGGGTGGGCGGCCTCGCTTTGCTTCGAGAGGATATGTATGGACCAGGGCATCCCGCTGCGCCTCGTCAAGACCCGCCGCGACTACAACACCTGGGCGGCCAACGAGACCCTTGAGGACTACGCGCTGCGCTATGCCCCGGCGAGCTTTCGCAAATGGTCGGCCTTCGCCGTGGGCAACACCGCCTTCGGCGCCGTCTCGTTTCTGGTGCTCGAGGCCATAGGCGGGGCGCTCGTCATCCACTACGGTTTCGTGAACGCCCTGTGGGCGATCCTGGCAAGCGGCCTTCTGATCTTTCTGACCGGGCTGCCGATTGCCTATTACTGCGCCCGCTATAATGTCGACATCGACCTTTTGACCCGCGGCGCCGGCTTTGGCTACCTGGGTTCGACAGTCACCTCGCTCATCTACGCCTCGTTTACGTTCATCTTCTTTGCCCTCGAGGCGAGCATCATGGCATTCGCGCTGCGCATGGCATTCGGTCTGCCTTTTACCTACGCGGCGGTGGCAAGCGCGCTTTTCGTCATCCCGTTCGTGACCCACGGCATCAGCGCCATAAGCCGCCTGCAGGCCTACACCCAGCCCGTGTGGCTGATCTTGATGGCGATCCCCCTGATCTTCGTGCTGCACGACACACGCATGCTCGCGGCCTTCACGCACTATGGCGGCCGCGCCCATGCCCTGAAATTTACGCCACTCTTCTTCGGGGCCGGCGTGAGCGTGTGCCTGTCGCTCATGGCCCAGATCGGCGAACAGGCCGACTATCTGCGCTTCATGCCAGCACCGCGGCATGGCCGCCGGCGTGCCTGGTGGATGACGGTGGTGACCACGGGCGCTGGATGGATCGTGCCCGGTGTACTGAAGCAGTTGGCCGGGGCACTGCTCGCGTTCTGGCTCATACATCGCGGCGTCGACCCGGCCACGGCCGATCGACCCACCGCCATGTATCTCGCCGCCTACCGCGCGGCCTTCGGCCCGGGGGCGCTGGCGCTCGCCGCGACGGTCGCGTTCGTGATGCTGTCGCAGCTCAAAATCAACGTCACCAACGCCTATGCCGGGTCGCTCGCATGGTCGAACTTCTTCTCGCGCCTGACCCATGCCCATCCCGGACGCGTGGTGTGGCTCATCTTCAATGTCCTGATCGCGCTCCTGCTCATGGAGCTGCGCGTATTCGCGGCCCTGGTCCATGTGCTCGACCTGTTCGCGGGCTTCGTGGCCGCCTGGATCGGGGCGCTGGTCGCAGACCTCGTCGTCAATAAGCCGCTCGGCTTGAGCCCCGCGGGGATCGAGTTCCGCCGCGCCTATCTCTACGACATCAACCCAGTGGGCGTGGGGGCGACCGTGGGCGGCGCGCTTTTGGGCCTCGCGGCCTTCAGCGGGGCGTGGGGGGCGCTCGCCGCCGCATTCTCCCCGGCGGTGGCGCTGGCCGCGGCGTTCGTGCTGTCGCCCGCCATCAGCGCCGCCACCGGCGGCCGCTACTACCGCGCGCGGCCGGCGCAGGCGACCGCTGGCGTGTGCGTGCTATGCGAGACGCCGTTTGCCCCCGAGGACATGGCCGCGTGCCCCTCCTACGAAGGCGCGATCTGTTCGCTGTGCTGCACGCTCGAATCGCGCTGCCATGACGCCTGCAAGCCCCGCGGACACGCCCGCGAGCAGCTGGCGGCATGGCTTGCGCCGCTCTTTCCGGGGATCACCGCCGATGGCTTCGGCTCGCGGCTCGCGCGCTTTTTGGTGGCGTTTACAGGCGCGCTTTCGGTGGCGGCCGCCATCCTTGGCACACTCTACTACCAGGGGCAGCTGTCGGCCGGGGCCTTGCGGCCGGCGCTCGCGGCGTTCGCCGTCAAGGCCTTCGCCGCGTTCGCCGTGGCCCTGGGGCTGGGATCGTGGTGGTGGGTGTTGACCCTCGAGGGCCGCCAACGCGCCGAAGACGAGAGTCAACGCCACAATGCCCTGCTCGAGCAGGAGATCGCCGAACACGCCGCCACCCACGAGCGCCTCAAGGCCGCCTACCGCGCCCTGGATGAGGCCAACCGCGCCAAGCAGCGCTTCATATCCCACATGAGCCACGAACTACGCACGCCCCTGAACAGCCTGCTTGGCTACATCGAGATCCTCCGGCAAGACCCGGGGCTCATGCCCCCCGAGCAGCGCGCGCTCGCGATCATGCACGGCAGCGGCACGCACCTGCGCCAGCTGATCGAGGACATCCTCGATGTGGCGCGCATCGAGTCGGGGCGCGTGACCCTGGAGCGCCGTGACGTGGCCATCGTGGACCTGCTGAGCAGTGCGCTGGATACCTTCCGGGCCGAGGCCGATCGTCGCGGGCTCACCCTCACCCTCACCCTCGATGGGCCCCTGCCGGATGTGATCCATGGCGATGAACGGCGCCTGCGCCAGATCCTCTTCAACCTCATCGCCAATGCCCTGAAGTTCACCACGGCGGGTGGCGTGACGGTCCGTGCCTGCTATCGTCATCAGCTGCTGCACCTGGCAGTCACCGACACCGGGCCCGGGCTTGCCGCCGAGGCCATGGACGCGATCTTCCAGCCGTTCTTTCGCGCACCGGACACAGCGACAGGCTCGGGGGGTTGCGGGCTTGGGCTTACCATCACCAAGATGCTGGTGGAGATGATGGGTGGCGACATCCATGTGGAGAGCGGCGCACACGGCGCAACCTTCCGGGTGCGCCTCTACGGCCCTTCGCGTCCGGCAACCACGGCCATGGACATCGCGCGCACGAAGCCTGAGCCCGCCACGGCCGTGGCGCCCTCGACCACCGCGCCCTCCCCCGATCCGGCGCCGATGGTGGCCCCGGACCCCCGCGATGTGGCCACCCTCATGGAGCAGGCGCGCCAGGGCTACGTCAAGGGCGTCACCGGACACCTCGAGGCGCTCGTCTTGCGCGATCCCCGCTACCGGCCGTTCGCCGACCGCCTGCTGGCGCTCGCCTGCGACTTTCGCATGCGCGAGATCACCACCTACCTGGAGACCCTCATCCATGACGTCCCCTGATGCCACCATCCTGGTGGTCGACGACCATGTCCCGAACCTCGCGTTTCTCACCGATGCCCTGTCGGCCGCCGGCTACCGCGTGCTGGTGGCCATGGATGGCCAGGAGGCCCTCGACCGGCTCGCGCTCGCGCGCCCCGATCTCATCTTGCTCGACGCCCTGATGCCGGTGCTAGACGGCTTCGAGACCTGCCGGCGCTTGAAGGCGACACCCGCCTACGAATCCATCCCGGTGATCTTCATGACCGCGCTCGGCGAACCCGAACAGATCGTCCAGGGGCTGAGCCTGGGCGCGGTCGACTATGTCACCAAACCCGCCCACCCGGACGTCGTGAAGGCGCGCATCGCGGCGCACCTCGGGGCCTCGCGCTCGCTGGCACTGGCACGCGAGGCGCTCGTACGTTGCGGCCAGCTGCCCATCGCAGTCGACCCGGATGGCGCCCTCGTATGCGCCACCGCCGAGGCGCGTGCATGGCTCGCCGCCTACGGCATCACGGGTCCCGACCTCGCCGCCTGGCTCGCCACCCTTGGCGAACCAGGCGCCCCCGTGGCCCCGCTCATGCGCCGCCGGGGGGACCGCGCGCTCTACGTGAGCTGGCTTGGGGCGAGCGGCCATGCCGTCCTCCTGCTCATGCGCAAGGAGGACCCTGCGCACGCGCAGCAGGTCCTGGCGCGGGACTTCGCGTTGAGCGATCGCGAGGCCTGGGTGCTCGTATGGGTCGCCTATGGCAAGACCAACGCCGACATCGCCGACATTCTCGGCATGTCCCCGCGGACCGTGAACAAGCATCTCGAGCACATCTTTCTGAAGATGGGGGTCGAGACCCGGGGCGCGGCTACCGCGCTCGCCCTGCGTCGCCCGCTCGGGGCATCGGCGGCCGCCGGGTCGCAGCCGGCGTGACGGCAAAAAGCAGCGCGCCGCCCGCTGGTCCGCGACGCCGGACGGCGTGACGCGCGCCCCGGACCTGAGTCTTCCGGCCACCGACTGCCGGTGAATCGGTCATGCCCGCGTGAGACGATGGAGGCGAAAATCCGCCGGTTCGATGTATAATAATCGGTTCCCGGTCCGCAGTCCCGGGCGCGATGGGCTTATCCCCGTCGCATCGTCATGTCATCTTCCAAGGATCGTTTACATGCATACAGGTACTACGCTTACCCAATTCATCATCGAAGAGCAACGCCGGGTGGTAGGCGCGACCGGTGAATTCACATCGCTTTTGAACGACATCGTGACCGCCATCAAGGTCATTTCGAATGCCGTCAACAAGGGTGATCTCATGGGGGTCTTGGGCTCCGCCGGCAGCGAAAACATCCAGGGCGAGACCCAGAAGAAGCTCGATGTCATCACCAACGACGTCATGCTGCGCTCGAATGAATGGGCCGGGCATCTCGCGGCCATGGCCTCGGAGGAGATGGAGGACATCTTTCCGATACCAAGCCAGTTCCCGCGCGGCAAGTATCTCCTGGTGTTCGACCCCTTGGACGGCTCCTCGAATATCGACGTCAACATATCGGTCGGGACCATCTTCTCGATCCTGCGCTGCCCAGACGGCGTAAGCGAGCCCACCGCTGCCGATTTCCTGCAGCCTGGTACAAGGCAGGTGGCGGCGGGCTACGCCCTCTACGGGCCCTCGACCATGATCATGCTCACCACAGGCCAGGGGGTGAACGGCTTTACCCTCGATCGCGACGTCGGCGAGTTCCTGCTCACGCACCGGGATGTGCGCATCACGCCCGATACCCGCGAGTTTGCCATCAACGCCTCCAACGAGCGGTTCTGGGAAGAACCGGTCCAGCGCTACGTGCAGGAATGCCTGCAGGGCAAGGAAGGGCCGCGCGGCGAGAACTTCAACATGCGCTGGGTGGCCTCCATGGTCGCCGAGGTGCACCGCATCCTGATCCGCGGGGGGATCTTCATGTACCCGAAGGACACCAAGGACCCGAAAAAGGCCGGCAAGCTGCGCCTCATGTATGAAGCGAATCCCATGTCGTTCATCGTCGAGCAGGCCGGGGGCTTAAGCTCCACCGGTCGCGAGCGCATCATGGATATCCAGCCAACCGGCCTGCATCAGCGCGTCCCGGTCATCCTCGGCTCGCGCAACGAGGTCGAACGCATCGTCTCCTACCACAAGCCCTAAGGTGACAGGGTCGCCGAAGATCCAGGGGCCGCGGCGCGACCTAGGGGATTCGGCGGCCCCTCACATCTCCTTGCGACCGCAGATGACCCGGCGCCGCCGTCACGCGAATTTCGTATGTCCGAGGCCTATGTCTTCCACCGCCCCGCCGCGTACTTGCCCCGGACCAGCAGCACATCAGTCATTCGGAGAAGACCGCCACCTGGCGAGCCGTGGGCTCTCGCCACCCGGGAAACCCGCCTCAGACCCGGCGCTACCCCAATGTGGCGTAAGCCACCCCCACGCCATCCGCATCACACCATCCACTCCGCGCTCATCAAAGCCCTCATGCGGATCGCAGCGCTACGTCACCGCACGGCACGGCGTCCGCAAGGATTATGGCGCCGCTATACCGCGGGATTGCGATGACGATGGTTTCTGAAACACAACAACGTCGTCTTTATGCGGCGAAATGGCTATGCGCGCCACGGTTACCATTGACCGCACCCTTTACCGGAAGGAGTTGGCGATGAGCGACCCGGACATGCCTAACACCGATATCCGCAAGGCCTTAAAAACGTACGTGCGGGCGCGCACCGCCAAACACCTCGCCCCCTTGGTGAGCGCGATGCATGAGATGTCAGGTGGGCCGCATCAGGCCGGCCGTGCGATGAGCACACCGATCAGTACGTCAGTATAGGTGAACCATTCGTGGATGCGCGCCGTCGCCTTGATGGTCATTGATCCGTATGGACGGGGCTCGCTCATCCTATGTTCAGGCTGGATTGGTCCTTCGGTCCCCTTTCGGTCCACGCAATTACCGTGTGACCAGGGCATGCCCGTGATCTTCGTGACCCCGCGCACAATTCGCCCGCACACCTGATGACCGCGCCCTGGTCGCCGCCGCGCGCACCCTAAAGCGCCACTTCGCACACGACTACCCACCCCGGGCATCAGCCACAGACACAAACAGCCCCTACTCTACCCCGCCTCGGGGCGGCCATGACGGCCGCGGCCTCTCATGACGCGCCCCAGGGCACATGCCTTAGAAAAGTCCGGCCAGCTCCCCGGCCACTTCATGGCTCATGGCGGGGGTCGCATAGGAAAAGCGCAGGCGCGTCCCCGTGGCCTGGGCCACGATGCGATCACGATAAATCAGCCAACCATTGATACCCCCGGCCGAACTGCTGACCGCGCTATCAGTGCCCTGGCTCGCCAGGGTGTTGGTGGATGTATAGGCCCCTTTCTGGCGTTGCTCGAGCTGGATATCCACCACCATCATGTAATGATTGGTCGGGAAGATGGCCCCCAGAATGCCGCCGGCCAAGGCGCCCACTCCACCCCCGATCAAGGCGCCATTGCCATTGCCCGCCACGCCCCCGATTACGGCGCCACCGAAGCCGCCGGCCAAGGCGCCAGCCGCGGCATGCGATGACTGCTCCTTACCCACATAGCGAATATTGTAGAGGAGCATGTAATGCGCATAACGGGGGTTGTTGGTGATCCGGTAGCCCTTGGCCGTGAGCCGCTGCACGATGAGTTGACCAAAATGGAGACCCTGGGCGCTCGACGTGTTGTGCCCCTCCACATAGACCACCTTTTTGGCCGGCCCGACGGGCTGCAGAAAGATGCTAGACGACATGCGCGCAGACAGCCGCATGTTTCCAGCCGATAGGCCGCTGGAGCTCGTGCTTTGCGGTGCCGGACCGTTGGCAGTGGCGCAACCTGCCAGGAGCGCCCCAAGCGTGAGCACGGGCACGAGACGTAGACTTCTTTGCAACATTATCCCCCCTTTTTCTTTGTGTTTTATCAAATAGGTCGATCTGGATCCCTGTTGGCCAAACCCGTGGTCGCGGCAAACTCGATGTGAATCACGAGCACACCCTACCGGTCAAAGACATTTGGCTGTACCCGCTTGAGAAGTCCTTCCGCCAGCAACTGGCTTGAGAAGTCCTTCCGCCAGCAACTGACCGCGTAGCGTACCGCTCTTTGTCGTAGCCATGCCGCCTGCTTATCGCACCAAGCCGTCCGCGTCAAGACGGGTTGGCCGATTGTTTACATAATTGTTACCTTGGTTGGGCGTATACGCACCTACTTCGAGCGAGCGTATAGGGAGATTCAGGAAAAATCAACAATGGCAATCAAACCTACGCTGCCGAGGAATCCCTGATGGGGTACATCCCGCCAACAGTGGCCAATTCCGCACAAAACCCCTCTGGCAAGGGAAGGCCCGTCATCTGTCTCGTTTAATAAACATCGATTCATCACGAGAACCGCGATTACCGTTGTCCCGGTATAAAAGATCAAGAAGGCATGATCGCCAATCTCTCGCATTGGCCTTTGTGAGAGATTGGGCTTATGCGCGCAGTCATTCAGAAGGGATCTGCGAGCGACGGGTCTAGGATTCGTAATGGAGCCCTCACAACCACAAGGGGCATGCAGAGTACCGCGCGTGCCGAGCACTTGCCCTAACGGTCTGCGCATTTTGCAAGCGCCGCGTATATGCCCCCAAAGTACCCTTTCTCACCGGTTTTACGTTTCCAGGAGCGCCGGGCCATAGTGATGGAAAAACACGATTATCCTAGATTCGGCAGTCGGCGCGGGAAATCCGTTTTACCTGCCGGGTTTTTCAGGACTTTCCGTGATTGCGTGGTTCACCTACCAGGTGAATGCGCGTTTTTGCGCAAAGCCCCTGGAAATCCAGCCTTTATTCTTCTGCGCTCACGCCAACTGCCAGATCGAGGATTATTGGCCTATAAGACACGAGTGATGGCGCGCGTTTCCCAGGGATTGCTAAATCGCGATCGCGTCCGACCGCCGGTCTTGACCAGACCGCGGCGGACACCCAGAAGGCCTATTTTGAGGGCGGGCACCGCGCCGATATTGCATTCGCATCTGGCACGCCCGCCACTGCGCAAACTCTGCAAGACGCAGAGCGTGGCGTGCCAGCACCCCCTCATTCAGCCGTCGAATCTCCTCGACTACCAGGGCCCCGACGTTGCTCCTGTCAGTGCCGAGACCATACACAGACAGACACTCGTCGATAATATCAGGCGGCGCGCAAGCCCAGGATGCCGAGTCAGGGTGACAGAAAGGGGCAGACCCTCGGGGGCGGGGGTGGATTGGAGACTTCGGAGGAGATCTTCCGGGGACGACGGAGGGGTCTGTGACGCGATTATGGCGCAAAAACGCCATTGCGTCCGTGACGGCGGCGGGAATCGTACGATCTCTGGGAGGCGCGTCATTCATCCGCTGGGGCCAAGCGCTTGGCCTTCAGCGCAAGGCGCCTGCGCAAGATTCGGAGAGCCTCAGCGATCAGAGCGCGGGCCCTTCACGCCGTACTGAGCTGGGAAGCGGCGATTCCTCCTGATCGTTACGGCCCTCTCATCTGGCTTCGGCCGCTAAGGTCCCCAATAACCTTGCGCCCCCATCCGTCGAGTTGATCCTGTCCCGCATCCTCGGGCCGCCGTCTCTGTGCCCGCACGGGCTATTATCGCCGCTCCCAGACCGTCACCTGGGCGATCGTGTGCTGGAACTTGCGCGCGGTTTCACGAATCACGAACGGGAGATCGAAGGGACTGTCCGCCAACAGACGAAACTCGCCCCCTAGAATGTCGCGCAAGGCCTCGAGCGTCGTCCAGGTCTCGCCGTTTTTCTTGAAGCCGCCCAGCCACTCCTCGCGGGCGGTATGCTCGGTAAGCCAGGTATAGGGGGACGTGAGGACCAGCAAACCGCCCTTTTCGATGCGCGCGCCGATGTCTTCGAGAAAGCGGCGCGGGCGATACAACCGATCGATGAGATTGGCTGCGACCACCAGGTCATAGCCTCTATAGTGCGGCTTCAAGTTACACGCGTCCGCCTGGAAAAATTCGACGGCCTTGGTGTGCCCGGCAAGCCCCAGCTCGTGCAGGTCCACGCTCTGGTGGCTCACGATCTCCCCTTCCACGGGGAGTGTGTAGGCGTATCGCCCGCTGGCCCTGAGTTCGGTCCCCGCCTGGATGAAACGCGCCGAGAAATCCAGGCCGGTGACGTTCGTAAAGGCCCGCGCCAGCTCGAAACTCGCGCGTCCGACGGCACAGCCGAGATCGAGGACCCGGCGCATCGGGCGTCCCTGCATGGCGCTTATGGCAAGGCGCGCCACCGCCGCCGGAAAGTTCGCGACCCCGAAATACTCCGCCCCGTAATGGAATTCCAGGTATTGCGAGACCGCGGTATCGGTCTCGTAGGGCGGCACCTCTGGCAGCTGGTTCGAGGATTCCACGTAGCGGAAGCCCGCGTGCTGAAAAAAGTGGCGACGAAAGGCGTAGCGTGCCTCGATCTGTGTCTCATGACCGAGACTTATGAACGACCCGCCCTTCATCAGATTGTGTTGTTGGTCGAAGGTGGGGACCGAGAAGTCATCGTAATAGGGGTGGACCGCGAACCCCTCGTAGGGGTAGATAGGTGTAGTCGTCCACTGCCAGACATTGCCGATGACATCATAGAAATCGCCGTGGCGGAACCGATCGACGGCACACGGTGAGGCCCCGTAGGCGAGTCCGATATTGGCTGGCGCCTCGCCCCACTGGTCACTGTCGGCCACGCCGCTCACGTCCCGCAGGCGTCGCCATTCGTCTTCGCTCGGCAGGCGTAGCGTACGGCCGGTCTGCGCCGACTGCCAGGCACAGAAGGCCTGGGCCTCGTGGCAATTGACCTCCACCGGCCAGTTCCATGGCATGGGGCGCTCGGTGGCGAGCAGCCGCAGCTTCCAGGCGCCGGCCTCTTCGACCCAGAAAGTCGGGTGGTGGGCCTTGGCAAACTCCCGCCAGCGCTCACCCTCCGGCGACC
Source organism: Acidiferrobacter sp. SPIII_3 (assembly GCF_003184265.1). Taxonomy (GTDB): domain Bacteria; phylum Pseudomonadota; class Gammaproteobacteria; order Acidiferrobacterales; family Acidiferrobacteraceae; genus Acidiferrobacter. The sequence goes on along the minus strand of NZ_CP027663.1, from coordinate 1,232,537 downwards.
ACCAGCATGACTCCCCATAGCCGCGGGCCTCCACGAACGCCCGGAATTCGCCATTGCTCACAAGCTGGCGGCCGGCCGCGAAGTCGTGCAAAGCCACGCGGTGGCGCCCATATTCGTTATCCCACCCGTAGAGCGGATTGTCGCGATCCTTGCCGGCACTGACCAGGCCGCCCGCCACCGGCAACAGGGCGTTGGGCGGTGCCGGTCCCGCAGCGAAAGCGGCGGTGAATTCCGCCACCGGACGCACGCGCGCCAAGGGCAGCTGGCGGATCAGGACCGAGCTCGTCTCGAGATGGATGTTCTCGTGCTCCATACCCATGAGGATCGCCCACCAGGGGGATTCCATGGCAATCGGCAGGACCAAAGGCATGGTGCGGATCTGCTCGTCAACCAGCGCGCGCACGCGCGCGCGGTAGGCTCGTACCTCGCCCACGGCCGGCCATGCGATATCGTGGGTATCGAGATCATCCCACGACATCTCATCGACGCCGACTGCAAAGATCGCCTCGAGCGTGGGGTTCACACGCTCCGTGATGAGACCCGCGACCTGGAGCTTGTTCACATAAAAGGTCGCGGTATGCCCGAAATAAAAGATCAGCGGGTGACGCAACGTGATCGCCTTCTCATACCACGCCGCGGGCTCGGCGAGATGCTCGAACAACCGCTCGTACAGCGAGAAGGTCTCATGGAAGCGACGCGCGATCTCCCCTCTCTTGGCGTCCGCATCGTGGCCATCGAGGCGCAGAAGCGGGACTCGCAAGCGGTGGGCAAGGTGGTCTACGGTTCGGTCTTGATCGGGTAACATGATTCCTCGGATGCTCAGCCCGCCCGCATCGCCGGTCTCGGAAGCGCCCACACCCAAGGCCTCCGTCACAGCGTTGCCGGATCCCGGGGCATGGCATGATGCGACGATCGACGACTGGATGCGGCCTCGGCAAGGCGCGCCGCGTTGAGACGGTGTATTCCTGATTGAACCGGAATACGCGGCGGAATACGGGGCCTTTTTCCCTAATTCTTGGCGGATCGATTGTAGCATATCGAGTGTCCGCAGCCCAACGCTACGCTACGCCGGGGCAGGCGCGCGCCTCCACAGGCGGGAACCGACACCGTATCCGTGGCGGCGGCCGCCGATCGGCGTGTCCGCGCCTTTGCCTGTATGCGCGTCTGTGATTGCAGACGGCGATCCGCGGCGTGCGGGCGCTGGCCTCCGCAACCCGCAAAGATGATCTCCGGCCAGCACCGTACCCGTCTTGCGTTCTTCCGATCGCCAGACCAGAATCGTTAAAGACACAATGGAACGTCGCGCACGCGTTGCGCCGATCCCAATCGGAGACATTTATGAAAACCGGTTCCCCATCCGATAATGAGCTCGAGACCATGGGCGAGGCCTATCGGGAATTGCTCGAAAAGGCCCTGCGCAAGGCGCGCGAGGGCGGCAGCAGCCTCTATCATCTGTTGGGCGGGGGCAGCACTCATGCCCCGTCTGCCGGGGAGGGTCACACTGAGGTGGCCGAGCTCGAGCGCTCGGTGCGCCGCGATCTCACGGACGCCGCGCGCTACCGGCATGAGACCGGCCGCGATCTGCGGGACTGGCTGGGCTTTGATGTCGCGCGCATCGAGCAGGGCTTCTGGGAGGCCTTTTCCGAGGCCGCCGACCAGACGCTCCTGACGCTTCATGAGATACGCCTGCAGGCGGACGCCAGCGAATACCATACCGGGGAAACGGTGGGGCTCGGTACGCTCGTCTGTGACCACTGCAACGAACGCCTGCGCTTCTCCACGGCGGGGCGCATCCCGCCCTGCCCGCGATGCGGTGGTACGCGCTTTCATAGGCCGGTGGCCGGCGCGCCCCTGGCCTGAGGGCCCGCGCCCGGCGGCCTCGGCAGGCCCATGAGGGTGCGTGGCACCACGATACCGATATCAAGCCCCGCCGCATGCGCTACGGACCGCGCGCCTGCGGGCCGGATGGCCCTTCGGCCGACGATCAGAGCCCGACCCCTTAATGCTTGCGGTCCGCCTCACCACCCATGGGGCTCGGGTTATCAAGATTGACCGTGAAGTCCGAGCCGGGATGTTCGGTCATGATGTCGAGATAGGCCTTCTTGCTCGCCTCGTCATCGAAGTAGATCTTCAGGGCATTGGGCCCGGCCCCTTCCATGACAAACGGGTGTCCTTCCAGATCTGTCAGGGTGTGTCCGGTGATGGGATCGGTTCGCTCGATACGCATGGTCGCCTCCATTCTCCTCGAGGGGAAACATACTGCATCCGGCTTGGCTATAAGCCTTTTGGGCGATACTGTCAATGACCCGCGACAATGGACGCGACGGCCTCTCCCGCTACCCTGCCCCGGCGGCATCCACACCGCTTCCTATCCCGGATACCCACTCAGGCGTGGCGTCGACGCGCGATAGGAATATATTGTGCCGCGCCTCCGGCGTCCGGCACGGCAGGCACGCGACAAATCGGCTAGCATTAGGGAAAGGCCTCGGCCACCACGAGGATATTCGGCCATGACCGGCAGCGACGCGATCCGCTTCTTTGCCACTATCGACGCCCGGGATATCGCCCTGGTGGGCGGCAAGAACGCCTCGCTCGGCGAACTCTACCAGCACCTTGCCTCCGAAGGCGTGCGTGTCCCTAATGGCTTTGCCGTGACCACCGAGGCCTATCGCCGGCATCTCGCGGCCGCCGGCGGCGCGCACGCCGTGCGCGCCCTGTTCGATGGCCTCGACCTCCGGGACGTCGGCGATCTCACCCATCGCGCCGCGGCCGCGCGCCAGCTGCTCGTCCAAACCCCGCTGGCCCCCGATCTGCGTAGCGCCATCCTCGAAGCCTATGGGGTATTGAAAGACGAGTACGGAGACGGTGTGTCGCTCGCGGTACGCTCGTCGGCCACCGCCGAGGACCTTCCCACGGCAAGCTTCGCCGGCCAGCATGACAGCTACCTCGCGATCCGCGGCGAGCAGGCACTGCTCGATGCCTGCCGGCGCTGCTTTGCCAGTCTCTTCAACGATCGCGCCGTGCACTATCGTCTAAAGCAGGGGCTGGGGCTTGCCGACGTGGCCCTGTCGGTCGGGGTCATGAAGATGGTGCGCTCCGATAAGGCGGCCTCGGGCGTCATGTTCTCGCTCGACACCGAGTCCGGCTTTCGCGATGTGGTGTTCATAACCGGCTCCTATGGCCTTGGCGAGACCGTGGTGCAAGGGTCTGTCGTGCCCGATGAGTTCTATGTCTTCAAGCCGACCTTCGAGGCCGGCCGGCGCGCCGTGCTGCGCCGGTCGCTGGGCGCGAAGACCGTCAAGATGGTCTATGCCGGCGACGGGACCGAGACTGCGACGCGCACCGTGCCGGTACCCGATGAGGACCGTGCACGCTTTTGCCTGAACGACGAAGACGTCCTGACGCTCGCCGACATGGCCATCAAGGTCGAGCGCCACTATAGTCGCCGGGCCGGACAGCCGCGGCCCATGGACATGGAATGGGCCCTGGACGGTGAGAATGGAGCCCTGTACCTCGTACAGGCGCGCCCCGAGACCGTGATCTCGCGTGCCTCGGGTAAGGTGCTCGAGGAATATCGCCTGCGGGGCGGCGGCAAGGTCCTGGCGAGCGGCCGCGCAATCGGCGCGCGCGTAGGTTCAGGCCAGATACGCGTCATCGCCGACATAGGCCACCTCGCCGATTTTCGTGATGGCGAGGTGCTGGTGGCCGAGGACACCACCCCTGACTGGGAGCCGGTAATGGCGCGCGCCGCCGCCATCGTTACGCGTCACGGCGGGCGTACCTGTCATGCCGCGATCGTGGCACGCGAGCTCGGCGTGCCGGCCGTGGTCGGCGTCGATACCGGCTTCGAGGCCTTCGCGACCGGCAGCGCGGTCACGGTGTCGTGTGCCGAGGGCGAAGTGGGCCGCATCTATGAGGGCACGGTCCCCTTCGAGGTCGTGCGTACGGATTTGAGCACGCTGCCGCGTCCGGCCACCCGCATCTTGATCAATATCGGCAACCCGGCGGTGGCCTTCGATACGAGCCGCATACCCAACGACGGGGTCGGGCTCGCGCGCATGGAATTCATCATCAACGAGTCGATCGGTATCCACCCTATGGCGATCGCGCACCCCGAACGCATCGAAGACCCCGAGGTCGCGCGCGAGCTCGCGCGCCGTACGTGCGGCTACCAGAGCCCCTCACACTTCTTCATCGAGCGCCTGTCCGAGGGCATCGCCACCATCGCCGCGGCCTTCTATCCAAAGCCGGTCGTCGTGCGGCTCTCGGACTTCAAGAGCAACGAGTACGCCGCGCTCATCGGCGGGCGCGCCTTCGAGCCGGTGGAAGACAATCCGATGCTGGGTTTTCGGGGGGCGGCGCGCTACCTGCACCCGGCCTATGCCGACGGCTTCGCGCTCGAGTGCGCGGCCGTGCGCCGGGTGCGCGCGGATATGGGGCTTACGAATGTGCGCATCATGGTACCGTTCTGCCGGCGGGTGGAGGAAGGGCGGGCGATCGTCGCCCGACTCGCCGAGCTCGGCCTAAAGCGTGGGGAACATGACCTCGCTATCTACCTCATGTGCGAGATCCCAAACAACGTGCTTTCGATCGATGCCTTCGCGCACGACTTCGACGGGTTCTCCATCGGCACCAACGACCTCACCCAGCTCACCCTTGGCGTCGACCGCGGCTCGGCGATCGTCGCCTCCTCCTATGACGAGCGTGACCCGGGCGTGAAGGCCATGATCCGGCTCGCCGTCGAGGGCTGCCACCGCAATCAGCGCTACTCGGGGCTGTGCGGCCAGGCCCCCTCCGATTACCCAGAAATCGCCGAATTCCTGGTCGAGATCGGGATCGATTCGATGAGCCTGAATTCGGACGCGGTACTGGCGGTCACGCGCCGGGTCCTGGAGATCGAGCGTCGTCTCGGCCGGGCCCCGCGCCCCTTATCAGGGATCGGCGCGCACGACCCCCAGTAAGCGGCCGGTGCCGCGCTCCACCACCGGCCATTCGCCACCAGGCTCACCGCGCAGGCGCCCCTCGACCTCATCTGGCCCGGCGTCCTCGGTGAGCACTGTCACAGCCTCCGTGAGATCATAGGCCGCCGCCGTGGACACGATCGGCGGCAGACGCCCGGGGTGGAGGGCCCGCTCGCGCCCGATGCGACCGAGAAGCGCACCCTTCTCGTTTACCACGTACACATAGCCCGCGCCATCCCGGGTCGCCAGGGTTCGCGCCAGGACCTGTGTGTAGTCGGCGGCGGCACTGATGATACAGACCTTGTCTGTGAACCACGGGGCGAGCGCGGGCATGGGCCGCAAGCGCGCCGTATGCGCCCCCGAACGCCCGGCGTAAATCTTCCCTGAGTAGACGGAGCGGGGCTCCAGGCGTCTGGCCGTGAGCATCGCCACGGTCACCGACGCGATCATCGGGATCATGAGGCTGATCACATGATGAGTGAGCTCGGCAAACAAGATGAAGGCCGAAAGCGGGGCCTGCATGGTCACGGCGATGGCGGTCACGGCCCCGACCAGGGCACAGGACTCGACCGAAGTCCCAGGCCAGGCAAACGCCCACAGCCGGCCGGCAAGCCCGCCCATGATCGCGCCAAAGGTAAGGCTCGGGGTAAAAAGCCCGCCGGGCGCCCCGGACGCGAGACACGCGGCGGTCGCAAGCGGCTTCAAGACCACCAGCGCCGCAAGCAAGGGCAAGGCGAGCGCCCCCTCGAAGGCCTCCTCTGTCACATCCTTGCCGTTTCCGAGCAACTGCGGGTAGCGCATCGCCGCAAGCCCGAGAAGCGTAAATACGATAAACGGCATGATCATGAGCACGCCACGCTTGGGCTTCAGGCGATCCGCCCATAGGACCAGGCGTATGAAAACCACGGAACCGAGGCCAAAAAGCGGACCACACACAAGCGCCCAGATGATGAGGGCGGTGTGCGTGCCGTGCGAGGCCACGGTGTAGGTCGGGCGGTCGGGCAGGATCATCCATGAGGCCCAGGTGGCCACGAACGCCGACGTCAGGGCAGGCAGCATGAGCGGCAGCGTAAGCGACCCCAAAAGCACCTCGAGAGAAAAGAACGCCCCGCCCAACGGAACGTTATAGACCGCGCCCATGGCCGCACCCGCGCAGCACGCCGCAAGCAGGCGGCCCTCGGCGGGCACGACCCGAAAAAACCGTGCCCCCACGGCGGCGGTGGCCGCGCCCATCTGCTTGGGGGCGCCCTCGCGCCCGAGCGATGCGCCCATGCCGACCACGGTGACCGACAGTACCGACTGTCCGAGGGTCTTCCAGAAGCTCATCTGGCCGGACCGAAACCAGATGGTCTCGGTAAGCTCCCCACCATGCCCGGGCACATCCTGCTTCAAGACATACACGACCACCGCCGCGAGTACCCCGGCTACGGCGAGCGCCGCCACCCGCCGCCACGCAGGGGCTCGGTCGACCGCCTTCTGGAACGCGCCGTGCTCATAGGCATAGCTCAGGTGCTGGGCGCCATGCATGATCATCATGAGCCACCCGACAATCACGCCGGTGACGAGGCTCGCGGCCATCAAGAGCAGCCAGAAGCGCCAGGGCGAGGCAAACGGCATGCGCGTCGCGCCCTCGTTTGGCTGCATCAACCGCTGATCCGCCAAGCCCCCTCCTTGCCTCACCGTCGTGTCTGACCGTTCCCGCGTATGGTTACAGGCCGCCGCCGAGGCCGACAGGGTCTTTCGGGAGCCGGCACCCGACAAACAGCCCCCACGCAAGCCCGATTGCGCGCCACGCGCGGCCCCGATCTGACCGTTCCCGCGTATGGTTACAGGCCGCCGCCGAGGCCGACAGGGTCTTTCGGGAGCCGGCACCCGACAAACAGCCCCCACGCAAGCCCGATTGCGCGCCACGCGCGGCCCCGATCCGCCTCGCGATGTGGCAGCAGTTCTAAATGTAGGAATGATTATCAATACCGGGTCACGGCCATGAACCGGTATGTCTGGGGGCTGGACAAAAGTTACGGTTCACGGTATAAAGCGCTGGGTCATAATATTCAGCGAGCAGAGCTTGGCTTTTCCGTTAGTTGGGAGCCCCCTTGATTTTAAGGGATTAGTGGCCTCCCTCAGGGAGTTGATGCAGCGGTTCCCGGACAAGCGGACGGGAAAGAACTGCGTCTACGCCATGGAAGACGCGGCCTTGGCGGCCTTTGCCGTGTTCACTATGCAAAGCCCTTCGTTTCTAGCCTATCAGAGGACGATGAAACAGACCAAAGGCCAGAGCAACGCGCACACGCTCTTTGGCATGAACCTGATCCCGACTGACAACTGCATCCGCAACCTGCTGGACCCGGTGGCGCCCAGTCATGTCACCCCCTATTCGAACAGACATTCGAGGCACTGAACGCGGGCGGCCATATTGACCCTTTTCGCGTTTCTCTCTCCTCATCCCAGAACGGTGCCGGCCAGCTGCTGATCGCCCTAGACGGGACAAGCTATCACCATTCTCATACCGTCCATTGCCGGCAGTGCACGAAGATCGAACACAGGAAGGGCGAGGTCAGCTATCAGCACACGGTGGTTACACCGGTCGTGGTGTCTCCCGAACGCAACCAGGTCATCGCGCTGGCGCCGGAATTCGTGACCCCCCAGGACGGTCACGACAAGCAGGATTGTGAAACGGCGGCAGCCAAGCGGTGGCTTACCGCCCATGGTGCCCGCATCAAAGCGCTCAACGCGACGATTCTGGGCGACGACTTGTATAGCCGCCAGCCGATGTGCGAAACCGTCTTGGGCCTGGGACTCCATTTCCTTTTCGTGTGCAAGCCGAGCTCCCACGTCACGCTCACCGAATCGATCAAAGATCTCACCGCCCAGGGGGCTATACAGACTCACCAGGTCCTGCGCCGCAAGGGCAAGAAAGCCTGGACTGACACCTATCGTTTCGTCAACCACGTTCCCTTGCGCGAGGGCGACGATGCCCTAGCGGTCAATTGGCTGGAGTTGACCACCCAAGACGCCGCGGGCAAGCAGACATACCAGAACGCCTGGATCACCCAGCATGCACTCGATAAAGCTCATGTCGCGAAAGTCGCTGAAGCGGGCCGCGCGCGCTGGAGGATCGAGAATGGCAACAACAATGTTCTGAAGACCAAGGGGTACCATCTTGAACACAATTTTGGGCACGGCAAGAAGTATCTCTCCTCGCTGCTGTGCACCTTCAACCTGCTGGCCTTCCTGCTGCACACTTTCCAGGAAATAACCAACCAAAAATACCGCGTGTTGCGCGCGACCCTCCCCACCCGCAAAAGCTTTTTCGACAGCATTCGGGCGCTCACAACTTTTATGTGTTTCGACAGTTTCGAGGCCTTGCTCGACTTCATGCTGCGGGGTCTCGACATCGACGCGCCCGACAGCAGTTGAGGGTCGCCATGGAAACCATTCGATTGGCAAACCGCCTACGGCGTCCGCCCCCTTTTGGCTGAGACCTTTGTTGATCCCACACGCTTTACGGGCCACTGCTACCGCGCGGCCCACTGGATCGACGTCGGTCTCACCACGGGCCGCGGCCGTGAGGATCGCCATCACGAACGCCATGGGGCAAGCCCCAAGCGCGTCCTGGTCTACCCGCTGGTGCCCGATGCCCGACAAAGGCTCCTGCAAGCCCCGTAAATTCTTAAGCGGACGCCCCCATTCGAGGCGGAGCCAGTTCACATTGAGAATTGCTGGCGATGTGGGCCCGGGCTTTGATACAAAGGCGCGACTCGCTATCATGCCCGGCTACGCCCCGCCCGGCGGGCCTGCCATCAGATGTAGGGGAACGCATGACAGAAGACGCTAAACCAGGAGTCCCGTGGATGGCCCTGGCGGCCCTGGGCGTGGTGTTCGGGGACATCGGCACGAGCCCGCTCTATACCCTGAGCGCATGCCTGGCGGCACTGTCGATGCCCGCCACCCCCGCGCACCTGCTCGCCATCATCTCGCTCATCCTGTGGACCCTGATCCTGGTGGTGGCCGTCAAGTACGCCTGGTTCGTCATGCGCGCCGACGAGCACGGCGAGGGCGGGGTCATGGTCATCACCGCACTGGCCGCGCGCGGGCAACCCGAGGGATCGCGCACGCGCTGGGCCATCTTTGCCCTCGGTCTCCTCGGGGCCTCGCTGTTCTACGGGGACGGGGCGGTCACCCCGGCGATCTCGGTGCTCTCAGCGCTGCAGGGCATGGAGGTCGCGTCGGCACGCCTCACTCCACTGGTGGTGCCGCTATCGGTGGGCATCATCGTCGGGCTTTTCTGGATACAAAGGCGCGGCACCGCGGCCATAAGCCGGTTCTTCGGCCCGGCCATGCTCGCTTGGTTTGTGATCCTGCTCATCTCCGGGGTGGCATGGCTGGCGCAGGCCCCGTCCGTGATCCGCGCATTCGATCCGTGGCTTGGCCTGCATATCCTGATGACACACGGCGCCGGGGGCTTTACCATCCTGGGAGCGGTGGTGCTCGCGGTCACCGGCGCCGAGGCGCTGTACGCCGACCTCGGCCATTTTGGGGCGCGCCCGATCCGGCTCGCGTGGTACTTCGTGGTGCTTCCGGCGCTCGCCTTCAACTATCTCGGGCAAGGGGCGCTGCTCATCCTGCATCCGACGGCCGCACAGAACCCGTTTTTCAAGATGTTTCCGGGATGGGCCACGATCCCCATGGTGCTGGTCTCCGGGATCGCCACGGTCATTGCCTCGCAATCGATCATCACCGGCGCCTACTCCGCGACCCGCCAGGCCTCCATGCTCGGCTATCTGCCACGGCTCACCATCCGCCATACCTCGGCAAGCGAACGCGGTCAGATCTATCTGCCGGGCCTGAACTGGGCGTTGATGATCGCCGTCATCCTCATCATTCTCGCGTTCCGGTCATCCGATGCCCTGAGCTTCGCCTACGGCACGGCGGTCACCGGGACCATGCTCTTTACCACCATCCTGGTGTTTTTCGTGGCCCGCCAGAGCTGGCGCTGGCCGCTATGGAAGGCCGGTCTGTTCTCGGGATTCTTCGTGCTCATAGACGGGGTCTTTTTCAGTGCCAACGTCGTAAAATTCATCGCCGGCGGCTGGGTACCGGTCACCATCGGGCTTGCGGTCTTCACCCTGATGTCGACCTGGCGGCGCGGCCGCAAACTCTTGACGCAGGCGCTCTCGCCCGAGTCTCTGTCGATACCAGAATTCCTGGGCATGATCACCGCCAGCAGCGTCAACCGGGTGCCCGGAACGGCGGTATTCCTGACTGTACGCGCAGGCGGTACCCCCCATACCCTGCTGCACAACCTCAAGCACAACAAGGTCCTGCACGAGCGGGTCGTGATCCTGACCATCCAGTTCGAGTCCACGCCACGCATCCCACGTGCCGAACGCGCGGCGGTCCGCGACTATGGTAAAGGGCTTTACGGTCTCACCGCTCGCTATGGTTTCATGGAACACCCGGACATCCCCGCGCTGTTGGCGGGCGTCGCGCTTCCATTCACCTGGAATCCCGCCGACACTACCTACTTCGTCTCGCGCCAACACATCCTGCCCAAGGCCGGAGGCTCGCTCGCCTTGTGGCGCCAGCGCCTGTTCGCGGTCATGCTCAAGGCCTCGGCCACCGCCATCGACTTCTTCCGCCTGCCGGCCAACCAGGTCATGGAGCTCGGCGACATCATCGAGCTCCCCGACCACCTCCAGAAATCCCTCACGGATCCCTGATCGCGACGCGCATCCGGCCATGCGCGCCATGGCGCCTACCCGTCAGACTCGCCCGGCGCGGCGCCGACCGGCATTCACCACCGCCGACCAGTCCCGATCGCCCTCGCCATGGGCGAGGCAGTCCAGGAACTGGTCACGCATGATGCTCGCGAAGGCCAACGGCAGGGAGGCCTCGGCGCCCGCGGCGAGCGCGAGGTTCACGTCCTTCAGCCCGTGCGCCAGACGGAAACCCGCGGGCTCGAACCGATCCTCGGCGATCAGCGTCCCGTACAACTTGAAGGCCGGTGACGCAAACAAGGTCGCAGTCAGCATCTCGAGATAGGGGCCGGCGGCAACGCCATGGGCCTCGGCGAGCGCCGCGGCCTCACCCATGGCCTCGATCGCGCAGGCCAGCGCAAGATTGCTGGCGATCTTCGCGCCATTGGCGCTTTCCGGCCGATCACCGAACCGCCACACGCGTTGGCCAAGGACCGCCCACAGACCCTCAAGACGCGCGATCGCCGCATCCGGGCCCGCCACCAGCAGGTGCAGCCGGCCCTCGGCGGCCGCATCCGGGCGCCCCAACACCGGGGCCGCCACATAGGCGAGCCCGCGTGCCACGTGACGGTCGGCAAGCTCGCGCGCGAGCGCGACGGAAACAGTCGCCATGTTGACGTGCACCGCGCCCGCGGGCAGCGTCTCCAGCAGACCCCCTTCGAGAAACACCTCGCGTACCGCGCCATCGTGCGCGAGCATGGACACCACCACCTCGCTTGCGGCGAGATCGGACAGCGCCGGCACGACCGTCACCCCCGCCCCCGGAAGGTCCGGAGGTGGCGGCGTCCGGTTCCAGGCGCGCACCTCATGTCCGGCCTTGGCAAGCCGCCCAGCCAGACCCCGGCCCATGGCCCCGAGCCCCACGAAACCTATACGCATAGCGACCTCCCTTTCACATGAAAGGTGCTTATTGTCCGCATACGCCCGGACCCCCTCAATCCCCCGGCAGCCCTGGACGGGCCCACAATCGACCGACGCCATCCCGTGGGCGCGAGGGACGGCTGCCCTTCTGAGCCGCGCCTCTCCCATCGAAGCCGCGAATGCACACCATGGGAATGTCAGTAGCGGGCCTCCGGCCCGCCGACCCGGTGATTCGCTATCACCCCCTCGTTGCGACCATGGCGACGATACTTTGAAATGACACGCGCCCGCCAAAGCCCGGACGCGTCCCAAATCGACCCACATCGGCAACCCCTGACCGCGCATACCCGCAACAATTGAGCTGCTGAGCTGCGTGCCAGCGGGCCGATCATTGTTCAAGCGTGCGCCGGCTCTCGGTATGCGCGACGGGACGTCCAAGTCGCCCTCGCGCCCTCGATCTCGGCGCAGCTCATTATCTCTCCGCTCCGCTGCGAGATGCCGCGGCCGTCCTGCCGATCTCGGCGCAGCTCATTATCTCTCCGCTCCGCTGCGAGATGCCGCGGCCGTCCTGCGGGCGAGCCGTGCGCTTTTCCGGCGCACAAGAGGCTCGCCCACAATAACTGGACGGCGTATCGATGTCCTTGCAGGTGGCCTACGGCCACCCGCCCGGACCTACGCCTCCCGCGGACTACGCGCCCTCGCTGCGCTCTCCCTGGCGCGTAGCGGGGGTCCCCCCTTACTGGGCCCCTCCGTCGCATGAAGCCGGAGAGACAAGACCTGTGCGCCTGACTCCCTGAGGATTTGGCGCCGCCGCATCGATGAGGATAAGGACGCACGATCAGTCTTCGGTATCGACTGGCTCGCGATCGCACCAAGGCCCCCGCTTCGGCCGCGAGCCAAGGTCCTGTCCATACCAGAAAAACCACGTCTTGTTGTCGTGGGATAGCCTTATGGCCGCGCCATCGGGGGACGCGGCTAATCCGCCCCGAGTCATCCCGTCCGCCGCTCTTCAACCTTTTATAAGGCGCCAAGCGTGCGGGACCGCTTCTGGGCATGGGAATTCCAGAACTTAAAGCCATCCGCCGTCGGAGTACCCAAAAACTCGTTGATGCCCATGTCCACCACCCCCTTTAGCGGCTTGCGCCCGATCCCTACAATCAGGGCATGGAGCGCCGTACGGGCCGCGGGCACGCGGGACAACACCCGGAAGAAGAAATTCGTGGTCGTCGTGAACAAAGCCTAGGTCTTCAAGAACATCGGCACCATTGAACAGCTCGAAGAACTGCTCTCATTGATGTCCGAGAACGCCAAGCAGAAGGCCGACGAAAAGATCCGGCTGTTTTGCCCGGATAGACGCGCTGAAACATGAGCAGATCGCAATCTTCGCATGATTGGTAAGATGGGGAGAAAGTGCCGCTCAGGCAACCCCTGCAGAACGACATTTCACCTGTGGCGATCAATCTGCCGATCGCTGAAGGCTCAAACGGGCCGCGTGGCTGACCGATCTGCCGTTACGACTTTCGCTTTCCCATACTGACCCCGGCCGGATGTCGTGTGAGCGCCGATGTTATGGGAACATATGGTCATCGATCATCGTGGGCCGGCAGCTGAGGTATTGGGTGCGGCTTTTGACGGGTGGAGCGCTATGTCTGTTGGCGACGTGCGCAAGGTGTGGGGCGTGGCCGACCGCCGCTCGGGTGGGGTGCGCGGCAACACCTGGGCCCATTGGGCCGTCCGGGATTCCACTGGTCAAATCTTTGATTGGCGCGAAGGGACGAGGCGCATGGCGCGCGACACCGGGCTAATAATCCCCGATCCCTATCGGCCCCCGGACAGAAGTGCGGCGATCCCAAGTGGGCCATCATGGATGCGCCCGACTCTGGGGAATAATCCGCCCCTGGCATCAGTCCTCTGACAGAAGAAGGACCACGCAAAGCGTACTGACGTTGCCGATTTTAGAGGAGCAAGCCTATGCCGATACGCCGTTTTCGACTCGCCACCAGCATGCTCGGGCTCGCGGTTGCATCCGCCGCCTGGGCCGCGCCCTTGAGCGTCCCGCACGACCCCGGCAACAACCCCCTGGACCCCTTCGGACCGTTCGCGACCGTCTATTTCCCGCGCAATGTGCCGGCCCCTGCCGATCGCGTGGGGCCCAAGCGCTGGACCCACGCCTATGGCGGCCCGAATCATAACGCCGCGTTCGCCGTATCCGCGCACGCACCGGCGTGGATCCGCAAGGGCGTGTCCTGGAATTTCCCTGAGGCGCGCGCCTGGCCCCTCACCGACAAACGGCCGTTTGGGGCACGCATCTATGGCGTGAAGGAGGCCTTGCCGGTACAGACCCAGTTCTACGGCAACGCCCTGGGGGTGTCGGTGGTCGGGGGCGTGGTCTACGCGGAGAGCGATGACACCTTCGCCTATGCGGTCAATGCCCGCACCGGACGCCTGATCTGGCGGGCAAGCCCGGTCGGCAACAACCTCATGGGCAATCCGCTCGTGAATGCCAACCGCGTCTACCTGTCGGCGGGCAGCGTGTCGTTCAATTTCGCGAACGTCACCCTCTATGCCCGCGACCCTCACGCCGCCGGGCGTGGCAAGGACATCGATTACAATGGCGTCTACTGTCTGAACGCCCACAACGGCAAGCTGCTGTGGTATTTCCCCACCGCCGGCGACGCCATGCCCACACCGGCCTATGCCTATGGGTCGCTCTATATCAGTACCGGGGATGGCAATATCTATGCGATCAGCGCGCGCACCGGTCATAAACGCTGGGTGACCCACGTCGGCGGGATCGCCAATATGTCGAGCCCGGCCGCCTGGCACCACCGCGTGTTCGTGTCCATGTCCGTAATCCCCGACCTCTACGCCCTGGATGCCCGTACCGGCCGGGTACTGTGGAAGGCGAGCATCCCGGGGGCCGCCAATACCGGCATGGGCGATGTCTCACCGGCGGTCCGTCATGGTATCGTCGTCATGGATGCGGTGGCCGATCCACGCCTGGTAGACGGCCACCCGACGCTTACCACCATCGTGCGCGCCTATAACGCCCGCACCGGAAAGGTCCTGTGGACCCACAATATGGGGCGCGGCCACAAGGTCCCGGCCTTCAAGGGCGGCGTGCCCATGATCATCCATGGTATGGTCTACGTCGGCTCGCCGATCACCTCCGACTATGAGGCGATCAACGCGCGCACCGGTCACGTGGCATGGACCTGGCATGTACCGAACGCAGGCCCCGCAGGCGCCGGACGCGGTGCGCCGACCTACTACCAGGGCGTTCTCTATATCTCGACGGGTCCCGATGTCTACGCCCTGAATCCCAAGACCGGGCAGGTCCTTGGCCACCGCCATATCGGAGGGCGTTTCGGGATCGTGAGCCCGACCATCGTCGGCGGCACGATATATCTCGGCAATTCGTGGGACTGGATCAACGCCCTGCCGGTGAAGAGCGTAAATCCGCACTTCCAGGTGCGTCCGTGACCGGCGCGCCCGACCCCGCGGCAGCGCCCGGGGGTCGGGCGCGACTGATGTAAATATCCCCGACAGGGCCTGGGGCTTTCATGTGTGAGCCTCAAAGCGGCTAGAGGGGGTCGCGCACGCGGCCCCGGTTCTTTTAAGGCCACCGCACGATGGCCCGTCAATGCCATAGGTTCATTGGGTCCAGGCGCTGATCTTCTGGCTCTTGGTTTCTGATGGACTCCCGGATGGGGGCCCGATCGCGCCCGACCGCAGAGACAAAGGACCCTCGGGCCCCGAAGTGCCCTCCCCCGAAGGGGCGTTTCCGGTCCCCGTACGCGCGTGCCCGATGAATGGCGCTCGGGCCCTGGATGGTCCCGACCCCCCGTGAGACGGCGTACTGGGGTGGAATCGCTATCATCATGGCCCCCTGATCCGACATCAGGGGGCCGTCCTCGATCCGGGACTGCGTGCGGTCCGCCCGAGGACGGACGACCTCGCCTCAATGTGGCCGCCATTGGGCATGCCGCGTTTTCGGCGACCCTGGCGACCTTTCGGAATAGCCACCCCAGGATAGGGGCATCCCCCTGCGAGCGGCTTGAGTCTGGATACGCGTCCATCGGGACATGTCCTCTTCGTTCGCGTGGCGGCTCACGAATGGGCGTTTCGTCGATGGACTCCCCTATTTGTCAAACTTTACCGGCCTCCCCGGCAGGGCCGGGGGGCTCCCTTTGTAGGCTAGCCTAGGATGTGATGGCCGAGGGCGCCCACCGCCGTGCCAGCCTCGCGCACGACGCCGCTCGGGCCCATGTAATGACCGATGACGAGCAAGGTGAACAGGGCGAAGAGGTAACTGATCGAGACCTGAAACACACGCCGCGCATAGCGATCCATCCCGTCATCCACGGGCATGCGTCGCAGTTTCAGGGTCATGCCGAGGTAATAGAACCCGAGACCGGCGGCCGCCACCGCGTACAGGATGTTCTGGTTGGCGATGACCGGGATCAGGCTCACGATGAGGGTGGCGATGGCGTATTTCACGATCTCGCGGCGCGTGCGGTCGACACCATGCGTCACCGGCAGCATCGGGATGCAGGCCTTCGCGTAGTCCTCACGGCAGCAGATCGCAAGCGGCCAGAAATGCGCCGGGGTCCACACCGACACCAGCGCCACCAGACTCCAGGGCAGCAGCGCGTCGGGCGCGCCGCCGGCGGCCGTCCAGCCTATGATCGGTGGCAGTGCGCCGCCGATACCGCCCCATACGATATTCCAGGGGGTATTGGGCTTCAGGTAGACCGTATAGATCACCCCGTAACCGAGGGTGCCGATGAGCGTGAAGGCAAGCGTCCAGAGATTGGTCGCCAACAACAGCACAAGCACTGATGTCGCGAACAGTGCGGCGGCGAACATCATGGCGTGAGGTCGCGAGATCCGACCGACAGCGAGCGGCCGCCGACGGGTACGGCGCATGTGCTGATCCAGCGATGGCTCGATCAGCTGATTGATGACCCCGCCCGCACCGCCGGCCAGCGCGATGCCCAGGAGGCCCGCGCCTGCACCCAGGAGATGCCGCGAAAAGCCTGGGGCCAACACCGCCCCGACCGCGCCTGTGAACACCAGCAACGAGACCACGCGCGCCTTGGCGAGCACCAAGAGGTCGCGGACCACGGCCATCGCGACACTGCCACCCGTGGCCGGGGCCACCGGTCCCTTCACTGCCTTTGCTGTCATGACTCCTCCTGCCGGCCGCCCGCGTCCGCCGCGAGGGCCTCCTACACCTGCCAGTTCAATACGATCGCCAAGGTGATGGCGAGCACCATGGCCTGATGGAACACCACCACCGCACCCGGGGCCTTGGGGCGCAGGTTCACACCGTGGAACAGCAGGAACCCGACCGCGAACTGCGCGATCGCGAGATAAAACGCCACGGGATAGGCGGGCATCATCCATCCGAGGGTGCCCACGACCAGCAACGCCGCAAAAATGTGCACCGCAACCGTCCACTGCGAGGCACGCTTGGGCGCGACAAACGGCTCGATCGGTTGCCCGAAGCCGCGCTGGCCGGTGGTCATGCCACCCAGGAAGATCGCCAGAAATACTGCGTGCAGGGCGATGTTGGCATCGAGATACCGCAGGAAATGGATGTCCGGGTAACGCAGACCCACGAGATAGGATAGGAGCACGCTATAGGCCAAAAGCCCATGCGTGCCATGCACGAACGCCGGTGCCCGACCCGCCAGGACATGCAAGGTGCCCATGCCAAAAAGCGCGGTGGCCACGATCAGCGCAAGTCCTGTGATGGTTGCGGCGTCGGGATGCAGGACCATGAGCGCCACCCCGATCAGGCCCAGGGTCGTCGCTACCACCCTATGGGCCGCCTCCGGATCCCCGCGCACCAGGAGCGTCAGGATGTTGCGCGTATACGGCCAGCGGGTCCCCAAGGACAGCCCGAACCCGAACCCCTCGACGAGACTGCCCAACAAGATGATGGCGATGGCAAACAGCACCTGGGTGAGCATGAGCGCCTGCACCCAGGCCTCGCGGCCCATGGCTACGGATGTGGTGCCACGCCATATCCCGGCGGCGATGGCCACGAAAATGAGCCCCGCGATGAATACATTGGCCACGCGGACCGCGGTCGTGACCTCACCCTGCACCACATGGTGCTCGGAATTTTTATGTTCCATATCCTCCTCGTCGGCCCACCGGGGCTGCACGCGGACAATACCGCAAGAGGGATATTAAACCAACACCCCGCCGCCTTGCGGCGCGCCCGACCGGACACCCTTGAGTACGCCCCTGACGTCTAGTGCATGAGCCCCATGAGCATGGTGCGCGCATCCAGGGAATGGAACATCCACATACTGAGTCCTACGGCGATCACAAACAACGGAAAGGCCAGCACGAATGACACGGTCGTCCAGCGCTGGGTCGACGACAGGTTGAGTTGCAGCAACAGCACCAATTGCACCGCCACCACGAGCCCCGCCAGGCCCGACAGCACAAGCATGGTGTGGGGCGCGACCGCCTGGTGCCGGGCGATGTACAGCGCCACGGTCATGAGGATGATGGCGATCAGAAACGCCGCCCCATAGGCCCGGCCGCTTGCCAGCTGGACCTCGGGATGCTTCAAGGGATCATGGGCATCGTGGGCCATTACAGCATTCCTCGCAGATCGACAAAGGTGAACACCAGGACCCAGATGACGGCCTGGAAGTGCCAGAAGAGCTTCAGGTTCAAGAGCCGGTAGACGGTCTTGTCGGTGAAGCCCTGGGTGGCCACCTGCACGAACAGCACCGCCATCCACAAAAGCCCGAAGGCCATGTGCAGGCCATGGGTCATGACCAGCGCGAAAAACGCCGACAGATAGCCGCTGTCTTGCGGGTAGATGCCGGCATGGAAGAGCTGCGCGAAATCCTGGACCTCGAGCCCCAGAAACACCGCGCCCAGGATAAACGCCGCGCCCAGACCGAAAAGCACCCCGGTGCGATTGTTGTGCTTCAACGCCACCATCGCACCGCCATAGGCGAGCACGCTTGTGAACACCGCGAGGGTCTCGCCGTAGGCCGACAAGGGGTCCACCAGGGTGTGGAGGGTCCATCGCACCGCCATAGGCGAGCACGCTTGTGAACACCGCGAGGGTCTCGCCGTAGGCCGACAAGGGGTCCACCAGGGTGTGGAGGGTCGGCCCCCCGGCGGCGTTGTAGCCATGGCTCAACACCCCGTAGGCCGCGAACAGACCCGCGAAGATCATCGCATCGCTCAGCATGTACAACCAGAAAC
The DNA here is from genome assembly GCF_003184265.1 of Acidiferrobacter sp. SPIII_3. Lineage (GTDB taxonomy): Bacteria > Pseudomonadota > Gammaproteobacteria > Acidiferrobacterales > Acidiferrobacteraceae > Acidiferrobacter. Next base: position 1,213,714 of record NZ_CP027663.1, on the reverse strand, counting down.
CGAGCGTACGCGTGGCCATCACATCATGGTGATAATGGGCCTCCCAGAGACCATCAGCCGCCGAATCCATACCACCGCTTGCCGTCGCCATCGCCTGTCCTCGTCCTCGCTACCAAACCATGATCGCCCGCTCGCCGCCCCAGACTCAGGGATTCGACTCCCGCGGACGGAACATATCGATCCCGCCGTGCGCCTCGCGTGACGCCTCGGGTGCGTTGCGCCGAAGCCGCCGCTCCGTCTCCTGCACCAAGTCGGCCTTCACCACATAGTCCGTATCGCGCACAAAGGAGCGCGCGATCACAGTCAGAATGATGGCCAGCAGCGACATGTCGGTGAGCCACCATATCCGCCATACGAGCCCGAAACCAAGGCCCAGGGCGAACGCCCCGATGATGAGCGGGACCGGGGTGTTCTTGGGCATGGGGATGTCCTCATAGTGGGCGACCGTCGCCCCCGCAAGCCCCTGCTCGCGGCGCCACACGAGCTCATCGCGCGCATGCACGCGCGGCGTCACGGCATAGTTGTAGAACGGTACCGGCGAAGGCGTCAGCCACTCGAGCGTGCGCGCACTCCCCCAGGCATCGGCACCCACGCGCTCGCTGGCGCGATCGCGTATGCTCACATAAAGCTGGCGCACGAAGTAATAGATCGACACGACATAGAACCCGATGCCGATCTCTTCGGCGATCTCAAAGGGCAGCAGCGCCGGATTGGAGAGATAATCGAGGCGCCGGGTCATGCCCATGAAGCCCGAGGTATACATGGGGATGAACACCATGATGGTCCCGGCGGTGAAGAACCAGAAGAAGCGCTTGCCCAGGGCCTCATTCAATTTGAAGCCAAAGACCTTCGGGAACCAGAAGGTCACAGCGCCCATGATGCCGTAGATCACCACCATCAGCATGGTGTGGAAATGCGCCACCACGAACACACTGTTATGGACGCTGTAGTTGACGGGCGGCATCGCCAGCATCATGCCGGTGAGACCTCCGAGGAGCAGCATGAAGAGCGCGCCCACCGCCCACAGCATGGGGGTATCGAAGCGACTGCGCCCACGATAGACCGTGAACGCCCAGTTAAAGACCTTCACACCCGTCGGGATTCCCACCACCATGGTGGCGATGCTGAAGAAGGTATTGACCTGCGGCCCCGCGCCCATGGTGAAGAAGTGATGCAGCCACACCGACCACGACACCCCGGCGATGGCAAAACTCGCCGCCACCATGGTCGCGTAGCCAAAGAGCGGCTTCTCGGCAAACGTCGGGATGATCTCCGACATCATGCCGAACGCCGGCAGGATCACGAAATACACCTCCGGGTGACCCCAGATCCAGAACAGATCCGAATACAGCATGAGATTACCGCCAAACCCGGCGGTAAAGAAGTGCGTCCCGAAATAGCGGTCGGCGCCGAGCAGGCCCAGCGCCACACCGAGGACCGGGAACGAGGTGAGCGCAATGATGTTGGTGCTAAGCGCAGTCCAGGTGAAGATCGGTAGCCGCGACCAGGTCATGCCCGGGGCGCGCATCTTGATGATGGTCGCGATGAGATTGGCCGCGCCCAGGGTCGTGCCGACACTCGATATCTGGATCGCCCACATCCAGTAGTCCACGCCGACGCCGGGGCTGTAGGCAATCTCGGTCAAGGGCGTGAGCCCGACCCACCCGGCATGCGAGAAGTCCCCGACAAACAGCGACAGCATGATGAGCGCCGCACCCACCGCGGTCAGCCACAACCCAAGGGCGTTGAGATACGGGAACGCCATGTCGCGCGCCCCGATCTGCAAAGGCACGATGACATTCATGAGACCGACCAGGATCGGGGTCGCGGCGAACAGGATCATGATGGTCCCATGCGCGCTGTAGATCTGGTCGAAATGGTAGGGCACGAGATAGCCGTGCGCGGCCCCGAGGAAGCCCGGTGAGTGCGGCCCGCAGGCCAGAACCTGCTGGGTGCGCATCATGAGGGCGTCGATGAAGCCGCGAAACAGCATCACGAGCCCGATGATGATGTACATGACCCCGATCTTCTTGTGATCGACCGTTGTCAGCCACTCACGCCACAGATAGCCCCACTTGTGCCCGAAGGTGAGGTAGCCGAGGATGACCGCCCCGAGCACGGCCGCGAACACGAAAGCCCCGGCGATAATGGGGTTCTCCGGGATCGCCCCGAGCGATAGACGCCCTAAGAGCGGGCTCCAGGGTCCTTGCACGTTCACCATAATCGGACACTCCTCTTAAGCGAGAAACACTGAGCGACGCACCACAGCCGGGTCCGCCTGACGCACAAACCCTGAGATCTATGCGGCCCCGGGCGGCGGCATACGCGTGGTATAGACCTTGCCGTCAAGCACCCCCTTGATCACCTGATCGAAGAGGCGCGCATGGACATGCGAAAACGCGTAGGTCTTGCCATCGATATTCGTCGTGGGTCTGGCGAATTTGTTGAACTGCGCATAGTCCATGTGCCGCGGGGACTTCTGGATCGACTGCGTCCAGTGCGTAAAGCGCGCGGCACTCACCACATGCGTCTTGAACCCCATCCACGAGAAGCCGGCGCCGCTGAAGTTCGCGGAATAGCCCTTGTATTGACCGATCTTGTCGGCCACCAGCACCTGCTTTGTGCGCATGCCCGGCATGATGTCGATCATGCCCGCCAAGTTGGGTATGAAGAAGTCATTCACGACGGTGGCCGACGTCATGTGGAACACCACCGGCGTCCCGCGCGGGATCACGAGTTCATTGGCGGTGGCGATATGCTGCTTCGGATAGACGAACAGCCATTGCCAGTCGGTGGTGATGACATCGACGTTCAGGGGTTTGTGCCCGGGGCCGGCGGCCGATGCCGTCTTGGTCTTGATCATGCGGGGATCATAGGGATTGACCGCATAGGTCCCCTTATACGACTCGTAGCCGAGCATCGCCACGGTGAGCAACGGGATCGCCCACACTACCAATTCTATGAGATTCGAATGAGACCAGCGAGGGTCGTAGGCGGCGTTGGTGTTGGTCTTGCGATAGCGCAGCAGAAAATAGGTGGTGATGATCGCCGTGGGGACGATGATCCCGAGCATGACCGCGACATCGAGGATCGTGAATCGCAGATCGGCCGCCGACAAGGGCCCCGCCGGTCGGAAGATCAGGAATTGTCGGGAAAGGCCGTGGGCGGAACAACCGGAGAGAAACAGCAGCGAGAGAGGAACTAGGGACCGGGCGAGATGCCCTATCCTGTGTGCAATCGTATCGTACCGCCTAGCCAGCATTGTGACGCCTCCCGCGTGTTCCCCTGGGCGAACGGACAGGAGCCCCGATGCGGCGGGCCCCTATACATGATTCGCGCATATAATAATATGCGAAATCGCAAAAGGCCAAGAAGATTTTTGCCACAGTACCCATAAAAAAGATCGACGGGTCGATGGCCCGGGACCCGTCGCGCACGACCGGTCATCGCGGGCCGGTACCGCGGCAGCTGGGGGCAACAGACCGGAATGCCGCACGATTCGCCAGCATCCGCGATCCCTTGGACGGGCCTCCGGGGACGCGTATCTTTTGTCATCCCCGCCATCCCCCGCACGCGATCGACGGCGCGGCGGTCCTCGCCCACAAACCGGCGCGCTATTAAAGAGGCCGACGTTCCGCGGATGAGCACAAGGGGTAGGGCCGTCATCACACGGCCCCCAACGACAACAAGGGAAAGAGCGGTCGGCCCGGCGCGAATGGTACCTCCGTTGTTCCCGCGACCCGCCGCCCCTCGGAGTGATCCGACCAGACCGCGCTCGCGACAATCGGTGTCGAGTGGGCCGACTGGGATCGTGTCGCGACCCACGCCCATGCGGGCGGCCATGCCCGCCATTCGCCCGGCAATGGGCGCAGCTCCGGGCGGGCGGCCGCAGACCACCCACAAGAACAACGATACGCCGCATCGTGGGCCGCATGGCCCATCTCGTCATTGCGGGAATCTCCTTGGCGTCGGAACCGCGCACGGCTCGTCCCGAGGATGGCCACAAGCCCTGGCGGCACGAAGATCATGAGCGGCGCCGAGATCGACGGCGCAAACGAGGCCGGGACGTCCCGCAGCCCGACGCGAGCCCACACGCTGACAGAAAACCGATGGCAAGCCCTCACGGACCGGCGCATATGAGCCCATAGTGCCGCCATCCCGGACGCTGTCTCTAAGAGCACTTGGCGGCCGGCCCCACGCCGGGGCCGCGCGACGCAAGAATTCGGCCGCGGTCGCGGTCTTTGGTCTTCTGTCTCTCGCGCGGTATCGAATCTCGATTAGCGACATCAAGCGGGAATCCCGGGCGCCCGGCCCAGAAGATCAAGGCGCGCGCTCATCCCGCCAGGAGTCGTGGAACTGAAAGGGCCGAGGACCCAAGCCTTACCTGGCTCATCGAAGCCGCCCACAAGGCCCAAGTGATCACGAGAGGCCCAAAAACACAACGCGCGGCCGCGAGGACTAACCGGCGTAGCCGCTCGGTCAATCCGCCCGATCGATGCATCCGGAGCCAAAGGCACCCGCCGTTCGCCGCGCCCGCGCCGATCCGCCTCGGCAATCCCTCATCCGGACGCCTGCCGGGCCTCACCGCGCCCGGAGTCCCGCCCGGCCACGAAATCGTCCCACGCCGTCCGCTTTGCGGCCAACTTTGACAGCGATCCGCCAGACCTGGAAACAGTGCAGCCGATTCCAGGATTTGAAACGGCCAACGCGACCGAAAAGAACGAGCCGCCACGGCCCTGGTTCGTAGTTCACATCTAAGCGTAAGGGTAAGGCCGGTCGTGCCAACGACGTGGTCCCGAGGTGGCGCTATTCAGGCTCCAGGGGCTCGCACAGCGGTGCTGTCGATTCCACTTGACATAAATTAATAATTTTCGGATATATTTTCATAGAAATTTCTTCTGTTACTGAAAAGAAAATACCATGGCGCATTTTTGCGCCGCGTCAATTACACTACTGTCCGCTCCTGTTCTCAAATACGATCGAGAATGGAGAACGACGATACCTCGGCCATTAATAGGACGTTCCGTTGTCGGCCGAGTCGTGGTGGTTGGCGTTTGGCATGCGGCACAAAAAGCGACAAAAACTATGACCCATCGAACGAATAACCACATCGCTCAACGATGGGTACGGATCCATCATTTAACGGAGAACGTTCGACGTAACCGGAGGCATGATGTGTCTATAAGTTAACCATAGGAGAAGATTGCGCATGAAAATAATAAGCAGCATTACACTGCTGGCGGCCGCCATCGCGGTGTCGCCAGCGGCGCTGGCCCTGCCCATCATGATCGAAGGCGCGGGCGGCGGGGGGCTCAATCCATGGGCGTTGATCGCGAATGGCAATAGCAAGAAGGCGGTGACGCCCGCGGTATTCGGGACATACGGCACCACACCCAACTATGATGTCTACAGCGCTGGTATCAATCTCTCGATTTCGAAGTATGCGGAGGTCTATTATGCCCACCAGTCCATGGGCCTTCCGCAGTCCCTCACGAGCACCCTGACCTCGGGAGCCGGCTCCATCCTACCCGCTGACGTCGCGAACGAGAACAGCATCGATCAGGACATCGTCGGTGGTAAGTTGCAGGTCTACGGGGGCAACGGCGTCATCCCCGCCCTCGCCGTGGGCATGAATTACCATATGACATCGGCCCCCATCCCGCTAGCCCTCGGCGCCCATGCGAACGGCGCGGATTTCTATGTCGCCGGAACTGGAATCTATCCTTTGCTTGGCAGTCACATCATCTTGGACGCCGATATCTATATCACACGCTCCAATTATCTCGGCCTGCTCGGTCAAGGTGGCGCGGGTTATCGCAACTATGGGGCGCAAGGGGGTGCAAGTGTCGGCTATTTTGTGAGAAAGGACGTGGTGGTGGGTGCTGAGTGGCGTAGTTTCCCGGGCGACAACCTGTTCGGCGCCCAATCCTATCTGCAGACGGCGCTCCATGATCCCGGAGTGAATCTGAAACAAAGCGACTGGTATGACGGATTCATCGCCTACATGCCCAATCCACAGTTTTCTGTCGTGGCCGCCATCCTTGATCTGGGTAACATGGTCAATATCCCGGGCCACTCGGTCAACAGCAACCAGACGGGCTTTTATCTCAGCACGACGGCAGCCTTCTGACCGCGCGCGCACATGATGGGTCCTCCTCCCCGGGCTTCTCTCTCAGGAAGCCTGGATTGGCCCCACTCCGATGAGTGGGGCCTTTTTTATACGGCAAGATATAATTGTCGTTCAGCTAAGCCCGGACCGAGCACCCCTCCTTACGCCCGAGATGCCGCGGGATGGCGCGGGATGGCGCGCGCAAGATCCCGAGCGCTGAAATTCGACGTTGGCCGGTACATCGACGGATGCGGCTTTCTGGTAGCGCGTCGCTCTTTAAAACGGGCCGTTCCCATGGCAAGCCCCGCATCTCTGGGGACTCCCTCATGGCATTGGGCCTTTTCCACCACCTGACTCCGCCCAGATCGCCACGGGCCGGAGACTGTCGCGGTCTTGATGCCACCCTGCAATCCTTGTCACCCAGGATGCAGGCGGCTTGCGGGCGTGGCATTGGGCCTTTTCCACCACCTGACTCCGCCCAGATCGCCACGGGCCGGAGACTGTCGCGGTCTTGATGCCACCCTGCAATCCTTGTCACCCAGGATGCAGGCGGCTTGCGGGCGGGGGCTATCAGGACCGGTTCTTGTCGGCGATCCCGGTCTCTATGCCATCGATGCTGACGGCGTTGCGCTCGCGCCAATAGCGCCGCACACCCTCCTCGCCCTTCTTCTCGGTCCAGATGCGCAGGTCCGGCCGGTCGCCGGCGAAGGATCCCGGTCTCTATGCCATCGATGCTGACGGCGTTGCGCTCGCGCCAATAGCGCCGCACACCCTCCTCGCCCTTCTTCTCGGTCCAGATGCGCAGGTCCGGCCGGTCGCCGGCGAAGCCGAAATACGGCACCCCGAAGCCGCACGAGGTCGATCGCGACATCGAAGATCTGGCGGGCGCCGGGCAACGGCGGAAAGAGCGCGGCAAGCACCGGCCAGGCGGGATCGGCCTGGTGGACGGCGCGCGCGGTCCCATAGAGCGATCGCGACATCGAAGATCTGGCGGGCGCCGGGCAACGGCGGAAAGAGCGCGGCAAGCACCGGCCAGGCGGGATCGGCCTGGTGGACGGCGCGCGCGGTCCCATAGAGCCGCAGGATAACGGGCTCGCCGCCAAAGGCGCAGAACATGAGCGTCATGCGCGGGTCACTCTGGACATGGGCCGCGGACTCGTTGCCGCTCCCCGTGAGGTTCAACCACGCAACGCGATTGGGGTCGAGGATGCGCAAGCTGTCTAGGCCCTTGGGCGAGACGTTGACGCGCGAGTCGCAGGTGGCGGTGGCCACGAAGAAGATCTTCTGTTCCGTTATGAAGCGCGCCCAGCGCTCGGGGATATGCGCGTATTGCTTGGCCATAGAAGCGCTCTCCGCAGACGTGTGGCTACAGGGGGCCTTGGCCCGGGCAGGTGGCTGCAGATCACCTGCAAGGCGACCTGCCATGCGGCCGGCTATATGGGGCGGCACGTATTGGTGCCCCCTATTGGCAACCTCAACAGCGGTGCTCGCAAGAACGCCTCTGGACGACAGCGCGAAATGCCCGCGCCTCACACTGCTAGCTGTCGCCACGCCGAAACCAGGGCACGAGCCGCATAATCGATCTGTGCCTTGTCTAGGTGAAGGCCTACGGAAAACCGTATGGCGCCGGCCATTCGCTCCTCGGGGAGACCCATGGCTTTCAGTGTGGCGCTTGCCCCCGTGACGCTGTCATGACAGGCCGAACCGACAGACGCGGCGACATCGAAGGCAACGACAGCGAGCAATACCGCGGCTTCGATGTTCGGGAACGAGACATTCAGGGTATTCGGCAATCGCTCGGTCGGATGACCATTCAGTTGAAGGCCAGGAATCTGGTCGTCTAAGAGGCGGTAAAGGTGGTCCCGCAGGACTGTCAGATCGGCAGGAAACACCCCAAGCCCATCCTGGGCAAGCTGTGCGGCTCTGCCCAGCGCTACAATAGCCGGCACATTTTCTGTCCCGGGCCGCATCCCTGCTTCCTGCCCGGCACCAAACAGTATCGGGACGAGCGGGGGTGCAGCGGCCGCCCGATACAAGGCCCCTACGCCCTTGGGCGCATAAAACTTGTGCCCCGCCAATGTCAGGAAGTCGACACCCAGCGCGTGCACATCCAGTATCACCTTCCCCGCTGATTGTGCCGCATCCGTATGCATAAGCGCCCCACGGGCGTGAGCCACGGCCGCGATATCGCGAACCGGCTGCAAAGTGCCTGTCTCATTATTGGCATGCATGATTGAGACTAAGGCCGTATCTTCACGGACCGCGCGCGCTACCGCCGCAACCGGAACCCGGCCATAGGGATCGACTGGCACGATCGTCACATCCCAACCCTGGGCCTCCAAGGTCTTGATCGGGGCCAAAACCGAGGGGTGCTCGATAGCGGATGTGACGAGATGGCGTCGGCCCGGCAAGGCGCGGACTACCCCCTGTATCGCCAGATTATTGGCCTCGGTCGCCCCGCCCGTAAAACATATCTCTTCGGGGTGCGCCCCCACAAGCTCGGCCACCTGCCTGCGGGCCGTCGCCACAGCTTCACGCGCCCGCAGGCCATAGGCATGAGACGAGGAGGGATTGCCAAAATTCTCCTCCAGGAAGGGGCGCATCGCCGCAACGACCTCGGGCGCAATCGGCGTGGTCGCGTTATAATCCAGATAGACGGGCACAGTCATCCCAATGCCCGCGTCAGATCAGACACAAGGTCGTCGCGATCTTCGAGTCCAATCGACAGCCGGATCATCGTATCGGTGATGCCGCGCCGGGCCCGCTCCGCGACCGAGAGCCCGTGATGGGTCGTCGTAATAGGCTGCGTGGCGAGGCTCTCTACGCCACCTAAGCTGGGTGCGATCTTGATCAGTCGCAAGCGATCGACGACCTGCGCCGCGTCCGCGGCATTACCTCGCACATCCACGGTAACCATGCCGCCGAAGCCTTGCATCTGACGACCGGCAATCTCGTGGCCTGGATGATCCTCTAGGCCCGGATAAAAGACGGTCCTCACGCGTTCATGGCCGCGCAAGGCCCGCGCCACCGCCGCGGCGTTTTCATTATGACGTTCCACCCGCACGACCAGCGTACGCAAGCTACGCGCCAGAAGCTGCGCGGTCTCGGCCGCGATGGTCTGTCCAAAATTGCTGCGCCAAGCCCGAATGGGTGCAAGCAACGCCTCCGACCCCATTAAAGCGCCCGCCGTCAGATCGCTGTGACCACCGAGATACTTGGTGGCGCTATGCACTACGATGTCCGCCCCCCATGCCAAGGGCCGCTGGTTGACAGGCGAGGCGAATGTGTTATCCACGGCCACTAACGCGCCGAAGTCATGTGCGAGACTCGCCATACGACGAATGTCGATGATTTCAAGCGCGGGATTTGTGGGCGTCAAGCGTGCGCCGGCTCTCGGTATGCGCGACGGGACGTCCAAGTCGCCCTCGCGCCCTCGATCTCGGCGCAGCTCATTATCTCTCCGCTCCGCTGCGAGATGCCGCGGCCGTCCTGCCGATCTCGGCGCAGCTCATTATCTCTCCGCTCCGCTGCGAGATGCCGCGGCCGTCCTGCGGGCGAGCCGTGCGCTTTTCCGGCGCACAAGAGGCTCGCCCACAATAACTGGACGGCGTGTCGATGTCCTTGCAGGTGGCCTGCGGCCACCCGCCCGGACCTACGCCTCCCGCGGACTACGCGCCCTCGCTGCGCTCTCCCTGGCGCGTAGCGCTCGAAGAACACCAGTTTTCTCGATCCGCCCAGGATGGCGGCCAGACGCCCCGCTTCCCGGGTAAGCAGGAGCTGCGTGGGAATACCGAGGAGCGGCAATTGTTTTTCGAGAAGATCGAGCGTGCCGCCGTAGGCATCGCCAATACAAACAATACCCTCGCGTCCGTGGGCCAGGAAAAGCGCGGCCGCCGCCGCCATACCGGACCCGAACGCCAGTGCCGATTGCGCCCCTTCCAGCAGCGCAAGCTTGGCCTCGAGACCTTGAATAGTCGGGTTGAGTCCATAACGGGTGTAAAGCGCGCCTGATTTACGGCCCTCGACCACATCCAGGAGATCCGCAGTCGAATCGAACGCGAAAGTCGTTATCGTAAAGCGGCGTATGCGGTGCCCCATAGACATCCTTAAGCTCCCCGCCATGCACGCAGAGCGTGGATAATCCTCGTTTCTCTTCCATCCTCGCCTCCCAAGATATGCGCCTTATCGGTGTCTTTTTCCCTTACCACCAGAACCCGCCCCTAGCCATCGCCGGAGTCGCCGCTAGAGGTGTCGAAGATAAAAAAGAAATACCCATTCGAGCAGCATTTTGACCCGGACGAGATGCCGTGATCGTTTCGGGAAGATACCCCTGAAAGGCGGCCTGCCATCCTCGGAGATATGCATCCACATACCGTCGCTCTCCATATCCAGGATGCACGACAGCTCATGGCGATATGTGCAAGCCGCGTCCCGCCCCGTTAACGCCGTTCTCACGTTTCGGGCGGCGGCCTGCGCCCGTAGCTGAGCCATATGCGCCTGATGGGGCACCCAGGGTGGCGGCGCTTCGTGGGCAGCGCAATCGCCGGCAGCATACACATGGGGCAAACCTTTGACCTGACCATATCGATCTACATCGATATGGCCGCCGACTGACGCAGGCAGGCAGCGCGACTGGTGTATAAGAGGCGGACCGGTCATCGCCGCCGAGTAAAGCACGAGGTCCGCCTTGCGGAACGTCCCATCGTGGTCGATCATCCCGCCTTCAACGAACTTCTCAGGCGAATAACCATCATCGCGGATGATCCCCCGCTCCGCGAGTCGATCGGTAAGCGGGCCCTTGTCTCCCGGACTGCGGTCAGGAGAGAAAAAATGAATCTCGAAACGATCGCGGACACCCCTCGCCCTCAGCGCGGAATCCAGAAGGCAGGCGGATTCATACATGGGGCCCGTGCGCCCGGCGACAAAGCCATCCTTTCTGTTGATGCTAAAACCAACATAAATAATCCCACTATCCAAGGCGTCGAGCTTGGCTATAAAGCGATCCATATCATCTGGCCCGTAGCAGGGCGAGTAGGTGTACTCGGCCGTACCAGGGATATCCTCCTTCCGAAAGGTCGGCCCGATCCCCAAAAAAAGGATATCGTTGCGGTAGGTTCCGTGATCCGTGACCACGGTTCGACCACCATCCTGCAGCTCCATGACCTGGCCTTCTACAAAGCGAATATTTCTCCGCCACAGAAACGGGCGAATGTCGACCGTAATGCCTTTCTTATTTCGCTTCTTCGTTAAAAATTCGGGGATCGCGGGAAAATAAATAAAAGTCCCGTTGCCAATAAGGATGATATCGTAACGCGAATATAGCCTCCGAAAAATTGCCGCCGCGAATGGAAAAATGGGACTGTCTAGGAAATACATGAGGAAAAAGAGAGATGCGAACCCGTTGCCGGCCACGATGATTGTTTTTTTCATACGGCACTCCTTTTCGTAGACACATCGCGCATACCTTGGAGCGAAAGCGCGAGCCGGCGCCCCCCTTAAGAGGGCACCGGCAGAGATCCATGGCAACCGAGAAAAGCGTGTCTTACCGACGCCCCAATCCGATCCGATAGCCAACGACTCGATTCACCCCTTCCCGCCCCCATAGGTATAGCCTAATTACGCTGTGTCTGGTGCGCCCCCATAGTCTTAGTTCATTAGAAAAGTCTATTGGGCGCAGGCATGCATCCGCCGGCTGTACCCGGGAGTACCCCGTTTTGCCAAGCGCGTCTGGACTCGACCGTGTCCTTGGGGCGCTTATAAAGCCCAAGCCCACCGGCGCCGCGTTCGCGCCCATCAATGAAAACGATATTCTGACCCCAGGCCGCCCTATTCGCAGCGTCACGATATCCGTACCGGTATCTACCCTTCTCCCATGTCGCTCTATTCAAGTCTACAATTGAATATACTAAGACTATATCGATGAGAGGTAGCGAATGCAAGCGATTACAGGTTTTGTTGCTACCGGTGGGGACCCGATCTATTGCACGTGGCGGGATACTGAGGAAATCACACGGATCATACCGACCCACCCATTATAAAAAGGCATGGCGTGAACCCTTGCACTGACAGAGGAACGCGACAGCATCCGGAAATCGGTATTGTCGGGACCGGATCCTGAAAAAAGCCATACTGCACCGAAAGAATGCGCTCTTCTGCCGCACGCCGCCGGGGTACCCACGTCGACAACCTCTTCATGATCCATACCGCCGAATGGAACCACGTGGCCCCGTTCGAGTATCTGGTCGCGTTCCAGCACCACGGTGGCGAAGTGGCGACCCCACCACCCCGCCGCCTGGATGCCCTGGGACTACCAGACCATGCTGGCCTTGCAAAACCCTGACTCAAAACCCCCGATTAGCCCACATCCTTAGGCCCTTAGCACAATCCACGTTTATGCGCCGGAAAAGCGCACGGCTCGTCCGCAGGACGGCCGTGGCCAACCCCCTCTCTTTGTGGGGGCGGCATCTCGTAGCAAAGCGGAGTGTGATGATGGGCTGCGCCGAGATCGAGGGCGCGAGAGCGGCTGGGACGCCCCGTCGCGGATACCGAGAACCGGCGCACGCTTGGTGGCATTGGGCCTTTTCCACCACCTGACTCCGCCCAGATCGCCACGGGCCGGAGACTGTCGCGGTCTTGATGCCACCCTGCAATCCTTGTCACCCAGGATGCAGGCGGCTTGCGGGCGGGGGCTATCAGGACCGGTTCTTGTCGGCGATCCCGGTCTCTATGCCATCGATGCTGACGGCGTTGCGCTCGCGCCAATAGCGCCGCACACCCTCCTCGCCCTTCTTCTCGGTCCAGATGCGCAGGTCCGGCCGGTCGCCGGCGAAGTCGAAATACGGCACCCCGAAGCCGCACGAGGTCTGCACGAGGTCGATCGCGACATCGAAGATCTGGCGGGCGCCGGGCAACGGCGGAAAGAGCGCGGCAAGCACCGGCCAGGCGGGATCGGCCTGGTGGACGGCGCGCGCGGTCCCATAGAGCGATCGCGACATCGAAGATCTGGCGGGCGCCGGGCAACGGCGGAAAGAGCGCGGCAAGCACCGGCCAGGCGGGATCGGCCTGGTGGACGGCGCGCGCGGTCCCATAGAGCCGCAGGATGATGGGCTCGCCGCCAAAGGCGCAGAACATGAGCGTCATGCGCGGGTCACTCTGGACATGGGCCGCGGACTCGTTGCCGCTCCCCGTGAGGTTCAACCACGCAACGCGATTGGGGTCGAGGGGGCTCGCCGCCAAAGGCGCAGAACATGAGCGTCATGCGCGGGTCACTCTGGACATGGGCCGCGGACTCGTTGCCGCTCCCCGTGAGGTTCAACCACGCAACGCGATTGGGGTCGAGGATGCGCAAGCTGTCTAGGCCCTTGGGCGAGACGTTGACGCGCGAGTCGCAGGTGGCGGTGGCCACGAAGAAGATCTTCTGTTCCGTTATGAAGCGCGCCCAGCGCTCGGGGATATGCGCGTATTGCTTGGCCATGGCCCTTGGGCGAGACGTTGACGCGCGAGTCGCAGGTGGCGGTGGCCACGAAGAAGATCTTCTGTTCCGTTATGAAGCGCGCCCAGCGCTCGGGGATATGCGCGTATTGCTTGGCCATCGACCACCCCACCTCAGCTATCGCGGGAACTCCGGGGCCTTAGGGTATCACGGAGGCCGCCTCCGGGCCGTGCGCCACTCATCCGCGCTTGTCGCCCCGCCCCTCCAGGGGCGCGATCAGGACCGCGATGGGAAAGTGCGCCAAGAGCGTGGCGGCCCCCAAGGACCCGGCGCCGGTGGCGGCCGGTGTTACGAGCTCGCCCGACAAGACATCGCGCCATGACGGTATCGCAAGGCCCGCGGGTGGCAGGATACGTGTCTCCTCCCACACGGCGCATCCCAGGGGCAGGCGCTGGCCACCGCGCGTGAGTGCCCAGTAATGGCGGGGCACGACTACGAGTGCGACCGCGTCTTCGCTGCGGCGGATGAAACCCACGAGATGACGGGCATGGGGCCCTTGGGCCTCCAAGGGCTCGTAGTGGCCCTCGGCAAAGAGCCAGGGATAGGCGCGCCGCAGGTGCAAAAGGCATCGGGTCAGGTGCATCTTCACGCGCCCGTCCTCGGGGTGCGTAAGCCATGCGGTAAGCAAAACCGCGCGTCCGCCGGCATCCTCCACATCGAAGCGCGCGACTTCGGCCAGTATCCGGGCACGGGACGCATAGTCCACCGCGCCCCGGTTGTCCGGGTCCACGAGATGAAAATCCCACAGCTCGGTCCCCTGATAGAAGTCCGGGACCCCGGGCACGGTAAGCTTCAACGCCACCTGGCTCAACGCCGTCCAGAGCCCCACGCGCGCGATCGGAGCGATGAAGGCCGCGAGTCCTGCGAGCGTCTCGCCGTTTGCCTCGGGGTCGGTGACGGCGTCCACGAATGCCACCAAAGCGTCCTCATACTCGGGGGCGGGCTTAACCCAGCTCGTTTCGCCCTTGGCCTCGCGCACGGCCTTTAGCATGTAATCCTTCAGGCGCGCGCGCACGTCCGTCCAGGCCTCGGGGGTATGCGTGAGGGGCCAGATGCCGATCAGGGTCTGATAAAAGAGGTACTCATCGCGCGCCGAGGGCGCGGCCCCGCCCAGGCCCTTGAGGGCCGCGTGACGCGCCTTCAGCCACTGTCCGCACTCACCCCATGCCTGTGGGATCTCGGACAGGACATGCAGCCGCGCGCGCACGTCCTCGCTGCGCTTGCTGTCATGGGTGGAGGTCGCAAGCAGCGTCTTGGAATGATGGCGCAGGCGCTCGCCATTGGCCTCATGGAAGGCCGCGCGCGAGACCGCGAAACGCGACGGGTCGCCACCGACCTCGTTTAACGACACCATGCGGTTATAGCGATAGAAGAGCGTGTCCTCCAGACCCTTGGCCATGACCGGACCCGTATACTGCTGAAACGCCCCCACGAAATCCAGGATTTCGCCCTGCTCCTCGGGGGCGCACCCATCCAGGCCCTCGAGCAGCAACAGGTCGCGGATGAAATCCACCGCCGCCGGCTCCACGAGCGGGTTGCGCTCTTTGGCCTGCGCGCACGCCGCGTCGATCACCGCGCGATCCGCCGCGCTCACGCCGGCGGCGGTCACATAGGTGCGGTACACGGAAAAACACGCCACGATCTCAAAGAGCGCGGTCCTCTGCGCCGATAGCGTGAGATCGCGTGTGCGCCGGTCACGCTCGGCGATGCGGTCGAGCGCGAGCCCCAGGGTATGGATCTCGCTGCCAAGGATGGTATGCAGGATGAGCGCTTTGCACTCATAGAGCAGGCCCGCATAGTCGTCGCAAGCGCCCACGAACGCCTCGTAGGCGGCGTCGATGCCGGCCTCGCCCTTGGCATCGACGAGCACGCCGCTTGCAAGGCGCGTGAAGTCGTAGCCGGTCGTGCCATGCACCGGCCAGTCCCCGGGCAATGATTCACTGGCCCCCAGGATCTTCTCCACCACCACATATAAGGGCCCAGGATCGGCTGCGGCCCCCGCCCCCGCACTTTGCCTGCGCTCCCGCGCCCAGTCCTGGAGTCTCGCGCAATAGCCGCGCGGATCACGCAGGCCGTCGGGGTGGTCGATCCTAAGCCCGGTCACATCACCGGCGGCGATCCAGCGGCCGATGAGCTCGTGGGTCGCCGCAAACACCTCGGGGTCTTCCATGCGCAGCGCGGCGAGCTCATTGATGTCGAAGAAACGCCGGTAGTTGATCTCGTATCCGGCGACGCGCCAGAACGCCAGCCGGTAGGCCTGCTGTTCCAAGAGCGCGTGCAGGGCGTCGTAGCGGTGCGCGCCCGCACCCTCGAACCCATTATAGCGCGCCAGTACCGTCTTCAGGGCCTCGGCGCACCGCGCATGCCCGGTCACCCACGCGCCCATGCGGCTCGCCCCCTCGACCACGAGGCCCGCTGACGCGGCGGCGGTCGCCATATCCACGGCTTGGATCGAGGCCCGCTCGAAAAGCGCGATAAGGTCCGATATCTCCTGCCCGATCGCCTCATCGCCAGGGCCTAAGCCTGCGACGGATTGCGCGACCTCTGCCAGAAGCTGCGGATAGGACCCGGGGCCTAGCGGCAGGAGGTGATCATAATAACGCACGATAAACCCCCCATGACCGGCATCGAAGTCAAGGACGATGTCCCCGGCCTCCAGCACCTCGCCATAAGGTCCGCCGAGGATCGGGATGACGACCTTGTCCTCATAGGGCCGCTCGGGTGTCACCCAATCGATATCGAAATAATGCGCGAACCGGGACCGCCTCCCGAGCGCCAGTATGTCCCACCACAAGCGGTTTTCCGGATCGTCGACGCGCATATGGTTTGGGACGACATCGAGAATCTGGTAAAGCCCATGGGCATTGAGTGCCCGCACGAAGGCTAGGCGCTCGGTCTCGGTGCCGACCTCGGGATTGATGTGCATGTGGTCTACGATATCGTAGCCATGATTGCTGCCGGCGTGGGCCTTGAGATACGGTGAGGCGTAACAATGGCTGATTCCGAGTTCGGCCAGATACGGAACAAGCCGTGTGGCATCGCGAAAACCAAAGCCTTTGTGGAACTGCCAGCGGTAGGTGGCGCGCACCGGGCACTCATGATGCGCCTGCCCGGGGGCCGACTGTGCCGCGCGCGATGCGCCAGCGCGCCGGCTCACGGACCGCCTGCCGTCGTGCCGGCCATCGCCGGCCATAGGCCCCAGCGGACCTCCCAAGGACCGAGCCGCCCCCCGTCTGCCGGCGCGCGCGTCTCATAGAGGGTCACGGGCGCGGCACCCGCACGATCCAATGCGACCACCTCCGCATCCCCGAGATTCGCGGCAAGATGCAGTCGCGCGCCGTCGGCAAAGCGCCAGCTCACGGTCAGGCCGCGCGCGCCGAAGCGCTCAAAACCCTCGGCGCGCGCCTCGCCTGCGACCAGCCGTGGGGCAAGCTCGCGCGCGCGGGTCGCGAGCAGCGCGCGATGGAACGTAAGCCAATCCCGACCCGGCGCGCGCTCGGCCTCGGTCCAGTCGAGCCGGCTCTTGGCCCATGTTGCGGGGCTGTTGGGGTCTGGGATATGGGCGCGACGCGATTCGTCGGCAAACTCCGGGAAGCGCGCGAATTCCCGGCGCCGCCCCTCGGTCACGGCGCGACCGAGCTCGGGCCCGAAGTCACAAAAAAACAGAAACGGCCGGCTGCAGGCAAACTCCTGGCCCATGAACAGCAAGGGTGGCGAGGGCGCGAGCAGGAGCACCGCGGTCGCCGCGCGTACCGCCGCGGGCGACGCGAGCGCCGTTATGCGCTCCCCAAAGGCGCGGTTGCCGATCTGGTCATGGTTTTGCAGAAACCCCACGAACGCCGCCGGCGGGAGTCCTTGCGTCGATTCACCGCGCGCCCCCTGGTGGACCGCCGACCACTCCCCCTGGTAGGCGAAGCCCTCGGTCAGGCAGCGGCCGAGCCGGCCGGCCGGATCATCCGTGTAATCCGCATAGTAGCCGTCATGCTCACCTGTCAAAAGCACATGCAGGACGTGATGGATATCATCGTTCCATTGCGCGGTGAACCCCTGAGGCCCGTCGCCGCCATGGAGATGGCGGGCCTCATTGTTCTCGTTTTCCAAGACCAGATGGATATGGCGTCCGTGGGCCCGCAGCGGTGCCACAGCCTCGGCGATGGCGGTCAATATCGATTGCGGCGAATCGTCGACAATGGCATGCACGGCATCGAAACGCAGACCGTCGCAATGGTATTCGCAAAGCCAGTAGCGCGCGTTCGCAATAAAGTAGGCGCGCACCGCGGCGCTACCCGGTCCGTCGAAGTTTATGGCGTCGCCCCACGGTGTGCGATGGCGTGAGGTAAAGAACTCGGGGGCATAGACGCCGAGATAGTTGCCATCCGGGCCAAAGTGGTTATAAACGACGTCGACGAACACCATGAGCCCAAGACCGTGGGCGGCGACGATCAGGGCCTTCAGGTCCTCGGGGCGGCCATAATGGCTGTCGGGGGCAAACGGCAGCACGCCGTCATAACCCCAGTTGGCGTGCCCCGGGAAATCGGCGAGCGGCATGAGCTCTATGGCCGTCACCCCAAGCGAGACCAGTCGCGGGAGGAGCGCCATGGCGCCCGCGAAGGTCCCTTCGGGACTGAAGGTGCCGACATGAAGCTCGTAGACCACCGCCTCGCCCCACGGGCGCCCGCGCCACCCCTCATCGCCCCACGCAAAGGCCTGTGCATCCACCACTTCGCTCGCGCCATGCACATCCTGCGGCTGAAAGCGCGATCCCGGATCCGGGACCTTCAGGTCACCGTCGATGCGGTAACGATACAGGCTCCCCGGGCGTGCCTGTCCGCTTGTGACCTGAAACCAGCCGCCATCCACGGCATCCATGGGGACCGCCGCCCCCTCTTCCTCCAGCACCACGTCGACCCGGCGCGCCGCCGGGGCCCACAACCGGAACCGTACCCCGCCCTCGACACACTCGGCCCCGAAGCCCAGGGGCTCGTGACGCCTCGCCGCCCCCGCAGCCCGCGCGTCCTTGTGAACCGTCATGACACCTCCCGCACGAATGCCGCCGTTCCCACTCAGTGTCCAAGCCCCATGCGCCGATCCGGGGTGGCTTCGCGCAACAGCACAAGGGAGCGCCCTTGCAGGGGATAGACACCGCTTGTGATCACCGCCCCCGTGGCGCGCGCCGGGACGCTGTAGCTGGTATCGATATCCACCTGCCACCCCTGAGTCCTATAGGGGGGCAGCGCAAACGGGATCTCCTCGTGATGCGCGTTCAACAACCACAGAAAATCGACATCCCCTATCATGCGCCCCCGGTCGTCGAATTCCTCCAGCCCTTCGCCGGCCAGAAACAGCCCGAGACGGCGGGCAAAGCTCTGCCGCCACTCCTCATCGTTCATCTCGGTGGCGTCGGGCTTCAACCAGGTGATGTCCTTGATGTCGCTGCCGTGGATGCGCCGCCCCTGAAAAAACGAACGCCGGCGGAATACCTTGTGGTTTTGCTTGATGCGGATCACATGCTGGACGAACCGCAAAAACTCGTGGTCCTCCGGCGTCAGCTCCCAGTTCACCCAATTGATCGGGTCGTCATGGCAATAGGCGTTGTTGTTGCCGCGTTGCGTGCGCCCGATCTCGTCGCCGGCGAGGATCATCGGGACCCCCTGCGACAGCAGCAGGGTGGCGATCATGTTGCGCTTCTGACGCGCGCGCAGGGCGCGTATGGCGAGGTCGTCCGTGGGTCCCTCGACGCCACAATTCCATGACAGGTTGGTATCGGTACCGTCGCGGTTATCCTCGCCATTGGCCTCGTTGTGCTTATGGTTGTAGCTCACCAGATCCTCGAGGGTGAAGCCGTCGTGCGCGGTCACGAAATTGATCGAGGCGTAGGGATTGCGGCCGCCATGCCCATAGAGATCGCTTGAACCCGTCAGCCTGTAGGCGAGCTCGCCTATGACCCCGCCCTCCCCCTTCCAGTAGGCGCGCACCACGTCGCGGTACTTGCCGTTCCACTCGGTCCAGCCCACCGGAAAATTGCCGACCTGATACCCGCCTTCGCCAAGGTCCCAAGGCTCTGCGATGAGCTTGACCTGCGAGAGCACCGGGTCCTGGTGGATGATATCGAAGAACGCCGACAACCGGTTCACATCGTGCAGCTCGCGCGCCAAGGTCGAGGCGAGATCGAAGCGAAAACCGTCGACATGCATCTCCAGGACCCAATAACGCAGCGAGTCCATGATGAGCTGCAAGACGCGCGGATGGAGCATGTTCAGGGTGTTGCCGCAGCCCGTGAAGTCCATGTAATAGCGCGCGTCCTCGGACGACAGGCGGTAATAGGAGAGGTTGTCTATGCCCTTGAAGGACAGCGTCGGGCCCATGTGGTTGCCCTCGGCCGTATGGTTGTACACGACATCGAGGATGACCTCTATCCCGTTTGTATGAAACGCCTTCACCATGGTCTTGAATTCGGATATCCGGCCGCTCGCCGAATAGCGCGCATCGGGAGCGAAAAACCCGATCGAATTGTAGCCCCAGTAGTTGCGCAGCCCGCGCTCGACCAGATGACGATCATCTATGAAGGCGTGCACCGGCATGAGCTCGACTGCGGTGATGCCAAGCGACTTCAGGTATTCGATGACGCGCGCCGATCCGAGGCCGGCATAGGTGCCGCGCAAATCCTGGGGTATGAGCGGGTGCAGCCAGGTGAAGCCCTTGACGTGCAGCTCATAGATGATGGTGTCATGCCAGGGCGTGCGCAAAAGCCGGTCGTCGCCCCAGCTGAATGCCGATTCCACGACCCGCGCCTTGGGCATGAATGGCGCGTTGTTGGCGCGATCGAACGACAGGTCCTCGAGCCTGTGGCCGACGCGGTAGGCAAAATGCGCATTGCTCCAGCGCAACTCGCCGGCAATGGCCTTGGCATACGGGTCGAGGAGCAGCTTGTTGCCGTTGAAGCGATGGCCGTGGCGCGGGTCGTAGGGCCCATAGACCCGGTAGCCATAAAGCCAACCCGGCCGCGCCTCCGGCAGGTAGCAGTGCCATACCTGATCGGTCTGCCAGCGTACCGGTATGCGTGCGGTCTCGTGACGCCCGTCCTCGGTGAACAAACACAGCTCCACCCCTTCGGCGTGTTCGGAAAACAGGGCGAAGTTGACGCCCTCGCCGTCCCAGGTGGCGCCCAGGGGATAGGGCCGTCCCGGCCAGACCGCATGACGGCCCGCAGCCCGTGGTCCGGTGGACCGACGCTCATCGCTCATCGTCCGGCCCTCACTGTCGGCCCGGGCCTTCGCCGATACCCTGCGGGCGCTCGCGCGGCCAATCGCGCTCCAGGACATGCGCCGCCCAACGCCGGCCCCCGAGGCCAAAGGCCAGGGCTGCCGCGAGCGTCACCCCGCCAAGAAGGATGAGAAACGAGTCGCGTATGAGCCCCTGGCCGATGTGGAGCTCGTCCAATACCATGAGCACCACGAACGCAATCACGATCGAGCGCATCAGCCGCCCGAGGACCGGGGCATCGGCAAGCCCGAGTTCATTGCCATACAACGTCACCGATTGCGCCACGAAGCGCGCGAAGTACAAACCGGCCGCGAGCATCAGGAGCGCCACCATAAGACGCGGGATATAGAGCGCAATGCGCGTGGCCACGGCAGCGCCCGCCGACAGGCCGGCGATATCGAGGGCCCATATGAGGGCGATCAGGATCACGAGCGCCGCCACCAGCATCCCCATAAGGCCGGTGGTGTCGGTCCCGGCGCCGCCTGCGGTCAATAATCCGTCGAGTCCGGCGCGCTCCGTCACGATATGAAAATTCATGGCGCGCAGGGTCTTTATGGCGACGAATCGCAGAAAGCGGGCCGCCAACCACCCGCCGCCCAGAATACCGAGCGCAATAAGAATGGGCGGCAGCCACCGCTGCCACTGCCAGACGATCGCCGGCAGGGGCGCGAGCGCCGCGTGTAGGATAGTCATGATGTCAGCCTCCTTCTCCGTATGAATCGCCCAACGCCCCTGCGCCGGACAGCCCCGGGGGACGCCGGCCTCAGGTGTTTTTGTGAATCTACGCGCCTGGCGGATCCTGCGCCACGGCCTCACGCTCAAGGCCCTGCAAAAGGCCCTGCAGGGGAATCGCGAGCGCCTGGGGGCGGTTATTCATCTCGTAACGCAGTTCATAAAAGGCCTTCTCGAGGATGAAGAGCTGCAACCAATCCGCGGCCTCGGCAAAGCTGCCCCAGAGGCTCGTGGTCTCCATGGCCGCGGCATAGGAGGCGATGAACGCCGCGACCGTGGCCTGCTCCCAGGCGCGGGCGTGAGGCAGTAACATCGTCCTATGCTCGGCCTGCCCGGCGGTGACACGGTCAAGCACTGTATAGAGGGCGTAGCTGAACGACCGCAGCATGCCCGCGACATCGCGTAGCGGCGTGCTCTTGCGTCGGCGCTCGGAGAACGGCCGCCCGGGCTCGCCCTCGAAATCGGTGATCGCGAAATCGTTTTGCTGGAGCAAGACCTGCCCCAGGTGGTAATCCCCGTGGTAGCGGATCTTTTGTCCCACGGTCGGGGCGGCCAGTGCGGCGCGCGCAAGGAACGTCTCGCGACCGGCGAGCACGGCCTTGGCGTCATCCTGGACCTCGGGCGAGAGGTTGGCAAGCCGCGCGGAGAGCATCTCGAAGGTCTGCTCCATCTCGCCGCGTACCCCCGCGACCCAGCGCGCGCCATCGTCGGGGGCGAGCGGTTCGGGATCGAAGGCGGGATCACCGTAGGGCGTGGCCAAGGCCTGATGCATCTGCGCGGTGCGCAAAGCGAGCGTGCGCACGAGCGCGAGATAGCCGCCATGCACCTCCTCACTCCCCCCTGGCGGGGCCGCGCCATGCAGACACAGTTCGAGATAATTGTCGAGATAGTTCAGGGTATAGTCCCAACCGTCCCCCTGGTTCTCGACATAGGCTTGGAGCAGCGCAAGCGTGATGACGCTACCCGCAGCCGGCCGGTACTCGAGGGTCCCGAGCACCGGCACGGTATGGCGAAAGCCCGCCACGTCGCACAAGAACCGGCCCATCTCGACCTCCGGGTTGATGCCCTCCTGCAATCGCCGATAGCCCTTCAAAAACAACCGTTCGCCGATCGCCACCGCCGTGTTGCTGCTGTGCGTATTGGGATGGCGGACCGTCTCGTCCGCGGCCACCGGCTGCTCGAGCGTACCCACGGCCACGCCCTGCACGACACCGCCCTCGCCCGCAAAGGCCAGCCCCGCGCGCATCACCGCGACAAGCCCGCGGCAAAAGGCGTCGTCGGCGAAGGCATCGCCCAAGATGCCAAGCGTCGCCTGTTGGCGTACGCGCGCCACGGCAAGCGGCAAAACCGTGCGCATGCGCGCCTCGCTGTCGCTCTCCCACAGGAGCGACAGCGGCACGAAATAGCGGCCCACGGGCGCCCCCTCACCCGCTTCCACGACATCCGCGATCATGAAGAAAAACCGGCCGTCGGATCCCACCCATTCGGCGGTCTCGGTCATGGCGACCCGCTTTGGGACCACGCCCTTCTCGGCATACCAACGCTGCGCGATCACAAAGCGTGGCAAGGCATCGCGTTCCCACTGTTCACGGACGCGGTCGGCCATGGCCATGCGCCAGGGCACCACGCGCTCGCGAAACAGGCTCCGCCAGCCATCGAACAGCACGAGCAACGGCAGCTCCTCGGGGGGCAGGCGCTCCTCGTGCCAGGCCGGGATTTCCCCTCCGGCGGCGAGCCGGAACCAATAGAAGCCATGGCCGTGGAGGGTCAAAAGATACGGGAGGTCGCCGATCGGCGGAAACGGCGTCCGACCCATGAGCTCGATCGGCACGCGCCCCTTGTAGGCCGACAGATCGAGTTCCACGGGCTGCGCGGAGTGCGACAGATTGGCGACGCACAGGATCGTCTCATCGCCATAGGCACGCACATAGGCGAGGATCTTGCGGTTGCCGGGCTCCAGGAACACGAGCGCGCCCCGCCCGAACACCTTCGTGCTCTTGCGGATCGTGAGCATGCGCCGCGTCCAGTTCAACAAAGACGAGGGGTCGCGCGCCTGCGCCTCGACATTCACCGCGCCATAACCATAAATGGGGTCCATGATCGGCGGCAAAAACAGGCGCTGCGGGTCGGCGCGCGAGAAGCCGGCGTTGCGATCCGGGCTCCACTGCATGGGGGTCCGCACACCGTTGCGGTCACCGAGATAAATATTGTCGCCCATGCCGATCTCGTCGCCGTAGTAGATGATCGGCGACCCGGGCATCGACAAAAGCAGACTGTTCATGAGTCGGATCTTGTCGAAATCATTATCCATGAGCGGCGCGAGCCGGCGGCGTATCCCAAGATTAAGGCGCGCCTTCCGGTCGGCGGCGTACATCTGGTACATATAGTCACGCTCATTGTTCGTGACCATCTCCAGGGTGAGTTCGTCGTGGTTGCGCAGAAAGATCGCCCACTGGCAGGTCTCGGGGATGTCCGGCGTCTGCTTCATGATCTCGACGATCGGATGCCGGTCCTCCTGCGCTATGGCCATATACATCCGCGGCATGAGCGGAAAGTGATAGGCCATGTGGCACTCATCGCCCGTGCCGAAGTAGTCGCGCACATCCTCCGGCCACTGATTGGCCTCGGCAAGCAACATGCGATTCTCATAGCGCCGGTCTATCACCGAACGCATGTAGCGCACGACCGCATGGGTCTCCGGCAGGTTCTCGTTGCTCGTCCCCTCGCGCACGCACAGATACGGGATGGCGTCGAGCCGCAGGCCGTCGACACCCAGGCCAAGCCAAAACTCCATGACCCGCACCACCGCCTTCACGACATGCGGATTGTTGTGGTTCAGGTCCGGTTGATGGAAAAAGAAGCGATGCCAGTAGTAGGCGTGGGCGACATCATCCCATGCCCAGTTCGACTTCTCGCTGTCGGTGAATATGATGCGGGTATCCTCGAACTTCTTGGCGGTATCGCTCCACACATAGAAGTCGCGCTTGGGCGAACCCGCGGGCGCCTGGCGCGCCGCCTGAAACCAGGGATGCTGGTCGGAGGTGTGGTTTATGACAAGCTCGGTGATGACCCGCAGCCCCCGTTCATGGGCGGCGCGCACGAACTGCAGGAAATCGCGGCGCGTCCCGTAGTCGGGATGGACATTGCGGTAATCGGCGATGTCATACCCGTCGTCGCGCATGGGCGACGGGTAGAAAGGCAGCACCCACAGGGTATCGACACCGAGATCCTGGAGATAATCGAGCTTCTCGGTGAGCCCCGCGAAATCCCCGATACCGTCGCCATTACCATCGAAGAAAGCACGTACATGCAATTCGTAGATGACCGCGTCCTTGTACCAGAGCGGATCATCCGATATCCGCGATTCCTCGCTTCTTGTCTTTCTATGCATGGATGACCTAAGAGTAGTAATCGAAGTCGTGCTCGGTGCCGACATAGCCGCGCGGGCGGAATATATGCGCCGGCATCTGCTCGGGCGCGAGTTCCACGTAATGGCGGCCACCGCTCCACAGATAGCGCGCATCCGACAGGAGATCGTGCATCTGCACCGCGCGGTCGGCAGGAGCGCCGGCGACCTGCGCCGGCCACTCGACCCATCCGGACTGACGGTGATAGGGGTCGAGGTTCACCACCACGAGAATGACCGACGCGCCGTCGTCGGAGGTCTTGCTGTAGGCGATCAGGTTATCGTTATCGATGGCATGGAATACGAGGCGGCAATCGGCCTTGAGCGCCGGATGCGCGTGGCGTATGGCGTTGATGCGCGCAATGATCGCCTGCAGGCTGTCGGGCCGGGCGACATCCCAGGTGCGCCGCTCGTACTTCTCGGAGTCCCGATACTCCTCGCTACCCGGCTCGCGCGGTACCGATTCCATGAGCTCGAAGGCCGGCCCGTAAATGCCGTAGTTGGCGCTCAGGGTCGCGGCCAGCACCAGACGCGCGATGAACGCCGCGCGCGGGGCATGTTGCAGATAGGGCGGCAGGATGTCGGGGGTGTTCGGCCAGACGTGCGGCCGGAAATACTCGCGGCCCGGTCCACGCGTGAGCTCGGTGAAGTACGCGATCAGTTCGTGCTTGCTGTTGCGCCACGTGAAATAGGTATAAGAGTGCGTGAACCCGAGCTTCGCGAGCCTGTGCATCACCTTGGGGCGCGTGAAGGCCTCGGCCAGAAACAAGACATCGGGGTGCTCGGCGCGTACCGCGTCTATGAGCCATTCCCAGAAGGCGAAGGCCTTGGTGTGGGGATTGTCGACCCGGAAGATGCGCACCCCGGCGTCGATCCAGAACAGGACGATGCCCTTCAATTCCCGCCAAAGGGCCTGCCAGTCCTCGGTCTCGAAGTCCAACGGGTAGATGTCCTGGTATTTCTTCGGGGGGTTCTCGGCGTACTGGATGCTGCCGTCCGGGCGGTGACGGAACCATTGCGGGTGCTCGGTCACATACGGGTGGTCGGGGGCGCACTGAAAGGCGATGTCGAGCGCGACGGCAAGCCCGAGCCGTTCGGCCTCCGCACAGAATGCCCGGAAATCCGCAAGCGTGCCCAGGGCCTGGGCCACGTCCTTGTGACCGCCCTCGGCGCTGCCGATCGCCCACGGACTACCGACATCCGCGGGATCGCGGCTTACGGTATTATTCGGACCCTTGCGGCGCACGGTCCCGATCGGTGATATCGGCGGCAGGTATACGACATCGAAACCCATGGCCGCCACATGGGTAAGGATCGGGCCGGCATCACCCAGTCGTCCGCCGGCAGACCCCCAGCGCGAGCGTGGAAAGAATTCATACCAGGCCGCGGCGCGCGCGCTCTCGGGGTCCACACGCACCGCGAGTTCTTGTGTCCACGCCGTCTCATGCGCGGGCTGCGAAAACCGGTAGACCCGTTCGGCCAGCACCTCGTCTAACAGCGCCGTACGCTTGTCGGCGGAAGACGCCTGGCCCTCGAGCAGCGCCTGTACGACACGCAGCGGACGCGCTTCGCGCGCCGGCGCACAGGCCGCGGCGCCCGCAATCAGGAGCGCTGCCTGCTGAAAGACCAGGGCAAGATCCGGGTCGTCGGCCGGCCGACGCGCGAGTTCCTGGGTGAGCGAGCCGAATCGATCGACATGGGCACGCACCGTATAGTGATAGATACCGAGCTCGGCGACCACAAAGCGTCCCTGATAGCGATCATTGCCAAGCGCCGTCATGCGCGTCGTGCCCAGCGTGCGGCCGCTTGGTTTGCGTACGCACAGCACACAGGCCACGGCGTCGTGACCATCGGCAAACACATCGGCCTCCACGATCACGGTGTCGCCGATCACCCGCTTTATGGGGAAGCGCCCGCAGTCGACCATCGGGGTCAGGGCCTCGATCACCACCCGACAGCGGCCATCGGCTGGCAGGGGCGGCTCCTTGCCCGGACGCCGCGCCACGGCCTAGTTACCCGACCCCGGCCGTGGCGGGGCCTTGAACACGAGCACCGAGAGGGGCGGCAACACGAGATTCAGGGACTGCAACGCGCCGTGCGCCGCCACCGGGGCCGTGGCAAGCCCCCCGAGGTTGCCCTGCCCACTGCCGCCGTAGACCGTGGCATCGGTGTTCAGGACCTCCTGCCAGAGCCCTGGCCACATCACCCCCAGGCGGTAGTTGTGGCGCGGCAGGGGCGTGAAATTGGCGACCACCAGCAGCGGCTCGGCGGCGGGTTCGGCGAAGCGGTAGAAACTGATGACGCTCTGCTCCCAATCCCCGGCGTCCAGCCACCGGAAACCCGCGGGCTCGGTGTCGGCCCGGTGCAGCGCCGGCTCCCCGCGATACAAGGCGTTCAGATCGCGCACCAGACGCTGGATGCCGCGATGCGGCTCATGATCGAGAAGGTGCCAGTCGAGACTGCCTTCGTGGGCCCATTCCCGCCACTGGGCGAACTCCGAGCCCATGAATAGGAGCTTCTTGCCGGGGTGACAGAACATGTAGGCGAAGAGCACGCGCAGGTTGGCGAATCGCTGCCAGTCGTCGCCCGGCATCTTGGCAATCAGCGAGCGCTTGCCATAGACCACCTCGTCATGCGAAAGCGGCAGCACGAAGTTTTCCTGAAAGGCGTACCACAGGCTGAACGTAAGCTGCCCCTGATGGTACTTGCGGTGGATGGGGTCCTTTTCCATGTAATCGAGCGTGTCATGCATCCAGCCCATATTCCATTTATAGCCGAACCCGAGCCCCCCGGCATAGACCGGCCGCGACACCTGCGGCCAGGCCGTGGACTCCTCGGCTATGGTCTGTGTGTCGGGATAATGCCGGTACACGGCCTCGTTCAGCTCCTGCAAAAACTGGATCGCCTCCTCGTTCTCCCGGCCACCGTGGGCATTCGGGATCCACTCCCCCGGGGCGCGCGCATAGTCGCGATACAGCATGGACGCCACGCCATCGACGCGCAGACCGTCCATGTGAAACCTGTCGAGCCAGTAAAGCGCGCTCGAGACCAATATCGAGCGCACCTCGTGGCGGCCATAGTTGAACAGGCTCGAGTGCCATTCCGGATGATAGCCACGCCGCGGGTCGGCATGCTCGAAAAGATGCGTCCCGTCGAAAAACCCGAGGCCGTGAAGATCCGTGGGAAAGTGCGACGGCACCCAGTCGAGGATCACGCCGATACCCTGGCGATGCAGGGCATCTATGAGGGACATGAGATCCTCGGGCGTGCCAAAACGCGCGGTGGGCGCGAAATAGCCCGTGGTCTGATAGCCCCATGAACCATAGAAAGGGTGTTCGGTAAGCGGCATGAATTCGACATGAGTAAAGCCCATGTCCGCGACATAGGACGGCAATGTCGAAGCCAGTTCGCGGTAACTGAGCCAGCGCCCGCCCTGCTCGGGCACGCGCCGCCAGGATCCGGCATGCATCTCGTAGATGCTCACCGGCGCGGCGAGCGCGATGCGCTCGCCGCGCCCCGCCATCCACGCCGCGTCCTGCCAGGCATAGCTGCCATCGCATACCACCGACGCCGTACGCGGCGGCAGCTCGCTTTGAGACGCGAACGGGTCGGCCTTCTCCACTTCATAGCCGCTGTCGCGCGCGACGATGTGATATTTATAGAGCGCCCCGGGGCCGATCCCGGCGATGAACCCCGCCCACAGACCCGACCCATCGTCGCGGACCTTCAGCGGATGGACATCCTTTCGCCACCCGTTAAAATCGCCGATCACCGACACCGAGCGCGCATTGGGTGCCCATACCGCGAAATGCACGCCGGTATCGGCCGCCACCTGCAGCGGATGCGCGCCGAGCTTCTCGTAGAGCCGCACGTGCCGCCCCTCGCGGAAGAGATAGATATCCTCCGGACTGAACCATGCGTCCGCACTGCCGCTCGCCACCCTGCCGCCTGGCATGCACTGCCCTCCCTTGCCGATGTCCGCGTGCCCGGAACGCACGATCCGCGCCATTTCTCTGGTCATGTTACGGGCCATGCCCGCCCATGACAAGTAGCGAAGCGTCCGCGGCCCGCTACCCCTCGGGGGCGCCAAACATCATCCTTTCGATGGCCATGGGATGGTGCACGAGCACCAGGGCGGGTCGACCCCAGGCGCGGTCATCGTCGGCCGCAGGACGCGCACGGGCGCGGCGACCGGCATCTTTTGCGCCAAGCCAGGTCCGCCCAAGGCAGCTGCCGTCCGTGGCGGTTGATATGATACGAGTGCGATGTTCCGCACCCGCTGAAGCGCGTAAGCTTCTTGTCGAGCCACGCGGTTAAGGGCGATGCGCCGCCTGTGGCATAATACCTGCAGGCCAGTCTGAACGAATCAGGTTCACTACCCCAACGATCACACAAAAGGTCATCACGTGCCCGGTACCCGTTATCCCCTGGAAGTCCAGCCGCTCATTCCGCAAAGATTGACGCGCCTCACGGAGCTCGCATCCGACCTTCTCTACAGCTGGAACCGATCCATCCGCGCGCTGTTCGTGCGCCTCGACCCGAGGCTCTGGGAACAGTGCGGGCGCAACCCCAAACTCATGCTGCGCCGTGTCGCGCAATCGCGGCTCGACGAGGCCGCGGCGGATCCGCTATTTCTGGAGGAGTATCAGCGCGCCCTGTCCATGCACGACACCTACCACGCCGTGCGCCTGTCCTCCAAACGTACGGACATCGACCCGCAGACCGATCTTGTCGCCTACTTTTGCGCCGAATTCGGTCTCCATGAGAGCCTGCAGATCTACTCCGGCGGCCTTGGCATACTGGCCGGCGACCACTGCAAGGCGGCAAGCGACCTGGGCCTCCCGTTCGTGGCCGTGGGCCTCCTCTACCGGCAGGGGTACTTCACCCAGACCATAGACGCGCAGGGCAACCAGATCGTCGGCACCGCGCCAGCCTTGCTCGCCGATCTCCCGGTGACCCCGGTGTGCGACAGTGAGGGGCATGAGCTGCGGGTGTCGGTCACCCTTCCCGGGCGCACCGTGGCGCTCAAGGTGTGGCGCGTGGCGGCCGGACGCATCTGTCTTTATCTGCTCGACAGCGATGTCCCGGAGAACACCAACGCCGACCGCGGCATCACCTGCCAGCTCTATGGCGGCGACCGCGACACCCGCTTGCGCCAGGAGATCGTCCTGGGCATAGGCGGCGTGCGCGCGCTGCGCGCGCTGGGCCTTGCGCCCACCGTCTGGCATATCAATGAAGGCCACCCCGCCTTACAGATCGTGGAGCGTATCCGCGAGCTCACCGCCCAAGGCCGGGATTTCGATAGCGCGCTGGAGGTGGTGGCGGCCGGCACGGTGTTCACCACCCATACGCCCGTGCCCGCCGGCCATGACATCTTCGACCAGGAACTGTTCGGGCGCTATCTCGAACCCTATGTCGCCGATCTTGGGATCACCCTGGATGAACTGAAGTCTTTGGGGTCGAGCCCCATAAGTCAGGGCGGATTCAACATGACCGCCTTCGCCCTGCGCGGATCGCGCCTGCACAATGGCGTAAGCCGCATCCACGGCGGGGTCGCCTCGCGCATGGAGGCCTACATCTGGCCGCAGATCCCGTGGATGGAAAACCCCGTCGGGCATGTGACCAACGGCGTGCATGTGGCGACCTTCCTTGCCCACGAATGGAGCAGCCTGTTCGACGTGCGCTTTGGCAGCGAGTGGCGCAACAAGCTCACCGAGGCCGACTACTGGACACGCATCGACACCATTCCCGACCACAGCTACTGGAGCGTCCACCAGTCCCTGAAGGGCACGATGCTGGAGACCGTACACCGGCGCGTCGCCCGCCAATATCGGCGCAACGGGGCAGGCGAGGGCGTGATCCGGCGGCTCACGCGGCAACTGGAGCCCGACGCCAAGGCACCCCTTGTCATAGGCTTTGCGCGACGCTTCGCGACCTACAAGCGCGCAGGCCTCTTGTTCGAGGACCCCAAGCGCCTCGCGCGCCTTTTGAACGACCCGGATCGGCCGGTGCTGCTGCTCTTTGCCGGCAAGGCGCATCCCCATGACCATCCGGGCCAAAACCTGATCCGTCTGATCCACGAGTTCTCACGCAGCCCGGAATTCGAGGGCAAGGTGATCCTGATCGAAGGCTACGATCTTGCGCTCGCGCGCAGGCTCGTGACCGGCGTCGATGTCTGGCTGAACACCCGGAGTATCCCCTGGAGGCGAGCGGCACATCGGGACAAAAGGCCGCCATCAACGGGGTCGTGAACCTGAGCGTCCTCGATGGCTGGTGGGGCGAAGGCTATGCCGGCGACAACGGCTGGGGCATCTGTCCGCACAAGGGTCCGATCGACAACGATCAGCGCACTCGCGAGGAGAGCGCGGAGGTCCTGGATATCCTGGAACAGCAGGTCGTGCCCCTCTACTTCAATGCTGCCGAGCACGGCTATTCCCGATCATGGATCGCCATGTCCAAGGCCGCGATGCGGCGCGCCATGCCGGTCTTCAATGCCGAACGCATGGTGCTCGAATACGCGCGCGACTATTATCGCAAGGCCGCCGACCATGCGCGGCGGCTGGCGGCCGACGAGGCCGCCGGAGGGCGCGCGCTGGCGCGCTGGAAGCGCCAGGCGACCACCGCTTGGCCCGGGGTGCGCCTCGAACGCGGCCAGGACATCCCCGAGGCCATCAAGGTCGGCGAACCCCTGCACCTTACCGTACTCGTCCACGGCAACGGCCTGCGCCCGGATGACCTCGTCGTCGAGTGCCTGTTCGAGTCCAGCGACGACCTGGGCGAGGCGCTGCTCCGCGATCAGGCCCTGTTCGTCGCAGACGGCATCGATGGCGAGGGGCGCCTCGTCTTTCGTCTCGACCACGAGCCCCGGACATCGGGATTCCAGACGCTTCGTATCCGCGCCTACCCCTACCCAGCAGTTCTAAATGTAGGAATGATTATCAATACCGGGTCACGGCCATGAACCGGTATGTCTGGGGCTGGACAAAAGTTACGGTTCACGGTATAAAGCGCTGGGTCATAATATTCAGCGAGCAGAGCTTGGCTTTTCCGTTAGTTGGGAGCCCCCTTGATTTTAAGGGATTAGTGGCCTCCCTCAGGGAGTTGATGCAGCGGTTCCCGGACAAGCGGACGGGAAAGAACTGCGTCTACGCCATGGAAGACGCGGCCTTGGCGGCCTTTGCCGTGTTCACTATGCAAAGCCCTTCGTTTCTAGCCTATCAGAGGACGATGAAACAGACCAAAGGCCAGAGCAACGCGCACACGCTCTTTGGCATGAACCTGATCCCGACTGACAACTGCATCCGCAACCTGCTGGACCCGGTGGCGCCCAGTCATGTCACCCCCTATTCGAACAGACATTCGAGGCACTGAACGCGGGCGGCCATATTGACCCTTTTCGCGTTTCTCTCTCCTCATCCCAGAACGGTGCCGGCCAGCTGCTGATCGCCCTAGACGGGACAAGCTATCACCATTCTCATACCGTCCATTGCCGGCAGTGCACGAAGATCGAACACAGGAAGGGCGAGGTCAGCTATCAGCACACGGTGGTTACACCGGTCGTGGTGTCTCCCGAACGCAACCAGGTCATCGCGCTGGCGCCGGAATTCGTGACCCCCCAGGACGGTCACGACAAGCAGGATTGTGAAACGGCGGCAGCCAAGCGGTGGCTTACCGCCCATGGTGCCCGCATCAAAGCGCTCAACGCGACGATTCTGGGCGACGACTTGTATAGCCGCCAGCCGATGTGCGAAACCGTCTTGGGCCTGGGACTCCATTTCCTTTTCGTGTGCAAGCCGAGCTCCCACGTCACGCTCACCGAATCGATCAAAGATCTCACCGCCCAGGGGGCTATACAGACTCACCAGGTCCTGCGCCGCAAGGGCAAGAAAGCCTGGACTGACACCTATCGTTTCGTCAACCACGTTCCCTTGCGCGAGGGCGACGATGCCCTAGCGGTCAATTGGCTGGAGTTGACCACCCAAGACGCCGCGGGCAAGCAGACATACCAGAACGCCTGGATCACCCAGCATGCACTCGATAAAGCTCATGTCGCGAAAGTCGCTGAAGCGGGCCGCGCGCGCTGGAGGATCGAGAATGGCAACAACAATGTTCTGAAGACCAAGGGGTACCATCTTGAACACAATTTTGGGCACGGCAAGAAGTATCTCTCCTCGCTGCTGTGCACCTTCAACCTGCTGGCCTTCCTGCTGCACACTTTCCAGGAAATAACCAACCAAAAATACCGCGTGTTGCGCGCGACCCTCCCCACCCGCAAAAGCTTTTTCGACAGCATTCGGGCGCTCACAACTTTTATGTGTTTCGACAGTTTCGAGGCCTTGCTCGACTTCATGCTGCGGGGTCTCGACATCGACGCGCCCGACAGCAGTTGAGGTCGCCATGGAAACCATTCGATTGGCAACCGCCTACGGCGTCCGCCCCCTTTTGGCTGAGACCTTTGTTGATCCCACACGCTTTACGGGCCACTGCTACCGCGCGGCCCACTGGATCGACGTCGGTCTCACCACGGGCCGCGGCCGTGAGGATCGCCATCACGAACGCCATGGGCAAGCCCCAAGCGCGTCCTGGTCTACCCGCTGGTGCCCGATGCCCGACAAAGGCTCCTGCAAGCCCCGTAAATTCTTAAGCGGACGCCCCCATTCGAGGCGGAGCCAGTTCACATTGAGAATTGCTGACCCCTACCACACCCTGCTCACCCATCGTTTCGAGCTCGGCTGCATGGTGTGGTTGTAGCCGCCGACCTGATCGGCACGCGCCCCACCCCTGGTTCGCAACGCCGGGGATGGGGCCAGGCACGCATCCTGGTCAGGACGGCGTAAGCCAGCGATAGAGTGTGCGGCGCTCGATCCCGAGGATACGCGCCGCCGCCCGCTTATTGCCACGCACCCGCCGCAGGACCTCGTGTACATAGGCGTGCTTGCATTCCTCCAGGGTCACGAGATCGCCGGTGCCGGCCACGTCGGGGGGCATGGCGCGCACCATCGAACCAGACGCCCCACCGTCGGGCCGGCGCACGCGCTCGGGCAGATCCACGACATCAATGCGCGGGCCGCGCGCAAACGCCGCCGCCGACTGGATGATATTGCGAAGCTCGCGGACATTGCCCGGAAAGGCGTAGGCGTGAAGCAAGCACAAGGCCTCGGTCTCGAAACCATCTACGGCACTCCCCATCTCGGCACGGCACTCATGCAGGAAGTGCCGCGCCAGGACCGTGATGTCATCACAGCGGCCGGCGAGACCCGGCAGGCTCACGGCCAACACATCGAGGCGATACAAAAGGTCGTCGCGAAAACGCCCCTGCTCGGCCGCCAGGGCCAGGTTTCGGTGGGTGGCGGCGACGATACGCACATTGACCTGCTGCTCGCGCACCGCCCCCACCGGCCGCATCCAGCCGCCCTCGAGGGCGCGTAGAAGCTTGGCCTGGGCGCCCAGAGGCATCTCCCGATCTCGTCTAGAAACAAGGTCCCGCCGTGGGCGGCGGCGAAGAGCCCCTCGCGGCTGCGATGGGCGCCGCTGAAGGCCCCGGCGGTATAGCCGAAGAATTCGCTCTCCCACAAAGACTCGGGTATGCCCCGCAATTGACGGCCACGAAGGGGCCCTCGCGGCGCGCGCTCTCACCATGGATCGCGCGCGCCGCAAGCTCCTTTCCGGTGCCGCTCGGCCCGCTCAGGAGTACCGGCACATCGACACGCGCGGCGCGTACCAGACGTTCGATCAACACGCGCATATCCGCGCCGCACCCAAGCATTCCGTGAAACCGCAGGACGTCCAGTCCCGGCGGCGATCGGCGCGGGCAGGCCGTGGACAGTCCCAGCGCCTCGTGGGCCTGGACAACGGCCGCCGGCAGGGTCGCACCCTCGGCATGGCGCGGCGCCCCCCAGCCGTGCCCATCGCCCGCAACCGGCGCCTCGGGCCGCGGCGAGAGCATCATGAACGCCGGCGGCCTTGCCGCGGCGCGTATGCCCGCGCACAAGGCCATGCTGCCGACCTCCCATGGCAGACCGCTCACCACCAAGTCCGCCGGCCAGCGCGGCAGGAGTGCCAAGGCGTCATGGGCGCTCGCCGCCGTCTGCACCACGGCCCCGGCGTCCGACAACCCCTGCTTGAGCTGCGTACGCGCGATATCACTATCATCCACTATCAAGATCTTTGATCCCTGCATCTCTCCTCCCCCTGACATCACACGCACGAGCTGTGGCGTGACGCCTCTGTATTGCCGCCACATGTGTCATTTCGACACAGGCGCACTGCCGAAGTACCGTATCCGGCGACCGCCGCGCACCCGCGTCCTGGCGCATAACCGCGGGCCTTCGCCCCCCGGACGGCCGCAGGCGGGGCGGCTGGCACGGGCATTGCACTTCCTGAGCGAGCCAATCAATCGAGGAAAGACATCACGATGGAGTCATCCCGAACCGCCCTGCGACTCGCCCTGACGACCGCGATCACACTCGCCTCCGCAAGCGCGTTTGCCGCCACCCAGGCCCCCGGCGCCGCCGCGCAGATGCCGCCGCCACCGGCGGCGGCCACGGCCATGCCGCGCATCGGCCACACGACTTTGAAGCATTTCGTGACCGCCATTCGTCATGTGTCGCAGATCCGCGCCACATACGCCAAAAAGTTGCAGGCGATGAAGGGGCAACCGGGCGCGGCCCGCGGGATCCAGGTACGCGCGCAGCAGTCCATGATCGCCGCCATCAAGGGGCAGCACCTCACCCTGCCGCAATATAACAACCTCGTCCGGCAGGTCGACGCCGACCCCACGCTGCGGGCCCGCGTCCTGCACATGCTGCGCCAGTAGTAACCACAAGGCCGGGGCGCCCCCGGGGCGCCCCGGCCCTTCTTTCCCTTCTTTCCCTTCTTTCCCTTCTTTCCCTTCTTTCCCTTCTTTCCCTTCTTTCCCTTCTTTCCCGCTCCTTGCCCGCGCCGCATCCCGGCAACGGGTGCACCCGCGCAACCCATGCCCGCTTCCTTCAATCCGATGGCGCGGAAACCCCGGTCCTGGGCGCCGTCACCCCCTCCCAAGGCCCGCGCCATGCGCGCGGCCGGTCGTTCCAGCCAGCGGTAGGCGATATCGGCCGTCAATAGAGGCCACGAAGGTGCCCGCAAGCAAGGGTGCGAGACTGATCCGTCCATAGAACAGGTGGAGCGCGGCCAACAGCACGAGCGGGTGAAAGAGATAGAGGCTGTAAGATATGCGCCCGAGATACTGGAAGAGGCGGTGGTCGAGAAGCGCCTTGACGGCGGGTTCATAGGCGATCACCACGAGCCCCAGGGCAGCCCCCATCATGGTCGGCCAGTCGTGGACCAGCATGCGGTGATCACCCAGGGCCGCCAGGGTGCGCGATCCGTAAAAATAGAGCGCGAAGGCCAGCGCCCCAAGGACGAGTCGCCGCCACGATGACAGCGCGAGGTAGTGTCTCTTCACCGCATCCCTGTGGCAGGCGAGCAGGGCGCCCAAGGCAAACGGCGCGAGGTAGTAGACCGTATCGCTATAGGCGGTAAGCCCTCCGCCCATGACCGTCGCCGCCCCACGTCCGCCGGCCGCCGATGCCGCGCCGCGCACGAAGATGGTCGCGACCGCCAGGGCCGCAAAGGCAGCCAGGCCACGGTCCACGCCGATCGCCTCACCCACAGGACGATCAGCGGAAAGATGAGCGAGACCCGCATCTCCTGCACGAGCGTCCAGATCGTGAAGTCGTAGCGATCCGAATTGAAGGCATCCACGAAACCGGCGTGCTCCCAGAGCGAGCTGGCATTCGGCGACCAGGACCAGAACTTGTTGATCCACGGACCCAGCCCGGGCAAGGGTCCGGTATACAGGAAGGCCGCGCCCAGGAGCCGAGGATCACCGCCCCGGCGTAGGGCAGATAAAGCCGCACGACGCGCTTTTTGAGATAGGCGCCGTAGCTCAGGCCGCCACGCTCCCACATGACGTAGAGCACATAGCCGCTCAATACGAAGAAAAAGACGACCGCCGCGCGACCCGCCCATGCCAACCCGAGCGGGGTATAGGACAGCCACTGCAGGGTATGATACATGCGCATAGCGGCGCCGGCCGGCATCGGCCAGGACCAGCACATAGTGCGACAAGACCACCGAGACGGCCGCGAGCCCGCGCGTGGCATCCAGTGATCTGACCCGCCCATCCGCCAACGAATTCCCCCGTGCCCAAACGCCACGCCCGCCCCTTGCCGACGCCTATCCCTGTGTAGATGGCCCTGGCCTCAGCAGTTCCCGGCGCACGCCGATCAATCCGGTGCCGCGGCCGACAAGAGACACGGCCTGGGCACGATGTGCCACGATCACGGCGCTGCGCTAGACGTCCCTCTCCTACCGGCATCACCATCGCCCCTGGCGCGCCTATCGGCGCAAGCCCTTACCCCTGATTTCGACCGCTCGCCGCAAGGAGCTCGAGAAATTCTCTTGAAAGCTATCTAATGGAGCTAACCTATGCTCTCCAAAATGGAGAGTTGGTAAGCATGGGCGGAGCGGCCTCGGCGCTGGGGGGGGTGTCGATCACGACACGGCGCCGCCGGAAGCGGCGGGCAAGCTGGCCGCCGAACCGGCGGGCGGCCGTCGCCCTTATGATCTCGCCAAACTCAAGCCGGAGATGTTCCGCGCTGAAACCGATATACGGCGCCGCACTATCGCCTGCGCCGGTGTGTCCAGCCACGACCAGAAAGATGATTTGGAGCGACAAAACAGGTCCTGGAACTCTACTGTGCCCGCCAAGGCTGGACGTTGGAGGTCATCGCCGATCTGGGTTCAGGGATGAACACCCACAAGAAAAGGCTTGAAAAAGCTGCTCGACGCTGTCATCGATAGGCGGACGGGCGACTGGTCATCACGCACAAGGACCGGCTGTTGCGCTTTGGTGCGGAATGTTTTCACTACCTGCGAAGCAAAACAGGTGAAGGTGGTGGGCCGCGCCATGCAGACACAGTTCGAGATAATTGTCGAGATAGTTCAGGGTATAGTCCCAACCGTCCCCCTGGTTCTCGACATAGGCTTGGAGCAGCGCAAGCGTGATGACGCTACCCGCAGCCGGCCGGTACTCGAGGGTCCCGAGCACCGGCACGGTATGGCGAAAGCCCGCCACGTCGCACAAGAACCGGCCCATCTCGACCTCCGGGTTGATGCCCTCCTGCAATCGCCGATAGCCCTTCAAAAACAACCGTTCGCCGATCGCCACCGCCGTGTTGCTGCTGTGCGTATTGGGATGGCGGACCGTCTCGTCCGCGGCCACCGGCTGCTCGAGCGTACCCACGGCCACGCCCTGCACGACACCGCCCTCGCCCGCAAAGGCCAGCCCCGCGCGCATCACCGCGACAAGCCCGCGGCAAAAGGCGTCGTCGGCGAAGGCATCGCCCAAGATGCCAAGCGTCGCCTGTTGGCGTACGCGCGCCACGGCAAGCGGCAAAACCGTGCGCATGCGCGCCTCGCTGTCGCTCTCCCACAGGAGCGACAGCGGCACGAAATAGCGGCCCACGGGCGCCCCCTCACCCGCTTCCACGACATCCGCGATCATGAAGAAAAACCGGCCGTCGGATCCCACCCATTCGGCGGTCTCGGTCATGGCGACCCGCTTTGGGACCACGCCCTTCTCGGCATACCAACGCTGCGCGATCACAAAGCGTGGCAAGGCATCGCGTTCCCACTGTTCACGGACGCGGTCGGCCATGGCCATGCGCCAGGGCACCACGCGCTCGCGAAACAGGCTCCGCCAGCCATCGAACAGCACGAGCAACGGCAGCTCCTCGGGGGCAGGCGCTCCTCGTGCCAGGCCGGGATTTCCCCTCCGGCGGCGAGCCGGAACCAATAGAAGCCATGGCCGTGGAGGGTCAAAAGATACGGGAGGTCGCCGATCGGCGGAAACGGCGTCCGACCCATGAGCTCGATCGGCACGCGCCCCTTGTAGGCCGACAGATCGAGTTCCACGGGCTGCGCGGAGTGCGACAGATTGGCGACGCACAGGATCGTCTCATCGCCATAGGCACGCACATAGGCGAGGATCTTGCGGTTGCCGGGCTCCAGGAACACGAGCGCGCCCCGCCCGAACACCTTCGTGCTCTTGCGGATCGTGAGCATGCGCCGCGTCCAGTTCAACAAAGACGAGGGGTCGCGCGCCTGCGCCTCGACATTCACCGCGCCATAACCATAAATGGGGTCCATGATCGGCGGCAAAAACAGGCGCTGCGGGTCGGCGCGCGAGAAGCCGGCGTTGCGATCCGGGCTCCACTGCATGGGGGTCCGCACACCGTTGCGGTCACCGAGATAAATATTGTCGCCCATGCCGATCTCGTCGCCGTAGTAGATGATCGGCGACCCGGGCATCGACAAAAGCAGACTGTTCATGAGTCGGATCTTGTCGAAATCATTATCCATGAGCGGCGCGAGCCGGCGGCGTATCCCAAGATTAAGGCGCGCCTTCCGGTCGGCGGCGTACATCTGGTACATATAGTCACGCTCATTGTTCGTGACCATCTCCAGGGTGAGTTCGTCGTGGTTGCGCAGAAAGATCGCCCACTGGCAGGTCTCGGGGATGTCCGGCGTCTGCTTCATGATCTCGACGATCGGATGCCGGTCCTCCTGCGCTATGGCCATATACATCCGCGGCATGAGCGGAAAGTGATAGGCCATGTGGCACTCATCGCCCGTGCCGAAGTAGTCGCGCACATCCTCCGGCCACTGATTGGCCTCGGCAAGCAACATGCGATTCTCATAGCGCCGGTCTATCACCGAACGCATGTAGCGCACGACCGCATGGGTCTCCGGCAGGTTCTCGTTGCTCGTCCCCTCGCGCACGCACAGATACGGGATGGCGTCGAGCCGCAGGCCGTCGACACCCAGGCCAAGCCAAAACTCCATGACCCGCACCACCGCCTTCACGACATGCGGATTGTTGTGGTTCAGGTCCGGTTGATGGA
The DNA here is from genome assembly GCF_003184265.1 of Acidiferrobacter sp. SPIII_3. Classification (GTDB taxonomy): domain Bacteria; phylum Pseudomonadota; class Gammaproteobacteria; order Acidiferrobacterales; family Acidiferrobacteraceae; genus Acidiferrobacter. The sequence goes on along the minus strand of NZ_CP027663.1, from coordinate 1,173,767 downwards.
AAAAGAAGCGATGCCAGTAGTAGGCGTGGGCGACATCATCCCATGCCCAGTTCGACTTCTCGCTGTCGGTGAATATGATGCGGGTATCCTCGAACTTCTTGGCGGTATCGCTCCACACATAGAAGTCGCGCTTGGGCGAACCCGCGGGCGCCTGGCGCGCCGCCTGAAACCAGGGATGCTGGTCGGAGGTGTGGTTTATGACAAGCTCGGTGATGACCCGCAGCCCCCGTTCATGGGCGGCGCGCACGAACTGCAGGAAATCGCGGCGCGTCCCGTAGTCGGGATGGACATTGCGGTAATCGGCGATGTCATACCCGTCGTCGCGCATGGGCGACGGGTAGAAAGGCAGCACCCACAGGGTATCGACACCGAGATCCTGGAGATAATCGAGCTTCTCGGTGAGCCCCGCGAAATCCCCGATACCGTCGCCATTACCATCGAAGAAAGCACGTACATGCAATTCGTAGATGACCGCGTCCTTGTACCAGAGCGGATCATCCGATATCCGCGATTCCTCGCTTCTTGTCTTTCTATGCATGGATGACCTAAGAGTAGTAATCGAAGTCGTGCTCGGTGCCGACATAGCCGCGCGGGCGGAATATATGCGCCGGCATCTGCTCGGGCGCGAGTTCCACGTAATGGCGGCCACCGCTCCACAGATAGCGCGCATCCGACAGGAGATCGTGCATCTGCACCGCGCGGTCGGCAGGAGCGCCGGCGACCTGCGCCGGCCACTCGACCCATCCGGACTGACGGTGATAGGGGTCGAGGTTCACCACCACGAGAATGACCGACGCGCCGTCGTCGGAGGTCTTGCTGTAGGCGATCAGGTTATCGTTATCGATGGCATGGAATACGAGGCGGCAATCGGCCTTGAGCGCCGGATGCGCGTGGCGTATGGCGTTGATGCGCGCAATGATCGCCTGCAGGCTGTCGGGCCGGGCGACATCCCAGGTGCGCCGCTCGTACTTCTCGGAGTCCCGATACTCCTCGCTACCCGGCTCGCGCGGTACCGATTCCATGAGCTCGAAGGCCGGCCCGTAAATGCCGTAGTTGGCGCTCAGGGTCGCGGCCAGCACCAGACGCGCGATGAACGCCGCGCGCGGGGCATGTTGCAGATAGGGCGGCAGGATGTCGGGGGTGTTCGGCCAGACGTGCGGCCGGAAATACTCGCGGCCCGGTCCACGCGTGAGCTCGGTGAAGTACGCGATCAGTTCGTGCTTGCTGTTGCGCCACGTGAAATAGGTATAAGAGTGCGTGAACCCGAGCTTCGCGAGCCTGTGCATCACCTTGGGGCGCGTGAAGGCCTCGGCCAGAAACAAGACATCGGGGTGCTCGGCGCGTACCGCGTCTATGAGCCATTCCCAGAAGGCGAAGGCCTTGGTGTGGGGATTGTCGACCCGGAAGATGCGCACCCCGGCGTCGATCCAGAACAGGACGATGCCCTTCAATTCCCGCCAAAGGGCCTGCCAGTCCTCGGTCTCGAAGTCCAACGGGTAGATGTCCTGGTATTTCTTCGGGGGTTCTCGGCGTACTGGATGCTGCCGTCCGGGCGGTGACGGAACCATTGCGGGTGCTCGGTCACATACGGGTGGTCGGGGGCGCACTGAAAGGCGATGTCGAGCGCGACGGCAAGCCCGAGCCGTTCGGCCTCCGCACAGAATGCCCGGAAATCCGCAAGCGTGCCCAGGGCCTGGGCCACGTCCTTGTGACCGCCCTCGGCGCTGCCGATCGCCCACGGACTACCGACATCCGCGGGATCGCGGCTTACGGTATTATTCGGACCCTTGCGGCGCACGGTCCCGATCGGTGATATCGGCGGCAGGTATACGACATCGAAACCCATGGCCGCCACATGGGTAAGGATCGGGCCGGCATCACCCAGTCGTCCGCCGGCAGACCCCCAGCGCGAGCGTGGAAAGAATTCATACCAGGCCGCGGCGCGCGCGCTCTCGGGGTCCACACGCACCGCGAGTTCTTGTGTCCACGCCGTCTCATGCGCGGGCTGCGAAAACCGGTAGACCCTTCGGCCAGCACCTCGTCTAACAGCGCCGTACGCTTGTCGGCGGAAGACGCCTGGCCCTCGAGCAGCGCCTGTACGACACGCAGCGGACGCGCTTCGCGCGCCGGCGCACAGGCCGCGGCGCCCGCAATCAGGAGCGCTGCCTGCTGAAAGACCAGGGCAAGATCCGGGTCGTCGGCCGGCCGACGCGCGAGTTCCTGGGTGAGCGAGCCGAATCGATCGACATGGGCACGCACCGTATAGTGATAGATACCGAGCTCGGCGACCACAAAGCGTCCCTGATAGCGATCATTGCCAAGCGCCGTCATGCGCGTCGTGCCCAGCGTGCGGCCGCTTGGTTTGCGTACGCACAGCACACAGGCCACGGCGTCGTGACCATCGGCAAACACATCGGCCTCCACGATCACGGTGTCGCCGATCACCCGCTTTATGGGGAAGCGCCCGCAGTCGACCATCGGGGTCAGGGCCTCGATCACCACCCGACAGCGGCCATCGGCTGGCAGGGGCGGCTCCTTGCCCGGACGCCGCGCCACGGCCTAGTTACCCGACCCCGGCCGTGGCGGGGCCTTGAACACGAGCACCGAGAGGGGCGGCAACACGAGATTCAGGGACTGCAACGCGCCGTGCGCCGCCACCGGGGCCGTGGCAAGCCCCCCGAGGTTGCCCTGCCCACTGCCGCCGTAGACCGTGGCATCGGTGTTCAGGACCTCCTGCCAGAGCCCTGGCCACATCACCCCCAGGCGGTAGTTGTGGCGCGGCAGGGGCGTGAAATTGGCGACCACCAGCAGCGGCTCGGCGGCGGGTTCGGCGAAGCGGTAGAAACTGATGACGCTCTGCTCCCAATCCCCGGCGTCCAGCCACCGGAAACCCGCGGGCTCGGTGTCGGCCCGGTGCAGCGCCGGCTCCCCGCGATACAAGGCGTTCAGATCGCGCACCAGACGCTGGATGCCGCGATGCGGCTCATGATCGAGAAGGTGCCAGTCGAGACTGCCTTCGTGGGCCCATTCCCGCCACTGGGCGAACTCCGAGCCCATGAATAGGAGCTTCTTGCCGGGGTGACAGAACATGTAGGCGAAGAGCACGCGCAGGTTGGCGAATCGCTGCCAGTCGTCGCCCGGCATCTTGGCAATCAGCGAGCGCTTGCCATAGACCACCTCGTCATGCGAAAGCGGCAGCACGAAGTTTTCCTGAAAGGCGTACCACAGGCTGAACGTAAGCTGCCCCTGATGGTACTTGCGGTGGATGGGGTCCTTTTCCATGTAATCGAGCGTGTCATGCATCCAGCCCATATTCCATTTATAGCCGAACCCGAGCCCCCCGGCATAGACCGGCCGCGACACCTGCGGCCAGGCCGTGGACTCCTCGGCTATGGTCTGTGTGTCGGGATAATGCCGGTACACGGCCTCGTTCAGCTCCTGCAAAAACTGGATCGCCTCCTCGTTCTCCCGGCCACCGTGGGCATTCGGGATCCACTCCCCCGGGGCGCGCGCATAGTCGCGATACAGCATGGACGCCACGCCATCGACGCGCAGACCGTCCATGTGAAACCTGTCGAGCCAGTAAAGCGCGCTCGAGACCAATATCGAGCGCACCTCGTGGCGGCCATAGTTGAACAGGCTCGAGTGCCATTCCGGATGATAGCCACGCCGCGGGTCGGCATGCTCGAAAAGATGCGTCCCGTCGAAAAACCCGAGGCCGTGAAGATCCGTGGGAAAGTGCGACGGCACCCAGTCGAGGATCACGCCGATACCCTGGCGATGCAGGGCATCTATGAGGGACATGAGATCCTCGGGCGTGCCAAAACGCGCGGTGGGCGCGAAATAGCCCGTGGTCTGATAGCCCCATGAACCATAGAAAGGGTGTTCGGTAAGCGGCATGAATTCGACATGAGTAAAGCCCATGTCCGCGACATAGGACGGCAATGTCGAAGCCAGTTCGCGGTAACTGAGCCAGCGCCCGCCCTGCTCGGGCACGCGCCGCCAGGATCCGGCATGCATCTCGTAGATGCTCACCGGCGCGGCGAGCGCGATGCGCTCGCCGCGCCCCGCCATCCACGCCGCGTCCTGCCAGGCATAGCTGCCATCGCATACCACCGACGCCGTACGCGGCGGCAGCTCGCTTTGAGACGCGAACGGGTCGGCCTTCTCCACTTCATAGCCGCTGTCGCGCGCGACGATGTGATATTTATAGAGCGCCCCGGGGCCGATCCCGGCGATGAACCCCGCCCACAGACCCGACCCATCGTCGCGGACCTTCAGCGGATGGACATCCTTTCGCCACCCGTTAAAATCGCCGATCACCGACACCGAGCGCGCATTGGGTGCCCATACCGCGAAATGCACGCCGGTATCGGCCGCCACCTGCAGCGGATGCGCGCCGAGCTTCTCGTAGAGCCGCACGTGCCGCCCCTCGCGGAAGAGATAGATATCCTCCGGACTGAACCATGCGTCCGCACTGCCGCTCGCCACCCTGCCGCCTGGCATGCACTGCCCTCCCTTGCCGATGTCCGCGTGCCCGGAACGCACGATCCGCGCCATTTCTCTGGTCATGTTACGGGCCATGCCCGCCCATGACAAGTAGCGAAGCGTCCGCGGCCCGCTACCCCTCGGGGGCGCCAAACATCATCCTTTCGATGGCCATGGGATGGTGCACGAGCACCAGGGCGGGTCGACCCCAGGCGCGGTCATCGTCGGCCGCAGGACGCGCACGGGCGCGGCGACCGGCATCTTTTGCGCCAAGCCAGGTCCGCCCAAGGCAGCTGCCGTCCGTGGCGGTTGATATGATACGAGTGCGATGTTCCGCACCCGCTGAAGCGCGTAAGCTTCTTGTCGAGCCACGCGGTTAAGGGCGATGCGCCGCCTGTGGCATAATACCTGCAGGCCAGTCTGAACGAATCAGGTTCACTACCCCAACGATCACACAAAAGGTCATCACGTGCCCGGTACCCGTTATCCCCTGGAAGTCCAGCCGCTCATTCCGCAAAGATTGACGCGCCTCACGGAGCTCGCATCCGACCTTCTCTACAGCTGGAACCGATCCATCCGCGCGCTGTTCGTGCGCCTCGACCCGAGGCTCTGGGAACAGTGCGGGCGCAACCCCAAACTCATGCTGCGCCGTGTCGCGCAATCGCGGCTCGACGAGGCCGCGGCGGATCCGCTATTTCTGGAGGAGTATCAGCGCGCCCTGTCCATGCACGACACCTACCACGCCGTGCGCCTGTCCTCCAAACGTACGGACATCGACCCGCAGACCGATCTTGTCGCCTACTTTTGCGCCGAATTCGGTCTCCATGAGAGCCTGCAGATCTACTCCGGCGGCCTTGGCATACTGGCCGGCGACCACTGCAAGGCGGCAAGCGACCTGGGCCTCCCGTTCGTGGCCGTGGGCCTCCTCTACCGGCAGGGGTACTTCACCCAGACCATAGACGCGCAGGGCAACCAGATCGTCGGCACCGCGCCAGCCTTGCTCGCCGATCTCCCGGTGACCCCGGTGTGCGACAGTGAGGGGCATGAGCTGCGGGTGTCGGTCACCCTTCCCGGGCGCACCGTGGCGCTCAAGGTGTGGCGCGTGGCGGCCGGACGCATCTGTCTTTATCTGCTCGACAGCGATGTCCCGGAGAACACCAACGCCGACCGCGGCATCACCTGCCAGCTCTATGGCGGCGACCGCGACACCCGCTTGCGCCAGGAGATCGTCCTGGGCATAGGCGGCGTGCGCGCGCTGCGCGCGCTGGGCCTTGCGCCCACCGTCTGGCATATCAATGAAGGCCACCCCGCCTTACAGATCGTGGAGCGTATCCGCGAGCTCACCGCCCAAGGCCGGGATTTCGATAGCGCGCTGGAGGTGGTGGCGGCCGGCACGGTGTTCACCACCCATACGCCCGTGCCCGCCGGCCATGACATCTTCGACCAGGAACTGTTCGGGCGCTATCTCGAACCCTATGTCGCCGATCTTGGGATCACCCTGGATGAACTGAAGTCTTTGGGGTCGAGCCCCATAAGTCAGGGCGGATTCAACATGACCGCCTTCGCCCTGCGCGGATCGCGCCTGCACAATGGCGTAAGCCGCATCCACGGCGGGGTCGCCTCGCGCATGGAGGCCTACATCTGGCCGCAGATCCCGTGGATGGAAAACCCCGTCGGGCATGTGACCAACGGCGTGCATGTGGCGACCTTCCTTGCCCACGAATGGAGCAGCCTGTTCGACGTGCGCTTTGGCAGCGAGTGGCGCAACAAGCTCACCGAGGCCGACTACTGGACACGCATCGACACCATTCCCGACCACAGCTACTGGAGCGTCCACCAGTCCCTGAAGGGCACGATGCTGGAGACCGTACACCGGCGCGTCGCCCGCCAATATCGGCGCAACGGGGCAGGCGAGGGCGTGATCCGGCGGCTCACGCGGCAACTGGAGCCCGACGCCAAGGCACCCCTTGTCATAGGCTTTGCGCGACGCTTCGCGACCTACAAGCGCGCAGGCCTCTTGTTCGAGGACCCCAAGCGCCTCGCGCGCCTTTTGAACGACCCGGATCGGCCGGTGCTGCTGCTCTTTGCCGGCAAGGCGCATCCCCATGACCATCCGGGCCAAAACCTGATCCGTCTGATCCACGAGTTCTCACGCAGCCCGGAATTCGAGGGCAAGGTGATCCTGATCGAAGGCTACGATCTTGCGCTCGCGCGCAGGCTCGTGACCGGCGTCGATGTCTGGCTGAACACCCCGGAGTATCCCCTGGAGGCGAGCGGCACATCGGGACAAAAGGCCGCCATCAACGGGGTCGTGAACCTGAGCGTCCTCGATGGCTGGTGGGGCGAAGGCTATGCCGGCGACAACGGCTGGGGCATCTGTCCGCACAAGGGTCCGATCGACAACGATCAGCGCACTCGCGAGGAGAGCGCGGAGGTCCTGGATATCCTGGAACAGCAGGTCGTGCCCCTCTACTTCAATGCTGCCGAGCACGGCTATTCCCGATCATGGATCGCCATGTCCAAGGCCGCGATGCGGCGCGCCATGCCGGTCTTCAATGCCGAACGCATGGTGCTCGAATACGCGCGCGACTATTATCGCAAGGCCGCCGACCATGCGCGGCGGCTGGCGGCCGACGAGGCCGCCGGAGGGCGCGCGCTGGCGCGCTGGAAGCGCCAGGCGACCACCGCTTGGCCCGGGGTGCGCCTCGAACGCGGCCAGGACATCCCCGAGGCCATCAAGGTCGGCGAACCCCTGCACCTTACCGTACTCGTCCACGGCAACGGCCTGCGCCCGGATGACCTCGTCGTCGAGTGCCTGTTCGAGTCCAGCGACGACCTGGGCGAGGCGCTGCTCCGCGATCAGGCCCTGTTCGTCGCAGACGGCATCGATGGCGAGGGGCGCCTCGTCTTTCGTCTCGACCACGAGCCCCGGACATCGGGATTCCAGACGCTTCGTATCCGCGCCTACCCCTACCACACCCTGCTCACCCATCGTTTCGAGCTCGGCTGCATGGTGTGGTTGTAGCCGCCGACCTGATCGGCACGCGCCCCACCCCTGGTTCGCAACGCCGGGGATGGGGCCAGGCACGCATCCTGGTCAGGACGGCGTAAGCCAGCGATAGAGTGTGCGGCGCTCGATCCCGAGGATACGCGCCGCCGCCCGCTTATTGCCACGCACCCGCCGCAGGACCTCGTGTACATAGGCGTGCTTGCATTCCTCCAGGGTCACGAGATCGCCGGTGCCGGCCACGTCGGGGGGCATGGCGCGCACCATCGAACCAGACGCCCCACCGTCGGGCCGGCGCACGCGCTCGGGCAGATCCACGACATCAATGCGCGGGCCGCGCGCAAACGCCGCCGCCGACTGGATGATATTGCGAAGCTCGCGGACATTGCCCGGAAAGGCGTAGGCGTGAAGCAAGCACAAGGCCTCGGTCTCGAAACCATCTACGGCACTCCCCATCTCGGCACGGCACTCATGCAGGAAGTGCCGCGCCAGGACCGTGATGTCATCACAGCGGCCGGCGAGACCCGGCAGGCTCACGGCCAACACATCGAGGCGATACAAAAGGTCGTCGCGAAAACGCCCCTGCTCGGCCGCCAGGGCCAGGTTTCGGTGGGTGGCGGCGACGATACGCACATTGACCTGCTGCTCGCGCACCGCCCCCACCGGCCGCATCCAGCCGCCCTCGAGGGCGCGTAGAAGCTTGGCCTGGGCGCCCAGAGGCATCTCCCCGATCTCGTCTAGAAACAAGGTCCCGCCGTGGGCGGCGGCGAAGAGCCCCTCGCGGCTGCGATGGGCGCCGCTGAAGGCCCCGGCGGTATAGCCGAAGAATTCGCTCTCCCACAAAGACTCGGGTATGCCCCCGCAATTGACGGCCACGAAGGGGCCCTCGCGGCGCGCGCTCTCACCATGGATCGCGCGCGCCGCAAGCTCCTTTCCGGTGCCGCTCGGCCCGCTCAGGAGTACCGGCACATCGACACGCGCGGCGCGTACCAGACGTTCGATCAACACGCGCATATCCGCGCCGCACCCAAGCATTCCGTGAAACCGCAGGACGTCCAGTCCCGGCGGCGATCGGCGCGGGCAGGCCGTGGACAGTCCCAGCGCCTCGTGGGCCTGGACAACGGCCGCCGGCAGGGTCGCACCCTCGGCATGGCGCGGCGCCCCCCAGCCGTGCCCATCGCCCGCAACCGGCGCCTCGGGCCGCGGCGAGAGCATCATGAACGCCGGCGGCCTTGCCGCGGCGCGTATGCCCGCGCACAAGGCCATGCTGCCGACCTCCCATGGCAGACCGCTCACCACCAAGTCCGCCGGCCAGCGCGGCAGGAGTGCCAAGGCGTCATGGGCGCTCGCCGCCGTCTGCACCACGGCCCCGGCGTCCGACAACCCCTGCTTGAGCTGCGTACGCGCGATATCACTATCATCCACTATCAAGATCTTTGATCCCTGCATCTCTCCTCCCCCTGACATCACACGCACGAGCTGTGGCGTGACGCCTCTGTATTGCCGCCACATGTGTCATTTCGACACAGGCGCACTGCCGAAGTACCGTATCCGGCGACCGCCGCGCACCCGCGTCCTGGCGCATAACCGCGGGCCTTCGCCCCCCGGACGGCCGCAGGCGGGGCGGCTGGCACGGGCATTGCACTTCCTGAGCGAGCCAATCAATCGAGGAAAGACATCACGATGGAGTCATCCCGAACCGCCCTGCGACTCGCCCTGACGACCGCGATCACACTCGCCTCCGCAAGCGCGTTTGCCGCCACCCAGGCCCCCGGCGCCGCCGCGCAGATGCCGCCGCCACCGGCGGCGGCCACGGCCATGCCGCGCATCGGCCACACGACTTTGAAGCATTTCGTGACCGCCATTCGTCATGTGTCGCAGATCCGCGCCACATACGCCAAAAAGTTGCAGGCGATGAAGGGGCAACCGGGCGCGGCCCGCGGGATCCAGGTACGCGCGCAGCAGTCCATGATCGCCGCCATCAAGGGGCAGCACCTCACCCTGCCGCAATATAACAACCTCGTCCGGCAGGTCGACGCCGACCCCACGCTGCGGGCCCGCGTCCTGCACATGCTGCGCCAGTAGTAACCACAAGGCCGGGGCGCCCCCGGGGCGCCCCGGCCCTTCTTTCCCTTCTTTCCCTTCTTTCCCTTCTTTCCCTTCTTTCCCTTCTTTCCCTTCTTTCCCTTCTTTCCCGCCTCCTTGCCCGCGCCGCATCCCGGCAACGGGTGCACCCGCGCAACCCATGCCCGCTTCCTTCAATCCGATGGCGCGGAAACCCCGGTCCTGGGCGCCGTCACCCCCTCTCCCAAGGCCCGCGCCATGCGCGCGGCCGGTCGTTCCAGCCAGCGGTAGGCGATATCGGCCGTCAATAGAGTGGCCACGAAGGTGCCCGCAAGCAAGGGTGCGAGACTGATCCGTCCATAGAACAGGTGGAGCGCGGCCAACAGCACGAGCGGGTGAAAGAGATAGAGGCTGTAAGATATGCGCCCGAGATACTGGAAGAGGCGGTGGTCGAGAAGCGCCTTGACGGCGGGTTCATAGGCGATCACCACGAGCCCCAGGGCAGCCCCCATCATGGTCGGCCAGTCGTGGACCAGCATGCGGTGATCACCCAGGGCCGCCAGGGTGCGCGATCCGTAAAAATAGAGCGCGAAGGCCAGCGCCCCAAGGACGAGTCGCCGCCACGATGACAGCGCGAGGTAGTGTCTCTTCACCGCATCCCTGTGGCAGGCGAGCAGGGCGCCCAAGGCAAACGGCGCGAGGTAGTAGACCGTATCGCTATAGGCGGTAAGCCCTCCGCCCATGACCGTCGCCGCCCACGTCCCGCCGGCCGCCGATGCCGCGCCGCGCACGAAGATGGTCGCGACCGCCAGGGCCGCAAAGGGCAGCCAGGCCACGGTCCACGCCGATCGCCTCACCCACAGGACGATCAGCGGAAAGATGAGCGAGACCCGCATCTCCTGCACGAGCGTCCAGATCGTGAAGTCGTAGCGATCCGAATTGAAGGCATCCACGAAACCGGCGTGCTCCCAGAGCGAGCTGGCATTCGGCGACCAGGACCAGAACTTGTTGATCCACGGACCCAGCCCGGGCAAGGGTCCGGTATACAGGAAGGCCGCGCCCAGGATGCCGAGGATCACCGCCCCGGCGTAGGGCAGATAAAGCCGCACGACGCGCTTTTTGAGATAGGCGCCGTAGCTCAGGCCGCCACGCTCCCACATGACGTAGAGCACATAGCCGCTCAATACGAAGAAAAAGACGACCGCCGCGCGACCCGCCCATGCCAACCCGAGCGGGGTATAGGACAGCCACTGCAGGGTATGATAAGCATGCGCATAGCGGCGCCGGCCGGCATCGGCCAGGACCAGCACATAGTGCGACAAGACCACCGAGACGGCCGCGAGCCCGCGCGTGGCATCCAGTGATCTGACCCGCCCATCCGCCAACGAATTCCCCCGTGCCCAAACGCCACGCCCGCCCCTTGCCGACGCCTATCCCTGTGTAGATGGCCCTGGGCCTCAGCAGTTCCCGGCGCACGCCGATCAATCCGGTGCCGCGGCCGACAAGAGACACGGCCTGGGCACGATGTGCCACGATCACGGCGCTGCGCTAGACGTCCCTCTCCTACCGGCATCACCATCGCCCCTGGCGCGCCTATCGGCGCAAGCCCTTACCCCTGATTTCGACCGCTCGCCGCAAGGAGCTCGAGAAATTCTCTTGAAAGCTATCTAATGGAGCTAACCTATGCTCTCCAAAATGGAGAGTTGGTAAGCATGGGCGGAGCGGCCTCGGCGCTGGGGGGGGTGTCGATCACGACACGGCGCCGCCGGGAAGCGGCGGGCAAGCTGGCCGCCGAACACGGCGGGCGGCCGTCGCCCTTATGATCTCGCCAAACTCAAGCCGGAGATGTTCCGCGCTGAAACCGATATACGGCGCCGCACTATCGCCTGCGCCGGTGTGTCCAGCCACGACCAGAAAGATGATTTGGAGCGACAAAACAGGTCCTGGAACTCTACTGTGCCCGCCAAGGCTGGACGTTGGAGGTCATCGCCGATCTGGGTTCAGGGATGAACACCCACAAGAAAGGCTTGAAAAAGCTGCTCGACGCTGTCATCGATAGGCGGATCGGGCGACTGGTCATCACGCACAAGGACCGGCTGTTGCGCTTTGGTGCGGAATTGGTTTTCACTACCTGCGAAGCAAAACAGGTGAAGGTGGTGATTCTGAACCAAGGCCAAGACACGACCTTCGAGGATTTGGCGAAAGATGTGTTGGCAATCATCACCGCGTTCAGCGCCCGGCTGTGCGGCGATCGCCCCCGCAAGAATCAAAAGTTGCTGGACGGCGTGAAGAAGGCCGCGGACGAGGCGCAGGCCTGATCATCGCCCACAAAATCGCCCTCCTGTCCCAATAACGTCCAGGCGACCTATTTCGCCCGTGCGGCAGGCACAGCGCGCTTCGCGTACAACTTGGGCGCTGGCCGAGTGGCAGCGGCAGTACGGTGCATGGAAGGCCGGCACCGTTCCAGGCAGGCCCACGGAGGCGCCAGATGACGGGCCCGCAAACGGGGAGTTCCGGCGCTTCATGGCGCCCAGGGGTGCGGAAGGTGATGTTCATCATTGTGGGCAGTCGCCCTTGGAGGACAAATGTCTCAGTACGCCATCAGTGCCGCCATGCGCGCTTTCTTCCTGTTTGCGGGCTGCGTACTATGGATCGGCATCGCGCTCACCGGATTTCGCGTCGTCAGCTGGGTGCTCTATGTGCCAGCCACCTTCTTTTTGTTCGCGGCGATCACGGGCATCTGTCCGGGTCTCATCTTGGCACGCCTCCTGTTTCCCGGAAAACGATAGCATGGTGCGTTCGGACAACACGCGGCTCCGGCGGCTGCATAACCACCCATAGACATTTCGGGCACGATCAGGACGGCGACAGTCGCGCCATGATGGACAACAACACGCAGCCGTTGCGTGGGTCTGTTCTTCCCACCCGAACCCGATTTTCCTTGATATTTCCACCAACCATCTGGAAAACGCGGTTCCTTGTGCGGTCTACACCGGGAAGTTCGCCTTGCCGTGATAACGCAATCGAACCCACGGCCACAACAAAAGACGTGGATGCCAAGGCAGATCTCTTGGGGGCGCTAGCAGCTCCCATTTAACCAGGCGGCGCGGCACGGCCATACAGAAAGGCAAGCCGCGCGAGACGCGCGGGCACGGCCTCCGCGACATCCTCCCAATGGAACCGGAATCCCCAATTGCCGGCGCACTTCCCCGGGGTGTTCATGCGCGCGCCGCTGCCAAGAGCGAGCACGTCCTGCCAGGGCACCACGGCGAGACCGGCGACCGAGGCGATGACTCCGCGCATCATCGCCCACGCCGGGTCGCCGTCGGCATCTGGCAGATAGTCACGCACGGTGGCCCGTTCGGGCGGGGACAGCGCCGCATACCACCCGGTCGTGGTGTCATTGTCGTGGGTACCGGTATAGGCCACGCTATTGGCATGGTAATTGTGCGGGAGATGCGGATTCCCGGGATCCCCGTCGAAGCCAAATTGCAGGACACGCATGCCCGGCAGATCGTAGCGGTCACGCAAGGCATGGACGTCGTCTGTGATGATACCGAGATCCTCGGCAATCAAGGGGAGATCCCCAAAGGCCTCTTGCAGGGCCTTTAGCAACGCATCGCCGGGTACCGTCATCCATTCCCCGCCAGCCGCGGTGGGTGCCGAGGCCGGGATCGCCCAGGAGGCGGCGAAGCCGCGGAAATGGTCTATCCGCAACCAGTCGAACAGTTCCCGCTGGGTGCGCACCCGCTCGCGCCACCAGGCAAAGCCGTCGGCGGCCATGCGCGCCCACCGGTAATGCGGATTCCCCCAGCGCTGGCCGTGCGCCGAGAAATAATCGGGCGGCACTCCGGTCACGATCTCCGGGCGCCCGTCGGCATCGAGCACGAAAAGATCGCGGTGCGCCCAGACATCGGCGCTGTCCTCGGCCACGAAGATCGGCATGTCCCCGAAAAGACGCAGGCCGCGCGCCGCGGCATAGCCTCGCAGCGCGTGCCACTGCCGGAAAAATACAAACTGCGTGAACGCCACCGCCTCGCAGGAATCGGACCCCGGATAGGTCGCCAGCGCCTGCGGATCGCGATCCTTGAGGGCCGCCGGCCACTGCCACCAGGGCGCCCCGCCGCACTCGGCCTTGATGCATTCGTAGGCGCAGTAATCCGGTAACCAGGCCGCGTGGCGTATGCGGAATTCCTGAAATTCGGCATGGTCCGCGGCCGACGCGTGCGCCGCAAATCCGTGATAGGCGGCGCTCACCGCCGCCCCGCGCGCGGCACCGTCAGTCAAGGCCGCGCGGACCTCGGCCATCCCGATCCAACCACATTCGGCGAGATCCTCGAGGTCTATGAGCCCGGCATCGCCGGCATGCGCCGACGGGCTGTTATAGGGTGAGCCGCCACCGGGCGGACCGAGCGGCAGCACCTGCCAGACGCTCACCCCGGCCGTCACCAAGACATCCACGAAGCGTCGCGCATGCGCGCCCATCGTGCCCTTGGGACCGTCCCCGGGCAGGGAGCTTGGGTGCAGCAAAACACCCAGGCGGCGACGATCGAGGACCGGCGTGTGGCGCCGCTTGCCCGTCATAGCGCCCCGGACGAGCGCATGACACCGCCGCGCTCGGAGCGGTCCGCGCCCTGTTGGGTGAATCCCTCCGCTGCGAGCGGCGACGGCGGCTCACCGAGGATGTGGTAGAGATCGGTGATATGGCGGCGGTACAGACGTTCGAAATCCTGCACCGTATCACGCGGATTGTAATCGCCGAACCACCAGCACCAGTCGGAGCCCTCGCATACCGCCAGCGCCTCGCTGGCGCGCTCGGCATCCTCGGGTGACAGCCGACCCTGGGCCATGACGCGATCATAGTCGGCCTTCGCCTGGACGAGGATGTCCCAGGCGCGATTCTTGTCGGCGCTGCCGATCCAGGTCGCGAAGGTGCCGTTCACCCAGCTGCCGGCTATGAGCGCTGGGAGCACGGCCGGGGCATGGCCCTCATCGATATATTGCGAGAAGGTCGTGAGCCGGATCTGGGGGTGGCTCGCCAATCGCTCGTAGAGCGCGCGCAGGAAGTAATACCCGTTCTCGGGGTAGTACTCCCAGGCGTTCTCCCCATCCATGATGATCGCCACCAGCGGCGCAGGACCGGACGGTGCGCCGCGGGCAATGGTCTCCAGGTGCGAGATCAGGTTGCCGACGGCATCGTCGGCGTGCCAATCGGCATACGAAAACCCGATCAGGTCCGACAGGCCATCGTCGCGAAAGACGCAACGCACGGTCCGCCCCGGCTCTCCATAGATCCTGTGACACTGGCCATGGCCGCCGTCCTTGGCGCTCGCCTGCAGGCTATGGCGCAGGACACGCTCACCCGATGCCGTCCACTTGATCCCGGCGTCGTCCAGCAACGCCAGCATGTGCGCACTAAGACCACCCTCGGCCGGCCAGCAGCCGGCCGCCGGAAATCCGAAATGCCGGGCGAAGGCCTCCTGGCCTGCCCGGATCTGCCAGCGCGCCCGCGCCTCACCGCCCGGATAGTACGGGGCGGCCGGCAGGCGCACGTCCGGCTGCGCCTCGCGCGCCACCTTAAAATCAAGCAAAAGCGGCAGGATCGGGTGCGTGTAGGGCGTGAACGACAACTCTACTTGCCCGTTTTCGGCAAGGCTGCGGTAGCGCGGCACAAGCCCGGTCAGGATCTCCCCCGCCACCCGCAACACGGTGATCGCCGACTCTTGGTCGAAGTCCTGACCTCTTTGCAGAAGC
Organism: Acidiferrobacter sp. SPIII_3; assembly: GCF_003184265.1. Lineage (GTDB taxonomy): Bacteria > Pseudomonadota > Gammaproteobacteria > Acidiferrobacterales > Acidiferrobacteraceae > Acidiferrobacter. Next base: position 1,158,454 of record NZ_CP027663.1, on the reverse strand, counting down.
TGGGCGATGCGCACGTCGGCCCGCCGTACCGTCTCACCGAACCAGCCCAGGTGATACCAGATGACGAGATCGCGTAGATAATGGTCGTCGAGGTAACCGGAAAGCCCGGGGTCGGCGACCACGGGCGCGGCCAGCGCCACCAGGCGCTTGAACGCCGGGAACCGGTCGATCACGCGTGTCTTGTTGGCCTTGAGGCAGGCCTCAATGAGCGCCGCGCGCTCAGGCCCGGGCGGCGGCCAATGACCGGCGAGGGCCGCGAGCAGCGGATCGCGCAGCGGCGTGCGCTCACGTAGATAGGCCTGCACCTGTTCGCCGTAATCCGCGATCTGATCGAGCAGAACGGGTGAAAAATTGACCACCGCGCGCGCCCCCGGCACCGACTCGATATGCACCGCCATGTCCACGTAATCCTTGATGGCATGCAGATACACCCAGGGCTGCTGGTATTGGCCGTCGGACAGGCGGCGGTATTGCGGCTGATGCATGTGCCAGCACAACACCAGGTTCAAGCGGCCCTCATCGGACATGGTGCAGTTCCTGACCGAGCATCTCGGGTGTCACCACCACGACACCTTCCGGCGTCACATGATAACGGCGTGCGTCGTCCTCGTGATCCCACCCTATGATACTGCCCTCGGGTATGTGACACCCCTTGTCGATGATCGCGCGCCGGATACGGCTATGCCGGCCTATGTCGACACTGCCCATGACCACCGAGTCGATCACCTCCGCGTAGGAGTGCGCGTGCACCGCGGAAAACAACAGCGAATGACGGATACGCGCCCCGGAGATCACACAGCCGCCGGACACCATGGAGTCCACGGCCATGCCGCGGCGCCCGTCATCCTCATCGAAGATGAACTTGGCCGGCGGATACTGCTCCTGATGGGTCCAGATCGGCCAGGAGGTGTCATACAGGTTGAGCTCCGGGGTTACGCCGATCAGCTCCATGTTGGCTTCCCAGTAGGCATCCAGGGTGCCGACATCGCGCCAGTAGGCCGATTGCCCGCTGCCATCGCCCGAGAAGGCATAGGCCATGACCCGGTACCGGTCTATGGCCCCGGGAATCACGTTATGTCCGAAGTCGTGCCGCGAGGCCTTGGTATCGGCATCCTTGACGAGCTGCTCGTAGAGGAAGCGCGCGCTAAACACATAAATCCCCATGGAAGCGAGCGCGGTGTTCCCGCCCGCCACGGCCGGCGTCGGCTCGGCCGGCTTCTCGTCGAAGCGCACGATGCGTCCCATGTCGTCTGTGGCCATGACCCCAAAATCGCTCGCGCGATCCAGCGGGACATGCACGCAGCCTACGGTGAGGTCCGCGCCCTTGCGCACATGATGGGCGATCATCGGCCCGTAATCCATCTTGTAGACATGGTCGCCGGCCAGGATCAGGACGTAATCCGGGTCATGATTGCGCACGATATCGAGGTTCTGGTAGACCGCGTCGGCGGTCCCCGCGTACCACGAGGACTCGATGCGCTGCTGTGCCGGCAGGAGTTCCACGAACTCCCCGAAATCCCCGCGCAAGGTCCCCCAGCCCTTCTGGATATGATGGATGAGGGAATGGGCCTTGTATTGGGTCAAGACCCCAATGCGCCGGATGCCCGAGTTCACGCAATTCGACAGCGGGAAATCGATGACCCGGAACTTGCCCCCGAACGGCACCGCCGGTTTCGCGCGCCACATCGTCAGGTGCTTCAGACGCGACCCGCGGCCGCCGGCAAGAATGAGCGCCAGGGTGTTGCGGGTAAGCTGGCTTACAAATCGGGGGGCCTGGTCCATCGACAGCATTTCCTCATATTGTGGTGAAAGGGTGGATCCGATGGCTCGGTGCCGCCCGCGGTCCTTGTCCGGCCTCGTCTTGGATGACGTTCATCCGCGCATGGCACATCAACTCCCGGCGCGGTGCGCCATATAGCGCCCGATCAGGGCGCGGGTCGAGCTGTCGTGGGCACCCTCGCCGATACTGCCGCGGATCTCGGAGGCGATGCGCCGCGCAAGCACCTTGCCAAGCTCCACCCCCCACTGATCGAAGGAATCGATACCCCACACCACGCCCTGCGTAAACACGCTGTGTTCATAAAGCGCGATGAGCGCGCCCAGCACGCGCGGCGTCAAGGCCTCGCCCAGAACGATGGTGGTCGGGCGATTACCCTCGCACACCCGGTAGGGGATCTGCGGTGCCGGCACGCCCTCTTCGGCAAGCCGCGCCGCCGGACGCCCGAAGGCCAGGGCCTCGGCCTGGGCCAGAAGGTTGGCCATCAAAAGGTCCTGGTGACCCGGCAGATCGGCAGACGAGCGGCAAAACCCGATCAGGTCGCAGGGCACGGCCTTGGTCCCCTGGTGCAGCAGCTGATAGAACGAGTGCTGGGCATCAACCCCGGGCTCGCCCCACACGATCGGCCCCGTCTGATACGTCACCGGCCGCCCGGCGAGGTCGACGTGCTTGCCATTGCTCTCCATCTGCAGCTGCTCCAGATAGGCGGGTAGACGCGCCAGACCCTGCGCGTAGGGCAGTATCGCCTGGGTCTCCATGCCATGGAAATTGTTATACCACACAGACAGCATCCCCATGAGCACCGGCAGGTTGCGTTCGAGCGGCGCCGACTGGAAGTGCTCATCCATGTCACGAAAGCCGGCGAGCATCTCCCGGAAACGCTCGGGCCCGATGGCGATCATAAGCGACAGGCCGACCGCCGAACCCAGGGAATAACGTCCCCCGACCCAATCCCAGAATACGAACATATGGGCGGCATCGATGCCAAAGCGCGCGACCTCCGCCGCATTGGTCGAGACCGCGACGAAATGCGCGGCCACCGCCGCCTCCGAGCCAAGACCTGCGACGCACCACTGGCGCGCGCTGCGCGCATTGGTCATGGTCTCCTCGGTCGTAAAGGTCTTGGAACATACGATGAAAAGGGTCTCCGCGGGATCCAGATCCGCGGTCGCGGCGCGCAACGCCTCGGAGTCGACATTGGCCACGAAGCGCACGGCGATCGCCGGATCGGCGAACGGCCGCAGCGCCTGGCAGGCCATTTCCGGGCCGAGGTAGGAACCGCCGATGCCGATGTTGATCACCGTGCGGATACGCTTGCCGCTATAGCCGGTCCACGTACCGTCGCGCACCTTGTCGGCGAACGCCGACATCTGCCCCAACACCTCGTGGACATCCGGGACGACATCGTGTCCATCCACCTTGATCACGGTCCCGCGGGGGGCGCGCAGGGCCACATGCAAGACCGGCCGATCCTCCGTGACGTTGATGCGTTCGCCCTGAAACATGGCATCGCGCCGCGCCTCGAGTCCGCGCGTGCGCGCCAGATCGCAGAGCAGTCGCACTGTCTCGCGCGTCACGCGGTTTTTGGAATAATCGAGATAGAGGCCGGCGCCCTCGGCGGCCAGCGCCGTGCCGCGGTCCGGGTCGGCCTCGAACAGGGCGCGCAAGGTCAGGTCCTTCACGGCCGCGAAATGGTCCTTCAGTGCCCGCCATTGGGCATTGCTGGCAAGCGCCGCGACACCCCGTCCGGCGCCGCGCGCACCCTCGTCACGCGCGGTATCCCCTCGATCGTCCAAGATCGTCTCCTCCTAGTCGCGCCCGCCACTCCCAGTGGAGCCGCTGACCCCGTTCCCTGGAGCATCACGGCCTGAAAGCGACTATGGCTGTCGATAGACCCTAACGCGGTGCGCCGCCCGGCGCAAGTCCCGCCCGGTGGCCGGCATCGACACCGCGCAGCTTGCCGTCAATCTTTCTCGACATGTCCACCGAACTGATAACGCATGGCGGCCAGCACCCGGTCGGCGAAATCGGCGTGTCCCCGCGAGCCGAACCGCGCGTACAGGGCCGCGGTTATGACCGGTGCCGGCACGCCCTCCTCGACCGCCGCCTGCACCGTCCAGCGCCCCTCGCCGGAATCAGCCACGCGGCCGGCAAATCCGGAGAGGTCGGGACTGTCATGCAGCGCCGCCGCAGTAAGATCGAGCAACCACGAACTGACCACGCTCCCGCGCCGCCAGAGCTCCGCGACCTCGGCCACATTGAAATCGTATTGAAAATGCTCGGGATGCCGCACGGGCGCGGTCTCCGCATCCTGATCATGGGCGGCGGCACCGACACCGGCGCCCTTCAGGATGTTGAGACCCTCGGCATAGGCGGCCATAAGGCCGTATTCGATCCCGTTGTGGACCATCTTCACGAAATGACCGGCGCCGTGCGGCCCGCAGTGCAGATAGCCGAGATCCGCCGAACCCCGGCCTGCGGCGCGGCCCGGGGTCGGCGCGGCGGCGGCCGCCCCGGGCGCGAGCGCCCGGAATACCGGATCGAGCGCCGGCATGGTCGACGACTCCCCGCCGATCATGAGGCAATAGCCGCGCTCGCGACCCCACACGCCGCCGCTCGTACCGACGTCGACGTAATGGAGACCCTTGGAAGCGAGCTCGCGGGCACGGCGGATATCATCCTGGTAAAAGGAATTCCCGCCGTCGACGACGATATCGCCGGCGGTGAGCAAGGGCACGAGCTCCAAAAGCAGGGCATCCACGGTGGCCGCCGGCACCATGCACCATACGATGCGCGGGGCGGGGAGCTTGCCGATCAGATCGGCAAGCGCATAGGCGCCGAGCCCCCCCTCGGCCGTGAAGGCATCCACAGTCGCGCGCCTACGGGCATGGCCCACGACCTCGTGCCCGGCACGCATCAAACGCTGTGCCATGTTGGCCCCCATGCGCCCCAAGCCGACCATTCCCATACGCATAACCGCCCCTCCCGCCACCATCGGCCTTGATCGGCCGCCACCGCACCGGGGCCGCCTTCTTCAGGCACACTAGCCGCTCACGTGGGGATTTTCCAGGGCCCCAACGCGCGCCCAAGCGGCCTATGCGTTACCATTGGGGGCACGGGCCCGAAATCACAACGACCAAGACCTAAGGGGGCGCGCGGCCATGCAAAACAGTGATCTTTTGCTTATAGGCGACATCGGTGGGACCAAGACCGATGTCCTCGTCGTGTCGGTGCCCGGCGGGCTTGCGCAACCGCTCGCGCGCGCGCGCCTCAAAAGCGCCGAATATCCGGACCTAAAGACCCTGTTGAACGAATTTCTCGCGACGGCGGGACTCCCGGTTACGCGCGCCTGTCTGGCCGTCGCAGGTCCCGTCATAAACGGTCGCGCCCAGCTCACCAACCTCCCCTGGGAGGTCGACGGCGCGGCGCTGCGCGCGGAACTGGCGTTCACCTCCGTCGATGTCCTGAATGATCTCGCGGCCATCGCCCACGCGATTCCGGTGCTGCAGCCCGCCGACCTCAAGATCCTCAACACCGGCCATGCGCCGGACACCGCCACCAAGGCGGTCATCGCCCCCGGCACCGGCCTTGGCGAGGCATTTCTTGTGTGGGACGGCGGGCGCTACCGGCCACAGCCCTCCGAGGGCGGCCATACCGACTTCGCGCCGCCCACCGCCGCGCTCGCCGATCTCGTCCCCTACCTGCGACGCCGCTACGACCATGTGAGCTACGAACTGGTGTGTTCGGGCATCGGTATCCCGCGGCTCTATGAATTCTTTCGCGACCGGGACCCGGCGCGCGAAGACCCGGGGTTCGCCGCGGCGTTGGCCGCGAGCGCCGATCACACGCCGCTCATCCTCGACGCCGCGTTGCGCGCCGATGCGCCCTGCCCGATATGTCGCGCGGTGGTCGATGCCTTCCTGACCATCCTCGCCGCCGAGGCCGGCAACCTGGCCCTCAAGGTCTTTGCCCTAGGCGGCATCTACATTGCAGGCGGCATCCCGCCGCGGCTCCTGCCGCTCCTAGACGAACGCCGATTCGTGGATGCCTTCTGCGCCAAGGGGCGCTTCGCCAAGCTCCTCGCGCAGATCCCGGTGCAGGTGGTCATCAATCCCGACGCCACGCTGATGGGCACGGCCACCTATGGATGGGGACGCATGCAACGCGATCTCTAGGGCGGCGCGCGGCCGCCGGCCGGACCTGGCGGCGAGGCCACGCCTTGACAGGGATCAGGCCCCGGACCCCGCGATCTCCCGGATCGCCGAGTACCGCTCCTCAGCGCAAATGGGCGGCAAAGAACGCCAAGCTGCGCTTCCAGGCAAGCTCCGCGGCCACGGGATCGTAGCCAAGCGGCGGCAGATTCAGGGAATCGGCCTCCTCATTCGCGAAAGCGTGCTTGGCATCGTAACGGTGGAATTCGAAATCGACACCGGCGGCCTTCAGTCTCGCCTCCAAGGCGTCGACCCCGGCGATGGCGAAGAACTGGTCGTGGGTCGCCCAATGACCGAGTACTGGCGCCTTGATACGCGCGGCATCGACGTATTCGAGCGGCGGATACCCGTACCATGTGACATTGGCGTCACTCTCGGGTACGAAGGCCGCGGCCAGTACGGCCACGGCGCCGCCCATGCAGTATCCGGTCACACCCGCCTTCGCGCTGCCCGTGGCCTTCAGGTATTGCGCCGCACCGCGGACGTCCTGACTCGCGGCATCGGCAAAATCGAGCCCGTTCATGAGGTGCTCGGCCTCCTTGGCCTCCATCGTCACCTTGCCGCGAAAAAGGTCCGGCACAAGCGCCCGGTAGCCGGCCGCGGCCAAGCGCTCGGCGACGCCCTTGATCTGGTCGTTGATGCCCCACCATTCCTGGATCACAACGATCCCGGGCGCCTTGCCGCCCGCTACCGGCGTCACCAGGTAACCATCGCACAGGCCGCCATCCGGCCGCTTAAAGCTGATCATCTCACCCATGATGCCCTCTCTTTCCGTGAATTGGTCGATCAACAAGCCCCGTCCGTTGACGGTACGACGGCCGCGCCGCGCGTCATCGTGATCGCAACACGCCCGTCCCTGCGCGGCCGGGGGCCGCCTATCCTAGGCCCGCGACCGGCGCGGCGCGTCCCCGATCCCGACCTTTGGGCGGCGCGCGCAGGATTCGTGCGCGGGCGTCCCGCGAGCATATCCGGCGCGGATCTCTAGGGGCCTGCGACCAGGGTGTCATAGAGCGCGTGGTAGCGCCGCGCGCTCGCCGTCCACGAGAAATCCCGGCCCATGCCCTCGCGCATGATGCGTGTCCAGCATGAAGGGTTGCGGTAGCTTGCCAATACCCGCTCGATGGCCTCCCATAACGCGCCGCCGGTGGGTTCCCCGAACAGAAAGCCGCTGCCCTCGCAACCGCCGGGATCGACACCGCGGATGGTATCGGCAAGCCCCCCCGTGGCGCGAGCCACGGGGGGCGTGCCATAACGCTGGCTGTACATCTGGTTCAGTCCGCACGGCTCGAACCGTGACGGCATGAGAAAGGCATCGGCGCCGGCCTCGATCTCGTGGGCGAGCCCCTCATCGAATCCGATGCGCACCGCGACCGCCCCACGGTGGCGGGAGGCAAGCGTACGCAACGCATCCTCGAGCCCGCGCTCCCCGGTGCCGAGCACGACCAGCTGCCCGCCTACGCCGGCCAGGCGGTCCCCCACCTCGGCCACGAGATCGATGCCCTTCTGCCAGGTGAGCCGGCCGACCAGGCCGAACAACGGCCGCGCCGGATCGACGGCGAGTTCGAAGCGGCGTTGCACGGCCTCCTTGTCGATGCCCTTGGCGGCCAGGCGGTCGCGATCGTAGCGCGCGCGGATCAACGGGTCGCTCGCCGGATTCCAGGCGCGATCATCGATACCGTTGACGATCCCCACCAGCTGATCGCGACGCCGCGTCAGAAGGCCGTGCAGCCCGCACCCCTGGGCCTCCTCCTGGATCTCGCGCGCGTAGGTGGGGCTTACCGTGGTCAGGAGATCGGCATAATGGAGGCCGGCCTTCAAAAACGACAGGCGCCCATAAAACTCCGCGCCCTCCACGGCAAACACCTCCGGAGGGAGGTGCAGGGCATCCACCATCTCCGGCGCGAACAGCCCCTGGAAGGCGAGGTTGTGAATGGTCATGACCGACGGTGCGGCCCCCGGCAGGGCGGTCTTCAACCAGAGCGGCCCGAGACCCGCCTGCCAGTCGTGCCCGTGAAAGACATCGGGACGCCACAAAAGCGGGGTCTCGTCGGAGGCGAGCGTGGCGGCGATGCGTGCGAAAAGACCAAAACGCCGGGCATTGTCCGGCCAATCCCGCCCCTCATCGTCCTGGTAGGGCCCCCCGTCGCGCCCAAAGAGCCAGGGGGCGTCGATCAGATACGTGCGTATGCCCGACGGCAACAGCGCCTCGCGCACGAGCGCGCCGAGCACCGTGGCGCATGCCGGCGCCTCGCCCACTTCCCGGCGAATGGAGCGATAGAAGGGCAGGCATACGCGCACGTCGAGCCCCTCGGCGGCGAGCGCCGGGGGCAGGGCCGCGACCACGTCCGCAAGCCCGCCGGTCTTCACCCAGGGGGCGCACTCGGAGGCCACGAACAGCACGCGCAGCGGACGGCCGGCCATCAGGTCGTCCCGCCCATGATCGCACCACCGGCCATCGGGCCCCCGGGAGGGGCCGCCTTGCGCACACCCTTCATCATGGCAGCCCTACTGAAACGCGCCGCCGATCGCCATGCGCCGGCCCGTCGCCAGGGATTTCAGATAGCTCACGAGATCGACCATGGTCGCGCCGTGGAAGGCCGGCGCGCGCCCCTTGATGCCATCCTTGACGCAGTGCCGGATCTGGTCTTCGAGGGTCACGATGCGATGGGACTTGGCGCTGTAGCGAGGAAACACGGCCGCGGCATTACGGAGACTGGGGATGTGGCGGCCATCGGGCAGCTGCCCACGCGTGCGCCCGCCGTGGACATGGCAGGCCGCGCAGGTCATGAACCGCGCGTGGGCCCGCGCACCCCCCATGTCCGCGAACGCGCTCGCGGCATCGGCCACTGGCCTTACCTGACTGCCGAAGCTGTCGTCGTTGAAGATGTGGGCGCCGCGCGCCACCGCCTGCGCCAGGGGCGGTGGCAAGGCCGCGTAACCAACGCCCATCCACAGCAGGGCGGCCCCCGCAAGCCCCCCACGCGCGTAGCGCACGATCCTGCGACTATCCATATCCCTCCTCCCTCATGATGGCCTTGGGTATCGACGGGCGCCTGCCGCCGGGGGAGGCATCGCCGGATGCCCGCGCACCCCCTTCACACGATGATCGGCAGGATGCATCGCCCCGGGCGAGGACCGGCGCAGGACTCGGACTCCCGGGGCGGCCCGAAGGCCGTCCCGCTCGGGATCATCTGCGGCGCCCCCCCTGGAGGGCCCCCAGGATCTCAAGCAGCGCCATGAACAGGTTCAGGACGTCGAGATAAAGGCTCACGGCGATGATCACCGGACGCGTCTCGCCGCCGTTTATCATGCGGCTTGTGTCGAACAGCACGAGCCCCGAGAACACGAGCAGGGCCATGCCCGCGATGACCAGCTGCAGGCCCGCCATATGGAAGAACATGTTGGCGAGCGACGCGAGCACCACGATCACAAGCCCGGTCATGAGGAAGCCGCCGAGATAATTGAAATTGCGGCGCGACACGAGCGCGTAGAGCGACAGGCTCCCGAAGATGACCGCGGTCCCGAGCAGGGCCTCGGCGACGATGCTCGGGCCGGCCGGCATGCGCAGATACAGGGCGATCACAGGACCCAGCGAGAGTCCCATGAGGCCGGTGAACACGAATACCAGAGGTATCGCCATGGGACTGTCGCGGCCACCGGTCCACTGCACGGCAAACAGGCTCACGAAGGCCGCGATCATGATCATGATCGGATGCTGATAGGCAAACAGGGCGTGCATGCCGACCACGGCCGTAAACGTGCTAAAGAGCAGCGTCGCGGCCAGCAGGAGATAGGTCCTGTGGATGACGGTGGTGACCGCATAACCACCCTGATAACCCGTGGACGGTGAATCCGGAAACAGATTAGAGCGAGCCATTCGGGCCCTCCTTACCGTGGAAACGGCATAAACGTATCATGAGCACACCCCCTACCATACCATAACTCGCGTCCGGATCAGACAAGGCGCTCCACGGCGTGCAGCACCACGGCCACCAGGATACCGACCAGTCCGACCCAGAAGAACACCCACACCAGGGCGAACAGGATATGCATCACCAACAATACCGCCCATGCCACCAGCAGGATCACACCCGCGGCCATGAGCATATGTTTCAGGTTCCTCACCGTACCTTCTCCCCAGTCCGCCATGTGCCCCGTTATATGGGGGCCGGGCGCCCCCCTGTCAAGGGCGCTCCGGGGACCGGATCTGGTGCATATCCGGTCCCTGTTCCCGATCCTGGTGCACGCTCGCCTACGCCGGCGCCCCATAAATGCGCCCCACCCCCTGGCACAATGGTTGCTGGGAAGGGCCAGGGACTCCGGCTACGGCCTCCCACCGCAGCCTCCGTCCAGACGCCATCCTCTCAAGGAGCACTGCATGAACAACCCGGTCTCCGGGAAGCCCCACCTGGTCATGGTCGGCAACGGCATGGCCGGGATGCGCGCCGTCGAGGAACTGCTCGCCATGGCCCCCGACCACTACGACATCACGGTCTTCGGGGACGAGCCGCATCCCAACTACAACCGTATCCTGTTGTCGCCGGTATTGGCCCGCGAAATGGCCTTCGAGGACACCATCCTGAACGACCGGGCGTGGTACCGGGCGCACGGGATCACCCTCCACGCCGGGCAGGCAGTGACACGCATCGACCGCGCGCGCAGGCTCGTGCACGCCGCGGACGGCACGGTCGCCCGCTATGACCGCCTGCTGCTGGCGCTCGGCTCCACGCCTTACGTCCCGGACATCCCGGGCGCGCATCTCGACGGTGTCATGACCTATCGGACCATAGAAGATGTCCGCGCCATGCACGCCCTGCCGGCGGGTGCCCGTGCGGTCATCATAGGCGGCGGTCTGCTCGGCCTCGAGGCCGCCTACGGCCTGCTCACGCAAGGCGTGCAGGTCACCGTCGTGCATCGCAATCCCTGGCTGCTCGAACGCCAGATGGACCGGGTGGGCGCGGAACTCCTCCAAAGGAGCCTGATCGCGCGCGGGCTATGTCTTTGTCTCGGGGCCGAGACCGAGGTCCTCACCGGCGACGGCCACGTGCAGGGGCTGCGCCTGAAAGACGGCCGCACGCTGGACGCCGATCTCGTGGTCTTCGCCGTCGGCATCCGGCCGCGCACGGCGCTCGCGCGCGAGGCCGGGCTGTATTGCGATCGCGGCATCGTGGTCAATGACACGCTCCAGACCTTCGATCCGCGCATCTATGCGGTGGGCGAGTGCGTGCAGCACCGTGGCCTGACCTATGGGCTGGTGGCGCCACTGTTCGAGCAGGCCAAGGTGGCCGCCAACCACCTCGCCCAATACGGGCGTCTGCGCTATACCGGGTCGCTTGCCAGCACCAAGCTCAAGGTCACGGGCGTCGGCCTGTTCTCGGCCGGCGACTTCGCGGGCGGCGCGGGCTGCGAGGAGGTATCGCTGCTCGATCCGACCGGCGGCGTCTACAAGAAGGTCGTGATCCGCGACCACAAGCTCGCGGGTGTCCTCTTGTATGGCGACACCGCACTCGGGCCCTGGCTCTTTCAACTGCTGCGCACCGGCCAGGACGTGAGCGCGCTGCGTGATCACCTGCTCTTTGGCGAGGTCACGGGGGATGTACGCCATGCCCGCGGACGGGCCATCGATCAGATGCCCGATACCGCTGAGATTTGCGGCTGCAACGGCATCAGCAAGGGCACCATCGTCCATGCCATCCGCACCCAGGGCCTGTTCACGGTCGACGACGTGCGCCGGTGCACCAAGGCCAGCGCCTCATGCGGTTCATGCACGGATCTCGTGGAACAAATCCTCGCCGGTACCCTCGGCGGGCTCTACGAGACCACCCCGCAGAAACGGTCCCTGTGCGCGTGTACCGATCTCACGCATGACGAGATCCGCGATGCCATCGTGACCCGCAAACTGCTATCGGTACGCGCGGTATTCGCGACCCTCGAATGGAAGGCCGAAGGCGGCTGTCCGACCTGCCGTCCGGCGGTCAATTACTATGTGCGCAGCGCGTGGCCGGCGGAGGCCATCGACGATCCCCAGGCGCGCTTTGTCAACGAGCGCGTGCATGCCAATATCCAGAAGGATGCCACCTACTCGGTCATACCGCGCATGTATGGCGGCGTGACCACGCCCGCGGAGCTCAAACGCATCGCCGAGGTCGCCGAGCGCTATCAGGTGCCCATGGTCAAGATCACGGGCGGCCAGCGCATCGATCTCCTCGGGGTCAAAAAGCAGGATCTGCCGGCGATCTGGGCGGACCTCGGCATGCCTTCCGGCCACGCCTATGGCAAGGCGCTGCGCACCTGCAAGTCGTGTGTCGGCACGGAATTCTGCCGCTTCGGGACGCAAGACAGCACGCATCTTGCCATCACCCTCGAAAAGCGTCTGGAGCGTATGTGGTCGCCGCACAAGGTCAAGCTCGCGGCCTCCGGCTGTCCCCGCAACTGCGCGGAGAGCACCATCAAGGACTTCGGGGTGATCGGCGTGGACTCGGGTTGGGAGATATATGTCGGCGGCAACGGCGGGATGAAGCTGCGCGCGGGCGATCTGCTGGCCAAGGTGGCCAGCGAAGACGAAGTGGTTGAGATCGCCGAGGCCTTTATGCAACTCTATCGCAAAGAGGCCTATTATCTGGAACGTACCGCGCCCTGGATCGAACGCGTCGGACTCGACCACGTGAAGACCACGATCCTCGAAAACCGCGACACCCGCAAACGGCTGGCCGCGGAATTGCGTCACGCCCTGAGCCAGGAGAAGGACCCGTGGGCCGAGGCCCTGTCCGGCCATATCACGATCCATGCCCAACCCTTACGCATCCCGGAGTTGACAACATGAGCGCGCCCGAGAACACCTCATGGAAGGAAGTCGCGACCTTGGCCGACATCCCCGCGCTCGGGGGACGGGTGGTCGCCACCCGTGACGGCGAGATCGCCTTGTTACGCAATGAGCGCGGCGAGGTCTACGCCCTCGACAACCGCTGCCCGCACAAGGGCGGTCCATTGGCCGAGGGCGCGGTCTCCGGGGATACCGTCTACTGCCCGCTGCACAACTGGCGCATCGATCTCACCTGCGGCGAGGCGCGCGATCCCGACACAGGGTGCGTGCGCACCTGGCCTGTACGCCTCGAGGGAGAGCGGGTCTTCATAAGGTTGCCGGAATGAGCCTCGACCGATCCCTGGGGATGTCGGCCATGATCCCGGCGCAAGACCTGCCCGGTATCTTGAGCGCGGTGGCGCGCGGCCAGACCCACGCCACCGACCTGAGCCGCGAGGCGGCGCACGCCCTGTTTGCCGAATGGCTGAGCGGGCACCTGCCGGCGCTCGCCCAGGGCGCGCTGTGGACGGCGTTCCGGTTCAAGGGGGAATCGACCGATGAACTGCTGGGCTTTGTCTCGGCCACCGAAGACAGCCTGACACCGCTTGCCCCGCCATCCGCCCTGCGGCCGGTGGTGTTCCCGTCCTACAACGGGGCGCGCCGCCACGCCAACCTCCTGCCCCTGCTCGCCCTGTTGCTCGCGCGCCAAGGAGTGCCGGTACTGATCCACGGGACCTACGGCGGGATGGCCGCCGACGCCGATCTGCACCTCCTCGATCACGATCCGAGCGATCGCACCACGAGCGGCGAAATACTGGCCGATCTCGGCTTTGCACCGGCGGCAAGCCGTCATGCCGTGCACCATCAGCTCGAACACCATCACCTGGCCTACGTCCCGCTCGACGTGCTCCACCCGCGGCTTGCCGCCATCCTGTCTTTGCGTCGCCAGCTGGGCGTGCGCTCCAGCGTGCATACCGTGATCAAGCTCTTCAACCCCTTCGCCGGTCCGGCGGTGCGGTGCGCGGCGGTCACCCACCCCCCGTATCTTGCGCGCATGCGCGCGTTCTTCGTGGCCGCCGGCGCCACGGCGCTGGTCCTGCGCGGCACCGAGGGCGAGCCCGTGGCCCATCCCCGGCGGCGTCCGGCACTGATCGGTATCGAGGCCGGATGCGAACACGAGTGGTTTCCCGAAGATCGCACCCCGCTTGCCGAACCCCCGGACCTACCGGCGGACCGCGGCGCCCCCAGGACCTGCCAGTTCATCGAGGAGGTGCTGGCCGGGCAACGCCCCTTGCCCGCCACGCTCCGCGATCAGGCCGCGTGCCTTTTGGTCATGAGCGGCGCGGCCCCCGATCTCGCCACGGCCGGCGCCCGTATCGACCACGCGCAACGCCCCATCCGGAGGCGCTCTTGATGGACGCGCGATGGCCGGTGGCGCTCATAGGCGCAGGCCCCGGTGACCCGGAACTCATCACCCGCAAGGGCGCACGCCTCTTGCAGGCCGCCGATATCGTCTTCCACGACGCCCTGATCGATCCCGGGGTCCTCGACCTCGCGCGCCCCGGTGCGCGCCTGGTGGCGGTGGGCAAGCGCGGCGGACACGCCTCCACCGCCCAGCTTGCGATCCACGAACAATTGATACGCGCCTGGCGCGCCGGCCTGCGGGTCGCGCGCCTGAAAGGCGGCGATCCCTTCATCTTCGGACGCGGCGGCGAGGAGTGCATGGCCCTGCGCGCCGAAGGCATCCCCTATGAGCTGGTGCCGGGGGTGACCAGCGGGTCGGCGGCGGCCACCTATGCCGGGGTCCCGCTGACCTATCGGGCCATGAGCCGGTCGGTGCTGTTCATCACCGGCCACCGGGCGCGGGGCGCCGATCCCGTCGACTGGCAGGCGGTATCGCGCGCCGCCGATACCCTGGTCGTCTATATGGGCGTGGAGTCGCTGCCGATCCTGTGCGCGGGGCTGTTGGCCGCCGGCCGCTCGCCTTCGACACCAGCCTTGGCGGTGGAATGGGCGACCATAAGCCAGCGCGAGATCGCCGCACCCTTGGCGGACCTGGCGGCCACCTGTGACCGCGCGCATCTGAAAAGCCCGGCGATCCTCGTCATAGGCGACGTCGTGGCGCTCCGCGACACCTTGGCATTAGCCCCGATGCGCGCCGAGCGCGGCGCGTGCCGCGCGGCATCGTGACCGGCGGCGAAGGCCATCTGCTGGTCGCCCATGGCTCGTCGGATACGCGTTGGCGCGCCCCCTTCGAGGAACTCGCGCGCCGGCTGGCCTGCCGCCATCCCGCATGCCCGGTGGTCCTGTCGTATCTGGAACGCGCCGCCCCGGATGTACCCCGGGCGCTCTCCGACCTCTACCATCGCGGGTGCCGCCAGATCCGCGTATCACCGCTTTTTCTGAGTCACGGACGCCATCTCCAGCACGATCTCCCCGATCTCCTCGCCGATGCGCGGCGCCGTCACCCGGACCTCATCATCGTGTGTGCGCCGGCGCTCGGGGAACGACAGGACTTTCTCGCCGCCCTGCTCGCGGTGCTGGCATAACAGACCGGCCCCGTACGTCGCCTCCCCTACCCCGTTCGCCCCCCGCGCCCTCCGTGCGACGATCGGTGGGTCTATGATCCTTGGAATCGATCCTGGGCAGGAGGCCCGGCGCGCATCGCCAACGGCAACCCCCGGGGATGCGTTTCCGCAGATCATCGAGGGCGTCATGGCCACACGCAACCACTCCTCGTCACCGCCCCCCGAGCAGCTCTTTCATGAGCTCGCGGCCACACTGGAGTTCGACCGCTTCTTCTCAAACGCCGCGCGCGCCGCGGCGCTGGCGGTCGACGCCCACTACGCGGGCCTGATACGCCGCCACGGCCAGCACCTGCGCTATCAATTCTTGGGCACGCTCACCGCCGACGATGATCACCGCGACCTGGTCCCTGTACGCATCGCCGACGACCACCCGGCCGCCGCCGGCCCCGCGCTCGCCGCCGGCGAGACCTTGTATATCGCCGACTCCGTCCAGGGACCGCTCGCCGCGCCGGAACTCGCGGCGCTCGGCATCCACGCCCACCTGCTGGTGCCGACGCGTGTCGCAGGCCGCGTCGAGGGCGCCCTGGTGCTGGGCTGGCGGACGCGCCCCGCGCGCGCCCCGGGGCCGCGCAAACGGCGGCTGGTGGAGGCGTTCGCGGCGTTCATAGGCCATGCCTGCTACCGATCGGCGCTCGAGGCGGCACTCGCCCGCGATGCGCGTCACGACCCGCTCACCGGCCTGCCCAATCGCGGCGTACTCATGGATCGCCTCACCCACGCAAGGCGGCGGGCGATGCGCAACGACTGCCTGTTGGTCATCGCCCTGCTCGATGTCGACGGCTTCAAGGGGGTCAATGACGAGCTGGGGCACGAGGCCGGCGATCACCTGCTCACGACCGTCGCCGACCGGCTCGCAGGCTCCGTGCGCCTGGCCGACACCGTGAGCCGTTATGGCGGGGATGAGTTTGTGATCATCATGGAGGACATCACCCAACTGGGACAAGTGGAGATCCTGCTCGAGCGCACCCTGCGGGCGACCCGCCAGCCGATCCTGTTTCAAGGCCGCTCGCTCACCGTCACGATCAGTGTGGGTCTTACCATCTACCCGTTCGACGACCATCCACCGAACGTCCTGCTCCAGCATGCCGACCAGGCCATGTATGAGGCCAAACGCGCCGGAGGCGGCCGTTATCAGTGCTTCGCGCCCACGCAGACCGCCCCCGTCCATGCCGGCGCGCAGCGCTACCGCGATATCGAGCAGGCCCTCGCGCACGATCTCTGGCGGCCCAGCTACCAGCCGATCGTCGATGGTAACGGACGGATGGCCGGGCTCGAGGCGCGCCTGCGCTGGCGCCAGCCCAACGGGACCATCGTGCGCGAGGAGGCGATCACCAATCTGACGGAAAGAGACCTGCGCGAGCGCCTCCTGGAGCGGCTGCTCACCCTGGTCCGGCGCGACTGGGTGGCGCGCGGATCGCCACCCGTGTCGCTGCACATCAACCTCCAGGCCACCGATCTCTATGATCCCCGGCTCCCGGCGCGCCTCTCACACTGGCGCGCGGAACTTTATCGCGACACCCAGACGCCGGTCATCCTGGAGTTGTCGGATACCACCCTCGCGGCCCATGCGCCCGCCGCCCAGCGGCTTGCCGCAGCCCTCGGAGACCAGGGATTTCTGCTGCTCGTGGACCATTTTCCGGGGGGGCGCGCCGGACTTGCCCATATCAGCGCCGCCCCCGTATACGGCGTCAAGTGCCGTCCCGCGCGCGACCCCGCCGACACCCGCCTGCTCAGCGCCCTGGCCGCCGGCATCAAGGCCCTGGGGCTCACTTTGTATGCCGATGGGGTCGACAACCTCGTCCGCCAGAAGGCCGCCGAGCGGCTCGGCTGTCGCTATGGGCAGGGGCTGATCTTCGCCCCCGAACTCGATGCGCGATCGGCGGCCCACTGGTTCAAGACCAGTGTCCACTCGCGATGAGCTCGCGCACAATGGCGCGGCGGTGGCGGATCGGCAGGGAATAATGGCCCTCGCCGGGGATGAGCCGCAGGCGGGCGGTCGGCAGCACCTCGGCAAGTGCCACCGCCACCGCCGCCGGCACGATACGATCGGCGGTCCCGTGCCAGAGCGTGCACGGCGCGCGGATCGCCGCAAGCGAGACATCCCACGGCCGCACATAGAGGAGCAGATCCTGCACGGCCGCGTACCCCCCTTGCATAAGCCCCACGTGCTGCGCGCCCACCAGGATGTCGAGGATCGCGGGGTCCGCCAGCACCTCGCGATCGGCCGGGGCGGTCAGACGCATGCCAAGGCGCAGACGTCCGCGCAGGCGCAGCGCGTGCACCACAGGCCGCGCCACAAGCGGCGCCAGGGCCGGCGCGATGCCGACCACATGCAGCGCCCAGCGCACGATCGGGAAGAAATCCGCGCGCGAGATGGCCAGCGCCGACGGCGGGCCGAGCCCCGCCACCAGCGCCCCCGGGCCGAGCCGCCCGGGCAGGCGGGCGAGCAGGGATAAGGCATAGGGGCCACCGCCGGACACGCCGATGACGGCGGCCTTCGCCACACCCAGATGATCGAGCAGCGCCGCGACGTCGTCGGCGAAGCCGCCGAGGCTGCGGCCGGCCTGTGGGCTCGATGCGCCATAGCCGGGACGATCCGGCGCGATAAGGCGCACGCCCTCGGCGGCCAACACCGGCGCCAGCAGACCGGCCTCGCGCGAGGAGCTCGGAAACCCGTGACAGTAAACGACCGGCACGCCCGAGGGCGGCCCGCAATCGGCGTACGCCAAGACCCGGCCGTCGGCGAGCGTCAGGCGTAAGCGCGTCTCGCTCGTAATCATCGCCGCCCCCCGTCACAGACCGACCGCGGCATCGGCTGTCGCCAAAATCCCGTGAGGCCCGCCACGACGCGCGTACGGCCCCTTGCGGCCGCGGCGCTCATGGTCCGCGCCCTGGTTTCTTTGACACGCCGTTTCGCGTTATCCTCGGCGATCTTTGCCGTCACCGAGGTTGCCCGTCTTCTCATGCCTTCGCCAACCGCCTGAGCCCTCCCCGTGCGCCGACTTTCGTTTCTGACCGCCATCGCGCTCACCGGGGCGTTTGCGCTTTTAAGTTCCACGATGGCCAAGACCCCGGCCTTGCCGCTGTTTGCACGCGCCCTCGGCGCACCCCCGTCGCTCATCGGCTGGACGGTCATGGCCTCGACCGTACCGGGCATCCTCATCAGCCTGCCGGCGGGACTGTTGCGTGACCGCCTGGGGGCACGGCCGCTGCTCATCGCCGCCCTGTTCGTGTTCGCCACCGCGCCATTTTTGTACCTGCTCGTGCATACCATAGGTGAACTCGCGATCGTGCGCTTCTATCACGGTTTCGCGACCGCCATCTTCGGTACGGTGGTGGGCGCCGAGATCGTCGCGCGCTACCCGCAGAGCCGTGGGCACGCCCTGGGTGTCTATAGCGCGGTCAGCACCGTCGGACGCTCACTCGCGCCGTTCCTCGGGGGCGTCCTGATCTCCGCCGCCGGCTTCCCGGGGGTCTATATCGGCTGCGCCGCAGCCGGTGTCCTGGCGCTCGCCCTGGGTCTGCGCGTCACCACGGATCACCCCCCCGATTCGGCCCCCGGCCCCGGTCCGGACCGTACCGCAAGCAGCGCGGCGCATACCGCCGCGGTGCTTGCCGACCGCGTGGTGCTCACCACGAGCCTCATCGAGGCCCTGCAATACCTGGTGTTCGGATCCGTCGAGGCGTTTCTCGCCGTCTACGCCGCGCACCGCGGATGGCCGGCATGGACCATAGGCGTGCTCCTTGGGACGCAGCTTGGGATCGTGGTCTTGTTCAAACCCCGGCTCGGCGCCCTGTCCGACCGCTTCGGGCGCCGCACCCTCATCCTGACCGGCCTTACGGTCGGCATGCTGGCGGTGGCGGCGCTGCCGTTTACCGCGCGCTTTTCGGCCCTGCTCGTCATCAATGCCGCCTTTGGCGCCGGGTTCGCGGCCACCACCGCGGCCACCGGGGCGCTGGTCGCCGATCGCGCGCGATCCGGGGGCTTTGGCGCCAGCATGGGCGTGCTGCGCTCGATCATGGACATCGGTCAGGCCACCGGCCCCGTGCTCACCGGCGTGCTGATCGGCGCCGGCGGCTACCGCCTGGCGTTCCTCACGCTGGCCGCGCTGCTGGCCTTGGGGGCGGTGGCCTTCGCGCTCTCCGGAGGCGACCGATCGGCCGCCCGCCCGGCATCCTAGCCGAGCAGCCGCCAGAGACAGCGGCCGCCGCTCTTTTTGTCGAGCATCTCCAGATAGGCCTCGTGGGCGGCCAGCTCCTCGGTCGACGGCGCGATCACGAGCGGCGCGCCGCCCTCGTAGGAAAAGCCTTCCGTCGCGACCACCTCGACTGCGGTGCTCTCTTCGTCGAACAAGGCCGTCTGGCCACCGGTCATGGCCAGGTAGACGTCGGCCAGGATCTCGGCATCGAGCAGCGCGCCATGCACGACCCGTTGACTATTGTCGATACTGTAACGCCGGCACAAGGCGTCCAGGTTGTTTTTCTGGCCCGGATGCAGGGTGCGCGCGAGCCTCAAGGTGTCCTGCACCGTGCAGCAGTCCTCGATCGCGCTCACCGGCAATACGCATCCTCCGCCAATCGCGCGGGCGAGCTCGGCATTCAGAAAGCCCACGTCAAATGGGGCATTATGGATCAAAAGCTCGGCGCCCTCGATGAACCCGAGGAACTCCGCGGCCACATCCGCGAAGTGCGGTTTGTCCTCGAGCATGGCGTTGGTGATGCCATGGATCTCGATCGCCGCCGCGTCGATCTCGCGATCCGGATTCAAGTATTGGTGAAAACGCCTCCCGGTGAGGCGCCGGTTGACGATCTCGATCGCCCCCACCTCGATGATGCGGTGCCCCTCCGAGGGTTCAAGGCCCGTGGTTTCCGTATCCAGCACGATCTGTCGTATCACGATCTCCGCTCCTTGACGCCGCCTGCGAGCAGGCGGTCGATGGCATCGTTGGCGAGACGGTCCGCGCGCTCGTTCCCCGGGTGGCCGGAATGACCCTTGACCCACCGCCAGTGCACCGTATGACGGCTGGCGGCGGCATCCAGCTCACGCCACAAATCGGCATTCGCCACCGGACGCCGTGCGGCCGTCAACCACCCGCGCCGCTTCCATTGCGCAAGCCACTCGGTGATACCCCGGCGCACATACTGCGAGTCGGTCACAAGCTCGACATCGCAGGCGCGATTCAAGGCCTTCAAGGCCGCAATCGCCGCCTGCAACTCCATGCGATTATTGGTGGTCGCCGCCTCCGCGCCACTCAAGGTCCGCTCGCGACCGTCGGCCTCGAGAATGGCGCCCCAGCCCCCCGGCCCGGGATTGCCACGGCATGCCCCATCGGTATGGATCACCACCTTAGCCATAACGGGCCCCCGCGGGTTGCGACATGGCGCGCACGCGCGATCGGCGCAGGGCCGGACGGATGGGCGTGACCCCCGCCACCCGCTTCCTGGCCACGAGCATATACACCGCGCCCCCGAGCGGCCACCAGCGATCCCCCATGCGCTCCATGAAAAACAGCCGATCCATCCAACCCTGGCGGGCGAGCGGCGGCCGGTAGTACAGCATGGCGCCGTGCGTCAGTTCGCAATCGAGCAAGGACAACCAATCGCGCAGCCGGCGCACACCGATCCAGTCCCCGCACCAGGGGGCGCGATGCGCGCCGCGGCGCACGAGACAGGGGAGCCGCCAAAGGCTTGTGGCATTAAAACCAAGGATCACGATATGGCCCTCCGGCACGAGCACCCTATGCGCCTCGCGCAACAGCTGATGCGGCGCCTCCGATACGTCCAGGGAGTGCGGCAATACCACCACCTGCACGGACTTGCTGTCCAAGGGCAGTGCCTCGGCGCGCCCCACCACCCATTGCGACCCTTGCGCCGCGGGCTCCGGATCGACCAGCAGATGGACGGCCGTGGGGCTCGACTCCAGCAGGTCGCGACGCCCCAACCAACCGCATTGAACCGCGAAGGTCCCCGGCAAGGCCGGCAGGACCTCGCGCAATCGGTGCCCCTCGATGGCCTGCAGGGATTCGCCAAGCGGTCCCTCGAACCATGCCCGCAGGCGCTCGACGCGCGCCTCCGCGCCCTCGTCCGTTGACTCCCCCATGGCTTACCCTCACACTGCCGGCATGGACGAGGTGATGGCAGTCCACGCCTTTCGCGACAACTATATCTGGCTTGCCCCCGGACCGGAACCCGGCCTTGTCGCGATCGTGGATCCCGGGGATGCCGATCCGGTCATGGCGGCGCTCGCGGCGCACGGGCTGAAACCGGCGTATGTGCTGTGCACCCACCACCATGGCGACCACGTGGGCGGGGTCGCTACGCTGGCGCGACACTATACCATCCCCGTGTACGGGCCGGCCGCTGAATCCATCGCCGGCGTCACGCATCCGGTGGCCGACGGCGACATCGTCGGGTCCGAGGCGGGCGGGCATTACCGGGTGCTGGCGGTGCCGGGACACACGCGCGGACATGTGGCCTATGTCGGGGCCGGCCGCCTGTTCTCTGGGGACACGCTGTTTGTCGCGGGCTGCGGGCGGCTGTTCGAGGGCACGGCCTTTCAGATGCATGCCTCGCTTGCGCGCCTCGCGTCTTTGCCCCTGGACACGCGCGTCTACTGCGGTCACGAATACACGCTCGCCAATCTCGCATTCGCGCGCGCCGTGGAGCCCGACAACGACGCCATCCTCGCCTTCGAACGCCGCGCGCGCCGTCTGCGCGCCGCGGGCCAGCCGACGATCCCCAGCACAATCGCCGACGAACGGCGCATCAACCCCTTCCTGCGCACCTCCCAACACGCCATCCGCCAAGCCGCCGCCACCATCAGCCACCGAAGGTTGGATACGGACGCGGCCGTATTCGCTACACTACGGCGCTGGAAGGATGGTTTTAAAGGATAAGCATCGTTGACGCAGAGGCTGCCAGAACCTATAGTTCGGCCTTATGATCACGGCGTTCTTAAATGGCAACCGCTCCCACTAAAACGCTTCGCTTCGCGGGCCTCGGCGTCCTGCTCACCAGTCTTGCAGGTTGCGCCATGGCACCCATGCCGCGACCAGGCTCGCCGGGATCCACATCGCCTACAAACCCAAACGTCATCAAGACCAAAGTCCCGCACAAGGCGGCCGCGCATGCCCCGGCGGTGGTCAAGGTCGGTGAGTGCCCGGTGCCGGCGATCGATCACATCCGGGCCGGCCATACGGTTGACACGAGCGACAAGAAATACTCGAACCTTTGGAATCGCATTCGCGCCGGACTACGGCTGCCGCGCATGGAAGGTCCGCGGGTTGCGCGCTACGAACAGTGGTTTGCGAACAACCCCCAGTATGTCGAAAACATGCTGCAACGCGCCAACCTGTACCTCTACCAGATCGTGCAGGACGTCAGCAAGCGCAATATGCCCATGGAGATCGCCTTGCTGCCGGCCATCGAGAGCGCCTATTCACCCGACGCCTATTCGCGATCCGCGGCCATCGGCCTCTGGCAGTTCGAGCCGTCCACCGGGCGGCTCTGGGGTCTCAAGAACAACTGGTGGTACAACGGCGAGCGCGACATCATCGCCTCCACGAACGCCGCGCTCGACTTCCTTCAATCACTCCACAACCAATTTCACAGCTGGGACCTCGCCTTGGCCGCCTACAATGCCGGGCAGGGCACGGTCGAGGCCGCCATCGCCCACAACAAGGCCCTGGGGCTCGGCACCCACTACCGCGATCTCAGACTGCCGTTACAGACCGAGCACTATGTGCCCAAGCTCATGGCGTTCGTGAATATCGTGCGGGATCCCGCGAAATACGGCCTGACGCTGCGCGCCATCCCCAACAGCCCCTATTTCGTGCGCGTCAATACCGGTTCGCAGGTCGATCTCAGCGTGATCGCCCGGCTCGCCAATATGTCGCTCAAGCAACTCTATGCCATCAATCCGGGCTTCACGCAATGGGCGACCGCGCCCAACGGCCCGCACACCATCCTCGTGCCGGTGGCCACCAAGGCGGCGCTGATCGAGGGCTTGAGCCAGCTGCCGCCGCAGGATCGCATGCAGTGGGCGCGACACCGCGTAGTGCCTGGGGATACGCTCTATGGGATCGCCCGCCAATATGGCGTGAGCATCGCCTCGATCCGCTCGACCAACCATCTTTATGGTAACCTCCTCCATGTCGGGCAAAGCCTTCTGATCCCCATGGCCGGGCGACGCCTCGTGGTATCCCGCCATCAGGCGGCACACACGGAGGTGGCCCTGGCACACAGCGGGCCGCAGCGCGTCAAGATCATCCACCGCGTGCGGCCTGGTGACACCTTATGGAGCATCGCCGAACGCTATCGTGTCTATGTGACGCAGCTCGAGCGCTGGAACGTGCTGAATGCGCATGACGTCCTGCGTCTCGGACAGCGCATCCTGATCTGGGCGTCCCCGGCCATGGTCCCATCGGCCATGGCCAAAACGCGCGTCACCGAGTAAGTTTCATCTCCCCCGATCGGTCTCCCGGCCGCCGGGGCACGGCGCGGCCCACCGCCCAGCTTTAGTCGCGCACGAAATGGCGTTAGACTGCGGTTCGCAAAGCGCGTCGCCGATGGCAAGGCCCATGCCCCACCAGGGATGGTCCGACCGCCGTTGATGCCCGTCCAGCGCAGGTGGCGCGGATCGCATCCTCATAAAGCCCCGGCCTTTCGGCCGGGGACTTGATTCATACGCAACGGAGATCACTTCATGGGATTCTTGGCGGGTAAACGTGCCCTCGTCGTTGGCGCACTAAACGAGCGGTCGATCGCGTGGGGGATCGCCCAGGCCATGCACGCGCAGGGTGCCGAGATTGCCTACACCTACCAAAACGAGAAGGTGCAGGGCCGTGTCGAGGGGCTGGCGGCGCTTACCGGAAGCCGCATCGTGCTGCCCTGCGACGTCGGCCGCGACGACGATATCAGCGCCCTGTTCGAGCGGCTGCGCGCGGCCTGGCCCGAGGGGTTTGACGCCCTCATCCATTCCGTGGCCTACGCGCCACGCGAACAGCTCGAAGGCGACTACCTGGACGCCGTGACCCGCGAGGGCTTCCTCGAGGCCCACAACATCAGCTCCTACAGCTTCGCGGCGCTCGCCAAGGGCGCGCGCGAGGCCCTCATCCCCCGCAAGGGCTCGCTCCTTACGCTGTCCTATCTGGGCGCCATGCGCGTCGTGCCGCACTACAATGTCATGGGGCTCGCCAAGGCGAGTCTTGAGGCCAATGTGCGTTATATGGCCCAGAGTCTCGGGCCGCACGGGGTGCGTGTGAACGGGATATCGGCCGGGCCCATAAAGACCCTGGCGGCGGCGGGAATCAGCGATTTTCGCAGGATGCTCGACTACTACGAGCGCAACGCCCCGTTGCGTCGCGGCGTGACCATAGAGGAAGTCGGTCAGGCTGCCGCTTTCTTGTCCTCGGACCTTGCCTCCGGCATCACAGGCGAGATCCTCTATGTAGACTCCGGCTACCACATGATCGGCATGGGCGAGGGGGCGGGCTAAGAAAGACCAAGGGGCACGGCCGTACGGCCGTGCCCCGGCCCCTACAACGCGGACGCGTTGATATGGATGTGGGCGCGCGTGCGCAGACTCTTCATATAGGCAAGGTAAGTCTCCACCCCGCTATCGCTGATCAGTGAACGCTCGAGCTTTAAGTAGCGTGCGCTGCCCGGGTGCACGACCCCCGGCAACACCTGATGGACCACGAACACCGCGCGCCGCCCGTGGCCGAGATGCGCGCTGCCCGGCGCCGGATGGGCAGCGACCGATACCGGCGTCGCAAACACCGCCTTCAAGAGCGCCGGCGCGAGGCCCGGCGTCACCGCCTCGGCGGCCGCCGGCACCTCGAGCACGAGATGCATCTGCCGGGCCAGCACCTTAAGTGACGCCCCCTTGCGCAGCTCCTTCAAAAGCAGGGCCTCGCGGGCCTTGACACGCCGGCGGGCATCGGCGGCGCGAATGGCGCGGACCACCGCCGGCCGGGCCGTGGCCAGGGGCTGAAAGCGCGCGGCCTTGCGCGCCACCACATGCGCGACCACCAGGGCATCCGCCCCAACGGCGATGGCATGGGTGTTGCGGCGGCCGGCCAGCACCTTGGGCGCGAATACCGCCTTCACCACCTGCGGCAGGGCCGCCACGCCGACCCCTCCCGCGCGCGTGAACCAACCACTCTCGCGCACCTTGATACCGAGCCGGCGCGCCACCGGGGCGAGACCATGGGGATGTTCGTAGGCGGCATTACGCAGCCGCTCGGACAGGTGATACATGCGCTTGCGCGCACGCTTCTTTAGTACCATGCGCGCAAGCGTCGCGCGTACCTTCGCGAACGGTACGACGCTTGCCGGGCGAATGGCGCTCACCTCCAGGAGATGCACCCCGGAGCGACCGACAATGGGCGCGCTCACCTTGTGGAGCGGCAACGCGAACGCGGCACGCCCCACGGGCTTGGACAGGTCCGCCTGAGTCACGAACCCCAGGCTGCCGCCGTGGGCGGCCGACGCCGGATCCTGGGAATAGCGCCGCGCGAGCGCCGCGAACGACGCGCCATGTTGAATCTGGGCACGCAGCGCCACGAGCCGCGCCTTGGCCGAGGCTATGGCCTGGGCCGTCGGATGCGGCGGCAATGCGATCATGATGTGACGCACCAGCCTCTCTTCGGGACGCGTGAACTGCGCGATGTGCGCCTGATAAGCCCTCTGCAGGGCCGCCATCCCCACCTTCTGATCCTTTATGGTGTGCATGACGGCATGCGGCGACAGGACAACATAGGCGATACGGATCTGTTGCGGCAGGCGGAACGCCTGCTGGTGCTTGGCATAATACTGCTGGATGCGCGCGGGACTCACCGGGGCCGTCGACATGAGCTGCCGCGGCGACAACACGACATAGGCAAACGCCCGTTTCTGCCCAAAAAGGCGCGCGGCATGCGCCACCACCTGTTGCGGCACAAAGGCGCTCGCCAACAGGCCGGCCTTGACCTCATTCAAGAGCGTGAGATCACGCACGCGGCGTTCGAAACCGGGTACCGTGAGCCCTTGGCCGGCCAGCAGCTCGCGATAGCGCGTCGGGCTGAAATGGCCCTTTACCCGAAAGGCCGGGATGTGCCGGATCTCGTAGGCGAGTTCGTCGCGGTTGACGACATAGCCGGCCTTCAGCGCCGAATGGATCAGCAGGGTTTTATTGATAAGACCGCGGAGCACGGCCCTCTTGAATTTGCCGCTCGAAAGCAGCGCCGGGTTCAGGTTCTTGCCGAAGGCATGCTCCAGCGCGACGCGCTGCTGGGCAAGCGCGCGCGCAAACTGCTCTTGCGTGATGCGCAGGCCATGGCCCCGGGCCACATAGACCTTCGCTGCCCCGCCAAAGTAGGAACTGACCCCCCACAGCACGAACGGCACGACAAGGATTACGAGCAGCGCGGCCCCCATCAACCCCTGGGTCTTTTCTCGAAGCGCATTCAACATAGACTTAAGACAGGCCTCATATTAAAGATCCCCCTCGGGGCCGCGACGCCACGGAAGGCGACCATGATCCGCTCCTCCCCTGGCGCCTCTCGTTGTGGCCGCCTCGCCCGATCCGCCGACTCGGGTCAGGACGCTGGCGGTCTGGGACTGTCCGCTTGCGGTCCCATCGCCTACCAGTCGCACCACCACAATCCGGGCGAAACACGCACGCGGCGCCGACGGGCTCCGGCGATTGTACTGATGCTGCTCCCTACGGGCAACCAAAAGCCGCCCCGTCGAGGTCGCCGCGGGGACAACGGGACATCAAGCACAGCGACAGTCCGGCATCGCCAGGACGATCGCCATCCGATGCGCGACGGGCTCATCGATCACGGTCTCGCCTGCGCGAGGCGGTCATGAAATGCAAGGAGATACTTTCGATTCTTGCCGGAGGACCGTCTGCGCGATTGCCTCAGACGGCTCGATTCAGGAAATTGGCGGAGTGGACGGGACTCGAACCCGCGACCCCCGGCGTGACAGGCCGGTATTCTAACCAACTGAACTACCACTCCCAACATACACGATGGCGGCGTGATCGATCCGCGATCCCCGTACCCGTTCGCACCGGAACCCCGCGGACCCACCTTTCGACCCTACCTTCGCACCGACTCAGCAGCACTCCCGGAGACCATGCGCCTGTGACGACGCATCGCTCAAGGCCGGCAGCTGATCCCATCTATTAGAGCATGCCTCGCAACCTGCTGGCAATCCTTGCGTCCCAGCTTCGCGACGGCCGCCTGCCGATCTCGGGCGTTCCGGCGCGCGCATCGGTCACACACGAGCGATCGTGACCGCACCGCGGTGGCGCTACCCGAAAGGGCGGATGCCCGGGCATGGCCAGATCGTCGACCATCACCACCCAAGCCGGGTGTCAGCAACCGCGTGACGGACCGCCCTTCGCCCCCCGGCCGCAGGGATCTCATCCTCGGCTTGCGACACGAGACCCGCCGAATCAGATCGGGAGACCGGTGCCCCGCGAAACGGCCGCGCACGCTGGGCGCCTGGGCCTAGCGCCGGGATGGGCGCCTTGCGGCGCCCTGTAGGCCATGCCAGCCGGTTACGACCCGCAGGAATTTTGCACCGGGCGCGGGGCAAGAGACGCTTGATAGCACAGACGCGCGGACTATCCCGTGCGCGATATCACAAGGGGCGAGATATCGATCCCCGCGACGCAACGAGAGGTTTTATGTACGCAGGAACAGACGACGAGGCCATAGGCTTGCGCCCGGCAGTGCTCGTAAGACCCGGCCTGTCGGCCCACGAACGACAGGAGGCGGTGCTCGAGGAGGCGGCATTGTCGCTTGTGATCAACGGCGCCCCCCATGCGGTGATGATGGTCACGCCGGTCGACAGGGACGATTTCGTGCGTGGATTCCTGTGGAGCGAGGGCATCTTGCGGGATATCACCGAGATCAGCGCCTGGGAATGGGTTACGACCGCCGCCGGTCACTGGACCGCCTATCTCCAGCTCGCGCCACCGGCGGCCGACCGGGCCGCACGCAAGCGTCGCAGCGGGGTCGGGGCCAGCGCCTGCGGCTTATGCGGAATCCCCCGCTTCGACAGCCTCATCCCCTTTCCACCGGTGTCCATGGCAGCCCCCCTGCGTCCCGACTGGGTGCATGAGCGGATGCGTCATATGGCCCGGCAACAGGCATTGAATCATCGCACCGGGACCGCGCACGCCGCCATCCTTACGGGGACCGCGGGCACCATAGTGCGCGAAGACATCGGTCGCCACAATGCCGTGGACAAGGTGATAGGCGCCGCACTGGCGCATGGCTGGCGGCCGGGCGATGCCGCCCTGCTCGGGGTCTCGTCGCGCCTGGGCTTCGAGATCGCCCTCAAGGCCGTAGGCTTCGCGGTCCCGGCCGTGGCCGCCATCTCCGGGGTAAGCAGTCTCGCCATCCATACCGCTGAAAGTCACGGTCTGATACTCGCGGGCTATGCGCGCGATGGGCGAATGACCATCTACACGCACAGCGAACGCCTCGCGCACAGCCGCTAGAGATCGGACCGACAAGAACATGCCCACAGGCACAACCAGCCGGCGCCATCCCCCGCGCCCGTGGCAGTCATGCGCGACTCTTTCCTAGGCGGCATGAGCGGGAGGTGATGGCGTGACCTTACAGTCGACGCGCCCCCTTTCCCGATCCAGCGTCCCGCGAATGTTCCCCGTGCCGACCCGGCGCTATGGGTATACCTTGGCCTTGTTTTTGGTGGGTGCTGAGGGATTCGAACCCCCGACATTCGCCTTGTAAGGGCGACGCTCTACCAACTGAGCTAAGCACCCGAAAGACGGCGGCGTCCCACCACCACCGGGAGGAACCTAATTGACGGCGTCTTTCAGGCCCTTTCCGGCCTTGAAACGCGGATTGCGCGAGGCGGCGATATCGATGGTCTCTCCGGTCCGCGGATTACGGCCGCTGCGCGCCGCGCGCTCACCCACCGAGAACGTGCCAAAGCCCACCAAATTGACGGTCTCACCGTTGCGCAACCCTGCGTGATGGCGTCGAACACGGCATCCACCGCGCGCGCGGCCGAGGCCTTGTTGAGATCGGCCTGTTCGGCCACTTTCTCGATCAGTTCGGATTTATTCACTTGGTGCTCCCTAGCTAGTGGTCCCAAATGCCGGTCTCGGCGCCGGCGTCGCAATCAGTCTCGTCTTATACAAGCGGGCCCGTGCCGCTGTCAAGGAAAGCCCGACACCCGTCGGAAAAGCCCTCCCGCGCCACAGGCCCGCCCGTGTCAGTGTGTGCGTATCGTCTTCGTCTCGGCCTCGACCTCGCGCGGTTTGCCGCCCTCCGAGGTGTCGGCAAGCGGCTTTGGCATGCGCTCCAGGGCCACATCGAGAACCTGATCGATCCAACGCAGAGGCTTGATATCCAACGACTCCTGGATGTTTTTAGGGAGCTCGACCAAATCCTTGCGGTTCTCCTCGGGAATGATCACGGTCTTGATGCCACCCCGGTGCGCCGCAAGCAGCTTCTCCTTCAAACCGCCTATCGGCAGGACCTCGCCGCGCAGCGTGATCTCGCCGGTCATGGCCACATCGGCGCGCACCGGGATGCCCGTCAGCACCGAGACCATGGCCGTGCACATCCCGATCCCCGCGCTCGGCCCGTCCTTGGGCGTCGCCCCTTCCGGCACATGCAGGTGAAAATCATGCTTCTGATAAAAATCCTCGGGGATCCCGAGGGACAAGGCGCGTGAGCGCACGACGCTCATGGCCGCCTGGATCGACTCCTGCATGACATCACCGAGCTTGCCGGTGATGGTAAGCTTGCCTTTGCCCGGCAGGAGCGCGCTCTCGATGGTAAGGAGCTCGCCGCCGACCTCCGTCCAGGCAAGTCCCGTGACCTGCCCGACCTGATTGCTCTGCTCGGCCATGCCATACCGGAAGTGACGCACCCCGAGATATTTGTCGAGATTCTTGGCGCTCACCGCGACATGTTCGCGCTTCTTGTTCAGCAAGAGCTCACGGGCCACCTTGCGCGAGATCTTGGCGATCTCACGCTCGAGACTGCGCACTCCGGCCTCGCGCGTGTAATAGCGCACGATGTCACGCACGGCGGTCTCCGACAACTGCAGCTCGCCGGTCTTTAGCCCATTGTTCTGCTTCTGCTTCTCGACCAGGTAGCGCATCGCGATATTGATCTTCTCGTCTTCCGTGTATCCCGACAGGCGGATGACCTCCATGCGGTCGAGCAAGGGCCCTGGAATGTTCAGGCTGTTGGAGGTCGCGACGAACATGACGTCCGACAGGTCATAGTCGACCTCGAGATAATGGTCGTTGAAGGCGTGGTTCTGTTCCGGATCGAGCACCTCCAGGAGCGCCGATGACGGATCGCCCCGGAAGTCCATGGCCATCTTGTCGACCTCGTCTAGCATGAACAGCGGATTGCGGGTCTTGGCCTTGGCCATGTTCTGGATGATCTTTCCCGGCAAAGACCCGATATAGGTCCGACGGTGGCCGCGGATCTCGGCCTCGTCACGCACCCCGCCAAGCGACATGCGGATGAATTTGCGGTTGGTGGCGCGCGCGATCGACTGCCCAAGCGAGGTCTTGCCGACGCCTGGCGGCCCCACGAGACACAGGATCGGTCCCTTTAGCTTGTTCACGCGCTGCTGGACCGCAAGATACTCGATGATGCGCTCCTTGACCTTCTCAAGACCATAGTGATCGGCCTCGAGTATGCGTTCGGCCTCGGTCAGATCCTTGCGGATCTTGCTGTGCTTCTTCCAGGGCACCGCAAGCAGCCAGTCGATATAGTTGCGCACGACCGTGGCCTCGGCGGCCATTGGCGACATCATCTTCAGCTTGTTCAGTTCGGCCTGCGCCTTCTCGCGGGCCTCCTTGGGCATGCCCGCGCTCTTGATCTTCTGCGCGAGCTCCTCGGCCTCGCTCGGGTTGTCCTCGAGGTCGCCAAGCTCCTTCTGGATGGCCTTCATCTGCTCATTCAGATAGTACTCGCGCTGACTCTTCTCCATCTGGCGCTTGACCCGGCCGCGGATGCGCTTCTCCACCTGCAGGAGATCGATCTCCGACTCCATCACACCTAGGATGTGCTCGAGCCGGTCGCGCACATTCAGCATCTCCAGGATCTGCTGCTTTTCCTCGATCTTCAGGCTCAAATGAGCCGTGACCGTATCGGCGAGGCGTCCCGGATCATCGATCCCCGCAAGCGAGGTCAGGATCTCGGGCGGGATCTTCATGTTGAGCTTCACATACTGATCGAACTCGTTTAGCACCGAACGCATGAGGGCCTCGCCCTCCTTGTCGTTCAGATCCTCGCTCGCGAGCCTGTTGACCTCCGCGGAAAACGTCTCGCCGGTCTCCACGAACTGCGTCACCTCGGCGCGCTGCTCGCCCTCGACGAGCACCTTGACGGTGCCATCGGGCAGTTTCAGGAGCTGAAGGATGTTGGCCACCGTGCCGATGGTATGGATGGCGGTGGGCGCCGGATCGTCATCCGACGCGCTCTTCTGCGCGACCAGCATGATCTGCTTGCCGCCCTCCATGGCCCGCTCGAGGGCCTTGATGGACTTCTTGCGGCCCACGAACAACGGTATCACCATGTGCGGGAACACGACCACGTCCCGCAACGGCAACACCGGGATGGCGGCGGAGTCCGGCGCTTGCGACAAATGCGTTTCTTCAGTCATAGCTGCCCTCGCGACGCTGCGCGCCGAAGTGGAAGGGCCCCCGGAAGCGGCCCGGGGGCATGCTCGGATAAGTGGGCCCGGGCCGGCCCGAAATCAAGCCCGGCAGCAGCCGCATCACCAGGCCTTACGCGCCTGCGGCGAAGTCGGGTCAGGGACGGGTCGACGCCCGCTTCGGGGTCGCCGGCTCTTCGTGATCGGCGTAGATGAGCAGCGGCTTGCTCGTATCCGCAATGACACCCTCGTCGATCACCACCTTCTTCACGTTCTCCAAAGACGGCAGGTCGAACATGATCTCAAGCAGCACATTCTCGAGGATGGATCTCAGGCCTCGCGCCCCGGTCTTACGTTCCATGGCGCGATGGGCCACCTTCACAAGCGCATCGTCCCGCACCTCGAGATCCACGCCCTCAAATTTCAAAAGCTTCTGATACTGCTTGATCAGCGCGTTCTTCGGCTCCGTCAATATCTGAATGAGCGCGGCCTCATCGAGTTCGTCCAGTACCGCAACCACGGGCAGGCGCCCGACGAATTCGGGTATGAGTCCGAACTTGATCAGATCCTCGGGCTCGACGCCGCGGAATACATCGCTCGCGCGCTTGTTGACCACGCGGCTCTTGATCTCGGCATTGAATCCTATGCCGCTCTTTTCGGAACGGTCCTGAATGATCTTCTCGAGTCCCGAGAACGCGCCCCCGCAGATGAACAATATGTTACGGGTGTCGACCTGCAGGAACTCCTGCTGCGGGTGCTTGCGCCCCCCTTGCGGCGGCACCGAGGCCACCGTTCCCTCGATCAGCTTCAACAGCGCCTGCTGCACGCCCTCGCCCGACACGTCACGGGTGATCGACGGGTTGTCCGACTTGCGCGAGATCTTGTCGATCTCGTCTATGTAGACGATCCCGGTCTGCGCCTTCTCAACATCATAATCACACTTCTGTAGAAGCTTTTGGATGATGTTCTCGACATCCTCGCCGACGTAGCCGGCCTCGGTCAACGTCGTCGCATCGGCGATGGTGAACGGCACATTCAAAAGGCGCGCGAGGGTCTCTGCCAGCAAGGTCTTGCCGGATCCCGTCGGGCCTATGAGCAGGATATTGCTCTTCGACAGCTCGACGTCGCCGATCTTCTCCTGATGCTCGATGCGCTTGTAGTGATTGTAGACGGCCACCGACAGCACCTTCTTGGCGGTCGCCTGCCCGATCACGTACTCATCGAGGATCTGCTTGATCTCGCGCGGCTTCGGGAACTTGTTGCGGGCAAGCCCTATATCAGCCTCATCCTGCACCTCTTCGCGGATGATGTCGTTGCACAGCTCCACGCATTCGTCGCACACGAATACCGAGGGACCGGCAATCAGCTTGCGCACCTCGTGCTGGCTCTTGCCGCAGAAAGAGCAATAAAGGAGCTTGTCACCCTTGCCATCATGCTTGTCGTCTGCCATCGCTGAACCTCGCTCAAGGGAACCGCCGGCCACATGCGTCTTTGCGCACACAGGCCTATGCGCTTTATTTCCCAGTCTAGCATATCCCCCTATTTACGCTTGTCGATCACCGAGTCAATCAGACCGTACGCCACAGCCTCGCCGCCATCCATGAAATTGTCGCGCTCAGTGTCCTGCTCAATCCGCTTGAGCTCCTGTCCCGTGTGTTTGACCAGAATGCCATTCAATCGTTCTCGCACCCGCAGGATCTCGCGGGCATGGATGTCGATGTCCGTCGCCTGCCCCTGAAACCCTCCGGAGGGCTGATGGACCATCATGCGCGCGTGCGGCAGGGCATGACGCTTACCCTTGGCACCGCCTGCGAGCAGCAGCGCACCCATGCTCGCCGCCTGGCCGATACACACCGTGCTGACGTCGGGCTTTATGAACTGCATGGTATCGTAGATGGCAAGCCCCGCGGTCACGGCTCCGCCCGGCGAGTTGATGTAGATGTGGATATCCTTGTCGGGATTCTCCGACTCCAGGAACAAAAGCTGCGCCACCACCAGATTCGCCATGTGGTCCTCGACCGGACCTACAAGGAAGATCAGGCGTTCCTTCAACATCCGTGAATAGATGTCGTAGGCGCGCTCGCCGCGGCCCGTGGTCTCGATCACCATCGGCACGAGCTGGGCTCGGGGCGTGAGATCGGCAGCGAATTCGGTTTTCATCATGGATCGCTCCCGGTTATTGTCAGGTCAACTCCTCGAAACGCAGGGCCTTGTCGGCCACCTCCGCCTCGGCCAATAGCTGTTCCACGGCCTGATCCTCGAGGACCAGGGATTCCGCCTCCGCGAGCCGCTCGCGATCGCTGTAATACCAGTCGACGAAACGCGCCGGATCGTCGTAGTCGGCGGCCATTTCCTCGACGCGCGCACGCACCTTCGCGGGATCGGCCTTGAGATCGCGTACGCGTATCAGTTCCGACAGGATGATGCCGAGCGCGACGCGTTCGGCGGCGCGCTCGCGAAACGCGCCGCTATCGGCCGGCAACGCCTCGGGGCGCAGGCCCTGGCGTGTGAGCTGGCTATGGGCCGCATCACGCAGCCGCAGCGCCTCGTTGTCGACCAATACCTTGGGGAGATCTATGGGATTCACCTCCCGCAGGCGCCGAAACACCTCGCCCTTGGTGCGCTCGCGCACCCGCCGATCGGCCTCGCGCGCGAGATTCTGCCGCACTTCCTGGCGCAGCCCCTCGACCCCACCCTCGGTAACCCCCAAAGATGCGGCAAAGGCCTCGTCCAGGGCCGGGAGCACGGGCTCGGCGACCTCGCCCACGGTCACATGAAACTGCGCGCTCTTGCCCGCCAGGGTCGGCACCCCATACTCCGCCGGGAACGCCACCGGGATATCGATCACCGCGCCGGCGCTCGCGCCTTTCAGACCGCCCTCGAAATCCGGCAGCAGATTTCCGGCCCCGAGGATCAGGGTATGGCCCTCGGCGCGCCCTCCGGGGAACTCTTCGCCCTCCAACGTCCCCACGAAATCGATCGTCAGACGATCGCCGTCGGCCGCGGCCCGCTCGACCGCCCGGAAGGTCTGACGCTGCTTGCGCATCACCTCGATGGTACGGTCGACATCGGCGTCCGTGATCTCGCAACCCGGGCGCTCGACCGTAACCCCCTTCAGATCGAGCCGCGGGACCTGCGGGTAGATCTCGAATACCGCAACATACTGCATATCCTGGCCGCGCATGAGGGCCTTGGGCTCTATCATCGGCCCCCCCGCCGCCTTCAATCCCTCGCGGTTCAAGGCCT
Organism: Acidiferrobacter sp. SPIII_3; assembly: GCF_003184265.1. Taxonomy (GTDB): domain Bacteria; phylum Pseudomonadota; class Gammaproteobacteria; order Acidiferrobacterales; family Acidiferrobacteraceae; genus Acidiferrobacter. The sequence goes on along the minus strand of NZ_CP027663.1, from coordinate 1,123,183 downwards.
CATAGAAGCTGTCGCGCATGAGATCCTGGGCCACCTCATCGAGGAGCTTGCCGCCATACTGGGCCTCCACGATCTTAAGGGGGGCGCGCCCCGGGCGGAATCCCGCGAGTCGCGCGGTGCGCGATAGCCGCTTCAGGCGTTCCGTAAACTCACGCTCGAACTGCTCGGCCGGAACCGCCACCGTCATGCGCCGGCCGAGTCCGCCTGTTGCTTCTATGGATACCTGCATACCGCCTTCTCACGAAAGATTGGAGTAAAAGGGAAACGCGCTCTGGGCTTGATCATACCGGCTTACCCGCAAACGGCCAAGACGAAGCCCGCCGCGTCCTCCTGTGGGTCATATCCTCGGGACTCTGGTGCGAAAGGGGGGACTCGAACCCCCAAGGGCTTCCCCACTGGAACCTAAATCCAGCGCGTCTACCAATTTCGCCACTTTCGCAGGCCCCGACAGGCACGTTAGCATAAAGCGCCGGGCCGCGGCCAGTCTCGGCCGGGCCTTAGGCGCCCACCGCCGTCAACACCCGCAGCGCCTCCTCGTAACGCGCCACGGTCTGGGCCACGACCTCCGCCGGCAAACGGGGGGCCGGGGGGCGCTTGTCCCACGCCAGGGTCTCCAGGTAGTCCCGCACGTATTGCTTGTCGTAGCTTGGCGGGCTGGTCCCGGGCCGATACGAGGTCTGCGGCCAGAAACGCGACGAATCCGGGGTCAGAACCTCGTCGATCAGCACCAGCCGATCCTGTTCATCGACGGCAAACTCGAACTTGGTGTCGGCAATGATGATGCCGCGCGTGGCCGCGAACGCCGCGGCCTCGGCATAAAGCGAAAGGCTCGCATCGCGCACCGCGCGCGCAAGTCTGGCGCCGAGCAGGGCCTCGGCCTGGGCATAATCGATATTCTCGTCGTGGGCGCCGGCCGCGGCCTTGGTCGAGGGCGTGAACACGGGCTGCGGGAGGCGCTCGGCCTCGCGCAGGCCGGGCGGCAGGGCGATGCCGCATACGGTCCCGGTCCGGCGATACTCCTTCCAGCCGGAGCCGGCGAGATAGCCGCGCACGATGGCCTCGATCGGCAAGGGCTTCAGCCGCCGCACCACCATCGCCCGATCCGCCACCAGGGCGCGCTCCCGGGCGTCCGGCAATACCGACGCCAGCGGCCGGTCCGAGAGGTGATTGGCGACGATCCCCTGGGTGCGCGCGAACCAAAACCCCGACATGGCGTTCAGGATGCGGCCCTTGCCGGGGATCGGATCGGGCAGGACGCAATCGAAGGCCGACAGGCGATCGGTGGTCACGACCAGGAGGTGCGCGGGGCCCGCATCATACAGGTCCCGGACCTTGCCGCGGTGCAAAAGCGGCAAGGACAATGCCGATTCATACAGTGTGCTCACGCTACAGGACCCGCCTCCCGATCATCGCCACCCCTCCCCGCGGCGACGGCCCGCGCCCGCCCGGGTTCTATCGTTGCCGTTTTGATTATGCGCCCTGGAGACCCAATAACAAACCGTTCAGGCGATGCACGAAGTCCGCCCCGTCCTCCAGCGCCCCGCCCTCGGCGAGGATCGCCTGATCGAACAACAAGGTGGTCCAGTCGGCGAAGCGCTCGTCCGAGGACTCGCCGCGCAGACGCGTGACCAGCGGGTGGCCTGGGTTGATTTCAAACACCGGACGACTGGCGGGGGTGTTTTGTCCGGCCGCCTTCAAAAGCCGCTCGAGGTGGATGCCAAGATCGTGCTCGCCGGCCACCAGGCAGGCCGGGGATTCCGTGAGCCGGTGACTCACGCGCACCTCCTTGACCTTGTCGCCCAAGACCTTGGCCATGCGCTCGGTAAACGCCTTCCATTCCGGTTCCTCGGTCTCCCCCACCTTGGGCTCGTCCGCGTCCCCGCCGACCCCTTTAAGGTCGAGATCGCCCTTGGCCACCGATCGCAGGGCGCGACCTTCGAACTCCGACAGATGGGTCACCAGCCACTCGTCGATGCGGTCGGTCAACAACAGCACCTCGATCCCCTTGCGGCGGAAGATCTCGAGGTGCGGACTGTGACGGGCGGCGGCCGCGCTTTCCGCGGTCACATAATAGATCTTGTCCTGGCCCTCGACCATGCGTGCCACATAATCGGCAAGCGATACCCCGTCGCCGGCCTCGGCGGTGGTCTGAAAGCGCAGGAGCTTGGCGATGCGCTCGCGATTGCCCGTATCCTCTACTACGCCCTCCTTCAGTACCACCCCGAACTCCGCCCAGAAGGTCCGGTACTTCTCCGGCTCCTTCTCGGCGAGCTCGGCCAGGAGATCGAGGACCTTGCGCGTAGCGCCGCTGCGTATGGTGTCGATGTCGCGGCTCTTTTGCAGGATCTCGCGCGACACGTTCAAGGGCAGGTCGGCGGCATCGATCACACCGCGCACGAAGCGCAGATAGTTGGGCAGCAGCTGCTCCGCGTCGTCCATGATGAACACGCGCCGCACATAGAGCTTAACACCATAACGGCGGTCGCGGTCGAAGAGATCGAAGGGCGCGCGGCGCGGCACGAACAGCAAGGCCGTATACTCCTGCTTGCCCTCCACGCGGCTGTGGATATGCGCAAGCGGCGCCTCGAAGTCGTGCGCCACGTGCTTGTAGAATTCGTCGTATTCGAGCTCGGTGATGTCCTGGCGCGGCCGCGCCCACAATGCCGCGGCCTTATTGACGGTCTCGGGCGCGCCATCGGCACCGGGCATGACGATGGGCAGGGTAATGTGGTCCGAGTAGCGGCGTATGATCGCCTTCAGGCGCTGATCGTCGAGGAATTCGTCCTCCCCCTCACGCAGATGCAGCACCACCGTAGTGCCACGTTCCGGGCGCTCCACGGTCTCCACCGTATAGTCGCCCGTGCCCGCCGATTCCCACGCCACACCCTGGGTGCTGGCGGTTCCGGCGCGGCGCGTCAACAACGTCACCCGGTCGGCGACCATGAACGCCGAATAGAAACCCACGCCGAACTGCCCGATGAGACGCGCGTCCTTGGCCTCATCGCCGGTCAGTCTCTCGAAAAACCGCTTGGTGCCGGAACTTGCGATCGTGCCGATGTTCTCGATGACCTCGTCACGCGTCATGCCGATGCCGTTGTCGGCGATGGTTATGGTGCGCGCCTCCTTGTCGATCTGCACGCGGATCTTGAGATCGGAATCGCCCTCATAAAGCGATTCGTCGCGCAGCGCCTCGAAGCGCAGCTTGTCGACGGCGTCGGAGGCGTTCGAGATCAACTCGCGCAGGAATATGTCCTTGTCGCTGTAGAGCGAATGGATCATAAGGTCGAGGAGCTGGCGCACCTCGGTCTGAAAGCCCAGGGTCTGTTTTTCGGTCGTCGTCATGGCCACTCTTAACCTCTAGGTGCTGTGCCGGAATACCAGCCCGCTCATTGGGGGCATGCCCCGGGAAATTCAACCTCCGGGGATCCCGCGGCCCCGCAAATAGGCGGTCGCGGCCTCGACATCGAGCGGGGCGGCGATATAACGCCCCTGCAGGGCATCGCATGCGGCCTCCGTCAGGAAGCGATACTGGCCGGCGGTCTCGACGCCGCTTGCGATCACCCTGAGGCTCAGCGCCCGCCCAAGCGCGATGATAGCGAGCACCACCGCCTCGTTATGCTCATCGCCGATCCCGGCGACGAACGCCGCCTCGATCTTCAAGGCCTCGACCCGCAGCCGTCGCAGCGTACCGAGGGTCGAGGACGCGCCCCCGAAATTCTGCACCACCAGCCGTACGCCCCGCTCCTGCAGCCGCAGGAGACGCTCGGCCAGAGGGTCTTGGGCATCGATGAGCAGTTCCTCGGCAAGCTCCAAGACGAGATCGTCGGGGCGCAGGCCGCATTCGTTCAGCACCGCGTCGATCATCTCGGCCAGGCCCTCGTGCGCGCACTGGTCGCCGGACACGTTGACGGCCACCGGAAACACCCCCAGACCCAGATCCCGCCACTGCCGGTTCTGACGACAGACCGATCGCAGCACCCACGCGCCAAGCTCGATCATGAGCCCGGCCTCTTCCAGGGCCGCCAGAAACTCCCCGGGGTACTTGACCCCCTCGGTCGGATGCGTCCATCGCAACAGTGCCTCCATCGCCACCAGTTGCCGGTTCGCCGTCCGCACCTGCGGCTGATAGACGAGAGAGAATTCATCACGCTCCAAGGCCTGACGGAGGTCCGCGGCCCGCGCCAGGAGAGAACCCGATGGCCGGCTCATGTCGGCGCCGTCGCAGAACCGGTAGGTGTTTTTGCCCGCGGCCTTGGCCTCGTACATGGCGGCGTCGGCGGCCCGCACGAGCGCCCGGCTGTCACCGCTGTCGTGCGGGTAGACGGCGATACCGATGCTGACCCCGAGCACGACCTCGCCCAAGGCCGCGACCAGCGGTTCGCGGAACGCCGCCATGATCTTGTGGACCACGGGCAACGCGTCCTGGCCGGTGCGCAGCCCCGGCAGGACCACCGCAAATTCGTCGCCCCCGAGACGCGCGAGGGTGTCGGTGGTGCGCACCACGCGCCGTAGGCGTTCCGCAATGAGTACCAGCACCCGATCGCCGGTACTATGACCGAGCGTATCGTTCACCCGCTTGAATCCATCCACATCCAGAAACAGCAGCGCGACCGCCCCGCCGCCCGCCCGGGCCTCGGCCACGGCCCGCTCGAGACGCTCATGGAACAGGATGCGGTTGCCCAGTTCGGTCAACGGGTCGTGCGTGGCCTGATGGGCCAGACGCTCGGTCAGGACGCGCTTTTCCGCGGCATCCCGCAGCGACAAGACCACGCCCAATAGACGGCCGTCGGGACCATGGCGCGGCGCCGCGCCGTACTCCACGGCCACCCCGTGGCCGTGGCGATGAAACACCAGCGCCTCACCGGACACCAATGCCCGCCCGGCAAGACACTCGGCCACGGGATCGAACGGGGTGCCACGGTATTCATCGAGACAGGGCAGGATATCGTGGAGCAGGCGCCCCTGCACCACCGACTGCGTCCAGCCGGTGAGCCGCTCGGCGGCGCGGTTCAGGTATTCGACGCGGCCGTCGCGATCGGTGGCGAACACCGCCTCGGCGAGCGACTGCACAATCCCCTCGATCTCGGTCTTGGCCTCGGACCATCGCCCTTCCGCCGCGATGCGTTCGCGAACCAGCCGCGTCTCGCCGCGCACCACGCTCCGGTACGCGATCCCGATCGCCGCCAATACGGCGCAAAGCCAGATCGCGGCCCGATAGGCGGCCTCATGGCCGCGCGCATACACCGCCGCCAACGGCCGCAGGGCAAAGACCGCAAACGGATAGCCGGGAGCCCATCGATAGGCGCCCAGCCAGCGGCCGCCACGCCCCCCGAGGTCGACGGTCAAGCGGCCGGCCGGCCGACGACCGCCAACGGGGATGCGCACCGCCGCCGGCGGCACCGGCATCGACCGGCCGATAGCAATGATCGGACCTCGACCCCAGGAAAGGCCGGCCACGGTCGGGGCGCGGACCATCGCGTCCAGCCCTGCGGACCGCCCCCGGCCGGGCGACCACAAGGCCCCGATCAGAAATCGCACACCATGCCTTGTGCGCACCGTGAGCCACACCGGCACGCCGTGGCCCGTGCGCGGCCGCCCCACGCGAAAGGCCCCGGCCGGCCGTGCACGCGCCCAACGGCTCGCGCCCCTCGCCCCGGGAATGGCGGACGGCCCGGCCGGCGCGCGCCACCAGAGCGACCCGTGGGGACCGAGCACCGCCAAGGCCGTGATCGCCCGCCGGCGCACCATAAACCGCCGGCCCAGGCGGCCGATGCCAAGATAACCGCCTCCGCGGCCAAGCCGCGGCAGATGGGCGATGTCCCGCCCCAGGGACGCCAGTGCCGCCTGTTCGTCTCGCAGACGCCAGCGTACGGTCGTCGCCATGAGCCGCGTCACGCCCAAGAGGGCGTGGGAGGCATCGCGCCGCGCCCCCGTCCAGGAGGCGATGGCGTAGCCGGCCGCCGCCAGGGTCGCGAGCAGGGCGAGACCGGCAAACGCCGCGACCCGTGCGCGTCGTGATCGTCCGGTACCCGCGTCACTCATAAGACAGGGCGTTCATGAGCCGCGCCGGTCGCGGGCTGTGAGTCCGGCAACGCTTGCGAATCCCCGGTACCCATCGGCGCTTCGGCGCCACACAGCGCGCGCCCAACCGGCCGGCCCGACACGTGACCGGCGATCACTCACGCCCGGCGACCGCGCCACGAGCGCCCCAAGATGCCCAGACAGGACCGCCCATGCGGCTCCCTACCCCCGATTTTTCTGTCTTTGAGTATAGCCGAGTCGGCACCAGGACCCGAACCCCGTGACCGACCCGGCCTATGGCCATTGATTCCCATTCCCGACATGCACTACCATTCCCGCGCAGTCCATTCGGCTTCTCGGACGCGCCCGCACACCGAGGACCACGATCGATACGCCGCCGGCGACATCGGACGCACCTCACGCGCCCGCCGGGACAGTCCCATGCGGATCGCACCCATCATCCCTCGACGATCAGGCCGGATCCCGGGGGTGTACAACTATTCACCTAAACCGCCGCGCGCCCCGAACCGGATGGCGCCCGGCACTGGAGTGCCGCCGCTCATGATGGCCCATCTCGCGATTGCCGAACTTACGCAGAGGCCCGCGCTATTCGCCTTTCTGGAGGCCGTGGTATTTGCCGCCTTCTACGTCCGCGCGACCATAGGCTTCGGGTCCGGCCTTATCGCTGTGGCGTTATTGTCCCTGAGCTTCCCGGTCAAGGAGGTGGTCCCGGTGGTCCTGCTGCTCGACCTTTTGGGATCGATACTACTCGGGGCCTACGACTTCCGGGAAATGCACTGGCGGGAGCTCACATGGCTCATCCCAGGCTCGCTCGTGGGTCTTGCGATCGGGGCCCTCATCCTCGCCCATACCCACGCCCAAAAGCTTACGCTGTTCCTCGGGATCTTCATTCTTGCCTATGTCGTCTATGCGATCATCGCCAAACCGGAACGCATGCCGCGCATCGCGCGCCCCTGGGCCCTCCCGCTCGGGGTGTTCGGGGGCATAGTCGGCAGTCTCTACGGGGGGGGAGGTCCGCCGCTCGTGGCCTATCTGCAAATGCGCCATCTCGACAAACGCGCCTTTCGTGCCACGTTTCAGGCCATCGCGCTTGCCGATAACATCGTGCGCGGCGGACTTTATATAGCCTTTGGGCTGCTCACATGGCCGCTCACGGTCGTCTTTGCCGCCATGGCGCCGGCCGCCGCCCTCGGACTCTATCTCGGCAACCATCTGCACATGCGCATCAACCAGCGCATGTTCCTGCGTGCCACGCTCGCGCTGCTCGGGGCCGTCGGCATCAAGTATCTGATCTGATCCCGGTAGCCAGCAGGGCAAGCGCCCTGATCGGCACCGGACACCACGGGGCGCACACCACGCCCCGTGGCGCAGGCCTCAGCGCGTGGCGAACTGGTAGGTCATGCCCACCATCAATTCGTCGGCGTTCTGAGCCAGCCCACCGAGCGTGCGTGGATCGATGATCACATCGTATTCCCCGCGCACATCCCAGCGGCGCATGACGCGATAGCTGACGCCGGCCCCAACCATCGGCCGCAGGCTGTTGCGGATGCGGGTGGGGTTTGGGGGATTTTGCTCACCGCGAATGTCGGCGAGACCCAGGCGCGCCAGAAAGTGCAGGCCGCGAACGCGCGGGAGGGGGGCACGGTACAAGGCGCTGGCGGTGAACATTCCGAGGTGGGCGGGGTTCGCGCTCAGAAACTGATAGCCAAGCTCCAGACCCACCGGAAAAGACCGTGTCGAAAGGCCGCCATAGACACCGATCGGGGAGGTGCCGGCGAGCGCGCCGCCGGTCACACCCACATCGCCACCCACCCAGACGCGCGCGAAGCTCGCGGCCGGCCATGCGCACAGGGCCACGAGACCTGCCATCACGAAACGGTTTCTCATATCATCATCTCCTTTGATAGTATTTCGATATTCTTATTAAGCGCGCCCGCTTGGCCCGCCGGACGGGCTAGTCTAATCGGTCTCCCGGTCGCCGCAAAGCGCCTCAATGGGACTTCCCGGTGGAACTTATCGGCCCCGACCCTCACAAATGGTAACAACCGACCGTCACGGCGGCGCCTACCATAGCATGGACATGGATATCGAGAACCTCACACACGCGGCCGCTTGCCTATTTCCCGACAAAACCGCCGGCATGGCCGACGGATCGTGAGGGGAGTGATGCGGCTGTCGCGAATCCGCCGACGGGCGGCCTTGGCGCTGCGCCTCGCCGATCTGCATGTGCGTTCGCGGTGCATGAAACACAAGCTGCGCGTACTCGGCCGCCGGCAGCTCGCCTTGACCCAGGAGATCGCGTGGCTGGAGGCGCGCCGCCAAAGCCACCCCATGCCGCCGGCGGCCGGCCACGCCGCGCACGACGGGCGTACGGGCCCCATCTGGATCCATGCCCCATGGCGCGCCGGGTCGACCTATGTCTGGAGCAAGTTCCGGTCGTGCCCGCAATACCTCGCCTTCTATGAACCCTTTCACGAATCGCTTGAGACGCTGACGCGCACGGCCGTGGCCCGGGCCACGGCCAGCTCTTGGCCGTCCGGCCATCCCCCGCTCGACGCCCCCTATTATTGTGAGTTCGAAGCCCTGCTGGTCCCCGGCGGCGGCGTGCGCGGCTTCGAACACGCCCTGCCCTACACCTATTATTTTGTGAACGATGAACCCTTGGCCCGCCAGCAGGCCTATCTGAACGGCCTCGTCGCGCATGCGCAGTCCCTCGGGCGGCGCGCGGTGTTCGGTTTTTGCCGGTCGACGGGGCGCGCGGCGTGGTTTAAGCGACACATGCCCGGTGTCCATATCGCCCTGACCCGTGATGGCCTGGGCCTATGGCGCTCGGCATTCGGCCGCAGCCAGACCCACGGCGACCTCTATTTCGTGACACGCCCCCTCGTCATTCTCCTGCTCAGCCGGCGCGACCCCTGGATCGCCGATTACCTCGCGGCCCTCGATCTCGATCCCCTCCCGCGGCTCAGTGATGCCGGACGGGCGCAACGCGAGGCCGAACGCCTGACAGTCCGTGACCCGGATCTTACGATGCGCGCGTTCGCCGCGGTCTTCGCGCTTGGCACCGCCCTGTCGCAGCGCCATGCCGATGTCGTGATACCGATCGAGGCCCTGTCGACCGAGGTCGGCCAGCGTAGCCTCGGCGCATCATTGGCCGGACGCTTCGATGTGGCGCTTGACTGGAGCGATTGCGCCGTCCCGGTGTGTACCACGCAAGCCGGCGACGGGCCTTTCCTCGACTACTGGCACGAGGCCCTGCGCCGCGCCGAGGCCTGTGTCCCCGATCCACGCGCGCCCGAAAGCCCGGAGCGCGCGATCGCGCACCCCTCCCCCGACCGCATCTGTGGCCCCGCGAGACCCCGCCGGCTGGTCTCGCTCAAGCGCACGCCGGAAGGTGACCGGCCCCTGCCCGAGGGGGCCTGATGGCCGACGCCCCGAATCCGTCGGAGGCGGTGGCGCGCCACCACGGCGCGCCACCTGACGCCGTGGCCGCATCGCGCCTGCAACGGGTCCTTATCATCATGCCGCAACTGCTCGGCGATGCCGTGCTGTCATCGGTGCTCATCAGCGCACTCCACGACATGATCCCGGACAGCCGGATCGATATCCTGGTACACCGACCGCTGGCCGAACTCTTCGTGCATAACCCGGCGATCGCCGCGGTCCACACCATCGATCGGGACTGGCGCCAAAAGGGCCTATGGCGGACTGTCGGACCGCGCCGGGCCTTGATCCGCACCCTGCGCGCGCGCCGCTATGACCTGCTCATACAATCACCCCATACCACCGACGGCTCGTGGGGACCGGCGCTCAAGGCCCTCCTACGCATCCCCTACGCGGTCGGCGCGTCAGCGGTCACGCACGGCTCCCCCCTCAAGCGGTTCATGTGGCGACGGCTGTTCACCCATACCCTGCCCGCGCCCCCCGATCCCAACCGCCGGCATGTCGCCGAATGGCATCTCGATCTCTTGCGCCGCCTGGGCCTTGCCCCAAGCCCCGCGGCGCGGCGCGCCACGATCGAACCCGGACCGGCGGCGCGCGAGAGCATCGCCGCGCTGCTCGCCTCGCGCCGTATCCCGCACCGGGGCTTCGTGCTGTTTGCACCGCTTGCCGGACAACGAGGACGTACCCTGCCGGCGGCCCTGTGCCGGGACTTCCTTGACCATTGCGAGGAGCAGGGCCTTACCGTGGTCATCACCAGCGGCCACGAGGCCTGGCAGCAGGCCTTTGCCCACGCGCTCATCGAAGGCCGCGGCGATCGCATGGTCGATCTCGCCGGCACCCTTACGCTCACCGAGCTTGCCGCCCTGGCGTCAGCCGCGCGTGTCTTCGTCGGCGCCGATTCCGGCCCCATGCATATTGCCGCGGCCATGGGCCTGCCGGTGATCGCGTGCTTCGGGCCTGGCGACCATCATCGTTTTAGCCCCTGGCAGACACGCCAGTCGCTCATTGTCGCAAACCGCTCCTGCCAACCCTGCGAACTTGACGGCTGCGGCAACAGCGGCCATGCCGACTGCCTCCATGACATCCAATCCCGCACCTTATTGGATGCGTTTCAAGCCTTAGAAGCCTCGTCCGAATCGATAGCGCCCGCGCATACCTGATAGGACAAGTTGTCGCCACGCGCCAAGGGCCGTCGGTCCCGCCGGCATTCCGGAATCGCCGGCAAGGCATGGACAAGCACCAGGCCCTGCCGTAGACTGATTCCATGGGCGTGTCCTGAAGAACGTTCGTCCGCCGATAATGATAAGGGGTGACCATAGCGCGGACGAGGGACACAACCGGGGCGTAGTAAAGGGCGGGCCGGGGTTGGCCCGTGCGCCTTCGTGACAACCATCAGGGAAACACACGGAAAATAATGCCCGGCTCATGAGCCGGCGGCAGGAATGCGGGCGTTCGCGTCCCGTTTCTGGCGCTCGCGTGCGTGCGGGCTCCGAACTGTCCTCGCGGCCCCGGGCCGCGGGAAGGATCGCATTTTCGCGGTGGTGATGACCTGATGCTGTTACGTGACTGGAAAACCCTCCTGGCCATATTGGTGATGTCGCTCGCCTTGGCGTCGACATCAAAGGCCCATCTCGTCTCCATCGCGTTCTACTATGGGGCCCATCCCCCACGGCATTCGCTCCAGGCCTTTCACTGGGTCGTGGTCCAGCCGGACGCGCACTTCTCGCCGCGCCGCTTTGATAAAAAGGATCGATACGCGTTTGCCTATGCCAGCGTGGGCGAGGCCTCCGCGGGCGAGTACACCAAGGTCCCACCGGGCTGCGTTCTCGGCCGGGACCGTGCGTGGGGCACGGCGATCCTGAACGAGGCGCGCCGGACCTGCCGGCGGGATTTCCTCCATCAGGTCATAGCGCCCCTCTGGAAACAGGGGTATCGGGGCTTTTTTCTCGATGACCTCGATGCCTATCGCCAGGCGCTCGCCGGGGCCGGCGCCCGGGCCCGCCAACGCCAGGGACTGATCCGCCTGATCCGCGCCATCAAGACCTCCCATCCCGCGGCGCGGCTGATCCTAAACCGCGGCTTTCGCCTGCTGCCCGCCATCCACACGCAGGTGACGGCCGTCGCCGCCGAGTCCTTGTTCGACGGCTGGGACCAGAAGACCGGGCGCTACCTGCCGATCCCGAGGGTCACGCGCCGGCGCCTGCTGCGCAAACTGTTCGCCGCCCGCCGGCTCGGGCTGCCGGTCATCGGCATCGACTACCTGCCGGCACGCCAACGGCGCCAAGCGATCGCCGACGCCCGGCGTATCGCCGCCCTGGGAATCAGTCCGTATGTCACCAACGGGCGACTGTCGATGCTCGGCGTCGGCACGCTTTACGTCATGCCGCGCAAGATCCTCATGCTCTACAGCGGTCCCCAGGATGCCCAGCACACCTCGCTCAACTGGTATGCGGCCATGCCGCTCAACTATCTCGGCTATAGCACGCGCATCGAAAACGTCGCCTTCGGTCTGCCGCATGGCACCTTGGCGGGACGCTACGCCGGCATCGTCACCTGGTTCGAGAACGATCATGTGCCGCAAGGGGCGGCGGTCTATCGCTTTCTGCGCCGGCAGATGCGCGATGGGGTGCCGGTGGCCATCCTCGGGAGCTTTGGATTCGCGGCCGACGCCGGACATCTGCACCCGCTCGGCCTTTCCGTGGGCCACATCCCGCGCGGCCTCGTAGGCAATCGCGTAACATTCCGCGATCCCCGGTACGTCGGCTTCGAAACCCCTCCCGTGGCCGCGGCCCCTAACAATTTCCGGCCGCTTGCACTGCGTCGCGGCCGCCGGCTTCTGGTGCTGCAAGACGCGCGCGATCAGAGCGAGGACGCCGCCGGCCTCACCCCCTGGGGCGGCTATGCGTTATCGCCCGACGTCGTGAGCTACTTAGGCGCACTGCCAAGCCGCAAGGGCCGTGCCCCCGCCGCCTGGGTCCTCAACCCGTTCCGGTTCCTGCGCCGTGCCTTGCGGTTGCCGGCGATGCCGGTCCCCGACACCACCACCGAGAGCGGGCGGCGCCTGCTCATGGCCCAGATCGACGGTGACGGCTTTGCCAACAAGAGCTGGATCTACCGCTATCGCGACCGCTACGCAGGCGAGGTCATCCTAAAGCAGATCCTGGACAAGTACCGGCTCCCGACATCGGCGTCCTTCATCGTCTCCTACTTCACGCCGCACGGGCTGTTCCCCAAGGCCGCCGCGCACCTCACCGCCATTGCGCGCCGCATCGCCGCCCTCCCCTGGGTGGAGGTCGCCTCGCACACCTTCTCCCACCCCTTCAACTGGCCGGCGCTCGAACACGACCCCGCGCTCATGGGCCATAAGGGAGACATGCGCTACGGCTATGCGCTCACGGTCCCGGGTTATACCCGCTTTAGCGCCCACAAGGAGGTCGGCTGGGCCATTCGCTGGATAAACCGCCACATCGCGCCGCCCGGCAAACGCGTATCGCTCCTCCAGTGGTCCGGGGATTGCGATCCCGACGCGCGCGTGCTGGCCCTCAGTTATCGCGCCCATGTCCTCAATCTGAACGGCGGCGGCGCCACCGAGACCGACGCCGAACCGTTCGTCACGAAGGTGCGGGGGCTTGGGATCTTCAAAGGCCGCTATTTCCAGGTCTATGCGCCCATGCAGGACGAGAATGTCTACACGCACAGCTGGACGAGCCCCTATTACTACGGCTACGTGCGCGCCATCCAGACCTTCAAGCTCACCAACAGCCCAAGGCGCCTGAAGCCCCTGGACATCTATTACCACTTCTATTCGGGTGCGCGCGTGGCGGGCCTGCGCGCCTTGCGCCACGTGATCACCTGGGCCCTGCGGCAACGCACCGACGCCATCTTTCCCTCGCAGTTTGCCCGCATCGCCGTGGACTTCGGGCATGCGGTCGTCGCCCGCGGCGCGCGCAGCTGGTATATCAGCGATGCCGGCGCGGATCGCGAATGGCGCATCCCGGTACGCCTTGGGTACCCGCGCCTGCGCGGCACCCGGGGGCTTGCCGGCTTCGATCGCCATGGCGCCGTGCGCTACATCCACATCGCCCCGCCATCCACCGGCGCGCCGCTCAGGATCCGCCTCACACCGACCCGGCCGCGCGTCCCGTATGTGCACGACGCCAACGCCACGATCACCAGCGCCTTCTATGACGGGACGGACCTGTCCTTTGCCCTCGCCGGCCACAAGGGGCTGCGGTTCCGGCTCGCCAACGCCGCCGGTTGCCGGGTCCGGGACGGCCACCGGCCGATCCACGGACGCGTCGCCGGGTCCCTCTTCACCTACCACCTGGAGGCCCACCATGGCCGCTTCACGGTTCGCTGCCCCTGACATCGCACGCGAGCGCCTGGCGCCGCCCGCGCTCGTGGCGGGCTTGGCGCTCGGCATCGTATTGACGCTCGTACTGCTTTTTAATCCGGCATCGTTTTTGCGGCGCATCCAGCATTCGCACACGCCCGCGGTCGATCTCTATTTCGTGAAGGCCGCGGCACGCCATACGCATAGCGATGCCATCATGCTGCTGCTCGCGCGCCGGGAAATCGACGCCGGGCACGATCTCGCGGCGCTGCGGGTGCTGGCGCCGCTCATGCCGCACGCCGCCGGCCATGCCTATCGCCAACGCCTGCGCTGGCTCACCTATCGCGACCTGTTGGGGGTGAACTACCGCTACCCCAAGGGCAGCGCGCGGCGCGCGCGCAACGAACACGCCCTGCGCCTGCTCATCGGCCAATTGCGTCACGGCGCCGGGCCGCAGGTGCTGCGCGCGCTGGCCCGGGAGGCGGTTGCCATTCACGACGGGGGCGCGGCGGTCGCCATCTATCGCGGCCTCGCCCGCCACGACCGCGCGCACCGCGCGGCGCTCTATGCCCTGGCGGCCAATGCCGCCGACGGCCTCGATCATCCCCGCGAGGCGGCGCGCCTCGATTTCGCGGCCCAACGCTATGCCGCCACGCGCACCGCCGAGGCCCGCTATTTCCTCGCGGCCCTGCAGATCCTGCAGGGCCACAATGACGTCGCAATGGCCGCAGCCGAGGGCGGCCGCCACCTGGCGGGCCTCGGCCGCGACCCGGCGATCCTGCGGCGCATGATCGCGCTTGCGCGCGCCGCCAACCGGCCCCACACGGCGGCGCGCTACGCCCGGCGCCTCCTGGGCATGACATGATCCCGCGCTACGCGCACCGGCTGCTCGGGCTCGGCACGGCCCTGGCCGTGGCCGTCGCGCCCGGGCCCGCGGCCTGCGCCGCAAGCACCGGTGGACAGCCGCACGAACCCTACGACCGGCGCGACTACAGCCTTTCCTATAAGGTGTTCCTGAACGCCGGCCAGGTGCATGCCGCCTACCGCGTCGCCCAGGCGGCGGTCGCAAACCGGCCGGACGCGATCGCGTGGCGGCGGCGGCTGGCGCGGACGGCACTATGGACCGGGCACGATCACACCGCCTTGCGCGCCATGGTCTATCTCGCGCGCGAAGGCGACACCGCCTACCTGAAGCCCGCCTGGACGCTCGCGAGCGGACTGTCGGCGTTCACGCGCCTGACCGAGCTTCTGACCCTGCGCCTTGCGCGTCACCCGGGCGCGCCGGCGCTGGTCTTGGAGATGAGCCGCCTCTACCAGATCCAGGGCCATCCGCACCGCGCCATCCACTGGCTCGAGCAGGCGATGCGCAAGAACCCGCACCGGCGCTACCTGTGGTCTGTCATAACGCTCGACAACAGTCTGGGTGCCGGGGCCCGCGAACTCGCCGCGTTGCGCGCTTATACGCGCCGCTACGGGGCGACATCGCGCGTGCTCTTGACCGAGGCGTCGCTCTTCTACCACCGCGGCGAGATCGGCCGCGCCTACCGCCTGCTCGCCGCCCATGCCGCCGCGGTGTCGACCCGCCACTTCGCCTACTACCATACCCTCGGGGCGCTTGCGTGGATGCGTCAGGACTTCCCCGCCGCGCGCGCCGCCGCACAGGCCCTCTATGCACGCGGTACCGCCACCCAGGGGGACCTCGCCCATCTCGTGCTGCTGAAAGAGCACCGCCACCCGCGCGATGCCTACCGGCTGGCGCTCGCGGGCTTCCGGCGCTATCACACCCCGGTGTTCTTCTTTGCCATGCTCGGCATCGCCGAACGGCGGCACTCGCGCCCCTTGCTGATCGAGACCTTCGCGCAGATCCGCGCCGGCAACACGGCAAGGCTTGTCGGCAACCCCTACTATTGGACCGGACTTGCCCGTTACTGGGCCGTGCAGGGACGTGACCTGCGGGCCGAACGCGTCTACCGCGAGGCCCTGCGGCGCTTTCCGCAGAGCACCGCCATCCTCGACTCCTACCTGTGGTTCTTCGTGGCCACGGGGCGCGCCCCGCATCTCGCCGCCACCCTGCTCACGTGGGCGCCGATCGTCGATCGCAACCGCTCCCTGTGGCTCCCTTATGCGCTCAGCTTTCTGACCCTGAACGAGCCGCGTCTTGCGCTCCCCTATCTGCGCGGCCTCTTGCGCCGCCACCCCGATGATCCGCGGTTCCTGTTGCCGTTGGCCGACAGCCTCGCCAAGGACGGGCGCGCCGACGAGGCCATCGCCGTCCGCCGCCGCGCGTTTGCCATACTCCTTGCCCCAGGCCGCGCCGCGATCCGCCATGCGGCGCGGCAGCGCGCGGCGCTCGCCGTCGATCTCGCCACCGCCCCGACGGTCATGGCGTTGCTCGCCGCCAGGGGTCCGGACCGGCACGCGCCCATGCGTCGCGATGTCCTGCTCGGTTACGCACTGGCGCGCGCGGCCTATGCACCGGCCGACTACGAGGCGGCAAGAACCGGTATTGCGCCCCCGTGGGCGGCACTCGCCGTGGCACTCGCCGGACACGACGGCATGCGCCTGCGCGCGCTCCTCACCCATCACGACCGCACCCTGCCACGCGTAGGCCGGGTCGATGCCGCGGCCGCCGTCGGCCAGCCGGCGCAGGCGATCTCGGCGGCCTTCGCAGGCCTCGGCCGGGGCCGCTCCGATGTCGCGCTCGCGCGCCGCTACCGGGCCCTCGCGCTGCGCCAATCGGATCGCGTGGGCGGCCAGATCCAATATCTGCGCAGCGCCGGCTTCAGCGCCCTGAGCGAGGGGCTTACCGTGCGCCATGCGCTGAATCCGGGGACCGCGATCGACGCAGGGGCCGTCAACAGTCTCGATCAGCGCACCAACCCGACGCTCATCGGCACCATCCCGCGCTTCGACAGGTCTCAGTACTTCGGCATCGTGGCACGCCGTCCATCCGGCCGTTACCGCCTCACCGTGGGTCGCCGCTCAGCGGTGACCCGCTTCCTCTACGCCCGGGCCAGCTGGCAGACGGCATTCTGGCCCCATAGCACCCAGACATTGCGCGTAAACTATCATGCGCGCGCCTACGATCTGCCATCGCTCTATCTCGGGGGCGTCAAAAACGGCGTGAGCGTGGCCGATGCCGAGGCCTTGACGGTACGCGACACCGTGAACGGACGGCTTTCCTACCGGCAACTCCAAGCCCAGGGCGGGGGCGCGCTCGCGAGCGGAGTGATCGCCTCTTTCCACTACGACCACAAGATCTTTCTCAGCTATCCCGACATCACCGTCGGGGGCGCGCTGTCGTTCGCGCACTATCGCGCCGCAGGCGGTCCCCTGCCGGAAGCCCTCGAACCGCTGCTCCCCCCAAGCGGCGGGATCGGCTTTTTCGTGCCGCAAAGCTATGCCCAGGCGGGTCTCGACGTGCACTTCGGCGAGACCTATCAGCGTCATTACGCCCCCGGCCTGCGTCCGTTCCTCGATCTCTCGGTGTTCGACAACAGCGTCACCCACGCCGGCTATGACCTCTCGGTCGGGGTGGCGATGCCTATCGTGGGCCCCGACCACCTGGCCGTCTACTACACCCGCAGCCAGGGCGGCATCGGTATCGAAAACCGTCTGCAGGCCGTCGGCATGCGCTATGACTACCACTTCAAACCCTAGGAGAGAGGACCCTCATGACCCTGATAAAGCGCATCTTTGGCATTACCACAGGCATCCTGCTGTCGGGCTGCGCGAGCACCGCGCTTAAGGCAAGCCATGCCCCGCGGCTTGCGCATGACGCGGCCATCGCTGTGGCCCCGTTCGCCAACTACACGACCACGCCCGGGGCGGGCTCGCGCGCCGCATCCATGACCGCCAGTCTGCTGCTGACCCACGGCCTTGCGCGCGTAAGCGCCATGGCCGTCGATCACCATAATCGCCTGCCCCTGGGTCTCGAGCCCGATCCTGCGACCTTGCTGCGCAAGGCCCGCGCCCTGGGTGATCGCTATGTGGTCGAGGGCGCAGTCCAGGAGTGGCGCTACACCATCGGCCTGGACGGACAGCCGGCAGTCGCGGTCACCATGGACCTCGTGAATGTGAAGAGCGGCCGCATCGTGTGGACGGCCACCGCGAGCCGCAGCGGCGGGCCGCGCGAGAGCGTGGGCGTGCTCGCCGAGGATACCTTGAACGCCATGATCCGAAGGCTGCTCTCGTGAGCGTACGCACACACCTTGCGCCCTCGCCCCAGGCACGGGCCTGGGCGGAGGCCGTCGCGATCCCGGTGATCGCCATCGCGGTGGCCTTTGCCGTGAGCCCCCGCGATCCGTTTCTGGTGAACGCCACGTTCCCCTGGCTGTGGTTCGCGCCGGTACTGGTGGCCCTGCGCTACGGGCTCGCCCCGGCGGTGCTGTCGCTTGCGATCCTGGTCCTGTCGTTCGTCGCCGCGCGCCTCGGGCTGCCGGCCTTGCACATCCATCGCCTTCCCCAAGGGCAGTTCCTGGGCGGCATCATGCTGACACTGCTCGCCGGAGAATATGGCTCCCTGTGGATCCTGCGCCTGCGCCGCTCCGAACAGATGAGCGCCTATGCCGCGCAACAACTGGAGGGGCTGACGCGCACACTTCATATGACCCGGCTGTCGCACGACCGGCTCGAACAGACCCTTATCGGCAAGCCCGTCACGCTGCGTGACTCCCTGCGTGAGCTCCGCCACGAACTCGTCACCCGCGGGGGCGCCCTCACGGGCGAACTCGCCGCGCGACTGCTGCACCTCACCGCCTACCATGGCGGCTTCGAACAGGCGGCCCTGTATGCGGTCTCCGGGGATGTCATAGAACCGGAACCGCGCGCCCACATCGGCGAGACATTCGCCCTGGATCGCGAGGACATCCTGATCAAACGCTGTTGCGAAAAACGCCGCACCGCCTACTGGGCGGCCAATTCCCTGAAAGACGGGGAGCAAAGCGCCTATCTGGTCGCAGCCCCCATGCTCACCTCCGATGACACCCTGCTCGGCGTGCTCGTGGTCGCGACCATGCCCTTCCTGTTCCTGCAAGACGAGAACCTGCTCACCGTAAGCGTCCTGCTGGCCTATGTCGCCGATGATGCCAAGGCCGCGTGCACCGCCCGGGACATACTGCAAAGCCTGCCGCAATGTCCGCCCCGGTTCGCCGCCGAGACCGTCAAACTCGCGCGTTGCGCGCGTGATCTGAACCTCACGAGCAGTCTCGTCACCACCACCATTTCGGTCGCCGACGACACCTTGCGCGAGGCGATATTGGACGACCTTGCGGCGCTCGCGCGCGGCCTCGACGACAACTGGCGCATCACGACACCTCCGGTCGGCCGGCTGGTCACGCTGCTGCCGTTTGGCAGGCGGTCGGTGGCCGAGGGTTATGCCCATCGCCTTAAGGCGCGCCTCGACGAGAAGCTTGCATTGACAAAGGCGGATGCAACCTTTTCGGTGTCCATCCACGAGATCGCAGGCGGCGACACGCTGCCGGTATTGCGCACGGCCGCGGGAGTCGACGATGGCCGTTGAGCTCGCATCCTACCTCCTGTCCCAGGCCTCGCTTGCGGGGGTCGCACGCACGTTCCGCGGGCTGCCTGCGCGGCTTTTGCTGGCCTACGCGCTGGCCGCCAACGGCATCCTCTCGCTTGTGCTCGCGGCCCCCATGGCGCGCCTGCTGCCCGAGGCCTATCGCGGGCAGCAGGGATCGTGGCTGTGCGCGATCCTTATGGCCACCGTACCGGTCGCCGGCGTGCCGATCGCGCTGCTCGTGACCGCGGGTATCGCGCGCCTGAACAGCCGCACGCCCGCACCCGAGCCCGAGACCCTGGGGCTGCC
The DNA here is from genome assembly GCF_003184265.1 of Acidiferrobacter sp. SPIII_3. GTDB lineage: Bacteria > Pseudomonadota > Gammaproteobacteria > Acidiferrobacterales > Acidiferrobacteraceae > Acidiferrobacter. The sequence continues at coordinate 1,103,537 of NZ_CP027663.1, read as the reverse complement.
GGCGTTCGGCAGGGAGATGCGCGGCCGGCAACCCCACATGGGGGCAGGCGGCGCGTGGGCGATATTGCGCGCCCGGGATGCCGGTGTCACACGCGGCGTGCGCGCCCTGCTGGCGCTCGATCCCAGACTCTCGCGCCAGACCGCGCCACTGGTACGCGCCGCCCTGCGCCACCCCGAGGAGGATCTGCGCCTGCTCGCCTACGGGCTGCTCGACCAGCGTGAAGGGGATCTCGCGCAGACCATCAACGAGACCCTGTCGTTACGCCGGTCCCTGGGCCCCCGCGACGACGGCAGCGCCCTGGAGAAACGGCTGGCGTTCCTCTACTGGGAACTCCTCTATCAGGACCTGTCGCGCGACCACCTGCGCGTGCATGCCATCCGTCGCGCCCAGACCCATGCGCTCGCCGCCCTGGAACATCGCCCCGAGGACGCGACACTGCATGTCCTCATGGGCCGTATCGCCATGCTCGAGGGGCATCATTTGGCCGCGCGCACCCATTGCGAACGGGCCCTGGACCTGAACGCCGCTCCCGGACAAGTCCTGCCTTATCTCGCCGAGACCCGCTTTCGGGTGGGCGACTATGCCGCGCTTAAGGATATGGCCAAGAGCTACCCGTCGCTGCTCGATCTCCCTACCATAGGACCGGTGGTCCGGTTCTGGAGCGCCACCCCATGACCACCCCGTTTCCAACCGCCACCTCGGTCGACATCATGTTGCTGCTCGAAGGCACCTTCCCGTATGTGAGCGGAGGTGTCTCCTCGTGGGTCAACCAGCTGATGCAAGGCCTGCCCGAGTACCGCTTCGGGATCGTCTTTCTGGGGAGCCGCCCGCAGGACTACGGCCCCGTGAAATACACGCTCCCCACGAATCTCGTCCACCTCGAGGCCCATTACCTGTTCGCCGCGGGCGACGCGCCGCCCCCCAAGACCCCGCGGCGCATAGCCGGGACCCCGGCCTGCCTGCGCGACCTGCACACCCGCTTACGTCAAAAAGACAGGCCGTTTTGGCCCGAGGCCCTGCGCGACCTGTCCTTTTATGCCGATGGCCACGGACGCATCCCGCTCACGGAATTCCTGTACGGCGAGGACAGCTTCGCGTACATCGCCGAGACCTATGAGGAGCGCTGCACGGACCCGTCTTTCGTCGATTATTTCTGGACGGTGCGCAACATGCACCTGCCGATCTGGCGGCTCGCGACCATCGCCCGGCAGCTTGTGCCGGCGCGCTGCTATCACGCGGTGTCCACGGGTTACGCCGGGCTGCTTGGCGCGCTCCTGCATTGGCACGCCGGCCGGCCGCTCATTTTGAGCGAGCATGGCATCTACACCAAGGAGCGGCGCATAGACCTGCTCAATGCCGCGTGGGTCGCGGATCGGCGCAGCCGTCTGGAACGCGATCCGAGCGAGATCAGCTACCTGCGCGAGCTCTGGATCGCATTTTTCGAGTCGCTCGGACGCGCCTGCTACGAGGCCGCCGGGCACGTCGTGGCCCTGTACCCGGCAGCCCAGGCCCGCCAGATCGCCGACGGGGCCGACGAGCGCCAGACCCTCATCATCCCAAACGGCGTGCCGATCGCGCCGTTTGCGGCGCTACGCGCGCCACGCCCCGATTCGTCGTTCGCCGCGCCGGTCTTGTGTCTGCTTGGGCGCGTCACGCCGATCAAGGACATCAAGACCTTCATACGCGCGATGCGCGCGGTGATAGCCGAGATCCCCCAGGCCCAAGGCTGGATCGTCGGCCCCGAGGACGAGGACCCGTCCTACGTGGCTGAATGCCGCGCGCTCATAGACAACCTCGATCTCGCCGGGCACGTGCGCTTCAAGGGCTTCCAGCCGGTCACAGACATCCTGCCGCAGGTCCATCTGCTGGTCTTGAGCCTCGATCAGCGAGGGACTTCCGCTCGTGCTCCTGGAGGGCTTCGCCGCCGGCGTCCCGGCGGTATGCACCGACGTCGGCGCCTGTCGCCGTCTGATATTCGGCGGCGAACACGACGACCTGGGGGCGGCCGGGGACATCATCGGCATCGCCGACCCGCAGGGCCTGGCGCACGCCGCCACCGCCCTGCTCACCGACACCACGCGCTGGCGTGCCGCGCAGGCCACCGCCATAGCCCGCGTCGAGACCCACTACACCGACGTGCACATGTATCAACGGTATCGCACGCTTTATCAAGAGGCCCAGGATGCCTGACACACCCCATTACGGCCCGCAGGCCGCCCTTGCCGCCACGCACCGCTGTCACCATGAGGAGGCCCGCTCATGGCAGGCATAGGTTTCGCGTTGCGCAAGCTCATGCGCCACAACGACTATCTTGGCATTGTGCGCGCCTACTCCTACGCCGGCATCATAGGCGCGGGCCCATGGGTCGTTTCCATCCTGGGTGTCATATTTCTGGGCTTCCTCAGCGCAAACCACGTCTTCCCCCCGCGCCTCATAAGCGAGTTCCAGACCTCGGTCACCTACCTGATCGCGACCAGCCTCATTTTCTGTGGCATCTGGCAACTCGCCTTCACGCGTTATGTCGCCGACCGGATCTTCGATCGCGAGCACGATCGTGTCCTGCCCAACCTGAACGGCCTTTTGGTGGTGGCCATGGGCAGCGCCTTCGCATTGGCGGCGTTCGCCACGCTCTTTTTGTTCTCCGGGACGGGGCTTGTCTATCGGCTGCTCATGACCGCGCTCTTTAGCCTGCTCACCGGCATATGGGTGGTGGCGGTCATGCTCACCGGTCTCAAGCATTACCGCGCCATCGTGGCGAGCTTTGTCATCGCCTATGGCGCCACGCTCGGCATGGGGCTCATGATGCGCCCCTACGGCCTTGTCGGTCTGTTGTTTGCCTTTCTGCTGGGTCAGTGCCTGCTGTTTGCCGGGCTTCTTGCCTCCGTCTACCGCGACTACCCGTCGCCGAATTTTTTGGCCTTCGATTTCCTGAGGCCCGGGCGCATGTATCCCTCGCTGCTCGCCTGTGGATTTTTCTATAACGCGGCGATATGGGCCGACAAATTCGTGTTCTGGTTCACGCCCGACACCAGCCAGCCCGTGATCGGCCCGCTGCGCGCATCGGCCATATACGACCTCCCGATCTTTCTCGCCTATCTCGCCATCATTCCCGGCATGGCGGTATTTCTCATGCGTGTCGAGACCGATTTCGTCGACTACTACGACCGCTTCTACGAAGGCGTGCGCGAGGGCACGAGCCTCTCGTATATCCGTAATATGCGCAACGGCATGGTGACGAGCGCCAAGACCGGCATCTTCGACATCATCAAGCTCCAGTCGCTTACCACTATTCTGGCGTTCGTGGTCGGGCCCGCGGTCCTGAGGGCCCTTGGCATCTCGCTCCTCTATGTGCCACTTTTCAAGATCGATGTGGTGGGCGCGAGCCTGCAGGTGGCGCTCATGGGCATACTCAACATCTTCTTCTACCTCGACCGCCGCGCGCGCGTGGTGGGGCTCACGGCGACCTTTCTGGTACTAAACCTCGGGCTCTCGATCCTGAGCACCCACCTTGGCCTTTATTTCTACGGGTATGGCTTCTCGCTGTCGCTGCTCATCTCGGTGCTCCTAGGTCTGGTGTGGCTCGATCGCGACATGGAGGCCGTCGAATACCAGACCTTCATGCTGCAGCCCTGGACCCATTAGCCACGCCAAAGACACGCGCGGCAAGGATTCGCCGCGTCATGATCGAGTCATACAAGGAAAGGATAGTGACCGTATGTTCCTCAGCGGGTACCTGTCGGGCACGCGCCCATGGGGTCACGGATCACAGACGATGATGGGACGGGATGATGCCAGGCCTCGGTCTTGCCAATGACGCAGACGACCTCCTGCGATCGGAACTCGCGGCCCTTGAGGCCCTGATCGCGCGGGAGGGCGAGGGCTATGTCGCCCGCCACCACGACCTCATACTAGGCAGCGCCTTTCAGCCCATCGTCAGTGTCGCCCACCGCCGGCCGGTCGCCCACGAGGCGCTGTTGCGCGCGCGGCGCCGAAACGGCGGCCCGGTCTCGCCGCTTGCGGTGTTCGCCGCCCTGCGCTCGACGCACGAGGTCATCCATATCGACCGCTTGAGCCGATTCCTCCATATCCAGAACTATCTGCGGAGCGCGCCACAATCGACCTGGCTTTTCCTGAATGTCGATGTACGTTCCATCAACGCGCGTAACGACCACAGTCCCTTCGTCGGTCGCCTGCTGCGCCATTTCGGGATCGAAGGACACAGGCTCGTGATCGAGATCCTCGAGGGCGCCATAGCCCGCTCCACGCGCCTGACCGAGGCCGTCGCGTATTTCCGGAGCCGTGGATGCTTGACCGCCATAGACGACTTCGGATCCGGCCATTCGAATTTCGATCGTCTCTGGCACCTGTCGCCGGAGTTCGTGAAACTCGACCGCTCGCTGATCCGCCAGGCCCTCGACCATCGCCGGGTACGCAATCTCCTCCCGCACTTGGTGGCGCTCCTGCACGAGATCGGGGCGCTCGTCATCATGGAGGGCGTCGAGACCGAAGATCAGGCCCTGATCGCCGTCGACAGCAACGTCGACCTGATCCAAGGCTTTGCGTTCGGTGAACCGCAGCCGACGCCCGCCACCCATGAGCCCGACGGGCTCCCGGCCCTGCATGCCCGTATCCGTCGGCATCTGGCGACGCCACCCGCACCTTGCGATCGCCTGGACGAGGTCTTCGTGGCCGTCATCCGCCGGCTCGCGACCGGCACCCCGTGGGCCGAGGCCCGTGCCGCGCTCGGCGGCGAGCCGCGCCTGCTGCGCGCCTATATCCTCGACGCCGACGGGCGGCAGGCCGGGCCGCCCTACATTCCGCGCCCGCGCGCCACCGACACCGATCCCCGCTACGTCCCACTCGCCGACACCGCGGGTGCCGACTGGTTCTCGCGTCCCTATTTCCGCCGCGCCAGCGCGCACCCGGGCGAACCGCAACTGACGCGCCCCTATTTCTCCATTCCCGATGCCACCCTGTGCGTGACCTGGGCGTGCTCCTACGACATGGCCGGCACCATGCGGGTCTTATGTTGCGACCTGCGCCCCGATGCCGTCGGCACCGCGCCTTGATACGCCCTGCAGTCCTCGGGATTACGCTTGGGCCGCGCCCGGCATCCCGGCCCGTAGTGCGTCAGGGGAGACACTCGTGGGCACGGCACCAGACCTTCATGCGGCGGCCGTGGACTCAATGGCATCGGAGCCGATGGGCGTCGCAATGACCGCGCCGTGAACCCGACATGAGCCAAGCGTAACCAGGATGGCGGCATGCTCTGATGGCCCCGCGCGGCCGGGGCGAGCCATCGAGGGATCCGCCGGGAGACGCAGCCGACCTTCATGGGGGCGTGGATCACAATCCCCTTATGGATTCGGGCGAGGGCGGGATATCGGGGTCGGATGAGGCTTTTGCGCCCATTCGTCACGACCGCTCGGGCAGGCCGGCACCCAAGCGGTCGTCGTCTGGGTGCCGGACAAAAAGTCCGCAAGCTGATCAATGGAGGTCAGTTATCGAGGTTCATAAGGGTCTGCATCTCCCCTCTTACGAACAAAGCCCGATCCGCCTTCAGACTCATGTTGCAAGAGGTCTATCCTTGACAGGGCCCCGTCATTCACCTCCCCAAGTCCTTGATGAGGCGAAGGGCATCCGAATCCGCTGGCTTTTGGGGCTCGCCTCTGCTATAACGGAGGGCATGAACGATCCGGGCCAAGATGGGGGGGTGGATGTGTCGCACGTGCGCGTGCGCCTGATCCGTCCGGGCGAACGCGCCGAGTGGGACAGAGGTGGACCCCAACCCCTGGACAGAATCTCCCGATCCTTAAGTGGATTATCTGCCGGGTTGGTCAAGCGGCTAGATCCCAGGACGCTGTGTAAGCCTGCCACGGTGTCTGCCGATCCAGTGCTTGATGACGTCTCTCATTATTGTAGAAATGAAAGTATTTAGCAAGAGAGGCCCGCGCCTCGGGTATGGACTCATAGGCCTTGAGATACACCTCCTCGTATTTGACGGAGCGCCACAGCCGCTCGACGAACACGTTGTCGCGCCAGCAGCCCTTGCCATCCATGCTGATATCGATCGTGTGGGCCTTCAGGACGTCTGTGAAGGCCTCGGAGGTGAATTGCGACCCCTCGCCACAGCCGCTCGACGAACACGTTGTCGCGCCAGCAGCCCTTGCCATCCATGCTGATATCGATCGTGTGGGCCTTCAGGACGTCTGTGAAGGCCTCGGAGGTGAATTGCGACCCCTGGTCGGTGTTGAAGATCTGCGGGGCCCCAAAGCGCTCTAGGGCCTCCTCCAGGGCCTCGACGCAGGAGTCGGCCTCCAAGGTGGTGGCAAGCCGCCAGGAGAGCACCGCCCGGGTGGCCCGGCCTCCTCCAGGGCCTCGACGCAGGAGTCGGCCTCCAAGGTGGTGGCAAGCCGCCAGGAGAGCACCGCCCGGGTGGCCCAGTCCATGATGGCGACCAGATAACAAAAGCCGCGGGCCGTGGGGATGTAGGTCGTGTCCGAACACCAGACCTGATTGGGGCGGGTGATGGCCAAACCTCGCAAAAGATAGGGATAGATGCGATGACCCGGACCTCGCGCACTGGTCTTGCGCTTCGGGTACAGGGTCTCGATCCCCATGACCCGCATGAGCCGCTGGATGTGCTTGCGGTTCACAAACACGCCATCAGGGATAGATGCGATGACCCGGACCTCGCGCACTGGTCTTGCGCTTCGGGTACAGGGTCTCGATCCCCATGACCCGCATGAGCCGCTGGATGTGCTTGCGGTTCACAAACACGCCATCGCGCTCCAGCCGGTCCCTCAGGCGCCGGGAGCCCAGGAACGGGTGCTGGGTGTGGAGGGCATCGAGCCGCTTCATGAGCGCCAGGTCGTCGTCGGAGACCGCGGGTTTGCCCTGGTAATACACGCTCGATCGGGGCACGCCAAGCCACGCGCATTGGCGCGTGATCGGCACCACCGGATGCTCACGTTCGACCCGTTGGAGTCTCTCAGCCGTGGTCATTTGCCGAGCACTCGTGCAAAAAAATCGTTCTGGACCGTAAGCTCCCCGATCTTGGCGAGCAAGGCCTCGCGATCGTCGGCGGGCGTCTTGCCCGCGGGCTTGCCGAAGACCTCCGCCGCCTGGTCGATGAGCTGCCGGCGCCACTGGGTCACCTGGTTCGGGTGGACCTGATGTTTGGCGGCGATCTCGTGGATGGTCTTTTCCCCGGCCAGGGCCTCAAGGGCCACCTTGGCCTTGAACTGCGGGGCGTGATTGCGTCGTGTCTTGCTCATAGGATTTCTGCTCCTTGTTGCGTTACTGTAAGGGCAGATATCCACCTAAGCTAGTGTCCAAGAATTGGGGTCCACTTCTGAGGAGAGAGAAACGCGAAAAGGGTCAATATGGCCGCCCGCGTTCAGTGCCTCGAATGTCTGTTCGAATAGGGGGGTGACATGACTGGGCGCCACCGGGTCCAGCAGGTTGCGGATGCAGTTGTCAGTCGGGATCAGGTTCATGCCAAAGAGCGTGTGCGCGTTGCTCTGGCCTTTGGTCTGTTTCATCGTCCTCTGATAGGCTAGAAACGAAGGGCTTTGCATAGTGAACACGGCAAAGGCCGCCAAGGCCGCGTCTTCCATGGCGTAGACGCAGTTCTTTCCCGTCCGCTTGTCCGGGAACCGCTGCATCAACTCCCTGAGGGAGGCCACTAATCCCTTAAAATCAAGGGGGCTCCCAACTAACGGAAAAGCCAAGCTCTGCTCGCTGAATATTATGACCCAGCGCTTTATACCGTGAACCGTAACTTTTGTCCAGCCCCCGGACATACCGGTTCATGGCCGTGACCCGGTATTGACAATCATTCCTACATTTAGAACTGCTGGCGCCGGCTGGTTGCCCTTGACCGTGAAGTGGTAGTGTGCTCCTTGCCGGACGATGTGTTCAGCCAATGCGCGTTGCGTCAGCAGCGCATCGGCGGTGATGTCCCGGCCGGCGAGTTCGCATCCCGCAAGCAGCGGGATGGCCATGCCGATTTCGTTGGTCTGCTTGTGTTCGTCGGCCCCGGCTACAGGCAGGGTACCGACTTTTTTTGGGCGTAGCAGTGTTCGGACTCGTGTCCGACGACGCTCATGATGTGTGCCTGCCGGCCCTCGTCGTCAATGGCGCCCTTCATCGTCTTGCCGTCGATGGCCAGCGCCTCGTCGATGAGGCCCCAGGCCTTTTGCCACGATGCGAGCGCGGCGTCCAGGGCGCCCGCATCGATCCGGACGAGGCAGTCCCGGATGACGAATTCGCTGGGTACCTCGTAATGATGGTCCTTCCCGTTCATGCGCCTGCGCCGACAGCCGAAGCGCGCCCGGGCGGCCTGCCCCAGATCGGCGGCCCATTCGGCCATCGCCTTGTAGCCACGCAAGCCGCAGAGCGTCGCGCCAGCGGCCAGTGCCAGCACCACCGGCAGGCGGTGCCGACGCCCTTGGGCTCGGCGCGGATCGGGAATGGCGGCAAAACACAGGGGAAGGGAGCGCATTTGGTGGGCGTTGAGTTGCATCTTCGGGGTCCCGGTGAGGCCCAGCCGGTCGCGGTCGGGATGGATGAGCAAGGCGGTGGCGCGGCGGTGCAGCGGGCGCACGAACACCCACTTCGGCGCCTCGGCCTCGTCGCTGTAGCCTGTGCGCGTTCGCCGATAGCCGCGCGTCTTACCCAGTGCCAGCCAGTTGGCGGCTCGGTAGACGCCGCCATGAAAGCGGCGGGGATCGACGAAGGTTTCCAGCAGCAGCAACGAATGGCCGAAATGCCGTTGCCAGTCGGCGGCGACCCGCCGTTCAAGCAGGCCGAGCACACGCGAACCGACATTCGGGAAGCGGCCTTGCGGAAGGATCAGGAAGCGGCTGTTGTTGGCGATGAGCTTCAGGCGGTCATACTGGCTGCGGAAATCCCAGCCGATCCAGCGATCGCGCACGCCGCACTTGAGTGCAGCCGCCGATAGCGTGAGCTGCGCCAGCCATTGCCCGCGCCACGTGGCGACATACCAAAGGGTCTCGCCGAGCTTCGGGAGATCGCCAAGGTAATGATGACGGGCCATCTGCTCCCGATAACGCGGCCCTTCGCCACGCGTGACGGGCCGGACCACCAGTTCTGAAAGGGCCTGGCCGTCGAAAATCGGGGGTGCTTCCATACGCCCATGATGCCGCAGCGCTGCAGGCTTGTCCAGTGACCGAGGTTAAGTTGTTCTATAGGGACGGGAATCTTCTGAGGACAAATTCGCCCTGGGGGTTCCCCCGCCGCAGGCGTTCGCCTCGTTCTCGCCTTTTTGGGAGAAACTCTCCCAAAAAAGCGGTCCCCCCGCCGTTTCGGGCCGCCCACCCCATCGACTGCGCTCGCCTCAGGCGTTCAGTGATCGAGGCGCTGCGTGAGCGCGTGACTTTGACGGGACCGTGCTATCCTTGACGACTTTCTGATATTCCGGTAGCGTCATCGTTACATTGACATAAGTGTCGGACAGGTCGGAAGGGCCCGCACCCCACGGTTTTCTTGTCCGTGGAGGCAAGACTAAGGCGCTCTGACGCTTCGAGCTTCGCCTATGGCTATAAGGCCCCGTTTCCGGACAAGCGCTTTAGTCTCACCTTGTCCCGCTGCCCATCCGTTCCTGCGTAGGCCAGATCCGGCCCGCCCATAAAGAGTTTCGGCCATGACAACTCAGAAAACGCCCGTAAAGGCCTCCACGGCACGCCGTGCCGGTCCGCGCTTTCCGATTGTAGGCATAGGGGCTTCGGCCGGCGGGCTTGAGGCGTTCACCCAACTCCTCTCCCATCTCCCGGCGGACACCGGTATGGGCTTTGTGCTCGTGCAACACCTGGCCCCCGCGCACCCCAGCGCATTAGTCCACCTGCTGTCGGCGACGACCCCCATGCCGGTCCACGAGGCCAGGCATAGACAACGCGTCTTGCCCAATCACATCTACGTCATCACCCCCAATACCTGCCTACGGATCGCCCGCGGCGTATTGGTGTTAGAGACACGCGATGCCACGCCGGGAGTGGCGCGCACCATCGACATCTTCTTGGAGTCCTTGGCGCGGGATCGCCAGGAACGGGCCATCGGCATCGTGCTCTCCGGCAACGCCTCCGACGGGACCATCGGCCTGGAGGCCATCAAGGCCCAGGGCGGCATCACGCTCGCGCAGGACGATTCCGCCGCCTTTCGCTCGATGCCGCACAGCGCGGTCGCGGCCGGCTGCGTCGATCTGGTGCTGGCCCCAAAGGAAATCGCCGAGGAACTGGCGCGTATCGCAAGCCATCCCTACGTCGCGCATGAGCGACCCGTCGCGACGCCGCCCGTAAGCGAAAGCGCGAAGACGCCAGCGGACCCCTCCGAGACCCAAGACCTCGGCGCGATCTATGTCCTCGTTCGCAAGCACTCCGATGTGGATTTCTCGCTCTACAAATCCGTCACCATCGAACGCCGCATCAGCCGGCGCATGGCCTTACACGGTATGACCCAGACGGCCGACTATGCGCGACTGCTGCGCGGCAATGTCCCGGAGCTCGAGCGGCTCACGGCCGACATGCTGATCGGCGTCACGCGATTCTTCCGCGATCCCGAGGTCTTCGAGGCCTTAAAGCAGACCGTCTTTCCGGCGCTTTTCGCCTCCGGACGCAAAGACCCGCTGCGTATCTGGGTCCCCGCCTGCTCCACGGGCCAGGAGGCCTACTCTCTGGCCATGGCGGTCACCGAGTTCAGCGAACAGGCCGGGGGTACTGCGCGCGCTCTCCAGATCTTTGCGACCGACTTGAGCGCCAGCCGCATCGACACGGCGCGCGCCGGGCTCTATCCGGAGGGCCTGGCGCAGGAGGTCGGATCCGAACGGCTGCGACGCTTTTTCGTGGAAGAGGAAGGCGGCTATCGCATTCGCAAAGATCTGCGAGGGCAGATCGTGTTCGCGCGCCACAACCTCTTAAGCGACCCACCGTTCGCGCGCATGAATCTCATCAGCTGTCGCAATGTGCTGATCTATCTGGAACCCACCATCCAGAAACCGCTGTTGACGACCCTCCACTACGCCCTGAAGCCCGAGGGCTTTCTGCTCCTTGGGACATCCGAATCGATGGGCGCGGCCGCGGAGCTCTTCCAGACGCTCGACAAGAAACGCAAGATCTACACCAAAAAGACCAGCGTCGGATCCCGGCTGGTTCTTCCCGCAATCACGCAGCGGCGGCTCGCCTCGGGGCCCCCCGCCCAGCGACCCCCCCCCGGACGGACGCGCCATCCGGGCTCAATGCCCAACGCGAGGCCGATCGGGTCACGGTCAAGCGCTTTGCGCCGCCTGGCGTGCTGATCAACGCCGATGGCGACATCCTCCAGTTTCGGGGTTCGACGAGTCCCTATCTTGAACCCCCGAGCCACAAGGCAAACTTTAACGTGCTGCACATGGCCCACGCGGATGTGCAGGCCCCATTGCGCGCCGCCCTCGCGAAGGCCATGAAGAGTGAGAGCGTGGTCCGCAAGCGCCGCCCGCCGACGAACGATGACGGGCCGGGCTTGCCTGGCGTCACGATCGAGATCATCCCCTTAAGGAATCTCAAGGAACGCCACTATCTGATCTTGTTTGAACCCCTGGAGGCATCCCGCCGGCATACGACGATCACTCGGGAGGCGGAGCCGCCCCATTCCACGGCCAAGGATCCCAAGGCGATGCTACGGCGCGCGCAGCGCTGCGAGCGCGAACTCGCCGAGGCGCGTGACTATATGGAAGCCCTTCAAGACCAGTATGAGGCCGCGAATGAGGAACTCCAGGCGAGCAATGAGGAAACACAGTCGGCGAACGAGGAGCTGCAAAGCACCAATGAACAGCTGGAGACCTCGCAGGAAGAAGTCGACTCGGCGAACGAGGAGCTGATCACCATCAATACCGAGCTGGTCCACCGCAACGCGGAATTAGGCCGCTTGAATGACGACTTAAGCAACCTCCAGGCGAGCGTCAATCTCCCCATGCTGGTGCTGGCCCGCGACCTGCGCCTCCGGAGCTTTACGCCGCTCGCCGCGCGACTCTTTAACCTCGCCGTCACCGATATCGGCCAGTCGATTGGCGGGATCAATCATCGCCTCGACTGCCCGGGCCTTGAGGGCCTCGCCGCCATGGTGATTGATACCGTCGCCACGCATGAGCGCGAGGTCCGGGATCGAGATGGACGCTGGTACCTGTTGCGCATTCAACCCTACCTGACATTCGACCGGAAGATCGATGGGGCGGTCGTGGTGCTGGTAAGCATAGACGCCTTGAAGCGCAGCATGCTGGAGGCGGAACGGGCGCTGGCGTATGCCCAGGCCATGCTGCGCACGGCGCGCGTGCCACTCCTGACGCTGGACGGCACGCTGCGTGTACGCGCGGCCAACGACGCCTTCTACAAGACCTTCCAGTTGTCTGCAGCCGAGGTCGAAGGGCGCTCGATCTGGGAATTGAGTAACGGGGCGTGGGACATCGCCGAATTGCACACCCTGCTCTTGGAGATCCTGCCACGCGACCGCACGCTCGAGGACTTTGAGGTGATCCATACCTTTCCGGTACTGGGGCGCCGGACCATGCGCCTCAATGCCCGGCGCCTGGACGAGAGCGACGGCGCCCCCGACATGTTCGTCCTGTCCATCGAGGATGTCACGGAACAACTGGCCTCGCGCGAGGCGATACGGCGTTCGGAGGTCCGGTACCGGCGCCTGTTCGAGGCGGCGCAGGACGGCATATTGATCCTCGATGCCGACAGCGGGCACATCGCCGACGCCAATCCCTATATGACGCAGTTATTGGGCCAGTCGCACGCCGAACTCGTGGGCCGCGAGATCTCTCACATCGACCTCTTCCCTGACGCGTCGTCGCGCGACGCGATGCTGGCGCAACTGCGCACCGCAGGATACGCCCGCTTCGACAACGTGCCGCTGAAAGCCAAGGACGGCCAGCGGCGCGTCACCGAGTGCATCAGCAATCTCTACGAAGAAGACGGCAAGGGGGTCATTCAATGCAATATCCGCGATGTGACGCGCCGCGCAGAAGCAAGCGAGGCGTTGCGCGCGAGCGAGGCCCGCTTCCATGCCATCGCCGATAGTGTCCCGGTCATGATCTGGATGCGCAACCCCGACAATCAGCTCACTTATTTCAACTCCGGCTGGCAGACATTTATCAGCGGGGGTGACGATCACGCGAAAGATGACCATTGGCGGGCCGCCATCCATCCCGAGGACCGTGCGCGCTGCCTTAAGCACTATGCGCAGGCGTTTGCGGACAGGAAGCGCTTTGAGCTCAAGTACCGCCTCCGCCAGCACAACGGTGAGTATCGCCTCGTTCTCGACGTCGGTATCCCGCTCATGTGGGAAGGAAACCTCACCGGATATATCGGCTCGTGCATCGATGTGACCGAGCGCGAACAGATCGATCTGGAGCTCTCGAAATCGAGCAAGCTTGAGTCCATCGGCATCCTGGCCGGCGGCATTGCCCATGATTTCAATAACCTGTTGACCGCGATCATTGGTAACATCGGGCTCGCGCGCCTCTCGCTGGAGCCCCGCAGCGAGACGTTCAAGAGCCTGATAGCGGCCGAAGGGGCCGGTATGCGGGCCCGTGACCTCGCCCAGCAACTGCTCATTTTTGCGCACGGCGGCACGCCGATCGAAAACACGCTCTCACTGGGAAATGTATTGAAGGAATGGCTGGCCTTCGTCGTGCGCGGCTCGAATATCCAGGTCATCTCCTCTATTGCAGCGGATCTGTGGCCGGTGGAGGCCGATGAAGGCCAATTGAGTCAGGTCATCAATAACCTGATCCTGAACGCGCAACAGGCGATGCCGCAAGGCGGGACCATCCGCGTGGTCGCGGACAACGTGACCCTGGGCCCCGATAACGGACTACCTCTTGTCGGCGACTATGTACGGACGGCGATTACGGATCAGGGTGAGGGCATCCCCGCGGCCCATTTAGGCAAGGTGTTCGATCCCTTCTTTACCACCAAACCCAAAGGCACGGGGCTTGGTCTTGCCACATCCTATGCCATCATGAAGAAACACCGCGGCCACATGACCGTCCAATCGGAACCTGGACAAGGGGCCACCTTCTGCCTGTACCTGCCGGCCTCCGGGAACGCAATGCCCCCGCCGCCCGACAAGCGCCGGATGCTACCGCAGGGCACCGGCAAGATCCTTTTTATGGACGATGAACCGGCGATCCGTCGATTTGCGGACAAGGCCCTGGCAGGCTTCGGCTACCAGGTCGAAGCGGTGGCCAATGGGCAACAGGCCCTCGCGCACTATCGCGCCGCACGGGAACAGGGGCATCCCTATGACGGCGTGATCCTCGATCTCACCGTTCCCGGCGGCATGGGCGGCCGAGAGACGATGCAGGCGCTGCTGGCGATCGATCCCGCGGTGCGCGCCATCGTCTCGAGCGGCTACTCCAACGATCCCATCATGGCGGATTTCAAGGCCTACGGATTTTGCGGTTGCATCACCAAGCCCTATCGAGTCGAAGATCTGCGCACGGCGGTCTCCTTGTTTGGCGGGCGCGACGACGACCACAGCCCCCCCTTGCGGACCTGACGATTCACCACCCCGTGACGCGTTCGCAGGAGCAGCTCGCGCAAGGCGCCTCGCGCGTGACAAGATCTGCGCCTTACGATATAAGGCCGGCATCCGGGACCTATCGGGGTTAACAATCCGCACCTTGCGCGTGGAGAAAATCATCAGAGAATCTCCCGAAAAGCGGCCCTCCGCGTTTCGCGCCAAACCGCCGCAGCGACTGGCTGCTGGACGCTGTCGGCACAGACAAGAACCATCGTCTGGCCGACATGCGCGATGGCCGCGCCGACCCGGTCGCGGTCCATGAGAACGGACACGCCGTGATCCCCGAGGCGGAGCCTATAGAGGGGTTACACTTTGAGGTGTTCGCTTTGAGGTGTTACGCTTTTCGACGCGACAACCCGCGGTGGACAGCGATTGTGCCGGACTTGCCCGGCTGGGGCCGACAGGGCTGCCGCGGGTTCCGACGGCGACCGGTCCGCGTACTGAACGCGACACTGTGCCGCAGCAAGGCGACCAAGACCATGTTCGTGCTCGTCCCTGAAAAGCCATTTGCTTACAACCTGGGGTGCGTGTGCGTGCGCCACAGGCCGCAAGATCGCTTGCACGGTGATACCGGGGCTGATGCCGATTCCCGGCCACTCGGGCTGACACCGGACCTCGCCTGCGAGAACCAAGGGCCCGCGTAACCCTGTACGTCCTGGTGCGCGTGCCCAACGACAGGCCTCGCTCCGCGCCCGCCGCACGGGTCGCGGGATGCGTGGTCCCTACGGACATGACCTCGGAGGATAAGCGAATGGATGAAAGGCGAGCACCGCCCGCGCCACGGGCGCCCGCGATGTGGGCTACGGCCAAGAAGGACAGCGTCGGCACCGCTTTGGGTCGCAGCAAGTTATGGTTCACCATGGGCCGCGGCATCGTGACCGAAATCTTCTACCCGCACGTCGATGTCCCGCAGATCCGCGAACTCGGATTCCTCATAGCCGACGGCAAGGGCTTTTGGCGCGAACTCAAGGCCTCGGCCCATCCCGAACTGCACACAGAGGACGACCGCATCCCTGTACCCTATGTTCGCCACACCCACGACCGTTTCGATTTCCGTTTTCGCGTCTGTCCAGATCCGGACCGCGACACGCTGCTCCTCGACTTCGCCCTCGAAGGCGATGACGACCTCACCGCCTATGTCCTGTGCGTCGCGCGCTTGGGCACCGACGCGCATGCCAACAAGGCGTGGGTGGCGCAATGGCAGGGTCGTCCGGTCTTGTGGGCGGAGCAAAGCCCGTTCGGGCTCGCCATCGCCTGCCGCGACCCCGAGGGTCGCGCCCTGCTCGCGCCCTGCTGCGTGGGCGAGGTCGGCGCGAGCGATCTGTGGCAGGACTTCCACCTCCACGGTCGCATGACCTGGGACTACAATGAGGCAGGCCCCGGGGAGGTGAGCCTGGGCGGCGCGCTCCCGCGCCAAGGGACCCTGGCCGTCGGCCTTTCGAGCAGCAAGGAGGCCGCGGCCACCAACGCTTGGTCGTCGCTCACGCAAGGCTTCTCGCGCTGCCTGCGGGCGCATGCCGCCGAGTGGCAGGCCTGGCACGGCACGCGCATGCCGCCCGAGGATCTTGCGCACGCGCTCACAGCCGAGAGCAAGGCGCTTTACACGCGCTCGGCGACGGTCCTCAAGGTCCACGAGGACCGGAGCTTCCCCGGGGCGCTGGTGGCGAGCCTGTCCGTGCCGTGGGGCGAGACCAGCGCGACGCTCGGGGGCTATCACCTCGTGTGGTCGCGGGATCTCGTGGAAACCGCCGGCGCCTTCCTCGCCTTTGGCGCCAAGAAGGAGGCCTGTCAAATCCTTTCCTATCTCATCAGCACCCAGCAGGCGGATGGGCACTGGCTGCAGAATCAGTGGCTCGGCGGCCAACCCTTCTGGTCCGACATTCAGCTCGACGAGACCGGCTTTCCCGTGCTCCTCGCCGGCGCCCTCAAGGCCGAAAACGCGCTCGATGACATCCTGGTGCAGGACATGGTGTTTCGTGCCTTGCGCTTTCTGATCCACACCGGGCCTGTCACCTCGCAGGACCGTTGGGAACGTGACCCGGGCATCAACGCCTTCACCATGGCGATCGTGATCGCAGCCCTCGTCGAGGGCGCCGAATGCCTCGATGACCGGGCGCGCGCATGCGCATGGATGTTCGCCGATTACTGGAACGCGCGCCTCGAGGCGTGGCTGTACGCGGAGGATACCGAGCTTGCGCGCCGATTCGGGACCAAAGGCCACTACGTGCGCATGGCGCCGGCCGAGGTCCTCGATGGCAACACCCACGATCAGCAGGCGATCGCACCGGCAGAGGGCGCCTCGGACACGCTGCGGGCCGCCTGCCTGCAGGTGTCCACGGATTTTCTGCAACTCGTGCGCTTTGGCCTGCGCGATGCCCATGATCCGTGCATCCGCTCCTCGCTCGCGGTCGCCGACGGCCTTTTGCGGCGCGATACCCCCAACGGCCCGGCCTGGTGCCGCTATAACGGCGACGACTACGGCGAACACACGGATGGCAGTCCGTTCGATGGCAGTCCGTTCGTGACCAGCTCCCAGGATGGCAAGGGCATAGGGCGCGCCTGGCCGCTGCTCACCGGCGAGCGGGGTCACTACGCGCTCCTCGCGGGCGAGGACCCGACACCCTACATCGAGGCGATGACCGCCATGACGGGTTCGGGCGGGCTCTTGCCAGAGCAGGTCTGGGACGCGGACCCCTTGCCGGATCAGGGGCTCATGCCGGGGGAACCCACGGGCTCGGCGATGCCGCTTGTCTGGGCACATGCCGAGTTCATCAAGCTCTGCCATAGCTCGCTCCTGGGCTACCCCGTGGATCGCCCGGTCCATACTTGGGCCCGTTATGGCGGGAAACGGCCGGTCCTGGATTATGCGATCTGGCAATGGCACCACCGGCCGGCCGAAATCGAGGCCGGGCATGAACTACGCTGCGTCCTCGCCACCCCATTTAACGTACGCTGGGGCATTGACGGCGGCCAAAAGACCCACGTCATGCAGGCCGAGGATTGGGGCCTTGCCTTTGTCGCGATCGTGCCCGCCTCGGCCCTGCGGGGCGCCAAGAGCCTCCAGCTGCACATCGAGGCGCAGGGTCCCGAGGTCTACGCGGATGGCCATATCGTCATCCGGTAAAGCACGCGAATGGGGAGGCGGCTCGCCGGGGTCCTCGCCGCTTTCGCCGCTATGCACCATGGAACGTGGCGGGGTGCGGGGTCCGCGGGAGCGCCGGCTCAGTCGGCCATGTCGAGGGCGCAACGGGCAGGTCCTATGATCTAGGGCGACCGGGGTCTCCCATCGCGCGCACCAAGAGCGAACGCACGCTTGCGGGTCCACACGCACCTATGGTGAAGTGCAACGGACGCGGCCGCATCCTCGACCCCCGGGACACCGCCCTAGGCGTGTCCCTATGGCATCAGGGGCGCAACCGGGGGTTGCGGGTACGGCGATCCCCGGCGCGCTACCGCCGCTTGGCCTTGAAACCGTCCTGGCGCACGGCGCGGCGCATCCCGGCGCGGGTTACTCTTCGTAACCCGCGGGATTACGCTTCTGCCAGCGCCAGGCGTCCCGGCACATGGCGTCGAGATCGCAGGTGGCGCGCCATTGGAGAAGCTCGTGGGCGGCCGACGGATCAGCATAACATTGGGCCACGTCCCCCGGCCGGCGCGCCACCACCTCATAGGGTATGGGCCGCCCACAGGCCCGGCCGAAGGCCTCCACCATCTCCAGCACCGAGTAACCGCGGCCGGTGCCAAGATTCACCGTGAGCAGGCCCGGGTGGGCGTGCAGGTAGCGCAGGGCCGCGACATGCCCCGAGGCCAGATCCGCGACGTGGATGTAGTCGCGCACCCCGGTGCCATCCGCGGTCTCATAGTCGCCCCCGAAGATCCGCAGCGCCTCCCGGCGGCCGACCGCGACCTGGCAGATATAGGGCATGAGGTTGTTGGGGATATCCTGGGGATCCTCGCCCAGAAGTCCGCTCTCATGGGCCCCCACGGGATTGAAGTAGCGCAGGCGCGCGATCCGCCAGCGGGGATCGGCGGTCGCGAGATCGGCGAGCACGTCCTCGATCATGATCTTCGAGCGGCCATAGGCATTGGTGGCGGCGCGCGGGAAGTCCTCGCGTATGGGGACACGCGCCGGGTCGCCATAGACCGTGGCCGACGACGAGAACACAAAGGTCCGCACCCCAGCCCGATCCAGGGCACGCAACAACGTGATCGTCCCCTGGACGTTGTTTTCATAATAGAGGAGCGGCTTATGCACCGATTCCCCGACCGCCTTGAGACCCGCAAAATGGATGACCGCGTCGAAGGTCTGCTCGCCCAAAAGCCGGTCGAGGGCCGCGGCGTCGCGCACATCGCCGGAGACGAACACCGGACGCGCGCCGACGATCGCGCCGATGCGCGTCACTACCGCCGCACGGCTGTTCGACAGATTGTCCCATAAAACCACGTCATGACCGGCCTCCATGAGGCTTACGGTCGTATGTGAACCGATATAACCCGTACCCCCGGTCACCAGAACCTTCACGCCACCCCCTGTTCTCTGAAAATCGCATCCCAGGCATCGTAGGGGAGCGCGCCGCGTACGACAAGCAGACGCGATGCCCGAGTGCACCGACCTGACGCGGCGCCTGGACGTCCGTTGGCGCCAGACCATGGGCACGGCCCGTGCCCATGCCGGCACCCCCCAGGGATAGCGGCGACCCCATGCGGATCACGCCCCGAAAACGGGCATAAGCCCAGGCTAAATGCCCCACATGGGGGCAGATGGTCGGGGCACCCCGATAATTTTTCCCTGCAAACTCAACATAAGCCCCTCCTTTGAGGGGCGCGCGGGCCCACTCGGCCGTGGGCACGGATCTTGCCTTGGTCCGGTCGCATTTCACAAATTGGGGGAATTATGCTGATACCTGCACCGAGCTGGCTGAACGCCGGCGACAATGCGTGGCAATTGACCGCCGCCACCATTGTCGGTCTTCAAAGTGTCCCGGGCCTTGTCATACTCTACGGGGGGATCGTCAAGAAGAAATGGGCGGTGAACTCCGCGTTCATGGCGCTCTATGCCTTCGCGGCGGTGCTCGTTGCCTGGGTGCTGTGGGCCTATAACATGAGCTTCGGCCCCGAACTCACGACCTTCCTCGGTCACCCGGGGCCCATCATCTCGTCGGCCCTAGAGGAGGGCCGGGCGACGATACCGGCGGCGGCATCCGGCATGCCGGGGCTCGCCTTTCCGATGGCGACCATGGTGTTCTTTCAGTTCGTATTCGCCGCCATCACCGTGATCATCCTCGCCGGATCACTACTCGGACGCATGAACTTCCGCGCCTGGATGGTGTTCGTGCCGATATGGCTTACGGTCGTCTATACGGTCGGTGCCTTCAGCCTGTGGGGTGGCGGCTGGCTCGGTAGCATGGGCGTGGCCGACTTCTCCGGCGGCTACGTCATCCATCTCGCCGCTGGCGTCTCGGGATTCACGGCCGCCGCCATGATCGGCCCGCGCCTGCAGCGCGACCGGGAGTCGTTCCTGCCCAACAGCGTGCTCGTGACCTTGGCGGGTGCCGGCATCCTGTGGCTCGGCTGGGACGGCTTCAACGGTGGCGACCCCTACTTCGCCAATGCCGATGCCGCCGCCGCGATCCTTAACACCAATATCGCGACCGCCGTGGCGCTGCTCACCTGGACGATCTTCGATACCACCTTCTTCAAAAAGCCCTCCGTCCTGGGTGCGGTCAACGGCATGATCTCGGGGCTCGTGGCGATCACCCCGGCGGCCGGCTATGTGAACGGCTGGGGGGCGATCATCATCGGCGTCTGCGCCGGCATCATCCCGTGGGTGAGCATGAACTGGCTCGGCAAAAAGGCCTTCATGCGCAAGGTCGATGACACCCTCGGCGTGTTTCACACGCACGCCGTGGCCGGCCTCCTGGGCGGCATACTGACCGGAATACTCGCCGATCCGCACATGCTCGAATGGGTCGGTACCGGCAAGGCCGCACCGGGCGTAAGCTACACGGGCTGGGCCTATGGCGACTTCCACCAGGTGGTCCTGCAGCTCATCGGGGCGGGCTTCATCATCGCCTGGAACGTAGTGGCCACCGTCATCATCCTGAAGGTCATCAGCCTTTTCATACCGCTGCGGATGAGTGACGAAGACCTGCTGGTCGGTGACGACGCGGCCCATGGCGAGGAGGCCTATGCGCTCCAGGGAGACGGCGAGCGCAGACCCGTACTCGGGGATTGACGTATGCGGCACGGGGCGGAGGCCATAACATGCGCCGCCGCCCCGATGCCGGTACCCGCTACATCCGCTACCAGTTCCACCGCTGCCGCGTCACCATCGCCGCCGATTTCCCGGGTACCCGCGAATGGTGTCATCGCTTCTGGCTGCGTGAAGGCGTAATGGCCGCAGGCGAGCTGGGGCTCGTCTTTCTCGGGGCCTTTGCGCTGTGGCGCCTGACCGCACCCTTAGGTATGCCTGCGCGGCTCGTGACCGAAGGCTTCGGCTATCTTCTGCTCTCGGGGCGGCTCATCCTGGCCCTGCCGCCACTCATCACCCGGATACGGGCCTTGCGCCGTGACCTGGCCCATTACCGCACGCACCGCGCCTATGTCGACGCCCAGATCCTGAACGCCACCGTGGCCATGCTCGCGACCTGGTCGATCTCGAAGGAACAGCTCATTGCCGCAGGCCTGCTGCCAAAGCCCCCGAGACCACCCCGCGAACCCCCGCCCGCGGACCGCCCCGACCCTCCCTGAGGCGGCCTGCCATCAACCGGCGGCGGCCGGCCGGCGTGGCACGGGAACATAACCCGGCCAAGCCTCAAGACGCGCAAACCAGGCGTGGATTGCGGGATAACCATCGAGCGCAAGGCCGCTTTCCGGATAGAGCGCGGTGTAGGGATAGCAGGCGATATCGGCGATCGTCGGGTGGTCGGCCGCCAGCCAGGCATGATCCGTTAGACGTCCTTCGAGGGTCGCAAAGGCGATCTCGGCCAGGCGCCGCGACTCGTCCAGGGTCCCGGTCTGGCCAAGGGCCCCCTTGAGGCCCAAACCGATGACGCGCGCCCGCGCCGTCCCGTAGCGTCCCTCATTTTGCTCAAGCGCCAGCCACTGCATGACGCGCGCCATGGACAACGGGTCTCCCGGGAGCCACTGCTCCTTACCGTAACGCCGCGCGAGATACACGAGGATGGCGGTGGAATCCCAGATCGCCGTGCCCTCATCCGTCACCAGCACCGGGATCTGGCCACGGGGGCTTAAACGCAGAAACTCGGCGGCGCGTTGCGCGCCCTCGTCTAAGGCCACCGGCACACGCTCATAGGCCTGCCCGAGAAAGGCCAACAGCAGCCGGATCTTGTAACAATTCCCGGACCGTTCGAGATCATAGAGCTTCATCGTCATCCCCGCTTGACGGGATCCCCAAGGCGCGCCTTGCGCCCGAACCCCCCCGTTCGTACCGAACCGGGCCTTCTGATCAGTCCCCGGTCGCCACCGGGCGGCGCGCATCGCTCACCCACGCGCTCCACGACCCCGGATACAGGGTCGTGACCCCGAAGCCCGCCACCGCCATGGCCAGGATATTGTGGCAGGCCGACACCCCGGAACCGCAGTAATGCACGATGTCGCCGGCCGGACGCCCGTCGAGCAAGGCCAGGAACTCGGAACGTAATTCCGCCGGTGGCCGAAAGGTGCGGTCCGGACGCAGGTTGCCCTCGAACGGGCGATTGCGCGCCCCGGGGATATGTCCGGCCACTGGATCGAGCGGCTCGGTCGTGCCCCGGAAGCGTGGCGCGCCGCGTGCGTCGACCAGCAGACGCGCGTCGGCGCCGGAGACCACCGCCTCGACAGCGCCGGTATCGAGCCACGCCCCCTCGGCCCGCGATGGCCGGGGATAGGGCGCGCCCGGGGAGACCTTGGGGACCTCGGTCGTAAGCGGCCGCCCCTCGGCGATCCATGCGGTCAGGCCGCCATCGAGGACCGCCACGGCCTCATGCCCCCACCAGCCGCGCATGAGCCACCACAGGCGGCTTGCGTAGACGGAACTGCCCTCGTCGTAGGCCACCACCTGCGTCCCGGGGCCCACCCCCCAGGCCCGCAAGGTCTCGGCAAACGCCGCCGGCCCTGGCAAGGGATGGCGGCCCGAACGGCCGTCGCGGGGCCCCGACAGATCACGCTCCAGGTCGGCGTAACGCGCCCCCGGCAGATGCCCTTCGGCATAGGCCAAGGCCCCATCCTCGGGGGCGCTCAGGGTGAATCGGCAGTCAAGAACGACCCATGACGGGTCATCGACATGGGTGGCCACGACGGCCGGCGTGACAATTTCGCGATATCGGGACATGCGTCGCCTCCGTGGCCATTCTAGGGAGCACTGGCCTCGGATGTCAAAAGCCGGCGCACCTCTTCGAGTCCTTCTGCCACCAACGCCAGGGCCTGGGCACGGATCTCGGCGGGCGGCTCGCTGTCATGCATCAAACGGTTGCGCGCGCCACTGATGGTGAAGCCCTCGATGTAGAGGAGATGGCGGATTTCACGGATCAGCAGGACGTCATGATGCTGATAATAGCGACGGTTGCCGCGCCGCTTGACCGACCGCAACTTCGGGAACTCCTGCTCCCAATAGCGCAGCACGTGCGGCTTGACGCGACAGAGCTCACTCACCTCACTGATGGTGAAGTAACGCTTCCCCGGAATCGCGGGGAGTTCGCTGTTATCCCCCGGATCGAGCATGGCCGTCGACCCGTTCCTTCAGCTTATGACTGGCGCGAAATGTTACGACGCGCCGCTCGGCGATCGGGATCTCCTCGCCGGTCTTGGGGTTGCGTCCCGGCCGCCGACCCTTGCGGCGGATATCGAAATTGCCAAAGCCCGACAGCTTGACCGTCTCGCCCTGGCCCAGGGTCTCGCAGATCTTCTCGAAAAAGAGCTCGACAAAGTCCTTGGCCTCGCGCTTATTCAGCCCAAGCTCCCGGAACAACGCCTCGGCGAGGTCCGCCTTTGTCAGTGCCATGGTTCCTTCCCTTGACGTGACTGCTTTTTGTTATTGTCGGAGTTCGGCCCCATGGGCCGCCTTCAGGGCCGCCAGGACCTGTGCCACAAGGCCGTCGACCACCTCATCTGTAAGAGTGCGCGAGAAGTCTTGCAAGGTCAAGCCCAGCGCCAGGCTTTTCTTTCCTAAATCAAGGCCTTCGCCCTGATACACATCAAACAGGACCAGGCCTTGCAAAAGCGGCCCGGCGTTCACGCGAACGGTCTCCAGGAGGGCACCGGCGGGCAAGTTGGCGGACACGACCACGGCGAGATCGCGGCGTACCGACGGGAAACGCGGGGGCTCCTGCGCGCGCGTCACAAGCGGCTGCCCAAGGAGCGCGGTCCGGATCTCGAACACGAACACCGGTTCCTCGAAGCCGAGCCGCTCGCGATGCGCGGGGGCAAGCGCGCCCATGAATCCGATCGTCTCGCCGCCCAGACCGAGGGTGGCGGCCAGCCCCTTCTGGAGAAACGGCGGGGCGCCGTCGGTCCCCACCCCTGGTGTCGCACCGGCCAGCGCGCACAACACCTCGACGTCACCCTTGACATCAAAGAAGTCCACAAGACGCCCCGGCGCCCCCCACTGTTCCGGCCACGCCGGCCCCAGGACCACGCCCGCCAGGCGCGGCTCCTCGTCCACCGCCGTCCCGGAGTCCGCAGCCCGAAAGCACGTCCCCATCTCGAACAGCCGCACGCGCCCCTGCTGGCGCCTGCGATTATGGAGGGCCGCGGCCAGCAGTCCAGGGATCAGACTTGCGCGCAGCGCCGACCAGGGGGCCGCCAAGGGGTTGCGCAGCAGGGCCTGCGCGGGGATGCCGAGACGCGCCTGCTCCTCCGGGTCCACGAGACTGAAGGTCATGGCCTCGTGGTAGTCGCGGTCTACGAGCAGATCGGCGGCGCGGCGCAGCCCGAGGGCCCGCGGCCGCGCCGATACCGGGGCCTGGGGAAGCACGACCGCCGGAATCTCGTCGTATCCGAGGAGCCGCGCAACCTCCTCCACGAGATCGACCTCGGCGCGGATATCGAAGCGAAACCGGGGCGCGGTTACAAGCAGGTCACCGTGCGAGGCCGTGACGGTCATGCCAAGCCCCTTCAGGAGGCGCGCCACCTGGGCGCGCGGCACACCCACCCCGAGCAGCCGGCGGATGCGCTCCAGACGCAGACGGATCGGCTCCGAGCGCGGCCAGAGGTCCGGAACACCATGCTCGGCCGCCGGGCTTGCGACGCCACCTGCGATCTTCAGGATCAAGGCGGTGGCGCGCTCAAGCGCCAGCTCGCACAACTCCGGGTCCACACCGCGCTCGAAGCGCAGCGCCGCCTCGGTGGCAAGTCCCAGGCGCCGGGCCGTCCGCGACAGCGTCTCGGGACGAAAATACGCGGCCTCCAGCAGTACGGAACGGGTCGCCGGCCCGACCGCCGCGCGCATGCCGCCCATGACGCCGGCCACCGCCAGCGGACCCTCGTCGTCAGCGATGATGAGATCCTCGGCCTCGAGTCGGCGTGTCGAGCCGTCGAGCAGCGCGATCTCCTCGCCTGCGCGCGCGCCGCGCACCACCACCGCGCCGCGCACGAGCGCGGCATCGAAGGCATGCAGGGGTTGACCGAGGTCGAAAAGGATGTAGTTGGTGACATCCACCGCCGGATGGCGTGCGCTCGCCCCGCATACCCGCAGGCGCTCCACGAGCCATCCGGGGCTGCCCTTGTCGGGCGCCAGGCCGCTTATGAGGCGCGCGCAATAGCGCGGACAGCGGGACTTGTCCTCAACCGCCACGCGCGGCGTGACGCCGCTTACCTTCAAGGCACGCGGCCGCGGCGCGCGAAAGCGCCCGCCGGTCAGCGCCGCGAGTTCGCGCGCCACACCCTTTACGCTCAGGCAATCGCCGCGATTGGGGGTCACGGCCACGTCCAGATAGGGATCGGCGAACCGGAAATAGTCGGCGAGCGCCATCCCGGGCGGGGCGTCCTCGGGCAGTTCCCATAGGCCCTCGGTGGCGGCAAGCCCCAACTCCGCCCCCGAGCACAACATGCCCTGCGAAGGCACCCCGCGCAGCTCGGCCTCGGCTATGACACGGTCCCCGAGCACAGCCCCGGGCAGCGCCAGCGGCGCCCTCAGCCCCAATCGCGCATTGGCCGCACCGCACACGACCGTGCGTGTCTCACCCCCGCCGCAATCGACTTGACAGATACGCAGGCGCTCGGCGCGCGGGTGGGCGGTGATCGCCGTGATGTGTCCCACCACCACCCCCGGCAAGGCCGGTCCGGTGGTCCCGGCGCCCTCGACCTCGAAGCCGCCGCGCGTCAATGCCGCCGCCAGGTCCTCGAAGGGCAGGCGCGTATCGAGCCAATCCAACAGCCACTGTTTCGCGATACGCACGGCCTACCGCAGGCTCCTTAGGAAACGCAGATCATTCTCGTAAAAGAGCCGGACGTCCGGCACCCCGTCTTTCAACATCAGTAACCGCTCGACCCCCATGCCGAAGGCAAAGCCGGTATGGCGTTCGGCATCGACGCCGATGCGCGCCAGCACCGCCGGGTGCACGAGCCCACAGCCTAGGACCTCGATATAGCCACTCCCCTTGCACACCCGACATCCCGTGCCGCCACATAAAAGGCAGCCGATATCCACCTCCGCCGACGGTTCGGTGAACGGGAAATAGGAGGGCCGCAGGCGCATGGTCAGCGGCCGCTCGAAAAACCGCTCGAGAAACTCCTTCAAGGTCGCCTTCAAGTGTCCCATGTGGACGCCCTCGGCCACCACCAGGCCCTCGACCTGGTGAAATACCGGGCTGTGGGTGGGGTCCAGGGCATCGGCACGATATACGCGTCCCGGGGCGATGATCCGAAACGGTGGCTCGTGGTGCTCCATGAAGCGGATCTGTACCGTGGAGGTGTGCGTGCGCAACAGCCCGCCGGATGCGAGATAGAAGGTATCGTGCATGGCCCGCGCCGGATGATGGGCGGGGATGTTGAGGGCCTCGAAATTATGGAACTCGTCTTCGATCTCGGGCCCCCAGGCCCAATCGAAGCCCAGCGCCGCGAAGATGTCCTCGATGCGCCGCAGGGCCTGTGTGAGCGGATGCAAGCCACCCAGCCATCGGCCGCGCCCGGGAAGGGTGACATCGACCGCCTCGGCGGCCAGCTGTGCCTCCTCCGCGCGCGCCGCCAGCGCCTCCCGCCTCCGGCCCTGCGCTCCCTCCAAGCGTCCCTTGATCTGATTGACGAGCTGCCCGGCGCGCGGGCGCTCCTCGACGTTCAGGGTCCCGATGCGCTTTAGTTCCTCGGTGAGCCGGCCGCTCTTGCCGAGGAACCGTACCCGCCATGCCTCCAGCTCCGCGAGATCGGAGGTGGCGGCGAGCTCGCCGTCGGCCTCACGCGCGAGCCGCTCAAGCCTCTCTGCGAACGGCTCGCCCATGTCCCGGAGATGGTCCCCTTAAGCGACGGATAGCGTCGCTTTGGCCTTCTCGGCGAGCGCTGCGAACGCCGCCTTGTCGGCGACCGCGATGTCGGCCAGCACCTTGCGATCGATGACGATCGAGGCCTTGCGCAGGCCATCCATGAGCCGGCTATAGCTCAAACCGCATTCCCGGGCGGCGGCATTGATGCGCACGATCCATAGCGCCCGGAACTGACGCTTGCGATCCCGCCGGTCGCGATAGGCATATTGGCCGGCCTTGGCCACCGCCTGCTTGGCGACGCGAAAGACATTCTTGCGCGCACCCCGATACCCCTTGGCGAGCGCCGTGACCTTCTTGTGGCGGGCCCGGGCCGTAACTCCGCGTTTGACGCGTGGCATGAGCAGCCCTCCTTAAGCGTAGGGAAGCATGCGGGTGACCCCCGCCACGTCCGATGGATGAACCAGACGGTCGGCGCGCAAATGGCGCTTACGCTTCGTGGTCTTCGTGGTCAGGATGTGGCGCAGATGGGAATGGCGGCACTTGAAGCCCCCCGCGCCCTTCTTGAAGCGCTTCGCGGCCCCACGGTTCGTTTTCAATTTCGGCATATCGTCCTCTGCGCTGTGCGCTCTTGTCATCGTCCCGCTCAAGCAGCCTTCCGGCCTTCTTCCCGGCTTGAGTCGGTCTG
Source organism: Acidiferrobacter sp. SPIII_3 (assembly GCF_003184265.1). GTDB lineage: Bacteria > Pseudomonadota > Gammaproteobacteria > Acidiferrobacterales > Acidiferrobacteraceae > Acidiferrobacter. The sequence goes on along the minus strand of NZ_CP027663.1, from coordinate 1,075,852 downwards.
CTACCGCCTACCGGCCCTGATCGCCCCCGCCTACTTCTTCGGATTGACGACCATCACCATCTGTCGACCCTCGAGCCGCGGACGCTGCTCGACGGTCCCATACTGCGACAAATCCCCCTCGACGCGCTTCAAAAGCTCCATGCCGAGGTCTTGATGGGCCATCTCACGTCCACGAAACCGCAGCGTGATCTTGGCCTTATCGCCATTTTCAAGAAAGCGGATCAGGTTACGCACCTTGACCTCGTAGTCCCCCACGTCGGTCCCGGGGCGGAACTTCACCTCCTTGATCTGAATCTGCTTTTGCTTCTTCTTGGCAACGTGGCGACGCTTGCTTTCCTCATATTGGAACTTGCCGTAATCCATGATCCGGCAGACCGGAGGCGACACATTCGGCGATATCTCCACGAGATCCAGCCCGGCCTGCTCGGCTGCCCTCTGGGCGTCTGCGTTCGTGACGATGCCGACCTGCGATCCATCAGCGCCAATCAACCTTATACGCGGGGCCGTAATCTGCCCATTGAGCCGCGTCTCACGTTCCGAAGCGATAATTTACTCCTCCATACGTCCCGGACCAACCAAGCCCGCGCCGACGTGCGCGGTCAGGGTCCCCACTGTCATCCCGCCAAGGTCCGCGCCTTCACGGGTTCTCACCGAAACCGTCCCCTGCTCGGCCTCGCGGTCGCCCACGACGAGCAAATACGGGACCTTTTGCAGGGTATGCTCGCGGATTTTAAAGCCTATCTTTTCGTTTCTCAAGTCCGACTCGGCGCGCCAGCCAGCCGCGCGCAACGCGTCAACCCGCTGCTGCGCCACCACAGCATGACGATCGGCGATAGGCAACACCACCGCCTGCACCGGGGAAAGCCACAAGGGCAGCGCCCCGGCGTGCTCCTCGATCAGGATCCCGATGAACCGCTCGAGCGAGCCCAGGATGGCGCGGTGCAACATGACCGGAACCGCCTTTTGGCCTTCGGCGGTCACAAAGCTCGCCCCCAAGCGTCGCGGCATGGCGAAATCGACCTGAATGGTCCCGCATTGCCATACCCGCGCCAGGCTGTCTTTCAGGGCAAACTCGATCTTGGGGCCATAGAAGGCCCCCTCGCCGGGCTGCAGTTCGAAGGCCAGACCCTTGGCCCTCAAGGCCTGCTCCAACGCCGCCTCGGCCTTGTCCCACAATTCATCGGCGCCGACCCGCTGCTCCGGCCGGGTCGAGAGCTTCACCAGCACCTCGCGAAAACCAAAGTCGGCATATACCCGGTAGAGAAGGTCGATGAACGCGCTCACCTCCGGCTGGATGTCGGCCTCGGCACAAAAGATATGGGCGTCGTCCTGCACGAAGTTGCGCAGCCGCAGGAGCCCATGCAAGGTCCCGGACGGCTCGTTGCGATGACAGGAGCCGAACTCGGCAAGCCGCAACGGCAGATCGCGATAGCTCTTCAGGCCCTGATTGAAGATCTGCACATGTCCCGGGCAATTCATGGGCTTGACCGCGTACTCGCGCTTCTCGGACGAGGTCGTGAACATGCCGTCGGCGAACTTGTCCCAGTGGCCGGAGCGTTCCCACAGGCTCTTGTCCATGATGAGCGGGGTGCGCACCTCCTGATAGCCGTGGGTGCGCAAAAGGCCTCTGATATACTGCTCGATGGCCTGATAGACACGCAGCCCCCGGTCGTGCCAGAAGATCATCCCCGGGGCCTCTTCCTGGATGTGAAAGAGATCCAGGGCACGGCCGATGCGGCGATGGTCGCGGCGCTCGGCCTCCTCCAGACGCCGGAGATGCTCATCCAGGGCCTCGCGGGTGGCAAACGCCGTCCCGTACACACGCTGCAGCATGGGATTGCGCGAATCCCCGCGCCAGTAGGCGCCAGCCAGGCTCATGAGCTTGAAATGCTTGAGCTTCCCTGTGGATGGCACGTGCGGGCCACGGCACAGATCGACGAAGTCGCCCTGCCGGTAGAGCGAGATCGATTCGCTGCCGGGGATGTCGCGGATGATCTCGGCCTTGTAGGCCTCGCCCATCCCCTCGAAGAACGTGATCGCCCGATCGCGGTCCACGACCTCGCGCGCCACCGGGATGTCCGCGCGCGCCAGCTCGCGCATCTTGTCCTCGATGCGCCCGAGGTCCTCGGGACCGAAACCCGGCGCGTAGGCGAAGTCGTAATAAAACCCGTCGTTGATCACAGGTCCAATGGTGACCTGGGCCTCGGGATACAGACTCTTTACGGCGTGCGCCAGCAGGTGCGCGGTCGAATGCCGCAGGACCTCGAGCCCTTCCGGGTCCTTGTCGGTCACGATCGCAAGCCGCGCATCGTCGCGGATGAGAAACGAGGTATCGACGAGCCGATCGTCGATCCGTCCGGCAACGGCCGCGCGCGCAAGCCCGCTGCCGATGTCCGAGGCCACCTGGCCCACGGTCACCGGCGCATCGTAAGTCCGCGCGCTTCCGTCGGGGAGGGTAATGACAGGCATGGGCGTTAGCGGCTTCTCGTCTGCCGGCCTGACGCCGACGTATCAATAGGAAAGTTGGTAGGCGCGAGTGGGATCGAACCACCGACCACTACCATGTCAAGGTAGTGCTCTACCACTGAGCTACGCGCCTTCGGGTTGCGAACCTTACCATAGTCAAGCGGGCGCGAACAACCGTTGCCCGCCGCCCCCCAGGGCGAATTTGTCCTCAGAAGATTCCCGTCCCTATAGAACAACTTAACCTCGGTCACTGGACAAGCCTGCAGCGCTGCGGCATCATGGGCGTATGGAAGCACCCCCGATTTTCGACGGCCAGGCCCTTTCAGAACTGGTGGTCCGGCCCGTCACGCGTGGCGAAGGGCCGCGTTATCAGGAGCAGATGGCCCGTCATCATTACCTTGGCGATCTCCCGAAGCTCGGCGAGACCCTTTGGTATGTCGCCACGTGGCGCGGGCAATGGCTGGCGCAGCTCACGCTATCGGCGGCTGCACTCAAGTGCGGCGTGCGTGATCGCTGGATCGGCTGGGATTTCCGCAGCCAGTATGACCGCCTGAAGCTCATCGCCAACAACAGCCGCTTCCTGATCCTTCCGCAAGGCCGCTTCCCGAATGTCGGTTCGCGTGTGCTCGGCCTGCTTGAACGGCGGGTCGCCGCCGACTGGCAACGGCATTTCGGCCATTCGTTGCTGCTGCTGGAAACCTTCGTCGATCCCCGCCGCTTTCATGGCGGCGTCTACCGAGCCGCCAACTGGCTGGCACTGGGTAAGACGCGCGGCTATCGGCGAACGCGCACAGGCTACAGCGACGAGGCCGAGGCGCCGAAGTGGGTGTTCGTGCGCCCGCTGCACCGCCGCGCCACCGCCTTGCTCATCCATCCCGACCGCGACCGGCTGGGCCTCACCGGGACCCCGAAGATGCAACTCAACGCCCACCAAATGCGCTCCCTTCCCCTGTGTTTTGCCGCCATTCCCGATCCGCGCCGAGCCCAAGGGCGTCGGCACCGCCTGCCGGTGGTGCTGGCACTGGCCGCTGGCGCGACGCTCTGCGGCTTGCGTGGCTACAAGGCGATGGCCGAATGGGCCGCCGATCTGGGGCAGGCCGCCCGGGCGCGCTTCGGCTGTCGGCGCAGGCGCATGAACGGGAAGGACCATCATTACGAGGTACCCAGCGAATTCGTCATCCGGGACTGCCTCGTCCGGATCGATGCGGGCGCCCTGGACGCCGCGCTCGCATCGTGGCAAAAGGCCTGGGGCCTCATCGACGAGGCGCTGGCCATCGACGGCAAGACGATGAAGGGCGCCATTGACGACGAGGGCCGGCAGGCACACATCATGAGCGTCGTCGGACACGAGTCCGAACACTGCTACGCCCAAAAAAAGTCGGTACCCTGCCTGTAGCCGGGGCCGACGAACACAAGCAGACCAACGAAATCGGCATGGCCATCCCGCTGCTTGCGGGATGCGAACTCGCCGGCCGGGACATCACCGCCGATGCGCTGCTGACGCAACGCGCATTGGCTGAACACATCGTCCGGCAAGGAGCACACTACCACTTCACGGTCAAGGGCAACCAGCCGGCGCTTCAGGCCGCCATCGCGCTGTATTTCAAGGAGCGCGGGGCACCCGACTACACCCAAACGCCGACCCTGGCCCACGGTCGCATCGAAACCCGCCGCATCTGGTGCACGGACGCGCTCAACGATTACCTCGACTTCCCGCATGTCGGCCAATGCTTCCTCATCGAGCGCGAAAGTGTCGAGAAGACGACCGGCAAGCACAGCAGCGAGGTCGTGCTCGGGATCACCAGCCGTCCTTCGCACAACGCCTGCCCTGAACGTCTGCTCAAGCTCAATCGCGGGCACTGGACCATCGAAGCCAAGCATCACAAGCTCGACTGGAATTACGACGAGGACCGCAGCCGCATCCGCACCGGCCGCGGCCCGGAGAATATCACCCGCCTGCGCCGTTTCGCGCTGGGCGTGCTCAAGTCCTTCCAAAAACCGGGGCAATCCATCGCCGCAATGATGCGCCGACTCGGCAGGCGCTCACGCACGGTCATGGATTATCTGCGGCTGACCTCCAATTCCCGTGCCACGGTCATGGCTTGAGAACAAATTTGCCGTGCGCCGCCCCCTCACGCATCGATCAAGCGCTCCGCGGAGCCCGGTTTCAGGGCGCTGCGGCGCAGGGCCTGGATGCGGTCGCGCAACTTCCCGGCCTGCTCGAACTCCAGGCTTTGGGCATGGCGGTACATATCCTTTTCGAGCTTTTTCAAAAGCTTGCCCAAGGCCTCTGGTGACAGGGCCTCGGCCGGCTCGGTATTGCCGCGCGCCGCCCCGGGCGCCACCCGCCCCGGCACCCCGTCGATCAACTCCTTCACCGCCTTCACCACCCCCTGGGGGGTGATGCCGTGATCCTGATTGAAACGCAGCTGCTTTACGCGCCGGCGATCCGTCTCGTCGATCGCCGCGCGCATGGAATCGGTGATGGTGTCGGCATAAAGGATCGCGCGCCCGTGCAGATGGCGCGCCGCCCGTCCTATGGTCTGGATCAAGGATCGCGTGGAGCGCAGGAAGCCCTCCTTGTCGGCATCCAGGATCGCCACCAGCGACACCTCCGGGATATCGAGCCCCTCGCGCAGCAGATTGATGCCGACCAGGACATCGAAGGCCCCGGCACGCAGGTCACGGATGATCTCGACACGCTCGACGGTGTCGATATCCGAATGCAGATAGCGCACGCGCACGCCGTGTTCGTGAAAGTATTCGGTGAGATCCTCGGCCATGCGCTTTGTCAGGGTGGTCACGAGCACGCGCTCATCCCGCGCGGCGCGCAGCCGCACCTCGGCCAGAAGATCATCGACCTGGCGACCGACCGGACGCACCTCGACCTCGGGATCAACAAGCCCGGTCGGGCGCACCACCTGCTCGACCACGGTCGACGAGCGCGCCGCCTCATAAGGTCCAGGGGTGGCCGAGACGAAGATCGTCTGCGGCATCAAGGCCTCGAACTCCTCGAGCTTAAGAGGTCTGTTGTCGAGTGCCGACGGCAGACGAAAGCCGTACTCGACAAGCGTCTCCTTGCGCGAACGGTCGCCGCGGTACATGCCGCCGAGCTGCGGCATGGTCACGTGGCTCTCGTCTACGATGAGCAACGCATTCTTGGGAAGATAATCGATGAGGGTCGGGGGTGGTTGCCCGGCCTTGCGCCCGGACAGGTAGCGGGAGTAGTTCTCGATCCCCGAGCAATAGCCGAGCTCCTTCATCATCTCGAGATCGAAGCGCGTGCGCTCGGCCAGCCGTTGGGCCTCGACGAGCTTGCTGGCGGCATTCAACTCCTCGAGCCGCTCGCGCAGCTCCTCGCGGATCAGATCGACGGCCCCCGAAACCGTATCCCGGGGGGTGACGTAATGAGACTTGGGATAGACAGTCGCGCGCCCCAGCCGGCTTACGATATCACCGGTAAGCGGATCGAATTCCATGAGATCTTCGATCGTCTCATCGAACAGACCGACACGGATCGCGAGCTTCTCGGACTCGGCGGGGAAGATGTCGATGACGTCACCATGGACCCGGAAGGTGCCGCGTTTGAGATCCATGTCGTTGCGCGTGTATTGCATCTCCGACAGGCGCTTTAGGATCGCGCGCTGATCAAAGATCGCGCCCTTCTTCAGGTGCAGGATCATGGCGTGATAGGCGCCGGGGTCCCCCAAGCCATAGATCGCCGACACCGTACCGACGATGATCGCATCCGGCCGCTCCAGGAGCGCCTTGGTGGCCGACAGCCGCATCTGCTCGATATGTTCGTTGATCGCGGCGTCCTTTTCGATAAAGGTGTCGGAGGCCGGGACGTAGGCCTCGGGCTGATAGTAGTCGTAGTACGAGACGAAATATTCGACGGCATTGTCGGGAAAGAAGTCGCGCATCTCCGAGTACAGCTGGGCCGCGAGCGTCTTGTTGGGCGCCAGGACCAGGGCCGGGCGCTGAAGCTCGGCAATGACACTGGCGACGGTAAAGGTCTTCCCGGAACCCGTCACCCCAAGCAGGGTCTGGAAGGCGAGCCCCGCCCGCAGCCCCTCGACCAGCGCCTTGATGGCCCCCGGCTGATCCCCGGCCGGGGCATAGTGGCTGGTAATCTCGAAACGCTCTGCGTGCCGCTTTGGTTGCATCGATATCCAGGGTAATATACGCGCGAGTAGACGCCCGAAAAGGTTCCCGCTTGCCCAAACTGACACTATCGGCCCGTGTAGGCCGAATCAAGCCCTCGCCGACGCTTGCCGTCACCGCTCGCGCCAAGGCCCTCAAGGCCGAGGGGCGGGATATCCTGGACCTCGGTGCCGGCGAACCGGATTTCGACACCCCGGACCTCATAAAGGACGCGGCGATCCGCGCCATTCGCGCCGGCTTCACCAAATACACCGCGGTCGACGGCATGCCGGAACTGAAAGCGGCGGTGGCCGAGAAGTTCGCCCGTGAAAACAATCTGCATTTTACCACGTCCCAGATCCTGGTGTCGGTGGGCGGCAAGCAAAGTTTCTACAATCTCGCCCAGGCGCTGCTTGACACTGGGGACGAGGTCGTCATCCCCGCCCCCTACTGGGTCTCGTACGCGGACATCGTCCTGATGGCCGATGCCACGCCCGTCATCATCCCGACCACGCTCCAGCAGGGCTTCAAGATCACCCCCGAGGCCCTGGATGCCGCGTTGGCCTATAAGACCAAGCTCTTCGTGTTGAACAGCCCCTCGAACCCGACCGGCGCGGTCTATACGCGCGCGGAGCTCGCCGCCCTGGGCGAGGTGCTGCGCCGCTACCCGCATGTGCTGATCGCAAGCGACGACATGTACGAGCACATCGCCTGGGGGCCCGAGCCGTTTGCCAATATCGCCAACGTGTGTCCCGACCTCCTGGACCGCACCATCGTCCTAAACGGGGTGTCCAAGGCCTATGCAATGACCGGCTGGCGCATCGGCTATGCTGGCGGCCCCGTCGACCTCATCAAGGCCATGGCCAAGGTCCAGTCGCAGAGCACCTCGAACCCGACGTCCATCTCGCAGGTGGCGGCGGAGGCGGCGTTACGCAGCGGGACCGCCCTTGTGACCCCCATGCGCGAGGCATTCAAGGCCCGCCATGACTGGCTGCATGCGCAACTTACGGCACTGCCGGGCTTTCAATGCCGGCGCGCCGACGGCACCTTCTATCTCTTTCCTGAGGTCAGCGGGGCCTTGACGACCCTAGGCCTCCCAGATGATCAGACCTTCGCCGAGGCGCTCCTCGAAAAGACCGGCATCGCTGCGGTCCCGGGCTCGGCATTCGGGTCCCCGGGCCATATGCGCTTCTCCTATGCGACAAGCGATCAGACCTTAAGAGAGGCAGTCGATCGCCTGCGCGGGTTCCTGGCACCCCAACAAAGGGCCTGGGCGCACGGCGAGCGACCATAAATATGGTCCTGGTCCTTGACGCCAGGACCCGGGCTTCGTAGCATAGCGGGCCTTGCGTTCCCCGGTAGCTCAGTCGGTAGAGCAGGTGACTGTTAATCACCGGGTCGGAGGTTCAAGTCCTTCCCGGGGAGCCAATCAATCAAGGACTTAGCGGAAGTCCCAGCCAAACACCCCACCATTTTGCGACAACCCTGGGACAACCATAGCGAAAAAGCTGTCGAGTGCCGGCGTTCGTGCAACGTCAGGGACCGGGTGGTAAGCGCGTCTGGCAAGCGCTCGTGCGGCGCCAGGGTATCCCCAACAAACTCGGACCTTCGATAGCAAAAGGGAAGTCGGGGGCTGGGCGTGTTCACGCTACCGATGCGAAGAGCCTCTGGGCGCGCTAACTGAAGGAGCGCCGGCATATGAACGTCGCGGCCGTGGCGCTTGCCGCCCAAGCATGCCAGCATCGCCTAGGCGATGCTGGCCCGGGGGACCGAATATCGCACCGCAAGCGCAGCCGGGGCTAGGGCCTGAGATAGGCTGACCCTGAATCGTGTTTGCGGATTGGGTTGTTGCAGTGGAGATGTTGCCCACGAGGATTGCTGGAACGTAGAAGCTGATGGAAGCGGGTCAGACCGCCGCGGGACGAACCTGATAGACTGAACGGTGGATACCACACCGAGCAACTTACGATGCGCCTGCGAGCGAATGTCCTCAGGGCTTGTGTCGACGGACGCATCAGGGACCGGATGGTTTTACGCAGTCCGATCCTGATTCCGAAAGCCCATACGTGCTTGCATGTAGGGGGCGTCGATATATCAGTTTAATGGTGCGTTTCAAGCCATTCCTTGAGAGCAGCGTCTATACGCGTTTGCCATCCAGGTCCGGCGGCACGGAATCTCGCCGCCACGTCCCTGGAGAGCCGCATGGTCACACGTTCTTTGGTTGTAGCCGCCGGGGGCCGCCCTATTCTCTTCAGTTGCCGGAACTCGGTATCCGTCAGCTCATAGGTATCGGGGTCCTCGGCCACCCCCGCTTGGATGGCGGACTCTTCCTCGGGCGTGGGGAGTTTAAACACCCGTCCAGATTTAGATTTGACTCGCATAGCGCTTAACCTCTCTGGCATTGGCCTTTCTTAGGCTGATGATGCGACGCTGATCGTCGCGATCCATGAAGACCACGCAAAACACCCGCTCGCCGATAGGGGTATAACCGATCATGCGGTCTTCGCCGTAATCGCGGCGCGTGTCAGCCTGGGCCATGAGATCAGCCCATTCCAGTTCCGATGCCAGCGCCAAGGACACACCGTGCTTGGCGGTATTGGTAACATCCTTAGCCGGATCAAATGTGATCTCCGCGGGACTTATTGTATGCACAATAAGTGGCGAGCGCAAACCGCGCCCGCCACGAGCCTGGGTCGCGAGCGCTTCAGGGACCACGTCCGGCAAGTGGTCGCGTCCGGCACGCAGGCCCGGCGCGCAGTCGGGGTCGGTGACGCGCTCCAGGGAGCGCCGATAGTCATGTCGTGCGCGCATCGAGCCCATGACAGCGAGGACAAGCCCTATGATGTACACCCACCCTTATTCCGACAATGCGCGGCGCGCCGCCACGACGGTGCTGTCCCTCGACGTGCCCTGCGAGCTTGTGACCCTGGATCTGCGCAAAGGGCAACAGCGCGAAGCCTGGTTTCCATCTAAAACTGAACCCCAACCACCGCGTATCGGTGCTCGTGGATGACGGATTCGTCCTCTGGGAATCACATGCCATCATGCAGTATCTGGCGGACAAGACGCCCGGACAGAACGCCGTGTCGCCATCTGCCGTTCGTGCCCTCCGCGCCAAAAAAATGGCCCCGGGACCATCACGGCCCCGAGGCCTTGCGTGAACGCTCACCCGCCCACCACATTCCCCAATGGCGCACCCCCATGGTGGCTCAGTGCGGCCCACCTCGAAGCGACGGGGTGTTGCACCGAGGCTGTGCCCCAAGCCGTCGCTGGGGCATGCGGCGATCAATCGCTCTTACTGATAGGCGCCCATGTCGTAGGAACCCGTGGACGGCCGCGCCACGCCATTGATGTCGTGCGTCACCGAGGGCAACACGACACCGGCGTTTATAGCCGGGCTCGACGGGCTCAAGGACAGCAGCGTATTTCCTGTGATGGACGGCATCACCGCCCCCACCGGCGTGGTATTCGCGTACTGGGGATTCGCCACGATGGTATTCAATTCGAGACCAGTCGTCTGTTGCCAGGTCTTAAACGGCATATTGTAGATGTTCTTGTCATCCCACTCAAACGTGACGCCCGCCGGGTCATAGTACATATTATGGTTGATGTGCAAGGTCGCATAGTTCGTCATGGCATGCGGGGCTATGACGACCATCGGAAGGGACGAGGAATCGTCTACGATATTGTTGCGTATATAGACGTTCGTACCGGCCTGGTGGAGCGCCGACTCGTTGGAAATAAAAATCGCGCCGTGGTGAGCGATCGCCGCGTTGTAGCACGAGTTATTGTAGATCTCCGCATCGTAGGACGAGGATTCGGACAAGCACGCACTTTGATCGTTTGTGATGACGTTGTTTTTGATGATGCTATTGTAGGACTCGTACGTCTTGCCCGGCTGCAGGAACTGCACGCCCGTGGATTGGCCGAGCATGATACCGCGGCTTCCGATGTTGTTTAAGGTGTTGTCGGCGAACGTGATATCCGTCGAATTCCCCTTACAGTAGAGCCCGATGTCGGATATGTTGTATACGTTGTTATGGGCCACCAGGACATTGACGGCGCCCACCATGTCCACCGCCTTCGACACATAGGCCTGCGCGGAGGCGTGGTTGTTGTCGTGGAGCTGGTTGCCCCATATGACGATGTTATGCGCCGTGCTAACGAGCTTAACGATCGAGTAGTTGGTGTAGTAGATGTTGTTGTCGACGATCTTCACATCCGGCGTATCGATCTGCACGCCGTACTGAAGGGCGCTCCGCAGGGTAAACCCCTTGACCTCCCAATAGCTCGGAGCGTTGCCCGAGTTTGTGAAGAACAGATTATTCATGGCCGACCCGCCGTCGATCACCACCTGCTGATTTTGGTAAGGCTCCATGGTGATCCATGCGCTTGCCGTTCCGGGATTGCTTATGGTGATACCCCCGGCGTACGTGCCACCCATGATCTCTATCGTGCCACCCGGACGGACGCTGTCGACGGCTTGCTGGATCGTCTGCAAAGGGGTCTGCGGCGACAGGCCGTTATTGCTGTTGGAGCCCGTGGTCGACACATAGATGGTCTGGCCCGTGCCGGCGCCCGGGGTATTCAAGGCTTGGCTCATGGGGATGGTGCTGCCGGTGATGGGTGTTGCGGCGCCGGTGTTGCTATTGGCGCTGGTGCTGGTCGGCGCACCATTGCCGGAAGACTGGGGCCCAGGACTCGCCGACGTCCCGGCACCGGCGCCAGCGCCACCGCTGACACATGCGGACAGGGAGGCTGCGATGGCAATCGGCAGTGCTAATTTTTTCAGGAAATACACACGACTTGTCGGCTCTGTCACGTTTACGCGCTCCTTCGATACGCCGCCATGCAGGGCGGTGAGTGTCGTTACAGGCGATGCGATGCCGTGAGGGCATGCGCATCTTGCATGGCGTGCGCATGGTGCGTGGGTGTCGCCGTTTCGGGGAAGCTGTTTCTGATGAGGACACAACCCATCGGGATAAATGGAAGATTATGATATGTTTAGCAGGACGAACGGCATAAAGCGGGCTTATCTGTGGGATTTCGGTAATGGGTGTGCGTTGGCGCGCGCCGATCGGGCTTCGGTCCTGTTGGAGATCGGGGCGGTGTGACCGGTACGCCGAGCACCCCAGCCGTTCATCGCCTTGCTGCGGATAATAGGGCGCCATGCGCGCCCTCGATCGATATACTCACCCTGCGCTTGCGGCTTTCCTTAGTATCCCAGGCCTCACGCCTTGTTTCGGGCGTGCGGGTCCCACAGGGCCTCCGTGCCGCTGCCGCTTTGGGGGAAATCACGATTCTTGTGCCGAACGCGGGCTTGAATGGCGGCGTGACCGCCGTCTTTAATGGTGCGCGATCCAGGCATCGCCAGGAGGACTCGGGGGGAAGGCCCTATGGGGCGCGTAAAGGGCCCTTCGTGAGGGCGTTTTGATGCACGCCCCATGGGGCTATGTCGTTCGCGGCCTCCCTCATGGCGCCAGTCGATTCGCGCCCTAATAGAGGCCACGTCCAGTCACCGGTTCCCGTTTCGGACCCCTTGGTGCGTTACCCTCTCGAGGTTTTTTATCGAGAGGAGACGCGATGAGCCACTGAGGTTCGAGATGTATGAGATCCGGCAAGTGATTCAACGCCTGCGATGGGGCGAGTCCGATCGCGATGGGACGCGCGCCCAGTGGGTGGGTCGCAAGACCGTGGCGCGGGTGCGACGACAAGCCCTTGAGCGGGGCTGGCTTGAGCCCAAGACTCCCCTGCCCGAGGACCGGGAATGGGCGCAGGTGTTGGCTCCGGCGCCCACGAACCGGTCGGTGTCGAGTGCCGCCCCCTTCCGGGAGCAGATCCTCGCCTGGCACGGTCAGGGGATCACCGCGAAGGCCATCCAGCAGGCGCTGGCACGCAAGTGTCGGTTCACCGGCAGTGTGCACACCATCTGCCGTCTGCTCGATCGGGCCGTCGACTTTGATCCTCCGGCCACGGTGATCCTGGATTTCGCGGTCGCCGAGGTCGCCCAGGTCGACTTCGGGCAAGGGCCGCAGATCGTCGACCGCGCGACCGGCGAGGTCTTCAAGACCTGGTTCCTGGTGACAACGGGCCTTAGGGCCGCCACCCAGACACTGCGCTTATCATCGGGTCTGTCTGCGACAACGACTTTTCGGGGCGCCAGCGCCGAGACCCGGACGGACAAGGGCACGCGCCGCGCCCAGTCCGCCTGGCGGCCCCCTCCGGGATCCGCGATCCAGGGCACGGCGGGATCCATGAGATGAACATCCGCCTCACCATGGCCGCCCGGAGCGCCACGGCTGGGTCGGGGAGATCGGGGTTATGTGGCGAGGCCCGCACCATCCCGCACCGTCCGCCGCCCTGGGGCCGGCTGCGCATAACCGTACCCGGACATCGGCGCGCGCGGCTGCCGCCGCAGTCGTTGTCGCTGGCATCACGATTGCATATGGGCGATAATGAATCGCTCGCGGCTAGCGCTTTTTGGCCGCGCATACGACGGGTCGCCATCATGCTTATCGCGTATTTGATCGCAGTCACCATCATTACCGTCATCGCAACCTTCCCGACCTTCTGGATTCGTAAACTCACGGCCTGGATCGCGCGCGCCGAAGCGAAACGTCAAGACGAGGCCGGCGGCGGAGACATTTCCTAGACGTCGCGCCCCATGGTGCGCCAAGCGCCGCCCTTAAATCCGGCAATGCTGTCTGTGCCCATCGCGCCATCGATAGGGCCGCTATTGGGCGGACGCCGGAATGCGCTTGTGGTCCACGTCAATCTCGCATCGTCACGGCGGTTCGTGTCCATATTATTCCTGGTATTTCCACGGGCTTGGTCCTGTTCGGCATGGACTCGGGGATCGCTTCATCCGCCGTTCGGTCGCTATCGGGGCGTGCGCGAGCGGCTATGCTACGCGGGCCCTCTTCAAAGCACCGGGAGATTTTCCATGCATCGCAGGCCCAAGGATCACAATCGATCACCCCGAGTTCTCCACATCCGTCCGGGTACTGTCACGTCTTTGCTGACGCGCCCGTTGCGCATCGGCGACGCGTTTATCCCGGCCTACGTGCCATATCGCGCGGGGCACGAAGCGGGGCCGGCCTTTGACCCGATGAAGGGGCGTAACCGTGCGCGGATTTGTTAGCAAAACGCCCACCACTACCTGCGCTGGCGACTCCCGGCGATGCCGCCCGCCGAACGCGGGTGGGGTGGCGACATCCCCGATCCTGAGCGGCGCAGCTCTGCCATCCGCGCAGCGCCACGCCATGATGCCGGCCCTGGCCGGCCGGAGATCTGTGAACGATTCGCGGGGCCCCGATGGGCGCGGTCGCCCGAGAGACCTATCCGGCCGATCGGTCCGCCCATCGACAAACGGAGGAGCTAGCGCATGGACGACGCGATCATCGTGGGCATCAATCGCACGCAAGACGCAAGCCTCTGCATCATGCGTGGTCAGGAAGTCGTGTGCGCGATCCAAAAGGAACGCCTGACGCGCGAGAAGCACCACTGGGGGAAGCGCGGCGACGTATCCCGTCTCTACGCCCCGCTCCTGCGCGATTTGGGCCGTCCGGTGGACGTGCTCGTGGAATGCTTCTCGTCGGATGCCGAGAAACGGCATATCGGCGAATACGAGCGGGAGATCGAGGAGAACATATCCTTTGCGCCTCATGCCCGGCGCGCGCGCCTGTCCCACCACCTCGCACACCTCTACAGCGTCTTCCCCCCGTCGCCGTTTCGCCGCGCCGCGATCATGATCGTAGACGGCCAAGGGAGCCCGGCTGCGGATTGTATCGAGGATTGGCCGGGACGGGACACCGTCCCGGGAGATTGGCGCGAGGTCTCATCCTTCTATGAGGCCGACCGCGAGGGGCTGCGGTGCCTGGCAAAGCAATGCTGGGAGGGCGATCGCCAAAGGCCGGTGGGGCTCGGGATGTTCTACTTCCTGCTTACCCAGGCGATCTTTCCGGGCGAGGGCCATGAAGGCAAGGTCATGGGCCTTGCTCCCTATGGCGATCACCGCGCCCTGGGGCTGCCGGCGCTTGACGTCGCCCATGGCGTGGTCCGTATCCCCGATTCCTGGCTCGACATCATGGCCGACCACCAGCGATTCCGCTACGTCGATGGGGACAAGGTCCGGCTGCGCGTCAGCGCCGATCTCGCTGCCGCCGGCCAGCACGCCTTCGAAGAGGGTGTCCTGGCCCTCGCGCGCTGGCTGGCGGTAAAGACCGGCGCCGAAGATTTATGCTTTGCCGGGGGCACGGCCCTGAATTGCTCGGCCAATGACCGGCTGTGGCGCGAATCGCCGTTTCGGCGGGTGTTCATCCCGCCCGCACCGAGCGACGCCGGCACAGCCCTGGGATGCGCGATCTACGGCCTCACCGAGATCTTGAAGGCCCCCTGCCGATACCGCTGGAATACCGACTTTCTCGGGCCCGCGCGCGCACCCGGGGCGATCGACGATGCGCTGCACACCGCCTGCGATCTCGTGATCGAGCGCCCCGACGACCTGTCCGCGCGCATTGCCGATCTGCTCGCGCACTCGCGCGTCGTGGGGCTCTACCAGGGGCGCAGCGAATTCGGCCCGCGTGCCCTCGGTCATCGCAGTATCCTGGGGGATCCACGCGACGTGCGCGTGCGCGATTGGATCAACGCGCGCGTAAAACAGCGCGAATGGTTTCGCCCGCTCGCGCCCATCGTCCTCCTGGAGGAGGCCGAACGATTCTTCGAGATCAAGGGTCCGTCACCGTTCATGCAATTCGCCGCCGGCGTGCGCCCCGAGGCAACGACCGTCATACCGGCCGTGACCCATATCGACAATACCGCCCGCCTGCAAACGGTGGCTGACAGCGATGATCCCTTGTTACGGCGCATCCTCGCGGACTTCGCGCGACGCACGGGGGTCCCGGTGCTGCTCAATACCTCATTCAATCGCAAGGAGGAGCCGATCGTGGAGACCGTCGACGAGGCCCTCGCCACCTTCCGCCACACACCCCTGCACGCACTCGCCATGCCGCCTTATCTCCTCACCAAGCGCGCCGAGCCGGAGACGATATTTTGAGGGTGCCATGATCCAGGGCTACCCCGACCAGGCAAGCCTCGCGGCCGGAGAGACGCTCGTACTCCATGTCGCCACCGACGCGCCGCGCTTTCGTATCCGGATCTATCGCTGGCATACCGACTTTGCGCCGGTATGGGAAAGCGGCTGGCTCCGCGGCCAGGCCGCGTGCGCACGCGGCGCCGATGAAGACTGGCAATGGCCGGTCTATCGGGTCGCCACCGCCAAGGACTGGCCGAGCGGCGTCTACCTGGCCCGCCTCCACGAACAGGCAGCGCCCGAGGTGCCCATGGACTTCGCCAAACCCGCGGCATTGTTCGTGGTCCGCGGCCGCGGCCAAGACCCGCTGCTCTATAAGCTGCCGCTCGCCACCTATCACGCCTACAACAGCTCCGGCGGGGGCTGCCTCTATCATAATCCCCCGCGTTCCCCGGACCCGCCCGGCAGCAAAGTGAGCCTGCAGCGCCCCGGAGGCGGGATCGGCGGGGAGACATGGGGCGCGCCCGACCACTACGATCCGACCTCACCGCGCCAGACCTTTGCCCACTGGGACGCGCCGTTCATACGCTGGCTCCATGGCAACGGCTACCATCCCGAATTCTGCACCGATGGCGACCTGGACACGGGAGCCGTCTCTGGTGCGCGCTATCGGCTCATGCTGTGCGTCGGCCATGACGAATACTGGACCGAAGGGACGCGCGACGCCGTAGAGACATTTGTCGCGACAGGCGGCCATGTCGCCTTCTTCGGGGCCAACATATGCTGGTGGCGCATCCACATGGTCGATCGGCGGCGCGCCTTCGTCTGCCATCAGGGAGGCCCGTGCGGCGCACTCGACCATTGGTGGCCGTCAAGCGGTGCCGGGCGCCCCGAAGACCGCCTCACGGGCGTGAGCTACCGTCACGGGGGCGGCTGGTGGGATGGGCCGCGGGCGACGTCGGGTTACCGTGTCCAGGACGCGGACCATTGGGCATTTGCCGGGACCGGCCTCAAGCCCGGCTCGGCCTTCGGTCACGACACCACGCCCCCGCTCGTCGGTTACGAATGCGACGGCGCGCCGCTTGCGGATTTCGATGCGTACACGGGACGCGCACGCCTTGCCGCCGAGGCCGAAAGCGGCGGCACACCCGCGACCCTGCGGCTATTGGCCGTCGCCCCTCTCGATGGCCGCTGGCAGGAACTCCCGCCGCGCGAACACGACCCCGCGCGTCACGGGCTCCATGCCGCGGTCATGGGTGTCTATGAGCGCGGCGGCACGGTATTTTCCGCCGGCAGTACCGACTGGGCGCAGGTCCTTGCCAGCGGCCATCCGGTCGTCGATCGCATCACGCGCAACGTCCTAAACCGGCTCCAGGCCCCGCACCGTTAGGCCCGTCCACGCCACCCGCCAAACGTATCCTGATCGCCTAATGGCCGAACGCGGGGGCGTGCATCAAGGTCGGGATCATGGTGCGCGTGTAGAGCGTCGCAAACATCCAGGCCGTAAGCCCGACGGTCATGACGAAAAGCGGTATGAAAAGCACGAACGCCGCGGTCATCCAGCGCTGCGTCGGGGAGATATCGAGCCGCAACCAGAAGTAGCCCTGCACCAGCGTCAGCGCCGCGGCCGAAGCGACCACGACGAGCATCAGGCGAAGCTCTGTCCCCAGATGATCGACCACGAGCCATAAAGGCAAGGCGGTGAGGATCAACGATAGAACAAAGCCCGTCACGTACTGCCCGCCGTGGGCCAATTGCACCTCGGGGTGCCGCAGAGGATCATCGTGTGTGCTAGTGGACATGGAGGGCCCCCGTCAGATAGACGAAACTAAAGACATAGATCCAAAGAAACCCCTGAAAAAACCAGAACAGCTTCAGGTTCAGGAGCCGATAGACGACATTCTGCGTAAACCCCTCGCGCACCACCTGCACCATCATCACCGCCGTCCATAGAATCCCGAAGACGAGGTGCGCGCCGTGGTAGAGCACGAGCGTATAAAAAGCCGACAGGAACCCGCTGCGTTCGGGCACCATGCCATGCAGGGCAAGCCCCGCGAAATCGACCCCCTCGACCACCAGAAAGCCCGCACCAAGGACGATGGCGCCGGCAAGTCCCGACAGCACGGCGTTTTTGTCCCCGCGCTTTAGTCCCACCATCGCGAAACCATAAGCGAGGATCCCGGAAAACAACAGCACGGTCTCGAAGAATGCCACCACCGGGTGCACGACCGTGCCGGCTGTGGGGCCGGCCGCGGCATTGACGCGATGGTTCAATACGAGATAACTCGCAAACAGACTCGACACGATCATCGAATCACTGAGAAGGTACAACCAGAACCCCAGGGTCTTGGTCGAAATGCTGTCGTGCTCCGGGGGATCGGACTGCCAGAGCACGGCATTCGCCGGATCGACATAGGCCTCTTTACTCACGGCACCTCCTTGACATGTATCGGCCTGCTCCCTGTACTCGCTATCGGCAGGGCCCCGGGGCTACGGCCCCTGCACCGGGCTGCGCGGCGCCATGGAGGCCTGAAAGGCCACTACACCCCCCACCACATCGGCCGCCGGCGCCGCCCTGTCCGGGTCCTCGGGAAAGCCTTCCTCGAGCTCACGGATGCGCGCCCCGGGGATGGTGTGCCCCGAATCCCCCTCGAAGGACCGCGCGATCACCGCCGCCACGATGCCAAGGAGGCTCAAGCCCGCCAGCCAATACATGCGCCACACCATGCCGAACCCGAGACCAAAGGCGAGCGCCCCGAGCAGGATGGGCACGAAGGTATTATTGGGGAGATGGATGTCCTCATAATGGTCGGGGCGCAGGTTCACGAGCCCGTTCTGGCGCCGCCACGCCCATTCATCACGGCTGTTTATGTAAGGCAGCAGCGCGAAGTTATAGAATGGCACGGGGCAATGCGTGAGCCATTCGAGACTACGCGCCGTCCGCCAAGCGTCCGGGCCCGTCACCCGGTGTTGCGCGCGGTCACGGATGCTGACATACATCTGCTTGAACATGTAGTAGGCCGCTATCAGGAACAAAAAGATGCCGACCTCCTCGCTTATCAATAGCGGTCGCCATGACACGAACGGGATGTAGTCTATGCGCCGCGGCATGCCCATGAATCCCAGTGCATACATGGAGCCGAACAACACCACCGTGCCGGCGCTGAAGAACCAAAAGGCGCGCTTGCCGATGCGTTCGTCCAACTTGAAGCCAAACACCTTCGGGAACCAGAAATTAATGCCCCCTATGGCTGCAAATCCCACGACGTTTAACATGTTGTGAAAATGCGCCACGACAAAGACGCTGTTATGGACCGTGTAGTTGATCGCCGGCATGGCGAGCATCATGCCGGTAAGCCCCCCAGTTAGGAGCAGGACCAGCGCCGCCAGCGCCCACAGCATGGGGAGATCGAAGCGTATGCGCCCGCGGTACAAGGTGAATGCCCAATTGAAGACCTTCACCCCCGTGGGAATCCCCACGAGCATGCTCGCGATGCTAAAAAACGAGTTCACACCAGGCCCCGCCCCCATGGTGAAGAAATGATGCAGCCACACCGACCACGACACGCCTCCTATGGCGATGCTCGCCGCGGCCATGGTCATGTAACCAAAAAGCGGCTTCTCGGAAAACGTCGGTACGATCTCCGATATGATGCCGAAGGCCGGCAATACCACGTAGTACACCTCGGGATGGCCCCAAATCCAAAAGAGGTCGGTGTAGAGCATCAGATTGCCGCCGAGGCCCGGCGTGAAAAAGTGCGTCCCGGCGTAACGATCGAGACTCAAGAGCGCCACCGCCGCCGTGAACACCGGGAAGGAGCTCAGGCCCACGACGCTCGTACTAAGCGCGCTCCAGCAGAATATCGGCATGCGCGTCCAAGTCATGCCCGGCGCGCGCAACTTGACGATGGTCATGATGATGTTGATCGAGGCAAGCGTCGTGCCCACACTGCCGATCTGCACCGCCCATATCCAGTAGTCGACCCCCACGCCCGGACTGTAGGCAAGCTCGGTAAGCGGGCTCAAACCCACCCATCCGGCATGGGAGAAGTCGCCTATGAAAAGCGAGATCATGACAAGGCCGGTGGCCGCCGCCGTAAGCCAAAACGATACCGCGTTCAGATAGGGGTAGGCCATGTCGCGGGCGCCGATCTGCAAGGGAACCACGATGTTCATGAGCCCGATCAGGATCGGCGTGATGGCAAACAGGATCATGATGGTCCCGTGCGCGCTATAGATCTGCCCGAAATGGTAAGGCGGCAGGTAACCGTGCAGGGCCCCGAGGTAACCGGGCGAATGCGGCCCCACAGCCATGACCTGCTGGGTGCGCATCATGACGCCGTCAATAAAGCCGCGGAAAAACATCACAAGCCCCAGAAGACAGTACATGACACCGATCTTCTTGTGATCGACCGTCGTCAGCCACTCTCGCCACAAATAGCCCCATGACCGGTAGTAGGTGATCGCCCCGAGGATCACGAGCGTCGCGCAGGCCACCAGCGCGAAGGTCCAGACGAGGATCGGATTCTGGAACGGGATCTGCTTCAAGGCGAGCCGCCCGAGAAGCGGACTCCAGGGACCCGGGTAATGAACGAGCATCCATCACTCCTTTGGTTTATTTGATCAACCGCACCTTCATGGGCTTGGTCATGCTCTCAGTCATGGCCAATGGCGTGCGATAGACCCGCCCCTCCATGACCTGCTCAATGACGTGATCGAAAAGCCCCTTCTGCACGTGGGAAAAATGCCGGATCTTGTCTACGAGATTTATGGTCGGTTGCGCCACGCGCGTGAAACGGGCATCGGTCAGGTGATCCTTGGCGCCCTGGACGTGCCGTACCCAGCCCCTGAAGCGCGCCGGACTCGTCACGCGCGTGACAAAGCCCATCCACGAAAACCCGCCGCCGCTGAAGTCGTCGGAATACCCGTGATAGGTTCCGGTGCGACTTGCGATCATGCCCTGCTTGGTGCGCATTCCGGGCATGATGTCGATCTCGCCGACAAGCTCGGGGATGAAGAAGTCGTTTACCACGGTCGTGGACGTGAGTTGGAATTTCACCGGGGTCCGGACCGGGACCACGAGCTCATCTACGGTCGCGATCCCCTGTTTTGGATAGATGAAGACCCATTGCCAATCGGTGGTCACGACATCGACGCGCACAGGGCGCACGGGATGGGCCGCGGGGTCTATGGCATTGACCCCGGCGGGGTCCGCGCGGCGCGTGAAGGCCTCGTTCATGCGTCCCTCACGGGCCACGGCACGGCGCACCGCAAGTGGATTGTAGGGGTTCGTCGCAAACACGCTCTTTACGGAAAAATACGACAGGTACCCTACGATCATGAGCGGTATGCCCCACACCAGGACCTCTATGACGAGCGACGCCGTGAAGGTGGGATCGTAACTCCGGGACTTGCCGCCAGCCCTGTATCGCCATAAAAAGGCCGCCACCAGACCGCCGGCCACGAGCACCACGCTCCCCATGACCGCGACATCCAGGATGGTGGTATGCCACTCGGTGCGCGCGATCGCGCCCTTGGGATGCACAAGCCAATATCCCTTTTGCGCGCATCCAGTCAGAAACGCGACAACCGCGAGCACAAGCGATCGAAGGCAGCGTCCTTTATGCGATGGCATGAGCGTTCCCGGCAAATAGGCGGGGCCATTGTATCGCCGCTTAAGCACCTGCTGATCAGCCCTTCGCTTGATAGCCCGACCCACGAGCGTCCACGGCCGGCTCCGCCGGCCTCGGCAATGCGGCATGAACGATCGAAGGGTTTTGGTGGCCGCCGCATCGCAAAGACAGGCGCCGGGGACGCATCGCCGCTCGACTCGGACCGCACCCGCGCAAACGGCCCGCCGGATTGACGAGGCGCGCACTGCCCGCGAAGCTAGTCGGACCGTCAAGGGACATCCATGACCTCGACCTCCCCGGGATTCGCAAGGCCTGTCGCCCCTTACCGCCTCAGGATCGCGTCCTGGGCGGCGATGCTTATGCTCGCCTCATGCGCCAGCACCCCGACCCGCTATTTCGCACTGCCGGCGCGCCCGGCGCACACGCCGCGCGTTCGTGTCGGCGTGTGCGCCATTGCCGTCGCGCCGATCGTCATGCCACCCGGCTACCGGCGCCTGGCCTTCACCTATTCCGGGGCCGGGAGCGTGGTGCACGTCGCCCGCCATGCGCGCTGGATCGCCCCGCTCGGGGCCCTTATGCGCCTTGCGCTCGCGCGCGACATGGCGGCGCGGGTCGCGCCTTCGTCCACCGTGCGCATGCCGGGCCAATCCCTGGGCGCGGACACAAACGCGGCCATCGTCCGGGTGGTCGTCCAGCGGTTCCTGCCAGACGGCCACGGCCGGGTGTTATTGCGTGCCCGCTGGTCGGTCAAGGGCCCGGGCCGTGGCGGCCAGGGGGCCGTGCGTCTCACCGTGAAGGCGCCGGCCGGCTACCCCCCGGAGACACGCGCGATGGGGCAGGCCGTCGCGCGTCTGGCGCGACGCATCGTCGATGCCCTGCGCCCCTAGCCGGCGGGACCCGCCGAGATCAGCACTGCCGGCCGCGGGCCACGGCCAACGGATGGAGACTCGCCCGGGCGGCGGGGCGGGCGGCGATGGCGGCAAACCACGAGACGAGATTCGTATGGCCCGCGGACCATGAAAATCCCACGCTTTGCGCAAAATCGAGGGCCGCGAACAGGGCGATATCGGCAACGGTATAGCGGCCGGGGACGATCGTGGCGCGCCCCTCCATCTGGCCGTCCAACCAGCCAAGACCATCGTGCATGAGCGCCTTGAAGCCGTCGACGCAATCGGGAAGGATCACCATGCGCGACCGGTACATGGCCGCCGCCGGTCCATAATGGAACGCGGCATAGAAGGGTTCGGTGACACGCCGCTCGATGCGACGCAGCCACATGCGTGTCACGGCCCGCTCCTCGGCCGTGGCCCCTATCAACGGCGGATCGGGATATTTTTCCTCCAGGTACTGCATGATCGCCCCGCTCTCGGCAAGGGCCGTCCCGTCATCGAGCACGAGGACCGGTACCTGTCCGCTCGGGTTGCGATCGACAAACGGGGCCCTGCGATTTTCACCACCGTCGATGTCGAGATCCACCCGCGGGATCTTAAGTCCCTTCTCGTGCATCATCATGCGCACCGCGCGCGGATTCGGCCGCGGGCCGTCATAGAGCTGCATGTCGTCTCTCCTTATGATCGCCATGGAAATGCTCGACCTTTGGCGCGCCACGGAACCGCATGTGGCCACACCCGCCGGTTGCCGGTATTGACCCATGCCAGCCGCGCCGCCATGTGCGGCGCGGGGCGCGGCGCGGCGGATCCCGCACCCATGATGAAAGGCCGATCCCGCTCGGGCGCCTAATGTGTTACCCTTGCTACGGGTACCTGGAAGGATACCATCGACATGGCGACACGCGACCATTACGATCTTATCGTCATAGGCAGCGGTCCGGGGGGCGGCTCGGTGGCCCGCGAGGCGGCCTCGCGCGGGAAGCGCGTCTTGCTGCTGGAGCGGGGCGGCTACCTGAAACGCTCTCCGCAAAACTGGGATGCCAAGGCGGTATTTGTCGAGGCCAGATACCAGGCCAAGGAGACCTGGTACGGGGCCGATGGCCGGACGTTCCACCCGGGGCTGCACTATTTCGTGGGCGGCAACTCGAAGGTCTACGGCGCGGCCTTGTTTCGTCTGCGCGAATGCGATTTCGAGGAAATCCCCTACCCCGACGGCCTTTCGCCTGCCTGGCCCCTGCCCTATGCGGCCTTCGAACCCTACTACACACGCGCCGAGCGGCTCTTCCATGTCCACGGCGCGCGCGGCGAGGACCCGAACGAACCGCCGGCGAGCGATCCCTATCCCTTCCCGCCGGTCGCGCACGAACCGGAAATCGCCGCCCTTGCCTCGGATCTGCGCCACGCCGGCGCCCACCCCTTCCACCTCCCGCTCGGCATCCTGCTAGACGAAAAGGATGGGGTGGCATCTTCCACGAGCCCCTGCATCCGCTGCGAGGCCTTCGACGGATTTCCATGCCCCACCAATGGCAAGGCCGATGCCCAGGTCATTTGTGTCGATCCCGCCCTGGCCGCCTATCCGGACCATCTGACACTCCTCACCGGGGCCTATGTGTCGCGGCTCGAGACCGACAGCTCCGGGCGGGCGATCGCGAAGGTCCACGTAACCCGCGAGGGGCGCCACGAAGAATATGGCGCCGATATCATCGTCGTCGCCTGTGGGGCGCTGTCCAGCGCCCTGCTGTTCCTACGTTCCGCAAGCGACCACCACCCAAACGGCCTGGCCAATGGCTCGGGACAGGTGGGGCGCAATTACATGCGCCACAATCAATCGGTGCTCATGGCCCTCCTGCGCCACCCCAACCGCACGATCTTTCAAAAGACGCTGGCAATCAGCGATTTCTACGTACGCGGTCCCGATCAAGACTATCCGCTCGGCCTTATCCAGATGCTCGCCAAGACCCACCCGGCGCAGGTCCAGGGCGAGGTACTTCCCGAGTGGCTGGATTGGCTGCCGAAGGCGCCCTTCGAGGCGCTTGCCGAGCGCAGCTTGGGCTTTTGGCTGTCGAGTGAAGATTTGCCGCGCCCGGAAAATCGCGTGTTCTACGACGGTGAGCGCACGGTTTTGGATCTTACGCAAAACAATATGGAAGCCCATCACGGCCTGCGCCAACAGCTAAAGCGGCTCCTTAAGTCCGTTGATGTTCACCCGCTCCTTATGGAGCGCAGCCTCTATCTCGGGAAAGACATTCCCATAGCCGGCACCGCCCACCAGGCCGGGACCTTGCGTTTCGGGACCGATCCCGCGACCTCGGTCCTCGACATCGACTGCAAGGCGCACGAGCTCGATAACCTCTATGTGACCGACGCGAGCTTCTTTCCCTCCATAGGCGCGGTCAACCCGACCCTCACGATAATCGCCAACGCCCTGCGCGTGGCCGATGGCATCGTGGCGCGGCTGGGTTAGGCGCATGTCGATGCGCCTTTGCACCCCCCGATTCGTCCGGAGACGGTCATGAGCACGCTTGCCGTCGTGGCGCGTGTATGCCTCGTCGTGTTGTTCCCGTTCAGCGGGCTCGACAAGATCGTGCACTGGGACAAGGCCATGGAGCAGGCCCAGTCCTCGCCTCTCGGGGGCGCGCGAGCCATGCTGATTGCCGGCATCATCATCGAATTTGCGACGCCTGTGTGTATCGTCTTTTTGTGGCATCCTGTGATCGCATCCCTGGTGCTGGCCGCCTTTTGCGTGGCCACCGCCATTCTTTTTCATCCCTTCTGGAAATTTCCCGGGTTCTGGTCCGGTGGGAACGCCGAAGGTGCCGCGCATTTCTGGGATTTCCTGAAAAACTTCGGCCTCGTTGGCGGTCTCCTGCTGGTCGTTGCGGGGTCCCTGGCCACGCCCGCGCCGGCGGCGCATCATGCGACGCCCGCCGCGCACACCCCGGCACGGGTCAGCCCCAAGGCAAACACGCGCCACGCCCCTTGAATGGAGGTTGCCATGCCGCCCTCAGCCCCTGACCAAAAAGCCGCCGACGTAAGCCCCACGGACACCAGAGACACGCCGCGGGTCGGGTATTGGCATATCTGGACCGACGATAAGGGCGTGAGCCATCAGGACCGCTGCGCCCTGGATCGTTTCTCCTTGAAGGGTATAGGCGGGGCCGCGGCGCAATGGAACGATGCCCAGCCCGAGGAACGCGCTACCGTGGTATTCACCGTCCAGCCGGTGGGTTGGGTCGGGGAATGGCATGAGAATCCGGCCCCGCAATGGATCGTTCCGCTCACCGGCCGCTGGTGGGTGGAATCCATGGACGGGACGCGCGTCGAGATGGGGCCTGGTGATCTGTCCCTGGGCGAGGACCAGAACTGCGTGGCCGACGCCAAGGGGCGCAAGGGCCATCGCTCCGGGACGATCGGGTCCGAACCGGCGGTGCTCATGACCGTGCGTCTTGGCGATCGGATACCACGCCGCCCCTGCCACAGGCGTTGATGGCATGGCGCCTTACGATATCATCGATCCGTCGTTTCGATCCTTCGTGCTTCCCAATGCCGCGCTCGAGACCCTGGGCACGGGCTTTCGCTGGCTCGAGGGGCCGGTGTGGTTCGCCGATCACGACTGCCTCGTGTTCAGCGACATCCCCAATGACCGCGTCCTGCGCTGGTCGGAGAACGGCGGGGTCAGTGTATTCCGGTCCCCGTGCGGGTTCGAAAACGGCCATGCGCGCGATCGCGAGGGGCGCCTCATCAGCTGCTCGCATCGTGACCGGTGCGTGACGCGCACCGAGTGGGATGGCCGGATCACGGTATTGGCCAGCCACTATCAGGGGCGGCGCCTCAACGCGCCAAACGACGTGGTCGTGAAAAGCGACGGCTCGATATGGTTCACAGACCCCCTGTATGGCATCAACACCGACTACGAGGGCGGCAAGCAGGTCTCGGAGCAACCGCCCGCGGTCTACCGCCTCGATCCGGCGCGGGCCGAGCTGGAGGTCGTGGCCCGCGACCTCGAGGGCCCGAACGGTCTGTGCTTCTCGCCGGATGAGCGCGTCCTCTATCTCGTGGAGACCGGCCAGCAATTCGTGGCCGACCCGGTACGGCATATTCGCCGGGCGGTCCTCACCGAAAACGGCACGCGCCTGGGAGCGACCACGGTGTTCCACGAGGTGGTACCGGGCGGCGCCGACGGCCTGCGCTGCGACGAGGACGGAAATGTCTGGACGAGCGCCGGCGACGGCGTCCATTGTCTGAACCCGCAGGGCGCCCTGCTCGGCAAGATCCGCACGAATACCCCGGTGGCCAATCTCGCCTTCGGCGGCCGCCGGCGCAGCCGCCTGTTTCTGTGCGCCGGACAGACGCTATTGGGCGTCTATGTGAACCGCCGCGGGGCGGTCCGGCCATGAGCGGCGCGCCCCCGCCAGGACCCGGCACACGCCTCGCGCGGCTTGCGCTCAACATCCACGACATGGCGCGCGCCGCGGCCTTTTATCAACACGCACTCGGCTTCCAACCGCTCGGCACACCGCGCCCGGCGACAGCCGAGCATGCCGCGCTCCTCGGACAGCCATTCGAGTCGCTTACGATGGCGCTTGGCGACACGCGCCTCGAGCTTTCGCGGTTTCTCGCGCCCTCCGCACCCTACCCCGCCGACAGTCGCGCCAACGACCTCTGGTTTCAGCATTTCGCCATCACCTGCCGCGACATCGAGGGCCTTGCGCAGCGCGCCGTGCAGGGCGGTGGACGGCCGATCACCCGATCAGGACCGCAGACACTCCCGCCCGCGAGCGGCGGTGTGACCGCCTACAAGTTCCGCGATCCCGATGGCCACCCCCTGGAGCTGCTGGTACCGGCCGATGCCCCCTCGCAAGCGCGCGGATCGCGCCCGGCGCAAGGCCATGCCATCGACCACACGGCCTTGAGCGTAGGCGATTGCAACCGCGCGATGGCCTTCTACCAGGAGGTCCTCGATCTCGCGCCCGGCGCCCGGCAGACCAATTCCGGGCCTGAACAGGAACGCCTGGACGACCTCTCGGGGGTGCGGGTGCGGGTGGCCACGCTCTTTGCCTCGTCCCCGGGGCCGCATCTTGAGCTGCTCGGCTACGAAGAGCCGCGCGGGCGTAGACAGGCGCCCGGTGCCACTGACATCGCCGCGACGCGCACCGTGTTCACAACCACCGACCTCACGGCCCTCGAACAGCGCCTGAACTCGCACCGCCGCCCCCGTCCCCGACGCATCGCCAATGCCGTCTTGGCACAGGATGAGGATGGCCATTGGCTTATGATCGAGCAAGCCCCTTAAGCCTCCGGCGCGGGTCCGGGCTCATGGGCGAGGCGGCCGTCGAGCACGGCCCGCCCCCGCCTCGGGGCGCTTAAGGGGCGGCGTGCGCGTGGGTCTTAAGGCTGGAAGTACCGGCATGCGAGAGGGTCTCCCGGGCGCGCTCGACCTCGTCACGCGCTCCGTGGACGATCACGAGAAAGCGGTTGGCCTTGAGGGCTGTCTCGTATTCGAGGATGCTATTTTTCGGGATGCCGAGGCTATAGAGCCCGGCGCCGAGCGCCGACATCCCGCCGACGAGCGCACCGCCCTCGAGCGCCGAGATGATCATGGCCACGATCGGCCCGCCGGCTACGATCGCCCCGACACCGGGGACCCATAGGAACGCCGCACCGATCAAAAGCCCCCATAATCCGCCCCAGAACGCCCCGAACTTTCCCCAATATTTCATGCGCTCGCCGGTGGTGTAGAAGCCGACGACGTGTTCGTCGCTCTCATAGTCGCGTCCGACGATCGAGATCTTGCGGATATCGAACCGGGCCTGCTGCAGCGCCTTGACCGCGGCCTCAGCCTCTTCATGGGAATCATATACAGCGACGCAAGAGTCTTCCGAATCCATGGTGCCTCCCGCTTTTCGGTCCGCGATGGCTCGTATGAGGGCCCAGGCTACGGGAAGTTCACGAACAAGGGATCCGGAAGCGCTGATTGCCGAAGATCTGGCATCGGCGGACGCGGGACTAGCGGTCGATGGCCCCCTCCGTCGGGATGCGCGTCGCCACGTCCGCGGATCGATGGATGGGCGCGGTCCCGAGATCCGGCGGCGATGCGGCATGCGACGAGGCCGCCCAGCAACGCCGAAGCTCTGGCAGCGGCCGCCCCAGTTCGGCCTCGAGTGCCACGAGCTCCGGCGCATAGATCTGCTGAAGGTAAGCCACGGCCCGCGGATCGATCGGCGGCTTGGGGGCATCCTTCTGCATCCAATGCTCCCATATGTACTCACCTAAGCGCCGCGGCATGACACGCTCCCCCAAGAACCGGCTCACGGGGTGTCCGGCAAGCCATCGCGCCCACTGGCCCTTGGGCTGCTTGTAGTGGTTGTGGGCTTGGGCGGTGTCGACCATCGCCATGGGTCCCTCGGGGATGTCGAGGAAACGGGCGATGCGCGCAAGCACGCCGCGCGCATCCTTCTTCAAATCCTCGAGCAACAGCACCAGCACCCGGTCGCCGCCAAACAGCGCCCGGTAACGCTGAATCTGTCCGGTATAGAGCCCCAATTCGACATAGAGCTGCGACACCCCCCAGCCCTTGTCCGGGCGCCCCCAATCGCGATGCAAGGCCTCGAAAAACGGCCGATCGATGGCGCCCTCCGAATAATCCATCAGGTACTGCGCATAGGCGCGCTCGATCGGATCGCGCAGGATGATGATGATGCGCGCCTCGGGCGATACCTCGGCAATACGCGCCGCCGCCTGTGCGCTCCAGAGATAGGAGGGGCTGGCGTCGCCCCGCCAGCGGCGGTCGCCGCTGCGCTCATAGAGTCGCAGATACTCCGCCTGGTCACCGACGAACGTAATGAGATGCCGCTGCTCGCGCGAGGGCGCGGGCTGCGCAAAGAAATGCGGCTCCTTCATCTCCGGAAAAAAGATGTCCGGATGCTGCCTCAAGTAGGCATAGAGCGAAGTCGTACCGCTCTTTACGGCCCCCACGATAAAGAGGTTGGGCCAGAGCACCTTTGTCATTGGGTCTCCTTGCATGGGTCCTGCGCCCGGCGTGGACCGGGGCCACGATGCTACCAGCCCGCGGCGCGCCGCGCATCCATTCGTTCATTCATTCGGGATGAGGGCGGGGATGGGCCGGCGGCACGCGCCCGGCGCGCAACCAGAGCAGCAGCACCGGCAGGGAAATCCCGATCTGGCGCACGCGCCGCACCGCCGAGATCGCAAGCGCCGTATCCGCTGACAGCCCGGTCGCGGCGCCGATGGCGATAAGCCCGCCTTCCTGAATCCCCAGGGTACCGGGCACCATGAACGCGGCGCTTTGCATGGCCTGCACCAGCGATTCGAGCAGGACCGCCAGACGCACCGAGTCCTGCTGATGGAGCAGGTGTAAAATCACCCAGAATTCGCCGGCCCCGCCGGCGAGACTCAAGGCCTGCCAGAGGGCGCAATAGACGAGCGCGCCGACTCGGCGATACAAGGATATGATCGCGTCATCCACGGCCGCGCCGTCGGTGGCCTCGGCGGCGAGCTGGCTATTCAAACGGCCCAGCGCCCGCTGAAAGCGGGCAAACGGGCGCGATCGGCACTGCACAAACACAAAGACGAGCCCCACGGGCAGGGCGATGGCAAGCCCCCACCAGAGGCGTTGGATGAGCGGCGCGCCGCCCATGTAAGACAGCAAGAGGCCGATACCGAGGATCGTAAAGCCCATCTGCACGAAGATCGTCACGGTGGTCTCGACGACGATACCGGCAATCGCCACCGGTGCCGGTACTCCGCGCCTGACCAGATAGCGCGCGGCCGCCACCTCACCGCCCACGTGCGCCACCGGCAGCAGTGTGTTGACGGCATTCCGCACAAAGGCCATCCATGTGAGCAACGGCAAGGATACCGTGTGCCCCCGGGGGAAGAGCGCGCGCCACCCTTGCGCGTTCAAGGCCAGGATGACAACACGCACCGGCACGAGCCACAGCATGCCGAACCCGGCGAAGGCCACAAGGTCGAGGATGCGCGCCGGATGATGACGCGCGAACAGCAACGCCGCACCGGCCAGGCCCAATAGGCCGGCTGCGATCGGCACGACACGCAGCCACGCACGCGGTCCCGCCCTGTGCGGCACGCCGGTCATGAGTCGTGGCGCATGCCGTTAGCCACCATCGGTCTGCCGCGATAAGACGCGGCCGCCGGAAGACCGGCCGGTCAGCACCCCGGCGGCCTGCGCCAAGATCGGCCGCGCCTTGGCAAAATCGCGGCCGAGACGCCAAAGCGCGCGCCACTGCCGCGCGTCGATGCCGAGCGCCGCGAGCAGTGCGCCCACGCGCGGCCGCCCCCAGGCGTCGAGCCCGTGCATCAGTCCTTCCGGGACCGGCGCGTCGAAGGGATCCACGACCACACGCACGGCCAGGAACGCCAGCTCGTTGTCGTGTGCGACGCGCGCCAGCGCCACGCTCTCCATATCGACGGCCGACGCGCCGTAGCGGCGCACCAGGTCGGCCTTGTCGGCGACGCCGCCTACCGGTCGTGACACCGACACCAGCACATCGATCGGCACGGCCGCCGGCAAGGCATCGACCAGTGCCTGCGGCCACGACGCCTCATAGGCCCCCTGCTCGTCGCGCACCGCGCGCGGACACACCAGGGTGCCAGCGGCAAGACCCGGGGCAAGGCCCGCGCATGTGCCGAAACTCACGAGCCCGCGCACCCCGCGGGATACGAGATCGAGCGCCATGTGCCGGGCCCGTTCCGCGCCCATCCCCGACACCCCCAGCCACTGCCCGGCGGCCAACGCCCGGGGCCGGCCGAGGGCCACGGGCCGGCCGAAGGCACGGGCCTCGGCGGCCAGCGCGACGACAAAGCCGTAGGGGGCCTCTAGCGGGCGGCCCGGTTGCGGTAACACGCCAAGGCCCACAACGGGAAATACCGGGCGTACCCGTGGTACTTGAGGTAAAAGACCCGCGGGAAACCGGGGGCCGTGAACTCCACATCCTCCCACAGCCCGCCCGGTTCGCGATGGGTCAGGAGATAGCGCACGCCGCGGCGCACCGCCTCGCTGTCGACCTCGCCGGCGACGATCAGCGCCAAGATCGCCCACGCGGTCTGAAACGCGGTGCTGCGCGTACCAATTCCCGCGGTCTCCGGGTTGTGATAACAGTCGTTGCTCTCGCCCCAGCCACCATCGGCCCGCTGGATGGACAAAAGCCAGCGCACCGCGGCGCGTATCGCGGGATCATCGCCGCCGATCCCGGCGGCGCGCAGGCCCACCAACACCGACCAGGTCCCGTAGATATAATTCGTCCCCCAACGGCCGAACCAGGCGCCATGCTCCTCCTGCTCGGACCGCAGATAGGCGATGGCCCGGTCTATCGCCTCGCGATAGCGTCCATCACCGGCCGCCCGCGACAGCAGGGTGACGCACCGTGCGGTGACATCGCTCGTCGGAGGATCGAGCAGGGCGCCGTGGTCCGCGAACGGGATCTCGTTCAGGTAATAATGGGTATTATCGACGTCGAATGACGCAAAACCGCCGTTGCGCGACTGCATGCCCGCAACCCATTCGGCGGCACGCCGGATCGACTCGCCAAACGCCGGATCGCACGAATCCTCCATGGCCCAGGCCACGACGCTGGTGTCGTCCAGATCCGGGTAATGGCCGTTCTCGAACTGGAAGGGCCAGCCGCCACCGGGCAGATCGGGCCTGCTGTCCCGCCAGTCTCCGGGGGCGTCCAGCAGCTGACGATCACGCATCCACGACAGGCCGCGCGATACCGCGTCCTTCGTGCCCTCACGGTCGACCTCCATGAGCGCCAGACAGACAAGCCCGGTATCCCAGATCGGCGATACGCACGGCTGGCAATAGGCCTCGTATTCCCCCACGAGCAAGAGTTTCTGAATGGCGATCAGGGCGTCGCGCCGATAGGGATGTTCGGGCGCATAGCCGCGCACGGCCAGGAACTCGTAGGCATTCACCATCGCCGGAAAGATCGCCCCAAGCCCCCCGGTCCCGTTTAAGCGCTCTATGATCCACGCCTCGGCGCGATCCAGGGCGCGCGCCCGCAGCCGTCGCGGGATCACGCCCTCGAGACGGAATCCGACGCGCTCGAGCTTGCACAAGGCATAATTCATGAACGACCGCACCGGAAAGTAATTGTGCTCCTCCTCGGCGGGCCGCACAAAGAGCTCCGATATGCCGATGCCGCGCGGGTTACGCGCGCGCACCTTCAGGCTGCAAAGCCCAAGCAAGGGCACCATGACCGTACGCGACCAATACGAGACCTTGGCGAGCGTGATCGGGAACCACTTCGGGGCCATGACGAGTTCCACGGGCATGAACGGGATCGCGCGCCACGGGACCTGACCGAACTGCGCTAACGCGATGCGCGTAAACACATTGGCGCGCGCCGCGCCCCCGCGCTCGAGGATGAACGCGCGCGCCTTCGCCATGTGCGGCGCATTGACGTCATCGCCCGCAAGCTTCAAGGCGTAATAGGCCTTGACCGACGCGCTCATGTCGAAGTGGCCGTCATGGTAGAGCGGCCACCCGCCATCCCCCATCTGCCGGGCACGGATATAGCGCGCGAGCTTTTGCTCCAGCGCGCAGTCGATCTCGTCCATGAAATGCATCATGAGGATGTATTCAGACGGTATGGTGCAATCGGCCTCGAGCGGCCAGCACCAGTACCCTTCCGGGGCCTGTTCAGCGAGGATACGGTCCCGCGCCTGCGCAAGCGCCGCGTCAAGAAAGGCGGCCTGCGCATCCTGCACCAGAGACTCGCGACTCTCCCGGCTCTTTGCCGAACCCCCCTGACTCTTCATACGGCGTGCTTCCTCGGGCAATGACGCGTTTCGTCAGACGCCGCGCGGCAACGGCCGCGGCGCGCCCGCCAAAAGCGCGAACAAGAGACGCAAAAGCCGGTCATGACCGGCGGACAGGCGGCTCACCGCAACCGTCGCTTTGACACTGCGGCGCGTGATCTTCACGTCCTGACCGCTGGAGAAATTCCGCCGGCGATCGATCTTGCGCAGCGTCAGGACCGCCATGCCAAGCGCCCACAAGCAGAAATTCCGAAGGCCCGCCTCTTCACGCGGGATCAACAAGACATACTCGAGCGCACCGCGCGCATGGGCGCGCGCCACATCAATGAGCTCGCCCAGGCCGCGACCGAATCCCTCATCGCCGGGCCCGCTGTCGAGATCGGCGAGCGCAAACCCATGACGCGCAAACACGTCGCGCGGCAGCCAACAGGCCCCCCGCCCATGGTCCTCCCATATATCCTTCAGGATGTTGGTCATCTGGAGAGTCTGCCCAAACGAGACCGCGAGCGCCATAAGGCGGTCCTCATGGCGGCGCATCTCCGGAGAATATTCACAGAACAGGCGCGTGAGCATCTCGCCCACGACCCCGGCCACGTGGTAGCAGTAACGATCCATGTCCGCAAGCGTCGGCAGGCCCGCCGGGTCCTTGCGCTCCTGAAATTCCGCCATCCCGTCGGCCATGATCGCCACACAGGTCTCAAGCGCCTTGCGCTGCGCGGCCGTGAAGGTGTTCCCGATCGCGATCACGCGTTCGGTCTCGCGCACGAGCAGGCGCTCGGCCGGCGGCACTTTGGGGGCGAGCACCGCATCGAGACTGCGCGCAAATTCCCGCGGGTCGGCGCGGCGCGCCACGACATGAGCGAAGAATGTGCAGAAACGCCGCTTCTGGGCGCTGCTCAGATCCGGATCGTCTTCTATGGTGTCGACGATACGGCAGAGCAGATAGCCGTTGCCGACGACGGCGCGCAGGGCCTGCGGAAGCTCGGGGATGGTCAGCGCGAAGGTCCGCGACACGTCCTGCAGCATGGCCGCCTGGAAGCGCTCGTCGTCCACGTCCCCTCTCGTTGCTGTCGCATCTACTGCCGATACGGACATGTCCCTTTTCCCTGATGCGTCATCGGTTGGTCGATCTGCGGGCCGTGCCCACCGCGCTCGGCGCTGGCGGTCGGCACCTTAACATAAAGTGTAACCTTCTTGAACTCGCTTGGCGCCCCTAACCGCTGGTCGGCGCCACATGCGCGGACGAAAGGCGCCGCAGGCGCCACTCATGCCATTGCCATGAGAGCAGCACGGGAAACCCGATGGCCAGCTGACGCAACCGGCGTCCGAGCGCGAGACTGAACGCCGCATCGGGCGCGACCCCGAGCAGCACCGCCAAGCCGACAAAGCCGCCTTCCTGGACCCCGAGGGCCCCGGGAACCACGAACGCCACGCTATGGACGGCCTGGATCAGGGCCTCGAACACGAACACCTGAGTGAGGGTCAAGGGGATGTGCATCAGCGCCGCCAGGAGCGCGATCTCGGCCGCGCCACCGGCAAAACCCACGAGTTGCCAGAACGCGCAGCGCGCCAACACCGCGCGGTGCCGGTACAGGCTCATCACCTTGCGGTCGAGCCCGGGGACGAGCGGCAGACCCCGGCCGCCGATGGCGCGCAGTGCGCGCCCGAGCGTGCGGTCCGCGAATTCCGCAAGGCCGATGCGCACCTGAACCGCCACGAACCCCGCCACTACGACGACCGCCGCCCCGACACCCGCCAACAACTCCGGCAAAGGCGCCTTGATGCCCGCCAGAGGGAACATCAAGGCAATGCCGCAGAGCGTAATGACGATCTGCAGGGCGAGTGTCACGCTGGTCTCGACGATCACGCTCGCCGAGGCCGTACTGGTATTCACGCCGCGCACACGCAAGAGCCGGATGGCGACGAGTTCGCCCCCCACCCGCGCCACCGGAAGGAAGGTGTTGACGGCATCACGCACCATGGCAAGCCACACCAGCAACAGCCAGGGAATGCGCCGCCGGATTCCCAGCAATGCGCCCCATCCGCGGACTTCAGTCGCGGCCACCGCGAAACGCAAGGGGATAAGCCACAGGAGGCCCACGCCGGCGCGCGCCAGAAACGCCATGACCGGCGCAAAGCCCAAGCGCTCCAAAAGCCACGCGGTGAACGCGATACCGCCGGCCGCCATGACCCCCAACACCCCCGCCGTCCACGGCCGTTGGGGGGGCGCGCGGCGGGCGTCAGGCCTGTTGCCCATGCGAGGCCTGACCCGCCGGCCGCCATGACCCCCAACACCCCCGCCGTCCACGGCCGTTGGGGGGGCGCGCGGCGGGCGTCAGGCCTGTTGCCCATGCGAGGCCTGACGCAGGCTTAAGATCGCGGGCAGGACCAACAGAATCGTAATGAGCGCCGCGCCCATGGCGATAAACAAGGTCTCCCCCAGGACGGCCATCCCCGGATTGGACGACACCGCAAGGCTCCCAAACGAGCTCATGGTCGTGAGTGCGCTGAACACCACGGCCTCCGAGGTACTGGTGTCGAGCAGGAGCGCGGTCCCGACACCGCGCCGCCAGCGCACGACGAGGTAGATGCTAAACGCCACGCTCAGACCGATGAGCAGCGGCAACACGATGATATTGGCGAGATTGAACGAGATCCCAAGCACCCACATCACCGCCACCGCGGCCATGGCCGCCAATACCAGCGGGGCCAGGATCGTGAGGGCATCGGCCAGGTTGCGCAAGGTCAGCAGCAAGACCACGGTGATCAACACAAACGAGATCGCGGTCGCCTCCTTGAAGGCGTCGACCACCGCACGGCCACCCTGCACAAGCAACACGGGCGGACCCACGGCGTCCGGGGCCACGCGCGCCACATCCCGGGCAAATCGGACGATATTGCGATTATGGTTGAGATTGAGCGAGGAAAAGACCTCGACCCGCGCCCGTCCGTCGGCGCTGATGAATGGCGCGCGCAGGGAGGCGGGCAAGCTCTGCAGGGTCACGGGACGCGCGTTCAGCGCCTTTTGCAGGCTGGCAAGCTGCCAGGGCAGGGTGCCGATGACGCGCCGCTGCAAGACCAGAAGGGCGGCCTGATCATGACCGAACCGCGCCAGATACGAGCCCAGGGCGGCATCGAGGGCGCGCGCCGCACGCACCGTGCGGCCATGGACGCGCTCGGCGGCGAAGGCCTTCAGGCCTTGGCGCAGACGGCCCAAGGAGGCGCGGATGCGGGCGGCCGACGGCGGCCGCGCGCGCTGGGGGTGGATTGAAAACGGCGGCACGATCAGGGCCATTTGCGCGATCACGGCGAGCTTGGCGCGCTGATGGCTGGGGACGAAACTTGCGGCCGTGAGCACGCGTCCCACCGTCTTCAGGCGCGCAAGGCGCGCGGCCATCGCCTGGGCGGCCTTGAGATTTGGTTCCAAGACATCGATGGGGTAGGGCGAAATGCGGCTGTTTTTGAGCAAGGACTCGAAGGTCGATACCGCCTCGCTGTGGGGATTCTGGAGATGCATGGGATCGAAATCGAAGCGGCTCGCAAGGATCATGGGGATGAGCCCGATGGCGATCACCGTGGCGCCGGCAACGATCGCGCGCGGATGGCGCGCTACCGGGATACGCGCCAACAGGCCGCGCAGACGGCCACGTGGCCGCCCCTGCGCATGGCCATTGACGAAAATCGTGAGCAGCGCCGGGGTCACGGTCAGATTGGCGATGAGCGCAAAGAACATCCCGGTGCCGGAAATGATGCCGAGATCGACGATCCCGGCGTAACTCGTCGGCACGAAGGAATAGAAGCTGATGGCCGCGGCCACGGCCGCGAGACTCAACGCGCTGCCGGCGCCACGCGCGGTAGCGGAGATCGCCTGTCCGTTGTCGCCATGGGCGCCCTCCTCCTGATAGCGGATGCAAAACTGGATCCCGAAATCGACCCCGAGACCCACGAACAGCACCGCGAAGGCCACCGAGATCAGGTTCATGGGCCCGGTGGCGAAAAGCGCGAACGCCGCGGTCCAGGTCAACCCCATGAACAGGGTCGCGAGGATGATGATGACATAGCGCGGGCGGCGCAAGCCCAGGACCAACATGACCAGCACCAGGGTGAGCGACAGGCCGGTGGCGAGACCCGCGCTCTGCGACACGGTCTTGACCTGTTCATTATCGAGCGCCGCCGATCCGGTAATACGGACGCTGACGCCATGCGCGGCATCGAGTCCGAGGGCCCGGGCCCCGGCCCGTATACTCCGCAAGGCGGTGCGCACCGGCGCGCCCCCTTTGTAGTCGTAACGGGGCTTGGCCACCACGAAGCTGTCGCCAACCGTGCCCCCGCCGGGGGCCGCGACCCCCATGAGGCTCCCCCAAGGCATCACCACATAGCGACCCTGCTCCTGACCCCGCAGGGTCTTGCGCCATCCGTCGAGCACCGTCACGAGACCGGGCAGCGACCCGCCCGGGGCACGCGCGCGCGCGAGCGCGGTGTCGAGGAGCGCCGTAAAGCGTGGCAGGGTCGGGTGCGCGGCGAGCGTCGCCATGAACGGTTGCGCCTGCGACAGCCGGTCGGACAGGCGCCAGAGCGCCTTTTGCGACAGATACAACAACCCCTCGCGCGCAAAGAACCGGCCGCCGTCCGGCTGGCTCACCTGCGTGATGCCCCGGCCATGACGCCTGAGCCAGTGCGTCAGGCGCTCGGCGCCCCGGCGCGAGAGTGTCTGCGAATCACTGTGGACAACAATAAGCAAGGTCTTGCTAAGCCCCGGGAAGGCCTTGTTGAACCGCTGCTGGGCGCGCTCGAACGGCAGATCCTGGGACAGCATCTTGCTCATGTCCGTGCTGATGGTAAAATGCGTGATCGTGTAGGCGAGCGAGCCCACGCTCAGCACAACCGCAAACACCAGCACCCACCAGGCCCGGCGGCGCGAGAAATCGGCCAAGCCGATGAGGGCCCCGTAATACCATCGATCGAGCCGGTCAATGCTGCCTGAGTGGCGCTTGTCGCGCATGACGTCTCTCTTCCCTTAAGCGAGGTCACCGAAGGCGACTTTCATGACGCCGCCTTCCCGCAGGGCGCGTGCCACCTCGGCACTCATCAGGGCGGCGAATTCATCGGCCTGCCGATACCCCAGGGCGCGCGCCGCGGCCCCATCGCTGATCGCCGGATGACAGTAGAGCTCGGTCACCCCGGGCGGGAGCCGCCGCAGGAGCGCAAGAACCGTCGCCTCATCCAGACTCCCGGACTGCAAGAGCCCGAGGACCCTGTCATTATGCGCAAGGCCCGCGCGGTCGAGCCGCCAGCGCATGAGTCCCGTCCATAGCCCAACCACGCCCATCGTCTTGCCATAGCGCCATGCCCCGCCCGCGGAGCGCACCGCCACCGGCGGTTCATAGGGGAGCCGTACCGCGCGCATCCCGTAATGTCGCCCGATCTTCAGGATCAACCCAAGGACCGTCGGGTGGAGATGCATATGCTTGTGGGCATTGACATGATCCAAGGGAAGGCCGGTCCGGGCGAACGCCGCAAACTGCGCGGCGATCTCGTCTTCCAATTGGCGCGCCACCGACGGCCGGAAGAAAAACCGGACTCCGGCACGCACTAGGCGGCCGTCCAGGCGGCCGTGGCGATCGCACAAGGCGGGGATGCGCCCCGGGGGCAGCACCGGGCGACCGTCCGCCACCACCACATGCAGGCCCACGCGCAACGAAGGCAGACGCCGCGCGCGCGCCACGGCATCGCCCGCCGCGTCCTCGCCGACCATGAGGCTCGCGCACGTCAAGATCCCCTGGCGTGCGGCGCGCTCGACCGCCTCATTGACCGCCGGCGACAGCCCGAAATCGTCGGCGGTGACGATCAGCCGGCGAGACGCCCGCGACACTTAGCGCTGCCTGAAAAACCGCAGGAACTCGACCCCTTCGCGCAGACGCCGGCCCATCATCTGCGGGCTCTTGACCATTTCCCCCAGCATCTCGGCGACCTTTCCCGACCGGAAATAGAACTGCTTGTAGAACGACTCCACGGAATCGTAGATCTCCGTGTGATTCAGGTGTGGGTAGCTTAAGGCGCTCATCTGCACGCCGCGGTCATTGACGAGGTGCTTGCTGTTTTCCTCCTGGAGCCAGCCGTTCTCTATGGCCTGCTTATACAGGAAGGTCCCGGGATAAGGGGCCGCCAGCGACACCTGGATGGTATGCGGGTTGATATCCTTGGCGAAACGTATGGTCTCCTCGATGGTCTCGCGGGTCTCTCCCGGGAGCCCGAGAATGAAGGTGCCGTGCACGGTGATGCCGAGCTTGTGGCAATCCTTGGCAAACTGTCGGGCGATATCGAGGCGCACGCCCTTCTTCACGTTGTTCAGGATCTTTTGATTGCCCGACTCGTAGCCGACGAGCAGCAGACGCAGGCCATTGTCGCGCATGACCTTCAGGGTCTCATAGCGCACATTGGCCTTGGCGTTGCAAGACCAGGTCACGCCGAGCTTGCCGAGACGACGCGCGATCTCTTCGGCGCGCGGGGCATTGTCGGTGAACGTATCGTCGTCGAAGAACACCTCGGCCACCTGCGGGAAATACCGCTGGATGAGCTTGACCTCTTCCACGACGTGCTCGGCGCTGCGCACGAGATAACGGTGGCCGCCCACGGTCTGCGGCCACAAGCAGAAGGTGCAGCGCGACTTGCATCCCCGTCCGGTATAAAAGGAGACGTAGGGGTGCTTCAGATAACCGATGAAATAGTCCTCGACGCGCAGATCGCGCTTATAGACCTCGGTGACGAACGGCAGCTGATCCATATCCTCGATCGGCGGCCGATGCGGGGTATGCACCACCGTCCCCTTCTCATCGCGGAAGGTGAGTCCGTCGATCTCCGCATAGGGACGGCCCTCGGCGACCTCCTTCACCGTGAAATCGAAGTCCTCGCGCGCCACGAAATCGATGGCCGGCGAGGCCGTGAGGGATTCCTCGGGGGCCACCGCCACCTTGGCGCCGACCAGACCGATCTTCATGTCCGGGTAGGTCTTCTTCAAGGCCTCGGCAACCTGGACGTCGTAAGCAAACGACGGTGAACTCGTATGCAGGATCGCGAGTTCGTAACCCTGCGCCATGGGCAAGACCTCTTCGAGGCTGAACCCGGCCGCCGGGGCATCGATCAATTTGCTGCCGGGCACCAGGGCCGCAGGCTGCGCGAGCCAGGTGGGGTACCAGAAGGAACGCACCTCGCGCTTGGCCTGGTACCGCGATCCGGCCCCGCCGTCGAATCCCTCATAGGACGGCGGATGCAGAAAAAGGGTCTTCATCATTGCACTTACTCCCGATTCACTTTAATGCTCCCATCGTGACCCACAGCCAGGGTCGCGCCACGCCACCTGACCTTGCGCCCCGTAAGCCCAAGGGCCCACAGCCCGCAAAGCAAGACATCCGCCAGGGGAACGAGCCCGAAGCGCCGGGGCGCTTGCAGGCGTCTGCAAGCGCGTGAATGTAGCACGAGCCGCACGATCAAGGCCAGAAACGCAAGACCCCACACCCATGCCCGCCCGGAGATCGCGGCCGCGATCAGCGCCAACGGCAGACCGAAGGTGATACCCGAAAAGGCATAACCCCACGGGTTGATGAGGCGGATGGTCCGTAACCAGCGCAGTTGGTGGGCGGCGAGATCGCGCAGACGCGGTTCGCAGACCACAGTGTCGACGCAATAGGACGACAAGACCGTGCGCCAACCGAGCGCCCGGGTGCGGGCCCCGAGCACATAATCATCGGCCAGCTGTGAACCCAAGGCCTCGAATCCGCCGCAGGCCACCAGCACCGGACGGCGCAGCGCGATCGTGGCCCCGAATGCGAAGTCCGTGGATCCGAGGGCATGGGCCAACAACACCTGCGGTACGAACCAATCCTGAATGAAAAGCGCGCCCAGACGCGACCACGGCCCG
The DNA here is from genome assembly GCF_003184265.1 of Acidiferrobacter sp. SPIII_3. Taxonomy (GTDB): domain Bacteria; phylum Pseudomonadota; class Gammaproteobacteria; order Acidiferrobacterales; family Acidiferrobacteraceae; genus Acidiferrobacter. The sequence continues at coordinate 1,034,971 of NZ_CP027663.1, read as the reverse complement.
GGTGTCGGAGACCCCCGGTACAGGCAGGTCACGATACCGACGCGCGCGTCCTGGACCGGACCGGCGAGGCGGCGCAGATAGTCCGGGCCCACGAGGATATCGGCATCCGCGAGCACCAGGATATCGTGATGCACCGCCGCCATCAGATTCATCAGATTATCGATCTTGGCGTTGCCACCGCGTCGCGTGGGATCGATGACAAGCGTGAGGACACGCTCCGGAAACTCCGCCTGCAGGCGGTGCACGACCGCGATCGCCGGGTCCTTGGCATCCTGCACCCCGAATACAATCTCATAGGCCGGGTAGTCCTGGCAGCAGAACGATCGCAGGCATTCATAGAGGCCCGCGCCCTCGCGATACAAGGGCTTCAAGACCGAGATCGGCGGCAGGCACGCGGGCGCAGGCTCCCGTGCCGGCCATGCCCCCAGGGCCAGGACCTGGGCGATCAGCACCGTAAGCCCGAGGATCGCTCCGACCGGCGCTGCGATCACGATCCAGCCGGTCATCACACCACGTCCGCGGGCTTGCCGGGCGCGCGCCCGGTCGCGAGAAACCACGCCACGGCGTCGGCCAGCGCCTCCTCGGCGGGGCGCGGGTGATAGCCGAGCTCCGCCCGCGCCTTGGCGGAATCGAAGAACATATACTTGGACGCCATGCGCAGCTCATCCCAGGTGACAAGCGGCGTCGCCGACTTGCGCGCGCGCGCGTAGGCCTGCGAGGCCAGCGCCACCGGCCACAGCCAATGGCGTGACAGGCGCAACGATGGCGGCCGGCGGCCGGCGATATCGGCGATGAGTGTCAGGATCGCCGCGAGCGTCAGGTTGTCCCCGCCGAGGATGTAGCGCTCGCCGATGCGACCGTGGGCGTAGGCGAGCAGGTGCCCTTGCGCCACGTCATCGACATGCACGATATTGAGGCCGGTATCGACGTACGCCGGGATGTGTCCGCGCGCCGCATCCCGCACCAGGCGCCCGGTGGGCGTGGGCTTGATGTCGCGCGGACCCACGGGCGTCGAGGGGTTCACGATCACCGCCGGCAAGCCGAGACGGATCAGGCGGTGCACCTCCTCCTCGGCACGAAACTTCGACTGCTTGTAGGGGCCGATCATGTCGCTATAGCGGACCGGCGTCTGTTCGTCGGCGACACCCCCCGGTACCGACCCCAGGGTCGCCACGCTGCTGGTGTAGACGACGCGCTTCACCCCGGCCGTCAAGGCCTCCTCCATGAGCGCGCGCGTGCCTTCGACGTTGGCCCGGAACATGGCCTCCCGGTCCGGGACCCACAACCGGTAGTCGGCCGCCACATGAAACAACGCGTCGCACCCGGCCATGATGCCGCATAGCGAGGCCGGCTCGAGCAGGTCGCCCTCGACACGTTCGACCGATAGATCGGCGATATTGGAAAGGGCGCTAGTCTTGCGCACGACGACGCGCACCTCATGCCCGGCGGCCAACAGGGCGCGCGCCACCGCCGAACCGACAAAACCCGACGCACCTGTCACCAATGCCCTCATCACCCCTCCTCGACCGCTATCCGGCCGGTACCGGCGGGCGGATGGCGACATCCGGCCGCCCGGGGACCGTCATCACCACCCGTGACCGGGGCGCAGGATCGGCAAGCGGCGGGGGATCGGCCGGCGCCGGGGCCGGCCCCGGCGGCATCATCATCTGCTCGACCGCCTTCAATGGCAGGTGCCCGCCGTCTTGCAGGTAGTTCCGGTGCTGGAGGTAGGCATCGCGCGTAAAGACATATTTGTCGACGGCGTTTTCACGCACATAGCGCAGCGAGGCGCTGGCGTTGGCGCGCGCGTTTATCACATCGAACACCGTGAGCGGCACGGTGAGCGCCGGCGCGCCGACGTAATACAAGACATTCGTGAATATCCCCATCACCAGGCTCGGGGTGTTGCGCAAGGTGTCGGGGCCCACGAACGGCAGCACGAGGTAGGGACCCCGACCCACACCCCAGCGCCCGAGGGTGAGTCCGGCATCCTCGACATGGGCCTTGAGCCCGAGCGGGGTCGCGACATCAAAAAGACCGAAGAGCCCTATGGTGCTGTTGACGACAAAACGGCCGATATCGTCGACACCCTGCCCAAGCCGCCCCTGCAGGAAGTCGTTCACGATGACATCCGGATAGGCCACGTTGTGAAAAAAGTTGGTGAGCGAGGCGCGTAGGGGCTTTGGGGTTACGGTCTTGTACATGCGCGCCACCGGGCTCATGATCAGGCGATCGGTCGCGCTATTGAAGGCGTAGAAGCGGCGATTCATGGGCGCGAGCGGGTCCGGGCCGCCGGTCGTCGCGCACCCCGCGAGCAGCAAGAGACCAGCAAGAGCGAGGACCCGCGCGACCGCCCGTCTCACCCGACATCGGGCATCAGCCGCCATGAAACCACGCCGCACTCACCCCTGCCCCTGCCTAGCCCTTGAGGGCGCCGTGACTCAGTTGCGCCACCTTGCCGCGCAATGTCGCAAGCAGCGCCGGAAAGCCTTTTTTGCGAATGATGGCCGTGTATTGCGCACGCTTCAAGGCCAGATCGCTCACGCCATTGGCCACGATATTGACGATCTCCCAGCGCCCCCCGGTGGGCGCCACGAGATAGTCGATCGTGGCATCCTTACGCCCGTGGGTCGTAAGCTCGGTCTCGACCAGGACATCGCCCTGCGCCACCTCTTGCGAGGTCACGCGGCGGAAGGCCTGCCCGGAATAGCGCCGGAATTGCGCGGCGTAGGTGGCCACCGTAAGCTTGGTAAAGGCCCGTACGAAGGCCTGCCGCTCGGCGGGCGTAAGCCGTCCCCAATAGGGCCCCAGGGTCAGCTGGGCGATGTAGGCCACATCATGGCTCTTATGCACGGCCGGCATGAGTTTTCCGTAGCGGCCCTTGAACCCCAGGGGCTTGCCGGCCTTCATGACCGCGATCAGGGTATTCTGGAAATGACGGACCACGGCCACCGCCGGCCCCGTCCGTGCGGCATAAGCAGGGGCGCCGACGGTCGCAAGCCACGCCACCGCCACCCACACGCCCGCCATCCGCCGCCCTGTCTCTTGCCGTGTCATAGCCTCTCCTTTTGCCGTTTCGGCAGGTCTCGTCCGGCCGGTCACGCCGATTCCCGCCGGTAGTCACGACCCTTCCATCGGGACCGGAGGCCGCGAGCATACCACAGGGCCGAGGTGAAGGTCATAAGCAGAAAGGCGACTCCGGCCGCCGGCAGGGCGGCCATCGTCAACGGGGATTGCCGATAAAAACGCGCGGTCGGCGCGTAGCTCACACCCATGAGCCCCCAGGCCACGAGACCCAAGGCACGCGCCGCCACGCCACCTCCGACGATCGCCGCAAGCGGGGCCACGAACACGACCATCATGATCACCGCACATGCCGCAAGCAGGGTATATGAGTAGCGCAACTGGGTGAAGGCGGTACGCGCCACCATGCGCCAGAAGCCCCGCAGGTCGGTGGCGCGCAGCATGACCGCCGAATGCGTAAGCCCGATCCATGTGGCACCCTTCCGCTGTCTCTTCACGAGCGCCGCGAGCGTGCAATCGTCGATGACAGCACCCTGCAGGGCGCCAAAACCCCCGACGCCCTCCAAGGCCTCGCGGGTCACGAGCAGGCAACCGCCGGCGGCGGCGGCCATGCCCGCCGTGGGCCGATTGGCCAGACGAAAGGGGTAGAGGAGCTTAAAGAAGTAGATGAATACCGGCATCCACCAGCGGTCCCAGAAACCGCTCATGGCCGGGGCCGCCATCAGCGACACCAGCGCCAGACGCTCGCCCCGGGCCTTCTCCAGCAGGGTCGCCACGAGACCGGGGCTAAGCGCGATATCGGCATCGAGCAGCAGCACGTAAGGGGTCGTGACCATCTGGCGCCCATGCTCCAGCGCCCACAGCTTGCCGGTCCAGCCCGGCGCGAGCGCCGGGGCCTGGATGACGGTAAGGTCCGCCAGTCCCGCATGCCGCGCGATGTCCGCAGTGCCATCGGTCGACCCGTCGTCGATGAGGATTGTCTTTACGGGGCCCTGACTTGCAAGCGCCGCCAGCGAGCGCGCGATGAGCTGTGCCTCGTTACGCGCCGGCATGAGCACGGTGACATCACCCAGCGCGACCCGCGCAGCTGATGTCGGGTCCGCCTCGAGCCGCTCGCGGGTCCGCCATGGTTGCCATGGCACCAAAAGCAGGGCACACCACGCGCCGGCGGCGACCGCCGCAAGGTCGGTCCAGACCATCCCCGGCGCGGACGGTTAGCCGGCGCTCTTCGGCGAGGCCCGCTGCACGGTCACCACCACGCCCGGATCCTGGCAGGACGGCTCGGGGTCGGGGGCCATCGGGCCATCGACGCGCGGCCCTCCCAGGTAGACCTTGAGGGCCTTCAGGGGGTGTGCAAAGGTGTCATTGACCGCCGTACCCTCATAGCCGCAATGGACCATGCAATTGTCGCACTTGGGATGACGCCCGACACCGTAACGGTCCCAGGGGGTGGTCTCGATCAGTTCGGCAAAGCTCGCCGCATAGCCCTCGTCGCTCAAGAGATAGCACGGCTTCTGCCAGCCGAACACGTTGCGCGTCGGATTGCTCCACGGCGTACATTGATAGGTCTGGTTGCCGGCCAGGAAGTCGAGAAAAAGGCTCGACTGATTGAAACGCCACTTGGCGCGCCGTTGGCGGCCGAGCGCAAATGCCTTCCGGAACAACATCTTGCTCTGGGCGCGACGCAGGAACACATCCTGGCGCGGGGCGCGCTCGTAGCTGTAGCCGGGCGATACCGTGACACCCTCCACGCCTAGACCCGCCACGAAATCGAAGAAGTCGGCGACCTCGGACGGGTCCTCGTCCTGAAACAAGGTGCAGTTGACGGTCACGCGGAAACCGCGGTCACGGGCGAGCTTGATGGCCTCCACGGCCTTGTCGAAGACCCCCTCGCGGCATACCGACTGGTCGTGCCGTTCGCGCAGCCCGTCCAGGTGGATGGAGAACGTGAGATAGGGCGATGGCGTGTAGTCCTCGATCTTGCGCGCCAGCAACAGGGCATTCGTGCACAGATAGACAAACTTCTTGCGCGCCACGATACCGGCGACGATCGCCGGCATATCCTTATGGATGAGGGGCTCGCCGCCGGGGATGGATACCACCGGCGCACCGCATTCATCGACCGCCTGCAGACACTCATCGACGCTCAGGCGTCTGTCCAGTATCTCGTCTGGGTACTCGATCTTGCCGCAACCGGCGCACTCCAGGTTGCAGCGGAACAAGGGCTCGAGCATCAGAACCAGCGGATAGTGCTTGTTGCCCCGCAATTTCTGCCCGAGGATATAACGTCCGATGCGCCACTGTTGTCTTATGGGCACTTGCATAACACTTCTCCTACTCCGTGGACCCGTTCCTAGAGGGGGCTGCGGGCCTTCTTCAGTAAAGCAACCGGCAGGCGAAACGTCGTCGTCTCGGGCTCGGCCGGCAACTCCGTGACCTGCACCACGCCAAAATCCCCAAGCCTCTCCAACACGCCCCGCACCAGGATCTCGGGGGTCGAGGCGCCGGCTGTGATCCCGACCCGTAACGGTCCCTGGAACCAGGCCTGATCGAGTTCGCTCGCATCCTGCACGAGATAGGCGCGCGTCCCGGGCTGCTCGCCCACTTCGCGCAGGCGATTCGAGTTCGAGCTGTTGCGCGCGCCGACCACGAGCAACACATCAACCTTGCCGGCCAGCTTGCGCACCGCATTCTGGCGGTTCTGCGTCGCGTAACAGATCCCGCTCAGATCCGGTCCCTGGATATGCATAAAGCGCGCGCGCAAGGCCGCGATCACATCCTTGGTGTCGTCCACGCTCAAGGTGGTCTGGGTCACATAGGCAAGCCGGGTCTCGTCTGCCACCGCCAGACGCGCGACATCGTCGACGTCGGAGACGACATACACAGGCCCCGGAATACGGCCCCGGGTCCCCTCCACCTCGGGATGCCCGGGGTGACCGATGATGATCACCGCATAACCCTGAACACTGTAACGCTGGGCTTGATAATGAACCTTGGTCACCAACGGGCAGGTTGCATCGAGTACATCGAGGCGCCGGTCGGCGGCCTCGTCAACCAGGGCGGTGGCGACGCCATGGGCACTGAAAATGGTCGGCGCACCCTCGGGGACCTCGTCCAGGCGCTCCACGAATACCGCCCCACGGGCCTTCAGGTCCTCGACCACATGCTGATTGTGAACGATCTCGTGAAGCACGTACACGGGCGGACCGTATACCTCCAGGGCCCGCTCCACGATCTCTATGGCCCGCACGACGCCGGCACAGAATCCACGCGGCTGGGCCAACACCACATCCATTTCGGATCTCGATTCCATTTCTGGTGGTCTTCTCTTCAGTTGCGTCCAGACCTAGGCGACCCAAGCCGCCCTGATCCCAATACCTTAGCATGCTACTGAACGACGAACCAGGGTAGTGGCGCGGGGCACCGGACACAATGGCAGGGCCTCAGCTGATCCAGCTATCCACCAGCACGAGCGCGGCGGCGGCCATGACCAATGTAGCTGCCCATCCGACTATGAGCGAACCTGTAGTGATGACGAAACGACCCATCACACTGCGCCGTCGGGCAAGGATCATCATGAAGGCGAGAAGCGGGACTGCGACCAGTCCATTCAGCGCGGCGCTCAAATAGAGCGCGCGCATGGAGTTGAACGGCAACAGCACGATACCAAGGCCGGCCGTGCACACCAACACAAGAACCAGATAGAAGCGCGGCGCCGCGTGGATCGGCGCCCCCAGGCCTTGCGGCCAGCGCAACATGCCGGCCAGGGCATAGGCGCATGCGGCGGCCATGGCCGGGATCGCCAATAGCCCCGTGGCCACGAGCCCCGCGGCAAACACCGCCGAGGTCCACGGCCCGGCCAGAGGTGCCAAGGCCTGGGCCGCGGCGCTGGCGGTGTCGACACGCACGATGCCATGGGCGCCAAGGGTCGCGGCGGCGGTGACGATGATGAAAAACGCCACGATCTGCGAGAGCGCCATGCCGATATAGGTGTCGAAGCGGATGCGGCGCAACTCGCGGGGCGCCTGAGCGGGCCTTGCGATCAGGGGGGCCTTGGTGGCATCCCGTTGCGTGATCTCGGCCTCCTGGCCGGCCTGCCAAAACAGCAGATAGGGACTAATGGTGGTCCCGGCGATCGCCACCAGGGCGGTTGCGTAGTGATGACCGGGCATGAGCGTCGGCAGAAACCCCAAAAGCGCCTGGTGCCAGTCGACACGTACCGAGAACGCCGTCGCGACATAGGCGAGCAGGGCCAAGGACAAGACCTCCAGCACCCGCGCATAGCGCTCGTAACGCACCAAGGCCTCGAGGGTCACGATGATGACCAGAAAACCGGCCGCATAGGAAAGCCGCAGGCCACCGAACAACAAACGCGCCGCGCCCCCCATCGCCATGAGATCCGCGCCGATATTGATGACGTTGGCGACGAGCAGGGTGGCCACCAGGGAGTAGCCGACCCACGGCGGATAATGATCGCGCAGATTGGCGGCCAGCCCCTTGCCCGTAGCCCGCGCCATCTCCGCGCTCACCTGCTGGATGACGGCCACCAGCGGGTAAAACACCCACAGCGTCCAGATCATCTGGTAGCCAAAACGCGCGCCGACCTGGGAGTACGTGGCGATATTGCTCGGGTCATCGTCCGCAACCCCGGTCAGGAGCCCAGGACCCAGATCCCGCAGGCCCATGCGCCGCCTGACCCCACCCTTTCGTGCCGGATCGTCCGTCATGAGAGAGAGCCTAAAGGCCGGGGCCGGCGGCCGCCAGCGACCATTAGGGCCTGGGCCCTGGCCGGGCCGCGAATCGCGACGCGGCCCACCGATCGCCGCGCCGGGATCGGTCCTGTCAGGATGAATGGGTCTGGCGGTTCACAGCCGCCATTCTCAATGGGACACCGACCATGAGCATCCCGTCCCATGCGCGTAGGCCGACAGACAGACGCCCAACATGCGCCCAACATCCGCCGCCGACACACCCAGGGATAGGGAATTCTTGCGCCGTCACCGGGTAGCGGATCTATCGCTTCCCACTGAGAATTACCGGCCTCTTCTACGACCGATGCCGGCGCGCGCCGAGGATCGCTGCCGCCCGCTTTCGTACCGACAGGGATGCCACGATTGACCCGACCGTCGATGACCGGGAAAACGCGCGACCTGCCAGGCGCGTCCCTCGTCTTTGGATCGCGCGCCCATCCATGCCGTCTTCGCCCCGGGAAAGATCACGCGCCTGCGCCGCCTCGCGATAGGCCGCAAGCCCCCCGACCCGCACAATCCGTGGCCCAGATAATGCGCGCTCCGCTTCCGTACCCGCCTTATCTTCAGACTCCCCGTGGATGACCAAACTCAGCCACCGGACGCTCGAAACGCATTAGCCGCGCATGTCCGTCAATCAATCTTGTACTTCGGCCCACATATCGGTAGGGTGCAGCATGCGCGCGTCATGGCCCGTAGAGCGGTCGGCGAGGATCCATCCCGCGCCCCGCCGGGGGCGATCGCCGCCCCAGCCGTACCCTGGCAACGGACCGGCCATGACCGAGGGCCGCAAACCCCACAGAATCCTCGAGGATCGACGATGCGAATAGCCCACACCATGATACGAGTCGCGGATCTCGACCGGTCCCTGCGCTTCTACGAAAACGCGCTCGGCATGCGCGTCCTGCGGCGCACCGACTACCCCGACGGACGCTTCACGCTGGCGTTTGTCGGCTACGGTGACGAACGCGATACCGCGGTCCTCGAACTCACCCATAATTGGGACACCGTGGGCTACGAATTGGGCACGGGCTTTGGGCATGTCGCGATCGAGGTCGAGGACGCGACCGCGGCGTGCGCGCAAGTCGCCACCGCCGGGGGCCGCGTCACGCGCCCGGCGGGGCCTATGAAGCATGGAACGACAGTCATTGCCTTCGTCGAGGACCCGGACGGTTACAAGATCGAATTCATCGAACGGCACGGACCGCGACGCGCATGAGCGCGCCCGCCCCGGCCGTCCTCCCGCTTTATGATCAACGGGTGCGGACCGCCGAAGGCGGCATGCAGGATCTGGGCGCCTACCGCGGCCACGTGCTGCTCATCGTCAACGTGGCCAGCGGCTGCGGATTCACACCGCAATACGCGGGGCTCGAGCGGCTCTACCGGCGTTACCGCGAGCAGGGCCTCGTCGTCCTGGGCTTTCCGTGCAACCAGTTCGGGGGCCAGGAGCCGGCGGCCGATGCCGAGATCCAGGCCTTCTGCCGACAACACTACGATGTCACGTTTCCGGTGTTCGCCAAGATCGAGGTCAACGGCGCGCACGCCGACCCGCTCTTTCAGTGGCTGAGCGCACGCGCCCCCGGCCTGCTCGGCACGCGCGCCATCAAGTGGAACTTCACCAAGTTCCTCGTGGATCGTGGCGGCCAGGTGCTCGGGCGTTACGCCCCGCGCACCCGCCCCGAGGCCCTGGTGCGTCCCCTGGAGCGCGCCCTGAGATCGCCGTGAGCGCCCTTTCCGGCAGCGGCCGGGAGGCACATCCCCTCACGCCCACGGGCCATCGGTCCGCGGCGCCCACGTCGGGTAATCCGTGTAGCCCTCGGCCCCGCCGCCGTAGAAGGTCCGCGGGTCCGGGGTGTTCAAAGGCCTTCCGTCCCGCAACCGCGCCGGCAGATCGGGGTTGGCCAGGAACAAGCGGCCAAACGACACCAGATCGGCGTCACCGGAGGCCACGACCGCCTGGGCCTTGGGCCCATCGTATTCGCCATTGACCATCAGGATGCCCTTGTAGAACGACCGGAAATAGCCGATGGGAAGCCGCACTCCGCCATGACGGATGTCGGCCTCGAGGGCCTCCATGATATGGATATAGGCAAGCCCATAGGGCTCGAGGGCCTTGACCATGGCGCTAAACGTCGCCTTGGGGTCCGAATCGTGCATATCGTTCATGGTCCCGCTCGGCGACAGGCGTATCCCCACCCGGCCGGCCGGCCACACCTCGAGCACCGCCTCCAGGACCTGGAGCGGGAAGCGCAGGCGATTTTCCAGCGATCCGCCATAGATGTCGGTGCGCCGATTCGGGCCGTCGCGCAGAAATTGATCCAGGAGATAACCGTTGGCGTTATGGACCTCCACCCCGTCAAAGCCCGCCGCCCGTGCCTTGCGCGCGGCCTCGCGGTACTGGTCGCGGATGCGCGGTAACTCCTCTGTCGTCAGCGCCCGCGGCGTCACGAACTCCTGCGGCCCCTCATAGGTCGCGGCCTGCCCCGCGGGTTTGATCGCGCTTGGCGCGACCGGCAATTGCCGCCCGGGCTGGAGCGACGGGTGCGAGATCCGTCCGACATGCCAGAGTTGCAGCACCATCTGGCCGCCTTCGGCATGCACGGCGTCGGTCACCCGTCGCCATCCGGCCACCTGTTCATCGGTGTAAATCCCGGGGGTGTCGGGATAACCCAGACCCTCGGGCGCGATCTGCGTGGCCTCGCTTATGATCAGACCCGCGCTCGCCCGCTGGCGGTAGTACTCGACATTCAGGTCACGTGGGACGAACCCGGGACCGGCGCGATTGCGGGTAAGCGGCGCCATCACGATGCGATTGCGCAGACCTAACTCGCCGACCTTAAGCGGCGAAAACAAGCTCGGCGCCTCGCGCCCCGGGCGACCCTCGGCTCCAGCCCCCGGCCGAGGTCTGTCGGTCTCCTGATCCATGCACTTACCCCCTTGTTCATGATAGGCGAAACGGATGCGAACGCGCTGTTACGGTCGTCCTTTTGCATCTCGGGGAAGAGTGCTCATGATGCCACCCGACCCGCCCATCCGCCAAGACCTTTGGGCCGGGGGGCAACCCGGCCCTAACCCGCCGCCGGGGATTGGGCGGGGTATGGGCCGGGGCCGGCATGGGCGGATACCGGGGATGCCACGAAGCGCGGCCCTGCACCCAAAACGCCCGCGTCCCGGTGGCCACGCCACCCCATGGTGCACGGCGGCCGCGCCTCGCCCGCCAATCCCGCAGGCCACGTAGCGCCGGCCGATCACGACCCTGGCGCGGATATTGCTTCGGTGCTCGGGACCCGACCGTCAGGGACGGCGGCGGGTCCTCTTCCCGAGGGATACGCCCATGCCGGATGTACGCCATAAGGAACATACACAAGACGCGGTCTCGGACCGTGAACGCCTGAGTGCCGGGCGCCTGGCGATCACCTGGATGGGCTTCCCCTTCATTCTGGCCATCACCATGACCGGGTCGGTCCTGGCGTTGACCGCGGGCCTGCGCAACGCGATCCTGGCCACCCTCGTCGGCAGCCTCGCCATGTTCGCCTATGTCGGGACGCTTGGTGAATGGGGATGGCGTTCCGGTCAAAGCTTCGCGCAGATCGCGCAGGGCGTTTACGGGCCGCGCGGTTACCGTATCGTCTCCGGCCTCCTGTCAACGCTGGTCCTCGGATGGTTTGCGATCAACACCGCGATGCCCGCCGAGATCCTGGCGTCGGCCTACCACATCCCCTACCCGGTCACCGCCGCGGTCCTCGGGGTCCTCTATGTGGCCATCACCGCCACCGGCATCGTCGGCTTGAGCCGCCTGTCGCTGTCGGCGGTGCCTGTCTATGCCGCGCTCCTCCTGTATGGATTCGTGCACCTTGCGCTCCACACCGCGGCGGCGGCACCATCGGCGTGGCCTGTCCCCACCATGGGCTTTTGGCCGGCCCTGTCAGCGGTGCTCGCGGCGTTCGCCGACTCCGGCACCTTGGCGCCGGACTTCAACCGTTGGGCCAAGACCCGCGCCGCCTCGTGGATCGGGAGCGCTTGCGGCTTTCCGCTCGGCTTTGGGCTGGCCATGGGCGCGGGCGAACTTTTCACCGGATTGCTGCGCGCGGCCCACGCCTCTTATCTTCATCCCTTCCAGAATGGTAACCCCGTAGGCTACCTCCTCGCATTCGGCGGCCTGCCCGCGGCCTTTGCGGTCGCCGTGGCGGTGATCAACCAGGGATCGAATGCCACCCACTGCCTCTACAACAGCACCGTCGGGGCCGCCAAGCTCATGCGCCTGCGCTATCGCGCCACGGCGCTCTGGCTGGGACTCCTCGGCGTGGCGCTGGCCGCAAGCGGCGTGTGGAAATACCTTCTCGACTGGCTGCAGGTGATCGGTTTCGCGGTCCCGCCGATCGGTGGGGCCTTGATCGCGCGTTACCGCGCCGTGCTCAAACGCGGCAGCGCAACCGAGCTCGCGGATCGCACCCCGTACGCGCCATGGATCGGTACGATCATCGGCTGGATGGCGGGCGGCACGGTCCTGCTTACACACACCGACGCCACGGCACCGCTTGCCCTCATAACCTTCGCGGCCGGCTTTCTCGCGACCTCGATACTGGATGCGCGCATCGCCGCGCGCCGCCAGCCGCAACCCGTGAAATCCTAGGAACGGGGTGGCGGATCACGGCGACCCGCCGTCTGCCACCAGGATCTCGGCCGCGCGCAGACGCGCCACCGATCGCGGGTCGTGGGTGGGCAGATAGACCGTGGGCTCGGTGCGCGCGTAGGCGGCAATGCGATCCAGGGTGCGCACCGCGGCGCGCGGAAAGAAGGTCACGCCATCGGCGACCCTCACGCGAAGCGCCGCCTCGGTGTAACTGGCATCGCCCGCCAAAAAATAGCGGACATCATCGATGCGCACGATCACCGAGACATGTCCGGGCGTGTGCCCGGGGGTCGGAACCACCACGACGTCACGCGCCTTGGTGATGACGCAGGTGCGCGCAAACGGTCCGAGCGGCGGACCGGAAAAGTCGTAGAAGCGCGGCGCCAGGCCCTCCGGCCAATGGTGCGTCACATAACCGCGCAGCGCCCCGCCCCACCCGCGCGCCAGGCGCCACTCGGACGCCGATACCCACACGGCACTGTGCGCGAGGTGGCCAAGCCCCCCGGCATGATCGGTATGCAGATGGGTGAGCAGCACGGTTCGCACATCCTGGATGCGCACGCCAAGCCGCGCGAGCGCCGGGCGCAACTCCTCGTCGGGGGTGATCGCGAACGCGACCGAGCGCCGGTAATAGACATCATGTATTGACCTGCCCGGCCTCAAGCGACGTGGGTTAAGCTTACGGCCGGGTAAACCACCATCAACTCAGAGCCACCATTGAGGGGGGCAGGTCATGACAAAGTTTAGCGGCAGGTCATGACAAAGTTTAGCAAGTACGTGGGGCTGGATACACATAAAGACACGATCGCGGTGGCCATCGCCGAGGCCGGCCAGAGTAAGCCCCGCTATTACGGGGAGATCGCCAACACCCCGGAGGCGGTAGCCAAGCTCGTGAAGAAACTGAGCCCCCAGGGGGAGGTCCTGTCGTTCTGCTATGAGGCCGGTCCGTGCGGTTATGGGATCTATCGCCAGCTGACCCATCTGGGCCACGACTGCGTGGTGGTGGCGCCCTCGCTGATTCCCGTAAAACCCGGGGATCGGGTGAAGACCGACCGCCGGGACAGCGAATCGCTCGCCCGCTTGCATCGCGCCGGCGAGCTCACCGCCGTGTGGGTCCCGGGCCCGGAGCAAGAGGCGGTGCGCGATCTCACCCGCGCCCGCGAAGACACCAAGGCCCTGGAGCGCCAGGCCAAGCAGCGTCTGTCGGCCTTCCTCCTGCGCCATGGCCGCCTCTATGCCGCGGGCAAGACGAAGTGGACGAAGGCCCATGGTGAGTGGCTCATGACCCTCACGTTCGAGGCCCCGTCCCAGCAGATCGTCTTCCAGGAATACGTGGACATCGTGGCCCATCTCGCCGGTCGGGTGGCGGCGCTGGAAGAGGAAATGGTGCGGGTCCTGGACACCTTCTCGCTCGCGCCCGTGGTGCGCGCGCTCATGGCGCTGCGCGGGGTGTCGCTCATCACGGCGCTCACCGTGGTGGCCGAGATCGGCGATCTCACCCGATTCACATCGCCCCGCCAATTAATGGCGTATCTCGGGCTCGTCCCGAGCGAATCCTCCAGCGGCGCCACCACCCGCCGCGGTGGCATCACGAAGACCGGCAACGGGCACGTCCGGCGGGTCCTGACCGAGGCCGCCTGGTGCTACCGCTTCCCGGCCCGCAAGACCGCCCACTTGCAGCGAAGGGCTGGGGACACCAGCGATCCCGTGCAGGCCATCGCCTGGAAGGCCCAGAAGCGCCTCTGTGGCCGCTATCAGCACCTGCTCCGGGCTGGCAAGATCAAGGTGCAGGTGTGCACGGCCATCGCCCGCGAGCTCACGGGCTTCCTGTGGGCCATCGCGTGCACCGTCTAGGCGGAGGCTCGGTAACATGCCGCGAATATAATATTTCGAGTGATCGTGAAATCATCTATTGAACCATAACCAGGAAAAGTGAGTCTTTGGATCAAGGCATGAGAGGCCGGTGGGAGAATCCTCAGCAGTTCTAAATGTAGGAATGATTATCAATACCGGGTCACGGCCATGAACCGGTATGTCCGGGGGCTGGACAAAAGTTACGGTTCACGGTATAAAGCGCTGGGTCATAATATTCAGCGAGCAGAGCTTGGCTTTTCCGTTAGTTGGGAGCCCCCTTGATTTTAAGGGATTAGTGGCCTCCCTCAGGGAGTTGATGCAGCGGTTCCCGGACAAGCGGACGGGAAAGAACTGCGTCTACGCCATGGAAGACGCGGCCTTGGCGGCCTTTGCCGTGTTCACTATGCAAAGCCCTTCGTTTCTAGCCTATCAGAGGACGATGAAACAGACCAAAGGCCAGAGCAACGCGCACACGCTCTTTGGCATGAACCTGATCCCGACTGACAACTGCATCCGCAACCTGCTGGACCCGGTGGCGCCCAGTCATGTCACCCCCTATTCGAACAGACATTCGAGGCACTGAACGCGGGCGGCCATATTGACCCTTTTCGCGTTTCTCTCTCCTCATCCCAGAACGGTGCCGGCCAGCTGCTGATCGCCCTAGACGGGACAAGCTATCACCATTCTCATACCGTCCATTGCCGGCAGTGCACGAAGATCGAACACAGGAAGGGCGAGGTCAGCTATCAGCACACGGTGGTTACACCGGTCGTGGTGTCTCCCGAACGCAACCAGGTCATCGCGCTGGCGCCGGAATTCGTGACCCCCCAGGACGGTCACGACAAGCAGGATTGTGAAACGGCGGCAGCCAAGCGGTGGCTTACCGCCCATGGTGCCCGCATCAAAGCGCTCAACGCGACGATTCTGGGCGACGACTTGTATAGCCGCCAGCCGATGTGCGAAACCGTCTTGGGCCTGGGACTCCATTTCCTTTTCGTGTGCAAGCCGAGCTCCCACGTCACGCTCACCGAATCGATCAAAGATCTCACCGCCCAGGGGGCTATACAGACTCACCAGGTCCTGCGCCGCAAGGGCAAGAAAGCCTGGACTGACACCTATCGTTTCGTCAACCACGTTCCCTTGCGCGAGGGCGACGATGCCCTAGCGGTCAATTGGCTGGAGTTGACCACCCAAGACGCCGCGGGCAAGCAGACATACCAGAACGCCTGGATCACCCAGCATGCACTCGATAAAGCTCATGTCGCGAAAGTCGCTGAAGCGGGCCGCGCGCGCTGGAGGATCGAGAATGGCAACAACAATGTTCTGAAGACCAAGGGGTACCATCTTGAACACAATTTTGGGCACGGCAAGAAGTATCTCTCCTCGCTGCTGTGCACCTTCAACCTGCTGGCCTTCCTGCTGCACACTTTCCAGGAAATAACCAACCAAAAATACCGCGTGTTGCGCGCGACCCTCCCCACCCGCAAAAGCTTTTTCGACAGCATTCGGGCGCTCACAACTTTTATGTGTTTCGACAGTTTCGAGGCCTTGCTCGACTTCATGCTGCGGGGTCTCGACATCGACGCGCCCGACAGCAGTTGAGGGCCGCCATGGAACCCATTCGATTGGCAAACCGCCTACGGCGTCCGCCCCCTTTTGGCTGAGACCTTTGTTGATCCCACACGCTTTACGGGCCACTGCTACCGCGCGGCCCACTGGATCGACGTCGGTCTCACCACGGGCCGCGGCCGTGAGGATCGCCATCACGAACGCCATGGGGCAAGCCCCAAGCGCGTCCTGGTCTACCCGCTGGTGCCCGATGCCCGACAAAGGCTCCTGCAAGCCCCGTAAATTCTTAAGCGGACGCCCCCATTCGAGGCGGAGCCAGTTCACATTGAGAATTGCTGGAGAATCCTCGATCTCCCTATGAGGCGCAGACACACACCTGCGACCCTCGATGATAGAGCGAGGCAGCTCCACGACGAAGCGAAGTCAGGCGGTACCCAACCCGCGTATATCAGAGTGATCGACCGTCGTTAACAGCCGCTCGTGCCTTGACTCAAGGACTTACGAATCCAAGGAGAGAAAAGATAGAAGAAAACCATGCCGCTAGTTGACAGGTCAAAACATATCAGGGATGCCAGCGCGGGAAATACCCCGCGCGACCGGCCCCGCAGGTCTCCCCGGTATCAACCAGGATGGGCCCCTCCGGATGGTCTATGAGCCACACATGGATGGGCAACCAATCGCTCCAGTCGCGATCCCCCATGACGCGCAAAGGCCCTCCCGGTCTGCGCGCCCTCTGGGCCTCCTTGATGCGCACACGGCCCGTACTGATGGGATGGATGTGAATCTTCATGGGATCTCCCTCCTGCATCGCGACCGCGGGCGGCCCCGCCGGCACTCATGGTGAACAGTCGTTTACGACACGGGCAAATTTTTTTAGGTCGCCCATCAGGCCGTGGCGGGGGCCTTGCGTCAGCTGTGCGGCCTCGCGCATCGCGCCCTCAGCCGACATCGTCCGTCCCCGCCCTTGCGATCATCCGTTCGACGATTCGCCCGAGGGCCGCCACGTCCTCTTCGGGCGCCCCGGTGAACTCACCGAAGTGGCGCAGCTTGGCATATTGACTGAAGGACCCCACGAGAGCGGCGATGAGATAGGGGATCTCCCGGGCATCGGCGATCACGCCCTCGCCCACCCCCTGCTGAAAGAGCTCCGTCAAAAGACGCACGATCGAATGCCGGCGCAAGCGTTCGGGCACGCCGGGCCACATGAGGCGCGCCTGTTCGCTCGTATAGAGCACAGCCGCGGGCTGGGTCGCCAAAAGCCGCCCCGCGGCCTCGATCAGTGAGCGCAGGTTGCCGCGAAAGTCGCACCCCGGCCTGATCGCCGCACCCAGACGGGTCACCAGCAATCCATAGCAACGCTCGAAGAGATAACGCGCCAGGGCGTCCTTGCTCTCGAAGAACTTATAGAGCACGGTGCTGCTGTAGCCGCTCGCCGCCGCGATGTCACGGAGGCTCGCGGCGGCGAGCCCGTCGCGCACGAAGAGCCGCAGGGCCACGCGCACGATCTCGCGTTTCGAAGGCGCCTCATCCGGGGCCACGAGAAAGCCGATATCGGCATCATCACTCATGGCGCAAGGTTATCGATCGTTAACCTCCCTGTCAACGGTGTGCCTGGCCGCCGCGGGTCCGCTCGGCGTGCCGCTCGCATGGCGCGCGTGAAGCGGGCGGGCGTGGACATCGACCGCTGGTCACGTGCCCCGTAACGGTGCATGCTGGCATCGGGCGGCGCGCCACGGGCGAGCACCGCCGATTGAATCAGCGGCGCCACCGGACTGACGGGTGGGCGGCGAGCATGCCCGCGATACGCACAGCAGGGGGTGTAAGTCCATGAGACCGGGCCCGCCGCGCCGATCATCCGCCATGCCATATCGATATTTTTGCACACTTGAATTCCTGCGAAAGACGGTCCCTGGCCGTGGAACCATGGCGCCCCATGCCGGAGGCGCTAAGGTCCATGGCGCACCAGCGAAGGCCGCGGGCCTGCGTCACCGGCAAGCGGCGCGAGGTGCAAGGCAGGCCCTGGACAGGACCACCCCTCCCAGCCTCGGTACCGGATGGCACGAAGTATGCTAAGGGATGCCGCCCAAAGCGGCACGGAGGCCCTCGAACGACGGAGGTCGCAGAGACCATGGCATGGTCACAGACACCAAGACGAACCTTACGATGATCAGATGCACGGGCCGGCAAACCGCTTAAGGCGGGCGGAGGGGGATGCCGCGGAGACGAGTCGGGCCAGGGAGGGGGTTTGGCAATGGACGACAAGAGTAGCGGATCTATCGACATCGAATTTTTGCATCGTCTGGTGCGCGAGCTCGATATCGGCCGGTTCTTTCATATCGCCGCCGAGGGACTGGCCACGCGCCTTAGTGCCGACGGCGCGGCGCTCATCGTCCGCGAGGAACCCGGTCGCCTGCGCTACCGCTTCTTCCATGGCCTGCCGGCCCGATATCAATCACTTGCCGCCTATGCGTTCGACGACCGTCTCGGGGTGGCCGGTGCGGCACTCCACGCCCGCCAGCCGATCCTCATCACCGATTATGCCGCCAGCCCCTACGCCCTTCCCGAATATGTCGAATCAGGCCTCACCGCGAGCCTCTGCAGTCCGGTCATGGCCGATGGCCGGGTGCTCGCGATCCTCGCCATCTCGTGGTTTCATGTCCCACGCCGGCTCCCTGATCCGGACGACATGCGCATGATTGCGCTCGTCACCGACTTCGTCGGCGCCGCGCTACATCGCTATCACACCGAACAGCGCCTGCGTGAGCTCGCCATGCACGACCCGCTCACGGGCGCCGCCAATCGCAACCTGCTCTACGATCGCCTGAACCACGCCATGACCATGGCGATACGGCGCGAGCGGCTGATGGCGGTGATCACCTTCGACATCGACAACTTCAAGATGATCAACGACAAGCTCGGCCACACCATGGGCGATGCCCTGCTTGTCGAGGTGAGGCAGCGGGTCCAGGACCTGATCCGGGTCGGCGACACCCTGGCGCGCCTAGGTGGCGACGAGTTCGCCCTGCTCCTCGAAGACGTGAGCCGCTACGGCGAGATCGAGGCGGTCATAGAACGCATCCGTCAGGCCCTGCGCATCCGGTGGGGTACGGCGGCCCTGCAGATTGCCGTCAGCATCAGTCTTGGTTATACGGTATATCCGGTCGATGCCGGCGCCGACCAGGCGCTTTTGCACAACGCCGATATCGCCATGTACGAGGCCAAGCGCGCCGGCGGCCATAGAGGCCTGCTCTTTACGCACGCCATGGCGCTGGCCGCCGCCCACAAGGGCGATCTCATATTGGAGTTCGGCCGGGCCCTGGAGCGCGGAGAACTGGTCCTCTACTATCAACCGATAGTCGAGATCAGCACCGGCGAGATCGTATCCGCCGAGGGCCTGCTCCGCTGGCACCACCCGGTCCATGGGCTTCTGGCACCGCCCCAATTCATGGGGGCCATAGAGCACACCTACAACAGCCTGAAGCTTGATGCCTGGGTGATAGCCGAGGCCCTGGCGGTGCTGGCGCGCTGGCAGGGCCAGGGGATCTTCAAGAAGCTGCACATCAATCTGTCGACCTCGTCGATCGAGAATCATCGGTTCTGCGAGACCCTGCGGCGTACACTGGCGGCCTCCTCGGCGGCCATAGATCCGCGCTACCTCGGGGTCGAACTCGTCGAATGGAGCACCATCCAGGACATCGAGTCGGCGCGCGCGCTCATCATGGACTGCCGGGCGCTAGGCATATCGGTGGCCCTCGACGACTTCGGGACCGGCTATGCATCGCTCCAACACCTTCGGTCACTGCCCATCGACAGCATCAAAATCGACCGCAGCTTCGTGTCCGAACTGGCGCGCGAGCCCGCCGACCGGATTCTGGTGCAGAGCATGATCAGCGCCGCGCAGGCCTTCGGCATCGAGGCGGTGGCCGAGGGCATAGAGACCAAGGAGCAGAATCAACTTCTGATCGCCATGGGCTGCATATATGGGCAGGGGTACCTGTTCGCGCCGCCGCTCGCCGAAGAGGCGCTATGGGTCGATGCAATCCCCTGACCGTTTTCCGGGGTCGCCGTGGCCTCTGCCAGGCCTCATACTGGCAGACCACAGGCCGAGCGCCTAAGCTAGAGGCGGAACTTCGGAAAATGCCGTGGAGATAGGGACCTTACTTGCGATCCTGGCGGCAGCGGCCCTGGCCATTGAACTGTCGTCCATGACCTTTTATCTGCTCGCCGTGGCCGCGGCCCTGGCGGCGGGGAGCGTGGTCGCCTGGATTGGCGCGCCGGCGGGCTGGGCATTGGCGACCGTGGCCCTGGGGGCAGTGGCCGGCCTGCCCGTGGCCCACAGGGTCCGCGTGCGACTCTCGCGTGCGACACCGGAATCGGTGCGGCTGGCCGATCCCGACGCCGGGCATGTCGTGCGCGTGGAGTCGGTGGCACCCGACGGGTTGCGTGTCGCCTACCGGGACACCTCGTGGGCCGGACGCCTCGCCGACGAATACCGGGATATCACGGTGTCATCGGGTGATCTCATGACCATCGTCGCCCGCGAGGGCAATGATCTGCGGCTTGCGCCGGTCGGCGCCCAGGCGGCGGCGCACGCCGCCGATCCGGACCTCGGGCATCTCGTGCGCGTGGAATCGGTGACGCCCGACGGGCTGCGCGTCACCTACCGGGACAGTTCGCGGCCGGGCCGCCTGGCCAATGAATGCCGGGATATCGCGGTATCATCGGGTGATCTCATGACCATCGTCGGCCGCGACGGCCCCGACCTGCTGCTCGCGCCGGTCCCGGCGCAAGCCGCGACGCGGCCCTAATCGAAGAGGACAAGGAGGCGGCATGGGGGCAGGCATCGTCATACTGGTCGTTCTGGCGTTCATCGCATTGTTCGTGGTGGTCAAGGGCATACGGGTCGTCCCGCAGCAGCGCGCCTTCGTGCTCGAGCGGCTCGGACGCTTTCATGGGGTATTGGGCCCAGGGCTCAACATCATCTTCCCGCTGATCGACCGCGTCGCCTATCGCTTCGATCTGCGCGAGACCCCGATCGATGTCCAAAAGCAGGTATGCATCACCAAGGACAATACCCAGATCGCCATCGACGGGGTCTTGTACCTGCAGATCACCGATCCCAAGGCCGCCGCCTACGGCACCACCAATCCGACCATGTCGATGATCCAGTTGGCCCAGACCATCCTGCGCGCCGACGTCGGCAAACGCGCCCTGGACGAGGTCTTGTCACAGCGCGCCGAATTGAATGCGACCGTGGTGCAGGAACTCGATCGCGCGGCGGTCACATGGGGCCTCAAGGTCCTGCGTTACGAGATCCGCGACATCACCCCGCCCGCCGACGTGATACGCGCCATGGAGCTCCAGATCACCGCCGAACGCGAGAAACGCGCCACCATCGCCACCTCCGAGGGCGCCAAGCAGCAGGCCATCAACATCTCGGAGGGTGAGCGCCAACAGGCGATCAATCGCGCCGATGGCGCGCAGCAGGCCCAGGTCCTGCGCGCCCAGGGCGAGGCCCAGGCGATCCTGCTGGTCGCCAAGGCCACGGCCGAGTCCCTGAGGGTGGTCGGCGACAGCCTCAAAGACGAGAGCGCCCGCCAGGCAATGGCCATGCGCGTCGCGGAATCGTTCATCGCCCAATGGGGCGCGATCGCCAAGGAATCGAACGTCATGATCGTGCCCGCCGACATGGGCGATCTGTCGCGCATGGTGGGTACCGCGTTCCGTATGGCGGAGGGCATCAAGGCCAGCGCCGAGCGGCGCGCCACCGGCTGACGTCGCGGGGCCCGCCCCGTGACATCGGTGCGTCCACCGCCACCACGCTTATTGCCTCTCTTGGGGACGCCCAGGCATTTACCAATGGCCGCAAGCGTCCCGCTGGGTCGCCGGCTCATGCCCTGGCAGGATTCGAGTGGCCGCAGGCCCGTGCCCTTACACCAAAAAGCGCGATCACATCCATACGCCAACACGCCTCCTCCATGGGGCGCACGCGGTTGCGCCGCCAGCGAAGCGACACACCGCCACCGGCACGCCCTCAAGGCATCTCAGATCTAACCCCCCCCCACTTCACAAGCGCCGCAATCGAGTGGCGCGTGGGCGGCCACGAGCACCGGTGCGCGCGGAAAGAGCCGGGCCCGCAAGGCCGCGGCGTCCTCATCAGGGGCAAGTGGCCAGGTGACCCCCTGGTCGCGGGCGGCCGCCAGGTATTTGCTCACCACCCCTGGGATAGCTGCAAGGCGCGGGCGATCTGGCGCTGACTCAAACGCGCCTCATGGTGCAGGCGCAACATCTCACGAACGAAACGCATGATATAGACCCTCTGTCGGCATGCCCCCTCCGGATAAAAAGCCAGAGGATCAGCCCGTTAGAAGTGCAAATCCAGCGCTTCACGCCATCGTTCTGGTCTCGTGATCACCGACTATGGGGCGCGGACCCAAAGTGATCACGATCGATCAGAATGGGTGATCACGAGCGGCCAGAAAACGCACCAGTGATCCGGGGCGTACCGCATCAGCTCCCTCATCGCCCCGCCGCCTTCCAGACTCAAGGGTTGACCCAAAGCCGGACCGGACATGCCGTACCCACCCGCAATAGCCCAGCCTTGCTATAACCGTGAGCCACACCTTTTGCCCTGCCCTGCCCTGACCGTTATGCCCGCCTTGTGAATTGCTGAATGGCCTCTCATCAAGAACTTGGGGGGCGATGACGCGGCCCTGGACCGAAAGAGGCGTGTCCTTGACACTTGCGACGGTATTCGCCATTCTCGGACCATTCTGAACGGACACGCATGCTCGCCTACCCGCACATCAACCCCGTCGGATTTCACATAGGCCCGATCCCCATCCACTGGTACGGCCTGCTCGAAATCATAAGCTTCGTCATCGGCACCCTGTGGCTGATCCGGCGGGGGCGTCGCCGCGAATGGCAATGGACGCGCGAACAGGTCCTCGACCTCGAATATTATCTGTCGGTGGGGGCGATCGCCGGTGGCCGCCTGGGTTACGTCCTATGGTATGACCTCCCCTACTATCTCGGCCATCCCCTGCAGATCCTCGAGGTCTGGGACGGGGGCATGTCCTTCCACGGCGGGCTTATAGGCGTCATCCTCGGGTGCTGGGTCTATGGGCGCAAATACCGGCGGTCGACGATGACCGTGCTCGACTTCGTGGCACCGGCGGCGCCCATAGGCCTCGGTCTCGGACGGCTCGCCAACTTCATCAACGATCAGCTGTTCGGGCGCGTAAGCCACCTCCCGTGGGCGATCGTGTTCCCGGCCGGCGGTCCGCAGCCGCGCCAACCCTCGCAGATCTATGAATTTCTCCTGGAGGGGGTCGTACTCCTGACGATCCTCGCGGTCTACGGCCGCAAACGCCGGCCCGTGGGCGCGGTCGGAAGCCTGTTCGTCCTGTTCTACGGGATCTTTCGCTTCCTCGTCGAATACACGCGCCAACCCGACATCCAGCTCGGTTTCGTGCTCGGCCGGCTCGACATGGGCCAGATCCTGTCGATCCCGATGATCCCGATCGGCGTCGCGCTCCTATACTGGTCGTACCGTGGCGGCTTCGAGGCGCCACCGCGCGACCCCTCCGGGGATACGGCATGACAGTACGGTCCGAGGATATCCGCACGCGCGCCCATGTCTCCTGGGGGGCGGAAAGCACGACCACGCGCCGGTTCACGCGCATCGTGATCACGCTGACCGTCCTCTATGGGCTGTGGGCCGCGGCCTTGAGCTTCCGGATCGTGGTCGAACAGCAGGCCGTGCGCCAACACCTGGATGTGGCGCTCGCCGCGCGTCCGCCTGGACCCTTCACCTCCGCGCGCGAGGCGCGCAAGGAGGCGCGTGGCTTTGTCGCACGCCTCGACCACGCCTTCCCGCGCAATCCCTGCGCCCGCGGGCCGGCCTTCGTCTTCGCCCGACCCCCGGCGATTCCGCGCCGGGATTGTCTGGTGGTCATCGTGCCAGGCCGGCATCGCCTCCATGTCCGCGCCTACGACACCCAGGGGCATCGCATGGATAATGTCTTCGAGCGCCTGAATCCACCCCCGCGCCGACTGTGAGCGACGACCTTGCGACGCCCGCTCAAGGATGGGAATATTCAGCCGCCCACCGCGGGCAACCGCGATTCCCACCAGGACCGCCTCGCATCGGGGAACCTTTGTGTCCGGTCGGCCTCTCATCGTATTCTGGACACCATGGCGATATGGCCCCATTCCCACAAGGCCCGAGGCGCACCGCAACGAGCAATGCGCCCGGACCTCGGATAAAACCCGCGAACCGCGAAACCCGTGTCGACACCTGAACCCACGCCCTCCCCATCACGGCCCCGCCCAAGGTGGCGGTTTTGGGTGCTGCTCGCGCTCGCGGTGGGCAGCTTCAACACGCTGCTTGGAGTCGGCGCCTGGACATGGTGGACCTGGGATCACCTGCCCGCGGTACGCGCCCTCGAGGACTGGCATCCCGAACAGCCGTTGCGCATCTACGCCGCCAACGGCCGGCTGCTGCAGGCCATGGGCCCCCAGATCCGCTTTGCGCTGCCCCTGGCCAAGATTCCCAAAGACCTCCAGGAGGCGTTCATTGCCGCCGAAAACGGCCGGTTCTACAGCCACGACCCCCTGTATTATCCGGTGAGCTATCCGGGGATACTGCGCGCCGCATTCGTGGACATCATCCACCTGGCACCCGTGCAGGGCGCGAGCACGATCACCGAGCAGGTCGCGCGCAACTTCTACCTCTCACCGAAAAAGACCATCGCGCGCAAGGTCGCCGAGATCCTGCTCGCCTACAAGCTCGCCGATCACCTCACGCGCGCGCAGATCCTCGATCTCTACCTGAACAAGATCTATCTCGGCCAGGGCGCCTATGGCGTCGAGGCCGCGGCGCGCACCTATTATGGCAAGGACGTCTCGCAGCTCACGCTCGCGCAGATGGCGACTCTGGCCGGATTGCCGGCGGCCCCTTCCTACTTCAATCCGGTAAAGAACCCGCAGCTTGCCCGCGAGCGCCGTGACTATGTCTTGCATCGCATGTTCGCCGATCATGACATCACGCACCACGCCATGGTGCTTGCCGAGGCGCAACCGATCCGCGCGCGTTATCATGCGCCCGCGAACAATATCGCGCCTTATGCGACCGAATGGATCCGCAAATGGCTCGTGAAGCGCTTCGGGGCAAGCTTCACCTATCGCCGCGGCCTGCGCGTCTATACGACGATCTCGCCCCGGGATCAGCGCGCCGCCGATCACAGTCTGGCGGTGGGGCTCGAGAACTACGCCATGGGGCTAGACAGCCTCGACCCCAAGATCTGGCGGGGGCCCATCGCGCGCCTGAAGGGCGCAGCCCTGAAGGCGGCGCTTGCCGGCCGTCGGCCGTCCGTGCTCCCCGACCGGGACCCGGCCAATCTGCGCTGGGGAGTGGTCGTGCAAAGCGGCCCGGGGGAGGCGCGCGTACGTCTCGAGGGGCATCGCAGCATCATCCTGAACCGCACCGGTATCGCCTGGGTCCGGGTGCCGCCGCAAGGCCTGCAGGTGAGCACCGTAAACCAGATCCTAAAGCCCGGCGACCTCATATGGCTGCGCCACTACGTGGCTGCAACCAATGCCGGGGCCGGCAACCGTGCCTGGGGCGCGACCGCGGTGTGGCAGCACGTCGCCAATGCCGGCTGGCAGCTGGCCGCGGTACCCAAGGTCCAGGGCGCGCTCGTCTCCCTCGATGCCCATACCGGCGCGATCCTGGCCTTAAACGGCGGCTTTAGCTACAAGCTCAGTCATTTCGATCGCGCATTGTACGCCTACCGCCAGCCGGGATCGGGCTTCAAGCCCTTCGTCTACGCCGCGGCCATGGACGCCCCGGCCTTGAAGGCCGCCGGCCATCGCCACTATCTGACACCGGTATCGCTCATCAAGGATACGCCGCTTAGCGTGCCGCTTCCCGATGGCCGCGATTACCGGCCGACCAATTACAGCAACACCTTCTCGCGTACGCCGATCGCGGTCTGGCAGGACCTGGCCGACTCCCATAACGTCCCGAGCGTGCGCCTGCTGCTCCATATCGGCATCCCGTACGCCGCCGCCTATGTCCATCGCTTCGGCTTTCCGGTTCAGCAGATCCCGAAGGTCCCGTCCATGGTGCTTGGCTCCGGCGACTATACCCCCATGCAGATCGTCCGCGGCTACGCCACCTTTGCAAGCGGCGGCTACCGGCCTCGTCCCTACCTCGTCTCGCGTATCCAGACCGCAAGCGGTGGGCATATCTCCCTGCGTGACTGCGCGCTCGGTTACAAACCCGAGACACCGTCGACACCCGCCATTCCGTCCGGCGTCGCGTTCCTCATGACACGCATGATGGAGCGTGTCATCCACCAGGGCACGGGGGTGGCCGCCCAGATCCTCCACCGCCGGGCACTGGCCGGCAAGACCGGCACCACCAACGGCGAGACCAACGCCTGGTTCACAGGCTACAGCCCGCGCGTGGTGACCACCGTGTGGGTGGGCTATGACGACAATCATAGCCTCGGGCGCTGGGCGGCCGGCGCCCGCGAGGCGCTGCCCATCTGGATCCACTTCATGAAGGCGGCACTCCAGGATGAACGGGGCCTGCGCTTCACAAAGCCCGCAACCGTCGTGCGCCGGCGCTACAATCCCAAGACCGGACTATTGGCCGACTCCGGACCCCACAAGGCCTATTTTCTCAAGGGCTATCTACCCCGCCATGGCGGCTCGGGCCTTGGGACCATCAAGCACTTCTTTCATAAGCTCGCAAACTTCCTATAGGGCGGCGGATTCGCGTATTCCCGCAGCAGATGCTCACTGGCCGGGATATTTTTTCTCCATTCGCTCGCGCCGCGCGCGATCGACCTGGTGGCCGGCCTCGTCGAGGTTTTCGATATGCCATTCTGGAAACGCCGCGAGATCCTCGGCAAGCTCGGTGATGACATCACGCAGCTCCAAGGGCTCGAGAAAGGACGTCGGGATGGCCTCGGCCCCCCATAGCGCGCCGAGGATGTTGCCGGTGATCGAGCCGGTCGAATCGGAGTCGCCGCCATGGTTGACCGCACGAATCACGCCGTCGCGGAAATCCCGCGCGGTGAGGGCACAATAGACCCCGACCGCCAGGGCCTCCTCGGCGATCCACCCCTCACCGATATGCAAGATTGCGGCAACGGGATCGTCGGGGCGATGCTGCGCCCACCTCTCGGCCCGCCGCAGCGCGTCCAAAGTCTCCTGACCGTGTCTCTCGGCGGCCAGACACTCATGGACTACGGCCAGCGCCTCCCCCGCATCGCGCCCCTGCACGATCTCGGCCACCAGGACCGCCAGGGCCCCGGCGGCGATTGCGCCGGTCGGATGGCCATGAGTGAGCGCCGCCAGGGCCTTGCCCAGCATCATGGTCTCGCGTGGCGCACGGCCCATCCGGCCTTGCACGAGACCCACCGGGGCGATGCGCATGACGCCGCCGCACCCCTTGCTATCATTCAGGGCGGGCTGCCCCAGGGTGGTCATGGCCCGTAGCGCCGACAGGCAGGTCTCCCCAGGACCGCGACGATGATGGAGATCCTCATGGGACAGCAGCCATCCTCCTGTATCCCGATTCCCGCCGGCCTTGAGCCCATCGGCGGACTCGTGATCACCACTGAACCGCGGCGGCCACCCGGTCTGGGTGCTCAACCAGCGGTCATAGGCCGCCGCCACCAGACCCTCGACGGTCCCACGATGACCCAGGACCCGACGCACGCCGTCACGGATCAGGCCTTCGGCGGTAAAGAGCGTCATCTGCGTATCGTCGGTGATCGCCCCCAACCGCCCATAGGCCGGGGCGTAAGCGGTGATCCCGGCGGGTCCGAAATGCGCGACGATCTCTGAATATTGCAGAAACTCCACCGGCGCGCCCAGGGCATCCCCCACCGCCCCACCCAAAAGGCAGCCCACGAAGCGCGACCGCATGAGCCGCGTCCGGGCCCCCTTCCGTGCACGCGCCGCGCACGAACGCGTTGCCGGCCTGCGCGCCCCGCCGGCACTCGCTGGCCGTTTTCCGAGCCCCCTTGCCGGTGCGTCGGCGGCATGTGACATGCCGGCCTGCGCCGAGTCTGGAAGGGGCCTACCGCACGATCGCCCTGTCTTCTTCTCGTCCTTAGGCATCCCTACCTCACGTCGGCCCATCGCGCTCCGTTGTGCCCATCCTCGCGACGGGACCCACCCCGGGACGGGATTTATCCCCCGACCCCGGCGCCGTGGCCGGATCGCACCCTTAACCTGCCGGGCTCACCGAGATGATACGGCCGACCCATTCCTCGCCCTCATCATCGATGATCATGAAAGACTGGCCCGCCACCAGGGTCTTGTCGAACACGTTCGTGTCATACGAAAGGGCCGGCTCATCCGGGCACCCGCTCCGCCACTTACAGAAATCGAAGCGCGCCGTCACGATCCTTGACCAGAACGCAAGGATACTTCTGCGGGCCTTCGTCTTGCAGTCCGCCACTGTATATAGCCCATCCACTCCCCCGGTATCAGGCGGCACCCATCATTGACCGCCCCCGAAAGACGCTCCTCTCGCTCGGCTCCACGACCCACTCCGCCATCACGCACAGGACCGCCACGATCACCCCCTTGTTGCCACGTAGCCCAGTCTGCTCTGCCTCCCGTCGTTCCCAGACCCCGCCCAGCGCAAAGAGGCGCCGTGGGGCGGGCGCCTCGGCCCGCCATGCCCGCACCCGAAGGCGCCCCTTCCGGCCCGGCACCCTTCGGACCCACGGCCTGCGGTTTCGATCCCACAAGCGCGGATCAGGGCACAATGCCGCTATGGCATGGCCGCCGTGAACCCCATGCCGCGCCCGTCGGCACGGCCGCGGCCGCGCCATGCGGCATGGATGGCCTTGACAAGGCCGGCGGCGGCCCAGGTCTCCTCCAGGCGCAACCCTTGCAGAACCGCGGCCACGTCGCCCACCGTCAGGCCCTCGCATTGGTCGAGGAGGCGGGTCTCGGGCAAAGACAGGCCGGCGGCCTTCCCCTGATCGGCCAGGATACGGGTCACGAGCGCCAGCCGCTGATCCCGAACAAGAGGGCGGAAGGTGACGATGCGATCGAAACGACGAAAGGCCGCCTCGTCGAGATCCTCGCGGGCATTGGTCGCGGCGACAAAGATTCCCTCGAAACGCTCCATCTGGGTCAGCATCTCATTGACCTGCGTCACCTCCCAGTGATGCCGCGCCCCCACGCGGCTTTGTAGAAAGGAGTCGCATTCGTCTAGCAACAGCACCGAGGACTGCGCGCGGGCCCGGGCGAACATTTCGGCCATATGCCGTTCGGACATGCCCAGATAAGGATCCAGCAGATCCGAGGCGCGATACGCAAGCAACGGCCGCCCCAAGACCTCCGCCAGGTGTCGCGCCCAGGCACTCTTTCCCGTACCGGGCGCCCCCACGCACAAGATCCGCGCACACCCCAAGCGGCCGATACCGTCAGCCAAGGCCATCAGATCGCAGTCGGCGTTCACGAACGCCTCGTCATAGCCGAGTATCGCCGCCTCCCGTGCCGGCAGCGCCGCCTGACCGAGCGCCGCCAAAAGCCCGTTCAATGCCTGCGCGTAATACGTGGCGCGGGCCTCGCCATCCCCAATGGCGGCCAATGCCGTGGTGCGCGCGGCCTGCGCCAACAGACCCGGGACCAACCCCTCGTGGCGGGCGATACGCCCGGTCAGCGGGTGGTCGCCCAGACCCAGGGGCGCCAGATATTCGGCGGCAAGCCGCGCGCGCACCGCCATCGGGGGTGGCGGGATCTCACAGGCGAGACTGAAGCGGCGCAGTAGCGCCGGATCGATGTCATCGATCTTGTTGCCGATCCAGACCACCGGGCTCGCCACCTGCTCCAGGAGGTCGATCGAGAAGCCCTTGCCCACACCGACACGATCGGTGATCCCCGGGAACGCGTATTCCTCCCGAAAATAGTCCTCGACCTCATCGAACAACACGATCGCCTGCCGGCCGTGAGCGGCGAGATGCGTCACCAGGCGCAACGCCCGGGCCCGCCCCTGCGGCGCCAAGACATCGCCATCGGCATCGCTGACCGCGACCTCGAGAAGGCGCATACCGAGATCCACCGCGAGCGCTCGCGCCAAGGTGGTCTTACCGGTACCCGGGGGGCCATAAAACAGCACATTGACGCCGCGCTGCCCGGCAGCGGCACGCTTAAGGAGCGGTTTTGCCAACGCGATCACATGCGCGAGATGATCGAAGTCGGCCAGCGGGCGCGCGGGCTCTCCGCCGGTCTTCAGGTAGGAAGCGAGCAGCGTCGCCGCCGAGAGGTCCGGTTCAAGCAGGTGCGCCAGGAGATCCGGTGCGGTCTCCAGCCAATCATCGAGGTTGCTCCCGTAACCCTGGGTTTCCACGGTGACCAGACCGACCGCGGCGAGCACGGATCCGCGCGCCAGCACCGCCGTCGCCTCCTGTGACGTTATCCCGACGCACACGGCGGTCAGCGCGGTCGCCTCGGCGCGGCTACGTACCTTGCCCATGTGCTGAAGGCCCTGCCGAAAAAGCCCGGCGGCCTTGGCGAGCGCGGCAAAAAGCAGGACCTCCTGCTCGACGGCGCTCAAATGAATCTCGACGCTCAAGGTCCGCACGCCCGGCAGGCCATCGAGCTCCGCCGCCTCGATGGCCCGCAACGCGGTCCTCATGGCCGCCAGGATAGTCCGCCGCGAGGCATTGCGCGCAAGCGCCTCCAGGCCCAGCAAGCGCCGCATCTGAAACGCCTCGGTATCCTCGAACCCCTCGCCCGCATCGCCCAGGTGCAACGGCCTCCAGCTCTCGGTCTCCAGGAGCCCCCGCAAGAGCCACAGGCGTATGCGCGCCTCCAAGGCCGGCCAGCGGCCATAACCGGCATTACGCCGCGCCAGGCGGGCAACGATCTTTCCCATGGTACCCTCACCGCTCCCGGAAACAAAAAAGACTCATGAGACGATAGATGAGGCCCCGTCCCCCGCCACCTCGTGTCGCATCGCATCCGGCCTCGATCGCGCATCGCGGCAACCCCGCACTCGCGTCGTCATATCCCGAGTCCCGGCCGCGCACGGGCCCAGGCGCCGGCTCACGGGACCTGTCGTCCGCAAGCCCCACCGACGGGTCATCCCATCCCGCCCTAGGCCCTATCCGTCGTACCCGGGCGAGTCCAGGAGGCGCACGCCGTGACATGCCCGGCAGGTGATTTCACCGCGGCACGGATTGCGACCAAACCATCGCACACCCGGCCCCACCCCGCCCCGGGATTGCCGGCGGCATGGGCCGCGCAATGGTCGATCAAGCCGCATACCATGCCCGTACTCGCCATGACCGCCCCGGAACTCATCCCCTCGCCGCCACAAAACCATCGTTGGCATAGCCGCTATTTCACCACATTATATCCTACGATTATTTGATAATGCTCAGTATTACATACGAAACCTATAATATTCGTGACATGATTCTGTCCGCCGGCCGCACTCCCTGATAGGCGCCAGGCATACCCCCTCTTTCTGATACGAACCTGCCCCCAAGTCGCCAGCGCGCATTGTCGGGCACCCGCGACCGGGCCACACCGCTTCCGAGCACCCGGACCCCAGCCCTCCCGACCTGCCGATCATCCGTGACCATCGGGGGCCGGTTGGCAACGCGATCCCTTAGCTGTATCGGCATACAGCCCGGCGTCGTAGTATAGCCTGCGGCCTCCCTTCCATCGTCGCCTTTCGGATACAAAATACGGGCAAAATCCCTGGCAATCGGGCGTTGGCCGTTCTTGGAAGCGGCGTCCCGCACAAAGGCCTCACCGCCTTCCCGAACCGTCGTACCGCCGTCGTTCGTCTTCGCCCTCCGACGCCGCCATCGGATCTTGGCGCGCCAGGCGTCTCCGGGGACGACACCCCTGCGCTCCCGACACCTCCGAGAGCCCGTGAAGCTCGGGGTCTTTCTTGATCTCTGTCAGCGGTGCGGAACTCTTCGCATCGTTGATCTTGATGCCGTTTTGCGAAGACTCTCAGCGGCGCCAATCCCGTATCCGATTCCACCCTCATGGAAGACGCGGCCGCCCCTATCTGTCGAGGCGAAGCAGGCATGCGGTATCTCCGGTCACGCGACCTCAAGCGCCGGGGACCCGGTAGCGGGCCGCCAGGGCCTGAGCCGCTTCCGCCATGGTCTTACGAAGGCGCGCCGGTTTTTTTGACCCCGGCCTTGTCCCCGAACCCCAGGATCCACCAGCGCCACTGCCCGGTGTAGGGGAACGTGGCGCGAAGACACATCCACCCATCACGTGCGGGCGTCAGGGGGTGGTCGGAGGCCAAAGGGATGTCCGCAAGATAGCGGGCGGCGTCGGCCTCGATGAGCAACTCGATCCGGATGGCCTCGCCGCCCCCAAAGCCCATGCCCTCGGAGGCGATGTAGGCATCGAGATCGGATCCTGCTGGCCGCACGGCCGGCACGTCCAGAGCCTCGACCGCCTTCATACGGTGCCGCACCAAAAGGTAGGGGTCGCTATAGCGGAAAAGATCCATACGAGGTAGCGCACTGCGCCGCGCCGCACGGACCCCAGAGGGTGCGCGCCATCGTGGTCGGCCGGCTCTCGTCGCCAGGCTTCGGGTAACGGATCGTCACCTGGCGGTCTTCGAGCAGTGCCTCGTCAAGGGTTCGAACCGTTCGCCAAGTCCCGCGCATACTCGACCAAGGGATCAAACCGCAGGCCCCAGAGCTTCTGGGCGCAGACCTTGACCGCGGTCTCCCACGGCGCGCCCGTGATGGCCGCCGGTCCATAGGTCATGATCGCGACCGGCAGGTCGGGCGACAGGGAAAAGAGCTTCTCAGCCGTGTAATAGATCTTCTTGCGGCCGCAATCCCCATCGCCGACCGCCACCACGCTATCGGCCGCCAGCGCCATACCGCACTTGTTCATCACCGCCACTTCGCATGTCATGCACATCCCCGAGACGCCATGCCGGATGGGCCGGTGCGCGGGATCCGCCGCGCGCGTGACCGCCAACACCAGGCTAGCAAGGACCTGCGACAGGCCGCGTCACACAAAGACCGGCACCGGCCATGCCTGATCGCCGCTGCGTGCGGGCGCGACACCGCCTTGTGTAGAATGACCGTCTTTTGGAGTACCCCATGGCAACCCTGCGCCCATCGTTGGAAGGCCAGCACGCGGTACGGCCCGGTGAACAGCGGGAATTCGACGTCCTGCGTCAACTGGAAGCCGAATTGCCGGCCGATTTCACCATCTTTCACGGCGTCATGTGGTCATCGGTCCATGACGGTGTCCAATGGTTCGGTGAGTGCGATGCCATAGTGCTCGCGCCCAACGGGAGTCTCGTGATCCTCGAGGTCAAGGCCGGGGCTGTGGAATGGACGAGCGAGGGTCTGCGCAAGCGCTACGGCGATCGCACGAAAGACATAGGCCGGCAGGCGCGCGTGCAGTACGCGGCGTTGCGTCAGCGCCTCCAAAGTAGCGACCTCCACG
Source organism: Acidiferrobacter sp. SPIII_3 (assembly GCF_003184265.1). Taxonomy (GTDB): domain Bacteria; phylum Pseudomonadota; class Gammaproteobacteria; order Acidiferrobacterales; family Acidiferrobacteraceae; genus Acidiferrobacter. Next base: position 1,001,665 of record NZ_CP027663.1, on the reverse strand, counting down.
TCCACGTGGCCCACATCCTGGTGCTGGCCGATCAGGTCGTGGGGACGGGCAGCATCGGCTACCCCAGGGAACGCATCGTCGACGCCGACGAGATGCCAGACCTCGCCCGCCGGGTCCAAGACGCGATCCCCGCGGCCGCCACGCACGCCCCCACGAACAAGCGAATGTCGCGGTTTCTGGATGACGTCTTCGATCTCGGGATTGATGCCGGCCGGCGCATCGAGTGGCTCAAGGACACGGTAACGCGCCTGTCCGATGGCCTCGCGACCTGGGTGCCGCGCATCACATCCCCAAGCGGGGTGTTCCGGATCGAGGCCACCGCCGGGTCCGGCAAGACGCAGCTTGCGTTACGCCTTCTCCAGGAGGCTGTAAGTCACGGCCACAAGGCGCAATACGTCTGCTACCATCGTCCTCTCGCCGACCGTATGCGCGAGATCGGCCCGGGCGAATGCGGCTATGCGACTTTCCATGAGCTCGCGCTCGCCAGCCTGCGTGGCCGCGAAGGCCGCATCGACTTCGCGGACTCAGACCTCTTTGCGCGCGCCGCCGCCCTGTACAGCGGATCGCCAGGCGATACCGCCTGGTCGCTTCTCGTCATAGACGAGGCGCAGGACTTCGATGCCGAATGGATCGCGAGCCTGCGGCGACAGATGGCCTCTGGGGGACGGGCCTATATCTTGGGTGATGCCGATCAACAGATGCGTCCCGCGACCGCCGGCGCATGGGCGGACGCGGTCACGCTGCGCTGCATGGACAATTTTCGCAATCCCCGGCGGATCGTGCAGTGCATCAATGCCCTGGGTCTCGCCTCCTCGCCCCTCACGGCCCGCGGTCCGGTCGACGGCGATCTGCCAGGGTTTCATATATGGGCGGCGGACGATGCCGGCGGCCTGCGCGCGACCGAGGACTTGATCGCAGGCCTCATCGCCGAAGGCCTGGCGCCGGACCATATGGTCGTTCTGAGCGGCAAAGGGCGGCGCGCCTCGGCCGTCGTCCAGAAAAGCACGCTCGCGGATATCACCCTCAGGCGCTTTACGGGGTCTTTCGACCCATCCGGCCGCGCGATCTGGACCGAGGGTGCGCTCGTTGCCGACACCATTGCACGTTTCAAGGGACAATCGGCCCCGGTCGTAATCCTCGCGGAACTCGATTTTCCCGTACTCGATGCCCCTACCCGCCGGCTGCTCTTCACCGGAATGACGCGCGCCCAATGGCGCCTCGAATGTGTCATGAGCGCGCGCACGGAGGAGCTCCTGATGGAGGCCCTGGCGTAATACGCTCATCGCCATGATGGGTCCGGGAGCCGTCTCCCGCGGCGCGTACCGGACAGCACAGCGCCATGCGCCGTCACCGAGTCGCGGTTACTGTACCTGAGCTGCGGTCAGGAGCAAGGCGGCCTGCCGCAGGTCCTCGAGCCGGAATGGCTTTACGATGCGCCCATTGAAGCCATAGGCGGCAAAATCCGCGATGATCGGATCGTTGGCATAGCCGCTCGCCACGATGACGCGCGCGTTCGGGTCGATGGCCCGCAATTCAAGCAGAGCCTCCTTGCCGCCCATGCCCCCGCGGACCGTGAGATCCAGGATGACCCCGTCATAGGGGCGCCCATCCCTGAACGCCTGGCGATAGGCCGCGACCGCCGTTTGGCCATTTTCAGCGCAGTCGACCTCGTAACCTAGGCGCGCAAGAACTGCCTGCGTGAGGCCCCGTATGGAGGCCTCATCGTCCATGACGAGCAGGCGGCCGGTCCCGGCAGCCACAGGCGGGGTGGACGTATCCGCCTTCACCGGCAGCGCCCGCGACGCGGGCAAATAAACGAGAAAGGTGGCACCCCCACCCGGCGGCGATTGGACGGTCAGATGGCCGCCATGCTTTTGGATCACGCGGTAGGATGTGGTGAGACCAAGCCCGCTGCCCTTAGCCTTGGTCGTATAGAAGGGATCGAATATCTTCGGAAGATGCTCTTCGGGAATACCCGGCCCTTCATCGGTCAGGGCGATGCGTACATAGTCGGTGTCGCGCCGCGGCACTGCGGGATCGAGGTTGGGCATGGTGAGATTCTCGCAGACGACGGTGAGTCGCCCCCCTTCCGGCATTGCTTGCTGGGCGTTGATGACGAGGTTCGAGATCACCTGACGCATCTGCCCCTCATCGGCCTCGACGCACCAGAGACCCTCAGGAATGATGCAGACCGGGCGCACATTGGATCCGCGCAAAGGAAATTGTACCCACCCTTCCAGGGCTCGACCGAGATCAAGGAGGGTCTTTACGGGGCTTCCGCCGCGCGCGAAAGTCAAAAGCTGCTGAGTCAATTGCTGGGAGGCGAAACACGCCTGCTCGGCATCGCTCAGGAGCTTCAAGGGTTCATCATGCCCGGGGATGGCGAGTTTCGCGAGATAGAGGTTGCTCAGGATGGCGGTCAGCAGATTGTTGAAGTCGTGCGCGAAGCCGCCTGCAAGAACCCCCAGGGATTCGAGCTTGCTGGCTTTCGCCATGTCGGCCTCCATGCGCTGACGCTCGGTGATGTCGACCGCTGATCCGATCATGCCAAGAAACATATTTTCTGGGGAAAAGTGCGGATGTCCCATGAGCTAGACAGTGCTAAGGCGCTGTAAGAAAATAAAGGTCTCAACTACCCTTTATGTGCGGCTTGATGGTGTAGTTCCATTCGCCATGGAACGTGTTGCGCTCCAAATTGACGCGCCCCATCTGCGCCTGGGTGATTTCGCGTCCGATGGGGTATTTGCGGCGGTCCAATCGGCAAGTGACCTGCAATCCTTTGGCCGTGGTGGTTTTGGCGACGAGATTGACGATCGTTTCGTAGTCCCGTAAGGGTTCTCCGCGCCAGTTCGACGAGATAAAGGAAAACAACCGATGCTCGATCTTGTTCCATTTGCTCGTGCCGGGAGGGAAGTGGCACACGGCCACGGAGAGCCCGGTCTGATCGGCGATCGACGAGATAAAGGAAAACAACCGATGCTCGATCTTGTTCCATTTGCTCGTGCCGGGAGGGAAGTGGCACACGGCCACGGAGAGCCCGGTCTGATCGGCGAATTTCTGCAATTCCAGTTTCCACAGCCGTAGCCGCCATCCGTTGCTTCCGCCGCCATCGGCCGTGATCAGGATTGTCTTCGCCCCCGCATACAGGCGCCGGCCCTCCTGGCGCCACCACCCGCGGATGGAGGCGACGGCAAATTCCCCGGTGTCATGATCGGTCCCCACGTTGACAAAACCGGCATTGCGGCCGATGTCGTAAATACCATAAGGATAGGCGCGGGGTACTTCGGGACCGGGGAAGTCGTGACCTTGCACGGGTTTTGGCCGTTTCGCCGGGAGCCATTGTTGGCCCGGGTTATCATAGTTTCCTATGAGCTCCTTTTTCTTGGTGTCCACTGAGATCACGGGCGTGCCCTGTCTCAGGCATTTCTTGACGGCGGCATTGATGTAGCGAAACTGGGCATCGCGATCCGGATGATCGGCACCCTCCTCGGTCTTGCGATTGCTCTGCAGGCTGTAGTGGAGGTCGTGCAGGATCTGTGCGACCGTCATGTGGCTGATCGGGTGATCTTGCTGGCTCAGTTCTTGGGCAATCGCCCGCGTGCTCTTACAGATCCATCGCAGGGCCGACTCGGGGTCCCCGCGCGTTTGCGCATCGATCAGCCCTTCGAGGCGGGGCACGAGACCGGGATCGATTTGTGTGAGGGACTTGCGGCCCGCCCCTGGTCGTCGGACGCGGCCCACCAGCGGCTGATCCCCTCCCTGGATTTCGCGGATACCCTTGGCGATCGCTTTCCGTGACAGGCCGCAGGCGTGGTGCACGAGAGAGACGCCCCCATACCCCAGGCTCAGCGCTTCATTGGCCGCTACAAGGCGGCGTGTGCGCTCGTCCAAATGCGACCACACAGACCGAAACTTCCGCTTCAATTCCGGCACCGTACTCATGCTTGCGCAGGATACCGCAATGGCCCCGAGAATGATACCTTTATTTACTTACACTGCCTAAGTTCTCGCTGTGATTTTAGCTTTTCCTTTGGCGACCCTGAGATTGGATAATTCCGTCGCCAAATCAATCCAGCGGTCCGCCAGTAGCTTCATCTTCTCGTAATTCTTGATCTGCTTTCGCACTTCAGGCAAATCTTCTTTTTTGGCTATATCCGGATCTCCCCACCAATAAAACCCGCAGATTCCCTAGCCTCATAGTGTTTTCCTCTGCCCTCACAGCGTACGCAAATCGGAAGGAATGTGCGCAGGGATATCGAGGTCTCCGATCGTAAGGAAGATCAGGTCAGCGAAGGGCTCCAAACCGCGGAATCCCGAGGCCCGGTTCTTCACGATCTTGAGTAGACGGTTGATGCCTTCGCCCACGGCATTGGTGAGCGGGCGTTCAATGAAGGAGAGGATATTGTCGAAGTGGTTCCGTACGGTGGTCACAAAGGTCTTCAGCGAGGGTAAGCGGCTTCTGAGGGCGGCCGTCATCCAGCGCTTCAAGAACTGCCTCGCCGCACCGGGATATGTGAAATGCCAGATGCGCTCGAACTCATCCTTCAAGACCCGGCCATGCGGCCGGCAATGCCAGGCGCGATGGATGCGCCGGTTGGAGGTGCGTAGCGCGTTTAAGAAGCGCGACTGTTTCTTGGAGCGATTCCGCGCCTGCATCCCGAGCATCCACCGCAGCCCCTTGATGGCCTGACGCCCCCGCTTATCCAGTCCCCGCCACTCGTCTTTCCGGACGGCATCGAGCGCCTCGTTCAAGGCCTTCACCACATGAAAGCGATCGATCACGAGGGTGGCGTTCGGGCAGTGGTGTTGAATGGCCCCAGTGTAGGCGCGGCCCCTGTCGCAACTCGCCCAGCGAATGCGCTGCTTCTGGCCATCCGATAACTGTTCGTTGAAGAACCGGTCGATGGTCTCGCGCCCCAAACCCCGCCCCACCCACACGACGTGCGAACGGTCCAAATCATAGATGATCGTGGCATATTTCCGGCCTTTGCAATACGCGATCTCATCGGCTCCGAGGGTCACCAAGCCCCGGATCGTGTGGCCCGTGCGCACCCGGGTGATGACCCGGTGCAGACAGTTAGAGAGCGTCGATGGGGCCATCTTCAGTATGGCGGCCGCTGCCTTTTGCGTCATGATCTGGCAGAGCGCGCAGATCCGAAACTCCAGGCGATAGGTGATGCGGGCATAAGGGGCGGCCCAGGGGATTTTCTCCTGCACGAGCCCATGGGTCGGGCAGAGGATCTCCTTGGGGGCATACCAGAACAGGGTCTTGCGGCCCAAGATCGCTACGTCCTCCCAGGATCGGGCCTCCTGGGCCTGGCGCACGATTGGGCAGCGGCGCTCACACACTGGGCAGCGGCAACCGTTTTTGAAGGGCTTGACCCAGAGATGGCGTTCCGTATCGCGTTGTTGGAATGAGAAGGCGGTGATTTTTAGGTCTTTCAGGCGGTGTATTTTCGCCAGCAACGTCAGGCGGCTCTGGGTTTCCTCTCTTTGTCGATGACTGGTCAACAACTGAGAGGAGACCTGTGTTTACCCTCCATTGCAAGCCCTTGTACGCCCCGACAGATATCACCCCACCTAACGCCTATCCCACCCTGGCCCGTTTACGCCGCCACACCCATCAGCCCTGCCTGATTATCAAGTCGATACCGTGGGGAAAGTCGGATAGAGCCTCTTTTTTGACGAACTTACTGCTGCTCTTTCCCTTGCGCGTGTAGCTCACCTGGTAGTAGGGACCGTGTTTTTTAGGCGGGTCTGCCTTGCAGCTGCATCCCGGTTTGCCACATACGTTGTACTGTTTTGACAGACTGCCTGGGCGCATATCTCCCAGCGCCACCAACGCCTTCTTGGTTTTCTCTATCTGTTTCTCTAGTGTCGTTTCGCGGTTCGTGGCCATGATGAAATAGATCTCTGTTTCGGTCCCTGAAGTATAGCATGTTGCGTCCGAGAGCATCATAATGCTATCGGACATTGCGCGCCACTTTGTGGAGAATCTATGCTTTGGAATTATTGGCTGACAGCCGTGCGCGAACTGCGTCCAGCGTGTTCCCGTACCCGCACATTCCTCTGGATGCTACTGACTCTGGCAGGTCTGTGCTGCCGCGCGGACAATGCCGGCGTTACCAGCTTCGTGCGAGCGCTCGATTTCTCCGGCAAGGCTTATCACCGCTTCCTGCATTTCTTCCACAGCGCAGGACTCCATCTCGAAACACTGACGGCTTGCTGGCTACGCCTATGCTTGAGGCTGTTTCGTCCATTTGAGGTGAACTCGCGCCTGGTCTTCCTCGCCGACGGGATAAAAGCACCCAAGGAGGGTCGCAAGATGCCGGGCGTGAAGCTGCTGCATCAACAATCTGCCGGTAACACTAAGCCTACCTACATCATGGGGCACTCGATGCAGGCCATTTCCCTGCTGGTGCAGTGCGCGGCCGGACAGGTGGCTGCCGTACCGCTGGTGTCGCGGATCCATGAGGGATTGGTGTTCTCCAACCGCGATGCCAGCACGCTCCTCGATAAACTGGTGGCGCTCCTGTTGACATTGGTCGGGGTGTGCCAGCGGCAGGTGCTGCTCATCGCCGACGCCTACTACGCGAGCGCAAAAATCATCCTGCCCTTGCTGGCCGGTGGCCACCACCTCCTGACACGGGCCAAGGGCAACGTGGTGGCCTATTGGCCGGCACCCGCGCCTGTCAGTCGCGGCAAGGGAAGGCCAAAACTCTATGGTCACAAGGTGCGACTTAAGGACGCGGCCAAAGAGGAGCATGCCTTCATCGAGGCGCCCAGTCCTGTCTACGGTGAGAACACTGTGCAGGTGCGGTACCGCGTCATGGATTTGATCTGGCGCCCCGTGGGACACCTCGTCCGATTCGTGATCGTCCACCACCCTCATCGTGGCACGATATTTCTACTCTGCACCGACCTCACACTCGAACCCATGGAGATCCTGCAACTTTATGGATTCCGTTTCAAAATTGAGATCGGATTCAAACAGGCTGTCCACGTCTTGGGGGCTCATGCCTATCATTTCTGGATGGCCGACATGAAGCCGATTCGACGTGGCAGCGGCAATCAGTATCTGCACCGGACATCGGATGGCTACCGCGCCGAGACACGACGTAAGCTCAACGCTTATCACGTCCAAGGGCCACTCGGGGTAATCGCTCAGGGATTGCTGCAGCACCTTGCCATCAACCACACGGCTGCAGTCTGGCACGGCTTTCGCAGCTGGTTACGCACCATGAACGAGGCCATGCCTCCATCCGAACTGGTCGTCGCCTACACCCTGCGCAGCGGACTGCCGGCATTTTTCGCGGTTGCCGCTAAATTCCCTGGCCTCGAGAAAATAATCGAGACATATCGTCGTCACGATGCGCCGCAGGAGAAATACAAATTGGCAGCATAGGAAAAGTTGGCACTGTCTAGCTTCTAACAAAAAAACCGCAATTCTCAATGTGAAGCGATAGAACCCGGAACACATCGGTGACGATGTAAGGATTACCGTGTCTGAGTGTGTCTGTGCCGCATGTTGGGCACCTACCCGCATACGCGCACGCTACTGGATACCCATGGTCGGTGCCACATTGAGAATTGCTGCACCATGACCGTTAGGGTAGCACTCTAACAACATCACATGGATCTATCTGCGAAAGCGTGGCCTGGATAAAGGGCCGGCGATCCCATGCGAAATCGGACACTCGGCGAGCTAACGTAAGATCGAATATTTGCTCCCAACTCCCCCTACACTCCGCCTCCGATGGAATGTTGCCGGAGTCTCCGTTCTTCTGATCGACACCGCTAGCGCCCGCCACCAGATACGGTTGTGTGGACCATATGTCGGGCCACCGCTCCTCATCTCCTTCCCCCATACAAGAAAAGATTTCCAGCAGGCGCGTCCATGGCGAATGGAAGGAGAACACGACGCGCTCTCTGGTCACCTGAATCTCCAATACCTGGTCTTTATCACCTAAGCAAGGCGATTGCACCGGCAGTGTCCAGACAGGAAGGCCGTGGCACTGGTATTGCCTGGGGAGACGTTCATTCATCTGCCCGACCATCCATTTATAGGCGCTACGTTTACCTTGCGCGCAATCGCTGTATGCATACTCCTCGCGACCTCTAAGGGGTACGCTGCCCTTTAAAAGCTGCGTTACCGCGTCGGTATGCTGGACCGTCCAGAGTCTAACGAGATCCTTGGGGCCACGGGGCTCGATGTCTTTGAGGACACTTTGTAATGTAGGGACCTCCGGAATCAGCATCTACTTCAACCTCCCCACAAAATCCTCCGCCCTGAAGTGAGCATACCGCTTAACCACTGGCCGTGCGGCCAGCAATGTCTGCATCGGCTTGTGCTCCGTGATCGCGGCTATCTCCAACCCACTGAAACCCCGCTCCCCAAGTCGGCTTGCGGCCTCGTGCCGTAAGTCGTGGAAGGTCAGGCCCTCGATGCCAGCGGCCTTGCAGACACGCTCGAAGGCCTGCGAGATGGGACTCACTAATCCAACCGCCCCACCAAATCCTCGGCCCGAAAATGAGTATACCGCTTAACCATCTGCATGGTCTTGTGCCCGGTGATCGCCGCCACCTCCATAGCCTCAAAACCCTTTTCAGAGAGCCTACTGGCCGCTTCGTGGCGCAAGTCGTGGAAGGTCAGGCCCTCGATGCCGGCCGCCTTGCAGACCCGCTCGAAGGCCTGCGAGATGGAGTCCGGGCGCATGCTCCATACGTGGCCGTCTGGACGACGTGGGAGCGCATTGAGGGTAGCGACGGCCGCCGTGGACAGCGGTATCCGCCGGGGCGTGCCCGTCTTGGTCTCCGGGATCAGCAACACCCGCGCCTGGCGGCATTGCGGGCCGGACGGCCCGTCCAGGTGCTCCCAACGCATGGCCGCAATCTCCCCGCGGCGCATGGCGGTCTCGATGGCCCAGGTGATGAGGGGGCCTATCTCCCCGCCGTAGGCCTGTGCGCTCGTTAGGAGGCGCGCGCATTCGTCGTCCCGTAGGCGTCGGTCGCGGCCCTGCGGGAGCTTCGGACGTTGACCCTTTACGGCCTCCACGGGGTTTGCGAGCGATTCCATGCCCCACGCCGTGCGAGCGGTGTTGAACAGGTGGGAAAGTAGCGCGAGCTCCAGGCGGATCGTATTGGCCCCTACCCCATCGCTCTGCCGTTGCTGAATGTAGGCGGCCATATCCTTGCCGCGAATGGTCGCCAATACCCGCCGGGCCAATGGCTGTGCCTGCCATCGCCGGATGAACCCCGCCTCATTCTCCGGGCGCCGCTTGCCGGGTGTAACCTCGGTAAGGTATCGGTCCAGGGCCTCGGCCAAAGTCGTATTCTCGGCCTCGGCACGCGAGACGAATACCCCGCGGTCCATCTCGCCCTCAATCTGGCGCGCCCAAGCCTCGGCCTCGGCTTTCGTGTTAAAGGTCTTGTATTGGGACTCGTGTCCCCGCCTGATGATCTGCGCCTACCAGGCGGTACGGCCTCCCGGCCCCGGACGCTTGCGGAACGTTGCCATAACCTCCCCCCTGTTTTGCCATACGCGTTATGGCGGGATTATGGCATATTCGGGGCTGTGGTCGGTAGGATTGCTCGTAAGTGCTTGATTTTATGGTGCCGGTGAGACGAATCGAACGCCCGACCTACTGATTACGAATCAGTTGCTCTACCGACTGAGCTACACCGGCATGGTGGGCCGTTACTATAACCTCTGGGTCTGGGAAAATGAAGGCTTCAGGCGACGCGATCCGCCGACGAGCGCAGCCGCACGATCACCTCCACCCCCTCCACCTCGGTGCCCTGGGGGAGCGGCGGAAGACCCGCGACCGACATCGTGCGTTCCTCGATATCGAAGAGCTCGCCGGTCTCGGTATTGTAAAAATGGTGGTGGGGCGCGGTATTGGAGTCGTACACCACGCGCGTGGGATCAATCACCACCTCGCGGATCAGGCCCTTCTCCGCGAATACGCCGAGGGTATTATAGACCGTCGCCTTGGAGACATGCGCCCCATCGCGATTCACGAGCCGAAACACATCCTCGGCCGTAAGATGTATCCGCCGATACACGAGGAGTCTCGCGATCTCGATGCGCTGGGCCGTGGGATTGATCCCATGACCCCGCAGGAGATCGGCAAGATCCTGGCTGGTGTGATCCTGGTAACCCTTCACAATGTCATTTTAGCACAGCCCCGCCGCTCCCGTCCTCGGACGGCCGGTCGGGTCCATAGGGGACCGGATCCAGGACTGGATCGCGCCCCAGCATGAGATCCGCTCCGAGGCGGGCGGACGCGGGGGCAAGCACGATGCCGTTGCGGAAGTGCCCGGTATTCACAAACAGGCCGTGGATCTCCGGGTGTCCCCCGATATAAGGGACCCCTTCCGGCGACGACGGTCGCAGGCCGGCCCATTGGTGGGTGACGGGGTAGGCGGCAAGCTCCGGCAGGATGGCGTGTGCGGCCTTCAACAGATCCTCGCGCGCGGCCTCGGTCGTCTCCTTCGTAAAGCCCACGCTCTCCATCGTGCTGCCGACCAGCACCGCCCCGTCGCGGCGTGGTACGAGATAACGCGCGCCCTTCAAAATCATGGGCCCCAGGAACCCCGGGCGCGTCTGGATCACGAGCATCTGGCCTCTCATCGGCCGCACCGGCAAAGGCAGGCCGTAGCGCTCCAGGAGCGGCCGGCTCCAGGCGCCGGCACACACGATCACCCGTGAGGCGGCGACGGTCTCGCCGTTGACCACAAGTCCCGTCAGCCGCTCCCGGTCGCGGGTGAAACCCTCGACCGTGGCCCGCTCATGGACCATGACCTTGAGTCCGCGCACGGCCGCACCCGCGGCGCGCAGGAGGCGTGGGCTGCGCACCTGGGCCGTGGCCGGCATCCATAGGCCCGGCCCGTCGAGACCATGACCTGGACAGACCTCGGCGAGATCCCGGGGCTCTAGCGGCACCCCGAAACGCGCCGCCCACCGCTGTGCCTCGCGCACCTCGTCGTCGCCCAGGCGCATGAGCCCAGACGGCGTCCATTCCGGATCGATACCACTCGCCTCGGCGAGGTCTTGGCAGAGGGCCGGATAGGCCGCCATGCTGGCCTGTGCAAGCTGCGTGACCGCATCCGGATAACGCCACGGGTGCAAGGGGGACAATATGCCGCCGGCCGCCCATGACGCCTCGTGGCCGACAGCACCCTGCTCAAACAGCCGCACCTCATGGCCGGCCATGGCCAGTTCGCGGGCGGTCAGGAGGCCTATGACACCGCCTCCCACGACAACAAGGGGATGGGTTCGCACCACAACATTCTCACATTAAAGGCCCCTCCGTGAAAGCGTCCGGAGAGGCGTCGGCCCTGACGGGTTTGGCGTCGCGGGCCCTTTACGATTGTCGCGCCAAACTCGCGCGTTTCAGGGACTTGGGGAGCGAGAACACCACAGTCTCGGCGGGTCCCTCCTCTTCCTGCACCAATCGCGCACCCCACTCGCCCAGGCGGCGGATGACCGCCTGCACGGCATGCTCTGGGGTGGAGGCGCCGGCCGTAACCCCTACCGCCTCGCTTTGCGCAAACCACGCGCGCTCCAGGTCCGCCGCGCCATCGACGAGATAGGCGGGGATGCCCATGCCGCCCGCAAGCTCACGCAGGCGATTGGCGTTTGAGCTGTGCGCCGAACCCACGACCACCACGACATCGCAATGTCGTGCCAGCGCGCGCACCGCGTCCTGGCGATTTTGGGTCGCATAACAGATATCGTCGGTACGCGGACCGCAAGCCGACGGGAATCGATGGCGCAGCGCCCCTATGAGGCGCGCAGTGTCCTCGACGGACAAGGTCGTCTGGGTCACGTACGCCACATGCTCGGGGTCCTTCACCGGTACCGAGTCAAGATCCTGTTCCGTCTGCACCAGATAGACGCCGTCAGCCACCTGCCCAAGCGTCCCTTCGACCTCCGGGTGTCCCGCATGCCCGATCAGCAGGCACTCGTAGCCCTCCCGGCGCCAGCGTATGACCTCCTTGTGGACCTTCGAGACCAGGGGGCAGGTGGCGTCGAACACGGTCAGTCCACGCACGCGCGCCTCCTCGGAGATGGCGCGGGCGACACCATGGGCACTGAATACCACGCGCGCCCCGCGGGGCACGTCGGCGAGATCCTCGACGAACACCGCGCCCCGCATACGCAGGGCCTCGACTACCGTCTTGTTGTGGACCACCTCGTGACGCACATACACGGGCGGCCCGAACTCCTCCAACGCGCGCTCCACCGTCGCTATGGCACGCTCGACACCCGCGCAGAAGCCGCGCGGGTTTGCGACATAAATCCTCATATCCGCCCCTCGGGCGCTCAACGGCCCCCGATCGCTACGATATCAACTTCGAATACCAAATCGTGGCCGGCAAGCGGATGCGTGAAATCGACCTCGACCCCGCCCTCCGTCACCGCCATCACCTGGCCCATGGCCTCGCGACCATCAGGGAGTGTAAAGCTAAACGCCATGCCCGGGATGAGATCAACGTCCACCGGAAAATCCGTGCGTGGCAGGATCTCGCGGGCGCCCTCGTCCCGCTCCCCGTAGGCGTCGGCAGCGGCCACGAAGTACCGCCCGCGCTCGCCTACGGCCAGCCCCACGAGACAGCGATCGAGGCCGGGCGGCAGATCGCCTCTCCCGACCACGACCTCCCATGGGGCCTCGCCGGGCGCCGTACCCTCGACACGCGTTCCGTCGGCAAGCGACAGCGTGAAGCGCAAGGCGACACGCGCACCGGCCTGAATGCGCTCCATCGCCGGCCTACCTCCTCTCCGGGGCCGCCGTCGCGCGCCGCGAAACCCACGCGTCTATGACAAGCAACACCGCGCCCACGGTGATCGCGCTATCGGCGAGATTGAACGTATACCAGTGCCAGGACCCGATATGAAAGTCGATGAAGTCCACGACCTCTCCCAGACGTATGCGATCCGCGAGGTTACCGGCAGCGCCCCCCAGGACCAACATCAGGGCCACCACGGTCAGCCGGTCGCGCCGCCCCCCGCGCACGAGAAATATGACGATACCAGCCACGATCGCCACCGCCACGGCGATAAAAAGGATATTCTGCCAGCCGCTCGCGTTGCTCAGAAACCCGAATGCCGCGCCACGATTGTAGACCAGGACCAGGTTCAGGAAACTGGTCACATGCACGGATCCCCGCGACAGGTAGCGTACCGCCTCGGCCTTGCTCCATTGATCGAGCACAAACACCGCGACCGCGATCAGGAGATAGCCCAGCATTAGGCGTACCTCCGTGCCCTTGGGCGGCCGGCGAGCATGTCGTGGCAGCGCCCACAAAGCATCGGGTGATCCGCGAAACGCCCGACCTCGGGCCTATGATGCCAGCAGCGCGCGCATTTGGCATGGGGCGAGGGCTGAACCACGATACTGAGATCCGCGCGGGTGGTCGCGACCGCGGCCTCGGGGCACGATGCCGCCGCATGCAGGCGGGCATCGGATGTGATGAAGAGGTAGCGCAGCTCGTCTGTCAATTCGGCAAGCCGCGCGTGCAGATCAGGCCCCGCATAAAGGTCGAGCTCGGCGTCCAGCGACGACCCGACCGCCCCGCTTGCCCGCAGCCGCTCAAGCTCCGGCCCCACCGCCTGACGCAAATCGAGGAGCAAGGACCAGAACGCGAGATCCGCGGGGGCGTCAGCGGAGACCTCCATATCGTGCCAGGTATTCAGAAAGACGCTCGCGGCGCGCTTGCCGGGCGCGTATCGCCACACCTCTTCGGCCGTGAAGCTCAGGATTGGCGCCATATGGCGCACCAGGACCTCGAGCATATGCCACAAGACGGTCTGCGCCGAGCGCCGCTCGCGGCTGGCCGCGGGCGAGGTATAGAGCCGGTCTTTCAGGACATCGAGATAGAAGGCACCGAGATCGACCACGCAAAAGTGGTGCAGCCGCTGATAGACGATATGGAACTGGAAGTCTTCATAGGCCTCGCGCAGCGACTGGTCGAGGTCGGCGGTACGCGCCAGCGCCGCGCGGTCCAGCACCAGGAGGTCCGTGGGCGCGAGCGCATCGCAGTCGGGATCGAACCCGGCGAGGTTGGCGAGCAGGTAGCGCGCGGTGTTCCGCAACCGTCGGTAGGCCTCGGTGATACGTTTTAGGATCTCCGGCGACAGCGACATCTCGGCGCGATAATCGGTGGCCGCGATCCATAGCCGCAAGACATCGGCCCCCAGGGTCTTTGTGATCTCCTGGGGCTCTATGCCGTTGCCGCGGGATTTCGCCATCTTCTGCCCCTGGGCATCGACCGTGAATCCGTGCGTCAGCACCGCCTTGTAAGGGGGCTCACCGGAATCCGCAACCGAAGTGAGGAGCGATGACTGAAACCAGCCACGATGCTGATCGGAGCCCTCCAGATAGAGGTCGGCGGGATGCGCGAGATCCGGCCGCACGGCGAGCACGCAGGCATGCGTGGAACCGGAGTCGAACCACACATCCAGGACATCGCGCACCGCCTCGTAATCCGCGGCCTCGGCGCCGAGCCATGCCGAGACCGGGCGCTCGAACCAACCGTCCACGCCCTCGACCTCGACTACGCGCGCGACCTCCTCCAGGAGCGCATCGGTGCGCGGATGGAGTTCGCCGGTCTCTTTGTGCAGGAAAAACGGGATGGGCACGCCCCACACACGCTGACGCGAGATGCACCAGTCGGGACGGCCGGCAACCATCTGCGCGATGCGCTGCTCCCCCCAGCCCGGCATCCAGCGCACCCGACCGATGGCCGCAAGCGCATCGCCGCGCAGGTTCGCGGCATCAAGCGAGATGAACCACTGGGCGGTGGCCCGGAAGATGATCGGCGTCTTGTGGCGCCAGCAGTGCGGATAGCTGTGCGTAATGGTGTCCACGGCCCACAGCGCCCCGCGCTCGCGCAGCACATCGACCAGGCGCTGCGAGGCCTCGGCGACGCCAAGGCCCTCCACGAACGGTGTGCCGGGCAGGAATCGGCCATCCGCGCCGACCGGGCCCTCGACCGGCAGGACCTCGCCGCTTCCGCGCCCATAGGCACGCGCCGCCTGATAATCCTCTTCGCCATGAGCGGGCGCGATATGCACAAGCCCGGTGCCGGCCTCGGTGGTGACATGCGCACCCTCGATCACGGGCAGCGAGCGGTCCAGAAACGGGTGGCGTAACCGCAAACCGGTGAGCGCCGACCCGCGAACATCAAGTCCGGTCGGCGTATTCGCAAAGCCATAGCGCGCCGCGACCGCGTCGGCCAATTCCTCGGCCACCAACCAGTAATCGCTGCCGGCCGACAGGATCCGGTATACGATCCCGCCGTGCACCGCCACCGCGCGATTGGCCGGCAGCGTCCAGGGGGTCGTCGTCCAGATCGGCAGATGCACCGCACCGGGACGCGCCGGGACGCCCACGCGTCGCCAGAAGTCGTCGGTGTCGATCACCGCGAACGGTACGTCCACGGCCAGCGAGCGGTGCTCGGCATAGTCGACCTCGGCCTCGGCCAGGGCCGATCGGCAATCGAGACACCAATGCACCGGCTTTTCACTGCGGTAGACGTGGCCGCGCGCGCGGATGCGCGCGAGCTCACGCACGATACCGGCCTCGAACCCGAAATCCATGGTGAGATAGGGGTGCGCGAAGTCCCCGAGCACGCCCAAGCGGATGAAGTCGCGTTTCTGGCCGGCCACCTGCTTGGCGGCATAGTCACGGCACGCCTTACGGAAGGCGCGGGCGTCGACATCACGCCCGCAACGTCCCACGGTCTTCTCCACGGCGAGCTCGATCGGCAGGCCATGGCAATCCCAGCCCGGGACATAAGGGGCATCGAAGCCGGCCAGACCCTTGGCCTTGACGATGATATCCTTCAGGACCTTGTTCACCGCATGTCCGAGATGGATGGCGCCGTTGGCATAGGGCGGGCCATCGTGCAAGACATAGCGCGGGTGGCGCGCGTGATAGGCACGCAGCTGCTCATAGAGACCGAGCGCCTCCCAGTCCTTGATCTGCTCGGGTTCGCGCGCCGGCAGACTCCCGCGCATCGGGAAATCCGTATGCGGCAGATTGAGGGTGTCTTTGTAGTCCGCCGTCATGGTCCTATCATTCCCCGATTGGCAAAAAAGCTGCGTGCGCAGGCGCGGTCGTGCTCGATCTGCGCGGTGAGCGCCTCCAGGGACGGAAACCTGCGCTCCTCGCGCAGGCGCTCAAGAAAGCCCACCTGCAGCCGTTGCCCGTACAGATCGCCGGCGAAATCCAGCAAATGGACCTCGAGCAGTACGCGTCCGCCGCCCACCGTCGGACGCCGCCCGGCGTTGGCGATACCGGCATAAACACGTCCGTGTTCGGTGCGCGCCGTGACCGCAAACACCCCCGCCACCGGCGGCGGGTCCGGCATGAGGATATTGGCGGTGGGAAACCCCAGAAGGCGCCCGCGGGCATCGCCCGCCACCACCCGCCCCCCATAATGGTAAGGGGCCCCGATGAGCCGTTCGGCCTCGCGCATGTCGCCGCGTGCCAGGGCCGTGCGCAGTCGCGTGCTGCTGACCCGCTGGCCGGTCTCGCTCAAGGTCCCCGTGGACTCGACAAAAAATCCGTGACGCCCCCCGGCGGCCTTCAGCATCACAAAGTCGCCGGCCCGTCCGGCCCCGAACCGGAAGTCGTCGCCGATCACAAGCCCGCGCGCGGCGAGCGCCCCGGCCAGGATATCCTCGATGAAATCCACGGCCGGCAGGGTGGCAAGCCGCTCATCAAACCGCAACACCATGGCGTAATCGACGCCTGCATCGCGCAACGCCGCAAGCTTCGCCGACAGCCGCATGAGTCGCGTGCGCGGTTCGCCGCGCGCAAAGTACTCCTGGGGCTGCGGCTCGAACAGCATGACAAGCGAGGACGCGTCGGCAGCCCGGGCGCGCGCCTTAAGGAGCCCCACCAATTGTCGATGGCCCTGATGAAAACCGTCGAAATTCCCGATCGTAACGACCGCCCCGCGATGACGCGGACGGACATTATAAAGCCCCCGAATACACTCCATGACCGGCGCTAACCGAAAGCCAAAAAGCTTAACGCATTGCACCGGTGCGGTCCAGGCGCGCCCCGCCCGTCCGCCTCATCGCCATGCCTCGGCCGGCCTACGCCCGCGTCGACCCACCGAGGCACTACTAACAGGCCCAATCCGGATCCAACTCCTCGATCACCTCCCGCAACGGACGGCGGGTGGCGTAATCCTCGCAGTAGCTGTGGTAGTAGGCGAGCCGCAGCTCCGGGAAACGCCAGCAGAGATAGCCGTCTCCGGTGTCGAAGTCCACGAGCCACAGACCCTTCACGACCACGCCCAGGCGCTCCATCTTCGCCACCCAGCGCTTCACAATGCACTCGTAATCCTCTTCCGCCTCATAGAGCGCCCCACTGTCCGGGGGCAGCGTCGACAACAGGCGGCGTACGGGCTCGAGCTCGCGGTAGGCGCCATAGGTGATATGCCGCACCAACGGAAAGAGCTCCTCGGCCTCCGCAAGGGTAAAGACGCGCGGGTCCCCTGGTGACCCGATCTGCCAAATCGCCGCCGTCATACGTCTTCATTCGCCCCAATCGACTGCAACCGTAACGCCTGGGGGCGGACCCCCAAAAGCCACATCACTGTACCATACACGGTAAGTCCCGCCGCAATCCACGCCCCCAACACCACCGCCCGATGCCCCCCCGGTGCCGTGAAGAACGCACGGGATACATGATGCGCCGGCCACAGCAGCAGCACCATGGCCAAGGTTGCGCCGCCGACCTGGACCCATAAGCGCCGCCAGCCGGGGCCCGGCTGATAGATCTCTTCGCGACGCAGACCGCGATACAGGAGATAGGCGTTCAGTATGCCCGACAGCGAGGTGGCGAGCGCCAGACCCGCGTGGGCCAGCGGCCAGATCAGCGCGACATTGAAGCCCATGTTGGCAATCAGCGCGATCGTGCCGATCTTCACCGGGGTGCGGGTGTCCTGGCGCGCATAGTAGCCGGGGGCCAGGACCTTGATCAGCAGGAAGGCCGGCAGGCCGACGGCGAACGCCACCAGGGCGCGTCCGGTCATGGCGGCATCGAAGGCGGTGAAGGCCCCGTAGCGGTATAACGTCACGATGATGGGCATGGACAGGACCATCAGCGCGGCGGCCGCCGGGACGGCGATGATCACCACCCAGCGCAAGGCCCAGTCCAGGGCATGCCCGAACTCCTCGGATGAGGCCTTTACGTGCTTTGCCGACAGGTGCGGCAGGATCACGGTGCCCAACGCCACGCCGAATATCCCCAAGGGAAACTCGAGCAGGCGATTGGCGAAATAAAGCCACGAGATGCTCCCGGTCACGAGAAACGAGGCCAGCATGGTATCGACCACGAGGTTGATCTGGGCGATGGACGACCCGAAGATGCCAGGCACCATGAGCTGGAACACGCGGCGCACGCCCGGATGACGAAACGAGAAGTGGGGGCGCGGTAGAAAACCGATACGGCGCAGAAACGGGATCTGGAACAGGAGCTGCAAGACACCGCCCATGAACACCCCCCATGCGACCGTGACCACCGGCGCCCTGCTATGGGGGGCGATCACGCCGGCGGCGACGATCAGGCTCAGATTGAGAAGCACCGGGGTAAAGGCCGCCGCCGCGAACCGTCCGCGGGTATTCAGGATGCCGGCGGCCATGGCCACGAGCGAGATGAAAAAGAGATAAGGAAAGGTGATGCGCAAGAGGCGCACCGCCAGATGATACTTGGCGGGATTGGCGAGAAAGCCCGGCGCCAGCACCCAAATGACCACCGGCGCCGCCAGCACCCCGACTGCGGTCACCACCAGCAGGACGAGCATGAAGGTGCCGGCCATGTGATCGATGAAGGCCCGCGCCTCGTCGTCCGCCGAGGCCCCTTCCTTGTGGAGCTCGGCGGCGAACACCGGTACGAACGCCTGCGAGAACGCCCCCTCGCCGAACACGCGGCGCAGGAAGCTCGGTATGCGAAACGCCACGAAGAAGGCGTCGGCGAGCGCCGTCGTCCCGAGGAGCCGCGCGAGCAGGATGTCACGGACAAAGCCCGTGATCCTCGACACGAATGTCATGCCCCCCGCGGCAAACAGCGAACGAATCAGGCGATTGGCCACCGCTTCTCCTTAAGGCCTCATCCCTACGGCCGCGCAAAGCCCGCGAGTATAGCGCCCGGCGCGCGCCCCACAAACGCCCGCCGTCCGCGCCATTGACAAGCCCCAGGGGCCACGGCATAGTGTGCCGCTTTTTCCTATCCTCTTCCCAGGAGCAGGCTTTTGGCGAATACAGTTCAAGCAAAGAAACGGGCTCGGCAGGCCGAGATCCACAGGCAGCGGAACGTCGCGTTTCGCTCGCAGATCCGCACCGCGATCAAGAAGGTGCTGAAGGCGGTGCACGACAAGGACATCGCTGGCGGTCAGATGGCGTTGCGCGAGGCAAGCTCGGTGATCGACCGCGGGATATCGCGCGGCATCATGCATCGCAACACCGCGGCGCGCTACAAGAGCCGCCTGAACGCCCGCCTGCACCGCGCGAGCCCCTAGGGCCGGCGCCCAGAGCTCGGCTAGACGATCACGAGGTTATCCCGGTGGATAACCTCGGGCTCGCCCTGATAACCCAATATCGGCTCGATCTCCTCGCTCGGCCGCCCCATCATGAGACAGAGCTCCGCGGCCGGATAGTTGACGAGACCGCGCGCCACCTCGCGACCCTCGGCATCGACGCACGCCACCATCTCGCCGCGCGCAAATGACCCCTCGACCCCACGGACCCCGACCGGTAACAGGCTCTTGCCGGCCTCACGCAACACCCGCACCGCGCCGGCATCGAGCGTGAGGCGACCACGCACCGCCAGATGTGCGGCCAGCCACTGCTTGCGCGCCGCGAGCCGCGAGGTCGCCGGATAAAGGTAGGTCCCGAGCGGCTCGCCGGCCAGTACCCGCAAAAGCACGTCCGGCTCGCGTCCGGCGACGATGACGGTGGCCGCCCCCGAGCGCGCTGCCTTGTGGGCGGCGGTCAGCTTGGTACGCATCCCGCCACGCCCGAGATCCCCGGGCGCGCCGGCCATGGCAAGATACACAGGGTCGCCGGCCGGGGCCTCGGAGACCAGGCGCGCCGCGGGATTGACGCGCGGATCCTCTTCATAGAGGCCAGCCTGATCGGTCAGGATGATGAGCAGTTCAGCCTCGATCAGATTGGCGACCAGCGCCGCCAAGGTGTCGTTGTCGCCGAAGCGGATCTCTTCGGTGGCTACGGTGTCGTTTTCATTGATGATCGGCACCACCCCGAGCGCGAGCAGCGCGCGCAACGCGCTACGGGCATTGAGGTAGCGTTTACGGTCGGCGAGATCATCGTGGGTCAACAGCACCTGCGCGGCGTGACCGCCATGACGCGCAAACGCCGTCTCGTAGGCCTCGATCAGTCCCATCTGCCCAAGCGCCGCCAGGGCCTGCAGCTCGTGGAGGGCGCGCGGCCGCTTCTTCACCGCCAGCCGCTGCATGCCGCAGGCTACCGCCCCCGATGACACCAGGACCACGTCGCGCCCGGCTGAGCGCAGCGTGGCAAGCTGCGCCACCCACGCCTCGAGCGCCGGGCGGTCGAGGCCTGCGCCATGATTGGTGAGCAGGCTGCTGCCGATCTTTACCACCACCCGGCGGGCGCCGGCGAGTCCGCTACGCATCGTCGCACCCTTCCAGGGTCTCGGCCGGCGGCGGCGCGGCCGGGCCCAAGGCCTCCAGGCGCTGCATCAGCCGCCCCATGAGCTCGGTGCAGCCCGACCCCTTGATGGCCGACACCGCGGCGTACGGACCCGTCCAATCCAACGCCTTTCGCAAGGCCTCGAGACGCGCGGGGCGCTCGGCCTCCGGCCACAGGTCGACCTTGTTGAACACAAGCCAGCGCTCCTTCAACCCGAGGTCGCCATCGAACAGCCGTAGCTCCTCTTCGATGACGCGCACGTCCCGCACGACATCGGTGTTCGTGTCCAGGGGCGCCACATCGACCAGATGCAGCAGCAGTCGGGTGCGCGCCAGATGGCGCAGGAACTGCATCCCGAGCCCCGCACCCTCGTGGGCGCCGGCGATGAGGCCCGGGATGTCGGCGATCACAAAACTCCGGTGACGCTCGACGGTCACCACCCCGAGTTCCGGATGGAGGGTGGTAAAAGGGTAGTCTGCGACCTTGGGACGGGCCTCGGAGACCGCGCGCAGAAATGTGGATTTGCCGGCGTTGGGCAGGCCCACGAGACCGACATCGGCCAGCACCTGCAATTCGAGAAAGAGTGCGCGGCCTTCGCCCGGGGCCCCGGGGACCGTACGGCGCGGGGCGCGATTGGTGCTGCTCTTGAAGTGGGTATTACCGAGCCCGCCACGGCCGCCCTTGGCCACCAGCAGCCGGGCCCCGTCGCGCGTGAGGTCGCCAAGGAGATCGCCGGTCTCGTGATCCCGCACCAGCGTACCGATCGGGACTGCGACCACGAGATCGGCGCCGTTGCGACCGGAACGCTGCCGTCCGGATCCGCCACCGCCGTTGGCGGCGCGGAACTGTCGCGTGTACCGGAAATCAGCCAGGGTATTGAGGCCGCTTTGGGCCTCGAAGTAGATGCTGCCTCCCGCGCCGCCGTCGCCACCGTCAGGCCCGCCGCGCGGCACGAACTTCTCGCGGCGGAAGCTCAAGGCCCCGTTGCCCCCATCGCCCGCCTGGACATGGATGGTGGCCTCATCGACGAACTTCATGCATTCCTCCCCGAGAACCCCGGGGCCGCGACCGCGGATTCCTTACGAGGCGATAACGACGCTGACCGTCTTGCGACGCTGCGGCCCCTTGACCTCGAACACCACCTGCCCCTCGGCACAGGCAAACAGGGTATCATCCTTGCCGATCCGCACATTGCGGCCAGGATAGAAGCGGGTACCGCGCTGGCGTACGATGATATTGCCGGGAATGACCTTCTCTCCGCCGAAACGCTTGATGCCCAGGCGCTTCGACTCGGAATCGCGACCGTTGCGGGAACTCCCGCCTGCCTTCTTGTGTGCCATGACCGCTCCTTACCCCTGCACCGACTGTTCGCTCTTGCCCGCTATGGCCAAGATCTTCAGTTCCGTATAGTTCTGACGGTGACCCGCGTGTTTGCGGTAGTGCTTGCGCCGGCGGGTCTTGAAGATGCGGATCTTCTCGCCGCGGCCGTGACTCTCGACGCGCGCCATCACCGTCTCGGACAGCGCCGGGGCACCCACCCGCACGTCGCTGCCATCGGCGATCAGCAGGACCTTGCCCAAGCTCACGTCCTGGCCGACCTCGGCCGGCAACGTTTCGACCCGCACGGTCTCGCCCACCGCCACCCGATATTGCTTACCGCCCGTCTCGATTACCGCGTACATTGCCGTGAATGACTCCCTGACCGAATGTCCCAGGGGCGGCGGGAAAATTCCGGTTGCCGGCCCCGTTAAAAGCGGCGATTCTAGTGACTTTGGGTGAGCGGGTCAATGCATCGTGCTCTGGCGGCCCGACCTACCGCCAGTCGGTCGCTTGACAGCACACGTCATTCCGGCAGAGCATGACGGCGCTTTTGCCAAGGGGAGCCCATGTCCACGCCTGCGCCTGTCGATCACCCGGCCTTCGACCTCGACGACATCCATGCGCTCATCAAAGACGAGAGCCTGGCCATCGACCGCGAGATCGCCCGTCGGCTCGACTCGGAAATCGTGCTCATCAATCAGCTGGGGCGCTATATCATTCAAAGCGGCGGCAAGCGCCTGCGTCCGGCGGTACTGCTGCTGGCCGCCAAGGCCTTTCATTATGAAGGCACCGCGCACATCACCCTGGCGACCGTCATCGAGTTCATCCACACCGCGACGTTACTGCATGACGACGTCGTCGATGGGTCGGCGATGCGCCGCGGACAGGCGAGCGCCAACGCCGTATTCGGCAACGAGGCAAGCGTGCTGGTGGGCGATTTCCTGTACTCGCGGGCCTTCGAGATGATGGTCGAGGTCCAAAACCTGCGGGTCATGGAGATCCTGGCGCACGCCACCAATACCATCGCCGAGGGCGAGGTCATGCAGCTCATCAACTGCAACGACCCGGACATCGAAGAAGATCGCTATCTCGCGGTCATCCGCAGCAAGACCGCCAAACTCTTCGAGGCCGCAGCCGAGCTTGGCGCGGTGCTCGGTGGCGCCCCCCTCATGGAACCGGTCCTGGCCGCCTACGGCCGTCATCTCGGCACCGCCTTTCAACTTGTCGACGACGCCCTCGATTACGGCCAGCACAACGCGCGCCTCGGAAAGAACATCGGCGACGACCTGGCGGAGGGCAAGACCACGCTGCCGCTCATCCATGTATTGCGCACCGGCGCACCCGCCGAGCGCGCGCTGGTGCGCGATGCCATTGAACAGGGCGGGCTCGAACGCATCGACGGGGTGGTGGCCGCCATTGAATCCACTCAGGCGATCGCGTACACTTGCGCGCGGGCCGAGGGCGAGGCCGATTTGGCGCGGGCGGCACTCTCACCTTTGCCCGACTCCCCGTATAAGCAGGCATTGCTGGACTTGGCCCATTTTTCCGTTCACAGGGACCACTAAGAGGGGTTCCGGAGGACGGCACGTCGACGGGGTGTAGCTCAGCCTGGTAGAGCACTAGCTTCGGGAGCTAGGGGCCGGAGGTTCGAATCCTCTCACCCCGACCAATTTAGAGAGCATCGCCTTCGTGAAGCTCCTGGTCGATCTTCTTGTCATATGGGCCGCCTGGTGGTTCATCCGCCGCGCCCTGCGTCCGCAACGCCCCTTTCGTACCCCACCACCACGGCCCACGCCGCTACGCCGCCGCATACGCACCGCCGGCGACATGGTGGCCTGCGCCCACTGCGGTCTTTATGTCCCGCGCTCCGAGACCGTCCCCGGGGCCCATGACGCACTGTTTTGCTGCCCGGAGCACCGCGACGCCGCGCACCACGGCTGAGCCTTTGCCTTAACGGTGAAACTGTGCTAATTCAAGGCGTATGAGTACCGCCCATCATACCCTGGATCTGGCCACGGACGGCGCCGAGACGCCGCTGCTCGTGCGCGAGCAGAATTGGCTGTTGTTGAGCTATTTCAACACCTACCGCCTGGCACTGGCACTACTCGCCTGCATCGCCGGATTCTGGGCAGGGTCGCTCGCACCCTTTGCGAGTACCGACCCGCAACTCTTTCTCGTGGTCGCCCTGCTCTACGCCGCGGTCTACTTGGTGGCCATCGACACCACGCGCCGGCGGCTGGGCGACTTCGAGACCCAGGCGGCGGTCTTGGCCTTCTGCGACGTAGTGGCATTGATCCTGCTCATGCACGCAAGCGGGGGGCTCGCAAGCGGCACCGGCATCCTGCTCCTGGTGTCGACCGCCGGCACGAGCTTTCTGTTGAATCGGCGCATGACCATATTCTTCGCCTCGCTCACCACCATCGGCATCCTGCTGGAGAGCGCCTGGCCCTACCTCACCGGCTCGCAAAACGGCCTGCCGGCCAGCTACTCGCAGGTCGGCCTTTTTGGTCTCGTGTTATTCGCCACCGCAAGCCTCGCGCACCTGGTCGCCGACCGGCTGCGCCTCACCGAGGCCCTGGCCGAGCGCCAGGAGCTGGATATACGGCATCTCGGGCGCCTCAACGAACAGATCGTGCAGCACCTGCAGTCGGGGGTATTGGTGGTTGCCCCCACCGGCCATGTCCGGCTGGCCAACAAGACCGCCCAGACCTATCTCGGACTGGCCGCGCCGGACACCCAGCCCCTGCTCCAGGCCATAGCCCCGGCGCTCTTCGAGCAATGGGTGGCGCAGCGCAATGGCGCCTCCGGGGGGCGCCGGCTGTTCGTGGCGGCCACCGGTTACACGCTGCTGCCGCGATTCAAGCCCCTGGGGCGCGACGCCAATGCCGCGACCCTGGTGTTCCTGGAAGACACCGCCATCCTGAAGCAACAGGCGCAGCAGTTGAAGATGGCGGGCCTGGCACGGCTCACCGCCGGCATCGCCCACGAGATCCGCAACCCGCTTGGCGCCATCACCCATGCCGCGCAATTGCTGACAGAGACCCCGGACATCGGCGCCGAACCGCGCAGCCTCGCCGCCATCATCGACGACCAGGGGCGGCGCATGAACACCATCGTCGAGAACGTCCTGCAGCTCGGCCGGCGGGACCGCACCAACGCCACGCGCTTTGCCCTGTCGACCTGGATCGCGCAGACCCTGCCGGCGGTGGCGACCGCCCTCAATATCCCCGTCAAGGCCCTGAACCTTGTAATCGAGCAGCCACAGATGGTGTGCTTCGACACCGATCACCTGTTTCAGATCGTGAACAATCTGTGCCACAACTCGCTCAAGCACAGCGCACCCTATCACGAGGTCCCGATCGTCAAGCTCCTGATCAGTGTCGACAGCGAAGGCCATAGCATCCTCGATGTCATCGATTGGGGCGAGGGCATCAAAGACGCCATCGTCGATCGCATATTCGATCCGTTCTTCACCACTACCGCGCGTGGCACCGGCCTTGGCCTCTATATCGCCCGGGAGCTCGCCGAGGCCAACGGCGCGCGTCTGGAACACCGGCCGACACCCACGGGGTGCCAGTTCCGCCTGACCTTCGGCCGGCTCACCGACTGCACGGATGCGGCCCTGGCATCATGACCATCCCCCAAGTCCTCATCATCGATGACGAAGCCGATATCCGCGCGCTGCTCGAGCTTACGCTCGGGCGCATGAACATCGAGACCCGCTCGGCCGGCGACGTGGTCTCGGCCTTCGCGCTGCTCGAGGAGTACCGGTTCGACCTGTGCCTCACGGACATGCGCCTGCCCGACGGCGACGGTCTGGCCATCGTCCGCCATATCGAGGAGCATCATCGCGGGCTACCGGTGGCGGTCATCACCGCCCATGGGAGCATGGAGACGGCCATCGCGGCATTGAAGGGCGGGGCCTTCGACTTCGTATGCAAACCGCTCAATATCAATGAATTACGGGCGCTCGTACGCAGCGCCCTGAACCTCTCGAAACAGGCGCCGAGCGACGGCGCGAGCGCCGCCGCCAAACTTCTCGGTGATTCCCAGGCCATCCGCGAGGTCCGCGCCCTCATCGAGCGCCTAGCGCGCGGCCAGGCGCCCGTATATATCTCCGGGGAGTCCGGCACCGGCAAGGAGCTCGCCGCGCGTCTCATCCATGATCTCGGGCCCCGCGCCGGCCGCCCGTTCGTGGCCGTCAACTGCGGGGCGATACCCGAGCAGCTGATGGAAAGCGAGTTCTTCGGCCACAAGAAGGGCAGCTTCACCGGCGCCTTCAACGACAAGGACGGGCTATTCAAGACCGCAAGCGGGGGCACCTTGTTCCTAGATGAGGTCGGCGACCTGCCGGTCCCCATGCAGGTGAAGCTCCTGCGCGCCATCCAGGAGAAGGCGGTGCGTCCGGTCGGCAGCCAGCTGGAAGTGGCGGTGGACGTGCGCATCCTGTCGGCCACGCACAAAAACCTCCACGACCTGGTGCGCACCGGTGCGTTCCGCCAGGACCTCTACTACCGCCTGAACGTCATCGAGCTCGTGATCCCGCCGCTGCGCGAACGCGCCGAGGACATCCCGGCGCTTGCGGCGCATCTTGCCGCCAAACTGAGCATGGGTCGCCCCTTGCCACTCACCCCCGCGGCCTTGGCGACACTGAAGAGATATCCCTTCCCCGGCAACGTCCGCGAACTCGAGAACATCATGGAACGGGCGCTGACCTTGTGCGAGAGCGGCGAGATCGATGTGGCGGACCTGCGTCTGCCCGGGCACGATGCCCAGGGTCTACCTGGCAAAGTCGCCGAGTCGGAGGCCTCGCCCTTCGATACCGGTGATTACAAAGGGGAACAGTCGCTCGACGAGCACCTGGCCCAAGTCGAGCGCGCGGCGATCGAAAAGGCCCTGCGCGACACCAACCAGAACAAGACCGCCGCCGCCCGCGAGCTCGGCATCACCTTCCGCGCCCTGCGCTATAAGCTCGAAAAGCTCGGCATCGAATAAACCGAAACGGGCATAGCGGTCCATCGCACACCCTAACCTTGCTACTGATCGCGCCGCCTTATCCCTCAGCAATCGGCCGATCCACCAGATCCGAGGCGACCTCCTATGGCGCGTAGGGAGACAAGAGGCGCTCGCCCTCCCGGCACCGACCACCAATGGCCCAAGGCACCAATCGCCGCGCAATCCACCGGCAGTCTCGCCTCATCAAAGGCCCCGAAAATACCATAGGCCCCGTGGACCATAGACCGCGCGCCTTCAGATTCGGTAAAGGTCGTGTGGCACCCATACCCTGTCCAGATCGTCCGGTCCGCGCCGACCGCCCGCAACTAGTAGAAAATCTCGCGCCACGACGCCGGGCCCGCCGGTGGCGGCCCCTGGGTTGTCATCGACGGGCCCGGGCCGCCACTCCCCATCCCCTGAAGGCGTAATTGGCCGTTCATGATGGAAATGCTGGGGGTATAGGCGACACCCGTACCGACATCGACCGGGCCTGCGACCGTCGCCCCAAAAACACCCGATGGAAAGCCGCCACTGTCCAGCGTGTAGAAGTAGTAGCTGGCGGTCGACGCCGCGCATGTCCCGGCGGCCGCGCTGGGCGGAACCGACACGGGTAGGATTATGGCACCATTGACGATCTGCACCGGATTCGTGACGATCGCGTTGCTTGGCAAACTCGCTACTGACGTCGACGCGACGTAGTTGCCGCTCGTAAATGTATCGCTGCCGCCCGCATAACTTGTCCATAAGGGCGCCCAGCCATTCGCGCCATCCTGAAGGGTGGTTACCCGCCCCGGGGATTGCAGCGTCAGATACTCGACCCCGTTATAATAAGCCCCATCGATGTAGGTAATAGCGCTCGTGCCTCCGGAAGTACTGGCTGAAGTCCCAAAATTGGTCCCGATTGGGCTTGGCGCCGTATTGTTAAGGGGTGTCCAAGAGATCTTGGTGGCCAACTGCCCGGATGAGGACAAAAGCGAGCCCATCCACACGTTGCCAGCGTTGTCGCCAATGAAGATATCGTTACTGTCATCAACGTAGGGCTGACTGCCCGCGACAAACGGCAAGGTGATGGTATCGGCCACACCGGTCGCAACATTGGTCATAACGAGCGCGCTCGTGGTCGTGGTGGTGGTCGTGTTGAGAACGGCGGCTTCATAGGCGGTCCCGGAACCCGGGACCAAACGAAAAATCACTGGCGCCACCGGGTTGGGTGTGATCGAGTTGGCATTGTCTTGCTCCCATGCCTCGCTATTCAAGGCGCCGGTCGAGGTCAACTGCAAGGCGTACTGAATCGCGCCTTGCTGAGCCCCACCGACAATGTAGGTGTGATCGAGTTGGCATTGTCTTGCTCCCATGCCTCGCTATTCAAGGCGCCGGTCGAGGTCAACTGCAAGGCGTACTGAATCGCGCCTTGCTGAGCCCCACCGACAATGTAGGTCGCCCAGGCCGAACTCGACCCGCCCGCCTGCGCGTCGACTACACGTGGGCGCATCCCCGCCATATTCGGGCCTTGCCAGAATGTTGAATAGTCTTGAAGATCCTGCACAAGCGGCCGCGGCATCCAGCCCCATACGAGGCTGCCGCTCACAGCGTTCACAGCGTACAGAAATCCGTCGTTGCTGCCGACAAGAACCAGCGGTGTGCGACCCGATTCACTCTGCGCGTAGCTATCGTAACCCGTGCTACCCAACAAATTCGGATCATTCGGTGGCCCCATGTACGTCGGTTTATTGGCCGTCATCAGGCCCACATACCAGCCTGACTGCCGGCCCCCGAGATAGTTGCCCGAGTCGTAAGACGGGTCGATCGTATACTGCTCGATGATCGATGGAGTCAAAGTGCTGCCGCTTGGTATCGCGAACGCCGCCGCATCCATGCTTGTCAAAGGCGTGATCGGCCCGGGCGTTGTCGTTGGCGGGCCTTCCGAATACAGCACCGAACTTCTATTGCTGGTGGTCATCTCCGCATTGATGTCCCAGGATGCCGTTGACGCCAGGTTTCCCGACGACTTAATGAGATATGCGGACATGTTGCCCTCACCCAAAGACGGGTTGCTCGTGACCACATATTCGTAGGAGGAGTTCCCGATAACCGCTGAACTTGATCCGCCCGACGCGGTGACTATCTGAGCGGCGATATTGTTCAGGATCGAATTGAAGGCCTGTTGAAACGCTGCCGCCGTGTCGGCGCTGTATACGACATTCGTCTTGCCCGCCACCGCCAAATCCTTCAAAACCGTGTAGCTATCGCTGGCCTCCGTCGTGCAATTAGTCGCCGACGGAGGGCAATTGACTCCAGCGCCCACCCCCAGCACATAGGTCTTGATACCATTCAACCCGCCGTTCGTATAATTGGCCAGCTTTTTGACTGCCGTTATGGCTTCAGTGACCGCGTTGTCGTTGTCGGCGCTCCCCGAGGAAAGCACCTCGCCATAGCCTTGTCCGGCGGCGCTTCCGAGCGGGGGATAGACATGTCCGTGCAGACCCATGGTCGGCTGTCCATTGGTAATCAAGATGACATACTTCGGCGCGCATGCAGGTTGCGGCGCTTTATCGCTGGTCGTCAAATCCGTCAACGCCGCCGTCAATGCCCCGGCCGTGGGCGCATATTCGGAGCCCGCTACGATCTCACTACCGCCCTTCACGAATTGCTCGGGCGCCATGGTCTTGTTGAATAGCGCGATCTGCGCGGCATTTAGCGGCGCCACGGGAATATAAAGGTCGCCCTGGCCGCCAGACGTCCCGTTCGTCACCGGATTCCCATCGAATGCCAAGCCACGCCTTGCATACCACACTTCGCCGCTATATGGGATATAACCCGCATCCGTCGGGGAGGTCGCAAATGCGCCGATGTTCGGTGCGGTTGCCTTATATGTCTCCAGCAGGTAACTCCCCGATAGTATCTGATCTTCGTACCTACTTAAGCTGTAGCCATTCGGCGGATAGGGGTTCGAAGGATGCGGCCCATCGTACGTTACGAAATTCCCAGATGGATATGAAGTCGACCAATACAGCACGTCATTGATCTGGGGATCGTCGGACGACTGACTGATATAGAGGTAAGGCGCGCTTGTCAGGCCACTCCCAATAATATTCGCTATCGGCGCGCAATCACCCCCCTTGGGTGCCTTATAACAGGGGTTGGGCACCGACAACGGATCATTCGCCGCGCAGGTCGAGCCACTCGTCGAGCCATAACCAAACGCCCCGGGCGTACATTCCGCCCCGGGGGAGGCGGTGGTCGGCGTATCGCCACTCATGTAATACACCCACGTATCGTAGGGCGCGGGTGTACCGGCAGTGGCATAGGCCATAAGGCCTGCCTGCATGATATTGGTGTAAGTCGGATTGTTCAGGGCCGAGAGTATGCCCTGCTCGGCCACATTGATCATCGATTCCGAGTTGTCCGTCAGCACCCCGCCGACCGATACGGTATAGGCCGCCTCTCCCGCCGGACAGGATCCCCCGCTGCTCGGCCCCAGCGTCGATCGTGGCGTATAACTGTTAAGCAGATAGCAGGGGGGCGAGGCCGAATCCGCATTCGCGGCCACGGTGCCCGACCCGGACATGATGGCGCCTTGCAGGTTGCCGGCCATCCCCTGCGAGGTATCGAGGATAACAAGAACCTGTGGCTCCTGACTTGCGGGTATGGTCCCTGCCTGCGCCGTTACCAACATGCACATCGCAAGCCCGACGCCCAAGCCCATTTCCAACAGGACCGCTTTCCGCCACCAGCTCTTCGCGTTCATATCACGCCACCTTTCGTAAGGTCGCCTCGATATCGGCGTTCATATTGTGGTTCTCACCTGCTGCCAGGCCGTTATTCGAGAGTTGTGCATTGACATACGCTAAGTAGGTCATATACGACGTCGTGGTAGATGATGCCTGGCTTGCACCGTTCAGTATCGCGGGCGGAAGTCCGCTTGGCGACACGACATATTCGACATTGAATGTCACGCCATTGATAACGATAGATGTCGCACCGCAGGACTTGGGTGCACACGTGGCCCAAAACGATACGGGGGGCGGCTGTGGCGGACCAGGGGCTGTTTGCACTGGAGTATACCACCACGAGACCCCTGTCATATTGGACGCTTCGGGAAATCCGCTGTGTTGTTGCAATTGCGCGTTGGCCGCCTCAAGACCAATATCCGTGGCCTGTATCGCCTCTGTATGCGCCGCGCTGTTGGATGCAACCTCGGAGCCATAGCGCACAAAATACATGAGGCCAAGCACCGCGAATGTCAAAGCCAATATGACGAAGATCGCCAGCATCAACGTCACTCCGCGCTGGTACGCCGCACCGTTTTTGGTCCGCGCATGGCGTCTTGTGATGAGCATCACTGTCCCCAGATGTCATTCCTTAGAGGAATGACGGATGTAAAGGTCCGGTACAGATATTGGTTACAATTTCCTTGAACGCAACCCATGCTTTGACCAGCCGAAAGATTCGTGGGAATCGAATAGACTACCGTGGGCAGATTGGGATTGCTCGCGCCATTCCACACCGTCTTTGAGGGCGTGGCACCGGCGTAATGGCCCGGTGTATAGCGCGTGCTGCGCACCAGAAGCGTTATCTCCACGGTGAGGAGATCCGCGGCGGTCATGCCTGCGGGCGGTGTGCTGCCCGGAAGAACATACTGCGTCACAACCCCGTTTAAACCATAACCAAATGCCACCTGCATGTCGACGATTCCGCGCGCAACGAGCAGTGCTGGCGGGGCCGTACTGGTGGTGTTATTGAGGTAGGTATAGGTTTGCATATACAAAGATGGGACCTGCGTCCCGGCCTGGGCGCCGCCGCCATCGCTTATGAAGAAGTTCTTTATGCTAAAGCCGCCGCTCCCCAAATCAATGAGGCCCCTGTTGGTAAGCTGGCTTGCCGTTATCGCGGGATCCGTGGCGGAAAAGCCGCCTGGTGCATTAAAAGCGCTCGTTCCGGATTGGGCAACGATATTGTTCTTGCCGCCAGGATTCGTGATCTGTCCCAGCAAACAACTTGAATTTGGTAACGCCACTAGAAAGAGATCGTTTTGGTTTAGTAACGTTTCATTGGCGACGAAAAAGTTCGCGGCTGTCAGACTATTGCCACTCGTGCTCGTAATGGTGGTAACCGGTTGCGACCCAAAGACACTACCGCCCGTGACGGTGGTGAGCGCATAGGTATTGATGCCCGCCGGGCTATAGTAGTAAGGGCTGCTATTGGCTTGCGGCGTGGCCGCGACGGGCGTAAGGAAAAGACCGCCGCTGGGGCTCGCGGTCGATACGGTGTACTGGAGGCCGTTTGAAGAAGGAGCGACATTCGCATAGATACCGCCACTACATTCGTTCATGGGCAGACCATAGCCGGCCTGCTCTATCGCCTGCGTCAGCATTGTCATCGCGGTCCGCGCCTGTTGCCACGCATTGTCCTGGGCGCGAGTCTGGGTCGTGACCGATGACAGCCCGGTAAAGGCACCGTATATGGCCGCTGCCGCGAGCGCCGATATGACTAGGGCGACCAGGAGCTCGGTCAACGTAAACCCGCGCTCGCGGGGTCTAGTATCCGATCTCAGTCGAAACAACATAGGTATTCTGCTCCCAGGATTCCGTTATCATGGCTTGGCAGGGGCATTGGCCATTCCCACCCGTCGGTGTGACCTGAATACTGGCCTGCAGGCGCGGCTGGCCGGTACTGGCGTTTATCGGTGGCCCCGCCGTCCCAGGCAGCTGCAACAAGGTTTGCCACCATGTCTGGAGGTTCGTTTGGAATATGCTTGCCCCTCCCCCGGGAGGCGGGTTCTGGCTTGTCAACGCAACTCCGTTGTAGCTCAATGCGCCGGGGCCGCTGACACGGAGCATGCCGATGATCTCCTGGGCCGCGATATAGGCCGTCGTCTGCCCCTGCCCCGTCTTGGAAAGATGGACGCCGTCGGCCAGCAAATACGTGACGGCCATGATGCCTATCATGAAAATCACCATCGCGACGAGGTTCTCTATCAAGGTAAATCCGAGCGTCTTGCGGGCGCCGCAGCGAACGGACCGGCGCGCCGCCGTGATCAGGATATGACGCATGAGTAAGGGGGGGCCGCTGCGGGCCCGGTTTGAGTGGCACATGAGCGAAGCTCACCGGCGCCGTAATACGCGGCCAGCCATTGGGCATAATTGGCTGGGTTTGTACGGGCGCTGAACATCATCGCGCCATAGGTCAAGCTATAGGATGCCCCGTTCGTAGACCCCCAGATTGTGCCATCGGGAGAAAATTTCAGATCGTATGTCGCACCCAGCGCCGGCGGCAGGATCGTAGGCAGGCCACCATTGTATAGCTCCACATACCGACACGACACGTCCGGGTATCGTGTCTGAAAGAGTACCGGAGTCACACCGGCGATTGGTATGTTGGGGTTTTCCATATTGGGCGCGTTATTGAGAAGAGGCGTACCCGTCACGCTAAGGCTGGCGGTCCACCAGCAGGCCGTCCCGCCCCCCGTCTCGCTGAAATAGCCGGTCTGAACATAAACCGGCTGGTCGGTCTTCAATGCGTAGGATCGCGCCCATTGCATATCCTGCTCCATGTGGCCGGCCGCCTCCCGGATCCTGGCGTTAACCAACCACGCCGACAGATCGGGCACTGCCACCGCTGTCGCAATGGCAATAATCGCGATGACGACCATAAGCTCGAGCACCGTTACCCCACGGGCGCGCAGCTCCGCGGTCGGGGCATACTTTATGCGCCCATTGCTCATTGCCCATCCTCATCGCCCTGGGACATCTCGTTTGTGTAGCTTGTATGCCCTTTCCCCATATCCTTCACCTACACCACGCAGACTGGCACATCTTCAGGAAAGGTGTAGCACAAAATGGCCCCCCCACAAGGCCATGATGCGCGGGAACGGCGTAGAATTCCGACAATTCAATCTGTTACGGAATGATCCTACGGTGACTTCGCGCTTGGGCCGGTTCGAGGCACAAGACGCACGCAACGGCCTCGTGAGAGCTTCCGTGACCTAGCTCTTTCCGGGATTTGCCCGCGACCGCGCGCTTAATAATAACAGCGCGGTCTCGATGTGCGAGCCCGCTTATACCATTCAAGGCATTTTCGAAGGAACTACTCATCTAGCCGCCGTGGGTCACGACCGCGCCGAGTTCGAATATCGGCATATACATGGCCACCACCAAGGTGCCGACGATGATACCCAATACCACCATGATGATCGGCTCCATGAGCGTCGACATGCGTGCCACCGTCTCGCTCACCTCCCCCTCATAGAAGTCCGCGACCTTCTCGGCCATGACCTCGATCGCGCCGGTCTGTTCGCCGATGGCGAGCATATGCACGGCCATGGCCGGAAACACCGCGCTCTCCTTCAGGGAGTCGGTTATGAAGCCACCCTCAAGAACCCGCTCGCGGGCAGCATTGACGGCGCGCTCGATGATGACGTTGTTCGAGATTCGCGATAACGTCTCCAGGGCCTCGTTGATCGGCACACCGGCGGCCTGCATGGTGGCGAGCGTGCGCATGAAGCGCGCCACCGATCCCTTCAGGATGACGTCACCCATGATCGGGAGCTTGAGCGAGATACGGTCGATCTGGGTACGAAAGCCGGGGCTCTTGCGATAGGCCATGATGAAGGCCCAGACCGCGGCAATCGGGATGAAGACCACGAAATACCAGTGACCGCGCATCCAGTCCGAGATACTGATGACCGCCTGAGTAAGCGCCGGGAGGGTCGCCCCGAAGCTGTCGAAGAGATGGGCGAAGACCGGAATCACAAAGATCATGAGGATGGAGGTGACGAGCAGCATCACAGTGATGATCGATGCCGGATAGATCATCGCCGAGCGGATCTTCTTTTGCAGGGCGAGCGTCTTCTCGCGATAGTCGGCGAGCCGCAAGAGGATGGTGTCGAGGATACCGCCCTGGTCGCCGGCGGCGAGCAGTGACACGAACAGGCGATTGAAGTACTTCGGATAACGGTTGAAGGCATCAGCCACCCGCTCGCCATCCTTGATCGGGGTGAGTATGCCCTCGAGCATGGCCTTCATGCCCCGGCTGTCGCTCGCGCTGACGAGAAGCTCGAAGGCCTGCACCATGGGCACGCCGGCATTGATCATGGTCGAGAGCTGACGGATCATGACGACGATATTCGCCTCCTTCA
Source organism: Acidiferrobacter sp. SPIII_3 (assembly GCF_003184265.1). Classification (GTDB taxonomy): domain Bacteria; phylum Pseudomonadota; class Gammaproteobacteria; order Acidiferrobacterales; family Acidiferrobacteraceae; genus Acidiferrobacter. Next base: position 966,521 of record NZ_CP027663.1, on the reverse strand, counting down.
CCCCCCCCGTGCCGGAAAAGAGCGGCTTGGGCTTTTTCTTGACCGACAGCACCTCGAGCCCGCGCTTGCGCAGGGTGACGCGTACGATGGCCGCCGACGCCGCCTCCATCTCGCCTTTCTGGGGGGTGGCCTTGGCATCCCCAGGCGGGCGCGCCTGCCACTGGAAGACCATCATCTTGGGGCCGGCCTTTTTCTTGGCCGCTGTCCCATTGGCCCCTTTCACTGCTGTCGCCATGATCCCATCCTCGGTATCGCCCACCCCATACGCGGCGCACACAATGCCCTGCCGACTCCCCTGGCGGGCCTAGCATCGGCGCGAGGCGATCGTGACCTCATGGGACTTAACCGTAGACGGTCATAGGCCATCCGGCAAGGTTGGGCGGGGCCCGCGCCGGCGGAATACCCCGCGGTACGGCCCCCTCGACCTCGGGTCGCTGCCCGGCTTGTGCGCTCTGGGCTTTTCGGATTCACTACCGCATCGTGGACCGCCCGCGGAGGTCGTCGGCCCCCGGATCCCGATCATCACGGAGACTTGGCAGCGCCATGCTTTTCATAGAACCTCATGCCGGCGTCGCGCCGGTCATCCACTTCGTGCGCGATGCGCGCACCCGGCTCGATATCAACACCTACCAGAAAGCGCCGCAGTGCTCCGCCTGTAAGCGCGTAGCGGTTCAGGGGGGTGGCACCGGCCATTCGGCCGGCAATGCCGGCCATTCGGCCGGCAATGGGTGGCACACTCGCCCATTGGGCGACATTCCGGTCTTTCCTGCTGTTCGACATTGTGGGCCGCATGGCCCCTGTATTGTTTGAGCACGGACAGGGGCGCACCGCCCCCGGTGAGGATACCGTCACTACGACTCCCGAATACGGACTTGCCCCATAATACCGTTTCAAGCGATCGGCACATTCCTTGCCCAGCAATGGGCTGGTGACCGTTTTGCGGTTATTCACGAAGGCCGATGGCAACACCTTGGGCGTCAACGCCAGGAGCCGATGCCCAGGATCCGCGTCACCGTGGAATGCCCGCACCTCGCGCTCCTATTGTGCCACTGCGTTGCGGCCAAGGGTCTCCCGCCGGTCCCGCATGGGGCCAGTCAGGCCCGTGCGGCGATATTTCGTGACCAGAACCAAATGATAGCTCCGATTATCAATACTCTGATGCCCGGCGTTTCCGAGGGTTTGCGGGGTCATGGTGGCCGAATAGAATGACATCATGCCCTATCGCAAAGTCACATATCGCCTGTATCCCAACGCCGTTCAATCGGAGCGGCTGGAGGAGGTGCTAGGTTTGCACCAACGGTTGTATAACGCGGCGCTGGAAGAACGCATCCGCGTGTATCGGGAAACCGGCAAAGGGCTCTCCTTTGCCGATCAATGCAAGGTGCTCACGCAATGGCGCAAGACCGTCTCCGCGCTGTCCGGTCTGAACGCGCAGTCGGAACAAGTGACGCTCAAACGGTTGCATTTGGCTTTTCAACGCTTCTTCCGGCGGGTCAAGAATGGGGAAACGCCGGGCTTCCCGCGCTTCAAAGCCATCCATCGTTATCCCGGCTGGGGCTGCAAGACCCATGGCGACGGCTGGAGGCTGCATCCCGGCGAGAACGGCGCCCACGGCCGGCTGTATCTTCAGGGCGTCGGCCACATCCCGATGCGCGGCCGGGCCAGAACAGCGGGTATTCCGGTCACTTGCAAGATTCTTCATAAAGCGGGCCGGTGGTATGCCTCCGTTACCTTGGCCATCGAGACCATCCAACGGGCGCGCGGCACCGCAATCGGCGCCTTTGACTGGGGCCTGACCGCGTTCCTGACCATAGCCACCCCGGAGGGGATCGAGACGGTGGCCAATCCCCGGCACCTCAAGAACCAACGGGCGGAATTGAAGCGTCTCGGGCAAGAGGTTGCGCGCAAGATCCGCGCGGCGCAACAGATGAGCGGCCGCTAGCGCGGCTTTCCGGTATCCATCAACCTGCGTCGCGCGATCTCGCACTTGGCCCGGTTGCATGCCCAGGTGGCCCGGCAGCGCCAGGACTTTCTGCATCAGACCAGTGCAGGACTGGTGAAACGCTTCGGTGCCATCGGTACCGAGACATTGGCGGTCAAGAACATGGTGCATGGCGGTGGTGCCCATAAAAAGGGCCTCAACCGCGAGATTCACGTGCATGGCGGTGGTGCCCATAAAAAGGGCCTCAACCGCGAGATTCACGCCGCCTCCCCCGCGGCATTTCTCAAGATGACCCGGACCAAAGCGGAACAGGCTGGGTCCTGGTATGAGGAAGCGCCGACGCGGGAGATCAAACCGACGCAACGCTGTCATGGGCCATGCGGCCCACAATGTGGGCCATGCGGCCCACATTGTGCGTGCGGGCAATTGCCAGACGAGAAGAAAACGCTCTCGGACCGACAGCATCAGTGCCCGCACTGCGGCGCCACCTGTGGCCGCGATGACAATGCGGCCCTCGTGCTGTTGCGTTGGCTGGAAACGCGATTAGCCGGCATTGCCGGCCGCACGGCTGGCAATGAGCACGAAACTCACGCCATGGCCGTCTAGGCTTGGCGGGAGTAGTTCATCTCCTGACCGATCGCCGGGTGCTGGCGGCGGTGCATGATGCCGTGCAGCGTGGGGTGCGGGTACGCGTCATTATTTTCCCGGCACCCGTACGGACACAGGCCCCGAGGCGAACTGGCGCGACTACGCGCCACCGGGGCGGCGGTCCACTACGCCCCGCCACGCTTTACCGGCCGCTACGTATTCGGTCATGCCAAATACATGGTCTCGGGCGACTATGGCGAGATCGGCACCGCGAACATGACCTGATCGGCCTTTCACAGAAACCGGGAGTTACCTGTGGGTGGGCTACGATGCGCGCATCGCCACGGCCCTGCGCGCGGTCTTCCAGGCGGATTGGACGCACCGTCATGCCGGCCGCACGCCGCGCAGGCTGCTGGTGCTGCCCCCCCGGGGCTACCGGCGTACTCGTACGCCTCCTGCAGGCCCCGGGCCGGGTGTGCGTCGAATCGGAGGAGCTTGGGTATGATCGGCCGATACTCGCCGCGCTCGGCGCCAAGGAGCCGTCCGCGGACCTGCTGCTGCCCACGCGCCTCAATCGCTATCATCGGCGCATCGCGCGCTATGTCGCCTCCCAGGGCGTGCATGTGCGCTTCCTGCGCACCCCCTATCTTCATGCCAAGCTCATCGCAGAGCCCACACAGGCGTTCATAGGCTCGGAGAACTTAAAGCCCCTCGAACCTTCATCGCAATCGCGAGGTGGGCCTCACTCTCCCCAGACGCGCGGCGCGCCGGCTCTTTGCTCAGTGCCAGCGCGACTTCGCGCGCGGTTAAAAACGTTAAGGCCGCCGGCATTCGCACGAGAGTTGCGGGGGCCGGGACCATTGTGTAGGATTATGTGTGGTCCATTGTGTGATGTGGGGGTAATATGGCGACCAATCTGTCTCTGGACCCCGAGCTTCTCGAACAGGCGCTGGCGGTGAGCGGGGAAAAAACCAAGAAGGCGGCCGTGACGCGCGCCCTAAAGGAGTTCATCGCGCGGCGCACGCAAAGGCAGTTGCTGGATCTGATGGGAGCGCTCGACTGGGACGAGACATTCGACTACAAGGACGAGCGCTCGCGCCCGTGAGTCTTTTTGTCGATACCAGCGTCTGGTCGCTGGCCTTGCGACGCGATATACCCGTTGCGTGTCCCGAGGTCCTGGCGTTACGCCGCGCCCTGGAAAACGGCGAAGTGCTCGTCACCACGGGCATCGTGCTTCAAGAGCTGCTTCAAGGCTTCTCGGGGGCGCGGGCGGGCGATGCCATCGTCGAACGGTTCCGGGCCTTACCCTATCTGGCGCCAGATCGCAGAGACCACATTGACGCGGCCCTCCTCCGTAACCTCTGCCGTCGCCATGGGGTCCAGCTCGGCACTATTGATGCGCTGCTCGCTCAGCTATGCATCCGTTATGATCTGACATTACTCACCGCCGACCATGACTTCACGCGCGCCGCCATTCACTGCCCTCTCAGGATCTGGGGCGCAGCGCCCTAAATCACGCCGCGCCTCACCTCACGGGCACCATAGGGTCCGAGGCCCCCGATCAGGCCTCGCCCTTACGCGATGCCGCCCTATCGAGCACGATCGACAGCCACTGGTTGCTGAGTCGCTCCGAAAGACGGTTCTGACCCTGGCGGGCGGCGAGATTCTCGAGATCGACCCGGGCGAGCGGCTGGTCTTGTTCGGCGCACGAAAACACCGCGCGCGTGCGCAGGCCGGTCGCCGGATCGATCTGCCATTGCAGGCACTGCGCGCACACCCCCTTCATCATGCATTGCATGGGGCTGCCGACGGTCGCTATGGCCTTCACGCCGGGCTTGAAAAGCGGCTGCAACACCCCCTTCAGGGCCGTCTGGAAGGCCTTCAGGAGACCCGTCGACCCCATGACCAGGATGCGATCGACGGACGATAGCGCGGCGGCGTCGGCGGACAGGTCGAGGGTGCCTTCGGCATATTGTGTCAGCAGCGCGACCATATCGGTGGCCTCGACCGACCGGTCCTGCGGGCGACGCGATGCGATACGCGGACCCTGCGCCGTACACCACACGATCTGGTCGGCGGCCTCCTCGAGACCGTCCTGGTTATCGAGCTCCGAGGCCTTGGCAAACGCCGCGACGTAGACCACGCGGTTGCCGGCGGCGCGCAGCGCCGGGCCGATGTCGAGCATGACCGCCGCCCCCCAACGCCCGGCCACCACCAGGATCGTCTGCCCCGACGGGATGTCGGTCGGCGCGCCGGTGGGCCCCATGAGGATGAGCGGGTCGCCGGGTTTCAAGGCCCCGGCGACGCGCGCGCCCGCACCCCATTGCAAGACCATGAGGCGCACGCGGTCATCTTCCACGCCCGTGCCGCTCACGGTGATCACCGGGACCTGCAGGCGGGTATTGGCAACGACCGGGCTTCGCGACTCGAAGGTCTGCAGCCGGAAGAACTGGCCGGGCCGGAAGTTGCGGGCGGCCATGGGGGCCTTGATCCAGATCTCCGCCACCGCCGGGTTGGACTTGTCGATGGCCACCACTCGCGGTTCAAAGAGCTCACGCATGCGCCCGAGGAACACCGCCGGCGACTCGTCGACCGCCGGTCGCGGCATGGCCGCGAGCACCGCCATGACTTGAGGGAAGGCGCTCTTGCTCGAGGCCACGGCTTTTACCACGCTGCCATGAAAGGCGGCGTGGGTGTCACCCAAGAAGCTCACACGGTAGGCGTCCTTCTCATAGGAGGTAAAGGGCCCAGTCTCCGGGGCCTTGCAATGCGGCGCCACCTGCACCGCCTGCAAGTGGTCCCCATGAGCGACATGGCCCTCGAAATGATCGCCGTCAAGCACGAAGGTGCCCGGATATTCGCGTTCATAGATGGTGTTGGGGACCGTTCCGGCGGCCACCAGGACGGTGCGCGCCGGGAGCTTCACCTCCTGATCGCCGGTCACCCAGCGGCCTTCCACCTCGCGCATGCGCCGCAGGACCAATGCCTGGACGTGTCCGTAAGCGTCCAAATCGGCGCGCAATGGATCCAGGCCCTCGGCGTAATACAGTCCCTCCTGCAAGGCCTTGATCAGCTCCTCGTGATTGCGCGTGTAGGCGGGTGAATTGTTCATCCCCTTGCGATAGGCAAGCGTCACCCCGCCCCAGGAACGCAACAGTGGTATGAAATTGGGGGCCTCGCCCGCGCGCTCGGCACGTTCCCGCTCGGCGCGGACCGCCCGACCATGAGCCAGGAACTCATCCAGGATGCCCTCGTCCTCGGGCGGCAGACCCTTGCGCACCGCCTCCACCCCGAGGGTCTCGACCATGGTCTCGTAGCGCGTCAGTATCTTGCTCACCTGCTTTATGTAATACGTCTGGACCTCGGTCGCAGTATCGACGGCGGTGAGCCCGCCGCCTATGACGACCGCCGGGAGCCGCACCTGCAGGTTGGCGAGGCTCGTGTCCTTGCCCGCACCCGTAAGCTGCAGGGCCATCAGAAAATCACTGGCCTGACGCATGCCGCGGGCGAGACTATTGGTCATGGGTATGACGCGTGGCAGGCCGGCCCCGGTGGCGATACAGATGTGATCGAAGCCGAGCGCCCAGGCATCATCGACACGTATCGTCCCGCCGAAGCGCACGCCCCCCGTGATACGCAGGCGTGGACGGCGCGCGAGGCTGAGATAGATGAGCTTCAGGAAGTTCTTGTCCCAGCGCACCGTGATGCCATATTCGGCGACCCCACCGAAACCAAGCAGGATGCGCTCATCGAGGTCCTCGGTCAGCTGCCTCCAGGACGCCACGGGGCCGGCCACGATCGCCTCGGGCAGCGGTTCGATCTTGAGCCCGTCGACCCCAAGCACCGCGCAGCCGGCGCGGCTCAGATAGTGAGCCATGGTGAAGCCCGCCGGACCCATACCCACCACCAGCACCTTGCGGCCGTTGTCGATGCCGGGGAGAGGGTCGTGCTGGAGCAGGGGGTTCCAGCGCAGCAGCAGATCGTAGATCTCGACACCCCAGGGGAGATCGAGGACATCGGTGAGCACCCGCGTCTCGATCTGCGGGATGTTGACCGCGTCCTGCTTCTGATAGATGCAGCCCTTCATGCAATCGTTGCAGATCCGGTGCCCTGTGGCCGGAACCATGGGGTTGTCGATCATCACCATGGCGAGCGCGGCGATATTCAGGCCGTCGCGGCGCAGAAGATTCATCTCCGAGATCTTTTCTTCCAGGGGGCAGCCGGTGAGCGTCACACCCAGGGGATCGACCTTGAGCCCGAGCTCGGGGACACCCTTCTTCTCGGGAAAGCCCTTCGAACAGAAGTCACCGTCGTGGTCATGACAGTACAGGCAATAGTGGGCCTCGCTCTGGATGTGACGCGCGTCCATGCGCAGGTCGGTCAGATGGAAGCCGTCGCGGCGCCGGAACCCGGTCTGCGCCCCCTCGGCCATATCGACGCCGTAGCGCTCGACGCGGTTCACGGGCACGAGATGGGTATGGTCCACGCGCTCGGGGAGCACAAAGCTCGCCCAGCCCGAGAATTGGGCGCGGATATCGCCATCGTTCAAGACCATGGCGCACCATTGGGTAAGACGCGTGATCTCAGCCTCGTGACCCTTCTCGTCGGCCAGCCACTCCTCGCCCAGGCGCGCGATCGCCCATTCCCGGTCGCTTTGCGGCAGGCCGCGTTTGCGCGCCTCGTCATCGAGCCAGGCATTGAGATCCGCGAAGCTTTGCGGGAAGTCCCCGCGATAACGCCGCGCCCGGCGCTGCACAAACTGCTTCTTGAACTGCATGACGCCGTCATGGCTCACGGTCGCGCCATGCAGGGCCGCCACCTCGCCCTCGATCCCAAAGAGCTCGGCCATGAACGCGTCGATATGCGCGGCCACCGCCAACAGGAAGGCACTATGCGCCACCGCCGACTCGGCAGCGGCCCCGGCGCGGAAGGCGCGCAAGCGCGCCGCAAGCTCGGCGTCGCGCGCCTGGACATGGTCCAAAAACTCGCCATCGAGGCGCGCAAGCCCCTCGCGCGGGAAAAGATCCTCGTAACGCCAGCCGCGCGCCAAGCGCAGCGTGGGCGTGGCGGAGGCGGCTTTCTGTGTGTTCTCATCGACTGACATGATCCGATCCCGAAGTGGCTGTGCTATGGGCGCGCAAGGCCCGATCGTACGCGGAAGGCCCAACTGCCGTCCCCGACCCCGCTATGCTGTAGCCGTACGCGGCCCGGGACCTTGATCTGATCCCGCCCGCATGCCGCCGGCCACCCCCTAAAGATAACCCGAAACGCCACGCGCGTCACAAAGCGCGGCCATCGGGCGCGACCGCGCCAGGGGCCGCCGGACAATGACCTCCGCGACCCGGGACTAAGACTCGGCCGGTGCGGCACGCCGCCGGCAGACACGGGTCACGGAAATCGGGTACAGTGGGGCCCCGCGACGTGCGCCAAGCATCGCGCGTGAATACCTGCCAAACCGCCTACGGACATTTTTGATGTTACGGCTGCTTGAAGTCCGACTCCCCTTGGATCACGACGAACACGCGCTACGTATCGCCATCACCCGAGCGCTCCGCGTGCCGGCGGCCGAGCTGCGCTCTTACACCATCGCCCGCCGCGGCTATGATGCGCGAAAGCCGGATCGCATCATGCTCGTCTACACGATCGATGTGACCACAGGTGACGATGCACGACTGCTGGCGCGTCACCACAAAGACCCGCGCATCGTCGCGCGCCCCGACACCCGCTACCAGCCGCCGGTGCATGCATCCCGTCCGCCACGCCCGCGGCCGGTGGTCGTGGGCCTCGGACCCGCCGGCCTGTTCGCGGGACTCTTGCTCGCACAGATGGGCCTTTGCCCCATCATCCTAGAGCGCGGCAAGCCGGTCCGCGCACGCACCGCCGATACCTTCGCCTTGTGGCGTGGGAAGGTGCTGAACCCGGAGTCGAATGTGCAATTCGGCGAGGGGGGCGCCGGGACCTTTTCCGACGGCAAGCTCCATAGCCAGATCAGCGATCCCTATCACTACGGGCATAAGGTCCTGGAGGAGTTCGTGCGCGCCGGCGCACCCCCCGAGATCCTCACGATCAGCAAGCCCCACATCGGCACCTTCCGCCTGGTGGGGGTCGTCGAGCGCATGCGCGCGACCATTGAACATCTGGGCGGAGAGGTCCGTTTCGAAAGCCGGGTGGTCGACATCGACCGTACGGGCGGCGCCATGCGCGCTCTCACGCTCGCCGACGGCCGCACCCTCGAGGCCAGTCACGTCATACTCGCCATAGGCCATAGCGCGCGCGACACCTTCGCTATGCTGCACGAGCGCGGGGTATTCCTGGAACCCAAGCCGTTTGCGATCGGCCTGCGCATAGAGCACCCGCAATCGCTCATCGATCGTTGCCGCTTCGGGCGCCACGCGGGTCACCCGCTGCTTGGCGCCGCCGATTACAAGCTCGCCTACCGCGCCTCCAACGGCCGCCCGGTCTACAGTTTCTGCATGTGCCCGGGCGGTACGGTGGTGGCCGCGGCCTCCGAGCCGGGGCGGGTGGTCACCAACGGCATGAGCCAATATTCGCGCAACGAGCGCAACGCCAATAGTGCCATCGTGGTGGGCGTGACAGCGGCCGACTTCGCCGGCGACGACGTCCTCGCCGGAGTGGCCTTCCAGCGCCATTGGGAGGAACAGGCGTTCGCCCTGGGCGGGGGGACCTACGAGGCCCCGGCCCAACGTCTCGCGGACTTCCTCGAAGGCCGGGCGAGTCACGGGCCCGGCGATGTCATCCCCTCCTACCAGCCCGGGGTGCGCTTCGGCGACCTGGGCGAGGCCCTGCCCGGCTATGCCATCGACGCCCTGCGTGAGGCCCTGCCAGCGTTCGCGCGCAAGATAACAGGCTTCGCACTCCCCGATGCCGTCTTGACCGGCGTCGAGACACGCACATCCGCCCCGCTGCGCATCACCCGCAACGATGATCACCAAAGCCGCAATACCCGTGGCCTCTACCCCACAGGCGAGGGCGCCGGCTACGCCGGTGGCATCCTGTCGGCGGCGGTCGACGGCATCAAGGCCGCCGAGGCCGTGGCCCGATCACTGGCCGCGGACCGGGTGGCCGGCGGACCGGGGTAAGAAAGCGCCGCGCCCATATCCGGATGGCAAACGGTCGCCCCCTGTTTGCCAAGCATTCAATCCTTGACGTCAAAGAGAATCGATTGCAGCCATACATCCGGACTTTTGATGAGACCTGTGTTTCTGTCCCTGATGGAATATGCGAAACGGCGCCTCATCACCTCATCGCACTCATGGTGCCATGGACCCCAGTAGGTTTCGCCGTTCACGGTCCGACCTCATTGCCATCACGTCATGATTGCCTGTGCAATCGTGGGAGCTTGCCTCCTATAACCCTCGGTTCATCACATCACTCATCTCATGCCCTGCCGGGCCTCTTAAGGCATACCTAGGCCGCAAGAGGCGAAGTCCTACCGCCCGGACGGTAAGTCCGTCCATGAGCCAGGAGCGCCCACACCATGCGCGCGTTCTTGTTGGCAAGCGCCACGGCCGCCACGTTTTTGGGGCGGCGATCGAGAAGGCGCTTTAGCCACGCCTCTTGCGTGAGCCTCGCTACGGACGCGCGAATCACGGCGCGCGCCCCGTGAATAAGAAGTGTCCGAAGGTACACGTCTCCGCGCTTGCTGATACCAAGAAGCGTGGGTTTGCCGCCACTCGAATGCTGTCGGGGCGCGAGCCCAAGCCAGGCCGCGAGTTGCCGGCCATTGGCGAAGGTCTTCGCATCACCAATCGAGGCCACGAGGGCCGTGGCTGTGATCGGGCCGATGCCCGGTATCTCTGCGAGTCTTCGGCTCTCGGCGTTCTGCCGGTGCCAAGCCTGAATCTGAGATTCGAGTTCGTCCACCTGGCAGTCGAGTTCCTTCAGATGGGTGGCCAGCCGGGCGATCAATGCGCGCAGCGTGTCGGGTAGGCCGTTCTCGGCATCTTCAAGGATCCGTGGGACCTGTTTGGCGATAGACGCGACGCCTTGCGGGATCACGAGTCCAAACTCTGACAGCAACCCCCGGATCTGATTGGCTTGTGCGGTGCGCGCCTTGACGAATCCTTGACGGGCGCGATGGAGGGCCAGGACCGCCTGATTCTCGATGGTTTTTATGGGCACAAAGCGCATGTTGGGGCGCGCCACGGCTTCACAGATCGCTTCAGCGTCGGCGGCATCGCTCTTGTTCGTCCGCACATAGGGCTTGACGAACTGCGGGGCCATCAGCTTCACGGTGTGTCCGAGAGCCGAGAGCTTGCGGGCCCAATGATGGGCACTGCCACAGGCCTCCATGCCGATCAAGCAGGGCTCTAGGTTGGCGAAGAATGTGAGAACCTGAGCGCGCTTGAGGCTTTTCCGGAACACCACCTTGCCCCGGCCATCCACCCCATGAACCGCAAAAACGGCCTTTGCGAGATCCACTCCTACCGTTGTAACCTTCATTGTCGCCTCCTTCCTGTCAGTGGTATGTCACACACTCCACCTTGGCACTCTTGATGCCGGTTAGGGAGGGGGCGACCATCCCATTACCTCAGCCATCAGGCGATCAGATACTCCCGCACAAGCTCGCGTGCGCGATGGAGCCGGCTCTTCACAGCCGCCGGGCTCAAGGCAAGGCGCGTCGCCAACGCCCCAATGGTGAGCCCCGCAAAGTCCCGCAAAAGGACCACCTCGCGGTAATGGGCGGGCAACGATTCGAGGGCGCAGACCAGATCAACGCGCAACGCCTCGTCGGGGCACGTGGCCAACCACTCTTCCATGCGCGCCTCATCGAAGACATCGAGCCCGAAAACATGCCGCTCCAGGCGCCGGCATTCCCGCCGTACAATGGTAAACAACCACCCGGGAAACGCCGCCACCGCACGTAACGAGCGCAGGCGGCGAGAGAGGACGAGAAGCGCTTCCTGCACGGCGTCATCGACATCGCTGATAAGGCAATGCCGATAGGCATAACGCCGTACATCCGGATGGCAGGCGCGCAGCAGTTGATCGAGCGCCGCGGCGTCACCCTCCTGAGCGGCCACGATTACCGGCGCCAGTATCCGTGTATCAATCATGGCACCCTCGGCCTCGATTCACTCACACCACGCCGCTCCAATCGGCGACCGGCGAGGGCACAGGCCGGACAAAATCCCAACACTCCGGTCAGCGCGAGCCCCAGCGCCCCCACCAGCATACCCACACCCCAAAGCCCGCCGACCTCCGTAAGCCCATAGATCGCCAGTCCGCCGCCCACGCCCAGACGCACGGCCCGCTCCCATACCGGCACATTCTTGATGTATATCATCTCCGCTCCTCCGACGTCCCCGACAGGACCTATCGGCCGCTAAGAGGTGGCTGGAAACGGTTTGGATGCGCGCCACGAAGCGGTAATGCAGTCCAGGACCCGTAGCCACCCGACCGCTACCGCCCCGCATGCCCATACGGGCGTACGCCCTCTGGCCGGATGGGATGGTCCCCGGTTCACCTGCGTCCTGCCGATACCGTCATGATCGTACGCTGCAGTTCGACGGGTCCCCAAGCATCGCGACATGGCGGACCGGCCAATCCATCGACCGCAGCATGGGACAAACGAAATGATGGGACAAGAACAAACCGTGGACGGCCGAGACGCATCAGCGCACGCCTATAATATCGGACACTCTGGTGTTCTTGCGACTTTGCGGGACAACACGAGGCTTGGCTGTCGGGATTTTCAAGGACCCCCGATTCCCCCGATCCCGGTCTATGAAGCAGCCACGACTTATGGCGCTGGTCGCCCGCAACGAGCGCAAGCCACGAAAAACGACGATGGGCGCTCTCGGCACCCTCGAAGGGGCCATGACGCAAGGGGCTTTCATAGGGTGGGTCTGAAAGCCGGCCGCCGCGACCACACCTCGAGCGATCCCCCATCCCGAACGATCGAGGATCCGGGCGGGGCCTATAAAGGCATCCGGAAGGTGACCCGGCGGCCGCCACGGCCATCCGGGACCCCGATGTTCCGCACAAGGCTCCCGAGACGCAATCCCCGGCCATGCACATCCCCGGTGAATGAAAGGACGCCGGACGCGAGCCGGTAGCGGCCGCGCCCGGTCACGCGTAGCGGGCCTGTCAGGGTGCGAATATGGTAAGCCAGGGCCTGGTTTGCGAGCACGAAACCTGCGGTATAGCTCCCCAGCGGATTCACCGGGGCGCTCACGAGCGCCGCCTGGTCCCAGGTCAAGGTCCCATGGCCGGAGGGATGCGGCCCCCATACGAGATTACGGGCGTGAAGCGCGAGATCGCCGCCGGGACCAAAGTTTTGCGCGGCCGGGACCAGCGTGGCGAGCGCACCGGCGGGCGCGGTGATGGCAAGGTCCGAGAACGTCTGGACCTTCCGCCCGAAGGCTATGCGCATATGTCCCTGCACCGCACCGGCAAAATACAGATCGTAGCCCGCGCGACCCTCGATGAGGGCGAACGGCGTAAAACGGAAACGGACACGGCTCAGGGGATCGGTCCCGGTATTCGTAGACACAAACAGCGCCAACCGCCCGTCCCAGATCGTGCCATGGATGTCGGCGACGCGCAGAAACGCCGGCAGGCCTCCGATCAGATCCGGCAGGACCACGCGCGCCGGGGCGGTCACCAGCAAAAAGACCGCATAGGCCCCGAGCGCCAACAGCACATAGAGAGCCTTGCGCCTCATCAGTGCGCGGCCAGGATCACCGAGCCACTCACAAGCCCCACCCCGGAAGGCGCGAGTTCAACACGCGACGCCTCGACCCCGCGTGCGCCCAGGTCTGCCAGGAAGCGCACCAGCGCATTGAACGGGACCTTGGTAAATACCGCCTCGGCCTTGTGCGCGCCCCGCGGCGACAACTCGCCGAGCGTGCCACCGATGGCCGCGCCCTGCGCCTGCTGCTCGATAAGACTCAAAAGCCCCGTGCCGGTGGGCGCATGCCCGACGTGCGCGCGCAGCGAGCGCACCATGGAGGCCTCACGGCGCATGACCGCGAGCGCCGCGCGCTGCCGCGGCAGCACATGCTCCCAGTGGGAGACGCGCGATGCCAAGGGCTGCCAGACGATGGCGTAGAACAGAAGTGGCACGACCATCAGAGCGCCGAGGAGCATCAGGCGACGCTCCTTTTCGCTGCGCGCAAGCCACAACGATTGCATACGGGATACCGCCGACGTAACGGCCTTCATGGAGATCTCCTTGTGATCGTGACCAGGGCCTGGACGCCGCCCTGGTGGCTCATGACGTGCGTCACCCGCACCGCAAGACCGGCGCGCACGAGATTCTGCTTTAGGGCCGTGAGGGCATCGAAATTGGCGAGACGCACGGCGCAACGGACTTGGCCGTGGCGATACTGAAGGCGCGTGAGATCGCCATGCGCAAGCCCCGCGAGTGCCGGACTCGCGGAGGTCAGGACCGCGAGAAAGCCCTGCGCGGCGCCGCCTGCACGCGCCGCCAGCCGCGCCACCCCCTGACGCATCTGCCGCGCCGGATCGAGCACCGGGGCGTTCGGGAAGTTGGCGCTAAAAAGCGATGTCATCTGGGCATGGACGCGCGCCTCCTCATGCGAGAACTCGACCCAATCGAACACCGTGCGCGCAAACCCCAGCACGAATACCAAAAGCAGCGCGATGAGTGCCGGCCGCAACGCGCGGATGGCCGCAAGACCGCTCGCGCCGACCGCACCACCGGTCTCCCCCAGGCGAAAGGGCGGTGTCTCGCCCGCGGCTATCGGTCGTGGATCGGCGATGACGGGGATGCCGAGTTCCGTCGCGATCAACACCCGCAAGGGCTCATCACCCCCGAACAATACGATCGCCTCCGGCGCGGCCCCGGTCTTTACCGCCTCCTCGAGGGCCTGACGAAGGGCTGCGGGAACCCGCGTCAGGGGGCTTGCGGCGCCAAAGCCACTGTAGAGTCCGGTGCGTACCGCCCATTGCCCGTCGCTGTAATGACACGACCAGCTGCGCGCGCGCCACGGGAGTGCCAGGGTCACCGGACAAAAGGTCGCGCTGAGCCGGGCCTCGTCTGCCGCCGCGCGCCACGCCGCCAGCCGCTCCTTGGCGGTCACCGCCACGAAGATCCCGGCGTCGGTCTCGCGGTGGGAAAACACCAAAGACTCGGGATCCGCCAGCAACTGTTCCTCGAGGAGATAGGGCAGGGCCTGCGCCAGGCGCGCGCGCCCGCGTCCCGGCCACTGCGCGACCGTAAGCAGGGTCTCGACGGCCGGGGTCCAGACGCGGATCGTGGCCCGACGGGCCACCTCCGGGAGTTCGCGCAGGGGCCCGCGACCGGTCTCGCCGTCCGGACCACGCCACTCGACAGCCGGATCCTCGGGGAAGGTCGGCGTCAGAAACACGTTCCAGGGCTGCGCCCCCGGGGCGCGCAGCCACGTCTGCGCCTGTTCGCGCCATTTCCCAAACCGTGAGCCCGAACCGGCGGGACCGCTGATGCCGACGCGCATAACGCCCCTTAGGTGTGTGTATGCCTGATCCGACGATGCTCCCATAACGCCTCCTGCCACAAGATAACGGTCCTCTGGCCGCGCACCGCGCGGTATAAGAGCGCCCGTCGGCGCATGACAAGGCCGCCGAAACGGGCGGTCACATGCGCCAGAAAATAATTCGTCTGCACGGCCGTCTGATAGGCCGGCTGCACACCCTGGGGAAGGGCCTGCTGGAATGCGGCCGTGCTGGCAAACGGCGTACGCAGCGCCTCATCGCCCAGGATCTGCGCCTGCTTTATGGTGAGGCCCGGGCACAAGGCCGCCAGCACCAAGGCCGGTGCGGTGTCCACATTGATCGGCGTCGCAAGCGGCAAGGCCGTGATATAGGGCCGCAACTTGTGCACGATCTTGGCACTGAAACCCTTCACGAGACGTAACTCGCTCACCCCGCTCAAGGGCTGCCGGCCGGCCCGGTACGGCGTGCGGCGCCCCAGATACACGGAGTCGAAGCCACCTCCGGGCGAACCCGGCGGGATCTCCCATGCCACCACCGCCTGCGCCAGCTCCGGGTTCAGGCCGACGAGTTGCAAGAGCCGCGTAAACACCGCGAGCGCGGTCGGCACCTCCTTGCCCGCCACCACGAGATCATTCAGATTGAAGCGTCCCTCCGGGTCCAGGAGCAGCGCGTGCACCGTCCCCCCGGCCACCGGGAATCGCGGCAGCGGCTGGGCCCATCGCTCGGTCAGATCATCGATCTGATCATGACGCCCCTCATCGGTGACCTCCACGGCGGCGAGCCGAAACGCCCCGTCCATGGCCGCGTGCGCCTGCGACAACGCACGAACGTTGGCGCTTTCCTTGAACCACACCGACTCGCCGCGCATGAGGGCGGCGGCGATGGTGGCCGTCAACGCCACCACCAACAGCGCCACGATGAGCGCAAGGCCCCGTTCGCTTTTCATCGGCCGACCGCAAACAGCCAGCGAATGTGCCGCCCGCCCTTCAAGGTAAGGACCACCTTCACCGCCGTCGGATCCGCGGCCGGCTGCCCGGCGAGCGGCCAGCTCCGCACATATAGGCCGTTGGATGCCAGCAGCCGCACGTGAAAACTCCGCACACCGCGCATCAAGACCTCCTTGGCCCGGCGCTCGCCAGGCGCGCGATCCAGGACCGCCCAACGCCGCCATATCAGCTGCCCATGCATGACCGTGTAATCGACGCGCCGCAGATCACTTGCCGGACCCGAGCCGAACGGTGGCGTGCCGCCGGTCGTGAAGTTGAGCCGCACCCCGCGGCCCATCCGGCGCACCATGAATGCCGGCACCAATGTACCCGCGCCGTCGCGCACCGGCCGCCCGCGCGCCTGGGCGAGATCATTGGCCAGCCGGTAGTAGGCGAGCCCGCGCGCCTGCCAGCGCACGCGTACGCTCTTTAACTGCGCGCGGATGGCCATCGCACGGTCAAGGCCGGTATAGGCGATCGCGCCGACGATGGCGAAGATCGCGATCGCCACCAACATCTCGAGCAAGGTGAATCCGCGGTTGCAGGTCATGGCTTGCGCACGAAGCCGACAAGCCGCATCAAGACCTGCGGCCGCCGCACACGGCGGACCGTGATCCGCACCCGCCGGATCTCCGGCAACGGGGTCGTCACGACCTTCGTCACCACCCGAAACCGCCGGCCGTCCTCACGGGCCTTTGTATGGCGCCGCCCGAGCGGCGGCCAATGAACGATGGCCTCCACGCGCGTCAACCGGTTCTCGGCCACCCACAGCGCCAAGGTCCGGTCCCGCAACGCGCCTGTGGTCGTGATCGCGCCGGTCAGATTGCGCATGACCGCAGCCAGCGCGATCGCCAGGATGAAAAGCGCGACCAGCACCTCGATCAGCGTGAAGCCCTCGCACCTAGCTGCGCGCCAGGCCTTTGACATGTCCATCATCATTGCCCGACACAAGAAAACGTCCGTGGCGCGTCACGATCTCGCAATGAAACGTGCGCCCAAGACCGCTTGGCGTGAACAACACGGCGCGCCGCTTCCCGAGACCCTTGATCACTGCGCCCGACGGCAGGCGCCGCGCCCGGAACAGCGCGCCCTTGACCGCCATGAAATGCCCGTGGTCGTTGAGCCTCTGAAAATCATAGCCGTGGGTCGTGAAGTCCACCCGATACGGCCGTCCGGTCACGATCGCCTGGGTGCGCGCCGCCTGGAGGAGCGCCACAAGACGCAGACCCTCGCGGCGCGCGGACACCCCGACATCGCGACCAAGGCGCGGCGCGACCACTCCCAGCATGATGCCGATCAAGGCCAGAATGACGAGGACCTCGAACAGCGTGAACCCACGCCGACCCCCTAGAGCTGCCATGACCCGATGACATCCTTCATACCATGACCCTTGCCGTGCGGCCCGTAGCTGAAAACATCCACACGCCCATGAATACCGGGATTCAGATACTGGTATGGCCGTCCCCAGGGGTCGACGGGCAGGCGCGGGAGATAGCCGCCGGTACGCCAGTCGGGGGCCGCCGGGCCCGAGGTCGGCTTCTGCACCAAAGCCTTCAGACCTTGCTGCTGGGTCGGGTATTGGCCATTGTCGAGACGATAGAGTTTCAGGGCGCTCACGATCGAACGGATGTCGTTCTTGGCCGCCACGATACGCGCCTGATTGGGCCGGTTCATGATCTTCGGCACGATCACCGCCGCCAGGATCCCTATGATCACCATGACGACCATGACCTCGATGAGGGTAAAACCGCGCGACCGCTGACTCTTGGGCATAAGGTTCACTTGATAAGTTGGTTCATGTCGAATATCGGCAGAAGGATGGCGAGCACGATGAACAGCACCATTCCCCCCATGACCAGGATCAATACCGGCTCGATGAGACTCGTGAGCGCCGTCACAAAGCCCTCCAGTTCCCGCGTCTGGGCCTCGGCGGCGCGCGCCAGCATGGTATCCAGGGACCCGCTCGCCTCGCCGCTGCTCACCAGATGGATCACAAGCGGCGGGAAGAGCTTGGCCCGCCCGAGCGAGCGACCGAGCGACCCGCCCTCGCGCACCTGGCGCTTGGCCTCCTCGACCGCCATCTGCATCGGCAGATTGGTCACGACGTGCAAGGCCGTGTCGAGCGCCGCCAAAAGCGGAATCCCGGAGCTCGTCAGGATCCCGAGCGTGCTCGCCAGCCGCGCCGCATTCAGGCTGCGGATGAGCCGCCCCAGCAGTGGCACGCGCAGCAAAAACCTCTGCCAGGCGACGCGCCGCTCCCGCTTACGCAGCAACCATCGGCCCACGAGCAGGACGGCAAGCCCGCCGGCCGGCCACAACACGCCCCCCTCCTTGGCGATATGGCTGATGGCGATCAAGGTCCGCGTGGCCCACGGAAGCGGCGCGCCGCTATCGACGAAGACCTGGGCGATCTGCGGCACGACATACACGAGCAGGCCGCCGACGATGGCCACGGCGACGATGCTGACCAGTGCCGGATAGAGAAACGCCACCCATACCTTCTGCGTCAATGCCTGGCGCTGCTCAGTGTAATCGGCCAACCTCTCCAGGATAACCGGGAGTTTTCCGGACTGTTCGCCGGCCTCCACGAGGTGCCGGTAGAGTGGTGGAAAAGACCCCGGGAAATCACCCAGGGCCTGCGCCAGGGGCTGCCCCTCGCGCACCTTGGTGCGTACCGCCGCGAGGATCTTGCGGGCGCGCGCCGACTCGCTTTGTTCGGTCAGGGCGTGCAGGCTCTCCTCGATCGGCAGGCCGGCACGCACCAAGGTCGCGAACTGGCGCGTGATGAGCGCAAGCTCCGCGGCCTTGAGACCGCCCTGCCAGCGGAACGCCCGCCGTTCGCTGCGTTCCTTGCCGATCGGCGCGATCTTGACGGGTATGAAACCCTTTTCGCGCAGAAGGCCGCGGACACGCCGCTCGGCATCGCCCTCCATGACCCCTTTGACAGCGCGTCCCTCGCTGTCTAGTGCCTCATACTCGAATGCCGCCATAATCAGTCACGGGAGACCCGCATAACCTCTTCGGTGGTGGTGCGTCCCTCGGCCACGACCCGCAGGCCGTCCTGATGGAGCGTCCGCAGGCCGCGCGAAAGCGCCACCTCGCGCAGCCGCGCCTCGGCCGCCCGGTCATGAATCAGGGCCTTCAAGGAGTCATCGACGGTGAGCAGCTCGTAGAGCCCGGTGCGCCCCTGAAATCCGGTCGAGCCGCATGCCGGGCAGGTCTTGGCCGCGCCCTGCGCCTGCCCATGACAGGTCCCGCACAAGGTGCGCACGAGGCGCTGCGCCAGGACCCCGAGGAGGGTCGATGCCACGAGAAACGGCTCTATGCCCATATCCACCAGGCGCGTGACGGCCCCCACCGCATCATTGGTGTGCAAGGTCGCAAGCACCAGGTGACCGGTAAGGCTCGCCTGCACGGCGATCTGGGCGGTCTCAAGGTCGCGGATCTCGCCGATCATGACGATGTCCGGGTCTTGTCTCAGAATCGAGCGCAGCGCCCGGGCAAAGGTCAGGTCGATCTTGGGGTTCACCTGGATCTGGCCCACGCCATCGAGTTCGTATTCGACTGGATCTTCGACGGTCATGATGTTCGATGTGCGCGTATTGAGCTCGCCCAGTGCCGAATAGAGTGTGGTGGTCTTGCCCGAACCAGTCGGACCGGTCACGAGAAAGATTCCATGCGGCTCATTGATGAGCCCGCGCAAGATTGCGAGTGTGTCGTCCGGCATCCCCAGGGCCCCCAGGTTCAGACGGCCCGCCTGCTTATCCAAAAGCCGCATGACCACGCGCTCGCCATGCGCGGTCGGAACGGTGGAGACACGCACGTCGATCGGCCGGCCGGCCAGGCGCAGGGTGATGCGGCCATCCTGGGGCAGGCGCTTCTCGGCGATATCGAGCCGCGACATGATCTTGATACGCGAAACCAACACCCCATGCGCGGCCTTCTGGGGTTCGATGACGTCGCGCAGCACCCCATCCACCCGAAAGCGCACCAAAGACCGGGTCTCGAACGCCTCGACATGGATATCCGAGGCCTGTTCGCGCACCGCCTGCGTGAGCAGCGCGTTGATGAGGCGCACCACGGGGGCATCGCCCTCGCTCTCCAGAAGGTCCTGGGTCTTTGGCAGATGCTGCGCGAGTTCGGCGAGATCGAGCTTGTCGTCGAGATCACCCATGATCTGCTGGGCCTGTGACATGTCGCGCGCATAGCCCGTATTGAGGGCCGCCAGAAACACCTCTTCGCCCACGGTGTTCAGCTTAAGCGGCCGTCTGAGCACGCGCTCGAGTTCCGCCAGCACCGCCCCCGGCACCTGCGCGCGCTGCCAGACCTCGACTTCCTCGCCGACAAGCCCCACGCTCATCACGCCATAGCGCTTGGCGAAGTGGTAGGGCAACTTGCCGACCCACTCCTTATCCAGCGGGCGCTCGATCATCTCAACCATGGGCGGCACCTGCGGGCGTTGCCTTTTTGTGCGTGGGATGCATTCCGGTCCCGGCGCGATGCTCCTTCAGGGGCGCCAGGTGGGGCTGATGGTAATTCGGCAATATCACCGACCGTGAAAACCGCACCGCGTCCTCCTCGGCCTGCATCATGGCGTAGCGCGAGGCCGTAAACCCTTCGCTCTGCTCGCTGTTGCGCACGATGACAGGCTTCAGGAAAACCATGAGGTTGGTCTTTTTCTTCACGCGCTGGCGGTACCTGAACAAGTTTCCTATCCACGGTATGTCGTCCAATAATGGCACGCCCTGCCAGTTGTTCTCGACTTCGTCACTGATGAGGCCGCCTAGAACTATGGTCTTGCCATTGGCCACGATCACCGTGGTCTTCAGTTCCCTTTTATTCGTGATGAGGTCGATTGCGCCGGAAAGGCTCGGCGCTATGCTCGACACGTTTTCATAGATCTGCATCTTGATGTTGTTGCCAGCCGTGATTTGCGGCTTGATCTTTAGCGTAAGGCCCACGTTCTTGCGCTCGACCGTCTGAAATGGATTGACGCCCACTGTACCTACGGTTCCCGCCGTGGAGTAGCTTCCGGTTATGAACGGCACATTCTGGCCGACCATGATCTTCGCCTCGGTATTGTCGAGCGTCAAAAGGTCTGGGGTCGAAAGCACATTCACACCCGAGACCGATTGCAGGGCACGCGCAAATGCCGACAGACCGACGACCGTTTGTCCGCCGGCAAGCTTGACCGTGCCGCTTATGAAACCGAGCGCAAGGCCCGCGTCATTGGCCAGGTTCGAAGGACTAGCAGCGGTCGAAACGATTCCTGAGCCCGTCAATGGGAAGTTCGTGACACCACCGACGGCGCCGCTCCCGGCCGGGGCCGCACCCGCCCACTGCACGCCGAGTTCGGCGGTATTATCGACCGTGACCTCGGCGATGAGCGCCTTCACGAATACCTGGGCCCGCCGTATGTCGAGCTTTGCTATCACCCCACGCAGGCTGTCATACACGGCATTGGGGGCGTTTATGATGAGCGCGTTGATCGACGGATCAGCCTGGACGAGCGAGGCCTTGATGGCGCGCGCCGAGACACGGTTGCGGACCATGGGTGCTCCTGGTGGCCCACCCGGCATGGACACCGGCATCACCGGCCCGCTCGGGCGCTTGCCGGCACCCTTCGCCTCCCCCTGCAAAAGACCACGCAGGATCTTTGCGATCTTGGTGGCCCGGGCGTTTCTGAGATACACCACATGCGTGGTCCCCCCGCTCGCCCCGCGCGCATCAAGCCTACGCACGAGCGCCTCGATGAATCTGAGCTTCTTCGCGCTCGCGGTACGCACGAGCAGGCTGTTGGTGCGCGTATCCGGGACGATGTAGACGGGGCTGTAGTTGCCGCTTGGCATGCCCGCGGCGTTGGGTAATTGGGCCTCGCCTAGGCGCACCAGGAGATTGGCAATGTCCACCGCGGACGCATAACGCACCGGGACTATGGCGATAGGTGCGCGCATCTCGGCCTCTATCCCATAGACGATGCGCAAAAGCCTGCGGATATTATCGGCATCGTCGGTAACGATCAGGGTGTTGGTCGGCGCATAGACAGACAGGATTCCCGCACTCGACATCAAGGGCCGCAGCAGAGGCATGACCTGCGCCGCCTGACCCTCTTCGATCGGTATGATCTGGGTCACCAATTGATCTCCCCCGTGCGGCCAGTAACCGCTGACCGGTGCCGCCTGGCGGGCGTTCGCTTGAGGCAGCACCTTGACCACGCCGCCCGGGCCCGCGACCGCCGTAAACCCTTGCGCCTTCAAGGCGCTCACAAAGATCTGGTAGGCGGCCTTCACGGATACGGGCGTGGTGGATATGATCGTCACCTTCCCCTGCACCCGCGGATCGACCAGGAAATTTTTGCCGGTAAGCTCGGCGACCGTGCGGATCACGGCGCGAATGTTGGCGTTATTAAAGTTGAACAGCATCTCGCCCGGCGGAATCCTGCGAGACGTGCTGACCACCGTCGATCCGCTCCGCGCCATGGCCGGCGCCGTACCGGGACTCAGCACGGGATGTGATGGGGGCGTGGTCGCAAGCGTGGTACGCGCCCCCACCACGGGATGCTCCGGGCTCGGACCCGCGTGTTCATTCGCGGCCTGGGCCGGCGATTGCAAGGACGCCAGTAACAGCGTTAGAACGATCCCCACCCATGACCGGCTAGCACACGGCCGGCTACATACCCACTTACCCATCGGTACTCCGTCCTTAGAAAGGGTATCCACCACACAAACAGACTCATGGGGCTTGCATCGTGTACTGAAAGACCTTCATGTGTCCGTCGCGCGCCACATCCACTGTGACATCACCACTTTTGGCGCCAGCGATATACGCGCTGACCGCCGCGCCCAGAGAATTCACGGGCTGCCCATTCACCTCCTCTATGACATCCCCCTGACGCAGACCGAGACTCGCAAAGGTCTGCGCAGGAGCGCCCTTGACCAGCACGCCGCCCTCCGGCCCGGGCACAAGCCACGACTTCAAGGTCGCATTCGACACACTCGCAAACGCCGCCACTACGGATGGCTTCACGGGGACCGTAACGGCGGGCGCCGACCCTGAGGGATGAGGCCGCGCTGCCGCCGGGGTGGGCGCCGCCGGCGTGGAGGGGGTTGCCGATGCCGGCGGCACCTCGGGCTTGCGGGAATACAGCAAAAGGCTCTCGAGTCGACCGTTCTGCCGCAGAATGGCCCGGTCTGCGGTGACCGCCGCCAGAACCACGCCCGGAGACACGCTTGTCCCGACGAGGTACGGATGCACCTTGCCACTTGGCCCGGCGATCAGCGCCACGCCCGGATGGCCCGCCACCAGTCCCGAAAGGGTCAGCGCCAGATGGCTGACCGGGATCGCCGCCAGGCTCGTTGCCGGCGACTGGCCGAATAAATGGCTTTTCAGCAACACCCGCAGTGGTGGTGGCGCGGACTGCGCCCTTGTGACGGGGGCCGATGCGGCCCGCACCGGCGACGAAAGCGCCCCCCAGGTCCAGTGCGCCAGGACCGCCGCAAGACCGACGATTGCAACGCCATTGACGACCTTTGCCGTGCGCGGCTTGGCGGCAGCGGCGAGAAGCCGCCCACCGAGAGCCTGCCAGGACATTTTGCTCTGCTGCCATTGCTCCGTTTGCATTGGCGCATTATATCCGTCCGCCACGCGCGTCCCATCCTGGTTTTCGAGGTATCCAAACCGGCCTCATCCGGGCAAACGCATGCTCGATGCGGCCCTCTCGGGTTTACGGGGGCTATCGCGACCGGATAAAAGGCTGTGACCAACCGGCCGATGGCGCGTCAACCGGCCGTCAAAGCCACGCGTGCGCCGCGAATACCCGGGTGGCTTCGGCCGACAACTCATCCTTGAGCTTGGTTAAATGAACGGAAATATCAGGCGCCACATGCAGCAGATCCTGGGTGAGCGTTCTCGGCTTCTGCAAGGTCATGAGGCTGAACCCGGTCGCGACCCTTCGAAGACCATGAAACGCCACGGCGCGATACGGCCGGCGACCGAGCCAGGCGTTGGACCAGAGGGCAGGGGGTGCGGCATTGGCTGTAAGAACGATGCGATTCGTTCCCGCCATCGTCGCACGCACAAGCTGGCCCTTGTTCCAGTAACTCGAAACCAAGGCCGCGCCAATCAATCCCATGGTTGCGAAAGCCCCGAGTGTCCAGAAAAGCCCGTGTCGAGAAGACCAAAGAACGCTGCTTTCCGGTAACGCACGCCCCCCGAGGCATTGCGAAAGCCGTTTCGTTGTTTTCATGTGTCTCTCCTTATGCTCTCCGTGCGAAACCATCCTATAGCACCCTTGAGTCCGCATAAGTCGGACCTAAGTAGGATGTGCACGTCCACCAAAAAGGTGGTTTGGCATTATGACAGACGAGCCCGCCCCTGTCCAAGAACCAACGCCGGCCACGGCGCGCCGTGTACACCCCCCGCAAATGCGGCACGGGCGCCGGTCATGCGCATTTCCGCTATTTCTGAACATGAGTTCGCGGGCCTGCGGGAGTTGTCATCCGTTTTGCGGACCCCTCGCCGCCTTAAGATCGCGTGATCGGCGCGCTTTTTTGGTCCTGTTGCGCGCCCCTTTTTCTTAAAGAATGCCGCGAACCTGCGCATACTTGTCGCCGACCCGCTCATTTGGTTTAATGGACCGGTTCCCAACGCCGGCCACCGATCGCATGCGTCCTTTTCGGCGCCGCGTGTTCATGCCGATTTGCCAAGGAGATCGGGCCCGGCCATGGCGGCGGGGTAAAGAGGCGCGCATCGATGCGCCCACCATGGTAGAGGGGGGCGCGTCCCACCCGCAAGACAGAGGTTCGCCGCCGCGCCGGCAACCCTGATTCATGGACATCCACCGGCTTTGTGGGATGGAGATGAATGATGAGCGCACGCCGACACGCGCAACACCTTTGGTAATCCGGATGGCGGCACGTGGACGGCCGTCGCGCCGCGAATACCGATACCCACATCAACACCACAAGATGCCGGTGCGCGTCGACCGCCGCCTGAGGCATGTGCGGACGCCCTCAAGTGCGAAGCGGTCCGCGTAGGGGCTTTTTGATGGATCGGGTTTGGCGGCATGGAACGGTTTATCGCCGCCAGGCGAAAGATATGATGAAAAACATAAGAGAGGCCGTAATGACGATACAATCGAGAGGATACGCGACGCAATCGGCAACCGCGGAGCTAAAGCTGTTCACGTTCGAGCGTCGCGACCCAAGGCCCCAGGATATCGTTCTCGATATTCTGTTCTGCGGCATCTGTCACTCGGATATCCATTCGGCGCGCAATGAGTGGGGCTGGACCTCCTATCCGTTTGTTCCCGGACACGAGATCGTCGGGCGGGTCGCCGCGATCGGCCGTGAGGTCAAGGGCTTCCAGGTGGGTGAGCTGGCGGGCGTCGGTTGCATGGTAGACAGCTGCCGCACCTGCCCGTCCTGCGAGGCCGGTCTGGAGCAATACTGTGACAACGGCTTTACCGGCACCTACGGTGGCGAGGACAAGATCGGTGGAACACCGCACGCTTTGACGTTTGGCGGCTATTCCGACACGATCACCGTGGACGAACGCTTCGTCCTGCACATCCCGGAGAATCTCGATCCGGCGGCCGCCGCCCCGCTTCTGTGTGCGGGGATAACCACTTATTCCCCACTCAAGCACTGGAACGTCGGCGCCGGCCAGCGGGTCGGTGTCATCGGCCTCGGAGGGCTCGGTCACATGGGGGTGAAATTCGCGCACGCCATGGGGGCGCATGTGACAATGATCACGACCTCACCTTCCAAAGGCGAGGATGCGAGGAAGCTCGGTGCGGACGAGGTGCTGATCTCCACGCAGGGCGAGGCCATGAAACAGGCGCGGGATCGCTTTGACTTTCTGCTGAACACGATTCCCGTGGGTCATGATGCGGACCCCTATATGGCGCTATTGAAACGCGACGCGACAATGGTGATCGTAGGTTCCGTGGAACCCCTCAAGAAGGTCGACGGGATTCCCTTGATATTCCGACGGCGGTCTTTGGCGGGATCGTTGATCGGCGGCCTGCCGGAGACGCAGGAGATGCTGGATTTCTGCGGCCAGCACAACATCGTGTGCGACATCGAGCGCATCTCGATAAAGGATGTCAATGAGGCCTATGACCGCACGGTCCGGGGCGATGTCAAATACCGTTTCGTCATCGATATGGGGACTCTCGGGTCCTGAGGGAGGCTGCCATGATTTTGACACGCGCGGGATCCGCGCCGTCTCAAAGAGGTCCTGCGGAGTGGTATACCGGGATCGTCCGCATAGACCCCATTCACTCGCCGACGGGGCCCTCGCGGATGGGTGCGGCAAGCGTCACATTCGAGCCGGGGGCGCGGCCCCATTGGCATACGCATCCACTCGGACAACTGCTGATGGTGACCGCGGGGCGCGGGTGGACGCAATGCTTTGGCGAAGCGAAAGCGGAGATCCGGGCGGGTGACGTCATATGGTGTCCCCCGGGCCACAAGCATTGGCACGGCGCCACACCGGACATGGCCATGACCCATATCGCCCTTCAGGAGGCTCGGACGGCCGGATGGTCGATTGGCTGGAGGCGGTCCTGGACGATCAATACCTGGCCTAGCAAGCCATGAGAGGCGCTATTCACCCCTCGGGATCAAGCCGGGGTCGTATCGGCGTTGGCATCTGACCGGGAATCGCCGCCACGCCCTCGGGGGGTCCCTGCGCGGGCCTCTGGCGGCCTTTCGGCGGGGCGCGTCAAGATGGGGGAGGAAGATCACGATATCGCGGTCTCGCGCCCCGCCCATGCCACTCATAGCGCCCACAAACCCTGTCTTGGCACTTAAGGATCTGCGCACGCCCGACATTGGGCAGGCTCGCGAATCTAATGCGTGCTGACTTTGTCCTTGCAATCCCGAAACGCTCCTCCCCCTTGGCCCCGCGCGGGACTCACGCGCGAAAAGAGTTCCAGGATGTGCGCCGTCCAATGGCGGATATCGAGACGTGTCACCTGCTCAAACATGCGCTCCATGCGCGCCCGCCGTTCCGCGCGCGGCATATCGATCGCCTCATCGATGGCCCGATCCATGGAATTGCGGCTGTAGGGGTTCGCCAGAACCGCACCCCGCAGCTCGATTGCGACACCCGCGAATTCCGAAAGCACGAGCACCCCGTCACTCCCCTCATTAGCCGCCGCGAACTCCTTGGCCACCAGATTCAGGCCATCACGCAACGGCGTCACCCAGCAGATGTCCGCCGCACGATAGCAACACAAGACCTCCTCAAAGGGCATCGGATTGGTGGATAGCATGATAGGCAGCCACGTCAGGGACCCGTAATGGCCATTGATGCGCCCCACGGTCTGCTCAATCTGCTGCTGCGCATTGCGATAGACACGCATGCCGTCGGCCGGCGCCACCGTCGTCAGGATCAACTTCACGCGCCCGCGCAGCTCCGGGCGGCGCTCCAGAAGGCGATCGAAGGTCTCGAGCATCTGATGCACGCCTTTCGTATAATCCACGCGGTTTATCGAAACGATGAGGATATCCTCCTTGATCTCCTCGCGGATCGCCCGCACCCGTGCCTGCCCGCGTTCGCTTTCGACGATCGCGCGTATGAGCTCGGGATGGGTACCGATGGGGGTCGCATCGATATGCGTGACATGGCCCTGAACCGTCACGGAGCGCGGCGCGGTGTCCTCTGTCAAGGCCGTGCCGACATTCTGCCATTCGGGAGGCACCGGGCCATCTTCCATGACCGCCGCCGGCCGCAAGGCCTTGACGAGCGCGCCGAAATTGCGCGCATAGCGCGCCACGTGAAAGCTCACGAGATCACAGGCGAGCAGGCTCTCCAGGATCTCCTCGCGCCATGGAAGAATGCAAAAGATATCGGGCGCCGGAAAGGGCGTGTGATGGAAGAACGCCAACGTGACATCCGGGCGTCGATCACGCACGAATTTCGGAACAAGCCACAGGTTATAATCATGCACCCACACAACCGCGCCGGGCGCCGCCTCCGCGCATGCCGCCTCCGCGAAGCGCTTGTTGACATCACGGAACGTGGCCCAATCGGTGTGTTCGGTGCTAAAGGCGTACGGGAGGCTGTGGATCACCGGCCACAAAGCCTCTTTCGATGTGATATGGTAGAACTGGCGGACTTGATTACCATCGAGCGGCAGGCGCGAGACCTCGTAACTCCCGTAGCTGTCCTCCACGGTAATGCGCGACTGAAATGCCCCTTTCTTGCCAGCCGGGGCCTTTTTCCAGGCAACCCAGGTGGCGCGCTCGACGTTTCCGAAAAACCCCTTCAGCGCCGGCACGATGCCGTTGGGGCTCTTGTTCTCCACGAGCACCGTGCGGCCGTCGACGATCTTCTCCTCGTAAGGCTGGCGATGGTAGACTATGACAAGCGGTGTTCCCATAAACTCCCCCTTTCGTGGAATACCCTGAGCGCTTCTAGCACTCCGGCCGCACCGGGCTTGGTACTCAGATGCACATTGGGCCGCGCGCGGACGGCGCGCACCAGTCCGGCCTCGCTGTTGCCGACGGCAACACCGGCAAGCCCGGTCTCGAACAACGACAAATCGTTCAGTGTATCTCCGGCAACCAGCGTGCGCTCATGCGCGATCCCCAGGGCGGTGAGTGTCCTTAGAAGCGTCGGGCCCTTGCGCACTCCGGGCGGAAGAACATCGAAATAGCGCTCATCCGAGAGCAGAACCTCGAACCCGAGTTGCTCCACGTCCGCCTGCGCGGCCATCGCCTCGCCGTGATCGCTGTAGTAACGCGAGACCCGCCGCCCTTCCACGACCGGCTGCGGGGTAAGCCCGGGATAGCGCGCAAGCACCTTCGCGATACGCGCGGGCGCATCCTCGGGCCAGCGCGCGTCGAGCCACGACTCGATGTCGGCCAGCGGGCGCCAGTCGGGACCGGCGGCGACACTCGTACCGACATTGGCAATCACATGATCCGGGCGCACCGGCAAGCGATCCGCCAGTTCACGCATGAACCCCAAACCACGCCCGCTGACGAAGATCACTATGAGTTCGTCGCGGCGCTCGGCGATCCATCTATAAAGCGCGGCGCGCGCGGCCAGCGCCCCTCCCAGGAAGGTGCCGTCGAGATCCGTGGCAAGCACCGTGCGTTTACGGTCTTCGGCCACCGCCACCCTCAATCCACACCCAGCAGGCGCTCGAGCGCCTGCTCCGGGGATATCTCATGCGCCCATAGCGCGCGGATCACCGGCGGCAGACGCAGGTCAATGTCCGCATCCTGCTCAAGCATGCGCACGGCCTCGGCGGTGCTGATGCCTTCAACCACCCCGGCCGGCGGTTCATCGCCGCGCGCCAATGCCACACCCAGGCGGTAATTGCGCGACTGGGTGCTTGCACACGTGAGAAACACGTCGCCCGCTCCGCAGCTCCCAAGCAAGGTCTCCGCGCGGCCGCCCAGCGCCACTGCCAGCTTGCGCATATCCTCGAAGCCGCGTGTGATGATCGCTGCGCGCGCGTTCTCGCCAAACCCCCGGCCAGCCGCCATACCACAGGCAATGGCGATGACATTTTTCAGGGCACCACCCACCTGCGCCCCCACGACATCGTCTGTGATCGCCACCGAGATCCCGCCCCTGGCGAGACGCGTCTTGAAGGTCTCGGCAAACTCACGCGCCCCTCGGCCGACGGTCTTTTGGCCCGCCAGCGCCGCCATGGCAAGCGTCAACACGGTCGGTTCTCCCCGCGTGACCTCGGCGGCGAAGCCGGGACCTGTCAGCACCCCGACGAGACGCCCGGCGAACACCGCCTCCGCAACCTCCGTCATAAATGCACCACTGCCTTTCTCGAGCCCCTTGCTCGCAAAAAGCACGGGGACATCGGCCGGCAGAAGCGGTCCGATGCGTCGCGCAATCACGCGCAAGGCGCTACTCGGAACCGCCATCACCACCACTTCGGCGCCGCGCAGTGCGCCTGCAAGATCCGTGGTGGCCGCAAGCCCTTCCGGCAGCTGAACATCGGACAGGTAGGCCGGATTACGGCGCCGATCACGGATCGAGGCCACCACACGCGCCTGACGCGTCCAGAGATTCACGAGGTAGCCACCGCGCGAAAACGCCGCTGCAAGCGCCGTACCCCAGGCCCCGGCACCAACCACGGCCGCTACTGGCGGATACGCACCATCCCCGATCCGTCTATCGTGCGATAAGGGTAAACATTCGATTTTCATATGGCCCCGGTTTACCTTCAACCGCAATGTGGCGCTCTTTCCGGGACGCCGGAATACCCTTGACGATCAGGAGGACGCACGGCAATCGAAGATCCGAACGCCATTAATACAAGAGAAGCCAGGATACCCCTACAAACACCCACAAAAGCGATCGCCTCTTGCACAGTAAAGAGGAAATGAAGGAGGCGCGCGGAATGAGACCGAGCGCGTTTAAGGGGTCCATGATATCACATGGGGACCGAGCATAACAGCCGTACCGGAAGTCGCCGCGTAGCGCCGACGCGAATCGCAGGGCGATTTGCGCGCCGGTTGGTATCCATATTAGGTACGCTTATATGGTATAAACGCGAGTGCGTTTTCATACGACTCGAATCGTAGTGGCGGATCACAATCCTTCATTGGCAGCAACCTTATTGATTCATTGTCCAGTTCCTCGGAGAGGGTGAAAGACAAGGCCCACTTACCAAACCGGTCCCATGACGACCACCGGGCGCCAGCGCGGGAAGGTCTCTTTCTTGGGGAAGACCGGGATTGAGGCGCGCCAGCGCCTGGCGCAAACGCCCTTCCATG
The DNA here is from genome assembly GCF_003184265.1 of Acidiferrobacter sp. SPIII_3. GTDB lineage: Bacteria > Pseudomonadota > Gammaproteobacteria > Acidiferrobacterales > Acidiferrobacteraceae > Acidiferrobacter. The sequence continues at coordinate 935,793 of NZ_CP027663.1, read as the reverse complement.
ACCCCATCACGATAACGGGACCAGCGCGCGCCGTTTGGGCGGGGAAACAGGCCATGTAGCCCTAACCATGCACCAATGGGACTGACACCCGTGACCTGCCTTACACCTACAAGGGTGAGACCACGGCCATCCCGGCAGTGTCGGGTGAGTTCTGTCCGGCGTGCGGAGAGGTGATTCTCGAGGCCGGCGAATCCGATCGCGTCATGTGTGAAATGAAGGCGTTTGCGAAGCAGGTTAACGCCGCTGTCGTTGATCCCGCCTTCATTGTCCATGTGCGCAAGAAGCTCGCCCTGGACCAACGCGAGGCCGCCGAGATCTTCGGGGGCGGCGTCAATGCCTTCTCGCGTTATGAGACCGGCAAGACAAGACCGCCACTGGCCCTTGTAAAGCTTCTTAGGGTACTGGATCGCCATCCCGATCTTCTCACGGAAGTGAGGAGTGTCTGAGCGCTCCCCAAAGCCCCCATGCGGGGGGCCACCCGTCCAAGCCTTGGCCACCCCCCGGCGGGGTCGGCCGACTTCGTACAACGCAGGCGACACGCTCCAGGGCCGTGACCGGGATTAGGGCCTCACGGGGATCGTTCGGGAGGCCCCACGGCGCTCCGAACGCAGGGCCCGTCGCCCGTGTTGACCCCACCCGCGCAATCGCCGTCCGGACGGTCTATAATTTCGTTACTGTCACGGAATAGGAGCGCGTCCATGCCTCGCCCACCCCTCTACAAAAGCGGCCCCATGACCCCTGCCGAGCGCCAACGCGAGAAGCGCGCCCGGGACAGGGAGACGATTTGGGGTCCGGACGGCGACGAGAAGGAACTATCCGACAGCGGCCTTATCGAGCAGCTACGCATCGCGTTTGCTAAGGACCGCCAGGCCATCCGGGCCGGCCGGCGCAACCGCTCCACGGGCGCTATTACGCGAGCGCTGTTGAAGGAGGTGGGGCGGCGGGTATAGCGTTACTGTCACGCTACCCCAGCAACTCCGCCAAATCTTCCGCCCGCAGGTGCGTGTACCGCTTGAGCATCTGCAGCGTCTTGTGGCCGGTGATGGCCGCGACCTCCATAGCCCCAAACCCCTTCTCCGACAGCCGGGAAGCCGCCTCGTGGCGCAAGTCATGGAAGGTCAGTCCGGTGATGCCGGCGGCCTTGCGTCTTGTGGCCGGTGATGGCCGCGACCTCCATAGCCCCAAACCCCTTCTCCGACAGCCGGGAAGCCGCCTCGTGGCGCAAGTCATGGAAGGTCAGTCCGGTGATGCCGGCGGCCTTGCAGACCCGCTCGAAGGCCTGCGAGATGGAGTCCGGGCGCATGCTCCACACGTGGCCGTCTATACGCCGGGGGAGCGCGTCGAGGATGGCGACGGCCGTCGTGGACAGCGGTATCCGCCGGGGCGTGCCCGTCTTGGTCTCCGGGATCAGCAACACCCGCGCCTGGCGGCATTGCGGGCCGGACGGCCCGTCCAGGTGATCCCATCGCATGATCAGCAACACCCGCGCCTGGCGGCATTGCGGGCCGGACGGCCCGTCCAGGTGATCCCATCGCATGGCCGCGATCTCCCCGCGGCGCATGGCGGTCTCTATGGCCCAGGTGATGAGGGAGCCGACATTGCCCCCCGCATGGGGGGTCGAGTCGTAGGCCCGTGCGGACGCCAGAAGGCGGGATTGCTCATCGCCGACGAGACGCCGGTTACGGGCATTGTTTACCTTGGCCCGTTGGAATTTCTGTGGGTGTCGTGGAGCCGTTTGCAAAATTCACCACACCCAGCCGGGAGGCCAGGGCGGGGGCCATCAGGACCGCCCCCAAAACCAAAAGCCACTTCATGATGTACTTCATATCGTCAATCTCCTTTGGCCCCTGGAATTCGGGCCTTGGAGTTATCGGCGGGGGCGGAACTTTTTGCGTGCGTTGCCTGGAATCGACCGCGTTTGTAGAGTCTTACTCTTGACTAGACAGTGCCAACTTTTCCTATGCTGCCAATTTGTATTTCTCCTGCGGCGCATCGTGACGACGATATGTCTCGATTATTTTCTCGAGGCCAGGGAATTTAGCGGCAACCGCGAAAACTAGACAGTGCCAACTTTTCCTATGCTGCCAATTTGTATTTCTCCTGCGGCGCATCGTGACGACGATATGTCTCGATTATTTTCTCGAGGCCAGGGAATTTAGCGGCAACCGCGAAAAATGCCGGCAGTCCGCTGCGCAGGGTGTAGGCGACGACCAGTTCGGATGGAGGCATGGCCTCGTTCATGGTGCGTAACCAGCTGCGAAAGCCGTGCCAGACTGCAGCCGTGTGGTTGATGGCAAGGTGCTGCAGCAATCCCTGAGCGATTACCCCGAGTGGCCCTTGGACGTGATAAGCGTTGAGCTTACGTCGTGTCTCGGCGCGGTAGCCATCCGATGTCCGGTGCAGATACTGATTGCCGCTGCCACGTCGAATCGGCTTCATGTCGGCCATCCAGAAATGATAGGCATGAGCCCCCAAGCTTACGTCGTGTCTCGGCGCGGTAGCCATCCGATGTCCGGTGCAGATACTGATTGCCGCTGCCACGTCGAATCGGCTTCATGTCGGCCATCCAGAAATGATAGGCATGAGCCCCCATGACATGGACAGCCTGTTTGAATCCGATCTCAATTTTGAAACGGAATCCATAAAGTTGCAGGATCTCCATGGGTTCGAGTGTGAGGTCGGTGCAGAGTAGAAATATCGTGCCACGATGAGGGTGGTGGACGATCACGAATCGGACGAGGTGTCCCACGGGGCGCCAGATCAAATCCATGACGCGGTACCGCACCTGCACAGTGTTCTCACCGTAGACAGGACTGGGCGCCTCGATGAAGGCATGCTCCTCTTTGGCCGCGTCCTTAAGTCGCACCTTGTGACCATAGAGTTTTGGCCTTCCCTTGCCGCGACTGACAGGGGCGGGTGCCGGCCAATAGGCCACCACGTTGCCCTTGGCCCGTGTCAGGAGGTGGTGGCCACCGGCCAGCAAGGGCAGGATGATTTTTGCGCTCGCGTAGTAGGCGTCGGCGATGAGCAGCACCTGCCGCTGGCACACCCCGACCAATGTCAACAGGAGCGCCACCAGTTTATCGAGGAGCGTGCTGGCATCGCGGTTGGAGAACACCAATCCCTCATGGATCCGCGACACCAGCGGCACGGCAGCCACCTGTCCGGCCGCGCACTGCACCAGCAGGGAAATGGCCTGCATCGAGTGCCCCATGATGTAGGTAGGCTTAGTGTTACCGGCAGATTGTTGATGCAGCAGCTTCACGCCCGGCATCTTGCGACCCTCCTTGGGTGCTTTTATCCCGTCGGCGAGGAAGACCAGGCGCGAGTTCACCTCAAATGGACGAAACAGCCTCAAGCATAGGCGTAGCCAGCAAGCCGTCAGTGTTTCGAGATGGAGTCCTGCGCTGTGGAAGAAATGCAGGAAGCGGTGATAAGCCTTGCCGGAGAAATCGAGCGCTCGCACGAAGCTGGTAACGCCGGCATTGTCCGCGCGGCAGCACAGACCTGCCAGAGTCAGTAGCATCCAGAAGAATGTGCGGGTACGGGAACACGCTGGACGCAGTTCGCGCACGGCTGCCAGCCAATAATTCCAAAGCATAGATTCTCCACAAAGTGGCGCGCAATGTCCGATAGCATTATGATGCTACCGGACGCAATATGCTATACTTCAGGGACCGAAACAGAGATCTATTTCATCATGGCCACGAACCGCGAAACGACACTAGAGAAACAGATAGAGAAAACCAAGAAGGCGTTGGTGGCGCTGGGAGATATGCGCCCAGGCAGTCTGTCAAAACAGTACAACGTATGTGGCAAACCGGGATGCAGCTGCAAGGCAGACCCGCCTAAAAAACACGGTCCCTACTACCAGGTGAGCTACACGCGCAAGGGAAAGAGCAGCAGTAAGTTCGTCAAAAAAGAAGATTTGCCTGAAGTGCGAAAGCAGATCAAGAATTACGAGCATATGAAGCTACTGGCGGACCGCTGGATTGATTTGGCGACGGAATTATCCAATCTCAGGGTCGCCAAAGAAAAAGCTAAAATCACAGCGAGAACTTAGCACTGTCTAGTCAGGACATAGTTGTCCTGTGGACCCTGTTTTTTTGAGGATTTCAGGACCAGGAATTTAGGACAGATCTGTCCTATAGTCCTTTTTCAACTCCTGCCAGGAAGGCGGGGGTTGTCGAGGTGAGGCCGCTTAAGGCTTCGCATAAGATTGACAGTGGTCCGCCAATGACTAAACCGTAGCACTCTCAACCATATTGAGTCAAGCTGCGGGCAAGCGCATTTCCTGCCGCTTGCCGCTTTCCTTGTCAACCAGTACCAGCCGCCCCTGGTCGCCGCTCAACTGAGTATTGGCGTTCAGTAGCTCGATGCCGTAAATCGTTCCGTCCGGCGCAATATCGATGTTCATCTCATCGCTAACGCGTAAGGTTTCGACTTCGGCCGCCGTCGCCCGCAGGCGCAGATAAGCGATATTGTGACGCGGGTCATAGCTCAGCTCCATGGTGTGCCTCCTACAGCCTTTAAAAGTACTTCACAATAACGGTGACCACAACCCATGCGTCTCCCTCACTCACAGCATACACCTCTACCTGCTTGATGCTGTAGGACCGGCCCCGCCAAGTCCCTTCGAAAGGGAAGTTGCGACGAAACCCGGACCGGCCGAGGCGCGCAGGGAATTGCTCGCCGGCCATTATGGCGCCCTCGACTTCACCCGTTGTCGCCCCGCGCTCCGTCATGCGTTCGCGGGCATGCGGGTGAATTATCACCTTCATCTCGACTAGCCCAGCCTCCCCACAAAATCCTCCGCTCTGAAGTGAGTATACCGCTTCACCATCTGCATGGTCTTGTGGCCGGTGATGGCCGCGACCTCCATAGCCCCAAACCCCTTCTCCGACAGCCGGGAAGCCGCCTCGTGGCGCAAGTCATGGAAGGTCAGTCCGGTGATGCCGGCGGCCTTGCAGACCCGCTCGAAGGCCTGCGAGATGGAGTCCGGGCGCATGCTCCACACGTGGCCGTCTATACGCCGGGGGAGCGCGTCGAGGATGGCGACGGCCGTCGTGGACAGCGGTATCCGCCGGGGCGTGCCCGTCTTGGTCTCCGGGATCAGCAACACCCGCGCCTGGCGGCATTGCGGGCCGGACGGCCCGTCCAGGTGATCCCATCGCATGGCCGCGATCTCCCCGCGGCGCATGGCGGTCTCTATGGCCCAGGTGATGAGGGGGCCAATCTCCCCGCCATAGGTGGCGGCGGCGGACATAAGCCGGGCGTATTCGTCGCCCTGCAGGCGGCGGTCGCGGGCATTGTTCAGCTTGGGTATAGAGACGTTTGGAACGGGGTTTACGAGTCCGCCCATACCCCACTCGCGGATAGCGATCTTATAAAGGTGTGACAGGATGGCGAGGCGGCGCTTGATCGTAATCGGGCTATACCCATCAGCTAGGAGGGAGTCCCTATATTGGGCGAGGTCCTTGCTTTGCAGTGATCCGAGTGTCAGACGCCCCAAAGGACCAACCGCCAAAATCGCGATGACGGAGGCTTCCTGGACGGCCCCACGCTTTTTGCTGGACACCTCGCGCCCGTACCGGCTCAATGCCTCGGCGATGGTCGTCCTGGTCGCCTCGGCGCGCGAAACAAACACCTCACGGTCGATTTCGGATTCAATCTGGCGCGCCCACGCCTCGGCCTCGGCCTTGGTATCGAAAGTTCTATACTGGGGCTCATGTCCCCGCCGGATGATTTGCGCCTGCCAAGCGCTCCGGCCTCCCGGCCCAGGCCGTTTGCGGAATGTTGCCATAACCCCCCATTTGCCATACGCGTTATGGCAGGATTATGGCATATTCCCCTTTGACTCCGGTATACTGCGCCGTAAGTCCTTGATTTTATGGTGGAGCGGAGGAGGATCGAACTCCCGACCTTCGCATTGCGAACGCGACGCTCTCCCAGCTGAGCTACCGCCCCAGTGGGCGGCATTGTAAAGGACTCCGGGCCAGGAGGGAAGTTGCCGATGACAGGGTTTCGGCGTGATCGAGGTCGGACCCGACGATCCGCATCCCGCAATGATGGGCCAAGCGCCTAAATCCGCCCCGCACGCACCACCCAGACCCATCCGCTGTACCCCTTTGGCCCATGGGCCCGCAGCCGCCGTCTGGCGGGCTTGTCTATACTCACAATCATGGCATACGTCGGCCTCGCCGGCCCCCCAGAATCGCCGGAGCGGCAACCGGGGTTCTGACGGCAACACCGGGAACGACGATAACGATAAAGGGGGTGGCCTATGCGGAAGGGCAATAATGCCGACCTGCATGGCAAACTCGCGTTCTTGCTGGCCTTCAGCACGGATGCCGTATTCGTCCTTGACGAGCGAGGCATCATCCAGACGACCAATCACGAGGCCTGCCGGATTCTGGCCTGCGAGGCGTCGGCGCTTGCCGGGGCGAGCCTGCGTGCCTGGCGTACCGATGCCCCCATCCGCCCGCACCCCGATAGCACGCGCCCCGACAGCCTGTGCTACAGCGCCTTCTTCCGCCGCCACGACGGCGAGACTTTTCTGGCGGATGTGAGCATCGCCGGCGTAGTCGAGGGGGGTGAGCGGACGTATGTCGCAATCCTGCGCGATATGAGCTGGCTCGCCGAGGCGGCCTACAAACAGAACCTCGCCGCCGCGGTCTTTGATAACAGCATACAGGCCATCATGGTCACGAACGCCGCCAACCGTATCGTCGCGGTGAACGCCGCCTTCGAGCGCCTCACGGGCTACGATGCCCCGGAGGTGATAGGCCGGTCTCCGAACCTCCTGCAATCAGGGCGCCACGATAAGGCCTTTTTCGCCGACCTCTGGCGCGCTGTACTTGCGACTGGCCACTGGCAAGGCGAGATCTGGGACCGACGCAAGAACGGCGAAATCTTCCCGGAATGGCTCACCATAAGCGTCGTACGCGACGACTCCGGGGCCATAACGCATCATGTCGCCATATGCCACGACATAACGGAGCGCAAGGAGTCGGAGGAACGCCTGCGTCATGTGACCGATTTCTACTCGGCACTCTGTCAAGTCGACCACCTAGTCGCCTGCCGCACCAATCCCCAAGCCCTTTTCGAGGGCATCTGTCGCACCACCGTGGAATATGGGCACCTGCGATGCGCATACATCACTGTAGTCGAGCCCCCCAATGTCCCGCGGATCGTCGCCGCGTTCTCGGAAGCCAAAGACGGCGCGGCCCTGCCACCCGAAGAAGCGGTGCGGACGCTCTCGCAAGACGCCATCCTGGCCGGCGAACCCGTCGTGCAGCAAGGAGGAGATAACATGGAGGCAGGACGTGTCCGCTTGCCGGATGCGTCGGTAAACCTGTCGGCGGGCGCGTTCCCTTTCAAGCGGGGCGACCAGGTGTACGGCGCGCTCTGCGTCTTTTCGGACGAGGCCTCTTTTTTCGACAATGACCTTTTGCATCTCTTGCGGCGCATTGCCGAAGACATCTCGTTTGCGCTCGACAGCTTCGATCAGGAAACGCTCCGGCAGGCCGCCGAATCTCGCGCCAATTACCTCGCCCAGCACGACACGCTGACCGGCCTCTATCGGCGCAACATGATCGAAGAGGCGATGGCACGGCATCACGCGCAAGGGGCGCAAACAGACAGCGTCTACAGCCTGGGGCTGATCGATCTCGACCATTTCAAGGTCATAAACGACACCTACGGCCACGCCGTCGGTGACGAGGTCCTGGTCCATGCCGCCAAGATCCTGCGCGCCGCCATGCGCCTTGGAGATCTCGTGGGGCGCTGGGGCGGCGAGGAATTCCTGTGCCTGCTCCCCGACACCGGGCCGGACTCGGCGCTTTATGGCATGGAACGGATCCGCGAACGGCTTGCACATACCGCGATTTCCGTGGGCGGCCACGAACTTCATGTCACCGCCAGCATCGGTGTAGCGACCTTCCCGTTCGATGGCAAAACCATAGCGGAGCTCATGACCATGGTCGATGCCGCTCTCTATCAGTCCAAGCAGGAGGGTGGCGACCGGGTCCGCCGGGCCGGCGCAAGTCCCAGCATCTTTTGTATCGGCGGACAGATCGAAGAGGCCTTGGGCCATGGCCGGGTCGTGGCCGCGGCCCAGCCCATCGTATCGTTGAAAGATGGTGTGGTGGTCGCCGACGAATCCCTGGCGCGTTTGGTCTTGCCTGGAGGCGTGGTCCTGGACGCCGCGCAGTTCATCGAGGCCGCCGCGCACCTGGGCCAGCTGCAACGCATCGATCAGGTGATCATAGCCCAGGTCATGCGCCGCTGCGTGGAGCGCGTCAAGGCCCACGATGCGCCCATACTGCATTTTGTGAATGCCTCGGCGGGCCTGCTTGCGCAGGCCCAGACACTCGCCGCCCTTCTGCAGGACGCCCGCAATCAAGGTCGCGATACCGGGCTCACCCGGGATTGCGGGACGCCGTTTGTCATCGAGATCACGGAGCGGGCCATGCTCCGCGACCGTAAGGCCGTAAAGCGCCATCTGGAACCGCTACTGGAATACGGCTTTCGCGTGGCGCTCGACGACTTTGGGAGCGGTTACTCGTCGTTCCTGTACCTGGCCGACTTCCCCGTATCCTTCCTGAAGATCGAAAAGGAACTCGTGGTACGCGTCACCTCCGACAGGCGCGTGGCGGCCATCATCCACGACATCGCCAGACTCGGTCACGACCTGGGTATTACGACCATAGCCGAGGGCATAGAGGGTGCGGATACCGCCGATGCCCTGCTCGCGCTCGACATCGATTGGGGCCAGGGATTCCACTTCGGGTCCCCCACGCTCGCGCGTTGATCCCTGGCAGGCGATTGGCTTATGAGGTCTTGCTGTCGCGCACCCGCCGCCACACGGTATTTTTCCCGACCTGCAGGATCTCGGCGGCCTTGGCCTGGTTGCCTTGCGTGCGCTCCAGGACGTACGCCAGGTACTGACGCTCCAGTTCCTCCAGGCTCACGAGATCCTTCATCTGGGAAAAGAGCGGGGGGCCGGAGTCGCCGGCGCCCTGATCCAGGCGGATGTCGTCTGCATCCAACACCTCGGTATCGCCGGCCAATGTCAGGCTGCGCTCGATCACGTTTCGGAGCTCGCGCACATTGCCGGGCCATTGCACCTGACCCAGCTTGCGCAAGGCGTCCGACGTGATGTGCGGAACCGGGCGGCCGGCCTTGGCACAATAGCGCTCCACGAAATAGGCGGTCAGCTCCGGGATGTCGTCGCGGCGGTTGCGCAGGGGCGGGACGGTGAGCGGCAGGACATTCAACCGAAAATAGAGATCATCGCGAAACACGCCCTCGCGCACGAGTGTGGCGAGGTCCCGGTGGGTAGCGGCTATGATGCGCACGTCGACCTTACGTCCGACATTGGCCCCCACCGGCCGGATCTCCTGCTCCTGCAGGACACGCAGGAGCCGGACCTGCAGCCCCGGCGAGATGTCACCGATCTCATCTAGGAACAAGGTGCCCTTGTGCGCCTCCTCGAAGAGCCCGCGACGAGAGCGGTCGGCCCCGGTAAAGGCCCCCTGCACATGCCCAAAAAGCTCGCTCTCCAAGAGCTGCTCGGACATGGCCGCGCAATTGACGGCGATGAACGAGCGCCCCTGGCGATTGCTGCGGTCATGGAGGGCGCGCGCCACCAGTTCCTTACCCGTCCCGCTCTCGCCCTGGACGAGCACCGGAAGGTCCGACAAGGCGACTCGATCGAGGGAGGCGAAGATCCCGGACAGACCGGTCTCCTCGCCGATCACAGCCGTCTTCTTGTCGGCGCGCAGGCGCGAACGCAAGGTCTGGACCTCGCGCTTCAATTGCCGCCGCTCCAGGATCGAGCTGATCCGCAGCAACAGCTCCTGGGTCTCCACCGGCTTCATCAGATAGTCGTCGACCCCCACGCGCATGGCCTCGACCGCCGACGGCACACTGGCATAGGCGGTGACGATCAATACCCCGATGTTACTTTGCAGGGCCCGCACCCCCTGTGCCACCTTGAGACCATCGTCGTCATGGACGAGCTTCAAGTCGGTGATCACCATGTCAAAACTCTGGGCCGCGGCCTGCGCCAGGGCCGTCTCCACCGAGCCCGCGCACGCCACCGCATAGCCCGCGCGCTCGAGCGTGCGCGCCAGGATCTTCAGGAGCGCCTGCTCGTCATCCACCAAGAGTATGTCGGTCACGGCCCCTCCCGCATGATGGCGAATATGACTACCGCGCCGGGAGATAGGTTAGTGATGGTGACCCAGCCGCCATGGGCATTGGCGATGCGACGCACGAGCGAGAGACCGAGCCCCGTACCCTCGGCCTTGGTGGTATAAAACGGCGTAAACAGGCGCTCCGCGCTGCCCTGAACACCAGACCCCGTGTCCGTCACCTTGATATACACCCAATCCTCTTCGGCCGTGGTCGCTATCGTAATGGTACCAGGACTCTTCATGGCATCCGCACTATTCAAGAGCAGATTCCACACTACCTGCCGGATCTGGTCGGCATCGAACGACACAGGCCCCAGCGGCTCGGCCATCTCCATGCGAAACACATGGCGATGCTCCCGGTTCAGCGTCAAATCATACATCTCCACGACCTGCGCCACGACCGCGTTCAGATCCCCCTCCTCCCGCAGGGTCTCGGCGGGGCGCGTCCACTTCAGAAAATTCTGCAGTACGGCATTCAAGCGGCGCGACTCGTCGCGGACGATCGCCACGAATTCGTGCCGCTCGCTGTCCGAGATCCCCTTGTCGTCCACCAGAAGTTCGACACCGCTTACAATGCTTGCCAGGGGATTGCGGATCTCGTGGACGATCGCCGCCGCGGTCTCGGTCAGGCACGCCAGACGCTCCGATTCGGCCTGCTTGTGACGCTCGATGTCGGCCTGGCGGCGGGCGCGCGCGAGCCGTGCAAGCATGGCGTTGAAGGCCTCGCTCAAGACCCCCACCTCGTTATGGCGCCGCACCCGCACCTGGCGCTCCTCGTCATCATTGCCACCCAGCCGCTGGACATCGCGCATGAGACCCTCGAGATCGGAGGTCAGGTGACGCGATAACAGCCAGCCGGCCCCGCCCCCTATGATCAAGGCCACGAGCGTCAACAACAGACCGGTGTCGCGCGCCGCGGCCATCTGTCGTAAGACGCTCGCGCGCGACAGGCTCAAGGTGACGAGACCCACCGAATAGCGCCCCACGCGGATGGTATGGCGGACCGTGAGCCATCGACGCCGGAGGTGCGCCGGCCCGCGCCGTTCCAGAACGACTCTCTGCGCGTTGGTGATGCGTACGCGTCGCACCCCGGACTTGTGGAGCGCGTAGCGTACGATCTCCTGGAGCGTCCCCAGGTTCTCGGTCAGCACCGCGTTGCGCGAGGCGATCGCTACCATGCGCGCGAGGCTCTCGGCGTTCTTGTGGAGGACGCGATCCATGGTCCGCTCCTGCCCCTGGACCACGATGATCACGAGCGTCAACATCAAGATGAGGTGCACGAACGTGATCGAGGCGACGACCTTGAAACGAAAGGTCTGGTAATAGCGTAAGGGCTTCATGGCTTGGGGGGCGCCGCGCACGGATTCAAGACGCGCGGAATATGCGCGTATTCGCGGGGACTGGCGATGGCAAACCCCGCCGGTATGCGCATACGCCGCAGGATGGCGCGCCCGGCGGCACTGTGCGTAAGTCCGGTGAGCGCCTTCTGCAAGGCCTTGACCGTCGCCGGCGCCATATCGTCACGGACCGCAATCGGCATCTCCGGCCCCGGGGGCGTGTGTGCCACGATGCGCACCTGGGCGCGTATCGCCGGGGGCTCCTGATCGAGCGACCACGGCCATGTCCCGCCGAGGTCCACGAGACCGCGCGCTACCGCCAGGATGACCGAATCCTGGCTGCGCAGATAAACGGGCCGCATCTCGGTGTCCACGATCACTCCATGCGCGCGCAGATACTCCTTCACCATCAAGGTGGCGGCGAAGGCATCCGGATCGGGAAAGGCGATCGTGCGGCCCGCCAGGGATCGTGGCGTCAAGGGCCCGATATGGCGTCCCCGGCGGGTGATCAGCAAACCAATGAAGGGTACGCCCTTGATGCGCGCCACCGCGCGATAACCATGCAGCTGCCGGTACAGATAGGGATTCAGGAACAACATGTCATAGCGCCCTCTCTTGGCCCGCGCCATGAATCTCTGAAAATCGGGGGCGGTGGCAAACACGATCGGGCGATGCAGGGCCTTTGCCAGCCGCGTGCACAAGGGGATGAAGAGCCGTGCCAGGGCTACCGGGCTTTGCAGCGGCAGAACCCCGAAGCGTAGTGGTTGTGTACCCGCAAAAGCCCCGACAGGCCCCGCCAGGAGGCCCAATACGACACACCATGCCAGAAGCGGGCGACCCATGCTCGCCACCTTACGTCCAGCCCGGCGGACCGTGCCCGATACAGCCGCTCAGTTGCGCCACTCGCCGAACCCCACACCGCCTGCCAATAATCGCGGCTCGTTAAACGCAAAAAAGAGGGGAGGATTACTCCTCCCCTGCCCAACAACTTAGGAGGACTTTCTAACACATATCAGTGGATGAGCCGCACGCCGAATGGCAGGCTTACCATCACACTGACCGCGTTATCGTTGGCCAAATTCGGTGCATTATTGATATGCGTACGGTCATACTCCAAATAATAGCGTACACCCTTGCGTGCCAGATAGATCGCGATAAGACTCTTTTCGTTGAGGCTTACCGTCGAACGCCCCGTCGTCGCATAGTTCGGGGATAGCACGGGCCCTACGGGCGATACGCTCTGGCTGTACCCAGTGCCCGGTGCCCCAACCGGCATCACGTTTTCCTCAGCAAATGTACTGTAACGAAACACCGCCATGAAGTGCTTAAAGGGCCGATAGCCGGCTGCCGCGAACCAGCCGCGCGCCGTTCCGCTGGTACCACCGGGTTGCGTATCATTGGCGTGCTGATATTCATACCATGCCCACAGAGGGTCCTTTGCGAAGTTCCCCCAGCGGGCGTCGATGGCGTACTTCCGTTGCCGATAGCTGCTCCCCGGCGCCCCACCACCGCCGGCAATGACCTGCCGTCCGTTCTCGACGCTTCCGGCTAGACCAAACGGCCCGAAATCGACGCCGGCGTGTGCCAAGATCTGGTCGGGATGGTCCATGCTGCTGCCGGTCTGAGACAGACCCGTACCGTTGTAATAGCCCAGGGCATAATCCACAGCCAAGGGACCGTGCATGACCTGATTGAAGGCCATCACACCCATCTCGCGCACGCCATTGAACAGACTGTCGGGGCCCGGAGGACCGATGAACTCGTTGTAATCTATGCTAAGAGTAGCAGGCGAGTAATTGATCCAGGGCAGGATGCCGGCCGCCGCCAAGCCTTCCTCGGCGAACGGGATCAGCATCTGCCCCACCTCGACGTGGACGCCGGGTATATAGTTCAAGGTCACGTTGGCGTCGAGTACGCGTGCCCGCGCCCCGGTCCCCGCACTACTGCCGGCCATGCCCGGGTAATAGGCATTTGGATTAGCGGCATTGTTGGCAAACTCCGCCAGAAAGAAGTAATCGATGTTGGGTCCTATGGACCCGCGGATGCCGGGACGAACACGGTAGAATTTAAACTGTGAGTAGCCGTTCACCGTCCCGTTAGCATTGCTGGTCTGCGCATAGGCATATCCCGGCTGAATCACCCCAAACAGCAAGGCGCTCGGCTTCTGTTGGGGCTTTTCCGTGCCATAGACCATGGTCCAGGCCGGCATGGGTTTTTCGTTCATCGAGGGCAACAAGCCCGCGAACGCGACCGCCGAGGTCGTCAACATCGCCCCCGCCCCCAAGGCCCGCGCCAACCAAGTGCGCTTCTTATTCGGCTTCTTCATTACGTCTCCTCCGGTTTCTTTATGGTTATTGCCATATCACCACTTCAGAAATTCTCAGCCGCCCACCTCCCTCAAGAACCCTTCGATGCCCCGCAGGCATTGGCCATCGCCCCCTTCTTCGTGCCGGACGTGTGGTGCCCCCGCTCCCCGCCATACCGCTTGTCGATTTCGAAGTCGCACCGCTGGCGGGTGCCGTACTCGGGGCCGCACTCGTAGTGCCTGCGGAAGGACTCGGGGCCGCGGCCTTGTGATGGCACGCCGTGAGCGTCAGCAGGCTTGCCGCCATTGCCGTTGACATAAGCAGACGTCTTACGAGCGCATTCATTCATCTCCTCCGTGCCTGATGTTCAGGCTATTCTTATATTGTATATTTCTTATTTATTATTTCTTACTATTTTTATCGACTCCATGGGCGCTATGGATTCCCATGACGTTTGTTCCATTGAATCGGAATCGTCCATGGCCATTCGCGCCTTCTAGTGAGCTTGTACAACAAGTGCCGGGTACGCGCAACCTCATTTGTCAAACTCCAGATGTGATCTTACGACAGCCAGTCCTTGGGGATGCGAGTCCCCGTCCTGGGATGTCATGTGAGCACATCGTCGAACGCGATACCAAAATCGTGACGATGCGCCTAAGCGCGCGCGAGGCCGCGTGTGCGCGCCGATTCCATCTGCCTGCCCTATGCGCAAAGGACCGGCGACGACTTTTCCGAAAAATCTCCGCGAGCACACGCGCACCTGCGCCTAGTCGACGAAGCCGACCGAGACCGGGTCGCGATGGTGGTAGGCCCATTGGGTCATCGAACCATCGTAGAGACGGACATTCTTGTAACCGAGCTCCTGCGTGGCCACGAACCAGCCGATGCTCGCCCAGTGCCCGGTGTTGCAGTAGGTCACCACCGGGGCGTTGTGGTTCTCGGGGAGGCCCGCGACGCGCGCCAGGGCCTCGAGCTTGGCCTTGGGCAGTAGATTGCCATTGCGCCCGACCATCCAGGTGACGGGATAAGGGACGGCGCCTGGAATATGTCCATATCGCGCCACGAACGGGGCCTTGGTGAGACCGACGATCTGATGCATCGGACGGTTGTCCACCAGTACCACGTGGGTATGGAGGTCGGCGCGCACCTGCTGCAACGTCGCGTAGATCTGCGGCTGAAAGTGGGCCACGAGATTGCCGTGCGCGTGGCGTGCGGTCTTCGTCAAGGCCCCATGGCTCTTCTGCCAGCCCTCGAAGCCGCCGTTCAGAAGCGCCTCGCTGTTGTGGCCGAGGACCTTCAGGGTCCAGAAGGCCCGGGTCTCACCCCCCAGGCCCAGGCCCATGGGCGTGGCGATGTCGTTGTAGACGACCACCTCGGAGTTGTTGTTGACGCCCACCGACCGGAGATAGGCCTGGATGACGGGGATCGGTGGGAGCATGCGGTTGACACCGCGGATCATCATGCGCCAATGGACGTAAGGGGCCGATATGGCCCCGGGGATGTGGCCAGCGGCATAGGCCTTGGGCGAGCGTAAGTCCAGGATCACGAGACGCTTGTCGTGCATATGGGTCTTCAGCCAGTGCGGGCTCACTATGGGGCCCGGCAGGGCCGCCAGGGCGGTTCCCGAGATCGCGCTTAGGCACAGCGCCGCCAACACATTACGATGCAGCACGGATATTTTTATCCCCATGACGTTCATCTCCCCAGGGTGGTTCCGGATATGGTTGTCGTGGCGGGCTGGTAGCAAGAGACGGACCACTCCGGGATATCCTTGAATTACTGCCGATTTTTGGAGAAACGTCGACGGATCACATCACCAGTGTGGTGACTGCGGTCACCAATTTGGTGACGGCGGACGGGACTCGCGGGAGTCCAGGGCCTGCCCGGCATTACCGACATCGCTCGCTGAATCGATTGTTCGCGATCGGCCGGCCTCTTACGATAACTGACACCCATAACGGATCGAGGCATTTCATGATCCTAATTCTATGCGGCCGGTGCGAACTCCCCTTGGCGCCCGATATCCTGCTTCGCGAGGCCGGGGTGCCGTTTACACGGGAGCGAGTTGATCTTGTCGCGAAGCGCTGGCGGAACGGCGATTATCGAGAGATCACACCCAAGGCCTACGTCCCGGCCCTGAGACTCGAGGACGGCGATATTCTCACCGAGTGCGCGGTGATCCTGAGCGATATCGCGGACCAGGCGCCGAGGCAGGGGCTCATGCCCCTTGCGGGATCGCGTGCCCGATACCATGCCTGTGCGTGGCTCAATTTTCTAGCAACCGAGGTCCACGGCAACTTCATAACTCCGGAACGTCACGGGGGAGTGGCCGCCAACTTCCTCGCCAACACCGAGGAGGGTCAGGCGGCAACCCGCGTGCTGGTGGCACCGCGCCTGGAATATATCGACCGCATGCGGGGCGGGCGCCGGTTCCTGACCGGCGAGTCGTTGGCCGTGCCAGACGCCGATCTTTTCGTTATGTTCACTGGGCCCTGCGCATCGAGCTCGATCGCGCACCCTGGGCGCGGCTCGCGGATTATTTCGCGCACATCGCCGCCCACCCCGGCGGTGAGCGCGGCCCGCGAGATTGAGGGGCCGCCGCACGCGCTCAGGTCCTAACCCGCCTGTGTGCGCAAGATCGGTTACAGCGGCCTGCGTAAACCTGTTGAGAATTCTCCATGCCGGGCGGTGATCTTTGGCGCTATGATCGCGGTTTTGCGGGGACCGGCATGGACTTGAAGCAGAATCTCCCCGTGGCGGGCGCCACGCTCCTGGTACTGGTCGGCATGGCGGCCAATAGTCTTCTGGCGCGCGCCGCGCTCGCCGGCCATCTGATCGGGCCCACGCTCTTTACACTCCTGCGGCTGGCCGGCGGCGCGGCCCTGCTCGCGGTCTTGTCGGCGATCCGTCGCGTCCCGCTCCGGCGTCCGCAGGCGAATGTGTTGTGGCTGTTCCTCTACGCCGCCGCGTTCTCCTACACCTACGTCGTGCTGGGCGCCGCCATGGGTGCCCTGCTGCTCTTTTTCGCGGTGCAACTCACCATGTTCGTGGGTGCCGTGATCGGGGGCGAGCGGCCCACCACGGCGCACGTGCTCGGCGGCCTCCTGGCACTCGCCGGGCTCTATATCCTGGTGGCCTTGCAACTCCATCGGCCGGCGCCCTGGGCGGTCGTGGGTATGCTCGCCGCGGGCCTCGGCTGGGGCCTCTATTCCATAGGCGGGCGCGGCGTCCGCGATCCGCTGGCGCACACCACGGTCAATTTCCTCTATGCCGCCTTACTGGGGGTCGGTCTTGCGCTTTTGCGTCTCGGTTGGCAGGTCGGGCCGCGATTTGCACCGCACGGGACGGGCGTACTCGAGGCGCTGGTCTCGGGGGCCGTGACCTCGGCGCCCGTCTACCTGCTCTGGTACGCGCTACTGCCCCGACTGCGCACCGTGTTCGCGGCCACGGTGCAACTCGCGGTCCCGGTGATTGTCGCCATAGGGGGTTGGGCGTTTTTGGGAGAACCGATAACCACGCGACTGGCGATCGCCGGCGCCCTGGTCCTTGCGGGGGTGGGCCTTACGATGCGCCGCACCGGGCGCCAGCCGCCACACCCCCCGACTCGGGCCCCCGGGACACGGTGATCGCCCGAGGGCGCTCCCACCACACACCCCGCGACCATCTCAAGATCGCTGTAAGATTCGCCGCGACCTGAGCGACGAAGTAATCGACACATCCTTTCGGGATGGCGGGTTGCTTCGCCCAGGGACGGGCACTTGATCGCAAACCGTCCGGCGAAGGAAATGTCCGCGACGACCGGCCACCGGCAGCGCCTGGGGCCATACACGGTTTTGCCTATCAGGAGGCCCCGCATGCCGAATCGCGTCACCCCCTACGAACGGCGCCACGCGCTACGGCGTCCTGGCTCCATCCTCATCGGGCTTTTACTGACTGCCGCCGCGTTTTCGGCCCAGGCCGCCATGGGCTACCCGGGCACGCACACGGACACGACACGCTACCGCTATCCCGTGCTCCTGCAACGGCTCATCGCCGCGGTCAAGGCCCACCACATGGTAGTCGTAGCCCGGGTGAGCGCCAGCCACGGGGCGGCAGTCCGGGGGATCAAGATCCCGGGGAACGCCGTCGTCATGGTGTTTCGTAACGATTTCGCCGTGACCATGCTCAAAGACAGCGTATCCGCCGGTATCGAGGCACCACTCAGGATCTATGTCACGGCCAATCGTCATGGCACCGCCGACCTCACCTATCGCACGCCGAGCGCGGTCTTCGCCCCATACCACAATCCCGCGCTGAACCGCCTGGCGCGCACACTGGATCCCATCCTCGCGGCCATCGTGCGTTCAGCGGCCGGGCCGGGGGCCAGACCCGGCCACCTCTCCTGACAATCGCCATGCGCCGGTCGGTGTTCAACCACTCCTGGGTAAGAGCCCGGATGGGGTGTAAGATCGGGCCATGGCGCGCGACTAAGCACGAGGTCCCTCACCTTGCACGGGGACTGCCGTGCCCAGGCGGCCAGGAAGACCCGGGGCATGGCCCTCACAATAACAAGGGCCGCGATACTAAGGGCCTAGGCGAAGGGACGCGCCGCATCATGCTGTCCGGGGACAGTGTTGTCATCACCACTAGCACTCATAAAGGAGTTTCTGATGAAGATAGCGACCTATGCACTGCATACCGCGATGGCCCTGGCTGCAACCGTGGCCCTCACGACGGCGCAGGCGAGCATGAAAAACGCCTGCGGCTCCCAAGGACAAATGATGAAGAAATCCGGCTGCGGCTCCAAAGGCGGCACCATGAAGAGCTCCTATAGCTCCAAAAAAGGTAAAATGAAGAACGCCTGCGGTTCCTAAGGTCGTAACCGGCACCCGTGGCCGCACGGGGCCCTGGCCGCACTTCCCCTCGCTCCCGCCCTTCGGGGCGGGCAGGGTTTTTCCCTGCTTTAATCGACAAGAGGCTTACCCGCTTTAGCGGGTTGAGAGTGTCACGCAAGGCCTCCGGACGCGTGGCCGTGAAGCCGCTCGCCGTGCGGTGGTGGCTCGCACTGTTGCGGTGGTGGCTCGCACTGTTCCTATTCAATCCCGCCACGCCGGCGTGGGCCTGGCCGACCACGGCCTTTCTGAGTCACTACTGGCATAGACCGGTCCCGATCGGGGGACCCTCGCCCCCTCGTTGGCCGGCCTTCGAGACCGCGCTGTCGGCGCGCGCCTGCGGCCAATGCCATATCAGTCAATATCGAGAGTGGCGCAAGAGTCGTCACGCCCTGGCCATGGGGCCGGGGGTCATGGGCCAGCTCGCCCAGGCCGGCCTCGGCCGTTGGGCATTCGTGCGCGGCTGTCTTTCCTGTCATGCGCCCGCGCGTCGTCAATGGCGTGAGGTCAAGGCGGCCTTGAAAGGCCATCCACTTGCGACCTTCGCGCGCCAAGGCGTCACCTGCGCCGACTGCCATGTGCGCCACTACCAGCGCTTCGGACCACCCCTCGAACCGTATCTGGCCGCCGGGCGCATCGTCCATGGTGGCTTTACCCCGAGCCGGGACTTCACGCGCAGTCGATTTTGTATAAGCTGTCATCAATTCCATCGGGATGGCGCGCGCCTGCATGGCGCCCTTCTGGAAAACGTCTACGGCGAATGGCGCAAGAGCCGTTACGCGCGCGAGGGGGTGACGTGCCAGAGCTGCCATATGCCCGACGGGCGCCACGACTTCTATGGAATACACAACCCGCGTTTCGTGCGCCGCGCGCTCACCATCCGCTTCCAGACACAGCCTCTCGGTGCGGACCATGCCCTCATCGCCCACCTCGTCATCACGAATTCGGGAGTCGGTCACGATTTCCCGACCTACACGACCCCTAAGGTGGTCGCCACCATCTGGCAGCGCTGCGCGCGCCACGTGTGTCCCGGCAGCGTCCGCCGCCTCGTCATAGCGCGGCGCATCAGTCTCGATCTCAAGCATCAATACTTCGATACCCGGATCAAGCCTGGACAATCCCGCGACCTCTCCTATGACGTCAAAAAGGCCGCGCAGGCCACGGCGCTTGCGGCGCGCATCATGGTCTACCCCGATGCCGCCTATGTGCGCTTCTTCCGCGCCTATCTCGTGCGCTATACGCTCACCGCAAGCGAGCGGCGCGCCATCCAGCAGGTGCTCGCCCGCGACGAGCATTCGGACTATGTCCTGTGGCAGGCCGATCGCCCCTTGCCGCCACGATAGCCGCCACGATAGCCGCCACGGACGGGCGGGGCCGAATGGCTCGAGCCTCAGGCGCCCTTGCCGCGCACCAGGGTCCCGGGGAAACCGGCGTTCTTGACCGCCTTCAAAAACACCGCCGGGCGCGTGCGTGCCGGGATGTATTTCACGGTGACGTTCTGCGTCGATTCATCGACGCCCACGCCCATCACGCCCGGCAGGCGGATGAGCGACATGTACACCGCGGTTGCGCACGAATGGTTGCTGCATGTCATCCCGGGGATATGGATGACGGCCTGCGCGAAGCGCATGGCGACTGCATGCGCGGACCCGCGGGGACTGATCGCGGCCACGGCGGGGCTCAGGCTCGCTACCGGGCTCAGGGTGGCCATGAGGATAAACAAACGCGTGATCGACTTCATATGAAATGCTCCTAGGGTGTAGTGGGGATGGACGGTACGATCAAGGCGGGTAGCACATAAGGCGCGAGCAGCGTGACCGCGACCAGGGCGGTACCAAACCAGAGCCAGAAGGCCGAACGCCTGGCCCCGGGTGGGCAGCCGCATGCGGCCGCCCGGCGCCGGTCCCGCCAGTAACGGACATGCGCGAACACGAGCAGGCCCAGGGTCATGGCCATGAGCCATGGACGCAGCGGGTCCAGAATCGTAAGGTCCGAGACCCATGCGCCGCCGATGCCGGCCACCACCAGGACGAGCGGGCCCACGCAACAGACCGATGCCAGAAACCCCGTAACCACCGCCGCCCACAATCCGCGCGGTCCAGTCGTCACCGGTCGAGAACGCGTGCCCTTATCCGCCATCACACCCAAAGCCCTCGCAATAATCGACAAGCCTAGTTCCGTACCTGGGTACGGAATCAAGACCGGCCGATCGGCGCGGCGCGGCGGCAAGCTGCCGCTCGCGCATGACGATCCCCGCCTCAAAGCTTGCCCCGGACATGGCAAAAGGGCTATACAGGAACGACGCCCCGTCAAGCGGCGGGTCGCCATCACCGCGGATAGGACGCGCGCCAGACACCCGCCGCGCCGTACCCGCCCTGCAGGAGATGCGATGTCAGACCCAAAAAACGAGAATCTGCCCATTGAGGACTATGCGCTCATCGGCAATACCATAACCGGCGCGTTGGTTGGCAAAAACGGCTCGATCGACTGGTTCTGCGCCCCACGCCTGGACTCCGCCGCATGCTTTGCCGCGCTGCTCGGTAATCGCGACAACGGCCACTGGCAGATCGCGCCGGCCGACGGCATAGGGACGGTTCGTCGCCGGTATCGCGACGATACACTGATTCTCGAGACCGAATTCGAGACGTCACAGGGCTGTGCGCGTCTGACCGACTTCATGGTCATGAACGGCCACGACTCCGAGGAGCACTGCCATCTCGTGCGCATCGTCGAGGGGGTGAGCGGCTCGATCGACATGGAGATGATGCTCGTCATCCGTTTCTACTACGGGTCCATGGTCCCGTGGGTACGCCGGGTGGGTGATGCGCGGCTCGCGGTCGCGGGCCCCGACAGCCTCCATCTCACCGCCACGGTCCCCGTCCACGGCCATGATCAGACGACCCGCGCGCGGTTCACGCTCACCGCCGGCCAGCGCGAGATATTCCACCTCGGCTACCAACCGACCCATCATACGACCTACGAGCCCCCGGAACCACTCGCCGCGCTGGCCCACACGGAGGCATGGTGGCGTGCCTGGGCGGCACAGGGCCACTACGAAGGCCCGTGGCGCGCCATCGTCATGCGCTCGCTCATCACCCTGAAGGCCCTCACCTGCCGTTCCACCGGGGCCATCGCCGCCGCGCTCACCACCTCGCTACCCGAACAACTCGGGGGGGCGCGCAACTGGGACTACCGGTACTGCTGGCTGCGCGACGCCACCTTCACGCTCTGGTCGATGCTCACGACCGGCTACACCGAAGAGGCCGTGGCCTGGCGCGAATGGCTCATGCGCGCGGTCGCCGGCCATCCGGCCGACCTCCAGATCGTCTACGGTGTGGCCGGCGAACGCTGGATCGGGGAACGCGAGATCCCCTGGCTGCGGGGCTATGAGGGCGCAGCGCCGGTACGCATCGGCAACGCCGCCGCCGATCAGTTCCAGATCGATGTCTATGGTGAACTCATGGACTCCCTGCATCTCGCGCGTAGCGTGGGGCTTGATCCCGAGGCCCATGTCTGGGATATCCAGCGCGCGGTCATGGGGTTCCTGGAGAGCCACTGGCACCTCCCCGATGACGGCATCTGGGAGATGCGCGGGGGACGCCGGCACTTCACCCACTCCAAGGTCATGGCCTGGGTGGCCTTCGATCGGGCGGTCAAGGATGCCACGCGCTATGGGCTCGAGGGACCCGTGGAACGTTGGGAAGAGATCCGCGACACCATCCATGCGGACGTCTGCACGCACGGTTTCAATGCCGCAAAGAACAGCTTCACGCAGTATTACGGCAGCGAGGCCCTGGACGCGAGCCTGCTCATGATGGCCCTGGTCGGCTTTCTGCCGGCGACTGACGCGCGCATTGTCGGTACCGTGCGCGCCATCGAGAGCGAGCTCATGGACGATGGCCTCGTCTTGCGCTATCGCCCGCAGGAATCGGGCGATGGCCTGCCGGGCACGGAAGGGGTGTTCCTGCCCTGCTCGTTCTGGCTCGTCGACAACCTCGTGTTGCAGGGGCGGCATAGCGAGGCCCGGCAACTCTTTGCGCGTCTCGTGGGTCTTTGCAACGACGTAGGCCTGCTGTCCGAGGAGTACGACCCGGCAGCGCGGCGGCTGGTCGGCAACTTCCCACAGGCCTTCACGCATGTGGCCCTGGTGAATTCCGCGCGCAACCTCGCGGGCGACGGGCCCGCAGCGCACCGCGCGCGCAATCAGTCGCCGGCCGGGGGCGCCGGCGCGCGACGGTAGATACGCGTCAGCCAGATCAGGGTGCGGGCCTCGAAGGCGGGTTCGAAGCCGGCGGCGCGCATCTGCCGGTCGATGGCCGTCGGATCATGCACGAATGGTCGATAGGTGCTGCCCACAACCCGGAACAGCCCGGCGCCGAGGTGCGCGGCCGCGCGATTGAACCAATGCCGTCGCGGGAGGGTCAACGCGCACGCCTGCTTGGTGCGCCCTATGGCCGCGGCCATAAGCCCCGGGGCATCCGGGTAGCAGCACACGACCTTGTCGAGCAGCGTGATATCCGCGGCATCGAGCTCAGGGGCCATGATCTGGAAATCCCCCGATACGTATCGCACCCGCTCCGCAAGCCCCTGGCGCGCCGCCAGCGCCCGCGCCTCGGTCAACATCGCCTCGGCAAGATCGACCCCCACCGCCGTGGCCGCCCCGCGCAACAACAGGTGTTGATGCAGATACCCGACCCCGCAACCGATCTCGAGCAGTGACCGGCCGTCAAAGCCGACCTCGCGCAGGCCCGCGACCAGTTGCTTCTGAGTCGCCTCCAGGCCCCGCCGTTCGTAGCGCCGGGTATAGCGCCGCGAGAAGTGCCCGAAACAACGCCCGATTCCGCAGGTCGTACCACCGCAGCATCCTGCCATGCCCACCTCCCGGATCACCGAAGTCTAGGCCGGATCGTGCGCATCCCACAAGCGCGGCTGGCCGCAGTGGCCCGCCCCACGGCACCTTTCGCGGCTGCGGTCGTATCCCGTTACGCCCCGAACACCATCTGCAGGCCGACTGCGATCAATAGGACACCGAACACGCGCTTCAATTGCGCGACCGGCAGGTTATGGGCGAGATGCACGCCGAGCGGCACGACCAGCATGGCGACGGTGGTAAGCCCGGCCAGCGCCGGCAGATAAATATAACCGAGGGTCCCCGGCGGCAGACCGGCCCGGTGCTGACCGGAGAGCGCAAAGCCCATGGCGCCAAAGAGTGCGATGGGTAGGCCCAGGGTCGCGGAGATGGCGATCGCGCGGCGCATGTCGACATTGCAGGCGGTCAGGAACGGGACGGTCAGGCTGCCACCCCCAATGCCCAGGATCGCCGACAAGGCCCCTATGCCCAGACCCACACCCATGAGCCCGGGGCGTGCCGGCAGGCGCCAATGGGCCGCCGGCCGCCAGTCGGCGAACACCTGCAGGCCGATCAGGATCAGAAACACCCCGAAGATCTCCTTCAAGAGGACACCGGGCAGAAAGCCCGCCAGATAGCCGCTCGCGAGACTCCCAACCAGGGTGGCAAGCCCGAGCGGCGCGGCCACCGACCAGTCGATCGCGCCCCGCTTCTGCTGCGCGCGGATGGCGGCGAGCGAGGTAAAAAGGATGCTCGCAAGCGATGTCCCTATGGCAAGCTTCATGGCGAGCCCCGGGGCGAGATGCTCTCCGGCAAACACGAACACCAGCGCCGGCACCACCACGCTGCCACCGCCGATGCCGAGCATGCCGGCGAGCAGGCCGGTGACAAGCCCAAGCCCCATGTAGACGAGAATCATGACAACCATGCCGCCCCACCCCAAGCACTACAAACGTCCTCTCATACCATGCCGCCATAGTCCGCGGCAACGCGGCCGGCCCATACATACACGGTGGCATCCACGTCGCGCCGCGAGCAGAGCGCCTCAATCACGGAACGGGTCCGGATCGTTCATGCCGTTGCTATTACCGAGTGCAAACCCGAAAGCCGGCGGATCGGATGCCCCTCGCCTCATCAAGGACTCGAGGGGGTGAACGACCAAGCCCCGCCCCATAGATAAGCGTTCGCTCCCATCCACCAGCCGCTAATCGACGAATACCACCGCGCCGTCGCTGCGCGGATCGGCGCCCCCCGACACCATACCGCCGGCATCGCGCATGACAAGTCCCGCATGCCCCACAATCTCATCGAAGGGTGCCAGCCGCGACACGACATGGCCGCGCCGTTCGAGCTCATCGAACACGGCGTCCGGAAAACGCGTCTCGATCTTCACGTCATCAGAGGCACTCCCCCAGGTGCGCCCCAAGAGCCAGCGTGGGGCCGCCACGGCCTGCCGGGCATCATCGCCGTAGACGGCGGCCCGCGTGAACACCGCAGCCTGGGTCTGCGGCTGACCGTCGCCCCCCATGGCGCCATAGGCGAGCAGGCGCCCATCGGCGAGCCGTGCGAGCGCCGGGTTCAGGGTATGAAAGGGCCGGCGGCCGGGGGCTATACGGTCGGCCGCGCCCGTGAGGGACAGACTCGTGCCGCGGTTCTGCCAACAGATCCCGGTACCCGGCAAGACCACGCCGCTGCCGAACTCATGATAGAGGCTTTGGATGAAGCTCACGGCACAACCACGCCGATCCACGACCCCGAGCCATACGGTATCGGCCGGGCCCTCGACGGCACGCCAGGGCGCGGCGTGCGCGGGGTCGATCACGGAGGTCTCGGCATCGAGCCGCGATGGCACGAGCCACTCGCCCACGTCCGCCCCGGCCTCCAGGAATCGCCCCTTGTGACGATCGCGCACCCGGAAGGCACGCTTGGTGGCCTCCAGTGCGAGATGGATCATATCCGCGCCCTCGCGCGGGCATCGATCGAGACCGAGGCGATCGAGGATGCCAAGGATCATGAGTGACAACACCCCTTGCGTGGGCGGCGGCAGGTTATAAAGGGTGCCGAGACTGTGCGCCATGCGCAGAGGTGTGACAACACGCGCCCGGAACGTCCGCAGATCGGCGCACGTCACGGGGCTTGCCACCGCCGCCAGATCGGCGGCGATGCGATCT
The DNA here is from genome assembly GCF_003184265.1 of Acidiferrobacter sp. SPIII_3. Classification (GTDB taxonomy): domain Bacteria; phylum Pseudomonadota; class Gammaproteobacteria; order Acidiferrobacterales; family Acidiferrobacteraceae; genus Acidiferrobacter. Next base: position 910,060 of record NZ_CP027663.1, on the reverse strand, counting down.
CCCACCGCGCCTTCATAGAAATCGCGCAGCCCGTGCTGCGCGAGACCACGCAAGGTCGCGGCCAGCGCCGGTTGGCACAGCGTCGTCCCATGGGCGAGTACGCTGCCATCGGGGGCCAGAAAGTGTGCCCCGAAACCAGGCTGGCCGCGGAGCTCCGCCAGGCGCCCCCTGGTGCTCGTAGCCTGACTCGCACTCACCCTAAACCCGTGCTCGGCATACTCTATGGCATCTTCCAGAAGGCGTTCGAGCGCAAGCGCCGGTCCCTGCCTCTGGGCGAGCGCAAGCTCCCACCCGGCCACCGTCCCGGCCACGGTGTTGGCGGCGAGTGCGCCCCGCGCCGGCATGGTCTCGTGACCTCGCGCCCGATAGAGGTCCGGGGTCGCGAGCGCCCCGACCGTGCCGCCCGCATCGATCCCGTAGGGCTCGCGTCCCGGCTCATGAATGAGCCAGAAGCCGTCACCCCCAAGCCCCGTCATGTGCGGGTAGACGACCGCGATCACAGCCGCCGCCGCCACCATGGCCTCTATGGCGCCTCCGCCGTCTTTCAGCACCCGCGCCGCCGCCTGTGCGGCCGCGGCGTGTGGCGCCACCGCCACTGCCCGCGCGCCTCCGCCCTCAGACATCACCCATCCCCCAACCGAAGCCGCCCAGTCTAAACGCTACCATGGTCGAGGCGTAACCGGGCAAGGACCGAGTGCCGGCCGCCCCAGGGCATCCTGGTCTTCGCGGCGGCAACGGTCGACACATGAACCGCCCCTTAGCCGCTCCCACCCCACGCGCCAGCCCGCATGACAGCGGGACGTCATCCCCCACAGCCCCACAGAACTATCGCGCGCGGTCCCGCTCGGGTAAGCCCGGCGGTACGGCCTCGGTCTTGCATCGCGAGGGGCCGGGAGGAAAGGACGGCCGCGTGTGATCCTTGCAAATTGCAACCATGTGTATTAATAATACGAGGATGATAGTCCGTCGTATCAAAACACAGGTTGTGGAGGCGCTGGAGCGCCAAGCGGCCGTCGCCTTGATCGGCCCCCGGCAGGTCGGCAAGACCACTCTCGCGCAAGACATTGCCGAGGAGCGCGACGCGCTCTATCTTGATCTCGAGAACCCGGACGACCGCGCTAAATTGTCAAACCCGGGGCTTTTTCTAAAACACTACGAGGATCGGCTCGTCGTGCTCGATGAGATTCATCGGACGCCGGAGCTGTTCCAATCCTTGCGCGGGATCATCGACCAGGGTCGCCGGACGGGGCGTTTCCTGGTTCTGGGCTCGGCCTCCATGGACCTGCTGCGCCAGTCCGGCGAGAGCCTCGCCGGCCGCATCGAATATGTCGACATGCAACCTCTTGATGTCACCGAGGTGGACGGTGGCGAGGGGGTCTACGACCGGCTTTGGGTGCGTGGCGGCTTCCCAGACAGCTTCCTTGCCGGAAACGACCAGGACAGCCTCAAGCGGCGCACGAGCTTCATCCGGACTTATCTCGAACGCGACATCCCGCAACTCGGCCTGCGGATCCCCGCCGAAACCTTGCGACGCCTGTGGACGATGCTGGCGCACATGCAGGGCGCCCCGGTAAACGCCTCACAATTGGCCGCAGGGCTCTCCGTCAGCGCGCCAACCGCCAACAAATACATCGATCTCCTGGTGGATCTCCTGCTCGTCCGGCGCCTGCCGCCCTTGTTTCTGAATATCGGCAAGCGCCTCATGAAATCACCCAGGATCTATGTCCGCGACAGCGGCCTCGTGCATGCGCTCCTTGGGATCGGAGACTACGACGCCTTGGCCGGCCATCCCGTGGTCGGGGCCAGCTGGGAAGGTTTCGTGATCGAGAACCTGCTATCCGTTGCGCCGGACGGTACCCAGGCAAGCTTCTTCCGAACCTCGGCTGGCGCGGAGATGGACCTCGTACTCGACCTGCCGGGACGCGCCGGGCGCTGGGCCATCGAGATCAAGCGCTCAGTGTCGACCAAGCCCACCAAGGGATTCTATCAGGCCTGCGAAGACCTCGGACCGGCCAAGGCCTTTGTGATCCATGCCGGTACCGAGCGCTCTCCATTGTCGAAGGACGCGCACGCCATGGGCGTGCTCGAAATGGCGCAGACACTTCTGCAACTGGCTTAAGCGACACGCTGAAGAACTTTGGCGCGCCCCCGCGCGCACGCTTTGTGGTGAGCACCATCGAAGGGGCTCGTGGCGTGACCGCTATCGACCCCCCCCCACCCCCCCCACAAACAGCCATCCACCCAACCCTTTCCTCGCCCGCTGTGCGGCGCGGGACCTTTTCGGCCGAGATGCCCTGGCACGTATAGCTGAAGATCGACCAGAGTCTTGTGCGCGACTTGGCGGGCGACCCCAAAGATTACGCCATTGTCGCGGGTGTTGCGCATATCGCCCATCTGCCGGGGTCGCGCGTCATCGGAGAAGGCACGGAGCAGCCCTTGCCGTGCCTCGTCATCTCTTATCCTGCCCAGGCACCCCGAGTCGCTTGTGGGTCGGCGTGCTTATGCCGCGCCGGCGTCCTCAAACATCAGCCCGGCGCGCTCGTGGTGCCGCTTGCCTGGGCGCCTCCAGCAGGCGCGCTCACGTGCGCCGCCGGCATCAGCATGGTGCGCCGGTAGAGGCCATGGAACATCCACGAGGTAAGCCCTATGGTGAGGATGAATAGCGGGATGAACAGGATCAGCGCCACCGTGTGCCAGATCTGCGTCTCGGAGATGTTCAGATGCAGGAGCAAGACGCACTGGACGAGCGCCGCGAGCCCTGCCACCAACGAGATCGCGATACCAATGTCCATGGGCGCGAGCGTATGCTCGCGGACGATCCAAAGCGACAGACCCATCAAGGCAAGCCCCGCCAGATAGGCGACGATATAGCCGCCGCCCGCGAGCTGAACCTCCGGGTGCTGCCATGCGTTATCCGTGGTATGCGTCATACGATCGCGCCTCGCAGATAGAGAAAAGTGAACATGAAGACCCACATGACGGCCTGGAAGTGCCAGAACAGCCGCAGGTTCAGCAGCCGGTAGACGACCTTCTCGCTAAGCCCCGCGAACGCCACCTGGACGAGCATCACGAGCATCCAGGCGATGCCCACCACCACATGCAGGCCATGATAGAACACGAGCGTAAAGAACGCCGACAGATAGCCGCTGCGCTCGGGCGTGGCGCCTATGCGGAATAGATGCAGGATCTCGTGGATATCGACCGACAGGAAACCAAGCGCGATCAAGAGCGCCGCCGCAATCCCGAGCATCACCCCGCCACGATGGCCTCTCTTCAGGGCAATCATGGCAAAACCATAGGCGAGCACGCTCGAAAAGAGCCACACCGTCTCCTTGAAGGCGACCCCCGGATGCGCCACGGTCGTGGCCCACGGACCGCCGGCGGCGTTGACCTCGTGCCCGAGGACCGTGTAGGCCGCGAACAGTGCCGTGAACATCATGGCGTCGCTCAACATGTACAGCCAGAAGCCCAGGGTCCGTGTCGATATGGCGTCGTGCCCGTGACCCGACGACCACATCGGACTTTTCTTGGCATCCAACGTCCCGCTCGTCGCCGTACTCATCGCTTGCTCTCCCGTAACTCGCTATCGTGATTCCCAAGACCGCCGCCGGGCCACCGGTCCGCCCCTGCGGCAAGACGGCCGCGCACCTCATCCTGCGCCACTCCAACCATCTACATCCCCTCGCGAAACGCCGGCACACCACCTATCACATCCCCCGTCACCGGGCGTCCGCTCGGGATGTCGCGGATGGCGCGCTCCATGCGCTCGACGTCCTTGGCGGCGATCGTGTAGTCGGTATCGTGATCGAAGGACCGGATGACGATGAGCGCCATGACCGCCGCGGTGCAAACCTCGGCCAGCCACCAGATGCGCCATACGAGACCGAAGGCAAGCCCTAAGGACAAAATGCCGAGCCACAGCGGGATCGCGGTGTTGCGCGGCATGTGGATGTCCTCGTAGTGCTCCGGGCGTACGGTATCGACCCCATGCTCCACGCGCCACGCGCGCTCGTCACGGGCGTGCACCTCGGGGGTCACCGCGAAGTTGTAGAAGGGCACCGGTGAATGCGTCATCCACTCGAGACTGCGCGACGTCTCCCAGGCATCGAGGCCGGCGCGGTTCTTGGCGCGGTCGCGGAAGCTCACATAGAGCTGGGCCAACAGCGCCACCACTGACAGGGCGTAGATCCCGATCCCCACGACCTCGATATCGAGCAGCGGTCCCCACTGCGGGAAGGCGATGTAGTCGAGGCGCCGGGTCATGCCCATGAAGCCCAGCGTGAACATGGGGATGAAGACCACGGCGGTGCCGGCGGTGAACAGCCAGAAGAACATCTTCCCGAAACGCTGCTCCAGGCGGAACCCGAAGACCTTCGGGAACCAGTAGTTCACGCCACCGAATATGGCATAGACGATGAGCAGCAGCATCATGTGGAAATGCGCGACCACGAACACGCTGTTATGGACCATGTAGTCGTTGGTCGCAAACGCATTCATCATGCCGGTCAATCCGCCCACGAGCAGAAGGAACAGGGCCGCCGAGGCCCACATCATGGGCAGTTCGAAGCGCAGGCGCCCGCGGAACATCGTGAACGCCCAGTTGAAGACCTTGACCCCGGTCGGGATGCCGACCGCCATGGTGGTGATGCTGAAGAACGCGTTGACCGCCGGCGCCGAGGCCATGGTAAAGAAGTGGTGTAGCCACACCCCCCAGGCCACCCCGGCGATGCCAAGCGATGCCAGCACCATGCCCATGTAGCCAAAGAGCGGCTTCTCGGAAAAAGTCGGGATGATCTCCGAGATCATGCCAAACGCCGGCAGGATCACGAAATACACCTCCGGATGGCCCCATATCCAGAAGAGGTCGTTATAGAGCATCAGGTTGCCGCCCAGGCCGGCGGTATAGAAATGCGTGCCGACATAACGATCGAGGGCCAGCAGCGCGAGCGTCACGGAAAGCACCGGGAAGGTCGTGAGGCTGATCAGGTTGGCGCTCAAGGAGGCCCATGTGAAGATCGGCAGCCGTCCCCAGGTCATGCCCGGGGCACGCATCTTCACGATCGTGGCCAGCAGATTGATGCCGCCCAGGGTCGTACCGATGCTGCTCAGCTGAAAGGCCCACATCCAGTAATCGACGCCGACCCCGGGGCTGTAGGGGAGCTCCATCACCGGCATGATCCCGAACCATCCGGCATGCGCGAAATTGCCGACGAACAGCGACACCATCACCAACGCCGCGCCGGCGGCGGTGAGCCACAGGGACACCGCGTTCAGGTAAGGGTAGGCCATGTCACGGGCGCCGATCTGCAGGGGCACCAGGATGTTCATGATGCCGACCAGAAGCGGGGTCGCGGCGAACAGGATCATGATGGTCCCATGCGCGGTGTAGATCTGGCCGAAATGATAGGGCGTGAGATAGCCGTGCAGCGAGTGCAGATAACCCGGCGACTGCGGCCCGACCGCCATGGCCTGTTGGGTACGCATCATGACTGCGTCTATGAAGCCGCGGAACAGCATCACAAGGCCGATCAGGATATACATGATGCCGATCTTCTTGTGATCGACCGAGGTCAGCCAGTCCCGCCACAGCGTGCGCCACACCCCGAAATAGGTGGCAAGCCCGATCAGCGCGACCGCAAGCAGCGTCGCGAACAGGAAGGTCCCGACGAGGATGGGGTTTTTGTAAGGTATCTCGCTTAACGCCAAGCGGCCCAAGAGCGGGCTCCACGGCCCATCGATATGCACTAGCATGAACGATTCCTCTCCTTAATCTGGGTTGTGGGCGTCACGACGGGCCTGCCGGCGCAGATAGCCCGTCATGTTCTCGGTCATGGCCATCGGCGTCGGGTAGGTCTTGCCGGCCACGGTCTCGGCCACGACCTGCCGGAACAGGCCCGGCTGGACCTGCGAGAAGTAGGCCACACGGTCATGGACGTTGATCGTCGGCCGCGCGACGATATTGAAAGTCGCGTAGGTCAGATGCCGGGGCGCGGCCTGAACCTTGGCGACCCAGGCGCCGAATGCCTGGGACGAGACCGCGCGGGTCTTAAAGTCCATCCACGAAAACCCGGCGCCGCTGTAATCGGCGGAGAATCCCTCGTAGGTCCCGATGTGCGAGGCCACGAGCGATTGCCGGACGCGCATGCCGGGCATGACATCGATCATGCCGACCAGCTGTGGGATGTAGAAATCGTTGACCACGGTCGCCGACGTCAACCGGAAACGCACCGGGACGCCCCTGGGGATGACCAGGCGATCGACGGTGGCGATGTGCTGTTTGGGATACACGAACACCCATTGCCAGTCGGTGGAGATGACGTCGACGTCGAGCGGGCCGCGGGCATGGGTAGTACGCAGGGCGCGGGCGATGACCGTCGGGTGATAGGGGTTCACGGCATAGATGGCCTTGACCGAGTAGTAGGACAGGATCCCGACGGTGACGATCGGTATGCCCCAGACGACCGCCTCCAAGACGTTGGAGTGGTCCCATCGGCCATCGTAATGCCCGCGCCCGCCGTCCTTGCGGTAATGGCGCATCGCCCACACGATGAAGATCCCGGTGGGCACGATGATGAGCAGCATGACCAGAACATCGAGGGTCAGGTAATGGTCCTGGGTCGCGGAGATGATCCCCTTGGGATCCAGCATCCAGAAATCATCCCCGCCGCGCTGCTTGACGCAGCCCGCGAGAAGCAAGAGTGGCACAAGAGAAAGGACCCGCCACGCCCGTGATCGCAACCTGTTTGTTGGCATATCTCCGAAAGCCTCATGAATGGGACGGTCGGCGCCCGGGCCCTGCAGGGACCGGGCGCCACCATGCCCGTCGTGTGCGCCGCCCCACGGACCGCCGCGGGGCGCCATCGGGAGCCGGTCTCTACCGCAAGAGAGATAGCCGGCTCAGCGGGCGCTATCCTAAGGGGATAGGAGGCGGGTCGTTTTGATACAGATCAGGGACATGGGCGTATTCTTATAGTAAGCGGTACTAATGGACTCGAGATCGACGCCGGCGCGATGCCGGGCGGTGCGGTCCAACGCCTCACGGGCGCGCGATCTGAGGCCTTCGTCGTCGGGGCTGTAGGGGGTAGGCCGGGACTATAGGTCGCCGGATCGTTTCCGGTGCCTCGCCAACCGCAGCCGGGCAAGAGGGCGCGAGGCACCGGCGGCCTCGCCGGCCCTCCTTGGGGCGCGGGCGGGTGAAAGGGGCGCAGCGCCTGCGTCAGGCGGGGATCGGGGATGTCAGAAGCCGGGCGATGCCCTCGGTATCGGGGTGTTGCACCACCCCGCGCTCGGTGATGAGCGCCGTGATGAGCACAGCCGGGGTCACATCGAAGACCGGGTTCCAGGCACGCGCCCCCGCGGGGCTATGCGCCACCCCCTGGCAGCACAAGACCTCGCTTTCGGCGCGCTCCTCGATGGGAATCCCCCGGCCGTCGGGGGTCGCGGCATCGATCGTGCTGATCGGCGCCACGACATAAAACGGCACGCCATGATGGCGCGCCGACACCGCCAGCCCGTAGGTCCCGATCTTGTTGGCGGTGTCGCCGTTGGCGGCGATGCGATCGGCGCCCACGAGGACTGCCGCGATATCACCTGAGCGCAGCCGCGCCGCGGCCGCACCATCGGCGAGCACGGTCACCGGCAGGCCCTCCTCCACGAGCTCCCAGGCGGTCAGCCGGGCACCCTGCAACCACGGTCGCGTCTCGTCGGCATAGACCATGCTGATGCCCCCGACCGCGGCCGCGGCGCGCACCACACCCAGCGCGGTGCCATACCCCCCGGTGGCCAGCGCCCCGGTATTGCAATGTGTCAGCACCCGCGCCTTGGGCGGCAGCAACGCGGCGCCGAGCGCGCCCATACGTCGGTTGGCGGCGATATCCTCGTCATGCAAGCGCCGCGCGGCGGTGAGCAGCGTGGCCACTGGGGGCTCCGCGCCGACGGCCTCCATCACGCGCTCCATGCGATCCAGGGCCCAGCCGAGATTCACGGCCGTGGGGCGGCTTTCGCGCAGCACCGTAAGATCGGCGCGCGCGGCCGCGCGCCAGTCGGTGGGCACGCGCCTATAGGCCTCGGTGACCGCCAGCACCGCGCCATAGGCCGCGGTCACCCCGATCGCCGGCGCCCCGCGCACGACCATGGCGGTGATGGCGGCCGCGACCTCGCGCGCCGTCGCGCACTCTTCATAGCGTAGCGTAGAAGGCAGCACGCGCTGATCCAAAAGTCGCACCCCGCCCTCGCGCCACTCGACGGCGCGCACCTTGTCATAGAGAACCGCATCCACCGCCATTCCTCCGCACGCCCTGGGACACAACGTCCGGCGATGATGCTATCATGACGAAGGTCGCTTTTTCGTTGGGTCTATGGCAAAAAGTCTCGCACAGCCCCCGACCGCCATGGCGGGGCCGCCAGTCGTCGGGGTGCGCGCCCTGTTCACCTGCGGTGACAGATTGCCGACAGCGGCCCGATTGGCACATTCGGGCCATGGCCTGGACCGTGGCAAGCCTTACAGCGGGGCTCTTTGTCGTCCACCGCTACGCCGACTCGCCGGTGGAGCGGTGGTGACGCGCCCCCCGCTCAAAGGCGTCGTGGCGGTGGGGCATGCCTCCCGGGAGCTCCCCCTCCACCACAACCCCGTGGACAGCCCGGAGGGCAAGCTGGTGGGACTTTTCAAGAAACGGCCGCGCTCCCGCCACGAACATGTCCCGGCGCCCTCCGATCAGGAACAGTGTCGCGCCAGGATGGCAAGCCTGCGGCCTAACGGCGTGAGCATCGTGCCGATCTCGCACCACGAGTCTCCGGTGCGCGATTTTTGCCATTCGTTCGCCCGGCGGGAGGGTGGTCGTATCGTCGCGACCGGGACCTTCCGCGCCAAAACCGCGCACACGCGCTAGACCCCCCAACCACGCGAGGGTTGTCATGGACTTCGATCTTTGCCTGAAGGCCCCCTGGATCATCCCGGTGGAACCACGCGGCGAGGTGCGGCACGACCACGCCGTGCTCATACGCGACGGCCGCATCGCGGCGATCGTGCCGCAGGCGCAGGCCCCGCAGGCGGCGCACACCGTGGACCTCCCCGGACATGTCCTGCTCCCGGGCCTCGTCAATGCCCATACCCACGCCGCCATGACGCTCTTTCGCGGGCTTGCCGACGATCTTCCGCTCCAGCAATGGCTGCATGAGCATATCTGGCCGGCCGAAGGCCGTCATGTCAACGCCGACTTCGCGCGCGACGGCAGCGCGCTCGCCGCGCTCGAGATGATCCAAGGCGGCACCACCTGTTTCGCGGACATGTACTTCTTCGCCGATGAGACCGCGCGCGTGGCAACCAGCGCCGGGCTGCGCGCGGCGCTCGGTCTCGTGGTCATCGACGTGCCGACCGCCTGGGCCCGCGACCCCGAAGAATACCTGAGCCGCGGGATCGCGCTGTGCGACCGATGGCGCCATGATGCGCTCATCACGCCCCTGCTCGCCCCGCACGCCCCCTACTCGGTCTCCGACGAGACACTAAAGCGCATCCGCGTGCGCGCCGACGAGCTCGATATCGCCCTGCACATGCACATCCACGAGACCGCAGGCGAGATCACCCAATCGCTGCAGAGCCACGGCGTACGCCCCCTGGCGCGGCTCGACCGCCTGGGGCTTATCCATGCCAACCTCATGGCCGTGCACATGACCCAGCTTACGGCAGACGAGATCGCGCTGTGCGCCGCGCGCGGGGTAAGCGTGGTCCACTGCCCCGAGTCCAACCTGAAGATCGCCGCCGGTATCTGTCCGGTCCCATCGCTCGTCCATGCCGGCGTCAATGTCGCCCTCGGCACCGATGGCGCGGCCAGCAACAACGATCTCGACATGCTCGGGGAGATGCGCACGGCGGCACTCCTTGCCAAGGGCACGAGCGGGGACGCGACCGCGGTGCCGGCGGCGGTGGCGCTGGAGATGGCGACCTTGAACGGCGCCCGCGCCTTGGGACTTGGCGATGACATCGGCTCGCTTGTGGTCGGCAAGAGCGCCGACGTCATCGCAATCGATTTGCGCGCACCCTCCACCCAGCCTGTCTATGACCCGCTTTCGCAGCTCGTCTATGCCGCAAGCCGTGATCAGGTGACGCATGCCTGGGTCGCGGGCCGGCCGCTCTTGCGCGACCGACAGGTGCTGACCCTGGACGAAAGGGCGATCATCCGCCAGGCGGCGGCCTGGCGTGATAAGATACGCGCGAGCGATCATGGAGGCCTGTCATGACCCCGGCGCAGAATGCCGACCCCAAAGAACTCCAACGATTCGAGACGGTCGCCGCCCGCTGGTGGGACCCGCAGGGACCGCTCAAGACCCTGCACGGCATGAACCCGTTGCGCCTGCGATTTATCAAGGAGCGCGTCGATCTGGCGGGCCGCAAGGTGCTGGACGTGGGCTGTGGCGGGGGTCTGCTCACGGAGGCCATGACCGCCGCCGGGGCCAGCGTGACGGGCATCGATCTGGCGCACGAGGCGCTGCTCGTGGCGCGCCTGCATGCCATCGAAAACGGTCTTACCATCGACTATCGCGAGACCTCGGTCGAGGACCTCGCAAACACGAGCCCCGCCACCTTTGATGTCGTGACCTGCCTTGAGATGCTGGAACATGTACCCGACCCCGCATCGGTGGTTTCAAGCTGCGCGCGACTCGTGAAGCCCGGCGGCCGGGTGTTCTTCTCGACCATCAATCGCACGCCCAAGGCGTGGTTGATGGCGGTCGTGGGCGCGGAATACCTGCTGAACGTCCTGCCACGCGGCACCCACGAGTACGCGCGCTTCATCCGCCCCTCGGAGCTCGCCGCGTGGATGCGGGCCGCGGGGCTCGCGACCGAGACCATAAGCGGCGTGCGCTACTGGCCGGTGGTCGAGCATTACGCGCTGTCGCCTACGGTCGACGTCAATTATCTCGTGTGTGCACGGCGCGAGGGGCCTTGACGCGCGAGGCCGTACTGTTCGACCTGGATGGCACGCTCGCCAACACCGCCCCGGATCTGGCGCTGGCGCTTATGGCGTTGCGGCCGCCGGGAAGCCCGCCTGTGGACCCGGAACGGGTGCGGCGGGCGACGGCCGTGGGCACGGTCGCGCTCTTGCGCGAAGGGCTCGGCCTTGAGCCGGACATGGCCGACTACGAGGCGACGCGCGCGGCCTTTCTGGCCCATTATCAGCGCCTGATCGGCACCGCCACCGAGCCGAACGCGGGCATGATCGAGGTCCTGGATGCGCTCGAGGCCCGCGGCCTTCCCTGGGGGGTCGTGACCAACAAACCCGAACACCTGGCGGCGCGCGTGCTCGCCGCCCTGGGCCTGAATGGTCGCGCCCGCTGCCTGGTCGGCGGCGACACGCTGGCACGCCGCAAGCCCTATCCCGATCCCCTGCTCCACGCCTGCCGGCTCATGGGTATCGCCCCCGATCGCTGCATCTATGTCGGCGACGACGAAGGGGACATCGAGGCGGCCCACGCCGCCGGCATGCCGGGCCTGGCGGTGGCCTTCGGCTACGCCCCCCCGGACGAAGCCCGGCGCTGGGGGGCCGATGGCCTGTTAATCACCCCCGCCGAGCTTTTGGCCTTCCTTGACTGATCCCGGTCCTTCATAGGCGCAGCCGGAGGTGCAGGTCTCGTGGATCACGACCCGCGCAAGGCCCGGAAGCACATCCGCGAGCCGCCCCCAGACATATTGGGCAAGACATTCGCTGGTCGGATTCTCGAGGCCCGGGATATCGTTCAGATAATGGTGATCGAGGTCATCGAAGATCGGCCGGAAGGCCGCGCCGACGTCGGCAAAATCCATCACCCAGCCGCACCGCGCATCGACCAGCCCGCGGACATGGACGTCGATACGAAACGAGTGCCCGTGCAACCGCCAGCACTTATGGCCCTCGGGCAGGCCGGGCAGACGATGCGCGGCCTCGATCCGGAAGCTCTTGAATATCTCCATGGTCCCCTCCACGACTCACGCCCGGGCGATTTTAAGCGCCATCAGGGCATCGACATCGAGCATGCGGCCCGCAAACGCCGTCCCGGACAAACGGACCATCGGCCGGTCCGGTTCGCCCAGGTGATCGACCACGAGCAGCGCTGCCGAGAAATCCTGCGCGCGCGTATAGTCGGTGACCGTCACGATGGTATCCAGGCCGGCGCCGGTGGCGGCGCGCAGACCGTTCTCCGAGTCCTCGAAGGCCAGGCAATCGCCGGCCGGCAATCCAAGCCCCGCTAGGACATATTCATAGACATCGGGCGCCGGCTTCTTGGCCGCCACGCAATCGCCGGCCCCCACGGTATGAAACCAGCCGCGCGCCTGGGGTCCGAGCGCCGCCCATATCGGCTCGAGATTCTTTTCCGTGGTGGTCGTGGCGATCGCGAGCTTAAGGCCCCGGTCGCGGGCCTCGGTGAGCAATCGCCGTATGCCCGGGCGCAAAGGCACCCCTTCGGTATTCAGGAGATCGCTGTAGATATCGGTCTTGCGCGCATGCAAATGCCGTATAAGGACGTCCAGATCGCCCGCGGGGCGCAAATCGGGCCGGACGCGCGTAAAGAAATGGAGGAGCCGCTCCTTGCCCCCGGTGATGCCAAGCAATCGTCCGTAAAGCGCCTCATCCCACACCACCGGCAGGCCCTCGGCCGCGAACGCGCGGTTGAATGCCACGCGATGCCCATCCCGCTCGGTATCGGCCAATGTCCCGTCCACATCAAAAATCAGTGCCTTCAGCATCTCGTCCCCTATTAAGGTATCGCTCAAAACCGGCCACGCCCCCGCCCGTCGGACCCTTTCTTGCATGCCCCTGTGCTTTCTGGTATAGATTCGCGCTTGCTCGCAAGCCCTACCATTGTCTCGAGCGCAGGAGTAATCGATGGCGGTCACGAAGAAGAAGGAAGTTCAGACTCTGCTGCATGGCATAAAGCCTTATTCCGTCGCCGAGGGCGAAGAATACATGAATACCCGCCAGCGCGAACACTTCCGCAAGGTTCTGCTCGCCTGGAAGGCGGAACTCATACAAGAAGTCTCGCGCACCATGCACGCCATGCAAGACGAGACCGCCAACCATCCGGACCCGAATGATCGCGCGAGCCAGGAAACCGACATGTCGCTGGAGCTGCGCAATCGCGAGCGCGAGCGCAAATTGATCAAGAAGATCGACGAGGCCGTGAGTCGCATCGATGCCGACGATTACGGGTATTGCGAGAATTGCGGCGTGGAAATCGGCGTGCAGAGGCTCGAGGCGCGACCCACCGCCACCTTGTGCATAGACTGCAAGACCTTGGACGAGATCCGCGAAAAACAGATGGCTTGAGGGTGCGGGGCGGCCCGCGGGTGCGCACCGGCCCCTCGCGCCGTGACGTCACCCGGGAGAAACGGACTCCGGGTCGGCCGGTCGCCACAGGCCTAGTTATGAAAGGACCGAGGGGTCGGCTGTGATACACGCCTTCATCCATGCCCTGGCCGGCGCGATGCTGCTCATGATCCGCCAGACGGGCTACATCGGCATAGCGGCGCTCATGATGCTGGAGAGCGCCTGCATCCCCATCCCCTCGGAGGTCATCATGACCTTCTCGGGCTATCTGGCGTCGACCAAGGCCCTGGGCCTTTTCGGGGTCATAGCGGCCGGCACCATCGGCAACGTGGCAGGCTCGCTTGCCGCCTATGCCCTCGGGGCCTACGGCGGGCTGCCGTTTTTGCGCCGCCACGGCCGCAAGATCCTGATATCGCCCCACGACCTCGACTCCGCGCACGCCTGGTTTGCGCGCCACGGCCACGCGGCGGTGTTCCTAGGCCGCCTGCTGCCCATCCTGCGTACCTTCATATCGCTGCCGGCGGGCGTGGCGCGCATGCCGCTTGCGGCGTTCATCGCCTATTCGGCGGCCGGCTCCCTCGTCTGGTGCGCAGTTTTGGCATGGGTCGGTCTGCGCCTTGGTCAACATTGGCAGGCGCTCTCGCCCTATATGCACGGCATGGATGATGCCGTGGCCGGCGGCCTTATGGTGTTCCTGGTCCTGGCCGTGCGCCGCCATCGACGCGCGGCTCGCAAACCCCCTATCGCCGGTGATCAACGAAAGCCAGGGGCCGAATCCAACGAACGGATCTGATATCGGGAGATAAACCTTGGCCCACGAATCGCGCGATCCCATCGAGTCGCTTTTTACCGAAAACCGTCTGTTTCCCCCGCCGAAGGACTTCGGGCGCGGGGGGGCCATGACCGAGGAACTCTACCGACGCCTACTCGCCGAGGCCGAAAGCGACTACGAGGGCTTTTGGGCGCGACGCGCGCGCGAGGAGATCGACTGGATCAAGCCCTTCACGCGCACCTTGGACGGGGACAATGCCCCGCATTATCGCTGGTTCGACGATGGCGTCCTGAATGTCTCTGTCAACTGCCTGGACCGACACATCGCGCAGCGTGCCGACAAGCCGGCCATCCTCTTCGAGGGGGAGCCTGGGGATGTGCGCATCCTGACCTATCGGGAGCTGCTGGCCGAGGTCGGGCGCTTCGCCAACGCCCTGCGCGCCCAGGGCATCAACACCGGTGACCGGGTGGTGATCTACATGCCCATGGTGCCGGAGGCGGTGATCGCCATGCAGGCGTGCGCGCGCATCGGTGCCATCCATTCGGTGGTATTCGGGGGCTTCTCGAGCGAATCCCTGAAGGACCGCATCAAGGACGCCGGGGCGGTCGCCGTAGTGACCGCCGATGGCGGGCATCGCGGGGGACGCATCATAGGGTTGAAGGCCATCTGTGACCAGGTGCTAGACGAGTGCCCGACGGTACGCACGGTGTTCGTGCTCAAGCGCGCCGGTAATGCCATCGCCTGGCGCCCCGGGCGTGATATCTGGTGGCACGAGGCGGTGGCCGATGTGAGCGCTGACTGCGCCCCGGTGGCCGTGGGCAGCGAACACCCGCTGTACCTGCTCTATACCTCGGGGTCGACGGGACAGCCCAAGGGCATACAGCACGCCAGCGCCGGCTATCTCCTCGGGACCATCCTCACCATGCGCTGGGTGTTCGACATCCGCGAAGACGATGTCTTCTGGTGCACGGCGGATGTGGGCTGGGTGACCGGTCACAGCTATGTGGCCTACGGGCCGCTCGCGTGCGGCGCGACCATGGTCATGTACGAGGGGGCCCCGACCATCCCCGACCCGGGACGCTTCTGGGACCTCTGCGAACGCCACCGGGTCAGCGTCTTCTATACCGCACCGACCGCCATCCGGGCCTTGAAAAAACACGGGGACGATTACCCGCGCCGTCATGACTTAAGTCGCCTGCGACTGCTCGGGAGTGTGGGTGAGCCCATCAATCCGGAGGCCTGGATGTGGTATTACCAGGTCATAGGCCAGGGCCGATGCCCGATCGTCGATACCTGGTGGCAGACCGAGACCGGGGTCCATATGATCGCACCCATCCCCGGGATCGTGGCTTTGAAACCCGGGTCGTGCACACGACCGCTCCCCGGGATCGTGGCCGACGTGGTGGATGCCGAGGGTACACCCGTGACCGCCCCCGACGAAGGCGGCTTCCTGGTGATCAAGCGCCCGTGGCCATCGATGTTGCGTACGGTCTGGGGCGACCCCCAGCGCTACCGCGAGACCTATTGGGAGCGCTTCCAGAACCGCTACTATGTGAGCGGCGACGGGGCGCGACGCGACGCCGACGGCTACTTTTGGGTCATGGGGCGGGTCGACGACGTGCTCAAGGTCTCCGGTCACCGCCTGGGGACAATGGAGATCGAGTCGGTGCTCGTGGCCCACCCCCTGATCGCCGAGGCGGCGGTCGTCGGGCGGCCCGACGAATTGACCGGCGAGGCGATCTGCGCCTTCGTGGTGCCGCGCGGGCCAAGGCCTGAAGGCGAGGAACGCGCCTCGCGCATCGCCGAGCTGCGCGCCTGGGTGGGCGAGAAGATCGGGCCGATCGCCAAGCCCGCGGACATCCGCTTTGCCGACAACCTCCCAAAGACCCGCTCCGGCAAGATCATGCGCCGCCTGTTGCGCGCCGTGGCGCGCGGCGAGACCGTGGATGAAGATATCTCCACGCTCGAGAACCCGGACATCATACGCCAGCTCCAGGGGCACGATTCGGAATGACGCCCTTTAGGGCCCCGGTCTGGGCCCGCAATCCCCACGCCCAGACCGTGCTCGGGGCGCTGAAAGACCGCGCCCGCGGCGAGGTCTTGACGCGCGAGCGCGTGACGCTGCCCGATGGGGATTTCCTGGACCTGGACTGGCTCACGCCCTCGCCACGCACGGGCCCCACGGTGCTCATACTCCACGGGCTTGAAGGCTCCTCGCGCTCCCCCTATATCACGCGCCTCTTGCGTCATTGTCGGGGCGCCGGCTGGAGGGCCGTCGTCATGCACTTTCGCGGGTGCAGCGGCGAGCCCAACCGCCTCCCGCGAGGCTATCATGCCGGCGAGACCCAAGATCTCCAGGCGATCGTCGATCTCTTGACGCGCCGCCACCCCGAGGGCGTGTGCGCGGTCGGCTATTCGCTCGGGGGCTCGGTGCTATTGAAGTGGCTCGGCGAGCGCGGCGAACAGGCGCCGCTCAAGGCCGCGGCCGCCGTCTCGGTACCCTTCGAGCTCGCGAGCGCCGCGCGTCGCCTGGACAGCGGGCCATCGCGCCTCTATCAATGGGTACTGTTACGCTGGCTCAGGCGCTCGCTGGCACGCAAGGTCCGGGCGCGGGGCGGCGACGTGCGGTTTCTGAAGGCGCTGCGCGACTTCCGGGCCTTCGATGGTGCGGTGACCGCCCCCCTGCACGGCTTTCGTGACGCCGACGACTATTACCGGCGCGCCAGCTGCCGTCCCTATCTTCGTTATATCAGCGTCCCGACACTGCTCGTGCAGGCCGAAGACGACCCGTTCCTGATGCCCGGCAGCACACCCACCGCGGGCGAACTCGCGAGCGCGGTGCGCCTGGAGCTCTATGCGCAAGGGGGGCATGTGGGCTTCATTGCCGGAGGTACCCCGTGGGCGCCACGTTTTTGGCTGGACGACCGCCTGGGGGCCTTTCTCGGGCCTTACATGCATGAGGCCCGCGTGAGTCCGCGGGCCTCATAACCCAGCCGCTCAGGGCTTCAGCAGATCAAAGCCGTGCTGCTCGAGCTGCATGATGCGGATCACGCCGCCCGGCACCACCGCCGCCTGCGGCAGGAGCTTCGGGAGATGCCCGGTCTTGGCCTTGATCCCGAGCATCGTCATATGACAGGCATCGAACTCCACGCCCTGGGCATTCAGGCTCTGCACGCGCAGCTTGAGGGGGCTGTTGGCAAACAGCATCTTGAGCCCGGGCCCATAGGCCACGACCACGATCTGGATCTTGTCGGAACCAAAGTAATTCAACACATTGGCGACGTTCGAGAGCGCGAGACTCCAGCGATGCGGATTGCCTTGATCGACCTGCACGACCAGATGCTCCTTGGCGAACGGGTGCGAATGGATGAATTGCGGCTTATTGAAGTCGTAATGATGGAATAGCGTCCAGTTCTCGGCCAGGGCCGGCACCGCCAGAACCCCGGAGGCCAGGATCACGAACAACCATTTGCGCAGGACTGCCATTTTACGTAGGGCTGCCATAGAACCTCTTTTGAGCGTGGTGTGGGTCATCCTGGGGTGGTTCAGGCAATCCTGCTCGACCCCCCTCGTATTATCGCCGGCGCATTCCCGCGCCCGCCGCCAGTTAGTCGCCCTACCGCCGCCGGATCTTACGCCGGCGGGTGCCCCGGATCGGGCCCCCCGGACCCTCCGGCCCGGGGGCCTCCGATACCCGCCGCCCTCAGGGCCGCGTGCCGACTACCACCGCCTCGCGCCCTTCCAGGAAATCATAGACCTCGGGCACGAGGCCCGCGCCCCGGAAGGCCTCCGCGATCTCGGAGGGACTCAGGAAATGGTTGCCCTGGACATGTTCGGTCAGGTTCTGGAAGGCCACCATGCGCCGTCCCGGTTCGCGTAAGGCGGCGCGGTCCGCGGGCCAATGCGGCTCCCATATGACCGCCGCGCCCCCGGGCTTCACGTGATCATGCAATATTCGGAACACCGTATCCTTTTCGTCCCATACGTGATGCAGGGCGCGATTGAGCGCGATGATGTCGGCCGGCTCCGGGCTCTCGAAACCATAGATGTCGCCCTTGGCAAAACGCACGCGGTCAGCAAGACCCGCGGCCTCGGCGCGCGCCTGACCCTGCCGGATGTTCTCATCGAAGCCGTCGATACCAAGGCACCGCAGGCCCGGATAGGCGCGCGCCAGGCGCATGAGATACCAACCGTTGCCGCAGCCGAGGTCTATGACGAATCCACCGCGTCCCGCCGCCCGTTCATAGACGGGGACCGCCGGCATAATGGTCTTTTCAAAGACCGGCCCGAACTGGGCCTCGAGCATGGGCCCAAACCATGGGAGGATGGTGGCGCGCTCGGCGAGCACCGACTCCCCGGGACGTTCCCCGGTCTTCATGAGGCCGGCGGCGCGCTCGGCGATATGCGCCGTCAGCACCTCCTGGACGGCAAAGGGCATGAGCGTCCCGGGCGCCTCCGGCAGGAACGCCCGTCCGAGCTCGGTCAGCACAAACCCTCCCGGTTCTTCATCCAAAATCCCGAACGCATAGGCCGCGTCGCACCAGCGCACGACATAGCCCTCATCCGCGCCCGCGGCCTTCGCAACCGCCCCGGCATCGGCCCGGCCGAGGGCCGCCATGGCCTGCAAAAGTCCGCCGCTCAGGCCCACATAGGCGGTCGCCAGGCGCACCGCGCCTTGCATGTCTTTCATGATGGTCTCGCGCAGACCAAGAGACGCGGGAGCGCCTTCCATAATTCCCTCCTCGCCACATTTCTATCACGGGCCAGTCATTGGCCCCAAAATGACAGGGGGCGCGCAGAGTGATCCGCCGCCCCCTCTCCTATCGCGCTGCCGCGTCGAGCCGCTCGCTAGCCGCCCTCCACCGCCTTCATGCTCAAGCGGATGCGGCCCTGCTTGTCGACCTCCAGGACCTTGACGCGTACCGTCTGACCCTCGGCGAGCTTCTCGCTCACGTTCTCGACACGCTCATGGGATATCTGCGAGATATGGACGAGCCCGTCCTTGCCCGGAAGGATGGTGACGAATGCCCCGAAGTCCATGAGCTTCGCCACCCGCCCTTCATATATCATGCCCACCTGCACCTCGGCTGTGATCTGCTCGATGCGGTGACGCGCCTCCTGGCCCGCGGCATTGTCCACGGACGCGATCTTCACGACCCCGTCGTCATCGATATCGATGGTCGCACCGGTCTCCTCGCACAGCGCGCGGATCGTGGCGCCACCCTTGCCGATCACATCGCGGATCTTTTCCGGATTGATCTTGAAGGTGATGATGCGCGGCGCATACTCGGACATCTCCTGGCGCGCCTCGCCTATCGCACCGTTCATGATGCCGAGGATATGCAGCCGGCCGTCGCGCGCCTGCTTCAGGGCGGTATCCATGATCTCGCGGTTGATCCCCTCGATCTTGATGTCCATCTGCAAGGCGGTCACGCCCTCGGCGGTCCCGGCCACCTTGAAGTCCATGTCGCCCAAGTGATCCTCGTCGCCCAGGATATCAGTCAGCACCGCGAACCGGTCGTCTTCCTTGATGAGCCCCATGGCGATACCCGCCACCGGCGCCTTGGTCTTCACGCCGGCATCCATCAGAGACAGGCTGGTTCCGCACACCGTGGCCATCGAACTCGAACCGTTCGACTCGGTGATCTCGGAAACGACGCGCAATACGTAGGGGAACTCCGCCAGGTCCGGCAGCACCGCCGCGATCGCGCGCTTAGCCAACCGCCCATGGCCGATCTCGCGGCGCTTGGGGCTGCCCACCCGCCCGGTCTCGCCCACCGAGGATGGCGGGAAATTGTAATGCAGCATGAACGGGTCCTTGCGCTCGCCCTCGAGGGCATCGATCATCTGCGCGTCGCGTCCCGTACCAAGGGTCGTGACCACCAGCGCCTGGGTCTCACCGCGCGTAAAGAGCGCCGAACCATGCGTGCGTGGCAGCACACCGGTGCGGATCGTGATCGGGCGCACGGTCTTGTTGTCGCGCCCATCGATACGCGGTTCACCGCTCAGGATCCGCCCGCGCACGATGCGCTTCTCGAGCGCCCCGAAGGCCGCGAGCACCTGATCGGCATTGGGCTTCGGGGCCTCTCCGGCAAGCTCCGCCACCGCCTTGTCGCGCAACTCCGCCACGCGATCCTGGCGCGGCAGCTTCTCGCGGATCTGATAGGCGGCCGTGAGCTCGGCGCCGATCGCGGTGGCAAGCACCGTGGCAAGCCCGGCATCCTTCGCCGGCGGCGTCCAGTCCCAAGGCTGCACCTTGGCCTCGGCCACCAACTCGTCGATGGCCTGGATCACGGCGCGCATCTGCTCATGGCCGAACAGCACCGCCCCCAACATCACATCCTCGGGCAGGACCTTGGCCTCCGACTCCACCATCAAGACGGCGTTCCGTGTGCCGGCCACCACCAGATCGAGCGCCGAGGTGGCGAGATCCGACATCCCCGGGTTCAGAAGGTATTGGCCATCGCGATAACCCACGCGCGCCGCCCCCAAGGGACCCTTGAACGGCATGCCCGAAAGCGACAGCGCGGCCGACGCCCCGATGAGCGAGATGATATCGGGATCGATATCGGGATCCAGCGACATCACGGTGGCGATAATCTGTACTTCATTGGTGAACGACTTCGGAAACAGCGGGCGGATCGGGCGGTCTATGAGGCGGGAGGTCAGGATTTCCTTTTCCGAGGGGCGCCCCTCGCGCTTGAAAAATCCTCCGGGGATACGTCCGGCGGCGTAGGAGCGCTCCTGGTAATCCACGGTCATTGGAAAGAAATCGCGATCGGGCGCGGACTGCCGCATGCCCACCACCGTGACCTGCACGACCGTGTCACCCATGCTGGCCATGACGGCGCCCGTGGCTTGGCGGGCAATCTCCCCGGTTTCGATCTTGACCGTATGGTTGCCATACGGGAACGTCTTTGTGATTTTACCCAACGCGCTTGTCCTCCGCTTCGATGCTCTTTTGGGGTGTTTCGCCCTACTTGCGCAGGCCAAGTCGCGCGACGAGGTCGCGGTAACGACCGGTATCCACGCGTTTTAGATAATCGAGGAGCTTACGCCGCTTGCCGACCATGCGCAGAAGACCCTGGCGCGAGTGGTTGTCCTTCTTGTGGACGGCGAAGTGCTGCGAAAGCTCATCGATATGGGCCGAGATCAGCGCCACCTGTACCTCCGGGGATCCGGTGTCGGCCTCGCCCCTCCGGTATTCCTTGATTACCTGCGTCTTTTTTTCGACCGTGAATGCCATACCGCCCTCGCTGACCCGAAATATTCCGAGAAAAGGATAAACCGCTATTCTAACCGCGTGCGTCCATGGGCTCAACATGCGCAGGCGCCCCGACCCATAGGCGCTTGGGGCGGATCTCCCCGGCCGCCACCGACCACCCGATACCGAGGAACACCCCCGAATCGTCATACAAACGGACCCAACCCTCCTGTTCCCGGCCACCGATGTGCACGCCTTGCCCGCGCATGACGGCGCGCGCCAGGAAGCCCGGCAACACCACCGACGGCAGACCGGTGAGCGCGGCGTCACTCTCGAGCAAGGCGGTATCGAGGCCGACATCCGCGAGCGCCACGGCCTGATCAATGGTAAAACGCCCGACCGCGAGCCGGCGCAACTCCGCGACATGCCCCCCGCAGCCCAGGGCCTCACCGAGATCGTGGGCCAGGCTGCGCACATAGAAACCCTTGCCGCAGGCGACATCGAGCGTGAGCACCGTATCCTGGCGATCGATGATCTCGATGCCGGTCACGACCACGCTGCGGCTTTCGGGCTGCGCCTCGTCACCGCGCCGGGCCCGCTCGTAAAATGGCCGGCCACCCTGCTTGATCGCCGAAAACCGGGGGGGCGTCTGATCGATGCGACCAATGAAACGACCCACCGCCTCGCGCAGGGCGGCATCGGACACCGCCACCGGGCGGCGCGCCACGACCTCGCCCTCGCGATCATAGGTCGTGGTGCTCACCCCGAGCGTGATCGCGACCCGGTAACGCTTATCACTGTCGACCAGAAACGAGGCGGCCTTGGTGGCCTCGCCAAAACACAGCACCAGCACACCGGTCGCCAACGGGTCGAGGGTCCCCGTATGCCCGCCCTTGCAGGCGCGCAGGCGGTGGCGCGCCTGCGCCAAGGCCTGCGTGGAGCTAAGGCCGGGCGGCTTGTCGAGGACCAGCAGGCCGTCACGGCGCACGCACGGGGCCTTCATCAGCCGTCACCCTCCTCGCCGCGTTCACGACGCGCGCGGTCGAGAAGCGCATCGATCCGGAAGCCCTGGTCGACCGAGGGGTCGTAGGCAAACACCAGATTGGGCACGATGCGCAACCTGAGCCGGGAGGCGAGTTCGCGGCGCATGCGCGGTACCGCGGCATTCAATTGCGCCACGGCCTCGCGCGCCGCGGCCTCGCCCCGGTAGTGCGTGACATAGATGCGCGCCTGCTTCAGATCCGGGCTGACATCGGCCTCGGTGAGCGCCGCCGAGCGCACCTGTCCCTCATCGATCTCGCTCAGCACCCATTGCGCGGCCTCGCGCAACACGAGCGCGCCGACCCGCGCGGCGCGCGATCCGGATTTGGGCGCGTGACGTCTCAAAGGGTCCGGGCGACCTCGACCCTTTCATAGACCTCGACCTGATCGCCGGCCCGGATGTCGGAATAATTCTTCAAGGTGAGGCCGCACTCCATGCCTGCCTTGACCTCCGAGACATCGTCACGGAAGCGCCGCAGGGACTCGACCTCGCCATCGTAGATGACCACGTTGTCACGCAGCACGCGCGCCTGCCGGCCGCGCCGGATCACCCCTTCGCTCACCTGGCAACCCGCCACGGTCCCCGCCTTCGAGGTCCGGAATACCTCACGGATCTCGGCGCTGCCCACCACGTCCTCGCGGAACTGCGGCTTCAGCATACCGGCCATGGCGGCCTTCACCTCATTGACCGCGTCATAGATGACGTTGTAATAGTGGATATCCACGCCTTCCGAATCGATCAGGCGCCGGGCACCGCCGTCGGCGCGTACATTGAAGCCGATGATGATGGCGTTGGAGGCGACCGCCAGATTGACATCCGATTCACTGATGCCGCCCACCATGCCATGCACCACACGCACCCTCACTTCATCGGTCGAGAGCTTCTCGAGCGCCTCGGTGAGGGCCTCGACCGAGCCCTGGACATCGGCCTTCACGATCAGCGTCAAGGTCTTGACGTCGCCGTCTTGCATCTGCTGGAACATGTTGGACAGCTTCGACGCCTGCTGGCGCTGGAGCTTGACGTCCTTGTACTTGCCCTGGCGGAAGAGCGCGATCTCACGGGCCTTGCGCTCGTTTTCGACGCCGCTCACCTCGTCACCGGCATTGGGCACGCCCGAAAGCCCCTGCACCTCGACGGGTATCGACGGGCCAGCCTCCTTGATCGAACGGCCGATCTCGTCGGTCATCGCCCGTACACGCCCCGACTCGCGCCCCGCCAGGATCACATCGCCCTTACGTAAAGTGCCTTCCTGGACCAATATGGTGGCCACCGGACCCCGGCCCTTGTCGAGCCGCGCCTCGATGACGATACCGGTCGCCATGGCATGGCGCACGGCGGTAAGCTCGAGCAACTCGGCCTGCAGCAACACCGCATCGAGCAGGTCTTCGATCCCCTGACCGGTCTTGGCCGACACCGGCACGAAGATGTCCGACCCACCCCACTCCTCGGGCACCACCTCGTGCGTCACCAGCTCCTGCTTCACGCGCTCCATGTCGGCCTGCGGCTTATCGATCTTGTTCACCGCCACCACGATGGGCACGCCCGCCTCGCGGGCATGATGGATGGCCTCGACGGTCTGGGGCATGACCCCGTCATCGGCGGCCACCACCAGAATGACGATGTCCGTCACCTTGGCGCCGCGCGCGCGCATGGCGGTGAACGCCTCATGGCCTGGCGTATCGAGGAACGTCAACATGCCCTTGGGCATCTCGACGTGATAGGCACCGATATGCTGCGT
Organism: Acidiferrobacter sp. SPIII_3; assembly: GCF_003184265.1. Taxonomy (GTDB): domain Bacteria; phylum Pseudomonadota; class Gammaproteobacteria; order Acidiferrobacterales; family Acidiferrobacteraceae; genus Acidiferrobacter. The sequence continues at coordinate 886,006 of NZ_CP027663.1, read as the reverse complement.
TATGCCGCCCGCCTCGCCGCTTGCGACCTTGGTCTTGCGGATGTAATCGAGCAGCGATGTCTTGCCGTGATCGACATGGCCCATGACCGTGACCACCGGCGGGCGCGGCTCGCGCGCCCCCTCCTCGTGATCGCCGACCTTCAAGGCTGCCTCCGGATCGTGACTACGCGCCTCGTGGGCCACGTGCCCGAGTTCCTCGACCACGATGGTCGCCGTCTCGCGATCGAGGACCTGATTGATCGTGACCATCATCCCAAGCTGCATCAAGACCTTGATCACCTCCACGGCCTTGATCGACATCTGCTGGGCAAGCTCGGCCACGGTAATGGCCTCCGGCAGATAGACATCCCGCACCACGCGCTCGGTCGGCATCTCGAAGGCATGCTGGCCACTCATACTCGTGACCACGCGCTTAGCCCCCGATGCCCCGCGCGACGGCGGACCGCCCGGCCGCCCCTTCTGCGGCTTGCGATCCCCGCCCGAAGGCCGGGCCGCCGGACGCTCCCGGCGCTCGTTGCGCCCACGCTCCGGGCGGGTATCCTTACGTACGGTACGATTTTGCGGCGGTTCCTTCGCCGCCGGCGGTTCCGCGACCGGAGCCGGAACGGGTTCGGACACGGGTGTCTCCGCGACCGGCTCCTCGGCCACCGCCTCGACCGGCGCGGCCTCCGTGGGCTCGGGAGGCGTCACCGTGACCGGCGGCGCCTCGGGCTCCGCGGCCGACTCGACGATGGCCTCCTCGACCTCGGCGGGCGGGGCCTCCGGCTCGCCAGGCGCCGGGCGCTTGACGAAGGTCCGCTTCTTGCGCACCTCGACCTGCACGGCGCGGCTCTGGCCGAACCGCGAATTCTGCATGATCTTGCTCGTCGACTTTTGCGTGAGCGTGATGCGCTTGGCCTCCGGCTCCCCCGCGCCGTGATGCGTGCGCAGGAAGTTCAGGAGCGCCATCTTCTCGTCATCGCTCAGGGGGTCGCCGCTTTTCTTCCCAGCAATCCCTGCCGCGACCAGCTGCTGAAGCAGCTTGTCCGGCGCCACACCGATCTGTTCGGCAAAACTTTTGACTGTCGTTTCAGGCATCGAATGAAATCCGTCAGGCCCCCTGGCTCTGGTCCGCGAACCAAGGCGCGCGCGCTGCCATAATGAGGATGCGGGCCCGCTCCTCATCCAACCCCTCTATTGCCGCCAGATCATCGACCGACTGATCGGCGAGCTCCTCCATCGTCTTTATTCCGTGGCTCGCCAACAGGCGCGCCGTATGCTCGTCCATCTCCACCATGCCAAGGAGGTCGTCGGCGGGCTCCGCCATGTCGATCTTTTCCTCGAGCGTTATGGCGCGCGTGAGCAGTATGTCACGCGCCCGGTCGCGCAACTCATCGACCTGCGCCTCGCTCAAGCCCTCGACCGACATCATCTCCTGCTTCGGGACATAGGCGACCTCGTCCAAGGTCATGAACCCCTCGCGCACGAGCAGCTCGGCGGTCGCGGGCTCCATGCGCAGCTGCTCGACGAACATCTGCACGGCATTGGCCGCCTCGGTCTCGCCACGCGCCGAGGCCGTTTCCTCGGTCATCACATTGAGCTCCCAGCCGGTCAACTCGGACGCCAGCCGCACATTCTGGCCGCCGCGGCCGATCACCTGCGACAGCTGCGACTCGTCGACGATGACATCCATGCTGTGCAGCTCCTCGTCGACCACGATCGAAAGCACCTCCGCCGGCGCGAGCCCGTTGATGACGAATTGCGCCGGGTCCGGAGACCATTGGATGATATCGACCCGCTCACCCCCCAACTCGTTCGATACACTCTGCACGCGCGAGCCGCGCATGCCCACGCACGCCCCTATGGGGTCGATACGCGGGTCCTTGGAATTCACCGCAATCTTGGCACGCAGTCCCGGATCGCGGGCCGCGCCGTGAATCTCGATCAGCCCCTCGCCGGCCTCGGGGACTTCGAGCTTGAAGAGCTCGACGAGCAGCTGCGGGCTCGTGCGACTCAGGAACAATTGCGGCCCGCGCGGCGCCGAATGGACGTCTTCCAGATAGGCGCGCACCCGGTCTCCGGGACGCAGCCCCTCGCGCGGGATCATCGCCGACTTCGGCAGCAGGGCCTCGGCGGTGCCGAGATCGATGATCGCGTCCCCGCGCTCCAGGCGCTTCACGACGCCCGTGACGAGCTCGCCCTGGCGGCCCTTGAACTGGTTCACGATCTGCTCGCGCTCGGCCTCGCGGACCTTCTGCACGATCACCTGCTTGGCGGCTTGAGCGGCGATACGGCCGAAATCGGCCGCCTCGATCGGCTCTTCGATGTACTCCCCCACCTGAATATCGGCCTGGCGCTCGCTTGCCTGTGCCAGGCGCATCTCGCGCCCCGGAAACTCGAGCGTCTCCTGCTCATCGGGCACGACCAGCCAACGCCGGAAGGTGTCGTACTCCCCGGTCTTTCTGTGGATATGGACACGGGCGTCTATGTCTTCCTTGTGGCGCTTGCGCGTAGCCGTCGCCAGCGCCGCCTCGAGCGCCCCAAAGATGATCTCGCGATCGACATTCTTCTCGCGTGAAACCGTCTCGACCACCATTAGAATTTCGTTCGCCATCACTGCCTCCAGCCGCCCTCAGAGTTCGGGCACAAGTCTCGCCTTCTCGATGTTGTCAAACGCGAGATCATAACGCGTTTCGTCCGCCTCCAGGACCACGCGCCCATCGACCAGGCCCACGAGGCGCCCGCGAAAGTTCCGGCGCCCATCCACGGGCAGCGCGGTCTTCAGCTTGATCTGGGACCCGGCGAAGCGCTCGAAGTCGCTGGGCCGCGCCAACGGCCGGTCCAGTCCGGGCGACGAGATCTCGAGCGTGTACTGCCCCGGGACCGGATCCTCGACATCGAATAGCGCGCTCACCTGGCGACTGACCCGGGCGCAGTCGTCGACATCGATCCCCTGCGGCCCATCAATATAAATGCGCAAGGTCTTTTGTCCGCTCACGAATTCGATATCGACGACCTCGAAGCCGAGATGCGCCACAACGGGCTCCACCAAGGCCCGCAGCCGATCCGTCTGAATATGTTTCTCCATGACCATAAACGCAAAAGTGGGCTTAAAGCCCACTTCCGCAAAACGACCTATACGAGATAAACGCGGATTATAAGCCTTCCCGCCAAAACTTCAATGCGCGTTCGCCAAGGCTTGCCATTGCCCGCAAAGATGGTAGACTCTGCGCCCTCTGATGCGGGGTGGAGCAGTCTGGCAGCTCGTCGGGCTCATAACCCGAAGGTCGTAGGTTCAAATCCTACCCCCGCTACCAATTTCATCGGACATCCGGGCTTCACGGGGTCTTGGGAGACGGACACCGCCCCATGGCACCATGGCCTAGCCTGGGGCCTGCCCGGGGGTCGGATAGCGTCGACACCGCTTGCGTGCGTAGAGTCGACGAATGCTAAAGATCCTCACCGTAAACCTGAACTATGTCCGGGATGGCTACGGTCCCTGGCCTGAGCGGTGCACGCGGCTGCGTGCCCTCCTCCAGGCAGAGCGGCCCGCCATCATCGCCCTGCAGGCGGCCCACGTCGACGACACACGTAACCAGCTACGGGAACTCGCCGGCGACCTCGACTATCATCATCAGCTGTTCCTGGCCGCCGACACGACACAACCCCATCAAGGCAGCGCGATCCTCTCGGAGATCCCCTTGAGCGCCCCCTGGTCCTTCGCCCTGCCGCGTGACGATGACGACGAGGACCCGAGTCCGCGACGCGTAATCAGCGCGAGCTTCGCCTGGCAGGGGGAGATCTGGCGATTGACGAATGCCCATTGCTCGTGGGTCCCCACGCAGAACCGACATCAGGTCGCGGCCCTGGCCCAAGCCCTCGAGGGCTTTTCAGGGCCGCAGTGTCTGGTGGGCGATTTCAATGCCCCGCCCACCGCCCCCGGCATCGCCCATCTGACCGCCAGCGGATGGGTGGATGCCCACGCCTGCGTGGGACAGGGAACGGGCGCGACCTTTCCGGCGGAGGCCCCGCAAGACCGTATCGATTACCTCTTCGTCCACGGGTGCGACCGCGCCCGGCTGCTCGCGACGCGCACATTTCCCGAACAAGGCCCCGCGCTTTCCGACCACAAGGCGGCCATGCTCATCATCGCCCAGCCCCGCGAAACGACCGAGACCTTTCGGTGATCGCCATCCCGGGAGGTGCGGGACTAGCATGGCCTCATGGTCCCCGGAAATAGGAGTTGAGCCATGGCAAGACCGATCTCCCGGCGGCATTTTCTGCGGCGTACGGCGGCAGCGGCGATGCTCGCGCTGCCAATGGCCGCGACCGCCAAGAAATCCGCCCCGAAGGCCAGCAAGGCCAGCGTACGCTATCAAGACCACCCCAAGGGCCGCGACGTATGCGGCCGCTGCCGTTTCTTTCTGCCGGCCGTCGGGCATTCGAACGGCTTGATGATGCAGGGCACCAAGGCCAACGGCACGCTTGCGATCGGCCACTGCACAAAGGTCGCGGGGCGCATAGCACCCATGGGGTATTGCATCCTGTATACGCCGCGCGTGCATAGCCAGTGACGTCCAGGCGCGGCCCTGTCCGGCATCCCGCGCCCTAGGCGGCCGGAGCGGCGCCCACAACCCATCGGTCCCGCGGCCGCCAGGGTGCGGCGGGCTCCGTGATCGCGCATGGCATCGCAGTCCCGGGTCTTAAGGCAAAGAGCGGTTTGGCCAATCGGAGCGGTTCCGGAACCCCCAAAAAAAAAGAAGGCCCAAGGACCACCCTTGAGGCCTTCAATGAGGAGAAGAAAGGACGCGTCAGAAGCGCGCGTTCAGATTGACGAAGTATTGCCGTGGCGCCCCCGGATCGGCGAGCACGGCCCCGGCGCTGTTGCCGCCAAAATAGCCGCCGCTCGTGATGTACTGGATGGGGTCATAGCGCTTGTTGAAGAGATTGGTCACGCCCACCGTCAGGGTCACCGCCGACAGGCCGGCGATGCCGGTCCCGGCCTTGATGGCCACCTGCGTATTGACGATGTTGTAAGACGCCATCTGCACATTATTGGTGGGGGCGTTGGCCACGTTGCTGAACAGGTACTGCGTACCGGTGTATTGATCGGACAGCCCGGGCGATACCAGATAGCGCCCGAAGGCCACGCGGTAATTGACGCCCAGGGAGGCGGTGACGTCGGGGCTATAGGAGATCGGATAGCCCGCGTAGTTCGTGGTGCTGCCGCCCGGCACATAGGAGTCGAAATGCGCGCGCGTAAGCGAGGCGGTTCCAAACACATGCCAATGCCACGTCGGACTGTCCTGCGCGCTCACGTTCAAACCCTTATAAGTGGCGCTCGCCTGGGCGAACTGGGTGGTCGCGAAACCCCCACCAGTCGATATATAGGTGGTCAGGGTCTCGTTGCTCAACGTGTCGCGGTAGATATCCGCATTCATCACGAAATGACGCAGCAGGCCCGCGCGCCGGATCAGAAGCCGCGTCCCCAACTCGTAGTCGACGCTCTTGACGGGCTTTAGCGTCGCGAGATCAATGGCATTGCTGCCGCTGTAGGCACCGAAGGCGTTGTCGCCGGGGTTCTGGTAGGTCTCGGCGGCATTGCCGTACACCGACCAACGCGGGGCGATCATGTAGCGCGCCCCCAGGGACGGTTCCATGCGCGTAAAGACCTTGCTGTCGCTTGGCGCTATCGTCTGGTTGGCGGCCCCGGGCGGGGTATAGCTCGCGCCGTTGTTGAAAAATTGCGTCTGGAAATCGACGCCCGCGATCCCGGGGGTGATCGTCAAGGCCTTGATCGGCGTGATCGCGTCCTGCACAAAGCCCGTCAGATAGGTGTTGGCGAGCGTATCGTTGTTGTACTGGACCGGATTCGCCGGACTCGTTCCATAGGTCTCGTTATAGCCTGTATAAGGCGTCGAATACGTCTGATTGATCCACGACCCCCCGAACTTCACGCGATTCATGGGGAGCGTCCAGTCGAACACCAGACGGTTCCCGTAGGTGTCGGACCGCGGGTTGTAATATTCCGAATTCACAGTCCCGGGCGGCGCGCCATTGTAGTTGTAATTGTCCACACGCCAATGGACCCTATGCCCGTGGCGATACCATACGAGGTCGTGCACCGACAGATCGGGCGCGAGGCCAAGCTTGATCTGCGAATACAGCATGCGATCGCGCACCACGATCTGCTTGAACCATACCGACTCGGGCAAGGACGAGTAGTATCCGGTGGTCGACTGGCTGTAGAGCGGCGTGTTGGGCGTGCCGTCGACTGTGACGGCGCTGCCGCCGGGCCCCGCAATTATGGGCGAGACCGGAATGAAGTTGGGCCGGAACTCGGTATTGTCGTCCGCATAGCCTCCGATACTGAACGACCCGTCGCTGAAGGTCTTCACGGTCTTGGCAAACAATGCCGACGAACGGCTGGGCGCCGAAAAGGAACCCGTGCGGAAGGTGTTGTCGCGCACAAAGCCCGCCGCCACCACCGTCGACCAATTATCGTGCGTGCCGGTGTTGGCAATGAGATCCGCGCCCTCGGTCTGATCGCTGCCGTACGTCAACCCAACGCTGCCCCCCGCCTGCTTCGTGGGCTGAACGGGGACAAAGTTGATCGTGCCACCGACGCTGTCAAACCAGCGGCTTGCGGGATTACCGGGCCCATAGATGACATTGACGCCGGAGATGAGCTGCATGATCGGGATTTCGTTCGAATCCCAACCGCCGTTATGGGAGATCAGATTGTTCATCGGCACCCCGTCGAACAGCACGGTGATGCCATTGCGTTCGACATCGCCGTTCACGCTCGACCAGCCGACCTTGACCCCGCGCAGCGCGATCTCATAGCGCGCCGACCCACTGATACCGCCGTACCCGCGCACCGCCACCCCCGGGGCCATGGCCAACGCCTGCGCGGAGCCCGCCAGCGGCCCATTGGCGGCGATCTGGCGGCGCCCTATGACACGCTCGGTCTGTGTCGACTTCAGGATCTTGCGTTTGGTGAGCTTGGTGCTCGTGGCCTTCAAGAGCGCCTCGGCCTTCTTGCGGCTTTGGGCATTCACGGTGCCGACGTTCACAGACGATGTGTCGTGGGCGGCGGCGGTGACCTGGCTTGCGGCCAGTGCGCACAAAACGAGCGAACTCAGCACCGACAGTCGGCCTGGCGTGGCCGGTAACGGGCGATAATGAGACGGCATGACGCGGTATTCCTCCACTGATTTTTTTCATGTTGGGAACTTTCTCGGGCGTACTCTGCCGTAGCCGTGTGACAACGCCGGCCCAGTTCGATGACAGATTTTTGACAGACATCGGGGGGGGTGCGGACCCGCGCGCCGGCCGATAACCAGGGCTCGTCAGGCGACCGGAGATCGGCTACCATTACGGCATTCATGATATTGTCGATTGTTGTGTTCATCACGCGGGGCGCGTGCCCCGCCTCCATGAGGTATCAGCGGGCATGAATGATAAGACACCGGGCAAGCGGGTTGCGCAAGGCGACGAGCGCCCGCGGATCTGGGATGTTCCGACGCGTGCGTTTCATTGGACACTGGCGGCGCTCGTGGCCTGGGAGTGGGCCTCGGCCCACCTTGGGCACGGCTTGATGCGCTACCACATGTGGGGCGGCTACGCGGTGCTCACATTGATCCTGTTTCGCCTGTCGTGGGGCTTTGTCGGCAGCCATACCGCGCGCTTCGCGCACTTCCTGCGCTCACCCCGCCGCACCTGGGAATACATCAAATCGTGGCGCCGGGGCGCGCCCGATATCCACGGCCATAATCCGCTGGGCGGATGGGCGGTCATCGCCTTTCTGGTGTCATTGATGGTTCAGGTCGGGACCGGACTTTTCGCAACCGACGATGTCTTGACCGCCGGACCCTTGAACCCGCTGGTCGGTAGCCGCATGGGCGACTGGCTCACGACCGTTCATAAATGGAATTTCGATGTCCTGCTGGCGCTCATCGCCACCCACGTGAGCGCGGTGATCTTGCATCGCGTGATAGCCGGTCACGATCTCGTGCGTCCCATGATCACCGGGCGCGCGGCACGACCCGTGGCGAGCCCGGTCCCGAGTGACGCCTTCGCGCGACCCTGGGTGAGCGTGCTCGCGCTTGCACTCTCGGGCCTCGGGACCTGGCTCATTCTGCAGATCTGAGCGCCGCTAACGCATGAAGCGGTGGTGGCAGGAGCGGCAGGCATCGGCCACGTGTTCGAGCGGGCGTGCCGATGCCGCAAGCGGGGCATGGGCGGTGGCCTGTGCGAGTTGGCGGGTAAGCGCCTCGAAATGGCCAACCGCCGCCGCGAAGGCGCGCGGCTGCTGCCAGATACGCACCGACGCCTTGGTGGCCCCACGATCAGACCCTGGCACGAAGGCCACCCACGGTAGGGTGGCGAGCATTGCCAACGCCCGGCCCTCCCCGGCGATGCGGTTCGCATCGTAAGGACGCTGGCGGCGGAGTGTCTGCGCGATACGCACGAGATTCCACTGCATCGCCGCCATGAGTTCGCGGCGATAGGCGATATCGGACTGGATGCGGGTCTCGGCCAGGACCACGGTGGGCGCAAGAACCGCGGCCACGGCCCACAGGGCCACGGCCTTCTTCAGGCATTTCATGGGTTGGGGATCTCCATTGAGGGGCTGGCGCGGTCCATCGGGGCCGCGTGGCGCGATACTACGGAGGGTGCATGACAAAACGGTGACGGCGGCGCGCCGCAAGCCGACACCGGCTTACGGCCGGCACGGCGGGTCCTGAAGGTGACCCGCCAGACCCCCGATCCGTACGGCAAGAAGCGGTTGTGTCCGCCCGATCGCGGACTACGCGCCCCTCAGGGGAGGCCGCGAACCGCAGCCCGACAGATGGCGATGAGCGTACCGGCCCACGGGGCGGCCAGCACCATGGCGATGCCGTTTACGCTCAGGATCCAGCGCAGATCGCGCCCCTGACGCAACGGGCCGGCGTCCACGGGGGCATCAAAGAACATGAGCTTCACGACACGCAGGTAGTAGAAGGCCCCGATCACGGAAAACAGCACGGCGGCCACCGCCAGCCCATAAAATCCGGCGCTGACCGCCGCCTGGATGACCGCGAGCTTGGCGTAGAACCCTATGGTCGGGGGGATGCCCGCCATCGAGAACATGAACAACAGCATCACCCACGCATACCAGGGGCTCCTCTGATAGAGGCCGCGCAGATCCTCCAGACGTTCGGCCTCGAAACCCTTGCGCGAGAGCAGGATGATGACGCCGAACGCCCCGAGGGTCATGAAGGCGTAGATCAAGGCATAGAACAGGGCATCGGCATAGCCGCTCACGCGCGCGCTCAAGAGCCCGAGCAGCAGAAAGCCCATGTGCGCGATCGCCGAGTAGGCGAGCATGCGCTTTAAGTTGGTCTGGGCAATGGCGACCACATTGCCGACCGCCATCGACAAAAACGCGAGCAGCACCAGCATCTCCTGCCAGGCGCCGGACAGGCCATGAAGCCCCGCCACCAGCAGGCGCAGAAAGAGCGCGAACGCGGCGATCTTGGGGGCCGCGCCGACATACAAGGTCACGGCCGTCGGCGCCCCTTCATAGACATCGGGGATCCACATATGGAAGGGCACCGCGCCGAGCTTGAAGGCAAGACCCGACAGGACGAACACGAGACCCAGTGTCGCCACCATGTCATGGCGCGGGAGCGCGGCGAGCGCGGTCGCCACCCGGCCGATCGCAAGGCTGCCGGTGGCGCCATAGAGCATCGACAGGCCGTAGAGCAAAAGCCCCGAGGAGAGCGCGCCCAGCACGAAATACTTCATGGCCGCCTCGGTGGCGGGAATCGAATCGCGCTGCATCGCGATCAGCGCATAGAGGCTGAGCGACAAGAGCTCGAGCCCCAGGTACAAGGACAGGAAATGCGCGGCGCTCACCATCACGCACATACCGACAACGCCGGTGAGCGCGAGCACAAAGAATTCGCTACGAAACACCCCGCGCTCGGCGATATAGGTCCGCGAATAGGCGAGCACGATGGCAGTCAACGCAAAGATCGCGATCTGCAGCACGATGCTCAGGCGATCGCCGATCACCATGCCGTGCAATACGACGCGCGCGCCCTCATCGCGCAGGGAGTAGGCGGTGATTCCGGCGGCAATGAGGGTGGCCTGCGTGACCCCATACATCATCCCCTTGAATCGCCGCTTCCAGAAGAGGTCCGCGAGCAGGATCACGCAGGCCATGGCAAAAACGAGGATTTCCGGCAACACCGGTCTTATATGCATCATGAGACCACCCTAGGGAGTCGCGCCGGCGAGTCGCACGCCCGGGCGCCATAAAAGATGATGCACGGAGGCCGTCATCACATGCAGCAAGGGCGCGGGCCACAGCCCCAGGACGAGCACCGCCGCACCGAGGACTGCGAGAAACGAAAGTTCGCGCCCGGTCACGTCCGACAAGGCCGCCACGGCGGGCTTGGTGACCGGCCCGAAGATGACCCTCTTGTACATCCAGAGCGTGTAGGCGGCACCCGAGATCAAGGTCGTGGCCGCGAGCACCGCGTACCAGAAGTCGGCCTTGAACGCCCCCAGGATCACCAGGAACTCGCCCACGAAACCGGAGGTGCCGGGTAGCCCGGAGTTGGCCATGGCAAAGAGCATCATGAACGCCGCGAATACCGGCATGCGATTGACGACACCGCCGTAGTCGTGGATGGCGCGGGAGTGCAGGCGATCATATAGCACCCCGACACACAGAAACATCGCGGCCGACACAAAGCCGTGCGAGATCATCTGCACGAGCGCGCCATCCATGGCGATGCGGCTGAACAGGAAAATCCCGAGGGTCACAAAGCCCATGTGTGCGATCGACGAATAGGCAATCAGCTTTTTCATGTCGTCTTGCACCAGCGCCACAAGACCGATATAGACCACGGCGATGAGCGAGAGCGTGATCATGAGACCCGCCAGTTCGTGGCTCGCCTGCGGCACGATCGGCAGACTGAAACGCACGAAACCGTAGGCGCCCATCTTCAGCATGATGGCCGCAAGTACCACCGATCCGCCGGTCGGCGCCTCCACATGCGCATCCGGGAGCCACGTATGGACCGGCCACATCGGGATCTTGACCGCAAACGCGATCAAAAACGCCAGGAATATCAAGATCTGCGGGGTCGCGGCGAGCGGCAGATGATAAAACGAGACGATATTGAAGGTCTCGCCGGCGCGGAAATACAGATAAAGCAGGGCCACCAGCATCAATACCGAGCCAAGGAAGGTATACAGAAAGAACTTGATGGTGGCGTAGACCCGATTCGGCCCCCCCCAGATGCCGATGATCAGGAACATCGGGATCAGCATCGCCTCCCAGAAGACATAAAACAGCATGGCGTCGAGGGCGCTGAACACCCCGATCATGAGGCCTTCCATGATGAGGAAGGAGGCAAAATACTCCGGCACGCGTTCCTTGATCGCGGGACCTGCGGCCATCACCACGATCACACCCACCACGCTTGTGAGCAGCACGAGCGGCAGCGAGATGCCATCGACCCCAAGCGCATAATTGATGTGGAACGCCGGTATCCAGGGGACGCTTTCGCGAAACTGCATGGCGAACGAATCGGCGTGAAACAAGCCCCATAAGGGCACGGTCGCCAAAAAAGCGCCGACGGCGCCGACGGCGGCAAGCGGGCGGACGAGTTTAGGATAACGCCGGCCGCCGACCAGTATGAGGACCCCGAAGACGATGGGCAGCCAGATCGCGACGCTGAGGGCTATATGTCGATAGACGTCCATGGTGGCAGCCCTTATCCGCGGTGGAGAAAGAATGTCATGAGCACAAAGAGCCCGAGTATGATGGCGAAGGCATAATGATAGATATAGCCGGATTGCAGGCGCCGGCCCCACGCTGCGATCCGCCCCACGAGCCGCGCGGTGCCGTTCACGAGCGCCCCGTCTATGAGCTGCACATCCCCGACGCGCCATAGAAAACGTCCGGCCGCGCGCGCCCCCGCGGCGAAGCCCCCGAGATAGACGGCATCGAAGCCGTATCCGGCGCGCAATACGGCGTACACGGCGTGCAGCCGGCGCGCCATCCGTGCCGGCAGCTCCGGCCGGCGGATATAGAGATACCACGCGCTGGCGATGCCGCCGAGCGCCAGGTAAAGCGGCGGCGAGAGGAATGCCGCGCCCATGAAGGCCAGCACCCCGTGATAGTGGGGGGCCATGCGCAAGAGCGGATTGTCGGCCGGCCGCACGTAAAGGGCACCCTGAAAGAAGTGACCGAAGAGCAGCGGGCGCATGAGCAACATACCGGCGAGCACCGACGGTATGGCCAACAGCACAAGCGGCAGCGTCACCACCCAGGGGGATTCCTTGAGATGGTGGCGGGCCTGGGTGTCCATGCGCGGTTCACCATAGAACGCCAGGAACAGCATGCGGAAGGTATAAAACGCGGTCACGAACACGCCCGCGAGCACCGCCGCGAACGCATAATCGGCGCCCGGCAGGGTCGAGCGCGCGACCGCGTCGATGATCGCGTCCTTGGAGAAAAAGCCGGCGAACGGCGGGATGCCGGCGAGCGCCAGAGAGCCCACCCAGGTGGCCGCGAACGTGATCGGCATATAGCGGCGCAGGCCGCCCATCTTGCGCAGATCCTGTTCGTGATGCAGGGCGATGATGACCGAACCGGCCGCCAAAAACAGCAGGGCCTTGAAAAACGCATGCGTGACGAGATGGAAGATGGCGGCGGCGTAGGCCGACGCGCCGAGCGCTGCGGTCATGTAACCCAACTGCGACAGCGTCGAATAGGCGATCACGCGCTTGATGTCGGTTTGCACCATGCCAAGCAGTGCCATGAAGAACGCCGTCGAGGCCCCCACCACAAGCACCACGCTGCGCGCCACCGGCGACTGCTCGAAGAGCGGCGACATGCGCGCCACCATGAAGACCCCGGCTGTGACCATGGTCGCGGCATGGATCAGGGCCGAGATCGGCGTCGGGCCCTCCATGGAATCCGGCAGCCACACATGTAGCGGCATCTGCGCCGACTTGCCCATGGCGCCTATGAATAGGAGGATGCAGATCACGGTGAGCATGTGCCAGGACGTGCCATCGGTCACGGTGAGGCGCGCATGGCGTGCGGCATCCACATGGGCGAAGACCGTGGCGTAATCGAGGCTATGAAACACCGTATAGATCGCCGCGATCCCAAGAACGAAGCCAAAGTCGCCGAGACGGTTCACCAGAAAGGCCTTGAGGCTCGCGAAGATCGCCGACTCGCGCGTATACCAAAAGCCGATCAAGAGGTACGAGACGAGGCCCACGGCCTCCCATCCAAAGAAAAGCTGCAGGAAGTTGTTGGCCATGACGAGCATGAGCATGGCAAAGGTAAATAGCGAGATATAGCTGAAAAAGCGCTGATAGCCCGGGTCCCCGCGCATATACCCTATGGTGTAGATGTGCACCATGAGCGATACGAACGTCACCACGACCATCATAAGGGCGGTGAGCGGATCAATCAGAAAGCCCACCGTGAGCGGCAATCCGCCGGCACGTCCCCACAAATACACGGTGGCGTCGAGATCGTGGCCGGACATCACCTGCGGCAGCGCAAAACAAGCCGACAGGGCGAATGCCACCGCGACCCCGAGGATGACGATGCGGTGCGTCCAGACCGTTCCCAGTGCCCGGCCAAACAGGCCGGCGGCAAGGGATACCGCAAGACACGCAAGCGGGATCGCCGTGTACAGCGCAAGCGCGGACGTCACCGGGCTAACCCTTCAGCGTGTCGAAATCGTCGACATTGATCGTGCGGCGATTACGAAACAGGACGATGAGTATGGCAAGGCCGATGGCTGATTCCGCGGCGGCCACCGTCAGGACAAAGAAGACGAAGACCTGTCCCGACATCCCCCAGAGGAAGTGCGAGAAGGCCACGAAATTCAGGTTCACGGCGAGCAGGATGAGCTCGATCGCCATCAACAGCACAACGAGGTTCTTGCGATTGAGGAATACGCCGACCACGCCTATGGCAAACAGCGCGCCCGCCAGGATCAGATACTGCGACAGTGAAACCACGGTCCTATCCCCCCGTTTATCAATATATTCGGCGTCATGCCTTGGGCTCCGCCGGCATCTTGACGAGCCGCATGCGGTCACGCGCCCGCACCTCGACTTGCCGCGCCGGATCTTGATATTTAGTATCGGGCCTTCTCCGCATGGTAAGCGCGATCGCAGCGACGATCGCTACCAGAAGGATCGCGGCGGCGATCTCGAACGGGTAGACGTAGGTGGTATATAAGAGCATGCCAAGCGCGCGGGTGTTGCTGACATGCAGGACCGGCGCGCCGACCGCGGATGCCGCGATCCGTGTCGGGGCAAGCTGCCGGGGACTCACCGCGAGCGCGATCTCCACCACCATGAGCACCGCCACGAGTCCCCCGATCGGCAGATACTCCCCGAACCCCTGGCGCAGCACCGCGAGATTCACGTCGATCATCATGACCACGAACAAAAACAGCACCATCACCGCGCCGACGTAGACGAGCACCAGGACGATGGCCAGAAATTCCGCCTTGAGGAGCATCCAAAGACACGCCGCGCTGACGAAGGCCAGCACCAGAAACAGCGCCGACTTCACCGGATTCCTGATGGTCACGACCATGGCGGCCGACCCGAGCAGTATCGCCGAAAAAAAATAAAAGACCGCGCTCTCGAACGTCATCACCCTCGACCCTTAGCGGTACCGTGCATCGGCGGCACGATCGGCCGCGATCTCTTTCTCGTACTTGTCACCGATGGCAAGCAGCATCGACTTCGTATACACAAGATCGCCGCGCTTCTCACCGTGGTAATCGAACACCCGAGTCTCTACGATCGAATCCACCGGGCACGATTCCTCGCAGAACCCACAGAATATGCACTTGGTGAGATCGATGTCATAGCGTGTCGTGCGCCGCGTGCCGTCGGCGCGCTGCTCGGACTCGATGGTGATGGCGAGCGCCGGGCACACCGCCTCGCACAACTTGCAGGCAATGCACCGCTCCTCGCCATTGGGGTAGCGCCGCAAGGCATGGAGCCCCCGGAATCGTGGCGACTGAGGGGTGCGCTCATCCGGATACTGCACCGTGATCTTGTGCGCAAAAAAGTGCTTGCCGGTCAAAAGAAGGCCTTGCAGAAGCTCGATCAACAGAAAGCTGTGCAGGTATTTACGTAGCGCCTTCATAGGGACCTCCATCAGCGGTAAAACACGAAAGCCCACGGCGTGAAAAACATCACAAACCCCATGACCCCGATCCACACCAGCGTGACCGGGATCAGCACCTTCCATCCCAGACGCATGATCTGGTCATAGCGATAACGCGGGAAGGTCGCGCGCAGCCACAGGTACAGAAAAAGGATCACGGCGACCTTCAGCAGGAACCAACCCAGCGGCGGTATCCAGGTAAAGGGCGCGAAATCGAAGGGCGGGAGCCAGCCGCCCAGAAACAAGACCGCGGTCAAGGCCGATACCAGGATCATATTCGCATATTCCGCCAGGAAAAAGAGCGCGAACGTCATCCCCGAATATTCGACATGAAACCCGGCTACGATCTCCGACTCGCCCTCCGCGACATCGAAGGGGGCGCGGTTGGTCTCGGCCACCCCGGCTATGAAGTACACGAGAAACAGCGGAAAGAGCGGCAGAAACAGCCAGTGCCAGAACCCCCCGGCCTGCACGAGCGCGATCTTGCGCAGATTGAGGGTGCCGGCGGCCATGAGCACGCCGACGAGCGCAAACCCCATGGCGATCTCGTAGGCGACGATCTGGGCGGCGGAACGCAGGCTGCCAAGAAAGGCATACTTGGAGTTCGAGGCCCAACCGGCGACCACCACGCCATAAACCCCCATGGACGTGACCGCGAGCACGAACAAGAGCCCCGCATTGATATTGGCCAGCACCAGGGTGCTGGTGAACGGCACCACCGCCCACGCCACCAAGGCCGGCATCAGCGCCAATACCGGCGCCACGATAAACAGACCCTTGTTGGCCCCCGAAGGTACGATGATCTCCTTCAAAAGGAGCTTCAGGCCGTCTGCGATCGGCTGCAACCAGCCGCGCGGACCGACGCGATTGGGCCCTATGCGGACCTGCATGTAGCCTATGACCTTGCGCTCCAGAAAGGTGAGATAGGCAACGCTCAGCATGAGCGGGACCACGATCGCCACGATCTTCGCGAGATCCCACAGCAACACCTGCGACCAGGCGGGAAAACCGCCCCACAACGCCGTAAGCCCGCCCATCATATCCGACTCACGGTGATGGGCCCCGACCACGGCAATGCAGCCGTCGATTCCAGGGCCGCGGGGATATAAGCGGCGCCGTCCGGGATACGATTGTCGATCACCACCTCGAGGACCGCCTGCGCCTCGCCCATCACCACACGCACGCTGGTGCCGGCGGCAATACCAAGGCGCATGGCCTCGTTCTCATTCACGCCCAGGATCGGAGACCCGCGGTCGGCGGTCTTGCGCAGGACCTCGGAATGACGCACGACACTGTCGGAGTCGTAAAGGCCGACCTCGGCAATGCGCTCGAGCCCCTGCGTGCGCGGACACCGGCCCTCGAGGACCATGGGCTCATGGCGCCCCACGACCTCACGCAAGTCGCCGATCGCCGCGCGTACCGCCGCGACCGAATCGAAGGCAAGACCCGATACCCCGCACTTCTCGGCGAGCACGCGCAGGATCTTCCAGCCCGGACGGGCCTCGCCGCGCGGCGCCACCGCCGCCTCGAAGGACTGCCAGCGCCCCTCGGCGTTCACAAACGACCCATCGGTCTCGGTAAACGGCGCCATCGGCAGCAGGACGTGCGCGTAGTCCAGCGCCTCGGAGCGAAACGCCGACAGCGCCACGACGAAACGCGCCGCCTGCAGGGCGGTGCGCGCACGGCCGCCGTCGGCGCCGTCCGTTACCGGCTCGGCGTCGACCAGCAGGAAGCCTTTTTGGCGGCCATCCCACATCGCCGATGCCGCGCGTCCAGGGACCGGCCGCCGGATACCGAGCGCCGCACGCTGCGGGATTGCGCCCGCAAGCCACAGGCCCGCGGAATTACCAGGCGGCAGAAAGCCCACGGGCGCACCCGTAATCTCGCCCAAGGCCGCCGCCAGTGACCGCAGCACCGCGGCCTCTGGATGACAGGCGGCGAGCGTGCCAAGAAGGATAAGCGGGCGCTCGGCCACGCACAGCCACTCGGCGGTTTTGCGCTCGACCCCCGAGACCTCGAGGCCCTCGGTCCACGCCGCCACATCCGCCGGCAACGCCGATCCGGTGCATATCGCCGAGGCCACTACCAGGCGTCCCAGGGCCTCGGGCAGGCCGCTTGGGGCGACGATGGTCTTGGCGGCGAGATCGAAGGTGAAGGCGAAGTCCACCGGATTGATCGCGGCGATCCGGGCACCCTCCAAAAACGCCTTGCGCAGCCTATGGGCGAGCAGCGGCTGGTCCTTGCGGATGTTGCTGCCCACCAGGACCACCGCGTCGACACGCTCAAGCTCGGCGATCTCGACCCCGAGGGCGGGATAAGGGGGGGCGCCGGAATCATCACGGAAATCGCTTTCCCGCAACCTGTGGTCGATGTTGTCGGAGCCAAGCCCGCGCGCAAGGCGCGCCAACAGATAGCCCTCCTCGACCGTGGCCTGAGGAGACACGAGCGCGGCGAGCGCCGCCGCCCCGTCCGTGGCCACGATCTCGCGCAAACCGGTGGCCGCGGCCTCAAGGGCCACATCCCAGTCGACCTCGCGCCATTGCCCATCGACACGCAAAAGCGGCACCGAAAGGCGCGCGCCGCCGTCCAGGGCCGTGTAGCTGAAGCGATCACGGTCCGAGATCCAGGTCTCGTTCACCGTCTCGTTTTCCTGCGGCAGGACGCGCATCACCTTGTTGCGGCGGGTCTCCACCAGAAGATTGGTGCCGACGCAATCATGGGGGCTCACCGAACGCCTGGCGACGAGTTCCCAGGGGCGCGCGGAGTAGCGGAACGGCTTCGAGGTCAGGGCGCCCACCGGACAGAGGTCGATCATATTCCCGGACAGCTCCGAATCGACGCTCGCCTCGACGTAGGTCCCGATGCGCATATGCTCGCCGCGGCCGGTGGCACCGAGCTCCATGATGCCGCCGATCTCCTGACCGAAGCGCACGCAGCGCGTACAGTGGATGCAGCGTGTCATCTCGGTGGCGATGAGCGGACCTATGTCCTGATCCTTCACGATGCGCTTGGCCTCGGCGAAGCGCGACACATCCCGCCCATAGCCCACGGCCAGATCCTGCAGGTCGCACTCGCCGCCCTGATCGCAGATCGGGCAGTCCAGGGGATGGTTTATGAGCAGGAACTCCATCACCCCTTTTTGGGCGGTGCGCGTCTTTTCCGAACGCGTCGATACCTTCATGCCCTCGGTCACGGGCGTGGCGCACGCCGGGACCGGCTTTGCCACGCGCTCGACATCGACCAGGCACATGCGGCAATTGGCGGCGACCGACAGCTTCTTGTGGTAACAAAAACGGGGTATATAGATGCCCGCCGCCTCGGCCGCCTCGATGACCATGGCGCCCTCTTCCACGGCGAGTTGTTTGCCATCGATTTCGATATGGAGCATGGTCATCTCCCAGGCCTCACGCCGCGGCCGCCAGGGGACAGCTGTGGTGGAGGATGTGGTGCTCGAACTCCTCGCGGAAGTTCTTGATGAAGCTTATGACCGGAAGCGCGGCCGCATCACCCAAGGCGCAGATCGTCCGGCCCTCGATCTTCTTCGCCATGTCCGTCAACAGGTCGAGGTCCTCCATGCGCCCCTCGCCGTGCTCTATGCGATGCAGCACCCGCGCAAGCCACCCGGTTCCCTCGCGGCAGGGGGTGCACTGGCCACACGACTCCTCGTAATAGAAATGCGAGATCCTCTCCAGCGCGCGCACCATGCACGTGGAATCGTCCATGATGATCACAGACCCCGCGCCGAGCATGCTGCCGGCCTTGGACAGGGAATCGTAATCCATGGTGAGATCCATCATGATCTCGCCACGCACCACCGGCACCGACGAGCCGCCGGGGATCACCGCCTTCAGCTTGCGGCCGCGCCAGATGCCGCCCGCCATCTCGAGCAGCTCCGCAAACGGCGTACCAAGCGGCACCTCGTAGTTGCCGGGCCGATTGACGTGCCCTGATACCGAGAAGATCTTCGACCCGCCGTTGTTGGGCTTGCCTATGCCCAGAAACCACAGGCCCCCATGGCGCATGATGGATGGGATCGACGCCAGGGTCTCGGTGTTGTTGATCGTCGTCGGCCGCCCGTACAGGCCGTAGCTCGCCGGAAACGGCGGCTTGAACCGGGGCTGGCCCTTCTTGCCCTCCAGCGACTCCAGGAGCGCGGTCTCCTCCCCGCAGATATAGGCGCCGCCGCCCCTGTGGGTGTGCAGCTCGAAATCGACCCCGGAGCCGAGGATGTCTTTCCCCAGGTAACCGGCCTTGCGGGCCTCGGCAAGCGCCTCCTCGAAACGCGCTATCGGCTCGTGGAACTCCCCACGGATGTAGTTGTAACCGACGGTCGCCCCTATGGTGTAGCCGGCGATCGCCATGCCCTCGATCAGGGCATGCGGGTTATAGCGCAGGACGTCGCGATCCTTGAAGGTCCCGGGCTCTCCTTCGTCGGAGTTGCAGACGATGTATTTCTGGCCCGGCGCGTTCCTCGGCATGAAACTCCACTTGAGACCAGTCGGGAATCCCGCGCCGCCGCGGCCACGCAGGACCGATTTCTTGACCTCGGTGATGATCTCGTCAGGCGGGGTCTTCTCGCTCAGTATGCGCCGCCACGCCTGGTAACCGCCATCGCCCTCATAGACGTCGAGGGCCCATGAACGATCGCGATGCCGATTCCGGAAACAGACCTCGTTTGCCATGATCACTCCAGGCCCGTCAGGATTTCGTCAACCCGCTCGGGCGTCAGATTCTCGTAGTAGGTCTTGTCGACCTGGAACATGGGCGCGCCCCCGCAGGCCGCCAGACACTCCACCTCCTTCAGGGTGAAGCGTCCGTCGGGCGTGGTTTCCCCGAAATCGATGCCGAGCCGCTTCTTCAGGTGCGTCACGATATCGTCGCTGCCGCGCAACAAGCATGAAATGTTGGTGCACACCGATATCTTATGGCGCCCGACCGGCTCCAGATCGTACATCGAATAGAAGCTCGCCACCTCATAGACCTGGATGGGGCGCATCCCGAGATACTCGGCGATGAAGTCCATGAGCGAGACACTAAGCCACCCATGCTCATCCTGGGCGATGTGCAGCGCCGCCATTACCGCCGACTGCTTGTGTTCCGGCGGATACTTGGCGATCTCCCGATCGATCATCTCGAGAGATTCTTTCGTCAGCATGGGCTCACCTGTCGATCTCGCCGAAAACGATGTCCTGGGTGCCGATGATGGCCACCACATCCGCTATCATGTGCCCGCGGGTCATCTCGTCGAGCGCCGCCAGGTGGGCAAATCCGGGGGCGCGGATCTTCACACGGAATGGCTTGTTGGCGCCGTCGGACACGAGATAGATGCCGAACTCCCCCTTGGGGTGCTCGACGGCCGCATAGGCCTCGCCCTCGGGGACCGAATAACCCTCGGTAAAGAGCTTGAAGTGGTGGATCAAGGCCTCCATGTCGGCCTTCATCTCCGCGCGCGAGGGCGGCACGATCTTGTGGTCCGCGGCGATCACCGGTCCCGGATTCGCGCGCAACCAGTCGATGCACTGCGCCACGATGCGGTTGGACTGGCGCATCTCCTCGACGCGCACGAGATAGCGATCATAGCAGTCCCCGTGGACCCCCACCGGTATATCGAAATCCAGCTTGTCGTACAC
Source organism: Acidiferrobacter sp. SPIII_3 (assembly GCF_003184265.1). Lineage (GTDB taxonomy): Bacteria > Pseudomonadota > Gammaproteobacteria > Acidiferrobacterales > Acidiferrobacteraceae > Acidiferrobacter. The sequence continues at coordinate 865,183 of NZ_CP027663.1, read as the reverse complement.
CTCATAGGGCTGCTTCTTGCGCAGATCCCACTCCACCCCAGAGCCCCTCAGCATCGGTCCCGTGAACCCAAGCTGCAAGGCGCGCTCCGCGCTCACCACGCCGATGCCGACGGTTCTCTGCTTCCAGATGCGATTATCGGTGAGCAAGGTCTCGTAGTCATCGATGTAGCCCGGGAACCGCGTGCAGAAGTCGGCCAGGAAATCGAGCAGGCTCCCGCCGCGATTGGCATTCATGCGCGCCACGTCCTGCTCGTCGTGCCAGCGCGATACGCTATAGCGGGGCATGCTGTCCGGCAGATCACGGTACACCCCGCCCACGCGGTAGTAGCTCGCATGCATGCGCGCGCCCGACACCGCCTCGTACGCGTCCATCAGGTCCTCGCGCTCACGAAAGGCGTACAGGAACACCGTCATGGCGCCGATATCGAGCGCGTGCGCCCCAAGCCACAGCAGATGATTCAGGATACGCGTGATCTCATCGAACATCACGCGGATGTATTGCGCGCGGATCGGGACGTCGACCTGCAGCAGTTTCTCCAAGGCCATGACGTAGGCGTGCTCATTGGCCATCATCGACACATAGTCCAGCCGATCCATATAAGGAATCGACTGGTTGTAGGGCTTCGTTTCGGCAAGCTTTTCGGTGGCGCGGTGCAAAAGCCCTATGTGCGGATCGGCGCGCTCTATGACCTCGCCGTCGAGTTCCAGCACCAGGCGCAACACGCCGTGGGCGGCGGGGTGCTGGGGCCCGAAGTTCATGGTGTAATTACGAATCTCGGCCACCGTAGCCCTCCTCGCGGATGACGCGCGGCACCAGCACGCGCGGCTCGATACTGACAGGTTCGTACACCACCCGCCGCTTGTCCGGATCGTAACGCATCTCGACCCGTCCGGAGATCGGAAAATCCTTGCGGAACGGGTGGCCGACGAAACCATAGTCGGTCAGAAGCCGCCGCAGATCCTTGTGACCCTCGAAGATGAAGCCAAACAGGTCGAAGGCCTCGCGTTCGTACCAATCGGCGGAATTCCACACCTCGGTCAAGGACGCCACCACCGGACCCTCGTCGTCGAGAAAGGTGCGCAGGCGCACGCGCCGATTGTGGCGCAGCGACAGAAGGTGGACCACGACCGCAAAGCGCGGCGCGCATCGCTCGCGTTCCCCATAAGTCAGATAATCCACGCCGCAAAGATCGATAAGCTGCTCGAAACCAAGGCGGGGATCATCACGCAGGACATGGGCACAAGACCGCCACTTTTCGCGCGCCAGTTCGAGCGTAAGCTCCCCGTGCTCGGTCTTGGCCGAGACGAGGGCATCGCCCAGGGTTTTTTGGGCGTAGTCGAGGAGGGCCTCATGCGCTTGTGTGGTCATGAATTAAGCGGTTGCATCCGATTCAGCGCGCGATCGTATTCGTGCGCCGAATCTTGTTTTGAAGTTGAATGATGCCGTAGAGGAGCGCTTCGGCCGTGGGCGGGCATCCGGGGACATAGACATCCACCGGCACGATCCGGTCGCAGCCCCGCACCACCGAATACGAATAGTGATAATAACCGCCTCCATTCGCACATGACCCCATGGAAATGACCCAGCGCGGCTCAGCCATCTGGTCATAGACCTTGCGCAGGGCCGGGGCCATCTTGTTGACGAGCGTACCGGCCACGATCATGACGTCGGATTGGCGCGGGCTCGGCCGAAACACCACCCCGAAACGATCGAGATCGTAACGCGCGGCGCCGGCATGCATCATCTCGACCGCGCAGCACGCAAGCCCGAAGGTCATGGGCCAGAGCGAGCCGGTCCGAGTCCAATTGATGAGCTTGTCGGCGGACGTGACGACCCAGCCCTTGTCGAGACCGCCTTCTACTCCCACTCAAGCGCCCCTTTCATCCACTCGTAGACAAATCCCACAATCAAAATTCCGAGAAACAGGACCATGGCCAGGAAACCGGGCCGTCCGATCTGTTTCAGGGCCACCGCCCAGGGGAACAAAAAGGCAATCTCAAGATCAAAGACAATGAACAAAATCGCGACGAGATAGTAGCGCACATCGAACTTCATGCGCGTATCCTCGAAGGCCTCGAAACCACACTCATACGGTGACAGCTTGGCGGAATCCGGGTGATGCGGGGCGACGAGGCGGCCTAGGACCATTGGCAGGACGCCGACCAGAAGGGCGACGCCTATGAATATCAGAATGGGCAGATAATCGTTTAACATCCGCTCTCCTCAAAAAGGGGCCTCAAACCGGCTGATCGCTGGCGAGTCGGCTAGTCTAGGCACCCCGGCGCACCCAAGTCAAGCAGCGGCCTCATGCGATAGATTTATTCTATTTCAAGCAGTTAGCCCACCCTGAAGGGGTCGACCGGAGGAATAATTGGTGCCGAAGGCGGGACTCGAACCCGCACAGCTTGCGCCACCGCCCCCTCAAGACGGCGTGTCTACCAATTCCACCACTTCGGCTGATGTAACGATGTCTCGCGCCTCTCCCGGCCCTTCTCTAGGGGGCCTTGTGAACCGGTATGCCCGGCACGGAAGACGGTGGAGCCGACTGCGGCGCCGGGGCGGCCGGCGCCGTATGCTGCACAAGCCTGGTCACACTCGGGACCGAGTGCGGGCGCGCCGAGAGGTAGGCAAGCCCCAGACTGGTGGCAAAAAACAGCGTGGCCAGCACGGCCGTTAGGCGGCTTAAAAACGTGGCCGAACCACGCGCGCCAAACAGGGTCTGCGAGGACCCGCCGCCAAAGGAGGCACCCATATCCGCCCCCTTGCCGTGCTGTACGAGCACGACACCGATGAGCGCGAGCGCCACCAAAACCTGTATGACCATCAAAACCGTCGCCATGACGTCCTTAAAATCTCACGCCGATCCGAAACCGGCCGCCCGGCAAATACCGACGAAATCGTCCGCGATGAGGGATGCGCCCCCGATCAAGCCGCCATCGATGTCGGCCCGCGCAAACAGCTCGCGGGCATTCTGCGCCTTGACGCTGCCGCCGTACAATATCCGCAGACCGGCGGCGGCCTCGGGATTGTGGCGCGCCACGGCGTCACGGATGTCACGATGCACCGCCTGCGCCTCGTCGGGGCTCGCGGCACGCCCCGTACCGATCGCCCACACCGGCTCGTAGGCCACGACCGCGCGGTCAAACGCGCGCGTCCCGCAGGCGGCAAACACCGCATCGATTTGCCGGAGCACGACCTCGCGGGTACGCCCGGCATCGCGCTCCTCGGCCGTCTCTCCCACGCACAGCACGGGTGTCATATCGGCGGCCAGCGCGCGCGCGAACTTCTGCGCCACCACACCGTCGGTCTCTCCAAACAGCGTGCGCCGCTCCGAGTGGCCTATGATAGCAAATTCGCACCCCATGTCGCGCGCCATATCCGCCGAGACCTCACCGGTGTAGGCCCCGTCGGTATAGGCGCTCACATCCTGCGCCCCGCAGGCGATGCCCCGGCAGTCGCCGAGCCGTTCGCTGGCAAGCCCGAGATAGCAATGCGGCGGGCACACCACGACGTCGACACCGGAGAATGTGGTGGCCTCGGCGGCCACGGCTGCGAGCAGGGACTGTGCCGTGTGGCGGCGGCCGTTCATCTTCCAGTTTCCCACGACCAATGGCCGGCGCATGCCTTCCCCCCGAAGTATTCTTTACAAAATGCGCGCCGATGTTACCGGCAAGCCGACGGGAAAGCAATTTCCCATACCCGGGGAAAACCCCCTCCGTGATCACGGTCAGGCGACATCGGCCTCGGCGGCGGCCTTGGCCACGGCCGAGGCCAACTGTTCGGTGAGCTCCGTCACCGTGCGCGCCTCGGCGGCCTCGACCATGACGCGCACGACAGGCTCGGTCCCGGAGGGCCGCAAGACCACCCGCCCCTCATGACCCAGGAGCCGCTCCACATCCCTCAAGAGGGCGAGCACGGCCGGGGCACGCACGACATCGCGCGCCGACACACCGCGATTGAGGGTCACATTGACGATGGTCTGCGGGTAGACGTGCATGCCTGCACTCAACTCGGCCAGACTGCGCTCGGACTCGCGCATCGCCGCCAGTACTTGCAGCGCGGCAATGACGCCGTCGCCGGTGGTCGCCTTGTCGAGGCAGATCACGTGTCCGGAGGCCTCGCCCCCCAGATCCCAGCCGCGCTCCGAGAGCAGCGCCATCACATAGCGATCACCCACGGGCGCCCGCCCGAATGGGATGCCAAGGCGCCTTAAGGCCTGCTCCAGACCGACATTGCTCATGAGCGTGCCGGCCACGCCTGCCACGGGTACTCCCATGCGTTGGCGGTGCGCCGCGATCATATACAGGATGCGGTCACCGTCGATGACCCTGCCGGCGTGATCGACCATGATCACCCGGTCACCATCGCCGTCCAGCGCGATGCCGAGATCAGCCTTTTCGCTCAGTACCGCCGCGCGCAAGGTCTCCGGGCAGGTCGATCCGCATTCGCGGTTGATATTGAAGCCGTCCGGGGCGTTGCCGATGGCCACCACCTGCGCGCCGAGCTCCTCGAAGACGTGGGGCGCGATCTGGTAGGCGGCGCCATGGGCGCAATCCACGACCACCTTCAGTCCGCCGAGCCCCAGGCGGCAAGGGAAGGTGCTCTTGCAGAATTCGATATAGCGGCCGGCGGCGTCCGCGAAGCGCCGCACCTTGCCAAGCTCGGCCGAGGGCACGGTGCGCATGGGCCTGCGCATCATGGCCTCGATGGCGCACTCGACCTCGTCTGGCAATTTGGTGCCCGACGATGAGAAGAACTTGATGCCATTGTCCTCGTAGGGATTGTGCGAGGCGCTGATGACGATGCCGGCCTGCGCACGCGCCGTACGCGTGAGATAGGCAATACCCGGGGTGGGCATGGGCCCTATGAGACGGATGTCCGCGCCCGCCGCGGACAGGCCAGCCTCGAGCGCCGACTCGAGGAGATAACCCGAGATGCGCGTATCCTTGCCGATCAGCACGCTGCCGCGATCATCACCCTCCGCCAACAGCACACGCCCGGCGGCCCAGCCCAGCTTGAGCACGGTCTCCGGCGTCACCGGTTCCTCGCCGACCCGGCCACGGATCCCATCGGTGCCAAAAAAATGACGTCTCACGCTACCCACTCCTTGGGTTCGAATACCCATTCCCAGGCGCGTACCGCTTCTTGCGTCGCGCGCACATCATGGACGCGTACCACCCGCGCGCCGCCCGCTATGGCCGCGAGCGCGAGCGCAATGCTCGTATGCAAGCGTCCGTCCACCGGCAGGTCCCAGGGCTCACCGGTCATACGCTTACGCGACAAGCCGGCCAGCACGGGTGCGAGCCGAGCGATCCTCGGCAACGCCCGCAACAGCGCCAGGTTCTCGGCCAAGTCCTTGCCAAAACCAAAACCCGGATCGATCAGGATGCGGTCGCGCGGGATCCCGGCGTCCTGTGCCGCCTGCAGGCGCGCCTCGAGATAAGAGAGGACCTCGGTCACCACATCCCGCCCGGCAATACGCGTTCCTATCATGGACGACCCCGCCGGTTCGTGCATCAGACAAACCGGCACCCCGAGGTCGGCCGCTGTCGCCAGGGCCCCAGGCCTCGTCAAGGCGCGTACGTCATTGATGAACGACGCCCCGGCCGCGACCACCTCGCTCATGACCCGGGGTTCCGAGGTATCGACCGACAACGGCACGGGAAAACGCGCCTGCAGGGCGGCGACGACCGGGACCACGCGCGCGCATTCCTCGTCGGGGCTCACCGGCCGTGCCCCGGGCCGGGTCGACTCCCCCCCGACGTCGATGATGTCGGCGCCCGCCTCGATCAGCGCCTCGGCATGGCGCAAGGCCTTGTCCGGAGACAAAAAAAGACCCCCGTCCGAAAAGGAATCGGGGGTTACGTTCAGGATACCCATGATGGCCACCCGGCCATCGGTCCGCAGCCACGAGGCGGCGGCCTTGCGCGTCTGCGCCACCGCCGCCCTACCGCGATTCCCCGGCCGGCGTATCCATGCGCGGCTTCACGCGCGCCCGGTCGGCGGCCTTGGGCTCACTGCTGTCGCCCCCCGGGGTGGTGGTATTGCTATCGTTGAAGCCGTAGGGTGGACGCGGCTTACGGCCTTCCATGATGTCGTTGATCTGATCCGTCTCGAGGGTCTCCCACTCGAGCAACATGCCTGCCATCATCTCCACCTTGTCCTTGTTGGTCTCGATGATGCGCCGCGCGCGGCCGTACTGTTCGTCGACGATGCGCCGTATCTCGGCATCCACAAGCTGCGCCGTGGCATCGCTCAGGTTCTTGTGGGTGGTCACATCGCGCCCGAGAAAGACCTCGCTCTGATTCTCGCCATAGACACGCGTGCCGAGCCGGTCGCTCATGCCCCAGCGGCTCACCATGTTGCGCGCAAGCTCGGTGGCCCGCTCGAAATCGTTCGCGGCCCCGGTGGTCATCTGATGCATGAACACCTCCTCGGCGATACGCCCGGCCATGAGCACGGCGATGGTCGACAGCAGATACTCGCGGTCATGGCTGTAGCGGTCCTCGGTGGGCAGCTGCATCGTCACCCCGAGCGCCCGTCCACGGGGGATGATGGTCACCTTGTGCACGGGATCGGTGTTGGGCAATAGACGCGCGACCACGGTATGGCCCGATTCATGGTAGGCGGTGTTGACGCGTTCCTTTTCGGGCATGACGATGGAACGGCGCTCGGCGCCCATGACGATCTTGTCCTTGGCAAGCTCGAAGTCCTGCATCTCCACCAGGCGCTTGTTGGCGCGGGCCGCAAACAGCGCCGCCTCATTCACGAGATTGGCGAGATCGGCGCCGGAGAAACCGGGGGTGCCGCGCGCCAGGATACTCGGCACCACATCATCCGAGACCGGCACCTTGCGCATATGGATGCGGATGATCTGCTCGCGTCCGCGGATATCCGGCAGCGGCACGAACACCTGACGGTCGAACCGTCCGGGACGCAGGAGCGCCGGGTCAAGAACATCGGGCCGGTTGGTGGCGGCGATCACGATCACGCCCTCGCTGCCCTCGAAACCATCCATCTCGACCAGCAGCTGGTTTAGGGTCTGCTCGCGCTCGTCATGACCGCCACCGAGACCCGCGCCGCGCTGGCGGCCAACGGCATCGATTTCGTCTATGAAGATGATGCACGGGGCGTGCTTCTTGGCCTGATCGAACATGTCGCGCACGCGCGAGGCGCCCACGCCCACGAACATCTCCACGAAGTCGGAGCCGGAGATCGAGAAGAACGGCACCTTGGCCTCGCCGGCAATGGCCTTGGCGAGCAAGGTCTTGCCGGTGCCCGGGCTGCCGGTCATGAGCACGCCGCGCGGGATGCGTCCGCCGAGCTTCTGGAACTTGGTCGGGTCGCGCAGGAACTCGACGAGCTCCTTGACCTCTTCCTTGGCCTCTTCGACGCCGGCGACGTCCTCAAAGGTGACTTTATTGGTGTCTTCCGTCAACATGCGCGCCTTACTCTTGCCAAAGCTCATGGCGCTGCGACCGCCCCCACCGCCCTGCATCTGGCGCATGAAGAATATCCATACCCCGACGAACAGCAGCAACGGGAACCAGTTGATGAAGATCTGCAGCAACAGGGACTGCTGCGCAGGCGGCTTGGCATCCACGCTTACGCCATTATTCAGGAGCTGACTCACCAGTCCCGAATCGGTCGGCGCGTAGGTCTGAAAGCGCTGGCCGGTCTTCGTGATCCCGGTGATGTCATGGCCCTTGATAACGACGCCACCCACCTGCCCCTGCTTGACATGGTTGATGAATTGCGAGAAGGCGATGGACCGGACCGCCGGGTGATGGTTGCCGAAGCTGTTGAAGACCGACATCAGCACTATGGCGATGATGAGCCATAGAAGCAGATTCTTTGCGAGATTATTCAAGGTGTGACCTCGTGCGCCCCAAAAGACGCGCCTGCCGCCATTCTCCTACGACTCCGGTCCCGACACAACAGGCCGTAACCCGGTACCGAGGAGGTAAACCTCGGGGCTGCGGGGGCGCGACGCCGGCGGTTTGCGCGTGGCCACCCGTTGAAAACGGTGCCGCATGTCGGCCAAAAGCTCCGGGAATCCGGCACCCTGAAAAACCTTAATAAGACAACTACCGTCCCGGGTCAAGCACGAGATGGCAAAATCGAGCGCGATCTCGGCAAGCCCCATGGCGCGCGCCTGGTCAGACGCCCCCACGCCACTTATATTGGGGGCCATGTCGGAAATTACAAGGTCCACCCGGTCCCCGAGCGCGCGGCGTACCGCCTCATAGCAGTCGGGGTCGGTGAAATCCCCCTGAATGAACACCACCCCGGGCAAGGGGTCCATGGGCAAGACATCGACCGCCACGATGCGTCCCGCAGGCCCCAGACGGCGCGCCGCGTATTGCGCAAACCCCCCGGGGGCGCTCCCGAGATCCGCGACCACCGAACCCGGACGGATGAGACGGTCGCGGGCATCGATCTCCATGAGTTTGTAGGCCGCCCGTGAACGGTAGCCCTCGGCCTGCGCGCGTTTCACATAGGGGTCGGCGAAGTGCTCATCCATCCAGCGGTTGCGGGCCATGGGACGGTCTTAGGCCTTCACAGGGCGCGGGCCACGACCATAAGCCCCAAGACGCCCTCCGCGAGGTAGACGGTCGTGGAGACGACATGCAAGGCCATGAACGGCCCCCAGGACGGGCTCCCCGGCCCAAAATGCGGGGTGGCGCGCAGCATCGCCATGATCGGCAGGATGAGCAGCGCAAAGATCCCGTCCAGCCCCCATGCGATACGCGCCAGACGCCGCCAGCGGCCCGCCGGCACGGCGCCGGCCACGATCCCGCCGAGGATAAGACCGAGGCCCTGACCGGCGGCAAACAGGTCGCCCGCAAGCCCGCCCGCGACCGCCTGCGGCAGGCGCCAGAACAACAAAGGCACGACGCCCGCGACCGTCCACAGGCTGCCCATCCACAAGACCGCCGCGACCCGCGCAAGGCCGGCCGCGGGCGATGGCACCCGCGGCGGATCAGATGTAGCGGATGTCGAGGATCTCATACTGGCGGGTGCCATCCGGGACGCATACCTCCACGATATCGCCACTCTCCTTGCCGATCAAAGCGCGCGCGATCGGGGAACTGATCGATATCTTCCCGTCCTGGATATCCGCCTCGTCGTCGCCGACGATCTGGTAGGTGACCTCGCGCTGCCCATCCTCCTCGAAAAGGTTCACGGTCGCACCAAACACCACGCGACCTTGGGCATTGACGGTCAGCGGATCGATGATCTGGGCATGGCCAAGCTTGGTCTCGACATCGCTTATCCGCCCCTCGATGAAGCTTTGCTGTTCCTTGGCCGCATGGTATTCCGCGTTTTCCGATAAATCGCCGTGCGCCCGCGCCTCCGCGATCGCCTGTATGATGCGCGGCCGCTCGACGGTCTTCAGACGGTGCAGCTCCTGCTTTAGCTTCTCGGCGCCGCTTACCGTGAGAGGAACTTTAATCATGCGCAATCTCCTTATGCAAGTCCTGCAAACATCGCACCTCGAACTCCTGCATGTGTCCGTGCGCCTCGCACGCCGCCCGCGCCGCCGCGAGCGTCGTATAGTTCGTCACCTTATGCTGCAAGGCCTCACGGCGGATCAGATAGGAGTCGGCCATGCTCTGCTTGTCAGCTACGGTATTGACGATGATATCGATCTCGTCATTTTTGATCATGTCCACGACATGCGGCCGGCCTTCGGATACCTTGTTGACCGCGCGCACCGTGAGGCCGGATGCCTCAAGCACGGCCGCGGTGCCGCGCGTCGCCAAAAGATCGAACCCGTGATCGGCAAAGTAGCGGGCGATCGGCACCGCGGCCGCGCGATCCCGGTCGCGCACGCTTATGAACAACCGGCCACCGCCCGGAATGGCGGCGCCCGCCGCGATCTGCGATTTGGCGAACGCCTCGCCGAAACTTCGACCCATGCCCATCACCTCACCCGTCGACTTCATCTCCGGGCCAAGGACGGTATCGACCCCTGGAAATTTGATGAACGGGAACACCGCCTCCTTCACCGAACAGTAGGCGGGCATCACTTCCGAGACGATCCCTTGGCTCTCGAGCGAATGCCCCATCATCACGCGTGCCGCGATCTTGGCAAGCGGCCGCGCCGTGGCCTTCGAGACATACGGTATGGTGCGTGATGCGCGCGGATTCACCTCGAGGACGTAGACCGCCTGATCCTTGATGGCAAACTGCACGTTCATGAGGCCGACCACATTCAGGGCCCGCGCCAACGCCACCGTCTGCCGGCGCAGCTCATCTTGTAGCGTCTGGGAAAGTCCGAAGGGCGGCAGCGAACACGCCGAATCGCCGGAATGGACACCAGCCTCCTCGATATGTTCCATGATGCCGCCGATGATCACGCGCTGTCCGTCGGAGACGGCGTCCACATCGACCTCGATGGCGTCGCTCAGGAACCGGTCGAGAAGAATGGGGCTGTCGTCGGACACCCGCACCGCAATGCGCATGTAGACCTCGAGATCCTCCCGGTTATGGCAGATCTCCATGGCGCGACCGCCGAGCACATAAGATGGCCGTACGACCAGCGGGTATCCGGTCTGCTCGGCCAGCATAACGGCATCGGTGGCATTATGCGCGATGCGATTGGGCGGCTGGAGCAGCCCAAGGTCGGCAATGAGTCTCTGGAAACGCTCGCGATCCTCGGCGAGATCGATGGACGCCGGGCTCGTGCCCACGATCGGCGCGCCGTTTGCCGCAAGCCCCTCCGCGAGCTTCAGGGGTGTCTGGCCGCCATATTGCACAATCACCCCGGCGGGCCGCTCAAGCCCCGTGATTTCAAGCACATCCTCGAGTGTCAGGGGCTCGAAATATAACCTGTCCGATATGTCGTAATCCGTGGACACCGTCTCCGGATTGCAGTTGACCATGATCGTCTGGTAACCGCTCTCGCGCAATGCCACCGAAGCGTGTACGCAACAATAATCGAATTCGATACCCTGACCGATGCGGTTCGGCCCGCTGCCGAGCACGATGACCTTGGCCCGGTCCTCGGGGCCTGCCTCGCACTCCGCCTCATAGGTCGAATACATATAGGCGGTGGCCGACGCGAATTCGGCGGCGCATGAATCGACTCTCTTATAGACCGGCCGGATGCCGTGCGCATGGCGGAACGCGCGCACGGCATCCTCGTCCTGCCCAAGGAGTACCGCGATCCTGCAATCGGAGAATCCGCGGCGCTTCCAGTCACGCATGCGCGGCCCGTCGGCCTCGACCAGCGCTCCCGACGCCCCGCGCTGCTCGATCTCACCCTCAGTCCTGACGATTTCGGCGATCTGGGCCACGAACCACGGATCGATGCGCGTCAAATCATGCACTTCCTCGACCGTGAAGCCGGCGCGCAGGGCGTCGGCCACATACCACAGGCGCTCCGCCCCAGGAACCTTCAGCTCCTGAACCAGACGATCGCGTATGGTTTTCTGGTCACCCGCGCGGTCGACGCGCGGCTCGAACCCGTAACTGCCGATCTCCAGGCTGCGCATGGCCTTCTGCAGCGACTCCTGGAAGGTGCGCCCGATCGCCATGGCCTCACCCACCGACTTCATCTGGGTGGTCAGGGTCGGGTCGGCCTTGGGGAATTTCTCGAAGGTAAAACGTGGGATCTTCGTCACCACATAGTCGACGCTGGGCTCGAATGACGCCGGCGTGGCCTTGCCTGTGATCTCGTTGCGCAGCTCGTCTAGCGTATAGCCGATGGCGAGCTTGGTGGCGATCTTGGCGATGGGAAAGCCCGTGGCCTTCGAGGCGAGCGCCGATGACCGCGACACGCGCGGATTCATCTCGATGACGATCATCTGCCCGGTCTTGGGATTGATCGCGAACTGGACGTTCGATCCGCCGGTCTCCACGCCGATCTCGCGCAATACCGCGATGCTGGCATCGCGCATCCTCTGGTACTCTTTGTCCGTGAGGGTCTGCGCCGGGGCCACGGTGATGGAATCACCGGTATGCACGCCCATGGGGTCGATGTTCTCGATCGCGCAGACGATGATGCAGTTGTCCAGGCGATCACGCACGACCTCCATCTCGAACTCCTTCCAGCCGATGATGGACTCCTCGATAAGCAACTCACGGGTCGGCGAGGCATCCAGGCCGCGCTCGCAGAGCTGCACGAACTCCTCGCGATTGTAGGCGATGCCGCCGCCGCTGCCGCCCAGCGTAAACGACGGCCGAATGATCGCCGGGAAGCCCACCAGGGCGTGCACCTGCAGGGCCTCCTCGAGGCTGTGGGCGATGGCCCCCTTGGCAACCCCGAGACCGATGGACTCCATCGCCTTCTTGAAGAGTTCACGATCCTCGGCCTTGTCGATGGCCGCCTTGGAGGCGCCGATCATGCGCACGCCGTAACGCTCCAGGACCCCCTCGCGATCCAGATCGAGCGCGCAGTTCAGCGCCGTCTGCCCGCCCATGGTCGGCAGCAGCGCATCCGGGCGCTCCTTGGCGATGATGCGCTCCACCACCCGCCAATTGATCGGTTCGATGTAGGTGGCATCGGCGAGATCGGGATCGGTCATGATGGTCGCCGGATTGGAGTTCACGAGGATGACGCGCAGCCCCTCCTCCTTCAGCGCCCGGCAGGCCTGGGTGCCCGAATAATCGAACTCGCAGCCCTGGCCGATGACGATTGGTCCGGCCCCTATGATGAGAACGCTCTTGATGTCGTCGCGCCTTGGCATCAGGACCTCGCCACCCCGTTTTGCGCCGCATCCATGAGCGCCGTGAAGCGCGCAAAAAGCGGCCAGACGTCATGGGGCCCGGGACTCGCCTCGGGGTGCCCCTGAAAGGAAAACACCGGTCGATCGGCATGGATCAACCCCTGGACCGAGCCGTCGAACAGCGAGCGGTGCGTCACGCGCAGACAACCAGGCAGGCTCGCCTCGTCGACCGCGAAACCATGGTTCTGGCTCGTGATCAAGACACGGCCGGAGTCGATGTCGAGCACCGGGTGATTGGCGCCATGGTGGCCGAACTTCATCTTTACGGTGCGCCCGCCCAGGGCAAGCCCCAGCAGCTGGTGACCGAGACAGATCCCGAAAAGCGGCACGCCCGAGGCCACAAGCTCCTGCGTGGCGTCGATGGCATAGCCGCAGGCCTTGGGGTCACCCGGCCCGTTCGAGAGAAACACGCCGTCGGGCCGCAAGGCGAGCGCCTGCGCGGCCGGGGTCTGCGCCGGCACCACCGTGACGCGGCAACCGGCGTGCGCCAGACTGCGCAGGATGTTGCGCTTGACCCCGAAATCATAAGCCACCACGTGGTAGCGTGCCGGCGGGCCCTTGGTCTCCCAGAGCCCCTCCTCCCAGACATAGGACCGCGGCGTCGACACACTCTTGGCGAGATCGAGCCCGTCGAGGCCGGGAAAGGCGCGCGCCAAAGCCACCGCCGCCGCCTGATCACCGGCCCTGTCGCCGGCCAGTATGACCGCGTTCTGCGCACCCTTCTCGCGCAGCCGGCGCGTGAGCGCGCGTGTGTCGATGCCGGCTATGGCCACCACCCCGCGCTGTTGCAAGAAGCCCCGCAGGTCTCCCGTGCCACGGTAATTGCTGTAGCAGGCCGGCGCGTCGCGCACGACAAGGCCGGCGGCGTGGACGGCCGCCGCCTCCATGTCGTCGTCGTTGACGCCGGTGTTTCCGATGTGCGGGTAGGTCAGCGTGACGATCTGGCTGGCGTATGAGGGGTCCGAGAGGATCTCCTGGTAGCCGGTCATGGCGGTATTGAACACGACTTCGCCCTGGGACGCCCCCGCGGCCCCGATAGACTCCCCGACGAACACTGTGCCGTCGGCGAGAGCAAGCAATGCCGGTTGCGCCACGGTACCTCCCGCCTCAGGGTTTACATACAAAAGCGGGAGCCGCTCTTCGCCGCTCCCGCCCGGAAAACGAGTCATTCACAAGGATTTGTCGGGAGATTGTAACGAAATGGCCGCGCGAAATCAACGCAGGCCGAGCACGTCCTGCATGTCATAGAGACCGTGGGGACGGCCCATCAGAAAGCGCGCGGCGCGCATGGCGCCGTCGGCGAACACCTCGCGGTTATCGGCGATATGGGCGATCTCGAGGCGCTCGGAAGGCAGCGCCAGGTACACACGATGCTCGCCCACGATTTCCCCGGCACGGAGGGTCGCGAAACCTATGCTGCCCGGGACCCGCGGCGCGCGCTCCTGGTGCCGGTCGTACACGGCCACATCCACCAGACGCCGGCCTCGCGCGGCGGCCGCCACTTCACCCAGACGTAGCGCCGTCCCCGACGGGGCATCGATCTTGTGGCGGTGATGGGCCTCCAGGATCTCGATATCGGCGTCGGGCAGGGCGCGGGCGGCGATCTCCAGCACATGCAAGGCGAGGTTTACGCCCACACTCATGTTGGCGGCCACCACAAAGCGGCCTCTGTCGGCCAGGACCCGTAGTCGTTCGCTGGCCGCCCCCGAAAGCCCGGTGGTGCCGATGACCGCGCCCTTCCCGAGCCGCGCGCAGATTTCCGCATAATGCGTACTCGCCTCGGGGGCCGTGAAATCGACCAGGACATCACAGCCCGCGATCACCTCTTCGGGCGCATCCGATACCGGCACCCCGAACGGCGCGCCGCCGATGAGGGTCGCCGCATCCCGTCCGCAGGCGCCATCGCCGGCGCGCACGAGCGCCCCCGAGAGGCACGCATCGGCCTGCCCGCGCACGGCCGCGAGCACCGCCCGACCCATGCGACCGGTGGCGCCTGCCACGGCAATCCTCATGATCCCCCCTTAAAAAGCCCGGCCCGCCCGCCGACCCACCGCACACGGACCCAGGATTGATCCCGCGGCGCTACCAGGCAATATAGGCGTACCCCTTATGCTGGAGCTCCATCAGGTCCGCGGCGCCCATGGGCACATAGGTGGCAAGCGGCAGCAATGCGGATTTCGTCAACTTCAATGTCCGCAGGGTATTGCCGCAGCCGTGAAACTCCACACCGTAGTCATGAAGGCTCGCCACCCCGGCGCGGATGCCCCTCGCCACCGGCCGGACGGGCTTTTTCAAGACCACGCTGATGCCTTCGGCAAAACAGGTTACCACGATATGGATCGAGCTCCCATAACGCCGCAGCAAGGCCTGTACCGACGACAAGATATGCTGCTGGTAGCCATGATCCGCCTGGTTCAGCTGGTAGACGATATGGTGGGTGGCCTTCTGGCCCGGAAAGGTCAGATCGAGACTGTCCGCGGAACCGGCAAAGGCCGCGCCCGAGCCCATGGCCGCGGCCACCCCGCCGGCGGCGACAATGACGCGCCGGCGCGATGGATTGAACGTGCGTTTGTCCCCCATAGCGAACCCTCGTTACGGTAATGCTTGAGAGACGACCGCCGCGCGGTTTTATTCCCCGGAACTGCGCGCCTTGGGCTCGAAAAAGCCCCGCAGCTTGTCGAGCCATGAGTGCTCCACCGGATTGTGGCGCTCCCCGCCCTCGCGTATCGAGGCATCAAAGGCCTCCAGCAATTCGCGCTGGGTACGCGTCAGCTTGACCGGCGTCTCCACCGTTATCTGACAGAAGAGGTCACCAACGTGACCGGTGCGGACGTTCTTGACCCCCTTGCCGCGCACGCGAAAGACCTTGTCGGTCTGCGTCTCCGGCGGGATCTTCAAAGTCATGCGCCCGTCCAGGCTCGGGATCTCGATCTCACCGCCCAGGACCACGATCCCAAAGCGCACCGGCACCTTGCAATACAGGTCGTCCTGCTCCCGGCGGAAAAAGGCGTGCGGCTTCAGTTTGATCTGCACGTAGAGGTCGCCCGCCGGACCCCCGTTCTCGCCGGCATCCCCCTGTCCGCTCACGCGGATCTGGTCACCCTCGTCGACACCCGCCGGAATCGTCACCGACAGGGTCTTGGCGCGCCGCGCGCGGCCCTCGCCGCGACACTCGACACACGGCTGACTGATGGCCCGCCCGCTCCCGCGGCAATTGGGACAGGTCTGTTGAATCGAAAAGAAGCCCTGCTGGAGACGCACTTGACCGTGACCGCCGCATGTCGGACAGGTCACCGGTACACTCCCGGCGCGGGCCCCGGACCCTTTGCACAGATCGCAGGTCGCCATGGTCGGCACCCGGATACGGGCCTCGGTGCCAAAAACCGCATCCTCCAGGGACAGGTCCAGGGTGAAACGCACATCGGCCCCACGGTAGACCTGGCTGCCGCGACGACCGCCGCCCCCGCCGAAGATATCCCCGAAGACATTATCGAAGATATCGGCAAAGCCCCCGGCGCCGAACGGTCCGCCGCCCGGCATCCCGCCACCCTGCATGCCGGCATGGCCGAACTGGTCATAAACCGCGCGCTTTTGCGGGTCACTCAAGACCTCGTAGGCCTCCTGGCACTCCTTGAAGACGGCCTCGGCACTCTTGTCATCGGGATTACGGTCGGGATGGTACTTCATCGCCATGCGGCGATAGGCCTTCTTCACCTCGGTGTCGTCCGCCCCGCGGGTCACACCGAGAACCTCATAATAATCGCGTCGCGTCGTCATAACCCCGCACTGCCGCAAAACCCCGACCATAGAAGAAAAAAGGCACGGGCGTCAACACCGCCCGCGCCCCTACCCTCTTCCAAGACCTTACTTTTCGCGGCGATTCTCATTGACTTCTTCGAACTCGGCGTCGACGACATTGTCGCCGCCGGCCTGCGTCCCGCCCGGCTGCTCGGCATCGCCCCCCGGCGAGGCGCCCGCCTGGGCCTGCGCATACATCTGCTCGGTCAACTTGTGACTCGCCTGACTCAAGGCCTCGGTCTTCGCGGTGATCTCCGCCTTGTCGTCACCCTTGACCGCCGCCTCCAAATCACGCATGGCCGCCTCGATCGCGTTCTTGTCGGCCGCGCTCACCTTATCGCCCAGATCCTGCAAGGACTTGCGCGTACCGTGCAGGAGCGCTTCGGCCTGATTGCGGGTATCCACCAGCTCATGGGCGCGACGATCCTCCTCGGCATGCGCCTCGGCGTCCTGCACCATGCGTTGGATCTCGGCCTCGCTCAAACCCGAGCTCGACTTGATGACGATGCGATTCTCCTTGCCCGTCGCCTTGTCGCGCGCCGACACATGCAGGATGCCGTTGGCATCGATATCGAAGGTCACCTCGATCTGCGGAACGCCGCGCGGCGCCGGCGGTATATCGGTGAGATCGAAACGCCCCAGCGACTTGTTGCCGGCCGCCATCTCGCGCTCGCCCTGCAGGACGTGCACGGTAACCGCCGTCTGACTGTCCTCGGCAGTCGAGAATACCTGCGCGGCCTTGGTCGGTATCGTCGTGTTCTTCTGGATGAGCTTGGTCATGACGCCGCCCATGGTCTCGATACCCAGAGACAACGGCGTTACATCCAGCAACAAGACATCCTTCACGTCACCCGCCAGCACGCCGCCCTGGACGGCCGCGCCGATCGCCACCGCCTCGTCCGGGTTCACGTCCTTGCGCGGTTCCTTCCCGAAGAAATCCCGCACCGCCTCCTGCACCTTGGGCATGCGCGTCTGGCCGCCGACCAAGATCACATCGTCGACCTCGGTGACCTTCAGGCCGGCGTCCTTCAACGCGATCTTGCAAGGCTCGATGGTCCGCCGGATCAGCTCCTCCACCAGGCTCTCCAGCTTGGCGCGCGTGATCTTGACGTTCAAATGCTTCGGCCCGCTCGCGTCGGCCGTAACATACGGCAGATTGACGTCCGTCTGAGTGCGCGAAGACAGCTCGATCTTGGCCTTTTCCGCGGCATCCTTCAGGCGTTGCAGCGCCAGGGGATCCTTGTGCAGATCGATGCCCGAGTCCTTCTTGAACTCCTCGGCCAGATAATCGATCAGCCGCAGATCGAAGTCCTCGCCCCCGAGGAAGGTGTCGCCGTTGGTCGACAACACCTCGAACTGATGCTCGCCATCGACCTCCGCGATCTCGATGATGGAGATATCAAAGGTGCCGCCGCCCAGATCGTAGACGGCGATCTTGCGATCGCCCTCCTTCTTGTCGAGACCGAAGGCCAGGGCTGCCGCGGTCGGCTCATTGATGATGCGCTTCACATTCAGCCCGGCGATGCGCCCGGCATCCTTGGTGGCCTGTCGTTGCGCATCGTTGAAGTAGGCCGGGACGGTGATGACCGCCTCGGTCACCTCCTCGCCCAGATAATCCTCGGCGGTCTTTTTCATCTTCTGAAGGACGCGCGCCGACACCTCCGGAGGCGCCATCTGCTTGCCGTTCACCTCGACCCACGCGTCGCCGTTCTTGGCGCGCACGATCTTGTAGGCCACCATCTTGATGTCGCGCTGCACGATGTCATCTTCGAACTTGCGGCCCACGAGACGCTTGACCGCATACAGCGTGTTCTGGGGATTGGTGACCGCCTGGCGCTTGGCCGACTGCCCGACCAGGATCTCGCCTTCATTGGCGTAGGCGACGATCGAGGGCGTGGTGCGATCACCTTCGCTGTTCTCGATGACGCGCGGCTTTCCGCCCTCGATGACGGCGACGCACGAATTCGTGGTTCCCAAGTCGATCCCGATAATCTTTGCCATCGCTTTTGTCCTCTTACTCCCGCTGGGGAAGATAGATAGTTGTAAGGCCGCTGGTTCCCAGATGGGGGCCCAAGGGCGTTTTTCAAGGGTCAGGACTTGGACTTGGCGACCACCACCAGGGCCGGCCTCAAAAGCCTGTCGTTCAATAAAAACCCTTTTTGCACGACCTCCACGACGTGATTGGCCGGCACATCCTCGCTCTCGACCATGGACATGGCCTGATGCTGGTCCGGATTGAATCGCGCCCCGGCGGGGTCGATCACCGTGATCGCAAACTTCTCGAGTACCGAATCCATCAGCTGCAAGGTCAGGTCCACGCCGGCAAAGAGCGCCTCCAGGGCCTGGCCGGCGGTATCGCGATCCACGGCGCGCGCGCGCTCGAGGCTGTCGCGCACCGGTAAGAGCTCAGTCGCGAAGCGCTCCAGGGCGAACTTGCGCGCGGTCGCGGCGTCCTGCTCGGCGCGCCGCCTGGTGTTCTCGGCCTCCGCAGCGACCCGCAAAAGCCGTTCGCGGTTCTCGGCAAGCTCGGCGCGCGCCCTCTCGAGCTCGGCTGCCAGTGTCGCCGGGTCTTCGGCCGCGGGCGCCGCTTGCGGCTCCTCGCGCGCCGGTGTCTTTGTCTCCGTCCCGGACTCCGTGTCGCCCGTCATTGTGTCGTTGTGCGCCATCACCTGCTCCGTCATGAATTCACCAGCGGCATGTGGGGATCACCCCGCGGCAAATCAAGCGCGCCTCTAACCCGGGAGGCCGTGACTCAAGGCCCCGCTTAACAGGCGCGCGGTGACATCGACCACCGAGATCACGCGGTCATAGGACATGCGCGTCGGCCCGACCACCCCCACAGTCCCGACGATCTGGCCATCGACCTCATAGGGCGCGGTCACGACGCTGCACGACTCCAGGGCCTCGTAACCGGATTCCGCGCCGATGAAGATCTGCACCCCCTGCGAGACCATGCTCTGATCGAGCAGGTGCAGGAGATCCTGCTTGGCGGTGAACGCCTCGAACAAACGGCGCAGCTTCTCGGTATTGCTGAGCTCGGGAAAGGCCAACAGATTGGACTCACCGCTCACAAAAAGCGGCGCCTCGCTCATCGCCTCCCCGGCAAAAACCTGATGGGCCATCTCCACCGCCGAGCGCAGAATCTGTTGCATGTCCTCGCTGTCGCGCCGCAAGGCCTCCATCAGGCTGCGCCGGACCTCATCGAGGGACAGGCCGGCGTAGGCGCCGTTGAAGACATTGGCGGCTTGTTGCAGTTCCGAGACCGAATACGACCGCTTGGGGTGTATGACCCTGTTTAGGACCTGGCCATCCTGCGTCACCAGGATGACGAGCACCCGGGTCGGCGACAGCGCCAGGAAATCGAGCTGCAGAAAACCGACATCGGCGCGCCGCGGGACACGCACGATCCCGGCAAGCTTGGTGACCTGCGAAAGCAGGCCGGACACCGACTCGATGAGCTGCTGCGGATCCTGATCCGCCAGGAACCGGTCTTCGATCGAGGCCATGTCCAGGGTCTTCGGCAGCTTGACCGCAAGCAGGGTGTTCACGAAGAAGCGATAACCGCGCTCGGTCGGTACGCGCCCGGCCGAGGTATGGGGCGAACGGATGAGTCCGAGCTCCTCGAGGTCGGACATGATGTTGCGCACGGTGGCCGGGCTGAACTCCAGCCCGGCCTGCTTCACCAATGTCCGGGAGCCGACGGGCTGACCTTCGGCTATATACTGTTCGATAAGCGCCTTGAGGAGCCGTTCGGCACGAGGCGTTAACGACACCATAAGCTACCCCTCCTCTTAGCACTCCGACTTTCCGAGTGCCAGGGGCACGCTACCAATAGCCGTCCTGGGTGTCAACAGACGGATGCACGGTGGTTGCAGAGCGCCCCTCTCTGGCCGCCCAAAGGGACCCATGCTAGTGTTGTGACCATGAGGGATTGGCGATGAAGGCGGTGATGACACGCGTCGGTTTGTTCGGTAAGTACGGTGACCGGGGCGGACGCGAACTGCTGCAACGCCTCTATGCGCTCCTGGAGGCCCGGGCGCTGGAGATCACCGTCGAGGAGGATACCGCCGCCGCCCTCGATCTCGCGGGCGTGACCACCTGCCCGCTGGACCGCATCGGCGAGACGATCGATCTTGCCATCGTGCTCGGCGGCGATGGCACGCTGCTTGGTGTCGCGCGCACACTCGCACCTCATCACGTCCCGCTGATAGGCGTCAATGCCGGGCGCCTGGGTTTTCTTGCCGACGTATCCACCGACAACATCGGCATGATCAACCACATCCTAGACGGCCACTATCAGGCCGAGGAACGCTTTCTGCTGGCCGCGACCATCGTCCGCGACGGGCAGACGCTCGTGGAGCGCCTGGCGCTGAACGACGCGGTGGTAAACAAGGGCGAGCTTGCCCGCCTTATCGAGTTCGAGACCTATGTCGACGGCCAGCTCGTGAGCGGCTCGCGCGCCGACGGTGTGATCATCGCCACCCCGACCGGCTCCACGGCCTACGCCATGTCCGCGGGCGGGCCCATCCTGCATCCGACGCTGGCGGCCATCGTGCTCGTGCCGATCTGTCCGCAGACCTTGAGCAACCGGCCAATCGTGGTGCATAGCGGCTGCCATATCGAGATCGTGCTCGTGAGCGATCAGAGCGCCCACGTGACCTTCGACGGGCAATCGAACTTCGGCCTCAGGAACGGCGACCGCCTTGGCGTCTGCCGCTCCGAGACCCCCCTTATCCTGCTGCACCCGGAAGGTCGCAACCACTACGAGGTCTTGCGCCAAAAACTGCATTGGGGCCGAAGGGTGTGATGCTCTCCGAGCTTCTGATCCGATCGTTCGTGGTCATAGACGAGCTACGCATACCGCTCGGGCCTGGGCTGTCGGTCGTGACCGGCGAAACGGGCGCCGGCAAGTCCCTGCTCGTGGATGCCCTGGGGCTCGTGCTCGGCTCGCGCGCGGACGCCGGGGTCATAAGGCCCGGGGCCGAGACCGCCGAGGTCATCGCCACTTTCGATCTCACGCCGGAAAGCCCGGCGCGCGCATGGCTCGCCGAGCGCGACCTCACGGCCGATGCCGATCAGTGCATCGTACGCCGGGTCGTGGCGCCAGACCGGTCGCGCGCCTTCATCAACGCCACCCCCGTCCCCCTGCAGCTGCTGCGCGAGCTGGGCGAGCGGCTGCTTGACCTTCACGGACAACACGAACACCAGGCGCTCATGCGCCGGGACGTGCAACGCGGCCTCCTCGATGCCTATGCCGGCGCCGGGCCCGAGGCCCAGGCGCTGGCCAGCGCGGTGACCGCGATGGCGGCCTCGCGCGCCCGCCATCGCGCCTTGCAGGAGGCGGCCGAACAGCGCGCCGCGCGGGCGTCGCTCGTACGGTACCAGCTCGACGAACTCGACGGTCTGCGTCCGCAAGCTGGTGAATGGCAGGACCTGAATACCACGGAGCGCCGCCTAGCCCATGCCCAGGAACTCATGTCGGGCATCAGCGGCCTGGTCGCGCTCTTAAGCGAGGGGGACGACGCCCTGTCCTCGGCGCTTGAAAAGGCCATGAGCACCCTTCGGCAACTCGTACGTCACGAACCGCGGCTCGCCGAGGTCGAGGGCCTGCTGGCAAGCGCCGGGGTCGAGATCAGCGAAGCCGCGATCGCCCTGAATCGTATCGCCGGCGATCTCGAAAGCGAGCCCCTCGATCTCCCGGCGCTCGAGTCCCGGGTGGCCCGCTGGCATGATCTGGCGCGCAAACATCGCGTCCCTCCGGAGGAATTGCCGGAACTTTGGGGGCAGCTCGTCGCGGAGCATGAATCGCTGCAGGGTGATGGGGGGACGATTGCAGAACTCGCCCGGGAGATCGCCGAACGTGAACACGAGGCCGCGGGCCTGGCGAGGGCCTTAAGCGCCAAACGCGCTGCGGCCTCGCCGGCACTCGCGCGGGCGGTCACAGAAGAGATGGGGCGCCTGGGGCTTGGATCGGCGCGCCTGCAGGCGGCCCTGACGCCGGAAGAGCTGTCAGTCAACGGCTGCGAGGCTGTCGAGTTCCTGGTAAGCCCGGCCTCCGATGCGCCCTTCAAGCCGCTCGCCAAGATCGCCTCGGGCGGCGAACTCTCGCGCATCAGTCTCGCCCTGCAGGTGGTCCTTGCCGACGTATGCGCGGGCCCGACGCTGATATTCGATGAGGTCGACGTCGGCATCGGCGGCGCCGTCGCCGAGATCGTGGGCCTGAGACTCCACGAGCTCGCAAAGACCCGCCAGGTGCTGTGCATCACCCACCTCCCGCAGGTGGCCGCGCAGGGCGACACCCACCTGCTCGTCGAAAAGGGCCAGGCCGGGGGGCGGACCATAAGCTCGGTCGAAGTCCTGACACAGGCACGGCGCATCGAGGAGATCGCGCGCATGCTGGGGGGGATCGCCGTGAGCGCCCGCACCCGCGCTTTAGCGCGAGACATGCTCCGTGGATAAGGGGATGGCAGCCCCCAAGGTGCGGCCGGCGCGCATCGCCGATGTCCCGATCATCCACCACTTCCTTGAGCTTTATGCGACCAAGGGCAACCTGCTGCCACGCACCATGAATGAGATCTATCGCCACCTGCGCGATTTTTTTGTGATCGAGGTCGATGAGCGGGTGGCGGCGATCGGGGCACTCGAGATTTTTACGGAGGACCTGGGCGAAGTCCGGAGCCTGGTCGTGGCCGAGGAATATGAGCGCCGGGGCCTCGGGCGTCTCATGGTCCAGCGCATCATCGCCGAGGCCCGGCAACTGGGCCTGCGCCGACTCATGGCCCTGACCTATGTCCCGACCTTCTTCCACAAGCTCGGTTTCGTCACCGTGGCCATGGATACGCTGCCCGAGAAGGTCTGGAACGTGTGCGTGAAATGCTATAAGTACAACCGCTGCGACGAGACCGCAGTGCTCTTGAACCTCGGTCGTCAGCCCTAGGACGCGCCGGTCCCGGGAGTGCCCTTCTTAGAACACTTGCCTTCGCGCTTCATGCCAAGGCAGGTGCCGTACATATAAAGGGAGTGACTGTCAACGTGGAAACCGAGGGCCTCGGCCACGCGCCGCTGGCGCTCCTCGATGGCCGGATCGTAGAACTCGAAGACCTCGCCGCATTCCACGCATACGACGTGGTCATGATGACCGCCCTGATTGATCTCAAAGACTGAGCGTCCGCCCTCGAAGTTGTGACGAATGACGAGCCCCGCGCTCTCGAACTGGGTCAAGACCCGGTAGACGGTCGCCAAACCGACCTCTTCGCCCATGTCCAACAACGCCTTATAGACATCCTCCGCTGTCATGTGTCGGGCCCGCGGCTCCTCCAGGATACCGAGGATCTTGAGGCGCGGTAGCGTCGCCTTGAGACCGGCCTTCTTGAGATCGGTGCTGTCGCTCATGATGTTCATCCCGCGCTTTTGCCTTGACGAGGTCGATAGTGTAACTTTGTCACCTTCGACTCACGAAAAGCCAGTGTAAACTAGAACGATTCCCATGCAAAAACCGAATGTGCTCTTTCTTGTGTTGGCTTCGCTGGCACTAAGCGGTTGCCATTTGCTCTATCGCCCGACAATCCAGCAGGGCAATGTCATCACCGCGCGGATGATCGCCCGGCTGCGCCTTGGGATGACCAAGAACGAGGTGGTTTATGACCTCGGGGCGCCGGCGATTCACGACCCGTTCCATCCGAATCGCTGGGACTATTACTACTCCCTGAAACGCAACTATAAGCCGCGCATAGCCGAGCACTTCACCTTGTACTTCAAGAAGGGGAGGCTTGCGCGCATCGTCGGGGTGCCGCGCCCGACCCCGCGTCACATTTACGGGACATCCGACTCTTGACGGCGGCGCGCCGGCGGCGCCCCTCCTTCGGGTCCTCGGGTAACGGTGCATAGATCTCGACGCGATCGAAGGCCTTGACCGGATCACTCAAGGCCGCAAATCGCCCGAAGATACCGACCCGGCGGGCACGGATATCGAGCCCCGGATAGTCGTCGAGGAGTCCGGACCGGCGGATGGCATCGAGGACGCTGCTTCCCGGGGCGAGACGCACCCATCGGACATCGGGTACCGGGGCCCCGTAGACGACCTCGACCGGCCACTCAACGCGCGCCATAGACCTCGCGCGCGCGCTTCTGGAAACTCTCGACGAGACTGTTGGCGATCGTCCCGAACACCGGCCCCACGGCAAGCGCCAGCAGGCGGTTTGCGAAATCGAATTCGAGATTGAGGCTGATCCGGCTGCCCAGATCGCCCACCTGGGTAAAGCGCCATGATCCCTCGAGCCGACTGAACGGCCCGCGCACCAACCGGATGTCCATTTGCCCGGGCGCATGGGTGTTGCGGGTCGTGAACGTCTTGCGGATGCCTCCGAAGGCCATGTCGATCTCCGCCACCAGCCCGGAATCGTCGCGCTCCAGTACCCGCGCCCCCGCGCACCACGGCAGAAACCGAGGATAGCTCTCGACATCGGCGACCAGTTCATACATCTCTTCGGCGCTGTAGGGAACGAGCGCGCTTTTGCTAATCGTTGTCACAATACCAACCTAGGTGCAGTAAGGATCACGACCAGGATCGCCGCGGGTACGAGCAGGCGCAAGGCCCAGAGCCAGAGGCGAAGCCGGCCATCAAGCGCATCGCGTCGCGCGAAAAGCCCGGCCGGCGCCCAGCCCATGAGCAGACTCAAGCCCCCCGCACCCCACGGCAGCAAGACATTCACGGCGATGATCATGACGACATCGAGCAGGCCGAGTGTCTTTAGTCGTCCAAAGAAAGTAAACGAAAAGGCCCACGACTTCAAAGAGAGCGTAAGAACCGCGCCGACTGCGAACGCCGCGAGCCCGAGCCTCAGGGCCGCCCACCCCCGCGGCATACCCCGGGCCATCAAAAGCTGCATGGCAGGCTCGAGCCATGCCACCCCGGAAAGCCAGGCTGCGGAGATCAGACCCAGATAACAAAGCACGATCACGAGCGCGCCGTGCGGCAGCCGCGCATCCATGAGCGGCAAGGTCTCAAAAAGGAATCCGCCGCCGGCGAGCGGACTCAGTCCTGCCGCAAAGGCCAGGGACGCAAGCGCGAAGCCACCGAGCCAGGCGGCAAAGACCTGGGCCAACACCAGCGCCAAGGCCATCCGGCCGGCCGACACCGAGCTCCTGAGGGAAACGCCATAGGCGAGCAGCGAGGCCGTGCCAAGACCAGGCCCCAAAAACGCCTGTGACAGGGCGACCAGGACCAATGTCATGCCCGATGGCGTCGCGCGCGGCGCGAGCAAGGCGGGGACGCTTACGAAAAAGCTCCCCAGGGTGGCGGCAAATACCACGAGCGTGACCAACAGGGCCAACAGGCCCGGTACCAGGAGATAGGACAGATCCTCGATGGCACGCAAGCCGCCGGCGCTCACCAGAAACACCAGGAGCAGAAACAGGGCCTCCCACGCCAGGAGCGGCCCGGGATACGCAGCCAGATGGGCGAACCGGGTCTCCACAAAGGCGGCCGTCGCCCCCCGAAAATCGCCGGCCAGGGCGGCATGAAGATAAGACAACATCCAGCCGGCGACCACCGCCACATAACAAAACATCAAAAACCCGCCGAGTGACGCCGCGCGCACCGCCCAGCGCCAAGGCCGCCCGGGCACGGCGCGAACGATGGCGTCGGCACCGCGCCCCCCTTCACCGGCGCGGCGCCCCACGGCAAGCTCGGCCCCGAGCAGCGGCCAGGCAATCGCCAGCAAGGCCAGGGCGTACACCGCGACGAAGCTCCCGCCCCCGTAATGGGTCAAGAGATAGGGGAACTCGGAAAAGGAATCCATGCCAGCGAGCGCCCCCAGGCCCACGAGAAAAAACCGTGAAGGGGACGACCATGACGCGGCAGCGTTGTCGGGCGAGCGGGACATAACCCGGCACTCTAAACGAATCGGCGCCATGACGAATAGGCCTTGCGCGGCCAGCCATCCTTGGGCACCATGCCCGACCATGGCCCGCCCCAAGGACACCGAACCCCGTATCATCGCCCAGAACAAGAAGGCCTGGCACGATTATTTCATCGAACAGCGATTCGAGGCCGGGCTCGTGTTGCAGGGTTGGGAGGCCAAGAGTCTTCGTGATGGGCGTGCGCAGCTGAAGGAAAGCTATGTCATCGTCCAGAACGGCGAGATCTTCCTGTTCGGGGCCCACTTCTCGCCATTGAAGACAACCTCGACCCATATCAAGGCCGACCCCACGAGGACACGCAAGCTTCTGTTGCATAAGCTCGAGATCAGCCGTCTCGTGGGGGCCGTCGAGCGCCGCGGCTACACGCTCGTACCGCTCTCCCTTTACTGGAAATTCGGCCGCGCCAAGATCGAGATCGCGCTCGCCAAAGGCAAGAAACAGCACGATAAGCGCGCCGCCCTGAAGGAGCGGGAGTCCAACCGCGAGCAGGAACGCGCGATCAAGCAACACTAGGATAGGCCCTGCCGATGCGCAAGCCGCCAGCGGCCGCCCCACTATCGCGGCAAGCCCCGGCCTGGGGCTGCCAAGCCACCCCTCGATGCCGGTTGCTCTCGATATGATGCTCGCCATGGGCATTCAACCGCGCGCAGACGCTGGACGTCCGCCACGGATGTGTTCGGACACCGCAATTCTTGCACCGTGGCCGTGTTTTGGGCCCCATCGCCCGCCAGAGATGATGGCCGCCTCAACCCCCTTCCTCCTCCTCCTTGCAATCGGATCGCCGGAATACGATAATAACGTGTTCTTGGGGGACGATCGGTTTCGACGTGGATTGCGACGCCTTCAGGGCATGCCGAGGTGCAGGGTTCCTCGTAAATCCAACTGCAAAAACCATAGTTGCCAACGACGACAACTACGCCTTAGCGGCTTAATCCCCGCTAACCGTTTCCCGGGTTCTTCCTGTGGGCTTGGATGAAACGGTCATATACGCAGGATCGTGTCGCGGTGCGCCTGTTACCGCGCCATTAAATCCAAGCAGGCTCAACCCATAGCCGTCCTGTCTGTCGGAGGGCGATGGGCGAAACCGTAGACAGACTACGCATGTAGAACTGACTGGCCGAGGATTTGCGGACGCGGGTTCGATTCCCGCCGTCTCCACCAACACCCAAGACCAACCCTTCATCCGGTTGGTCTTTTTTTTTGCGCTCCCGCGCGTCTGCGCGTGCTCCAGAGGGTTCCTGCGGACTTCGACGTTTCGCACCGCACCCGAAATCCGGTCGTTTTCTCTCTCTCCGGGCCATTCTTCTCTCCGGCCTCGCTCTCCGCGAAGGACCCGAAGTCCGCGAACGCTACGAGAAAATCTCATAAAGATCAACGTGTTACGCACGGACGAATCAAACGGTTGATTTTCAGCATAGGTAGGCGGAGGAAACAGCACCGGTTGAGCTGCTGCTGGCCAGAAGCGGCCCCTCACCCGCTCTCCGATGCCGTCATTCGCGTGACTGCTGAACACACAAACCTGCTGAGCGTATCAAGGCCGATACCGCAGCGCATCCACGACCACGCCCAGCGCTCGCGAAGACTGCCGCCGGCTCGCGTAGTAGAGGTGATAACCGTCGTAGACGGGGCACCAATCGTCGAGCACGCGGCGCAAGCGTCCCGCAGCGATGTGCTCCGCGGCGACGTCTTCCGGGACATAGCCAAGGCCCACGCCCGCGAGTGCCGCGCGCAGGATTGGCGTGCTGCCATTGAACATCCACTGCCCCTGCACGTGGGCGTTGATGCGTTGCCCGTCGCGCTCGAATTCCCAGACAAGCACCCCGCCGCGTGACAGACGCAGATTGATGCAGTTGTGCGCGGCCAGATCCTGCGGGGTGCGCGGCGCAGCGCGCTTGGCGAAGTAATCCGGCGTGGCGACCACCGCCATGCGAAGATCCGGGCCGATGCGCACGGCGATCATGTCTTTTTCCAGGCTCTCTCCCAGACGCACTCCCGCGTCGAATCGCTGGGCGACGATGTCGGTGAATCCATAGTCGACGTTGATCTCGACCTGCAGTTCCGGATAGCTTGGCAGCACCTGGCTGAGCTTGGGCCACAGCACAGTGTTGGCAGCGTGCTCCGCAGTCGTGATGCGAACGATGCCGGCGGGTTTGTCACGCAATTCACGCAAAGCCGCCAGCTCAGCCTCGATGTCCTCGAAGCGCGGGACCAAGGTCTGCAGCAGGCGCTCGCCCGCCTCCGTCGGAGACACGCTGCGTGTTGTGCGCGTGAGCAAGCGTAGGCCCAGGCGGGCTTCCAGCGCGCGCATCCGGTGGCTCAGTGCCGATTGCGAAACCCCGATCCGTCTCGCCGCTCCCGTGAAGCTGCGTTCGCGCGCGACGGCGACAAAGGCCAGGAGATCGTTGAAATCCTCGGAGGGCATTGATGAGCTCCATTCATAGGCTCATGCCGATTATGCCATCTACTCGACGAAGTACGGGAAGCCTAGATTGTCGTCAACGCCAATCGGGGGCTTCGACATGTTCAGCAACGTACGCGGTTACGCCGCCTTTTCCGCCCAGCAGCCGCTGGGCCTCTTTCGCTTTGATCGCCGCAGCCTGCGCGATGACGACGTCGCGGTCGAGATCCTGTATTGCGGGGTCTGCCATTCCGATCTGCATAACGCGCGCAACGATTGGGGCAACGCCAATTACCCCATGGTGCCGGGGCACGAGATCATCGGGCGCGTCGTCGAGGTAGGACCCTCTGTGACGCGATTCAAGGCAGGCGACGCGGTCGGCGTGGGTTGCATGGTTGACTCCTGTGGCCGCTGCGCATCGTGCGCCCGGGGGCTTGAGCAGTACTGCGAAAACCAGGCGACCTATACGTACAACGGCACCGATCCCCAGGATGGCTCGACCACCTACGGGGGCTATTCGGAGCGAATAGTGGTTTCGCAGGATTTCGTGCTGCGCGTGCCCGACGGCTTGGATCTGGCGGGCGCCGCACCATTGCTGTGCGCCGGGATCACCACCTGGTCGCCGCTACGCCACTGTAAGGTCGGCCCGGGCAGCCGGGTCGCCGTCGTCGGCCTTGGGGGCCTCGGCCACATGGCGCTGAAACTGGCCAAGGCGCTTGGCGCCGAGGTCACCCTGTTCACGCGCTCAGCCGGCAAGGAGGCCGATGCGCGCCGGCTCGGCGCCGACCGCATCGTGCTGTCGGCAGATCCCTCCGCGATGGGGGCCAACGCGGGGCGCTTCGATCTGATCGTCGACACCGTGCCCTATGTGCATGACGTCAATCCCTACGTGCCGACGCTGGCGACCGACGGAACCCTCGTGCTGGTGGGCTACCTCGGTCCCCTGGACCCGATGCTGAACACCGCGCCACTGGTGATGAACCGCAAGGCGGTGGCCGGATCGTTGATCGGCGGCATCGCTGAAACCCAGGAGATGTTGGACTTCTGCGCACGACACGGCATTGCCGCGGACGTCGAGCGCATTCGAATCCAGGATATCGAGCAAGCCTTTGAGCGCATGTTGCGCAGCGACGTCAAGTACCGCTTCGTGATCGATATGGCGTCGCTGAAAGACGCCGCGTGAGGCGCTTCGCACCGTCCACACAGAGGAGAGTAATCATGGAAATCCAACGTAACGGCTCCCGCGCATCCGCCCAGGGCCCTGCCGAATGGTTCACGGGGCACGTGCGTGTCGACATGCTGTTCGATACCCAGGACCCGGCACGCGCCAGTGGCGCCAGCGTCACCTTCGAGCCTGGGGCGCGCACCGCCTGGCACAGCCACCCGCTGGGCCAGACCCTGATCGTCACCGCGGGGTGCGGCCGGGTACAGCGCTGGGGCGGGTCGATCGAGGAGATCCGGCCCGGCGATGTGGTCCGCATTGCCCCTGGCGAGAAGCATTGGCATGGAGCGGCGCCAACCACGGCGATGACTCATATCGCCGTCCAGGAGCAGCACGACGGCAAGTCGGCAGACTGGATGGAAAGCGTGGACGAGGCGCAATACTCCGCGGCGCCACAGGCCCTCTGAGGCAGCTCGGAATTCATCATGACAAGAGTTCTGGTCCTTGGCGCGAACGGCCAGCTCGCGCGTAACACGACGCGCTCGTTCCTCGAGCACGACGATGTGCGCCTGACGCTCTACTTGCGTCAGGCCTATCGTCTACATAACCCGGACTCCGAGCGTGTCACGATCATCGAGGGGGACGTCCTGGATCCCCTGGTCCTTCACAAGGCGATGCGGGGCCAGGATGTGGTCTACGCCAATCTCGCGGGTGCGATGGCGCAACAGGCCGGCGCCATCGTCGACGCGATGCATGCGACGGGGTTGAAGCGCCTGATCTTCATCAGCTCGATGGGTATCTACGGTGAAGTGCCCGGAGAACGCTACCGCAGCGTGCTAGACCCGTACCGCGATAGCGCTGCGGTGATCGAGGCGTCGGATCTGGACTACACCATCCTGCGGCCAGGTTGGTTCACACAAGACCGATCGGTCGGCTATCGGATCACCCGCAAAGGCGAGCCATTCCAGGGCCATGACGTATCACTCGACAGCCTTTCCGATCTGATCGTGAAGCTGGCGCTGACGCCGGGGATGGAACTGCGGCAAAGCCTCGGCGTAAGCCGGGCATCACCTCATGCCCTTGGCCCGTCCGGGCTCGCACCAAGGGCTTATCGAACAGGAGAGCAATGATGCAAACGCGCAAATTGGGCCTCAGTGGCCTTGAAGTCTCGGCGATCGGATTGGGCTGCATGGGCTTGAGCTATGCCTATGGACCTGCCGTCGAGCAGGCGCAAGGCGTCGCGCTGATCCGCGCAGCGTTTGAGCGTGGAGTCACCTTTTTCGACACGGCCGAGGCCTACGGACCTTTTTCCAACGAGGAACTGGTCGGCGAAGCCGTGGCACCATTCCGCGACCAGGTCGTGATCGCCACCAAGTTCGGCTTCACCGATGGCGAAGTCGCCAAAGGGCTCGACAGCCGCCCGGAATACATCCGGGCGGTGGCCGATGCGTCGCTGAAGCGTCTGAAGACGGATCGAATCGATCTGTTCTACCAGCATCGGGTCGACCCGAACGTGCCGATCGAGGACGTGGCCGGGACCGTGCGCGACCTGATCCACGAAGGCAAGGTCAAGCACTTCGGGCTGTCGGAGGCCGGCGTCGCTACGATTCGCCGCGCCCATGCGGTGCAGCCGGTGGCCGCGCTGCAAAGCGAATATTCGCTGTGGTGGCGTGAGCCCGAAAGGAGCGTGCTGCCGGTCCTCGAGGAATTGGGCATCGGCTTCGTGCCCTTCAGCCCGCTGGGCAAGGGCTTCCTGACCGGTGCGATCGATGAGCGCACGACCTTCGCCAAGAACGACTTTCGCAATGTCGTGCCACGCTTCAGCGAGGACAACCGCAACGCCAACGCGGGGCTGATCGAGGTGCTGGGCCGGCTCGCAGATGCCCAAGGCGTGACCCGGGCGCAGGTCGCCATCGCCTGGCTGCTCGCGCAGAAACCCTGGATCGCGCCGATACCGGGAACCACCAAGCTGCATCGGCTGGCGGAAAACGTCGGCGCGGCGAGCGTCGAACTGAGCACGCAGGATCTGTCGGCGATCGGCGCTGCACTGGGAACGATCACCATCGCCGGCGACCGTTACCCGGCACATCTGCAGCAGCGGGTCGATCGCTGACGCATCGTAACACTCTAGCCGCGCATCGTGCCTGAACTTTCAACACAGGGCATCTTGAGCACGCCCGAACGATCCCCCCACAACACATCAAGGACCCCATCATGCAAGACGTCACCCTGAGCAATGGAATGAAGATGCCGATCCTCGGCTACGGCGTTTTCCAGATCGCAGACGAGGCCGAATGCGAGCGCTGCGTCGTCGACGCAGTGCAGGCCGGCTACCGGCTGATCGATACAGCAGCATCGTACAAGAACGAAGTCGCCGTCGGTCGCGGTCTCAAGTGTTCCGGCGTCCCTCGCGACCAGCTCTTCGTCACCAGCAAACTCTGGGTCGAGGACGCCGGCTATGAGCGTGCTCGCGCGGCCATCGACGCCTCGCTCAAACGCCTGGCTCTCGACTACCTGGATCTTTTCCTCATCCACCAGCCGTTCTCGGATGTCTACGGTGCCTGGCGCGCGATGGAAGAAGCCCACCGCGCTGGCAAGCTTCGGGCGATCGGTGTGAGCAACTTCCAGCCGGACCGTTTGATGGACCTCGCCGCGTTCAACGAGATCAGGCCAGCGGTCAACCAGATCGAAGTCAATCCCTTCCATCAGCAGGACGACAGCGTCAACTTCATGCGCGGCCTGGGCGTGCAGCCCGAAGCCTGGGCACCGTTCGCAGAGGGACGGAACAACCTATTCCAGAACGAACTCCTGGTTAAGATTGCTCGGGGCCACGACAAGTCAGTGGGTCAAGTCGTCCTGCGCTGGCTGGTCCAGCGCGGTGTTGTCGCCCTCGCCAAGTCCGTGCGCAAGGAGCGAATGCTCGAAA
Source organism: Acidiferrobacter sp. SPIII_3 (assembly GCF_003184265.1). Taxonomy (GTDB): domain Bacteria; phylum Pseudomonadota; class Gammaproteobacteria; order Acidiferrobacterales; family Acidiferrobacteraceae; genus Acidiferrobacter. The sequence goes on along the minus strand of NZ_CP027663.1, from coordinate 832,243 downwards.
ATCTCGCAGTATTCGACTTCGAGCTGACCGACGCGGACATGGAGTCCATTGCTACACTGGAGACCGGGACGAGCAGCTTCTTCTCGCACCGCGACCCTCAGATCGTGAAGTGGATGAGCGAGCGAAAACTCGGTCTCTAACGCGCGCTGACCGGGGCCGAATGAATCCGTTGAACATCCACACTTCATCGCGGCCGCCGCCACGTCCGGCATCTTGCGACCGTTCTACCCGGACACCGGCCATTGAGTCGCTGGAAGGTCGAGCGGTCGCAACGGATCGCAAGGCGTCACAGAAGGCGAAAGAATCTCCAAATGTTTACTGGGGCGCCGGTCTACACGAGCCGGCTTCGCGGCTCGTCCCGCAGCGCCGGTGGGTCCACCGCCAAGTCAAACAGCGTAACGTGGTTGGGCATCGCGTTGTTCAGGATAGCGGCCACGATGTCCGGCGCCAGCGTGGTCAGGTTGGCCATCCGGCTGACGTAGCTGTTGTCAATCCCTTCCCGGATGGCGATCTCCTTCCCGGCCACAACGTTACGGGCAACCTGCAGCCGCTGCGCGCGGCGTGCCACAACCGCAAGACCGCGCGCGAGGACGGCGGCTTCGGCAATGCCCTCCGCCCGCCGGGGTAAGGGGGGGTAAAACTTCCGCAACAGTACCCGACGATTCGCGTGCCAGGGCAAATTTTTGCGCAGCCAAATTCAGATGGATTCCTCTTTTCAAATGGACCTTCGCCGTGGCCGGTAAACCGGGGCGCAGCGGCGGGGCACGCACGGGGGCCGGGCGCAAGCCCTTGCCGACCGCCGTCAAGGCGGTCAAAGGCACGCTGCGCAAGGCGCGCACCAACGGCGCCGAGCCACAGGCGGCCGCAACGCTGTCGGATCCGCCGCTGGAAATGCGCGAGGCTGCCGCCGATCTGTGGCGTTATCTCGTCGGCAACACCCCTGCGGGGGTTCTGCACGCCAACAACGCTGCGCTGCGGGAGCGCTACTGCGAACTGCTGGCGCAGTACCGCGACGTCGTGCGCGAGATCGCCAAGCGCGGTGTCGGCGGCCTGCTGACCAAGGATCGCCACGGCATGCCCGCACGCTCGATTCTGTTCGAGTTGCAGATGGAGTTGTCACGCTCGCTCAAGGAGCGCGAGGCGGAACTCGGGTTCACACCAGTTTCTCGCGCGCGGGTGCAAGTACCCAAGGCGCCGCCCGCCAAGCTCGACGATCCGTGGGCGGACTTCTGATGCACGGCGCGGCAGCGAACGCCCGCCTTGATGCACCGAGCCACGCCTCGATCAGTGGTTGTTGGCCCAGTTCTCCACCACCAGGCCCGGATAGGCCTGGAAGTCTGCGGTGTTGTTGGTGACCAGGACCGTGCCCAGCGCAACGGCGTGCGCTGCGATCAGCTTGTCCAGAGCGTCGCGGTTTCGCTCGCGCGTGGCCAGACGGATCGGCCCATAGCTTTGGGCCGATCGAATGTCGAAGGGCGCAACGGGGACGTCCTCGACGAACGCTGTTAGTGCCTCACGATTTTGCTCGCGCGCCACCCCGGAACACGCCGCGCCGTACTCTAGTTCGGCCAGCGTGATCGCCGAGATCACGATATCGCCGACGAAACACTGTGCGAAGCGCTGCGCAACTTGAGCCGGCTGACGCTTCATCAGGTAGATGCAGATGTTGGTGTCGAGCATGTACTTCGGGCTCATAGCCCCTCGCGCTCGGCTTGTTCCTGCTCCCCGCGCCCCGGCACCGTGAAGTCTGATGAGAACCGGGCCAGCTTGCCCAGCACGTCCCCCAGGCGCCGTTGCGCGGGATAGATGCGCAACTCGTCGCCGTGCCGCTCGATGACCAGATCCAGGTCGGTCGAGCTGTAAGCCAGCTCCGCCGGGATGCGTACGGCCTGCGAATTGCCGTTCTTGAAGATCTTGGTGATAGCCATGCTCGGCCTCCGATGGATGTACATGTACATACTATGACACATCCGTCTCGTTGTAAACGCACGATGGACCGAGGTCATCAACCGCGGGAAGTGCATCCACGGGTGGGCGTGGATACCTCGTTTGCGTCGCAGTTGGCTGATGGCCTCGCTGGCAATGATGGGGAAACCAGCCCAAACTTGTGGTCGCGGTAGGAATGCCGATTACCCGGCACCCCCCGCACAGATCCGGACAGGCGCCACATTACGCATCCGGCTCCTACCTTGAGTATTTGGCGTCAAAGCGTTGGTGAGGATAAGGATGCACGATAGCAGCCTTGGGTATCCAATGGTCGGCAACCTTGCCGAAACGTTCCCAATTTAGCCGCTTGCGTTGACTACGCCGACAGAGCGCCCGGTACCACCGTGACCGTACCTCGGTGCGGAGAGGCTTAGGGCCGCGCCGTTCAGAGGGACACCATAGTCATTCAGGTGGCCTTGGACGACGCTCCGAAGCCAGCGGCCCGTGGCACGAACCGGGTGGTGGAGGCGCTTTTTCAACTCTTGGCTTATCGCCTTGAGTTTTGCCTGTAGGCGATCTCTGCGCGTTTTGCGGTGAATCAGGAAACGTCCTTGACGGCTTACCCCGCAGATAATGTGCGTAAAGCCCAGGAAGTTAAAGGTCTCGGGTTTGCCGAGGCCCCTTCCTCTTCTGCTCCTGGGCGAACCGGCCAAAGCGTATCAGCCGGGTCTTGTCGGGATGGAGTGCGAGACCGAACGCTTGAAGGCGTTCGGCGATCTCGCGGCGGAAGCGTGCGGCATCGTCTGGGTTTTGGAACCCCACGACGACGTCATCGGCATACCGTACCACCACGATGATTCCCCGGGCGTGGCGCTTGCGCCATTGCTGCACCCAAAGGTCAAAGACGTAATGCAGGTAAACATTGGCCATGAGGGGCGAGACGACCGCCCCTTGCGGGGTACCGATCGTGCCCAGCACTCGATGTCCGTGTTCATCCCGCACGCCGGCCTTCAACCATTGGCACAGAAGGCGCAGGAGACGCCGATCTTGGATACGGTTGATCCAAGCGTCTACGAGAAGGTCCGCGAGAACATATGGCAGGCCGGTAACGGGCCCCACGCCCCTCAGCAGATCGTCTCGCCAGTCCTGATAGCTCGCGACACGGTCCGCGTTCACTCCACAGCCCCAGCCACCGTGCCAAGGCGTTGTCCACGCGCTGCAGGCTGCGGTCGTCCAGATGCCCAATGGGCGGCCCCACCTTGTCGTGGTATTATGGTTAAAAGCTTGTCGATTTGGATCTGTGAGGGAACGCGCAGGCCATTTTCCGACGCGGGCGCGATGTCCAGGCGGAACAAAGGCGCACCGCGCAATGCGCTCGTGAGAAGGCAGACCGTAACCGTAGGATGCCCGGAAAAAGCATCGGCTTGCACGACGAGCGCCGGGCGAGGCTTCCCAAAATCGCCAGGGGCCGCCACGGTAACGATATCCCCGCGCCTCAGTCCCATGCCGCCATACGCTCGATAAACGCCGCGTCCTCGCGTTCTTGTGGGTCGTTTTGCAGCGCCTTTTGACGGCGGGCCTCATGGCGCAGGATTGCCAACAGCCTCTCATAGTCGCCTAAAGGTAATACCACTGCCACGCGCTGGCCCGTTTCATCGGTGATAAATTGCAGACTGTGTGCCTTCATTGCTGCGCCTCCTTTGCCCTCATGATTGTCACAACGGTGTTTATTCCTCCACAGTACTTGGCCCAGGCTCCCATGAGCTCGCGTCTCCTCTCTATGAGGTCACCCCGTCTATAGGCGGCTTCCACGGCGTTTCCGATCGCGTGCGCCAAGGCCATCTCGACCACCTCGCCTTGAAAGTTCGTGGTTTCAGCGGCCCAGTCACGAAAGGTGCTACGAAACCCATGCGCAACGATGTCGCCACGCCCCATGCGTCGCAACAGCATGAGTAGATGGATGTATTGACCTGCCCGACCTCAAGCGACGTGGATTAAGCTTACGGTCGGGTAAACCCCCATCAACTCAGAGCCACCATTGAGGGGGCAGGTCATGACAAAGTTTAGCAAGTGCGTGGGGCTGGATACACACACACACACAAAGACACCATCGCGGTCGCCATCGCCGAGGCCGGCCAGAGCAAGCCCCGCTATTACGGGGAGATCGCCAACACCCCGGAGGCGGTGGTGAAACTCGTGAAGAAGCTTAAGCCCCCCAGGGGGAGGTCCTGTCGTTCTGCACCAAGGCCGGTCCGTGCGGCTATGGCCTCCATCGGCAGCTGACCCATCTGGGCCATGCCTGCGCGGTGGTCGCCCCCTCACTGATCCCCGTAAAGCCCGGGGACCGGGTGAAGAGGCCTGGCTCGATTTCTTCGCCGAAGCGGTGATCGTCGCCGCCACCCAGGCGGTGGAAACGGTGCAGCAACTTCTCGACCTGTCAAACCAGGATCGCGACAAGATCAGCGGCATCGGTCGGGCCGCGGCATCTACCCTGCAGGCCCATCGGGCGCTGATGGAGCACCCGATCGCAACCTCGGGCTCCTTGGTGGAGAAGACCGGCATCACCCCGGCCACGGTCAACAAGGCACTCGGCCATCTGGAGCGACTGGGCATTGTCAAGAAACGGACCGCCCAAAAACGAAACCGCCTGTTCAGCTATGCGGGCTATATCGAGATCATGAGTCGCGGCATGGAACTGCCGGGTAGGTAGGCCAATTCGATTCCCGTTTTCGGAATCGGATCAGATTCGTTGGGAGATTGTTCTTGGTATCGGCTGGCGTGGCAAACCCAGCATCCTCGTCCAGGACTTGGAAACCTGCGGAGCAAAGTGGCTTCCCCCGCGGGAATCTGGGACGTCGTGCATATTCCGAAGCAAGATGACCCGGGATTCCGATCCCTCGTGACCGATGTCGCGTCGGCCGAGGATCGCCTAGCCGGCGGCACGACCCATGGGCCCACAGTCCTCCCGTGGGCCCAGGCGTGCGTCGTCCAAGCCGGGTCCGGTCAGTGCGTGCGGGCCCTATAGCCTTTCGGCCGAACGCGGGGACCGCCATTTCATAAACGCGGCGAGGAGTGAGACCCTACATCAGGCCATGAGGGCCGGCCGTAGAATCCTTGAGGCACGCGGGGCAGCCAGGCTAGAAACGCGGCTTGTGGCGCGAGGCCTGATAGCGCTCGATACCGCTTGTGATCTCGGCGTGCACCGAGTCCCCATCCACCCAACCCTCGATCTGCACCCACTTGCCGGCCTCGAGGTCCTTGTAGTGGGCGAAGAAATGGCTGACCTGATCGAGCAGATAGGCCGGTATATCGGCCAGTGCGTGGTAATGGCGATAGGACACGCAGAGCTTGTCGGTGGGGACCGCGAGGATCTTCATATCGGGCCCCTTCTCGTCGGTCATCCGGAGCATGGCCACAGGCCGGCAGTTGATCACCGAGCCGCTGATGAGCGGTACGGGGGTCAACACCAGGACGTCGACAGGATCGCCGTCCTCGGAGAGGGTGTGCGGTACATAGCCATAGTTGCATGGGTAATACATGGCGGTATTCATGAACCGGTCCACGAACATGGCGCCCGTATCCTTATCCATCTCATACTTCACCGGCGGCCCGTGCGCCGGGATCTCGATGATGACATTGATAGCCGCCGGGGCCTTGTCGCCAGGGCCCACTCGATCCAGATTCATGATGACGATGCTCCTTGGAGGTTTCCGGGTTTCGCTTGCCGATTCGAATACCAGGCCACGGGCGGGCCTGCCATCAGGTCGGTTTCGCAGGATACACGATGGGCAGGATATCCGCGAAAAAATCCGCCTTGGCGTGGTCGCGCAGGCGCTGCGGAACGGAGGCGCGCACCTCGAAGCTCACCGCGGTAAGCGAGATATCGGCAATCAAAACGACGGGCGGGTCCCAGCCGAACGGGGGCGCCGCCCCGTGTTTCCCATCGGCCTCCGGGGAATCGGGCGGCGGCACCGGCTCCTCGGGCCGTGGCCGGAACTGACGCCGCGCCGCCTCCTCGAGCTTGCCCATCGTATCGCCGACATGGGCGGGTACCGCCACATCGAAGCGGAACACGATACGTGCCCAGTCATTCGGCAGGGACCGTATCAGGCCACCGGTGATGACCACGCCGTTGGGCACGCGAAATAGCTGCCCATCGTCCAGGCGCAACTCGGAATAGAAGAGATTGATGTCGCGTACCACCCCGCGGTAACCCTGCGCGCGCAGCTGGTGCGGGTAGGTCTCGGGCATCATCGGGAATTGCCAGGCGACGATCTGCACGTGGTCGCCGACATCGAAGGGCTTGAAGAGCGCCACCGCAAGACCGCCGAAGAAGTTCCCGAAAAACGATTGGCCGGCAACGCCGAGCACGACCGAAAGCATCGTACCCCCGACCAGGACCCCGCTGAACGTCCCGCCGACGACGACGATGACGATTAACGCAAGCCCCGCATAGAGGAGCAGGCGAATGAGGTAGATACCGGTGACCGAATCCTGCCAGGCCAGCTGATAGGCTTGCCTGTTGCGCGCCATCTGCTCCAGGCGATGCGACCGATGTCGAGCCAGCGCCCCTTCGATATTATGGATGACCCGCAGGCCGGCGAGCGCCACCACCAGGATGCGCAGGATGCTCACTTCCTCGGGCGGCAGCTTGTAATAGTGCGCTGCGAAGTCGATGCCAAACAGCAATCCGACCGCCAGAACGATCCACACGACGGTGGTCCACGGGAGTGCGCGCAACAGGCGCCGTACTTGCCACTTGCCTGGGGTGCGTTCGTTCGTCATAGGGGCATTATAACGAACGATCAATCCTGGTCGAGTCCGACTTGGCCACGTCACGCAATTGACGGTTCCGGGTCGTTGCAGTAGGGTGACAAACCACAGATGAGGATGACCTGTGACGGAAAACACACCGCTTCCCAACTTCGAGGCCACGTTGGCCGAGCTTGAGCAAATCGTGCAGCAAATGGAAAACGGTCAACAATCGCTGGAGGAGGCCCTGTCCACCTTTCAGCGGGGAATGGAACTCTCGCGGCTATGCGAGGCCGGCCTGAAAAACGCCGAACAGCGCGTGGAACGTCTCGTGTCGGAAAACGGAAGCGACCGCGTGGAGCCCTTCAAGGCGGGCGACCAGGACAGCTGACGTGGTGTCCGAAGACCAACTGAAGGGCTACCGTGCCCGCGTGGAGGACGTGCTGGCGCGCACGCTGCCGTCCATGGAGACGGTGCCAATGGACCTCCACGAGGCCATGCGCTACGCCACCCTCGGGGGCGGCAAGAGACTGCGTGCCTGCCTTGTGTACGCCACCGGCGAGGCCCTCGGGGCGACGCCCGAGGCACTCGACCCGCCCGCCGCCGCCGTCGAACTGATCCACGCCTACTCCCTCGTCCACGACGATCTCCCATGCATGGACGACGATGACATGCGTCGTGGGCGGCCAAGCTGTCACAAGGCCTTCGGCGAGGCCACCGCGCTGCTCGCCGGAGACGCCCTGCAGACACAGGCGTTCGCGGTCCTGGCGGCCGCAGAGACCTTGTCACCGCACGCCCGGATGCGCATGGTGGAAGAGCTCGCGCGCGCCTCCGGGTCGCTGGGCATGGCCGGCGGACAAGCGCTCGATCTCAAGGCCGGGCCGGTCGCAACCATCGAGGTCCTCGAAGAGCGGCATGGCCGTAAGACCGGCGCCTTGATGCATGCCGCCGTGCGGCTTGGGGCGCTGGCCGCGACCCCCGAGATTCCATCCGCCCTGGATGACTACGGCCGGGCCCTGGGACTCGCCTTCCAGATTGCAGACGACCTGCTCGATGTCGAGGGGGTGGCGCTCGTGGTCGGCAAGACCATAGGCGCCGATGCCGCGGCCGGCAAGGCGACCTTTGCATCAGTGCTGGGTGTCAAGGAGGCGCGCCGCCGCGCACGCGACCTCTACGAGAATGGCCTCGCCAGTCTGCGGTTTTTAGGAGATAATGGCCGGCTCCTTGCGACCATTGCCCACTATGCCGTCGAGCGGGATCACTAGAATGACAAAGACCGGGCACGCGCTTTTGCGCACCATCGATTCCCCCGCGGACCTTCGGCGGCTGCCCGAAGGCGTACTTCCCCAGTTGGCCCAGGAATTGCGCGAATACCTCATCACCAGCGTGAGTCGCACCGGGGGTCATCTGGCCGCCGGGTTGGGCACGGTCGAACTTACGATCGCCCTGCATTATGTGTTCGACACGCCCGAGGACCGTATCGTATGGGATGTCGGTCACCAGACCTACCCGCACAAGATCCTGACCGGCCGGCGCGAACGCATGGCGACACTGCGCAAGGCCAACGGCTTGTCCGGCTTCCCGAAGCGCTCGGAGAGCCCCTATGACACCTTTGGTGTCGGCCACTCCAGCACCTCGATCAGTGCGGCGCTGGGAATGGCGGTGGCCGCCAAGCAGGCACGCGAGGCACGCCAGGTGGTGGCGGTCATCGGGGATGGTGCACTCACCGCCGGCATGGCCTTCGAGGCCCTGAACAATGCCGGCAGCATGGATGCCGATCTGCTCGTGATCTTGAACGACAACGACATGTCCATATCGCCGAATGTCGGGGCGCTGTCGAGCTATCTCGCGCGCATCCTGTCGGGGCGCGCCTATTCGAGCGTGCGCAGTGGCAGCAAGACGGTCCTTAGCACCGTGCGTCCGGTGTTTCAGTTCGCCAAGCGCATCGAGGAGCACATGAAGGGCATCATCATGCCCGGAACGCTGTTCGAGGAACTTGGCTTCAACTATATCGGCCCGATCGACGGACACGATCTGGCAAGCCTCATCCCGACGCTCAGAAACATGCGTGACCTGAAAGGGCCGCGCTTTCTCCATGTCGTGACCCGCAAGGGCAAGGGCTATACGCCCGCCGAGGGCGACCCCTGCGTCTACCACGGGGTGACGCCTTTCGATCCGCAGACCGGCAAAATGGAGACCAAGGCCTCGGGTAAGACCTATACCCAGATCTTCGGTGAATGGCTGTGCGACATGGCGGCGGCCGACCAGAAGTTGATTGGCATCACACCGGCGATGCGCGAGGGATCGGGGCTCGTGGAGTTCTCGGAACGCTTCCCGGACCGGTACTTCGACGTCGGCATAGCCGAACAACACGCCCTGACATTCGCCGCGGGACTGGCCTGTGAGGGCCTAAAGCCCGTGGTCGCCATCTATTCGACCTTCCTGCAGCGCGGTTACGATCAGGTCATCCATGATATCAGCCTGCAAAACCTCCCGGTCATGCTGGCCATAGACCGGGGCGGGCTCGTGGGGGCCGACGGGCCAACCCATGCCGGAAGCTTTGATTTGAGCTTCATGCGTTGCCTGCCGCACTTCGTCATCATGGCCGCGAGCGACGAGAACGAATGCCGGCAGATGCTCTATACCGCCTACCAGCACGACGGGCCGACGGCGGTCCGTTATCCGCGCGGCAGCGGGCCCGGCGTGGCCGTCGAGCGGACCATGACGGCATTACCCATCGGCAAGGCCGAGGTTCGCCGCCACGGGACGCGCGTTGCCCTGCTGGCCTTCGGCTCACTCTTGAGTGCGGCGCTTGGCGCCGGCGAGACGCTGAATGCAACCGTCGTCAACATGCGCTTCGTGAAGCCCCTGGACGAGGCGCTCCTCATCCGCCTGGCGCGCTCCCATGAATTCTTCGTCACCATCGAGGAGAATGTCGTGGCCGGAGGCGCGGGTAGCGGGGTGGGTGAACTCGTGGGGCAGCTGCAGCTGCCGGTACGGGTCCTGAATCTCGGCCTGCCCGACAGCTACATCGAGCATGGATCCCCGGCACAGATGCTGGCCGATTGCGGGCTGGACGTGTCCGGTATCGTCCGGCAGGTCCGGGATGCCATGCCAGAGCTTGCCCGGGCCTCGGAATCGGCCTAGAATAGTAAATCGTTGACTAGATTACTCAAGATTAAGGTCCCGCTATGATCGCTGCACCGCCCGGTGCGCGAACCGACGACTGTATCGCCGATGTGCAAAGCAGCGTCGACTCGCGTCAGATCGCCATAGACAAGGTTGGCATCAAGGACATCCGCCATCCGGTACGGGTCAAGGACCGCAGTCAAGGCGAGCAGCACACCATCGCGCTCTTCAACATGTACGTCGAACTGCCCCATAACTTCAAGGGCACGCACATGTCGCGCTTTGTCGAGATCCTGAACCGTTACGAGACCGAGATATCGGTCGAGTCCTTCCAGGACATGCTGGTGGAGATGGCCCGGCGCCTGGAGGCCGACGCCGGCCATATCGAGATGACCTTCCCGTATTTCGTGACCAAGACCGCGCCGGTCTCGGGCGTACGCAGCCTCATGGATTACGAGGTGAGCTTTCGCGGCGAGATTCGCAATGGCCACGGCGTCACCACCATCGGCGTCGTCGTTCCGGTCACGAGCCTCTGCCCATGCTCCAAGGAGATCTCCGAGCGTGGCGCGCACAATCAACGGTCGCACGTGACCTTGTCGGTCAGAACCAATCAGTTCGTGTGGGTCGAGGACCTGATCGATCTCGTCGAAAAAAAGGCGAGCTGTGAACTCTATGGGCTCTTGAAGCGTCCGGATGAGAAATTCGTCACCGAGCGCGCCTATGATAATCCGCGATTCGTGGAGGACATGGTCCGTGAGGTCGCAAGCGCCCTGAATGCCGACCCACGAGTCGACGCCTACACCGTGGAATCCGAAAACTTCGAATCGATTCACAACCACTCCGCCTACGCCCTCATCAAGAAAGATAAGACGGCCATCTGACCCGCGCAACCCTTGCACGGCGGGGGCAATATCTGTTAGCCTCCTAATAGTTAGGGTAAGAAGGGGCGAGCGATGGGGCTTCCTCAAGAGTCGTTTGCAGGAATACTCCACGAAACGGCACGGCTGTGGCGAACCGAGCTGGACCGGCGGCTGCGACCGCTTGGTTTAAGCCAGGCCAAATGGCGCATGCTGGTCCATATCGCCTGTAGCGAGGACTGCACGCAGGCCGAACTCGCGGCACGCCTCGGGGTCGAAGCGCCGACGGTGGTGGGCTTACTGGACCGCCTGACCGCCGACGGTCTGGTCGAGCGGCGGGAATCGCCCCACGACCGCCGCAGCAAGACCGTCCATCTCTGCGAGGGCGGGCGCGCCTTGATGCGGCCCATAAGCGAAATGGCCGAGGACCTGAGCCGCGAACTTCTTACGCACCTGAGCGCAGAGGAAGTAACCGTAACCACCGCCGCTCTCAAAAAAATCCGTGACCGGCTCTTGTCCCTTTAAGACTTCAAACAGGCCCAGCCCCTCATGTCCCGACTGTCGCAGAGAGTCCGCGCCCTGCTCCGCCAAAAGGCCCTGCTCGCCTTCATCGCCATCCTCCTCATCTACGGCGCCTATGTGTATTGGCGCAGCCTTCAGGATTACGTGAGTACGGATGATGCCTACGTGGGCGCCCATGTCGTGTCGATAGCCGCGCAGGTGGCCGGACCGGCGGCACAGGTGTTCGTCCACAATAACCGGCCGGTTCACGCTCATCAGCGCCTGTTTGAGATCGACCCGCACCCCTACCAAATCGCCGTGCTCGCGGCGCGCGCCTCGGTCCAGCAACGGCAGGCCCTGCTCGCCAATGCCGAGGCCATCAGCGGCCGCACGCAACGCATGGCCGTGCATCACTTTTTGTCATCACAAGCCTCGGAGACGGCGCAGGCCACGGTCAAGGCCGACCGCGCGGCGCTGGCCGCCGCCCGCGCCGCGCTCGCGCGCGCACGGCTCAATCTCTCCCACTGCCTGGTGCGCGCACCAACCAATGGCTATCTCAGCAACATGCGCCTGCGGCCCGGCGCCTACATCCAGGCCGGCACGCCGCTGTTCGCGCTCATCGCGAGCCGCGAGTATTGGGTGACCGCCAACTTCAAGGAGACCTCCCTTAGCCACGTGATCGTAGGTGACCGCGCCCACATCCATATCGACATGTACCCAAATCAGCGCTTCCGCGGTAGAGTAGTTGGCATCAGTGGCGGGAGCGGTACGGCCTTCTCGCTCCTCCCGCCGGAGAACGCCACGGGGAACTGGGTCAAGGTCACGCAGCGCGTTCCGGTGCGGATATTGATCTTAAACCCGAACCCCCGCTGGCCGCTCAGGATCGGGACGAGCGCGAACGCCACGGTCTTTTTCCGCAAGGCCCGCAAACATTGACGGAGACGCCCATGGTCTTTCGCACCATGCTCCTCTGTTATGACGGCACCCGCGAAGGCCGCACCGCGCTCCATCAGGGGGCGGAACTGGCGAGCGCCTGCGGGGCCTTCGTCCACCTCCTTGCCGTGGTCCGTACAAGCGCCACATCGATCGTGGGCGAGTCGCTGTCGAGTGACGCACCGTTCGCGGAACAGACGCGGTACGTCGAGGAAATCCTGCACGAGGGTGTCACCCGACTTACAGAGCGCGGCATAAAGGCGCGGGGGCATGTGGCGCTGGGCGAGCCTATAGACGAGATCGCGCGTGCCGCCAAGACCCTTCAGGTCGATCTCATCGTACTCGGCCACCGCACGCAGTCGGCATTCGCGCGATGGTGGCGAGGATCCGTGGGCGTCACACTCCTCGATCTGTCAGCGTGCAGTATCCTGATATGTATCGAGAATCCTCCCCCTGAAACCGGGCCGTGAGCCCCCGACAGCGGCTACTAGTCACGATCGCGGTCATGGCCACGACCGTGATGCAGGTGCTCGACATGACCATCGTGAACGTCGCCCTCCCGCACATGGAAGGGCAGCTCGAGGCCACCCCCGATCAGATCACCTGGGTGCTGACGAGCTACCTCGTGGCGTCCGCGGTGTTCATGCCGCTCACGGGGTTTTTCATGGACCGGCTCGGCCGCCGACGTTACCTGCTCATCAGCATCTTCGGGTTCGTGCTGTTCTCCGCCCTGTGCGGATTGGCCGGTTCGCTTGGCCAGATCGTCGTGTTCCGTCTGTTGCAGGGGGCCTTCGGGGCCTCCCTGGTCCCGCTTTCGCAAGCGATCATGGTAAGCATCTACCCGGTCGAGGAACGCGGGCGGGCAATGGCCATTTGGGGCATCGGGGTCATGATAGGTCCCATTCTCGGACCCACCCTGGGCGGTTATCTGACCGAGGTCTTGAGTTGGCGCTGGACCTTTTTCATAAACCTCCCGGTCGGCATCCTCTCCTATGTCCTGGCGCTCACATCGGTCCCCGACACCGCGCGCCGTGAGCGCGTCATGGACTGGGCGGGGCTCACCTATCTGGCCCTATGCATCAGCGCCCTGCAATTTCTCCTGGATCGCGGCAACGAATACGGCTGGCTCGGATCGCTGCGCATTCAGCTGGCGGTGGTGGTGACAATCGCTGGTCTGGCCGCCTTCGCGGTGCATAGTATCGGGCGGCGCGGATCACGCCTGTTCGATCTGCGCATCTTGGCCGACCGCAACTTTACAGTGGCAAGCCTGCTGCTCGCGATCTTCGGTCTCGGCATGTACGGCTCCATGGTCATGCAGCCGCTATTCCTGGAGGAGCTCCTTCATTACCCGACGCTTACCACCGGTCTTGCCATGGCGCCGCGGGGCGTGGTGAGCGCATTCAGCATGTTGCTCGTAGGCCGGCTCATCACGCGCATGAGTCCGCGCATCCTGATCGCCATCGGCATCGTGCTGAGCGGCCTTGGGACCTGGGGCATGGGACATTACGACCTCCATATCAGTGAATGGCAGGTCATTTGGCCGGTGCTGATCCAGGGTCTGGGCTTGGGCATGATCTATGTGCCGCTCTCGACGGTCGCATTCTCGACGCTCCCGCACGAATCGGCATCGGAGGCCGCGGGGCTCTTTAGTCTCATGCGCACGGTCGGCTCGTCCATCGGCATCTCGCTGGTCACAACCATGTTCATCCGCCATGGCCAGATTGCGTGGAACACGATAGGGGCGCACATCAGCACCTTTGGCGCGGCCGCCACCACCTATCTCGCGCCACTGCACCTGCTTCCGCAAACCCCGCTCGGCGCCCGCGTACTGGCCGGGACCCTGGCCCGGCAGTCGCAGATGGTGGCCTTCGACGCCACGTTCGTGTTTATCACGATGAGCTTTGTCGCCATGCTGCCGCTCGTGCTGCTGATCGGGGGGCGCCGGCTGGGCGGAGAGACATCCCCCATGGTCGCCGCCGACTAGGGCGCGGGCCTTCAATGCCGCTATACTGACGCACGGGCGATCCGACCCCGGCGCGCACGGCCGTGCGTTCGAGTGGGGCCGGATCGGGACGGTAATGATCAACGAATCAAGGCCTCTCCACCAGATGAAACCTCTTGCCATTTTCCGACATGCCCCCGGCGAGGGCCCGGGCTACCTGGCCGATGTCCTGAAAAGGCGCGACCTACCCTATACCCTGATCCGCGTCGATCAGGGTGATGCCATGCCGCGGACAGCCCGCGATTACTCGGGGCTCATCTTCATGGGCGGCCCCATGAGCGTAAATGACCCCCTGCCGTGGATCCCCAAGGCCCTGGCGCTCATCCGCGAGGCACAGGCTGGCGGCCAGCCGGTGCTGGGCCATTGCCTGGGGGGCCAGCTCATCAGCAAGGCCTTGGGCGGGGTGGTCGGACCCAACCCGGTGATGGAGATCGGCTGGGGCCTGGTCGAGCGCGTGCCGGGCGAGGCCGGCCGCCAATGGCTCGCCGGACTGCCCGAGCGCTTCGAGGTCTTTCACTGGCACGGCGAGACCTTCACAATCCCACAGGATGCCGCCCCGATCCTGACCGGCCCCTTCTGCCGCCATCAAGGTTTTGTCATCGGTCGCACCCTGGCCCTGCAGTGCCACATCGAGATGACCACCACCATGATCGATGCCTGGGCGGGCAGCGCCGCCGGGCGGCGACTCGTGGCCTCGCCCTCGGTTCAAACCGCCGAAGTCATGCGCGAGGATGCCGCCGCCAAGGTCGCGTCCCTGCACAAAACCGCGGACACGGTCTACGCCCGCTGGCTCGATGCCTTGTGCGCATAGGCATCGATCTCGGCGGCACCAAGATCGAAGGGATCGCCATGGACGCCGCGGGCCGCGAGCTCGCCCGCCGGCGGATAGCGACGCCGGCCGCGCAGGGCTATGGCGCGATCCTGGAGGCGATCGCGGCGATCGTCTGGGATCTCGAGGGCGTGGCCAAAAGTCCGTGCACCGTGGGCGTCGGCAGCCCGGGCGCGATCTCGCACAAGACCGGGATGCTGAAGAACTCCAATACCGTCTGCCTCAACGGCCGGCCGCTGCGCGAGGACCTCGCTTGTCGCCTCGATCGCCCGGTGCGCCTCGAGAATGACGCCAACTGCCTGGCCTTGAGCGAGGCGCGCGACGGGGCAGGCCAAGGCCTGCGCTGCGTATTCGCGGTCATCCTCGGCACCGGGGTCGGCGGGGGCCTCGTCCTCGACGGGACATTGTGGCCGGGGCGCCAGCATATCGCCGGCGAGTGGGGACACAACATCCTGGAGACCGACGGCCCGACCTGCTACTGCGGGCGCCGGGGGTGCGTAGAGACCCTGCTCTCGGGTCCGGGGCTTGCCGCCAGTTACCAGGCCCTGGGTGGGCCGAAAGGGTCCACCGCCCACGAGATCGCATCGCGCGTCGCGTGCGATTCCCGGGCGCAGGCAGCCCTCGACCTCTATTGCGCCCGCCTCGGGCGCGCGCTCGGGGTCGTGGTCAATATCCTGGACCCGGACGTGATCGTGCTCGGGGGCGGCTTGAGCGCGATCCCGGCGCTCTACACCGAGGTGCCCGCAATCCTCGCGCAAGCGGCGTTCACGGACGATCTGACCACGCCCATCGTCCCCGCCCGCCACGGCGCCGCCTCCGGCGTGCGCGGCGCCGCGCACCTATGGCCGCCATCGCCCCCGGAACCCCGCGAAGGCGGCGCGCCATAAGGACGGGATTCGTCACGGTGACGGTGGACAGAATGTGGACGCGGACAATTGCCCTAATTATAACATTTGTTATCGTTTACTGGGCCTTGACGAGCTTATCGGGGTCATCTAGAGTTCTCAGTGCCCTTGGCTATGAGTGTGTGCCATGTTGGAGACTAGGGTTGTCCACCACGGAGAAGCTTAATTGTGGGGGCGGTGAGTTTTCCTAGCGCCACCAGCACCTAGGGGTGTTCGACAGACGACCCCGGGCCTGTCAGTAAAAACAAGGCGGTGGGGAAAACGGATACGGCACAGTCCCGAAGCCGTTTTCCCCTGATATCCGCGTGCGGCTCTGTCCTCGAAAGAGGACTAGAGCTATGCATAGCATAAACCTTTATCGAAAATTTCGAATTACTACAACAACTCCTTCCGGGTCAGGCCTTCGCGTCGCTTGCTGATATTGCGCGCGCGGGCGGCGTCGATCAAAACGATTAAAAAAGAGGTCGCCGAGGGACGCTTTCCGGTTCCCACGGTCAAAATCGGCCGCCGGCGCCGCGTCTCTATCCTGGACCTCGCCGCCTACCTCGACTCGCTGACCACCCCGGCACCCCGCCCGGGCCGCCCCCGCTCGTCGCGTCGGGGTGGCCTAATACACATCCAGACCCGCTCCACGCCCCATGCGGGGGGCAATGCCGGCGATCCCGACTGCCGCCTATCTGCCCCGTGGACCGGCCTCACACTGTCCCAGCAGAGGGACCCCATCAAATCGATGGGCGGCAAAATCGCGGCCGCCGATCATTTTCTATCCATCGGCCATTCCGAACACTTCGAACGCAATACAAATCTCAGAGAAACAAAACTTCAGGGCCGCGCCATAGACCTGGACCGCGACGACCTTTCCCAGGGCGCCGACCCGCGTCGTTATGGCCGAGGCCAACGCCGCGCCCCATTGGTGCCCGCCAGGCTTTTGGGCTGCGATGGTTGGGACGCGATTCTCGGGGCAGCCCCCACCGACTTTCTAGATCGTGACGTTCTGATCGCGAGCGCCCAACTCGGTTGCGGAGAAACGGCGGCGATCGCCGAGGCGGTGGGGATCTCACAGCGACAGGTCCGAAATCTGCGAAACCGGATTCTGGCATGGGTGCGAGAGGAGTTGGATGGAACCGACATCGCCGCCCATCTGGACGATCCTATTACCGAGGGGCGGGTCGTGCGCCGTCCGCCCAGCCGGGCCGGCCGCAAACCTCGCGGGTGAGTCAGGCCGTTAGGCGCCGACCTTCTAAGAGACCTCATCGACCCAGAGCGCCTGCCCCGCATAATGCGAGCGGGCCGCGCCGTCCGCGCGTGCGGCCGGTGTGCGAGGGGCAGGCATCTTTTGACTGGGCTGCGCGAGATCGTCATGAAAAAACTTACTGACTTGTTGGATCACCCGATTGCATTCCATAGGCCTCTGATGCATGTGGCGGGGGGCGTGTTGCCGGCCCTTACGCTATCCAGGCACTCTATTGGACCAAGCGCACCTCGGACCTCGAAGGCTGGTTCTGGAAGACCCAGGACCAGTGGGAGGAGGAGACGGGCATGGGGCGACGGGAGCAGGCTATTGGACCAAGCGCACCTCGGACCTCGAAGGCTGGTTCTGGAAGACCCAGGACCAGTGGGAGGAGGAGACGGGCATGGGGCGACGGGAGCAGGAAACAGCGCGAGGGCGGCTCAGGGAAACGCGATTTTGGCAAGAGGACCTGCGCGACATCCCCGCCAGGATGCACTTCCGCGTGGACCTGGATCTGCTGGCGGCGGCCTTGTTGCTTGGTGGGGGTGAGCAAACAAGTATGGCGAAATCCGCCATACTGGTAAGGCGGAAAGCGCCAAGCTGGTTTGGCGGGTTCCGCCGATCTATATACTAGAGACTACGTCCGAAACCACAGCAGGGAGTATGCAGATAAATACATCAGCTCGGAGCGCTGACGCACTCCAAGCTGATGGCGTTGAGAAGAAGCGCCCATCCGATCTCATTCTTGACAGGGGTGAGACGCTGAATGAAGGCGCAGACGTTCCATCTCGGCAAAACCCCCATCCAGGGAAAGGATCGGGAAAGCCCGCGCCAGTGGATAATTCGCCCGCGGTGATCACCATGCCCGTGGTCGGCGGTGGGATGTACCCCGTCACCGAGGACGCGTGCAGGCTGTTTCGTGAGACCTATCCTACCTTGGACATTGGCCAGTGCATCCGCTCTGCGAAGCTTTGGCTCGTGTCCAATCCTAGCAAGGTCGAGACGCCGCGGGGTATGCCGAAGTTTCTGGCCGGCTGGATGGAGCGGGCACTGAACCGCGGCCAGCACCTGCTCGTGAACGCGTCTCGGTCGGTGGACAGAACGACGCCGCCGGCACGTGAAAGCCTGTCCGAGCGAAACCGCCGCGCCGGGGAAGAGCTCATCGCCCTCGTACAAGCCCGCGCCCATGGAGTGAAAAAGTCATGAGACCTCTCCCCGACCGAGAGGGGTGGGCTCAGGATCGTGCTCAGCCGCTCGGAGCGGCCCGTGGTGGCATTGGGTGCGAGACGGCCAATCCTTTCCCTCCCCCCAACAGCGCAGGGGACAAAGCAGCTAAGGTCATGGGCAAAAACCCCGTGAGCCGCGGTTGGGCCCTTTTGAGGCACTGCGGATCAGTTCGGTATGGTACGCTATTTCGGTCGCTTGCGAGGTAACCAGGGCAAAACGGGATGGATCAGCACGATTTCGAGATCGAAATCGAAATTGAGAAACTGAGGCTGAGGGCGGATCGTTTTAACGCACGGATGGAGCTTATCCGTCTGATGTTTATTCTGGGCGCAGGCCTTTATGCTCTCCATATGATTATGGCGGGGCTTGGTACGGCCATGGGACATTCCGCCGCCGTCATTTCGGCCACCAGTACCTTGGTGAAATCCTTGTGGGGTATCATTCCGTCTATTGCTTGGTTCTTCGAGCGGCAAGGAAAGAAGCGTGCCATCAAGGAAAAGGCACGCTTCCAACAGTTGGTGGAGAAGGGTGACGCCTACCGGAGCACAAGTGGCTTGACGGAGACAGGCGCCACCCCGCGGCAGGACCGAGGATCACATCCATGAATGACATCATGCTTGGCATCGCCATTTTGCTGGCCTTATCGTCATGGTGGTTTGTCTATAAACCGAGCCTCTTGGATAAGACCCGCGATGAGTTGTTTGATTTGCGCCAGGAGGTACGCGACTACTTTCTTCAGAGTGGACGGGGCTTGGATCATCCGCTATATGCTGCCTTAAGGGATCTCATCAACGGCCATCTTCGTTACACGGAATCCCTGACCATGTCGCGGTTTGTCGTTTGGGCCCATTGGCACAGTAAACACCCGACCGAAGCGGAACAGCTGCGGCTGAGAGTCGAGGCGCCTCTCCAAACAAATGACCGGGAATTAGCGGCGTTCGCTATGAACGTGCGGTTGCGGGCGGCGGGGCATATGTACGGGCACATGCTCGCCAATACGGTGCCGGGACTTATTGTGCTGGCGCTGGTGGGAACGATGCTTGCCGTGGTCACGTCTAAGCAATCGCAACCAAAAAGGCAAAGGGCGCGGACGTCTGCGGATTCGCGGTTGAATGATAGGGATCCGCTAGCACAGATATTTGATCGTGTGAGCCGTGTTACCCACTGGTCGCCACAGACAGCCATGGAAGAGTGCGCGATAGCGTCATAAGGACCGGCCACGCAAGTCGAAGCCAGTGTCGGGTGATGCGTGGCGTTGGGGATGGCGGTGCCGGTCCCCGCGGGTCAGGTGTTTGTACCTGACACAAATGGGCCGTCATCCACTACCGGTGAGCTTCGATGTCAGTCATGGTATTTTGCTCCTGTGGGTTATCGGATGTTGAGACACGCTTGGTCGTAGCGCGGGCAATCCGGGCCCTCTGTGATCGGTCCAGAGCCGTTGTACCGCAGGATGGCGTCGCGATGCGGGCTGGGATGGAAAAACTGCAAGTCGCCGACCGTGATGAGGTGATGATCCAAGTCGGCGTGCCGAGCGCCACGGCGCCACCGGCCACGGCCGTGAGCAGCAGCGTGAACGCCGCTGACACCCACTATCGCGCGATGGACCTATTAAGCGCGGTCCGCGCCTGCTTCTCGACGGCGGTTGCCACCTCGGTTTTCTACGATTCCACGAACGCCGCGCCTTTCTCGGCTCCTAGCCGGTCCAATCCAGCAGCCGCCTTTTGAAGCTCGGCAGCGCCACGGCTCGCGGCGACGCCGATGGTGGTGACCAACGCCGCCCCCGCTTCAGCCGTTTTGTCCTCGATGCCTTTGGCAACCCCGGCGGCCAAGTCGGCGCTGGCCTTCATGGTCCCTTGGTAGATCAACTCAGGGACCTTGCGGGTTTCCAGCGACAACGTCTTGACATGCTGGCCCGCGACCTGCGCCGCGAGCGTCGCATCCAGTACGGAGGCGACCATGGCCCACACCACATCATCAGTTCGATGCACGCCCAAATCGGAGGCCTTGCGCAACAGCGCCTCGCGCATCTCGGGGGTAGGGACTCAAGGGCCGCATCCCGCGGCGCTGCCGGACGCGGTGCGAGCGCTGGCGCCGGGGTGGGCTTGGCGATAGCGGGGTAAGCGGTAACCCAGCGGCGTTAGAGATCGCGAGGCAAGCCGACCGGCATACTGTCTTCAGGTACGACGAGGAGGCGTTGAGGGGTGGCGGGATCGACGGGGGCGAGATTACGGGCGTAGAGCGCGGTTGCGTGCGCCACGAACGGTCCGTCAGGGATTCGCGGTGAGCATTGGCGGCCCACTATGGGGCAATGCGATGGAGGTCGGAACGTAGGGAGTCGGCGGCAAAGAGCGGCTTCCATAACCGCTGAGTCAGTTGCCAGACAGCAGACGCCGGATGGGTCGCGACCCGCTGCAGCACATCGACCAGGTAGTCGTAGGGATCGACCCCCCTGCAGGCGGCAGGTGGCGATCAGGCTCTGCACGGTGCCGACGTGGTGGACCCCAGCCCGGTCCAGCCACGGGCGGCTCAACCGAAAGCCGGCATCCATGAGGCGCTGGTGTTGACGGTACAAGGGCAGGTGGTAGGCGAACTTGTCGATGAGCAGGCCCGCAAGGAAGCTCACGTCCGCCCGGCTGCCCTCGATCACCCCCACGGGGGCTGCCGGACAGCAGAGGGCGCCGTCGGCCCGGCGCTTGATGAGCGGCCAGACATACTTGATCACCACATAACTGCCGAGGCGCTGGGCGAGCCGGAAGGTCTCCTTGGTGTCGGTGACCTCAAACTCCTCGGGGGCCAACGCTTCCGCCTCGGGAGAGGCGAGGGGTAATGACCTCCATGGGCACCCGGTCGGCATCGAAGAACGGCAACGGCCCGGCCCCGTACCGGGGTTTTGGGCCACACGGCGCCGGTGGTGGGCGGCCACGGGCCGCGTAGGTGTCGGCGGCGGTGAACCAGTCTCGGGGCTGGTGAGGCCCTCGCCCAGGCTCATCTGGCCGGTATCCACCGGCACGATGCGCCGCTCGCTCTTGTGGCCGAATATCTGTGGGCGGAACCAATCGATCTGGCGCTTCAAGTGGGCCATCTCGCACTCAGCGTCCCTATGACGTCGACGACCTGCTGCGGACTCAAGCCCGCCGCTTCCTCGAGCGTCGGTGGGGTGGATAGAGGGCTGCATACCATGGGGTCCTTATACCGGAGCGCCTGTATGAATGGCAGAAGAATCTGTCGTTTCCTGCGCATTTCCTGGATATCGATAGCGTTGGCGCATGCGCCCTCCCTCCACACCCTCGAGCAGCAGCTTCAAGCCCGTCCAATCCATCTCCCGGTGGGTGACATGGCGCCAGTCGGACAGAAAGCGCCCCCTGCTCCAGACGCTTGGCCCACACGCACCACCCGCTGCGTTCGAAGTACAGGATCTTGATCTGGGTGGCGCGCCGGTTGATGAATGCGAACAGGTGCCCGGCCAGGGGATCCTGCCGCATGCCGTGTCGCTTAAGGGCGTAGAGGCCATCATAGGAGCGGCGCATGTCGACCAGCTGGCCATACAAAAACACGCGCACACGCTGCTCGGGAAAGAACATCAGCGCCTGTCCATGGTGAGGACGACGGCGCCCGGCAGTTCGAGGTGGATATCCCGGGCTTGGGTCCCTGCGCTCATGGCTCCGAGATCGATGAAGGGTACCGGATTGCGACCACGATGGGAGGCGGCTCCCTGCCGACCCTCACTGTCCCAGAGCCACGCCCGCCATCCATAGAACGTCTTGGTCGCGATCCCTTCCTTCTCGCCGAAGGCCGCGGCCCCAAGGCCGCTGCGCGCTTGGTCGGCCAGTCGTTCCCGCCAGCGTGCCCAGCGTTGCCGGATCATCACCGATCGTGTCATTGCCCGCCCCCATCCGTTGAACGATGGGCGTAGCATGTCGGCCGTTCCCAGCGGAATCTATAACGCCTCTGGGTTACCGCTTACATAGCGGGTGTCGCGAGTTTTTCGGCAACGCCCGCACAGGGCGCGGGGGCGCCTTCTCAATAAACGGGGCCCGTGACTCCCGCTTCTGGGGTATTCGTATATCATTACCATAGGTGGCGCGATAAGCGGCGGGCCACCTGCGGCGCCAGATGACCGGCTTCAATCACCGAGGACCTTTCCCAAACCATGCGTACCCAGGCGTTATTGCTGGCCACCTTGAAAGAAAACCCGGCGGACGCCGAGATCGTAAGCCATCGCCTCATGCTGCGCGCCGGCATGATCCGCAAGCTCGCCTCGGGGCTCTACACCTGGCTACCCATGGGGCTGCGCGTGCTGCGCAAGGTGGAGGCCGTCGTCCGCGAGGAGATGAACCGGTCCGGGGCCCAGGAGGTCTTGATGCCGGCCGTCCAGCCCGCCGAGCTCTGGCAGGAATCCGAACGCTGGCAATATTACGGGCCGGAGCTCTTGCGGCTCACCGACCGTCACGAGCGGGCATTCTGCTTCGGCCCCACCCATGAAGAGGTGATCACCGATCTCGCGCGGCGCGAGATCCGCAGCTACCGCCAGCTGCCCATGAACTTCTATCAGATCCAGACCAAATTCCGTGACGAGGTGCGCCCACGGTTCGGGGTCATGCGCGCGCGCGAGTTTTTGATGAAAGACGCCTACTCCTTCCACGCCGATCACGCCTCCCTCAAGGCTACCTATGAGGTCATGTATGCGACCTATCAGCGCATATTCACGCGCCTGGGCCTGCGCTTTCGCGCGGTGCGCGCCGACACCGGCAGTATAGGCGGTGATGCCTCCCACGAATTCCATGTCCTGGCCGATACCGGCGAGGATGCGATCATCACCTGCCCGGCGTGCGACTACGCCGCCAATGTCGAGCTCGCGCAAAGCGACGCGGCGCAGGTGCGGCCGGCGGCCACCGAGGCGCTCGCCGAAGTGCACACCGGCGCGGCCCATAGCGTGGACGAGGTGGCGCAGGCCCTGTCGGTCAGCGCTGAACGCATCCTGAAGACGGTGTTCATCAAGGGCACGCACGGCCCCATCGCGCTCTTTGTGCGCGGCGACCGCGAGATCAACCCGGTCAAGGCTACCAAGGTTCCGGACGCCCTGAGCCCGCTCACCTTCGCGACGCCCGCCGAGGTGCGTGCCGCAGGCGGTGTGCCGGGGGCGGCCGGACCCAAGGGGCTCGCGATCCCGGGTTATGCCGACCCCGAGGCCCTGGCGCTCGCCGACTTCGCATGCGGCGCCAATCGCGAGGACCATCACTTCACAGGCGCCAATTGGGGGCGCGACTTCCCGGAGCCCACCGTATTCGACCTGCGCGAGGTGGTGGCCGGCGACCCCTGCCCGCAATGCCAGACGGCCCTCGAGCGTGGCCGCGGCATCGAGGTCGGACACATCTTCCAGCTCGGCACGAAATACAGCAGCCGGATGGCTGCGGGCTTTTTGGACGAGACCGGCCAATCCCAGCCGTTCATCATGGGCTGCTACGGTATCGGTGTATCGCGGGTGGTGGCGGCGGCCATCGAACAAAACCACGACGAACGGGGCATCATCTGGCCGACCCCGATCGCGCCCTTTGCGGTCGCCATCGTACCCATCGGCTTTCATAAGTCTCCGGAAGTGGCGCAGGCCGCGCAGCGCCTCTATGAGGATCTGCGCGGCGATGGCATCGATGTCCTGCTCGATGATCGCGACGAGCGCCCGGGCGTGCTGTTCGGGGACATGGACCTGATCGGCCTGCCACACCGCCTGGTGATCGGTGATCGCGGTCTTAAGGCCGGCACCATCGAATACAAGGGGCGCAGCGATGCCGAGCCCGAGAACTGGCCGCTCGCCGATGTCCGCACCCGGCTTGCCAAGCGCCTGGCGTCTTAAGGCCTTGGGTCTCGCGCTGTGGGCGCTGGCGCAGGCGTCGAACGCCGCCGCCCCCACCGCGCCCTGGGGGCACATCCCTATCCATCGCGACGCGTTTGCGAACCGCTTCGCCGCCGAGGTGTGGCTCGCCGACATGTCGCAACGCCTGTCGGTCCTGGTCCCGGGGCGGCGCTTTCGGGTCCGCCTGCTCGAAGACGTCCGGTACGCGGCACTGCGCGAGGGCCTGCGCCCGCGCGTGGTGCTCGCCGTGATTGAAGTAGAGAGCGCTTTCAACCCCTATGCGATCTCCCCCCGGGGGGCGCTTGGTCTCATGCAGGTGATGCCGTTCTGGACGAAGCGGCTGGGCCAGCCTGGCGCCAACCTCTTCCGGATCCGCACGAACCTGCGCATGGGCTGTCACATCCTTCGGCATTACTTGAATCGTCACCGCGGCGATCTGTTCACGGCGCTCGCCGCCTATAACGGCAGCAACGGACTCCCCTACTACCCCGACCGCGTCTATCGCGTCTTCCATGCGCGCTGGTTCCATCAATAGCGGATCCGCGGGCGATCCTTCCACTCACTGGACTTAACCCACACCGTCCAGCCATTCAGTCGAAGTCGGTTCGTTCCGCCGGGTTCTGGTGATGGTCGAACATTCGCGCGACCTGGCTTTGGACCACGCGCGCCTGCGACAATGACGGCAATCGTCCGAGGGGGGGGGAACTCCATGTCGTCCGTCTCATGGCCGTCACTACGGCCCGATCCTGTGATCTCGCACAGGAAAAAGGCCTTGTAGACGTGGAACGTCATCGGCCGGGAAATGTCCTCTTCGTTCGCTGCGTGGCCCCCGAATGGAGTTTCGTCGATAGGCTCCCCTATTTGTCCAACTTTTACGGCCTCCCCGGCGGGGCGGGGGGTCGTTCTTGTAGGCCAGACAAGAAGAGGGCGTCAGGCCGGGCATCGCCTAGGCGGGGGATGGCCCGCACCATGGGCGACGGGCATCACAATCAGCTGGCGGAGCGGGCGCCCTTGGCGCGCGCAATCATGTGCGTGACCTCCGGATTCGTGTGACAGGGGATGAGCTGGACCTGCGGATGCTTTGCGTGGAACACGCGAAACACCTCGTCAGCAAACGCCTGACCGATCGCGGTAACACCGGTGAAATCGAGCACGACGACCTTAAAGCGATCGAACCGCGCGAGCAGGCGCTTTGCCTGGGATCGCGAAACCAAATTGTCATCGCCGTAACGCGTGAGTTCGACCGGAATGACGGTCTTCGTGAACCCATAGTCCTCCCCGGAGGTAAACGCATCGAAGACCTTTCGCACGGTGCGCGCCGTGTGATTGTGCAATTGCATCGTCACGAGCGTCCCCTTCGTCGACGATTGCGGTTGCAGGATCCAGTCTTCGGCCTCCTGGAATTTGTGTGAGAAAAAAACGCCACCGGAAAGGATGAGAAATTCGTCGAACATGCGTGAGGAAAAAAAGATCCCTTCACCCGTATGGTGGGCCGGGTCGGTCGTGAGTTTGCCCTTGGCGAGCTCAAGGACGGAATGGCGCTCGTCGGCAAGATTCAACGCAGCCTGGATCTTCTTGAAAATGCCGACGCCGTCATCAAACAGAGAAACTTTTGTGGCGCCGGCGGTCTTGGCAAACTCCACCGTGACGAAAGTCCCCGCGGAATGATCAATGGCATTATTCAACATCTCCGTGAAACCGTAGTGCCAGATATTCATGACGTTATCGGGCAGACCCTTAAGCGCTGGCGCGACGTCTGCGCGCCAGACCCGGTCCTCGGCCAATCCGGCCAGACGATATTGCTTTTGCCAGGCGATGAGGGGGGCCAGGCGATAGACCCGGCTGCGCGTATGCCCCTCGGCACTGAGGATGCCCTCCTTGCACAACTGCTGAAGGTGTTTGTGGGTGGCCTGACGCGAGCAGCCGAACCTCTCGGCGGCGACCCGTGCAATATCGGCGGGATGCCTATCGACGGTTTCTATGATGAAGGTGCGCACGACTGCACCTCGGTTTCGCAGGGACGCCATACCGCTTATTGTCAACCCGTAACCTTATTATTGTCAACTTATATCGGCTCTATTGTTAACCTATTGGGGCAGCGCGTGACGAGGCCGGGCGCCCCGGGAGGCAAGGACCCCCGGAGCCGGGGTTACGATGGCGAGGATCGGTCGCGGGCGCAGAGATCGCCCTGGCGGGCCTCGACCGTCCGATGCTCACCTGCTCAAGCCCTTCGCATCGCAAACACATGACCCTGCGGGGACCATCTGGCGGGGGTCGATCATACGGAAAATGTCGCGGCAGGCAGCGACGATCCGATGACGGGTCCGCCGACGAGGACCGCTCCGCGTGCTCGAGGCCACGCTGCGGCTCATCCGCATCTTGAGATGCATACGCGGCCTACTCGGTGCGGGATATCAGTGCCGTGGCCAGCGCGCGGTCCCGCGTCAGGCACCCGCAGGTCCGGCTCGCCCGCTATGGTGCCGATCCGGAGGCCATGCACATGACCTCGCCCACCGAGGCCTGAGCGGGCGCGGCGCGGCCATCCTCCCGTCCTGGAAATGCACGCCTCGCGCCCTCAAATCTCGTCGTAGCGCACCAGGAAGCTCTCGGGTACCCGCCCTTCATCTGCCATCTCGCGCTCCAGGCCCATGACCTGCGCCCCCGCCGGGCCCTTGGCGATCCGTTCGGTCAACGCCTCAAGCGCCGTCTCCGGACCGCAGGCCAGAACCTCGACGGATCCATTCGCGCGATTGCGCACCCAGCCGGTAATGAAAAGACGGCGCGCCTCATCGCGCACATAGGCGCGAAAGCCGACGCCCTGCACGGTCCCCGTGACGGTCAATCTGACACAACCCATAGCCTCCTCCCTAAGACCCATCGCGCTTAGACGCTTTGCGCTTATCCTCGCACACGGTCTTCCCTTATATCCATCCATACAGAGAGGTTTTTATGAGTCTGCATCTCGGCGACATTGCCCCTGACTTTAGCCAGGACTCGACGGTAGGGCCGATCGAGTTCCATAAATGGATCGGCAACCATTGGGCCGTGCTGTTTTCGCATCCCGCCGACTACACGCCGGTATGCACGACCGAACTCGGCAGCGTGGCGCGGCTCATGGAAGAGTTCAAGCGTCGTGACGTGAAGGTGCTGGCGGTAAGCGTCGATCCGGTCTCGACCCACAAGGAATGGATCAAGGATATCGACGACACCCAGAAGACCCACGTCGAGTTTCCGATCCTGGGCGACCAGGACCGCAAGGTCTCGACCCTGTACGACATGATCCATCCGCGGCAAAGCGACACGCTCACGGTGCGCTCGGTGTTCATCATCGACCCGAAAAAGGTGATCCGCACCATACTGACCTACCCGGCCAGCACGGGACGCGATTTCGGCGAGATCTTCCGGATCATCGACTCGCTGCAACTGACCGACCGCTACAGCGTGGCCACACCCGCCAACTGGCGCAGCGGCGACGATGTGGTGATCTCCCCGGCCATCAAGGACAAGGCCGCGCTCGGCGCCAAATTCCCCAAAGGCTACAAGGAAATCCGGCCGTACCTGCGCATGACGCCGTATCCCGGGCCGTGAATGGCCATGACCTTACGAGGCGGCGGGAAACCGCTGGCGGGCCTCGCGCACCGATTTCCAGAAGGCATAGCCCGCGATCGGCACGAGCAGGATCACGACCAGCATCAGACCCACGCCGAGGTGCGCCAGATTATGCACGCGCAGACCGGTTGCCCAGGACAATGAGGCCAGACCGGGGTCCATGAGCCCGAGGGCGCCGACGAGCATGAAAGCGGCGCCGCCGCCGCTCAAGGTGCGGCCGGCCATCTTGCGCGCCACATAGACCCGCGCGCGGCCATCGAGCTTGCGCCGGGCCATCCAGCCACCGAACAGGGAGCCTAGGAGCATCTGCGTGACCGTGGTCCCGAGACCGAAGAGAAGACCGGGCAGGAATGCGAGATAGGCATGGTGCATGGCCGGCGCCAGGACCGTATAGACGATGATCGCAAAGGCACCCGTCCCCCATCCGGCCAGAAAACCATGGACGATCGGCATATAACGCGGCAAGGCCGCGGGCTCGTCGCGGGCCTCATGATCGAGCGCATGGCTGTGGAAGAGGTGCGGGACGCGACCCTTGCGCAATATGAAAAGCCCCGAGGCCGCCATGACGGCCCCGACGACGATATAAACCGTGAAATTCCAGCGCGCCCCGGAGAGAAAATCGCTCATGGCGAAATAGGCGAGTTCGGAGGCGATCGCGCGCTGCAAGGTGAAGGCGAGCGAGAACAGCAGACCGGCCCTGAAGCCTCCGCGGACCGAATAGGATCCGATGGCATAGTTGAACGTGATCGGCCAGGTGTGCTCATCGGGCGTTATCCCATGGACCATGCCCAGAAAAAACGCGGTGACCAGCGCCAGACCCACGCCCAAACCGGCCAGCCCGGGGTCCCAAAGGTTCAAGTCCGCAATCGCCACCTTATCCGCCCCGCCTCTATACGTAACCGCGTACTTTACCGGTAACCGGGGCCTGCGCCAACCGTGACCACCGGGACCTTGGCCGGGGCGCCGGCCTCCTCGCGCACCAGCCGCGGCACGAGATAGCCGGGAAGCCGGACGCGCAGGACCTCCAGAAGTCCGAGGGCGCGCGCGGCGTCGACCGCGAAATGCGCAGCCCCCTCCACGCGATCGAGCATGTGGAGATAATAAGGCAGGACGCCGGCCTCGAACACCCGCTCGCTCAGGGCCGCCAGCACCTCGGCGTCATCATTGACCCCGGCGAGCAACACCGCCTGGTTCAAAAGCGTGACGCGCGCCGCCCGCAAGCGCCCGCAAGCGCGAACCACGGCTTCGTCCACCTCGCGCGGATGATTGATGTGCAACACCATGACCACCGCAAGCGGCGTCTCATCAAGCCAGCCGAGAAGCCCGTCATCGACGCGGCTTGGGATCACCACGGGCACGCGGGTGTGCAGCCGCAGGCGCTTTACGTGCGGCAGGGCGCGTAGCGCACCCATCAGGCCGGCGAGCTTGTCGTCACTCAAGGTCAGGGGGTCGCCCCCGCTCAAGATCACCTCGCGAATCGAGGGATCGGCGGCGAGGTGGGCGGTGGCTAGGGCCCAGCGGTCGCGCGCGGCATGGGCCTTGGCGTAGGGAAAGTGGCGTCGGAAGCAATAACGGCAGTGAATGGCGCAGGCCCCGGTGGCGGTCAGCAGCACGCGGCCTTCGTACTTGTGCAAGACCCCGGGTACGACCTGGGCGGCCAGATCCCCGACCGGGTCCCGCGAGAACCCGGGCTGGGGGGCCTCCTCCAGATCGAGCGGCAGGATCTGGCGCAGCAGGGGATCCTCGGGGTCGCCTTGGCGGATACGCGCCAGATAGGCGGGAGGGACCCGTACCGGGAAATGCTCGTGCGCGCGGCGTGCGGCCGCAAGCAGGGTATCCGGTAGCCCCAGGACCCGGACTAGGGTCTCGGGGTCACGGATGGCCGCGGCCATCTCCACCTGCCAGGGTGCCTGCCGTGCGGGATCGGTTCGATGTATCATAGGCGCGCACTGTCCGTGTTCGGTCGATAAAAGGCAAGCGACGCCGGCCAGCCCCTACTCCAATCCGAGATCGTCATGACCACCTATAGCACCAACGAATTCAAGAGCGGACTGAAGATCATGCTCGACGCGGATCCCTGCGCGATCATAGAAAACGAGTTCGTGAAACCCGGCAAGGGCCAGGCCTTCAACCGCGTCAAGATCCGCAATCTGAAGACCGGACGCGTCGTGGAGCGCACCTTCAAATCCGGCGACACCGTGGAGGGCGCCGACGTCATCGATGTCGAGATGCAGTACCTGTATAGCGACGGCGAATTCTGGTATTTCATGTCGCCCGAAACCTATGAACAACTGGGGGCCGACAAGACCGCCGTGGGCGAGGCCGCCAAGTGGTTGAAGGAACAGGCCCTGTGCCTGGTGACGTTGTGGAACGGCGTGCCCTTGAGCGTCGCCGCGCCGGTGCATGTCGTGCTCAAGGTCACAGACACCGACCCCGGCGTGCGTGGTGACACGAGCGGCGGCGGCGGCAAGCCCGCGACCCTGGAGACCGGCGCGGTCGTGCGCGTGCCGCTTTTCATCAATATCGGCGACAGTCTGAAGATCAACACCCAGACCGGCGAATACATTGCCCGCGCCAAGGAATAGGGCCGCCTCCGGGCACGAGCACACCGTTCCACCGCGCGCGCGCCTCGCCGCCGTGCGCCAGCGCGCCGCGCTGCTGGCCCAGGCACGCGCGTTCTTCGCGGAACGCGGCTATCTGGAGGTGGAGACGCCGGTGCTCGCGCGCGCCGGCGCAGCGGACGCGCAACTGGCGCAGTTTGCGCTAAACGACCCGGTTCTGGGCGCCCTTTACCTGCAGACCTCTCCCGAATACGCCATGAAGCGCCTGATCATGGCGGGTAGCGGTTCGATCTATCAGATCACGAAGGCGTTTCGTCAGGGCGAGAGCGGGCGGTTCCATAACCCCGAATTCACACTGGTTGAATGGTACGGCCTGGGCTATGACCACCGGCGTCTCATCGCCGAGGCCTGCGCCCTCATCGCGCGGCTCGTCCCGTCCCTTAAGGCGCCTGCGCGCATCGTAAGTTACCGCGAGGCGTTTCGCGAGGCCCTGGACATCGACCCCATCGAGGCACCGACCGACCAGTTGCGTGCGGTCACGCAGAGACGTCTTCCGGCGGCACAAGAACTGGTCCTAAACGACCGCGATGAGATCCTCGACCTGCTCATGAGTCATGCCGTAGCACCCGGATTCCCGGTCGAGGCCTTGACGGTAGTGACGGATTATCCATCAAGCCAGGCCGCGCTCGCGCGCTTGAACGCCCAAGGACTCGCGGATCGCTTCGAGATCTACCGCGGGCCGCTGGAACTCGCCAACGGATTTCACGAAGCGACGCGGATCGCGGAATACGCCGACCGGTTCGCGCTCGAGGCGGCCAGGCGGCGCGCACGGGGCTTGCCGCACATTGACCAGGACCACCGCCTGCTTGCGGCACTCTCCGAAGGCGATCTGCCCGACTGCGCCGGTTGCGCGCTTGGCTTCGACCGGGTCCTGATGCTGGCCATGGACGCCACGCACATCGACGAGGTCCTGGCGTTCCCCATCGCGCAGGCCTGATAACCGATCATCACAACCGACAGGAGGCCGCGTGAGCGCGCTATTTTCATCCTTTCGTCTACGTTCGCAGACATTTCGCAACCGCATCTTCGTTTCGCCGATGTGCCAGTACTCGAGCATCGACGGCTTCCCGACCGCCTGGCACCTCGTCCATCTCGGCAGCCGCGCGGTGGGCGGGGCGGCGCTGGTCATGATGGAGGCTACGGCAGTGAGCCCCGAGGGCCGCATCAGCCCCGGAGACCAGGGCCTGTGGAGCGATGATCACGGCGAGGCGCTAAAGCCCATCGTCCACTTCATAAAGTCCCAGGGCGCGGCCGCCGGAATCCAGATCGCCCATGCCGGCCGCAAGGCCTCCACCGATGCCCCCTGGCGCGGGGGACGCCCGTTGTCGCCGGCCGAGGGCGGCTGGTCGGTGATCGCGCCAAGCCCGGTTCCATTCGCCACCGGGCACCCCCGGCCGGAGGCCTGTCGGGATGCCGACCTGCGGCGCGTGGTGGCGGATTTCGCGCAGGCCGCACGCCGCGCCCACGAGGCCGGGTTCGATGTCCTGGAACTGCACATGGCGCATGGTTACCTGCTGCATGAATTCCTGTCGCCGCTCGCCAATCGCCGCGAGGACCGCTACGGGGGGCGGCTGGAGAATCGCGTGCGGCTGCCGCTCGAAGTGACCGAGGCGGTACGCATGGTGTGGCCCGACGCAAAGCCCCTGTTCGTGCGCATCTCGGCCTCCGATTGGGTGGACGGCGGCTGGGACATCGAGCAGTCATTGGTGCTCGCCCGGGAATTGAAGGCCCGCGGCGTCGATCTTATCGATTGCTCGAGCGGGGGCATGGTCGCGGACGCCCAGATTCCTGCCGGCCCCGGCTATCAGACCCCGTTCGCCACCCGCATACGCACCGAGGCCGACATCGCCGTGGGCGCCGTGGGCCTCATCAATGAGCCGCTGCAGGCCGAGCAGATCGTGCGCACGAGCCTCGCCGACTGCGTGTTCCTGGGGCGCGAACTCCTGCGTGACCCCTACTGGCCGTTGCATGCCGCTCACGCCCTGCATAGCGACGGTCAATGGCCCGCCCAGTACGAGCGCGCCCGACCCTGACCCCGGCGACACCCCCGCCGCCCTCGGCCCGCCCTGTCGGGCCGAGGGCGGCCCCTAACCACTCGACACCCTTCGGGGAGGGCGGCATGCCGCGGGCGCAAAGGACGGCCCCGGCCCACCCGGCAACGACCGTCCCTTGACAGAGGCGGCGCGGCGATCTTATATTTGTTAAGGAATTTCTAAACTTGTTTATCTCAAGGGGCCCGAATGTTCTTCAAACAACGCATGAGCGCCGATGGCACGCTCTCCTACCTCTATGGCTGTGGCAGTCGCGGCTTGGCGGTGGCCGTGGATGTCGTGGCGGGCGACGAGGACTGGTTCGTGGCCGAGGCCCAGAAGAGCACGGTACATATCGCCTATGTGATCGACACCCATATCCACGCCGATCATCTTTCCGGGGGGCGGACGCTGGCGGCACGGGTCGGCAGTCCCTATTGCCTCCATGAAAGCGACCAGGGCGCGGTGGGCTTTCCGATACATGGCCTGCGGGATGGGGATGAACTGGCAACCGGCAATGTCGTCACGCGTGTCATCCATACGCCGGGACACACCCAAGACAGCATCTGCCTGCTGGTCGCCGACCTGCGGCGCGGCCGCGATCCCTGGTTTGCGCTGACCGGGGACACGATCTTCGTGGGCGGGGTCGGACGCCCGGATCTGGGCGGCACGCCGGAGCACATGGCGGCGCTCCTCTATGATAGCCTCCATGAGCGCATCCTGGCCCTTCCCGACGACCTCGAGATCTTTCCCGGACACGCCGCCGGCAGCGTCTGTGGCGCGGGGCTTTCCGGCAAGCCCTCGTCGACGCTCGGTTTTGAAAGGCGCTTCGACCCGTATTTGAGCCTGGGACGCGAGGCCTTCATCGCCCGGCTCGTCGAGGAGACGCCGGCGCGGCCGGCGGATATGGACCGCATCGTCGCCGCCAACCTGGGGCGCGCGGCGTGACCGACGGGGATATCCGGTTTACGCTCTTCGCCGAAATCTTCGCGGCGCTTGCGCACCCCAAGCGCCTGGAAATCGTCCATATCCTGGGCCACGGTGAACACACCGCCGGCGAACTTGTCGAAAAAACCGGCCTCTCCAAGGCCAATGTCTCCCAGCATGTCGGCATCCTGAAGGCCCGGGGGCTCATCCATTGCGAGAAGCGCGGGACCTTCTGCCATTATCGGCTGACCGACCCGGGGGTGCTGGATACCTGCGAACAGATCCGTCACCTCATTCTCGATCGCATGGAACTTTCATCCCGGCACCGCGCCGAACTCGCGCGCGCAAAGGCTCCGGTGCGCGGCAAATCGCATCCATGAATATTGGCGCGCACGCAAGGCGCGGCATCGCCATCAATATCGGCCAGTTCAGTCTCCAGACCATCCAGGTGTTTTTCGTGGGACTCATCATGGGCATGGAGCGGACCGTGCTGCCGACCATGAGCCGCGACTTCGGCGTGCGACCGCACGCCTTCTTCTTCCTGGCATCGTTTGTCATCTCCTTTGGTCTCGTGAAGGGCGCCTTGAACTTCGTGGCGGGCGATCTTTCCGACCGCCTGGGGCGCAAGCGCGTGCTGCTCTATGGATGGCTTGCCGGGATCCCGATTCCGCTTTTGATCGCCCTTGCGCCGAACTGGTGGTGGATCATTGCCGCCAACATCTTCCTTGGTATCAATCAGGCCTTTACCTGGACGATGACGGTCACGAGCCAGATCGATCTCGCCGCCAGCAACGAGCGTGGGCTTGCGGTCGGCATCAATGAGGCGCTCGGCTACATTGCCGTGGGCATGGCCGGGCTCGGCACCGGCTATGCCGCCCTCTCCTACGGGCCACGGCTTACGCTTTTCGTCTTTGGTCTCACGACCATCGCCTGCGCCCTGCTGGTGCTCACGCGCGTCGAGGATACGATCCTGTGGGTGCGCGCCGAACACGCCCACCAGGCCGCCGGTGATGCCAGCACCCCGAGTCCGTCGCTATGGGACGGCTTTAAACGCGTCTCCTTCAGGGACCCGACCTACCGCGCCATTTGCCAGGGCGGGGTCGCCAATAAGATCGCCGACACCCTGGTATGGGTGTTGCTGCCGGTCTTTTTCCGGACCCACGGCCTGGGCCTGGTGCGGATCGGCTGGATCACCGGGCTCTATGCCATGGTCTGGGGCCTCTCGCAGCTTGCCACCGGACATCTGGCGGACCGCATCGGGCGCAAGGTGCCGGTGGTGACGGGCTTCATGCTGTTGGCGTTGGCGTTGGTCGGGGTGGCGGTCGAGCGTTCATTCCGCGACTGGCTCGCGGCCGCGGTGGTCATGGGTATGGGTATGGCGCTGTTATACCCAAACCTCATTGCCGCCATGTCGGATCGGGCGCCCCCGCTGGAACGGGGGCGTATCCTCGGCGTCTACCGGTACTGGCGCGATACCGGCTATGCGATAGGCGGCATCGTGCTGGGGCTGGTCGCCGCGCAGACCCGGCAGACACAACCGGCCATCTGGTTGACGGCAGCGCTGGTGGCCGGATCAGGCCTGTGGATCGCCATCGCCGTCCGCGAAACCCACGACCGCGTGCGCGCCTGATGCGCCCGCGGGGCCATGGGACAAGGCCCGTCCAGGACCCCATAGTCCCGACCGGCCGCACGGCCCGGGCGGGCCATGATAGGCGGCCCCGGGCATGCACCCTTCAGGGCCTATGGCCGCCCGGCGACCGCTAACCGATATGGTAGATGAGATTCAGCGTGGTGAAGGTCGTGGTGGTGGCGTAGTGGACGAGGGCCGTGGACGGCAGGCTCGTATAATGGATGACCTCTTCCGAGAATTTGAGTGCCAAGTGGAATATGAGCGTGGTCGTCACCCCGCTGGTCGATGTGACGAGCGTCCCGCTACGCGCCCCCATGACGCTCAGGCGTTCACTGAAGCGTGTCCCTCGCCGCAGATGCCACACATAGTTCATCGCCACGTCACCGACCGGTTCATCTTGCGCGGGGCGCCCCACGGGATAGTAGTTCTGCCGGGCGCCCCCGCCGGCTTCGAGATTGAGATGCATGGTGTGGGTGGCAACGACCGTCCGGCCGGCATTCACCATTTCCACGAAATAATGATCGTAGCCATCGAAGAGATTATGGTCATAGCGGACACTACCGACAACGAAACTCACCGGCGCCGACTTGAAACTGCGCCGCACCTGGAGCGTGGTAACGAGACGGTTCACATCCGCCACGCCATTGTAGGAAAAGTAATTGTAGCTTAGGTTTCCGCCGTAGCTCCAAAGGCCGACGGTGTCGCGAAGCCGATCGGTGGAGTTCAGACTGGTGGTGAGCGCAACCCCCGAAGACGACGACAGGCCGGCCCCGAACTCCCCATGCCACCCGGCCTTCGGGAGGGCTTTGGCCGCCGCGTGCGCGCATCCGGTCGCAGACAGCAATGCCAGGACGGCGACCATCGCAAGCCGCGGATAGCCAAGACACGCCCTCATGCCGGACGGACATCACGCCACATCGGCCCGCAACCGCCGGCCGCCGCCGGTGCGGCGCAGCCCGCCGCCCTACGCCTCTTGCATACCCGGGGCGGCACGCCGCCCGGGCGCCTCGGAGAAGGACTGCCCCCGGCCCCGGCGGCGGGAACGCACCGGGACCCGCGATCTCCCTGCTGACTTTCCAATGGCGCCTCTACCCGTCTTTTCTGGTGGGACCTGTAACCATGCCACAGGTTCCCGTCCACCGCCGGCCTGCGGATCGATCATGCCTGACGCCGGCGGTTCCCGGCCTTGGCGGGCATCACCGCGGTCGCGCTTAAACGCCCGGATCCGCAGGCACCGACTGACGCAAGGCGGCGATGACGGGATTCAGGCCCAGCCCGCGACGCGCGTTCAGGAACTCGAGCAACACCACGACCTCCGATGTCAGCAGATCCAGAAACGGCTCGAGCTCCGCCCCCCGTCCGTCCCGGAGATAACACACGGCGCGGTCGAGTCCCATCATCGCGACCGGACGGGTGGCCGGCCCGGGAACGGAAAATGCCGGCGGGACGACCGGCTCGGGCATGAATTCGGGTTCGAACAAGACCTCAGGGCCAGCATCACCCCCGGACTCCGCCGGCGGGCCGGGCACGATAATGCCGTCCAGGACCAACTCCTCGGCCCCGCCGAGCGTATCGCTCAAGGCCGAGCCGCTCGCCCGGTTGCCTCCCAGGGCCACGGCGCGCTTCAGTCGCTCCTCGGCCATCTGGCGGAGTGCCTCACAGCCCGCTGCGCCCTCTTCCGACGACCCCACCCCTACGCTGATACTGAGGGTCTTGCCGTCATGGATCGGGCGATGCGCAAACGCCCCCACCAGGCGCTGTGCCAAAACGAGCCCTCGACCCTTGGATGTGCCCCCCATGAGTATGCCGAATTCGGCCCCGCCAAGCCGCGCCATCGCCGTCACATCGGCCCCCGCCTCATCACGCAGCACGGTGGCGACATGCCCTACTACCGCCTCCATCTGTTCGTCCCCGTATTCGCGATACAGGATACGCACCCGATCGAGGGCCGCGAGCAACAATGTCACCGGGCGCTGCGCGCTGGCCTCGCGCAACAGCGCCTCCCCCCGCTCATGGAAGGCGTCCCGGCCAAGCAGCCCCTCATAAGGGGAGGCCTCCTCGGGAACCGGCTGTTCGAAACGCATATAGGCCTGCGTGCAGGCCTGAAGCTGAGCGAGATTCAGGGGCTTTGTAATGAAGTCCGTAGCCCCGCAGGCGAACGCGCGGGTCTTGGTCTCGTCGTCGTCTGCGCCGGTGATCACGATGATCGGGAGCTCGCGGATGCGCGCGTCATCGCTGGCCCGTACGCGACATATGAAGGCATAGCCGTCAAGCCGCGGCATCTCGATGTCGGTGATCAATACACCCACGTCGGGGGCCTGCAAAAGCGTCTCCCAGCCGGCCTCGCCGTCGGCCGCCACCGCGACATCGAAGTCCACCTTCAGCATCTTGCTGATGGCTTGGCGGATGACCGCGGAATCGTCCACCACAAGCACTCGACCACCGTTGCGCGCCGTCACCACCGCCGTAGTCGCACTCACGCTCACCTCAAGTTATCGGCGGGGATTTAACGGCCGCAAATCAAGGCCTTGCTCCCCCGCATGACCATCCTTTGACCTTAGAACGAAAATCCCCAAAGTCAAATGACGGCACGCGCGGGGCGCCCATGGCGGACGGCTACGCGGACGCGGCTTTAAGCCACGCGTGCACCGGGCGCGAGCTTGGCCTCGGCCACGAGATCGACGAGACTGTTTACGGTACGGGCCTCGATAAACCGGGTATCGTCTATGGTCGTACCAAAGCGGCCCTCGAGCGCCAGCAAGATACTGATCGCATTGACCGACTCCACGCCAAGGTCACTATAGAGATCCTTGTCGGGCGGGATCGGCCGCGCCAGCTTCCCGCTGGTCTCGACGATCGTCATCACATCCTTGCGTATATCGCTGATATCCGACATAAAGCGACTCCTTACCACGATTCTTGTCCCTGAACGCGCCCGTGGCGCACCAAGTCTCGATCCCAAGTGTTGCCGGTTCGGGGTGCGGCCACTCTAGGAGGGCGCCCCGCGCCTGTCAATCCCACTCATATGGCGTGGCCTTGAACCAGATTGACGATCAAAAGCACCAGGGCAAGCACCAGCAAAATATGAATGAAACCACCCATCGTGCGCGAACTCACAATGCCTACGAGCCACAATACGAGTAAAATGACGAAGATGGTCCATAACATGGCCGCTCCCTCTGCGTGACCTGCAGCCCACCTTAGGGGGCGACGCAAGCGGGGTCAATCGGCCTTCCTGGAAAGACGTGGCGGGGACCGACCCGACGAGACACAGATGCCCTATGAGTGAAAAACACCACCCGCAGGCGATTCGATTTTATACGGAAGAGGAACTCGACGCCCTGGAGGGGACGGATCCGGACATGGCGTACCGCATCGCGCGCGCCCAGGCCATCGCGGCTCGCGAACGGCGAGGACCGGCCTTGGATGCGGGCGCGGGACCGCCGGACCGGGCGGCCGTCGAGCACGCCATCGAGGATGTGCGCCGGATACTCCAGCGCGACGGGGGCGATATCGAGCTCGTGGATATCGTTGACACCACCGTGCGCGTGCGGATGAAGGGCGCCTGTGCCGGTTGCCCGAACTCGGTGCTGGATCTGCGTAATGTCGTCGAAAAGGTGGTGTGTACCGTGCCGGGCGTCTCTGCGGTCGTCAATACCTTCTGACGCGCCTGCCCATTCCCGCGAGGAAGTGACATCGCTTCGGAACATGGTGACGGCGGTCGATACGGCATTGCGTGGGCCCGCGCCCGAAGGGACAGGGCCCTATCCGTTCGCGGCGGATGTGGAATGGCGGGACTTTCCGCGTGTTTTGATAAAGATGTGGGCGACCCTCGCACCCGCAGCCCGCGGTGAGACCCATGCCGGGCCCGTGAGTGGCCCGATAACCATGTCCGATAAAGAGACGGGACCGGCGAGCGTCTCGGCGCACGAGGCAAGAGGCCGTAGGCGGCCGTCCAATCGATGGTGACGTGCCGCAGCAAGACACACCGCCGGTACCGCCTGTTCCATGCGCCGGATCGCCTCATCGGTAGCCCGGCAAAACCGATCCCGCCTGGCTTTGCCGAGCCACCGTTCGCGCAAGATCGCGCATGGCAATGTCCCGTTCGCGGTCTGGCAGATCCACGGAGTCCTTCAGCCGCGCATGGGAACGGTATCAAAACCTGCCTTGGCGGCGGTAAAATGGGCCATGGACGATTATATTGATCCACAGGCCCGCTGCCCGGGACCGGAGTCATTGCGGCCTGATGCCGTCATCATCGAGGGGCGGACTCATAACGGACACGCGTGCCGGATCGTAGACAACACCTGTTCGGTGGCGCGCGAGGACTTGGTCGAGGTCCTGAATGGGCTGATCGCGGCACGGCGATTCGGGATGGCGGCGCTCTCGGCACGCGGCGGCCAGACCTTGGTCATCGGTCGACCGGAGGCCACCCATGTGCAGTTCGGCGACACCCTCTATCGCCTGCTGCTCTACCCCTACGAGGCCCGGATCGAGCGGTTTTGATCTCGGGTCGCGACCAGCGACCGCTTGAGGAGCCGCTCCAGCACCGACAGCGGCGCGTGCGCCGGCTCGTTCAGGCCCTGCACGGGCAGATGAAAGGTCTGCTCGAACAGATACTGGCCGGCCATCGCCGCATGGGGGACCTGATCGGTAAAGACCACCCAGGTGGTCCCGGCCGGGAACGTGACCTCGTATTGGGGACAGTGACGCTGAAAATAGTCGTCGCCCTTCATGGCATTATGCAAGGCCAGCATGTAATGATCGTAGGCCGAGCGGTAGCCGGTGGTAAGCCCGCATGCGGCCAATAGCCAGCGCTGCCCCGGCAGCGGCGGACGTATCGCTGGCAAAAAACGCCGGGCGCAGGTCTCGAAGGGCTCACCCAGACGCCA
This sequence comes from Acidiferrobacter sp. SPIII_3, assembly GCF_003184265.1. Lineage (GTDB taxonomy): Bacteria > Pseudomonadota > Gammaproteobacteria > Acidiferrobacterales > Acidiferrobacteraceae > Acidiferrobacter. The sequence goes on along the minus strand of NZ_CP027663.1, from coordinate 792,391 downwards.
CACTCGACCGCGACCGTCGGGATTGACGTTGCTAAAGACCCGTAATATGCGCTGGCCCCCGTTCGGACGCGAGGGAAAGGCGTCCACATGCAGGCGGCTGTCGTCCTTGCGATAGGAGGAGGGTCGCTCTTTGGCCTCGACCGGGCGGTAACTGGTGCGCCCCAGGCGCAGATGCGGCGTGTAACCCGGCAGCAGGCCCTCCACCAGCGTGCGCGCGCTCTGCGCATACCGCGCCACCATGTCACGCAAGCGTTCCCGTTCATGACCTGCCAGGGCCGTCCCTTTCAGACTGCCCGACGACACGTCATAACTGATGTTCTTGGCGCGACCATCCGAACAACGGGGATCCAGGAAGGACCGCTCATCAGCACCGAGCGGGAAGGTGAGACGCGGAAAGAACAAGACCCGCCCCCCCTCCAGGGCGCGCAGCGCCCGGTCCCTGACGGCCTCACCAAAAACAGCATCGAAGCACTCGCCCTCGATGTTCACCAATGGATCCATGACCCCGTCCCCCTCGTCTGCCGCCGGTCGCGCCCAACCGCCGGAAGGCGCGCGCCTACGCCTCGCGCCCTGCCCGCCGGCACAGCCGGTACACGCCCTCCTCGCGCCACGCCAGACCCTGCTCGGCGAGTCGCGGATCCTCCTCCGCAGTTTTGCGTTCGCATTCCAGGACTTCCACCGTGAAATGATCGGCGAAGATCTCCTGGATTTCCGATGACGATACCGCAAACGGCGGGCCGCTTTGCGGATCTTTCAGGGAAAAGGGGGCGATCAGCAGGACCGGCGTCCCCGGGGCCAGCAGGCGCGCCATATGCTCGGCATAGGCGCGTCGCGTGGCCGGCGGCATGGCGATCAGGGCGGCGCGATCATAGACGGCCGCCACCGGCCCGAGTAGTTCCGCGGTCAACCGGAAGTAATCGCCGAGCAGGATGGTGACACCGGTCGCCTGGTACTCCAGGAACTCGCCGCGGCCGACCCGATCCACGGGGATCTTCTGTTCCCGATAAAATGCCTCGACGGCGAGCGGGCTGATCTCGATCCCTATGACCTCGCGCCCCTGTTCGAAAAGCCAGCTCATGTCGCGGCTTTTGCCACACAGCGGCACGAACACCGGGCCCTTGGGGCCCAGGGCGTCGATATGCCGGCGCAGGAAACGGTTGATCTCGGCCTGATGGAAACCAATGCGATTCTCATGCCAACGCGTATGCCAAAATTCGGCCTTCATCCCTCCTCCTCCCCCTCCCGCGCGATCCCCAGCAGATCCGTGACCGCCGCCACCGCCGCGGGCCGCCCGAAAACGACCCGATAACGCCCCGGCGGCCCATCCAGGCGCTCGAACGCCGCACCCGCCTCGCGCGCGATCGCCCACGCCGCGCATACATCCCAGAGCTGCGCATGCCAGTCGACGGCCACCGCCCCCTGACCTTGCAAAACCACGCTATGGGCATAACAGTCCCGGTAAACGCGCAGGTTCGGGTGGGCTGCCGCCAATCGGCCAAAGAGTTCCGGACGACCGCCCTTGGTGAAATTCTCGGGGGCCGTTGCGATGACTATCGGTGTCCCCGATTCCTGGCGGTCGGCGACGCGCACGTCGCGCCCATTGCACGAGGCCCCGAGTCCATGGGCGGCGCTCACCCGCAGGTCGAGCCGCGGGTGGTCTATGACCCCGAGCACCGGAACACCCTCGTGGCGCAAGGCCACCAGGGTGCCAAAGGTCGCCATGCCATGCACGAAATTATCGGTCCCATCGATCGGATCGAGGACCCACTCCCAGGCGCTGCCTCGACCCTCCGCCGGATACTCCTCGCCCACGAGATCGTGATCACCAAACTGTCCGGCAATGGCCTCCCGCCAGGCCGCCTCGATGCGCTGATCGGCCACACTCACATAGGAGCCATCGGCCTTGACGGCAATATCCGCTTCCCCGATGGGGGTCTCGGCCAGGAGCCGCCGCGCCAGATCGGCGAGCGAAAACGCAAAACGCAGGAAGCGGCGGCTATCGGCCTCGCCGATCCGCGGCTGAAAGACAGGTCTCATACAAGGCGACGATACCGACTCCCCGGGCCGCAGACAAGACCGGCCGTCGTGCTGAGAGGGACCCCGGCACCAAGATCACGAATGCACCATGTCGGTATCCGCTCGCCATGCGCTCGGCGGCCCCCCGCGGGCATCCGAACGGCGCCTCGGCGTGGGACCGGGGCGGGTCGCGACGACGCGGTCCCGTCGACCCATACCCCACCTGCCGACGATGCCGACCAGGACTGCGGGCGGCCTCGGCGGGACGCAAAACCCGGATACGTGATCCCATGGCAATCCGGACATTCGGTTATACTGGCGCCTACGGCTCCAGGCCTGGTCGAAAGTCGCCGCCGGACCGCCTTCAACGCCATGCGCCGCGGGCCGCAAGCCTCGTGAAGGAAACATGAATCCTATCTCCCATCTTCAAAGGAGGACGAGAACGCAGTGGTCGGGCTGAGCCTCGCAGATCCCGCGGCCCGCCGGCGTTTCCCATACCCATGACGACGCGCAGAGAAAAAGACAGTCTTGGCGAATATCCGGTGCCGGCCGATGCCTGGTATGGTATCCAGACGGCACGCGCCGTGGAGAATTTTCCGATATCGGGTCGCGCGCCCGACCGTGATTTCATCGTCGCCCACGCGCGCGTGAAGATCGCCGCGGCACGGGTGAACGCCCGTGCCGGCTGGCTCGACGAGCGTCTCGCGCGCGAGATCGAGCGCGTCGCGACCGCCATCGCGGACGGCCAGTACCATGGCGAGTTCGTGGTCGACCGGTTTCAGGCCGGGGCCGGCACCAGCCATAACATGAACACCAACGAGGTCATCGCCAACCTCGCCAACGTGGCGCTCGGCGGCGAACGCGGCGTCTACCACCCGCTGCACCCCAACGATCATGTCAATATGGGGCAGAGCACGAACGACACCATCCCGACTGCCATACGCTTGGCGGCGCTTGCCAAGCTCACGCGTCTTGTATCCACCACCCACGACATGGCGCGCGCCTTCGATGCCCTGGCCGCGCGCGAACAAGACACCGTAAAGAGCGGCCGCACACACCTGCAAGACGCCGTTCCGACCACGCTTGGGCGCGAGTTCTCGGCCTATGCATGGACCCTAAAGCGCTGCGCCCGGCGCATACAAGATACCGCTGTCGACCTGGGCGAACTGGGGCTCGGCGGCAGCGCGGTCGGGACCGGCCTCAACACCCCGCCCCATTACGCCAAACAGGTATGCGCCGAACTCGCCACGCTCACCGGCGAGGCCTTGCGCCCGGCGCCCGACCTCTGCGCGCAGATGCAATCCATGGCCGACATCATGCAGCTGTCGGCGACTATCCGCGGGCTTGCGCTCGAACTCACACGCATCACCAACGACCTGCGGCTGCTGGCCTCGGGACCGCGCACCGGCCTTGCCGAAATCCGTTTGCCGCCGGTGCAGCCGGGATCGAGCATCATGCCAGGCAAGGTCAATCCGGTCATGCTCGAGATGTTGAATCAGGTCTGCTACCAGGTCCTCGGACAAGACGCCGCCGTGGCCGCCATGACCCAGGCCGGTCAACTCGAACTCAACGTCATGATGCCGGCGCTCGGGTCCGCGCTGTTTGACATGATGGACTGGCTGACCCGGGCCATGACCGCGATGACCCGGCGGGCCCTTACCGGCATCGAGGCCGATCGCGACCGTTGTCGGGCCTATGCGCACGCCAGCGTGGGCCTGGCCACCTTGCTGAACCGCGCGATCGGCTATAGCGCGGCGGCGCGCGTGGCGCAGGAATCGGAGGCCAGCGGCCGGCCGATCGCAGACCTCGTGGCCGCCCACGGCCTCATGGACCATCAGGCGTTCGCAGACCTCGTGGCACGCGCCGCGTCCGGCGACCCCTCATGACCCGGATTCTGGTGCTATATTACAGCCGCCATGGCAGTGTGCGACGCATGGCCGACCTGGTGGCGCGCGGCGTGGCATCGGTCCCGGGGTGCGAAGCCGTGGTCCGTACCGTGCCGGAGGTGTCGCCCGCGCCGGAGGCCTGCGCCCCGGCGATCCCCGAGAGCGGGCCGCCGTACGCCGATCTCGATGACCTGCGCCACTGCGACGGTCTGATCCTGGGCAGTCCCACGCGCTTTGGTCACATGGCCGCTCCCGTCAAACACTTTCTCGAGACCACGACGCCGTTGTGGCTCGCCGGCGCGCTGGCCGGCAAGCCCGCCGGGATGTTCACCTCCACCGGCACCCTGCATGGCGGTCAGGAGGCGACATTATTGTCGATGAGCGTGCCGCTCTGGCATCACGGCATGCTGCTGGTCGGCATCCCCTACACCGAGCCCATGCTCACCACCACCGCCTCCGGCGGCACACCCTACGGCGCGAGCCATCTGGCCGGCGCGCGCGACGATCGGCCGGTGACCACCGAGGAAAAGACCTTGTGTCTGGCGCTCGGGGAGCGCGTGGCGCGTATCGCACAAAGACTGGCGCCGGCCCCGACGTAAGTCCCCACCCTGCGTACCACCCCCTCTAGGGACGCGCGAGGACAGCGCGCAGATACGGGATGGTAAGGCGCCGTCCGTCCGCCAGGGTCTCGCGATCGAGGTCTTCCAGCAACGCGAAAAGCGCCCGCGGATCGCGCGGACCGTGCGCCAAAAGATAGGCACATGCCGCATCATTCAGCTGCAGTCCCCTAAGCGAGGCGCGGTGACAGAGGGCCTGGGCCTTGACCTCATCCGACAGACGGCGCATGGCCACGATCGGGCCGCTTCCAAGCCGCGTCCGCAGGTCATCGCGGGTCACCGCTAGGCCGGCGGGGTTACTGCGTCCGGCCAGCACGATGCGTCGCGCCGGCGCCAGTGTCTCGAACAGCACGAACAGCTGCCGCTCGCCATCGGCGTGCCCCGCCAAGGCCTCCATGTCATCAACACAGACCGTACTCTCGGGCGGCAGATCGGCAAGACTTTGCCAGGCCATCGGGGAGGTATGGGCGAGCGACAGGAACGCGCAGGGGCCACCTCCCTGGACCGCGCGTGCCACGGCCGCCAGGAGATGGGTCTTGCCACAGCCCTCGGGGCCGAACAGATACAAGGGCCCCGGCCGCCCCTCGGCGAAGGCGCGCGCGGCGGCGAGCGCCGCGCCATTCTCGGTCGCCCAGAAATTTTCAAACGAGGGGCGATCGCGCACCGACAGATCGAGCGGCAGCTGGCGCGTCATTCGGACCACGCGCTGTGGCGATAACGGGCATGGACGCGTCTTAGCCAGACCATGAGCACCGCGGAGACCGGAAGGGCCAGCAAGATCCCGGCAAACCCGAAAAGCTGCCCTCCGGTCAGCACCGCGAAGATCACAAGCAGCGGGTGCAGACCGATCGAACGGCCCACGAGCCGCGGGCCGAGGACCATGCTCTCCATCATCTCTCCAAAGCCAAAGGCCGCGAACACGAACAGAAGATGCCTCACGTCATGGTACTGCAGCAACACCGCGAGGCTCGCGGTGAAAAGCCCGGTAAAAAACCCGAGATACGGGATGAAGCTCAAAAATCCCGTCACGACACCGACCGGCAGGGCCAGATCCAGGCCGGCTATGCTCAGACCGACAGTATAGAGTATGGCAAGCGCGATCATGACCGTGAGCTGGCCGCGCAGGAGCCGGCCGAGCTGGACATCGACCTCGCCTGCGAAGCGCACTATCGGCTCGCGGTAACGACCCGGCAGGATCTCCACGGCGGTGGCGCCAATGTCGTCCCAGTCGCGCAACAGGTAGAAGGTCACGACAAGGATCAGCATGAGTCGCGCGAGCGCTACGAGGATGTGCAGGCCGGAGGCGGTGGCCACCGGCAGGAGCCGGGCGACGTCGGCCCCCACCCCTTGCCATTGCGCCAGGATATGCCGCTTCAGTGCGTGGAGATCGGGCGTATAGCGACCATGGGTGGCGCGCAGGATACGCGCCTGCAACCAGTCCATATAGGCCGGCGCATGCGCGGTGAACGTCGTGAACTCCCTTTGCGCCATGGGTACGAGCGCGAATGCCAGAGCCGCGACCGCAAACACCAGCAACAGCAGCAGAAGAAGGATGGTGGCGCTGCGCGGCACGCCGGCGCGTTGCGCCCGCGAGACCAGCGGATTGGCGATGTAGGCGATGAGCGAGGCCAACAGGAACAGGGTGACCACCGGCGCCAGGACATAGATCACGGCACCCGCCGCCAGCAATATCGCGACGGCATACAGGACCCGGCGTTCAGTCTCTCCCAGCACGTCCTGCCTCGACCTCCCGCACGATTCCCCAAGTCCACAGATAGTGTCCGCCGCTTGCGATCGTCGTGACAAGGACCACAAAGACGAGCGCCGCCTGGATGTGGGCGACATGAAACGCGAAGGCGCGCTCGGTGAGCAGGAACACCACGAGCAGGATCTGGGTGAAGGTGTTGAACTTGCTCACCCGGCTCGGGCGCATCGATACCGGCCCGTACAGCGAGGTATAAACGAGGTAGCCGCCGACGATAAGCGCGTCCCGGAAGGTCACCACAAGCACCAGCCAGAACGGCACGAGCGCCAGCAGCGCCAGCATCACATAGGCGCTCACCAACAGGATCTTGTCGGCCAGGGGATCGAGAATGGCGCCGAGCTGGCTCACGAAACCAAACCGCTTGGCGATATAACCGTCCAGACCGTCCGATATCCCCGCAATCAGGAACACCCACAGGGCCTCGAGGTAATGGTGATCCTTCAGGACCAGGATCAGAAGCGGTACGAACGCCATCCGCAAAAGCGTGATCATGTTGGGTAGATGCTGCAGTCTTTTCACGCGGACATCCCTCTCACAGTGCGGGCACAGCAGCGCCGGGCGTGCGGTCCCCGTTTACCCGTGCGCGCCGACCGAAGTCAAGATTTACTTGCAGGGTCCCAGGCCCTAACATAACGGCCATCTCGGAGCCCGCCTGTGACAAGACCCCAGTGACTGAACCCAAGACCCCAAACCCCTTGAGCTATCGTACCGCCGGCGTCGACATCGAGGCTGGCGATGCCCTGGTCGAGGCCCTAAAGCCGATCGCCGCCAAAACCACCCGCCCCGGAGTCCTCGCGGGTCTTGGCGGGTTCGGCGCGCTCTTTGCGCTGTCCGGGCGCTATCGCGACCCCGTGCTGGTCTCGGGCACCGACGGCGTGGGCACAAAACTGCTGCTGGCGATCGCGCTCGATCGCCATGACGACATCGGCATCGACCTGGTCGCCATGTGCGCCAACGATATCGTCGTGCAAGGGGCCGAGCCGCTCTTTTTTCTGGATTACTTCGCCTCGGGCCGACTCGACGTCCGCAAGGCCGAACGTATTATCGCCGGAATCGGTCGTGGCTGCGAATTGGCGGGTGCGGCCCTGGTCGGCGGCGAAACCGCGGAGATGCCGGGGATGTACCGCGATCAGGACTATGACCTGGCCGGCTTCTGCGTGGGAGCGGTGGAACGGGAACGCCTGATCGACGGCCGCCGCGTCAAAGACGGTGACATCATCCTCGGGCTGCCCTCGTCGGGGCTGCACTCCAACGGTTACTCCCTGGCGCGGGCGGTCCTCGCCCGACGCGGGACGGATCTCACCGCGACCGTCGGCGACCGCCGCCTCGACGACATCCTGCTCGCGCCCACGCGCATCTATGTGAAGGCCCTGCTCGCCCTCCATGCCGCGATCGACGTCCACGCCATGGCGCACATCACGGGTGGAGGGCTGCCTGGCAATGTCCCGCGCGTGATCCCCGAGGGCCGGCGCGCGGTCATCGACCGATCATCCTGGTCGCGGCCCGCGATCTTCGGCTGGCTTCAGGAGGGCGGAGACATCGCCGAAGAGGAGATGTACCGGACCTTCAACTGCGGCGTCGGTATGGTGGTGGTGGTCGATGCCGCCGATGCCGGGGTCGCCGAGGCCGTGCTCCGTGATCACGGGGAGGCACCGTTTGTCATCGGCCGTGTCGATGAGGGCCCCGGCGAATTCGCATGGGCCTGAGACCGCCCTTGAGGGTTGCGGTCATGGTCTCGGGGCGCGGCAGCAACCTGCGCGCCTTGCAAGAAGAGGCCCCCGAACAGGGCTATGCGATCACAGGCGTGGTCAGCAACAACCCCACGGCCCCGGCCGTCGACTACGCGCGCGATCAGGGTCTTGCGCTACGCCTCGTCGATCATCGCCGGTTTGCCACGCGCGCGGCCTTCGAGGAGACCCTGGCGACGGCGCTGGACGATCTGGCGCCGGATATCATCGCGCTGGCCGGCTTTCTGAGGGTCTTGGGCGCGGACTTCGTAGGCCGTTACCAGGGGCGCCTGCTCAACATCCACCCCTCGCTTTTACCGGCGTTCCCCGGGCTCGACACCCACCGCCGCGCCCTCGCATCCGGCGCGCGTATCCATGGGGCCACGGTGCACCTCGTCACCCACGCCGTCGATGGCGGCCCGATCATCGCCCAGGCCGGACTTACGGTGATCCCGGGGGAGTCCCCGGCGGCGCTCGCGGCGCGCGTGCTCGCCCTCGAGCATGCCCTCTACCCGTATGTGCTCGGCCGGTGGGCGCGCGGCGAGATCGCCGACCGCTGATCAGCCCCATGCTTCCCCTGGGCGCGCCTCGGGCATAAACTCCCCCCGTTTCGGAATAAATAACGATAGGGCACCGTCCCACCACCCGAGGAGAATCGAATATGGGCATCCGTCAGTTGTTATGCCGCTCGCGGGAGTTCAAAAAGACCCTGGAGGCCAGCCGCCCGCGCCTCTATCGTATCGCCTATGCCTGGACCCATAACCCCTCCCTGGCCGACGACCTGGTCCAGGAGACCCTCACCAAGGCCTGGAAAAAACACGATCAGCTCCGGGATCCCGGGGCCGAAGAGGCATGGCTTTTCAGCATCATGACCAACTGCTTTCGCGACCATCATCGGCGCGAACGCGAGGCCGAAGACATCGATGACATGGACATCGCGTGCGACCACTGCCTCGAGACCGAGCACCTGCGTTCGGAACTCGCCGCGCGCGTGCGCGCGGCCATCGCGAGGCTCCCTCAAGGACAGAGACAGGTCGTGACCCTGGTTGATTTAGAAGGTTTCTCTTATAATGAGGTCTCGTCCATACTGGGCATACCGGGCGGGACTGTCATGAGTCGGCTGTGTCGTGCGCGCGCGGCCTTGAAGGCCCTGTTACTCCCGGATATGGCGGCCGCCGCCCCCACACCAAGGATGCGGAGAGTGAAATGACCGAATCGGAAGGACCCGGGCTCTCGGATGAATTCCTCAACGCCTTCGTCGATAACCAGATCGACGGCGATGAGAAGGGCCGCGTCTATCCGCTCATAAACAACGACCCGGAGCTGAACCGCAAGGTCTGTGAATTGCGCAAGGTCTCGGATCTGGTGCGGCTCGCCTACGATACCACGCCGGCGCCAAGACACCGCGAAACGCCGCGCCGGCATCTGGCCTCGCGCCTGGCCCCGCTGATTGCGCCCATCGTGCTCTTGATCGGGGTGACCCTCGGCTGGTCGTTGCGCGCCTTGTGGGCCCCGGCTGTGCCGCCGCGCCCGGTGGCCGCGATCGCGCGGGCCACGACCCACCTCACCACCAAGGTCCTGTTTCATTTGGACAACGGCGACCGCACCCATATGCGTCAGGTGCTCGAGGAGGCCCAGCACCTGCTCGCCCGTTACCGCGCCGATCACCGGCAGGCGAAGGTCGAGATCCTGGCCGATGGCCCGGGGCTTGCGCTCCTGCGCCGCCACCTGTCGCCGTTTCCGGCGCGCATCGCCGCCCTTCAGGCGCGCTATCCGAACCTGATATTCGCCGCGTGCCAGGATACGATCAACCGCCTCAAGCGCCGCAAGGGCATTGATCCGCACCTCCTGCCGCAGACGGTGATCGTACCCTCGGCAATCGCCGAGATCGTCCGGCTCCAGCGCCGCGGATGGACTTATATTAGTGTCTGAGCACGGACTGACGCGGGTGGTCGCGGATCGATACCGGAGCACGCCCCTTCTGATCCTCGGGCTATGCCTCCTGGGCGGCGTGGCGCGCGCCCACACCTTTGTGTATGTCGCCAATTACAACAACAGCACGATCGGCGTCTACGCCGAGCACGACAAGGGCAACCTCGTGGCATCGCAATCGGTGCCGACCCCAGGGGGACCGGAGTCGATCATCGCCGATCCGCTGGGTTATGTGATCACCGCCGACAGCCTCGCGCACGCCGTCAGTGCCTATCGGATAGACCCCGCCGACGGCAGGCTCGCGCGCGCCGCGGTGCGTCTTCAGGGGCCACGCACCAACCCCTTCAGTGTGACCGCAAGCCCCGGGGGACACGACATCTACGTCGCCAACAGCGGCGACAGCACGGTGGGCATCTACCGCATGCGCCGCGGGCGGGGCGTGCTGATCCCCGACGGCCGCGTCCATGAGGCGCCGGGGGCCAAGCCCTACTCCGTGACCTTCACGCCGAACGGCCGCTATGCCTATGTCGCAAACTTCGGGAACGCCACGATCGGCATGTATCGGCGCGCGCCGGATCACGCGGCACTCATGCCCCTGGGGCTGTTTCATGAACCCCCGGGCGACGGCCCTTATGGGCTCGCGGTCGGCCCCGACGGACGGTTTTTGTATGTCGCCGACTTCCGGGCGAATGTCCTTCTGGTGCTTGCCATCGGGGCCCACGGGCGGCTGACCCTGAAAGACCGGGTGACCGAACCCTTCGACCACCATCCGGACTCGCTGGTCATCGATCCGAGCGGGCGCTACCTCTTTGTCGCCAACACCAGCGCCAACGACATCTCGATCTTTCGCATCAACCAGGCCGACGGCCGCCTCACGCACGTCGGGCACGTACCGACCGGCGGCTACCCCTTCTCGTTGACACTCGACACGGCGGCACGCTTCGTATTCGCGGTCAACTATGGCAACAGCACGATCAGCCGTTACCGCCTGGATCGCCAAAGCGGCCTGCTCACAGCCATAGGCACGACACCCGAGGCGTCCTATGCCGACCCCTACGGCATTACCGCCTTTACCTCCGGCGCCGGCCGCTCGCCGGACGCCCGGAACCGCCGATAATCATCCAGGATCCGGGGGTGATCGAAGGCAAGCGGCACCGTGATGCGGCGGATATCGGCGATCTCGCAGCGCCGGGCGTCGTCTCCGGCCCGCGCCATGCCGGAGGCCTGCGCGATGTATACGAGCGATACCGTGTGGCCGCGCGGGTCGCGGGCCGGATCGGAATAACAGCCGAGCAGGGCCTCTAGCGTCACGGCCAGACCGGTCTCTTCGCGGGCCTCGCGGCGCGCGGCATCCTCCACCCGCTCGCCGATGTCCACGAAACCGCCGGGCAAGGCCCACCCTGATGGCGGATGGCGACGCTCGATCAGGATCACGCCATGCGGGTGTCCATCCGGACGGATGATGATATCCACCGTCAAAAGGGGGGTCTTGGGGACTGCCATCATTCTCCTCGGTCCATGCTACAATATCCTGGCCATGGAACAGATTACCGCGCCCTCGGGACAGGTGATAGAGTTGCGTCAGGTCTTCCACGAGACCGGCGCACGGCTCCTGCGGGTCATCATACGCGACGGCGCCAAATATTTTACCGTTGAACTGGACGCCGCGACCGCCCATGAGTGGGGGACGCGGATGCGTGATTGGGCGAGCGACAGCGCGCAGGATCGCTGAAACGGCCGTTGGTCGGCCCAGGACGCGCGTCGAGACGGCCCTGGCGTTTTTCCTACATGAGGGGTAAAGCATGCTTCAAGGTCTTATCGTCTTGCCGTGGTGGGGCTATGTGCTGGTCGCGCTCGCCGTGACCCACATCACGATCGTGTCGGTCACCATCTACCTGCACCGTCATCAGACGCATCGGGCCCTGGACCTGCATCCCGCGGTCGCTCACTTCTTCCGCCTGTGGTTATGGCTGACGACGGGCATGGTGACCAAGGAATGGGTGGCCATCCATCGCAAGCATCACGCGCGCTGCGAAACGGAAGACGATCCGCATAGCCCGCAGGTACTGGGCCTGAAAAAGGTGCTGTGGGAGGGTGCGGAGCTCTATCGCGCCGAGGCCAAAAACACCCAGACGCTCGCCAAGTTCGGACACAATACCCCGGACGATTGGCTGGAGCGGCATGTCTATACGCGACACAGCGCCGCGGGTATCGTCCTCATGCTCATCATCGACCTTGCGTGCTTTGGCCCGCTCGGTCTCACGATTTGGGCCATCCAGATGATCTGGATCCCGTTTTTCGCAGCCGGCGTGGTCAACGGCGTGGGCCATTACTACGGCTACCGCAACTTCGAGTGCGCCGACGCAGCCACCAATATCGCACCGATCGGCATCCTGATCGGCGGCGAAGAACTGCACAACAACCACCACACCTACGCCAGTTCCGCCAAATTCTCGTGCAAGCCCTGGGAGTTCGACATCGGCTGGGGATACATTCGCACGCTCGAGATGCTGGGCCTGGCCACGGTCAAGAAGACCGCCCCGATACCCACCTACACCCAGCCGAAAGAGGTCTGCGATCTCGATACCGTCAAGGCGGTCATACACCACCGCTTTCAGGTGATGGCGCGTTTTGCGCGCGAGGTCTTGCACGAGGTCCACGGAGAGGAGGTCCGCAAGGCCGCGGCCGCCAACCGCGAGACCGCCAAGGTCCTGAAGGGCGCGCGGCGCCTCATGGTGCGGGAAAAGACCCTCATCGGCGAGGCCGGATACCGTCAGCTGCAAGAGATTCTGGCGACCAACAGCACCCTGCAGACGGTCTACACCATGAAGGAGCGCCTGCAAGACGTGTGGCGCCGATCGGCGAGCACCCAGGAGCAGCTCTTGGAGGCCCTGCAGGAATGGTGTCACCAGGCGGAGGCGACCGGGATACAGGCCCTGCGCGACTTCGCAACCGCGATCCGCAGCTACGCGGCGACGCACATCGCGGCCTGAGAGGGCGCGGCCCGCGGCGACGGGTCTTAACGGACCTGCCTCGCCGCCGCCGGGCGGGCGTCAGTCAGACCGCGTGGCCGCCGACCTCCAGGCCGCGCGCCAGACGCTCATGCAGGGGGCTTGTGCGCGGGAAATGGGCCTTCAGGAAGGCCATCTGATCGGCGAGCACGCGCCGGCCCTGCAGATAGATGTATTCGGCATGCGTCGGCACGAAAGGAACGGCCAGCAAGGCCATGCCAGCCTCCTCGGGCGTCCGCCCGGCCTTGTGATTGTTGCAGCGCTTGCAGGCCGTCACGACATTGTTCCAGATATCGTGACCCCCGCGACTTAAGGGCGTCACATGATCGCGCGAGAGATCGCGGACCGAGAACCGCTCGCCGCAATAAAGGCACAACCGGGCATCGCGCGCAAACAGGGCCGGATTACTGAGCGGCGGCACATAATGGTCACGCTGACGCGCCAGCTGGCCATTCTCCCCATAGGTGGCGAGAATGGAGTTGACCTCGATGATGCTGCGCCGGCCGGTGGCGGCATTATGGCCGCCGTGAACCCGGTACAAGAGGCTGCCGCACGTGTAGGCCACCTGCCCGAGATGACAGATACGCACCGCCTCGCGGAAATCAATCCATTCGAGCGGCATGCCGGCAACATCCGTGCGCAACACTTGTTGACTAAGCGGGTACATGGCAACCTCGGGCGGCCCCGGCCGCCAACTGCAGCAATGGACCTCAACAGAGGGTTGCCGGTAATATACCGGGCACGGGACGCAAGGACAAGAGCGCCCGGCCCCCATTTTGCAGGGGGACAGGGGCGTTTCGAGGGAGGGGTACCACGCGACGACCCCGCGGGCCCGTCACACCGGACGCCGCCAGGGTCGCGCGGACCTTAAAACGTGGTCTACTTGATCTTCGCCTCGCGGTAGGGGACGTGCTTGCGGGCGATGGGATCGAATTTCTTGATCTCGAACTTCTCGGTCATCGTCCGTTTGTTTTTCGTGGTCGTGTAAAAATGGCCGGTATCGGCACTCGACACGAGCTTGATCTTGTCACGCATGACGGTCTCCTAAAACGCTTCGCCGCGGGCGCGCATCTCGGCCAGGACGACGTCGATGCCCTTCTTGTCTATGGTCCGCAACCCATGGTGCGATAAACGCAGCCGCACCCAGCGCTTCTCGCTCTCGACCCACAACCTGCGGTAATGCAGATTGGGTAGGAACCGCCGACGCGTCTTGTTGTTGGCATGCGACACATTGTTGCCGCTGATGGGCCGCTTGCCGCTGACCTGGCATACCTTGGACATGGGAACCCCCGGATGAATCCGCGGATTCTGCCATAGTGCGCGGCTCCTGCCAATCCCCAGGGCGCCCGCCGAGCCCGTCCCGGAAGATCGGCCGCAGGGCCTGTCTCGCACTTATTTCCGATAACAACCGGGGCCACGCGCCACTAGAGTGGCACCGATGCGAGGGGACGGGCCCGTGTCCGTCCCGCCCAAACCCCGTGAGGAGGTCTCATGTCCGCCGATCCCCATCTGCGTCCTTGTGTCATAAATGTCGATGAAAAGGACATTGCGAGTTCGGTCGGCGAGAACCTGCTCGACGCCTTAAATCGCGCCGATTGCTATATCCCGCACCTTTGTTATAACCCGGCCCTCGGACCGATCAAGACCTGCGACACCTGTTTTGTCACGGTCAACGGCTCCCTGGTGCGCGCATGCACGATCCGCGCGGACGACGGCCTTACGGTCAGTACCCGGGACGCCGCCTCCGAGGCGGCCCGCCGGGAAGGCATGGATCGGATACTCGAAAAGCATGAACTCTACTGCTCGGTATGCGACAACAACAACGGGGACTGCGAGATCCACGATGCCGTGGACAGGCTTGCCATGCGCCATCAGCGCTACCCCTATCGACCCAAACCCTATACCGCCGATACCTCGAACCCTTTCTATACCTACGACCCCCTGCAGTGCATATTGTGCGGCCGCTGCGTCGAGGCCTGTCAGAACGTGCAGGTGAACGAGACCCTGACCATAGGCTGGGAGCTCGAACACCCGCGCGTCCTATGGGACGGGGGACGGGCCATCAACGATTCGAGCTGCGTATCCTGCGGGCACTGCGTCACCGTCTGCCCATGTAACGCCCTTATGGAAAACACCCTGCTCGGACAGGCCGGCCCCTTGACCTCCTGGCCCGCACCCTTGAAGCGCGAGATGATCGAGCTTGTCAAGGGTGTGGAGCAGACCACAAGCTTCATCCCGATCACCGCCATTTCAAAGATCGACCAATGCCTGCGCCACACCGAACAGAAGATCACCAAGACCGTATGTACCTACTGTGGGGTCGGCTGCTCCTTCGACATCACGACCCGCGGGCGCCACATACTGAAGATCCAGCCCGAACAGGGGCCGGCAAACGGCATATCGACCTGCGTCAAGGGCAAATTCGCTTGGGACTTCGTCAACAGCAAGGATCGCCTGGTAAAGCCGCTGATTCGCGAGGGCTCGTCGTTCCGCGAGGCCGGTTGGGACGAGGCCTTGGGGCTCGTGCATGAACGGTTCAGTGCGATCCGCGCAAGCCACGGCCCCGACGCCATCGGATTCATCGCCACCAGCAAGGGCTCGAACGAGGAGGTCTACCTGACCCAGAAGTTCGCGCGCGCCATCATCGGCACCAACAACATCGACTGCACATCCCGTTATTGCCAAAGCCCGGCCACCAAAGGCCTCACGCGCACGGTGGGCTATGCCGGGGACTCCGGCACCATGGACGACATCGACGAGGCCGAGCTTCTGCTGCTCATCGGTACGAATACGACAGACAGCCATCCGGTGCTGGCTACGCGCATCAAGCGGCGCCTGAAGCGTGGCGAAGTCAAGATGATCGTAGTCGACCTGCTGCACCACGAGATGGCCGAGCGCGCCCAGCTGTTCTTGCGTCCCAAACCCGGGACCGACCTCGTGTGGCTGTGCGCGGTGACGCGCTACATCCTCGATAACGGCCTCGAGGATCGCGCCTTTCTGGCCAAGCGCGTGAACAATCTGGAGGCCTTGCGGGCATCGCTTGCGCCCTTCACGCTGGCCCATGCCGAGGCCGAAACCGGGCTCTCGCAGACGGATCTCGCACGCATCGCCGACATGATCGTCGGCGCCTCGGGGGTATGCGCCCTGTGGGCCATGGGGGTCACGCAACGCACCACCGGCAGCGACACCAGCACCGCCATCTCGAACCTGCTTCTCGTCACCGGCAATTACGGGAAAAAGGGCTCGGGGGCCTACCCATTGCGCGGCCACAACAATGTCCAGGGCGCCGGCGACTTCGGGGCTTTGTCCGACAAGCTCCCCGGATACCTCAAGGTCTCGGACAAGGAGGCCCGCGAGCGCGTCGGGCGCGCGTGGGGGGTCGAACTGCCGGCGAAACCCGGACTCAATAACCACAGCATGATCAATGCCGCGCACTCGGGCGGGCTCCACGCCATGTATATCATCGGGGAAGACACGGCCGTCGTCGACTCCAATACGCGCCATACCCAGGAGGCCCTGGAGCGGCTCGATTTCCTGGTCGTCCAGGACATCTTCATGACCACCACCGCGCAGTTTGCAGACGTCGTGCTGCCGGCCTGTCCGAGCCTTGAGAAGGAAGGCACGTTCGTGAACACCGAACGGCGCATTCAGCACTTCGCGCAGGCGCTTGACCCGCTCGGGGAAGCCCGGCCGGACTGGCAGATATTGTGCGCGCTCGCGCAGCGTTTCGGACACCGCTGGGATTATGCGGGACCACGGGAGATCATGTCGGAGGCCACCAAGGTCGCGCCGCTTTTTGCCGGGGCCACCTATGATCGACTCGAAGGTTACAAGTCCGTGGTCTGGCCGGTCGATGCCCAAGGGCATTCCGAGACGCTTTTGTACACAAAGCACTTTCATACCAAGGATGGCAAGGCCCAGCTCTACCCCGTTCATTGGCATGCCCCGGTCGAGCGCGCCGATGCCGAATATGATCTCACGCTAAACAACGGGAGAGTCCTCGAACATTTCCAGGAAGGTAATCTTACCGCTCGCGTTCCGGGGATCATGTCCAAGGTCAATCAATTCTATGTGGAGATTTCGCAGGAGCTGGCGGACGAACTCGACATCAAGACCGGGGCGCGCGTAACGCTCACCTCACGCCGCGGCAGCGTCGAGGCCGGCGTACTGGTGAGCCCCCGAGTGGCCGGCCGCGAGCTCTATACCGTCGAGTTCTCGCTCACCGAACCCATCAACCGTTTGACCGGTAACCATGCCGACAGCGTGACCTCGACACCGGCCTTCAAGGAGCTTGCCGTAAAGCTATCGATCCTAAGCCGCGAAGGCCCGTCACCCATCCCGCGCTCGAATCCGCGTTTCGGGGCGCGCACACCCCAGTCCGGGGTCGAGGTCGAGCGCAAATGGAAGCGCGGCGAGTACCGGCCCATTCCCACGACCGTGGCCGACCGTGGCGGAGTACAATCATGAGCGCGCTCATCCATTACCAGCACGTCCGCCCGCAAGAGGCCATCGCCGAAAAGGAACTCGCTGATCTCATCGAGGCGCTGTCACGGCACGGCATCCTGCGCTTTCTGACGGCGCTCACCGGGGCGCTGCCGCACGCAGGCCTGATAACGGCGCGCGGCCTGAATTCGGAGGCCTCGCGCACCACCCTGCGGAATATGGTGACGCTGCTGTCGGCCCTGGGGCGGGTGCCCCCGCAGGATTTTTCACGCTTCGTGGCCGCGGTATCGGCCGCCACGCAAAGCGTGGAGCGCGAGACTGAGCATCCGCAGACCGGCAACGGCGAACCGCCGGGCATCACCGGCGCCTATCGTCTCCTCCAGGACGATGCCCTTTGGCGCGCGCTCGGCCCCCTGCTTGACGGCCTCAAGGCCTTCGGAGAAGCGCTTGGCGCGGGCCGGCCCCCGGAACCCCCGCCACCGAACGAGCCGCTCCTATGACCGGCGATGCGCGGTCAGGACGAGGCGGCTAGAGCCATCCGCGCTCCTTGAACGAAACGATGTGCCCGTCGCCGATCACGAGGTGATCGACGACGCGCACGCCGATCAGGGCCAATGCCTCGGTCAGACGGGTGGTGAGATCGCGGTCGGCAAGGCTTGGCTCGGCAAGGCCGGAGGGATGGTTGTGCACGAGGATGGTGGCGGCGGCATTATGAAAAAGCGCGCGCTTCACGACCTCACGCGGATACACGACTGCCGCGTCGATCGTCCCCTCGAACAGGATCTCCTCCACGAGCAGGCGGTGACGCACGTCGAGAAAAAGGCAGGCAAAGGCCTCGCGCGGCCGGTCGCGAAAGGCGGCGGTCAGGTAGCGGCGCGTGACAAGCGATGACGACAGGACGGTTTCGCGCCGCAGGCTCTCCCCGAGATGGCGCCGCCCCATCTCCAGGACCGCCCGCACCACCGCGTATTTGGCGGGCCCAAGGCCCGGCGCCTCGCAAAACAGCCGTTGTTCGACCGCAAGCAGGCCGCGCAACCCCCCGAAACGCGCCAATAGCGAACGCGCGAGATCCACGGCGGTCTTGCCGCTCACCCCGGTTCTCAGGACAATGGCCAATAGCTCGGCGTCCGACAGGGCCTCCGGGCCATGTTGCAATAGCCGCTCGCGCGGACGCTCGTCTACCGGCCAGCCGGAAATGGTCATAAGGACTCCTTGCCGCTACGATAGCAGCAGGCCGCAAGAAAGGCTGTCCGGGAAATCACCGGCTACGAAAAGGATTGGGAAACGACATGCAGGACATGCCCCCGCTGCGGGGCCGCCGTGTGGTATTGGGTATTACCGGCGGCGTCGCCGCCTACAAGACCCCAGAGCTCGTGCGCCGCCTGCGCACGGCGGAGGCCGTGGTGCGCGTCGTGTTGTCACGCAGCGCCCGGCAATTCGTGGCCGCCGGGGCCCTGGCCGCGGTCGGCGCCGAGGTGGTCGAAGACCACCGCGGGCCGGGCATGGTCCATATCGACCTGGCACGCTGGGCCGATGCCATCGTGATCGCGCCGGCCACCGCGCACGTGCTATCCCGGCTCGCGGCCGGGGCCGCAGACGACCTCCTCACCACCATGTGTCTGGCCACCGAGGCCCCGCTCTGCGTGGCCCCGGCGATGAACCGCATCATGTGGATGAACCCCGCGACACGCGCCAACTGCGCGCTGCTTGCGGGACGGGGCGTACGGTTCGTCGGCCCTGACGAGGGCGCCCAGGCGTGCGGGGACAACGGTCCCGGGCGCATGAGCGAACCCGGCGAGATCCTGGGGATGCTGGAGCGCCTGTGGGGCGCGGCCGGCGCGTTGCGCGGGATAAACGCGGTCGTGACCGCGGGCGCCACCTACGAGGCCCTTGATCCGGCGCGCGGATTCACCAATCGCAGCTCCGGCAAGATGGGTTATGCGTTGGCCGCGGCGCTCGCCGATCATGGCGCCGCCGTGACCCTGATCTCGGGCCCCACGGCGCTGCCGGCCCCTCCGGGGGTGCATCTAATCCCGGTGACGAGCGCCTGTCAGATGCGCGACGCGGTATGGGCCTGCCGCGGGACAATGGACCTGTTCGTGGCCGCCGCCGCGGTCGCCGACTACCGCCCGCAGACCGTGCTTGCCGATAAGCTTAAAAAAGACGCGCATACACTGACGGTCACCCTGGTGCGCAATCCGGACATCCTGGCCGAGGTGGCAGGGCTTACACCCCGGCCGTTTACCGTGGGTTTTGCCGCCGAGACCGGCGATGTGGAGACCAAGGCGCGCGCCAAGCGCGCGCGCAAGGGGATCGACCTTATCGTCGCAAACCCCATTGATGAGGCCGGCGTGGGCTTTGCGGGGGATGATAATCGCGTGATCCTGATCGACAAGGATCACGCCGCGGCGTGGACTGCCGCACCCAAGACCGAAATCGCCCGCGCGCTTGCGCGCGAGATCATAAAACGCCTGCCTAGGACCGCATCCCCATGACCGCACCTGTCATCGACCTGAAGATACTCGATCCCCGATACGGCAATGAGTTCCCGCTGCCCGCCTACGCCACCGCCGGTTCCGCCGCCGTCGACCTGCGCGCCTGCGTGTCAGAACCCTTCACGCTCGCGCCCTCGGACTGCCGGCTGGTGCCGGCCGGGCTTGCCCTCCATATCGCCGACCGCACGCTCGCCGCGCTTGTCCTGCCGCGCTCGGGCCTGGGCCACAAGGGTCTCGTCCTCGGTAACACCGTGGGCCTGATCGACTCGGACTATCAAGGCGAGATCACATTATCATGCTGGAACCGCGGCACCGAATCGTTCACGATTGTGCCAGGCGACCGCATCGCCCAACTTTTGATCGTCCCGATCGTCACCGCGCACTTTCGTATCGTCGACCAGTTTTCGGAAACGACCGAACGCGGCGCCGCCGGGTTCGGCCACTCGGGTGTTCGTTGAGCATCCCGGCCATTACAGGAGATATCCCACCATGACCGCCACGCCTCTTGCACCACGCGCCGAACGCACGGATCTTCCGCCGCCCGGGATCTTCAAGTCGTATGACATCCGCGGCATCGTCGACGTCGAACTCACATCCGGACACGTGCGCGCCATCGGCCAGGCGATCGGCAGCGAGGCGCGCGATCGCGGATGCACGAACATCGTGATCGCGCGCGACGGCCGGCTCTCCGGACCCGGCCTGCTCGAGGCCTTGAGCGCGGGGCTCGTGGCGAGCGGCTGCGACGTCATCAATATCGGGCTGGTCCCAACCCCCTTGCTCTACTTTGCCACACTCGCCTTCGGCACGGGCTCGGGTGTCATGTTGACCGGCAGCCATAATCCGCCCCAGTACAATGGCCTAAAGATCCTTCTTAACGAGGAGACCTTGTCCGGCGCCCAGATCAAGGCCCTCTACGAGCGGCTCGTCGAAAACCGTCTGCACACGGGTAGCGGCACGAGCCGCACCGCCGATATCCGCCAGGCCTACCTCGAGCGCGTCTCGGGAGACGTGCGCCTCGCACGACCCCTCAAGATTGTCCTCGACTGCGGCAATGGGGCCACCGGAGAACTTGCGCCGGCGCTGTTTCGTGCGCTCGGGTGCGCGGTGACCCCCTTGTTTGCCGACATCGACGGGCGGTTCCCCAACCACCACCCCGACCCGAGTCAGCCGGAGAACCTGAAGGATCTCCAGGCACGCGTGATTGCAGACGGTGCCGATGTCGGGCTGGCGTTCGACGGCGACGGCGACCGGCTTGCCGTGGTGGCACCCAACGGCGATATCATCTGGCCGGACCGGCAGCTCATCCTGTTCGCCCGCGACGTACTGTCGCGGCATCCGGGCGGCCAGATCCTCTACGATGTGAAATGCTCGCAGACCGTGGACGCGGCCATACGGGCGGCCGGTGGCCGCCCGCTGATGTGGAAGACCGGGCACTCGTTCATCAAGGCCCGCATCCGGCAAGGGGACGTGCTGCTCGCCGGCGAGATGAGCGGCCACATTTTCTTCAAGGAACGCTGGACCGGCTTCGACGACGGCCTCTACGCCGGAGCACGGCTCCTGGAGCTGCTTGCCAAGAGCCCGACCCCTCCGGCCGAGGTGTTCGCCGCCCTGCCCAATACGGTCAATACGCCCGAGATCCAGCTACCGGTCACGGAAAGCCCACACGCGCTCGTGGACCTCTTGATTCAAGCCGCGCGGTTTCCCGACGCCAAGGTGACGACCATAGATGGACTGCGTGTCGATTTCCCGGACGGCTTCGGGCTCGTCCGCGCCTCCAACACGACACCCATCCTCGTGCTGCGTTTCGAGGGCACGACGCAGGCCGCGCTCGAACGGATCCAGCTGCGTTTCCGCGAACTCGTGAGGGCTGTGAGGCCGGCGCTGGCGGGCTGGTAGACGGATCGGAGGGCGAAATTATTCCGGGGAAATTTCCGCAATCTTGCGCGCCTCGGGGTTGTCAGCGCGGGAATTTGGCGCCATCCTGTAGGGCTGAGGGATGACCCCAATAACTGATAATGAGGAGAACCGCCGTCATGCGCCGATTTCTCATCGGAGCCGCTTTCGCGCTCGGCACCGTTGGCACCTGCTACGCCCATAACCCGCTGAACGCGATCCAGGGACCGCATATCGATCTCGATAAAACCATCATCAAGGTCCCGCTTGCCAAGGGCGTCTCTCCGAAGAGCGCGCTGCAGGCCATGAAGATAGAGGCCGATACGGTCAACATGAAATATGTCGGCGACCTGCAGCTTTCAAAACAGCTGAAGAACATGGGCATCAAGTCCGGGGTGCTCACGGTGTATGAGTTTTGCAGCCCGCCCATCGCCCACCTCATGGTCGATGCCGACCCGGCGTTTGCCGCCTATCTGCCCTGCCGGATCACCATGGTGGCGGCCGGCGGTCGTGTATGGCTTGAGATGCTAAACCTCAACATGATCATTGATGGCGCGCACCTGAAGGGCAAATTGCGCACCCAGGCCCTGCGTGTCCGCGACGACCTCGACTCCATCCTGTGGGCTGGCGCCAAGGGCAACTGGTAGCCGCCATGTATAAACCCGCGCTGGCGGGCGTCCTTGTCCTGCTACTGGCATGTCCGGTACCAGGACATGCGACGACCACCGGCGTGGTCTTTCAGATCAGCACGACCCAGATCGCCTCCTGGAAAGTGGCCATGCACAATGTCCATAACCTCGAGGCCACCGGCGTAAACGGCCACGACATCGAGATCGTGGTCCTCGGCCCGGCCATTCACATACTCCTCAAGGACTCGCCCGTGGCCCCCGACCTGACGAGGCTTCATGCCTCGGGGGTCACGATCGACGCCTGCCGGGCGGCGATCCGCCGGGCCGGGTTCGCGCCCGGCGCGGTCCTGCCGTTCGTGCGTTATGTGCGCTCGGGCATCGCCGAGGTCGTGCGCCGCGAGCGTGAGGGCTGGGCCTACATCCGCCCATGACCCGCGGGACCTACGCGGCACGCGCCTCGGGGAACTGAATCAGGACCTTGGTATAGCCGTCCGTCCTCTGGTCGAACTTCTTATAGGCCTCGGGCGCCTGATCGATCCGGATATGGTGGCTTACGATCCGGCCGGGCCGCGCATGCCCGGTGATGATGAGATCGCGCAGGTACTCGTTGTAGCGCTTGACCGGGCACTGCCCCATGCCGACGCTTGCGGCCTTGTCGAACAACTCCGCCATGGGCAACGCGAACACCCCCTGCTTCGCCTGATCCGTCGGCGCCCCCGGATCAGGCGCGATATACACCCCCACGATGCCGATATGGCCGGCAGGATTGACGATCCGCACCATATTGTCCAGCACCTGAGTCGACTTTTCGTGCGCATAGTCCTTGTCGTCACGCGCCTGATAACCGACCGCGTCGATGACGCAATCCACGCCCTTTAGCTTGTCCTTTTCCCCGGGGCGCAGGCGTCCTTGCAGACCAGGCATCTTGGCGCGCAAGGTGAGGATCTGTTCGACAGGATCCCCGTTGCGGGCATCGATGGGGGTGGCCCCCAACTCCTTGACCTTCTCCAGGCGCTCGGGGATGAAGTCGACGACATAGACCTCCGACGCCCCCTTGATCCGCGAACTCAAGGCGGCCATGAGCCCAACCGGGCCGGCCCCGAAGATTGCCACGCTCCTGCCCGGTCCCACATGCGCGAGTTCCGCACCGAAATAGCCCGTCGGAAACACATCGGCAAGCAGGATGAAGTCGTCTTCCCACTGATCGAACGGCTGGCCCGGAAGCTTCAGACAATTGAAGTCCGCATTCGGCACCAGCACATACTCGGCCTGACCACCCCGATATGGCCCCATTCCGGCGTAGCCGTAGGCGGCATGAGGGCTCTCATCATTCATGGTAAGGCACATATTGGTGTAACCGCGGTGACAGTTGTAACAGTAACCGCAGGAGATATTGAACGGCAGCACGACCCGGTCCCCGGGCCGTATGCTCGCGACCGCGTCACCCACGCGCTCTATGACGCCCATGATCTCATGGCCCACCATCTGCCCCGCGGGCAGTGCCGTGCGCCCCTCGTACATGTGCAGATCGCTGCCGCAGATCGCCGAGGTCGTAACCCGCAACATCGCATCCCTGGGACCCATCGCCTCGGGCTTGCTTTCGTCTGCGACGCGCATCCGGCTTTCCCCTTCGAACACTACTGCTTTCATAGGTGATCCTCGCGACTGGTCTTCTTGACGTATGCCCGTGACCGCCGACCGCGCGGCCTTTCCTCGGACTCCGCTTCCAAAGACCGGCGATGCCGCGGGGAGTTCGATGCCATCCGACCTTGCGCCCCGACATGAGGATGCGCCTCTCCGCCGCGCCCCAGGGCGGCAGAGAGGCGCGATGTCGGTGGACAGATCAGGCGCGCAAGGGTGCTGCGCCCTTCGGACCATCGTAATGGTAGCGCCGCAAGAGCGCCTGGCCGGCGCTTGTGCGCAGCCATTCGATGAAATGGCCGGCCGCCGCACGGTTCCGGCTCGTCTTCAGGACCGCCGCGTAGAAGACCAGCGGGGAAGGCCTGTGGACCTTGCCCTTAAGCCGCAAGGACACCGTGTCGTAGACCTTGTCGTAGGCGGCGTCACCGAGATTGATCTGTGGCGGCAAGGACAGGTAGGGCAGGCCCATGGCCGCCGGCTGGGTTTTGTAGGCCGAGCTGGCATCGATCTGCCCGCCCTGGAGGCGCGCCATCACCTCGGGCTCCGGAAAGATCTGACGATGGTTGATGATGGGCCCCAGAATACGACGCGCAAGCCCCGGCTGGTGGTAGTAGCGCTCGGCAAGCTTCATCATGAACACGATGTTGAGCCCCTGGGGGTCGGTCAGGGGATCGGTGCGCGCAAAGCGCATGCCCGGCTCTTCCAGGATCCGCCACCACGCCACGTGTCCGGCCCGGTCCGCCTCGCGCAGGGCCGGCGTGAACCGGCTATGCGCGCTGTAGGCGATCACAAGCTCGGTGCTGGCGATGGCCAACGCCTCCCGCGCCTTGCCGGCGGCGAGCACGAGATCCATCGGACCACGGGTGATCGATATGAACACATCCGGGTGAATGACGCCGCCTACGATCATATGCGCAAGACCGAGCGCGCCCGCCGCCCGCCCTTCTATATTTGTGGCAAACTCGCGCACCATGACGGGTGCCACCCCACCATGCATGAGCGCGCCCATGGAACCGGCATAGGCCACATGCAGATTGGTCTTGACGCGCGCCTCGCCCAACATGGGCACCGCAAGCGCACCGATACCTGCCGCCGCCGACTGCAGAAACGCCCTTCTCGTGAGACTCATCATCCCTCCTTGTGAGATGCCCTGTGAGGCCATGGCCTAGAATTGGTATTGCAACATCACGCGGTTATATATGAACTGATGAAGAACCGGCATATTCTCCGCGATCGCCAGACGGTCGCGGACCGATAGACCCTTGAGCGCACCCTGCAGAAAATAGGTAAGGTCGATGTTCGTCTCGCTGGTGTGCGATGCGGTATACAAGGCCGTGCGCGCACTGATATAGCGCGCGTAGCTTAGTATCGCCCGCAACCGGTGGTGTAGAAGGAACGCCGTGGCGCTCACCTTCCACGCATGACCGGAGGTGCGATTATCGACAAGGCTCTGAATGATGGAGGTCGTGTAGAGGGGATCTGTTGCATAACCGCTCGTATAAGGGGACACGAGATCACCGTTGGCAAACGTCCCGGGGTGCGCGGGTACCACATCGTAGCCAAGCGTCAGCAGATCGCGGTGGCGACGTACGCCGGCCACGGCGCCGTAGACATTGGCGTTCACGGCCCCCAGGTAGGCGCCGCCGGCGCCGGTCTCGCGCACGAGTTGCGCGCCGACCAGGGGCCGTAGGCCGCCGGGTCCGCCAAAGGTATAGGACCCTTCCGCCCATCCCATCTTGGCGAGATCATAGAACTCGTATCCCCAGGCCGCGACCTTGAGGCCTGCGGTCTGGTAGCGCGCGCCCAAGGCCGCCGCCCCGGGCTCGGTGCGTCCGGGCAGTCCGCCGATGCCGCCGATATTGTGGTTGGCGGTGGCGTTATAGAGATTGGTCGACGAGAAACCGTCGGAGGTCCGGCTTTTGAAGCGCGTGATGCGCAAGGCCGAGACCACGAGACCCGGCAGAGGCCGGAAGGCGGCGAGCAGGCCCTGATAGGTTTCCGGCACGATGCGTGAATCACCCGGATTGATCCACGGGGTCTTTATGAGCTGATCGCCGGCCCGTAACAGCACCGCGTCACGCTGGTACTGAAGATAGGCCTGCCCGAAGGTATCGATGGACCCATAGCCCGCCAACGTGCCGTCGACATAGGCATGGTTGGCCGGGTTCAGGCCCAGGGAGTGCGCGGTATAAAACGTGGCGTCCGCCGAGACATGATGGAACGTCCCGGAGCGCAGATTGATACCGCCACCGACCGCGAACGCGGGCCGATTCGGCGGCGAACCGCTGAAATAGCGGGTGAAATCATAAGCCCGCAACATGCCGCTCACGTGCATGCCGCTTAGAAAACCCGTGCCTGCCGCGCGTGCCGACCCGATGCCGGCGGCAAGACACGCCGCGCAGACCATGAAACCCGAACGATACCGCATGATGCCTCCCTTGTTGTCAAAAAAACCGCCCGCCGGGGCGCTCTGCGGCACCCGCGTCGACTTACCGAAACACCCGACCTCGCGATCTCCCATCACGGACGGGCCTTGCGGCGCGTGCAGGACGCGCCGATCATGAGACTCCCCACACTCCTTAAGCGCTGACCGCGAGGATGATGTGCGAGGCCTTGATCAGGGCGCAGGCGCGCACGCCCTCCTTCAATTGAAGGCTTTCAATGCTCTCGTTCGTGATGATGGCGGCGATGCTCTTGCCACTCTCCAATTCGATCACCACCTCGCCATTCACCGCGCCCGTTTGGCAACGCGTCACAACCCCGCACAAGGTATTGCGCGCGCTGGTCCTGATCGGGCTGTCGGCGGCGGTCACGATCACCCACGGGGCCTTGATGAGGGCATAGGCCTCGACCCCCGGGGCCAATCCCAGGTTGTCTACGCTCTCGTTGGTGATGATCGCCACCAAGGCGAGGCCGTTGCCGATATCGAGCACCACCTCGGCATTGACAGCCCCCTTCTTGACCGCCTTGACCCGACCGAGAAACTCGTTGCGCGCGCTGGTCTTCATGTCGAATTTCCTCATCAGCTGAAAGAAGCGATCGAAATCCTCATGCCCCTGCAAGGCCTCGAGGAAACGCTGGTACTCGCCCTCGAGCCGCCGGAACGCCGACAGGGCCTGCAGACCGAACGGCGTGAGTGCCGTGCCCCCTCCGCTCCTGCCCCCCGACACCCTCGCCACCAACGGGGTGGTCGCCAGATTGTTCATGCCCTCGACCGCCTCCCAGGCGCCCTTATAGCTAAGCCCCAGGGCCTTGGCGGCGGCCGAGATCGATCCCAGTTCCGCGATCTTCTCCAAGAGCTCGATGCGCCCCTTGCCGCGGCGCCCATCCGATTCCGATACGAACCGCATGACCGAAGTCTGTGACCGGCCTCGCCCCTTCATAGGCATCCCTTGTGAATGGTTATGTATGTGTACTACATAACGCTTCGCGCGTAAAGCGGGGGCGGCCCCCTTCCCTACACGGAAGTTTTCGATGGCGGCATACAATACGGGTCGCCGACGGCGATGATCAAGCCGGCACTGGCGTCGAGATGGTCTTCGGGGAACGGGGTCGGCGTTCGCAGGCCGCGCGGCTACCAGTCAGGTCTTGGGGAGGGTCACACCCTTCTGACCCTGATACTTACCGCCGCGATCCTTATAGGAGGTCTCGCAAGGCTCGTCGGCCTCGAAGAAGATCACCTGTGCCACGCCCTCGTTGGCATAGATCTTCGCCGGCAGCGGCGAGGTGTTGGAGAACTCGAGCGTGACGTGACCCTCCCACTCCGGCTCGAAGGGCGTCACGTTGACAATGATGCCGCAACGCGCGTAGGTGGAATTATGAACAATGAGCCCGTTGGCGAGGAAATTGTGGACCCCGGGGACCTCGATATCGTAGACCGGCGCCTCCCCCGCGGGCTCGATGACGCTTATCCGGTCCCATTCGATCGCCTCCCGCGCCTGAGTGCCGTCGGTGCCGTTGGCAAGGGCCGCCCGCGTCTCCGCGCGCACCAGCAGGCGCGCACCCCGCCCTTCCGTGACCATCCGGCAGGGATAGCCAAGCCGGGCCGCCAAATGGCGGAGGTCATCCAGCGCCGTCGCCGCCGCGCGCACACCCTCGGTCCGGGTATCCATGACCGCCGCAAAAAAGCGCGCGAGATCGGATCGTGGCGCGCGGAATATGGCATCCGGAATGGCGGTCATCGTGCCCGCCTGCAGCTGTGCGCGCACGAGCCGCCCGAGCCGTTCGGGCGCGGCCAGCGGCTCGACCCCGAAAAACGGCGCCGCGACCGCGGCGGCGATCTCATCGCCGACCGCAAGATCGCAAAGGGCCGCCCAGCCCCCGGGGGTCAGCAGCGGGTGGTTGGCGGTGGCCGTGAGCGACAGACCGCTGTGCGTAACAAGCCGCCACACGGGCTTCACGCCGTGGGCCGCGAATGCCGATACCCGGGCCTTGCGCATCCCCCCGGGCCCCAGGGACGCGGTACGGCGCGCCGCCCCCCACTCGGTGATCGGCCGATAGGCGCCGCTATCGGCATCGAGCACGCGCGTGTCGCCGGTCACGCACTTGCCGAGGCAGATCGTGAGTACGTTGCGCGGGATACGGAAGTACTCGACGGTGCGCGCCAGGGCAAAGGAGTTGGGCGGGATGATGCAGACGTCCCCGCGGAAGTCGACGAAGCTATTGGCGTCGAAGTTCTTGGGATCGACGATCGCGGAGTTGATATTGGTAAAGATCTTGAACTCGTTCGAACAGCGGATATCGTAGCCGTAGCTCGAGGTCCCAAACGAGACCAGGCGCTCGCCGGCGCGCGATTTCACCTGACCGGGCTCAAATGGCTCGATCATGCCGTGATCCCGCGCCATGCGCCGGATCCATTTATCGGATTTTATGCTCATGCCTCGCCCGGACTGCGCCGGCCCTCCCAGGGGACCCCGACGCCGTCAGGTATTTTGAATGACGATATTGGGGAAGCCCCCCGAGAAGTCCTTCTTCATCAACGCCAACCGCCCCGCAATCCGTCGCGCGATCTCGCGGTAGATCTGCGCAACCCGGCCCTCGGGATCGGCCACGACCGTCGGCCGCCCGCCATCGGTATCGACGCGAATACGCAGATCGAGCGGCAGGGCCCCTAGGAAATCGACATCGTACTGCTCGGCCATCTTGAGCCCGCCACCGGCCCCGAATATGTGCTCCTCGTGGCCGCATTGGCTGCAGATATGGGTGCTCATGTTTTCGATGATGCCGATCACCGGGATCTCGACCTTCTCGAACATCTTCAGCCCCTTGCGGGCGTCGAGCAGGGCAATGTCCTGAGGGGTGGTGACGATCACGGCCCCCGTCACCGGGACCTTTTGGGCGAGCGTCAACTGGATATCGCCGGTGCCCGGGGGCAGATCGACCACCAGGTAGTCGAGATCCTGCCAGTTGGTGTCGCGCAACAGCTGTTCGAGGGCCTGCGTGACCATCGGTCCGCGCCAGATCATGGGCGTCTCTTCATCGATCAGATAGCCTATGGACATCGACTGCAGGTGATAGCTCGGGACCGGTTCCATACGCCGCCCGTCCTTGGACTCGGGCTTGGCCCGCGAGCCGAGCATGCGCGGCTGACTCGGCCCGTAGATGTCCGCGTCCAGGATACCGGCGCGCGCGCCCTCCGCCGATAAGGCCAGGGCGAGATTGACGGCGGTCGTGGACTTGCCGACGCCGCCCTTGCCGGACGCCACGGCGATGATGTTCTTGACCCCGGGTATGGGTTTGACCCCCTTCTGGACGCCGTGCGTCACGATCCGGGAATCGACCGTCACATGCGCCGCCTTCACCCCCTTGATCGCCAACACTTTTTCACGCAAACGGCCGGCCAAGGCCTCCTTCACGCCCTTCGCCGGATAGCCGAGGACGATATCGACCGACACCGTGTCACCGTCGACGACAATCCCCTTGACGGCCTTTGCCGTCACGAGGTCCTGCTCCAAATAGGGATCTATGACCTCTTTCAAGGCCGTTTCCACCTGAAGCTGGGAGATTTCCGCCATCTGTCGTACTCCTCGAAAGCCTTACCGAATTCCTAGGTTTAGCCCCGGCATCCTACACCTTGTCGACCAAAACCGAAACCGGTCGCAGGCCCAAAGGCAACACCGGCGGGCCGTCCCCCGGCCCACGCACGCGCCGAACTTGGCCACGCCCCTCCAACCTGTTAGCGGAACGCGCCGTAAAGCCCCTACCTTCATGTATGGGGATATAAGGCGCATCTTGCTCCACTGCGCAAGATTTATTAAACTGATGATGTGGCAACACTCACCAAAACGCTCAAACTTCCTTTTCTCCGCCTGAATCAGACAAAGGCGGAGATGTTTGCGCGTCTGGAACGGTTGAACACCGAAGTGGCCAACGCCATCCTCGCCCTGCCCAAAGACCATCGCCGAGCACTGACCTCCAAGTCCTTTGCCGGCGTGGAAATCGGCTCGGCGTGGATCAATCAGACCATCCGCAATGCCAATGCCCGCACCCATGTGAAGCGGTTCTTGCGCCTTCCTCTGGAAACCAATAACCAGAACTGGCGCCTGCATCGCACCGGCGCCACATTCAGTCTCGGTTTCGGGTTGCTGCGTGGCATCAAAAAGCGCGTCCCGCTGGAGGTCCATGCGGCTTCCCATCGGGATGCGCTCACGGCATTGTGGGAGGGTCGGGCCAAGGCCGGAAGCCTGATGCTGGTACGTTCCAAAAAGGGCATCTGGTATGCCTGTCTCTCGGTGTCGATGGACGTTCCCGATGCCGAGAACACGGGCCGCTGGGTCGGCGTGGACCGGGGACAGAATATTCCTGTGGCAGCCGCCACGCCGGACGGGCCGGTGGTGTTCTGGAAAGCGGCGCGGATGCGGCATGTGCGGCGCATCTATGCCGAACGTCGCTGCAAGCTCCAGAAGGCTGGCAAGCGCCGGGCCGTAAAAAAATCTGGAGTCGAAGGAACGGCGAATCGTCACGCACATCAATCATTGCATCAGCAAGGATCTTGTGGCATTGGCGAAACGTCAGGGGGCGGGGTTGATTCTGGAAAATCTCGCCGGCATCAGGGGCCGGTCGAAACAACGGCAAGAGACCAAATCCGATGCCGGACAGAACCGCGACTACTGGCCCTTCTATCAGCTTGAGGCCTTCGTCCGGTACAAGGCGCTGGCAGCAGGTGTGCAGGTGGATTCCGTGCGTCCGCACTACACCTCCAAGACCTGCCATGTCTGCGGCGCCCTCAACGAACGGAGGAAACATGCCTATGTCTGCACCCGATGTGGACACCAGGCGCACGCCGATGCCAATGCCGCGATGAATATCCGGGACTGGTATGGGCTGTGCTGCCCGCTGGAGCTTGAGGTTCCGGCAGGCGGGCCGCATGAACCGGCCCCGAACCCGGTACGTGAAACCGCCGCGCAAGCGGCGGCGTAGCCAGAACGGGAATCCCTTGCCTTCAGGCGTGGGGAGGTTCAACGTTTCGCTTTCCTCTGGGGAAATTGCATGCTGAACGACCGCAAGATCCTGGTGACGAGCGCCTTGCCGTACGCCAACGGGTCCATCCATATCGGCCACCTGGTCGAATACATCCAGACCGATATCTACGTCCGCTATCAGCGCCTGCGCGGCCGGGCTTGTCATTACTTGTGCGCCGACGACACCCACGGTACGGCGATCATGCTCAAGGCGCAGGCCGAGGGCATCTCCCCCGAGCAGCTCATCGCCCGCGTGGCCGCAGAACATGTACGCGACTTCACCGACTTCGGTATCTCCTTCGACCGCTTCGGCTCTACTCACAGCGACGAGAACCGTATCCTTTCCGAGTACTTCTATGGGAAGCTCCAGGCCGGCGGTCATATCGCCGTGCGCGCCATTGAACAGGCCTTCGACCCGGTCAAGCGGCTGTTCCTGCCGGACCGCTTCATCCGCGGCGAATGCCCGCGCTGCCACGCCGCCGATCAATACGGGGATTCCTGCGAGGCCTGCGGCGCGACCTATGCACCGACCGATCTCATCAATCCGGTCTCGGCCTTGAGCGGGGCGGCACCCGTCACCAAGAGCTCCGAACATTACTTCTTCAAGCTCGGCGATTTCGCCGACGATCTGAAGGCCTTCACAGCGAGCGATGCCCTCCCGCGGGAGGCGGGCCACAAGCTCGCCGAATGGTTGAACGAGGGCCTCACCGACTGGGACATCAGCCGCGACGCCCCCTACTTCGGATTCGAGATCCCGGGGGCGCCCGGCAAGTATTTCTATGTCTGGCTGGATGCGCCGGTCGGCTATATCGCGACCTTCTGGCAACTGCGCTCGCGACTCGAAGATCGTGTGCTTGACATAGACAACGTCCGCACTCAGTGGTCGCAACATGAGATCCACCATTTCATCGGCAAGGATATCCTGAATTTCCACGGCCTGTTCTGGCCGGCCATGCTCGAGGCCGCCGATTTCGCGCGGCCGAAGGCCATCCACGTGCATGGCTTTCTCACGGTAAACGGCAAGAAGATGTCGAAGTCGCGCGGGACCTTCATCACCGCGCGTCGCTACCTCGACACCCTGCCGGCCGAATATCTGCGCTACTATTTTGCCGCCAAGCTCAACAGCGGCATCGAGGACATCGACCTAAACCTCGATGATTTTCGCGCGCGCATCAATGCCGACCTCGTCGGCAAACTCGTCAATATCGCCAGCCGCTCGGCGCAGCTGCTCGCCAAGCACCTCGACAACACCCTGGGTGACACCCTGCCGGACGCATCGCTTTATGCCGAATTCCTGAAGGCTACCGAGACCGTGGAGGCCTGCTACGAGGCCTGCGAATACAGCCGCGTCGTAAAGACCATCATGGACTTGGCCGACCGCGCGAACCGCTATGTGGATGAAGCCAGGCCCTGGGAGATCGCGCGCACACCGCAGCGCCGCACTGAGTTACAGGCGATCTGCACCCAGACCCTGAACCTGTTCTGCGTCCTCATCGCCTACCTGAAACCCATCCTCCCGCAGACCGCGACCCGGGTCGAGGCCTGGCTTGGCGGGCCCGAACTCAATTTCGAGAGCATCAAGATCCCACGCCTGTCCCACACGATAGCACCCTACACGCATCTCATGCGCCGCATCGAGCCGACCGACCTCGCACCCCTGATCGGTGACACGCAAGGCGCGGACGCAGCGCCGAACACCCCATCGACAACAGCGGCGAGCAAGGCCGCGGCGCCCGCCGCGGAAGACGTGGCGGCCACCGGCACCCTATCCGCCGAAGATTTCGCGCGCATCGACCTGCGCGTCGCGCGAGTCGTGGGCGCGGACTATGTGGAGGGCGCCGACAAACTCCTCAAGCTCTCCCTGGACCTGAACGAAGGCCGCACGCGCACGGTGTTTGCCGGCATCCGCCACGCCTATGCGCCGGCCGACCTCGTGGGCCGCCTGGTGGTGTGCGTGGCCAATCTCAAGCCCCGCAAGATGCGCTTTGGCGTGTCCGAGGGCATGGTCCTGGCGGCGTCCGACCGCGACGGTCTCGTGGTCCTCGAGCCCGGCGAGGGCGCGCGGCCGGGCATGACGATCCGCTAAAGCGGATCAGGCTTCTTGCGGAATCACGCGGTTTGAGGTTGGCGGGAATCTCATTCAGGGACGAGCCTCTGAACCTCCCCACGGCTAATGCCGGGGGGTTCCGGTGCCGGCATCAAAGGTCTTTCCGGCTCTCGCCACTATCGCGGGCGCGATGGGGTTACAGCATCCGGAATCTTCCGTTGTGCCTGCACCTTTTCGAGAAAGAGCCGCTCGGTCTCGGGCACGAATGCCAAAGCTGGCGGGCAACGGCCCGCCGTTCGCGGCTTGGACTGCACCGGACACCGCTTTCTCCAGCAGCGGTTCCACAGCGCACCAGCCCTCGCGGGCCGATTCGGTGTCCAGTCTCCAGCGACCCGCGTCCTCGCGGACGTGCAGCGCCAGATACGCACTATACACATCCCGCTGGGCATGAACGCCACAGGCACAATCGTGCCAGCGCAGGCTCAACGGTTTCTTCACCACCGCCCCGCAGTGACAGCTCTGCGAAAGCCGGGTGGTCTGGGTGGAGAATGTGATCACCGCGCCACCGGCCCTTTCAGCCTTGCGACGCAAATGACTCATGAATTCCCCCGGGGCCCGGTCGCGGACGCTCCGGCCGAACATCCGCTGGAAGGCCTTGTAGCTCAATTGTTCGGCCCTGACGGTGGATCCTTAAGGCCACCACCCGGTTAGCCATCTGGCCATGCTCCGTGCGGCGATAGGCGGCAAGCCTGCGGTGCAACTCCTTGAGACGCGCGCGCCGCCGCAGATAGCCTTGGGTCTGAACCCAGCGCAGGCGCTTACCAGGGACGGGTTTCTTGACCGTACCGTCTGTGTGGTAGTTGTCCGGATTCGCGCGACGCCGAGATCGGTCCAGGGCCCGCTGGATGCGGCGCATGGCCTTTTGCCGATCAGGCACGCGGGCGCAGAATGTCTCCAGAAACGCGTCGGTCTCCGAGACGGCGGCGATCGTGGAGGGACCGACGTCGATGGCCACGTGGCCTGCGCCAATGGGGTTCTTAGCCTTCCAGTGCGGACGGCCGGTCAACACCAACTACACGAACCAGCGGGTTTGGCCGCGCAGGGTGCGGCGGATCAAGCGGCAGTATTTGACCGGCTGCTGGAGGGCCAAGGCCTGCACGCCGTGCCGGTCCTTGCGGTCGAACATCGCCTTGAGATGCAATTGCCCCCATTCAAGATGATCCGCGCGCCACCGTAACCCCGCGGCATGGCTCTTGCCCTCCATCGACGCCAAGACCTTCCACTTCGGCTTGGAGCGCGGCCGGCCGGCGGTGCGAAACTGGTAGCGCTGGGTGGCCTTAAAGGCGCGAGTACCGACCTTCTGGGTGGTGTGCGCATCCAGGTGCTCGCCGATCCAGCAGGCGTTTTTGCAGTGGGTGGCGTAAGACTGCAGGTCGTAATCCGTGAAGCCCAGGGTTTCGGCCAGCACGGCGAAGGCCGCGGATCGGGTCTTTTGCTCCGCTGATTGGGGCGCGCCTTTGGGCATCCTGCGCGTTATACGCCAAGCCTTGGACTGTTTCATGAGGTCCAGGCGCCGCAGCGCCTCGCCCAACACCGCGTTATACAGTTGGCGTCCGGCCTCGAAACGCACCGCCAACACCACGGCTTTCGTGGGGGTTCACCACGAGCGGGGGTTCCAGAACGAATGAGGGGCCCACTTTCCTAGACATGCTTTTGCTGCTCGATGTACTGCTTGATGATCTCCAGCGGCGCGCCGCCCACGGTGGAGACGAAATAGCTATTGGTCCACAGGCTGGGCAATCGGGTACGACACCAGCGAAATTCCTGGCGTAACAGGCGCGACGACCGCCCCTTGATCAATTTGATCAGGCGATGCACACCGAACTGCGGATCCACCTCGACCAGCAGGTGCACATGGTCCGGCATGACTTCCCTCTCCAGTATTTCGCTATCGGTTTCCAAACACACCTCTGTATAATCTCCTTTAGCCGCCTATCAGCCTCGTTGACCAACACGTCGCGGCGGTACTTCGGACACCATACAACGTGGTATTTGCACGAGAAAACCACGTTGTTGTTCGACCTGTATCTGACTCGATATTCCGACATAGCAACATTACATAACAGCCGTATCAGATAAACAAACCGGCTGCCGCTCACCCCATGGATGAATCCAGGGGCTTGCGCGGCAGATTTGGTCAAGCACAAAAACACTCATCTTCGGCCTTCTTCAATCATCGCACAGACACCCGCCCCTCCGGTCGTGCAGCCCCGCGCAAAATGTTTGAGGGCCTCTATGGCGGCTTCTTGATCATGTCCTGCCGTGGCGGTCATAGGGGTAATCCGCGCCACAGGGGTACCATATTCGGTAATAGTGATGGTCTCCCCGGCTATGACCCTCTTCAGCAAGGCAGGAAGTGTCGTTTTAGCTTCATAAGCGCTGATTTCCATGGCGGCGCCGTCCACACAACAGGTCTAATCCGGTCTATATTGCCGCACGACGGCGAGAAAACCAACGGCACTCGTGTCCCGGCACCGGCTGAACTGCGACCGCCAATGCCGTCTGCCGAGTGAACACACTACCAATCAAGGCAAGATGGGTTTCAAAGGTCGAATGGCGCCCAGAAAAGTATCTGTGGTGAATCCCCCTCTGCCAGCGCGGCGTTCCGGTTTCCCGTGGGCGCGCCCGCAGCAGCGACTGCGGGCGTTACGAAGGCTATGAACTACTCCCGCCAAGCCTAGACGGCTATGGCGTGAGTTTCGTGCTCATTGCCGGCCGAATGGCCGGTCGTCGCGGCGAAACTTCCACCGCTCCACACCTCGGACGGTTCCCGCCCGGATAACCTCGCCTCCATCCAACGCAACAGCACTTGGGCCGCATGGCCCATGGCAGCGCTGCGTGGGTTTTAGCATCCGCGTAGGCAGCTCCTCGTACCAGGACCCAGCCTCTTCCGCTTTGGTCCTGGTCATGTGAAGGAAGGCGCTCGGCGCGGCGGCGTGAATTTCGCGGTTCAAGCCCTTTTTACGGACTCCGCCGCGCTTGACCATATTCTGGACCGCCAAGGACTCGGTACCCAAAGCCCCGAAGCGCTTGATAAGCATGGTACTCGTCTGGTACAGAAAGTCCTGGCGCCGCCTCGCCACTTTGGCGTGCAGCCGGGCCAGATGCGAGATGGCCCGGCGCAGGTTGGCCGATACGGGAAAGCCGCGCTGGCGGCCGCTCATCTGTTGCGCCCTGCGGATCTTGCGCGCAACCCCTTGTCCGAGGCATTTCAGTTCCGCGAGCTGGTTTCGGAGATGGCGCGGATTGGCTACTGTCTCCAGGCCCTCCGAGGTGGCAATGGTCAGGAACTCGGTCAGGCCCCAATCGAAGGCGCCGATTGCGGTGCCGCGCGCCCATCGGATGGTCTCGATGGCCAGGGTCACGGAGGCATACCAGCGGCCCGCTTTATGAAAGATCTCGCAGGTCACGGGCGCGCCGGTCGTGCGGGCCTTGCCGCGAATGTGGATATGACCGATCCCCTGAAGATACAGCCGGCCGTGGACGCCATTACCGCCCCTACCAGCATCTTGCGAGACCACGCAGACGATCGCGCATCGGCGCTGTCGCCTCCCACACCCCCAACTGGCCCGCGTCGGGACCACGGCCGGCCCATGTCTATCGAACATTGGCGCCGGATGACGAAACGAGCCGGCGTTGCGCAATCAAGGAACGGATGCCTGCCGAATCACCGTTCCAGTCATCCACGAACCGCCCTCCGAGATCCGGCGACGGCCCCTTCGTTGAATGTCCCCAGACTCGCAAGCGCCCGCGCCGTACGCGACAGCGCCATCGTTCAAAATATATCCGTCTCTGCGCGCATCAGCGCAGGTAATCGCACGGATCTTCGATGTCGGCCGGCGCGAGCCCTGCACGCGGTTGCGATTTCTTTCTTCTTCTTGACCATGCGGACGCCTTGTCGTCATAATCGCGCCATGCGAGGTCGCGGTCTGCGATATCTGAAGTACCTGGTGGCCCCCCTGGTCCTTATGGCATGGCTCGGGGCGCTATGGGCGTGCGCCGGTCCGCACGGTCATCACCCGGTGCACGAAGACCAGGCCTGCACGACCGTGCATAGCGCGATCGGACTGCAGGCGCCCGCCAAACTCGCGAGCATGGCGACCGTCCTACCGACCGTCATCGTGGCATTCCTCGCGATGATGAGTATCCTCATCAGCTTTTCCTCACCGTCCACCGATGCGGTACCGCTGTCCGAACGCCACCGCCACAGTCCCGCACAACCCAACGCCCCACCCGTCTTGGCCTTCATCTCGTAGATTCGTGGCGCCGCCTCGCGGCGCATCCTTAAGTCCCACGAGAAGGCCTTATGCGCACCCCTATTCCACCGGCGCGCGCGCTTGCGCTCGCCCTGATCGGTGTGGCCGGGCTTGTCCCGATCTCGGCACACACCCTGAGCCTCGCCACGGCCGAGGCCCTGGCCATGCGCCACAACCCGTCTTTGATGGCCGCCCGCCACGGCATCGGTGTCGCCCGCGGCCTGGCCCGACAGGATCGCCTTTGGCCAGACCCGCGGCTTAGCATCTCCGGGGGCACCGGCAACGCAACCGGTAGCCCAGGCGAATTCAGTGCCCGCGCCATGCTGACGCAGGCCGTCCCCTTGACCGCGCGCATCGCCCGCCACGCCGCTGTCGGCCGGGCCGGCGTCCGCGTGGCGAACGCCCGTTTTGAGGTCGAGGCATGGCAGATCCGCGGCCTCGTGGCGCGCGCCTACACGCGGTGGCGCAGCGCTGCCTACGCCGTGACCCGGGTCGATCACCTGATCGGCAACGAACACGTGTTGATGCGTCTTGTCAGGGCGCGCGTACGGGCCGCCCAGATATCAGCGGTGGGGGCAAGCGGCGTGGAACTCTTGGGCGACCAGGCACGGCTTTTGCGCCAGGATTGGCGTACCCGGCGCCACGAGGCCCAAGCCGCGCTCGTGGCCGCCATCGGTTATCGCCCGCGCGGGCCCTGGCCGGCCCCGGCGCCGGTGCACTGGCATCCGCCGGGGCCGGCCGACGCCTGGGCCACGGCGCTCGCTCGTCGCCCCGATCTGCGATCAGCCGAGATCGATCGCCGCTATCGGGAATCCGTGCGCCGCTACCAGCACGCCCGCCGGCTCGGCTGGATGACCGTGGGGGCTGGCGTGGAGCTCGACCGTCAGGTGCTGCGCGGGGTGCCCGCGCAACCCATCGATCGCTCGATCGAATTGAGCGCTTCGCTGCCATTGCCCTTCTGGAATCGCAACCAAGGTAGCCGGTCGGCGGCGCGGGCCCAAGCCCTTCAGGCGCGCGCGCAGGTCCGTGCGCTGCGCTGGCGCATCCACCGCACCATCGCCCGCGACCTCTTTCGACTGAAGCGGCTGCGCGCGCGCGAGCAACGCTTGGCGCGGTTGCTCGGCCACGCCCGCCAAGCCGCGGCGCTCGCGCTGCAAGGCCTGCGACTCGGTCAAGTACACACATCAAGCGCGCTTGCCGTATTTACCGACCAACTCACCCTGACGGCGGCGTGGCTGAAGACCCACGGCGCCGTGGCCGGCGCCCGCATGGCGCTGCGCATCGCCCTAGGCGGCCCCAAGGAGCAATCATGATCAACTTCCGCGTCGTCGCGGCGGGCGCCTTGGTGCTCGCCCTCACCACCGTTCCAGCCCTCGCCCGGCGTTCGCCGATCGTGCATCTGTCACCGGCCAACATAAGCGCGCTTGGCCTTAAGATCATTTCCGCACGGACGCACACACTCCACGCCCGCCGTACCCTTTACGGCGACTTCACCCTACCCCCGGATACCGAGGCGGTGGTCACCCCTCGTATCCGCGGGCGCGTGACGGCCTTGTACGCCACGGTGGGCGCGGCGGTACGCCGTGGAGCGCCGCTCGCGCGCATCCAATCCCTACTCGTCGGGAACCCGCCGCCGAGCGTGGTCGTCCATGCCCCCATGAGCGGGGTCGTGGAAACACGCCCTGCGGTCCTGGGTGAGGCGGTCGCCCCCGGTACCCTCCTCTATCGCCTGATGAAACCCCACCGGCTGTGGCTCAAGGCCTACGTCTACCAGCAGGACGTGGCCGTAGTCTACCGCGGGCAACAGGCGCGCATTCGCGCACTCGGCATCGCCATCCCCCTGTCAGGCCGCGTCGTCATGGTGGCACCGCGCATCAATCCGCGCCGCGGCGCGGAGACGATATGGATCGCGCTCGACCATCCCCAGGCAACGTTACGGCCCGCGCTCTTTGCGCGCGCCTCCGTCACGGTCGCGAGCGCACGCCAGGTCGCCGTGCCGTCCGACGCCGTGGTCGCTGTCGGGACCGGGCACGCGGTGTTCGTGGCGATAGGGGGCGACCGCTTTCGGTACACGCCGGTGACCGTGGGCATACGCGAGCACGGCTATTGCGGGGTTTCGGGACTTAAGGCCGGCGCGCGCGTCGTCACGCAAGGCAACGCCGAACTCTACACATTGTGGATGACCGGCGGCAAACTCAAGGCAGACAGCTGATGTTCAATTTTCTCATTTCCCTATCGCTCCGCAGCCGCGCGCTCATCATCGGGGTCTTCGTCATCCTCACGGGGGCGGCGTTGCTCGCCTGGCGCAGTATGCCTATAAACGTCTTTCCGGCCTTCGCCACTCCGCGCGTGGTGATAGGCACGACCTTGCCCGGCATGGCGCCGCGCGACATGGAGGCGCTCGTCACCTATCCGATCGAGACTGCGATAAACGGTACGATGGGTATACGCGTGGTACGCTCGAAGACCACGCTCGGGGTGTCGCTTGTGACGGTGGTGTTTCACGCCGGCACCAACATCTACCATGACCGCCAGCTCATCGCCGAACGGCTCCAAGACCTGCAATCACGACTGCCGGCGGGCGTCCACGGGCCCGAGATATTCCCACTCACGTCGGCCATAGGGTGGCTTGTCAAGTATTCGCTCACAAGCCCGATCGTGTCGGCCCAGGAACTGCGCACGCTGGCCGACTGGGTGATCCGCCCGCGGTTGCTGTCCGTGGGCGGGGTGGCTGACGTGGCCGATATCGGCGGGGCGGTCACGCAGTATCAGATCGACCTTCGCCCCACCGCCATGCAGGCCTACTCGGTGAGCATGGGCGACGTCGCGCGCGCTGTGCGCGGGGTGAGTCGCGATCTCCCGGGCGGCCTCGTGGAGACGCCCGGGCAACAGCTGATCGTGTCGGCCGCGGGCCGGCTCCACGAGAGCGACGCCATTTCGCGCCTGCGGCATACCCTCGTCGCCGACCACGACGGTCTGCCGATAACGCTCGCGCAGGTCGCCCGGGTCCGGCGCTGGCATGCCATACGCCTGGGGGCCGCGGCCTTGGGCGAGGTGCCGGCGGTGGTGGGCACCATCTACAAGGCCTACGGCGCGAGCACCATAACGACCACGCGTCACGTACTCCACGCCCTGCGCACGGCGCGTCGCGCGCTCCCGCCTGGCGTCACGATGAACACCCACATATTCCGGCAGTCGACCTTCATCCACGCCGCCATCCACAACCTATGGACGGCCTTGTGGCAGGGGGCGCTCATCGTGATCCTCGTGCTGCTCGTGTTCCTCGCCAATTGGCGGGCCTCATTGGCCACCTTCATTGCCCTGCCGGCCTCGTTTGCACTCGGCGCCTTGATCCTTTATGTCTTTCATGCCGGCGTCAATGCCATGACCCTCGGGGGTCTCGCGGTGGCTATC
Organism: Acidiferrobacter sp. SPIII_3; assembly: GCF_003184265.1. Lineage (GTDB taxonomy): Bacteria > Pseudomonadota > Gammaproteobacteria > Acidiferrobacterales > Acidiferrobacteraceae > Acidiferrobacter. Next base: position 751,099 of record NZ_CP027663.1, on the reverse strand, counting down.
GGGGAAGTGGTCGACAACGGGATCATTACCGTGGAAAACATCATCCACCGCCTACGCATTGCCCACCATAACCGGGCCGGTCAATCCGTGTTCGAAATCGACGGTGTCATTCTTCATGCCATCCGTGAGGTACTGAACTCCATTGTCTACGCGACTGCCATCGTCATTTTGGTCTTCCTACCGGTGTTTTTCATGCACGGCATCCCCGGACGCATCTTTTCGCCGCTTGGCATAGCCTATCTGGCCACCATGCTCGCCTCGCTGGTGGTGTCCGTAACCCTGGTCCCGGCCCTGTGTTCGCTGCTCTTTAGCCGCTACAGCCAGAGGCCACCCGGCGCGGAGCGCGAAACCGGCCTCGTCCGTTTTCTCAAGCGCCATTACCTGCGCCTTCTCGAACGCATTCTGCTGTGGACGCGGACGATCGTCATCCTGGCACTGGTGGCGGTGGTGGCGGCCGGCGCGGGTTTCATGCGCCTGGGCCGTTCGTTTCTGCCGCCTTTCCATGAAGGCAACTATGTCTTGGTCATGACGGCCCTGCCCGGCACCCCATGGCGGGAATCCATGCGCCTGGGCGCGGTCGTGCGTCACGATCTCGCGCGCTTCCCGCAGGTCGTATCCGTCGACCAACGCGCCGGTGCCGGTACGCTCACGCCCGGGGCCAACACCCCGAACAATTCCGAGTTCGATGTCCGCATCGACTTCCATCGCGGCCGGCAATCGCCGCATGCCCTGCTGGCCGCGATCCGGCGTAAGCTCGCCACCATCCCCGGGGTGGCCTTTAATCTCGGGGAGTTCATCGCCCACCGCATCGACGACGTGGAGTCGGGCGTGCCGGCGGATGTGGCGGTGAAGATCTACGGGCCGCATCTGCGCCGCCTCTATCAGATCGGCAAGGCCGCGAGCCGCGCGGTGGCGCCCATACCCGGTATCGTCGACCTGCATCTCGAGCAGCAGATCCGTGTCCCCCAGATCGTGGTCACGCCGCGCCGGGGACGCGATGCGCATTACGGCGTGTCCGCGGGGCGGCTGCTGCGCGACGTCAACCTCTACCTGAATGACACGCCCATGGGTCACGTCCTGCATGGACCACGCCGATTCGCGATCACGCTACGCGTGGCGCGTGGCGCCCGGCACTCGGCGCACGCCTTGCGTAACCTCCCGATCCGCGCACCCGCACTCGGCGCGCGCGCCGTCGTGCCGCTCGCCGAACTGGCCTCGGTCCGGGTGCGTCCCGTGCCCTTCGAGATCCGCCGGGCGCACGGACACCGTGTCTTGTTGCTCACCTTCGATGTGACGGGCCGGGCGCTGTCTGTGGTCGTCCATGAGGTCAAAAGGCGCATGGCGACCGTCCCGTTACCGCGTGCCTACTTTGTACGCTACGGCGGGACCTTCCGCAGTCAGCAGCGCGCCAATACCACGCTCTGGCGGCTCGGGTTGCTCGCCATCATCCTCTCGGCCCTGCTCCTCCAAAAGGCGTTTGGCTCGATGCGTGATGCCCTGCTCGTGCTCGTCAATCTGCCGCTTGCCATGGTCGGTGGCGTGGCGGCGCTGGTGTTGACCGGATCTACGTTGAGCACCGCCGCGGTGATCGGCTTCATAGCGCTCTTTGGCATCACCGCACGCAACGGCATTATTCTGATCAGCCATTACAAAGACCTCGAGACCGAGGGCCGGCCGATCGACGAGGTCGTGAGGATGGGCACGCTCGATCGCCTGGTGCCGATCCTCATGACCGCGATCACGCCCGCTCTGGCATTACTGCCGCTCTTGTGGGGATCGCCGGTTGGAAAGGAACTCGAGCGCCCCCTGGCCTTCGTCGTGCTCGGCGGTCTCGTGACCTCGACGGTGCTGAATCTGATCGTCATCCCGAGCGTCTACCGCGCCCTGCGCCGGCGCGATCACAAGCGCTTGCCGACCGCGCCTTGACGCATGAAGAGCCACGTGGCCATAGTAGGGAAGACCGTGGCCGGTCCGCGGTCCGTCCTCTGTCTGGGGCTTGCCCAACCGGGCGGCCGGCGCCGGTGGCGCGCGAAGGAACACCATGTCCGTCCTTCTCCTGAGCGGCGGGATCGAGAGCGCAACGCTCCTCCATGAACGTGGCAGGGCGGGCAATCTGCGCGCGCTTTTCCTGGATTACGGCCAGCGCGCGGCCCGCGCGGAACGCTCGGCGGCAACCGCCCTGTGCGAGACCACCGGGACACCACTGACCGTCCTGTCGCTGAGAGGGTTGGGCAAGGCCCTTGCGCCACCGGGGCCGTTCAGCCCTCACGTCCCGCTCAACGCCCGCAACCTCCTGGCGGTGGCCCTGGCCGCGAACCAGGCGCTGGCCCTGAAAACGCACGCCGTGTTGCTCGGCGTGCAACGCGACGACCGCGGGCATAACGAGGGTGCTTTGCCCTTCATCACGGCACTCAGCGATACGCTGGCGGCGCTGGGGCTCGCCTTGGAAACCCCCTACCGCGACCTGCGCAAGAGTGAGGTCGTCGCGCGCGGTCGCGCACTTGGGATCGACTACACTCGCACCTATAGCTGCCTCCTCGGGCGTCGCGCACCATGCGGACGCTGCCCGCAGTGTCGGGCACGGGCACAAGCGCTGGGCCCCGATGCGTAACGGCCTTTGCACGACACACACTCCCGACGGCTTGCATCGGCCCCCTACGACCGGCAGACTCGCGCCATGATTCGCGCTACGACCGAGGTCCCGCTCGCCACAATCATGGCCCTGCTGCCTCAGACCCAATGCCGGCTGTGCGGCTTCGACGGCTGCCGGCCGTACGCGCAGGCGCTGCGCGCGGGGGCCGAGGTCAACCGTTGTCCCCCGGGTGGAGAGTTCACGCGTCAGGCGCTCGCAGCCCTCCTCGGCCGCGAGGCCCGCGACTGGGAGGTTGGCCGTCGTCCCGCAGCTCGTCCCCGGGTGGCAATCGACCCGAAGGGCTGCATCGGCTGCGCCCGTTGCCTGCCGGCCTGCCCGGTGGACGCGATCGTCGGCGCAGCGGGCCTGCTCCACGCGGTGGTGGCCGGCGAATGCACCGGTTGCCTGCTGTGTCTGGCGCCTTGTCCGGTCGATTGCATCGCGGTCTTAGCGCACGACGACCCCCCGAGCGATCCGTGGCCCGATCGCTCGCGCGCCGAGGCGCGGCGGGCGCGCCTGCGGGCCTACCGCAAGGCCCGGCGCGCACGCACGCCCCCTCGCCGGGAATCGGTGCACGCCGATCGCGAGCGCAAACGCCGCGAGATCCGCGAGGCCCTGGAGCACGCACGTCGGCGGCGCGGTTGGCAAGGGACCGCCCCCGACCGTAGAATACCGCCCGGCGAATCGCGCCAACCGCGTTGCGAGGAATCCGTCATGTCCGGACACTACCCTTTCGGTGGCAAGGCCAACCGCGTTACGGCCTTTGCCTTCTTCGAGAAGAACCAGTTGAGCCTGGAACTCCAGGAACGCTATTACCGGTGGTGGTATGATTTCGCCAAGACCGCCGTCGAGAACGACCCCGATCTCAAGGCCACGCGCCTCGTCGATTTCCAGCACTACCCGTTCGGCCAGCACGCCGAGACGAACTTCCATCTGCACGGCTACAAGTGGGCGACGGCGCTTGCCGACCTCGGGGCCTTCATCGCCAACGTGATCTTCCCGAAGTTGTCCGAGGACGCCTCGCACAAGCTCGCGCACGACCACGACGCGATGATGAAGGCGCTGCTGGCGGAGCGCGCGAAGGCCCCGCGCGAGGCCGTGCCCGACGTTGGCCGCTACCGGCACGTCTAGGAATCCGCGGGTCCGCATGGGGCCTGCGGAACGCGAGGCGGTGTTCGAGCGCCTGCAGGCGGCCAACCCGCATCCGACGACCGAGCTCCAGTATGGAAGTCCCTTTCAGCTCTTGATCGCGGTCCTGTTGTCCGCCCAGTCGACCGACCGGGCGGTCAACAAGGCCACGGCCCGGCTGTTTGCGATCGCGCCCGACGCGCACACCATGCTCGGGCTGCACGCCGAGACCCTGAAAGACTGTATAGCGACGATCGGTCTTTACAACACCAAGGCGCGTCATATCCGCGAGACCTGCAGGATACTGGTTCGCGATTATGGCGGCTCGGTACCGCGTGAGCGCGCCGCCCTGGAGGCCCTGCCGGGCGTCGGACGCAAGACCGCGAGCGTCATCCTGAACACCGCCTTCGGGGAGCCCGCCATCGCCGTCGACACCCACATCTTCCGGGTCGCCAATCGCCTGGGCCTGGCCCCGGGTCGCACGGTGCGCGCAGTCGAGGAGCGCCTGTCGCGGCTCGTGCCCGAACGTTTCCGCCGCGACGCCCACCACTGGCTCATCCTGCACGGGCGCTACGTCTGCAAGGCGCGCCGGCCCGCCTGCGACCAATGTGCCCTCTTTGACTTGTGTGCCTATCGCGATAAAGTACCGTCATGGACAGCATCAGGGTCGCCACAGGTCTCGGACGCGGCCCGCGGGCCCAGCCGGAGCTTGCCGCGACGGCGGTCGCCCGCGCGCTTGCGCGGGCGCACATAAAGGGTGCGCGCTCGGTCATCCTGTTTTTGACCCACCACTTCGCGGGCGATCCCAAACCGGCGCTGCGTGCCGCGGCGCGCGCCGCGGGCTGCACCCAGATCACCGGGTGCACGGCCGCGGGTCTTCTGACCGAGGAGGAGTGGGTCCTGGATGCGCCGGCGGCCGCCGCCATGGTGCTCGCGGGGCCCGCGTTTCTCGATCACGTCCAAAAAAACGATGAAGACGCGGTGTTGAGCCTTGCCGCGCCCGGCGACCTCTCGGCCGACTGGCTCGACGCCGGCTACCGGCGCGTGGGCGCCGTGGCCGGTGACATCCTCGGGCGCGGTCCGTTCCGGGTTTGGACCGCAGGCCAGGTCCGGCGCGAGGGGCGCGGCGAGGCCGCCCTCCGCGGCCTGCAGGCAAGCCTTGGTGCCTCCCAAGGGGTACGCGCCCTCACATCGCCGATCGAGGTGGCCGAGGTGCATGGCTACGATGTCCTGAAACTCGGGCACTACCCGGCACTGAACGTCCTGGTCCAGGCGTTGCCCATCGGGGTGCGCGAAATGGACCGGATCCCCCTGCACCTCATCATGGGGGGCGTGACCTTCGGCGACCCGACAACCGCCATCAAGGAAGGCCGTTATCGCCTGAACCACATCGTGGCCGCCAACATGGGCGACCAATCCATCACCTTTGCCCAGCGCCTGACGCGCGGCGAGCGCCTGTTTTGGGCCATGCGCGACACGCTGGCGGCGGAACGCGACATGCGCGCCACCGTGGACCGGGCGACGCTCGCGCTCAAAGGGCGGCCGGATTTCGCATTGATGTTCCCATGCGCCGGACGCGGCCCGCACTTCTACGGCGACAGCGACCGCGATCTCGATCTCCTGACGCATCGCTTTCCCGGACTTCCGGTGATAGGCGTTTACGGCAATGGCGAGCTCGGCCCGCTCGACGAGGCCAATCATCTCTACCAGTATTCGACGGTGCTCGGGCTCTTCCGCGGGTCGGCACCGAAGGCGGCCTGATGTGGTCCGCCGACCGCGAGGCGTTGCGCGGCGTCTTTTATACCGCATGGCGGCGTTTCCGCGAACACGCCCCGCTCGACGGTGTCGAGGCCTTGGTCGTCGAGGCCTTGCTCGCCCATCCGGAGTACCAGGACCTGTTCGCGGACACGCCCTCTTCCCCGGCTGCCATGGCGCAGGGAACGACGGACGGGAACCCGTTTCTCCACCTCGGACTCCATATCGCCGTGGCCGAGCAGATCGCCACGGACCGCCCGCCGGGGGTCATGGCCGAATGGCAACGCCTCGAGGGCCTGTGGCGGGATGGGCATCGCGCCCGTCATGCCATGATGGAGTGTCTCGAGGAGACCTTGTGGGAGGCTCAGCGCCAGGGGGTCGCTCCCGACGATGCCGCGTACATCGAGCGCCTGCGCGCAATCCCTAAAAGGCAGCCGCGGAAATCATGAGAAGGCCTGCCGCCCCCCTTGCAATGTGACCGCCTGACGTGTAGATAAGGGGCATGATCGACTGCGCACCAATGGCAGAAGAGGACCGCGGGACGAAAGGCGTCCGGCGGCGGTCGGCGGCGGGGCGTGGGCCGGCGGGTTCTGATCGACGGGTACCGATGCCGCGGGACCAAAAACAAAATACTGGAAGGGTCATGAGTCGCTTGAACGGCAAGTACAAGCCGAAGCAGGATAGGCATCTGGATGCGCGGGGCTTTAGGCCCCGTTTTTTATGGACACAAAACAACCGCTAATAGGCGGCGTGAGGACGAGACCGTGACACTAGAGAAAGAAAAGACCGACAACGAACCCCCCGAACCCGGCTTCCTCCCCTGCCCGTCACGGGCCCGGGAGGAAGCATGCTAAATGCCGTCAACGCGGTCATGGATACCCATTTTCTTCCCCGGCAGGGACCCGCCACCAGCCCCCGGACTCCGATAACCGCCGGCGCCTTGAACCGCAAGGGCGCTACCTCGTCTCGGGGAAGTACCGTCTGTTTCCGTTCGACAAGAGCGCCAAGCCCTATTTCGATGACGCCGCCGGTCGGCTGGGCGTGGCCCTGTCCGACTACAGCTTCGCCAACAACGTCATATGGCTCTACCAGGCGAGCGGCTTCTATCAAATCATCGAGGGCTGCTTTTGCCTCTTTGGCCTGTCCGGTAACGGCCTGACCATGCTCCTGCCGCCTCTTGGCGAACCGCACCGCCAGCGGCGCGCCCTGAAGACCTGCATCCGCATCATGGATCAGTACAACCCCTCGCCCTATCAGGCGCGATTGGACTTCGTATACAAGGAGTTTCTGCAGATTCTCGACCACGCCGAGGATGGCGCACCAATGATCGACGGCGAGCCCTGGCATGTCGAGGTCACGAATCCGGACTACATCTACCGGACGTCCGACCTGATCGATCTGCGCGGGAACGCCTTCAAGACCAAGCGTAACGAGATCAACCAGTTCCGCCGCGCCTACCCCAATCACAAACTGGTGCCGTTCTGCGCCGAGCATCGCGAGGCGGCGCGCAGCCTCGTCAATACCTGGACCGAGAATCGCATTCGCGCGCTTCCGGAGGGATCCCTCGAGGACTTTCTTTACAATCTCGAACTGGAACGCAAGGCCATCAACCGCACGATCGCGCTGTACGAAGAACTGGGCCTCGAGGGGCTGTGTCTTTTCATAGACGGCGTCCTGGAAGGCTTCACATTCGGCGAACGCCTGACGCCGGATGTCGCCAACGTACTGATCGAGAAGACCAACTTCCATATTCAGGGGGCGGCCCAATACCTGTTCCGCGAGTTCACCAAGGTGTTCGCTCAATCCACCTACATCAATGTCGGAGACGACCTGGGTTTCGAGAACCTCCGCCGGGTCAAAATGAGCTACCGCCCAGCCATGTTCGGCGAAAAGGTGATCCTCCACCGGCGGGTCCCGATGGACGCGCGTTGAGGCGCGCCTTGACGGCCGACCTCGAGGACCTGATGGCCCTCGAGGTGCGGTGCTTTGCAGGGGCCGACGGCCTGTTCAATCGCCGGCAGCTGCGCTACCTGCTGAGTAGCCCGCGCTGCGCATGGTTCATTGCCGGGGACTTCGAGGGCGCCGTGTGTGTGCTGTTGGCGGCAAACGGCCGCCGGCGGTGGGGTCGCCTCTATTCGCTGGCGGTTGATCCGCAATACCGCAACCGGGGCGTGGCACGGCGGCTGCTCGCCACCTCCTTCGCCTGGCTCCGGGAACAGGGCATCGCCATCGTGCGCGCCGAGGTCAAAAGCGCCAATGGGGCGGCACGACGCCTGTACGCCGATCTGGGATTCACGGAAGAGGGTGTGCTGCCCGATTATTACGGCCCCGGACACCCCGGCATCAAGCTCTGTCGCCCGCTCTAGGCGTCCTTGCGGGCAGGCGGAGAAAAAACAGCGAACCGCCGGCCTCGCGCGCCTCGTAACCCACGGTCCCCTGGTGCCTCTCGGCAATGACGCGCGCCGCCCCGAGACCATGGGACGCGACCGCCACATGCGGCGCGCCATCCTCGTGGACGTCGAATAGATGGGCGCGGGCCTCCTTGGACAGCGCCGTTCCGCAGTCGCGAATCGACACCACGCCAAACCCCATCTCGAACGTAACCGCGACCTCGACGGTCGTGTGCGCGGGCGCAAGGTGGATGGCGTGGACGATGAGGTGACTCAAGGCACGCAGCAATAATGCCCGATCACCGTAAACCACCATGGCATTCGAACATGGATCAAGCGCCAGGCGCACGTCCCGCGCCCGCGCATATTCGGCCTCGGCCATGACCGCGTCTTCGACAAGACCAAGGAGCGCAAGCGGCCCCGGTGCGCCCATCGTCAGGGCCACGGAAGGATTGTCGGCATCGAGCAGGGCGGCGACGGTGCGCGCCAGCCGCTCCATATTGCTGCGCGCGATACGCAGCAAACGGGCGTCGTCCCCGCTCAGCGTCGCGGCGCCGGTCTCGGTGAGGAGCCCCAACGACCCGAGCGCCGAGGTGAGCGGCGTCTTGATCTCATGACCGAGAGTGGCGACCAGATCGCTCTTGAAGCGCTCGGTGCGCTTGCGCGCGCTCACGTCACGGGTCACGGCCACGAAACCACGCCGTGCGCCGACACTCATGGCGCTTAGCCCAAGCTCCATGGGAAACACCGTACCATCGCGCCTCAGGCCATTGACCTCGAGTCCGTACCCGGCAAGGCGCTCGCCGCCCTGCTCCAGGCGACTTTCGAGGAATCGCGCGTACTCGGACCGCTCGGCCGGGGGCACGAGTTGCGAGAAGTGCGATCCGAGCAGTTCATCCTGCTCATAGCCGAATATCCGCAAGGCCTCGCGATTCAGGGAGCGCAGGCAGCCCTCGTGATCGACCGTGACTATGCCCTCCTCGACATGTTCCAGGACCGCGCGGATGTAGGTCTCGCGCTCCTTAAGCTCCTCGGCCGCGCGGCTACGCGCGGCGACTTCGCGCCGCAACTCCTCATTCAATCCCTGGATCGCGGTCTTTTCGTCTTGCAGGCGCGCGACCAGGGTGCGGTTCTCGAAGCGCAGCTTGAGAGAGGTGGCGATGGTGCGTTCGATACGCCGGGCGGTCAACAGCATGGCGACCATGAACAGCACGGCGACAAGCCCCATGGCGTGATGCCACCGCCCGCCGGCAAGCGAGAGGCGCAAGGCCAGCGGGGCCAGTACCGGTATGACGAAGGCCAGCGCCACCGGAAAGATCGCCGCAAAACTCACCACGGCGGCGGCCGTCATCGCGGTCAGCAGGAAAAACAGAAAGACCTGCGGCACCAGCGCCGCGGGGAACAGCCACAATGCGCTCGCCCCCCATACCGAGCCGGCGGCCAGGGTCGCCACCGCATAGTATTGGGCCCAGACGCGGGTGCCATGGGCCTGCGGGGCGGCGCGATAGTATGCGATCAGCCAGTAGCGCGCGAGCGCCACGATCGCCACCGCCAGGAGCCAGGCGGCAAGCCGCGCGCCGGACACCGCCTGCCACTCCATGACCACGAGCAGGCCGGCATTGATGAGCGTGACCAGCAGGCCGGGCGGCAGGCTGGCATACAAAAGATGCACCTGCTCGCGAAAAAGCTCGGCCTCGCCGGTCGGACCGTGCCCCGTCTCCGGTGCGTCGCCTGCCTGTGGTAATGCCACGCTACCCCCCTCGCACACGCCTCCCAGAAACGGTGCAAGGGGTATGCCAAGGCGCGGCTAATGTCCTTTGCGGGCCAGCCGCGCCGCGGTCCGCAATCGCAGGGCGCTCAGGCGGATGAAGCCCGTCGCGTCGCCCTGATTGTAACGCCCGCCGTCATCCTCGAAGGTGGCGATGGCCGGGTCGAACAGCGAATCGCTCGCCGACTCCCGCCCGACCACCATGACCTGCCCCTTGAAGAGCTTGAGGCGCACCCGGCCGTTCACAGTTTCCTGCGACTGATCAATAAGTTGCTGCAAAAGCTTACGCTCCGGGCTCCACCAGTAACCGTTATAGATCAGGGCCGCGTAACGCGGCATGAGGTCGTCTTTCAGGTGCGCGACCTCGCGATCCAGGGTCAACGATTCCATGGCGCGGTGGGCGCGTAGAAGGATGGTCCCGCCGGGGGTCTCGTAACAGCCGCGCGACTTGATGCCCACATAGCGGTTCTCGACGAGATCGAGCCGGCCGATACCGTGACGGCCGCCGATGGCATTCAGCGTCGCCAGGACCTGGGCGGGCGTCATGGGAGTGCCGTCGATCGCCGTCACATCCCCGCGCGTATAGGTCAGTTCCAGCCATTGCGGCGCATCCGGGGCATCCTCGGGCGCGCGCGTCCAGCGCCACATCGATGCCTCCGGCTCCTGCCAAGGGTCTTCGAGGATGCCCCCCTCATAGGAAATATGGAGGAGATTGGCATCCATCGAGTAGGGCGAGGCGCCCTTGCGCTTGTGTTCGACGGCGATGCCGTGGCTCGTGGCATAGGCGAGCAGGCGCTCACGCGAGGTGAGGTCCCACTCCCGCCACGGGGCGATCACCTGGATGTCCGGGTTCAAGGCGAAATATCCGAGTTCGAAGCGCACCTGGTCGTTGCCCTTGCCGGTGGCACCGTGGGCCACGGCATCGGCGCCCGTCTCGCGCGCGATCTCGATCTGGCGCTTGGCGATCAACGGCCGCGCGATCGACGTGCCGAGCAGATACTCGCCCTCATAGGCGGCGTTGGCGCGAAACATCGGGAATACGAAGTCGCGCGCAAACTCCTCCTTCAGATCATCGATGTAGATCTCGCGCACACCGGCCTTGCGCGCCTTGTCGCGTGCTGGTTCCAGTTCCTCGCCTTGGCCTATATCGGCGGTGAAGGTCACGACCTCGCAGCCGTAACGCTCGGTCAGCCACTTCAGGATCACCGAGGTATCGAGCCCCCCGGAGTAGGCCAGCACCACTTTGCTCACATGGCTCATTGCTACGTCCTCTTAGCCCGAAACACGCGCGGTCCTTCTGAGGCGCGCGAGCAGTCGCCGGGCGAGATCTCCAAACAGCTCGGTCTGCGTGGGATGCGGATGGATCGCCGAACCCACCTGGTCCAAGGTCAATTCAGCGCTGACCATGAGCACCGCGGCCCCGATCAGGGTATCGGCGTGGTCGGCCAGGAAATGCACGCCTAGGATGCGCCGTGTCGCCTTGTCGGCCACCATCTTGATGAAACCCGCGGTCTCGCCTGTGATCATGGCCTTGGCATCGATCGAAAACGGCACCTTGATCTCGGCCGGGTCATGGCCCTGGGCGCGCGCCTGTTCGGCCGACAGACCGACGAACGCCGCCTGGGGACGCGTGAAGATCACGCCACAATCCTTGCGTTCGTCATAGGCAGCCTCGTGACCGAGCAGGGTCTGGGCCGCAACCCGCCCCTGGTGGCCAGCCGTGTGCGCCAACATATAACCGCCCACGACATCGCCCACAGCGAAGATATGCGGGACGTTCGTCTGGCAGCGCGCGTTGACGACAATCGCCCCGCGCTCGGTCTCAACCCCGGCGCGCTCCAGGGCCAGAGGCCCGGTGGCGGGGCGCTTGCCGGTCGCCAACAGGACATAATCGGCATCCACGGTATGCTCGCCCGCGCCGGCCGTGTAACGTACCACCACCGCCCCCGGGGGGCCGTCGATGCCGCGCACCGCGGCCGATGTGACGATGGTAAGCCGCCCCTCACAGGCGAGCAACGCCGCAAGTTGCGTCGCCACCTCGCCCTCGACCTCGGGCAACACCCGATCGCGTGCCTCGAGGACCGTCACCGCGCACCCGAAATCGACGAATATCTGCGCCATCTCAAGCCCGATCGCCCCGGCCCCCACGATCACAAGCCGTTTGGGCGGCGCATCGAGATTCCATACCGTGTCGGAGGTCAGCACCGCCTTGCCGTCGGCCCCCGGGATCGGCGGAATGAACGGTGGGGCGCCGGTGCCGACCACCGCGGCAGCGAAGGTCACGCGCGTGCCCGCGGCCCCGGCCTTCGGGGCACGCCGCTCGTAGGGACTTCCGGCATCGGTAGGCGCGATCAGCACGCTATGGTCGGAATCGAAATACGCATAGCCCTCGCGGACATCGATGCGCACCCCCTTGTCGGTCTTCAGGGCCATCTCGCCGCGGGTGGTGAGGACCCGCCGGCGCATGGCATCGAGGCGCCCCCAGTCGAGGGTGGGCTCGGCGGTGTTCAGCACCCCGAGACCGGCATCATGACGGCGGTCGCGGATGCGGTCGGCGGCCGCGCGCCACGACTTCGAGGGGATGCAGCCGCGCCATAGGCACTCACCCCCCGGCAGGGGCGCATCGTTGACCATGATCACGCGCCGGCCGTGATCGGCGAGCTCCCGCGCGCAATCCTCGCCCCCCGGGCCGCCGCCTATGACCAGCACATCGCAATCATAGCCGCCCGTATCGGCCGGCAGCGCGCCGGCCCCGGCCGGGTCTGCGGTACGCGTCGTCCGGGCCCCAGAGGGGGCCCGCGCCGCCGCGTTCGCAGGCGCGGTGAGCCACTGCGGGTCTTCGACAAGCGCTTTGAATGTATTTAGGAATTTTGCGGCCTCGGCACCATTTACGATCCTGTGATCGGCGGTGATCGTGACCGGCATACCCTGCGGCTGGGTGCTCGCGATGGCAAAGATCGCCGAGGTGCCCGGCACCGGGATGGCATCGAACTGCGCCACGCCGAGCATGCCCATGTTCGAGATCGTAAACGTGGGATTCGAATACTCCTCGGGCTTTAGGCGCTTTAAGCGGGCGCGCGCCACGAGATCCTTCCATTGCGCGTTCAGGTCACCGATCGTACGCTTCAGGACATTGCGCAACACCGGCACCACGAGCCCCATGCCCTCGGTCTCGACCGCCAGACCGACATCGATCTGGTCGCGCTCGACGATGCGATCCTCGTGCTGATAGACCGAATTGACGCGCGGGTGGCGCTCGATCGCGCGCGCCGCGGCCGCCGCCAACAACACCGTGAGCGAGGCCTTCATATCCTTCGCGGCGCGGCTCAGGCGCGATGGATCGATGTACACGGTCACACGGAACAAGGGCATGGACAGAGAATATTCCATATTCTGGCTGACCGCCTTCTCCATGCTGTCCATGGGGCGCCCGGCGCCCGGCACCTGAAAGATGCGTTTGGCCTGGACACGCGGACCGCCACCGGCTCCGACCACATCGATCGCGGTGATGCACCCCCCGGGACCGGTCCCGGGCAGGCTATTGATATCGATGCCGTGGGCGCCGGCGAGCTGACGCGCGTACGGCGTTGCCGTACCCTTGTGCGGGCGCGGCGCCGGGGTCGCGCCATGGGGCATGGCCGGGGCCCTGGTCTTTGGCTGCGCACTGCCCGCCGGTACCGGCGCGGGGGTCGCGGCCTTGGGAGGGGCGGCACTCGGCGCAGCCGCCAGCACACCGTCTTTGACAGCGCCGGCATCGGCCACCAGAAAGGCGATCGGCGATCCCACCGCAACCACCTGTCCGGCATCGGCCCGGGGTCCGGAGAGGTAGCCCTCGCGAAACACCTCGACGTCCATGATGGCCTTGTCGGTCTCGACGGTGGCCACCACCGTGCCGCGGCTTATGAAGTCGCCGACGGCCTTTTCCCAGGACACCACCGTACCCTCCGACATGGTGTCGGAGAGTTGCGGCATCAACACCGGTTGCCCCTCGGACGGCGCGGCCGCGGAGGGCGCGGCGGCGGCCGCCGCCGGACCCGACACCGCGGGCGCATGACCCACCTCCGCGGATTCCGGGACCAGGGCCGCGATCGGCGTCCCCACCGGTACCGTGCTGCCGGCCGCGGCCAGCGGCCCGGACAGGTAGCCCTCGCGAAACACCTCGACGTCCATGATGGCCTTGTCGGTCTCGACGGTGGCCACCACCGTGCCGCGGCTTATGAAATCGCCGACGGCCTTTTCCCAGGACACGATCGTGCCCTCCGACATGGTGTCGGAGAGTTGCGGCATCTTGATCAGGAACGGCTCCGCCATGATGACTTCCTATGCTGAAAAAGGGGTCGGACCGTCAGACGCGGCCCAGGACCTTGAGCGCGGCCGCCAGGACGTCGTCGGCATTCGGGATGGCGGCCTTCTCCAGCTGGCGGTTGTAGGGGACGGGGACATCGGCTGCGTGTACACGCACCGGTTGTGCGTCGAGGGCGAAAAAGCATTCCTCCATGATGACCGATATGATCTCCGAGCCCACGCCGACGGTCGCCTCGTCTTCCTCGGCGATGACCGCCTTATGGGTCTTCTCCACCGAGCGCCTGATGGTGTCACGGTCGATCGGCCGCAGGGCGCGCAGGTCCAGGACCTCGGCGGATACCCCCATCGTGGCGAGCTTGTCAGCCGCCGCGAGGCACAGATGGACGCTGTAATTGTACCCGATCAGGGTCACGTCCGTGCCCGCGCGCACGATCTCCGCGCCCTCGAGCGGGCGGAAGGTCTCGGCGTCCGGGACCTCGCCGCGCATGTTGTACATGCTCTCGTGCTCGATGATGATCACAGGATCATTGCATCGTACCGCCGATTTCAGCATGCCATAGGCATCGAGTGGTCCGCGCGGCGTCACGACGCGCAGCCCAGGCGTGCTCATGAACATGCGCGCGAGGCGCGCCGAGTGCTGCGCGGCCAGCTGATGCGCGGTCCCCCCGGGTGTGCGCATCACGATCGGACACGAGGCGCGGCCGCCGGACATGTAGCGGATCTTGGCCGCGGCATTGATGAGCGTATCGAGCGCCAGCAACGCGAAATTGATGGACATGATCTCGATGATCGGGCGCATGCCGGCCATCGATGCGCCGATGCCGATGCCGGTATAGGAGTTCTCCGAGATCGGCGTGTCGATGATGCGCTCGGCACCGTATTTCTGGTAAAGGCCGGAGGTCGCCTTGTAGGTCCCGCCGGCGACCCCGATATCCTCGCCCATGGCGATCACCATGCGGTCGTGCGCCAGTTCCTCGTCGTGCGCCCGGCGTATCGCCTCCCAGTATGCGATTTCAGCCATGTTGCTCCCCTTGCGCGAGCGGACCTATCCAGCGCGGGTCCGGTTGGTCGTCGAGGCAGTATTTGTTCAAGTCTTCGACACGCGGTTCCGGACTTTCCTCGGCAAAGCGCACGATATCGTTTTCGATCTCGTCTAACACCGACTTCTCCATGGCCGCTATGTCCTTGTCGGTGACGATCCCGGCCTTCTTGAGACGCTCCCCATAGATCCTGAGCGGATCCCGCTCCAGCCACTGCCGCTCCTCGTCCTTCGAGCGGTAGGCGTTCGAATCCGACATGGAATGACCCCTCTGGCGATAGGTCATGAATTCAATGAAATACGGCCCCCGGCCGGCGCGCACGTGGGCGATGGCGTCGCCCGCCGCGGCCATCACCCCATCGATGTCCTGCCCGTCATGCTGGCTGCTCGGGATATTGTAGGCGCCCACCCTCTTGTACTGGTCGGTGACCGCCGACGAACGATCTATGCGCGTGCCGATGGCATACAGGTTGTTCTCGCACACGAACAGCACCGGCAGCTTCCACAACGATGCCATGTTCAGCGTCTCGTGGAATGTGCCTTGATTGTTGGCGCCATCGCCGAGAAAGCAGATCGCGATCTGATCCGTGCCCTTGTGCTTGCAGGCGAGTGCGAGCCCCGCCGCCAGCGGAAACGGCTGGCCGACCAGGGCATATCCACCCATGAAATTCACGCTGGGGTCGAAGATGTGCATCGAGCCACCACGGCCGCGGCTCGACCCCGTCTCCTTGCCGTAGAGTTCCGCCATGACCTCGCGCGCCGGGGCCCCGGCCTTGATGGCATGTATATGATCGCGGTACCCGGTAATGACATAATCGTGCCCGCACCGCGCCGCCTCGAGCACCCCCGTGGCCACCGCCTCTTGCCCCGAATAGAGATGCAAAAAGCCGCCGATCTTGCGCTCCATATAGGCCTCGAACGAGCGCTCCTCGAACCGGCGGTAGAAAATCATCTCGCGCAACAGGCGCTTCTGGTCGCTTGCGTTCATTTTCTTCCTGTTCATGTGAGCATGGGGCTCGCCCGGCCCAAGGCACAGACGACCCGTGCGCCAGGCCCGAGCGCGGTGGTATGATCGGGGTTTTGTGACAGGAGGTCAAGGCAAGGTGTCAGCGTTCAAGCTCCCCCGCGTACGTTACCGGGAAACCGATGACCCGACGGCCGATCTCGCCCGCTACCAGCATATTGCACTGATCGTCGCCAAGGCCGCCGATCTCGCCCACGCCCCGTTTGGCGCCCTCCTCCAAAAGCGCCTGAAGGCGCAGGGGGTGGCGATCAAGCCCGGGACGGTGTTTCTCACCGAGGCCCCCGACGAGGCCGGAACGACGCTCGCGGTGGGATTCGCCGATGCCACCCTGGACACCTTCGCGCTTCTCGAACTCGCCCGCAAACTGACCCGGTTCCGCCCCGGGGTCGCGCGCGTCGCCCTGCTCGCCCCGGGGCTCAGCGGCGCCGCGCACAAGGAGGCCTTGCGCGCGCTGGTCCGCTGCCTCTACGCCCAGGCACCGCTGCCGTCCCGGCAGACCGGCCGGACCGTGAATCCGCCGACTGCGGTCGACGTCTACGGCGCGGGCGAGGACGACCGCGCGCTGCGCGCCGCCGCGCACGGCAATCATCTGGCTCGCGCCCTGTCGGTCCTCCCGGAAAACGAGCTCGGTCCCGCGGATTACGTAAAGCGCGTGAAGAAACTGGCCATCGACAACGGCTGGCGCTTTCGTTTTCTCGATGAAAAGCGCCTGGCCGCGCTCGGGGCCGGGGCGTTTCTCGCAGTGACACGCACACGCGCCGCCGGCGCCGGGATCGTGCATCTGCGCTACACCCCGCGCAAGGCCCTGCGACCGCCGGTGACCCTGGTCGGCAAGGGGATCTGCTTTGACACCGGCGGCGTCAACCTTAAGCCCGCGCGCCATATGTATGGGATGCACGAGGACATGCAAGGAAGCGCCGTGGCCCTGGGCACACTGCTTGCGCTCGCGCAATCCCACGCACCCTTTCGCGTCGACTGTTATCTGGCCATAGCCGAGAATGCCATAGGCCCGTTGAGCTATCGCCCCAACGAGGTGGTGCGCGCGGTGGATGGCACCACCATAGAGGTGGTGCACACCGACGCCGAAGGGCGCATGGTGTTGGCCGACACCCTGGCGCTCGCCGCACGCGAGCGGCCGGGCCTCATCATCGATTACGCCACCCTCACCGGCGCCTGCGTCTATGCCCTGGGAACGCGCATGACGGGGGCCTTCACCAACCGCCCGGAACTCACCCTGCGCCTCATCGAGGCCGGACGCGCGAGCGGCGAACGGGTATGGCCCTTTCCGCTGGCAGACGACTACAACGCCGACCTCAAAAGCGATATCGCCGATATCAAGCAATGCACCCTCGACGGCGAGGCCGATCATATCCTCGCCGCCCTGTTCCTCAAGCGCTTCATCGCCCATGACCCCACTTGGATCCACCTGGATCTCTCCGCCGGACGGCATAAAGGGGGGCTTGGCGCGATTCCCACCGATACCACGGGCTTTGGCGTCGACTTTACCCTGGCCTTGCTGGCCGATCCCGCCTTCGCCTGGTAGCGGCGCGTGCCGGTCCCAAACCGCCCCCGCCGATGCCCGTACTGGATTTTAGGAGGCGGGGGCGGTAAGATGCGCGCCTTGATCGGACTGCCTGACGCCGCAGGCGGCCGCGATCCTTAAATCGTTAAGCGCCCCCACCCTAGGGGCGCTTTATATTTTGGGGGCGCGATGCCAACCGAACACTATCTCATGACGACCTACGGACGACTCCCGGTCGCATTCACGCACGGTGAAGGGGCCTGGCTCTGGGACGAGGGCGGCCGTCGCTATCTGGACGGGCTCGCCGGCGTCGCGGTCAACGGCCTTGGCCACGCCCATCCAGCGATCGTCGAGACGATCTGCGCCCAGGCCCGGCGCCTGATCCATATCTCCAATTGGTACGAGAACCGCGAGCAGCAGGCCCTCGCCGAGCGGCTGTGCGCGGTGGCGGGCATGGATCGGGTGTTCTTCGCGAACTCCGGGGCCGAGGCCAACGAGGCGGCCCTGAAGCTCGCGCGCCTGCATGGGCATCGCAAGGGGGTCGAGGCGCCGGCCGTGATCGTCATGGAGGGGAGCTTCCACGGTCGCACCTTGGGCACCCTGAGCGCCTCGGGAAGCCGCAAGGTCCAGGCCGGCTTCGAGCCCCTGGTACCGGGCTTTCGGCGCGTGCCGTTCAATGACCTCGATGCCGTGCGTCAGGTCGGCGCGCGCGATCAGACCGTGGTCGCGGTGCTCGTCGAACCGATATTGGGGGAAGGTGGCATCCAGGTCCCGGATGCGGGCTATCTGAAGGGTCTGCGCAAGATCTGCGACGAGGCGGGCTGG
Source organism: Acidiferrobacter sp. SPIII_3 (assembly GCF_003184265.1). Taxonomy (GTDB): domain Bacteria; phylum Pseudomonadota; class Gammaproteobacteria; order Acidiferrobacterales; family Acidiferrobacteraceae; genus Acidiferrobacter. The sequence continues at coordinate 732,711 of NZ_CP027663.1, read as the reverse complement.
CTGCTCATCCTAGACGAGATTCAGACCGGGCTATGTCGCAGCGGCGCATGGTTTGCCTGGCAACACGAGCAGGCCCGCCCTGATGTCATGACCGTGGCCAAGGCCTTGGGCAACGGCCTGCCGATCGGCGCCTGTCTCGCGCATGGCACGGCCGCCGAGCTCTTCCATCCCGGTCAGCATGGATCGACCTTCGGGGGCAATCCGCTGGCCACCGCCGTGGGCCGCACCGTGATCGAGACACTCGATGGCATGCGCGCCTGGGAGCGGGCCGCGGCGCTGGGGCAAGGGCTGCTCGATGGTCTGCGCGACCGGTTGCGCGACATAGCCGGCGTCAAGGCGGTACGCGGCCGCGGGCTTTTGCTCGGCATAGAGCTGGACCGGCCGGCGCACGCGGTCATGCGCCTGGCCTTGAACCGCGGCCTTTTGCTGAATGTCACCGCCGAGCGGGTGGTGCGCCTCCTGCCGCCGCTCATCCTGAGCGACGAGGAGGCCCAGCTCCTGACATCCGGCACCGCCGACGCCATCCAGGAGTTTTTGGCGTCATGATCCGGCATTTCTTGAGTCTTATGGACTGCACGCCCAAGGAGCTGCGCATGCTCATAGAGCGCGCGGTGACGCTCAAGGCCATCCTTCACAGGCGCGAGCCCCACGAGTATCTGCGCGGATCGAGCCTCGCGCTCATCTTCGAGAAATCCTCGACGCGCACGCGTGTGTCGTTCGAGGCCGGCATCACCCAGCTCGGGGGCAACAGCATGTTCCTCGCCCCCGCGGAACTCCAGCTGGGACGGGGCGAGCCGCTCGAAGACACGGCACGCGTGGTCTCGCGCATGGTCGACGCCATTGTCATCCGCACCCACGAGCACGCCAAGCTCGCGGCCTTCGCCGAGCATTCGCGAGTGCCGGTGATAAACGCCCTGACCGACCGCTTTCACCCCTGCCAGCTGCTCGCCGATATCCAGACGTATTTCGAGCATCGCGGCGACATCGCCGGACGTACGGTGGCGTGGATCGGCGACGGCAACAACGTCTGCCAGTCGTGGATCAACGCCGCACGGCAGTTCGGCTTCACCTTGCGCATCGCGACCCCCGCGGGGTATCGGCCGAACCCGGAGATCCTGGGGGCGGCCGCCGGGTCTGCGCATCTCGTCGAGACCCCGGAAGAGGCGGCGCGGGGCGCCGATCTGGTGGTGACCGACACATGGGCGAGCATGGGGCAGGAGTCCGAAAAAGAGGTGCGCATGCGCGCCTTCCAGGGATACTGCGTCACATCGCGCCTCATGGACATGGCCGCCGCGGACGCGCTCTTCATGCATTGCCTTCCCGCCTATCGCGGCGTGGAGGTTGCAGGCGAGGTCATAGACGGGCCGCGCAGCGCGGTCTGGGATGAGGCGGAAAACCGCCTCCATGCGCAAAAGGCGCTCCTCGAGTTTCTGCTCGCCTGAGCGCGAGCCTAGTTGTGATAATCGAATAACAATCGGGGATAGGGTGCGCAACGTCGACAGAGGAAGCGGATCTGTCGGAAGAACGAGCGCGCCTGCCCCCAGATCTCTTGCGCGATGGCGCTGTCGAAATGCCGCCCTGTCGGGTTGGCAGCCGCCGGATCCACGTTGTAATAATGGACGATGAGCGGCTTGCCGTAGAACCGCATGTGCGCCTCGAAGGCCTGAAGCTTGGGCAGGGGCGTGCTCTGCTGGAAGGCGATCAAAAGTACCTTCGACTCGATCCTTTGCAGGAGCGCGGCCTTGGCCGACGCCCCCCCATCGCACGCCACCGTACCCGAAACGTCGTGGGGATCGGCGGCACTCGCCTCGAGCGACTGGAGCGCGCCCGCGTGCCCCCATCCGAACGTGACGATCTTGCGCCCGGGGGCGCTCAAGTATTCGATGGCCGCCCGCTCCATGGCGGCCCGGCGCCCATGTCCGCGGGCCGCGGCGTGCGCATGCCGGCTTGCGTGCCCAAGACCCAGGGTCAGCACCCGGTAGCCCTGCGCCCCCACGCGATCGGCCCAGGCGAGCGTGTGCTCATCGAGACCGGCCTTGCCGGGCAACAGCAAAAGCCCGATGCGCGCCGACGGCGGCCCCGTGCGGTAGACCTCGAAGTGATGGCCGCTCTTGGTCGCGAGCTGCACGAATTTCCCGGAAAACGCCCGACAAGACAGATCGGGGAGCTTATGGGCCCACCCCGAAACACTGGTCAGGATCAGCACCAGGCCCGCCGCTATTCCACGCCACATCCTCACACCTCGGTTACGCTCGACCCTGCTATGCGCCACGCCGCCGGGCATTATGATGACTTCCCCTACCGACCTCAAGCGAGAGATCCGGTGTGCGGTGGCGCGCACCGGGAGCCTACCCGATTCACCGTCCGATACAGGAGGCGGAGGCGATGAACGGAGCGGCGCGGGTGCCATTCGGACGCGCCGACCGGCTGAGAGAAACTTCGCGAAACCCAGTGTATACTGAGCCGATGCCGATTCCCTACATATTCACCATGCAGCGGGTGACCAAGGTCGTCCCGCCGTCGCGCGAGATCCTGAAGAACATCTCACTGTCGTTCTACCCGGGCGCCAAGATCGGCGTGCTCGGATTAAATGGCGCCGGAAAATCGACGCTCTTGCGCATCATGGCGGGCGTGGACCGTGATTTCGACGGCGAGGCCAGTCCGGCGGCGCGCACGCGCGTGGGCTACCTCCCGCAGGAACCAGTACTGGACCCGACCAAGGATGTCCGCGGAAACATCGAGGAGGGGGTGGCGGCCACCAAGGCCCTGCTCGAGCGCTTCAACGCCATAAGCCTGCGATTCGGCGAACCGCTATCCGACGAACAGATGAACGCCCTGATCGAGGAGCAGGCCCAGGTACAAAGCGAGATCGACGCCGCCGGCGCCTGGGAACTGGACCGCAAACTGGAGATTGCCGCCGAGGCCTTGCGCCTGCCGCCCTTCGACGCCGACGTCACGGTGCTGTCCGGGGGCGAACGTCGTCGCGTGGCGCTGTGCCGGCTGTTGCTGTCGGAACCGGACATGCTGTTGCTCGATGAGCCCACCAACCACCTGGATGCCGAATCGGTCGCCTGGCTCGAACGCTTCCTCAAGGACTATAAGGGGACGGTGGTGGCGGTGACCCATGACCGCTACTTCCTCGACAACGTGGCCGGATGGATCCTGGAACTCGACCGCGGTCAGGGTATCCCCTGGGAAGGCAATTACTCCTCATGGCTCGAACAAAAGGAGAAACGCCTCGCGATCGAGGAGAAACAGGAGTCCGCGCGCCAGCGCACCATAAAGCGCGAGCTTGAATGGGTGCGCACCGCGCCCAAGGGCCGGCACGCCAAGAGCCGTGCGCGACTTGCGGCCTATGAGACGCTCGTGGCGCAGGATGTCGAACAGCGCAACGAGACCCAGGATCTGTTCATACCGCCGGGCCCGCGGCTCGGGGATCTGGTCGTGGAGGCCGCGGATCTCACGAAGAGTTTCGGTGATCGCGTGCTCATGGAGCACGTGAATTTCAAGCTGCCGCCCGGCGGGATCGTCGGGGTCATAGGGCCGAACGGCGCCGGCAAGACCACGCTGTTTCGCATGATCGTGGGTGAGGAGCAGCCGGACGGGGGATCGTTGCGCGTCGGACCGTCGGTGGTCCCGGCCTATGTAAGCCAGAGCCGCGACGCCCTGGATGGCAGCAAGACGGTGTGGGCGGAGATCTCGGGCGGGTCCGATATGATTCTTTTGGGCCGCCGCGAGGTATCCTCGCGCGCCTATGCCGGGCGCTTCAATTTCCGGGGCGCCGACCAGCAGAAGCTCGTCAAGGATCTGTCCGGGGGCGAACGCAACCGTGTCCATCTGGCGAAGCTTCTGAGGAGCGGCGGCAATCTTCTGCTGCTAGACGAGCCGACCAACGATCTCGACGTCGACACCTTGCGCGCCCTGGAGGAGGCCCTGCTCGAATTCGGCGGCTGCGCCATCGTCATCTCCCACGACCGGTGGTTCCTGGATCGCGTCGCGACCCACATCCTGGCCTTCGAAGGCGACAGCCGGGTCGTATGGTTCGAGGGCAATTACGCGGACTACGAGGTTGATCGCAAGCGCCGTCTGGGGGTGGAGGCCGACCGGCCGACACGCATAAAATACAAACGACTGGCCTAAAGGCCGTGCGCGGCCTGGAAAAGCGTTCCGGTCTGCCCCTCGCAGGCGGTCAGCGCGATGCACCGATGCCGCGCGGCCTGTTGTGGTCCACGATCAAAAAGCTGGCGCCCTACCTCTGGGAATACCGCGCGCGGGTGGCGTTGGCGCTGATCTCGCTCACCGCGGCCAAGGCCGCCGGCGTGGGCGTGCCCCTGATCCTGAAGAATATCGTCAACCGCCTCGATGTCCATGATGCGGCGCTCGTCGTGCCGGTGGCGCTCATCGCCGCCTACGGCGCCTTGCGATTCGCCAACGTGCTCTTCGGGGAACTGCGCGACCTCGTGTTCGCGCGCGTGAAGCAACGCGCCGTGCGCCGCGCGGCCACCACCGTGTTTCGTCATCTCCACGCCCTGCCGCTCGCTTTCCATCTCGATCGCCAGACCGGGGCGGTGGCGCGCGACATAGAGCGTGGCAGCCGCGGCATCGCATTGCTCCTTAACATCCTTTTGTTTCATATCATCCCGACTGCCGTCGAGATCGCGCTCGTGGCCGGCATTCTGCTCGCCAAGTTTCGCGTGGAATTCGCCATCATCACGTTTGCGACGCTCGCGGCTTATGCCGGCTTTACGCTGTTTGTGACCGAATGGCGGACGGCCTTCCGGCGATCGATGAACGAGATGGATTCGCGCGCCAACAACCAGGCGGTCGACAGTCTCCTGAACTACGAGACCGTGAAATTCTTCGCAAACGAAGACTATGAATCGGATCGCTACGATGCCCATCTCGCGCAATGGGAGGATGCCGCGGTGCGCAGTCAGTCCTCGCTTGCCCTGCTGAACACCGGCCAATCGGCGATCGTCGCGCTCGGGATCGGCGGTCTTATGCTGCTGGCCGCGCGCGGGGTTGCCGAACACCGCATGAATATCGGCGACCTGGTGCTGGTCAACGCCTTTCTGATACAGCTGTTCATGCCGCTGCATTTCCTCGGGGCCGTCTACCGGGAGATCAAGCACTCCCTGGCTGACATGGAACGGATGTTCGCCCTGCTCGACGTGCCCTCCCCCATCACCGATGCGCCGGGGGCCCCCGACCTTGCGGTTTCGCACGGCGTGGTGCGGTTCGAGCATGTGAGCTTCTCCTACGGCGGGCAGGCGCTTTTGGATGATGTCGACTTCACCGTCGCGCCGCGCTCGACCACCGCGATCGTGGGGCCGAGCGGGTCCGGAAAATCGACGCTCGTGAGGCTCCTTGCGCGCCTCTACGACCCGGACGCCGGCTGTATCCGCGTGGATGGCCAGGACATCCGCGCAGTGACGCAAAAAAGCCTGCGGCGGGCCATGGGCGTTGTCCCGCAAGACCCGGTGCTGTTCAACGACACACTGTATGCCAACATCGCCTACGGGCGTCCGGGGGCAACGCTTGAAGAAGTGCGGGTGGCGGCCGATCTTGCGCATCTCGACGACTTCATCGCCACCCTGCCGCAGGGTTATGACACACGCGTGGGCGAGCGCGGCCTGAAGCTCTCGGGCGGTGAAAAGCAGCGCGTGGCGATCGCCCGGACCCTGCTGAAGGAACCGCGCATCCTGCTCTTCGACGAGGCGACATCGGCCCTTGATGCGGCATCCGAGCGCGCGGTGCAGGAGGGCCTGGCGCTGCTCGCCCACCATCGGACGATGATCGTGGTCGCCCACAGGCTCGCCACCATACGAAACGCCGACCAGATCCTGGTGATGCGCGCCGGACGCGTCGTGGAGCGCGGACGCCACCGCGAACTGATTGCGCGCGGCGGCCTCTACGCGCAACTTTGGGCGCTGCAGCAAGACGCGACGCAGGGGCCGACCGATCAGTCGTCAGCGACGCTTCCCGGCGCGCCCGGGGCCGACGACGGGCTCTTACAAGCCCTGGGTCAATAACAGACCGGCGAGCAGGATCGCGACCGACAGCAGGCCTATGGCACGCCCGACGAGGCGCGTAGCACCCGGCCTGCGGGTGCGCTCGGCGCGCGGCCCCAGTACTGCGTCATGCCAGACCGTAAGCGCCAGCACCAGCGCCACGAGGCCCGCCTTGACAGCGAGGGTGGTCCCAAAGGCGCTCGCCCAAAAACGCGCCTGGCCCAGGGTTCGCGGGCCGATACCCTGCAGCAGGAGCAGCAAGGGGCCGGTTACGATCAGCGTAGCGAGCGCCACATAGGCCACCGGCCGGAACGCGCGCCCCACGGCGTCGGGGATACCCGCCGAGGGCGCGGCGCGCGCCGCGGGCACGACCGCGAACACGAAAAACAAGACGCCGCCCACCCAGGTGGTGGCGGCCAGCAGATGGAGCGCGATCAGCGCCAGAAACACGTCCTCACGCACGCCCGCGCTCCATCAGGTATTCGCGCAACACCACGGCGTTATTGTGCGCCTCATCGTGCGCGGCATACACGAGCACTATAGGGCCCGCGTGGGCCGCCGCCATCAACGCGTCGCTCGCCTCGGGATGGGCGCGTAGTTCGGCGAGATAGCGGCGGCGAAATTCCGCAAACCGCTCCGGCTCGTGGCCGAACCATTGGCGCAGAGCCGAACTCGGGGCCGCGTCCTTGGCCCAGCCGGCAAGCCCCGCGGCGGCCTTGGTGAGCCCACGCGGCCAGATACGATCCACAAGCCACCGCGGGACCTCGCCGGACCCCGGCGGTTCGTAGACGCGCCGGATGGTGATCGCCGGAGGACCCCCGGCCTTCATGCGGCCTGCTGCGCGATCTTCAGGGCATCTCCCAGGGACTGGAGACCCACGGCGGCAAGCTTGCCATCCACGACCAGCGCCGGCACGGTCCGTACCCTGAGGTTCGCGACCAGCGCCCGGCCGGCCGGCTCGGCGATGTCGAGGACCTGATAATCGATCGGCTCGCGACGCGCCACTTCACTCCACACCTGCTCGGCCTGCGGGCATACCGGGCACCACTTCGATACCAGCAGTCGTACCTCCATCGTTCCACCTCCGCATATATCCCTTGACGCCACTCTACGAGCCGCAACCCCCGCCTCTCCTTGACAGCCATCAAGGATGACGAGGCCCCAATCGTATGGTAATGATAGCGCCTTGCATGACGAGCACCCAGGAGGCCCTTCCATGAACACCCGGCTCATCGATGGCTTCACGCGCCATCACCGTACACTCGACCTTGCCTTCGAAGAGGCGCGACAGGCGACCGGAGACGGTGATTTCGTACGCGCGCGCGCGACGTTTCAGGGGTTCCGGGATGCCATCGAACGCCACATGGGGGCCGAGGAGACGTGGCTGTTTCCGGCCTATGAGGCGCGGCACGGCCATGACAATGCGCTGACCTCCATCCTCCGCAAGGGGCATCGCGACCTGCGCGGGTTCTTCGAGGAAATCGCCGAGGCCCTCGACGAGGGCGACGGCGACGAGGGCGCGGCGCTCATCGACACCGTGGGCCAGATCCTCCACCATCACGACGAAAAGGAGGAGCAGGAGTTCTATCCGGCGGTCGCCACGCTCGTGGATGACCCGGCGCCGGCGCTTACGGCCCTGGAATCGTGACGCCCCGACGGGCGGCCATGGCGCGCCCCAGGGCTGTGATCTCGGAGGGCGCAAGCAACGCGCGGGCGCGCGGCAGGAGCATGGTGTTCTCGGCGGCCATGTGCGCGCGCATGAGGCTCACATAAGGCTCGATCGGCACATCGCCGGGGGCCGCCGGCAGCGCACGCAGCACGGGCTCGAGCGACGCGTAGGCCTGCTCCAGGGCGCGGTGTTCGGTCATGAGGCGCGCCACGAGCGCCGTCAGGGCCGGATCGCCGTGATGTCCCAGAAGCGGCGCGAGATCGCGTTCCTCGTCTTCGTGATGCCAGCGCCCGGCCTGCGCGAAATAATGATGCACGCGCGCGGCCGCCACCCGCGCCTCGCCATCCCCGCCGTGGATGCGCACATGGGCGGCAAGGCGCACAAGCGTCGCGCAGTGACCCTGGATGCGCTCATGACAGGCGGCCAACAATCCCAAGGGGTCGTCGAAGCCCGGGCCGCCGCGCTCACCCTTCTCACCGATACGCATGATTCACCCCCTATTCCGCGACAGTCCAGAGACAAGAACGACGGCCGCGCGCCCTCAAGGCTCGGCGCAGCGCATGCACTGGACATCGTAACGATCCAGCCACATGCGCAAGGCCTCCATCGCCTTGGGCCCGGTCACGAGATCCGTAAAGGCATCCGCCGGCACCACCGGCCGCACCTTGGCAAGCCAGGCATCGGTGTAGGGCCCGATGTTGACGAGGTGCGGGGTCTCCAGCACCGCGGCATTGACCGCCTCGACGGTGCCCTCGAAGGGGCACGGCACGCCGCCCGCCCATTTGCCGCTTTCGAGAGTGGCCACATGGCGCCCCTTGTTCAGATGGGTGCCGACCTTCTTGATGCGGATCTTCTGAACGCGCCCGGCCATGGTCTGCGCGGCATCGGTGATGCCAAGGACGATGAGGCCGTTGTCATCGGGGCGCGCCCACACATAGTCGAGATCGTAGAACAGATCGTCCGGCAACTCACATCCGCGGTATTCCGTCATGCCCTTACACTCCTTGGTCCCAGTCTAAATATCGAAGCGCACCGCGGGCCTTGACGGCCATCAAGAGCCGCTGCCGGGCCCGGCCTGGTCCCGCCAGCGGACAAGCCGCGCGCGATCGGCGATATGGATGTCGTTGCCCGCAACCGAGATGAGCCCGAGATCCCGCAAGGTCGCGAGCACGCGCGAGAAGGTCTCGGGCTTGACGCCGAGCCGCGAGGCCACGACGTTCTTGTGGACCTGGATATGGACGTCAGCGGCATGGGCATCGGCCGGGCATTGGTCGAGCAGGTAGCCCGCCACGCGCTGGCCGGCGGTCTCTAACGTCAGGGCCTGGACGTCATTGATGAGCTGGTGCAGACGCATGCTGATGCCGGCCAGCATGCGCAACGCGATCTCGCCGTTGGCCTTCAAGACGCGCACAAAGTCGTCGGTCGGTATCTCCACGAGCGCGGCGTCCGAGAGGGTGGCGGCATAGACCGGGTAATGGCCGCCCAGAAACACCACGGCCTCACCGAAGGTCTGGCCGGCCATGAGGATCTCGATCACCTTCTCATCGCCCTGCGGCGACAGGCGATAGAGCCGCACGGAGCCTTCCACGATGAAATAGAAGGCGCGAGCCTTGTCGCCCTCGGCAAACAGCGTCTCATGGGCCTTGAGCGTCCGGCGCCGGGCATGGGCCAACAGGCGCTCGAGCTCCTCCGGGAACAGCCCGGAAAAGAGCGGCGCCTTGTGAACCGCCTTCAGATCCTGATCCATCCTCGCCCTCTCCTGTTAGAATAGACGCGCTTAGGATAGACGCGTTTCGCGTAAGGCGCCCCAGGAAACCCCGTGCAGCTCTTTGAACCCCCCGACAACAGCGGCCTGTTGCCCATCGCCTATTTCCATGCCCTGGCGCGCCTGGGCGCGGAAGGATTGGTCCTGATCGAGCCCGCCCGTCCGTTCGTGAGCCTGGGGGCGTTCGACGACGCCGCCACCACCGTCGACCGCGACTATTGTCGGGATCACGGCATCCCGGTCATGCGCCGCGAGACGGGCGGGGGCATGGTGCTCCTGGGCCCGGGCCAGGTCTTCTACACCCTGGTCCTGAAACGGCCCCACGCGCTTGTGCCGAGCCGCGTCGATGAGGCCTACCGCCACCTCTCACAGGCCCCGATTGCGGTCTATCGCCGTTTCGGCGTGGCCACGAGGCTGCGTCCCATCAATGATATTGTCACTGAGGCGGGACGCAAGATCGGCGGCCAGGGGGCGGGGGACATAGACGGCCATTTCTGCTTCGTGGGCAGCATCCTCATCGATTTCGATACCGATCTCATGCAGCACATCGTGCGACTCCCGGACGAAGGTCTGCGCCCGGCCCTGAAGGCGGCCCTCGAGGAGGGGCTTACCTCGCTCCACGCCGAGACCGGATCGCGACCGCCGGCCCAGGCGGTAAAGGCCGCGCTCGCCTTGGCCTTCGCGCCGCTCGTGGGCGGCCTTAACCCCCGACCGGTCTCGCCGTGCCTCCTGGCCAAGGCCCGCGAGGTGGCCCGGGAACTCGGCTCCGCTGGCGTCGTCGACGGCGACGAGACGCGGCCGCGGTCGCTTTTCAAGGTCCGCGAGGGCCTGTACCTCTGTCAGCGCGCCATCGCCGCGCCGGGCGGGCCGGTCACCGTGTCGCTTGCCATCCGTGACCAACGGATAGCGGCGGCCAGGCTCTATGCCGCGCCCGCCGGGGCCGCGGACCTCGATCTGTCGGCACTCATCGGCCGATCCTTTGACCAGAAGACCCTGGCCCTGGCGCTGCCCGACATCTCCGCGCTCGGCATCGACCGCGAAGACTTCATTGCCGCCCTGCTCTCGCCCGGCCGCTAGCCCACAAACCGCCGGGCATTGCGGAAGATCTCGAACCACGGACCATACTCGCCCCAATCCGGCGGGTGCCAGGAGTTGGTCACCGTGCGGATGACACGCTCCGGATGCGGCATGAGTACGGTAAAACGGCCATCCGGGGTGGTGAGGCCGGTGATGCCGCCGGTCGAGCCGTTGGGGTTGCGGGGATAGACCTCCGTCGGGCGCCCGTAGTGATCCACGTACCGTGCCGTCACCAGCCGGTCATGCTCCAGCCGGGCACGCGCCTCCTGGGTCACCGCCACCCGTCCCTCGCCATGGGCGACGGGGACCGGCAGGCGCGCGCCCGCCATGCCCGCCAGGAGTATCGAGGGATTGTCCGGGATCTCCACCAAGACCGTGCGCGCCTCGAACTGCTCCGAGCGGTTGCGCTCGAATCGCGGCCAGGAATCGGCCCCCGGGATCAACGGCCGCAGATGGGCCATCATCTGGCAGCCGTTGCAGACCCCCAGGGCGAAGGTCTCGGGGCGCGCAAAGAACGCCGCGAACTGCGCACGCAGCGGCTCGTGGAATAGGATCGACTTGGCCCAACCGCCGCCCGCCCCGAGGACGTCGCCGAACGAGAACCCGCCGCACGCGGCAAAACCCGCAAAACCGGCCAGCTCCTCGCGTCCCGCCAAGAGATCGCTCATGGTGACGTCCACGGCCTCGAAACCCGCGGCCATGAAGCCCGCCGCCATCTCGCGATGCCCGTTCACCCCCTGCTCGCGCAGGATGGCGACGCGCGGCCTGGTCAAGAGCAGATGCGGCGCAAGCGGGCTTGCGACATCGAAGGGCACATGCGCGGTGAGGCCGGGATCGGCCGGATCGGCGAGCAGGGCGTAGGATTCGGCGGCGCTCTGCGGCTCGTCGCGCAAGGCCTGCATGCGGAACGATGTCTCCGCCCACAGGCGCTCATAGGCCATGCGGTCGCCCTCAAGGAGCACGCGCCCGCAATAACGCAGGACGATCTCGCGTCCCGGACGCACGGTCCCTATGCGCTTCGTATAGCGCAGCAGGCCTTTCTTCTTCAGGGCCCCGAGAATCCCGTCACGCGAAGCGCTCGGCACCTGCAAGACCGCCCCTAATTCCTCATTGAACAAGGCCGCGATCGGGTCCAGGCCAAGGCCCGTGATATCGACGTCCAGTCCGCACTTTCCGGCGAACGCCATCTCGCACAGGGTGACGAACAGGCCGCCATCGGAACGATCATGATAACTCAACAGGAGACCGAGCTCGTTCAAGGCCTGCACAACCCCGAAAAAGAGCTTCAAGAGTCTTGGATCATCCACATCGGGAGGGCGCCCGCCCTCGACCCCATAGACCTGCGCCAAGGCCGAGCCGCCCAACCGATCCTTGCCATGACCAAAGTCCACCAGCAAGAGATCCGTCTCGATGGCGCTCACACACACCGGGGTCAGGGTCTTGCGTACATCCATGACCGGGGCCAACGCCGTCACCACCAAAGACACCGGGGCCTGGACCTCGCACGACCGGCCCGCCACCGTCCATTGCGCGCGCATCGAAAGCGAGTCCTTACCGACCGGTATCGCGATACCAAGCGCCGGACACAACTGCAGGCCCACCGCCTCGACGGCGCGGTAGAGCGCGGCGTCCTCGCCCTCGCCTCCGGCATTGGCCATCCAGTTGGCAGACAGCTTGACATCGGGCAGGCGGCGGATACGCGCCGCCGCAAGGTTCGTGAGCGCCTCAGCTATCGCCATGCGCGCCGAGGCCGCGGCGTCAATGACCGCGATCGGCGCGCGCTCGCCCACGGCCAGGGCCTCGCCGGTGATATCGTGATAACCGGTCGCCGTCACCCCGACATCCGCCACCGGCACCTGCCAGGGGCCCACCGTCTGATCGCGACACACAAGCCCGGAGATGCTGCGATCACCGATCGTGACCAGAAACTCCTTGCTCGCCACCCCCGGCAGCGTCAGCACGCGCGCGATGGCGTCATGGATGTCGAGGGAGCGTGTGGCAAGCAGCCGCGCCGGGCGGCGGACCGATCGCGCCTCGCGATGCATGCGCGGCGGATCGCGCAGAAACAGCGCCAGCGGCAGATCGACCGGATCGGGGGCCCCGCGGTCGGCAAAGTACGCGTCCCGCACCCTGAGCCTCGGCTCCCCGGTCACCCGCCCGACGACCGCAACCGGGCATCGCTCGCGCTCGCATAACGCCATGAAGTCCGCCAACGCCTCCTCGCGAACCGCGAGCACATAGCGCTCCTGCGCCTCGTTGCACCAGATCTGCATGGGCGACATCTGGGGCTGGCCGTTGGGGATCGCGCGCAGATCGATGTCGGCACCGCGGCCGGCGCCATGCACGAGTTCCGGCAGCGCGTTGGACAGCCCCCCGGCACCCACGTCGTGGATCGAGAGGATGGGGGTGTCCGCGCCCCGCGCTATGCAGGCCTCGATGACCTCCTGGGCGCGTCGTTGCATCTCCGCGTTGCCGCGCTGCACGGACGCGAAATCCCGCTCCTGCTGCGCGCCGCCGGAGGCCGCACTCGAGGCCGCGCCACCGCCGAGACCGATCAAGAGTGCGGGTCCGCCCAGCACCAAAAGTGGGGTACCGGACGGCAGATCGCGTTTGCTCACGTGCATCGGGCGCACCGATCCCACGCCGCCGGCCAGCATGATGGGCTTGCGGTAGCCATAGACCGTCCCCCCGGTCTCAAGCTCGAAGGACCGGAAATAACCGAGGATGGCCGGGCGGCCGAATTCGTTATTGAAGGCCGCCGCGCCCACCGGCGCCTCGAGCATGATATCGAGGGCGCTCGCCAGATGATGGGGCGCGCCGCGCTCCACCTCCCAGGGCCGGGGGGCATCGGGCAGGCGCAGGTCGGCCACCGAATAACCCACGAGGCCGGCCTTGGGATGGCCGCCAAGGCCGGTCGCGCCCTCGTCGCGAATCTCGCCACCGGCCCCGGTCGCGGCCCCCGGATGAGGCGAGATCGCCGTCGGGTGATTGTGGGTCTCGACCTTGAGCAGAATGGGGACCGGTTCCTGCCCCGCGGTATAACGCCGTGTCCGCTCGTCGACGAACAGGCGCGAACCCAGGATCGCGCCCTCGACGATGGCGGCGTTGTCGGCGTAGGCACTGAGGAGCCCGCCGGGGCTCGCCTTGGCGGTCTCGCGGATCATCGCAAACAGCGTATGTTCGCAGGGCCTGCCGTCGATCACGAAATCGGCGTTGAAGATCTTGTGTCGGCAGTGCTCGGAGTTTGCCTGGGCAAACATCATGAGTTCGGTATCGGTGGGATTACGGCCAAGCCCCGTGAAGGCGGCCAGGAGATAGCGCCGCTCCTCCTCGGAGAGCGCAAGACCCAGGGTCCGATCGGCCCGTATCAGGGCGTCGTCCCCTTCGCCCAGGACATCGATCGCGGATCCGCACGCGGGTGTGCGGCTCGACCACAACGGGGCGTCATCGCCGGGGTTGGCGAGCACCGATTCGGTCATGCGGTCGTGAATGAGTGATGCGATCCGGTCGCACTCGTCGGCCGTCAACACCCGTTCGGATGTGACCCGCCAGACGACCCCGCGCTCCAGGCGCGTCACCGCCGAGAGCCCGCAACGTCGCGCGATGTCCGTGGCCTTGCTCGACCACTCCGAGATCGTCCCGAGCCGCGGGACCACCACAAAGGTGCGCGCATCCGGGGATATCGGCGGCGGCGGCGCACCGTAGTCAAGGAGCGCTGCGAGCACGAGTTCCTCGTCGTCCGAAAGCGCGCGGCCCAGACCCACAAAGTGCCGATAGCGGGCCGACAGCCCGGTCACCGGCGCGACCTGCGCCAGGCGCCGAAGCAGCCGCTCGGCACGGAACGCCGCCACGGCCCCGGGACCGTCAAGCCTTATGGTGAGATCTGCCATGCACGCCCGTTCCGCGCCCCTGAATTATCCCGGATTCCGTTTTGCGGGTTCCTGTCCCGACCCGCCCCACCGCCCGGATCAGTCGCTGGGCGGTTGCGCGGGGGCTGGTGTGAGCGGGCCCCCGGGCGGGTGCGCCTCGTGGCCATCACCGGGCGCGCGCCGGACGGTGGTCGCCGAAAGCGCGCTATCGTGGGTCGCGTAGCGACTATGATTCGGGGGCGCGGACATCCCGGCCGGGATTTTCAGGGGGGGCACCGGTGGAGGCACCACATAAGCGGGCACATGGCATCCGCCCCCCGTGGACGCGCACCCCGAGAGACCCGCGCCCACCAATACGACCACCCCCAACCATCCATACCTCATAGCTTGATCCCCGCCTGCTGTAAAGCGTCTCGAACTGCCACCCGCCCGGGTTCGGACAATGGCGTCAATGGGAGCCGCAGGCACGGACCGATAAGGCCCATCGCGTGCAGCGCCCACTTCACCGGAATCGGGTTCGACTCCACGAACAAGGCCCGATGGAGTCCCGCAAGGGCCTCATCCCGGCGTTGCGCCCCCTCGTAGTCGCCGGCGAAGACCGCCTCCCAGACCTCTCTCATGGCGCGCGGTGCGACATTGGCGGTCACCGAGATCACCCCCTGGGCCCCCAGGCGCGCGAGCGCGACGCCGGTGGCATCATCGCCGCCATAAAGGGCGAAATCCGCGCGACAGCCGGCGCGGATGGCGCGCGCGCGATCCACATTACCGGTGGCCTCCTTGATCCCGACGATGCCCGGCACCTCGGCCAGTCGCGTCACGGTCTCGGGCAACAGATCGCAGGCCGTGCGACTTGGCACGTTATACAGGATCACCGGGAGATCGACGGCCCGCGCGATCGCGTCAAAATGCTGAAAAAGCCCTTCCTGGGTCGGCTTGTTGTAGTAGGGGGTCACGACCAGGCAGGCGTCGGCGCCGGCCTTGCCGGCGGCACGGCTTAGCGCTATAGCCTCGGAGGTCGCGTTGGCGCCGGTCCCGGCGATCACCGGGATGCGGCCGGATAGCGTCCGTACCACATGGGTGATGACCGCCACGTGCTCGTCGACATCCAGGGTCGAGGCCTCGCCGGTGGTGCCGACCGCCACGATGCCGTGCGTCCCGGCCTCGAGATGGAAATCGAGCAGCCGGTCAAGGGCCGCAAAATCGACCGCGCCATCATCACGCATGGGCGTCACGATGGCGACAAGACTACCGCGCAACATAAATCCGACCCGAATTAAAAGCGCGATACTACTTGCCCGACCGTTGGCAAGCAAGGGAAGGTCCGCGCGTCCGTCATTCTCGATGGGAAGCCATAAAGCCCGGAACACCCGGTGGCGGTGTCGGAATTCCCGCATATACGCGCATCGGTGCCGCCTGTTGAGCGCCTGCGCGCAGACGGGCACGCTATCGGATACCCAAGATCGGTGTGCCATTGAGAATGGTGGCCGCGCGCCCGCCTCCCGGCCGCGCCTCGCGTGGGCGCCTCGAAGGGGCCAAGCTAGGGCGCCAGGACCTTCTGCACCACCGTGCGCAGCTCCTCATTGCGATAGGGCTTCGAGACCGCCTCGCAGAACCCATAGTGCCGGTAATTGGCCATGATCGGATCGTTCGAGTACCCGCTCGACACGATGACCTTGGCCTTGGGATCGAACTCCAGGAGCTTGCGCACGGCCTCCCGCCCGCCCATGCCGCCAGGGATCACAAGGTCCATGATGACGACATGATAGGGGCGGTCCTCCTCGACTGCGCCTTTATAGGCGGCCAAGGCCTCGGCCCCATCCTTCGCATAGCCGACCTCATAGCCGAAATGCGTGAACAGCCGGCCCAGGACATCGCGGATGAAGCTTTCGTCATCCATGATCAGGATGCGTCCATGCCCGCGGCGCACGCGCCCCACGGTATCGACCAGGGATGGCAGTCTCATGTCAGACGCCGGTAGCAGGATGCGGAACGCCGCCCCCTGGCCAGCAGCAATTCTCAATGTGAACTGGCTCCGCCTCGAATGGGGGCGTCCGCTTAAGAATTTACGGGGCTTGCAGGAGCCTTTGTCGGGCATCGGGCACCAGCGGGTAGACCAGGACGCGCTTGGGGCTTGCCCCATGGCGTTCGTGATGGCGATCCTCACGGCCGCGGCCCGTGGTGAGACCGACGTCGATCCAGTGGGCCGCGCGGTAGCAGTGGCCCGTAAAGCGTGTGGGATCAACAAAGGTCTCAGCCAAAAGGGGGCGGACGCCGTAGGCGGTTTGCCAATCGAATGGTTTCCATGGCGACCCTCAACTGCTGTCGGGCGCGTCGATGTCGAGACCCCGCAGCATGAAGTCGAGCAAGGCCTCGAAACTGTCGAAACACATAAAAGTTGTGAGCGCCCGAATGCTGTCGAAAAAGCTTTTGCGGGTGGGGAGGGTCGCGCGCAACACGCGGTATTTTTGGTTGGTTATTTCCTGGAAAGTGTGCAGCAGGAAGGCCAGCAGGTTGAAGGTGCACAGCAGCGAGGAGAGATACTTCTTGCCGTGCCCAAAATTGTGTTCAAGATGGTACCCCTTGGTCTTCAGAACATTGTTGTTGCCATTCTCGATCCTCCAGCGCGCGCGGCCCGCTTCAGCGACTTTCGCGACATGAGCTTTATCGAGTGCATGCTGGGTGATCCAGGCGTTCTGGTATGTCTGCTTGCCCGCGGCGTCTTGGGTGGTCAACTCCAGCCAATTGACCGCTAGGGCATCGTCGCCCTCGCGCAAGGGAACGTGGTTGACGAAACGATAGGTGTCAGTCCAGGCTTTCTTGCCCTTGCGGCGCAGGACCTGGTGAGTCTGTATAGCCCCCTGGGCGGTGAGATCTTTGATCGATTCGGTGAGCGTGACGTG
Source organism: Acidiferrobacter sp. SPIII_3 (assembly GCF_003184265.1). Classification (GTDB taxonomy): domain Bacteria; phylum Pseudomonadota; class Gammaproteobacteria; order Acidiferrobacterales; family Acidiferrobacteraceae; genus Acidiferrobacter. Next base: position 715,420 of record NZ_CP027663.1, on the reverse strand, counting down.
GGAGCTCGGCTTGCACACGAAAAGGAAATGGAGTCCCAGGCCCAAGACGGTTTCGCACATCGGCTGGCGGCTATACAAGTCGTCGCCCAGAATCGTCGCGTTGAGCGCTTTGATGCGGGCACCATGGGCGGTAAGCCACCGCTTGGCTGCCGCCGTTTCACAATCCTGCTTGTCGTGACCGTCCTGGGGGGTCACGAATTCCGGCGCCAGCGCGATGACCTGGTTGCGTTCGGGAGACACCACGACCGGTGTAACCACCGTGTGCTGATAGCTGACCTCGCCCTTCCTGTGTTCGATCTTCGTGCACTGCCGGCAATGGACGGTATGAGAATGGTGATAGCTTGTCCCGTCTAGGGCGATCAGCAGCTGGCCGGCACCGTTCTGGGATGAGGAGAGAGAAACGCGAAAAGGGTCAATATGGCCGCCCGCGTTCAGTGCCTCGAATGTCTGTTCGAATAGGGGGTGACATGACTGGGCGCCACCGGGTCCAGCAGGTTGCGGATGCAGTTGTCAGTCGGGATCAGGTTCATGCCAAAGAGCGTGTGCGCGTTGCTCTGGCCTTTGGTCTGTTTCATCGTCCTCTGATAGGCTAGAAACGAAGGGCTTTGCATAGTGAACACGGCAAAGGCCGCCAAGGCCGCGTCTTCCATGGCGTAGACGCAGTTCTTTCCCGTCCGCTTGTCCGGGAACCGCTGCATCAACTCCCTGAGGGAGGCCACTAATCCCTTAAAATCAAGGGGGCTCCCAACTAACGGAAAAGCCAAGCTCTGCTCGCTGAATATTATGACCCAGCGCTTTATACCGTGAACCGTAACTTTTGTCCAGCCCCCAGACATACCGGTTCATGGCCGTGACCCGGTATTGATAATCATTCCTACATTTAGAACTGCTGCCTGGCCAGGCTCCGACTCCACGGTGATGATGCCGTTATGCTTGCGGACGATGGAGTAACTGGTCGCAAGTCCGAGCCCGCTGCCCTTCAGTTTGGTGGTGAAATAGGGATCGAAAATACGCGCCTGATTCTCCTTGCTGATCCCCACGCCCTCATCGCGGCACACGACCTCGGCGTAGCGCCCGGGCACAAGCCCGTGTCCGTCATATGCCGTGCGCCGTACCTCGTCGATCGAGACCCATACCCGCCCGCCCTCGGGCATGGCCTGCTGGGCGTTCAAGACGAGATTGTGCACGACCTGCCGGATCTGCCCTTCGTCGGCCTCGACTATGACCTGCGCGTTCACCGACACCTCACACAGGATATTCGAGCCACGCGAGGCGAACTCCGCGGAATCGCGTACCACGGAGCCGATCTCGATCGGCCTCTTGACCGGCGCGCCCCCCTTGGAGAAGGTCAGCAGCTGCTGCGTCAGATCCTTGGCCCATAACGCCGCGCGCTCCGCCTCCTCCAGGCGGTCGAAGACCTGCTCGCCCGCCGAGGTATAAAGCTTGGCGAGCGATATATTGCCCATGATGGCGGTGAGGATGTTGTTGAAATCATGAGCGATGGCCCCCGCCAACAGGCCCACGGACTCGAGCTTGCTGGCCTTCTGGCGCTCCTCCTCGAGTCGCTGCGCATCCGTCACATCGCGAAACACCACGGCCGTACCCTGCACCTGACCGTTGGCGTCGCGAATCGGCGTGATACCCGTGGCCACCGCCCATTCACGCGTGTCGCGCCCGATCAGGACCGCCTGGTGATCCGGCCCGCCACCCGTGACCACCGCGCCGCTCATGTTCACCGCCTCCCGAACATACGGCGCCTCACGCACCACGAAGACCTCCGCCAACGGTCGGCCCGCGGCCTCCTCCTGCGTCCACCCGGTGAGCTTTTCGGCGGCGCGATTCAACAGCACCACACGGCCGTCGGTGTCGGTCGTGATCACGCCGTCACCGATGGAGCGCAAGGTCACCGAGAGCCGCTCCTTTTCCGCGGCCAAGGCCTCGGCCACGCGCCGCTGATCGTCGATATCGGTCGCCACGCCAAGCCAGGCGCGCACCCGCCCCCGGGCATCGTGTTCCGGCTGAATGTGCACGAGGTGCCAGCGAAAGCCCCCGTCCCGACCGCGTCGCAGGCGCACCTCCACGGACAGCTCGGCACCGGCCAGCAGGGCCTCCCGCCACACGCCCTTCTTGCCATCGAGATCGTCACGATGCACGACTTCCTCGAGAATGAGCCCCGCTATACGCTCGCCATCGAGCTGAAAGTAGCTAAGCGCCCGCTGGTTCACGTACTCAAAGCGCAGATCGCGGGTTATGATCCATACGAGCTGCGGCACGAGGTCCGCCAGATTCTGGTAACGGCGCTCACCGCGCCTCTGAACCTCGGCCACCTGCCGCGCGCGCTCACGCCGTTCGCTCTCCTGGATGAGGCGCGCCTGCGCCTTGATCTGCCGGTTTTTGCGGAACAAGTCGGCGAATACCGCGACCTTGGAGCGCAGAATGTCGATATCAAAGGGCTTGAAAAGGTAATCGACGGCGCCGAGGGTATAGCCCTTGTAGACGTACTGATCCTCCTTGTTGATCGCGGTCACGAATATGATCGGAATGGAACGGGACTTGCGCCGCTTGCGTATGAGACCCGCGGTCTCGAACCCATCCAGGCCCGGCATCTGGACATCCAGAAGGATCACCGCGAATTCCGCGCGCAGCACCTCCTTCAAGGCCTGCTCTCCGGATAACGCCGTGATCACCTCGTAGTCCGGGTCGTCGAGCGTCTCCGACAACGCCGTCAGGTTTTCCGGGCAATCATCGACGACCAGGATCTTGATCTTCTCGTCCCCGTCCATGGTTCTCCCTTACGACACCGCCTCAGAGGCATGGGTCTTCAGCCAGCGCTTGACCATATGCAGAAGCGCCGTCGTGTCGACCGGTTTTGTTATGTAGTCGGAAAGGCCCGCTTCGAGCGACTTTTCCCGGTCGCCCTTCATGGCCTTGGCGGTGAGCGCAATGATGGGCAGGCCCTTGTACCGCTCCATGCGCCGTATCGCCTGCGTGGTCTCGTAACCGTCCATGTTGGGCATCATGATATCCATGAGCGCGACGGCAATGTCATCATTTTCCTCGAGTATCTCGATGGCGGCGCCACCGCTCTCCGCAAACAGCACATTCAGCTTGTGATTTTCAAGGACACTGGAAATCGCGAATATGTTGCGCACGTCGTCATCGACCACCAGGACCTTCTGCCCCGAAAACATGATGGCGTCGTTGTTCTCGAAGTCGCCTTCAGGCTCGATGTCTACGGCGTCACCAAGCCGCGCCACCCGCCCTTGACCGCCCTCGTCTTCGATCTCCTGTCCCACGTAGATCTGGGGCATATAGAGCGTAAACTCGCTGCCCTTGCCCTCGATACTGCGCAGATGGATCTCACCCCCCAGAAGCCGCGAGATCTCGCGGCTTATGGTAAGGCCAAGCCCTGTACCTCCATACTTGCGACTGGTGGTGGCATCGACCTGCTGAAAGGCCTCGAAAATGAGCCGCTGCTTGTTGTCGGCGATGCCTATGCCAGTGTCGCGGACCGTGAACGCCACTACCACCGCCGACTCACGCAGCGCCTCGGCCTGAAACACGGTCCGACTGCCCTGGTAACGGTACGCCTCGAGCGTGATAGCACCCTTTTCGGTGAACTTGAAGGCATTCGACAAGAGATTTTTCAGGACTTGCTGTAAGCGCTGACCGTCGGTAAAAAGCGATTCCGGCAGGTCATCCGCGGTCTTTATGGCAAAGACGATATCCTTCTGCTGGGAGATCGCGCGGAAATCGCGGACCACATAATCCACGAGCTCCGTCACCTTGGTGTCGCTCGCAACTATACCCATCTTGCCGGCCTCGACCTTCGAGAGATCAAGAATCTCGTTTATGAGGTTCAGAAGATCCCGCCCGGACGCGTAAATGGTATTCGCGAACTGAACCTGCTTGCTGTTTAGGTTCGACTCGCGATTCTCGGCAAGGAGCTTGGCCATGATAAGGAGGCTGTTCAAGGGCGTGCGCAACTCGTGCGACATGTTGGCCAGGAACTCGGATTTGTATTTCGAGATCATGGCAAGCTGCTCGGCCTTCTCCTCAAGGGACAGGCTTGCCATCTCGACTTCCTGGTTCTTGATCTCGAGCAGCGTTGCCTTCTCTTCGAGCTCCTTGGCCTGGGTCTCGAGCTCCCCGTTGGAGTTCTGGAGTTCCTGGAGAAGCTCCTCCGTACGCATCGACGCGCCTATGATGTTGAGCACGACACCCACGCTCACCATGAGCTGGTCTAGAAACACGCGGTGGATGGAATTGAATGACTGGAAGGAGGCGAGCTCTATGACCGCGAGCACGTCGCCCTCGAACAACACCGGGAGCACTAAAATGTTGGCCGGGCCGGCGTAGCCCAGGCCCGAGGCGATGCGGATATAGTCATCCGGCACCGTGCCAAGACTGATCGGCTTTTTTTCGAGGGCGCACTGGCCGACGATGCCCTCGCCAAATTCAAAGCTCGTGGGCACCGTGGCGCTTTTGTTGTAGGCGTAGGATGCAATGAGATCCAGGCGGTTTTCCTCGACATTGACGGTATAGAAGGCGCCATGCTGCGCCGATACCAGGGGCGTGAGCTCACTCATGATCAGCCGCGAAACCGCCGAGAGGTTCTTCTGGCCCTGCATCATGGCCGAGAAGCGCGCAAGATTGGTCTTGAGCCAATCCTGTTCCATGTTTTTCTCGGTGGTCTCCTTCAGGTTCTTGATCATCTGGTTGATGTTGTCTTTGAGCGCAAGGACCTCGCCTTCGGCCTCCACGGTGATGGAGCGGGTCAGATCGCCCTTGGTCACGGCCGTGGAGACCTCCGCGATCGCGCGCACCTGCGAGGTGAGATTGCCGGCCAGCTGATTCACATTCTCCGTGAGGTCCTTCCAGGTCCCCGCCACCCCCGGGACCTTGGCCTGGCCGCCGAGCTTGCCCTCGATGCCCACCTCTTTGGCCACGCGCGTGACCTCGGCGGCGAACGAGCGCAGCTGATCGACCATGGTGTTGATGGTGTCTTTCAGCTCCAGGATCTCGCCGCGGGCGTCGACCGTGATCTTCTGCGAGAGATCGCCCTTGGCGACCGCGGTGGTCACAAGCGCGATGTTGCGCACCTGCGAGGTGAGATTGCCGGCCAGCTGATTCACATTCTCCGTGAGGTCCTTCCAGGTGCCCGACACGCCCTTCACGCGCGCCTGGCCGCCGAGCTTGCCCTCGATGCCCACCTCTTTGGCCACGCGCGTGACCTCGGCGGCGAACGAGCGCAGCTGGTCGACCATGGTGTTGACCGCCCGCCCGACACGTATCAGGTCGCCCTTTACCGGTCGGCCGGCGACATCGAAGGGGACGGATTGCGACAGATCGCCATTGGCGACCGCACGGATCACGCGCGAGATCTCGAGTATCGTGTGCACCAGGTCGTCGACGGCGCTGTTTTGGGCCTCGATCATGGTCGCCCATGCGCCCTGCATACCCTTGAGCGAGGCGCGCTCGGCGATGCGGCCCTGGCGGCCCACGAGATTCGCCACCCGCCCGAATTCCCGGGTCAAGCGCTGGTTATGGCGGGCCAGTGAATTGAAGATCCGGGCGATTTGCTGGGCACGGCGACCCTCGCGCAATCGCAATCGCACGCCGAAATCGCCATCATGCAGTCGCTGGAGACCGACCAGCAGGCGCTGAAGGTCGTCATCCTCGTCTTTTGCGACCGGCGTCCGCGATTGCGCACGTCCCGAACCCTGCGGCGGCACGCGCCCGTTCTTGCGCTTCAACCCTGTGGCCACGAAACTCCTCCTCAACGATCAGCGTTCGATTCATCAAGAGCGAGCGGATGCCAGGGATGCGGGGCAGCGGCGGCCGCGACCGGACGCGGCAACACGCCGGGTCCGAATGACACCCGTTGCTCGTTGCTTCGACTGCGGCCCGGCCTGTATGAGGGAGGTTTTTGGATGGTCCGGCGCCGCCTCCGCCCCGCGCGTATTGTACTGAACGGCATCACCTCCCGCAAAGCGCGATGCCGTCGTGGGCCCCCCGCGATCGCCAAGCCCGCCTTTTGTCTTGTAGGCGATGGCAAGATACTGAATACTATCGGCGGCGGCGACCCTGACTGAAGCGGCGTCCGCAGGCCCGCCGGGGATCCGCGGGCCATCATGGGCCCCTGTCCGGGGAACGCCCAGGCGGGACCGCCGGCGCCGGCCCTGCGACCGGATCTGTCCGGTCCCTTGAGAACAATCATCGGAGAGTGGACGCGAAATGAGCAAAATCGAAGTCGGCGGACGTATCCCCGATCTCGTGGTGCAAGCGACGGACGATCAAGGCTTTCGGCTGTCGGAGCTGCGCGGCCGTAACGTGGTCTTGTATTTCTATCCGAAAGACAATACCCCCGGCTGCACGACCGAGGGACAGGATTTCCGCGATCACTACGAGGAGTTCGAAAACCTGAACGCGGTCGTCCTGGGTGTATCACGTGACGACATCAAGTCCCATGAGTCCTTCAAAACCAAGCAGTGCTTTCCGTTCGACCTCATTGCCGACACCGACGAGGAGCTGTGCCGCGCGTTCGATGTGATCAAGGAAAAGAACCTCTACGGGAAAAAATCCATGGGGATCGAACGAAGCACCTTCCTTATAGATGAGCACGGGGTCTTGCGCCGGGAATATCGCAAGGTCAAGGTCGACGGTCATGTGCTCGCGGTATTGCGGGATCTGCGCGAGATCGTTGCGCGGTAATGACCGGGCATCGCAAGCTGTTCGTTCTCGACGCCAGTGTGCTGATGCACGATCCGGCGGCCCTGTACCGATTCGAGGAACATGACGTCTACGTCCCGGTCGCGGTGCTCGAGGAGCTGGACGCCCACAAGCAGGGCGGCTCGGAGAGCGCCCGCAATGCCCGCCAGGCCAGCCGCTTTCTCGATGAGACCCTGGTGGCGGCACCCGCTGATCTGACCGCCGGAGCGCCACTACCACATGCCGAGGGCGCCGCTGGCGGGCGCCTTTTCATTCCCCTCGGGGCCGCGCCTTACGACCGCGTCAAGGCGCCGCCGGCATCCGGAGTCGGTGGCGAATTGCTGGCCATAACGCGCCAACTCGCCGGCGACCACCCGGGCCGTGAGGCGGTGCTCGTCAGCAAGGACATCAATCTGCGCATCAAGGCGCGCGCCCTGGGCCTTAGGGCCGAGGATTATACCAGCGAGCAGGTTCTGGACGATGCTGACCTTCTGTACCGTGGAATCGGGGCGCTGCATCTCACATCCGCGGACGTGGTCGAGTCGCTTGCCACCGGGGAGTCGCGACGTCCGGCCTTCGAGATCCGCGGCAATGCCCCGGCGGGCTGGTTTGTGGGTCAGTTCCTGCCCGGAGACGGGGCCTCACTGCCCGATACCATCGTCCGCGAGATCGGCCCAGGGCGCGCGCGCCTGGAGGCCGTGCGCGATTACACGAAAGAGGAACGCGCGGTGTGGGGGGTACGGGCGCGCAACCGTGAGCAGAACTTCGCCCTGAACCTGCTCATGGATCCGGACATCGACCTCGTGACACTGCTCGGCCACGCCGGGACCGGCAAGACCCTGCTTACGCTCGCCGCCGGTCTTGAACAGACAATAGAGCAGCGGCGTTACACCGAGATCATCATGACCCGCGTCACCATCCCCGTGGGCGAGGATATCGGCTTCCTGCCCGGGACCGAAGAGGAGAAAATGACCCCCTGGATGGGGGCCCTGGAGGACAACCTCGACATCCTGAACCAGGGCGAGGCCCATGGTCATGGCCGGTCGCAATGGGCGCGCGCTGCGGCCGGTGACCTGATTCGCGCGCGCATCCGCGTCAAAAGCCTGAACTTCATGCGCGGTCGCACATTCCTGCGCAAGTTCATCATCATCGACGAGGCGCAGAATCTGAGTGCCCGCCAAATGAAGACGCTCATCACCCGCGCGGGACCCGGCAGCAAGGTCGTGTGCCTTGGGAATATCGCGCAGATCGACAGCCCCTATCTGACCGAAACGACCTCCGGCCTCACCTATGTGGTGGATCGCTTCAAGGGCTGGGCGCACGGGGGCCATGTCACGCTGGAACGGGGCGAGCGGTCACGTCTCGCCGACCACGCCACCGCCACCCTGTAGACACGCATAGCCCCGCCGCTTAAGGTCATCCTCACCCCAGGTACCGCAACCAGAGCCCGAGCGCGACAAGCGTCGTCAACAAGACCGGCGGCGCCATGATCAGCCCGGCGCGCATATAGGTCTGCCACGAAATGGTCTGCCCCTTGCGCGCCAGTACGTGCAGCCAGAGCAGCGTGGCGAGACTCCCGAGCGGCGTGAACTTCGGCCCGATATCACAGCCGACCACATTGGCGTAGATCATCGCCTCGCGCGTGGCCGCCGGAACGGCAACGACATCGTGGATGGCAAGCGAACCCACGAGTACGGTCGGCATATTGTTCATGATCGCCGACAGGATGGCGGTCACAAAACCGGTCCCTATGGTCGCCATCATGAGCCCGTGGGCCGCGAACCCTTGAAGCAGTCGCGCGAGCCATGCCGTGAGCCCGGCATCGCGCAGACCATAGACGACGAGATACATGCCGAGACTGAACACGACGATCTGCCACGGGGCCTCGCGCCGGACCCGATCCTCCCAACAGCGGGCATACAGGTCGAGGACGCGCGCGGCCTTTTCCTGAAACTGGGGATCGCGGGGAAAAATCCGGCAGCGATGCTGCCAGGGACGGATCGCGTCCTCGTTGAGCCAGCGCCAGATGGTGCTGTCGCTGATTCGCGCCACCAGGCCGGTGTGCTCGGCGTGCTGGCGCACATCGGCGAGACTCAGCCGCGACAAGGGGAGTCCCAAGGCCGCGGGCAGCGCGGCAGGCCAGCGCCTTGATCTCAACGGTGAGCTCTGGGGGGAAGCCCGGGGGCGACCCGACCGGGCCCGCTCATCGAGCCCTCGCCAACCGCTCCTTGAACATTCGCCGGCGCATTCCCCGTCCTGGGCCGCAAGGCCAGGAAGGGGCCGAGCGGGCTGCTTGCCTTTGCGCGGCTTTTCCTGGGTCCCCTGACTTTCCATGTAACACCGCCACCAATCAAACGACTTGTCTATTTCGTCCCTTCGTTTTTGGCCTTCGGACGAAAAACCGGCAGCACTATCGCGATCTCTTCGGGTTTTATCGTGCCCGCTAATCGCTCACAGGCCCCGGCCATGGGAGGGCCGGGGCGCCCTATCCGCCGACCCTACGGCGAGGGCGCGAATACGAGGACGAAATAGTCGGACTATTATCGGTGATGCATCATCGAAAAGACTCGATTACATATGATGCGTTCGCGGCTATCGCACCGTGATCTCGAAAAGCACGCGCATATTGGCGTGCGCGGCTTGGGATCGCAGATGCGAGGGTGTGGCCTCGAACTGGGCGGGACGCTTATCGCCAAAGCCAATGGTCGTGAGCCTGTCGGGAGCTATGCCGCCGTGATGAATGAGGTAGTCTTTGACGGCGCGCGCCCGGTTGACGCTCAAGGTTTGGTTGTATTGTGTCGTACCGGCCGCCGAGGTATAGCCGGCGACTCGAAACTTATAGTGCGGGTTACGCCGCATCATCTCGATGTTGCGGTCAAGGATGGCCTTGGCCTTGCGGGTTAAAGTCGCCTTATTTATTATAGTGAAAATAGACATCGCCGAGCATGACCACGGGGGCCACCACAACGGGCTGCGCCCTCGTTGGCGGAGGTGTCGGCGCGACGGAGGCAGTTGGTCGAGCCTCGCTATGGGCACGATGCGGGGCCTGTCGAGTATGGCCTCCGAAGCGATATACCAATCCGACCAAAATCAGATCGACGTCGCCATTATTGCCGATGGCATCTTTGACGCGGTAGCGCTCAGCTTCGGCGCGCAAAGTAAAGGCGTGGGTGAGGGCGTACCGCAAGCCAACGCCATACTTGTCTTCCAGTACCGGGCGTCCCACACGAGCTGGATCTTCATCGACTACAGCGGCGACAAGGTCGCCATCATCCATCCCGCCACCGGCGAAATCCGCTTCGCCGAGATCTTCGTGGCGGTGCTCGGGGCCTCGGCGTACGCCTATGCCGAGGCCACCTGGACCCAGACACTCCCCGACTGGATCGCCTCCCATGTGCGCCTGTTCGGCCACCTGATGTCGGTGCCCGCGCTCCTCATTCCCGATCATGTTATCGGTAACATAATCGGGATTGGTCTCGAACTCATAACTACCACAATGCCATGCATGACACCATCTTCCCCACCAAGAGTGGAGTCCACTTCGTGCTGGCCAATGTGAAAGAGACCTGCGGTCCGGGCTGACGGGAACGACGGTTGCGCGGCGAACCGTGGGGCATCCCTACCAGAACAGAAAAGCACCAGACCTTGTCGGGTCTGGTGCTTGATGGTTACGGCAGATTTCGTGCTCATTGCTGGCCCCAGGGGCCGGTTGCACGAAATTGAGATTCGCCGGATGGGCCATGCCCCCACAAAAGGGGGTTGTCCACGGCTCACAATGGGCGCATCCGAAAATATCGCAAGGCTCGGCACTCCTCACTGCAACAGGGGAGGCTCGGCCTCATCCGAGAGCACACGCCAGAGGACTCGCGGCCGCACTTCAAACCCTGCCGCATGGACATGTCCGCCCGCGCCATACTGTTGCGCCAAGGCCGCGACGTCAGTGCCGCCCTCGCGCGAGCGCAGGGAAAACCGCACGCTCGGGCCCGTTATCCAATACGTCGCGGCGAACGGATACATCTTCGCGGCCTCCTGGGCCAGTCCGACGAACATATAGGGAACATTGTAGGCCGGTCCCGCCACCTGGTCGCGTCCGAGTCGCAGGATACACGGCTGAACACCGGTCAGACGGTCTCCCAACTCCGTGAGGTCCTTGTCGCGGGCCCGCCTCAGAATGGCCCCTTCGCGCACGAGACGGCCGAGCGAGGAGCGCATGAGGCGGCTCCAGGTGTCGAAGTCGTACGGATACGAATAGACGGCCGACAGGATTTCGCGGGTACGCGGGAGCGCGAACCGATACAAATCCATGTCCTGCACGTGTGCCAGGAGCGGCGGCAGCGGCCTGTCGGGGAAATAGTGCCGCCAGGTCACGCCGACACCCGATTGGTCCAGGTCGAACACCGCCGTCAGCTTGGGGTGCGTCAGGCCGGCGAGGTCGTCGCGCGCCGTCACATGATGGTCGAGCAGCCGGATGGAATGGGCGTCCTCGAGCATCGACTCCAGGACCGGCCGTGCGGCCGGCAATGCCGGTCGCGGATACGAGAAGTCGACCAGCACGATGTTGCGCCCGCGGACGTCGGGCGGTTCCCGATTGTAGGTGGCCGCGTGGAATGCGACCGCCGCCGGCCCCAGGGCCTTGCGCACAATCCAGGCCGCGCCGAAGCCGTCGGCACAGTTGGCGTGGTAGATACACAGTGTCGGCTTCATAGGCTGATTCCTGTTGGTGTTACACAGGAGTCCTAGGCACGGCCCCATATCAGGCGCCGCGGGCGGGGCATAAAGCAGGGCGCGGAACCAGGCCGGCGAGAGGCCAGTAACGTGCGGGTCGATTAGCTAAGGCGGTGGCGCCACCGCGCACAACGCGTGCAACCCGACCGGGCCAGCGCCGAGCAGGCGCCACGGGGATGTCGGTGCTATCCAGGTCACGAGGGGCACACCTGGAAGTCGGTCTACAATACTCTGCAAAGCCTCTCGCGTCATTCCTCGCGGTTTGTCCACCCCACCCCCGTGGCCCGGGGGGCGCGGCACCGGAGGAAGGCGGCGGCGTATGGCACGCCGCCGGGGCGCACGCGGTCGGTCGCCCGGGCCATCGCATAGGAAAGGTGCGAGGCCCCGCAACTCACCAAGCCGTCGGCCAGCCATACCCCGTCGTAGGACCCGTATTGCGGGCCGAACATTGTGGAGCGTGTATAGTCCCTCCGTGCGTGCTGAGTTCATGCCCGAAGGCCGGCTCGTTGATGGTCGTAACCCCGGATCGTGTTTGTTGGGCACAACAGGTCGCTATGCTTCCCGTTCTAGTACGCCGACCCGTAAATTACGCAACATAATGCCGGGCCATTTTCGTATCGGCGTCCTGCCGGGTGAACGTCCACTCGATGCCGCGTCGCTCCCGGTTACGGCGCCCTTGCCAGGCATCCACTTCGGTGGTGAGCGTGGCGCGATCCGGCAGGCGGCGATTCAGGCACTGACGATCGAGGATACCGATCTCGATTTCCGCCATGTTGAGCTAACTGGCATGTTTCGGCGTGTAGTGGAGGGTGACCCGGGCCAGTAGTGCGGTGGCGTCCTCGACACCGAGTACCTCCTCGAAGCACCGGCGAAAGTGCGTATTGAGATTGTCCATCACGAGGTGGACATGGCGCGCGGTGCCATACACCCGATCAAGAAGGTGACGCACGAAGGCCACGAAATCGGTCTTGGCGCGATGATCGGTGACCATGACGGTCCGCCGTCCGCCTTTGGGTTCGACCGCCACGAACAGGTTGCAGGTCCCGGCGCGCACATACTCGTAATCCCGTTTCTCGGGTGCGTGGGGCCGAACCGGCACAGGGGGCGCGCATCCCTGAGCCGTTGCTTGCTCTTCTCGTCCAGACAGACGATGGGTTCCTCCTCGCGAAACGGACGGGCATAAAGATCCAGCAGGTCATACATGCGCTGCCGGTATTCCTCGGTCAAGGCGCCAATGCACCACATCACTTTGCGCCAGGGCTTGAGGCCGTTTTTTAGCAGCCGACGGATGGTCTCGCGGCTGATCGGACCGATGCCAGCAATTCTCAATGTTAAGTATGCCGCGTCGAAACGGGGTGGCGGTCGATCTACAGGGCTTGCATGAGTCTCTGTCGGACGTTGGGCACGAGGGGATAGAGCCATATCCGCTTAGGGCTTACCCCATGGCGTGTGTGTTGGCGGTCTTCACGGCCGCGGCCCGTGGTGAGACCGACATCGATCCAGTTGGCAGCCCGATAGCAATGTCCGGTAAAGCGGGCGGGGTCGACCAGGGTCTCGGCCAGGAGGGGCTGAACGCCGTAAGCGGCGGTCCAGTCGGCGACGACCTGCCGCAGGGCGCGCGCCAGCACATGGCTCGCGAGATTGGGAACATGCATATGGGGCAAGATCAAGAAGCGGGAGTTGCAGATGACACACTGCAGGTGCTGAGCGCGGGTAGCGTCGTCCCAGCCAATCCACTGATCGCGTCCCTTAAGGCACCAGGCCGGCGAGGAGAACTGCAAGCAGCCCAGGACCATGGGATGCGGGGATGTCGCTTGGATCAGGTAGCGGAGATGGGCCCCAAAGGGCACGCGATGGCCGAGAGTATGGTGACGCGCGATGAGGGTGCGCCACAGCGTCCGCTCTTTGGGTGTGGCGACGCCCTGCCGTCGGATCGGCTGCAGGGCGGCAAGCGAGGCGTCGGTCACCGCAGGCTCCGGGTCTGGACCCACCAGAACCCGAGTACGACTGCCTCGCGGGCGGCCGGCCTTCAGCGCGGGCAGTGCTATCAGCCCCGCCTCCTGCATCCGTTCGAGCAGGGCCCGACATTCGATCGTCTTCGGTTGTCCGTTGGGGCGGCGCCAGTCGAGGAGCTCGCACACCGTCTGTGCCAGCTCATGGCGGCTAAGCCTTACCCCCCACCACCCTCGCCACGCCCGGAAATGGCTTCGACTGACTGTGGAACGGACTCCTCCACCGTACTCCGCCTATTGCTCATTGATAATCATTGCCACATTGAGAGTTGCTGAAGGCGCATGAGTCTCGTTGCCGACCGCAATGAAAGCATATATGCTATCACAAATGGTTCGGCTGGTGGTGGACACCAATGTCTTTGTGGCCGCATTGCGATCCGAGGGGGGCGCCTCCCGCGAAGTCTTGCGGCGTGCCCTGTCCGGCCATTATACGCCTCTGTTCGGCAACGCCTTGTGGTCGGAATATGAGGATGTGCTGGGGCGACCCCTCTGGACGCCCGTGACGACCGCGGCGGAGCGCCGCGTCGTCGTCGCCGCTTTTGCGCATCAAGGGCAGTGGGTTTCAGTCTATTATGGATGGCGGCCGAATCTCCGCGATGAGGGCGATAATCACCTCATCGAGTTGGCGGTGGCCGGGAATGCCGCCGCGGTCGTCACACATAACGTCGGGGACATGCGTAGCGGAGAGATGGTCTTCCCGGACTTGCGCATCATCACGCCCGCGGAATGTTTGGAGGTCTTTCCATGAGTACACTGACCATACGAATGTCAGATGACAAGGCGGAGCGTCTGAAGGCCTTGGCCCAAAGCCGCGGCACGAGCATGAACAAGCTCTTCGAGGAATGGGCGACGCAGGCGTTGGCGGCTTGGGACGTCGAGCGACGCTTTCGCCTGCTCGCGGCCGAAGGCGACGTCGAAGCCGCACGGCGCGTGCTAGATAGGTTGGACGCTAAAACCAGAGAGGCGTAAGGCGGGCACGGAGGCACGCCCCATAGGTAGAGGCGGACGGGCACCGCGAAGGTGGTCAGGCGAATCAGAGCAACACGTTTCACGCCATCAGCCGCAATGGCTTCCGGATGACCTCGGTGCCTTTCAGTTCCTCTTCCGCCAGGAGACGGTTGGCCTCCAAAACCATGGTGCCCGCCTCATGTGTAATAGAAAACTCATGGTCACTACTCATATTTATCTCCGTATAGATGCCGATCACGCGCTTTCTTTCGCTGCCGCCCTGCCAAGCCCAGCATTCAACGTTAGGTTTTGCTGTCAAAGGCACCGGACCGCTATGGCGGGCCCGTGCGGCTCAATCGGCGTAAGTCCAGATACCCTGCTAGCGCCTGCTTGCGAGTTGCCAGCGTGCTACGATCACTAGGTCGGGCTTACATTCGCTTGTTCTGACGCAAGAATAAAGGAATCTGGAATGGATACGTCATCGGACAACCGCGAGTCGATCTCTGACCCGCCACTGGCAAGAGCTCTAAATCAAAGCGAGAATGTGAAGAAAGTCGAGAATTGCGCCCACGATCTCTCCTCAGTTAATCTGATTCTGAAAGAAGAACTAGTCGAGTATTCCCCCGTAGGAGAGATTCGTAAGGCCTTAGTGCAAAGCGAACATGTAGAAGACAAAGTTCAGGAATGCGCCGATGAGCTCCATGTCGTCAACGCGTCTCTGGCAGAAGAGGTAGTCGAACGGGAAAATCTCGAAAAGCAGTTGAGCGATAGCGAGGCCTTAGAAAAACGGCTATATCCGGATCTCCCCACCAATAAAACCCGCAGATTCCCTAGCCTCATAGTGTTTTCCTCTGCCCTCACAGCGTACGCAAATCGGAAGGAATGTGCGCAGGGATATCGAGGTCTCCGATCGTAAGGAAGATCAGGTCAGCGAAGGGCTCCAAACCGCGGAATCCCGAGGCCCGGTTCTTCACGATCTTGAGTAGACGGTTGATGCCTTCGCCCACGGCATTGGTGAGCGGGCGTTCAATGAAGGAGAGGATATTGTCGAAGTGGTTCCGTACGGTGGTCACAAAGGTCTTGAGCGAGGGCAGCCGGCTTCTCAAGGCCGCGGTCATCCAGCGCTTCAAGAACTGCCTCGCCGCACCGGGATATGTGAAATGCCAGATGCGCTCGAACTCATCCTTCAAGACCCAAGCGCGATGGATGCGCCGGTTGGAGGTGCGTAGCGCGTTTAAGAAGCGCGACTGTTTCTTGGAGCGATTGCGTGCATGCATCCCGAGCATCCACCGCAGCCCCTTGATGGCCTGACGCCCCCGCTTATCCAGTCCCCGCCACTCGTCTTTCCGGACGGCATCAAGCGCCTCGTTCAAGGCCTTCACCACATGAAAGCGATCGATCACGAGGGTGGCGTTCGGGCAGTGGTGTTGAATGGCCCCAGTGTAGGCGCGGCCCCTGTCGCAGCTGGCCCAGCGAATGCGCTGCTTCTGGCCATCCGATAACTGTTCGTTGAAGAACCGGTCGATGGTCTCGCGCCCCAAACCCCGCCCCACCCACACGACGTGCGAACGGTCCAAATCATAGATGCGCTGCTTCTGGCCATCCGATAACTGTTCGTTGAAGAACCGGTCGATGGTCTCGCGCCCCAAACCCCGCCCCACCCACACGACGTGCGAACGGTCCAAATCATAGATTATCGTGGCCTATTTCCGGCCTTTGCAATACGCGATCTCATCGGCTCCGAGGGTCACCAAGCCCCGGATCGTGTGGCCCGTGCGCACCCGGGTGATGACCCGGTGCAGACAGTTAGAGAGCGTCGATGTCTCATCGGCTCCGAGGGTCACCAAGCCCCGGATCGTGTGGCCCGTGCGCACCCGGGTGATGACCCGGTGCAGACAGTTAGAGAGCGTCGATGGGGCCATCTTCAGTATGGCGGCCGCGGCCTTTTGCGTCATGATCTGGCAGAGCGCGCAGATCCGAAACTCCAGGCGATAGGTGATGCGGGCATAAGGGGCGGCCCAGGGGATTTTCTCCTGCACGAGCCCATGGGTCGGGCAGAGGATCTCCTTGGGGGCATACCAGAACAGGGTCTTGCGGCCCAAGATCGCTACGTCCTCCCAGGATCGGGCCTCCTGGGCCTGGCGCACGATTGGGCAGCGGCGCTCACACACTGGGCAGCGGCAACCGTTTTTGAAGGGCTTGACCCAGAGATGGCGTTCCGTATCGCGTTGTTGGAATGAGAAGGCGGTGATTTTTAGGTCTTTCAGGCGGTGTATTTTCGCCAGCAACGTCAGGCGGCTCTGGGTTTCCTCTCTTTGTCGATGACTGGTCAACAACTGAGAGGAGACCTGTGTTTACCCTCCATTGCAAGCCCTTGTACGCCCCGACAGATATCACCCCACCTAACGCCTATCCCACCCTGGCCCGTTTACGCCGCCACACCCATCAGCCCTGCCTGATTATCAAGTCGATACCGTGGGGAAAGTCGGATAGAGCCAGAAAAACACAATCGTTACCTTGCTTATCACGACACCGCCACCGGGCTCGCTAATAGGGCACTATTTAACGACAGATTGGAGTACGCCTTAGTTCAAACCGAGCGCCATTCGTGGTCCTTGGCATTAATGTTTATAGACATTGATAAATTTAAGCTGATAAACGACACATACGGCCACGAGACCGGAGACCGAGTCTTAAGGAGCGTCGGGCACGCGCTCCAGCTGTGCGCGAGGGAAGAAGACACTGTCAGTCGTATTGGAGGAGACGAGTTTTGATCTTCCCGGGCCCGCGTGAGATCGCGCACCGCCTCTTGTTCCGGTCCCGGGACCCACACGGCGGTGAGCTCACCGGCGCGATGCAGGCGGGCGAGCGATTCACTGTCCCGGCGGTCGGTCTTCACCCGGTCCCCGGGCTTTACGGGGATCAGCGAGGGCGCCACCACCGCACAGGCATGGCCCAGATGGGTCAGCTGACGAAAGATCCCGTAGCCGCAGCGACCGGCCTTGGTGCAGAACGACAGGACCTCCCCCTGGGGGCTTAGCTTCCTCACGAGTTTGGCCACCGCCTCCGGGGTGTTGGCGATCTCCCCGTAATAGCGGGGCTTACTCTGGCCGGCCTCGGCGATGGCGACCGCTATGGTGTCTTTGTGTGTATCCAGCCCTACGTACTTGCTACACTTCGTCATGACCTGCCCCCTCAATGGTGGCTCTGAGTTGATGGGGGTTTACCCGACCGTAAGCTTAACCCACGTCGCTTGAGGTCGGGCAGGTCAATACATCTATTGTGAAAAGTGTGAGAACTTCCCACGATATCAGAGGATCGCCGGCCTTTCCTACATCTGGACTGTCTCAAGCTCAAACAGGGGCCGTTCTCTCGGTCACCCAAAAAGAACCCGGGGTATGTTGCGTGGCTCAAGCCTTAAAAAGCGACCGACGTTACAGAAGGAACCAGGAAAATCTTCTCGTGAGGCAAGAAACCCCCGCACCAACCGCGTAAGCGGCTTGGCGGCGGGAGAGTGCATGAAGCGCTTACGTCAGTGACTGACACCTCTCGCCGGGTCCCCCAACCGTTGGGCGATCTCATCGTTGCCACCCCCCCCGCTCGCCGCCATCAGAATCATCTTGGCGCGCACGACCTCGAAATACGGCAACGTATATTTCCCGGATCTCCTATGCCATTCACCCACCTCTTCTGCAGATAGGACTATCCGGAATGGACTTTCCCTTGGCATGGGCGAATCGTCGTTGGCGACTCGCGTCAAGATGCCACACTCAATATTTCATCCGCAATATAATACGTACGCATATTTATGGAATTGACTACTTTTGTCATCCTCACCCCAGGTACCGCAACCAGAGCCCGAGCGCGACAAGCGTCGTCAACAAGACCGGCGGCGCCATGATCAGCCCGGCGCGCATATAGGTCTGCCACGAAATGGTCTGCCCGTCATCCTCACCCCAGGTACCGCAACCAGAGCCCGAGCGCGACAAGCGTCGTCAACAAGACCGGCGGCGCCATGATCAGCCCGGCGCGCATATAGGTCTGCCACGAAATGGTCTGCCCCTTGCGCGCCAGTACGTGCAGCCAGAGCAGCGTGGCGAGACTCCCGAGCGGCGTGAACTTCGGCCCGATATCACAGCCGACCACATTGGCGTAGATCATCGCCTCGCGCGTGGCCGCCGGAACGGCAACGACATCGTGGATGGCAAGCGAACCCACGAGTACGGTCGGCATATTGTTCATGATCGCCGACAGGATGGCGGTCACAAAACCGGTCCCTATGGTCGCCATCATGAGCCCGTGGGCCGCGAACCCTTGAAGCAGTCGCGCGAGCCATGCCGTGAGCCCGGCATCGCGCAGACCATAGACGACGAGATACATGCCGAGACTGAACACGACGATCTGCCACGGGGCCTCGCGGGGCCGCGAACCCTTGAAGCAGTCGCGCGAGCCATGCCGTGAGCCCGGCATCGCGCAGACCATAGACGACGAGATACATGCCGAGACTGAACACGACGATCTGCCACGGGGCCTCGCGTAGCACGCGCGCGACCGGCACCACGGCCCCCCTCCCCGCCCGCCAGACACGCGCTGCCACCAGCAAAAGGATCGATGCCGCAAGCCCCGTGAGCAGCGATACCGGGACCCGCAGGCGCCCGGCCAGAAAATAGCTGCCGAGCAACAGGGCGAGCACCGGCCACGACAAGCGAAAGAGCAGCGGGTCCTTGATCGCGGTCGCCGGGGCCTCGAGTCGACTGACATCGTAGGTCCGCGGGATATCACGCCGGAAGTACAACCACAGCATGGCAAATGTCGCGAGGCCGGCCACTATATCCACGGGCACCATGACCATCGCATAGCGCCGAAACGGGATAGCGAAGAAATCGGCCGACACGATATTGACGAGATTGGAGATCACCAAAGGCAGCGAGGTCGTGTCGGCGATGAAACCCGTGCCCATCACGAACGCGAGCGCGGCGACCGGAGAAAACCCAAGAGCCACCAGCATGGCCAGCACGATGGGCGTCAATATGAGCGCCGCGCCGTCGTTGGCGAAGAACGCGGCGACCAGGGTCCCCAGAAGAATGATGAGTGGAAAGAGCCGCCGGCCGCGCCCGCCGCCGGCACGCGCCATGTGCAAGGCCGCCCAATGGAAAAATCCGGCCTCGTCTAGCAACAGCGAGATGATGATGAGCCCCACGAAGGTCAGCGTTGCGTTCCAGACGATGTCCCACACCGCAGGAATGTTCTGGACGTGCACCACGCCGAGCGCCAAAGCCACGACCGCGCCTATGGTCGCGCCCCAGCCGATACCGAGCCCTCTGGGTTGTACAATCACCAAAAAGAGCGTGAACACGAAGACCGCCACCGCCAATACCATTCCCATCCCTCCCTACGCGGCGCAATCGCCCACGATTTTTCTTAGGTGCTCCCGCGGGACCCCGGCAGGGCGACCACGGTAGGGACACAACAGGACCGGCTCGCATAGGCACCGGCGAACACCTGCGCCTCGCCCATCGTGCGCAACGCCTCCCACGGGATACCCTGGGGATCGAAGACCCAAACCTTGTCGGATTGCGCGTAGCAACACTCGCCCACCCCGCCGGCCACGACCGGCGCCCCCCACCGTCCCAAGCGCCCCTCCAGCACCGCCGACCCCTCGTCGGCCTCGACCTGAATCCCGCGATGATGGAGACCGGGCGCCGCACTGTGGGTGGAGATCGCGAAGTGGACCCGCGGGTCGCCCAGCCGCCGTTTCGCATAGTCGGGCTTCAACACCGTTGGCGGACCGGCAAAGAGCCCGGCATAGAGCGCCACGCTCGCTGGGAGGTCGGCTACCGTCAGGCATTCGGGTCATGTTTTGCGCCTTATTGTCGATTGTCGGCATCGCAACAGGCTGGGGCGAACTGCCGCAGCGCCTGCAAGCGCCGTGCGTCCAGGCCGAACACGTCGCCGCCCGGGGCCTTGCGCAGGGCGACGATGACCGCCGCCACCCACGGCGCAAGGTCTGGGTGCCGCCGGTAGTACACCCAGGTACCGCGCTTGCGCGCTGCTACGAGTTCAGCGGCGCGCATCACCGCGAGGTGGCGCGAGACAACCGCCTGCGGCAGACCCAAGGCCGCGGTAAGATTACACACGCAAAGCTCCCCGAAGGCCTCGAGGAGCATGAGGAGGCGCCGCCGGGTGGCGTGGCTCAATATCGAAAAAAAGTCGTCCTCGGTCGTCACGCGCCCATTATATTCCAGATTCGATATATATGCGCAAGCATATATAGTGTCTGACCGAAAATACCCGTTTTTTTTAAAAACGGGTGACCCCTCGCCGATGAGAGAAGCCTGATCGTTACCGAATAGCGCTGACGGCCTCCCATTCTTCCACAGAAACGGAATGGGGATAATGGAATCATGTCATTCCCCTGATCAGAGAGCGAGCGTACCCCGTATCTTCGCTTTAGCTCTTGCCTATGGCGTCAGGCTGCTCTGCGTTGCGGTTCCGGTATTGGCGTTTTCTTGCGGGCGCTTCGCTCGCGAACCACGACCCCTAGGCGATGGATATTGCGCGCCAGTACCGCTAACGCCACGTAGCGCTGGAATCCCGCCATGCCGTGATCCGGGCACCTATCCAGCCCACAATGCTCTAAGCCGTTGATGGCCGATTCGACCGCGGAATGCTGGTGCCGGGCCCGGACAAATGCCGGGGCCGTTTCGCGCTCGCGATCGGCGACCGAGTGCCGGCCTTTTTTGGGCAAGGCCACCAGGTCCAATCGCGCTTCCAACGCCTGACGATTCGCCGGACTGTGGAAGCCTTTATCAAAGCTGACACTCCGCAGCGTCGGAAAGCGCGCTTGGGCGCAGTCGACCATGCTGACGGCACTCTGGTCGTCTGTCTGTTTTGCCATAACCTGATGATGGAGAATGAAACGATGCTGGTCTTCGAGAACGCAGACCCGCACGCCCAGCTCGACCGGAACGCCGGCTTTGCCTTTGCTGATCCATTCCGTGTGCGGCTCGAAGATCGAGAAGACCTTCTCGTTATGGGGAATCTTTTCGCCGGCCAGCACCCGCCGCCGAATCGGGTCGATCTGACGTTCGGCATGCGCCCTATAGCCGTCCAGTGATGCGATCTGCGCCACGTCACACAGGGATACGCCCGGCATGGCGAGAACCTCGACCCGCGTCTGATGGGCACGCTGCAGATAACCCAAGGCCTCTTCCAGGTAGCTCTTGTGGGCGCAGCGAATCTCTTGTTGCTTCGCTGCGCGCAGACTTTCGTCTTTCGACGTGGAGTGCTTGAGCTTCTGTATGGTGCGGTACGACTTTTTGAAGTGACGCAGGTTGAATGCGCTTTGACGCCACCCTTTCAGGGCATGTGTGTTGCTGATCTGCGCGCAGCATCCGATGGTTTTGCGAATCGCGTCGTACAGCAGGTTGATATCGGTGGGAAAATGCACGTCCGTTTCGACAACAAAAGAGTCACAGCGCCCTGTGAGGACGTCTTCTGGACTTTTTTTACCCAGGGTATGGCCGGCGCGCACCACGGCGTCGTTGATCCGCCCGAGGAGTTCCGGCGTGAAGAGGCGCAGGTTATCCTTCAGTGTCTGCAGTTCGTAGGTGTGTTTATCGTACCAGTCGGCGTGCCCCAACATCTGCCGTAGCGTGTTGTGCTGATTGGCCAGTTCCTGGAGTCGGTCGTAGTCGGCATCGAGTCCCAGACGGACGACACCCAATACCAGGATCTTCCACTGTTCCATGCCCGGTCGCCCCAGAGTGTGGCTCGCCTTTTTCCCGTCGACATGACGGGGAATGATATCTTGCAGTATCGCAAATACCTCATCTCGGAGCCCCGGGGTCTTATAGATGTACTGCAGTCCCACGAGCAGCTTCGGGATATCATCCCGCGATTTCAGATCCAGCACGATGTCTCCAATCGGCCACTCTCCCAGACTCGCTTGTGTGTTTATGACATTCCGCATGGGTCTATCCTGGCATTGAAGTGTGTCGAGAAATCGGCCGCTTGGGGAGGAAAGGCTCATTTTCCCCGTGCTCGTTTAAGAAAAGTACCCTTAATAATCAACGTGATACAAAATCCACACCCAAAGCCTAGTGAATTCGCATTACCGACTTCACTCACTGGAATGTATTGTAACATATTGATATATATATTGTTATTTAATTTCGGTCAGACACTATGTGATACAAAATCCACACCCAAAGCCTAGTGAATTCGCATTACCGACTTCACTCACTGGAATGTATTGTAACATATTGATATATATATTGTTATTTAATTTCGGTCAGACACTATATATCGATCGCGGAACCCGACACGCGGGTTGAGGGTGTCACGCGGCTCTATAGGCGATCCCGGTGTTCTCATCAGTCGCGCCGCTCCCTCCGGGCCCGGACAACAGGCCGACCGGTGCCGAACCGCTGCCAAGGCGGCTTAACAACAAAGCGGCAACCCAGCGCCAACCGCGCCCCGGAACACGGGGATATCATAGGGCTCGGGATACTCGACCGCCTCGAGATAGAGGCCGTGGGGGGGGGCGGTAATGCCGCCCGCGGCACGCTCGCAAGCGGCCAGCACTTGAGCCGCCCACGCGACCGGGCGCTCGCCCGCACCGATCGCCGCCAGCACCCCGGCGATGTTACGGACCATATGGTGGAGAAAGGCGTCGGCGTGAACCCTCATGACGATAAGCGGCCCATGGCGCTCGATGGTCAGGGAATGAACCGTACGCACGGGAGTTTTGGCCTGGCATTGCGCGGCCCGAAACGCGCTGAAATCGTGGCGACCGATGAGCGCGGCGGCGGCGGCTTCCATGCGCGCTACATCGAGCAACCGATATTCGAAGCTCATCTGATCGCGAAATAAGGCCGGGCGCGCCCGCCGATTCAACCATACATAACGGTAACGGCGTCCGCGCGCTGAGAACCGTGCATGAAAGTCATCCGGCACCACGCGCGCCCATAGCACCGCCACGTCACAGCCCAGATGGGCATTGGTGCCGCGCACGAAGGCCTCGGGACGGCGCTCGGCATCGCTATCGAAATGCACTACCTGTCCGAGCGCATGTACCCCGGTATCGGTCCTCCCGGCCGCAATCACCCGTATCGACTCGCACGCCACCTCCGCGAGCGCCCGCTCGAGGGCATCTTGCACGGTCGGCACACCGACTTGGCTTTGCCAGCCACAGAACCGGGCGCCGTTGTATTCGACGCCGAGCGCCCAGCGGGTCACGAGCCGACGGTCAGATCGATCAGGCCGCGCACGGCCTCGGGCAATACCTTGCCGCGCGTGCCGCGCGCCCCCTGGAAGCGCCTCCGATCGGCCGCCGACAAAGACACCGATTTGCGCGCACCAACCAGCACCAGGGTCTGGCCGGCCTCGCCCGCCGCCACCGCAACGAGCTTCTCGCCCTGGGCATCGAGGAGCTTCACCCCGCGGCCCTTGGGCATGAGCGGCAGATCCGTCTCGGAAAGAATAAGGAGGCGCGTGGCCGTGGCGCAAGCGATGAAGCCCCCTTGCGTCACCAGCACGGGCCTTAGAAGCGACGCCCCGGCCTCGAGCCGCACGACCGCCTTGCCGGCCTTGGCGCGTGTCTGGAGATCGGCGAGAGCGACCTTGAAGCCCTGCCCGCTGTCGGCCACCAACAGCGCCTCGTCTGTGTCCTCGCCCATCAACACGCCCTGGAACGTCACCCCGGCCCCCGGCTCCAGGGTCTTCGACAGCGGCTCCCCAAAGCCCCGTGCGGATGGCAGCTTGTGCGCGAGCACCGCGTAGCTGCGTCCGGCGCTGTCGAGAAAGATCGCCGGCTGCGTGCTCCGGCCACGCGCCGCCTGACGGAAGCCGTCACCGGTACGATACGACAGCGCCGCGCCATCCACCTCGTGGCCGCGCGCCTGGCGCACCCAGCCATTGGCCGAGAGCACCACGGTCACGGGTTCGGCGGCGAGATCACCCGCCGCGATCGCACGCGCCACCGGCCGCTCGCGCAGCGGCGAACGGCGTTCGTCACCGTAGTCCTTGGCGTCGCGCACGATCTCGTCTTTCACAAAGCGCTTCAATCGCGCCCCGGAGCCGAGCAGGCGCTCCAGGCCGGCGCGCTCCTGAGACAGCCTGTCATGTTCCTCCTTGAGCTTGATCTCCTCGAGTCTCGCGAGCTGACGCAGGCGCATCTCGAGAACCGCGTCAGCCTGGCGCTCGCTCAGGGAGAACCGTGCCATGAGCGCCTCACGGGGCTCGTCCTCGCTGCGAATGAGGCGTATGACCTCCTCGAGGTAATCAAAGATCGTGAGCAGCCCCTCGAGAATGTGCAGGCGGTCGTTGATCTTGTCGAGACGGAAGACCAGCCTCTTGCGGACCGTGTCCACACGGAATGCGAGCCACTCCGAGAGCAGCTCACGCAGACCATAGACGCGCGGCCGTCCGTCCGACCCTATGAGGTTCAGATTGACGCGATAACTCTTCTCAAGATCCGTGGTCGCAAACAGGTGACCCATGAGCGCCTCGATATCCACGCGATTCGAGCGTGGAACGATGACGAGCCGCGTCGGATTCTCGTGGTCGGATTCATCGCGCAAATCCTCCACCATCGGCAGCTTCTTGTTGCGCATCTGCTCGGCGATCTGTTCCAGTATCCGTGATCCCGACGCCTGGTAGGGCAGGGCGGTGATGACAATGGCGCCGTCCTCCTGCTCCCAGGTGGCACGGGCGCGCACAGAGCCGCTCCCGCTCCGATAGAAGGCGACGATGTCTTCGCGTGGCGTCACGATCTCGGCGCCGGTCGGATAATCAGGCCCCAATACATGCTCGCAAAGCGCCTCGACGGACGCCTTGGGATCCTCCAGAAGCCGCACGCAGGCCGCGGCAATCTCGCGCGCGTTGTGCGGCGGAATATCGGTGGCCATGCCGACGGCGATGCCGGCTGCGCCGTTTAGCAGGACATGCGGCAGGCGCGCGGGCAGGACGCGCGGTTCCTCCAGCGTGCCATCGAAATTCGGCACCCAGTCGACGGTACCCTGACCGAGCTCGGCTAACAGCATCTCGGCGAACCGCGACAGGCGCGCCTCCGTGTAGCGCATCGCCGCAAACGACTTGGGGTCGTCCGGCGACCCCCAGTTGCCCTGGCCATCCACGAGCGGGTAGCGGTAACTGAATGGCTGGGCCATGAGCACCATGGCCTCATAGCAGGCGGTATCGCCGTGGGGATGGAACTTGCCCAGGCAATCGCCGACGGTACGCGCCGACTTCTTGAACTTGGCGCCGGCAGCGAGCGCGAGCTCGGACATCGCATAGATGATGCGCCGCTGCACAGGCTTCAAGCCATCGCCGATATGAGGCAGGGCACGATCCAGGATGACGTACATCGAATAATCGAGGTAGGCCTTCTCGGTGAACGCCACGACCGGCATGTGCTCGCTCAGGAGTTCGGTCTGCTCCATTACGCCACCTCCGCCTTGTCGCCGCTCGTCTCAAGCCACCGTCTGCGGTCGGCCGCGCGCTTCTTGCCAAGCAGCATGTCAAACGAGGTGTCGGTACCATCGCCATCGGCAAGCAACAGCCGCACAAGTCGGCGTGTGTCGGGGTTCATAGTGGTCTCGCGCAATTGTACCGGGTTCATCTCGCCCAGCCCCTTGAACCGCTGCACATTGGGCTTCACGCGCGTGCGGCCGGCGGCGATCTTGTCGAGGATTCCCTGTTTTTCATTGTCGTCCAGGGCATAGTAGACATCCTTGCCGGCGTCGATCCGGTAGAGCGGCGGCATGGCCACATGCACCCGCCCGGCGGCGACCAGGGGACGGAAGTGGCGCACGAACAGCGCGCACAGCAAGGTGGCGATATGCGCGCCGTCGGAATCGGCATCGGCCAGGATACACACCTTTCCGTAACGCAGCCCCTCAAGGGAATCGACGCCGGGATCGACGCCCAGGGCGACGGCGATGTCATGGACCTCCTGGGAGGCGAGGATCTCTCCCGAATCCACCTCCCAGGTATTCAGGATCTTGCCGCGCAGGGGCATGATGGCCTGAAAGGTGCGGTCGCGTGCCTGCTTCGCGGACCCCCCCGCGGAATCCCCCTCGACCAGAAAGAGTTCGGTGCGCGCCAGATCCTGGCTCGTGCAATCCGCGAGCTTTCCCGGCAACGCCGGCCCGTTGACCGCCTTCTTGCGCTCGACCCGCTTGGCGCGCCGCTCGCGGGCCTGGGCGCACTCGATGGCGATTCTCGCGATCTCCGTGCCCTCGGCGACATGCGCGTTCAACCACAGCGCAAAACCGTCCTTCACCACCCCCGCCACGAATGATGCCGCCTCGCGCGAGGTGAGTCGCTCCTTGGTCTGACCGGAAAACTGCGGCTCCTTCAATTTCGCGGACAAGACGAATGCGATCCTCTCCCACACATCCTCGCCGGCTAGCCTGAGGCCGCGCGGTAGAAGGTTGCGAAACTCGCAGAACTCCCGCAACGCGTCGGTGAGCCCGACCCGGAAACCATTCACATGGGTGCCTTCCTGCGAGGTGGGGATGAGGTTCACATAGCTTTCGCGGATCGGTGTCGGGCCGTCCTCGCCCTGCCACACCACCGCCCACTCCACCTGCTCGCCGCCGCCGGCCGTCGCGCCAATGAAAGGCGCGGCGGGCATCGCCGGACGGTCATCAAGGGCCTCCATCAGATATTGGCCAAGCCCTTCCTCGTAATACCACTCGGCGTCATCGCCGGGGTCCTGCTCCGAACGGAATGTCACGCGCAGGCCCGGACACAACACCGCCTTGGCCTTCAGCAGATGCTTTAAGCGCGCGGGCAGAAATTTGGCGCTATCGAAATACCGGGCCTCCGGCCAGAAACGGATCGTGGTGCCGGTCTCCTTGCGCGCGACCGGCCCCGCCACCGTCAACTCGTCGACCTTGTCACCGTGCGCGAACGTCATGCGATAAAGCTTACCGGCACGCTTGACCGCGACCTCGAGACGCTCGGAAAGGGCATTGACCACCGACACCCCGACGCCGTGCAGCCCCCCGGAATACGTGTAGTTCTTTCCCGAGAACTTGCCGCCGGCGTGCAGGCGCGTGAGGATCACCTCCACGCCGCTCACCCCCTCCTCCGGGTGGACGTCGACCGGCATCCCGCGCCCGTCGTCCTCCACCGTAAGCGAGTCGTCCTTATGCAAGGTGACCACGATCCTGTGCGCATGCCCACTTATGGCCTCGTCGACGGCGTTGTCGATGACCTCCTGTGCGAGATGGTGGGGCCGATCCGTCTGCGTATACATACCCGGACGGCGCCGGACCGGCTCAAGGCCCGTCAGGACCTCGATGTCGGATGCATCATAGCGCGCCATCAGGCGAGGTCCGCGAGCAGCGCTACGCGCTGTGCCTCCGTAAGGACGGTCTCGCCCTGATAGGCGGGGTGATCCATGCCGCAGACGATCGCCGCCCCGCCGCGCGCGGTGGCGACAAGCCCGGGCGTCAGATCGAAGCGCAGAAAATGCACGGATGAGGTCTTGTCGTCGTTCTCGCGCCCCATGTCCTCGTCGGCCACCGCATACACCCGCGGCTGATCGGCGACCCGGACATAGACCCGCGTCGCCACGCCCGACAACCGCGCAAGCGCCGTGCGCCGCTCGACCACATCCTCATATTCGAGCATGAAGGTCGCCTTCCAGTTGGCGCCGTCTGGGATGAGCGGGTTATAGGCCTTCAGCTCCTCCTCGATCTCGCCGGCCTCGAAGATCTTCTCGATGCGCAGCATCTCCTGGATCTGATACTGGATCGTGAGACGGTCTTCGAAATACAAGGTGGCGTGCGCCCCTATGGCCACCTGCCGGTCGCGCTTGTGGGCCATGACGCGCGCCCGGAACGCCGGGCGCTCCTCGGCGTATTTCTCAAGAGACATCAGGTCTTTGCGTGTCAATGTCTGCATAAAGCCCTCATGTTCAGCCGGTTTAGCCATGCTCCTTGGCGACAATGCTGCCGTCCTTGAAGAGGTACTTGCGCAACTCGCGATCGAATACCGGATCATGGCGCCGGATCCACTCGAGCGCCATGGCCGCATGCTCCTTCTCCTCGTCGCGGTTGTGGGCAAGGACCCCTCGCAGCTCGGCATCCCGACAGGCGTCCACCCGCTGCTGATACCAGTCGACGGCCTCCAATTCCTCCATGAGCGAAACGATCGCCCTGTGCATCTCACGGGTCGCTTCCGTGAGCTCCGATGCCGTCTCGTGCAAGTCTTCGTGTGCCATGCCTTTGCCCTCCTTGCTTCAGGTGGATATTCGTCAATCGATGCCGTAAGCGCGGCGCAGCAGCGCGTAACGCGAGACCGGCGCGGCCTGCGCGCCCAGACCCTGCGCGAGGTGGTGGCCGGCGATCGGGCAATCACTCATGAAGTGATCCGCGTCGGCCGCGCGGATGCGCGTCACCACCGGGCGCCCGATCTTGACCGCATCGTCGTAGAATTCCGTCTTCACGCCATAGGTCCCGTCATGCCCCGAACAACGTTCTATCACCTCGATCGTGGTCCCCGGCACCATCATCAGGAGATCGCGGGTCTTCAGACCGATGTTCTGCACGCGCTGATGGCACGGGACATGATAGGCGATCTTGCCGAGCGGGTTGGGAAAATCCGTCCTCATGCGTCCGGCCTTGTGGCGCAGGAGCAGGTACTCGAAGGGATCGAACATGGCCTTTTGGACCTTGGCCACCGCCTCGTCGTCGGGAAAGAGGAGCGGGAGCTCCTGTTTGAACATGAGCACGCACGACGGTACGGGAGCAACGATATCGTAGCCCTCGTCAACCAGTGCGGCAAGCCCCGGGACATTGGCCTCCTTCAAGGCGGCGACGCCATCGAGGTCGCCCACCTCGAGCTTCGGCATGCCGCAACAGCGCTCGGAGGCATAGAGGCGCACAGCGATGCCGTTATGCTCCAGCACGCGCGCGAGATCGCGGGCAAGGTCAGGTTCGTTATAGTTGCCAAAGCATGTCGCGAACACGATCACCCGCCCCCGGGTCTCGGGGGTCGGTTCGGGGGTCAGGGGCGCGGATTGCCAGCTCTTATGGAAGGTGCGGCTGTGATAGGCCGGCAGCCGCGCGCGCGCGTCCACGCCGAGCGCGGACTGCAAAAGGGCGCGCGATACACCGTTGCGGTTGGCGGCGTTGACCACCTGCGTGACGACCGGGATGCCCGCGAGCCTCCCGACCGCATCGGTGCTGGTCAGGACACGATCGCGCAGGCGCGTCTTGCCGGCGCGGAACTTCGCGGCCTTGGCGCGCAGCATGAGGTGCGGAAAATCCACGTTCCAGGGATGCGGCGGCACATACGGGCATTTCGTCATATAGCACATGTCGCACAGATAGCACTGATCCACGACCTTCGCGTAATCGGCATGGTCGACGCCCTTGATCTCCATGTCCGCGGAGTTGTCTATGAGATCAAAGAGCGTGGGGAACGCCTGACACAGGTTGAAGCACCGGCGGCACCCATGACAGATATCAAAAACCCGGGTCAATTCGGCATCGAGGGCGGCGGGGTCGGTAAAGAGCGCATCGCGCCAGGCAATGGGATGGCGCGTCGGGGCCTCAAGATTCCCCTCACGATTGACCACGGCCTTGTCCGTTTCTTTTTCCATCTCCCCCTCCCCTCCCGGAAAGAAGACGGGCCGACAGTGCCGGCCCGCTTCGCGTATGGCGTATTTTAAGGACCTATTTACCGAGGCCGTCGAGCGCCTTTTGGAACCGGTTGGCGTGCGAGCGCTCAGCCTTGGCGAGCGTCTCGAACCAGTCGGCGATCTCGTCGAATCCCTCGCTGCGCGCGGTCTTGGCCATACCCGGATACATGTCCGTGTACTCGTGGGTCTCGCCGGCAATGGCCGCCTTCAGGTTGTTCGCGGTGCTGCCGATCGGCAGATCAGTGGCCGGATCGCCGACCGCCTCCATGTACTCGAGATGGCCGTGGGCATGGCCGGTTTCCCCTTCCGCGGTGGAACGAAACACCGCCGATACGTCATTGTAGCCCTCCACGTCGGCCTTGGCGGCGAAATAGAGATAGCGGCGGTTGGCCTGCGACTCGCCGGCGAACGCGGCCTTGAGATTATCGTGGGTTTTGGTACCTTTCAGGTTCATCGTCGTGCTCCGTGTGGGTGTGGATTTAGAATTAGTCTAAATTACGCCAGGCGCCCGGTCAAGGGTCGGCCGGTCCGATGATCAGGACTGGCTAAGTACGCCAAGTTGACTACTATGATAACCATCTCGATATGATATCGGGCAAGGTCGAATCTGTATCCATGGCGACAGTCCATCCGATGGCAAATGACGGCGTGTTATTGACAGGGCTTGCGGCGCGCCTCGTGCGCGACCGCCTGTTGACACCGGCCGAGGCCGAACGCCTGAATGCCGAATCACTGACTAACAAGGTCTCCTTCGTGACACGGCTCGTCGAGAGCAAGAAGCTCGACGCCCTGACCATCGCCAAGGTCGCCTCCGAGGAGTTTGGCATCCCGCTGCTTGACATCAGCGCCTTCGACAGCGAGACCTTTCCGATCAAGCTCGTCGACGCCAAACTCATAAGGCGCCACCGCGTACTGCCGATCTTCAAGCGCGGAAATCGCCTGTTCGTGGCCGTGGCCGACCCCACCAATCTGACGGCCTTAGACGAGATCAAGTTCAACACAGGGCTGCTCCCGGAACCCCTGCTCGTCGAAGAGGGCAAGCTCGGGCAGCTCATAGACCGCAATCTCAGCGACACCGGCGATTCACTGGCCGACATGGCGGTGAGCGAATCCCTGGAAGGCATCGACACGACCGGAGACAGCGCCGAACCCGCCGATGCCGCCGCCGAAAGCGACATCAATGACAAGCCCATCGTCCGCTTCGTCAACAAGATCCTGCTCGACGCCATCAACCGCGGGGCCTCGGACATCCACATAGAGCCCTACGAGCGGACTTACCGGGTGCGATTCCGGACCGACGGCGTCTTGCAGGAGGTTGCCGCCCCGCCGATCGCGCTCGCGGCGCGTATCGCCGCGCGCGTCAAGATCCTGGCGCGGCTCGACATCTCCGAGCGGCGCATTCCCCAGGACGGGCGCATGAAGATCCGCGTATCCAAGACGCGCGCGATCGATTTCCGGGTCAGCACCCTGCCGACTCTGTTTGGCGAAAAGGTCGTGATGCGTCTGCTCGATCCGGCATCGGCCTCGCTTGGTGTCGACAAACTCGGGTTCGAGTCCGATCAGAAGGCCATCTACCTGGAGGCGATCGAGCGGCCCTATGGCATGGTCCTCGTCACCGGACCGACCGGCAGCGGCAAGACCGTGACCCTGTATACCGCGCTCAACATCCTGAACACCCCGGATCGCAACATTTCGACCGCCGAAGACCCGGTCGAGATCAATCTTGCCGGCATCAACCAGGTCAACATCAACGAACGCGCCAAACTGACCTTCGCCACCGCGCTGCGCGCCTTTCTGCGCCAGGACCCCGACATCATCATGGTCGGCGAGATCCGTGATCTCGAGACCGCGGAGATCGCGATCAAGGCCGCGCAGACCGGACATATGGTGATCTCGACTTTGCATACCAACGACGCGCCCCAGACCCTGGGGCGGCTCGTAAACATGGGCGTGCCCCCCTTCAATATCGCCTCGGCGGTCAATCTCATCATCGCCCAGCGCCTGGCGCGGCGACTGTGCGTGCACTGTCGCAAGCCCCTGGAACTCCCGGAAGCGGTCCTGCGCCGCGCGGGCTTTCGCGCGGAAGACATCCCCGACCTGAAGATCTTCGGCCCGGGGGGCTGCGATCAATGCAACGGCGGCTACAAGGGCCGCGTCGGCATCTATCAGGTCATGCCGGTAAGTCCGGCGATCGGGCAGATCATCATGAACGGCGGCAACGCCAACGACATCGCCGAGCAGGCGCAAAAGGACGGGGTCTCGGACCTGCGTCAATCGGGCCTGAAAAAGGTGCGTGAAGGCATCACGAGCCTCGAGGAAGTGGAGCGCGTGACCAATGAATGACAACACACGACGGCCGCTCATGACCCCGGCATGGCCCACCGGACACAGGGGATCGCCCGCGCGCGTACATCCAGGTCATGCGCGGTAACGATTCATGGACATCCTCCCCCTGAAGATCAGGGGACTTCTAGCCTCGCGACCGCGATTCCCGCTTCACGGAGACTAGCCCATGCGGCCTTACAGCAATACAGGAAGTGCGGTGTCTCCACACGCCGGTCCGGCGGTTAAAATGTTGCGCGCCGCATGCGCGTCCCGATCACGGGCGGTGCGACGCCCATGAATGGCACCCCGTTCGCCTCCGACCCCGTCGCAGGCTATCTGTTCGTGGCCATCACGGGCGCTGTCATCGGAAGCTTTCTCAGCATGCTCGTCTATCGCCTGCCGATCATGCTGAAACGCGAGTGGGAACGCGACTGTCGCGAGGCCCTGGCGCTGCCGGCGACCGATATCGCCGAGACCTTCAATATCGCCTGGCCCGCGTCCCACTGTCCGCAGTGTCGCGCGCCCCTCAAGATCCGGGACAACATCCCGCTCTTTGGGTACCTGCTGCTGCGTGGGCGCTGCCGCCATTGCCGGGCCCCCATCCCGCGCCAATACATCCTGATAGAGGCGCTGACGACGCTGGCCGCCATCGCCTCGGTCGCGCACTTTGGGATGACACCACGCGGCGGGTTCGCCTTTGCGCTCACCGCCGCGCTCATCGCGTTGACCTTCATCGACATGCGCGAGCAGATCCTGCCCGACACCATCACCCTGCCGTTCCTCTGGCTCGGGCTGCTCGTCAATCGCGCCGGCCTTTATGCATCGCTCGACTCGGCGGTCATGGGCGCCGCCGGTGCCTATGTGTTTCTCTGGCTGGTCTTTCATGTGTTCCGTCTGATCACCGGCAAGGAAGGCATGGGCCGCGGCGACTTCAAGCTGTTTGCCCTCGGCGGGGCGTGGCTTGGCTGGCCGATGCTGCCGCTCGTGCTGCTGTTCGCCTCCCTGACCGGTGCCCTCTACGGGGGGGCGCTGATCGCAAGCGGCCGCCAGACACGCGCGACCCCCATGCCCTTCGGTCCGTTTCTGTGCGCCGCCATCTGGCTTGCCCTCTTCTATGGCTGGCCGCTCACCACCCTGTATCTGCGCAGCGCCCATGGCTAGCTATCGTGTCGCCCTGACCGGCGGCGCGGGCGCCGGCAAGTCGGCCGCCGCGCAGGTCTTCGCCGAATGCGGCGCCGTGGTCGTAGATGCCGACCAGATCGCCCATGAACTCCTGGAACCGGGGCAAGCCTGCAATGCCGCCGTACGCACGGCCTTTGATGACGACCATATCGCCGACAGCGAGGGACGCATCGTGCGCCCGCGACTGCGTGAGCGCGTGTTCTCCGACCCCCGCGCACGCAAGACCCTGGAGGCCATCCTGCATCCCCCCATCCAGGAACTCATGAGGCACCGATCCGAGGGCGCGCGGCCCTATGCCGTGCTCGTGATCCCGCTGCTTGCCGAGACCGGGCGCCCCCCTTGGATCGACCGCGTCCTGGTCATCGACGCCGAACCCCCGGACCAGCGGCGCAGGCTGCAGGAGCGGGGGCTCGATGCGATCAGCATAGAGCGGCTGCTGGCCATCCAGGCATCACCCGCCGTACGGCGCGCGCTCGCCGACGATATCCTCGAAAACACCGGATCGCTGCGGGCCTTGGCGGAGGGTGTGCGTACCCTCCACGCGCGCTATCGGACACAGGCGACGCCCTGAGCCGTCCCGGAACCCGTCAGGCGATGGCAATCACACACTCCAGTCGCGAGAGCATGCGCACGATCGCGGTCCGGCGCGCGGGTTCAGCCTGGAAGCGGAGGGTAATGTCCATGGTCCCCGAGTCGGGGGCGGCCGGGGGGATCTGAATCGCATCGATAGACAGGCCGCGCGTCGAGAAAATCGCCGAAATGACATGCAGCGTCCCGGGCTGGTTGACTACGCGCAGGCGCAGCTCGTGACGCTCAACACCGTCGTTCAAATCCTCGTCCATGTCTTGATCTTCTCCTGCACGCGCGCCGCTGCCGACAAAAACAGCTGGCGCTCGCCATCCGTCATGGCGAGCGGATAGGCCGATTCCCAGCCCTTGGTATTGACGATGATTGGCACGCCGATGGAGGTGTGCACACCCTCGAACTCGCCACGCAACTGCACCTGCGCGGCGACCACACTGTCGCGGCCACCGACAATGGTGCAGACGAGATCGACCGTCGCGTTCGCGGTGGCGACGTCGGTCTTGGCCCCGGAAAAAAGCGTCAGGAAGGGCCCGATCACGACCCGGACATCCGGGGCCAGGGTATCGAAGAGGGCAAAGGCCTCGCGTATGCGGCCCTCCCGGGCGATCTGGATGATCTGCGTGCGTGCCGCATCGACCGAATCGGGATAGTCCGTGCTGACACGACCGCCACGCACGGCATGAATCGCCCGGCGCGTCTCACTATCGGAAAACCCCTGAACGATGACACTGCTCCACAAGGGCACCAGGCCGTCGCCGTGCTCGCCTATCGCCATGGCGCGCACCGCCTGCCGGGAGACATTGATGGACCGCGCCACCTCGCGCCGAAAACGCAGGCTGTCCTGATAGGCCCCTATGCCGATGACCCGCTTACGGTCATAGCGCGCCGAGAAGATGTCCACGAGAAGCTCCACCGGATTCGTGACCACGACCACGATCTCATGTCCGTGGCCATAACGGCACAGGGCGTCGGCATATCGGATGGCGAGCGCGCGATTGGCGATCGCCAGGTCGTCACGGCTCGGCATCGCCGCCGTCCGGTCCTGATCGGAGTGGATGGTCTCGCCGGCCGCCATGATGACGATGTCGGCCACCACGTCCTCCGGCTCCAGGGCCACATCGAGCAGCGGACAGTTTTCGGAAAAGGCGTCTTTCAGGTCTTGGCGAAAGCCGTAAAGCGCCACGGCGCTGCGCCCATCACTTCGGCCCACGAACTGCAACCGGTCCGTGGGGCCAAGGAGCCTCTCCATGATGATGCGTACGGCAATCTGCCGCCCTATGGAGCCGTTTGCGCCTATGATCGCGATATCCATGTCGCCGTCCCGTTGTCCCCGCCTCATCAGGGCGCGCCGTCACCGCCCCCACCGGCTTTATGATACGCCCCCGCATGGGTATCGGCAGGCGTCCGCCGCTGCTCGGTCGGGTGCGATCGCCTTCTTAAGGAGACTGATCGAGCAGCCCGCGAATGCGCGCCGCGACCTTGGTGGCCTCGAGAAACACCATGCCAAGATTGACGGTTTGCCGCGCCGCCACCGCAAGGACACCATCGTCACCGGCCTGAACGAGCAGCATCGTGCCATGTTCGCCCTCGATCATGACGCGCTTCAGTCGCCCGCGGTGTACCTCCTGCGCGGCCCGCTCGGCGAGCGCCAGAAGCGAGGCACACATGGCGGCATAACGGTCGGTGTCGATATGCGGATCGAGCATCGACGCGAGCATGAGCCCGTCGCCGGATATGACGGCCGATGCCTCGATATCGGCGGACAGGGCGTTTAGGCCCCGCAGCGCAGATCTCAGCTGACTTGCCCGATTTAACGGGGACTCCTGCACCACTTGCGCCCACATGACAGCCTCCTTGGTGATCGATTGGACAGGGGTTCTACGCCGGTGCGTGGTGGCGTCCTTACACGACCGACTCGATATCCGGCAGCGCCGTACGCGCCTTCATGATCGCCATCCCCAGATTGGCGGAACGACGGCACACGAAAACGACCACATGATCGGTATGCGTCTTGCCCCTAAGAAAGAGATGCAGGAGGTTATCGCTCGTAATGATCATCTCCTGGAAATAATGATAGCCGCCGTCAGCCGGGAGGCCGCGGGCCTTTTTGAAGAGATTTTCTATGGTCACCACGTTGGTCCCCTGAAATAGATCCGACGTGGCCGCCGAGAGCAGCTCCAGGACCTCCTGAGGATGCGAATCCACGGTCCGGATACCCAGCAGCATGCCGGTGCTCAAATCCACGTAGCCCGCTGCCACGCACTCCGGGATCGACACAATGGCCTTCTGAAGGTGGCCTTCGAGATCGGACATATCGCTACCTCTCCTGTGGGGAATGATCGGGAATCGAAGCCGAGCGGCGGGTGACCGACACCGCAAACTCCTCAAGGAATCGCGCCTGCGACTCCGACTGGATCCAGCGCGCCTCGATACGCCGCGCGCCCTCCACGGCATCGAGGGCGCTTGCGCCCTTCCATATGAGATAGGCGGCGAGCACGGTCCCGGTTCTGCCAAGGCCGGCCCGGCAGTGCACGGCGATGACATCGCCGCAGGCCAGGAGCCGATCGAGCGCCCGGCAGATCTCGCAGGCCTGGCCCACCGTGGGGGGCTCCCTATCCGGTATCGGGAACCACAGCGCGCGCAGCTCATGGGCATCCAACACCGCGGCCTCGATCGGTGTCTCGGTCAATGACACAAGCACCGTGACACCGACGCGACGCAAGGCGCGCAGGTCGTGGTCAATGTCGAAAAACACCCCGGGCTGAGGCGTGCCCGCGAGCCGATCCTTGTACAACCACAGGAAACCACGCGGGCCGCGGCCGGGCCCGGCTTGGCCCTGGCGCGCCTGCGGTATCGCGGCCGGCGAGGGGGCCGCCGGGTCCAGGTCGTCCGGCGACGTGCCGGGCGCGGGCATGGCGCACGTCCCGGTTCGCACATAGGCCTGCCCGGCGTCGGTCAGCGGCGTGGCAAAAAAGGCCTGCGTGGCGCCGGCCTCCTGGACGATACCTCCGGCCAATAACACCACCCGATCCGCCAGAAAGCGCGCATGGCGCTGATTGTGGAGGGCCACGAGCACCGCGCGTCGCCGCGCCTCCTCCTTGAGAAAGGCCAATAGACGCACCGCGTCATCCCAGTCGAGGCCGGTGGTCGGTTCATCTGCAAAAAGCACGCGCGGGTCACTGTTCAGTACCCGCAGCACCGCCAGCATCCGCTGCAAGACCAGCGGCAGACCGGCGGCCGGCTCGTGCAAGCGGTCCGCGAGTTCCGCAAGCCCCGACTGGTAAAGACCCTCCCGGGCCCACGCGCACTGCTCCTCGCGGGTCATCCGCGCGCGCGACGCCAAGCCGTGCACGAGGTTGTCGAGCACGCTGGCGGTGATCATGCGCACGCTCTGGGATACCAGGGCCGGCCTTCCCGCCGCGCCCACCGCCACGCCCGCAAGACGCGCCTCACCCCAGATACGCAGGGAGGGGTTGGCATCGTTGAATCCCGCAAGCGTCCTTTGAAGCGTCGACTTACCGGTGCCGGCGGGACCCAAAAGCGCGGTCGCGCCCGTTTTCGGCAATACCATATCCACGGAACTTAAGACCACGCGCTCACCAAACGCGACCCCGTAGCCTCGCAAGTCGAGGGCCTGGTCATGCGGGTCGGCGTTGCCGGATGCCGCGATCATCGCCGCAAGCTCGGATCAAGCATCGCGAGCAGAACCTTGAGAAGCGTCGCAATGTCCTCGCGTGATCGCGCATCCACCGTGAGGATCGGGATGCGCAGGCCGTGCGCCAAGGCCCACGCCTGATAGGCGGCAATGGAAGGCCGCGGCTGCATGTCCGTGCGCGTGACACCGACGACCACCGCCGTCCCGGTGATCACACCCTTGAAGGCGTCCAGATAAAAGCGCAGGTCCGCAAGGGGGTCGGGGCGCGCATTATCCATGAGCAGGACAAGGCCCAGGCTCCCCGTGGCCAGGATGTCCCACATGAAACGAAACCGCTCCTGACCGGGGGTCCCGTAGAGGTGCAGTTTGCGCCCCCCGTCCAGCATGATGAGGCCGTAATCCATGGCTACCGTGGTGCGGTCCTTGCGCATCGCCACGGCATCGGTGGCGCGCGCCTCGGTAGCCACCACCGGAATGTCGCTGATGGCGCCTATGGCGGTGGTCTTCCCGGCGCCGACCGGCCCGGCGAACATGATCTTGTGTTCAGCGTCCGCCATCTAGCGCCCCGCCAGCCGCTGCAGAATCAGCCCGAAAACACCGCGCCTAGCATGGGGACGCAGCACCGGGGCCTCCGGTTCACGATTCAGGAGGCGCGTGAGACCCGCGCAGTGTGCCGCCGAATACAGCCGATAGATGTCCGGCGCATCGATGGCGAGCACGCGGCTTGCGAGAAGAATGGAAGTCGGATGGCGGCTCAAGAGCGCCGCCAGCCGGATGGCCGGCTCGGCGCCCGGCAGGCGCGTGACGTTCGGCCAGCGCACGAACTCCACGACATCGTAATGGTAACAGCCCCTCACGAGCCGGCCTTGCGAGGCATGATAGGCGGCCTGCCATAACAACTCCGCGACATCGTGGCGACCGCCGTCCCGGTCGTCTACGGACACCACCTCGACCCGAAAATACGAGGCCGGGAGCGTACAAAACGTCGCCATATCATAAATGTCGGCGGTGAATGTCCCTTCGCCCCCGAACACCGTGAGGGCACCGTCCCCGTCGAGCGCGACCTCGATCGTCTGCCGGTTGGCGACCGCGCGCTGGATATGGTGGAGGACGTAGTCCTCGGGATGGAAATGCGACGTCTCGCGACGCGCGTCGCCACCCGCGTCGGCACCATGTACCGGATCCATAGCCCCCCCGATAGACCTCGCGCCCCGCGACCATTGCCGCTCCCGGGTCACGACCGCCTCATCTCTTCGGATACGTCACAGCAAGGAACATGCCACCGGCTCCGGGCCCGCCATGGGCCTCCCCGCGCCCTGCCCGGGGCGCGGGCGCGCGTAATACGCCCCGCCCCTGAGCCTTTCAGCGCACGCATATCCGGCTTTGGTGCAGGGCCGCATGCCGCCCAAGGCCGGCGGCCATGCCTCGGGGTCGCAACTGGGCCTTGCGGCGCGGGTCGTGACGCGACGGGATGAGGCCGACCCAGGTCCTGGTGGTCGAGAACGATGCGACTCTCTGTCGGATAATCGACACTGCGCGAACGATTCGCGACAGGGCGGAGGTGGGATCGGGCGGTTATCGGCGACGGGTCGTGCGCCCGTCGCCCCGATAGGCCGCCGCCGGCAGGGCATAGCGCTTCAGCTTCTGATGGATCGCGCGGCGCGTGATCCCCATCTCGCGCGCCATGGCCGTCACATTGCCATGGTGGCGCTCGAGCGCATCCTGAAGCACGCGGGTCTCGACGGTCTGGGTCGCCCGGCGTCTGGCCGCATGCAGCGTTCCGCCGGCACCTGGCGCCTGCGCGTGAAAGACGGCGATACCGCTCCCGTCACGCAGATCGACATCGTCGATCACGCGGCCGGGGGTGAACAAAAACACCCGCTCCAGAACGTTTTCGAGTTCGCGGACGTTGCCGGGCCACCCATGGCCCATCACCTGTCCCCAGGCGCGATCACTCAAGGACTTTGCCGGGCCGCCATGACGTTGTGCCAGCGTCGCGAGCAGGTGATGAACGAGACCGGCCACATCCTCCGGGCGCTCCCTAAGCGGCGGGATGCAGACCGGTACGACGTTCAAACGGTAATAAAGATCTCCACGGAATTGGCCGGCGGCGACCAGCGATTCGAGCGGTCGATTGGCGGCCGCCACCACGCGCACGTCGACATGGCGCACCTGCTCGCCACCGACCCGCTCGAACTCGCCTTCCTGTAAGACACGCAGCAGATTGGCCTGTGAGAACAACGGCAGGCTGTCGATCTCGTCCAAGAACAACGTCCCGCGATCGGCACGCTCGAACAGGCCACGATGAAGGCTGTGGGCCCCCGTAAAGGCCCCCTTTTCATGGCCAAACAGCGTCGTCTCTATGAGATTGGCAGGAACGGCGCCGCAGTTGACAGCCAGAAACGGACCGGCGCTGCGCGAGCTCAAGGCATGGATGGCGCGGGCTATGATCTCCTTGCCGACCCCGGTCTCCCCGCTTATGAGGACGCCGGCGCGCGTCGGCGCCACCTGCTCCACGGTCCTCAGGATCTCGCGCATGGCGCGGGATTCGGCCACGATCACCGGCCGGTACTGCGCGCCAGGCCCGCGTCCGGAAGGGCACAGGGCGCGCGCCATCTTATCGGCAACACGCACACTGATATCCGCCAGGGCCTGCCGCGAAACGACCGTCCCGCCTTCGCTCACATACTCGTCGCCCGCCTGCCCCTTGGCCGCTTCGCGATCGGTATAGATGCAGACCTCGCAATGATCGTCGCGTAAAGCGATGCGCCGCTTCAGCTCGACCTTCGCATAGCCGAAATTGCGCGCGGCGATGCCGCCGAAGACCGAGGCCGTGGTGCGGCACAACTCCGGGGCATCCCGTACGCGCGCACCGAACGGACAGCGGTGGTTCACGACGTGCACGACCCCCTCCCCCTCGGCGCCCGACACGGCCTCGAACTCGCCGCCGATCGCGTTTTTGATGTACACGATGAGCCGCTCATAGTGTTCGCGATCGATCCTTTCGGGCAGATTCATCTGCTGGCGCGCGTAGAGTTCGAGACAGCTGCTGGCCGTAAGCCCGAGATATTCGATGGCGTCGTGGCGTGGGGCGCCGG
This sequence comes from Acidiferrobacter sp. SPIII_3, assembly GCF_003184265.1. GTDB lineage: Bacteria > Pseudomonadota > Gammaproteobacteria > Acidiferrobacterales > Acidiferrobacteraceae > Acidiferrobacter. The sequence continues at coordinate 674,521 of NZ_CP027663.1, read as the reverse complement.
AGGCCAGACCGGAGAGCTTGACGCTTTGCGTTACGAACATCTGCAGAAACGACAGCGGACTCAAGTCCGCGAGCGGGTCCTTGTTCGTCATGGCTTGGATCCTCGGGCATCAGCCCCGCGCGCGGCGCAAGGCTAGGCCGGGTGCCGGACGATGGCCCAGTATAGGGCGATCAAACCGGGATCGAAAGCGCGCCTAGCGGTGCCGGCAGGACGTGCCGCACGCCGGGCAGGGCCCCGAACGGGATGACTCGAGCAGACGTGCCGCGTCCTCGCGACCATGGGCCATGCGGCCCTGTATGGCGGGCGCCGCCGATACCACCGGTCGTAACGGGCCTTGACAATGCGGGCAGCACGGCCGGGGCGCGCTGATCCGATGACAGATCGTGAGAGGGTTGTCGCATCGCAGGCAGCGATAATCATAGGTGGGTGCCATGGCCGCTCCAGAAATCCCTGAGAAAATCGAAGAGGGAGCAGGGGCGCCGCCAGGGCGCCCCTGCAGGGCCTAGGCCCAGCGCGGGGGTTGGCGACCTTTCAGCCCGAAGTCCGCGGGGGTCACATCGGTCCCCTCGCGTCCGCTCTTGTCGCGACGCGGGGCACGCAGGCGCCGGGTCTCGACCTCCCAGATCCAACCGCTGATCGTCACGTCTTTGGGGATCAGCGGGTGCGCGCGGAAGGCATCGATGGTCTTGAGGCACGTGTCGTCCACGTCATCCATCATGCCGATCCATTTGGCGAACGCGCCCTTCGCCAAGGTGAGCTCCGGCAAGGTCGGGTCGAGGGTCAACGCATCGGGGTCCACGCCCCGTTCGCGCAGGGTCTTCTCGAGGTCGCGCGCGTTGGCCGACAGCATCCCGCACTGCGTATGCTGAACGATCACGATCTCGCGGGTCCCGAAGAACTGGCAGGTCAGCATGGCCGAGCGGATGGCGTCGTCGGTCACGATCCCGCCGGCATTGCGGAAGCAGTGGGCATCGCCGCCGCCGGCGGGCGTGTCGACATGGATGCCGAGTGCCTCGTCGACGGGGAGGCGCTCATCCATGCACGCCAGCACCCACAGCCGGCGATTGTTGGGGCCGTCAGCCCCATAGCGGCGCCGCTTGGCCCATGTGCCATAGGCGGCGACGCGCGCCGTCAATTCCTCGTTCAATGTTGTCATGTCATGATACTCCTTGTGTTGGGAAGGATAAGATGTCGAGCCCCTCAAAAAACCCGGACCGCCGGGTACCGAGACCTTAGGGCAAGGACCATGCCGGGCCGGGGCCCTGGAAAATGCAGGCCCTGGCGGCGCCTCGTGAGAAGCGGCGCTACCCCATTCCCGAAGGCGTGGCGGTTATAGGCGGATGACAATGGCCAATTCGGTTGAGAAGCGGCGGTTCTCAGAGGGAAGAGCGCCGTCGCACGGGCGGGGTGTTCCGCTCCGCACCGAGACATTCACGATCTCGGGGCGCTCCGATCTCGCCCGATGGTCGCCGGCGATCAGGGCCGGTACAATCGCGAGGCACGAAATACAGGGATCTGGCGCCAACACCCAGGCCGTATGAGCGCACACCAGAGGTTCGTATCGATGAGTGATCGGGAAGCAAGCGACGCCGGGCCAAGGCGACCGGAGGCGAGGCCGCCCATCCGACTCCTGGCCGAGAGTGAACTCGCGACAATCCTGCCGCTGATCCAGATACTGAACCCGGATGTGCCGCCGGCCACGCTTGCCATGCGATTGCAGGCCATGCGCAAGGAGGGTTATCGCTGCGCCGGGGCGTTCTTTGGCGAGCGCTGCATCGCCATCGCCGGCCTGTGGTTCGGGACGCGCTTTTGGTGCGGACGCTATGTCGACATCGACAACGTGATCGTCGAGGAATCATGGCGCCACCGGGGTATCGGGCAGGCGCTCATTGCCTGGATCGAGGATTACGCACGGCGGCAGGGCTGCGAGAAGGCCGTCCTCGACGCCTACGTGACCAACGAGGGGGCGCACCGCTTCTATATGGGCCGCGGTTACCGCATCGTCGGCTTCCACTTCGATCGGAATCTGAAACGACCCGGCGACCAGGACCGCACCGACGTCCCGCGCTAGTCGACGGGGGAGACCGGGCGGCGACGCTCCTTCACCACGCCCCGGGCGTGCTTGCCCTCGAGGCGGCGACGACGCGACGCCAGGCTCGGGCGGGTCGCGATCCGCCGCTCCGGGACCTCGAGGGCCCGGCTTATCCAGTGGACCAGGCGCTCGCGGGCCTCGCGGCGGTTGCGCTCGCGGGTCCGGAAGGTGTGCGCGCGAATCACAAGGTATCCCTCATGCGTGATACGTCCGCGCGCAAGACGCCGCAGGCGCTCCCGCGCATCGGGCGGCAGCGCCGTGCAGCCTGCGACATGAAAACGCAATTGCACGGCGGTAGCGACCTTGTTCACATTCTGCCCGCCGGGCCCCGGCGAACGAATGAATCGCTCCTCGATGTCATTCTCGGAAAGCGAGATATGGGGGGTGATGGCAATCATGTCCGCCACGATACGCGCCACGGCCCACCCCTTCAACAAGGACGGCCGCGCACGGCGGTAGTGAGCCGTCCCGGGGATCGGATCGGCCGCAGACGAAGAACGATTGGGCCCGAGACCTCGCCGCCCCGCGATCGTCGCCCGATCGGTCTGCGGGGTGCGCCGTTCCATCAGACCTATCCAAGCCTGTTCAGACGTATCTCAACCGGTTGAGTGCTGATTTCCTGCTTCAGCGAGGCCGGTTCACTCCGGTCTTGCGACCGGAGCCAGCGCCTTCCTCCATTGCCGGCCGCATGGCCGGCATTGCCGGCCGCATGGCCGGCATTGCCGGCCGCATGGCCGGTCCACAGGCTGACACGGCGGAACTCGCCGCGTATGTGGCAAGGTTTCTTGCCGCATTCAGGTCCCGGTCGTGGCTTGCACCACAGTCCGGGCACATCCATTGCCGTAGGGACAACGGCATGTCTTTTTGCACCGATCCGCAGTCCGAGCCGGTCTTGCGGCTCGGAAACCAGCGGTCGGCCACCACGCGACCAGTCCACCTCGACGCTCGGCCTTGTATGCCAGTTGTCGCCGGAACTCGAAGAAGCCCATGTCGGCCATGGAACGGGCCAGAGGGCGGTTCGCCATCATGCCGCGCCCATTCAAGTCCTCGATGCCGATGGTAGGAAACCGCCTGGTAACCTCTGACGTGAGCTTGTGCAGGGCATCCGCCCGGATGTTGGCGATGCGGGCGTGGAACCGGGACAGTTCAGCCCTGGCCTTTTTCGTATTCTCCGATACCGGCAACCGCACGCCTTTCGGAATGGGCGCGTTGGCCACCAACCCCAGTTTCCCCTTGGCGGCTTTGTGTTTGCGCGACAGGCTGCGGGATAGGCGCTTTAGGCGCTTTAGGCGCTTGAGCAACGCCTTGTGCGGTTTGGGACCGACGACCTTCTCTCCCGTCGAGAACGTTGCCAATGCCGACACCCCCAGATCCACTCCCGTCGCACCTTGGTTTTCAGTGCGGCGCTTGGGTGAATCTTCGGTGTCTGCGGTGAGACTAACAAACCAGCGGTCGGCCACACGGGAGACCGTGGCCGACAGGAGCTTGCCCGTAAAGCGCAACGACTCCCGCATCCGCACCCACCCAAGGTTGGGGATGCGCATGCGGCTGTGGTTCGTCGTTTCTGATATTTTGTTTATACTGCTCGCCATGACGGTGTTCCTACCGGCCTGCCGCCCACCCAGCCCTGCGGAGGTCGTACTCGCCTGGGAGAGCGGCCGGTCCCTGTCCTCTTACCTACTGACCCACGCCGAGACGCAGCAGATCGACATCGTCGACGACCAGGGCGGTCCATCCGGTTCAGGTCCCGGTGTCGGCGCTAAGGCTGCTCGCGGACGTCCTGACCGAGATCGGCGAGGACAACGCGGTCACCATCATCCCGATCCATGCCGAGCTCACGACGCAGGAACCCGCCGACGTGCTCAATGTCTCCGGACCGATCCTGGTTCAACTGCTGGAACGCGGCGAGATCCCGTTCCACAAGATCGGCACCCACCGCCGCGTCCGCTACCAGGACGTCATCGCGTACAAGGAGCGCATCGGCGCCGAGCGCCACAAGGCCCTCGACTTTTCCTGCGGAGAACCAGTACTCGACGAATGGCTCAAACGTCGGGCGATGACCAATCAGCAAAGCGGTGCCAACCGCACCTTCATGGTCGTTGATCAGGACGACTACGTTCATGGGTACTACGCGATGGCCGCGGGGGCGGTCGCACACCATCTGGCTACCGGCGCGGTTCGCCGCAACATGCAAGACCCCGTTCCGGTCCTGGTGCTGGCCCGGCTGGCCGTCGACACCCGCGCTCAGGGGCACAAACTCGGCGGAGCCATGCTTCAGGATGCCGTGCAACGGGCGGTGATGGTCTCACAGAACGCCGGCGTCCGGGCGTTGCTCGTGCATGCCATTCACGATCGCGCCAAACAGTTCTACGAGCACTACGGCTTCCAGGGCTCGCCGACCGAGCCGTTCACGCTGATGCTACGGTTGGACAACGTCTAGCCATGACGGGTGCGGGTTCGATTTCCGGTTCGGGAATCGAACCCACATCGGAAAGCAGACGCGGTTGAAAGGCCATTCCGGTAACCAGTCCACCCGAAGAATCGCTCGACCATCTGCCGATCCCAGCGCGCCAACCCCTCGCTTTTCGCAGCAGCCAGCAGGATCTATCAACTTGCCGGAACGCTGGTAACATGTCTTTTCAACGCGGTTTGGTGCAGGCTGCCGCCCCACCACCAATATAACCTAAAACGGCAGTTGACCGCTCCCAGCCCTCCCTATCCGGGCACCAATAAGGCGGCCGGATAGGTTCGTCCTCGGAGGAATTTGGCGAACGCGCGCTTCAAAATGAGGGCGAGGCGCTCGATGTCGGTCAACTGCTCCGCAGTCGACTTCAGGATACTCAAGAAGGCCGCCAGACGGGTCAACACCGCTTGAATCGTCGCCTGTTTCGCATGTTGCCTGGTAATCGTGAGCGTCGTCTGGCCGCCGTGTTGAGTCTTCGTGGCTACCCCGTGGAGTAAGAGCGGTCGACTGGTAATCGCTTCGCGATGCTTGTGGGGATTGGCGAGCCGCACAAAAAGATTCCACCAGCAGGGACGAAAAACCATTTCCTGCATGCTTACCGGAAGGACACGGCCACATCCGGATTGTGCCAGGCGATCATCGCCTTGATGCCACCCCATGACACCTATATCGAGACCCACTTAGGCGGCGAGGCGATCATGAAGCGCAAGCCCCCGGCACGACGCAACATCGGCATCGACCACCATGAGGGGGCGCTGGCGCAGTTTCAGTGCGATTACCCGGTAGAGTTGGTGCACGGCTGTGCCCATCCATTCCTGGCAGACTTCCCTGCGCCAGTTCGGCCAGTCTCCGGCCTGCCGGATGTACTTGTAATCGCCGCTGTTCATGCGGAGATTATGGGCGGTATTCTCCGCATTGGCAAGTTATTCACCGCATAAAATACGGCGATGAAGGCACCATTCGCCGCATGGGCATGGAAGATGAGGGGGACACGCCGCACGCCTCAGGAATGGGTGTCAATGCTTGTGTTTTTGGATGTGCCGGCGTGCCCTCGTAACTTCGCGCCTTTATTGAATTGCGCCATCCAGGCTGGCGCGATTTCGTTTTCTGCGCCATAATTGCGCCACGCAACCAGCGAATCGCGCCACACACCCCATGGCCACTCCAGAAGAACTGCTGAAAAGCATCCAATCCGTCCCGGAGGGGCTCTCCATCGCCGCCATCCTGAGCCGGCATCCAGGGCTAGCGCGCCGGACAGCCCAGCGTTGGATCAACGAACTGGTGGCGGAGGGCCGTGTCAAGCCCTTGGGTGCAGGGCGGGCACGTCGCTACGCAGTTGCGCCTACGCCTCTGACACCCTCGGCCACGGGCGAGGAGGCTTTTCCCCAGCACATCCCGCTTTCGGTCAACAGTCGGGACATCCTCGCCTATATCGACCAGCCGCTCACGGCACGCAGGCCGGTGGGCTACCAGCGCGATTTTCTGGATGCCTACCAACCCAACCGCACTTGGTATCTGCCGGAACCGCTGCGGCGACAGCTGCGCAAGATGGGTGATACCGGCCAATTGATGCTGCCGGCCGGGACCTATGGTCGCGCCGTCCTGAACCGCCTCTTGATCGATCTGTCCTGGGCGTCCAGCCACCTGGAAGGCAATACGTACACCCGGCTCGACACCCGGGAGCTGATCGAGCACGGCCGGGCCGCACAGGGCAAGGCCGCCCTCGAAACGCAGATGATCCTGAACCACAAGGCCGCCATCGAACTCCTGGTCGAAAACGCCGACACGGCCGGATTCAACCGGTTCACGCTGCTTAACCTGCACAGTGCTCTTTCGGAAAACCTCCTGCCCAATCCCGCCGACGAGGGCCGCCTGCGACAGCATGGGGTGGAGATCGGCAAGAGTGTCTATCGTCCGCTGGCCGTGCCAGCCCAGATCGAAGAATTGCTCGACCTCCTGCTGGACAAGGCGAACCACATCGAGGACCCCTTCGAACAGTCCTTTTTCGTCATGGTCCACTTGCCTTATCTGCAACCCTTCGCCGACGTCAACAAACGCACCTCGCGGCTCGCGGCAAACTTGCCGCTAATCCGCGCCAATCTCTGCCCGCTGACCTTTCTCGACGTGCCAGAACAGGCGTACAGCCGTGCCGTGCTCGGGGTCTACGAGATGACAAGGGTGGAACTGCTGCGCGACCTGTATGTCTGGGCCTACGAGCGCTCGACCCAGGAATATCTCGCCATCAAGCAGGATCTCGCCGAGCCCGACCCGCTACGGCTGGCCTGGCGCGAGGTGATCAAGCGGTCGGTCCGCGAAGTCGTCCGGCAACCCGAGCGTGCGCCGCTCGAGGTCATCGAGGAATGCCTGTCGGGGCACGGCCTCGGCGCCGACCGGAACAACGTCAGGGCCCTGGTGATCGAGGAACTCCGGCGGCTGCACGAGGGCGTGCTGGCGCGTTACGGACTGCGTCCATCCGAGTTCAGCGAATGGCAGTCGCGCCCGCGGCGGGTGTGAGTCCGTCCCTGCATTTGCCCCCCGAAAGGTCGCGGTAGGGATGCCGATTACTCGGCACCCCCCGCACAGATCCGGACAGGCGCTGCTAACGCATCCGGCTCCTACCTTGAGTATTTGGCGTCAAAGCGTTTATAAGGGTAAGGATGGTCGCGGTAGGGATGCCGATTACTCGGCACCCCCCGCACAGATCCGGACAGGCGCTGCTAACGCATCCGGCTCCTACCTTGAGTATTTGGCGTCAAAGCGTTTATAAGGGTAAGGATGCACGATGGTAGCTTTGGGTATCCAGTGATCGGCGATCTTCCCGAAACGTTCCCAATTCAGTCGCTTGCGTTGACTGCGCCGACAGAGTGCCCGGTACCAGCGAGCCCGTACCTCGTAGCAGAAGAGGCTCAGTGCGTCACCATTCAAGGGGACACCATAATAATTCAGATGACCTTGAACGACGCTGCGAAGCCAAAAGCCCGTGGCGCGGATCGGGTGGTGCAGGCGCTTTTTCAGCTCTTGGCTTAGCGCCTTGAGTTTTGCCTGTAGGCGATCTCTGCGTGTTTTGCGGTGAATCAAGAACCGTCCCTGACGGCTCACCCCGCAGATATGCGTAAAGCCCAGGAAGTTGAAGGTCTCGGGTTTGCCGAGGCCCCGCTTCCTGTTCTGCTCATGGGCGAACCGACCGAAACGGATCAGCCGGGTCTTGTCGGGGTGGACTGCCAGACCGAATTCCTGAAAACGGACTTCCATCTCGCGCCGGAAGCGACTGGCGTCATCCGGGTTTTGAAACCCTACGACGACATCATCGGCATACCGTACCACCACGATCATTCCCCGGGCGTGGCGCTTGCGCCATTGCTGCACCCAGAGATCAAAGACGTAGTGCAGATAAACATTAGCCATGAGAGGCGAGACGACCGCCCCTTGCGGGGTGCCGATCGTGCCCAAGACTCGGTGGCCATGTTCATCCAACACGCCGGCCTTCAACCACTGGCGCAGAAGGCGCAAGAGACGCCTATCCTGGATACGGTGTTGCAGGAATCGGAGCAGCCATCCGTGTTTGACAGTGTCAAAGAATTTTCGAATGTCCATGTCCAATATCCAGTTCACCGGCTTACGTTCGATCCCTACGATCAGGGCATCGAGCGCGTCGTGCGGGCCCCGACCGGGACGAAACCCATAAGAGAACCCCAGGAAGTCGGTTTCATAGATGGCATTGAGAACCGTCACCACCGCCTGCTGGACGATCTTGTCTTCCAGGCAGAGGATGTTCAACGGTCGCTCGCTGCCGTCTTCCTTGGGGATCAGGACCCGCCGCGCCGGTTGCGGGCGGTAGGTCCCGTCTTGCACCCTGTGGTGAAGCCGTTCCAGGTTGACTCTTATCTGTGTTTCGTACTCCGTCCACGTGACCCCATCCGCCCCGGCCGCCGCTTGGTGGGACAGGACCCGAAAGCTCTGCTCCAACAGGTCGACGGTCAGGTGGTGCATGAGGCTCGTGAACTGTCGGGCCTTATCTCTTTTTGCCGCATTGCGCACAGCCAGCAGACGTGACGTAGTGCTACTCCGGTTCTGAGCCCGGGCACCGGCATCGTGTTGGCTGTTCCTCTTGGTCAAGGTCCTTCCCTCCACCCATTCCGCCTCAGGTTTCGCTGTCTTGTTCATAGGTTTCCTCGGTACTACGACCTTGTCCGACTCCCCCACCGTCCGACACGGCGTATCCCCACCGGGGTTCCCGTGTCGCTCTGTGCGACCACAAACTCTTCGCCCCGAGGCCGACGGGGGCCTCCCAGGTTCCGTACACTGAACGTCTCCGCATGCTGAGGGTCTCCGACCCCGCGGGGTGTGGGATCCGACTCGCCTTGTCGCTGGGTCCCACCGTGGCCTTCCGCTTCGCTTAACAGCGTCGGCACCCCGAGTTGATGTATTTCGTGGCTCAATACCTCGCCTACGGACTCCCCGACTAACACTTCACGTCCCTGGTTACCCAGGACCGCGCATAGCTTGGGGCCGGAGTGGGCGGCTCACCCTTACTCCGTGCGGGACTTGCACCCGCTATTCAGTGCCAGCTTGGCCTGGCGTACTAAGCGCTCCACCCTGGTTACCCAGGACCGCGCATAGCTTGGGGCCGGAGTGGGCGGCTCACCCTTACTCCGTGCGGGACTTGCACCCGCTATTCAGTGCCAGCTTGGCCTGGCGTACTAAGCGCTCCATAAACCCCACCCTGCCGCGGTTCCCCTGACCCCGTTACGCTTCCCGCCCATCACAGTGATGGAGGAGGAACGCATGACCACGACCCGACGATCGGCGGCATCGACTGGATCACGGCCTTGAAGAGCGCCTCCATACGCGCCCTGGTGGAGGACAAGACCATCCAGCCCGACCTCTCATTGCCGGCCGCACATTGTAGACATCGTGGCCTATGGCCGGTCGATGAACGGAATCTGGCCGAGATCACCCACCCCGACTATCCCGGGGAGCGGCTCGTGGCCTGCCGCAATCCCGAGCTTGCGAAGCTCAGGCGCCATAAGCGCGAGGAGTGCTCCGTGCCACCGAGGAGGTGCTACGCACGATCCAGGCCCGCATAGAAGCCGGCCGTCTGAAGGGGCAGGACAAGATCGGCGTGGCGGTCGGGCGCATCGTAAATCGCTATAAGATGGCCAAGCACTTCACCCTCACGATCACCGACACAAGCCTCACCTTTGTCCGTAAGGACGACGCCATCGCCGCCGAGGCGGCGCTCGATGGGCCCTATATCATCCGCACCTCGGTCCCATCCGAGCGGTTGGATGCGGCCTGCTGCGTGCGCCATTACAAATCCTTGTCTCAGGTCGAACGCGCCTTTCGGCATTGCCGGCCGTGGACAACCCCCTCTGTGTGGGGCATGGCTGGTCAATGAAGACCGTAGACCTCAAAGTTCGTCCCATCCATCACCGTTTGAGCGATCGGGTCAGGGCCCCGTCATTCACCCCCCCAAGTCCTTGATGAGGCAGAGGGCATCCGAATCCGCTGGCTTTTGGGGCTCGCCTCTGCTATAACGGAGGGCATGAACGATCCGGGCCAAGATGGGGGGGTGGATGTGTCGCACGTGCGCGTGCGCCTGATCCGTCCATGTGTCGCACGTGCGCGTGCGCCTGATCCGTCCGGGCGAACGCGCCGAGTGGGACCGCTTGATGCGCGCCCACCATTACCTGGGGCTTGCCGCGCTCGTGGGGCGCAGTCTGCGCTACGGGGTGGACAACCCCCTCCGTGTGGGGGTGGACAACCCCCTCCGTGTGGGGGTGGACAACCCCCTCCGTGTGGGGGTGGACAACCCCCTCCGTGTGGGGGCGGAGGCGGATGGCCAGCGGCTGGCGCTCGTAGGCTGGGCGTCGGCGGCCTTGAAGTGCGCCCCGCGCGATGCCTGGATCGGTTGGGCGAAGGCCTTGCAGTGGCAGCGCATCGGATTGATCGCCAACAACGCCCGCTTCCTGATCCTGCCGGGCGTACAGGTGCGGAACCTCGCCTCGCGGATTCTGGGCCAGAATCTCGCGCGTCTCTCGGCGGATTGGCAGGCGGTCCACGGCCACGGCCTTCTGCTTGGCCTGGACCTTCATCGATCCGGCGCGCTTTGCCGGCACCTGCTACCGGGCGGCCAACTGGATCGAACTCGGGCCCACGCGCGGCTTTGCCAAATCCAACGATACCTATGTCGCCCATGGGGCCCCTAAGCGGATCTGGGTGTACCCCCTCCATAAAAAGGCCCGGCTGATCCTCTCATCGCCACGCCCGCACCCAGACCTACCCCGCCAGGAGATGAAGACCATGACCCTGACCGACGTGGACGCAGCCGCACTCTTTGCGCGTCTGGGGTCCTTGGAAGACCCCCGTGCGAGGCGCGGGCTGCGCCACAGCCAGCGCTCGCTCATCGCCATCATCCTCTGTGCCGTGATCAGCGGGGCGCAGGGACCGACGGCCATCGGCGAATGGGTCAAACGCCTCCCGCCTGCGATGCTGCGTCGGTTGCGGTGCCGTAGGACCGCCGATGGCCGCTATGAACCCCCGTCCGAGCCCACCATTCGCCGCCTGTTGCAGACGATCGATATCGCGGCCCTGGAGGAGAAGCTCGGGGATTGGCTGCACACGCAGGGCGTAGCCGACCGATGGCCGCTATGAACCCCCGTCCGAGCCCACCATTCGCCGCCTGTTGCAGACGATCGATATCGCGGCCCTGGAGGAGAAGCTCGGGGATTGGCTGCACACGCAGGGCGTAGCCGATGAACCGGTGGCACTCGATGGCAAAACCTTACGGGGATCGCAGGATGGGGGTCATGCACGGCAACTGGTCGCTGCGTTCGGGCACACGAGCCATGTGGTCTTCAATCAAGTGGAGGTGGGAACCGGTGGCACTCGATGGCAAAACCTTACGGGGATCGCAGGATGGGGGTCATGCACGGCAACTGGTCGCTGCGTTCGGGCACACGAGCCATGTGGTCTTCAATCAAGTGGAGGTGGCCGACAAGGCGAGTGAGCAGAAGGCGGTAAAGCCCTTGCTCGACCCCTTGACCTTGGCGGGTCGGGTGGTGACCGCGGACGCCCTGCATACCCAAACAGAGACCGCCCGTTATGTGGTCGAGGACAAGCAGGCGCACTACCTCTTCACTGTTAAAGACAATCAGCCTACGCTCAAAGCCGACATCGAAGGCCTCCATCGGGAGGCCTTTCCCCCCAGCACGTGACGACGGATAAGGCCCATGGGCGCGTGGAGACCCGACGTATCTGGGTGAGCGATAAGCTCAATGGGTATGTGACGTTTCCCTATGCGGCCCAGGTGGCCTGCGTGGAGCGCGAGATCTTCCACGTCAGAAAACAAGACGACCCTCGAGCGGGTCTATCTGATTGGCAGCCAAAGCCGCACTGAAGCGAGCCCCGCACAACTGCTGGCCCAGAACCGGGGCCATTGGGGCATCGAGAACCGTCTGCACCACGTACGCGACATGGCCTATGACGAGGACCGTTGCCGGGCGCGGACCGGACACACCCCCCCCACACCCTCGCCTGCCTGCGGAACTTCACTATCAGCCTCCTGCGCCTGTTCCACGTCGCGAACATCAAGGCGGCACTGCGGGGCCTGGCCGCGCAGGCCGATCAGGTCTTGGCGATGCTGCGTCTGTAAAGCCCCTAAAACCAGAAGACAAGGCCCGCGCGGGGTTCCCCCGCCGCAGGCGTTCGCCTCGTTCTCGCCTTTTTGGGAGAAACTCTCCCCAAAAAGCGGTCCCCCCGCCGTTTCGGGCCGCCCACCCCATCGACTGCGCTCGCCTCAGGCGTTCAGTGATCGAGGCGCTGCGTGAGCGCGTGACTTTGACGGGACCGTGCGATCGGGTACGGGCCCATATCTTCCTCTGCATGTTGGCCTATTATGTCGAGTGGCACCTGAAGGAGGCCTGGCGCGAGCTGCTCTTCGCTGATGAGGATCAAGCGGCCAAGGCCACCCGGGACCCGGTGGCGCCGGCCGAACGCTCCGCCGCGGCGAAGGCGAAGGTCGCGCGCCGGCGCCACGAGGATGGCACCCCGATCCACAGCTTCCCCACACTTCTTGCGGAGCTCGCCACCATCGTGCGCAACACCGGCCATGCGGCCGGCAATGCCTGCCGCACCTCCGCTGAAGCCGATGCGCCGACCTTTTCCGTGACGACGCAACCCAATCCGCTGCAAGCGCGCGCCATGGCTCTCATCGACGCCCTCCCCGTGTAGGCAGGACGCGGAACAGGGATTCTTTCACAATGCCTTGAAAGGCCTAAGGAACACGTCTTTCGTTCGGGGCAACTTGAGATTAAAGAATGTCAGAAATGGCTATATGCTTCTGACGCACGCCAGCAATTCTCAATGTGGCGCTGATCATGGGCACCGAGTGGCGTCCCGCATGACGAGAAGGCGCCCAACATCCGGCACAGGCGCGTCCAGACAGACGCATTCTTGCATCGTCACCGGGGCGTCCCGCATGACGAGAAGGCGCCCAACATCCGGCACAGGCGCGTCCAGACAGACGCATTCTTGCATCGTCACCGGGTGATCCAGGCGCTGTCGCTTCACATTGAGAATTGCTGGACGCACGGAGACCACCCTCGGATGCCGCCCTCATTCCGCGAACCCAGCACGTCGCGAGTCAGGGTATGGGCAAACCGCTGTCTTTGCCGAAGATTCCGCTACGCAACGCCACCCCCTGAGCGAGATGGGTCTCGGCCGACACCCGATCCGCGGTGGTCATGCCCCCCAGGGCATAGACCGGCAGCAGGACCTCGGCGGCCAGCTCCTGGAAGCGCGCCCAGCCAAGCGGGGCCGCATCCGGATGGCTCGGCGTCGGCTTCACGGGCGAAAGCACCGCGAAATCGCAGCCCATGGCGGCCGCGCGCCGCAGTTCCACGGCATCATGGCAGGAGGCCCCGACGAGCGTCGCCGCCGGCCGGGCATCGATACGCGCCAGGCACGCGGCCGACAGATGGACGCCGTCGGCACAACCCACGAGTTCATCCGGATCGCCATTGACGATACACCGTCCACCGTAGGGGGCGAGAAGCGCCCGCAGATGCTGGGCATAGGCGCGCAGGCGCGAGGCCGGCCAGGGCTCGCGTAACTGCAACAGCAGGGCATCGCGGGCCGCGGCTTGCGCGAGCCGCTCCTCGAACAAGGCCTCGCCGAGCTGGTCGACATCGCTGATGAGATAGAGGGATGGCAGGCGCAGGCGTGCGAGAATCGGACGATCCGCGGGCAAAAACGGCAGATCCGGCAGCGTGTCCGGCGGGCACCAGCGGATCTCCTGGCCCTCGCGCCCCCGTGCCACACCCTCGTAGGCGTCCACCCGCCAGAACGCGAGATCGATCCCAGGCGGCGTGGCCGCGCGATAATGCGGCAGAAACGTGCAGGCCCCGACCGCGATATCGAGCTCCTCATGGAGCTCGCGCCTCAGGGCCTCGCTCTGCGACTCGCCCGGATCGACCTTTCCACCGGGAAATTCCCAGAGCCCCGCACCCGCCTTGCCTTCGGGCCGGCGCGCCACCAGCACCCGTCCGCCGCCATCCCGGATGATGGCGGCGACGACGCGCTCAGGTCCGGTAGGACCCGTTGATACGGACATAGTCGTAGGAAAAATCGCAGGTATGCATGACCGCCCGCCCATGGCCCTGGCCGAGATCGACACCGACTGTGATATCCGCGGCCGCCAAGGCCTTTTGGCCGGCCTCTTCGCGATAATCCGGATCGACCATGCCGTGACGGAATACCCGCACACCGTTTAGGCTCACGGTCACGCGATCCGGGTCGTCGAGGGCGATGGGCGCGCGCCCCACGGCCATGAGGATACGGCCCCAGTTGGGATCACTTGCGAACAAAGCGGTCTTCACGAGCGGCGAGGTGGCGATGGTGTCGGCCACGATGCGCGCCTCACCATCGGACCGGGCGCCGGAAACCTCCACGCGCACGAACTTGGTCGCGCCCTCGCCGTCGCGGACGATGGCCTGCGCAAGCTCGGCACAGACCTGCTCCAAGGCCTCGCAAAACCGGGTAAACGCCGGCCCCTCGGTGGCCGTCAGGCGCACGCCCGACCGGCCCGTGGCAAGCACCACCAAGGCATCGTTTGTCGAGGTATCTCCATCCACGGAGATGGCATTGAAGGTGGTCTTCACGGCCTGTGCGAGCGCCGCTTGCAGAATGGGGCGCTCAGCCCCGATGTCGGTCGCCACGAACGAGAGCATGGTCGCCATATTGGGGTGGATCATGCCCGACCCCTTGGCGATACCGGTGATCCGTACGGGTTTGCCTTCCAGGACCATCTCGCACGTCGCGCCCTTGGGCACGGTGTCGGTCGTCATGATGCCATGCGCCGCATCCATCCATCCGTCCTCGGAGGCCGCGCCCACGGCCGGCGGGATACCGGCGATCACCGCGGAGGCCGGCAGGCGCTCGCCTATGACCCCCGTCGAGAACGGCAGGACCTCGTCCGGCCGGCAGCCGAGCGCCTGCGCCAGGGCCTGGCAGCAGGCGCGTGCATCCGCGAGACCCGGCTCGCCGGTCGCGGCATTGGCGTAGCCGGTGTTGATGATGAGGGCGCGCGGTTCGGTCTGTTGCCAATGGGCCTTGGCGATCAGCACCGGCGCGGCCGCGAAATGGCTCTGGGTAAAGACCGCCGCGGCAGTGGTCCCGGAATCACATTGAATGACAACGAGGTCTTGCCGGGCCGCCTTGCGGATCCCGGCGGCCACGGTACCGAGCCGCACGCCGGCAATGGCACCAAGCGGCGGCATAGCCTTGACTCCCACAGCCATAATCGCTCCTTAGACGAGGCGCCCGTGACACTGTTTGTATTTCTTCCCCGACCCGCATGGGCACGGGTCGTTGCGGCCCACCTTGGGTCCCGCGCGCACCACGGTCTGCACCATGGTATCCATATCCGCCTGAGCGGCATCGAGGCTCGGATGGTCGTAGAACGTGACCCCCTGCTGGCGCCGCTGCTCATCGATCAGGTCGATATCGCTATCGTCCTGGATCTCGACCTGGACGATGGTGGTAATCACCTCGCGCTTGATGCGGTCTAGCATATGCGAAAACAGCTCGAAGGCCTCGCGCTTGTACTCCTGCTGCGGGCTCTTTTGAGCGTAGCCGCGCAGCTGTATGCCCTGGCGGAGATGATCCATGGCCGCGAGATGATCCTTCCATTGCAGATCGAGGACCTGGAGCATGATGGCCTTCTCCAGATGGCGCATGGTTTCCTCACCGATCTGTCCGGTCTTCTCCCGATAGCGCTCTTCGGCCTCCTTCTGGATGCGCGCGCGCAGGCCGTCCTCGTCGAGGCTGGCGTCTTCCTTGAGCCACTGATCGACTGGAAGATCCAGGCGCAGCTCGCGGTCGAGCGTCGCCTTCAGCCCATCGATATCCCATTGCTCCTCGAAGCTGCCCGGCGGCACATGTTCGCTTATGAAGGCATCGACGACATCACGGTGGATGGCCGAGACGCTCGCGCTGACATCCTCGGCCACGAGCAGTTTGTTGCGTTGCTCGTATATCACCTTGCGCTGATCATTCGCGACATCGTCGTATTCCAGCAATTGCTTGCGGATATCGAAGTTGTGCGCCTCCACCTTGCGTTGCGCGTTCTCGATGGCCTTCGTCACCCACGGATGCTCGATGGCATCGCCCGCTTCCATGCCGAGCTTTTCCATGAGCCCGGCCACCCGATCCGACCCGAAGATGCGCATCAGATTGTCTTCCAGCGAGAGATAAAAGCGGGTCTCGCCCGGGTCGCCCTGACGGCCGGAACGCCCACGCAACTGATTGTCGATTCGCCGCGACTCGTGGCGCTCGGTGCCGATCACCTTGAGACCACCGGCCGCGATCACGCGATCATGCCGCGCCTGCCACTCGGCGCGGACCCCTTCGCGCGCGGTCTCGTCGGGATCGGCACCCGGCGCCGTGTCGGGATTACCTCCGAGCACGATATCGGTGCCGCGCCCGGCCATATTCGTGGCAATCGTCACGGCACCCTCGCGGCCCGCCTGAGCGATGATATGCGCCTCACGCTCATGATGCTTGGCGTTCAACACCTCATGGGGGATGTTCGCCTTCTTCAGGAGCGCCGAAAGACTCTCCGAGCTCTCTATGGAGGCCGTGCCGACCAGCACCGGCTGCCCCTTCTTGTGGGCCTCCCCGACATCGGCGACGATCGCCACATGCTTTTCGGCGGTGGTCCGATAGACCTGGTCGCCATGGTCCTTGCGGATCGCCGGCCGGTGCGTCGGTATCACCGTCACCTCGAGGTTGTAGATCTCCTGAAATTCGAAGGCCTCGGTATCCGCCGTACCGGTCATGCCGGCCAATTTGTCGTAGAGCCGGAAATAATTCTGGAAGGTGATCGAGGCCAGCGTCTGGTTTTCGTTCTGAATCTCGACCCGCTCCTTGGCCTCGACCGCCTGGTGGAGGCCATCCGACCAGCGCCGCCCCGGCATCATGCGCCCGGTGAATTCATCGACGATCACGATCTGGCCGTCGGTCACGATATAATCGACCTCGCGGTGATAGATGGCATGCGCCCGCAAGGCGGCATTCAGATGATGCAAAAGGCCCATATTCCCCAGATCGTAAAGGCCTTCACCCTCCGCAAGCAGGCCGGCCGCGGCCAACAGGCGCTCGGCGGTCTCGTGCCCCTCCTCCGTCATGTAGACCTGCTTGGCCTTCTCGTCGACCGTGTAATCTCCGGGCGCATCCTCGGCCTCCTGCCTCTTCAACCGCGGGACGATGGCGTCGATCTTGACATAGAGATCGGTATTCTCCTCGGTGGGGCCGGATATGATGAGCGGCGTACGGGCCTCGTCTATGAGAATGGAGTCGACCTCGTCTACGACCGCGTAATGCAGGCGGCGCTGCACGCGCTCATCGGCGCTGAAGGCCATGTTGTCGCGCAGGTAATCGAAACCGAACTCGTTGTTCGTTCCGTAGGTGATGTCGGCGTTATAGGCCTCGCGACGCGCCGGTCCATCGAGCGTTGACACGATGGTCCCGACCGAAAGGCCCAGGAAGCGATAGAGACGCCCCATCCACTCGGCATCGCGGGAGGCGAGGTAATCATTCACCGTCACCACGTGCACGCCCGAACCCGGCAGCGCATTCAGATAGGCGGCGAGCGTGGCCACCAGGGTCTTGCCTTCACCGGTGCGCATCTCGGCGATCTTGCCTTCGTGCAAGACCATCCCGCCTATCAGCTGCACGTCGAAGTGACGCATACCGAGGACCCGGCGCGAGCCTTCGCGCACGACCGCAAAGGCCTCGGGGAGCAGCGCCTCCAAGGGCTCGCCGTTTTCCAGGCGTTGCCGGAACGTCGCCGTCTGGCCGCGCAGCTCGTCGTCCGACAAGGCCGCATAGCGGGACTCGAGGCCGTTGATCGCCGCCACCTTCTGGCGCATGCGCCGCACTACGCGATCATTGCGGCTACCGAAAAATCTACTCAGAACGTTGGCGGCCATAGCCCTCTGAACCGATCAGAAAAAGTCGCATTATGGCCGAAAAGGGGGTTTACTTGAACACTTTTCCGCTCAGTGTCGATCCGCGAGCCGCAGGAAGCCGATGGGATTGATGGGTACGCCGTGGAGCATGACCTCGAAATGCAGGTGCGGGCCCGTGGAGTAGCCGGTGTCTCCGACACGCCCCAGCAGCTCGTGCTTGGAGACGACCTGCCCGACGTGCACGTAGCGGGCGCTCAGGTGGGCGTACATGGTGACCTCGCCGTGACCGTCTTCGACCTTCACGAGCCGTCCGAAGCCACCGTCGCCACCGGCAAAGATGACGATCCCGGCCGCCATGGCGCGCACCGGCGTCCCTATGGGGGCGGCGATGTCGACGCCGGGATGGAAACCAGGCCGGCCGGTGAAGGGGTCCGGACGCGGGCCGAAGGGCGAGGAGATCCAGCCGCCGCGCACGGGCCAACCCCCTGGGGTGGTCAGCGCCATGACCCGGCGCGCGGCCAGCACCGATGCGAGCACGGTCATCTCAGCCGAACGCCGCGTGAAATCCGCCTTCAGGCGTTGCGCCACGGCCTTGAGGCCGGCCACGGTCCAGCCCGCGTCGGATATCGGCACGGCCGGGGCGGTCGTGAACGCACGCATCGCCACCGGTCGGCCGGGCAGCCGGGCGAGCGCCCCGAGGCGCGCCGACAAGGCATCGAGCCGGCTCGCGCGGGCGCGCAGCCGCCCTACCCTGGCCGCGAGTCGCGACAGATCGGTATGGCTGATCCGGGCGAGACGGCGGGCCTGGCCCAGCGCCGCCGCCGGCACGCCGGCACCCGCCGCACGCGCCCCCGGGGCATGGGCGGCGACCAGCCAAAAGGCGAGCGCCCCCAGGGTAAGCGGTAGAAGGCCGAACAGGATCAGGGCGCCGGCCACCATCGTGCGCAGATTCACGTTGACGGGACGGGAGCGCGCGTCGCCTTCGCGTAAAATGATGACGTTCATAGCGCCCGACGCTTGTGGGTCGCGGGCGCGAGCCGCTGCGCCAAGACATGGAGCTTTGTGATGAGGCGCGAGGAATCGGGCGAAGACACCGGCAGGGCGCGCATCGGTACAGAGTGCGCACGGGCGCGCGCCAACGCGATGCCAGTCGAATGGACCAGCCGGCGCTCCAGGCGCGCGAGTCGCACGGCGTTGGCATTGAGCGCGCCAAGCTCGATGGCCATGACATCGAGACCGGCGGCGGTATCACGCGCAAGCGACGTCACCTCGGCATGCGCCGCCGCGATGGGCGCGACGCCCGGCCCCTCACCCATCGAGTCGGGGACAAACACGCGCAAGAGACCATAGACACCAAAGGCCAGCAGCAGGGGGATCACGCCGGCACCCACGCCGATGGCGATGCGCCATTGGCGTGGACTCAAGCGCCACTGGCGATTCAAGCGGCTTCTATGACCCACGATCCGTAATGTCACATTCGCCGGCTTGCGCTCTTTCACATCGCCACCCTTGAAGGTCGTAACGCCGCCCGCGGACCCGGTTAAACCGCGGGCACCGTCCTGGCAAACGATATGGCCGGCCTATCCGTCTCCTCGAACGAGACGATCTCCCAGGCATCGCTATCCGCCACCAATACACGTAACAGGCGGTTATTCAAGGCATGTCCGGACTTACAGGCACTGAAGGCCCCGATCAGCGGATGGCCCAGAAGATAGAGGTCGCCTATCGCATCCAGGATCTTATGCTTGACGAATTCATCCTCGTAACGCAATCCGTCTTCGTTCAGGATGCGGAAATCGTCCATCACCACGGCATTGTCGAGGCCACCCCCCCGGGCCAGGCCATTCTGCCGCAGGGCCTCAAGCTGGCGCATGAAGCCGAAGGTGCGCGCGCGGCTGATCTCCTTAACGAACGAGGTCGTGGAGAAGTCGATACAGGCCACCTGGGTGGAGTTGCGGAAGATGGGGTGATCGAAGTCTATCGTAAACGACACCTTGAATCCGTCCCACGGCTCGAACCGGACCCATTTGTCGCCATCTTCGATCTCGATGGTCTTGCGAAGCCGGATGAAGCGCTTGTGGGCCGACTGTTCTTCGACGCCCGCCGACTGGATCAGAAAAACGAACGGGCCCGCGCTGCCATCCATGATCGGGACCTCGGGCGCGGTGAGGTCGACATAGGCATTGTCGATTCCAAGACCGGCAAACGCCGACATCAGGTGCTCGACCGTCGAAACCCGCGCGCCATTATGCTCAAGCGTGGTCGAGAGTCGTGTATCGCTGACATTCTCGGGGCATGCCCGTATTTCCACGAGCTGCGGCATATCCACGCGCCGGAAGATGATGCCGCTATCGACCGGGGCCGGACGCAGGGTCAGATAAACCTTCTCTCCGGTGTGTAATCCGACGCCCGTGGCCCGAATCACGTTCTTTAACGTACGTTGCTTTATCATGAGACTTCCGCGCTATGAAGCACAATAGCACCCTGCTGTCCACGCCGGACCTCCCTGTACGGCCGCCGGGCCAAGTTCCGGCATTGTCTTAAACAATAAAGACAAAATGCCATTCTGTCCAGGTCGGTGGCGGCCCGCGGCCGCAGCCGGCGCCCCTCTCCCGATAAACGGGCCTAATCGGCCTGGCGGCGCAAGAACGCCGGGATGTCCAGATAATCGGCCGCCCGGGCATCATGCTTCTCGCCGACCCGCCGGTTGCGGATCACGGTCGGGGTGTCGAGATCATCATAGTTCGGGGCCGCCGCGCCCACCCCCGCCGAGGCACCGCCCTTGGCGACCTTGAGGGCCACCGCCGCGCGCTTGTGGCCGCCGCCGAGACCGGTGGCGACGACCGTGACACGCATCTCGTCGTCCATGCTCGGGTCGATGGCTGTCCCTATGACCACCGTGGCATCCTCCGACGCGAACTCCTTGATGGTGTCACCGACCTCGGCGAACTCACCAAGGGACATGCTGGCGCCGGCGGTTATGTTGACCAGCATACCGCGCGCGCCGGCAATATCCACGTCCTCCAAAAGCGGGCTCGAGATCGCCGCGCGTGCCGCCTCGCGTGCCCGGTCCGACCCGCGCGCGACCGCGGACCCCATCATGGCCATGCCCATCTCGGACATCACCGTGCGCACATCCGCGAAGTCGACATTGATGTGGCCGGGGCGCGTGATGAGCTCCGCGATACCCTGCACCGCCCCCTGCAAGACCTGATTGGCCTTGCCGAAGGCATCGAGCAGCGACATGTCCCGGCCCACGACCGCCAACAGCTTCTCGTTTGGGATGGTGATGATGGAGTCCACGTATTCGCCGAGGTCACGGATCCCCTGCTCGGCTACGCTCATGCGCTTCTTGCCCTCGAAGGGAAACGGCTTCGTGATCACCGCAACCGTGAGGATACCCTGATCCTTGGCCACCTGCGCCACGATGGGCGCCGCGCCGGTGCCGGTGCCGCCACCCATCCCGGCGGTGATGAACACCATGTCCGCGCCCGCCAGGGCCTCGGCGATGCGCTCCCTGTCCTCCATCGCCGCCTGCCGGCCGATGCCGGGGTCCGCGCCGGCCCCCAGCCCCTTCGTTAGATTGGATCCGAGCTGCAAAACGACGTTGGCGGAAGACTTCTTGATCGCCTGCGCGTCGGTATTGGCGACGATGAACTCCACGCCATCGATATTGGACTTCATCATGTACTCGATGGCGTTACCACCCCCGCCGCCGACCCCTATGACCTTGATTACGGCCTGCTGGCCGCTTGCCTCTACGATTTCAAACATGGCCCGTTCTCCTGTCCTGTATGTGACGTCCGCACTGACTTTCCATGGTCAAAAATTCCCTTGAAACCAACTTTTCATGCGATTCAATATTTCCGTAAACCGTCCAGAGGCCTGGCGACCGACAACAGGCGTCATGGTCGGGCCGACGGTGTGTTTGTGCCCGTACAAGACGAGACCCACGCCGGTCGCGAAAATGGGGTTGTGGACGACCCCGCTCAAGCCCCCCACATACTGCGGGACCCCCAGGCGGACCGGCGTGTGGAACACCTCTTCCGCCAACTCCACCATGCCTTCCATCTTTGCGCTGCCCCCGGTAAGCACGATGCCCGACCCCAGAAGATCCATGAACCCGCTCTTGCGCAAATCGTCTGCGATCAGTTCATAGAGTTCCGTTATGCGCGGCTCGACGACCTCCGCGAGCGTCTGCCGCGACAGCTTGCGTGGCGGCCGATCGCCGACGCCGGGAACCTCCACCACGCCATCCTCCACGCCCTGACCGGAGGCGCAGGCCCATTGCTTCTTGATGTCTTCTGCGTATTGCGTCGGCGTACGCAACGCCACCGCGATATCGTTGGTCACCTGATCGCCGGCGATCGGGATCACGGAGGTGTGACGGATCGCGCCCTGCGTGAATACCGATATATCGGTCGTGCCGCCGCCGATGTCGACCAGACATACGCCAAGCTCCTTTTCGTCTTCCGTCAACACCGATAGGCTCGAGGCCAGCTGCTCCAGGATGATGTCGTCGACCTCGAGCCCGCAGCGGCGCACGCACTTGACGATGTTCTGGGCGGCACTCACCGCGCCGGTCACGATGTGAACCTTGGCCTCCAGGCGCACGCCGGACATGCCGATCGGCTCGCGGACACCCTCCTGGCGGTCGATGATGTACTCCTGCGGCAGGATATGGAGGATCTTCTGATCGGCGGGAATGGGCAGGGCGCGCGCCGCCTCGAGCACGCGATCGACATCCCCTTGCCCGACCTCCTTGGTCTTGATGGCCACAATCCCATGCGAGTTGACGGAATTGATGTGGCTCCCGGCAATCCCGGCATAGACCGAATGGATCTGGCAGCCGGCCATGAGTTCGGCCTCTTCGACGGCGCGTTGAATCGACTGCACGGTCGACTCGATATTGACGACCACGCCCTTTTTGAGGCCCCGCGACGGCTGATGGCCGACTCCTATGATTTCGATCGCGCCATCGCGCCCGATCTCGCCTACGATCGCAAGCACCTTGGACGTCCCTATATCCAGCCCCACCACGAGCCGAGCGTCACCCTTTCTTGTCATTTCTTATCCCCCGAGCCCGTCTTCCAGCCTATGGCAAAGCCGTTCGTGTACCGCAAATCGACCTGTTGCATCGTGCGCCGCCTGGCGGCGAGCTGGGGGAACACCGTCAAAAAGCGGGTAAGCCGCGCGCATGCCTTGCGCCCCAGAACGAGCTGCGGTCCGCCGCGCAGGGCCAGCCGCCAGGTACCGCGATCGGACAGGTCCACGGCCGTGATAACAAGCCCCGCAGGCTTCAAAAGCGCCTGAAGCCGTCCATAGTGCACCCACATCTCCCGCTCGCTGCCAGCCGGCCCCTGGAAGACCGGGAGCCCCGCCGGCGGCTCGTAGCCCTGCAGATGGACATGCCCGCCGCCGGTGTCGACCCACCCGCCGTGCCCCCAGCGCGCCGCAAGACGCAAGCGCCCCACATAAATCACAAGGGCGCGCGGGAAGCGCCGCTCGACGCGCACCGATCCGACCCACGGCACGCCGGCCACGGCGGTGCGCACGGCATCGAGGGGCAGGGTGTAGAAATTGCGGTAGAGAAATGGCCGCACGGCCGCCACGAGCAGGGGTTGCGGTATGTGCCCGAGATGACCGATGACGCGCACCGAGCGCACCGGGAATCGGTTGGGGGCAAGCACCGCGCGCACACCCAGGGCCACCGCCACCCCCGCGAAGATCACAAGCGCGATACGCGCGTGGCGCCGGTCGAGACGGCGCACCGGACCGGCCGAGCGGAAACCGCGGCGATCGTGCGCCAGTCGCGTCCTGATATCCGCCCCAATCCTCATGGCGCCTCCAGGGTTTCGGATAGGATCGCAAGCACCAGGTCCTCGAAGGACAGGCCCGCGGCGCGCGCTGCCATCGGGACGAGGCTGTGGTCGGTCATGCCCGGGACGGTATTGAGTTCGAGCACATACGGTGCGCCGTCGCGATCGGCCATGATATCGACGCGCCCCCAGCCGCGCGCGCCGAGCGCCTTGAAGGTCGCCCAGGCCAGCGCCTGCATGGCACGTTCTTCTTCGATCGACAGACCGGACGGGCAATGATAACGCGTGGTGTTCAGGAGGTACTTGGCCTCGTAATCGTAGAACGCCTGCGGGGTCTCGAGTCTTATAACCGGCAAGGTGCGCTCGCCGACGATGGCGCAGGTGTATTCGGGACCCGTGATGCACGCCTCGGCAAGCACCGGGCCGTAGGCGCGCGCCTTGCGAAAGGCCTCGCCGAGACCCGCCGATGACAGGACCTTGCTGACCCCGATGCTCGAACCCTCGGACACCGGTTTCAGGATGAGCGGGAACCCGAGCGCGGCGACCGTCGCGAGATCCGCCTCATGGTGGAGCAGGCGAAAGTCGGGCGTGGGCACGGATGCGGCGCGTAACACCGCCTTGGTCAACATCTTGTCCATGGTCACGGCCGAGGCCGCCACCCCGCTCCCCGTATAAGGCATGCCCATCACCTCGAGCAGGCCTTGCACGCAACCGTCCTCGCCGAAACGGCCGTGAAGCGCGATGAAAGCGCGGTCGTAACCTTCCGCGAGACGCGCCGCGAGGTCGTGTCCGACGTCGATCCCATGGGCATCGACGCCACGCGCCCGCAGGGCCGCGAGCACCGCCTGACCGCTCTTCAGGGACACGGCGCGCTCCGCGGACATGCCTCCATGGAGGACCGCGACCTTCCCGTAACGACTCATACGGCCTCTCCCACGATCTTGACCTCGGGACTCAACAGGATGCCGGTGCGCTCCTGGACCAACGCCTGGACCCGACCGATCAGGCATTCGATATCGGCGGCGCACGCGGTGCCATCATTGATGATGAAATTGGCATGGCGCGGCGAGACCATCGCGCCCCCTTCACGCAACCCCTTGAGGCCCGCGCCCTCGATCAGACGGCCGGCGTGGTCGCCCGGCGGGTTCCGGAACACCGATCCGGCATTGGCGGTGTGCATGGGTTGGGTGCGATTACGAATCGCCAGATGCTCCCGGATACGCGCCATGCCCACCTCGGCATCACCCACCGGTAAATCGAAGGAGGCGCTCACAAACCATTCCTCGCGGGATGATGCGGCCCGTCGATAGGCGATCTCGAAATCGGCGCAC
The DNA here is from genome assembly GCF_003184265.1 of Acidiferrobacter sp. SPIII_3. Classification (GTDB taxonomy): domain Bacteria; phylum Pseudomonadota; class Gammaproteobacteria; order Acidiferrobacterales; family Acidiferrobacteraceae; genus Acidiferrobacter. The sequence continues at coordinate 649,346 of NZ_CP027663.1, read as the reverse complement.
GTACGCCGGTCGACCCGGCCGTGTCGGTCGATGGTCTCGACGGCGGTGACATACTCCCAGATCTCATGTCCGCCAGCCCCGGCGTTCATCGCCAATGCCCCGCCCACCGTGCCAGGTATCCCCGCCAGAAACTCGAGGCCCGCGTAGCCGGACTGGACGCAAAAGCGTGCCAATTTGGCGAGCGGCACGCCGGCCTCGGCGCGCACGGTCGCGCCCGCGATGCCAAGATCGCCAAGCCCGCCTGCGGTGACGAGGACCGCCCCCCTGAATCCGCCGTCACGCACCAGGGTGTTGCTGCCAAGACCGAGCCACAGCAGCGGGCTGTCACGATGCGCGGATAGAAACGTCGCGAGCGCGGCGACCGTCGGTGGCACATAGAAAAGATCGGCCGGCCCACCGACGCGCCAGGTGGTCCGTCCCGCGAGACGTTCGCCGTAACGCACGGCGACCTCGCCCTCAGGGATCAAGGCGCTCATTGTTCCCTCCTGAACGCATCCGGCAGGGTCAAGGCCGCCTGACCGATATTGCCGGCGCCGAGCGTCAATACGAGGTCATGGGCCGCCACCACCGGGGTCAGGATCCGTGGCAGATCGGCCAGGCTTTCGACAAACACCGGATGGCGCCCGCGGGCCCGCAGCGAGCGGCACAAGGCGCGGCCATCGGCGCCGCTGATGGGGGCCTCGCCGGCCCCATAGACCTCGGTCACGAACAGGTTGTCGACATCCGCCAGGGCGGATGCGAAATCCTCTAGCAGGTCGTGCGTGCGCGTGTAACGGTGCGGCTGAAAAACCACCACCAGCCGGCGATCGGGCCACCCACCACGCGCGGCGGCGAGTGTTGCCCTGATCTCGCGCGGGTGGTGGGCATAATCATCGACGAAAAGGACATCGCCGCCCGGGAGCTCCGAAAGGGCATTGATCTGAAAACGGCGCCCTATACCCGAGAAGGTCCTGAGACCGCGGGCAATGTCTTCACGCTTGGCGCCCAGTTCATGCCCGGCGGCGATAGCGGCGAGCGCGTTCAGGACATTGTGACGCCCCGGATGGCGCAGCGATGCGCTAAGCCAGGCCTCCTCGCCCTGGTAGGCGACCGTGAAATGCATGTTCTGTCCTTCCTGGACGATGGCATGGGCGCGCATCTCGGCATCATCGCTCACCCCGTAGGTAAGCACCGGCTTATGGATATCGGGCAACAGTTCACGAATCACCGGATCATCGACGCATACGATGGCGAGCCCATAGAAGGGCAGATTATGCAGGAACGCCAGAAATGCCTGCTTCAGGCGCTGAAAGTCCCCGCCGTACGTGGCCATATGGTCGGAATCGATATTCGTGACGATCGCGATCAAGGGCTGGAGATGCAGGAACGAGGCGTCGCTCTCGTCGGCCTCCGCCACGAGATAGCGGCCGCGCCCGAGCCGCGCATGGCTGCCTACGCTGTTCAAACGACCGCCGATGACAAAGGTGGGATCGAGCCCGGCCTGCCCGAGGACGCTTGCCACAAGACTCGTGGTCGTGGTCTTGCCATGGGTCCCGGCAACCGCCACCCCTTGCTGCAAGCGCATGAGCTCGCCCAGCATCTCGGCGCGCGGGATCACCGGGATCTTGGCCGCGCGCGCGGCCAGGACCTCGGGGTTCTCGGGTGCGATCGCCGATGACACGACCACCACATCCTGCGCGCACACAAGACCCTGGTCATGGCCGATATGGACCTTGATTCCGAGACCCGCGAGCCGCCGGGTGGTGGCGCTCTCGGCGGCGTCCGATCCCGATACCTCGAACTTGAGGTTATGGAGGACCTCGGCGATACCGCACATGCCGGCCCCGCCTATGCCCACGAAATGAATGCGATGGACATTATGCATGAGCGACCTCCAGGCATGCGGCCACGATGCGTTCGGTGGCATCGGGCATGGCGCACGCGCGGCTGCGCTCGGCCATGCGCATGCCCACCTCCGGCGAGCGCGCGAGCCCCTCGATGAGCTCCGCGACATGGGACGGGGAGAACTCCGCCTGCGGGATGCACAAGGCCGCCTCGCGATCCACGAGGAAACGGGCATTGGCGGTTTGATGGTCATCGGTGGCGTACGGAAACGGGACCAGCACGGCGGCAATTCCCACCGCGCACAATTCCGCGATCGTCATCGCGCCCGCGCGGCACACGACGACATCCGCCCACTCGTATTCGGCGGCCATGTCATCCAAAAATGCCGTGACCCGCGCCTCGATCCCGCGCGATGCGTAGGCCTCCTTGGTGGCGCTAAACTCGCGATTCCCGGTCTGGTGATGAACGACGGGCCGCCACGCCGGATCGATCAATGCTACAGCCTGCGGCAAGACGCCGTTCAATATCGACGCCCCCTGGCTGCCCCCCACGACGAGCACGCGCAAGGGCGGAGTGCGGCCTTTGAGGCGGGTCTCGGGATGCGCGACGTTCAGTATCTCCGAACGCACCGGATTGCCGGTGTGCATGGCCCCGGGTAGCGAGCGGAATGCCTCCGGAAAACCGCACAACACGCGATCGGCGAGCAGCGCGAGCCAGCGGTTGGTGAGGCCCGCCAGCGCATTTTGCTCGTGCACGACAAGCGGGATACGCATAAGCCAGGCGATGATGCCGCCGGGACCGGCGACGAAACCGCCGAGCGCGAGCACGACATCCGGCCGCCGCCGCCGGAAGATCCGGTAGGTCTGCCAGAGCGCAACGCTAAGGCGCCCCGGCAGAAACGCCAGGTCACGCAGCGATCCGCGTCGCAGCCCCTGAATCGTGATCCAGTCCACGGAGAAGCCGGCGGCCGGCACCACGCGCGCCTCGAGACCGCGCTCCGTACCGATCCAGGCAACCGCCACCCCCTGGGCGCGCAAGGCGCGGGCCACGGCCAGGGCCGGAAATACATGCCCCCCGGTACCGCCGGCGGCGATCAGGACGGTCTTCATCGCGAGGCCCCCTGGGCCTTGCGCTCGCGATCGATGCGCAGCAAAAGCCCGAGCGCGGTGCAGCTCATCAAGGTGCTCGAACCGCCATAACTCAACAGCGGCAATGCCAGCCCCTTGGTCGGCAAAACCCCCATGTCGACCCCCATATTGATGATCGCCTCCAGGCCGATCAGGATGGCGACCCCTTGGGCGACATAACAGGAGTAGAGATCGCCGTCCCGGCGCGCGGCCTCGGCAATCTGAAAGGCGCGGACCACGAGGATGGCGAAGAGCCCGATCACAAACAGCACACCGGCAAGCCCGAACTCCTCGGCTATGATCGCAAACAGGAAATCGGTATGCGAGGCCGGCAGGTAATAAAGCTTCTGGACGCTCAGGCCGAGACCGCGGCCGAGCCATCCCCCGCGCCCGAAGGCCATGAGCGACTGGACCAGCTGATAACCATCGCCCTTCGCGCGCGCGAAGGGGTGCAGGAAACCTATCACGCGGTCCTCCCGATAGCGGGACGCCAGGATCAGCAGCACACCGGCCCCCGCCGCCGAAAGAACCACCGCCACGAAGTGGCTCAGGCGCACACCCCCCACGAACAGCATGCCGAAGGCCACCGCCCACAAAATCACCTCGCTGCCCATGTCCGGTTCGAGCAGCAAGAGGACCCCGGTGACCATGAGCAGCATGGCTACCGTCAGGATGCCGTGGGTGAATTCGCTCAGGCGATCCTGGCGGCGCACGAGATAGCCGGCGAGATAGAGGACCAGGAACAATTTCAGGAATTCGGAGGGCTGGATATTGATCACGCCCAAAGACAACCAGCGCGCCGAACCATTGACGCGCACGCCGACGTGCGGGATCAGGACCAACACCAGGGCGGCAAGCCCCCCCATCAAAAGGTAGGGAGACATCCGGCGCCACACCACGGTCGGAATCCGCACCACCACGGTGAGCGTGATGATACTGATGGCGGTATTCACGGCGTCGTGCCAGAGATAATAGGTGCTGTAGCCCACCTCGTGGACCGCCACGAATGCCGATGCCGAGTACACCATGACAAGCCCAAACCCGAGCAACGCAAGCAGGGTATACAGGAGGACGGAGTCCAGGGGCGGCGGGCGGCGCATGACCGCGACCTCTTTGGCATCAGCCATGGGCACCCCCGGGACCTTCCACAACGAGCCGCTGAACCGCGTCCACGAACACCTCACCGCGATGGGCGTAATTCCGGAACATGTCGAAGCTCGCGCACGCCGGGGACAGCAATACCTGGTCCCCGGTTTGCGCGTGCTCGCGCGCCATGAGCACCGCCTCGTCCATGTCACGCGCATGAACGATCGGGCAACAACCATGCAAGGCCTCTTCGATGCGCGCGGCATCGCGTCCGATCAACACAACCGCCCGCGCCTTGCCACGCACGGCCGCGGCGAGCGGCGCGAAATCCGCCCCCTTGCCATCGCCGCCCGCGATCAGCACCACCGGACCGCCAAGGCCGGCCATGGCCGCGGCGGTCGCGCCCACGTTCGTACCCTTGGAGTCATCTATCCAGTCGATGCCATCACGGCGCCCGACGATCCGGGTCCTGTGGGCCAGGCCCTGGAACGTCTGGACCGCCTCCGTCATCGCCGCAAGATCGCGGGTCACCGTGGTCGCAAGCGCGAATGCGGCCAGGACATTGGCGACATTATGGCGCCCGGGGATCGGCACGGCGGCCTCCGGCATCAAGGGTTGACGCCCACATGCCAGCCACGATGCGCCGGCCTGGTCGATCAATCCGAAATCATGTCCTATTGGGCGTCCCAGCCCGAAGGTGACGACCTCTCGATCCTCATGCGCCATGGCGATGACCCACGGGTCGTCGCGATTGACGACCATGCGCCCGACCCCGCCGAAAATGCGCGCCTTGGCATGCGCGTATTCGGACAGATCATCGTAGCGATCCATGTGATCGGGGCTTATGTTCAAAACCGTCGCCGCCTGGGCATTCAAGCTCTCGGTCGTTTCGAGCTGGAAGCTCGAAAGCTCAAGCACATAGACATCGGGCACGGGCTGATCCAGGAGCGATAGCGCGGGGATGCCGATGTTGCCGCCGACGGCGACCTTGAGGCCGGCGCGCGCCAGCATGGCGCCGACCAGCATCGTGACCGTACTCTTGCCGTTCGAGCCGGTGATGGCAATGACCGGCGCGAGACAGGCGCGCGCGAACAGTTCGATGTCGCCGACTACGGCTGTGCCCATGTGCCGTGCCGCGGCAATGGCCGGCTCCTTGAGCGACAGGCCGGGACTCACCACCAGAAGATCGGTGCCGATCAGAATATCTTTGCGGAAATCCCCGAGCAGCACCGGCACCTGCGGGTGGCGGGCACGCAGCGACGGGAGCAGCGGCGGGGCCGGGCGCGTGTCACATACCGTGACCTCATAACCCTGGGCCCGCAGATAGTCCACGCACGACAGGCCGGTCTCGCCCAGCCCCAGAACGATGGCCTGCCGGGTCATGGCCGCCCCCCGAGGGTCGAAAGCCCGATCAGCACGAGGATGATGGTGGCAATCCAAAAGCGCACGATCACGCGCGGCTCCGGCCAGCCCTTGAGCTCGAAATGGTGATGTAAGGGGGCCATCCTGAAGACCCGCCGTCCCGTCAGTTTGAACGACCCGACCTGCAACATGACCGAGAGGGTCTCGGCCACGAACACGCCCCCCATGATAAAGAGCAGGAGCTCCTGGCGGATCACCACCGCCACGATGCCCAGGGCGGCGCCCAATGCCAGCGCGCCGACATCGCCCATGAACACCTGCGCGGGATAGGCGTTGAACCATAGGAACGCCAGCGTCGCCCCTATGATGGCGCAGCAAAAGACCAGCAGATCGCGCGCCCCGGGCACAAAGGGATGGCCGACCTGCGCGGCCAGATGCGGAGAACCCGCGACGTAGGCCAGCACACCGAGCGCACCGGCCACGAGCGCGGTCGGGAAGGCGGCAAGCCCGTCCAGTCCGTCGGTGAGATTGACGGCATTACTGGCGCCGGTGATCACCAGAAACCCGAGGAGCACGAACGGAAACGCCCCGAGCCGGACGAGCGGATGGGCCATCCACGGGAGATAGAACGCGGTATCCGCCCCCTTGCGCGCCGCGACATAGACCGCGGCCGCGGCCGCGATCGAGACCAGGGTCTGGGAGACGAACTTCGCGCGCGCCCCTATTCCGCGGGGATTCTTGTGCAGAAGCTTCACATAGTCGTCGGCCCAGCCGATGGCCCCAAACAGCAGCAGGGTCACGAGCGCGATCCATGTGGTGCGGCTGTCGGGACGCATCCACAGGATCGTCGAGGCCGCGATCGCAAACAGCATGAGCACACCGCCCATGGTCGGCGTGCCGGCCTTCTGATAGTGGCTTTGCGGACCATCCTTGCGAACCGTCTGGCCGATGAGTCTCACGGTCAGTCTGCGGATCATGGCGGGCCCCGCGGCGATGCCTAGGGCGAAGGCCGTCAGAAACGCAAACAGGGCGCGCCAGGCCAGCAGATCGGTGGCCGGGGTGGTGGCAAATGCCTTCATGATGAGCAGGAACATCCAGCCCTCAGCTCGCGCGTAAGGCGGATACGATGCGCTCCATGCGCATGCTCCGCGACCCTTTGATCAACACCACGGCATCCTCATGGAGTGCCGCCCTAAGATCCTTCGAAAGCGTCTCGTGGTCCTCGTAGTGCCGTCCGCCGGCGCCGAAGGCGCGGCTGGCCTCGCCGGACAGCGCGCCCAACGTCCACAGGTGTTCTATGCCGGCGGCGGCCGCGGCCTCGCCGAACGACCGGTGCAGCGCCGCGCCGCTCTCGCCCAGTTCGCCCATGTCGCCCAAAAGGAACCAGCGCTCGCCGGGCAGATCAGCCAGCACGGCAAGCGCGGCGTGCGCCGAATCCGGGTTGGCATTGTAACTGTCGTCAATGAGGCGCGAGCCGGCGCATCCCGCCGTCCCCTCCAGCCGTCCGGCAACCGGGACGGCCTGGGCGAGGCCCGCGGCAATGGCGTCGCGCGACGCGCCAACGGTCAAAGCCAGGGCGGTGGCCGCCAGGGCATTGGCCACGTTATGGCGCCCGAGCATGGCGAGCCGTACCGGCAGGCCGCTTGTCCAACCGCGCGCGACCATGACCAGCTCCGCGCCATCCGCCGTCAGCGTAAAGCGCGCCGACACATCCGCCGGCGCGCGCAGACCATAAGTCAGCACCGGTCCGCGGGCAAGGCCCCGCCAATACGAGGCATGGGCATCATCGGCATTGATGACCGCGACCCCCGAATCACCGAGCGCCGGGTACAGGGAGCCCTTCTCCCGGGCCACCGCCTCGATGGTCCCAAGACCGGCGAGATGCGCGCGCCCGGCGTTGGTGACCAAGGCCACGTCCGGGGCGGCGATGGACGCAAGCGCGGCGATCTCGCCGGGCCGGTTCATGCCCATCTCTATGACGGCATGGCGATGCTCGGGCCGCAGCCGCAGGAGCGTGAGCGGCACGCCGATGTCATTGTTGAGATTGCCCTGGGTCGCGATACCCGGGTGCTCGAGCGCCAGGATGCGCGATGCCATCTCCTTGACGCTGGTCTTGCCGTTGCTGCCGGTCACGGCCAGCACCTGGGCGTTCATCTTGCGCCGCCAATGGGCGGCCAGCCGCCCCAAGGCCAGACGCGTATCCGGCACCGCAAGACAAGGGGGCCAACCGGCCTCACATGGACGATCGGTGATCGCCGCAACCGCCCCGTGGGCGGCCGCCTCGCGCAAAAAGGCATGGCCATCGAAGCGCGCGCCCCGCAAGGCGATGAAGAGGCAACCGGGCGTCATGGTCCGGGTGTCGGTCGCCACCCCCTCGATGTGTCCCGGGGCGGCCACGGGCCTGGCCCCGACGGCCATGGCGACCTCGTCTATGGTCATCATGGCGCCCCCAGCAACTGGCGGGCGGTGAGGCGATCGCTGTATGGGACCCGCCGATCGCCGAACTGTTGATATTCCTCATGCCCCTTGCCGGCGATCACCACGACATCACCCGCGGATCCCTCGCGTAGCGCGTGCGCGATCGCCGCCTGGCGATCCCCCATGACCACCAGATGCGCGCGGGCCTCGTCGGGGACCCCTTTCAGGATGTCGGCAATGATGCGCTCCGGGTCCTCGTGGCGGGGATTGTCGTGGGTCACGATGGCGAGATCACTGTAACGGCTGGCGCACGCCCCCATGAGCGCGCGCTTTCCGCGATCACGGTCCCCGCCACATCCAAAAACGCAGATGACGCGCCCCACGGCGTGGGCGCGGGCCCCGGCCAGGGCCTTCTCCAGGGCATCGGGGGTGTGGGCATAATCGACCACCACGAACGGCTGATCGGCGCGCCCCGGCACGGGCTCCATGCGTCCGGGGATGGGGGTCACGGCCGCCAGGGCACAGGCGGCGTCACGCGCCCGCCAGCCCGACGCCACCAGCGTGGTCAGCGCCGCCGCCAGATTGTAGACATTGAAGTGGCCGATCAAGGGGCTCTTCAGGGTCACGGGGCCTTCCGGGGCGAGCAACACGATCTCGAGGCCTCTCGCGGTCGCCTGGACGTCCTGAATGCGCACCTCACCCGTGCTCCCGTAGCGCCATGCCCGAACCCCGGGCGGCAACCGGTCCTTCAAGACCTCGCTAAACGCATCGTCGCCGTTCAGGACCGCGAACGCCAGATCGGGCCAGGCGAACAGCCGCGCCTTGGCCTCCCCGTAGCGCACCATGTCCCCGTGATAATCCAGGTGGTCGCGCGTGAGATTCGTAAAGACCGCGCCCATGAAACGCACCCCCTCGACCCGGCCCTGGTCGAGCGCATGCGAGGACACCTCCATCGATACCGCGCCCGCCCCCTCGCGCCGGAAGCGGTCCAGCCAGCGATGCACGGATATCGCATCCGGTGTGGTGCGCTCGGCCGGCAACAGGGCACCGGGGAACCCGTTACCGAGCGTCCCGATCAGGGCGCATGGACTGCGGATGTTCATGGCATGGGCTATGAGATGACTGGTCGTGGTCTTACCGTTGGTCCCGGTCACTCCAATGATCGACAGTGCCCGTGACGGGCTTCCATAGAAACGGTCGGCAATGACACCGACCTTATGGCGCAGGCCGGGACAGGCGATGACCGGGACCGTGCCCAACCGGGCATCGTCCAGACCCTCGGTCACGACCGCGGCCGCGCCGCGCGCCACGGCATCGCTGATGAAACGGCGTCCATCCTGACTCGTGCCAGCCAGGGCCATGAACAAGGCATCCGGCACCACCGTGCGACTGTCGAGGCTCAAGGCCGCGATCGACCGATCGGCATCGGGCGGAAGTTCGCGGATGCCCTGCAAAAGCGTGGCCAGCATAATGCTCATGGCCACCTCGTATGCGCGCGCGCCATGGTGGTGACCGGGTTATCGGGCGGAATGTTCAGGATCCGCAGGGCGCCGGTCATGACCTTGCGGAACACCGGGGCCGCGCACTGCGCCCCATAATACCCATGCTTGCGGGGATCACGGACGTCGACGAAGATCACAAGCCGCGGATCGGAGGCGGGCGCGAATCCCCCAAACGAAGCGACATAGCGGTGCTTATGATACCCCTTGGCGTCAGCGATGTGTGCAGTCCCGGTCTTGCCGGCCACGCGATAATTCACCACATCGGCATTGGCCCCGGTACCGACCGGGCTTGCCGCGAGCTCCAGCATGTGGCGCATCTCGCTCACCACCGTCCGCGAAAACACCCGCCGCCCCGGCGACCGCGGCGGCGCCTTCAGGATACTGATGGGCCGTAACACCCCGCCGTCGGCGAATACGGTATAGGCGCGGGCCATCTGCATCGGCGTCACCGAGATGCCGTAGCCAAACGACAAAGTCGCCTTCTGGATCGGCTCCCAAGTCTCCGGCGGACTCAGGTATCCGCTCGACTCGCCGGGCAGGCCGCTGTGCGTCGAATGGGCGAACCCCAGGCGCAGGAAATTGCGGTACATGGCGCGGCGCGTCAGGGTCGTGAGCGTAATCTTGGAGGCCCCGACATTACTCGATTCGGCAATGACGTGCGACACATCGATGAGCCCGAAATCCCCGACGTCACTGATCTTGTCGGGCCCCACCCAGTAGCTGCCGGGAGACGTGCTGATCAGGGTGTGGGGGACGATACGCCCGGACTGCAGCGCGAGCGCGATCGTAAACGGCTTCAGGGACGACCCGGGCTCCAGCACATCGGTCACGGCGCGGTCGCGATAATAGCTGCTATCGAGATCGCTGCGGGTGTTGGGGTTGAAGCTCGGGACATTGGCCAAGGCCAGGATCTCGCCGGTGTGCGCATCCAGAACGATCACCGAGCCACTGCTTGCATCATGGTAGCGCACCGCCTTCAAGAGTTCGCGGTAGGCCAGATACTGGATGCGCTCATCGATGCTCAACACCAGGGTATGGCCCGGACGCGGCGGCTTTCTCCCCCGCCGCACGGCGATCGGCTCGCCCAGGCCATCGCGAACCACGATGGCGCGCCCGCGACGGGGACTTAGGAAGGAGTTGTAGGCCAGCTCCACCCCGTCCTGACCCTGGTCATTGATGTCGGTGAAACCGATCACGGTCGCGGCCACCGCCCCCGCCGGGTAGTAGCGACGATATTCCCGTTGCGAGGCCACCCCGGGTATGCGCAAGGCGAGCACACCCTGCGCGTAACGCGGGTCCACCTGACGGCGCAGGTACATGAATTGCTCGTGCCTTTGGGCGTCGAGGGCCTTCTCGAGCGTGGCCGTGCGCCATCCGATGGCGTGCGCCAGGCGCGGCCAGACGGCCGGCTCTTTCAAGAGAATGTGGGGATTCGCCCATAGCGAATCGACGGGCGTGCTGATCGCAAGCGGCTGGCCGTGACGATCCACGATCATGCCTCTATGCCCCTCTTGCTGCACGGTCTCAATCGCCTGGCGCCTGGCCTCGTGGCGCAGAAAAGGCGCGTCCAGGACCTGCAGATAGAAGGCGCGCACGGCCATGAGGGCGAGCGCTATCAGCATGAGCGTCATCACGAATCCCGAGCGTCCGAAACCGGCCTGGCCGGTAACCACGAAGCAATGGCTGGGCCCGGTCATGGGATATTCGACGGCTGGGTATAGATGAGCACGATGCGCCGCGGATCGGGCATCGTCATATCGAGACGATGCCGCGCAATACGATCGATCCGCCGATGCGCGGCCAGCGTCCCCTGCTCCAGCAAAAGTCGCCCCCACTCCACATGCAAGGCGTCCTTTTGACCGACCAGATGCTCCTCGTGGTCGAAAAGCAGCAAATAGCGATTGCGCACGTCGACGAGCGCCAAGGCCGACACGATCAGGGCGACAAGCCAGAATATCGTGGTACGACCGGTCATGAAGGATCCCCCAGGCGCTGCGCGACGCGCAAGACGGCGCTGCGCGACCGGGGGTTTGCGACCCGTTCCGCAGCGCCCGCGCGCCGCGCCCGGCCCAGAACCCGCAAACGGGGCGCAAGCCACGCCTGCGGGACCGGCAGGCGCGATGGATAAGCGTCCCCGCGCGACTCGTGCACGAAAAACTGTTTGACGATACGGTCTTCGAGCGAATGGAAGCTGATCACCGCGAGCCGCCCGCCCGGTCGCAACAGGTCGCGTGCCGCCGGCAGGGCGCGCGTCAATTCGCCGAGTTCGTCATTGATCCGTATGCGCACGGCCTGAAAGGAACGCGTCGCCGGGTCCTGCCCAGGCTCCCGCCGCGGGATCTCGCGGGCGACGAGCGCCGCGAACTCTGTGGTGGTGGCAAGCGGCGTCGCGGCGCGCGCGGCGACCACCGCGCGCGCGATACGCCGCGCGTAGCGCTCCTCACCGAAATCGCGCAGGACCTGGGCAATCTCGGCCTCGGGGGCACCGTTCAGCCACTCGGCCGCCGACGGGTGTGCGTGCCGATCCATACGCATGTCGAGCGGTCCTTCGCGCCGAAAACTAAAGCCGCGGGCGGCATCATCCAGCTGGGGCGAGGAAACCCCCAAATCGAATAAAATGCCATCGAAGCCTCCTTGCCATGGCGCCTCCTCTCGATACCGTTCGATCATGGAGAAACGCCCTTTCACTATCGTCATACGCGGGTCCTCCCCGAAACACCGCGTGGCCACCTCGATCGCCTGATCGTCGCAATCCATCGCGACCAGCCGCCCGTTCGGCGCAAGCCGCGCCAATATCTCCGCACTATGCCCGCCACGGCCGAAGGTGGCATCGAGATAACGCCCTTCCGGCCGCACCGCGAGCGCCTCCAGGGTCTCGGCCAGGAGAACCGGCGCGTGACCCCCGGTCACAGCGACAGGGACTGCAGCTCGGCGGGCAGCTCTTCGCCGTCAGTCTGCGCCAGCCATTCGGCGCGGCGCGCATCCCATGTCGCGGCATCCCAGAGTTCGAACTTGTTTCCCTGTCCAATCAACATGATATCCTTATCCAGCGTCGCAAAGGCGCGCAGCGGCGCGGGCAACAAGATGCGCCCCGCCCCATCCATGTCGCACTCCGTCGCGTGCCCGATCAAGAGGCGCTGAAGGCGCCGCGTATGCGGGTTGAAACTCGACAGACCGACGAGCTTGGCCTCTATGACCTCCCATTCCGGAAGCGGGTAAAGCAGCAGGCAATGGTCGCGATCGACCGTCATGACAAGCCGGCCTTGGCAATGGCTGCGCAGATCCTCCCGATAGCGCGTGGGGATGGCGATTCGCCCCTTGCTGTCGAGACTCACGCTGTTTACGCCACGGAACATGTGTCTTCGCGCCCCTATCCCACAAATATCCACTTTAGCCCACTTAATGACACTATAGAGACGCACGAAAAGCGAAGTCAAGCGCGGGCGATGAAATGCGGAGGGCGGGCGATCGCGGGCGGTATCCGATGGCGCGCAGGGCCGTTACCGGCCACAGCGGTTTTAAAAAGGGGGGTTCGTGGACAAGAGGTGGGAGTCGGCCGGTAAGCCGGGTTCTGTCGTGGACAGTCATTCCTCTGGGACGCCCGTCACCGGACGCCTCTAGCAACCTACCCGGGGACAACGCGGGCCGCGCCATGGTCCCCCTATTCGGTCTTGCTCCAGGTGGGGTTTGCCCTGCCACCGATGTTGCCACCGGCGCGGTGCGCTCTTACCGCACCATTTCACCCTTACCCGTCACGACGGGCGGTATATTTTCTGTGGCACTTTCCGTAGGCTCGCGCCTCCCAGGCGTTACCTGGCACCTTGCCCTGCGGAGCCCGGACTTTCCTCTGCCTTGCAGCAGCGACTGTCTGGCCGACTCCCGCCACCAGTATACCCGCTTCCGGGGGACGCCGGGCTATATCGTCAAAGTGCCCTTTTTGTGGGCAAGGCGCGCGGTCAATGCCTGATAGGACCGCAGAAACGAGGCCAGCCCCTCGTCCAGGAGGGTGTCGAGTATCTGCGGCAGATCTATCCCCTCGCGCCGCAGGCCGTCATGCACGGCCAACGACTGCGCGATCTCGGCCTCCAGCAGCGCCTTTGGCTTGTGGGTGAGCAGCGCCTGAAATGTCTGCGGTGGAACCGTATTAATGGTGTCCTGGGCGATCAGGCGGTCTATGTACCAGGTGGCCGAATAAGCGGGATTCTTATTGCTCGTGCTCGCCCACAAGGGCCATTGGGGACGCGCCCCCCGGGCCCTCAGGCGCGCGAAATCCTTGCCGCGGAAAAGATCCTTATAACGCTGATAGATCCGCTGCGCGTTGGCGATGCCGGCATGCCCAAGCAGGCTCTTTAGGCGCTTGGCCTCGGCCGCCGGGGCGTTCCGCAGCCTCTCTTGCAGCTGCGCATCGACGACCGTGTCCACCCGGCTCACGAACACGCTCGCCACCGACGCCACGCGGTCGATCGCCAAACCCCGGGTCAACCGCTCCTCGAGCGCCGCACAATAGGCGGCCGCGACCCGCTCATACGATTGCGGGGAGAAGATCAGGGTCACGTTGACGTTGATCCCCTGCGCCAGGACCTCGCGCATGGCCTGATAGCCGGCCTCGGTCGCCGGGATCTTGATCATGACATTGGGTCTGGCAATGGTGCTCCACAGGGTCTTTGCCTCGGCCACGGTGGCATCGACGTCCTGCGCCTCGTCCGGGGCCACCTCGATGCTCACGTAGCCGTCCACCGCGAGACTCGCATCAAAGACCGGACGCAAGATATCCGCGGCGCGTCGCACGTCACTGATCATGAGCTCGCGCACCATGGCCTCGGGGCTCAGACCCTGCGCCTCCAGGGCGCGGATGTCGGCGTCGTAATGAGTCCCCTCGCCGATGGCCTTCTCGAAAATCGTGGGATTGGTCGTGACACCACGCACGCCTTGGGCTACGAGCGCGCGCAAACCACCGCTTGCCAGCAGATCGCGGCTGATGTTGTCATACCATATACGCTGCCCCAAGGCAGCTATCCTTTCCACACCTTTCATAAACCCCTCACACATCCGCGACCGCGGTCACGGGAGAAGTTGCCGCATACCGGTCCTGTGTTATAGCCCGCGACGGCGATCACGCGGCCCATTACCCAAGGGCCGGGATGCCACAAGGCCGGACCGCAAAGACGGGCCGATCGATCCTTCGACTATCACCCTTGATGGATAGTCGTGGTATCGGCGCCACGGATGGCGATGATCCCCTGCGCGATCATCGCCGGCGTCATCGATGACAAGCGCCCGCCAGACCGTCAGGAGACGGCAACCGCCCCGCCTTCCCGATCGCCGGGCCCGCGGCGCGGGCCCTGCCGCCACCGAACGTCTTCGCGCCATCGCGCCGCGCCACCCGCATACTGCCCCTGCGCGCCATCGCCGCCTTCGCCCCTGATAGCGAATATCCCCGATCCTATCGCGCGGCGCAAGGTTCGCGAGTCGCCCGCCGGACACGATGACACCCGGACCACAGTCCAGACCGCCTAAGTGCGGCCCATTGCGACCCGCGCGGGCGACATCTGCCGCGCACCGGCGCATCGACTGACGGCGGGCGCGCCTTGGGACCGGCCGCACGGCGCGCGCCTGCGGGAATACGGCCACGACGGCCCCATTTGCACGCTGGTATGTCCTTTGCACAGAAACGGGGGTCATAAACAACGGCCGGCCATAGCGGCCGCCACGGGGCTCGTCTTAGCGTCCGGGGCCAGATGAGGGTATCGCATGCCGCACGGGCTTTCATTTCCCTCCGCGTCCCCCCATGGGAAGCCGGGGAAGGCAACCGGTCTGCGCGCAACCCAGGCGCGCACGCGCCTCGTGACGATCGCCTTCGCGGGATTCGGGCTCATTCTGGTTGCCGTCGGCCTGTGGCGCGCCATCAACACCTTTCACATGATCAAGCGCGAAGAGCGCCTGCGGGCGGAGGCCGTGGCCTCGCGCGTCGCCAACCACATGGCCTTGGTCCTAAACGAGCGGTTCGCGGACCTGCGCTTTCTGGGGCGATCATTGCTCGGCTCGCAACCCGCCGCCACCAGGCTGAGCGTGCCGGTCAAGAACACACTGCGCGCCTTTCTCGCCACCCATGCGACGCTCCGCGACATCAATATCCTGAATGCCCGCGGCACCCGCATCCTGTGGTCGGCGCGGCCACAGCCGGCGCAACCCATCCTGCCGGCCCGGCGCTTTCATGCCGTGCGCGATGACCCCCATCTCGAGATCGGCGACGCCGTCTACGCGCGGCGTTTCCAGGCGATGGTCATCCCGCTGCGATATCGCGTGGCCGCGCATCGCGGCCCGACCCAGTTTCTCATCGGCGACCCCGTGGCCCTCGGCCGGGTGCCGATCCCGGTCTCGCGTTCGCGCCTGGCCGTCCGCCTGGCCATGCGCTCGGGCGGCTCATTTGCGGTAGCCGCCGGCACTCTCTGGCACGCACCGCCCGCACCCGCGCCGCGCACCGACCGCATGGTGCGCGCCAATGTCCCGGGCTATCCCTGGAAGGTGGACGCGCTCTGGTCCCGCAGCCGCCTATGGGCGCTCTGGTGGCAACACACCGCGCGCTGGCTGCCGCTCTTTCTGCTGTTGCTATGGGGCAGCCAGTACACGGGCCTCCTGCTCGGCAATCTCCTCTCGCAAGAGATGCAGTTGCGCCTGTGGCATGAGGGCCTCTACCGTTTGAATCAGACCATCCTCAAGGGATCATCCTCGCAGGAGCTCTTTGGCGACGCCGCGCACATGATTCAAGACAACCTCGACGCGTCGTTCGTGTTCGTCGGCTGGCGTCAGCGTTGCGCCATGGCCGGACCGGGCGATCCGCAGGCATCCACCGAGATCCTCGCCGCGGCCTTCGACAGCGCGGTCGACCGCGACTGGACGCTGGTGACGCAGGAGGCCTTCCCTCTGTGCGTGACGCTCGCCCTCGGCACGACCGGGGCGATCATCGTCGTCTGTCCGTCACGCCGGGCACAGACGGTCATCTGGTACGGCATGGTCCGTGAGCTGGCCGGACATTTGACCGCCGCCATAGACCAAAGACGCCAACGCCTCGAGATCGAGCGCCTGCAGAGCTACCAGAGCGCCGTGCGCGCCATGCAGCTTGAGTTGCTTCGTCAGCCGACACCCGAAGAGGCGCAGTCGCTTTTGGTGCGCATCCTGACGGAACAGACCGACATCATGGGGGCCTTCATCGCGGTGCCTGAAACGACCGGCCCGCGGCTGCGCATCCAGACCGCCGCCGCGCGGGATCCCGAACTGCGCGCCGCCCTGCTGCGTCTGACGCCATCCCAGGATGCCGCCGATTACCCGTTCGGTCAGATGCTGGCGGGGCGCGCCTTCCGTACCGGCACACCCCACGGACCGATTGATCCGCGTGACGATGCGGCACTCGCCGCGATAGTGGCGGGACACGATGCCCTGGGCGCGATCCGCGCCATCCTCGCCTATCCGATCATCGAAGACGGCCGCGTACGCCCGACCGCGGTGCTGGTCGTCTATGGGACCGACCCCCAATACTTCACTCCGGCCCTGCGCGCGCTCCTTGAACACCTCGTGGCCAGTGTACGGCTGGCGTTGAACGCCTGGCGTACCCGCCGCCAGACCGATCGCTATCGCGCCCTCTACGAGGCATTGGCGCGCGCAAGCCAGGCCATCGCCCGCGCAAGCGAAGGGCCGCAGATGTTCCGCAACATTTGCCATATCCTCGCCGAATGCACGGACGTCCCGCTCACCTTCATCTCGCGGCTGGGGGCCGAGGGGGCGGAGATCGCCGCGAGCGCCGGGTCCGGCCAGGCCTTTTTATCCACGGCCGCCGAGGGCGTCCCCGGCCGCGCGCTCGCGACCCTCCACGAACGCGTGAAGCACGCCGACACCCCCCGCCTTTTCGAAGGCGCCGATCAATGGCTGGAGGATGAGGCGCTCCGACGCGAGGCCGGGGTCCTTGGCCTCGTGTCGGCCCTCACCGTCCCATGGACGCACGAAGGCCGAGTCGCGGGCATCCTTGGGATAATCGCCGGCGAACGCGGATTTTTTGATCAAGACATGAGGCGGCTCATGGAGGCCCTCGGCAACGATATCGGCTTTGCCGTGGGCAACTACGAGCGCCGCCAGGAACTCATGCGCCGGTCTCTCTACGACCCGCTGACCATGTTGCCCAATCGCGCCTATTTCGAGCGATCGACCCTTTCTGCCATGGCGCGCGCGGCGCGTTCCGGGCAAATGATGGCGCTCGGGGTCATGGATCTGGATGGTTTCAAGGAGTGGAACGACCTTCAGGGGCACGTCGCCGGCGACGATCTGCTCAAGGCCGTCGCGCAAAAGCTGCGCGACGTGGTGCGCGAAGGCGAGGGCGCGGCGCGTCTCGGCGGTGATGAATTTGGACTGGCAGTCAGTATCGATAATGCCGAGGCCCTGTCGCCGTTGTCCGCACGGCTGTTGTCGGCCATCGCCCTGGCTGATCCGCAGGCACGCGTCACCGCAAGCGTCGGTTGGGCCCTCCATACATCCGGGGCAACAAGCTATGAAACACTGCTCATGCAGGCCGACGAGGCCCTGTATGCCGCCAAGGCCGCGGGCCGCAATACCTACCGTGTCTTTGGAGGCGACATCGCCGAGCGCCTCACGCGCCGATTGGCCATCCATCGGCGCTTTCCGGAAGCGCTCGCAGACGGCCGGATTACGTTTGCCCTGCAGCCCCAGGCGCACTGCGCGACCGGTCGCATCGAGGGCGTCGAGCTTCTGGCCCGCTGGCGCGACGGTGACAACTGGCTCGCAGCGGAACGCTTCATGCCGGATGTGGAAAAGGAACCGCGCCTCATCCGCGCGCTGGGGCGACAGACCGTAAGCGAGGCCATCGCCCTGCGCGACCGCTTGCGCGCCGCCGGGCACGGGCTGCGCGTAAGCTTCAACATAGGCGCCCACCACTTCCTGCACCCGGCCTTTCTCGACGAGGTCGTGGCGCGTCTGGACGGGTCCAGCGCGACCGGTCTGTGCATGGAGGTGCCGCTCGGCATGGCCTTGACCAACGTGCGCCGGGCGGCCGGCATCATGGACAGGCTCAAGGACCTCGGCTTTGCCGTGGCGCTCGACGATTTCGGGACCGGCTACGCGCCCCTGAACGAGGCCGTCCAGCTGCCCGCCGACGAACTCAAACTCGACCGGCAGTTTATCGGGCGATTTCGCCGTGACCCCAACGCCTTCGCGGTCGCGGGCGCGGCCTTGGTGCTTGCGAACCTATCAGGCCGCCGATTGGTGGCCGAGGGCATCGAGACCGCGGATGATCTCCGGTTGTGGCGGCACATGGGTGGCGAACACTATCAGGGCTATCTTCTTGCCAATCCGCTCACCGAGGCCGACCTCATGGCATGGCTCACCCAGGCGCCGCTCTCGCCGGTAATGGCAGCACCGATCCTTTCGGCGCGTGATCTTGTGCTGGCCGGCTACGCCTTCCTCGAAGCAGACAACTGCCCGGATGAGGTCCTGCAAACCGGCTGCGAGCGCCTGCGGGCATGGGTGCGCGAGCGCGACACCCGCTATCGTGAACTCTCCCAGTGGGCGCCCCTGGCAATGGCCCTCGGCGCGGACCTGCCCGAGCACGCACAGACCATGCGCGCGTTCTGGCATGACGTGCTACGGCCGGCGATTCTTGGGCTTTTTGCCGAGATCGAGGCCCGCCTCAAGGCACAACCACTCGCTATCCGCTAACACGTCTCGGGCGGCCGCAATGAACTCACGCCGACGCAAGAAGGGCGCGGGCCGGGTGTTTTCAGGCGAGCGCGCCTTGGCTCTTACTCCTGGACGGGTCCTTGGGACGCATCTGATCAAACCGGCGTCCCGCCACGCGTCCGGCGCTCGAGCGGCGGAGTCGACTGCGGTTTTTGGATCAACGATGACTGGAAGGGATGGCAGCCCAACCGGAGCGCGATCTCGGTATCGGCGCACAATACCGTCACATAGAGCGTCTTGTCGTGCCAATAGCGATCCTCCTGCAGAAGTAGCGCGCACAGCCTCACCCAGCCGGGACGACCACGGGCGGCGCGCAGGATCTGGCGTTCCTGGGCGGGCGTCAGGTCGGGCGTCGCCCTTGGGCCTGCGGCGTGCAGATAGGCCCGAAGTTGCCTCGCGGAAGACCGCGGCATGGCGACCCATGGCAGGGCCGGACAACGCGTGCGCAGCGCCTCCCGCGCGCGCGGCCCGTCGACATCCAGGGCCAGGATGATCCCCGCCAGGCCGCCGCGCAAGCCATGCAGGAAACCCCTCATGGCGGTATTGAGGTGGTGCACGTGATCAAAGAGCAACACGCCTGCGCGCAGTTCGGCGGCAGCCGCCAGCCGCGCCCGCATGCGTCGCTGCGTGAGACCGGCGACGTCGACCTCGGGGTAGGCACGCGCCAAGGCCTGCGTCATGTCGCCAAGGCCGGTCGTGGCATCGGCGATCCCAGACGGCCTTCCCTCGCGCCCAAGGCGCGCATGCAAGGCGTGCAAGAACGTGGATTTGCCGCTCCCCAGGGGGCCATACAGAACGAGGTGCTCGCCGCGTGCAAGCCGCTCGGCGATGTCCACCGGAAAAGGCCGCGCGCGCCGCCTCTTGGTCCCCGCGCCCGCACCGCGCAAAGACCGGGGCATCGCGCCACCGGTGAGGCGGCCGCGTGAAAGGCGCGCGGGGCTCATGGTCGCGAGCGCGGCCGACGGGCCAGCAGACCCGCGCCCAGGGTGGCGAGGACCGCGGCATAAATGAAACCGCTGGCAAGCGACACATGCGCCCACAAGAGGCCCACAACGAGACTGCTCATCAAATCGCCGATGCCGCTGACCGTCCCCAAAAGACCAAACCCGGTGGCGCGGACGTGATCGGGGAGGAGCTCCGCCGCCAGGGCGCCTTCGATGGTATCGACGATCGCAATATAGACACCGCCCAGCACGAACAAGGGGGCCAAGGCGGTCACATGGCGCACCGACACCAGGAACCCGACACACATAAGCGCGAACAACAGATAGCCCAGCACCAAAAGCGGCCGCTTGCCGGTCCGTTCGCTCAAGAGGCCGGCAGGATAAGAGCAGGCGGCATAGGCGATATTGAAAAGAATATAGAGCCCGATGGCCCAGCTATCGGCCTGTTGCGCACCGAGGCGCGCGATCAGAGACTGACGCGCATAAAGGATGAGCAGCATGGGGCCGAAATTCCCGAGCCCGAACACCCCGGCGGCGGCAACGAACCGCCGGAAGTCGCGCGGCAGCGAGATGAGACTCTGGCGAAAGCCGATACCGTGCCCGGGACGCAGCGAGGGCTCGCGCACCATGAAAAGCACGATCAGCACGGTCAGACCACCCGGGATCAGTGACACCAGGAAGATCCCGCGATACCCCCAATGGACGGCCAGCAGGCCCAAGGCGATCAGCGGTCCCACGACCGCCCCCAGGGTGTCGGCGGCGCGATGCAAGCCAAAGGCGCGCCCTAAATAAGCAGCGGGGACACTGTCGGCGAGCATCGCATCACGTACAGGACCCCGCGCCCCGCGCCCGACCCACGCGATCACGCGCACCACCAGCACCTGCGTCCAGCTTGTCGCAAAGGCCATGACGCCCTTGAGCGCGGTCAGCAGATATCCCGCCATCAGGAAGGGTTTGCGACGACCCGTGCGTTCGCTGTAATGCGGTAACCAGATTTTTGCCAGGCTCGCGAAAAGGTCGCTCACCCCCTCTATGAGCCCCACGGCGCCCGGACCCCCGCCAAGGGCCACCACGAAAAACGGCATGACCGACGTCACCATTTCGTGGCCCATATCGGAAAACAGGCTTAAAAGGGCGATCGCCGCGACATTTCTCGTCAACCAGCGCCTGCCGGTCGCGTCCACTGGATTCGCCCCATCCCCCATCGGTGTCCCCCATCATTTGCCAGCCCCTCGGCCGGCCCGAGCCCGGCCCGCACCAATCCGTCCCAATCCCATTGGCGGAGCGCTCACGAGCGCCGCCTTATCGGCCTGCCCCGCCACGCCTCGAACCCGTCCTTTAACGTCTGCGCACCGGCGCCTCATCGCGCGCGGCCGCACAAACGGCGTGTGCCGGGTGCCCGCGGCCAAGCCGCGCAAGGGCGCTCCGGTCTTTGGCGCGTCTTCGTCAAGGGTCCTCACATACGGACGCCCCCGCCCCGCATTCCCATCGAGCGGATGCGCAAGGGCGCACGCGGCGCGCCTTGCCACGATCCCCGGCTCATGACGCATGCCGAGCGCGATGATGGCGCGCATGCGCCCATCATTGCGGGGGTGCCCCAGGGCATCAAGGGGTTTGTCACGGTAATCGTGTGCGTGAAGATCCTGGCGATCGGCGCCGCATACGGGACAGACCGGCGCCCCGCCGGATATCCGGGCAAAACATCGAGGACAATGCCCGTTTCCCACGACCATCGCCCTGCCCACCCGGTGCCACCGACCGATCCATGGTACCGCCGCCTTGGGCTGGTTCGTCTGCCGGCCGGCGGCCAGGCCCGCCCGCAACAGCCGGCCTTCCGTGACGCGCCCACACCGGATCTTGCGGCGATCCCGAACCTCGGCGCCGGCCTCAAGGGCCAAATCGGGCACCCCTGCCAAGCTCGCGCTCGATCTCGAGCAGACGGTTATATTTGGCGATCCGCTCGGAGCGGCACACCGAGCCGGTCTTGATCTGGCCGCCGCCCATGGCGACCGCGAAGTCCGCGATGAAGTCATCCTCGGTGTCGCCGGAACGGTGGGAGACGACGAACGCCCACCCCGCCTTGCGGCACAGCTGGATCGCCGCGACCGCCTCGCTGACGGTGCCGATCTGATTGGGCTTGATCAAGGCGGCATTGCAGGCCTTTTCCTTGATCGCGCGCGCGATAAGGTCCGGGTTCGTGACGAGGATATCGTCCCCCACGATCTGGATCTTGTCCCCGAGGCGCGTGGTCAGATCATGGAAACCCTGCCAATCGTCCTCGGCAAGGCCATCCTCGATGGAGATGATCGGGTACTTCCCGACCCACTTTTCATATAATGCCACGAGTGCGCGGGAATCGCTGATCCCAAGGCCGTTTCGCGCAAGATGGTAGGTGCCGTCCTGACAAAAGGCGCTGGCCGCGGGATCGAGCGCCAAGGCGATGTCGACACCCGGCTGGTAGCCGGCCGCCGCTATCGCCTCCACGATCACCGCGCAGGCCTCCTCATTGTCATCGAAGGGCACGGCAAAGCCGCCCTCATCACCGACGTGGGTCGCATAGCCCCGGGCCTTCAATAGGTGTCTTAGCGCGGTAAAGGTCTCCACGCCATACCGCAAGGCCTCCCTGAAACTGTCGGCGCCCACGGGCACGATCATGAACTCCTGGAAATCCAGGGTGAAATCGCTGTGGAGACCACCGTTTAGGATGTTGATCATGGGCCTGGGAAGCCGATTGGCGCCGGTACCCCCCAAGTAGGCGTACAGCGGCATGTCCAAGGCGCGCGCCGCCGCGCGTGCCACCGCTTGCGAGACCCCGAGGATGGCGTTGGCACCGAGACGCCCCTTGTCGGGCGAGCCGTCGAGATCGATCAGGAAGCGATCGATCTCCGACTGCCCGCGAGGATCCATGCCCCGGATCGCCGGGCCAATGACGGTGTCGACATGTCCCACCGCCTTCAACACGCCCCTACCGGCATAACGCCCGGCATCCCCATCCCGAAGCTCCAGGGCCTCGTGTTTTCCCGTGGAGGCCCCGGACGGAACAGAGGCCGTGCCGACCACGCCGTTATCCAACGCCACATACACCCGGACGGTGGGCTGACCACGGGAATCGAGGATCTCCAGGGCACGCACCGATTCAATACGCAGAGTCATAAGTGAACCTCCCGGCCATGCCAATGGCCATCACATCATGGACCGCGCCGGGCGCCGCCAGGCCATGCGCCCCGATTGCGCGCGGTGCAAACGGCCGCCTCGGCGGCGCGAGTCGCGGCTCATCAGGTCGGCTCGCCATACATGTAATCACGCGTCAACGGCAGCGGGCTTGCGACCCCGGCGTGGCCCTTGACGGCCAGCACCTGATGGATGGAAAGCCAGTTGTGCGCAAAGCCGTGGGCGCAGCCGGCCAGGTAGACACGCCATATCCGCCAGCGCTTTTCACCGGCGAGCGTCCGGCACGCCTGGGTAGCGGCCTCGAAGCGCTCCACCCAATGATGCAAGGTGAGCGCATAGTGACGGCGAAGGTTCTCTACGTCGATGACCTCCAGGCCGGCATGGCTCATGTTCTTAAGGACAAGCCCGACATGGGCCAATTCGCCGTGCGGAAAGACGTAGTCCTCTATGAACCGGCCCCCGCCAAACGGTGTTTCCCGGGAGTCCGGGTCAGTCGATGTGATGCCATGGTTCATGGCGACGCCATCGGTGCAGAGAAGGACATGGATACGTGAGAAGTAGTCACGCATGTTCTTAAGGCCGACATGCTCGAACATACCCACGCTCGTTATACGATCGAACCGCCCCGTTATATCCCGGTAGTCTTCAAGGACTACCTCGCAACGATCCTGCAGGCCCTCGCGCGCGATTCGCTCACGGGCGTACTCATACTGGCTTTGGGATAATGTGATGCCGAGCACCCGGGCCCCATACACCCCGGCCGCGCGGCGCGCGAGCGCCCCCCATCCGCACCCGATGTCCAGCAGCCGGTCGCCGCGCCGGATCTTGAGCTTGCGCAGGATATGGTCGATCTTCCGGGTTTGAGCCGCCTCCAGACTGTCCGTCGGCTCGTGGAAATAGCCGCACGAGTAGACCATGTCCCGATCCAACCAGAGACCATAGAATTCGTTCGAGACATCGTAATGGTGGGCGATGGACTGGGCGTCCATTTTCTTGTCGTGCCAGATGAGCCGCGGCTTGCGCCGGAACGGGTGCCGGACATTGTCGGGATGCGCGGCCAGTTCGGCGGCGATCGCCACGACGTCCATGATGCCCCCCTCGATATCAATAACTCCCTCCACATAACCCTTCCCGAGATTATCGAGCGTGGGGTCCAGGAGACAACGGAGGCCAGCCATGGATGCCACATGGACGGTGACGGTGGGGGCGGCGCCGAGATCGGCGACAATGCCGTTCCACAGCCGAATCCTCAAGGGGATCGGCTTGAATCTCCAGCGTGATTTCAGGTGATCTATGAGTGTCTGCCAGACCATGATGCCTTCAACGGATGTAGCGTCGGGACATCACGAAACATGCGGCGCTTCCCTTGACTGCCGGACCATGCGACCACGAAGCCCCCTTCGACGGTTTACGGGATCCGGATCACAGGGAAACTTGGTCTTTTCAGAAAGGCCGACGCGGTCCCACATTTTCCCGTGTTCCAGGACTATGTAGGCATCATCAGCCGGTAGGGCGGTTATGAGGAGGAATGCCATCTCCTGTTCTCGTCGATGAGTCTACAGGAGGGATTGTCGGTTACGCAATACTTGCTTGCTGGCACCCTCCGGCGGCACGGAATGCCCCACGGCACGACCCGCGCCTATGCGCGGTAAAAATGGAAACTTCGATCGAAGTGGTGCCCTGACGAGGCGGTCGCGGGGAACCTGCAGATAATGGCCGGTCGGATGTCGGCAACTGCCCAGGCGTGGCGGCCATGGCCGCCACGCCTGGTGTGCTTAGCTCTTCGTTACCGGTTTCGGTGACTTGCCCTTTGCGGCGTCACCACCCGCCTTGGCGCTTTCATCGTGATCCTTCTCATGGATATCCCGCCAATAATCCTTCTTCAGGAGGTAGGCCAAGATCGAGAGGATGACGAACACCCCGATCACATAGCGGCCGAGGGCGCGGCGCTCGAAGACCGAGGGATCGGAGGCGTAGCGCATCACATAGCGGCCGAGGGCGCGGCGCTCGAAGACCGAGGGATCGGAGGCGTAGCGCAGGAACGCCACGACCTCGGCCACCTGGCGGTGGTAGGCGGCCGGCGACTCGCGCCCCGGCACTAGGACCTTGCCGGTCTTGGTGACGATGCCGCCCCACGGGGCCAGGATGTTGGGCATGGCGACGTTCGGGAACACGTGGTTGTTCCAGCCCGAGGGGCGCTTCGGATCCCAGTAGAACGACGTGAGATAGGTGTAGAGGAAGCGTGGCCCGAGGGCGCGGGCCATGTGGCTCAGGTTCGGCGGCGGCAGCCCCAGCCACTTCTTGGCCTGGGCCTGGGTCATGGCCGGCTTCATGCCCTTCAGGTAACTGCTCCCGCCGGGGAGCATGATGGTCTTTTGGATCTCGGTCTTGGTCATGCCGAGATCCGTGGCCAGGCGGTTATAGCGCAGATTGCTCACCGCGTGACAGGCGCTGCAGTGATCGGCGAAGAACTGCGCGCCGGCGATGACCGTGGCCTTGGTGAACGGCAGCGCGGGCGGGGCCGGTGGCGTCACCGGGGCGACCGCGGCATACGCCGCCGTGGTCAGGGCCAGAAGCGGGCCTAAGACGGCCAGGCGGAGGGGGGTTTTCATGAGCGCACCCTTTCCGGCACCGGCCGGGTCGGTTCAAAACGGCTGATGATCGGCAGCAGGACATAGAAGCCGATGTAGATGATCGCCCCCACTCGTTCCATCAGGAAGTACTTGGGCAGCGGCGGCTGTTCGCCCACCCACGCGAGCGTGAAGAAGGTCACGGCCATGACGAGGATCATGATCCGATAGACCGGCCGGTAGCGGCTCGAGCGCACCTTGCAACGATCGAGCCACGGCAGGAAGAACGGCAGGACGATGGCCGAAATCATGAGCGCGATGCCTTCGTACTTGTTCGGCACCGCGCGCAGCATGGCGTAATAGGGCGCGATGTTCGGCACCGCGCGCAGCATGGCGTAATAGGGCGCGAGATACCAAGGCGGGGTGACATCCGGCAGGCTCACCATGGGGTTGGCGCGAAAGAACGTGGTGCGCTCCAGGAACACGCCGTGCATGGTCGGGGCGTAGAAGATGATGGCCGCGAAGATCGTGAGAAACACCCCTACCCCGAAGATGTCCTTCACCGTGTAGTACGGATGGAAGGGGATGCCGTCCACGGGTATGCCATCGGGCCCCTTGCGGTCCTTGATCTCGATGCCGTCGGGGTTGTTCGAGCCCACCTGATGGAGCGCTAGCACGTGCAGCACGATGAACACCGCGATGATGAGAAACCACAGCACCGCATGCAGCGCCAGGAAGCGCTCGAGGGTCGCGGTCCCGACCCCCGGGCCGCCGCGCGCGAGCGTGGTGAGCCCCGGACCTATGATCGGCAGCGCATGGATGATGGAGGTGATCACCTCCCCCGCCCAGTACGACAGGTTGCCAAACGGCAGGACATAGCCGAAGAACGCCTCGCCCATCATGAGGATGTAGATGATGTACCCGATGATCCACAGGAGCTCACGAGGCTTGCGGTAGGAGCCGTACAAAAGACCGCGGCCCATGTGCAGATAGAGCAGGATGAAGATCAGAGACACCCCGTCGACATGCATGTAACGGACGAGCCAGCCCCACTTCGTGTCATACATGATGCCCTGCACGGAGTTGAAGGCCCCCGCGCTCGTGGGCACATAGTGGGCCATGAGGAAGAAGCCCGATATGAGCTGCAAGACGATCATGAGCAGCAAAAGCGAGCCCGTGTAATACAGGATGTTGAAGTTCTTGGGGGCGTAATACTCCGTCATGTGCTCGCGCATCATGTCGCGCGCCGGGAAGCGCGCGTTGAACCAGTCCGCTAATTTGCTACTCATATCCGTTCACCCCTCCTAAAAAATCCCAATCGGCACGCCCCTAACATAAATGCGCCTTTGGATACATCTTGGTGATGGTCACTGACTTGCCATTCGGCGCGTAGTGATACTCGGGGACCGCCATGTTGTGCGGGGCCGGGGAACCCTTGATGACCCGGCCGGACAGGTCGTACATCGACCCATGGCAGGGACAGTGGAAGCCCCCGAGCCACCACGCCGTCACCGACGCCTTCTTGGGGCCTTCTTGGGGCGGTAATGGGGGATGCAGCACAGGTGATTGCAGATGCGGATCATCACCAGCCACTCGGGCTTGCGCGCCCGGTACATGTTCTTGCAGTAAGGGGGCTGCTGGGGGACATCGCAGTTCGGATCCTTCAGGATGCCTTTCTTCTCGGCCTCGGTCAGGGTCGTCAGCATCTCCGGCGTGCGGTTGACGATGATCACGGGCTTCTTCTGCCACGGGACCGTCAGCTGCATGCCCGGCTCGATCGGGGCCAGATTAACGGTCGTCGATGCCGCCGCGGCCTCGGCCGCGGTCGGCTCGAGGCTTTCCACCAGGGCCACTGCCACCGGTACCACGACACCGGCACCCGCCACGGAGGTCGCCGCAATCAAGAAGCGACGCCTCCCCAGATTGGGATTTTTCTGTCTGTCTTGCGGATCCCCATTCGTTTTCGCCATACCATCACCTCAACTTTCACTATCATCATTTGCCTGACCCAGGGGTCCAAGGTCGGCTCGTCAGCAATTGCCTTGCGCTGTCTCCTACCCGGTGGCCGCGCCCGCCCCCTCCATCCACTCCCGGGCCTGCACGCGCTGGCCGCGATAGGGGTGGCCGGTGGCGGCCATGAGCGCGACATAGGCGGGCATCAGGGCCTCGGGGGTCGGCCACGAGGCGGTCCGCCCCCTCCATCCACTCCCGGGCCTGCACGCGCTGGCCGCGATAGGGGTGGCCGGTGGCGGCCATGAGCGCGACATAGGCGGGCATCAGGGCCTCGGGGGTCGGCCACGAGGCGGTCGGGGCCCCGGGGTGGGTGCGCAGCCGCATCTCGGTGCGCGCCGGGCCGGGGTCGAGGACGTGCACCCGGACCGGGGTGTTGCTCAACTCCGCGGCCCACATGAGCGCGAGGTTGTCGGCCCCGGCCTTGGCCACGCCATAGGCCCCCCAGTAGCCCTTGGGGTGGGCCGCGCAGGCATCGCTCGTAAAGAGCACCGCGCTGTCGGCGGCCGCGCTCAAAAGCGGCAGGCACGCCTGGGTCAGCAGGAACGGGGCGGTGAGATTGACCTGCAGGGTGTGGGTCCAGGTGTCGTGCGGATGGAAGGCGAGCGGGGTCAGCATCTCCAGGACCGCGGCGTTGTGCAAGAGGCCCTCCAGGTGTCCGACCTGATCGGTCAGCGCCGCGGCGAGCGCCGTGTAGTCGGCGGGGGTGGCGACCGCCAGATCGAGCGGGTGGGCGATGGGGGTCGGGGCGCCCGTGGCGACGATCGCGTCATAGACCGCCTCGAGCGCCGCCACCTGCCGATCGAGCAGGATGACCTCGGCGCCGTGCCGGGCGTAGGCGAGCGCCGCGGCGTAGCCGAGGCCCTGGCCGGCACCGGTCACGAGCACCGCGCGGCCGGTCAGGGCCTCGGCCGCGGGCATGGGATGGGCCATCGGGGACTCCTTCACTACAGGGTATGGACGTAGGCGGCGAGCGCGGTCATCTGCGCGGTCGACAGCTTGCCGGCGACGGTGCGCATGATGGCGTGCGGGTCATTGGTACGGGTCTTGTCCTTGAACGCCTGGAGCTGGGCGATGACATAGGCCTGATGCTGACCGGCCAGACGCGGGAACCACGGCAGGAGTCCGCGACCGGTGGCGCCATGACAGGCCATGCACGCCGGCAGGTGGTCGGCGATCTTGCCGCCCATGAAGAGCTTGCGCCCGGCGGCCACGAGCTTCGGGTTCGCGCTCTGCCCGGGGGCCGCGACCGGTGGCGCCATGACAGGCCATGCACGCCGGCAGGTGGTCGGCGATCTTGCCGCCCATGAAGAGCTTGCGCCCGGCGGCCACGAGCTTCGGGTTCGCGCTCTGCCCGGGGGCACCCTTCTGGCTGGCGAAATAGAGCGCGATCGCGCGGATCTTGTTGCGCGGGATCATCGCCGCCATGCCCCACATGATGGACTTGGCCAGGGGGTCGGCGCGGGTGTGGTTGCGGAAGTTTGCGCGGGATCATCGCCGCCATGCCCCACATGATGGACTTGGCCAGGGGGTCGGCGCGGGTGTGGTTGCGGAAGTCCTCGATCTGCTTCACGAGATAGGGCTCGCCCTGACCGGCGAGGTTCGGGAACTCGCCCAAAGGCGAGATGCCGGTCATGCCATGACAGGCCGAACAGGTGCTGGCCACGAGCGAGGGCATCTTCGGGTGCGTGGCCACGAGCGGCGGCGTGCGCCCGGTCAGAAGCCGCGCCTTGACCGGAGCGGCCTTGGGCTTGGCGGTCTTGGGCTTGTGGGTCGCGGTCTTGGCGGCCTTCGCCGATGACACCGGCTTTCGCGTCGCCGCCGGGTTCGCGGCATAGGCGGCGGTCATGACTGCCAGTCCCAGTCCCAGTGCTAAGCCCCTGTATGTGACTTTCATATTACGAAAACCCCCTTCTGCGCCTGAAAGCTTGTGGGCCCCTTGCGGTGACCTGTCCCCTTCCCGTGGCTCGTTGACTCGTCATATCGAATCCTGGCATACGCGCCCCCGAGGCTCAAGGAAGTGGGTGACATTTATCAATTAAATACTAATATGTTGGCTTGTGGCACCCTGTAACGTGCGGGTGGGCGGCACGGCGCCTGCACACCGCCACAAATGATCGGCACCTCGGACGGGCGCGAGCGATCGGGGCACGCTCCCTATCCGCGCCCAAGACCCTGTTGTATACAAATGATCCCGACCGTGCGTTTCACCGCCCCCTCGACCTGTCCCGCCCCGAACGCGCCGACGACGCGCGGCGCCAGTCCCCAATAGCGAGGGTCAGACAAATGCCGAAAAGTTCCATGCGCCGCCGAGACGACACCAGGTCCGGCATTGGGCGGCACGCAACCATCCGCCGATGGCGCGGACTGTTTCTATATGGCAATGGTTGCCCGTGGCGGTCTGCGGCCGGAAAGGGCCGGTCGCGGGGCGAGACCGGATAGGCCCGCGCCCGCCCCTGCCTCACGGCGACTTGAATTCCAGGGCGCGCGCGTAGACGGCTTTTCTTGAAGCCCCGGTAATGGCGACGGTCAGATCCACCGCCTGGCGCAATGGTAGCGCGCCGATCAGAAGGGCAAGCACCCGCTCACCCTCGCCGATCCCGGAGGCCGGCGGCGCGCCGCGCACGACCAACACCGATTCGCCGCGCGGCGCCTGCTCGCGCGCGCGCGATGCCAGCTCGCCCAGTGTACTCAACCGGCCTTCTTCGAAACGCTTGGTGAGTTCGCGCACAAGGGCCGCCTCGCGCTGCCCCCCGAAGGCCGCGCTCAGATCACCAAGGCTTGCCGCCAGACGATGCGGCGACTCGTAAAAGACGAGCGTGCGCGGCTCCGATGCCAAGGCCTCGAAATAGGCCCGGCGCGCCGCCGCCTGGGCCGGCGGGAACCCCTCGAACACGAAACGATCACAAGGGATACCGGCCACCGAAAGGGCCGCGATCACGGCACTCGGTCCGGCCACCGCATACACCGGCACGCCGGCTGAGCGCGCGCCTCGCACCAAGAGATAGCCCGGATCGCTGATGAGGGGCGTGCCGGCATCGCTTATGAGGGCGATGGCCTCGCCGGCGCCAAGCCGCGCCAAAAGGCCCTCCAGACGATCGCGCTCGTTGTGGTCATGCACGGAGACGAGCGCGGTGCGGATATCCCACTGCCGGCACAGGATCTGTGAGTGACGCGTATCCTCGGCGGCGATCACGGCCACCGATTGCAGGACCTCGCGCGCGCGCGGCGACAGGTCCTGGAGATTGCCCAGGGGGGTGGCGACGACATACAGGCCCGGAGTCATGCGCACCGTCGCCCGGAGATAGACATTTCACGCGCCGTTTCGGATACTTGACTCATGAATCGTTCCTCATCGCCGCGCGTGGCGCGCCTCTTTGGCACACTCCTTACCATAAGCCTCATAAGCCTCGGTCTTGCCGGCTGCGTACCGACGCTGCGCCCGAGCACCCGGACCATGACCGCCACCGGCGCCGCGCGCGCGGTTCGGCACGGCCATTACATTAAAGGTTCCCAAGCCTACCAACATCTGGCGCGCCACTCTACGGGCACGACCCGCGCCCGCTACGCCCTGAGGGCCGCCGAGGCCCTGGTGCGCGCCGGCGCCCTGCGCGCCGCAGACCAGGAGCTGCACCGTGCAAAGCCGCCGCTGACACAACGACTTGCCGCGCACAAATACGCGCTGATGGGCGAGATCGACGCGGCGATGGGCCACCCCGCAAGGGCCTACGAGGAGGCGCGCAAGGCGCAACGCTACCCGAATCTCCCGCCGCAATTGCAAGCCGAGATCGGCCGCATCGAGGCCCAGGCCTCGTTGAGTCTTGGGCACCCGGTACGCGCCGCGCGCCACATGATTGCGCGCGAGCGCCTGCTGGTCTCGCGCCGGCGGCTCACCAATAACGAGACCGCGCTGTGGCACGATCTCGCCGCCCTGCCCCGCGCGCGATTGCAGCGCCTGTACGATGAGGCCCCCACCAGCGCGGTGGGCGCCTGGGCCCGGCTCGCACTGATCGCGCGCCGTTATCCGCCGCGCTCGCGACGCCTGCGCGCGGCGATCGCCAAGTGGCAGCATCGCTACCCGAAATTCATGCCGACATCGACGTTCCTGACAATGATCCTCGGGGCCAAAGGCCACCCGCGTCCGGCGCCGCGGGCCGTGGCCCTGCTGTTGCCGTTGTCCTCGCCGTTTGCCAAGGCCGCGAAGGCCGTCGAACGCGGCTTCGTGGCCATGGCCAAGACCCATCCGCTGGCCGGCAATCCGGCCATTTACATCTATGACATCGGCAGCAACCCGGCGGCGGCCGCGCACTACTACCAGCAGGCCGTAAAACGCGGCGCGCAGTTCATCGTGGGACCGCTCGGCGCGGGCGCGGTCGCCGACGTCGCCGACCACGCCCGCTTCACGGTCCCGACCTTGCTGCTCGGTCTTGCCAAAAACGGTCCGCGGCACAACCCCCGGCACGTCCCTGTCTACCAGTTCAGCCTGGCACGCACCCTGGAGGCCCGGCAGGCCGCCGACCGCGCCTATCTCGATGGCCATACCCGCGCCGCGATCCTGTACCCCAATTCGCCCTTTGGACATCGCATGCGCCGTGCGTTCGCCCGGCGTTGGCGCCACCTGGGCGGCCTCGTGGTGGCACAGACCTCCTACACCCCCGGATCTACGGGCTATGTACGGCCGGTGGAGGACCTGCTCAATATCACCCAAAGCCGCGCCCGCTATCGCCGCCTGCAGCGTATCCTTGGCATGCCGCTTGCGTTCACCGCCCGCCGGCGGCAAGACGTGGGCTTTGTGTTCCTCGTGGCCGATGCCCCGGACGCGCGCCTCATAAAGCCGCTGCTCGACTACGATCACGCCGACACCCTGCCGGTCTACTCCACCTCGTCGGTGTTCACCGGACGGCCGGATCCGGTCTATGACCGCGACCTGGATGGGATCATCTTCGGCGACATGCCGTGGATGCTCGTCGGCAATGGCCGCATGGGCCGCTTGCGCCGCACACTGCCCGACGCCCGGCGTTATGACTTCACCCCGTTTGCGCGCCTCTATGCCTTCGGCGCCGACGCCGAGGGCCTCGTCGGGCGCCTGGATCGCTTGAGCCTGGGCGGCGGCGGGCGCTACAACGGACTTACCGGGGGACTTAGCGTGCGCCGCGACGACGTCATCCGGCGCACACTCGTATGGGCCCAGTTCCGCAAGGGTATCCCGCGACTCCTGGATACCTTCCTGCCCTATCGTGGGCTTTTTTCCAAGCACAAACGGACCATCCGCACGATCGGTCGGTCGTGACCGTGCCGCCAAGGCGCGCTATATTCTGGCTCTAGGAGAGCATCACCATGTCCGAAAGAGAGACCGAGGACGCGCTGGTATCGCGCGTCCTGCACCATTTCGATGAAGGCATCCGCACCAAGCAAGGCTGCCAGGCGGAGCTCGCCCCGCAGATCGCCCGTGGGGCGCAGGTCATGATCCACGCGCTCTTGAGCGATCGCAAAATCCTGTCCTGCGGGAACGGGGGATCGGCAGCCGATGCCCAGCACTTCTCCTCCGAACTCCTGAACCGCTTCGAGGCCGAGCGGCCCGGCCTCCCGGCCATCGCCCTGACGACCGACGCCTCGACCGTGACGTCGATCGCCAACGACCATCATTTCGAGGAGATCTTCGCGCGTCAGGTGCGGGCCCTGGGGCACGCGGGGGATGTGCTGCTTGCCATCTCGACCTCCGGCAATTCCGCGAACGTCATACGGGCGGTACAGGCCGCCCATGAACGCAGCATGATCTGCGTGGCATTGAATGGACGCGATGGCGGAGACCTCGCCTCCATCTTGACCGAAGAGGACATCAATATCTGCGTGGCGGGCCCGTCGACGGCGCGCATCCAGGAGATCCACCTCATGGCCATCCACTGTCTATGTGACCTCATCGACTATCAGCTCCTCGGGCAGGACTGATATGGGACCGCGGAGGGCGCGCGGGTTAACGGCGGCGCTCGGGGTGCTCACCCTGGCGCTCACCCTGGCAGGCTGCACCCCGCTTTTGGTCGGGGGCGCGGCCACCGGGGCCGGCATCGCGAGCAGCCGACGCTCGGCCGGCACGGTCGTCGATGACACGTTCATAAAGTTTCGGGCGGAGGCCTTGATCGCCGCGCACAAGAACCTGCACCGCGCCACCCATGTCGATGTCACCTGCGTCAATGGCTCGGTCCTGCTCACGGGCGAGGCCGACAACGTCCAGGACCGCGCGCGCATCCTCAGTCTGGTGCGGCGCATACATGGCATCCATCGGATCATCGACCAGCTGCGTCTTACCCCGCCGAGTTCCTTTGCATCACGATTGGCCGATTCGTGGATCACCCTGCGCGTGAAATCGGCGCTCGTCGCCAAGGGCCTCGACGTCGCGCGCATCACGGTGGTCACCGCGCATCGCGTAGTCTACCTCCTCGGGATCGTGCCCCGATCCGTGGGCGACAAGGCGGCGCTCGCCGCCAGCGTCATCCCCCATGTCCGCAGCGTCATCGAACTTTTTCAGTACACCGTGCATGATCACCGATAAAATGGGCGGATCCTGGCGGGAGGGCGTGGAGCGCGCGCGCGCCCTGCCACGACCGCTGGTGTTCACGAACGGGTGCTTCGATCTCCTGCACCGCGGCCATGCCACCTATCTCGAAGAGGCGCGCGCGCTCGGGTCTTCGCTGGTGGTCGCGGTGAATGACGATGCGTCGGTGCGCCGGCTGAACAAGGGCCCGGAACGCCCCATCAATCACCTGGATGACCGCATGGCGGTGCTCGCGGCCCTGGAGAGCGTGTCGCTGGTGCTGGCCTTCGAGGAGGACACGCCCCGCGAACTGATCCTGGCGATACGCCCCGATGTCTTGGTCAAGGGCGGCGACTGGCCGGTGGCCTCGATCGTCGGCGCGGACCTCGTTACCGCGGGCGGCGGGCGTGTGCTGTCCATTCCGTTCCGCTTTGAGCGCTCAACCACGGCGCTGGTGCGCGCGATCCGTCATGACGGCCGTCCTTGAGCCCCTGCAGCGGGCCTTGGCGCGCGTGGTGGGCGAGGACCGCGTGCTCACCGATCCCGGCGACCGGCACGTCTACGGTTACGACAACTCCCGCAAGCACCACCTCCCCGACGCCGTCGTGTTCGCGCTCACCGAAGACGAGGTGCGCGACATCGTGGCCGTCTGCCGCGCCCACAAGACACCGCTCATAGCGCGCGGGCGCGGCACCGGCACCGCCGGCGCCGCCGTACCGGTGCGCGGCGGCGTCGTGCTCTCACTCGAACGCATGCGGCGCATCATCGCAGTCGATCCCGATAATCGCCTCATGCGCGTGGAGCCCGGGGTCACCAACCAAGAAGTGCAGCGCGCGGCATCGGCGCACGGGTTTTTTTGGGCCCCCGACCCCACCAGCGCCGCCTATTGCAGCGTCGGCGGCAATATCGCCGTCAATTCGGCCGGTCCGCGCGCGGTCAAGTACGGAACGGTACGCGAGAACACCCTGGGCTTGCGCGCCGTGACCGGTCGCGGCGAGGCGATACGCACGGGGGTCGACACCACCAAGGGCGCCGTGGGCTATGACCTTACGCGCCTTTTGATCGGCTCCGAAGGGACACTCGCCATCATCACCCAGGCGACCTTGAAACTGACCCCGCAAAGCAGCGCGCGCCGCACGCTGCGCGCGATCTACGACGACATGCACCACGCGGCGGCTGCGGTCTCGCGCATCATGGCGCAGCCGGTGACGCCCTGCGCCCTGGAGTTCCTGGACGGCGCGGCGATCGCGATGGTGCCCGATTTCCACAAAACCCTGCCGGCGCACGCCGGCGCGCTTTTGCTCATCGAGGTCGATGGACCGGAGGCGGCGATGGATGAGGCCGTGGCGGCGGTGTCGGCGGCCGCCCGTGGCGCGGGACTGCTCGATCTCGCCGCGGCCACGAGCGCCGGCGAGGCCCAGGCGCTGTGGGCGGTGCGCAAGGCCCTGTCACCCGCGCTGCGCACGCTGGCCCCGAACAAGCTGAACGAGGACGTCGTGGTGCCGGTCTCGCGGATACCGGAATTGGTCGCCGGGCTGGCCGCCTTGAGCCGCCGCTTCGGCATCCCGATCGTGAACTTCGGGCATGCCGGCAACGGCAACATCCACGTCAACATGCTCTATGATTCGCAGGACGCGGAACAGGAACGGCAGGCCCGCCCGTGCCTTAGCGAGGTGTTCGACCTCGTATTGCGCCTGGGCGGCACCCTGTCGGGGGAGCATGGCGTGGGCATGGAGAAACGCGATTATGTCGCGCGCGCGATAGACGCCCCGACGCTCGCGCTCATGCGCGCCATCAAGGCGCAATTCGATCCGGATGCTATCCTGAATCCTGACAAGCTGTTTCCGCTCATCTCATGATCCGCTATCGAAGGAGGTGTCCCATGTCGTATCGCCGCTGGCTTGCCCCACTACTGGCCTCATCTCTCGCATGCGCGACCGCTTATGCCGGCAACATCGGCAACGTGGGCGCCTTGAGCCAGGCCCAGTTCCAGAATCTGACCGGAGATCTCGGCGCGGCGCTCAGTTATAAAGACATGATGCCGGCCGCGCCCCTTGGGATCACCGGCTTCGATATCGGGCTTACCGCCATGGATACGCGCGTAGCTCAGGGCGGCGCGTTACACACGGCCACCGGATCGGGCAGCAACAATCTCTTCGTACCAAGCCTCCAGGCGCAAAAGGGTCTGCCCCTCGGCTTCGATGTCGGGCTCACCTATGGTCGCGTGCCGGGCAGCAATGTGCGCGTCGTCGGAGGGGATGTCAGCTATGCCTTGATCGGCGGGGGGCTGCTCGCGCCGGCCCTCACGGTGCGCGGGACCTATACGAGAATGACGGGGGTGAGCGAGATGGGTCTGAACACCCGCTCGGTCGAGCTCTGCCTCTCCAAGGGCTTTGTGTTCATCACCCCCTATATCGGGGTCGGGCGGGTGCGCACCGTCGGCACCCCGCATACCGGCACCTTGTCGGCCGTGACCGTCGACGAGACCAAGGAGTATGTGGGCGCCGACATCAATATGGGGCTCCTCAATCTGGATCTCGAGGTCGACCGCATGGGCGGCTCCACCTCGTACGGCGCAAACGTCGGCTGGCGCCTCTAAGTTCCCGTCCGCGCCACGCCGCCGGCCGACAGGGCGGGCCGTCCCCGGCCCGCCCCTCATCCGACGACATGGCCGCGCGCCCCGGTCAATGACCGCCGGCCTGCAACACCGACATCTGCCGGGCATTGATCAAGGCGGGCCTGGCCCCCGTGAAGGGCTCCAGATTGTGGCCGAGGAGCTGGACGACATACCAGCCATGCCCCTTGCGCGCCACCACCTTGAAATGCAGCATCGCCATCGACACCGCCGCGGTATAACTCTTGCCGACCGCAAGGACGCCAGGCCGGGCCGCGCGGGCGCACCCGCTCAATGCCATGGCCGTGACCGCCGCCGCCAGAAACCGTCGATAAGACTCACGCATAACACACCCCTGTACACGACGAGGGTGCAGTATGAGACAAGGCGGCGCGCCACGCAAAGCGCCACGGCCGGCACCGCCTACTCGCGGTTCTGGTAGGCCCCGATATCGTAATGGCCGGTCCGCGGCCGTCTGGCGCCATTGAAGTCGTGGCGCACCGAGGCGAGTCGGGTGCCGGCATCAATGGCGGGGCTGTTGGCCTTCAGGGTGAGGCTCGTGGTGCTGGAAAAACGCGGATTGGCCGCAAGCGAAGCCAGGTCGAGCCCGGTCTCCTGCTGCCATTGCGCAAGCCCCAGGCCATAGAGGCCCCTACTATCCCACTCGAAGGTGACGCCGGCCGGGTCCCAGTAGAGATTGTGGTCGATATGCAGCGTGCTGATATCGGTCATGGCGCCCGGGGCAACCGTGACCATCGGCCGCGTAGAGAAATCCGCGATCAGGTTGTTGCGGATGGACACGTTGGTGGCCCCCTGACCTATCTCGGATTCATTGGAGACATAGATGGCGGCGTGACGGTCGATCGCCGTGTTATAGCACGAGTTGTTGTAGATCTCGGCATTGTAGGAAGACGACTCGGCCAGACACGCGCTCTGGTCGTTGGTGATGACGTTGTTCTTGACGATGCTGTTGTAGGACTCGTAGGTCTTGCCGGGGAGCAGGTACTCGACGCCCGTGGACTCGCCTAGCATGATGCCGCGGCTGTAGATGTTGTTGAGGGTGTTGTCCTCGAAGGTGATGTTGCCGGCGTTGCCCTTGCAGTACATGCCGATCGAGGCGACGTTATAGACGGTGTTGTGGGCCACCAGCACGTTTTGCGAGCCGACCATGTCCACCCCCTGGGCGTTGCTGCCGGGGGCGGCGTTGTTGTTATGGATCTTGTTGCCCCAGATCACCACGTTTATAGACGGTGTTGTGGGCCACCAGCACGTTTTGCGAGCCGACCATGTCCACCCCCTGGGCGTTGCTGCCGGGGGCGGCGTTGTTGTTATGGATCTTGTTGCCCCAGATCACCACGTTGTGGGCGGCCTGCACGAGCTTGACGAGGTCGTTATGGGCGCCGGAGATGTCATTGTCCACGAGCTTTACGTCCGGGACCGAGATCTGCACGGTGTATTGCTGGGCATTGGTGATATTGAGCCCCTTCACCTCCCAGTAGGTGGGCGCCCCGGTGGTGTTGTAGAAGAACACATCGTTCATGGTGTTGCTGCCGTCGATCGTGACCTGCTGGTTCTGGTAGGGTTCCAGGGTGATCCAGCCGTTGGCGGTGCCTGGGTGATCGATGGTGATGCCGCCCGGATAGGTGCCGCCCATGACCTCGATCGTGCCGCCCGGCCCCACCGCCTCGATGGCATGCTGGATCGTCAGAAACGGCGTCTGCGGGCTTAGCCCGTTATTGCTGTCCGAGCCGGTCGTCGCGACATAGTACGTCTGGCCGGTGCCGGCGCCCGGGGTGTTCAAGGCAAGCCCCATGGGGATGGTGCTGCCGGTGATGGGGGTGGTTTAGCCCGTTATTGCTGTCCGAGCCGGTCGTCGCGACATAGTACGTCTGGCCGGTGCCGGCGCCCGGGGTGTTCAAGGCAAGCCCCATGGGGATGGTGCTGCCGGTGATGGGGGTGGTCACGACCGATGCCCCCCCGATCATGGCGGCGTACGCCCAAGGGCTGAGCCCGCATGAGCCAAAGCACATCGCGGCCAAGATCGACCAAAAGACCGCCTGGGTCATCGAATGGGATGATCCGAACAGTGGGCGCGGCATAAAGTGGGATTCCTCTCAAGGCAGAGTCCACCCCCGGCCGCCCGGGATACGGGCCAGACACGGGGCATGCATGACGATGCGCATACTGTCGCAGAGATAAGGGGACGCCTATCGCTTTCGGACACTCGCTAAGGGCTCGCGGACCGGCGGGTGAGGGCTGCGCATTCTGGGCGATAAGCGGTTGAATATACAAATAGAATAAGTGCAGATCCGGGGGTGCGACGGGCGCCCGGGCGATCACCGGGATGGGGTCGCGCGCGACCGGCCGCCGCCGCATCTGCGGCCGGGACCGTCGCTCACGGGAAAGAGGAGACGCGAACAGAGACCTGCAGAGGGATGCTGCGGGATGCTATTTGACGCGCCGTAAGGCCGGCGCCTTGCGCGGCGCCGCGCCCTCGGTGGGGGGCGTGGCCGGCGCCGGCGGTTCAGGCTCGTCCTCACCCTCGAACGACAATCCACGACCGTTCTCGCGCGCATAGATCGCGAGCACCGCCATGATGGGCAGGCTCACCAGGAACGGCTGGCCGCCGAAGCGTGCCTGAAAGCTCAACATCTCGTCTTGGATCGCGAAATTACGCACCGCGCGCGGATCGACGTTCAGCGTGATGCGACCGTCCTCGACCCGCCCCGGCGGGACCTGCACGCCCGGGCGCGCGGCATCGACGAGAATAAACGGACTGAAACCGGATTCGACCGCCCACTGGTAGACAGCCCCCACGAGATGGGTCCTCAAAGCCGCCATCAGCGCCGCATATCCCGCTCGGCATCCGTCAGGCTCGACCGAAATGGCTTGCGCGCGAACAGGCGATCCGCATAGTCCAGGATCGGTTTGGCCTGACGCGGCAGCTCGATGTCGTAATGGGGAAGCCGCCACAGGAGCGGGGCCAGGGCGCAGTCCGCGAGCGTGAACTCCTCGCCCAAGAGATAGGGCTGATCCTTGAAGATCGGCGAGATGACCGTGAGACCGTCGCGGATGATGGTGCGCGCGCGCTGCGCCAACCGCTTGTCTTCCCCCTCCATCTCCGGGAAGAGATCATACCAGTCGCGATTGAAACGCCACAGCATCAGGCGTGCCCGGCCGCGCGTCACCGGGTCCACGGGCATGAGCGGGGGGTGCGGCAGGCGTTCGTCCAGGTACTCTATGATGATATGCGACTCGTAGAGCACGAGGTCGCGATCCACCATCGTCGGAACCTGGTTGTAAGGGTTCAATTCGGCGAGTTCTCGCGGTTTCTTCTTGAGATCGACGTGGATGATCTGGCACTCTACGTCCTTTTCCAGAAGGACGATACGCACCTTATGGCTGAAGGGGCAGGTGATTCCGGAATACAGTGTCATGATGGGTTTACGGACGGCGGGAATAGCCATGCTCATCTCCATGCCCCGACCAGGGTCGGACCTACAGCCATAGACATTACCAGGAAGCCTCCGGGTCTCTCGAAAGGCGGTGTTTGCGCCCCTGTACCGAAGACAGGCTTAACTTTTGGGCCGCGAATCTTGTAATTTTACTCTATAACGACAAGCCCGCCTAGGGCGAAAACCGGCCGGGAGGCCCCATGTCCCTTGTTCGCCGCCTTGTGATCCTCGCGCGCATCGTGATCGGTGGCCTGGCGCTCGCCTTCGTGATCCTGCTGCTGCGACCGCAACTCATCGCCCATGGCCCCACGGTGGTCATACATGAAGCCGCGCCGCGCAAGGCCCAGACCCCCGGACCGGTGTCCTACGCCTACGCGGTCAAAAAGGCCGCGAACGCCGTGGTGAATATTAACACGGCCAAGGTGGTGGTGACGCGGCCGCGGCGCGGCCCGGGCTTCCCGTTCTTCGAGCCATTCATCGGGGGGCGGCCGCCGGCAAGCCGCAAGCGCGTGGAAACGAGCCTCGGGTCCGGGGTGATCGTCAGCAAAAGCGGCTTCATCCTGACCAACTTCCATGTCATTCGCGGGGCCGATGCCATCCGCGTATTCCTGAAAGACGGGCGCAGCGCCAAGGCGCGGGTGGTGGGCGTGGACCCCGCCACTGACCTTGCCGTCCTGAAGATCCATCTCCCGCGATTGACCGCCATAACCCTCGGCCACGCCTCCGACATTGCCGTGGGCGAGGTGGTGCTGGCCATCGGCGACCCCTTTGGCATCGGCCAGACGGTGACGATGGGCATCGTGAGCGCAACCGGCCGGGACGAGCTCGGCCTGAACCCGATCGAAAACTTCATCCAGACGGACGCCGCCATCAATCCCGGGAACTCGGGGGGCGCGCTCATCAATACCGAAGGGCATCTGATCGGCATCGACAGCGCCATCTATACCCATAGCGGAGGGTTCCAGGGGATCGGCTTTGCCATCCCCGTCAACCTGGCGCGCCATGTCTTTCGCCAGATCATCAAATACGGTCATGTGATCGAAGGCTGGATAGGCGTTGCCGGCCAGACGCTCACGCCGGCGCTCGCCCGCGCCCTGAAGCTCCCCAAGTCCACGCACGGGGTGGTGGTGGCGGCGATCTACAAGAATGGGCCGGCGGCCAAGGCCGGCATACGCCCGGGAGACGTGCTCTACGCGATCAATGGCCGGCCGCTGCGCTCGGCCAATCGTGCCCTGCTCACGATCGCCGATACGAAGCCCGGCACCCCCGTCACGCTCGGTGTGCTGCGCGCCGGTCGACGCCTGACCGTTCACGCCATCGTGGCGACACGGCCACCCCTGAAGGCGCCCGCGTCATACAGCCGCCCGCCGGCACCGGCCTCCTGAAAAGGCCGTCGCGAGAGCTGAGCCGGACGGCCCCATGCCTCATGCGGGGCCGTCCGCCACCGCCCGGCGCGGCGGGTCATGCGCCATGGGGGTCATGGGGCCGCGGCCGGCCTTAAGACCCCGGCCATGACCCCATCCGCCGTCGGCCCTGCCATCCCATCATCGACCGCGACCGGCGGGCATGGGCCGTCCGCGTCCGGGCGCACCGCCCGCTTAGGCGGCCTTGGTGGCATCGCGGGAGGCCGCCGCCGTCCAGCGGATGATCTCCATACGGCCGTCATGATGCTCAACGAGCGCCGTGCAGCTCTCCACCCAATCTCCGTCGTTGTAGTACTGGATGTTCTTCACAAGCTTCTGTTCGGCATGATGAATGTGGCCACATATGACCCCGTCGTAGTGGCGTCGCAAGGCCTCTTCCGCCACCAGCGACTCATAGTCATTGATGAATTGCACCGCCCTCTTCACGTGGTACTTCACATAGCCGCTCAATGACCATTCGTGGCGCACCCCGAACAGGCGGAGCAGCATTTGCAGGTAGCGGTTCAGAAACAGCAGGGCCGTATAGCCGTGATCCCCGAGATGGGTAAGCCACCTGGCATAACGCATCGCCGCATCGAATTGATCGCCATGAATGACCCAGAAACGCCTGCCATCGGCGGTATGGTGGACGTAGTCCTCGCGGATCGCGATGTCGCCCAAGGCCACGGTCGCGCCGTCGGCAAGGGTTAGCTCCGAAAAGAACTCGAAGATCGGGTCATGATTCCCGCGGATGTAGTGCACCTTGACGCCGCTACGGGCCATACGCAGGATCTTTTGGATCACGGTGTTATGGCTGCTCGGCCAATACCAGCGCGTCTTGAGGCGCCACAGGTCGATGATGTCCCCAACCAGGAACAGCTCCTCGCACGAGTGACTGCGCAAAAAATCCAAGAGTCTTTCGGCCTGACAGCCACGCGTCCCCAGGTGCACATCGGATAGGAAAATGGATCGATGGGTGGGGTGGCTCATGACAGGTCCTGGATCACGGGCATGGGTGCGGACGGGTCTCGCTACGGCGCAATGCGTGTCGTGACTTGCATTCATCAGGCGTCGGCCCCCCGGGTACGTTCTCCACCCTCTTCAGACACGCGGGCGTCGCGACGGATGGATGGCTTGCGGCAGCGAACGTGGATCGACGTGACGGGATGTCCAAAAGAATGGTCCATTGTATCCACACGGCCCGACCGACCCTGCGGGTGCCGGCGCGCGGATAGGAGTCGGCCACAATCAACGCTTTCGCGGCCCTCCGGCGGCACGCCCGGGTATTGGCGGTAGGCGGTGCGCGGACGGCCCACTTCCTCCGATCCGAAGGCGCGCCGGGGGATGCCGCCTGTTTTGCGTCCGCCGTTAATGATGTCTTGCCTCCCGTCGCTGCGCGGCATCGCCGCTTGTCGGCCGGTACCCCATGGTCACCGCAGACCGCCCGCCGGCGGCCGGCCGTGATGTCAGCGTCCCTGAATACCGCAATGCGCGACCTGGGCCTCGTCGACAAGGGTTTCATAGACCTCGATCAAACGCTGTGACATGGCCTCCCGGGACCAGCGCGCCGCCAGATGGCCCGCCTCTGCAGCGAGGCGGGCGCGTAGCGCGGGATCACGCAGTATCGCCAGACACTCGGCACCAAAACTGTCCGGATCGGCGGCGCTGCCGCGGCTACCCTTGCGGCTTGCGAGAAGATCCGCCACACCGAGGGCCGGGATCGCCACGATCGGGAGCCGGGCGGCCAAGGCCTCCAGAAGAACCATGCCCTGGGTCTCAGTCAGGGACGAAAAGACGAAGAGATCCGCGGCCTGATAGGCGTCCCTCAAGGCGCCGTCGCGATCGAGATAGCCGAGAAAACGCACCGAGTCGCTTAAGCCATGTCGCCGGCTTTGCGACTCCAGGGAGGCGCGTGCCGGGCCGTCTCCGGCAAACAATAGCAGGATGTCCGGGAGTGCCGATCGCAGGCGCGCGATGACCCGCAGAAGGAACGGGAGATTCTTTTCCGGGGCCAGGCGCCCGGCATACAGCAACACCGGTCGTTCCGGTGTTATGCCGTGACGGGCGCGAAACGCGACACGACTGTCCGCGGGGGGCGATGGGATATCGATGCCGGTCGGGATCACCTTGATAGGCGTGCGCACACCATAGCCCGTGACCACCCCGGCCATGGCCGCCGACGGGACGATCACGGTCTGAACGCAATGGCACTGGATACGCGAGAGCCGGCGGATCCCACGGCGCGCGAGCGCGCTCGGTATCCACGGATAATAATGGCCGACATAGGCCTCGAAATAGGTGTGATAGGACAGCACGGCCGGGATCCCCCACCGGCGGGCGAGATAGCGGCCCCAAAAGTGCGCCATGAACGGCGTCTGGATGTGGATCACGTCATAGCGCCGGGACGCGAGGCGCCGGGCGATGCGCAGGCATCCCGAGGGGGTCATCAGCCGCTCCTCCGGATAGGGCGCGATACGCCAGGAGGGGACCTGAAAGATCCCGGGCTCTGCGCCGTCACCCGCACCATAAGCGGGGATCAGCAGGTGCGCTTCATGCCCCAGGCGGGCAAGACCGGCGCGGAAGCTGCGGATCGAACTCGCAACCCCGCTCACGCGCGGAAAATAGGTGTCGGAGACCATCAAGATACGCATGCCCTGGGTCCTGTATGGTGGTACGGAACTCGGGAGAAGGGCTCGCCACCGACCCCTTCCGGCACTGCCAGCGTCATGCCGTCTCGTTTCATGGGCTCGTTTATGTCACAGGAATATGCCAGTCTGATGACAAGCCCGGCCGATCCCGGCGGCGCGGCGATGGTCATGGCGCCCCTGGCCGCCGGATCCCGCGGGTGCGGCCGCAGATCGCGCAGGGGCGTACGCGGCCCCGGATGCGCTCTTGGCCTGCCTTCCTCGCAAGGCATTCCCGGCCGCCGGCGAGCCCAAGGACGCATTGGCTGGCATGCCGCGCCGCGCATGCGCGCATGAACGGGATTATATTACCATGGTACCGCATATATGGTCCTGTTGAATGTCAGGAAGCGCAGCCGGATCGCCGCTTACATTGAGCGCCGGCTCCTGCTAGAATCGCGTGGATGCCTGCTGATTCTTGCCATGATGCGCAATATGCCGGCGTGGATAAGGACGACATCCCGGGCCGGCTGGATCGCGTGCCATGGTGCCGATT
Source organism: Acidiferrobacter sp. SPIII_3 (assembly GCF_003184265.1). Classification (GTDB taxonomy): domain Bacteria; phylum Pseudomonadota; class Gammaproteobacteria; order Acidiferrobacterales; family Acidiferrobacteraceae; genus Acidiferrobacter. The sequence goes on along the minus strand of NZ_CP027663.1, from coordinate 604,404 downwards.
CCACGTCACTGTCATCGCGGCCCTGGGGGTGGCGTGGATCCTCGATGGGCTCGAATTCACCTTGGTCGGCTCGCTTGCGGCACTGCTCGAGCGACGCGCGACACTGCACCTGTCGGCACCGGATATCGGCGTCGCCGCCAGTGCCTACCTCGTGGGCGCCGTCGTCGGGAGTCTGGTATTTGGCTATCTCGCGGACCGCTATGGACGCAAAAGACTCTTTACGACGACCCTGCTCCTCTATATCGGCGCGACCGCGGCCACCGGTCTATCCTGGGGGCTTGCGAGCTTCGCGCTGTTTCGCTTCCTGACAGGGGCCGGGATCGGCGGTGAGTACAGCGCCATCAATTCCGCGATTCAGGAGCTCATCCCGGCGCGCCGGCGCGGACGTATTGATCTGCTGGTAAACGGCAGCTTCTGGATCGGCTCGGCGGCCGCCTCCACGCTCAGTCTCGTGATCCTCCATAGCGGGGTCATAGCCCCCGCCCTCGGCTGGCGGGTGGCGTTTACCCTGGGTGCCCTTCTCGGGCTGCTGGCGTTGCGGTTGCGTCGACTGATCCCCGAGAGCCCGCGCTGGCTTGCAAGCCGCGGCCGCATGCAGGAGGCCGATGCGATCGTCACCGCCATCGAGCGGCGCGCGGGCATTGAACCGCCGGGGCACGATGGCCAAACCGGCAGGGTCAGGCGCGCCTACCCCGTGCGCTTCTTCACGGCGCCGCGGGTGATCTTCAGGCGCTACCGCAAGCGCGCCGTCCTGGCCGCGACACTGATGGTGGCACAGCTCTTTTTCTATAACGCCTTTTTCTTCACCTACGCGCTCGTGCTGGTGCGTTTCTATCACACGCGCGCCACAGATGTCGGCGCCTACCTTCTGCCGTTTGCCCTCAGTAATTTTCTCGGAGCGGCACTCCTCGGCCGATTCTTCGACACCGTCGGCCGGCGGCCGATGATCACCGGCACCTACGCCCTGTCCGGCATACTCATGATCATTGCCGCGTGGCTCTTTCGCGGGGCGCTCCTCGGCGGCAGCGCGCAGACCGGGGCATGGGCGGCGGCGTTCTTCTTTGCCTCGGCGGGCGCGAGCGCCGCGTATCTGACGGTAAGCGAGAGCTTCCCGCTGGAAATTCGCGCCAGCGCTATCGCGCTATTCTTCGCCTTCGGCACGGCCGTAGGGGGGGTCGTGGCGCCGAGCCTGCTCGGGGTGTTGATTGCAAGCGGCTCGCGCCACCGGGTCTTCTGGGGGTACATGCTCGGGGCCATCCTCATGCTGTTCGGGGCACTGGCCGAATGGCGTTACGGGCTCGCCACCGAGGGCCGCTCGCTGGAATCGATCGCAGCATCGCTTACAGACGAGCCCGTAGCCAATGGGGACGGGCGCAACGGGGCCGGACAGGACATGGGGTAAGTCTTCACCCCCATCCCGCCCAGCGGGGCAAGGCCCGGCAAAGGTGCACGACATGCGCCACCGCGATCGGCCCGTGCCGCTTCGCGGGTCCGGCCAAGGGCACCTGATAGGCGTATCCAAACGCCCCTTCGGTCGCAAATCCGCGCCCTGCGACACCCCTGATCGTCGGTCGGCACGACCGATCCCTAAAGCGCCCCGCGGCGGGCCGGGGGGCGCTTATGGCTCGTCTCCGGACGGCGGGGGCCTGCGCGCTCGACGCCGGCGGCGTGGACGACGCCGGGGACGGGATTCCGGCGTGATCTCGCGCGGCGGCGGGATGACCGGTGTAGGTGTGGGTGTCGGATCCGTCAACTCGGCCGACGACGAGTGTGGCCTGATACGGTAAGCGACGAACAGGCCGGCCTCGAACAACGCCCACATGGCGAGCGCCAGCACCGTCTGCGAGAACGCGTCGGGGGGTGTGATGATGGCCGCCAGGACGAAGGCCCCGAGAATGACATAGCGGCGCTTGCCCGACAATGTCTCGGGGCGCAGGACGCCCATGAGCACCAGCAGCACGATCGCCACCGGCACCTCGAAGGCCAGGCCGAACGCGAAGAACAGGGTCAGGACGAAGCTCAGGTAATGATTGATGTCGGTCATGACGCGCACACCCGTGGGGGCGGCATGCGCAAAGAAGCCGAAGGCCAGGGGAAAGATCAGGAAATAGGCAAAGGCCATGCCCAGATAGAAGAGCAGGGTGCTCGACACCAGCAGGGGCGTGACCAGACGGCGTTCGCGTTGATAGAGCCCGGGCGCCACGAACGCCCATGCCTGGTACAGGATATAGGGTATGGCCACGGCCACCGCGGTGGCCAACGCAAGCTTCAGCGGCGCAATGAAGGTCGCCGGGAGATTGGTGGCGATCATGGCCCCGTTTTGCGGAAGCACCGCGGTTAAGGGGCGCGCCAGGAGCCGATAGAGCGTGTTGCGAAACGGGAACAGGCCCACGAACAACACCAGCACCGCGATCGCCGATCGCAGGATGCGCGTCCGCAATTCAAGGAGGTGTTCGATAAAACTGGCTTCAGCGCCCTCAGACGCCTTCGCCGCCATTGCCCTTCCCTACGCTGGAGGTCCCGGCTTGCGCGCGGTGGGGCGGTCGTCGCCGCCCGCGGCGGCGGCGCCGGCGCGACGGTGAGGCGGGACGCGGAGGACGGCGCGGGACATCGGGGGAGGCCTCGAGCGCCGGCGGCGTGCGATCTGGACTTTCATCGCCCAGCGAGTCTTGCCACTCACTGGGCAATGAATCCTGGAGCAGGGCCTTGGTGCGCTGCCACTCCTGGTTCAGCTCGCGCAAGGGCGCGAGATGCTCGGTCCCGACCTGGCCGTCCAGGTCCTCCTTCATCTTTGTCATGAAACGTCGCGCACGCGCCACCCATCGCCCGGCGCCGCGCGCCACATCCGGCAGATGGCGAGGGTCGAGGACGATGACCGCGACGACTCCTATGATCAGGAGCTCCGTGAAACTGAAATCGAACATCAGCCCCGAGGCCTAACCCTTGCGCGCGCGTGCGCCACCCTTGGCCTTGGGTCCGTCGGCGGCGCTGGCCCGCCCCTCGATGACACGGCCCCCATTGGCAGTCGGGCTCGCCGCAGCCTCCTCCTCGCCGTTCGCAGCGTCTTCCTCCTTCATGGCGCTCCGAAAACTCTTGATGGCGCCCCCGAGATCGCTGCCGATATTGCGCACCTTGCTGGTGCCAAAAAGCAAGATCACGACCGCCAGGATGATCAACAAGTGCCAGATACTGAACAAGTCCATCGCCGCCTCCTAGAAACCGGGCAACCGGCCACCGCCCAGCACATGGATATGCAAATGGGGGATCTCCTGGCCGCCGCCAGGCCCCGTGTTGATGATCGTCCGGAAGCCGTCGTCGAGACCGGCCCGGCGCGCCACCTCCGGCAAAACCGCGATCGCATGCGCCATGAGCTCGGCATGCCCCGGTCCCACCTCGTTCAAGCTCGGGATGTGCTCGCGCGTTATGACGAGCATATGGACCGGGGCCTTGGGATACTTGTCGGCGATCACGATGAGCCGCTCATCCTCATAGAGTCGCGGGGCCGGGATTTGGTTTCCGACGATCTGACAGAAGATGCATGGCGCCATGGCTATCCCTCGTGGCGGCTCGCCTTTTCCTCGATACCCGACCGCCCCATCCGGGCCTTCAGTTCCGCCAGGATCTGCTCGGGCGCGATATTCCGGTAGGCGAGCATCACCAGACAGTGAAACCACAGATCGGCGGTCTCGTGAATGAGGGCCGCGGGGTCATCCCCCTTGGCCGCGATCACGGTCTCGACGGCCTCTTCGCCGACCTTCTTCAGGATGCCATCCAGGCCCTTATGGTAGAGCGAGGCTACATACGAGGTCTTGGGGTCGGCCCCCGCCCGAGCCCTCAGGATCGCATAGAGCTCGGTCAGCACATCGTCGGTCATTCTACTCCCGATCCGGGCTTTGCGCTGCCCGCCTGTTCATAAATCTCGCTCGCGGCCTTAAGGACCGGATCGACGGCCACGAAGCGTTCACCCTGCAGGGGCGAGAAAAAGCAGCTTTCGCGCCCGGTATGACAGGCGATACCCGCGACCTGCTCCACCTGCAAAAGCAGCGCATCCCCGTCGCAATCCAGCCGTACCTCCTGTAGACGCTGGATGTGGCCCGATTCTTCCCCTTTGCGCCACAAACGGCCGCGCGAACGCGACCAATAGACGGCCCGGCCCTCCGCAAGGCTCGCCGCCAGGGATTCGGCGTTCATCCATGCCAGCATCAGCACCCGCCCGCTGCGCGCGTCCTGGGCGATGGCCGGCACGAGCCCGTCGGCCGACCACTTCACCTGCGCCACCCACGGCGGGGGGCTCACAGGCGCACCTCGATACCGCAACCGGCCATGTAGCGCTTGGCCTCGTCCACCGAGAACTCCCCGAAATGAAAGATGCTCGCCGCGAGCACGGCATCGGCGTGGCCCTTAAGGACCCCGTCGGCGAGATGCGCCAGCGTCCCCACCCCGCCGGAGGCGATGACCGGTACCGATACCGCATCGGTCACCGCGCGCGTCAGGGGGAGATCGAATCCATCGCGCGTGCCGTCGCGGTCCATGCTCGTCAACAGGATCTCGCCGGCGCCGAACGCCGCCATGCGCGCCGCCCACTCCACCGCATCGAGGCCCGTGGCGCGCCGCCCGCCATGGGTGAAGACCTCCCAATGGCCATCCACCGCCTTGGCATCGACCGCGACCACCAGGCACTGCGCGCCGAAGTGATCGGCCGCTTCCTTTATGAAGTCCGGGCGCTCGACGGCGGCGGAGTTGATGCTCACTTTGTCGGCGCCGGCGTTGAGCAGCCGGCGGACGTCGGCCACGGTACGCACGCCGCCGCCCACGGTCAGCGGAATGAACACCTGGGTGGCGATCGCCTCGACCACGGATACCATGGTCGCGCGCCCCTCGTGGCTCGCGCTGATATCGAGGAAGGTGAGCTCGTCGGCGCCGGCCTCGTCATAATGACGGGCGGCCGCGACCGGATCGCCGGCATCCCGGATCTCCTGAAAACGCACGCCCTTCACCACCCGCCCGCAGTCGACGTCAAGACAGGGGATGACGCGCCGGGCCAGCATCAGACGGTGGCGCCGCTGCCGGACCGGTCCAGTTCGTCCGCCAGGCGCTGCGCCTCGCGCAGCAGCAGTTTGCCTTCGTAAAGGGCGCGGCCGGTAATGGCGCCCTGCACCCCGCTGTCTGCGATCGCGCACAACTTGCGGATGTCTTCCAGGCTCGCGATACCGCCCGAGGCGATGACCGGGATCGAGATCGCGGCCGCGAGCCTACGCGTGTCCTCGATATTGACGCCATGCATCATGCCGTCACGACCGATATCCGTATAGATCACGGCCTCGACCCCGTCGTCCTGATAGCGCTGCACGAGATCCACCACGTCATGCCCCGACAGCTTCGACCAGCCGTCGGTCGCCACCTTACCCTCCTTGGCGTCGAGGCCGACGAGGATGTGTCCCGGGAACTCCGCGCACATGTCGCCCACGAAGTGCGGCATGTTCACCGCCTTGGTGCCGAGGATGACGTAGCGCACACCGGCATCAAGGTAGGTCTGGATGGTCTCCTCGGTGCGGATGCCGCCCCCCACCTGGATCACGATATCGGGATAGTTGCGGGCGATCTCGTGGATGACGCGCGCATTCATGGGTTCGCCGGCAAAGGCCCCATTCAGGTCCACCACGTGGATGCGTCTCGCGCCCTCGTCGGCCCACCGGCCGGCGACCTCCACCGGATCGCTGGAAAACACCGTCTCGTCGTCCATCCGGCCTTGCCGTAGCCGGACACACTGACCGTCCTTCAGGTCAATCGCTGGAATGATTAGCATTTCTCGGTCCGCCCGTCCCAAGCCATGAAGTTTTGAAGCAGGCGCAACCCGGCGCGCTGACTCTTCTCTGGATGGAATTGTACCGCAAAGATGTTTCCATAGGCCGCGGCCGATGTAAAGCGAGGCCCGTAGTCGGTCACGCCGACCGTTTCCGAGGCGGCGGCGCTGTCGGCGTAGTAGCTATGCACGAAGTAGAAGCGCGTGTCATCGGCTATGCCCTCCCAGAGCGGGTGCGCGCGCACCTGCCGCACACGGTTCCAACCCATGTGCGGCACCTTGAGACGCGTACCCTGGGGATCGACCGCCCCCGCGAACCGGCGCACGACCCCCGGGAAAAGGCCCAGCCCGGCGACACCGCCCCCTTCCTCGCTGCGCTCGTAGAGGGCCTGCAGCCCCAGGCAGATGCCCAGAAACGGGCGTTCGCGCGCGGCCTGCCATACCGCGTCGCGCAGATCATCGCGCACCAGCGCCTGCATGCAGCCCTTGATGGCCCCCTGCCCCGGGAACACCACGCGGTCGGCGGCGGCCACCGCGCGCGCATCCGCGGCCAGGGTCACGCGCGCCTTCGGGGCCACGTGCTCCAGGGCCTTGGCCACCGAACGCAGATTGCCCATACCGTAATCCAGGACCGCGACACGCGACATGGCTGACTAGAGACTACCCTTGGTGGATGGGATCTGCGCGGCGGCGCGCACATCGGGTGCAAGCGCCATGCGCAGCGCGCGCCCGAAGGCCTTGAACAGGGTCTCGGCGACATGGTGGGCATTGTGTCCGGCCAACACGTCGACATGCACGGTGACGCGCGCATGGTTGACGAAACCACGCAGGAACTCCTCTATGAGGTCGACATCGAAATCGTGGATGCGGGCGCGCGGGAAGGTGGCCCGGTAAAAGAGCCCCGGGCGCCCCGACAGGTCCACCACCACGCGCGTCAAGGCCTCGTCGAGCGGCACATAGGCATGGCCATAACGGCTCAGTCCCGCCTTGTCACCCATCGCCTGGGCGAGCGCCTGGCCGAGGGTGATGCCGACATCCTCCACGGTGTGGTGGGCATCGACCGCGAGATCGCCGGTGGCCTCGATGGTAAGATCCATGAGCCCATGGCGGGCCACCTGATCGAGCATGTGCTCGAAAAACGGCAGACCGGTCTTCAGGCGCGAGGCGCCGCTGCCTTCGATCGCCAAGGTCACCGCGACCTCGGTCTCCAGGGTCTTCCTTACGACATTTGCCGTCCGCACAACCGTTCCTCTTCTAGGGGCGCCGCCGAAACAGCCTACAAGGCCCGGGCCAGGGCCGCAAGAAAGGCATCATTCTCCGCGGGGGTCCCGACCGTGACCCGCAGACAGCCGGCCAGCGCCCCACCGGCCGCCGCTAGGTTCTTGATCAGGATGCCGGCATCCTTGAGGCGCGCATGGATGCGCCCGGCGTCCGCCGGGACCGGTGGCCGAAAGAGCAGGAAATTGGCCTCGCTCGGCCATACCGTGACCTGCGCGCGCAGCGCCTCGTACAGTCGGCCGCGCTCGGCGCGTATGCGCGCCGCCTGGTCGGCGAACACATCGGCGTAGTCGAGGGCGAATTCCACGCTCGTGGCGGTCACCACGCCCACGTTATAGGGCAGGCGGACCTTCTCCAGCTCGTCGGTCCAGGCGCGATCGGCGGCGAGCCACCCGAAGCGCAGTCCCGCCAGGCCGTACTTTGACAGGGTACGCACGACCAGCAGCCGCGGCCTATCCTCCACCGCCCCCATGAGGCTTGCCTGGGCGAACGGGTGGTAGGCCTCATCGATCACGACCGCGGCGCCGTCGACATCGAGCAGCGCGCGCACCGCATCCATCGGGTACAGGGTGCCGGTCGGGTTGTTTGGGTAGGCCAGAAAGAGCAACGCCGGGGCATGCCGGGCGAGCGCGTCCTGCAATGCCGGGACATCGAGCGCAAAGTCCTCCTTCAGCGGTATACCGACGAAGCGCCGGCCGAGGATGGTGGCGATCTGCTCGTACATGACGAAGGTCGGCGTGGGCGCCACCACCGTGACATCGCTGCCAAGCGCCAACAGGATGTTTTGCAGGATCTCGTCCGAGCCGTTGCCGAGGACGACGCCTGTGTGCGGCGCAAGTCCGGCATCGCGCGCAAGCCGCGCCTTCACGCGCTCGTACTGCTCGGGCGACGGGTAGCGGTTCAAGGCCAGGTCGCGCAAGGCGTGGAGCCAGCGATCGCGCAGCTCCATGGGCAGACGATAGGGGCTCTCCATGGCATCGAGCTTGATCGCGGGCTCGCCGGATGCTACGTGATAGGCGCTGCGCGCGCGCACGCCGGCGGCTATGAAACGCGAGACATCAGCCATGCATGCGGCACTCGGCGGAGCGCGCGTGCGCGGTGAGCCCCTCGCCGCGCGCCAGGATCGAGGCGGTCTTGCCGAGCACCGCGGCCCCCTGGGGGGTGCAGAACACGATGCTCGTCCGCTTCTGGAAATCATACACCCCGAGCGGCGAACTAAAGCGCGCGGTCCCGGATGTCGGCAGGACGTGGTTGGGACCCGCGCAATAATCCCCCAGCGACTCCGCGGTATGGCGCCCCACGAAGATCGCGCCGGCGTGACGCACGCGATCGAGTACCGCCTCGGCCCCATCGAACGAGAGTTCGAGGTGCTCGGGGGCTACTTCGTTTACAAGCGCCAGGGCCTCGTCTAAGTCGCGCACCGCGATCAGGGCCCCGTGACCGGCAAGCGCCTTTTCTATGATGGCGCGGCGCTCCATCCCCGGCAGCAGCCGATCGATCTCGCGGGCCACCGCGCCCAGGAACGCCTCGTCGGGGGCAAACAGCAGGGCCTGCGCCCCCTCATCGTGCTCGGCCTGGGCAAAGAGGTCATAGGCGATCCAGGAGGGATCGGTGGCCCCGTCGCAGACGATCGCCACCTCCGAGGGCCCGGCGATCATGTCGATGGCCACTTTTCCAAACACCAGACGCTTGGCGGCCGCCACATAGGCGTTTCCGGGTCCCACGATCTTGTCGACACGCGGCACGCTGGCGGTGCCATAGGCAAGCGCCGCAATCGCCTGCGCGCCGCCCGCCAGGAACACGCGGTCGACCTCGGCCACGTGGGCTGCGGCAAGCACGAGTGGTGGTGGCGCGCCCGGCGCCGGGACCATCATGACGAGCTCGCCGACCCCGGCGATACGCGCGGGGATGGCGTTCATCAGCACCGATGAGGGATAGGCGGCCTTGCCGCCCGGCACATACAGGCCAACCCGGTCCAGCGCCGTAATCTTCTGGCCAAGACGCGAACCCAGGGCATCCTCCTGCATGTGCGGCACGAGGACCTGATGTTCATGGAACGTCCGGATACGCGCCGCGGCCTCGCGCAGGGCCTCCTGCTCGGCGCGCGCCAAGCCCTCGAAGGCCGCGCGCAGCGCCTGCGCCGGGACCTCCAGTTCCGCGACCGTGCGCGCGGCACGCTTATCGAGGCGCTCGGTCCACATGAGCAGCGCGGCATCGCCCCGGGCGCGCACGTCCTCTATGATCTCGCGGGCCACCGCCTCGGCGTTGCGCGAATCGGTCTCGCTGCGCGAGAGCAGGGCCTTGAAAGCCGCGCCAAAGGTCTCGTCTTGCGTACGCAGTCGCGCGATACCGCTCATTGCCCCCGCTCCCCCGCCAAACAGGCGATTATCGGCCTCAAGGCCTCGTATTTCATCTTCATGGCCGCACGATTGGCGACGAGCCAGGCGCTCACGTCGAGGACATGCTCGATGGGCTTTAGTCCATTGGCGGCCAGCGTCCGTCCGCTGCTCACGAGATCCACGATGCGATCCGCCAATCCCACGAGCGGCGCGAGCTCCATGGAACCGTAGAGATGGATGATGTCCGCCTGGATGCCCTGCGCGGCCAGATAACGCTCGGTGATGCGGACATACTTGGTGGCCACGCGCAGACGGGTCCAGGAGCGCGCGCCCTCGCGCGGTGCCTCGTCGATCGGCGAGGCCACCATCAGCCGGCAGGTGGCGATGCCGAGATCGGCGAGCTCATAGAGCCCCTCGCCGCCGTCCTCCAGAAGCACATCCCGGCCGGCGATGCCGAGATCAGCGGCGCCATAGCGGACGTAGGTCGGCACGTCGGCGGCGCGTATCACCACCAGCCGGACGTCGGGGACGCTGGTGCCGACGATGAGTCGCCGGGTCTTCGTGAGATCCTCCTCGGGGACGATCCCGGCGCGTTCCAGCAAGGGGATGCTTTCCTCCAGGATACGCCCCTTCGATAAGGCCAGCGTCACCATCTCAAGCCGTCTGCCGCGTCGTCCAGTCGCCGAGTTGCGAGCCCGGAATGCGGCGGATGCGCGCCCCGAGCTGCGCGAGCTTCTCCTCGATGCATTCGTAGCCTCGGTCGATATGATAGATGCGATCGATGAGCGTCTCGGATCGCGCCACGAGCCCGGCCAGCACGAGGCTTGCCGAGGCGCGCAGATCGGTGGCCATGACCGGGGCGCCGTGCAGGGCCTTGACCCCGCGCACCACCGCCATATTGCCCTCCATGGCGATATCCGCACCCATCCTCTGCAACTCATGGACGTGCATGAAACGGTTCTCGAACACCGTTTCCACAACCGTGCCGGTGCCCGCGGCAATGGCGTTCAAGACCACGAACTGGGCCTGCATGTCGGTCGGGAACGCCGGGTAGGGCGCGGTGCGCACGTTCACCGCGCGCAATTCGCGTCCCTCCATCGACAATCGCACGAAGTCGGGGCCCGTCTCTATGGCGGCCCCGGCCTCGCGCAACTTGTCGAGCACGGCCTCGAGCAGCGCCGGGCGCGCGCAACGCAGCTTCACCGAGCCGCCGGTCATGGCCGCCGCCACCAGATAGGTGCCGGTCTCTATGCGATCGGGGATGATGTCGTGGCGCGCGCCGTGCAACTCGCTCACGCCCTCCACGGTCAGCACCGCGCTGCCCGCGCCGCTCACGCGCGCACCCATGCGGTTCAGACAGTCGGCGAGATCGATGATCTCGGGCTCGCGCGCGGCGTTCTCGATGACCGTCGTCCCGTCGGCCAGGGTCGCCGCCATCAGCAGGTTCTCGGTCCCCGTCACCGACACCGCATCCATGAAGATGCGCGCCCCCTTCAAGCGCTTCGTGCGCGCGCGGATGTAGCCATCCTCGATGGTGATATCGGCACCCATCGCCTGCAGGCCCTTGATGTGCAGATTGACCGGCCGCGAGCCGATGGCGCAGCCCCCGGGCATGGACACCTCGGCCTCCCCGAAGCGCGCGAGCAGGGGGCCTAGCACCAATATCGACGCGCGCATGGTGCGCACCAGGTCGTAAGGGGCGCGTAGCGTGTGGATGTCCGAGGCATCGGCCTCTATGGTCATGTGTTCATCGACCACAAGCCGCACCCCCATGCGACCGAGAAGCTCCATGGTCGTCGTTATGTCCTGGAGGTGCGGTACATTGCCGATGCGCAGGGGTTCTTTGGTCAGAAGCGAGGCTACGAGCACAGGGAGGGCGGCGTTCTTGGCGCCCGAGATCCGGATCTCGCCGCGCAAGGGCGCGCCCCCATTGACAATGAGCTTATCCACGGTCGCGCCGTCCCCCCATTTTGAGAAAAAATAAGGCCGCCGGCCCGGCGGCCTTATTCCAGCCCTGTCCCGGGTCGCTCAACTCCCGGCGCCCGACACGAGCTTCTGTAATTCCCCTTTCTCGTAGAGCTCGGACATGATGTCGCAACCGCCTATGAACTCGCCACGAATGTAGAGCTGGGGGATGGTCGGCCAGTTGGAGAAGCGCTTGATGCCATCGCGAATCTCCGGATCGGCGAGCACATCTATGCCCTTGAACTGCGCGCCGCAGGCCTTCAGCATCTGCACGGATTTCCCGGAAAAGCCGCACTGAGGAAACTGCGGCGTACCCTTCATGTAGAGAACGATGTCGTTCTCCGTGACCTGCTCCCGAATACGATCTTCAATGCTCATCATCAATCTCCCATCAGACGTGTCCGCCCCGCCCTCACGGTAGGTCGGTCTTCAGCGACAAGGCGTGTATCTGCTCACGCATCCGGTCACCCAGGGCCGCGTACACCAATTGGTGCTGTTGAATCCGGGTCTTACCCTGAAAGGCCGGCGACACCACGGTGGCCTCGAAGTGATGGCCATCGCCGCTCACCCGCGCCTGCGCGTCCGGCAACCCGGCCTCTATGAGGTCCTTGATCTCTTGCGGTGTAATCATGTCGTGATACCGATCCCATCTAACCTTTAAGGATACCCGTCTCCGGGACCACGGGAAAGGGCTAATTCCGCAGGCGGTAGCCCCGCCCGACCAACGCCAGCGCCAGCAGCGACACAAGCGCGCAGAAGCCGGCCACTATGCCAAGACTCAACCCCGGTGGCACATCGGACGTCCCGAAGAACCCATAGCGGAAACCGTCGATCATGTAAAGCAGCGGGTTCAGGCGCGACACCATCTGCCAAAAGGGGGGCAGGTTGCGCAAGGAATAGAAGACGCCGCTTAGAAACGACAACGGCACGACCACGAAATTCTGAAAGCCGGCGAGCTGATCGAAGCGCTCCGCCCACACCCCGGCGATGACCCCAAGGGCACCGAGCGCGGCGCTCCCAAGGACACCAAACAGGATCAGAAACAGCGGATGCCGGACCGGCAGCGCCACGAAAAAGACCGCCGCGACATAGACGCCTACGGCCACGCACAAGGCACGTATCACCGACGCCCCCACGAACGCCAAACAGAACTCCAGGGCCGACAGCGGCGAGAGCAGGATGAAGATGAGATTGCCCGCGATCTTCGACTGGATCAGGCTCGACGAGCTGTTGGCGAACGCGTTCTGGATCATGGACATCATCATGAGGCCCGGGATCAGAAACGCCGCATAAGGCACGCCCGGCAGGATGTCCGGACGCCCCCTGAAGGTGCTGGCAAACACCAGAAGGTAGAGGAGCGCGGTCACCACCGGCGCGAATATGGTCTGGAAAGAGACCTTGTAAAAGCGGAGTAACTCCTTGTAAAACAAGGTCGAAAAGCCGTTCATATCGACATATCCGTAAGGAAAAGGCGCGATGGCCGGGAGGCGGCCACGGTCGGCTCGGCGGTCGCGAGGCCTACACGCGATCCGGTCTCGCCAGACCCCCAGAAGACACCATTGTAGCACGCGCCCCCTCCGTGCCGGGCGGCCGACCCCTTTATCAAGCCCAAGACCCGGCAGCGGTCACCCGCGCGCCCATCAGGACCCCCTTAAGGCCGGCGGGGGTCAGGCGCTCTTTTTCGTGAGTTCCAGAAACACCTCCTCGAGACTTGCCTGCTCGGTCGAGATGTCGGTCACTACAAGGCCCGCGGCGCGTAAGGACTCCAGGACCTCGGGGATGGAGTCGGTGCCCTGCTGCAGGGCAAACTCGAGGATATTGGCCGTGCGCTTGCGTAACTTGGGCGCAAGCCTTGGCGGGAGCGCGGCCGCCGGCTCCGCGGTCGTCACCCGCAAGGTCTTTGACAGTGCCCGGCGCAGCAAGGCCTCCTTGGTATCGAGCGCCGCGATGCGCCCGCCCTGCATGATCGCGATACGCTCGCACAGGGCCTCGGCCTCCTCCAGATAATGCGTGGTCAGCACGATCGTATGGCCCTCGGCGTGCAGGCGCCGTATGAACACCCACAAGGACGCGCGCAGCTCGACATCCACGCCCGCGGTCGGCTCATCAAGGATGACCACCCTCGGCCGATGGACCAGGGCCTGGGCGATCAGGACCCGGCGCTTCATGCCTCCAGAGAGGGTGCGCATGTTGGCATCGCCCTTGTCGGACAGCATGAGCGCCGCGAGCAGCTCCTCGCGCCAGGCCTTGTCCTTGGGCCCCTTGAGCCCGAAATAACCGGCCTGGATCGTCAGCACCTCACGCACCGTGAAAAACGGATCGAAGACCACCTCCTGGGGCACGACGCCGAGCGCCCGCCGGGCCTCCCGGTAGTCGGCGATGACATCGTGTCCGCAGATCGCCGCGCGTCCTTCGTCGGGACGCGTGAGTCCGGCCAGGATATTGATGAGCGTGGATTTTCCGGCACCGTTTGGCCCAAGCAGCCCGAAGAACTCCCCCTGACGGACGGTCAGATCGACCCCGCAGACGGCGTGGACGCGCGCAAAGCGCTTGTGAAGGCCCGCAACCTCGATGGCCGGCCCCGCGCAGGGGACGCTCATGGCGCGTCTTCGAAGACCGGACCCACCCCCGTGACGCGGATCAAGGCCGCGAGGCGCTTGGGGACCTCGGCCAGGGTGAGCCGGAAGCCCTGGGCACGCGCCTGTCGCCGCCACTCGATCAAGAGCGCCAGCGCCACGGAATCGGCCTGCTCGAGCCCGTCGAGCGCCACCGTCGCGGCCCCCGCCACGGGCACGATCCCGGGCGCCTGCAGATCCTCTGGCAAGGGTGCGCCGAAGTGAATGGCGCCCTCCAGGCGGTAACGACCGGGCGCCTGCAGGGTCAGGCGAGCGCTCAAGAGACGCCGCCGTTGGCGCGCTTCAGGCTCGCGATGAGCGCGTTCAGGCCATGCCGGCGGATCTTGCCGCCATAGACCGAGCGATAGTTCGTCACGAGACTCACGTTATCTATGGTCACGTCATAGACCTTCCACCCGGCCTTTTTGTGGACGAACATATAGTCGAGCGGGATGTTCGCGCTGCCATTGTTCTCGAGGATCATGGTCTTGACCATGGCATGCCGGCTTCCGGCGCCGGCACGGTACGGCAGATAGGCGATGCGCTGCCCGGAATAGCTCAACAACGCAGTGGCGTAGGTCCGCACCAGGAGATCGCGGAACTGGGTTGTAAAGGCTGCCCGCTGCGCCGGCGTGGCGGTGCGCCAGTAACGCGCCAGCACCCAGCGGGACATGCGCCGAAAATCGAAATAAGGCACGACCTCTTTGTCGACCATGGCGTACAAGGCGGCCTTGTTGTGGTCATAGACGGCGCGCTTTTGTTCGATCAGGTGCAATATCACATTGGTCTTTTCGTGGACGATCACGTTGGGCGGCGTCGAAGGCGTGATCGCCGCCCACACCCACGCCGGCATAAGGCAACCGAGCAGAATGAGCGCACCGGCATAGCGTCTGGTCAATGTCATTCCATCCCTCTCCCGTTCAGTGTTGGTCAACTATGGCCGGAGGAATGGCCGGCCTTGCTGTAGAGCAGTTGGCTTATGATCTTTTCGAGAATAATCGCAGATTGCGTGATGCGAATTTTACTACCGTTCTTCAGGTAGTGCCGGCTGCCGCCCGGGCTCAGGCTCACGTATTGCTCTCCAAGGAGCCCGGCGGTCTCGATGGACGCACTCGAGTCGCGCGGGAAACGGTACTTCTTTAAAAGATCAAGGGTCACCACCGCCTGATAAGTGGTCGGATTGACCGTGATGCGCGCCACATGTCCGACGCGCACGCCCGCGACCGTCACCGGCGCCTTGGGCTTCAGGCTCCCGATGTCGTTGAAATCGGCGGTGACCGCATAGGTCCCGCCTAAGTTCAGTGCGTGAATATTGCCGACCTTGAGCGCCAGCATGGCGAGGGCCAATAGCCCCGCCACGACGAACAGGCCGACCGCGAACTCCATACTCCTCGCCTGCATATTCATAGCCCTCGCAGCATGAATGCCGTCATGATGAAATCAAGGCCCAGGATCGCGAGCGACGAACTCACCACCGTGCGCGTCGTGGCGCGGCTCACGCCCTCGGAGGTGGGCTTGGCGTCATAGCCCTCGAACACCGCGATCCAACTCACGACAAAACCGAACACAACGCTTTTGACAAGACCGCCCATGATATCGTTCGACACGCTCACGCCGCTTTGCATCTGCGACCAGAAGACCCCCCCATCCAATCCGAGGTCGCCCACCGCCACGATATAGGCCCCGATGACCCCGACGGCGCTGAAGATCATGGCGAGCAGGGGGACCGCAACGCACCCCGCCCAAAACCGCGGGGCCACCACCCGCGACAGCGGGTCGACCGCCATCATCTCCATGCCGGCCAATTGCTCGGTGGCCTTCATGAGCCCGATCTCGGCGGTCAAGGCCGAGCCCGCGCGGCCGGCGAACAACAATGCCGTAAGGACCGGACCCAGCTCGCGTGTAAGCGACAGCGCGACCAGCAATCCGAGGGACGACTGGGCATCGTAACGCACCAGCGTATTGTAACCCTGCAAGGCCAGGATCATGCCGACGAAGGCCCCGGACACCACCACGATGACGAGCGTCAGCACGCCGGTCATGTAGAGCTGCTGGACGATCAGGCGCATGCGCGCCAGGGCCGCGCCCAGGGCCGGCATCAAACGCGCCAGAAAGAGCGTGGCGTGACCCAGACGGCTGACGCCGCTGATGACCCGGCGTCCGAGCCCGCTGATCATATCCACCCCCGAGCTCACGATCGGTCCGCCATCAAGAGATCGTCCAGGTATCGCGACGCCGGATAATGGAAGGCCACCGGGCCATCCGGCAGACCGCCCATGAACTGCCGGACCTCGGGGGCGTCGGTCTTTTTCATATCGGCCGGGGTCCCCTCGGCGATCACCCGCCCTTCGCCCAGGAGATAGATGTAGTCGGCAATCGTACAGGCCTCGACCACGTCGTGGGTGACGATGATGGAGGTCATGCCGAGCGCATCGTTCAGCTCGCGGATGAGCTTTACGATGACGCCCATGGAGATCGGGTCGAGCCCCGTGAACGGCTCGTCATACATGACCATCATCGGGTCAAGCGCGATGGCGCGCGCAAGCGCCACGCGCCGCGACATCCCACCCGACAGTTCGGCGGGAAACAGCTTGCGCGCGCCGCGCAGGCCGACCATCTCGAGCTTCATCAAGACCAGATCATGGATCAGGGTCTCCGGGAGTCGCGTATGCTCGCGCATCGGAAACGCGACATTCTCGTAGACATCGAGATCGGTGAGCAAAGCGCTCGACTGGAACAACATCCCCATGCGCCGGCGCAGCGCGAAGAGCGCCTTGCGAGACAGCGTCCCCACGACCTCGCCGGCTACCGTCACAGTCCCGCGCGCCGGCAGGAGCCGGCCGCCGATGAGGCTAAGAAGCGTCGTCTTGCCCGCCCCACTGCCCCCCATGATGGCGGTCACACCCCCCTTCGCAACCGTGAGATTCAGGCCCTCAAAGATCGGGCGGTCGTCACGATAAAACGCAAGATCGCGCACCGTCACCAGAGGCTCGGTACTCGTCGGTCGGTCCACGGCCCATCCTTAATGTCGTTATAGTGCCTCTTGCCCATCGCGCGGGCCGCACGGCCCGCCCGTCTTACGGCCGCGCCCGCGTCCTCCGGCGCCCACATCGCGGGGGCTCGCACGCCCTTGGCGTGCGCACAAGCATGCCACATCAAGGCCCGCACACGAAACCCCGCGCGTCCGGGGCGCACCGATCGTCCGCGACAGACGGCGGGGCCGGCATGGGCAAACGCGCGCGCCTCCCCTATAATCGGGTCGGCCTCATCAGGCGGAGAGAAAATCGTGAATCGCCGATATCGTCTTGCGGTGCTCGCTATCCTTGTGCTGGCCGCGCCGAGCGCCTTTGCCGAAGACGCCCTGATCCTGACGATCGGGGCCACGCATCTGGCCCACACCCACCAGACGGTGGCCGGTCGCGACAGCGCCTTGAGCACCGCCGGCAACAGAGTCTTCGGAATCGCCTGGGAGAAGCGCTACTATAACGGCATCGCCTATGGGGGCGAACTGCTGCTCTCCAATAACACCATCAGCAACTCTGGCGGCAACGGCGACGTGGCCTCGCGGCTCTTCCTGCTGACCCTCAAAAAATATCACCGGCCGTGGGCGCACGTGTATCCCTATATCGGCGCCGGTGTGGGGCTTGCCGATACGCATGTGAGCGGGGTGGCGGGCGGCACCGGCATAGGTCCGGCCCTTGAGGTCGATGGAGGGGTGGAGCTTGAGTGGGCGCATAGCGTCGGCTTCTATACCGAACTGCGCGGCCTCTATGTCCCGGGCGGCGTCATCTACGGGACGCGCGTCAACATGTCGGGGGTGGGCCTGTATACGGGTGTGAGCCTGCTCTTCTAAAGCCCGGCCTGCGAGCCCATCAGTAGGTCGGCAAGGAGTAACGCCTCATCGAGCCCGGTGAGCGCCGTCGCCGGTTCACAAAAAAAGAGCGCCGAGCCCGCCGGGGCGTCGATCGTGATGAGCCCCCGCAGGGCCGCGCCGAGCGCGCGCCGGTCGATGCGATCAACGAGGCTCACCGCAAACGGACCCGCGGGCGCGCGGGAGGCGTCCGGGCGGCCGCACACCCCGACTCCCAAGGCCGCCAACTCCTCGCGGCACCCCGCCGGGCAGGAGCGCACATCGACGGTCACAGGCAGCGCCCGCGCCAGGGCCGCAAGCGGCTTTCTGTGCGCCGCATCGAGGCGCGAGAGGCGCACCAGGCAGCCGGCCACCAAGGGCGCGGGCCAATGCGCGACCTCCGCCATGCGCGGCAGACTCTTTTCTGGAATCTCCAACACCACACGAAAATCCGCCGGCGCCTCGTCACCGAAGAGCGCGAGTCGCGCCGGGTCCGGGCCCCAGGCCCGCGCGGGCATGAGCAGTGCCGGGTAGCGGTGGCTGTAGAACAGGAAACGCCACTCGCGCGGCAGGTCGTCTGGATAAAACGCGCCTCGCCAGCGGGCGTGTGCGTAGCCGCGCGCGCCAATGAGAAGGGGGGTGGGGGCGTTTGTCATGGGCGCCATGATAACGGCCCCGGCCAAGCGGCACCATCATCGCGCAGGCGAACCCCGCCCCGGCCTGCACCTTCGACCACATCGCCACACCCATCACAAGAACCGCCGCCCCGCGCCCACGGATGACCACGCTTGTGGAGCATATTATTCCAGTTACGTGAAAAGCTCTCCATCAGCCTTCCGGCCGATGGGCGATCGCGACCGTAACGGCCACACTGCCCAGCACGGTGAGACGTGCTCATCCCACAAGGAACGGTATTATGGCCACGAAATCACGTATCGCTCTCTCATTGCTGGCCGCGGCGCTGCTCGCCGCCTGCCAGGGCTCGGGGAGTTCCGGCAACAGTACATCAGCACCGTCGGGCGGCGCCGGTCAGACCACAAGCCCATCGAACCCGCAGGGCACCTCCCCCACCTCCTCGACCGCCCCGACGTTCGGTCAGAGTACGACCGCCCAATCCTCGCTCCTCCTCGTGCCCTCCGGCACCCACAGCCTGACATTCTATCTGCGTAATCCGTGGACCGGGGCCTTGGTCGATCGAGGCTATGTGCCCACGGGGCAGGGACCGGATGCCGTGGCGGTGAGTGCTGACCGCTACGTGTACGTGGCCAACGGCAAGAGCGAGACGGTCTCGGTGGACCGGGGCCTTGGTCGATCGAGGCTATGTGCCCACGGGGCAGGGACCGGATGCCGTGGCGGTGAGTGCTGACCGCTACGTGTACGTGGCCAACGGCAAGAGCGAGACGGTCTCGGCCTATGCCTGGGACAGCCAGACCGACCGCCTGACATCCCTGGGGACCCCCGTGACAAGCGGCGCGCAGCCCACCTCGCTTGCGGTGGTGGGCTCCGACCTCTACGCCCTGAACACCGGCAATGACACCATCACGGCCTTTAGCATCGGCGCCAACGGGACCTTGACTGTGATCGGCGCCACAAGCCCGAGCGCCTCCCTCACAAGCCTCGTGGCCGGTCCCGGCATCCTCTATGGGCTTGGCGCCGACGGCATCACCACCTTCAGCGCCGGCAGCGGGATGCCCGCCAAGCTGCGCCACAAGCCCGAGCGCCTCCCTCACAAGCCTCGTGGCCGGTCCCGGCATCCTCTATGGGCTTGGCGCCGACGGCATCACCACCTTCAGCGCCGGCAGCGGGATGCCCGCCAAGCTCTCCACCACCGCCTTGAGCGGCACCATCGCCGGGGCCGCCGATGGTGCCGGGGATTTGTATGTGCTCACATCGAACGGCGTATATGGCTACACCGTCGCCAGCGGCGGCACGCTCACCGCGCAAAACTCGCAGCCGCTGCCAAGCGGCCTCAGTCCGGTTGGCATAACAGTCACCGGGAACGGACTTGCGATCACCGGGAATGCATCGAGCGGCATCGAGACCGCCTACTATCCGGCAAGCGGTGGGACCATAAGCGGGCCATCCACGACACCCATCGCGGGCCGCGGCACCGCCACCGCGATTACCGCCTCTCCGGGTGGCCATTACGTCTTCGTGAGCAACGGGAGTCGCGCCGATCTGCTAGCCTACGCCCTGTCGCCAGGGGCATCGGGGGCCACCCTGACCTCGAGCGCGGTACTGCGCACCCGGCTTATGCCGGCCGCCGCCCTGAGTGTGCCGGTCACCGTGACCCTGCAGCCCCAGACCCTCTATGTGGTCAACCAGTCCACGACCTCGATCGCCGCCTACCCCATAGAGTCCGGTGGGACGCTCGGGACACCGGCCAGCGCCTACACCTGCAATGCCTGCACCACGAATATCGCCGACCAAGGCCCGAGCGCGGCGGCAATCGCCCCCGACGGCCTGCATCTGTATGCCTCCGATTGGGCCCAAGCCGGCCAGGGCGATGTCACCACCTTCGCCATGACCTCCGCAAACGGCCCCCTGGGCGCACCCAGTTCCATTCCAGCCGGACAAAGCCCGATGGGGGTCGCCGTCGATCCCTCCGGGCGCTACCTCTACGTCGCCAATAGCCACTACGACGACAGCACCGGGCAGAGTACGGGCGGTACCATCGACGGCTACCAGCTGAGCCAAGGCATGCCGAGTCCTTTCAGCACGGGATACCGCACTCAGGTCTACGGCAACTACCCAATGCTGCTTGCCATCGACCCCACGGGCCGCTTCCTCTATTCCTCGGAATTCGCCGGCAGCCTCGTCGATGCCTTCGCCATAAATCCCGATAACGGCAGCCTTACACCGGCGAGCGGGACCCTGGGGATGAGTTCAGCGGCCGCAACCGGCACTAATCCCTGGACGATCGTCATCGGCCCGTCCGGCCGCCATCTCTATGTGTCCGATAACGGCAATGGCGGCTCACAGACCTCGGGGGCGGTCTCGATCTTTTCGATCAATGCCCAAAACGGCACCCTGACCTCGGACAACGGCGTGGCCACCACCGACCTCAAACCCCTCGGGCTCGCCATCGGCCCCAAGGGGCGGCGGCTCTATGTCGCCATGCAAAGCGGGGCGCTGGATGTGTTCGTGCGCCAGAATCCGCAATCGGCCACAGGCACCTGGAACTACACGCCGACTGTCATCAAGGGAAACTTCGCCAACGCCTATGGGCTCGCCTTGAGCGCGGACGGCAAGACCCTCTATGTCCTGGACGACTGCACGGCCCCCAACTACAACAATGGCAGCATCCAGGCCATCTCCATCCCCTCATTCAGCAGCATGACAGGCGCCGGGTATGCGACCATAGGTCAATATGCGACCCATGCCTGCACCGTTCAGGCGGTGGCTGCGGGAGGATTCAACTGATACTCCGCCCCACAAACAACCCCTCAAGCGGAGAGGCACACAACGCCCACCGCTCGAGGGGCTAGGAGGGCACCAAGAACCCGCGGGGCCAAAGATGCACGCCATGATGACCAAAACATATCCGGGATGGTGAGGCCGGTCCTGGGCCGTCATGTTCCGCACACACCTGTCAACTCATCAAGACACGCCGTTCAATGAGAACGAACCGGGCGGAGACCGCTCCCGCGTAATAGGTCCGCGTGCCGCGACCCGATACCGGTTCTCCGGTCGATAGCCATGCCAGCGGAGCGCCGCGAGCGATAAGGCGCGCGCGGCGTTGTAAGCGGGATCGAAGCGGCCCTCCAGGGCCAGGGCCGGATTATCCGCATCCCTGAGTCGCACCCGGCCCGAACGGACCGCACCGTCGAACTCCGCTTGCGCTGGCGGTTCGGTCTTGAGTTGGCCGACGCGAACAAGATTATCGAGCGGCAAGGAGCTCATCGTCATCACCGACCAGCAAGACCGTGTCGCCCGCCAACACCTTTGTGAGAAACGGGTGGCCACTCTCCCGACGATGGTGGAACTCCGCCCCGGCATACAAAGTCGGGCTGACACGCCGGCCCAGTTGTTGCTCGGCGAGCGCCAGCGGCTCATAAACCAGCTCCAACGCCGGGATGTCCGGTACGATCAATAGATCGATGTCGCTGTACGCCGTGTCTTTGCGCTTCGCGATCGATCCATACACCAGCGCCAGCCGCACCTTGTCCCCGAGCGGCACCAGCGCCCCGCGCAATACTTCCGCCGAGCCAAGGGTCTTGACCACAATGCCCCGCAGTTCCTCGTAGATCGGCGAGCTAAGGTTGGCTTGGCAATGCTTCTGGTTCCCGATGCGCGCCACCATAACCAACGCGCTCTCCACCAGGCGTCGGATCTCACGCCGCACGGCGCCCGATCCGGCGCCGACCAGGCCTATGATCTCAGTAGTGAAGAAACTCCGTTCGGGCTGACCAAAGAGGAGCGCCAACACGCGCCGCTGCGTCATCGAAAACAACGCGTCGGCGAGGCTTGTCGCCCGCAGCGCAGGCTTGTGTCGCATGGTGGCACTCGGTCTCGACGGCCTGGCTGGCCACGCATACCCATTTTACGTATCTCAATACCCGTTTCGGGTACCTTGCAATCCCCTTTTTGCATCCATTGCATGTTAGCCGGGCAACCCGCCGCAACCCTCGATCGGTGCCGACCTGCGGCCATTAAAGACGCCGGTTGCCGAAACCGCGCACATGACGTATATTGATGGCAAGCTACATAATGAGCTACGGAAATGACTACCGTTTCCCTTCGTCTCCCAGAGAGCCTTATCAAGGAAGCCGACAAGCGTGCCCGGGAGTTGCGCATCCCGCGCGCGGAGTACATTCGCCGCGCCATAGTCACGCTCAATAACCAGCTCAGCACTGAACAGCGCCGTCGGCGCATGATGGAGGTTTCCCGGCGAGTATGTGGCGAGAGCATGCGCGTCAACGCCGAATTTGACGTCATCGAAGACGCACCGGATGCGTAAGCGCGGCAGTGTCTGGCTCGCCAATCTCAATCCGGGACGTGGCACCGAACCGGGCAAGATACACCCAGTTCTGATCGTCCAAAGCCAAGCATTGCTGGATGCCGAGCACCCCTCCACGCTTGTTATTCCCTTAACCACCCGCCTTACCGACAACGCGGAGCCCTTACGCCTGCGTCTGCCGGCACAAGGCCGGCTGAAGAGGGACTCTGATCTGCTCCTAGACCAGCTTCGCGCCATCGACAATCGCCGCCTGACTGAGGGTCCGCTCTTGCAGTGTGCCCCTGAGTTCCTGGCGCGGGTGGATACCGCGCTGACCGAAGTGCTGGATCTTTTGCCTGTAGTCGCCTGAGCGCGCCTGTTTATTCGGAGGACTTGACCTACGGTTCCGGCCAGCGCTCATATCCCGACGATGTATACTCGCTGCGGGCGGTGTGCCGCCCTCTGGTAAGTTCCGGCCAGCGCTCATATCCCGACGATGTATACTCAGTGCCGGGGGCGCTGCGCTCGATCTCAAGTTCCGGCCAGCGCTCATATCCCGACGATGTATACTACATCCCCCCAGTGCATGTAGTAAGAGTAGGTTCCGGCCAGCGCTCATATCCCGACGATGTATACTCTGCTTTCGCAGGAGATGCTCCCCGCGGCGGTTCCGGCCAGCGCTCATATCCCGACGATGTATACTCTTCGTGATTGGCAAACGCCTTAGCGTTGAGTTCCGGCCAGCGCTCATATCCCGACGATGTATACTTTACCGGATGCATAGTTTTTTTGCCTTATTGTAGCCGCAGCCAACCCAGGACATTCCACGAAGACCGACCACTTATTGATGGTCGACGCTATAGCCATAAGATCTGCCTCGAATTTTACGGGGGACCAGGACTCATAGGTGCGCTACTTTTTCTCTGTCGAACGGTCCGGGTGCGCGGCTGGCCAATGACTCAGGGCTTTTGAGGCGATGGCCAGCCTAGCAACGCGGAACTTTAACTGGCGGTCATGGTTTCAGATGGTTTATGGCCGCTCGGCGGAGGTTGACCGTAGCTCCGTCGCGAAGCCACCAGGAGCGAGGTGCAATTACCAGCCTATGCGACGTGTGGGCGGCACCGCCTGGTCCTGAAATCGCCAAAGACCGGCCCCGTAGGTCCACGAAGTTCGACCTAATCGGATGTTACGGCGTGCGTCGACCTGCCGGCGCCCCCCAATTACAATGGGCACCTAAGGGGCCTCCAGGGCTTCGGAGGACCGATGGAATTCGACCTTTTCTATGAGTTGGCGGTGCCGGATTTCGCGGGGCGCAGCGAGCGGCAGGTGTATGAAGAAACATTGGAAGAGATCGCCCTGGCCGATGGCCTGGGGTTCGGGACCGCATGGCTCACCGAGCACCACTTCATGCCGCAATATGCGCATGGCTCGGCCCCCGACCTGTTCCTGGCGGCCGCCGCAGAGAGGACCCGGCGTATCCGCCTGGGTCATGGCATTGTGCCGCTCCCCTACCATCACCCGCTGCAGGTGGCCGAACGCGCCGCGACCCTCGACATCTTGTCCGGGGGACGGCTTGAGCTTGGCATCGGCCGGGGATTCTCGCCGAAGGAGTACGAGACCTTCGGGGTGCGCACCGAGGATAGCCGCGGTCTGGTCGATGAGGGCCTGGAGATCCTGATCAAGGCGCTGACCGAATCCGGGCCCATCGGTTTCGAGGGGCGCCACTTCCGGTTTGCGGACATCGCCGTGCGCCCGCGCCCACTCCAGAAGCCCCATCCACCCTTGTGGATGGCGGCGGTGAGCCCGGAGAGCTTCGAGCTTGCGGCGCGCCTGGGTCTCGGGGTGCTGGCCGGGCCCTTCAAGCCGTGGTTCATGGTCAAGGAAGACATCCGCCGGTATCGGGCGGCCTATGCCCGGCATCATGGGGAGAACCCCGCGCGAGCGCCGCGCGTGGGCATGACCCTCGGGATCTTTTGTCTCACGGACGGCGGGCAGGCGCGGGCCATAGCGCGCACCAACATCACGTGGTTTTATCGAGAGCTGTTGCGCCTGACCGCCCCCCTGCTGTCGCGCCTTCAGGACGGCTACGAGTACTACCGGCGCTTCGGGGCATTGGCGCCGCTCTTGAAGGGGGGCGTGAACCTCCCCATCCTCGAACGCCTCGGCATGGTGGTGGCGGGCGACCCGGAGCATTGCCGCAAGCGGCTACGGACCTACGCCGAGGCCGGCGTCGATCATCTGCTGTGCGCGGTGGGCGCCGGGGCAAGTCCCACCGATCAGAATCGTCAGGCGCTCACGCTCTTGAGCGAGCAGGTCCTGCCGGCCTTTTCCTCGTGCGCGTCCTGATCACGGGCGCCGCGGGCTGCCTCGGGCAGGCCCTCGTCCCGCTGTTGTTGGACGACCCGCGCATCACCGAACTCATCCTTCACGACCGGCGGCCCATCCTTGGTGATCACCCGAAACTTCGGACATTGTGTGGCGATATCCGCGATTGTGCCCTGGGTCATGCGCTCAAGGACGCCGATGCCGTGGTGCACATGGCGTTCGTGGTCATCGAGGGCGATCTCGGGCGCGAACGGCATAACCGGGCCTTGGCGCACGCCATCAACGTGGACGGGACCAAGGCCCTGGTCGACGCGCTTGACCCCGGGGCGCGCCTGATCCATCTCTCGAGCGCCTCGGTGTACGGCACGAGTCGTGAGCCGGTCACGGAAGGCGCGAGGCTAAACCCCCTGCCCGGCTTTCATTATGCCGAGGACAAGGTGCGAGCCGAGGAGGTCGTGATCGCCGCCGCCAAAGGGGGGCTCCATGCGCTACGGCTGCGCCCGCATATCATTCTCGGGACGCATGCCCAGCCCTTCCTGCGGGCGGTGCTGCGCCTGCCCTTCTATCCGCGTCTGCCGCCCCCGGCCCCACCCCTGCAGGTCGTCCACGAATGGGATGTGGCCGCGGCCATCCGTGCGGCGCTATTCTCGCCGGCGACAGGCGCCATCAACCTCGCCTGCGAGGATTCACTCTCATTCGAGGGCATGCAGAGGTCTCTGCACCGTTTCGTGCTCGGCGTGAACCCCCGACTGGCGCAGGCGGCGGCGCGCATGGCCTTCCACTACCTGGGCGTCGGCCCGGACCCGGCGTGGAGCGCCGGTCTCGATCGGCCGCTGGTCCTCGATAGCACCCGCGCGCGCGAGACGCTCGGCTGGCAGCCGCGCTTCCCGCGCGTCGCAGACGTACTCGCCGATACCTTCCGGCGGCCGCTCCTAGACGGCACAGGCGCTGCGACGCGGTCGTAGGCGAAGGGGCGAGACCGGCCTTATTCGCCGAGATTCAAGAGACGCCCATGGATGCGGGCATCACGGAAGGTGCGCAGAAAGACCGCCAGACCAAGCCCCAGATAGACGACATTGATCGCCGCTGCCTTCCACAGCGCGCCGTACAAGACCACGTGATGGAACATGAGCGCACGCATGGCCATGAACACATAGGCCGCGGGCAGGCCGTGGGCCACGACCTGCAGCGCCTGCGGGAGGACCGAGATCGGGTAATAGATGCCGCTCAACGGCGCGATCGCGAAGATCGCCGCCCACGCCAGATTCTCCGCCCCCAATCCGTAGCGCAGCACGAGCCCGGCTACGACCAGCCCGATCGACCAGCCCATGACGATCAGATTCATGAAGAGCGCGGCGAGCACGACGCCCATCTCCCAGATCGGGAAATGGTAGAACCAGTAGGCAAACAGTGCCGCCATGCCGCTCCCCACGAGCGTGCGCAGCAGACTTATGGTAAAGAGTGCGCCGGCGAGCTCGTAGGCCCGCAGGGGGCTCGCGAACAGATGTCCCAAGTTGCGCGAATAGAGTTCCTCGAAAAACACCACCGACACCCCGAGCTGGCCGCGAAACATGACGTCCCACAGCAAGGCCGCAGCCAGGAGCACGCCCGAGGCCTGTGCCAGGTAGCTGCTGTGGTGGACGAGGTACTCGCTCAGAAAACCCCACAGCACGATCTGCATGGTCGGCCAGTAGGCGAGCTCGATGATGCGCGGCCACGACCCCTTCAAAAGATAGACGTAGCGCTCGATCATGGCGCCGATCCGCCGGAGACTGCCCATCATCCTCTCGCTCATAGCTGTGACCGCCCACGCGCCATGTCCAGGAACACCTCCTCCAGACTCTCGCGACCATACTTCCCGACGAGATCGGCCGGCGCCCCGCGATCGAAGATCCGCCCATGGCGCAGCATGATCACCTCGTGGCACAAGCGCTCGACCTCGAGCATGTTGTGCGAGGCCAGGACCACACCGGCGCCGCTCGCCTCCTGGTAATCGCGCAGATAGGTCCGCAGGCGATCGGCGGTGTCCGGATCGAGGGATGCGGTGGGCTCATCCAGCAGCAGCAGCCGGGGGCGGTTGATGAGCGCCTTGGCGAGCGAGGCGCGCGTCTTCTGGCCGGCGGACAGCCGCCCGTAGGGGCGATCCAGCAGCCCCGTGAGGTCCAGGTCCCGGGCGAGTTCGTCGATACGCGCGCGCGCATGGCGCACGCCGTAGAGCCCGGCATAGACACGCAGGTTCTGATAGACCGTGAGCCTATGCGGCAGATCGACGTAGGGCGAGGAGAAGTTGATCCACGGCAGCACCCGGTAACGATGGCGCAGGAGGTCCTCGCCCAACACCCGGATCGATCCGCTGGACGGCAGCAAGAGACCCATGAGCATCGCGAGCGTCGTGGTCTTGCCGGCACCGTTGCCGCCCAGGAGACCCAGCACCCGACCGCTCGCAAGATCGAAGCTCAAGGACGCGACGGCGGTGACCGTCCCGTAGCGCTTGCAAAGATCGGTCACCGAAACGGCGGATTCGGTCAATGGTTTGGATCCAGGGCCTGGGACAGCGCCAGGAGGCGGCGGCCGGCGGCGGTGTCGGCGCGCGCGGCGGCGGTCACCGCCTCATGGTAACCCGCCAGAAACGCCGGCAGGGCCTGCGCCACGAGCGGCTTGCGCAGCCGCGAGACGGCGGCCAGATCCCAGTGCGCGGCAAGCCCTCGATGGGGCGCGGCACTGCATACCCGCGCCGCCCATACTGCGCCATTGGGGCCTTCTTCGTGGGCGCGGACCGCCAGACAAAAGGCCTCCCGCCCGGCGCCGATCCCGACGAACGGTCCACGGTACTCGACCCCGAGGGCCGGCGCGAGCTGCGACAGGATATGGCTTAAGCGCGCCAGGGCGTCGTCCAGGGTCCGGTCCGGCCGCCGCTTGGGATCCCGGGCCTGGTCGCGCAACACGATGAGAAAAGATTCCACGGTACCCCCCGATGCAGCGCGCCATTATAGTCTTTTGGCGGCCGATTGGGGATCGGGACGGCTTTATTCGCTATACTGCCGCCAATGGCACGCCACAACCCCTTACGACTCGACCCGGACCGGGATTCTCTGATCGCCCTCGGCCAGCGGGTGCTTGCGCTCGAGGCCGAGACCCTGTCGTCTTTGGCCTGCGATCTCGAGGCGTCCTTCGCCGAGGCCTGCCGGCTGCTGTTCGCCTGCAAGGGGCGCGTGGTCGTGGTCGGCATGGGCAAATCAGGGCATATCGGCGGCAAGATCGCCGCGACCCTCGCGAGCACCGGTACGCCGGCGTTCTTCGTGCATCCCGGCGAGGCGAGCCATGGCGATCTCGGCATGATCACCCCCGAGGATGTGGTGCTGGCGATCTCGCATTCCGGGGAGACCGCCGAGATCCTGACGATATTACCGATCATAAAGCGCATGGGCGTCCGGCTTCTGGCGTTGACCGGCGCCCCGGGATCGAGCCTTGCCCTTCAGGCCGATGTCCACCTGCCGGTACCGGTCGCCAAGGAGGCCTGCCCGCTGGATCTCGCGCCGACTGCCAGCACCACCGCGGCCTTGGCCATGGGGGATGCGCTTGCCATCGCCCTCTACGAGACGCGCGGCTTCACGCCCGAGGACTTCGCGCGCTCGCACCCCGGCGGCCGTCTCGGCCGGCGTCTGCTCGTCTACATCGCCGACATCATGCACACCGGTGAGCGGATACCCAAGGTACCGGCGCGCGCGTCGCTGCCCGAGGCCCTCATCGAAATGAGTAGCAAGGGGCTTGGCATGACCGCGGTGGTCGATGCCGGTGAACGGCTGTGCGGCATCTTCACCGACGGTGATCTGCGCCGCGCCTTGAATCGCGGCGTGGATGTCTATAAGGCGCGCATCGATGAGGTCATGACCCGCGATCCCAAGACCGCGTCCGCCGACCATCTGGCCGCGGAACTCGTCCCCCTGCTGCGCACCCATAACATCAGCGGCCTGTTCGTCGTCGATGACGACCATAGGATCGTAGGCGCCCTCAACATGCATGACCTCCTGCGGGCGGGCGTGGTATGACCGGACAACGCGATCCGGGCGCCGTGGAGATCATGGTGACGGCCAAGGCCGTCCGCCTATTGCTTCTGGATGTCGACGGAGTGCTCACCGACGGACGGCTTTTCTTAAGCGACTCCGGCGAGGAGTTCAAGGCCTTCCATAGCCGCGACGGGCATGGCATCAAGATGCTGATGGCCACCGGGGTCGGCGTGGGGCTCGTCACCGGCCGGCGCTCGCAAGTCGTGCAACGGCGCGCCGACGACCTCGGCATCACACTTGTCGTGCAGGGCTGCCGCGACAAGCGCGCGGCGGTCAAGAGGCTGCTTTTGGAACAACGAGTGGCGGCCCACGAAGCTGCGTTCATGGGCGACGATGTCATAGACCTGCCGGCCATGGAGTCCGTGGGTCTGGCGGTGGCCGTGGCCGACGCCCATCCGCTGGTACGCGCGCGCGCGCGGTGGGTCACGGAACACAATGGAGGCCAGGGAGCGGTGCGTGAGGTCTGTGAACTCGTGATGCGCGCCCAAGGCACGCTCGATGGACAGCTCGGGTGCGCCTATCAAGGGGAGTGCTCATGGGCCGGTGGCTGAGCCGCTTTCTGCTGCTGGCCGGCCTCCTGCTGTTCTCGGGGCTGTTCTGGTGGCTCCCGGAGGCGCTCGTGGGTCCGGCTTTGACCCTGACCCGGGTGGCGCCGGCGCGCCCCGATTACTACATCGACCACGCCGAACTCACGGCCATGAACCGCCATGGCCGGCCGCGCTTCATACTGACTGCTGAACGGCTGATCCATTTCTCGCGGGGCAAGCGCACCCTGCTGATCGAGCCGCACCTCACCCAGTTCGGCCGGCATGCGATCACCACCACCATCGCACGCAAGGGTTATGTATCCCCGCACGGGCATGTGCTGACCATGCGCGGCCATGTGCGCGTATTTCGCGGCAAGACCACACAGCTCGGCCCGACCGTGGTCCATACCCACACCCTGACCGTCCACCTCACCACATCATGACAAGACGGCTCGCGGCCCTATTCGCGCTCTGCCTCCTAGCCCCCGGGGCCTATGCGCGCACCCATCAATTGGCGCAGCCCTTGAGCGTGCGCGCGGACAATATTCAGGTGGACGAACGCACCGGCATGAGCGTGTACATAGGTCATGTGCGCATCGTCCAGGATGGACTTACGATACATGCCGACCGTGTGCGCGTGCACTCGCTGCATGGCCATGTCCTGTCGATCCACGCGCGCGGCACACCCCTGCACATGGAGGACCAGAAGACCGGCGGGCTGCCGCTCTTTGGGACCGCGCTCACCCTGGATTTCGCGGCGGCGCCCGACGAGGTGACCTTGATCGGGCATGTGGTCTTTCACCAGGGGGTCAACGTCCTGCACGGGCATATCGTCCACTACTATGTCCGGTCACAGCGTATAACGGCCCTGCGTGGCGTGCATAAGCGGGTGCGGGCCCGGGTCGTACCCCATAGCCGCGCGCCGCACGCGGGGGGCGGGCATTGAGCACGCTCGCCGCCATGCACCTGTCCAAGGCCTACAAGAAACGTCAGGTCGTGAAGGATGTGAGCCTCACGGTGACGGCCGGCGAGGTGGTCGGGCTCCTGGGGCCCAACGGTGCCGGCAAGACGACATGCTTTTATATGATGATCGGGCTGGTCCACAAGGATCAGGGGCGCATCCTCCTGGACGATGCCGATATCGGGGATGCCCCCATGCACAAGCGCGCCAAGCTCGGGGTCGGCTATCTCCCGCAAGAGGCCTCGGTCTTCCGGAAACTGAGCGTCGAAGAGAAC
Organism: Acidiferrobacter sp. SPIII_3; assembly: GCF_003184265.1. Taxonomy (GTDB): domain Bacteria; phylum Pseudomonadota; class Gammaproteobacteria; order Acidiferrobacterales; family Acidiferrobacteraceae; genus Acidiferrobacter. Next base: position 573,460 of record NZ_CP027663.1, on the reverse strand, counting down.
ATCCTGGCGATACTGGAGACTATCGAGGGCCTCGATGCCGCCGCCCGTAAGGCGCGGCTCGAGGAGCTGCTCGCGGACCTGCATATCGCCGACCGGCGCAAGACGCTTGGCATGAGCCTGTCGGGTGGCGAGCGCCGCCGCGTCGAGATCGCCCGCGCGCTCGCCACCAAACCGCGCTTCATGCTCCTGGACGAGCCGTTCGCCGGTGTCGACCCGATCTCGGTCATCGACATCCAGAAACACATCTCCCACCTGCGCAGCCTTGGTATCGGCGTTTTGATCACCGACCACAATGTCCGCGAGACCCTGAAGATCTGCGACCGGGCCTACATCATCAACGACGGCCATGTCCTGGCCTCGGGGGACCCGGCGTCCGTGCTCGCCGATCCCGATGTCCGGCGCGTCTATCTCGGCGAGAATTTCGTGCTCTAACCCCGGTTTCTGGAAACCGCGGGAATAGACTAAAATAGGTCTCAAGGATCTTATGAAACAGACACTCGACCTCAGAATCGGGCAACACCTCACCATCACGCCCCAACTGCAGCAGGCGATCCGCCTGCTGCAGTTGTCGTCGATCGAGCTCGAGCAGGAGATACGCGAGGTCCTGGAGAAAAACCCGCTCCTGGAGGAGGCCGACCATGCCGACGGCGAAGAGGCGGCGGCCGAGGAACCGGCCGAGGCGGTGACCGCCGACGAGGTCCGGGACGATGGCGAGGGCGACGCGGACCCCGCCGAACTCGACTGGGAGGGCGATTACGAGCCCGCGCCATCGAGTTCCGGCAGCGGCGATGAGGACAACGACACCAATTTCGAGGCGCGCAACAGCCGCCCGACGAGCCTTCGGGACCACCTCCTCTGGCAGCTGCAGATGACGCCGTTCTCGGATCGCGATCGGCTCGTGGCCATCGCCATCATCGACGCCATCGACGAAGACGGATATTTCGTGGGGGGCGTCGATGATATCCTGGCGACCCTCCCGGACATGGAGCTCGCCGCCGACGAGGTCGAGGCGGTCTTGCACCAGGTCCAAAATTTCGATCCGGTCGGGGTCGCGGCACGCCACCTGGGCGAATGCCTCGATCTGCAGCTCCGCCGCCTGGACCCGGCGACCCCCTACCGGGACGCCGCGCGCCTGCTCACAGACCCCACGCACCTTAAACTTCTCGGGCAACGCGATTTCAAGGAAATCAAGCGCCTGACGCACCTCGACTCGGAGACACTGGGGCCGGCCATGGCCCTATTGAAGGGCCTGAACCCGCGGCCGGGATCGCATGTCTCGACGGCCCCCAATGCCTACGTCGTGCCGGAGATCCTGGTGAAGAAGCGGCGCGGGAGCTGGCGCGCCGACCTCAACATAGCCGCCATGCCGAGGCTGCGCATCAACAACCACTATGAGCGCATGATACAACGCGGGCGTGGATCCGCGCAGGATCGCTTCCTGCACGATCATCTCCAGGAGGCGCGGTGGTTCCTAAAGAGCCTGCAAAGCCGCAATGAGACCCTGCTCAAGGTGGCGCGCGTCATTGTCGACCGCCAACGCGGCTTCTTTGATCATGGGCCGGAGGCCATGCGACCCCTGGTCTTGCATGACGTCGCAGGCGAGGTCGGCATGCACGAATCCACGGTCTCGCGGGTCACGACCAACAAATACATGATGACGCCGCGTGGCATATTCGAGCTCAAATACTTCTTCTCGAGCCACGTCGGCACGGCCGACGGCGGAACCTGCTCGGCGACCGCCATCCGCTCGCTCATCCGCAAGATCATAGAGGCCGAGCCGCCCGACAGGCCCATAAGTGACAGCAAGATCGCCGATCTGCTCTTGGAGCAAGGCATCAATATCGCCAGGAGGACCATCGCGAAATACCGGGAATCACTCAGCATCCCGCCGTCCAGTCAACGAAAATCGCTCGTTTAATTGAGAAAAAAGGGGAATCCTATGGATATCACGGTCAGTGGACAGCAAGTAGAGATCACCCCACCGTTGCGCGATTATACCCTCGAGAAGGTCGGGCGCATCCAGCGCCATTTCGACCATGTGATCACCGCGGATGTCGTGTTGCACGTGGAGAAGAAGCGTTATACCGCAGAGGCCAATGTACGCGCCAAGGGCGCAGTCATCCATGCCGATGCCGCCGGCGAGGACATGTATGCCGCCATCGACCTGCTCACCGACAAGCTGGACCGGCAGATCCTCCGCCACAAGGAGAAGGTCATGGATCAACACCGGTCCGGCTAAGTCCCGGCGGGGCCCCGGCCGGGGGGCCGGCCATGAGCGCCTCGCCCATCCGGGCGCGGGGTTATATACTGGTCGCACATACACCCGCCCCGGTCCCCGGGGCGAGGCGCCGCGGGGTGGCGGCAAAGCGGATGGACGATAGGGTGCGATGAGTACCATACTGACGGCGCAAAACGTGTACGAGGCCCAGCGCGAGACCTTGAAGCTCGCCTGGCAGTCCGGAAAGGCGGGCGCCAACCGTCTGCTGGAGCTCGCCACCGCGCGCTTTCCGGGAATGGCGCTCGTGGGCCACCTGAATTTCGTCCACCCCAACCGCGTACAGGTCATCGGCACCAACGAGACCGCCTACCTCTACGAACACATCACCCCAGAGGCCCGCCAACTCGCACTGGCGGAACTCTTCGGGTCCCCGTCGTCGGCAATCGTGATTGTCGCCAATGGCCAGGACATCCCCGATGAGATGCGTAGCGCCGCGGATGCCGCATCCATGCCGCTTTTCAGCTCCGCGCTGCCAAGCCCGCGGGTCATCCATGACCTCCAATATTACCTCGCGCGCGCACTCGCCGAACGCGAGATCCTGCACGGCGTGTTCATGGAGGTCATGGGGCTCGGGGTGTTCCTGACGGGCGAGAGCGGGATCGGGAAGAGCGAGCTCGCGCTCGAGCTTTTGAGCCGCGGCCACCGGTTGATCGCAGACGACGCGTGTGAATTCTTCCGCATCGGCCCCGATGGCCTCCAGGGCCGTTGCCCGGACATGCTCTGCGATTTCCTGGAGGTCCGCGGACTTGGCATCCTGAACATCCGCGCCATGTTCGGCGAGACCGCGGTGCGCCATGAAAAGACCCTGCACCTGATCGTGCGCCTGAAGGATTACGCATCCAACCCGCAATCCGGGATAGACCGGCTGCAGGCGGAGCAGAAGACCCGCGCGATCCTCGGCATCGAGGTCGCCGAGGTGGCGTTATTCGTGGCCCCCGGCCGCAATCTCGCGGTGCTCGTCGAGGTCGCCACCCGCGGCCATATCCTGCGACGTCGGGGCATCAACGCCCTCGAGGATTTCATGCACCGGCAGAGTCTCGCCATGAAGTCCCCATGAGCTTCATCATCATAAGCGGCCTGTCCGGGTCCGGGAAGAGTATCGCGCTCCAGGCACTGGAGGATGTCGGCTTCTATTGCATCGACAACCTCCCGGCGGCGCTGCTCCCGCATTTCGCCCACCAGATGGACGACATGCGCTCGGAATTCTCCGACATCGCCGTCGGCATCGACGCCCGCAACCGCCTGTTTCTCGACGCCGCGCCCATGAATCTCGAAAAACTCCGCGCGCTCGGCGTCGATTACCGGATCATCTTCCTCGAGGCCGACGAGGCGGTGCTCATGAAGCGCTTCAAGGAGACGCGCCGCAGGCACCCGTTAACGGATACCAAGACCCCGCTTCTCGAAAGCATACGTCTGGAGAAGGCGCGGCTCGAACCCTTGTCGCTATCCTGCACGCGGCGCATCGACACCACCCATACGACCGCCCAGCAGCTTCGACAGCTCATCTATGAATTCGCGCGCGGCGCGAGCACGCGTGGCATCACGCTGCTGTTCGAGTCCTTCGGGTTCAAGCATGGGACGCCGCTCGATGCCGACTACGTCTTCGATGTCCGCTGCCTCCCCAACCCCTATTGGGAACAGGGCCTGCGGGCGCTCACCGGGCGGGACCCGGCGGTTGCGGCATTTCTCGAGCGCCACCCGGAGGTGGCGGCGATGCAGGAACACATCGCGGACTTTCTGGCGCGGTGGCTGCCGGGCTTCGAGCAGGAGAACCGCAGCTACCTGACAGTGGCGATCGGCTGCACCGGCGGCCAGCATCGGTCGGTGTATCTGGCGGAAAGACTTGCGGCGCACTTTCGCAAACAAGGCATAAACACCCAGATCCGGCACCGGGAGCTCACCGAGGGGATTGTCTCGGCGGCACCCTGAATCGCGGGCCGACAGGCCGGCGAATGCACGATGACGGCGCCTTCGGGCATGACCGGCGGATAGGGGTCACCATGGCGGTAACGGAGGACGGAAAGCTTCATGATAGGACTCCTGGTTTTGGCACAAAAAGATGTGGCCTTCGGCCTTCTCGAGGCCGTAGACCACGTCCTGGGCCAGCGCCCCCCCGCGCTGGTGGCCTTTCCCGTGCATTATGAGACCCCACCGGACGAACTGACCGCGGCGCTCTCCAAGGCGATCCGCGCGATCGACCAGGGCGAGGGGGTGCTGATCCTCGCCGATATCTACGGGGCCACCCACATCAACGTCGCCTGCCGCCTGCTGGCGCGCCATCGGGTGGAGCTCGTCACCGGCCTCAATCTACCCATGCTGATCCGCGTATTGAACTATCGCGACCTGCCACTCGATGACCTCATCGGGAAGGCCTTGAGCGGCGGCATGGAGGGGATCGTCTGTGCCACCGAATTTTGTCTCCTGGATGACGCCAAGCATGAAGTGCATTGAGGTCGCGGTCGTCAATAAATTGGGCATGCATGCGCGGGCTTCGGCGAAGCTCGTAAGTCTCGCCTCGTCGTTCGAGTCCGCCATCACCGTGACCCGTGATGGGCGCAGCGTCAACGGCAAGAGCATCATGGGCATCATGATGCTGGCGGCCGGCCAGGGATCGACCCTGAAGATTTGCGCCGAGGGACCAGACGAGGGCGAGGCGAGCCAGGCCTTGTGCCGGCTGATCGAACAGCGCTTCGGAGAAGAGGTCTGATGCTCGCGCTTCACGGCAAGGGCGTAAGCAGCGGCATCGCCATAGGACGCGCCTATGTGTTGAAGCGCGAACGCCTGAAGATCCCGGAATACGTCATACCGGCGGCATTCGTGGAAGACGAGGTGCAACGCTTTCTGGAGGCCGTCGAGACCACGCGCCGGGAGCTGAGCGACATTCGCGACCACATCCCGCCGGACGCGCCCGTCGAGGCGGCGAGCTTCCTCGACACCCATCTGCTCATCCTGAATGACACCATGGTCTCGGATGCGCCCATAAAAGACATCCGCGACAATCAGTGGAATGCCGAGTTCGCGCTAAAGACCCAGAGCGATCGCCTGATCGCGGTATTCGAGGGCATGGAAGACCCCTATCTGCGCAACAAGAAGATCGATGTCGCGCAGGTGGTCGAGCGGGTCCTGCGCAACCTCCTGAACCCGGATGAACGCGAGGCCGAGCCGATACCGGATGAATTGGATGGACGCGTCGTGGTCGCCAACGACCTCGCGCCGGCCGATGCCGTGACCCTGAAAAACAAGGGCATCGTGGCGTTTATCACAAACCTCGGCGGACCGATCTCGCACACCGCCATCCTCTCGCGCAGCCTCGGGATACCGGCAATCGTCGCGGTCCACGGCGCGACCCGCTACATCGACAATAACGACGAACTCATAGTCGACGGCAAGCGCGGAATCCTGTTCGTGGCCCCGGACGCGATCGTGATCTCCGAATACGAGAAGCGCGCGCGCAAGATCGAGCGGCTGCAGCGGGAACTGAAGGCCTTGCGCACGAGTGAGGCCATAAGCCGCGACGGCATTACCGTGCAGCTGCTCGCCAACATAGAGCTTCCCGAGGACATGGCCGGCGTTCATCAGGCCCTGGCGAGCGGCATCGGGCTTTACCGCACTGAATTTTTGTTCATGAACCGCAAGACACCGCCCGACGAGGAGGAGCAATTCGCGGCCTACGTCAAGGTGATACGCGAACTCCCGGGGCAGCCGGTCACCATTCGCACCCTGGATCTGGGGGCGGACAAGCACGCCGACATCGACCTTCCGACGACGGCCGTCAACCCGGCCCTGGGATTGCGCGCCGTGCGTCTGTGCCTGCAGGAGGTCGGACTTTTCAAGGTCCAGTTGCGCGCCATTCTGCGCGCATCGGCGTTTGGCGCGGTGCGCCTCATGATCCCGATGCTATCCAATATCGACGAGATCGCGCGCGTCGTCGAGATCGTGCGCGAGGTACAGGAGGAGCTGCTCCGGACCGGCGTGGACTTCGACACAGACATACCAATAGGGGGCATGATCGAGGTCCCGGCGGCGGCCGTGTCGGCGGACCTGTTCGCCGCCCACCTCGACTTTCTGTCGATCGGCACCAATGACCTCATTCAATACACGCTTGCCATCGATCGCGTCGATGACACCGTGAACTACCTCTACGACCCGCTCCACCCCTCGGTGCTGCGGCTCATCGCCATGACCATAGACGCCGCCGACAAACAGGGCATCCCGGTGGCCATGTGCGGCGAGATGGCCGGCGACACACGCTATACGCGGCTTTTGCTGGGCCTGGGGCTACGGGAATTCAGCATGCATCCGTCGGCGCTGCTCGAGATCAAGAAGATCGTGCGCGAGAGCGCGATCGCGGACCTGAAACAACGGTCCGCCCAGGTCATGGCGGCCCGCGACCCGCGCGCCATCCAGCTCCTGGTGGACCGCATGAATGGGGATGGCGACACCGGCGACTGAGTCGCGGTCACCAAGCGCCCATATCCCGGCATTGTGGGGTCGAAGGCGGCCGCAGCTTACAATGTTCTCATGAGCCGCCATGCGCCATGAGAAGCCCGAACGCCGCTTTGCCGCGCCCAATCACCTCGCCACCACCATCATCGGCCTTTGCAACGGCCGGTGGCGGTTAACACATTTCCGGACAAGCCCTTAACATGCATCGCGTTTTCTTCGTCAGTGGGTCACCACGACTTCGGGCAACGGCCAGCCCGGCGATTTCAACCGTCCTTCCGCGATAGCGATCTGGCGGGACGTGAACTGCCGTTTGCGCACATTCCACTCATAGACCTGACGCGCCACGCTGCCGTGGTGGCTCGCGCCCTCCCGGCTCACCACCCAATGTCCGCCCCCTTCCGCTGATCCGGGGCTCGAGTTGACGGTAAGGGAAATATGCATTACCATACCCGCATCGTTCAGGCGTTTTGTGAGGACATCATGCTCACACTGACTGTGACGGCCAGAGGACAGGTGACCCTAAGAAAGGAGGTGTTACAACACCTCGGTATCGGTCCAGGGGAAAAGATCGAATTGGATTTGCTGCCCGATGGTCGGGGCGTGATAAGGGCGGCCCGGCAGACGGGAACAATGGCCGATTTCATCGGGTTGCTTGCGGGCCGAACAAATAAGGTCGCCACCCTCGAGGAAATGGCCGCGGCGGCCGCCGAGGGTTGGGCAGGCAAAGAAAAAGAGCCCACCGAGCGCTGAGCGACGCTTTGCCGTCAAGGACGGCTCCGCCGTCGGGTAATTTTCCCGAACGGGACTGTTTGACGGCGATCGCGACGGTTTCGGCGGTTTGGATAAGCGCGATGCGGCGCGGGTTATGCGCACGCGCGTCAATTCGGCGCAAGCGCTCCTGCGATCAGGGTCTCAGCGCTTTTTGAGAACGTTATGGAAGTCGCCATCGACACCAATGTGCTTGTGCGCGCTGCAGTGTGTGATGACCAGGCGCAAGCCCGTATCGCCGCGCAGGTCTTGAGTGCGGCGGAACTGGTCGCGATCCCGCTTCCCTGCCTGTGCGAATTCGTGTGGGTGCTACTTCGGGTTTACCGTTTCCAGCCAGAGGATGTCGCGGCCGCGATCCGTGCCCTTCTCGGTGCCGCCAATGTCAAAGTCAACCGCCCGGCCGTGGACGCGGGTCTGGCGATGCTTGAGGCGGGCGGGGATTTTGCGGATGGTGTCATTGCCTATGAAGGGCGATGGCTTGGCGCCGACACCTTTGTTTCCTTCGATAAGAGGGTGGTCGCGCTCCTTACGACGCAGGGATTTTCCGCCCGCCTTTTGTGAAATGTCCTCGATGCGGCTCTTGCCACGCCAGTGCCACTTGGTGGGGAAGCTGACGATGAAGCGTGGCGGCACGAGCTTGCGATCTGGCCCGTCTCATAGATAAACATACGGCCCGGCGGCACGGCTTCGCGTTGGCAGGCGGCCGCGTAAGCCTTGAAGTTTTCGGGGAAAGCGTTCTTGAACCGCAAGGCGATACCGCGCCCCATCACGCCAACGCAGTTGACGGTGTGGACCAGCGCGTCAGCCTCACATTCGAGGATGTCGCCCGAGATGTACTCAAGCATGGCTACGTTCCTCTGATTTTAGTAACACCAGTCGGCGCGGACTTCGACCGTCGGCCGACGCCTATGCGACGCATAGGGTATTGACCACATGGTCGTGGACAAGCGGCCTGCGGAACGCCGATGCGCTCGACCAGGCGCCACGGAAAGCGGTGCTCCAGCAGGAACGCCGCCTGCTTTGCCTTCCCTGTGCGCCCGCCAGTCGCGGGCCTGCACGGCCGCCCCATTGATCTCGCCCAGACACACGCAAGATTGTTGCGGTCCTCGAAAAAATACGAGCCTGTATTCGAGGGCGTGAACGCTCAGCGCGGGATGGGCATTGACCCATGCAACGACGGTGCGCAGATCGGTCTCGAAGTGCAGAATTGGCGCCTGCCCGCCATGATAGCTCAGCTGCGAGGATTGCATTGGTTGATAAGGTAGGACGTCACGGAGAGCGCGGGCAAAAATAAAACGGTACGAAGTTGCCCAGGCGCAGATCGGGATGGCTGCTCAGGCGTAGCTCATTCAGGCGCCGCTGTTTGATACCGCCCATGCCGATGGTCCTGCCCGCAGGCGCGCGCCAAACAACTCCCGCATCGCACTAAAACAGCCATCATCCACGATGGATGGGTAAACGATCTACGTGGGCGATATGTATATATCTTTGGCTGCGGCGGCACGAGCACGGCATTCATGGCGTTTCGTCCCCAAGCAGGTCGAACGAGAGAGATGTCGTCCTTGCCGCGGCTACCGCGGCGGGTGCGGGGTACGAGCAAATCGTTTTGCGCCATGTCGCCCAAGGCGTGTTTCAGGAGCACGCCAGCCCTTGCCCATGAGGGCACCGGCGCTTATGACAGTCATGCCGAAGAATCACCAGCGCCCTTCCGGTCGCAACGCCAACCCATTACGGACGGCGATGGGAGTCTTTTCCGTGCCCGTCTGCTCTACCGCCCACGCCAGCACGCACAGTTCCTTACCATACAGGTGATCCACTGGATTGTCGCCGACCAGCCTCTTCCAACATGAGATGAGTCTGGAGGAGGGGTTGTGTTTCTAACATGAAATGAGTCTGAAGCCGGATCGGGTTTTGTTCATGATGGGGAGATGCAGACCCTTATGAACCTCGATAACCTGACCTCCATTGATCAGCTCGCGGACTTTTTGTCCGGCACCCAGACGGTGGCCTTTTCGGTACTGAGTAGCCCTGCAGCCCGCTACGAATGGGTGCAAAAGACCCTGGTCCGATTCCGGTATCCCACCCTCTCCCGGGCCGACCAGGGGGTCGTGATTCGCGTACTCGTCAAGGTCAGCGGCTACTCCCGGCAGCAGATCACGCGCCTGATCGCCCAGTACCGCACGAGCGGCGCCGTGAGACGCCGCCAGAGGACCGTGGCGGGCTTTACGCCGAAGTACAGCCCCGCCGATATCGGTCTGCTGGCGGCGATGGATGAGCGCCATGACACGCCCTCGGGGCCGGCGGTCAAGAAGCTCTGCGAGCGGGCCTTGTTGGTCTTCGGGCAGACCGAATACGAGCGCCTGGCGCAGATCTCGGTGAGCCACCTCTACAACCTCCGCAAATCCGTTCCGTACACGCGCAAGCGGCGCCACTTCGCAAAGACCCGGCCACGGCAGATCCCCATCGGGGAACGCCGCAAACCGGTCCCCAACGGACGCCCCGGCTACATCCGTGTTGATACCGTCCACCAGGGGGATTTGGACGGGAAAAAAGGCGTTTATCATGTGAATGCGGTCGATGAGGTCACGCAGTTCGAGGTGGTGTGCACAGTCGAGAAGATCAGCGAATATTATCTCATCCCGATGCTCGAATACTTGCTGGAGACCTTCCCGTTTACGCTGCGAGGCTTCCACTCGGACAATGGTTCGGAGTACATCAACAAACGGGTCGCCGAGCTCCTGGAGAAGCTCTTCATCGCGTTCACGAAATCACGCTCCCGGCAGTCCAACGACAATGCCTTGGCCGAGAGCAAGAACGGCGCCGTGGTGCGCAAGGTCTTCGGCTACAGCCACATCCCCAGCCGCTTCGCCCACAGGATCCATCTCTTCAACCAGGAGGTCTTGAATCCCTACGTGAACTATCACCGCCCCTGCTTCTTCCCCGAGACCTACACGGATGCCAAGGGCCGTGAGCGTAAGCGCTACCGCTATGAGGCCATGATGACCCCGTACGACAAGCTGAAGTCGCTCCCCGGGGCGGAGGCCTATTTGAAGCCGGGTTTAAGCTTTGCGATACTGGACCAAGTCGCTTATGCCCTCAGCGACAACCAGGCGGCGGACCGTCTTCAGAAGGCTCGCCACAAGCTGTTCCATACGATTCACGAACAGAATCTCAAATCCGGCTGAGGGTGGCCCCTGACTCTCACTCTTCAGACTCATTTAAGGATTGGAAAATACTCGACCTTCGACGCAGCAGGCCTCACGCCACGGGCGAACAAGCACGTGTTGAAGGCACACTGCGCCTTGACGCGGATGTCCGTCCAGTGCCGACGATCCAAAAGGGCACGGTCGATGGTTAGGCTATCTGCGCTGGCAGCTGGCAGGCTGACGTGTTCACTGATTTGAATCCTGCCGATACTACCCTCGGGGATGCCAGCCTTGAAGCGATGTAGGTCCGAGGTCGCAGGCGCCCCGAAGTCCAGCGGGTGCGGCAACTGCGCGCGCACCTTGGTTGGTTCGGTGTGTGCCGCGGCCTTGGCTCGCGCCATCCTCAATCCTCCTGAGTCGCTCTGTCTGGCTCTCATTCGATCCCGGCAAGCTTGGCGAACTCCTTCAGCGCGAACCCGGTGCCGAAGCGCCCACTGCCGACGATGGAGATGTCGAGCGATACATCGGGCTCCTCGAGCACCTCGCGCAGGCCGCCGACGACACCTTTGATGAAAACCGCCGTGAGCTCACGCTCCTGGAGGCGAACGGCCACGATGTTCTCGCCTTTGCTGATTTCAGCGCGTAGCCTGCGCGGTTTGCGTGATACCGGGCAGCGGCCATCGGAGGAAACGAACATCATGGCCCCTGGCCATCAGCAGAGCACGCGCATGAATACGCCATTTCCCGAGGGGGTCTGTACCGGCGAGAGCTCGGACCGAGGCCGCCCGCGGGTCGGACTGGTGGTGGAATCAACCCTCTGGGATAATCGTCCGGTCCACGCCTTCTACGAACATCAGTCGGCGCTCAAGCGCGGCGCTCCGCTAGCGCAAGGCCTTGGCATGCTCGGGCGACGCGTACCATCGGCGTATGTGCGCCATGGGCGGCAATGGATGCGGCCCATGCTCCCGATACCGGGCCGCCGCATCTTGATCCAGGAATGCGACCTCAGAGAGGACGAATGCCGGCATGGGCCGTTCCCCCGGGGACCAACCGACAAAAGAGCGGACGCGCGATGGGTGCGCCATTCCTTCCCACCCTGAACGGTGCGGATTTCCGCGCGTCTTGCTGGATGGGATGGCGATACCTGGTGCGCATCAGCGCCGCAGGGTCTTTGCGGGACGAAACGGTCCTACCGGCACGGTGGGCGGGGCGGGGGCACGCAGGACCGGTGCCCCGGTGTCGGCGACCGCGCAGATGAGCCCATTGCGATAGCGGGAGCGGGTGGCGCTGAAACCCTCCGAGTGCCGGGGTGCGAAGGTCTTCTTCAGCAAGGCCGCGGCGCTCACTTTGCGCAGGCGAAACGGCCGCCAGAACGGCGGCGTGCGCCCCGACTCCGAGTGCCCGCTGATCTGATAGCAATCCACGACGATCTCGCCGCTTGCATCCTCATACACGGCATGCGGCTCCACCACCCGGACCTGGGTCTGATCGCGATAGCGCAATGCGCAGCAACGCCGGGACTGCACGGCCTCCTTGAAAACGCTCAAGACGTCTCCCGCCATACGCTCCTCCCGCAGTGGTTCCCGAATCATTCCTATGATGCTGGTGACATGCGAGCGCCACTATGGCCCAAAATCAGGAAACGCGCAACGATCTCCGGCAAAAACGCGCCGCCGACCGGGAGATGTCACCCCACTCAGGAGGCCTCTTGCGCGCCGGCGCCGAACACAGAGCCCTGGAGTCGCCACTTGGCGGCCAGGGTCTCGACCGCATTCTGGAACTCCTCGCTGCGCGAGGGATGATTGAAGCCCGTGCCGGCGATACGCCGCAGCGCCCCGAGCGAGGGGCTTGCGGTGAGCATATGGATCAATTCCCCGGCATCCGTACCCAGCACCTCGCCCCCAAGGAGCGCGCCATTGTCGAGATCGGCGATGAGCCGCACATAACCTTCCGGCTCATCCTGGCCAAGGGCCCGCGGCGAGGTCTCGAAGGCCGCGAATCCGACCCCGGGCTCGTGGCCCTCATCCTCGGCCTGTTCCTCGGTCAGTCCCACGCGCGCAAGTTCGATGGCACTGTAGATCGCCTCGGGTACGCGCGTGAGATCGCGCTTATGACTCCCCGGCTTAATGATATTGTCGACCGCCACCCCGGCCTCGTAGAGTGCGCGATTGGCGGTCATGGGGCCGGCCACGCAGTCTCCAATGGCATAGATCGTGGCACCGGCCGCATGCATCTCGTCGTCGACGACGATGTGACCCCGGGCATCGAGGCGCACCCCCGCGCGCGCCAGATCGAGGCCCTCGGTGACCGGCCGCCGGCCGGTGGCGAGCAACACCCAATCCGCCGTCATGGCCTCGGCGCCCGTGGTGGCAAGGGATACGCCGGTCTCGCTGGCGGTGAGCGCGCGTACCCCGGCACGGATCGGTGCGAGCCCGGCGTCGGCCATGGCGGTCTTCAAGAGCTTCATGGCCGGCGTACTGAACTCGGGGCGCGCAAACGGATCCTGGCGCGCAAGCCACGTCACCTCGCGGCCGAAGGCCCGCAGGATATAGGCGAACTCGAGGGCCACCACCCCGCCCCCCACGATCACCACCCGCGCCCCTTCCGGCACCGGCTCGTCGAACAAAAGATCGCTGTGGAGGACGCGCCCCGGCGTCACCGCGAGGCCCTCCGGGACATGGGGCGCGGAGCCGGTGGCGATGATTACGGCGCGCGGCGAGATCGTGCCACCGTCCGGCTCTACGACGACCGTGTTTTGGTCCTGGAAGCGCGCGTGCCCCGTAAGGGCGGTGACACCCAGGCGCTTCAGATACGACTGGTAGCTTGCACGCACCGCGGTGACCACCTCGCGTTGATGGCGCCAGGCCTGCGCGAGATCACCGTGCAGGCCGCCTACGATGCCGCGCTTTTCGAAATGACGCGCGGACCCGAGCACGCGCGCGGTATGGTACCAGTCCTTCTTGGGGACGCACCCGCGGTTCAGACAGCACCCGCCCCACGTGGCCTTCTCGACGATAATGGTGCTAAGTCCGCGCAATGCCGCCAGAACCGCCGCCCGGTAGCCGCCGGGCCCGGATCCGATCACAAGGACATCACATTCCATTCCACTTCCCCCTTCTCGCGGTCGCGCCGGCTTGTATGGACGTTGCGACCTTGGCATGATCCGTCGGATGAAGGCCGTGATGCGGATGTTCGCACAGCGTCGCGATCAGCGCCTGCTCGATCGCTTCTTTGCCCGTTACCAGGGCCGCACGCTCATCGTCCATCAAGGTCTTACGCTCGACTGGCTGGAGGAACTCCTGAAGCTCGGGGGCGGGGGCGGACACTTTCGCATCGACATACGCCAGCCGCCCGGGCGGCACAGCCCCGTGTCGTGGCTCGCGCACCGCTTCATCCTGCCTCTCGATCTCCCCCTGCCGGTCCTGTGCGACGTCGGGCCCGCGACCATCGCGATCCGTCACCTGCGTTCCGCGGGCCGGGTGTGCCATCCCGCCGATATCGCATGGATACTGGAGGACATGCGCGTCCGGGCGCGTGTCCATGCGAGGTTGTCCCGGCACTCGCATCGGCTCACGGTCGATATGGGCCTTGCCGCCTGCGACAACGCCTACGAGATGGATCTTGGCGGCTGATCAGCCGCCGGCGACCGTCATCCGCTCCACGAGCCACGAGCCCGTGCACACATTGTGGCGGGCGTCGACATCGCGCCCCACCGCGACAAGCCCCCGGTACATATCCCGCAGGTTCGAGGCGATGGTGATCTCCTCCACCGGATGGACGATCTCGCCGCCCTCCACCCAGAAACCGGCGGCCCCGCGTGAATAATCCCCGGTGACACTGTTGATCCCAAACCCTATGAGCTCGGTCACGAACAGCCCGCGTCCCATCTGGCGCAAGAGACCCGCCAGGTCTTCCTGGCCCGGCGCCACCGTCAGGTTATGCACGCCGCCGGCATTGGCGGTGGTGACCAGACCCAGCTTGCGCGCCGAATAACTATCGAGACAGTAACGGCGCAACACGCCATCGGTCACGAGATCGCGATAGCGGGTCTCCACGCCCTCGCCGTCGAATGGCGCGCTGCCCATCGCCTTCTTGCGGTGCGGTTCCTCATACAGGTGGACCCACGCCGGGAACAAGGCGGTGCCGACGCTATCGAGGAGAAACGACGAGCGCCGGTAAAGGCTTGGGCCGCTGATCGCCGACACCAGGTGCGACACCAGGCTGCGCGCCACCTGCGCCTCGTAGAGGACCGGGACCTGACAGGTCTTGATCTGGCGGGCGCCGAGCCGGCGCACGGTGCGCCGCGCCGCCCCGCGCCCGATCTCCTCGGCCGCCGGCAGGCCGCGGGGATCACGCACCGCGGCATAGTCGTAATCGCGCTGCATCGAGCCTTTGCCGTCCTCGCCCAAGACCGCGCAACTGATCCCGTGGCGGCTCGCGCGCACGGTCCCGAGAAAACCGTGGCTGGTGGCATAGACATCCGTCCCGTCATGGGTGGTGACGCTCGCGCCCTCGGAATTGCGGATGCGGGGATCGGTGGCAAACGCCGCGTCCTCGCAGCGTCGGGCGAGATCGATCGCCTCTTCCATCGACAGCGGCCAGGGGTGGTGGAGGTCGAGATCGGGGATGTCGCGCGCGAGGTGCGCGGGATCGGCAAGACCGTTATAGGGATCGGCGGCCGTATGGCGGGCGATGGCACAGGCCGCCATGACCGCCTCCGTCAGGGCCTGCGTGCGAAAATCCGCGGTACTCGCCGATCCGCTGCGCTCCCCGAAAAAGACCGTGATGGAAAGGCTCTTGTCGCGGTGATGTTCGACGGTCTCGACCTCGCCCTTGCGGACCGTCACCGAGAGCCCGGCCCCGAGCCCGGCGTTCACCTCCGCGGCGCTCGCCCCCTGGCGCCGCGCGAGATCGAGGGCCTGGGCCGCCAGGTCCTCGAGCGCAGGCGTGGTCTTGGCGGTTGTGATCATGGCGTCCGTCATTCCTCCGTCCCTCCCACTGTCATGCCGTCTATGCGCAGGGTCGGCTGGCCGACACCCACCGGCACGCTCTGGCCGTCCTTGCCGCAGGTCCCGACACCGCTATCGAGGGCCAGGTCGTTGCCGACCATGGCCACGCGCGTCAACACATCCGGACCGTTGCCGATGATGGTCGCGCCGCGCACCGGCCGCCCGATGCGGCCGTTCTCGATGAGATAGGCCTCGGACGCCGAGAACACGAACTTGCCCGAGGTGATGTCGACCTGGCCGCCGCCGAAGTTCACCGCATACAGGCCCTTCTTGACCGACGCGATGATCTCCTCGGGCGGCGTCTGTCCGGCGAGCATGTAGGTATTGGTCATGCGCGGCATGGGGAGATGGGCATAGGACTCGCGGCGCCCGTTGCCGGTGGGCGCCATGCCCATGAGGCGCGCATTCATGCGGTCCTGGATATAGCCGCGCAGCACGCCCCGCTCGATCAAGACGGTGCTCTGGGTCGGGGTCCCCTCGTCATCGACATTCAGGGAGCCGCGGCGTCCCGGCAAGGTCCCGTCATCGACCACCGTGCAGGTATCGGCCGCGATCTTGTCGCCCAGCCGCCCGGCAAAGGCCGATGTCCCCTTGCGGTTGAAGTCGCCCTCGAGCCCGTGACCTATGGCCTCATGCAACAGGATGCCGGGCCACCCCGGACCGAGCACCACCTGCATGGTCCCGGCCGGCGCCGGCGAGGCCTCGAGGTTCACGAGTGCCTGCCTTACGGCCTCGCGGGCATAAGACAACGCCCGCTCCTCGGTCAGGAAGTATCCATAATCGGTGCGCCCGCCGCCCCCCGACGTGCCATGCTCGCGGCGACCGTCCTGCTCCACTATGACCGTCACGTTGAGACGCACGAGCGGCCGCACGTCGGCGGCCATCACGCCGTCGCTGCGCACGACCAGTATGGTCTCCTGCGATCCGCCGAGACTCGCCATCACCTGCGTCACGCGCGGATCGAGGCGGCGCGCCTCCTGCTCGACACGCTCGAGCAACGCCACCTTGGCGGTGTCCTCGAGGCTCAGAAGCGGATCGAGCGGCTGATACAAAGACAGCGTGCCGCCGTCATGCGCGCCAAGGGCCGCGGTCTGCTCCTGTCCGCCGCGGGCAATGGCGCGCGCCGCGGTGGCGGCATCGAGGAGCGCCGGCAGGAGGATCTCGTCGGAGTATGCGAATCCGGTCTTCTCGCCGGCGATCGCGCGCACCCCGACGCCCTGCTCGATGTGCCGATTTCCCGACTTGACCTGACCCTCTTCCAGGGACCAGGACTCTTGGCGGCTATACTGGAAATACAGATCGGCATAGTCGATCTGGTGGCCGAGCATGCGGCCCATGACCTGGTCGATCTCGCCCGCGCCAATCCCCGCGGGGGCCAGCAGGGCCTCGCGGGCACGGTCCAGATTGCCGTTATGAAAGGTCTCTGTCGTCATCACAATCTCCGATGCATGACACTGGGAAGGCGGCGGCGAACCGCGACCACGGATGCCGGGTCGATCCGCGCAGTCGCGATCCCGGGACCCTCGGGCCGCTCCGCAAGGACCGTGCCCCAGGGATCGACGATCAGGCTGTGCCCATAGGTGGCACGGCCGTTGTCGTGTCGCCCGCTTTGCGCCGACGCAACGATATAGCAACTGTTTTCGATAGCCCGGGCCCGCACCAGGACCTCCCAGTGCGCCGCGCCCGTCGGGACCGTGAATGCCGCGGGCAACGCCACGATTTCCGCGCCCGCGTCGAGCAGCGCGCGGAACAGTTCAGGAAAACGCAGATCGTAGCAGACGGCAAGCCCGAGGCGACCCCACGGCGTGGCCACGGTCACGACCGCGTCGCCGGCCTCGAAGGCGTCGGACTCGGCGTAACGCTCGCCCGGCCCCAGATCCACGTCGAAAAGGTGGATCTTATCATAACGCGCGACACGTTCCCCCCGGTCGTTGAACACAAGGCAGGCCGACCGCACCTTGGCGGGATCACGGGAGCGCAGCGCGATGGTCCCGGCCACGACCCACAAAGACAGTGCCCGGCTGAGATGCGCGATGGCGTCTTGGATCGGTCCGCCGTCATCGGTCTCGGCGTGACGCAGGCGCGCCTCCGGGGAATCGGCCATGAGCGCGAAGTTCTCCGGCAACACCGCAAGCTGCGCGCCGCCCGCCTGGGCCGCGCGCAGACCGGCCTCGGCGGCGGCGAGATTGGTGCCGACATCTCGTCCCGAAGTCATCTGAATGGCAGCCGCTGTCGCCATCAGTCCTTGTCCGTCTTCTTTTGAACGCTCGGTCGGCTCCATGGTCCCCTGATGTAATAGGTAAGACGCGTCCCCTGATCAATCTCATGGGCGAATATCTTCTGCATGAGCAATACCACCGCGCCCGCGATCGGACCGCCCAGGAGACCGGTGGCAAGCGTGACATTGTTCTGAATATGCGGCTGCACCCGCACGCGCAAATCGAAGGTCTTGGCGACCAGGTCGGTCTTGCCGGACACGACCACATTGGCCGACGCCCCCTCGATATGGATGCCGCGCGTCTCAGCCACGCCGCTCTCGGCGATCAGATTGCCATCGATGCGATCAAAGGCAAACCCACGCCCGAAGATGCTGCTGAAGTCCAAAGTCAGGTAGCGGGCGATGGAATCCACATTGAAGATCCCGAGCAGCTTGCCGGCCCCTTGCTGCACCTTGACGAACCGGCCGTTGCGCGCCAGGAAGCGGATGTTGGCCTCGAGCCTTTTCACGGCGAAGGAAGCCGGGCCCCCCGGCCAGTTCAAGGTCCCGTGCGCGGTCATGCGCCCGCCCGCGACCTGATGGGGGAGGCCCCAGGCGCTCAGCGTATGCCCGAGATTCTGACTGTGGAAGGCGAGCGTGAACAGCGACTCGGGGAGGCCGCCGTGTACGGTCCACTGCCCGAATCCGCTCAAGCTCGCGTGCGGTCGCGTAAGATCGATGCGCTGAAAGCGAAAGCCGTCGGCGTACGGCGCGCCGTCGATCATGACCCGGCCGATGTAATGGCTGCCGACGGTGAGGCTATTGGCGGTAAAGCGGATCGCCGGCAGATGCCGCGGATCGCGGATCGCAGGCCCGCGGCCCGCGGCGGGCGCCCCGTGGGACGGCGCCGGTATGATCAGGTGGTCTAGGTGCAACACGACGGTGGGCCGGGGGTGCGTGCGCCAATCCACCGTCCCGGCGATATCGGGCCCTTCGAGCACGCCCGCCCACGCCGACCCCTGGCGCCGGAATCGCGCATGGACGGTCCCAAACGAACGGCCGGCCCATGCCAAAGACCCGACATACGCCGTAAAGGCGCGCGGCCTGACCAGCGGGCGCATTCCCGCCTTGGGATGCGCCTGACCGAGGGTCCGGACGAACGCAAGCCACGGCGCGACCGCGAGATAGCCGCTGCGGACACCGATCGCAAGCCCCCGACTCACCGTCTTCGGGGGCACCGCCGACCCGATCCCGACCCACAGACCACGCGGGCCCTGGCTCGGACCGGCATACGCCAAGGTCAGGTGGCGGGCCACGCCGCCGCGCGCGAATACCCCGCCGTGGTCGCTCAGGAGCGTAAAATGCGCAACCGCGGGGACCCCGGAGGCCTTGCCCGCGGGATAGGGCAGGTGCAACGCCAACCGGCGCAGATCGGCGGTGACCTGCGCGCGCAGGCGCCGCCCCTCCATCACATGCAGATGCCAGGTCAGGGCGCCGCGTACGTAGCGCCGGGCGGGACCCGCCAGGGCCTTCACGTGCGCGGCATCGATGAGGCCCGTCGCCTGTCCCTGTATCCCACCGCGGCGACGGGGGGCCAGGGCGAGCGTGAAGGGACCCCCGAGCAGACGACCCGAGAGCCGCGCGCCCTCGGGGCCGGCATCGTTGAACGTGGCCCACCCGGCGAGCGCCCGCCAGTGCAGGACCCTCGATCCCAGGGGATAGCGCAGGGTCGCGTTCGTGAGATCGACGCGCCCATGGAGCGCAAGCGGCCCCTGGCGGCGCGAGAAGGGGATGTGCAGGGCGAGCGCGAGACGCGCCCCCCCGGCCCCCGAGATCGTCGCGGGGAGCGTGGCACGCAGCCCGGCGCGGACATGCGGGAGGACGAGATGGAGAAGGTCACCGAGACCGCCTTGGGCATGCACGCGCACGGTGGCCCGGCCGGTCGGTGTCCCAAGCGGACCGGCCTGTACCGAGAGCGCCGGTACTGGCACCCCGCCGAGGACCCCCGATCCCTGTACGGAAAGCTGGGCATCATGTTCGCTCACGGTCACCGCCAGATGGCGCGCGCTCGGCCAGCGGGGCAGGAAATGGTAACGGCCGTGCCTTATGTGCAGCGTGGCCTGAAACACGCCGCCGCCGTTACGGAACGGGAAGCCCTTGAGCGGCCCCTTGAACGTGACGTGGCCATCCGTTATGACCCCGCCGCGTATGGTCCGCGTCAGCCACTGGCGCAGATGACCGCGCAGGGTGCGCGGATACAGATCCTTCAGGGCGGCAATGCGGACATCATGCAAGGCTGCCCCCAACAGCAGCACCTGGCCCTGGCCCGCCTCCTGCGCCCCGCTCGCCGCGGCATCGACGGTGCCGGCCGTCGAGGCCAGGTGCAGGGCCGGAAGCTCCCACGACAGACCGTGCGCGTCCTTGTGCCAGGAGAGCTCGGCGGTCAGGGCCTGAACGGTGAGCGGCCCGGGCAGGGAGGCCGGTCCACGCACGCGGCCATGCAGGCCACTTAGCACGACGCGCCCGGAATGCGTGCTGGCGATGAGCCGGCCCGCGGCATGCGCAAAGAACGGCCCGGATCGGGCACGCCCCAGACCAAGACCCGTGAAGCGGACACGCACATGGTAGCGCCATCGCGGCCCTAAGCGCAGATGCAGGCGCGTGAGTGCACCCCGGGGGCGCAAGGCCAGCCACGAGGCCACCTTCGGGTTTAGTGAGCGCAGGCGCGAGGCCACATAGGCCGCCTGGGTGAGGCGCAGGCGCTCGGTGTTCACATCCCAAAAGGCCCCTTGGCGCGCCACATAGACGCTATCCGTGCGCGAACGCACCCCGGCAAGCGACGAGCGCAGATCGGCCGCGTAAAAACGGAAACCCTGCGGATCGATCTTCAGACTGAAACGGCCGGAGAGGCCGGCGATCGCGAGCGCATGACTGAAACGATTCGCGGGTACGAAGGCGTGCGCCAGCGCCACATCGCCCCCGGCGAAATCAAGGCGGCCACGATTCCAGGTGGTCCATAGCTGTCCGCCGGCGGTGCCGGCCAGGGGGCGCAGCCAAGGGTGCCCGGTCAGGGCCGCGGCGGCGTGAAGGTCGAGGGCCGTGGCATGCACCCCGAGCGCGCCGCGGAAATGCCTGAACGAAAAACCATGACCCGAAAACTGGACGGTCACAAGACAGCGGCCGCACACCCCCGGAATCGTCGCCGCGCCGGTCAAGGTGTGATCCTTGATGCCCGCAGCCCAACTCGCATCGAGCCCTTGAAGCGAGACCAGGCGCCGCCCTGGCATGGCAATCGTGACCTGTCCGGCATGCAGACTGAGGGCATGCATCGCCGTAAGGAATCGGCGCCAATCGAAGGGCGGTCCCGAGTGATGGACAAGCCCCACGACATGCACGCCGTGCGCGGTCTTGCGGAGATTGAGGCGCGCGCCATTGATGCCGATGAACGCCGGCCACAGGCGCGCGCGCATCAAGGCCAGCCACGACAGATCGACGCGCACGGCACGCAGCGCCACGGCCGGGCCTGCCCGGCCCATGACCGTGACCCCCCGGAGCATGATCCCCGGCCGCCATCCGACCCGCGCCGCGACCACACCCACGCGCACCGGCGCGCCCAGGGTATGCGTCAGGGCCGCCTCGAGCGCCGGCTTTTCGGTCTGCAAGAGCGGGGTAAGCCACAGCGGGCTGGTAGCGAGCGCCACGGCGAGCACCGCGAGGAGCACACCCGCGGTTGCAAGGGCATAACGCGCACCGCGACTGCGGTTGCGCCAGAAGGTATATACCCGCCGCCTGAGCCCTACCATGAAATCACCAACCCCGATTTCCTCTCGAGGGCATCGCCTGTGCATCGCCATCCGCGACTCAAGTCAGGACGACCTCGTACTCCTCTTGATTGTAGAGCGGCTCGACCTGGAGATGAATGGGTTTGCCGATGAACTCCTGCAGACGCGCCAGACTCTGCGCCTGATCGTCCGAAAGCCGGTCGACGACCACCTGCGAGGCGACCACTAGGTACTGGTCCGTGCCGAATTGCCGGGCCTCGCGCAGGATCTCCCGGAAGATCTCATAGGTCACGGTCTCGGGGGTCTTCAGCACGCCGCGCCCCTTGCACGCCGGACAGGTCTCGCACAACAGATGCTCCAGGCTCTCCCGGGTGCGCTTGCGCGTGATCTCCACAAGGCCCAGGGCCGACATGTCGGCGATGGAGGCCTTGACGCGATCCCGGGCCAGCGCGCGCTCGAGGGCGCGCAGCACCTGGCGCTTGTGATCGGGATCACCCATGTCGATGAAATCCACGATGATCATGCCTCCGAGATTACGCAGCCGCAGCTGGCGGGCAATGGCATGCGCGGCCTCGAGGTTGGTCTTGAAGATGGTCTCGGCGAGGTTGCGATGCCCGACATAGGTGCCGGTATTCACATCCACCGTGGTCATGGCCTCGGTCTGGTCGATGACGAGATAACCCCCGGACTTCAACGCCACCCGCCGATCCAGGGCGCGCTTGATCTCGTCCTCCACGGAATAGAGGTCGAAGATCGGGCGCTCGCCCGGGTAATACTCGATGCGCGGGGCCACGTCAGGCACGAATTCCAGGGCGAACTCCTGGGCCTTGGTATACATCTCGCGCGAATCGATACGCACCTTCTCGATATTGTCGCGCACGAGATCACGCATGGCGCGCAGCACGAGCGACAGGTCCTCGTGGACCAGACCATGCCGGTCGGGCTCGCGCATGCGCTCGGATACGCGTTGCCAGAGCTTGCGCAGGTAGTGGATGTCGCGCCTCAACTCCTCCTCGCTCACCTGCTCGGCCATGGTCCGCAGGATGAAGCCCCCAGGCTCATCGCCCATGGCCGAGCGCACCGCGGCGCGCAACCGCTCGCGCTCCTCCTCGTTATCGATCTTTTGAGAGATGCCGATATGGTCGCTGGTCGGCATGTACACGACGTAGCGGGCCGGCAGGCTGATCTGGGTCGTAAGCCGCGCACCCTTGGTCCCGATCGGGTCCTTGACGACCTGTACGGTCAGGTCCTGACCCTCGACGAGCGCGGGGGCGCCGGCGCCGTTGCCATACTTCATCTCCGCGGTCTGCAAGAATGCGGTACGCTCGAGCCCGATGTCGACGAATGCCGCCTGCATGCCTGGGAGGAAACGCGACACCCGGCCCTTGTAGATGTTGCCGACAAGACCGCGGTGACTGGCGCGCTCGATATGGACCTCCTGCAACACCCCATTCTCGACGACCGCGACCCGGGTCTCCTGGGGCGTCACATTGATCAGGATCTCCTCACTCACAAAAGGCCCTCAGCCGCCAGTAGCTGGCCGCATTCGTATAACGGCAGACCGACGACGCCCGAATAGCTCCCCGCGAGACGCGCGATGAACAACGCCGCGCGCCCCTGGATGGCATAGCCCCCGGCCTTGCCGATCGGTTCCCCGGTCGCGCAATAGGCATCGATCTCGGATTCGCAAAGCGTCTTGAAGGTCACGTCACTACGCGCCACCGCCTCGTTATGCCCCTGGCCTAGCAGGCATAGGGCGGTATAGACGGTATGTTCGACCCCTGACAGGCGGCGCAGCGCCGCGCGTGCCGCCCGCGCATCATCGGGCTTATGCAATATCACGCCATCGTGCACGACGATGGTGTCGGCGCCCAGCACCGGCGCATTGGCGAGTCCCCGGCGGTCGCGCTCGCGCGCCCCGGCGATGGCCTTTTCGTGGGCCATCCGCTGTACATAGGCAAGTGGCGCCTCGCTTGGGTGCGGCGCCTCGTCGATGTCCGGCACGAGTGTCACGAACGCCAACGCGATCTGCTTCAGGAGTTCCTGCCGGCGCTCCGAGGCCGAGGCCAGATAAATCAAGACGACCCCCTATGGTAAGGCTGCCCGCTCAAGGCGCTGTAGGCGCGGTACAGCTGTTCGGCCAGCATGACCCGCACCAGGGCGTGCGGAAACACGAGCGGCGACAGCGACCAGCGGTCGAAGGCCGCTTCGAGACAGGCATCCGCCAGCCCCTCCGCGCCCCCGACCAGAAAGGCGAGCGGACGGCCCGCGGCCAGCCACGTCTCGAGGTCGCGGGCCAACGCCTCGCTCGTACGCATGCGCCCCTCGACATCGAGCGCCACGAGCAGGGCATGGCGCGGGGCCGCGCCCAGGAGCCGCTCGCCCTCCTCGCGCTTGAGCCTATTCCGGTCGCCCGCACGCGTCCATCGCGCCGGCGCGATCTCGGTCAGTTCCAGACGGTAGGGGCCGGACAGGCGACGGGCGTAGTCCACGAATCCGGCCTGCACCCAGGCGGGGACCCGCGTACCGACCGCCAGCAGACGCATGGCCATCGATCAACGCCGCGGACCGCGCTCGCGCCGGCCATCCTCGCGCGCCCCGAACTCCTCGGACCAGAGCTTCTCCAGGGCATAGAACGCCCGCGTCTTCGGGTGCATGACGTGCGTGATGACATCCGCGCAGTCGATGAGTACCCATTCGCCGTCGCCCAACCCCTCGACACCCTGCGGCTTGTAGCCGGCCGCGCGCAGCGCATCGTCGACCTTGCGGCCGATCGACGTCACATGGCGGGTGGATGTCCCGCTGGCAACGATCATGGTGTCCGTAATGTCAGTCAAGGACCGTACATCGAGGACCACGATATCGTCGGCCTTGGCCTGTTCCAGCGCCTCTCGTACCCGCTCAACCTTCGTCATGATGCGATGATCTCCGATACAGTCCATGGGCCTCAATATAGGCCGGTACCCCGGGCGGCAGCCATGCCTCGGGGGCGATACCGTCGGCCAGAGCCTGGCGCAAGGCAGTGGCGGATTCGGGGCGCGCGCTGGCGGTAAACCGCAAGGCCCGGCCATGATCGGCATCCAGCAGATCCGCAGCGCAGCGCACGAGTCGTGGCCGGACCCATTCCGGGAGCCTATCGTCGAAACCCGGGCGGCTCACGATAATGACGTGGGCCAGACCCAGGACGCGCCGCCAGCGATGCCAGGCCGGCAGGCCGGCGAAGGCATCCGCCCCGAGGATCAGGGCCAGTGGCCGGTCATGGCGGGCACGCAGGATGGCGAGGGTATCGACCATGTAGGAAGGCCCTTCGCGCTCGTACTCGATCTCATCGATGTCGAAGCGGGGGTCGCCGGCCAGCGCCAGGCGCAGCATCGCGAGCCTGTGGCGGGCATCTGCGAACGGTGCGGGCCTGTGCGGCGGGCGGGCCGCGGGGACAAACACGATGCGCGACAAGGGCAATGCACGCATGAGGGCGCAGGCGACCGCGACGTGTCCGCGGTGCACCGGATCGAAGGTCCCGCCGAAAACCCCCAGGAGTGCTCGACTATCGGCGGATATGCCCGTCACCCCAAACCACGAACTTCTGGGACGTGAGACCCTGAAGCCCGACCGGGCCGCGCGCATGGAGCTTGTCGGTGCTGATACCGATCTCCGCCCCCAGGCCGTACTCGAAACCATCCGCAAAACGCGTCGAGGCATTGACCATCACCGAGCTCGAGTCCACTTCCCGCAAAAAGCGCTGGGCATGCGTCCAGTTCTCGGTCACGATGGCATCGGTATGATGGGAGCCGTAGCGGCCGATATGGGCGATCGCCTCGTCCACGCCGGCCACCACCCGGATCGCGAGGATCGGCGCCAGATACTCGGTCTCCCAATCCTCCTCGGTGGCCGACACCATGTCCGCCACCCGATCGCGGGTCTTGGGACAGCCACGCAACTCGACCCCGTGCTCGCGATAGGCACGCGCAAGCGGCGCCAGCAGCTCGTCTGCGCGGCGCTCGGCGATCAGCAGGGTCTCCATGGTGTTGCACGTCCCATAGCGCTGGGTCTTGGCATTCACCGCCACCGCCAGCGCCTTGGCGGCGTCGGCGTCGTCATCGATATAGACATGGCAGACCCCGTGCAAATGCTTCAACACCGGCATGCGGGCCTCATGGGCGACGAGTTCGACCAACCCCTTGCCGCCGCGCGGGATGACGAGATCGACCGCGCCCTCCATATGCAACAAGCATGTCACGGCCGCCCGGTCGGTGGTCTCGACAAGCCCCAGGGCCCCGGGCGGAAGGCCGGCCGCGGCCAGGCCTTCGCGCAGATAACGGGCGATGATGGCGTTGGAATGCAAGGCCTCGGAACCCCCGCGCAGGATGACGGCGTTGCCGGACTTGAGGCAGAGCCCGGCGGCATCGGCGGTCACGTTGGGCCGCGATTCGTAGATGATCCCGATCACCCCGAGCGGCACGCGCATGCGTCCCACCTGAATACCCGAGGGCTGCATCGCAAGCCCGGTGATCTCGCCCACAGGGTCCGGAAGGGCCGCGATCGCCAACAGCCCCTCGGCCATTTGCGCGATGCGCTCCGGGGTCAACGTGAGACGATCGACGAGCGCCGCGTCAAGACCGGCTGCGCGCGCCGCCGCCACGTCCCGCTCGTTTTCCGCGCGGATCAAGGCGGCATGCGTGCGCACGCTATCGGCGGCCACGCAAAGCGCCTTGTTCTTGACCCCCGTCGGGGCGCGCGCCATGGCCGGCGCGGCCTCGCGTGCCGCCCGCCCGAGCGCCTCCATATAAGTCACGATATCCGTCATCACCCCACCCCGTCTCCGCCGGGCATGCCCGCAAGCCCCAGGGCCACGCGCTCTATCAGGACCCACGCATCCCCGTCCGCCCGCCCCTTGTTGGTGCGGTCGAGCTCGGCGCACGTCTGCAACAGCTCACGCAGACGCGATGGCGAGAGCCGCCGCAGGGCCGCAAGCAGCAGCGCCTGACGCGCCGCCCATACCCGTTCACTCCGAAAGAGCTCGGCGAGAAGCGCCTTGCGGGCCTGCCGGGAGGCCATGCGGCCAAGCAGACGCACCTCGCGCGCCAGCGCCCATGATACCAGTATCGGGTCGCGGGCCTCCATGCGCAAGCGATTCGTGTAGCGATGGGTGGCAGCGAGATCGCCCTTCAGAGCGGCATCGGTCACCGCGAATACATCGAACCGCGCCTCATCGCCCATGATCGCCGCCAGGGCCTCGACGCCCGGGTGCGGCTCGGACTTCAAGCGCGCGACGGCATCGGCCGCGGCCCCCATATTGCCTTCCGTGAAATAGCTGATGCGCCGCGCGAGCTCCTCATCCACGATCCCGACCTCGCGCAGGCGCGCGCGTACCCACGCCAGGAGCTGTTCACCCGCCAAAGGGGCGGCGACCACGACATGACCCTCGCGCGCCACCGCCTCGACCCATGCGGCCTTCTGCGCGGCCCGGTCGAGCGCGCCGGTCACCACCAGCAAAACGGCGTCCGGGGCAATCAACGGCAGGCACGCGGGCAGCTCGCGACCCAGGCCCTCGCGGGCCTCGCGGGCGCGCAGCTCGTAGAGGCTGCGCGCGGCAAACAACGAAGGCGAGGCCAGGGCCTCCCGAAACTGCACCCAGGAAAACCCGCTTTCGAGGAAGAAGCGCTGGCGCTCGCCGACCCCGGCGGCAACGGCCGCCGCGACGATCCGCGTCACGGCCTCCTCCACCAGGAACGGTTCGTCCCCGCACACAAGATAGACACGGCGCAGATCGCCCAGCCGCGCGGCGAGATCCTCGGCTTTAAGGAGCATGGGATTTGTGAGGCGCCGCGCTGCCCGCCGAGGCCACGAGCGGCCCCTTATAGGCGGCCAGCGCCCAGACGATCTGGCGGGCGGCGGATACGCGCATGCGCCGCTCGAGATAACTTTGTTCGCGGGCCATCGCCAGCACGTTCTCGGGATTGAAGCTGTACTCGCGCTGCACGCGCACCGTGCGCGGCGCCATGAGCAACCTCCCGCCGGGCCCCACGAGACTGAAGGTCACGGCATAATCGAGGAGGTAGGCGCTCGCCCCGCCGTTGCTGTTCAGGGTTACGATCACCGGGGTCATCATCTCGCCGCCGAGCACCACCGTTGGGGCCTTGCCGTGGTCTGCGATCCGCACCCCGCGGTCTTCCAGGGCATGACGGACGACAAGCACGAGCCCCGGATATTTGAGACCGCTTGAAGGCATGCGCACACGCAGGACCGACAGCGAGGCCGGCAACGCGAATTCGTGGGCACTACGCAGATGAAAACCACAGCCCGCAAGGAGCAGCGCCGCGAGCCCCACGACCGCAAGGCCTCTCATCCGTTTGCGCTGACGATATTGACGAGGCGCCCGGGGACCACCACCACCTTGGCCACCGGTCGACCCTCGAGATGGCGTGCCACCGCCTCGTCGCCCAGGGCGACTGCCTCGATCGTCGCCCGATCGCAGTCGGCATCGACCGTGATCTCGGCCCGACGCTTACCGTTGACCTGGACGACAAGACGCATGGTGGCGCGCTTCAAGGCCTCGATGTCGACGGCAGGCCAGGCGGCGTCGACGATGGCCTCCGGTGCAAATCCCAGCTCCTGCCACAGGCGATGGGTGATATGCGGCACGATCGGCGCCAGCAGGCGCAACAAGAGGCCCAGGCCCTCGTACAAAAGCCGCGTGCCGGAGTCCGACACCGGCTCATCCAAGAGTCTTTGCAGCATGTTGGCAAGGCTCATGCAGGCCGCCACCACGGTATTGAAATGATACCGCTCGTAGTCACGCAGGGCCTGATCGAGCAGGGTTTGCATGTCGGCACGTAACAGCCTATGGGCCTCGTCGTAGTCCCCGTCCGCGGGACGTGGCCGTTGCGTGGCGCTGCGCGCCACACCCCATAGCCGCCGCAGGAAGCGATGGGCGCCGGCCACGGCATCATCGCTCCACTCCAGGGACTGCTCCGGGGGCGCCGCGAACATGATAAAAAGCCGCGCGGTGTCGGCGCCGTATTGCTCGATCAGGGCCTGCGGGTCGACGGTATTCCCCTTGGATTTGGACATCTTGGTCCCATCTTTCAGGACCATGCCCTGGGTGAGCAGGCGGGTGAAGGGCTCGTCGTTGCCCAAAAGCCCCTCATCGCGCAGGAGCTTGTTGAAAAACCGCGCATAAAGGAGATGGAGAATGGCATGCTCTATGCCGCCGATGTACTGGTCGACCGGCAGCCAATGGCGCGCACGCGCATCGAGCATCTCGCGATCGTTGTCGTGGCAGCAGTAGCGGGCGTAGTACCAGGACGATTCCATGAAGGTATCGAAGGTGTCGGTCTCGCGCTGCGCCGCGTTACCGCACTGCGGGCAGGAGACATTCACGAAGTCCGCGCGCAGGGCGAGCGCCGAACCACCCTGGGTGATGACCACATCCTCCGGCAGGCGCACCGGCAGATCCTGGTCCGGAACCGGCACCACGCCGCACGCCTTGCAGTGGATCATGGGGATCGGCGTACCCCAGTAACGCTGTCGCGACACACCCCAGTCGCGCAGCCTGAGCTGTACACGCGGGGCGCCGGCGCCGACCCGGGCCAGCGCCTCCACAATACGCGCGCGCGCCGCCTCCGAGGCAAGCCCCGTGAACGGGCCGGAGTCCACCAGTCGCCCGGGGCCGGTGTAGGCCGCATCACGTACGAGATCCGCGGCTTGGCCCTGATAGTCCTCGGGGACCACCACCGGGACCACTGGCAGATCGTAGCGCTGCGCGAACGCGAAGTCGCGCTCATCGTGCGCGGGGACCGCCATCACCGCCCCCTCGCCATAGCCCATGAGCACGAAATTGGCGGCGTAGACCGGCAGGGTGCGACCGGTCAAGGGGTGGATCGCCCGCCGGCCGGTGTCGACGCCGCGTTTTTCCATGGTCTCGACGGCCGCCTCGGCGGTCTGCATCACGCGGCACTCTTCGCGAAACCGCGCCACCTCTGGGCGCCCTGTGCTGGCGGCCACCGCCAGGGGGTGCTCGGCGGCCACCGCCAGATAGGTCGCGCCCATGAGCGTGTCCGGCCGGGTCGTGAATACCGTGAGCGTCCCGTAGCCCTCCACCGCAAACCGGATCTCGGCCCCCTCGGAGCGCCCGATCCAGTTGCGCTGCATGGTCGCGACCCGCTCCGGCCACCCGGGGAGCGCATCGAGGCCCGCTAGGAGCTCGTCGGCGTAGGCGGTGATGCGCAGGAACCATTGCGGGATCTCACGGCGCTCGACCAGGGTATCGCACCGCCAGCAGCGCCCATCCACGACCTGTTCATTGGCAAGCACGGTCTGATCCTTGGGGCACCAATTGACCGGCGCGGTGGCGCGATAGGCGAGCCCCTTACGATACAGGCGCGTGAACAGCCACTGCTCCCAACGGTAATACTCGGGACGGCAGGTGGCGATCTCGCGCCGCCAGTCATAGGCCAGCCCCAGGCGCTTCAACTGATCGCGCATGGCGGCGATATTGTCGTAGGTCCATTGCGCGGGGGGCACCCCGTTGCGTTCGGCGGCACCCTCGGCGGGCAACCCGAAGGCGTCCCAACCCATCGGCTGCAGGACGTTCATGCCCTGCATGCGCCGCCAGCGGCTGATCACATCCCCGAGCGTGTAGTTGCGCACATGCCCCATGTGCAGCCGCCCGGACGGGTAGGGAAACATGGACAGGCAATAGAACTTCGGGCGCGCATCATCCTCGGTCACCTCGAAACTCCGGGCCTGCGCCCAGAACGCCTGGGCCTCGCGTTCTACATCGATCGGGGAATAACGGTCGTCCATCGAACCTTGGGCTCGCTTCGCGTTGGCAAGGCCCTTATTATCCATGGATTGGCCCGGCACGTCTTGAGGGAGACGCACCGGGCCACGGCAAATTTGTTCTCAAGCCATGACCGTGGCACGGGAATTGGAGGTCAGCCGCAGATAATCCATGACCGTGCGTGAGCGCCTGCCGAGTCGGCGCATCATTGCGGCGATGGATTGCCCCGGTTTTTGGAAGGACTTGAGCACGCCCAGCGCGAAACGGCGCAGGCGGGTGATATTCTCCGGGCCGCGGCCGGTGCGGATGCGGCTGCGGTCCTCGTCGTAATTCCAGTCGAGCTTGTGATGCTTGGCTTCGATGGTCCAGTGCCCGCGATTGAGCTTGAGCAGACGTTCAGGGCAGGCGTTGTGCGAAGGACGGCTGGTGATCCCGAGCACGACCTCGCTGCTGTGCTTGCCGGTCGTCTTCTCGACACTTTCGCGCTCGATGAGGAAGCATTGGCCGACATGCGGGAAGTCGAGGTAATCGTTGAGCGCGTCCGTGCACCAGATGCGGCGGGTTTCGATGCGACCGTGGGCCAGGGTCGGCGTTTGGGTGTAGTCGGGTGCCCCGCGCTCCTTGAAATACAGCGCGATGGCGGCCTGAAGCGCCGGCTGGTTGCCCTTGACCGTGAAGTGGTAGTGTGCTCCTTGCCGGACGATGTGTTCAGCCAATGCGCGTTGCGTCAGCAGCGCATCGGCGGTGATGTCCCGGCCGGCGAGTTCGCATCCCGCAAGCAGCGGGATGGCCATGCCGATTTCGTTGGTCTGCTTGTGTTCGTCGGCCCCGGCTACAGGCAGGGTACCGACTTTTTTTGGGCGTAGCAGTGTTCGGACTCGTGTCCGACGACGCTCATGATGTGTGCCTGCCGGCCCTCGTCGTCAATGGCGCCCTTCATCGTCTTGCCGTCGATGGCCAGCGCCTCGTCGATGAGGCCCCAGGCCTTTTGCCACGATGCGAGCGCGGCGTCCAGGGCGCCCGCATCGATCCGGACGAGGCAGTCCCGGATGACGAATTCGCTGGGTACCTCGTAATGATGGTCCTTCCCGTTCATGCGCCTGCGCCGACAGCCGAAGCGCGCCCGGGCGGCCTGCCCCAGATCGGCGGCCCATTCGGCCATCGCCTTGTAGCCACGCAAGCCGCAGAGCGTCGCGCCAGCGGCCAGTGCCAGCACCACCGGCAGGCGGTGCCGACGCCCTTGGGCTCGGCGCGGATCGGGAATGGCGGCAAAACACAGGGGAAGGGAGCGCATTTGGTGGGCGTTGAGTTGCATCTTCGGGGTCCCGGTGAGGCCCAGCCGGTCGCGGTCGGGATGGATGAGCAAGGCGGTGGCGCGGCGGTGCAGCGGGCGCACGAACACCCACTTCGGCGCCTCGGCCTCGTCGCTGTAGCCTGTGCGCGTTCGCCGATAGCCGCGCGTCTTACCCAGTGCCAGCCAGTTGGCGGCTCGGTAGACGCCGCCATGAAAGCGGCGGGGATCGACGAAGGTTTCCAGCAGCAGCAACGAATGGCCGAAATGCCGTTGCCAGTCGGCGGCGACCCGCCGTTCAAGCAGGCCGAGCACACGCGAACCGACATTCGGGAAGCGGCCTTGCGGAAGAATCAGGAAGCGGCTGTTGTTGGCGATGAGCTTCAGGCGGTCATACTGGCTGCGGAAATCCCAGCCGATCCAGCGATCGCGCACGCCGCACTTGAGTGCAGCCGCCGATAGCGTGAGCTGCGCCAGCCATTGCCCGCGCCACGTGGCGACATACCAAAGGGTCTCGCCGAGCTTCGGGAGATCGCCAAGGTAATGATGACGGGCCATCTGCTCCTGATAACGCGGCCCTTCGCCACGCGTGACGGGCCGGACCACCAGTTCTGAAAGGGCCTGGCCGTCGAAAATCGGGGGTGCTTCCATACGCCCATGATGCCGCAGCGCTGCAGGCTTGTCCAGTGACCGAGGTTAAGTTGTTCTATAGGGACGGGAATCTTCTGAGGACAAATTCGCCCTGCGCACCGGGCCGACCCGCTCTCAGGCCTCCCGGCCCCCGGCATCGCCGCCGTGACGGGCGACGAAACCGGCCACAAAGTCGCGCAACCGGGGCAGGCCCCGGTAGCGGAGACCAAGGCGCTCGGCCTCCTGATCGACCTCCGAGAGACCCCAGCGGCGGTCGAGCGCGGTCTTCATGACATACATCGCCTCGGCACGCGGGCCTTCCGCGCAGTGCAGCAGATAGCCCGCGGGCGCGCGCGCCACCGCCTTGCGAAATTCCTCGACCTGGGCATCCGCGAGCAGGGGCGTGCGTACCGGGACGTTAATGTAGGCAAGTCCGAGCTCCTGGGCCGCGAGCGGGCCATCCTTGGGCCCCCTCCTCTCGCCCGGCTCCCGGAAATCCACGACCGTATGGACACCCTCGGCCGCCAACCGACGCAATTCCTGTTCATTCGGGGCACCGCCGACATAGACGTCGGTGCCGGCTTTCACAAAATGCATGGCATCGCCTCCAAAACATAGGGATGGATGGGAAGTTGGGGGGCCGGGATATCAGCCTTGCGGGCTCGCCTTCATTTCCTCGCAGTATTCCTGCAACTGCGGCGGTAGTTGCGGCGGACATTCGCCACACGCGGCATTTCCCGGGACCGCGTAATCGATGAACTTGGGATAAGGGAGCTTAAGCCCCCGCATGATGGCAAGAAACTCTTCGAGGGTCCGCCCCCCACCCAGACGCGGATTGCGCTTGCGTTCCTGGGCGATGGTGGACACCCGCCGGTCCTGATAATCGTGACCGGGATAGACGAGCTGGTCGTCTGGCAAGGTGAACAGGCGCTCGTGCACGCTCTTGTAGAGGGCGCGCGCGTCCCCGTTCTGAAAATCCGTGCGCCCGCAGCCGTCGATCAGCAGGGCATCGCCCGTGAAGACCTTGTCGCCAGCCACATAGGCCATATGCGCGGCGGTATGCCCGGGGGTATGGCGCGGCTCGAGCGTGACTGCGCCCATGACAAGCGGCTTGCCATCCTCGATGGCCACATCCGTGCATGCCAACCCCTCGAGCGCGGCCACGACGATGCGGCTGCCGGTCTCACGCTTCAGGCGCCGCCCCGAGGTGATGTGGTCGGCATGCACGTGGGTCTCCACAGTGTAGGCAAGTTTCAACCCGAGCTCGCGCACCACCCCCAGATCACGCTCCCAGGCGGGCAACACCGGATCGATGAGCAGCGCCTGCCTGGTGTCCTCGCAGCCAAGCAGATAGGTATAGGTGTTGGACAAGGGCTCGACTAGCTGGCGGAAGATCATCCCGTGCCTCCACGAAGTCTCGGTATCCTTTTATGGGGGCCATGAAGCGAAGTCTCAAGCAGACTCGCCACGGGCGCCGGCGGAGACCGCCATCGAGACCCGACACCAACGATCGCCGCGCATTCCCGAGACCCCGCCAGGAAAGCCGGCGTTACATTCGACGGGACACCATGTCGCGGCCGCTGATCACACGCTCTTTGGTCGACCTCGCCCTGAGCGGCGAATCCATTCCGGCCCATCCGGCCTTGGAGCGGCCCAAGCAAGCCTACACGCCGCGGTCCAGGAGGGCCGGCCTTTATCGGTCATTGTACCAAAGCACGCGCAAAACCCCCGCCGCTGCTGCAGATCGCGTCAGCGCAGGTCAGGCTTGTCCGACGAGGCGAAGATGAGGTTCTTGGGGCGGCCCTTTATCGCCGCATGCAGTAAGGCCAGGGAGAAGGTCGGATAGCCGCCTTCCGAGCCGGTCTTGCGTCGTTCGACGCCGCAACGGCGCCGCGGCTTATTGACGCAGGCGACGAAATGGCGTTGCGCGGTTTCGTCGGGGCGCGCGTCGGCCGAGGCCCGCCCCTCGAGGAGCTAGCTGCACCAAGCACCGGTCGGAGGCTTCAAAAGGGTGTGGATGGTACCCTGGCGGGTGACGACGATCAGGGGGGCTTCCTTCTGGCATCTGCGATCCTCAAAGAAATAGTGGTGCGCATAGCGTATAGGCGTTAGGGGGCACATGAGGCGCGAATAGGGCGCTTTTGGAGGGGGCGTTTGCGAAACATGGCCCCCCCAACACTGAGATGTTCGAGCCTTGCCACGCCAAGCGATAAAGGTTCCTCGTACCCCACCATGCGCCAGGGTCTCCACGGGCTGCGCGGGTCACCATCCTGGTGACGCCCCATCCCAAGATGGTGACGCACCAGGTCCGGCATCTTTCAGGAAAGACCCGGAAATCGCCGGGCGTCACGCATGGCCCGCGTTTTGCTAGCTTATGATCGGGAAAATGGGATCGCGCATAATGACGAGTCACCGGCGTCCCGGCTGGGTGGCGGACAATGGTTCTGGTAGGCTGTACGCCCAAGCGTATGGCGGCCAGAGTGTCATCGCAGGGCCAAACACACAAATGGGGGTGGTACCGTGGAGATTTTCCGGAACTCTCTGAGCCCTATGGTCGCGCTGGCAATCATTGCGGTATTCGACACCTTCCTGTTTCAGATTCGGCGCGGAGACCGTGGGCGTAAGCGAGATGATGATCGCGGGCTTGTACCTGAAGGTCCCGCATGGCGCCAAGGGGAGGAATCGCAGGCAGGACAGATAACACTGGAAGACGGAAGCAGCCACCCAATCAGTCGGGTCGTCAATGTGTTGGGGGATTCATGCCCACGTCCGCAGCTCATGACCAAAAAGGCCTTGAACGAGGCGGTGTCGGGGGCCGTAATAGAAATTAAAGTGGATAACTCGACGTCCATGGAGATCTTGCCGACCATGATGGCGGTGGTCCACGGCACGCACATCACGACCCTCAAGGCCGATCGTTGTTGGCGCGTCTTCGTGCGCAAGAACTAAGAAGGACGCGCTGTTCCCTTGTTGACGGGGCGTCGCTGGCCGGCATCATAACCGTCGGCGTCTTTAATGGGCGCTGACAACGGGCATGCTCTCGGGCCGAGGAGGCTATATGACGGTGAAAGATGTGCTTCATGAGGTGAGCCTGCCAGACGCCGGCTGCGCGCCGCCTGTGCAGCAGGCGCGGGCGGCTACGGGTGGCGGGGAGATGACGCCCGGCCAGATCCTTCTCTATTGCGGTTCGTGCATCGCCCTGGTGGTGATCGGCATGTCGTTTCTGATGCGCGCGGCCTCAGTGTCGCCGGAGACGATAAAGCGCTCGGAGACCCCGCAGACCGTGGGCCGGTTCGCGCCCATTCCGATGGGCGGCCTGTATGGCACCGTAACGGTCCGTGAACTCGTGAATTACTACCTTCAGAACCCGCCGCCGGCGCAGGGCGGGGCGTTCGTGCCGCGCCTGCCGAAGATCGGGGGCTGCTGACGGTGCATGCCGAACCGTTATCGACGGTCACCAGGAGGGCGGTCACCAAGAGCCGCTAACTACCCGTAAGGAGTTTCTGATGAAGATAGCGACCTATGCACTGCACACCGCTCTTGCCCTGGCGGCCACCGTGGCCCTTACGACGGCCCAGGCGAGCATGAAGAATGCCTGCGGTTCCCAAGGACACACGATGATGATGAAGAAATCCGGCTGCGGCTTCAACGGCAGTGCCGTGAAGAGCTCCTATAGCTCGAAGAAAGGCAAGATGAAGAACGCCTGCGGCTCCTAAAACCGTAAAATGGCACGCGTGGTCACACGGGCCCAGGGATAGCGCTCTGGCGCTCGCCTAGGCCGAGGTGGCCCGTCTTCAAGCCCTGACGACCGAACGTGTCGCGGTCCTTTCGCAAGCTCTCACTGCCTGGAAGCTTCTGCGCGCCGACGCGCCGCGACGCTTTACCTTGAGGCTTTTTCGGGTCGCGCAGGGGCCGACCCATGGGCCGCGGCCCTGACGGGGGCATTTACGACGAGGCGTCGGAATCCGAAGACCGTAGCAGCGCCACCCACTCGTTCGGGTCCGTGGACCGCTGCCCGGCTCGCAGAGCAGCGATGCGCGTCAGCGCCTCCTGTGCCTGAGCCGAGAGCGTGAAATCCGGGCCCGCGAGAATCCGGTCCAGGAGCGCCAGATTGATGGTGTGGTCGGCGAACATATACAAGGTGACGTCGGCATCAACCGAGCCACCGCTGTAACGACGAACCGTTCCGCCCAAATCAAGGGTCCAGCGCGTCGCATGGCCAGTTGCCTTGACTAACGGGCCCAGGAGACGCTGTACGGTTTTGGTGCCGGGGAGGAGGGTGTATTCGCCTTTATACTCGAATCCACCCACGATTTCCGAAAACCCCTCTTTGTAAGTGGGCTCCTTGGAAATCTTGCCGATCGTGCAGAAACCCCCTTCTGGCATGGTCAGCTTGGCGCCCTCGAAGACCACGGATTCGATAGTACGCGCCAAAGACTCCAGAGTAGCGCGAAACGTCGTTGTTCCGTCAGTATCGGGGCTCGCTGTGATCGTAAAGCTGTCGAACACCTCGTTTTGGCCTTCACGCTTAAACCTATAGTTGATGCGCTGCAAAATATGCACAGCATATCCTCCGAATTGGGCATCCTGATAGACTATCAGCGTGTGTCCAAAAAAGTGCTGAACGCGCTGCGCTGATCAGGTGCTGGCGCGCTGAGAGCAGGGTGCCATCGCGCAACTCCTCACATTACCCGCCCCCCCCGCTGTCAGACTACCTGTCGCCTCTTGTATGAAACCCTTGGGGGCAGAAAGAGAGTCGACAACCATGATGCGCTACGCCAAAGAACGGAAGGAGTCGGTGATCCGCAAGATGCTGGCCACCCCTGACCTGTCCATCCCAGAGCTCGCCCGGGAGACGGGCATCTCTTGCTGGACGCTGTATGATTGGCGCAAGACAATACGCCCAAAGGAGGCAGCGGATATGCCGGGAGGAAGGCCGCCCGTGAAACGCCAGGCCGCGCAGAAGCTTACCGTGGTGGTGGAGACCGCGGGCTTGAATGAAGCCGAGCTCGGCGAATATTGCCGCCGACACGGCCTCTACCCCGAGGAGGTCAAGGCATGGCGCACGGACGCCTGTCAGGCCCTGGAGGGTGGGTCCATATCCACCAAGGCGCACCGGGAAGCGCTTATGGCCGAGCAGAGGCAGCGCAAGGTCCTAGAGCGTGAGCTCGCCCGCAAGGACAAGGCGCTGGCGGAGACCGCCGCGCTGCTTGCCTTACGAAAAAAAGCCGCGGCGATCTGGGGGGACGAGGAGGACGCATGATCAGCACCCCAGATCGCCAAGCCGCCGTTATGCTGATTCACGAGGCCGTAGCCGCCGGGGCCCGCAAGCGGGTTGCCTGCAGAGAGCTTGGTATTACACTTCGGACCTTGGAGCGCTGGACGCAGACGGGGGTCGTGGGCTCCGACCGGCGGCCGCAGGCGCATCGGCCCGTACCCCCCAATCGCCTCTCGGAGGCCGAGCGGGCCGAAGCCCTGCGTGTGGTCAACGAACCGCGCTTTGCAAGCCTGCCGCCTACCCAGATCGTGCCACGGCTGGCCGACGAGGGGCGCTATATCGCCTCCGAATCCACGCTCTATCGCCTGCTGCGCGCCGCCAACCAGCTGGCGCACAGGGGCCGCGCGAAGACGCCCGATACCCGTCCCATCCCACGTCACCGCGCGCGGGGCGCCAATACGCTGTGGTGCTGGGACATCTCATACCTGCCCGGCCCCGTAAGCGGCCAATTCTTCTTTCTGTATCTCGTGCTCGACATCTACTCGCGCAAGATCGTCGCCCACGAGGTCCATGAGGAGGAGTCCGGGGATCACGCCGCCGCCCTGATCCGTCAGGCACTCGTGCGCGAGGGCGTGACGGACAGGCGGCCGCTCGTACTCCATCAGGATAACGGCAGTCCCATGAAGGCCTCCACCTTCGTCGCGACCCTCGATGCGCTCGGCGTGCGTCGTTCGTACAGCCGTCCGGGTGTGTCCGACGACAACGCCTATGCCGAAAGCCTGTTCCGCACCTGCAAATACCGCCCCGGCTATCCGGGCGCCTTCGGAAGCCTCGCAAAGGCGCGAGCCTGGATGCTCGCCTTCGTGCGTTGGTATAACCACCACCACAAGCATCGCAACCTGAAATTTGTGAGTCCCGCGGAGCGTCATACGGGCGCCGACCACGCCATCTTCGCCCATCGCACCCGGATCTACGAGGCCGCCCGCGCGCAACATCCCGAACGCTGGAGCCGTAGCATCCGGAACTGGTCCTTGCCTGCCGAAGTATGGCTCAATCGCCCGACCGAGGAGTGCCAAGACACCTCACAATGCGACGCGGCCTAAATGATCAGGCGACAGGTACCTTGACAGCCGCCGGCCCTCCACCTGTCGAATTGCGGAAGCAGTGGAGTCATAACCCCCAAGCATGTCCAGCCCCGCGATGCGCCAAAAGACTTTGCTTGAGACACGTAGTGAAGCCCCAATCCTTTTGTGCGGTGCTCGGGGCGAACGTAAAGCTCGGGGATGGTACCGAATGCACCCTCTGCGTATAGGGCATAGCTTTCATATAGCGCGATAAACCCTCTGGGCTTCCGCGGGTGAGATGTAAGGCGCCATGAAGACGGGGTGGCATGCGGGGCCTTCTGTAACACGTAGTCCCGCAATTCCAGCAGCGCGGAACGGGCGTATCGTGGTTGGCCATTCGGCTTGTACTCGCAGATGAGCGCGTGCTGCCGCTCATCTGCGAGTAGCCGGGCGATCAAACCCGGCCCCCAGCCACTGGACACGACGTCGACCTCGATACCTTCGTATGTCAACAACTCCGCCCTAATGGGCCATGCGGCCCACAATGAGGACGGAGCTTGCATCCAGGCTCCACCGCAACTCCGCGTATCTCGAAAGACGCGCGGCTTTGGCTTCATCGCCTGATGCTTCAGGGACGGCTGACAATCGCCCCGTCCTCACCCAGTCTTGCCGGATGAGGAGCGTTCGCATACTGATGTTTCTTGCCGCCACTAAATCGGCATGGAGTGTATGACCACAATGAGCACAAACAAACAGCAGGCCGTTATTGGGTCGATTCTCCTTTCCGGTGTGCCCGCAAATAGAGCACCCCTGACTGGTGTAATCCGCGTCCACCCAAATCGGCACACCACCCGACAGCCGGGTTTTGTACGCGGTTTTGGCCTGCACATCCGCAAAACTCCAACTGCTGACCTTGCGGTTGGCGCGGCGCCGTTTCACCGAAGCGTTCTTCGAGCGGCGACGCTCGGTACGATTGCGGATATCCTTCAGCCACTCCAAACCCACCATCGCGTGTGGCTCCGCAATGGCCTTACTCACACAGTGCGCCGTATCCGCGTTCAGCCGTCTTTCTCGCAGCGCCAGTTTCCTCAAAACCGCTTTGGCCCCACGAGTGCCCTTCGCTTGCAGCGCACTCCGTGTACTGGCGGCATGTTCGGCCAAATGCCTCTGGTGCCCGCCGTGATAAAAACGACATTTGCCGCGTGTATTAGATTCCACCGCAATGTTGCGACGGTTCAGATCCACGCCTTTGACGGTGGTGATGCGGTCCATCGGCTTTTCGACCAGTGCCTTGTCGACGGAAACCAGCAGATACCACGCTTTGGAGACCGGGTCCTGCCAGAGCTTGGCGGCACCCAGGGTGATTCCCCGATCCGCCGTGTGCTCCAGCCAGTCCAGATGCCGGTTCCAGCCTTCGTAACGGCACCGAATTCTGCCGTTCAGAGTGCTGATGCTGACCGTCTGGTTTTTGCCCAGAGACCAGTCACGTTTGTGGTTCAGATTCACGGTCAGCGCGGTGAATTTTGGCGCTTTGTCCAGTCCCTTGTAGCGGCGCTTGGTCCAGCCCTTCGCTTTATGGGCAGCGTTGGATTTGGCGCGTTCCCACAACGTCTTGTAGGCCGCCGCCACTTGTCGCGGAGCATTGCAAGCCATTTGGGAGAGCAATCCGTACCGCTCCCGCAAATCCTGGTACACCAGCGTTTGCAGCTTCATGCCCTGCGACATCTTGCCATTGGCGAAAGCCACGGCGGATGCGTGATTCAGGGCATTACGGTACGCCAATGCCGTGCGCCGGACCGCGACGACCTGCTCCTTGTCCAGCAGCAATTTCAGTTTGCAGGTCAACGCCTGGCTGGTTGGCAATTCTTCGTCCATGTTCACAACGATACATGGTGGTTATTCAGTTGTGAAGCATCGCCGCTACGCGGCGGTGCTACGACCGAAGGAAGTCCCTGTGGGATCCCTCCCCGCCCTGAATGGCGGGGATTCCCGCGCAAACTGGTTGAAGGACCGGGATCTTCTCGAGCAACTGTCGCAACGCCTCGCCAGCGCGCTACTTCCTCTTTCATTGGGATTGCGTGTTTCAGCATTTACTGAAGATACTGTGTTTAGTGATAAACGGCCAGATTCCACGCTTCGCCCAGATTTCAACAATCTCCCCGGCACCAAGGAGCACTGAAACGGCCCGCCGGGGCCGTGGGCTCCCTGATTGACGGGCGGAGCACATCAGGAGCGCCATGCCCGCCGGCCGTCAAGAGGTGCCGCCTTGCGACTCACGGTCCCGTCAAAGTCACGCGCTCACGCAGCGCCTCGATCACTGAACGCCTGAGGCGAGCGCAGTCGATGGGGTGGGTGGCCAGAAATGGCGGGGAGACCGCTTTTTTGGGAGAGTTTCTCCCAAAAAGGCGAGAGCGAGGCGAACGCCTGCGGCGGGGGGACCCCGCGCGGGCCTTGTCTTCTGGTTTTAGGGGCTTTACAGACGCAGCATCGCCAAGACCTGATCGGCCTGGGCCGCCAAGCCCCGGAGCGCCGCTTTGATGTTCGCGACGTGGAACAGGCGCAGGAGGCTGATAGTGAAGTTCCGCAGGCAGGCGAGGGTCCGGGGCGTGTGCCCCTTGCGGGCCCGGCAACGATCCTCGTCATAGGCGCTTTGATGTTCGCGACGTGGAACAGGCGCAGGAGGCTGATAGTGAAGTTCCGCAGGCAGGCGAGGGTCCGGGGCGTGTGCCCCTTGCGGGCCCGGCAACGATCCTCGTCATAGGCCCTGTCGCGTACGTGGTGCAGACGGTTCTCGATGCCCCAATGGCCCCGGTTCTGGGCCAGCAGTTGTGCGGGGCTCGCTTCAGTGCGGCTTTGGCTGCCAATCAGATAGACCCGCTCGAGGGTCGTCTTGTAATGGGATGGTCGCCCCCTCCCTAAACGGCATCAGACGTGCCAAAGTGAGTGGTGCGATAGACCACGCAAATAGAGAGGAGACGACGATGAAGATTACAACGATCGGAGTGGATCTGGCAAAGACGGTTTTCGCGATCCATGGGGTGGATGCCCGCGGCAAGGCCGTTCTGAGGAAATCCCTAAAGCGCCATCAGGTGCTCGCATTCTTTGGCAATCTTCCGCCGTGCCTCGTCGGCATGGAGGCCTGTGGCAGCGCCCATCATTGGGCCCGGCAACTGACGGCCCTCGGACACACGGTGAAGTTGATGGCTCCGCAATTCGTGAAGCCTTACGTGAAGACCAACAAAAATGATTCCGCCGACGCCGAGGCGATCTGTGAGGCGGTGGCGCGTCCCACTATGCGTTTCGTGCCTGGAAAGACGGCCGAGAGCCAGGCCATCCTCGCTGTCCACCGCGCCCGCCAGGCGTTCGTGAAGGCCCGCACCGCGCAGGCCAATCAGATTCGCGGACTGCTCTCGGAGTTCGGGCTTGTGATCCCGCAAGGCCTCGGTCGTATCGCCCCACAGATTCCGAGGAT
Organism: Acidiferrobacter sp. SPIII_3; assembly: GCF_003184265.1. Lineage (GTDB taxonomy): Bacteria > Pseudomonadota > Gammaproteobacteria > Acidiferrobacterales > Acidiferrobacteraceae > Acidiferrobacter. The sequence goes on along the minus strand of NZ_CP027663.1, from coordinate 531,377 downwards.
ACTGGAGGACGCCGACAACGGCCTGCCCGACACCATGCGCCCGTTGATCGCGCGGCTGGCCGCCCATCTGAAGGAGCTGGACCGCCAGGTAGACGAGCTCGAAGCCGAAATCCAGGCGTGGCACCGCCAGAGCGATGCCAGCCGGCGGCTCCAGAAAGTCCCCGGCATCGGACCGCTCACGGCCAGCGCGCTCGTGGCCTCGATCGGAGACGCAACGGCCTTTGTCAACGGCCGCCAGTTCGCCGCCTTTCTCGGGCTTGTGCCCCGGCAACACTCCAGTGGCGGCAAGCCCACGCTGCTTGGCATCAGTAAACGCGGGGACGTGTATCTGCGCACCCTTCTGATCCACGGGGCGCGCGCCGTGATCCGCGCCTCGGAGCGCAAGACGGATACGGATAGCTGGCTCAAGCGGCTCATGGGCCGGCGCAACAAGAACGTCGCGGCCGTCGCGCTCGCGAACAAGAACGCCCGTATCGTGTGGGCGCTGCTCGCCCATGGGCGAGACTACCAGGAAGGCTTCACACCGGTGTCCGTGGCCGCGTGAGGAGCCGACTGCCAGAAAGAGAGGTTTTGATAGAAAGAGGCTCACCACCGATTGCACAGGCAATCACGACGTGATGGCAATAAGGTCAGACCGTGATCGAGGAAACCTGCCTTAAACACCGTGCCTTCAGCACGCTCTTGTGATCAGGCCTCGATCAGCGGATTCCATCAGGGACAGAGGGGTATCCCTCATACAAAGTCCGGATGTATGACAGCAATCTTTACCTTACTGACCGTCATAACGTGAAGGCTTGGCAAATAGGGGGCGACCATGTATGTTTTCTGACGTGGAAGATCTCGCGCTCCACGCAGGCCACCTGGGCCGCATAGGGAAACGTCACATACCCATTGAGCTTATCGCTCACCCAGATACGTCGGGTCTCCACGCGCCCATGGGCCTTATCCGTCGTCACGTGCTGAGGGGGGAAAGGCCTCCCGATGGAGGCCTTCGATGTCGGCTTTGAGCGTAGGCTGATTGTCTTTAACAGTGAAGAGGTAGTGCGCCTGCTTGTCCTCGACCACATAACGGGCGGTCTCTGTTTGGGTATGCAGGGCGTCCGCGGTCACCACCCGACCCGCCAAGGTCAAGGGGTCGAGCAAGGGCTTGGTAGTGCGCCTGCTTGTCCTCGACCACATAACGGGCGGTCTCTGTTTGGGTATGCAGGGCGTCCGCGGTCACCACCCGACCCGCCAAGGTCAAGGGGTCGAGCAAGGGCTTTACCGCTCTCTGCTCACTCGCCTTGTCGGCCACCTCCACTTGGTTCAAGACCACATGGCTCGTGTGCCCGAACGCAGCGACCAGTTGCCGCGCATGACCCCCATCCTGCGATCCCCGTAAGGTTTTGCCATCGAGTGCGACCGGTTCATCGGCTACGCCCTGCGTGTGCAGCCAATCCCCGAGCTTCTCCTCCAGGGCCGCGATATCGACTGTCTGCAACAGGCGGCGAATGGTGGGCTCGGACGGGGGTTCATAGCGGCCATCGGCGGTCCTACGGCACCGCAACCGACGCAGCATCGTAGGCGGGAGGCGTTTGACCCATTCGCCGATGGCGGTCGGCCCCTGCGCCCCACTGATCACGGCACAGAGGATGATGGCGATGAGCGAGCGCTGGCTGTGGCGCAGCCCGCGCCTCGCACGGGGGTCTTCCAAGGACCCCAGACGCGCAAAGAGTGCGGCTGCGTCCACGTCGGTCAGGGTCATGGTCTTCATCTCCTGGCGGGGTAGGTCTGGGTGCGGGCGTGGCGATGAGAGGATCAGCCGGGCCTTTTTATGGAGGGGGTACACCCAGATCCGCTTAGGGGCCCCATGGGCGACATAGGTATCGTTGGATTTGGCAAAGCCGCGCGTGGGCCCAAGTTCGATCCAGTTGGCCGCCCGGTAGCAGGTGCCGGCAAAGCGCGCCGGATCGATGAAGGTCTCGGCGAGCAGAAGGCCGTGGCCGTGGACCGCCTGCCAGTCGCTAGACAGACGTCGGAGGTTCGCCCCCAACACCTGCGAGGCGAGGTTCCGCACCTGTACGCCCGGCAGGATCAGGAAGCGGGCATTGTTGGCGATGAGCCCAATACGTTGCCACTGCAAGGCCTTCGCCCAGCCGATCCAGGCATCCCGCGGGGCGCACTTCAAGGCCGCCGACGCCCAGCCTACGAGCGCCAGCCACTGGCCATCCGCCTCCGCCCCCACACGGAGGGGGTTGTCCACCCCCACACGGAGGGGGTTGTCCACCCCCACACGGAGGGGGTTGTCCACCCCCACACGGAGGGGGTTGTCCACCCCCACACGGAGGGGTTGTCCACCCCCACACGGAGGGGGTTGTCCACCCCCACACGGAGGGGGTTGTCCACCACATAGCGCAGACTGCGCCCCACGAGCGCGGTGAGCCCCAGGTAATGGTGGGCGCGCATCAAGCGGTCCCACTCGGCGCGTTCGCCCGGACGGATCAGGCGCACGCGCACGTGCGACACATCCACCCCCCCATCTTGGCCCGGATCGTTCACCATCTTGGCCCGGATCGTTCATGCCCTCCGTTATAGCAGAGGCGAGCCCCAAAAGCCAGCGGATTCGGATGCCCTTCGCCTCATCAAGAACTTGGGGAGGTGAATGACGGGGCCCTGCCTTGCGACTGTCCCAAGACCTCTTTTGGTGTCGCCATAACGGCATCTCGGCAACACGTCACGCTGACGTGTTGCCGCTCGCGACATACCCAAAGAACGTGTCGCAAAAAAGATGTTCAACAACATGACAATCGCCTCGGGCTGGACCCGGAATCCAGCCTCAGCGCACGGACGCAGGCTTCATGCGGCGTCGCCGCCACCCGGCCACGGCCACGATGAGCGCGAGCACCGCCAGGACGCCGGTGTTGCCGAAACGATCGTAGGGCGTGAGCCCCGTATAGGGCTGGGCGACCACCGTCAGCACGCCCTCGCGGAAGGGGGCGAGCCGGGCCCGGATCCGCCCGGTGTGGCCAACGAGCGCGGTGATACCATCATTGGTCGCGATCACCATGTCGCGGCCGGCCTCGGCGGCGCGCATCTGCGCGATCTGGAACTGCTGGGCGGCCTCGTTTGAATGCCCATACCACGAGTCGTCGCTGGCGTTGACCAGCAGGGTCGCGCCCGGCAGGCCCTGGGTGACCAGGGGGCCATAGGCGACCTCGTAGCAGATCGTCACACCGACGCGCGCGTGCGCGATGGGCAAGGGGGCCTCCGCGCCGTGCCAGGGGGTAAAGCTCGCCATCGGGATGTGCAGGACGTCCAGGACCGGATTCAAGAGCGCCGGCCACGGCAGATACTCGCCGAACGGTACCAGGTGACGCTTGCGGTAGAAACCGTCATGGCGCCCGATACTCATGACCGCGTTATAGACAGGTCCGTTGGGATCGTTGGCATTGCCCTCGATGAGACCGAACAGGAAGTGGCGTCCCCCCGCGCGCGCCAGGTGTTGCATATAGGGTATGAATCGCCGCCGCAGCTGATGCGAATAGGTCGGGATCGCGGTCTCGGGCCAGACCACCAGCCGGCCGTCACTCTTCGCGGTCAAGCGCAGATAGCGCCGGATGATCATGCGCAACGTGCCTGGATGCCATTTGACGGTGGGCAAGACATCGCCCTGCACCAGCGAGGCGGTAATCGGCGCGCCGGTGCGGTGCACGAAGGAAAGTCCCGCAAGCGCCGGCGTCACGCCCAGCATGAGCAGCACCGGCAGGAGGCCGCGCCGCCGCCCACGCAGGGCGTCCACGGCCAGCGCGCCGGCTACGGTCAGAAGGAATGACAGGCCGAGGACGCCCACGAGCGGCGCCCAGGCCATGAGCGGCGGCAGGCTCGCGGCATAACCGACATCGAGCCACGGAAATCCGGTGAGAAACACCCCGCGCACCCATTCGCCGAGCACCCAGGCCGCGGCAAAGAGCCAGGGGTCGAGGCCATCACGCCCTTGCAGACGGGCAAAGGCCATACACGCGAGTCCGGCATACGACGCGAGGATGGCGATGAACAGGGCGCAGGCGAGCGCCGCCAGGGAGGCCGGCATGCCACCGAAACGCGAAAGCGTCAGATAGACCCACGGCACGCCGAAGGCAAACAACCCTGCGCCGAAGGCGAAACCACGACCGAAAGCGGCACGCACCGGCGCGGCGGTGAGGAGCGCATAGAGGACCCCCAGGGCGAGCGGTGCAACCCACGGCTGACGGTAGGGGGCAAAGGCCAGATTCAAGGCCGCGCCCGCCAGGAACGCGGCCAGCCATCGCGGAAATCCGCTAACCAGCCACTTCGCTTTCTTCGGCAATCGGAACGACTTTCAGGAGATGGACGCGGCGTGAGTCGGCACGCAGTACCTCGAGTCGCAGCCCGCCGATCTCGAGGCGCTCGCCGCGCTTGGGCACGCGACCGAGCGCGGTCATGACGAGGCCGCCGATGGTATCCACCTCCTCGTCATCGTAATGGGTGCCGAAGTATTCGTTGAACTCCTTGATGGGCGTGAGCGCCTTGGCCACGAACTCGTGTTCGGCGCGCTGCATGATCATGACGTCATCGGCGTCGAGGTCGTGCTCATCCTCGATGTCGCCCACGATCTGCTCCAGGACATCCTCGATCGTGACAAGGCCCGCCACGCCGCCGTATTCGTCGACCACAATGGCCATATGATTGCGGCTGGATCGAAAGTCGCGCAGCAGGACGTCGAGACGCTTGCTCTCCGGCACGAATACCGCCGGCCGTAACAGGTCGTAGACGTTGAACGACGCGCGCTGCTCGCCATGAAAATAACGCAACAGGTCCTTCGCCAAAAGGATCCCCACCACCTTGTCCTTGTCCCCATCGATGACCGGGAAGCGCGAATGGCCGGTCTCGATCACCCGCGGCAGGTAGCCCTCGGGCGGGTCCTCGCGATCGATCACATCCATCTGCGCGCGCGGGACCATGATGTCGCGGACCCGCATTTCGGCGACCTGAAATACCCCCTCGATCATGTCGAGGGCGTCGCTTCCAATGAGACCGCGTTCGTGCGCCTCGCGCAACGTCTCGCGCAGCGCGTCACGGTCCTCCGGCGCCCCCCACAAGACGTGCCCCAAACGGTCGAGAAACGACCGCCCGGGTCCGTGGCCATTATCGTCCTGACCCATGGCTCAACGATAAGGGTCCGTAAACCCCAAACCCGTCAATATGCGTGTTTCCCGCGCTTCCATTACCCGTGCGTCCTGGTCTGTCTCGTGGTCGAACCCTTGAAGATGCAGTATACCGTGAATGACGAGATGCGCCCAATGGGCGTTTTCCGGGCACCCGGCGCGCGCTGCCTCGGCCTTCACGAGCGGGGCGCAAATGACGATGTCGCCGAGAAAGCGGGTCTTGCCAAGCGACACGTCATCGTACGGGAACGACAGCACGTTGGTCGGTCCGGGCCGCCCGCGAAAGCGCCCGTTCAGCTCCGCCGCCTCCGGCTCGGCGACCACCCGCAGCCCCACGCGCACGCTGCCCTCGGCCTCGGTGAGCGCCGCCTTGCACCAGCGGACCAGTGCCGGACGGGACGGAACGGCGCAGTCATCGCAGGCCACGGCCAGATCGATATGCACACGGCGCACGCCTAGGGCATGCCCTGTACGCCCTGCTCGCGCGCCTCATAGGCCTCGACGATGCGCTGGACCAACGGGTGGCGCACGACATCGGCGCTGGCAAAATGCGTGAACGCTATGCCCTCCACATCCTTCAGGACATGCAAGGCCTGGCGCAAACCCGACAGCTCGGGACGCGGAAGATCGATCTGTGTGACATCGCCTGTAACCACCGCACTGGCCCCGAAACCCAGGCGTGTCAGGAACATCTTCATCTGCTCGGCAGTAGTGTTTTGCGCCTCGTCCAGGATGATGAACGATTCGTTCAATGTCCGTCCCCGCATGAACGCAAGCGGCGCGATCTCGATCACGCCCTTTTCAACCAGCTTGGCGACGCGCTCGGGGCCAAGCATGTCGTGCAGCGCATCATAGAGTGGCCGCAGATACGGGTCCACCTTCTGTTCGAGATCGCCTGGCAGGAAGCCCAGGCGCTCGCCGGCCTCCACCGCCGGACGGACCAGGACCACGCGCTGCGCCCGCCCTGTTTCCAGGGCATCCACGGCGCAGGCCACCGCCAGGAAGGTCTTGCCGGTACCGGCGGGCCCCACCCCAAAGGTCACGTCGTGGGTCAGGATCTTGCGAATGTAATCGCGCTGTGCGTCGGTGCGCCCGTAGACGCGCTGCTTGGGCATGCGCAACTCCGTGGGCGGATCGCGATCGTCGCGCGTCCTCGATACCTCTTTCAACGCCATATTGACCCCCGAAGGTGTGATGGCCTGGGTTTGACCCGTGACCGCATAGAGGGCGGTGATCAGGCGTTGGGCGTGGCGGGCTTGATCATGATGGCCGGTTATGCGGAATTGATTGCCGCGGTTGGCGATCTCCACCCCGAGACTGCCCTCGATCTGGCGGAGATGCTCATCGAGTTGACCACAAAGACGCGACAGCCGTTCGCTGTCGGGAGGTTGGACGGAAAACTGTATCGCCTGGGGCTTGGTGCTCAAGGAATAGCGGCCTCCCTTTGCTTCGGTATCATCGATGGAGCATCGGTTTCAACCCCCACGAGGCGGCCGCGCAAGGAGTTGGGTCGGGCCTCCAGGATTTCAACCGTGGCGAAACGACCGATCAGGTCCTGGCCACCTCCTGGAAAATTCACGACGCGATTGTTCGCGGTCCGTCCCGAGAGATCGCCGCGTCCGCGCGGGGCGCGCCGGTCAATCAGCACCGATTCGATGCGCCCGATCATGCCACGACTGATGTCGGCGGCGTGCTCGAGATTGAGCGACTGGACGCGCGCCAGACGCTCGGCCTTCACCGGCGCAGATACGTCGTCTGCAAGCGACGCAGCCGGCGTGCCCGGCCGCGGGCTGTAGGCAAAACTGTAGGACAAATCGAACCTCATCTCCTCGATCAGCGCCATGGTTGCCGCGAAATCCTCGTCAGTCTCCCCCGGGAAACCCACGATAATATCGGTCGAGAGACTGATGTCGGGCCGCACGCACCGTAGCCTTTCGATCTTGTCGCGATATTCGGCCACGGTATATCCGCGCTTCATGCGGGCAAGAATCCTGTCCGACCCGCTTTGCACCGGCAGGTGGAGATGGCTTACGAGCTTATCCTCGGCGGCAAAGGCATCGAGCAAGGTGTCCCCGAACTCCAGCGGATGGGAGGTCGTAAAGCGAACACGCCCGACCTCCTCGATCTGCGCGACATAGCTTATGAGGGTCGCGAGATCGGCCACACGCCCGTCGCGGCGGCGGCCCTGGTAGGCATTCACGTTCTGGCCAAGCAGCGTGACCTCGCGCACGCCTTGCAGGGCGAGCGCGGCAATCTCCGCCAGGACATCGTCGAACGGGCGGCTGAACTCCTGGCCGCGGGTGTAGGGCACCACGCAAAAGCTGCAGTACTTGCTGCACCCCTCCATGATCGACACGAACGCCCGCGGCCCGTCGGCACGCGGCTCCGGGAGGTTGTCGAACTTCTCCATCTCCACGAACGCAATGTCGACACGCGGTTTCCTGGCGCGCGCGTCGGCGAGCAGCGCTGGCACACGATGGAGTGTCTGGGGGCCGAATACGAGGTCGACATAGGGCGCGCGCCGGCGGATCTCCTCGCCCTCTTGGCTCGCCACGCACCCCCCGACGCCGATCACGACCCCGGGACGCATCGCCTTCCATTCGTTCAGGCGGCCAAGGTCGGAGAACAGCTTTTCCTGGGCCTTCTCACGCACCGAGCAGCTGTTCACGAGCAGGACATCGGCGCGCGCCGGGTCGTCCACACGCTCAAGCCCATGGGTCTCCCGCAAAAGATCCGCAAGCCGGGCCGAGTCGTACTCGTTCATCTGACAACCGTAGGTCTTGATATAGACAGCGCCCGCCATTCCCGCTCCTTGAAGTGGGATTTACAATACCGACCTTCCGAGGGAATTACCACCCACGAAGACGGTGGGCGGAAAAGGCGGGCGCGGCCGCCGTCCGTCCGTGGCCCGGCACCGTCGGCAAAAGGCCGGCCGAGGCCCTAGATCAGCGTATAGGTCCCGTGGATCTCGGGGCGCAGCACGTGGCGACTGCCGGCGTATTCACAGAGCACATCGCCGGCCCCAAGACCCAGGGCATGGCGGTTCTCCCCGACCCCCGCGGGCACCGCCTGCTCGGTCAGAAAGCAGGCCTCGTAGCGGGCCTCGTCGCGCACCGGCTCATCGCCCACAAACAATGCCGCAAGCCGCGACCCGGGCGGATTCTCGAGCTTGACATAGGCGCGCAGCCCCAGGGCGCGCTTCACGTAGCCGCCCATCTGCGCAAAGGGATCGGCGGCAAAGGTGCGCTCCAGGTTTTGCTCCAGGAGCGCGCGCAATTCGGCGCCGGTCAGGGTGACCGCCGAGACCGGCGGGTTCATGGGCACCCAGTCCCGCAAGGCCCCGCGCGTGACCGGGCCGGCGGGGATCGGTGCGCCGTAACGCCAGGCGTTGGTGAATGCAAGCGGGATGCCGGTCTTGGCGCGAATCGCCGCCAAGAGGAGGTTGTCGGCGGTCGACTCCCACATGGCAAAACGATCGAAGCCGCCCTCGGCCTCGGCCTGCACCGCATCGCGCTCCTCCCGGTAGGGACGCAAGGCCTCGCTCACGGCATCGTCCATGGCCGCGTCCGGGGCGATCCCGGCCGCCACCTCGACGAGTTCGTGGCGATAGGCCCTGATCCTTCCGCCCTCCACGCTCAGGTCCAGGCGCCCGAGAAACGAGCCCTGCGCGCCCGACTGGATGACCAGTGCACCACCGGCGCGCATGGGCGCAAACAACCGGTTATGGGTGTGCCCGCTCAGGCACACATCGATACCTGGGGTCATGCCCAAAAGCTTAAGATCCTGCGGCAGGCCTAAGTGCGACAACAACACCACGAGGTCGACCTTGTCATCGCGTCTCAACCGCGCGGCAAGCGGTCCTATGACCTCCAGACCCAAAGTAAAGAACGCACCCTCGCTAAACGGCGCCGGCATGGTCTTGTCGACGATATTACAGGCCACACCGATGACGCCCACGCGGCAGTCGCCGACCTCGAAGACCTCGCAGGGGGAAAACAAAGACGCCCCGGAGCGTTCGTCATAGACGTTGCAGGCCAGCACCGGATAATCGAGGGCGCGCGCCCGGTCCTGAAAACCCTTGGGGCCATAAGCAAACTCCCAGTGGCCGGTCATGGCAGCGATCCCGAGCCGGTTCAAGAGCGGGGGCAAAAACGCACCGTGGGTCGCCACCGCCGGCCAGGTGCCGTGCAGGGTGTCGCCACAATCGAGAAACAAGACCGGCGCCGTTCGCCGCCACTGGGCCAGCAGGGTGGCTATGCGCGCATAGCCACCCGCGTTCCGGTACACCGTGCCGCCGGCGCTGGCAAACGCCTCGGGATGCTCATACAGATAGGCGTGGCTGTCGTTGAGCTGTACCAGGGTAATCTCGGCCATCGGCCCATGCTGCCCCAAACCGACACCCGCGTCATCGGCCTTTACGCCGAGCCACGGGATCAGGAGGCGCCGGCGTCCTTCAAGGTGACGCGCCGCACCTCGACCGGTGTCCCGCTGCCGGTGTCGAAGGTCACGGCGGCCTCGAGGCCGGCACGCGCGATGCGCTCCGGGTCCGTCTCGCGATCGTAGACCGCATGCATGGCCCCAAGCGCGTACTGTTCGCCGGAGCCGAAGGCATAGAACTTGGTGTATTCGAGGACCGTCCGCTTGGAGCAGACCCCGAAAATCCCGTGGGCGTTGGCGATCAGGAGACTCACCTGCATGGATTCAAAGGCCTCGTCGCCATTGTCCCCGTCGAGCCTCAAGAAATAATGGTCCTTCAAGATGGCATGCAGCTGCAGGCTGGTCTTATAGATGTCATTCACGTCCTTGAATGAGCGCCGGCAGGAGGTCTCCTGGAAGATGTTGCGTAGCGCCATGTCCATGGCCGCGTGCCCGGTCACGGCAAGCCAGCTATGGTCGACCCGTATGAGCTTGCTCGCGTTCTTGATGAAGTCCGCGGATTCGCGCTGATCCCCGTACGTGCCCAGGGTATCGGCGCCGATCACCGCCGTATCGCCCTTACGCACCACCACTATCGTCGTCATAGCCCGTCCCGCGAAACCGATCGGCGCGATCATTGAGCGCGCCCGCACGCGCCGCGGGCCACTTTGACCCGGGGCCGGCCCCCCTTTACTATGGACGCAGTATACGGTCGCCTTCAGCCCATGAGCAATCCATCAGACCAACCGATCATCCCGCCGCCCGAGGACCGCGCCCGCCGCGCGCAGGAACTGTTGCGTGCGTGCGTGCACTGCGGTTTTTGCAACGCCACATGCCCCACTTACACCCTGACCGGCGATGAGCGCGAAGGTCCGCGCGGCCGCCTCTACCTTATGAAAGACCTGCTTTCGGGCCATGCCGGTGGCGCCGATCTCGGACCGCTCAGCCATTGCCTCAGCTGCCGGTCCTGCGAGACCACCTGTCCGGCGGGGGTCCATTACAGCGAGATCCTGGACACGGTGCGCGAGCGCACCCAGGAGCAGCGGCCGAAGGGACAACGCATCCTGGACCAGCTCTCGGTGGTGGCGCTGTCCGCGCGCCGGCCACTTTCGGCGATCATGGGCGGCGCGCGGCGCCTGCGGCCATTCGCCCCCAAGGCCTTCAGGCAGCGCGTGTTGCCGAGCACCCATGGGCTCGAGTGGCCGGCGACGCGCCACGCCCGCCGCGTCGGACTGCTCATCGGCTGTGTTCAACCGGCGCTGCGTCCGGACCTCGACACCAAGGCGGCGCTCGTTCTCGATCACCTCGGCATCAGCGCGCAGCAGGTAGGACCGGGCTGCTGCGGCGCGCTCCCCTACCACCTTCATGCCCATGACGAGGGCCGATCGACGGCACGGGCGACACTGATCCTGGCCGAGGCCGGCGAGTGGGAGGGCCTGACCAGCACCGCCAGCGGATGCACGGCGTTTCTGAAAGACTACCCACGGCTCTTTCAGGACACGGAGGCCGCAAGACGCGCCCAGGCGTTCGCCGCCACCGTGACCGATATCGCCGCGTGGATCGATCCCGCGCGTCTGCCCCGCGTGCCGGAACAACAGCGACGGCGCATCGCTTGGCATGCCCCGTGCAGCCTGCAGCATGCCCTGAAGGAGGCCGGACGCGTGGAGGCCATCCTGCAGGCATTGGGCCACGCGCTCGTCCCGGTCGCCGATGGCGCCCTGTGCTGCGGTTCAGCGGGACCCTACTCCGTGCGTCATCCGCGTCTGGCCACGGCCCTTGGCCGGCGCAAATGGCAAACCTTGACGGGCGCCGACCCGGAGATGGTGGTGACCGCCAACATCGGCTGCCAGCAGCATCTGGCGCGCCACGGCGATCGCCCCGTCCACCATTGGCTGGACCTCGTCTACGAGGCGCTCACCAATCAGGATAGAGCCGGCCGCGATTGAGGATGGTGCGCGGGTCCATGGCCGCCTTGATGCGCCCCATGAGCGCCATGGTCGCGGGGGCGACCGGCGCCCACGGACCCTGACTGCGATCGCTCCCCATAAGGCGCATGGCCTGTCCACGCCAGCGCGTGGCATACTGGAAGACCGGCCCGGGATCTCCCGAAAGCCGCCAGAAGCGCTGTGTGCCCGCCCAATCGATCAAGGTCTCCGGCTCCCAGGGGGCGTCCGACGGGACAAGCAGGCGCCACAGATCGCCCGGTGGCGCGAAAAACGGCCCGCGCAGATCGCGCATATCAGGAAAAAACGCGGGATCTCCCGCCTCCCCGCCGACGATCCGACGCGCCGCCGCCACCCGCTCCTCACGGCCCGCCAGACGCACATGCAAGGTCCCGCCGGCATAACAGGCGCCGGTCATCGCTAGGGCGCCCTCCCAGCGCCTCAAGGCGGCGTGCGCCGCGCGCCAGTCGAGGGCAAGCGCACGCACCTCCTCGATCTCCGCGCGCCGGGCCAGGCGCAGACTGACATCCAGCAAAAGCCCAAGCGTACCGTAGGCCCCGACCATGAGCCGCGCGACATCGAAGCCGGCGACGTTCTTCAGGACCTGTCCACCGAAACGCAGGATCTCGCCGGTTCCCGACACGATGCGCACGCCGAGGACCGCATCGCGCAACGCCCCGCTATAGGGGCGTGAAGGGCCGGTGAGCCCGATGGCAAGCGCCCCGCCGATGGTGGAGGTCGCGTCAACGCGTGGGACATCGACCGCCAGGGCCTGCCGCTCCCGGCCCAGAACCTCCTCGAGGGCGGCGATGGGCGTGCCGGCGCGAACCGTCACCACGAACTCGGCCGGGTCGTACTCCACGATGCCGACGTGCCCCGCCACCGAAAGCGGCGTCCCGCTCGGTTGCCGTCCCAGCGCCCGGCGCGTCCCACCGCCGACGACCTCGATGGGGGTACCGGCGTCGTAGGCGGCACGCACCGCCGCGGCCAGCGCCTGCGCGCCGTCATTGTCCCTCATGGGCCCCCCGCGCGCCGGACGGCGCTCACGATGGCTGCGGGCCTCATCCTAAAACCGCTCGAGGCGCGAGAATGGCAGGCGCCCCCCATGGACATGCATGCCCCCGGGCTCCACGCATCGCGCCGGCGTGGGCACGGCCTTGCCCGGATTCAGCAAATGATGCGGGTCGAACGCGGACTTCAAGGCATGAAAGACCGCGAGTTCGGCCGCCGAGAACTGCGCGCACATGCCGTCGAGCTTTTCGACACCGACCCCGTGTTCGCCGCTGATCGTGCCCCCGTGCCGCAGGCACAGTCGCAAGATCTCGGCGCCCAGGGCCTCGACTTGCTCGAGCTGTCCCGGGATTGCGGCATCGTACAGGATCAACGGATGGAGGTTCCCGTCGCCCGCATGAAAGACGTTCGCGACCGGCCGTCCGTAGCGGTGCGAGAGCGCCGCGATCTCGGCCAATACCGGTACCAGGGACCGGCGCGGGATCGTGCCATCCATGCAGTAGTAATCGGGCGCCAGCCGCCCCACCGCGGGGAATGCCGATTTACGCCCCAGCCACAGCCGGCGCCGGTCCTCGTCATGCGACGCCTGCTTTAGGGCGAACGCCCCGTGGGCGGCGAAGATCGCGCGCAACCGCTCCCCGTCCAGGGCCACTGCCAGATCGTCACCATCGACCTCCGCCAGGACCACCGCCGCCGACCCCTCGGGATAACGAATGCCGGTATAGTCCTGAGCGGCCGACAGCGCCAGACCGTCCATGAGCTCAAGTCCCGCCGGGACGATCCCCTCCGAGACCACCTGGCTCACGCTCGCCGCGGCCTCCTCGAGTGACCGGAAGGCGGCGAGCCACGTCACGGTTGTCGGCGGCCGGCGCCACAGCCGCACCGTGATCTCGACCACCACCCCCAGCAAGCCCTCGGAGCCCGTCAACAGGGCGCAAAGATCCAGGGGGGCCTCGGCGGTCGGGCCGCCGATCTCGTGAAGGGTGCCGTCTGCGGTAAAAAACTTGAGGGCGAGAATATTATGCGTGGTGAGGCCATATTTGAGGCAGTGCACGCCGCCGGCGTTCTCGGCGACATTGCCGCCGATCGTGCAGGCGATCTGCGAGGATGGGTCCGGGGCATAAAAAAGGCCGAAGGACCGCGCGGCCTCGGAGATCGCCAGATTGCGGACCCCGGGCTCCACCCGCGCCATGCGGTTGTCCGGGTCTATCGCCACGATGCGATCGAGGCGCGCAAGCCCGAGCACGATCCCCTCCGGGTGCGGAAGGGCGCCCCCGGACAGGCCGGTACCGGCGCCGCGCGCCACCACCGGGACATCGTACTCCATGCACAAGGCCAATACCTGCCCGACCTCGGTCGCGCTCCGCGGCAGGGCCACCGCCAACGGCCGCGCCCGGTAGACCGGCAGGCCGTCGCACTCGTATACCGTCACATCCGAGGTTTTTTGGAGAAGACCGTCGGCTGGCAAGATACGCTTCAGGCGTCGCATGAAGGCCGCGGGCCACGGACGCCGGTTGGATTCTGCGATTTCGTTCATGCAATCTATACTGCCGAGCAAAGCCTCGACGGGCAAGCCCAGGGGGGGTCATGTCATGGCACAGGACGGATTCGTTGTGGAAATCGCGCAGGCCGAGGATTTCCGATTTACGGTGCACTTCACGCAGGGCGACCTGATGACCGACGAGCCGCCGCCCACGGGCACCGGCAGCGGGCCCCAGCCGGCCGAACTTCTGGCCGCCGCGGTCGCCAATTGCTTGACGGCAAGCCTGCTCTTTTGCCTGAATAAATCCCACACGGCAACCGGGCCTCTCAGGGCCCGTGCACGGGGGCGCACCGGGCGCGATGCCTCCGGCCGATTGCGGATCACCGGCATCGATGTGACGCTGATCGCCCCGGACGCGACACCAAGATGCCTCGGCCTCTTTGAAAACTACTGCACAGTCACCCAAAGCGTCAGGGCCGGCATTCCGATCAACGTGGCGGTCACCGACGAGCAGGGTCGGGTGCTTCACGAAGACCGCCCGCCCTCGCCGAGTCCTTCCTAATATTCCAAGGCTCTCGGACTTTTGCTGGTACCGGAGGCTTCGGGTCGCGGGATAGAGTATTACGGTCCAGGCGGCCCGCCCGTCATGGACACTTCAATTCTCACGAAAAGAGGCAGACGCAGATGCGAATGGGAACAGTGAAGTGGTTCAACGAGGCCAAGGGCTTCGGTTTCATAGCACCCCAGGACGGCAGTCCGGATGTGTTCGTGCATTATTCCGCCATCCAGGGCGACGGGTTTCGGAACCTGTCCGAAGGCCAGGCAGTCGAGTTCGAGAGCACTCGGAGCCAGAAGGGGATGCAGGCGACTCATGTACGGCCGATGCGCTAGATCGCGGCCCGGACCACCGCTGCCCGATAGGGCAAAATAGGGGCCCTGGGGCCCCTATTTCACGGTTGCAGGAACACTTATCCCGACTACTTCGCAATACCCAGGAGGTGCATGGTGAACACCAAAGTGGTATTGGGCGGGATGGCCGGACGTCCTTGCGGTCCGTAGGCCAGATGGCCCGGAACCACGATCTGCCAGGTGGACCCAGCGGGCATCAGCACCAAGGCCTCCTTCAGACCGGCGATAAGACCGTTCAACGGAAACACCGCCGGCTTGCCGGTCTTCTGATTCGTCGCAAACAGCCGGCCATTGATGAAGCGCCCCCAATAGTCGGCCTTGATCGTATCCTGCAAGGTCGGCCGCGGCCCATGCCCCTCGGTCAGGACCTTATACTCGACGCCGCCCGGCAGGATTTTCACGCCTGGCTTTTTCGCATACTTGGCACGGAACGCCCGGCCCGCGGCCTGCTCGCGCGCGCCCAGGGCCTTCAACATCGCGATGTTGTGGGCCTGCATCTGTTTTTGAAACTTGGCCACCACCGACGCCATCTGCGCCGGCGGCAAAAGCGGCTTCGCGCCCTTCAGGGCATCGCTGATGGCGCGCGTGAAGATATCGGGCTCGACGGGGATGCCGTTATTGCGCAGGTTCTCGCCGAACTGATAGCCGAGGCTGTAACTCAACTGCGCCTTGGGCGAGAGACCCTTGGCCATGACGGGGGCCGCCAACAGGCAGCCTATAGCCGCCAACGCGGCGTACCTCTTATGCATGTAAGCTCCTAGTCGTAAGTGGGTAAACGACGGGGCGCCCGGTCCGGACGTGCGGCAAGGGAAGCGGGCCCCGGTTGCGACTTTAAGTCTACCGGGGCCCGCCGTAAAACGATAGGGCCAACCCCTCTGCCGGCCCCAGGCGGGCGGCCTGATTAGCGGGTGGCGCCCTTCTTGGAAGTAGCGGCGGAGGCAATGCCGACCTCCGCGGCCTTCGCCTTGTTGTAGCGTTCGCCGATATCCTTCCAGTTCCAGACGTTCCATACCGCCTCGAAGAACTTGGCCTTATCGTTTTGATATTGCAGATAATAGGCATGTTCCCAGGCATCTAGGACCATGAGCGGCACCGCGCCTGGCGTCATTTCGGACTGGTGATCGTGGATCTCGGTGGTGATGAGACGCTGCCCGGCCGGGTCCCACGCGAGCGCCGCCCAGCCCGATCCCATGGTAGTCATGGCGGCGTTCACAAACTGACCCTTCAGGCCCTCGAAGGACCCGAAGTCGCGATCGATGGCGCGCGCCAACTCCCCTTCGGGCTTGCCGCCGCCATTGGGCGAGAGGTTCTTCCAGAAAAGCGAGTGCAGGATGTGCCCCGAAAGATTAAAGGCCAGGGCATGTTCCAGGGCCGCCACGCGCGCGAAATTCTTGGTTTCCTGCGCCTCCTTCAGGCCCTCGAGCGCCTGATTGGCGCCGTTTACATAGGCGAGGTGGTGCTTGCTGTGATGCAACTCCATGATTTTCGCGGAGATGTGCGGCTCCAAGGCATTGTAATCGTAATCAAGGTCGGGCAATACGTATTTTTCCAAGGTCTTTCTCCTAGTCGTCGACGGTAGACAATTGACCGGACAGATGCGGGATGCGCGCCCGAGCCCGGGTAGGGCCGGTCCGGGGCCACGGCGCCCGCACGGTCCGCGATCGGCACAGGCCGCGATCGCACAAGGCCGGTCGGCCGCCCCTTCCTGTCTGGACCGCCCCGACCTTTGCACGCTCAAGCCGGTTCGTGGGGGCGCGCGGCGGGACTTTCAAGAGATATCGAGGAGGTGGACGCGGTAATCGATGCCGTCAGCCGCCCGCAGCAGATCGCCGGAACGGAACGGATAGCGGCCGCTGCGGCTATCTCCGAAGTACAGCCGTAACGTCTCCCGCACCACGGGAAATGCCAGTTCACCCCAGGGGATGTCGGCCTCGTCGAAGAGCTCCACCTCGAGGCTCTCGGGACCGGGACCGAATTCGGCATCGCGTAGATGCGCACGAAACAGGAGGTAAACCTGACTGATCTGGGGGAGATTGAACAGGGTGTAGAGGCCGTCGATGTCCACGCGCGCGCGGGCCTCCTCCCAGGTCTCGCGCACCGCCGCCTCGCGGGTCGTCTCCTCGTTTTCCATAAACCCCGCCGGCAGGGTCCAAAACCCGCGGCGGGGCTCGATGGCGCGCCGGCAGAGCAGCACCCGGCCCTCCCACGACACCAGACAGCCGGCCACGATCTTCGGGTTCTCGTAATGGATGGCCGAACAATGATCGCAGACATCACGCAGGCGCGTGTCTCCCTCCGGGACCCGCCGGGTCAAGCCGCTGCCGCAATGCCGACAAAAGTGCATGGTCCGATTGTAGCGCCGCACGGGCCCCGGCGTGTAGCACAGGGGCCGCACGGCGGCACGGGCGGCCTGAACGGTCCTTGACGGGGAGGAGCCTGGGGGCGTAGGGTTTGTGTATGAATGACACCAATACGACCTCGCCGATCCACACCGCCGTGGCGCTCTTTACCATACGCGAACGCCTTCAGTTTTTGCGCCTGGACGCGGAACAGGGGCGGCTCCCCATGGTCGCACTCAGGCAAGGGGAAGGATTGGAGGCCGGCGCGCGCCGCGCCCTGGGGGCGGCGACCGGCATCGAGGATGTGTTTCTCGAGCAACTCTATACCTTCGACGGGGGACAGACCGGGGCACAGGTGATCGTCGCCTATTATGCGCTGGCGCCCCGCGAGCGGCTGCCGATCCGCCGGCCGGGCGTCGGCTGGGCGGACCCCGCCGAGGTCGCGACGCTGCTGGCCGCGGATCATCGGATCATCGTGCAGCGGGCGTGCGAGCGCCTCGCGGGCAAACTCGAATATGCCCCGATCGCCTATCAGTTCCTGGCGGAGCGGTTCACGCTCGGCGAACTGCAGGCGGTCTATGAGATCATCGGGCGCCAGACCCTGGACAAACGCAACTTCCGCCGGCGCATGCACGCCTCGGCGCACCTGGTCGAGACCCGCGACGTACGCCGAAACGGATCTCATCGCCCGGCGCGGCTCTACCGCCTGCGCGATACTGCGCCCGCGACTGCGGGATAACTGCGAGGGATTTTTGATGAACACCACTCCATCCATGCAGGGCTTGGCGCGCGAACCGTCGGTCGCGGTGCTCGACCGCGCGCGCCGCATCCAGCGCATCAAGAAGCTCCTGGTCGAACGGGACGCCGTGCTCGTCGCGCATTACTACACCGATGCCGACTTGCAGGCCCTGGCCGAGGAGACCGGCGGCTATGTCTCCGACTCTCTCGACATGGCGCGCTTCGGTCACGAGCACAAGGCCAAGACCCTGGTAGTGGCCGGCGTGCGGTTCATGGGCGAGACGGCCAAGATCCTGAACCCGGAAAAGCGCGTGCTCATGCCGACGCTCGAGGCCACCTGCTCGCTCGACGAGAGCTGTCCGGCGGACGCCTTTCGCGCATTCTGCGATGCCCACCCCGACCGCACCGTGGTCGTCTATGCCAATACCAGCGCCGCCGTCAAGGCGCGCGCCGACTGGGTAGTGACATCGAGCATGGCCTTGAGGCTCGCGCGCCATCTGGCGGCGCGCGGCGAGAAGATCCTGTGGGCGCCCGACCGTCATCTGGGCGACTATGTGAGACGCGAAAGCGGCGCGGACATGCTGCTATGGCAAGGATCGTGCGTGGTGCACGAGGAGTTCCGCTCCCAGGCCTTGCTCGACCTCAAAAAGCGCTACCCGGACGCCTGCGTGCTCGCACACCCCGAATCGCCGGCCGCGGTCCTCGCCCTGGCCGACATGATCGGCTCCACAAGCGCCATGATAGAGGCCGCGCGCACCAGGCCCGCGCGACGTTTCATCGTCGCCACCGACAATGGCATTCTCTACAAAATGCGTCAGGCCGCGCCCGGCAAGGAGTTCCTGGAGGCACCCACCGGCGGGCGTGGCGCGACCTGCAAGTCATGCGCCCATTGCCCATGGATGGCCATGAATACCTTGGCAACCCTGGAGACCGTCCTTACGACCGGCGGACCCGAGATCCATATCGAGGAGTCGATCCGGCGACGGGCCCTGGAACCGGTCTTGCGCATGCTAGAGTTCGCCGCGTCCGTAAAAACCGAGGTGCTGGGGCTCGGAAACGCCTAGACGGACAGACCGTTGGCCCCTGGCTGGACCCGGATGGCCTTCGTATCCTGCCGTCATGACGTTGAAGGCCGATCGCAAGTCTCCGACCTGGACCCTGGCCCACCTCGGCGCCAGGGGGCTCGTGTGGCGCGTGGTCGCCGGCGTGAGCGGAAACAATCTGACCGGCTATAGCGCCCAGCTCGCTTATTACTTCTTCCTGTCACTGTTCCCGCTCTTGCTGTTTCTCGCGACCCTGCTCGCCTACCTGCCCGTGCATCACCGCACGCGGACGGTACTGGCGATACTGGGCAAGGCCTTACCGACCCAGGCGCTGATGCTCGTCAAGGGGGACTTCGAGGGGCTTATGCATCAACACCAGGATGGGCTCTTGTCATTTAGCGCGGCGTTTGCGTTGTACTCGGCCGGCAACGCCATCACTGCCATCAGCGCCGGTCTCAATCAGGCCTACGATGTGCGCGAGGAACGGCCGTACTGGCGCGTGCTGCTGATGGCGCTACTGCTCGTGCTGGCACTGGCGCTCGTGTTCCTGATGGCGTTCGCCATCTTCTTTTTCGGTCCCATCGCCGCCAATGCCGTGGCCGGCCGCCTCGGGATACATCTGCTTCCGATCGTGCTCGACATCATCCGCTGGCCCATTCTGCTGCTGGCGGTGGTCCTGGCGACCGAGCTGCTCTACTATTTTACGCCGAACGTGCGTCAAGAATGGCGCTGGCTGACCCCGGGATCGGTGTTCGCGGTCTTTGGGTGGATCGCAAGTTCCCTGCTCTTTGCCTTCTACGTCAATAACTTCGGCTCTTACAACAAGACCTATGGCTCGATCGGGGCGGTGATCGTGCTGCTCACCTGGATGTATCTCGGGGGACTTGTGCTGCTCGTCGGTGGCCAGATCAATTCCGTGATCAAGCATGCCGCCGAGGGCATCGACACCAAGACCGAGACACCCACCGACGAACGCGGGCCCACCGGCCACGAGCGCCGGCGCGAGGCTCGGCGCTAACGCCGGGATGCCAGCAAGGCGTCGATATGCGCGCGCGCCTCGGGGGTCATCGGTAAGGCGGCCAGGGCCTGCGCTGCGCGCAGCGCGAGTCCTTGGCGGTAATCCGGGTCACGAGCCGCGCAGGCGATGAGCCGCTCGCAAGCGGTCTCGTATTCGTCGCGCGCCACGGCCGCGGCGGCCTCGCGAAACAGACCATCGGCCTCCGATATCGCAGGCTCATCACCCCCCTCAAGGATCGTCGCGATGAGCGCAAGATGCGCGTGAAGCACCGCGATCTCGCCTTCACCGCGCGCCTCCGGCGGCAGGACATCGAGCAGCGCAAAGGCCTCGCGGGGCCGCTTGTCGAGAACCAGAAGCCGTGCCACGCGCAAGGCGGCCTCCGTATCACCCGGGCGCTCCAGGGCCGATTGCGCCGCAAGGCGCGCCGCCTGCGCGGTGTCGCCGCGCACATGGGCCTGCAAGACGGCATCCGACGCCGGGGCGTGTCTTGCAAACAGCACACGCAGGTCCGCCTCCGACGAGGCCCCCTGCAGGCTGTCGATCATTTCGCCCCCGCGAAAGACCTGGACAAGCGGCAGGACCCGAACCCCGAGACGCGCGACAAGCTCTCCATGGTCGTCGGTATTCAGCATCACGAGGAGGATGCGCCCGCCGAACTCCTGGGCGATGCGCACGAGGCGGGGCATGAGCACGAGGCACGGCCCGGCGCGCGGTGACCAGAAGTTGACCGCCACCGGACCGCGTCGTGAATTCTCGAGCACCACCCGTGCAAAGTTCTCCGCGGTGCCGTCGACGACGTAAGGAAGAACCGCCATGGACCTTGGCATCAGGGGATCCTCGTCCGAATCCCCAGGAAATTCGCCCCGGTGTGAAGGCCGTAGGCATACTCGAAGCGCACACCGCCGACGCGCATGCCAAGCCCCGCACCCATGGTCTGCATGACGTCGTTATGCGGCATGGTGACGATCGCGCCTTCGTGGCAGCCATGGACGAACGACTGGCAGGCGCCGAGGTCCGGCTTCAGGACAAGCGCCTGGCCGAGACTGCTTAGCGCGCCGCCCACCCGACCCGGGGGCGGCCTGCGCCGTGGCGGTGGCGTGTTCAGGAGGTCCATGAGCGACTGCCGCCGGGGTTGCGCGGCCGGGGCCATCGGGACATGCGTCCCATGGGCCGGATGCCGCAGCCGCGCCGCCCATGCCGGGCCCACGAGCAGACCACCGGCCAGGACCAAGGTCATTGCCCAGCGACGGGTCTCGCGCAAACGAAAGGTCATCGTCATCATGGCCGGATAGATGTGGGTGCGGCCCCCCGGTATTTCAAACTCCGGAGATCGCGTTAATATAGCACGATGCGGGCTCATGCAGCGCGGCGATCAGGCCTCGCGTGGCCCACCACACGTCATCGGCGAGACTCACGCATCCATGGAAATCCGATCGAACCCATCCGCGGCGCCGGACTTCACGCGGGCCTATAAAGCCCTGCCTCTCGAACAACGCCTGGCACTTGCGCTACGCGAACACCTGAGCCTGGATCAACGCCACTTGATCCTCCACCACGAGCAGTGGATGCAGGTGCGCTGCTACTTCGCACGCCGCGCCGATCTCGCGCCCGACGAGATCGCGATCCTTCTCGAAGACCAGGACCACGTGATTCGCTTGTGCGTTGCCAAGCGTCCTGATCTCACGTCCTCGCAGGCCGCGCGCTGCACCACGGACCATAATCCCAATGTCCGCTACGCGATCGCCCGCAATCCGGCGCTTTCCGATGATCTTCGGGAGCTTCTCAAGGCCGATCCCGACCCGTTGGTGCGGCGCGCGGCGGCCAAAGGCCCGCGCCTCCCCAGAATAACGAGACGGCCCGGTCAGGCGGCACTCATCCGCAGCTGACAGCGACAGCCTGACAGGAGGCCGTCACCGTCGACCGGATGATCGAGCCGCGCGGCACGGGGCCGCGTGCCGAAGCCTTGCGCCGCCACCGACTTCCGGCGCCGGCCGCGGCCCATCGCTCACGGCCTGTTGCCCCTGCGTCGCGACCGCGCATGCCCTCGGGCACGCCGCACGGGATGAGCACGACGGATGAACGGTCTGCGATAGCGGGGCGGCCCGTGCCTCCGCGCCATGGGATGGTGAGCATAGAATCGATCTCGTCTCTGGCGCACCAGACGCCGCCGCCTCTGCAGGCGATCAATGCGTTGCTCGCGGCGATGAAAGAGCGCGCGCATCGCCGGACGGCGGCCGGGATGATTCTCATAGTACCGTATGACATGCGCCCTCCAGGCGGCATAATGGCGCATGTAAAAATGGTGCCGATACCACCAGTGGGGATGATGTATGGCGTACCAGCGCGCGGCATGCATCCGCCACCAGACGAAATAGGGCCGGTAACGAACGATGGGCGGCGGGGGGCCGTAGACCAGAAGGGGCGGCAGATAGACGGTCGCGACCACCGGGAGCCAGGGACCGTCGTAGTAGGTGGCATAGACCCAACCGTTGTTCACCCAGCGATAATAGTAGCCGTTGGCGCCGTAGACATAGGCCCCGAAGGCCGGCTCATAGTAGGCGTCGATCCCGTCGCTGAAGGTAAACGCCACCTGCGGCCCGGCCACCGCGAAGGTCGTCTCGCTGTACCCATACCCCCCGGGACGCACGACACACCCGCTCAGAAACAGCAGGGCCGCACCCATCATGGCCCAGACCCTTATCCAACGCCTCATCGCCCGCCCTCCCACGACCCGCACGAGATATCGTCATACCGTCCGCCGCGCGGACTCCACTGTACCCCGGCGATATCGGATGCGCAAAACCGTCCATCCCGCCCCGCCGCCCGCCGGGCGGCCATGTCCTTGTGGAATGATTCCAGGGATGCCGGATGGCAAGATCACGGAAGCGGCACGCCTGGCACCGCCCCACAAGACCTGGGTGCCTGGACCTGATCATGACGCAAAAAGCCCGCCATGTCCGCACAAATCCGAGCCGTAACCAAATGGCACAAGGCCGTCATGGGCACCCGTCTGCCCTCAACGTTACCGCGCCCGCGAGGGGGCGGCGCGGGGTCTGGCAGGGTCGACCGGCAACGGCGCGGCGCCGTGGGATCCCGAGAAACAGGACGCAAACCACACCTTACCAGTGTCACCGGGGCGCCTCGCGGGATCGCGCCCGCAAGACACAACCCCCCTCACTCACCGGCAGGCAGGCAGGCAGGTGTTTGACGGCGACCGCCACGCCCTGGGCGGCCACCAAAACGGACATGCGCGCCCCATCATGGCCCATGCCCCGCCGGATTCGGCGAGCACCGTGGCAGGCCCCTCTGTATAATCCCGAACAGACGGTGTTCCCCAAGGAGGTCTTCATGCCCACGTCCAGCTGTCATCCAATCGCCCCGCATCGCAAGCTCCGTATCCCCGACTGGTATGTATCGACCCTGATGCTGGAGCGCACAGTCGATGCCATCCTGCGGCGCGTCACCTTGCGGCGGGATTGCGATATCCCCTATCTGGCCGGCTACAGCCAGGACGGGCGCACGATCTATATCGATCGCCACCTGCCGCGGACCTTCACGGACAAGGGCCGGACCGTGGAAGTGGACCGCTATCTGATCCTTCATGAGGCCGTCGAGAAATCCCTGATCGACGAACTCGATCTTCACTACCTCCACGCCCACCAGATCGCCACTCGCGCCGAGGAGTCGGCGGTGCGCGCCGATCGTATCTCCTGGCGGGCCTACGACGCCTTCATGCAACGCTACGTCAAGAGCGTGGGCGACGAGCGGCTAAAAGACGTCCCCGCGGACCTCGATCTCAAGCCCTACCGGGACGAACATGATCGCGACCTCATGGAACGTATGGAAAAGGCGGAATTGCGCGGGGACGCGCGCGTCCCCGCGCAGCACCGCAAGCCCAAAACGGCCTCATGACGGCGACCGTGGTGCGCCCCTGGGGATGCCTCACGCGTCGGTCTCGCCCTTGCGAAACAGGCGACGCATCACCGTATCACTGTCTAGCTCCTCGTTATTGAGGGCCATGGCCAGCAGCTCGCCGCCCATGACTTGCGGGGCGATGACGAGATCGGGCCGGACATGGTGCATGCGCGCCATGTTCTTGCCATGATTGACGGCAGCCACCGTACGCGTCGCGGCGTTTAGCTCCTTGACGGCAAGGACGGTGAAGGCATTCTCCGAATCATCGTCACGCAACGCGAGCACCGCGGTTGCATCGGGGACGCCCGCCGTGCGCAAGGTGTCGGCATCACTGGCATCACCCACCAGCACATCGGCATCCCCGAAGGCCCCGGCGTCCGCGGCGCTCGCCACGACCACCGTAACCGGAAGATGACGCGCCAGAAGCTCGCGGCAGGTATTGCGCGCGAGCGATGTGGCGCCCACGATCACATAATGATTCTTGCGCATCATCCGTTTGCCGCCCCCCTTCATCAGATCCTGCATGCGCGCGGTCATGGCCGGCACGATGACCGCCGATATGGACGTGGCGAACACCGTGATGCCGAGAATGATGACGGACATCACGAAGAATCGCGCATCCGCGCTCTTTGGCACGATGTCGCCATAGCCCACGGTCGACATGGTGACCACCGCGAAGTATAGGGCACTCGTGAGCGTCGTCACCGGCGGCGCGAATCCCCGGCCCAGGACGAAGGCCCCGAACACTGCGTATCCCAGCAACAGGAGGATGCTCACGATCGCAAACAACGTCCCGGCCGCAAGGCTCGAGCGGTCGAAGTCCCGCTGAAACACCAGCAACACAAGCAGCACGACCCCGTTGAAAACGGTCAGGGCCTGCGAGACGCCCGCCCCCGACCGCCATGCGAGCATCAAGGTGGCGGCCGCGAGCAGCAAAGCCACCGTCCAGGACAACCGCGAACGCCAAAGCAGGCCGCCGGCGGCCCCGAACAACAGGAATCCGGCCACGATACGCGGGGCACTGCGCCAGGCCTCGGCCGTCAGCCTATGGATCGCAAGCGGGGTGGCCAAGACCCCGATTCGCACGAGATGCAGGACCGGCCCGAGATTCATGAGACCAAGCAGCACCACCACCAGCGCCACCGGCGCGTGCGGAAACCACGCCCGGAAACGCCGCCGGCCCTGCTCGAACCCCTGGCGCAGTCGTGCCCAGGGCGCGAGGCGCAATACCTCGGCCGGGATTGTGTCCCCCCGACGCTCAGGCCTTTGAGGTCGTTTTACAACCGGTCGTTGTCCCACTACCTCCCCCTCGCGCGGCCGCCACCGATTCGATCCGATCATACCCCCGAAGCCCACCACGACCAGCATCCCGACCTGCACCCACAATCGCGAAGCCTAGGCACCTCGCGGCTTGGCCCTCCGCACCCGCCAGGTCCCGGCAACAACGCGGCACGCGTGCCACGCCCACCCCGCCTATCCCTTCGGAGAGGCGGCGACGCGCCGCTGAAATTCCTGCGTCTTTGCCAGGACTTAGCCGATCGTCGCCCGATCTCCCTAGGCACTGAAGATCGTCTGGAGACTATTCGTAAATCGTTATATTAGAAATTTGATATCCATCATGACATCGTCGCGCGGTTTTCCCTACCGTCTCCCCGTCAAAAAAGATCGGATTCGCGCGCGGCCCTCCGGCGACAACGGGCGACTGCCCCGCGACACGACGATTATGGGCAACACGCAAGGGGAGGACTGACATCCGCATGCCGCCCGCGATCGGCGGTTGGCGTCCAGTGGGCGCGTCCATCGATGCTCGCCTTATTAGGTTTACAGGGAGACGATAATTATGGCATTCAGACTATCATGGCTGGAACCTCGGAAGCTTCTCGCATTGACCTCGGTCCTGGGTGGACTGGCGATATCGGCCAATGCCTGGGCAGTCCCAAGCTTTAGTCGGCAGACCGGCTGGTCGTGCGCCACCTGCCACACCTCCTACCCGCAGCTCACCCCCATGGGGCGGATATTCAAGCTGATGGGCTACACCACGACGAACCTCCAGCCGCAGCAGAAGGTCGAGGCCAAGGTCGGGAATGTCGTGCACCTGCTGCTGCCGCGCATCTCGCAGTTCTCGATCTTCGTGCAGGCCGCGGGCACCCATGTCGCCGGCGGCCAGGCCGTTCTTAAAGGTCCAGGCGCGACCCGCGCGGGTGGTAGCACGGTGGGTAGCAACAATAACCTCCAGGTACCCAAGCAGGTGAGTCTGTTCTATGCCGGCGAGATCACCCCGCATGTCGGCGACTTCCTGCATATCACCTACAGCGGCACAAGCGGCGGTTTCGCGTTCGATGACTCGAGCATCGTACGCGCCCAGGCCTGGAATCTGGGACGCTATAACACCCTGATCACGGGCGTGGATGTCAACAACACCCCGAGCGCCACCGACCTCTGGAACACCTCCACGGACTGGCAGGCGCCATTTTTCACGTCGAACTATACGGCCGAAGGTGCGGTACCCACGACCTTTATCGCGGCAAGCCAGGGGGCAAGCTTCCCGCTCATCGGTCTCGGCACCTACGCCGCCGACATCGTGGGCCCCAATCGCGCCAACTGGTTCTATGCCGAGGCCGACGCCTACGACAATTCCGAGGGCACCGGCGCCGCGCCGAATTCGGGCGTGATCGGCGAAGGGGGCGGCAATCAGTACACCTTGCATAACAGTAGCAGCTGTATCAATGCTGCTGATTGTGTTGCTTTCGGGCAATTGGCCGGCACGGCCCCCTATCTGCGCCTCGCCTATCAGCACGACTGGTCGGACTGGAACTGGGAGGTCGGGACCTACGACATGTGGTCGCGGGTCTATGCGGCCCCCACGAGTTCCGCGGTCGATCGCTTCTACGACTATGACCTGGACTCCCAGCTGCAGTGGCTTGATATCAACGACAACAACAACGTGACGGTGCGCGCTAATTTTATCCATGAGGATGCGCGCTTCGCGGCCGGGGATGTCGGCCCCACGGGCGGCTCCAGCAACGCGCACGGCCAACTCAATACCTTCAACCTGAACGCCACCTACTGGTACCACGATGAGTACGGCGCACAGGGCGGCTTCCAGGATGTGACCGGGACGGCCAACAGCAACTTCTGGGGCGGCAACATCTATACCTCCGCCAACGGCTCGCCCAACACCACCGACGAGTGGGTGGAGGCCTCCTATCTGCCATGCGGCAACATCTATACCTCCGCCAACGGCTCGCCCAACACCACCGACGAGTGGGTGGAGGCCTCCTATCTGCCATGGTGGAACACGCGGCTCTCGGTGCGCTACACGATGTTCAACAAGTTCCGGGGTCTGACCGGTGCGACGGCGGCAACACCGAGCGCCTCGAAGTTCAACACCATCGAGCTGCTGGCCTGGATTGCCTATTAAGGGAAGGATGCTGATCATGACAAACCATTCACAGACACAGGAATCGAAGCGACCCTCCATGGGTGCGGTCTGGCTGATCATGACAAACCATTCACAGACACAGGAATCGAAGCGACCCTCCATGGGTGCGGTCTGGCGGCCGGTGGCGGTAGCGGTGTTGTTGGCCGTGGCCGGGACGGCCGGGGCGGCCAAGGCGACCCCCGGATCCACGCCCTACCGCGTAAGCGATAACTGCGCGATCTGTCACGGCATGCGCGGGGCGAGCACCGACTACAACATCATCCCGCGGCTGGCCGGCCAGCATAAGGCCTATCTCGTCATGCAGTTGAAGCAGTTCCGCAACGGCCACCGCGCCGACCAGAACGGCAACATCTGCAGTTGAAGCAGTTCCGCAACGGCCACCGCGCCGACCAGAACGGCAACATCTACATGGCGCCGGTGGCCCAGGGGCTGACCACAGGCCAGATCGACCAGGTGGCGAGCTACTTTGCAAAGCAGCGCCCGCGCTTTCAGGCAAGCGGTGTGCATCATGCCGGCGCCAAGGCCGGCAAGGCGATCTTCATGAACGGCGTGACCTCCGAGCAGATCCCGGCGTGCATGGAGTGCCATGAAGCAGCGCCCGCGCTTTCAGGCAAGCGGTGTGCATCATGCCGGCGCCAAGGCCGGCAAGGCGATCTTCATGAACGGCGTGACCTCCGAGCAGATCCCGGCGTGCATGGAGTGCCATGCCGCCAATGCTCAGGGGGTCGGGACGTTCCCGGACATCGCCGGGCAGCGCTACCGTTACATCGTCCAGCAGCTCACATACTTCCACAACGGGACCCGTAAGAACGCGCTCATGAACCAGATCGCGAAGAACATCACCGTGCCGCAGATGAAGGAGGTGGCCGCGTATCTGTCGTCTTTGTAAGACGATCCGCAGGAAGTAGGGCCGGCCCGGTGCCATGAGGGGCGCCGGGCCGGATGACGGGTTCCCGGCCCCGGGAGGCGCCGCAAGGTAGGCAGACGCGGGCCCCGATAAGAACCTCCACCCCATACCACCCGATGCATTCGTGTCGTGTGTGCCGCCTCGTCATACGCCCATCGACTCCACTCCAAGGGAACGAAGACCGATCATCACGAACACCATCCATACCCTGGGCGAATGGTTTATGTCTACGGAATCGCGGGAATGGGTATCCTGAACAATGTGACTGCTTGCGGGCCCGTCCCCTCGTCACGCGCATGCGATCGAGCCGTAACGGGCCACCCGCGCCTGGGCGACCTGCCGCGCACCGGGACCGGTTGTCCGTGTATGCTCCCTTGCCAGATGGCCGAGGGCCCTGTATCGGGCCACGCGGTGCACGATCCCACCGGATGTCGCACCGCGGAAGGTCGCACTGACCTGGCCATGGGCGAGTTCGCGCCGAGGGTCACCTCTCTCCCCTGGAAGAACGTGCCTGACTTACATAGCGATATGACGGCCCATACGAGATGCGAGGGCGAGACCGTGGGGGCGTCGCGCGGCAATAGCGTGGCTCCCCTGGTAAGCGGCTCCTGTCGCCTTGCGAGGGGGCGCAGGCCCCCTCTTTTTTGCCGATAGCCACACACGCATAGCGCCCACGTTTCGAAACCGGTATCGATCGATGCCATCGGCGCCTCACGGCCTAGCCAGGGGTCGGCTTGACAGTCGGGACGGGTCTTGTATCCTTGAGCCAAAGGGCGATGGGGTTCGCCGTATAACCGCCTCTGGGCTGATGACTCCTGAATGACCTGCCGAGTGCGGGATGTAAGGGTATCGACGGAGGCTTATGGTTCTGAACCCCGTTATCGTACAGTGCGGCCAAGTGTTTATCACATTGGCCCTCGCACCACTGCTGCACGGCTTTATCGCCACCGCCGAGGAACGCATCCAGCGCGGTCGCGGCCCCTCGATCTTCCAGCCCTACCGCGACCTTTGGAAGCTTCTCCATAAGGAACAGCTGACCCCCGAATCGGCCTCGGGGATATTCTGGGCGGCGCCCGTCATCGCCTTCACGGTGATGCTGATCGTGCCCCTGCTGATCCCGGTTCTCACCAACTACCCGTTGCCGCTCTCGGACATGGGCGACATCCTGGGCGGCGGCCTCATCCTCACCCTCGGGAATTTCATGATCCTGCTTGCCGGCCTCGACTCCGGGCAGCCGTTCGGGGGGCTTGGCGCGAGTCGCGCGGCGATGCTCGCGATCCTCGCCGAGCCGACCCTGATCCTGGTGTTCGTCGGCATCACCTTCCTGGATCACGCCATGCTGCCGTTTGTCGCGAACCACCTGCTGGCCCGGGACCCGGTGGCGTACTGGGGCCCGGTCCATGTCTTTCTGGTGGCGGCGTTTTTCATCCTGCTTACGGTCGAGACCGATCGCCTGCCCATTCATTCGACCATACCCTATGAGATCTACATGATTGACGAGGCGCGCGTCCTCGAATATTCGGGACCGCTGCTGGCGCTGTTGCGCTGGGCGTCATGGATGAAGCAATTCATCCTCTACACCATATTCCTGAATGTCTTTCTGTTTCCGTGGGGCCTCGCCACCTCGGGGCATCCGGTGGACATTGTGATGGCGGTCGTGTGGATTCTCGTCAAGTACGCAATGCTCGGGCTGTTCATGGCGGTCATAGACACCGCCCAGGCGCGGTTGCGCTTCTACCGCTACCAGGAGCCGCTCGCCGCCTCGTTTCTGTTCGCGGTGCTCGCGATCGTCGCCTACAAGGTCTGACCCATGCCGACTTTTGCCATAGGACCGCTCGCCGCCTCGCTCTTTACCGTGCTCGCCATCGTGAGCCTGTTTCTGTCCTTCGTCATGTTAGGCTCCCACTGGCTGAAGAACCACATCTACGCCTTCGCGCTCGAATCCTGGACGATTGCCGCCCTGTCCGCGGCGGTCGCCTACTTCGGCCATTATCAGGAGCTCTACATCATCGCCGTCCTGACCGCGCTATTTCGCGGAAGCCTCCTCCCTTACCTGCTATTGCGCCTTATGACGAGTCTGCACCTGGAGCGGGAATTCACGGCCCTCCTGCGCCCCTCGTCGAGTCTCGTTCTCGGCACCGTGCTCGTGATCGTGGCCTTTCTGGTGGCGCGCCACCTGGGCACGCGCATCACCTCGGACGACCGGATCGTGCTATTGGCCCTGACCTGCATGCTGAGCCTGAAACTGATCGGCTTTCTCATGATGATCCTGCGCTCGGAGGCCATAAGCCACATCCTCGGACTGCTGGTCATCGAAAATGGCATATTCCTGGGCTCGCAGATCCTGGTCCCGGGCATGCCGCTCCTGCTCGAACTCGTGATCCTGTTCGACCTCCTGATCATCGTCCTCACGTTTGGCATCCTCATGCGTTATCTGCAGCGTCACGCCGGCACCACGAGCAGCCGGAATCTGCAAAGGCTGGTGGGTTGATGGCAGAGCTCATCCTGGGCCTATGGCTTGCCCCCGCGCTTGCCATCGTCTTCATACTCGTCTTTCGCCGGCCGCGGGCCGCGGCGTTCCTGAATCTCGCCGCCGCCCTCGCAACCCTCGGCGTAAGCCTCGCCTTGCTCGCGCGCGCCCCGACGCATCCGGTGGTCCTCGGCGACCACTTCCTGCTGTCGACCCCCCTCGGTCTATGGGTGGTGTTATGCGTCGCGATCGTCTATGTGCTGGCGTCGATATATGCCGTAGGCTATATGCGCCTGCTCGCCGAAGAGACCGCGCGGCTGCCGTGGTTCTATGCGCTCTTTGCCGGATTCGCGCTGACCATGGTGGTCGCGCCGTTCATGAACAACCCCGGCATCTACTGGATCGTCATCGATCTCACCACTATCGTGAGCGCCTTCCTGGTCGGCTTCGAACGCGCGGCCGAGAGCGCGGAGGCCGCCTGGAAATACATCATCATCGTCTCGGCCGGACTCTCGCTCGCGCTCTTGGGGATCATTCTCTTCTACTGGGCCGGCACCTTTTCGTTCGGTCCGGTCTATGACATGACCTGGCATCGCCTGCGCCTCATGGCCCCGCACGCTCCGCACCCCCTGCTGTTGCTGGCCTTCCTTCTGACCCTCATAGGTTTCGGCACCAAGGTCGGTCTCGCGCCCATGCACACCTGGCTGCCGGATGCCCACAGCGAAGGTCCGGCCCCGGTCTCGGCGATGCTCTCGGGCGCGCTGCTCAATACCGCCATGCTCGGCGTGGTACGGTTCCTGACGGTGATCGATGCCGGGGGGCTCGGCGCCGCCGGCCACGATGCGCTCTGTGTCTTGGGCGCGCTGTCACTGCTCGTGGCCGCGCTCTTCATAGTCCGGCAGACGGGCGCCAAACGTCTCATGGCCTACTCGAGCATCGAGCACATGGGGGTTATAGCGCTGGGCTTTGGGTTCGGTGGCGTGCTTGGGATCGCCGGTGCCATGTACCAGATGCTGAACCACGCCCTCAATAAATCGCTCATGTTCTTTGGCGCGGGCAACATGATGCGCGCCTACCAGAGCAAGGACATGAGGGTCATGCGCCGGATCCTGCAGTTCTATCCCGTGACCGGCACGATCTGGCTCCTGGGGGCGGTTGCCATCACCGGCGCCCCGCCGTTCGGACCCTTTCAGGGCGAGATGGCGATCCTGCGCGCCGGCATGGAGGGCCCGAACACCTGGGCGGTGGCGCTGATGGCGTTGCTTCTGATCGTGATCTTCATAGGCTTTCTGGCGCACTTCCGGCGCATGGTGGCCGGTCCCGCGCCGGCCCGGGGGCATGAACCGCGACTCGCCTTGGGCGCCTGGATGACAGCACCCCTGTGGCTTGCCCTGATACCCCTGACGATTCTCGGGCTTTGGTGGCCTCCGCTTTTGTGGCGGTTCTTCGCGCACGCCGCGCAGGTGATACGATGAACGGCTGCGAGGAGCGCATGCTGTCGGCCGAGGGACTCCTGACGGCGGCCCAGACCGCGCAAAGCGAGGGGCATCGCTTCGAGATGGCCTATGCGCGACCGACACCCCACGGCCCGGAGGTCCTGTACCTCATCAACCGTGGACGGGGCCGCCCGTTCCTCCTGCTGCGTATCCCCGACACCCACACCGTGCCCTCGCTCGCCCCGATCGTGCCGCTACTGGGCTGGTACGAGCGGGAGATGAGCGAGTTGTCGGGGATCGAGGTCGCCGGACACCCGGAACCCTACCCGCTACTGATCCACGAAGGCCGCCGCCTATCCGTCCCGCCGCTTGGCGTAGATGCCGAAGACCCGACGTGGTCCGGCGAGACGGTGGCACCCACCATGCCCGAGATCGCGGCCGACCAGGTCCAGGACCTGGTGTGGGGCCCGATTCGTGGGGACGTCGTGGAGACCGGTGAGTTCCATTTCTCGTATATCGGCGAGGCCATCATCCACTACCATGCGCGACTCGGCTATAAACATCGAGGCGTGGAGCGCCGATTCCAGGGACTGCCGGCGGCCGCTGGCGTATACCTCGCCGAGCGCGTATCGGGGGTGGGCAGCGTCTGTCATGCGCTCGCCTATTGTCAGGCGGTCGAGGCGGCGCTTGGCATCGACGTACCACGGCGGGCCCGGCTCGTGCGCACCCTGCTGGCCGAGATCGAGCGACTCTACAACCACTTTCATTATTTCGCGTTGCTCGCGAAGACCACGACCCTCAAGGTGGCATCCGCCGAGGGTGAACTGCTCGAGGAGCGCATCAAACAGATCGCCGGGCGGCTCACGGGCTCGCGTTTCCTGCGCCATATGCTGTGCGTGGGCGGGGTCCGCCGTGACATCGACACCCAGGGCCTTGACTCCCTGCTCACCGCACTAGGCCACGAGGCCCGCGCCTATCTCGAACGTCTGAACCGCACCGGAAGTTACCTCGACCGCCTGATCGGGACCGGGGTCCTGCGGTCGGCCGTAGCCTTTGACCAGGGCGCTACCGGTCCCGTGGCCCGGGCGTCGGGGCTCGATCGTGATATGCGTCGCGACCATCCCTATGCCGCCTACGAGCTTCTGCGCTTTCTGGTACCGGTGCGCGAAACGGGCGATGCCAAGGCGCGCGCGGACGTGCGCGGCGAAGCGCTGCGCGAGGCCCTGGCCCTGGCCGCCCAGGCCTCGGCGCGCCTGGCGCCCGGGGCGATACGCGCACAGATCCCGGAACAGGCATCGGGCGAGGGCCTGGGCTGGTCGGAGACCCCGCGCGGCTCGCTCTTTTATGCCGTCCACATAGAGGAGGGGCGATTGGCGCGCGTCAAGATCAAGTCCCCGTCTTTCTCGAACTGGCGGGTCTTCCCGTTCACGGTGCATGGCAGCAACATGATGGATTACGCCATCAACGAGGCGAGCTTCGGGCTCACCATCGCCGGCGCGGATCGCTGAAGGAGGGGTCATATGCCATTATGGACATGGGCGGGACTCAAGGCCGGGATGGCAACCGCGCCGTGGCCGGGGCGCGGACCGGATGGCCAGGCCGGGGTATACGGGATGCCGCGATTCGATCCCAGCCATTGTAAGCCCGATTGCCAGTCGTGCGTCGCGTGCTGCCCCACCGCGGCGCTATCCGGCAAGGGAGCGGATGTCACCCTGGATTACGGCCGCTGCATCGCCTGTCAGGCGTGCGTCGAGGCGTGCCCCGAGGGGACCTTGGAGGCCTCGTTCGACTGGGCGTTCGCGGTGCGTGATCGCGACGAACTCGTCTGGCGCGGCATCGAGTCACCGCCGGCCGCGCCGCGTCCGGCGCCGGCGACCGGGGCGTTCGCCAAGAGCCTGCATATTCGCCATGTCGACGCCGGCTCGTGCAACGGCTGCGAATCGGAGATCGCGGCGCTCAATAATCCCTTCTATAACCTTCACAGGTTGGGGATCTTTTTTACGCCCTCGCCGCGATTCGCCGACGTCCTGCTGGTCACGGGTCCGGTCATCGAGGCCATGCGCGCGCCGCTCCAGGCGGCCTACGAGGCCATGCCCGAACCGCGTTTCGTGATCGCCACCGGCACCTGCGCGGTATCGGGGGCACCGTTCGAGGGGGGCTACGGCGGCGGCCACGGCCTGTCGCCCCTGATCCCCGTGGATGTGTGGCTGCCGGGCTGTCCACCGAATCCGGCGGCGCTCATCCATGCACTGCTGATCTTGCAGGACCGCATGCCGGTGCGCGTGCACGGAGGCCGCTATGAGCCTTGATCTGTTTGGCATCGCGGCACTTTTGTGGGGCCTTGCCTTGCTGCTTGCCGCATCCTGCCGCCCCCCGTCCGCGTCCCGCGGGGCGCTTGCGCTCGGCATCGTCGCGGCACTCGGCGGCTGCCTGGCCGGCGCCTTCATCGATCATCCCACAACGGCATCGCTGTTTACCTCGGGCGCCCTGTTCGTGCGCTTTCGCATCGATCCGGCCGCCGCCTGGTTGCTGGGTTGGGGCCTCGTGGCGGCCCTGGCCGCGGTCTGCGCCGGGACGCCCGCACACCGCCCGCGCCTCTGGACGAGCGGCGCCTCCCTGTCTTTGCTGGGCGCGCTCGGGGTCGCGGGCCTGCAAGACGGGGTGTCCTTTCTGATTGCCTGGGAGCTCATGAGCCTGGGCGGCGCCGCCCTGCTACTCGGCGACCGCCAAGGCCCCGTGCCCCAGAACGGACGTGCGGCGCTGTTCATGCTGGCGTTGCTCGAAGTGGGGTCGGTGGCCCTGTTGGCGGCGATCCTGATTCTGGGCGCCCGCCATCCGGCATTCGCGTCGTGGCCTGTCACGCTCCGGCAGGCCCCCGATGGCCTGATCTTCGTGACCGGGGTGCTGCTGATCGTGGGCTTTGGTGCCAAGCTTGGCCTGCTGCCGTTTTATGAGTGGTATCCGGCGGCCTACGGATCGGCGAGCGGGGCCACCGGGACGCTCTTGTCGGGGGTGGTGCTCAATGCCGCATGGTTTGGTCTCGCGCGCGGGATCTTTCAGTGGTTGCCACGGTTTCCCGGGCTGACCGCCTTCGGCGCGCTCCTGGTGGTCATCGGGACATTGACCGCGGTGCTCGCCATCCTCTACGCCTTCCAGCAGGAGGACTGGCGACGGCTGCTGGCGTTCTCGTCTGCCGAAAACGCCGCCGTGGCCGTGGTCGCCCTGGGGGCCGCCGTACTGTTTCGCCGGGATCATCTGCCACTCCTGGAGGGATTCGCATTCACGGTCGGGCTTTTGCATCTCGGGGGCCATAGCCTGGCCAAAGGCACGCTCATGCTGTCCGCGGACCACGTCCACGAGACCCGCGGTCATTATCGCATCGCCCAAAGTCGCGTGCTGGCCCAGAGCCCATGGACCCTGGGTCTTGGCGCCCTGTGCGCGGTGATGAGTCTTGCCGCCCTGCCCCCACAAGCCGGCTTTGTCAGTGAGTGGTACCTGTTTCAGACAGTCTTCCAGGACTTTCGCCTGCACGGCGCGGAGGCCCAGATCGCGCTGGCGTTTGCCGGTGCCGGGCTTGCGCTCACCGCGGCCATCGCACTCGCCACCATGGCCAAGCTGTTTGGCATCGGTCTGCTCGGCAAGAATGGGGTATCCGGCCCGGCGGGGACGATGCGCCGCAAGGGTACGATCCTGGCCCTGGGGCTCGCGGTCCTCGGGTACGCGGTCGGTATGCCGTGGTGGATCCGGGGACTCGTACAGAGTCGGCTTGCGCACACCGGGCACGCCGCGGCCCGGCTCGTCCATGGCCTCATCCTCGTGCCCCTGAACCCCCATTTCGCGTTCATTTCCCCGACTCTGCTCGTCATCGTGGGGCCGCTCCTGGCGCTGATACCGCTCGGCCTCCTGGCCTTCGGCATGAAGTCCGGCCGGCGCGTGGCGCCGATCTGGGCGCACGGGCTGCGCGCCCTGCCGCAAGCCAGCGCCACCACCGCACTCGCGTTCTCCAATGCCCTGCGCGAATTCTATAGCTTCGTATACCGCCCACGGACGATAGCCGAGCGGCGCATCGAGAAGCGGCCGTATTTTATCAAGGCAGTGCGTTTCGAGTACGGCCAGACCGCCTTGTTCGGCCCCACCCTCTTTACGCCCGCCACGCGCTTCGTACGCGCCCTGGCACAACGCGCAAGCATCCTGCAGCGCGGGTCCATGAATGCCTACCTGGCGTATATCGGGATCCTGCTGCTCCTGGTGCTCGGCTCGGTCTTCTGGAGATAGGATTCTTGCGGGCAAGGGCCTGTGATCGGTGATGCGCGCGGGCATCACGTGGCCTATCATGGACCCCACAATGGCGTACGGAGGGCGGAGAACCCATGAAAACCATATCGATGGTGCGTATCTATATCAAGGAAGGCGACAAGCTCGAGGGGCATAGCCTGATGCAGGAGATCTTCTCGCTTTTACATGACGAGCACCGCGTGCATGGGGTTACGGTATTCCGTGGCATCGCGGGCTTCGGGGCCAAGGGGACGGTGCATTCCGCGGACCTTTTGCGCATGACCGTCCACCTGCCACTGGTCCTGGAGTTTTTCGACGAGCCCGAGACCGTCGACACGGTCATGCCGCTTTTGCAAAAAATGGTGCCCCCGGGACATATCGTGCGCTGGCAGGCCGCGTGCGACTGCGCGGAGTAGGCGCGCCCGAGGGCACCCCGCGCCGCTCGGGACACAACCGGCCGCCGTCAGTCCTTGTCGTCCTCCGGCGGGCCGGACGCATCTCTCGCCAAGGCCTTTTCGATGGCCGATTCAAGGGCCTTGCCCAAAATGCCCCCGAGGGTGGCCCCGATCAGGGGGAGCATCCCGGCCGATATCAGGCCCGCCATCGCCCCGATCCCCACACCATGGGACGCGGCCTCGCCGCCCCCCCTGCGATCCCCTTTGGATGGAGACACCACCTTCCCGTAGCGCCGCACCGCATCTTCGCCTTTCGCGGCGAGGTTCATGAGGCTCGCGGCACTGATCCCGAGGTGATCGGCCGCCGCACGAAGTTGCTCGACCGTAAGCGACGTCTCACCCTTCTCCACCCGTGACCACGTGGACCCGGCCAGCCCCAGCTGCTCGGCAAACTGCACCTGTGTCAGCTTGCGCCGGCGCCGGAGCTCCGCCAAGACATAGCCGAGGACGGCGCGCGACGTCGCCACCAGTATGGGTTGCTGTCCCGACCCCTTCTCCGCATCCATGGTCCACCTCGCAAAAACATGATTTTTTGCAATATAGCGTTTTTACGTGTTTACTTCAAATAATGTAATATGCTTAACTGTCGTATATGCGGTTCATGCAACTTCGCTTTATAGTCATGGTTCATGGTAACCCACTGGGGAGAACCCAATGAAAAGGGAAGCGACGAGGCATGCGCGGGTCCGCGGTCAGCAACACGGCATCCCGCCATGTATCCTGCACTTGCTTTAAGCCATTGGGCGCCGAATGTTCGATCGCCAGAGCGCGGTGCGGGTCTGTTTCGACAAGAGGACGTGGCGGCGCGCCGCCCAAGCCATCAGACAGATCGCCGGATGGGCCGCTCTTGAGACGCATCCCAGGTATCATGACCCGATACACTTTTTGACGATAAGGGCGACACAACCATGAAAGTCAGCGATATCGAAAATTATCCAGGCCTGCAGAACATGGTGACCGCCGTCCTGGACGACATGGAGCTCACCCATCAGACGCTGGATGCCGAATATATCGTCCTGCGCCTATCCGCCGACAGCGGCATCCTGTCCTGCCAGATTCACACCGAGGATGAGGACGGTTGGCGATGCTTGGCCATTACCGTCGCGGCGCCGAGCTACGTACCCAAGGCGCGGTTCGCGGAGGTGTCGGAATGGGTCATCCGTCGCAACTACTCGCTCAGGGTCGGCGCCTATCACCTCGATCACGGCGACGGTGAGGTCCAATATCGCATTAATGCCCTGCTCGGCGATTCGCTGGCGACCCCCGAGATCGTCCAGGCCAACCTGATCACCGCGCTGCAAATGATGGATCGTGCCGTTCCCGAGGTCATGGCGGTCGCCTTCGGCGACCAGACCGTCTTACAAGTGATCACGGACGCCGATAAAATCGACGCGGACAATGACGAAGCGGCCGCCAGCCCCTTGCAATAAGCGCGGAACACGGAGGGCGGCCGTCCGGCGAGGCCTTGTCATAACGGACGGGCCGGCACCAATAACCAGGAACACGCACAAACTTTACCGGTGGGGGAATCTTTGTGTGCGGCTCGCCAATCCCCATAAATATCGCGAGACCATCACCGGTCGACCGCTTTTTTGTGGCATGGAGTTGCCACCAAGACCCGGCACGGTGGCCACACCACGCTTACCGACACCCGCCAATACGCAAGCAGGCCGCCATTCAAGCGGTGCCGGCGTCTTGCGACCTTCCTCGGCTCACTCCAATCGAATGCGGAGCAGTTGACAGATACCGGGCGCCTCGCGCCCATCCTGCGACGCACGTTTGCAAAACTCCCCAAGGACAAGCCTATGCGGCGACCTTACTGGCACCCGGATAGAGGGGACGGGGCGGTCAACGACCGTTTAGGTTCAGAAACCGATCGTAAATATGCCGTCTCTGTGACCCCCCCTGGCGATCGGAGGCGAATGGAATGACACGGCGAACAGGACCATGGCCCGTGTGACTGCCGGCACATCGCCACCCGAGGCGCCAAGACCGGCTGAAGCGCGGGTCCTTACGCCGTCTTTCCGGTGAACCGGCCCGAGGCCGGGGCTGGGGCCCGCGACGACACTGCGCGGCCTCGCGCCGATGAGGTTGCAACCGCGCCGGCCTCAAGCCCATACCGATCGATAGGACCGGATGATCACGAGCGGTCGGCATCCATAGGCGATCTCTGCAGAGGCCGGGCGCAGGAATCGCGTCGTGGCCGTCGGCCAGATCTCCCGGCATCCGCGCCATTCGCGCACAAGGCCGTGCCGCCGGGCCCGCGGGGCGATGCCGCCGACAAGAAACCATTTATCACAAGACGGGGCGCAAACGACACCTGGCGGCCGGCCCTCCCGACGTAGGCGCACGCCCGGCTCAATGACCGGTGCCACGGTCGAGCCTTCGTAGGCTGTGAGAATAGTGCCAGCACACGGCCTGTCGTTCGCAGCTACCCAGGAGAGGCGCGGCCAAGGCCGGGTCCGGCGCCGCCGCAAGCGCTATATGGTCCGCCCCCGCAAAGAGTCCCGAGGTCGGGTCCACGGCCACCCACCCGGCGCCCGGCAAGAAGACATCGACCCACGCATGAAGGGCTGCGGTATCGACGCCAGGGTCCTCATCGCCCGTTTTGACGGCGAGGTCCATGAGGTACCCGGAGACGAAGCGGGTCGCAAAGCCCAGTCGCCGCGCCGTTTGCACGAGCAGCCAGGCATTGTCGCGACACGATCCGGTCCTTTCATGAAGCGTGGTCTCAACGTCTTGGATGCCGGGGTCGAGGCGACAGGTGTAGCGAACCGTGGCGGCAATCTGCTGCGCCGCATAGGCCAAGAATGGCACCGTCGACGCGGGACCGTTGCGCAACTGCTCCACGAACGCCTGAAAGAGCGCGCCCCGTTCCGATACCCATAGGTAGGGCGCAAGGCACGCGGCGAGGTCGGGGTCGTAGTGCGGCGGCCAGTGGACCGCTGTCTCTTCTAGCAAAAAATCCAGCGGATTGGTCTCATGCCAACAGAATGTCGCCATCATCACGACATCGAGGGCCTCCGCGCGCTCCGCAAAGACGGCGCGCGCGATCCGGTTACCGAAGAGATCGAACTGCCAGTGCAATGTCTGGGGTCGGGGCGTGAGCTGAAGCGAATAATCCTGAAGGCCGGCCGGCAGCACCGGGCTTAGCCGCAAGATGTGAGGGCCCAGAAAAACAGGGCTTGGGTAGTCATAGTGGATGTGATGGCTAAGGGTGAGGCGCTCCATCGTGATGTCAGGGGCTGGGGGGAAACGGATAGACGTGGCCTGTGGTCTCACCATCGTCGCCGGTTTCCCAGGAAAATTTGGGGAGGGTTTCAAGGGCCTGAATGAGGCCCTCGCTCCAACGTTGCCCGATCGCCTGCAAGAAGGTGTCATCCTCCCCTAAGTGCAAAAAGCGGCCCTCATCGAAGATGTTTCGCCGGTAGATCAGCAGGTCGATGGGCGGCCCCACCGTGACGTTGCTACGCATGGTCGAGTTCATGGAGACAAGGGCGCAGCGCGCCGCCCGCTCGAGATCCAGGTCGGGGCTTACGACACGATCGAGGATGGGCTTGCCGTACTTGATCTCACCGATCTGCAAAAAGGGATGCTCCCGGGACTCATGAATGTAATTACCCTGCGGGTACACCATGAAGATCTCGGGTTTTTGTCCGGCGATCTGCCCCCCGAAGATGAAGGTGGCCTCGAAGCTCGTGTGCGCGGCGTCGCGCTCGGTCTGCTGGCGCTGAACCAAGGCATTGACCACGCCGACATAGTCCACGGCCTCTTGCATGGTTGATGCGGTGCGCAGACTGGGCCCCCCTTGCGTCATGTCGGTCCGCAGTTTCTTAACCACCGCCTGCGTGGTGGCTAGGTTGCCAGCCGAGAGCAGCGTGAAGTGCCGCGACCCCTCCACGGGAAATCGGTGCATTTTGGAGTAGGCGCTCACATTATCGATTCCGGCGTTGGTCCGGGAGTCGGAACAAAAGACGAGCCCTTCCTCTAGACGCATAGCCAAACAATACGTCATGGATACCGCAAGCCTCCTTATGGCGCCTATCTCGGTCCTGCGTCATCCAAGACCCGGAACACAAGACACAACCGTGGTCGATGCAAGCGTCATGCCTCAGACCGCGTCTCATGGAACTTCTTGTAGCGCACCGCGCCCGGATGCGGGGCCCATTGCAAATGGAACACGGAAAGTCGTCCTCTGTAAAGGGGCCGACACGCGCCGCGCCCGGTCAAACGCCGGCCACCTCTGCCCGATTCCGGGCACGCGCCTCATGGTGGGGCAGACCGCTCGCCGGGACCTGCCCACCTCCCGGCCGATCAGGCGATGAGTTCTCATGGAGCCGATCCGGCTCGCACCATTTACCGTCCGGCACGCATATTGCTAGGCCTTGCCTTGCGCTTGGCGCCGACGGGTCTAAGGCGGAGCGCCTTTTTGGGGTCTCGGGAGTCACGACGGGTGCCAACATGGCATGGATGGACTACCAGGTTGAAAACTTTTACGACGAGGCCTTTGCCTTAGAGGGCCACCTGCGCCCTGGATCCAAGCTTTTATTTCAGTGCTTGTGTGGCCTATCCGCAGGCGAATTGGGTCGCTATCAGGCCTTGGCGGAGGCCGCGCTTTATCGTATGGGCATCACCTTCGCCATCTACGGCGGCAACGAAGGGGCCGAAAAGATCCTTCCCTTTGACATTATTCCGCGCATCATCGAGTCAACGGAATGGGCGACGCTGGAGCGGGGCCTTAAGCAGCGGGCACATGCCCTGAATTTGTTTATCGCGGACATTTACGGCGCAAGCAAGATATTGCGCGACGGCGTGGTCCCTCGGGATCTCGTTTTGTCGGCGCCGGCTTACCGGAAAGAATGCCAGGATCTGAGTGTCCCCCACGGTATCTGGAATCATATCTCGGGCATCGATCTCATTCGCGACCGATCCGGCCAGTTTTACGTCCTGGAAGATAATCTGAGATGCCCATCCGGCGTGTCCTATGTGCTCCAAAACCGTCGCGTCCTGAAGAGAATCCTCCCTCGCGTATTTGATGTCTCAAGGGTCCGGGCCGTCGATGACTACCCAAGCCGCCTCCTGGATGTGCTCGAGTATCTCGCTATTGCCCGGCAAGACGACCCGGTCACGGTGGTATTGACACCCGGCATGCATAATTCCGCCTATTTCGAGCATGCGTTTCTGGCTCAGCAGATGGGTGTCGAGCTTGTCGAGGGGCGCGACCTCGTGGTCCGCAAAAAAGTGGTCTACATGAAAACGACGAGGGGTCTCAGGAAGGTCGACGTGATCTATCGCCGCATCGACGATGATTTTCTGGATCCCTTGGTATTCCGGTCGGATTCTTGCCTGGGCGTGCCCGGGCTCATGGAATGTTATCGGGCGGGCCATGTGGCGCTCGCCAACGCGCCCGGCACCGGCGTGGCCGATGACAAGGCCTTGTACGCCTATATACCGCGCATCATCAAGTATTATTTGGGCGAAGACGCACTTATACCCAACGTCCCTACCTATCTCTGCCATGACCCAAAGGAATGTGACTACGTCCTGGCGCATATGAGCGAGATGGTGGTCAAGGCCACGGACGGGTCGGGGGGATATGGCATGCTTGTGGGTCCGACCGCCAGCGCATCGGAGTTGGCGCTGTTCCGGGAACGGATCGTGGCGAATCCTCGCCGGTATGTGGCGCAACCGACCATCGCCCTTTCTCGGGCGCCGGTCTTGGCGGGCGACCACTTCGAGGGCCGCCATGTCGATCTGCGCCCCTACATCTTGTATGGACGCGACATCTACGTTCTTCCCGGCGGCCTGACCAGGGTCGCCTTAAAAAAGGGCTCCCTGGTGGTGAATTCATCGCAAGGCGGGGGGAGCAAGGATACCTGGGTCCTGCAAGGCTAGAGGGGGGCGGTTTGCGCGGAAAACCCTGTTGCCGCCCGCACAGGCCTGCCCAGCCCTCCCCGTGCCGAGCCCGTGCCGTGGTATAAGGGATACGGATGGCGGGTGTCGGGATGGGCGCTGTCGTTTTTCGGCAAGGGTGCGCGCGTATCATGCGGTCATGGGTCGACTAGGCATACCATGAAAAAGGAGGCCGACATGCTCAGTCGAGTCGCGGAGTCACTATATTGGATCGGTCGGTACCTGGAACGCGCGGAGAGCATCGCGCGCCTGGTTGACGTCAATCTGCACCTGACACTGGATTCAGCCATGGATATCGGCGACCAGTGGGAGCCCCTGATTGACACCGTAGGCGGCCGGGAACTGTTCGCGGCCCGCCATAGTGCGCCCACCCGCGATTCCGTCATGTGGTTCCTGACATTCGATGCGGAAAATCCCAACTCGATCATCGCCTGCATCCAGCGCGCGAGGGAGAATGCCAGGTCGGTACGAGATACGATTTCGTCGGAAATGTGGGAGCAGGCCAACCGGTTCTACGCATTTTTATGCGATTCCGTGGGCTCGGATTATGCACTTCTCAACTCCTTCGAGTTTTATACGGAAGTGAAGATGCGGGTGCGGCTTTTTTATGGTCTGGCGGACGGCACGATGTCCCATGGAGATGCCTGGTGCTTTTTGCGTCTCGGGACGATGATAGAGCGCGCCGATACGACATCGCGCATTCTTGACGTCAAGTATTTCATCTTGTTGCCCGCATGGCTGGGGGTGGGTAGCACGGTCGACACCATTCAGTGGGCGGCCCTTCTGAAATCGGCAAGCGCCATGGAGATGTATCGGAAGCGATATAAGAGCATTACGCCGGCAAAGGTTGCCGATTTCCTGCTACTGGACACGGAGTTTCCTCGCGCGGTGCACTTTTGTTTGGGGCGGGCGACGATGGTTTTGAGGCAGCTCTGCGAGTCCGGCCCAGGGTCATCGCCTAGCGAACCGGAAAACCGGCTCGGAGCCTTGACGGATGAGCTTTCGTCGCTACGTATTGGACATATCATTGAGCAGGGGCTCCATGAGTTCCTGGACCGCCTTCAACAAAAGCTCGATGGCTTTCATGCGGCGGTGACCGCCATGTTTTTTCCACAATGCGGCACGGGGCATGTGGTGGATCCCGAGCACACACAATAGAGGACGTGCCGCGGACGCACGGCCCGAGGCTGGGCGCCGCCCTTCAGGCCGCGATCAGGGTCCAAGGAACATGGAGGCAAGGACATGCGAGAGCTACCGCTATTCGGGAAATGAG
The DNA here is from genome assembly GCF_003184265.1 of Acidiferrobacter sp. SPIII_3. Taxonomy (GTDB): domain Bacteria; phylum Pseudomonadota; class Gammaproteobacteria; order Acidiferrobacterales; family Acidiferrobacteraceae; genus Acidiferrobacter. The sequence continues at coordinate 487,229 of NZ_CP027663.1, read as the reverse complement.
CCGCAGGCTCTGCCAAGTCCCCGGATGCACGGCAGAATAACACCAGCCCGGCCCGCCATTGGGCGTCCCCATCGTCGATCGGCTTTGCCCGGGATATGGTGAAATGGCGCGCAAGCGCGGGCGCCCCGCAAGACTTGCGCGGATCATTTCGGGCACGGGTGTACAGCTTGGCATCGGAGCGTGCGTCCACGGCACCATCGCTCCACGGATGCCAGGACTTCGTGGCGCTCGTCATTATGCGCGGATGGGTATGCGCGCGTCCCCGCAACGAACGTGGGTGATACGCGAAATATCGGGATCGTCCCGCCGGGGCTGAGCCGACTGCCGTGATGAGCCGGGCGCTACGGTATGTCGAAGGGACATAAAGGTCGGACGAATCAGGGGCGACTCCGATATCTCGGGGCGCTCGCCGCGCTATACGGAGACCTATGGCACAAACAGGGCTTCCCGCTCTATTGGAGTCGTTGCATGCCGTGCATTATACTCTTGGCCTATGAGCGATGACAACGATATTCGGCATGGTCGGCATTGTGTTTTCAAGATGCACATCCACTTGGTCTTTGTGGCGAAATATCGCCGCAAGGTGTTTGATGACGATGCCATCAACCGGCTGCGAATGATCTTTGCCACGGTCTGCGCCGACTTCGGCGCGCAACTGATCGAGATGGACGGTGAGGACGATCATGTGCACCTGCTTGTCGAGTACCCGCCCAAGGTCGCCGTCTCGAACCTTGTGAACAGTCTCAAGGGCGTGTCCAGCCGCCTGTTGCGCAAGGAACGGCCGGACATCGAGAAACGCTACTGGAAAGGCGTGCTGTGGTCGCCGTCGTACTGCGCATGCTCCTGCGGCGGTGCGCCCCTCTCCATCGTGCGCCAGTACATCGAGCAGCAACAGACGCCGCACTGAAAACCAGGGACGGCTACGCCGTCCGCGCTACGACCGAAGGAAGTCCCTGTGGGACCCTTCCCCGCCCTGATGGGCCATGCGGCCGGCGGGGCTTGTCGCGCACCGGGTCATTGCGGTGCCGATGGCCGCGTTTCTCGGTGTCATGGGAGATTGGCATGTCGGCCTGCCATTTTATGTGGGTCTGGAGAATGCCCACGAAAAGGCATTCTATGCATGGCTTTTGGAGGAATCCGCGGCCGTGATGCTCTTGTCGGATCTGGTGATACCGTGCCTCGCCCGCGCACCTGAGATCAGATGGGATCTGACCGGTGCAGCAATTCTCAATGTGAAGCGACAGCGCCTGGATCACCCGGTGACGATGCAAGAATGCGTCTGTCTGACGCGCCTGTGCCGGATGTTGGGCGCCTTCTCGTCATGCGGGACGCCACTCGGTGCCCATGGTCAGCGCCACATTGAGAATTGCTGTGACCGGCGTCGCAAGCTTGACTTCCGGCGTCATCGTGCTCGCGTTTTTCCAGGACCGGCTTGTGACCGTGATCGCCGTGGCCTTGATCAGCGTCGGGTTCTCGATCCTGAATCAAGTGCGCGCCTATTTCTTGATGGCCGGCCCCCCGCGGCCCTTGTTGGCGTGGGTTTTAGTGTTTCGGCTTCTCTACTGTTCGGGACAAGCGCCCTCAGCATGGGCGTATTCGGCGCTCTCGCGGTACATCTCGGTCCGCGCCCCGTTTTCTGGTTGTCGGCGGTGTTTTTGTCCGTGGTATTTATCGCAGGCGCAATCGGCTACGCCCGGATCGTGCAAGGCCCCGAAAGACCGCCCAAGCTACCAGAAAGCGCCGCAGTGCTCCGCCTGTAACCGCGCGGCGGTTCAGGGGGTGGTGACCGGCCATTCGGCCGGCAAGGCCGGCCATTCGGCCGGCAATGCCGGCCATTCGGCCGGCAATGGGTGGCACACTCGCCCATTGGGCGACATTCCGGTCTTTCCTGCTGTTCGACATTGTGGGCCGCATGGCCCATGTATTGTTTGAGCACGGACAGGGGCGCACCACCCACGGTGAGGATGCAATAACTGCGACTCCAGAATACGGGCTTGCTCCAGTAATACCGCTTCAGATGGTCGGCAAATTCCTTGCCCAGCAAGCGGCTGGTGACCGTTTCGGTGAGGATGCAATAACTGCGACTCCAGAATACGGGCTTGCTCCAGTAATACCGCTTCAGATGGTCGGCAAATTCCTTGCCCAGCAAGCGGCTGGTGACCGTTTTGCGGTTATTCACGAAGGCCGATGGCAATACCTTGGGTGTCAGGGCCCGAAGCCGATGCCCAGGATCCGTGTCACCGTGGAATGCCCGCACCTCGCGCTCCTATTGTGCCACTGCGTTGCGGCCAAGGGTCTCCCGCCGGTCCCGCATGGGGCCGGTCATGCACTTGCGGCGATATTTCGTGACCAGAACCAAATGATAGTTCCGATTATCAATACTCTGATGCCCGGTGTTTCCGAGGGTTTGCGGGGTCATGGTGGCCGAATAGAATGACGTCATGCCCTATCGCAAAGTCATGTATCGCCTCTATCCCAACGCCACCCAAACGGAGCGGCTGGAGACGATGCGGGGCTTGCATCAGCGGTTGTATAACACGGCTCTGGAAGAACGCATCCGCGTGTACCAGGAAACCGGCAAGGGATTATCGTTTGCCGACCAGTGTAAAGTGCTGACCCAATGGCGCCGCATCAGCGCCGGTCTTGCCTCTTTGAACGCCCGCAAGGGATTATCGTTTGCCGACCAGTGTAAAGTGCTGACCCAATGGCGCCGCATCAGCGCCGGTCTTGCCTCTTTGAACGCCCAATCCGAGCAAGTCACGCTCAAGCGCCTGCACCTGGCCTTTCAGGCCTTCTTCCGGCGGGTGAAGAATGGCGACACGCCGGGTTTCCCGCGCTTCAAGTCTCTCCGTCGCTATCCCGGCTGGGGCTACAAGACCCACGGCGACGGCTGGAGACTGCACGCCGGCGAGAACAGCGTCCACGGCAAGCTGTATCTCCAAGGCGTCGGACACATTCCGATGCGCGGCCGGGCCCGCACGACCGGCACGCCTGTGACCTGTGAGATCTTGCACAAGGCCGGCAAGTGGTACGCCTCCGTGACCCTGGAGATCGAGACCATACAGCGAGAGCGCGGCACCGCCATCGGCGCCTTTGACTGGGGCCTGACGGACTTCTTGACCCTCGCCACCCCGATGGGGATCGAAACGGTTGCCAATCCCAGACGCCTCAAGAACCAGTTAGCGGAATTGAAGCGTCTCGGGCAAGAGGTGTCGCGGAAAATTCGCATGGCGCAGGAAAGGACTGGCCGGAAAAAGGGTTTTCCGGTATCGGTCAGCCTGCGCCATGCCATCTCGCACTTGGCCCGGCTGCACGCCAAGGTGGCGCGGCAGCGCCAGGACTTTCTGCATCAGACCAGTGCAGGACTGGTGAAACGCTTCGGTGCCATCGGTACCGAGTCCTTGACGGTCCAGAATATGGTACGGAGCGGTGGGGTCCGGAAAAAGGGCTTGAACCGCGAGATTTACGCAGCCTCCCCGGCGGCATTTCTCAATATGACCAGGACCAAAGCGGAAGAGGCTGGGTCCTGGTATGAGGAGGCGCCGACGCGGGAGATCAAACCCACGCAACGCTGTCATGGGCCATGCGGCCCACAATGTGGGCCATGCGGCCCACAATGTGGATGCGGGCAGCTGAGGAGGCGCCGACGCGGGAGATCAAACCCACGCAACGCTGTCATGGGCCATGCGGCCCACAATGTGGGCCATGCGGCCCACAATGTGGATGCGGGCAGCTGCCGAACGAGAAGAAAACGCTCTCGGACCGGCAGCACCAGTGTCCGCACTGCGGTGCCACCTGTGGCCGAGATGAAAACGCGGCTCTGGTGTTGTTGCGTTGGCTAGATGCGAGGTTGTCCGGGCGGGAACCGTCCGAGGTGTGGAGCGGTGGAGGTTTCACCGCGACGACCGGCCATTCGGCCGGCAATGAGCACGAAACTCACGGGAACCGTCCGAGGTGTGGAGCGGTGGAGGTTTCACCGCGACGACCGGCCATTCGGCCGGCAATGAGCACGAAACTCACGCCATAGCTGTCTAGGCTTGGCGGGAGCAGTTCATCGCCAATCTGATCTGCATCATCATCCGGTATGTGACGGCATTGGCCGACACGGGTCAGGTCGTGTGCAGCCCGGAGGGCTACAGGCTCGCCACCCGCGCCTGATCGCGCCGGTGTCGGCGCCCCGACCGTCAGCCTCCGAGGATCCCGCTCCACTTCCCACCCCCTACCGCGCGCGGGAAGCGAAACAGGAAGTGCGCCTCGATTAGCGAAAACCCACCCCTCAAATAGGTGGGCGCCCTCGGCGCTCGCCCGCTCGACGGATCCCAGGATGACCTCCTGATCCCTCAGAATCTGCCGGACGCGGTGTGACGTGACCCCGTTATCCGTCATTGGGTTCACATCAAACCCATACTCAGCTAAGACTTTTTCCTTTTCGAGTGAGCCGGCATGTTGGCGGCGAGCTTCCGCAATACGGACTTTCCGGGGGCCGAGTTGGTTGATTTGCCGACTGCGGCAGGCTTTTCTATGGACGGCACGCGCGCTTTCCGGACCCGTGAATCTGTCGCCGACCTTGACTTCTTCAGGGTTGTCGTCTTTGTCTTCTTCTTGGCCGGCGTTTTGGACGCGGCGGCAGACGGTTGCGCCGCCTTCGACTTGGCGGTTCCCGCCTTCTTCTTCGTCTCGGGCAAGTCCGCGGAAATGTCCATCTCGATGCCGAACACATCGGAGAGTTGAGAGTCGTCGAGCGCCTGGCCCCTGGCCGGTGTCTTCCTGGTTTGGACGGAGGCTTCCGCGGCCTGAGTCACCAGGTCGTTGGGGTCCACCTGACGCAGCATGAAAAGAAGTTCTGGCTGCGCATCCAGACGCGCGCCGACGCCGTAGAGTACGGCGGCGACATGCTTGCACATCGTTGCCCAGTCCGGACAGGAGCAGCCAAGCTGGATATCCTTAGGCGTGGGGAAAAGCCCGGTCTTCGGCTGACAAATGCGCTCCATCACCGCTTTCGAGAGCTTGCCCTGCAACAGTTCGACCAGCGAGGCGATGGCGTCGGCGCATTCCCTCGCCAACAACTTCCACCGGGTGCTCGACACGGCGGCGATACCGATTTCGATTTGGTACAGGCTGGACCCGACCACCAGCGCCCGTACCTTGCCCGGCTCGATCTTCAGATCAATGACCGAGCCGTTGCGGACATAAGTGCGCCCGCGCGGCAGGCGGTTCTCGAAATCACTATAGGCTTCCAGGTTGTCACACCAGGCCCTGCCCCAGAAGGTTTTGGCGATGGCTCGGCCCTCGATGCAGACCGGATGTAGGTCCTTCCCGGCTTTCTTTGCCTTCGTGACCGCCTTCTCCGCCTGCGCCCGCCGCTTGGCGACCGGCACATAAGGCTTCCAGTAACCATAGCTCATGCCTTCATTCTCCGATGGAGTGGATATCGAGTCTAACCAGATCGAGCAACTCCGCATCGCTCATTTCTGTCAGGTTGATTTCGGCACCGCCTTCGAGCATATCCGTCGCCAGTTGTTGCTTGGATCTTATCAGATCGTCGATACGTTCTTCGATTGTGCCCCGGCAGACGAACTTGTGTGCCAGCACATTACGATGCTGGCCGATACGCCACGCGCGGTCGGTGGCCTGGTTTTCCACGGCAGGATTCCACCAGCGATCAAAGTGAATCACATGGGAGGCTGCGGTCAGATTCAGCCCGGTTCCGCCCGCCTTGAGCGACAGGACGAAAAATGGACATTGTTCATCTTCCTGGAAGCGATTGACGAGTTGGCGACGCTTGGCGACCGGCGTGCCGCCATGCAACACGAGACCTGCGCGCCCAAAGATATGGCCTAGGAAGGCCGCCAGCGGCGCTGTCATCTCCCGGAACTGGGTAAAGACCAGCACCTTTTCCTGCTTGAGGGCGATGACTTCCGCGATTTCCGCCAAACGCGTGAACTTTCCGCTTTCTTCAGGCTTCCAGGCGCCATCACCGAGCCACTGAGATGGATGATTGCATATCTGCTTGAAGCGCATCAGGGAGGCCAGCACCAACCCTTTGCGCTCGATGCCCTCTGTGGCTTCCAGTTTGGCGGCCAATTCCTTGACTGCGCGCTGGTACAGGGCGGTCTGGATGGGGCTCAGCGCTACCCAAGCGGTCATTTCCGTCTTGTCCGGCAGGTCGTCGATGATCCGCTTGTCGCTCTTCAAGCGCCGCAAGATATAGGGTTTGACTAGTGTGCGCAGTGGGGCGAAATGCGCGGTGTTTTTCGTCAATCCGGCGAAGGCCTTCTGTGAACCCAACAGGCCAGGATGAGTGAAATCAAAAATGGACCACAGGTCGGAAAGGCGATTTTCCACCGGTGTGCCGGTCAGCGCAATACGCGTGCTGGCCTTGAGCGTCTTGACCGCCTTCGTCTGCTTGGCTGATGGATTCTTGAGCGCCTGCGCCTCGTCGGCCACCGCCAAGTGCCAGGGTATTTTGAGCAGGTTGGGCAGGCGCATCAGTGTACCGTAGCTCGTAATGACCAGATCTATGCCCGCCAATCGATCCACGTCCAACGCGCGCAGTTCCTCCTGCGTCATCGCCGACGGGTGTGCGATAAGACAGCGCAAGCTGGGAGTGAAGCGTTCGGCTTCCTGTTGCCAGTTGGCGAGCAGCGACGCCGGGGCCACCAACAGGCTGGGGCGCGTTCGCTCCAGAGTCAGCAGCAGCGTCAACACTTGAATCGTCTTGCCCAGCCCCATGTCATCGGCGAGACATGCGCCCAAGCCCATCCGGGTCAGCAAGTGCAACCAGCGCACCCCCGCCTGCTGGTAGGGACGCAGGTTCGCTTTCAGCGGCAGGCCGGGAGTGACCGCGGCCAACCCTTCCGGCGAACGCAGGCCCTGGAGCATGTCAGCCAACCAATCGCCGGCGACGATTTCCGACCAGTCCGGATCGGTGGGTATGGCCTCGTCAAGCACCGCGCCTGCCAATAGGCGCATGGCCCGCCCGAAGGGCAACCCTCCCGCCGCCGCATCGCCGATACTGTGAAAACGCGCGATGAGTTCCGAGAGCCGATCTCTGTCTACCTCGACCCACTGGCCGCGTATCCATTGCAGCCCGGCGCTCGCCGCCAGCAGTTGCTGAATTTCGGCGGGGGTCAGCGATTGACCGTCAAGCGTGACTTCCACTTGAAAGTCGAGCAGGGCATCCATCCCAAGTAGCGAGGGATTCTTGTTGCCCACGGTTGCGGAGACCTTGGGCCGGGCGGGCCGATCAGCCGCCCACGTCTTAGGCATGCGCACGACGATACCGGCCGCTTGCAGATGCGGCACATCCTTGAGGAAGCGCACCGCCTCATCAACGTCCCAGCGCAAGGGGTGATAGATTTCGCCTTCATTCACCAAGTCGGTAAGCCAGGCGCAGTTTTCTGCCGCCTTTTGCACCGGCTGGAGCAGAGACAGAAGCTGAGCCTTCTTTCTGCCACCAGAGAACTCCCTCATCGCCTGCGAAAGCGGCATGTGTTGCGCTGTGCCCGTGGCCGACAAGCGTGATGTGTAGGTGGCGAGGAAAGCGAAGGGGTATTCTGCATCCTTGCGGTTTTCGGCAAGGTTGAAATGTACGCGCCCGACAAGATTCCAGGCCCGATGTTTCGCTTTGAGAAAATCTTGCAGCGACCCGCCGCAGGCGGCCCGTTCGGTCTTCACGGCGGCCTCGATGTCCGCCCACAGCGCAAGAAAGGTTTCCGGCGCCAGATACTCCGCACCCGTCATCGGCGGCACATCCAGGCACAAGGTCTCGAGAGCCAGTGCATCGGGGGCCGCGACGGCAATCTCGCCGTCTTCGGGCGTAGCGGTTAGAGCCGTCACAAAACGAGTCGCGAAATCCCGCCAGAAGGCCCACAGGGGAGGCAGTGCAGTGGCGACTTCTGCAGCACCCAGATGGAGCAGGCCGTGTCCCGTGCCTCGTGAAAAGGCGCCAGCCAACCGATCGGCCAGCGCATCGGACACATTCGGCGCATCCGGTTCCATCCCGAACTGGAGATGCCCCCTGGGCGTCAATTGCACGGCGACGTTCATACCGCGCGACTTTCCGCCAGGATGGGATATATCTTATTCATCCTGGCCTTCCGCTTTGCGCCGAGCCTTAATTCGTTTGGCCATCAGGTCAAAATCGCCCTCGAACAGCCGATCCCGCACGGTGCGATGTGTCGCGAATGCCCGCTCGGCACGAGCCTTGGTGGTTTCCGCCATGGCCTCGCCAGCATCCTGCAAAACCTCGCGGTCGCGTGCCTCGGTAAAACGGTGGAGACGCGCCTTGCGGGACTGCATTGTCATGGGGATTCGGGGTCGCACCCTATCCTCGACCCGATCCCGATAAGCCGGCGCCGATCGCCACAACTGCGCCATTTTAGCTTCGCTCAGGGAGCTTTTGGCGACGATGGCAGCGAATTTCTGCATCGTGCCGCTGGCCGCGTCTCCCAAGGCAGTCCGCCCCCCTGTTTCCTTGGCCGGCGCCGACGCGCGGGTAGAGGCCTTGCGCTGCCGTCAGCCCGTGAATAGCCCGATGGATCTCGTTCCGGACGATGACAAAGAAATCCTTCGGCGCCTGCGCCGTGACGTCGTAGCCAATCGCGGTAGCGTATATGCTGGGGATCTTTTGGTCGAGCTTACGTTCCGAGAGGCCGATTCCTTGAATGCGCCGCAGTGGCTCATCGAAATACTGCTCGGCCTGCACCGGACCATCATTCTTTAGACGCTCGTCGTCCATCGTGAAGCCCTCGATGGTGAAAGACTTGATCCGCCAGACCCACTCGAAGAGCGCGACCGGCGGCTATTCGGTCGCACTCTGCTCCTCAAATACCGTCACGTCCAGCAGCAATTCTCAATATGGCCAAATCCGCTCTTGCGCAGGGGTCGTGCTGCCTCGTAAAGGGTGGCGGTTCATCTTTGGCAGGGGTAAGGCTGGACAAAAGCCGTCGTTCGCCGTATAAGAGGTTGGGTCAATGTCATTCCGGTGGATTTCCCCATGGCTTGTCCTGTCTCTTCTCCCGAGCACGCCCTACACCTGCCACAACAAATGGCGGCATTCACCGAGCTGGCACGCCATTTTCCAGATCAGCGCACCGGAAAAAATCGTAGGTATCGTATGGAGGATGCCGCTTTGGGGGCGTTCGCCGTATTTTTTACCCTATCGTTACCGTTGCGCGCCGGCGAGGGCGCTCTAGCCGTCAACTGGTGCGAGTTGCGCACCACGGATGCGGAGGGCAAGACGATGTATCACAACGCCTTTGCTACGACCCATGCCATCGATCAAAGCCAGGTCGCCGACATTGTCAAAGCGGGACGCGCACGATGGCGCATCGAAAATGGGAATAACAACACCCTGAAAACCAAAGGGTATCATCTGACCCATAATTTCGGGCATGGCAAACAGCACCTTTCGGCCTTACTGGCGACGTTCAATCTGCTGGCCTTCCTGCTGCATACCGTGCAAGAGCTGACAAACGAAGCGTATCGGTCCCTGCGTGCGCGGCTCCCGACGCGGCAAATCTTTTTTGAACATGTCAGGGTTCTGACGCATTATCATTGCTTCGAGAGTTTCGCTGCGATGCTGGACTTCATGCGAGACGGACTGAACCGCACCCGCCGCGACAGTGGTTGAACCCTACCGTGGTTGAACCCTCATGATCGATACCCCTGTTTACGCATTCTGCGGTCAACCCTTGAGCCCGGCGGAGTGTCAATTGATCCAGGAGCTCACTCGTCGTTATGGCAGATTGAGTCGCCATGCTCTGGCGCAAACCGTCTGTGAACTCACATCCGCCATGACGCCCACCCCAAACGCATCTTCCTCCGTCCGCTGATCCACTCTGCTCGACAGAGGCTACAACAAACCGCCTAAACCTCTCGCAGGAACCCATCCCTATGGACGTATAGCCATTGCGAAAGCTCATATTGAGAATTGCTGCATCCGTCCGCTGATCCACTCTGCTCGACAGAGGCTACAACAAACCGCCTAAACCTCTCGCAGGAACCCATCCCTATGGACGTATAGCCATTGCGAAAGCTCATATTGAGAATTGCTGCACGTCCAGGGCGGCCCGGGGCGGAACGATGCGCGTTATGAAGGCCGGCATGAGGCCAGCGACGCTGCATCCGCCTACAGCAATTTTTTTACAAGAAGCATACCCAGCATCTTATCCCACGAGGTCTCGGTTGGCTCACCTCCAATCGTTAATCCGACATGTCTTGCTGTGGGTCGTCACACAAACTCAGGTAATCGAGCCGCCATTGTTTCATCTCGAGGGACTGTTTAGGCCTCGCCGGAGATTACTTGGCAAGAGCGGAGGTCTATGACGTGTGGATTGGGAGTACTGTCATTTTCCAGTCTTTGTCAAAACTTATCTTCAATGGCCTCGGCTGCTTCCTTGGCCTGTGTCCGCCCTTTCGCGCGATAATCGTAGGCGGGAGGCGTTTGACCCATTCGCCGATGGCCGTCGGCCCCTGCGCCCCGCTGATCACGGCACAGAGGATGATGGCGATGAGCGAGCGCTGGCTGTGGCGCAGCCCGCGCCGCGCGCGGGGGTCTTCCAAGGACCCCAGACGCGCAAAGAGTGCGGCTGCGTCCACGTCGGTCAGGGTCATGGTCTTCATCTCCTGGCGGGGTAGGTCTGGGTGCGGGCGTGGCGATGAGAGGACCAAGGACCCCAGACGCGCAAAGAGTGCGGCTGCGTCCACGTCGGTCAGGGTCATGGTCTTCATCTCCTGGCGGGGTAGGTCTGGGTGCGGGCGTGGCGATGAGAGGATCAGCCGGGCTTTTTTATGGAGGGGGTACACCCAGATCCGCTTAGGGGCCCCATGGGCGACATAGGTGTCGTTGGATTTGGCAAAGCCGCGCGTGGGCCCGAGTTCGATCCAGTTGGCCGCCCGGTAGCAGGTGCCGGCAAAGCGCGCCGGATCGATGAAGGTCTCGGCGAGCAGAAGGCCGTGGCCGTGGACCGCCTGCCAATCCGCCGAGAGACGCGCGAGATTCTGGCCCAGAATCCGCGAGGCGAGGTTCTGGACCCGCACCCCCGGCAGGATCAGGAAGCGGGCGTTGTTGGCGATGAGCCCAATACGTTGCCACTGCAAGGCCTTCGCCCAGCCGATCCAGGCATCCCGCGGGGCGCACTTCAAGGCCGCCGACGCCCAGCCTACGAGCGCCAGCCACTGCCCGTCCCCCTCTGCCCCCACACGGAGGGGGTTGTCCACCCCCACACGGAGGGGGTTGTCCACCCCCACACGGAGGGGGTTGTCCACCACATACCGCAGGCTGCGCCCCACGAGCGCGGTCAGCCCCAGGTAGTGGTGGGCGCGCATCAAGCGGTCCCACTCGGCGCGTTCGCCCGGACGGATCAGGCGCACGTGCGACACCGCCACTCCCCCCTCCTGGCCCGGATCGTTCATGCCCTCCGTTATGGCAGACCCCCGCTGTCAGACTACCTGTCGCCTCTTGTATGAAACCCTTGGGGGCAGAAAGAGAGTCGACAACCATGATGCGCTACGCCAAAGAACGGAAGGAGTCGGTGATCCGCAAGATGCTGGCCACCCCTGACCTGTCCATCCCAGAGCTCGCCCGGGAGACGGGCATCTCTTGCTGGACGCTGTATGATTGGCGCAAGACAATACGCCCAAAGGAGGCAGCGGATATGCCGGGAGGAAGGCCGCCCGTGAAACGCCAGGCCGCGCAGAAGCTTACCGTGGTGGTGGAGACCGCGGGCTTGAATGAAGCCGAGCTCGGCGAATATTGCCGCCGACACGGCCTCTACCCCGAGGAGGTCAAGGCATGGCGCACGGACGCCTGTCAGGCCCTGGAGGGTGGGTCCATATCCACCAAGGCGCACCGGGAAGCGCTTATGGCCGAGCAGAGGCAGCGCAAGGTCCTAGAGCGTGAGCTCGCCCGCAAGGACAAGGCGCTGGCGGAGACCGCCGCGCTGCTTGCCTTACGAAAAAAAGCCGCGGCGATCTGGGGGGACGAGGAGGACGCATGATCAGCACCCCAGATCGCCAAGCCGCCGTTATGCTGATTCACGAGGCCGTAGCCGCCGGGGCCCGCAAGCGGGTTGCCTGCAGAGAGCTTGGTATTACACTTCGGACCTTGGAGCGCTGGACGCAGACGGGGGTCGTGGGCTCCGACCGGCGGCCGCAGGCGCATCGGCCCGTACCCCCCAATCGCCTCTCGGAGGCCGAGCGGGCCGAAGCCCTGCGTGTGGTCAACGAACCGCGCTTTGCAAGCCTGCCGCCTACCCAGATCGTGCCACGGCTGGCCGACGAGGGGCGCTATATCGCCTCCGAATCCACGCTCTATCGCCTGCTGCGCGCCGCCAACCAGCTGGCGCACAGGGGCCGCGCGAAGACGCCCGATACCCGTCCCATCCCACGTCACCGCGCGCGGGGCGCCAATACGCTGTGGTGCTGGGACATCTCATACCTGCCCGGCCCCGTAAGCGGCCAATTCTTCTTTCTGTATCTCGTGCTCGACATCTACTCGCGCAAGATCGTCGCCCACGAGGTCCATGAGGAGGAGTCCGGGGATCACGCCGCCGCCCTGATCCGTCAGGCACTCGTGCGCGAGGGCGTGACGGACAGGCGGCCGCTCGTACTCCATCAGGATAACGGCAGTCCCATGAAGGCCTCCACCTTCGTCGCGACCCTCGATGCGCTCGGCGTGCGTCGTTCGTACAGCCGTCCGGGTGTGTCCGACGACAACGCCTATGCCGAAAGCCTGTTCCGCACCTGCAAATACCGCCCCGGCTATCCGGGCGCCTTCGGAAGCCTCGCAAAGGCGCGAGCCTGGATGCTCGCCTTCGTGCGTTGGTATAACCACCACCACAAGCATCGCAACCTGAAATTTGTGAGTCCCGCGGAGCGTCATACGGGCGCCGACCACGCCATCTTCGCCCATCGCACCCGGATCTACGAGGCCGCCCGCGCGCAACATCCCGAACGCTGGAGCCGTAGCATCCGGAACTGGTCCTTGCCTGCCGAAGTATGGCTCAATCGCCCGACCGAGGAGTGCCAAGACACCTCACAATGCGACGCGGCCTAAATGATCAGGCGACAGGTACCTTGACAGCCGCCGCAGAGGCGAGCCCCAAAAGCCAGCGGATCCGAATGCCCTTCGCCTCGTCAAGGACTTGGGGAGATGGATGACGGAGTCCTAGCATTGATGTTAGTGCCTATATAGTGTCTGACCGAAATTAAATAACAATATATATATCAATATGTTACAATACATTCCAGTGAGTGAAGTCGGTAATGCGAATTCACTAGGCTTTGGGTGTGGATTTTGTATCACGTTGATTATTAAGGGTACTTTTCTTAAACGAGCACGGGGAAAATGAGCCTTTCCTCCCCAAGCGGCCGATTTCTCGACACACTTCAATGCCAGGATAGACCCATGCGGAATGTCATAAACACACAAGCGAGTCTGGGAGAGTGGCCGATTGGAGACATCGTGCTGGATCTGAAATCGCGGGATGATATCCCGAAGCTGCTCGTGGGACTGCAGTACATCTATAAGACCCCGGGGCTCCGAGATGAGGTATTTGCGATACTGCAAGATATCATTCCCCGTCATGTCGACGGGAAAAAGGCGAGCCACACTCTGGGGCGACCGGGCATGGAACAGTGGAAGATCCTGGTATTGGGTGTCGTCCGTCTGGGACTCGATGCCGACTACGACCGACTCCAGGAACTGGCCAATCAGCACAACACGCTACGGCAGATGTTGGGGCACGCCGACTGGTACGATAAACACACCTACGAACTGCAGACACTGAAGGATAACCTGCGCCTCTTCACGCCGGAACTCCTCGGGCGGATCAACGACGCCGTGGTGCGCGCCGGCCATACCCTGGGTAAAAAAAGTCCAGAAGACGTCCTCAAAGCCCGCTGTGACTCTTTTGTTGTCGAAACGGACGTGCATTTTCCCACCGATATCAACCTGCTGTACGACGCGATTCGCAAAACCATCGGATGCTGCGCGCAGATCAGCAACACACATGCCCTGAAAGGGTGGCGTCAAAGCGCATTCAACCTGCGTCACTTCAAAAAGTCGTACCGCACCATACAGAAGCTCAAGCACTCCACGTCGAAAGACGAAAGTCTGCGCGCAGCGAAGCAACAAGAGATTCGCTGCGCCCACAAGAGCTACCTGGAAGAGGCCTTGGGTTATCTGCAGCGTGCCCATCAGACGCGGGTCGAGGTTCTCGCCATGCCGGGCGTATCCCTGTGTGACGTGGCGCAGATCGCATCACTGGACGGCTATAGGGCGCATGCCGAACGTCAGATCGACCCGATTCGGCGGCGGGTGCTGGCCGGCGAAAAGATTCCCCATAACGAGAAGGTCTTCTCGATCTTCGAGCCGCACACGGAATGGATCAGCAAAGGCAAAGCCGGCGTTCCGGTCGAGCTGGGCGTGCGGGTCTGCGTTCTCGAAGACCAGCATCGTTTCATTCTCCATCATCAGGTTATGGCAAAACAGACAGACGACCAGAGTGCCGTCAGCATGGTCGACTGCGCCCAAGCGCGCTTTCCGACGCTGCGGAGTGTCAGCTTTGATAAAGGCTTCCACAGTCCGGCGAATCGTCAGGCGTTGGAAGCGCGATTGGACCTGGTGGCCTTGCCCAAAAAAGGCCGGCACTCGGTCGCCGATCGCGAGCGCGAAACGGCCCCGGCATTTGTCCGGGCCCGGCACCAGCATTCCGCGGTCGAATCGGCCATCAACGGCTTAGAGCATTGTGGGCTGGATAGGTGCCCGGATCACGGCATGGCGGGATTCCAGCGCTACGTGGCGTTAGCGGTACTGGCGCGCAATATCCATCGCCTAGGGGTCGTGGTTCGCGAGCGAAGCGCCCGCAAGAAAACGCCAATACCGGAACCGCAACGCAGAGCAGCCTGACGCCATAGGCAAGAGCTAAAGCGAAGATACGGGGTACGCTCGCTCTCTGATCAGGGGAATGACATGATTCCATTATCCCCATTCCGTTTCTGTGGAAGAATGGGAGGCCGTCAGCGCTATTCGGTAACGATCAGGCTTCTCTCATCGGCGAGGGGTCACCCGTTTTTAAAAAAAACGGGTATTTTCGGTCAGACACTATATATCATCAAGGGCAAACATATGCATCACACCGCTGTCAGCCGGACCCGACCGACCCGGTTCAGCTTGACACGCTGCTTGGCTTGCCAGAGATCATACCGGGACTGTAGCGCAAGCCAGCTCTCCGGCGTGCGCCCGAGTGCCTTGGAAAGACGCAGGGCCATATCCGGGCTTATGGCGCTCTGGCCCTTCAGGATGCGATACAGGGTCGAGGCCGAGACGTCGAGCTTAACCGCCAGTTCCCGGGCGCTAAGCCCGTTGGGCTCCAGATAAACCACACTGAGAAATTCTCCCGGATGGGGAGGGTTGTGCATAGCCATCAGTGATAGTCCTCATAATCTACGACGTAGGCGTGACCCTCTTCAAAGGCAAACGTCAGGCGCCAGTTTCCGTTGACCCATACCGACCAGCGACCCCGCTCGGCGCCCTGCAGAGGATGCAGCCGGAATCCGGGGACATCCATATCCTGATATAGCGTGTCATTGCGCTAAGGACAAAACTCATTATCACGAACTGTGCGAGCGTTTTCGTCTCTTAACGTCAGGAGACAAAACAACAGGGGAAAAAGGTCTACGTACTCGGATCGTCCATACAGGAGAATTTCTACCTGACATTTGTAAAACATCAGATGAGAGGAAGAGATTATTTAAAGAGCTTCAATGGTACTGCAGTAAGATCCTCGGAGACATGATAGAAAAAAACACTATTCATGGGAACAGTACGTTCACGATCGCGATACTAGAAAGTGTCAGCTGGGCGTCAAGGATTGTGATCCAACGTAATATCGCGTTACACGCCACGACTATTGTCTGAGAACGGGTACTATTCGAAGCGATGGGCCGCGCGATCACCGGATCGCGCGGCGTCAAACGTAGAGTCAAGAAGGCTTCACATGGGTCACCCAGTTGTCCCGAATATCCGGTCCTTCTCCTGTTTGGGTGGCAACACGTTCGTGGATGGCAGATCCTCGGATCGGCACGGCGCGTGCCAAAATGGCCTGGGCATTGGGTATCAACCCAGCCTTCTGAAGGCCTAGGAGAAATGCAGACGTGGAGAGCACCAGGACCTGATCTGGCAGACGAACCAGGAAGGAGGTTTTGCGAATATCGCTGTCCTCGAACAGCAGGAGGGCACTCGTATGTCCTTGCGCCAGTTCGCGGGACAAAATCTCCGCAGCCGCCTGTTCCCCGCGATTGCGGATACGGGCAGAGGGATCCATCCGGCTCAACAACACGAATTCCTCGAAGGTCTCCGTGCTGTCGACACGCACCTCTTTGCCCGTATGCCGACGAATCCAATCGAGCAGTGCTTTGGCCCCGGGCTTATCGACATGGCGCGTCACCTCGAATCGCACCATGTCAGGAATGATGACGGGTAACTGTGGTAGAAGCAGGGTATCCAGGGATTCTGCAACCGCCAGAGTCACCAGCGGTCCCGCATCCGTCACGATCAGGGAGAGATTCATCGCCGCGTGGCCGCACTAGAGACCCGAGCCGATAAGTCCCGCATCCGTCACGATCAGGGAGAGATTCATCGCCGCACCCTTGTGAGGAGAGCCTGGAACCGTTGTTGTTGGTCCGCGTTCAGGGGGTTGACCTGGGGTGGCGTGAGCCCCTGGTCCGCCAAGGCCTCGAGGATATCCCCATACCAAGGATCACCCAGAGCGTCCCGCAGATCGGACCACGCCAAGCGACCCTGCGCATAGGCGGTCAACAACGCCGTTCTCCGCTCCAGTGGTATAGCAGAAGTGGGTGCCATAATGGCCGCAATCGATAAAGCGGGTTTGCCATTTTTGGTGACGATCACGGTCCCCGTGGACAAGGCCTCAGTGAGGATATCGCCAAACCGATTCTTGGCTTCTGTTGCCGACACGATTTTCATAAAAGCTATTTTAGCCAAAGTGGCTTTCTATGGCAAATAAGGTGCCCCCATGCGTGGTCGAGGATCGCATACCACGCCCTACTCCCCCGTATCCGGTTCGGGCTCGTCTGTCATTAATCTGCGTGCAGACCCAGTCGCCGCGCCCCACATCCGCCAATACTAACGCTGGCCTCTTCTTTGTACCGGACAAGTCCGAGAACGGGAACGGAATCAGGACGACCGCGCCTACTGCCCCACATCCGCCAATACTAACGCTGGCCTCTTCTTTGTACCGGACAAGTCCGAGAACGGGAACGGAATCAGGACGACCGCGCCTACTGCAGGTGCGCCCATGCCTCGTCCTCCTCCGGGCGCAGCCAATCGTCCGCCAGGGCCTTTTCCGCTGCCATGAGCGTTTCGTCCCAACCGGCCGGCGGCTCATCCAGGACCGTCACCAGGGCACGGTGGGGGCCTATGACATGGAGCGGCTCCATGAGAGGAATTTGGCCGTTCTCGTCGATAACTGCTTCCGCTATCTGTGTCATCGGGGACCACTCCTTGCGCGCGACGAACCTTGGCCTCATTGGAGCTGTAGCACGGCCGCCTTGTCGTTAGCCGGGAACCGCGCCGATTTCACCGGCCGAGGAGGCGCGCTTGCGCAAACACCGATTCGGCGGTGAAGCTTTGAAGTTCACCGCGCTCATAGGCGTCGAGGCGCGCGACCTTCTCGAGTTCGGATGCCAACATTATCCCCTCCTCACGCGGACGCGCGATCTCATTCTAGCAGACGGCACCCCGGCCCGCCGATGGCCAGCGTCACAGCCCCCTGTACTTCTCCCAGACGGCGCCCTCCCCAACCAGGGTGGGCGCCTTGCCTCACGGCACCCCGGCCCGCCGATGGCCAGCGTCACAGCCCCCTGTACTTCTCCCAGACGGCGCCCTCCCCAACCAGGGTGGGCGCCTTGCCTCGACGATGGCGTGGCGGTGTCCGGCCCGTCGTCCGCTCATGCCCCCGAAGAGGTTCGGGGGCATGAGATATGTTTCGCGTGTCAACTTCGCGTGTCGCCTGAAACCGCGTCGGTAGCGCCGCAAGCCACGCCTCGACGTCGGACGGGCGCCGGTACAGTTGCCGAGCCCCGGCAGGTGTACAGCGAGCGGAAAGCGCTGGGCGAACTCTGCCCACCTTGCTGACGGAGCGGCGGTGTTGGCCCCCTGTTTGAGCCAGCCATCCTGCTGTCCCGGCGTATCAAGACCGAAACTACGTCCCGAGCCGCTGCGCTTGCTCACCGCAGCCAAACTCAGTCGCCTGTTTGCCCTGCATGTTCCAGCTCGTAGCGCCGCAATGCCAGCAATCCCCAAAGTGGGTCGACGGGTAGCCATACACCACCGGCGCTCTCCAGTTCCACGTTGTGGGACGCGGCGAGATGCGCGGTGGCCCCGCAAAAGTCCGGCACATTGTCATATACGCGCTCCCGCGCCAAGTCGCCCGTCAATCGCAGCCTACCGGGAAGCGGAGCGTCCTCGCCACAATCCCTTCTATGCTCGAGATTCCTGTCCAATAAACCTGTAATTCCCGCCATCGCGAATTCCTCCGTTGCGCCGCATGTGCAGCTTGTTGCAAAGCCTCGGGGGTTATTTAACAAGCATACCCGTGACGTGCGGCAATACCGTGTAAGCGGGCTGCTATAGTCGGCCCTGGGGGCAACATCATCCCTTCGTCCCGCTTATTTGTGGTTGCCGACCACAGCGCACGCATCGGAAGGCCATTTGAGTTTTTCTGCGATGTTCTTTGTGCGCAGATGGGCGTAGCGCTTCAACATCTGCAGGGTTTCATGGCCAGTGATAGCTGCGACCTCCATCGTGTCGAGGCCCATTTCAAAAAACCGGCTGGTCGCCTCGTGCCGCAAATCATGGAAACGCAAACCCGGAACGCCGGCGCGTTCTCGTGCACGCGTCCACGCAAGCCGGACGGCGTTTCGCGTCAAAGGGAACATGCGGTCTGGGGGAGACGCGCTCTCGGGTCGTAGGCTCGCCAGCATGCCCTGGTTGCGTGGACTTAAGGGGACCGTGCGCGCCTTCGCGGTTTTCGTCGATTTACCGGAAAGGGTCACATATTTCCCGTCGGCGCTGATATCTCCCCATGTGAGTGACAGAAGTTCACCCTGACGCATGGCGGTGTCGATGGTGAGGCAGACGAACGGCGTAAGCCAGGGAACGCGTGCCTTGCCGCACGTCTCCAACAACAAGGCTTCTTCGCCGGGTTCCAAGCGCCGCTCCCGCACGGACGCGGCCCGCGGGCGCCGCGCCTCCTTGAGCGGATTGTCCACGGCCACGCCCCAGTCGCGGCGCGCCACCTCGAACACGTGCTGAAACAGGCACCGCTCCCGAAGCGCCGTCCCTTCCGCAACCGACTGACGTCGCCTGTTGAGCCAGGCGCTGATGTCGCTCGGCAGAATTTTACCGATAGGTTTATCGACGAGGTCCGCCTCGGCCCGCAGGTTTCGCATCATGTAGCGCTCGCGCTCGGCCGACCTTTTGCTGGGGGTCACGTCGTGTTCGTAGGGGTCCACAGAAGAGCGTGGACATGAGCCTAGCAAATGGCGTAACCGCACTCCACCGCGCCCGTCCGCGGCCCTCAGTGGAGTCTAAGTGGAGTCTGGCGGGTGTTCGCCCGAGGTATGTATCTCTAAGTGCTTGTTTTATATGGTGGCTATGGGTGGACTCGAACCACCGACCTCAGCATTATGAGTGCCGCGCTCTAACCAGCTGAGCTACATAGCCATGTCTTGAAGGTGGGGCATTTTGGGGGCAGGCTCAAACGATGTCAAGAAACGGGCCACCCGCGGAACGCCTGCCCAACGCCGCTTTCCGCTAGCGGCTCACATTGAACCGGAAATGCACGACGTCCCCGTCCTGCATCGCATAATCGCGGCCCTCAAGCCTCAGTTTCCCGGCCTCGCGCGCCCCGTGCTCGCCACGCAGCCGCACGTAGTCGTCATAACCTATCACCTCGGCGCGGATAAAGCCGTGCTCGAAGTCGGTATGGATGACGCCGGCGGCCTGCGGCGCGAGACTCCCCCGGCGGATGGTCCACGCGCGGACCTCCTGGGGCCCAGCAGTGAAGAAGGTCTCGAGACCCAAGAGCGCGAAGGCGGCTCGTACGAGACGGTCAAGGCCCGGCTCGTCCAGGCCGATCTCGGCCAGGAATGCCGGACGCTCGTCGTCGGCGAGTGACACGAGTTCGGCCTCGAAGGCCGCGCAGATCGCGAGCGCCTGGGCACCCTCGTCACGCGCACGGGAGGCGACCCGCTCCCACAACAGGTTCCCCGTAAAGCCGCCCTCCTTCACATTCCCAACGTACAGCACGGGCTTGGCGGTCAGGAGCGAGAAGCCGCGGATCACCAGACGCTCGTCGTCGGTCAGGGGCAGCGTGCGCACCATGCCGCCCTCGTTCAGGTGGCTGCGGATACGCATGAGCAGTTCGCGGCGCTTGAGGTCCTCCTTGTTGCCAGCGCGCGCGCTCTTGCCTTCGCGCGCCAGCGCACGGTCGACGCTTTCAAGGTCGGCCAGCGCGAGTTCGGTGTGGATCACGTCGATATCGGCCAGCGGGTCGACGCGGCCGGCCACGTGGACCACGTTCTCGTCCTCGAAGCAGCGCACGACCTCGATGATGGCATCGGTCTCGCGGATATGCGAAAGGAACTTGTTGCCGAGCCCCTCGCCCTGCGCAGCGCCCGCCACGAGCCCGGCGATGTCCACGAACTCCATCACCGCGGGTACGATGCGTTCCGGCTTTGCGATCTCGGCCAGGGCCTTGAGCCGGGAGTCAGGGATCGCCACCACGCCCACGTTCGGCTCTATGGTGCAAAAGGGGTAGTTTTCCGCGGGAATGGCCGCCGCTGTCAGCGCATTGAACAACGTCGATTTGCCGACATTGGGGAGGCCCACGATGCCGCACTTAAGCCCCATGGGCCGTCTCCCCGCTCGTCGTATGCAAAAGATTCATCGCCCGCTGCGTATCCCCCTGCGCGATCAGGGGCAAGACATCGAGCCCGCGCGCAAGACTGGTCCCTATGGCCTCGAATTCCGCCTGGGATGGGCGCCCGAGCACATAGGGGATGAGGTCGCGCCGCGGGGGCGGGCGACCGATACCGATGCGCAGCCGCCAGAAATCCGCGCCGATACGGGCGATGATGTCCGTCAACCCGTTATGGCCGCCCGCGCCGCCGCCCTTTTTCAGGCGCGCGATCCCAGGCGCAAGATCGAGTTCGTCGTGCGCGACTAGCACCTGCGCTGGTGTCAGACGGTAATATCGACACAGGGCGCCGACTGTCGTCCCACTCTCATTCATGAAGGTCGAGGGCTTGATAAGCCACAGCTCCACCCCGTCCACCCGCGCCCGGCAGGTGGACGCCGACAGCTTGGCCTCGTGTCGCCACGAGGCCCCCGCGTCCCGCGCCACCCGATCCACGAACCAGAACCCGGCGTTATGCCGGGTGTCATCGTACTCCGGTCCCGGATTCCCGAGCCCCACCAGGGCTGCCAGGGGCTCCCCCAAACTACTTCCCTTCCGCCTTGGGGGCCTGGGCCTCCGGGGCCGGGGTCGCCGCCTCGGCGGCCGGGGCCGTCTCCGCCTCGACCGTCTCACGCACCACGGTGATGGTGACGATCGCCGGGTCGTTGCCGTGCGCGAGGTCCGTCAGGGTCACACCCTCGGGTACCGTGAGGTTGCTCAGATGGATGGACTCGCCGACCCGTAGGTTGCCGACATCGACCGTCAAAAACTCGGGCAGCTGGCTTGGCAGGCAGGACACGTCCACCTCGGTCATGAGGTGCGCGATGAGGCCGCCCTGGAGCTTCACCCCGGGGGCGGTCTCCTGATTGATGAAATGCAGCGGCACTGGCAGATGCAGGCGCTCGCTGGCGCTCACCCGCTGCAGATCCACATGCGCCACGCGCGGCTTGTAGGGATGCATGTGCAGATCCCGCAAGACCGCCTGGTCGATGACCTCGCCGTCGACCTTGATCGACAGGATCGATGTATAAAATGCCTCATGGCGGGTCTGATGCCACAACGGATCATGCTCGAAGGACAGCATGACCGGATCCTTGCCCGCCCCGTAGAGGATCCCCGGCACCTTGCCGGCGCGGCGCAGGCGGCGGCTCGCACCCGTACCCTTTGCGCTGCGCATCTCGGCGTTCAACTCAAATTTTCCACTCATGACCACTTCCTCGATAAGGGGGCCCCGCGACCAAGGCCCGCCGACGTCCCGCGGCCGGACCGATTAGTCCATAAAGAGCGAGCTCACGGAGTCTTCGTCCGCGATACGCCTTATGGTCTCCGCGAGCAGCTCAGCTACGCTCAGCTGCCGGATCTTCACGCAGGAACGGGCCTGCGCACCCAACGGTATGGTATCCGTCACCACGAGCTCATCGAGCACCGACCCCTCGATGCGATTTACGGCGCGCCCGGATAAGACCGCGTGGGTACAATAGGCCACGACCCGCACCGCGCCATTGGCCTTCAGGGCAGTGGCTGCCTCGCACAGGGTGTTGGCGGTGTCCACGAGATCGTCCATCAGAACGCAGCTCCGTCCCTCCACCTCGCCTATGATATGCATGACCTTGGCCTCGTTGGGCTTGGGTCTGCGCTTGTCGATGATCGCAAGCCCGGCATCGAGGTGCTTGGCGAGCGCCCGGGCGCGCACCACACCCCCGACGTCGGGCGACACCACGAGCAGGTTGTCGTAGCTGTGGCGCCAGATATCGCCCAGCAGCACCGGACCGGCGTAGATATTGTCGGTCGGAATGCTGAAGAAACCCTGAATCTGATCGGCATGCAGATCCATGGTCAGCACGCGATCCGCGCCGGCACCGCTCACCATATCCGCCACCAGTTTTGCGGCGATCGCCACACGCGCCGTGCGCGGCCTGCGGTCCTGGCGGGCATAACCATAGTATGGGATCACCGCCGTGATGCGGCGTGCCGACGACCTCTTGACCGCATCGATCAGGATCAAGAGTTCCATGAGGTTGTCGTTGCTCGGCGCGCACGTGGGCTGAAGGATGAAGACATCCTTGCCACGGACGTTCTCCATGATCTCCACCTGGATCTCGCCATCACTGAAACGCCCGACATGCGCCTTGCCGATCGGGATACCCAGATGCCGGACCAAGGATTCGGCCAACGCCGGGTTCGCGTTGCCCGTGAAGACCGCCATATTGTCTGTTGACACGGGTTCCTCGCGGATCTTCTGAAAACTGTTCCGTACCGATAAAAATGGCTGGGGTGCCAGGATTCGAACCTGGGAATGCCGGAATCAAAATCCGGTGCCTTACCGCTTGGCGACACCCCAATGCGTCATCGCGCGTAGCAGTGCATGCACGGGATGGGTATTGCGCCCGCGCGCCACACACGCGCGCCAGCGCGACGGACAGGCCACCACCACATCTTGCCCGTAATGCGGATCCGGCACCTCTATGAAGAGCGATGCGCCCGACCCGCTCATCCGCACGCGCCCGTAGGCCTCCAGCCAGCGCCACGCCTCGTCGACCGCCTCATAGCGGGCGCGCACGACCGCCACGAGGTCATTATCTCCCTGCCCGGCACGGAAGTCGCGTATTGTGATGGGCCGCCGAAAGCCTGTCAAATGAAGCCCGGCGAAGACCGGTCCGGTCAAGACCGAGGCGTCGGGCACGATCACCACATACCACGGCTCGGGCAGATCGACGGCGGTCAAGCGCTCGCCCACCCCTTCCGCCCAGGCCGACACGCCGCGCACGAACACCGGCACGTCGGCGCCCAGGGAGAGCCCGAGCTCGGCGAGACGATCCAGGGACCAATCGAGCCCCCACAAGGCGTTCAGGGCCAGCAGGGTGGTGGCGGCGTCCGAACTTCCCCCGCCCAACCCCCCACCGATCGGGAGGCGTTTGGTCATATGGATATGGACCCCGAGGCGGCTCCCCGAGGCCTCCTGCAGGCGGCGGGCGGCGCGCACGGTGAGGTCTCGATCAGCGTCGATGCCGGCCACATCATGGGCGCGGGTGATCACGCCATCGTCTTGGACCGTGAACCGCAGATCGTCCTGCCAATCGATGAACTGAAAGATGGTCTGAAGTTCGTGATAGCCGTCGGGCCGGCGACCCACCACATGCAGGAACAGGTTGATCTTGGCCGGTGCCGGCCAAACCGCCGGCCATTCGTTGCTCATGTCACATCCCACCTGTTGATCCGGATCGTCACCACGACCGGACCCGGGCCCTTGGTGACGGCATGTGTCAGCGTCAGGAGGCGCGGCAGCCGGCCCCTGGGCGTGTGGTGGTAGCGGCGATAGCGGATCGTCCAACCGTCCTGGCGCAGGGACGCCAAAAGTCCGGCGCGATCGAGCCGGCGACGGGCCACGGGTCCGGGCCCCGGAATCCCGCGTATCCAAAACCGCAGACCCGCCACCGGCAAGCGCCAGCCGGTCAAGCGCCACAAGAGGCGCGAGGCGCTCGCGCCCTCAAAATGGCCGCGGCTGGTGCGCAGGCGCGCGCCCGTGGCGTCGGCACGCAAACGAAAAATGAGGCGCCCGAAGGGCCCGTAGCCGGTCATCTGATAGGCCGCCGGCCCCACGATCCAACGCAACGCCAGCGACCCACCGTGGTGGCCGGCACGCACCGCGCCCTGGGCGGACACGCGAAAGCGCCGGATCGCCATCATGCGCATGCGGTGCGCGTGCCACACCCGCCGGGGATGACGGGCCGTAATCGGGGGCGTGACCGCGCAGCCGGCCAGCAGAATGGCGAGGAGGCCCGCGACGAATCGCCGCATCAGAGCGCCCGGTGCTTGGCGAGTTCGGCCTTGAGGGCGCTATTGCCCGGCGCCTTCGTGAGCGCCCCGCGCCACAGACGCAAGGCGCGCGCGTGTTGCCCGGAGCCCCAGAGCGCGGCGCCCAAGTGCGCGGCGATCGTGGGATCGTGCGACAGATCGAAGGCCTTCTGAAGATAGCCCACGGCGGTCTTCGGATGCCCTTCGCGATAATAACCCCAACCGACACTATCCAGGATATCGGGATTTCCGGGGGCGAGGGCCAGCGCCCGCCGGGCGAGGGCCAGGCCGCGCCGCTCGTGTTGGCCGTTGTCGATATAGGTATAGCCGAGGGCATTGAGGGCCGTCGCGCTCTGCGGGTGGGCGGCCACCAGCCGCTTCAGATCCTGCTCGGCCTGCGCCACCGCACCGAGCTTCTCCTCATCCAGGGCACGGGCGTAGAGCAGGACATCGGGATCGGGGGCGTGATCCATGGCGGCGTTCACGATCGCAAGCCCCTGGGCGTATTGCCCCAGGGCCATCAAGACCTCATTGCGCGCCAGCGCCAGCGCCACGGCCTGGGCCGGGGTACGCGCGGTTATGCGCGCCAGGCGGGCCCAGGCAAGATGCGGGGCGGACTGTGCAAGCAGCATGAGGCCATCACGCATCATGGCCGTGAAGCGGTAGGGCTTGCCGACGCGCGCGTAGTAATAATGCGCGCGCGCATAACGCTTCTGGGTCTCGGCGATCTCACCCAGATACAGATTGGCATGCGCATCGTTCGGGGCCAGGACCAGGCTGCGCTTGAGATAGGATCTCGCGAGCGCAAACTCGTGGGAGCGTAAGGCAATCAGGCCTGCGGCATACAGGACCCGCGGGTCGTTGGGGGCGGCGGCCGCGATCATCTGAAACTGCGTCAATGCCCGATGCCAATACTGGAGTGAGACGAGACGCCGGGCATAGTCGAGACGCAACCGTGTCGCCGACGGATTGCGTTGTAAAAACCGCGCGGAAAACGCCAAGGCCCGGCGCGGGGTGATGGTCCACAGGATGCGCGCCTTCAAGACCGCGGCACCTTCCCAATGGGGCTTTAAGGCCAGCGCCGCATTCACGGCGCGCAGCGCCGCCGTGCGCTCATGGCTGTGACGCGCAAGCTCGGCCAGGGCGTATTCGCCGATCGGGTCTTTCGGGTAGAGCCGGGTCAAGGCCCGCATGACCGTCACGGTCAGCACGGCGCGCCTGTGGCGCAGGAGCAGCGTCGCTATGTGCTCGAAGGTAAAGGCGCGACCCTCCGGCCCCTCCTGGACCGCGGCCTGGGTCAGGGCCTGCGCAAACTCCCGCTCGGCGGCGGCGATCCGGGTCAGACCGAGATCGGCATCCGCCAGGGCGGCGCGCGCGCTCACGCTCTGCGGGGCCTGGGCGAGCCACAACTTGGTCAACTGCCGGGCCTGGGCATAGCGGCGGGCGTAGAGCGAGAGCAGCGCCGAGTGCCGGGTCAAGCCCGGATCACCCGTCTCTTGCGCGGCGCGCCCGAAGGCCTTCGCGGCCTGTCCCAGGTGCCCTTGTTGGCCGGCGATGTCGCCGAGCAGGACATGATAAAGGAGCCGACCCGGGGGATGCACGCTCGCGGTCGCGGACGGACGGGGCCGCGGGGCGGACACGGATCGCGGGGCGGTCGTTGCGCAGCCCGCCAAAACACCGAGCGCCAAGACCGGGAGCGCCGCCCGCCACAGACCCTGCCTCATAACGCTCCCATTCACTGATAGGATAGGGACCCGTCGCGGCCGTGAGCGTCTATGCTCTCCGAAAGCCCGCGGGAGACCTTGTGCCATGAACTTGATTCTACTCCCCCTGATCGCCATCCCGGTCCTGGCCTTGGCCTACCGCTTCCTGGGCCGGCTCGCGCTCGCGCTTGGGGAAGGCCCGGGCCATTATAGTACAGAGCCGACCGCCGCGGCAGGCCCGGGGGTCGTCGCCGGGCTCCATGACCTGGGCCTCCTCGGAACCCCGCTGCTCCTGGCGGGCGCGGCCTTTGGTCTGCGCTTTGGTTGGGGCCCGGCGCTGCTCGCGATCCTCCTGTCCGGCACCACCGTGGGTGCCGCCTGCGCGCTCGCCCAGAGCCGGCTTCAGGCACCGAGCGCATGGCGTACCGCCAACAGCATCGCGCGCGTGCTCACAAGTGCCATTCTCGCGCTCGTCTGGGCGGGCCTTGCCGCGCATGGCAGCCGCGCGCTTTTGACCTTTGTCGTCTTGTATCTCGCCGCCGACCGCCTGATTCCGCTGCTACTCGCCCGGCGCGCCGACCTCGCCGGCGGCCTGCTGCTGGTCGCGGCCATCGGCGTGCTGTTTTCGGCGATTGGTCTCTCCGCGCCGCTTGCGCTCCACGGCACGGTGCGTATCGTCATCGGACCCTATCAGCGCCTGACCCCGGTCGCACCGCTCTTCTTTTACGGCCTGCTATTGGTCATGCTGATCCAGAAAAAGCGCGCACAGCGCCTGGCGTCGCGCCCCGCCTATGGGGCGGTCGGGGCCTTGCTGCTCGTCGCGGTGACGGTATGCCTGTTCGTGGCCGCCCTTGTAAGTCATCCGCCGCTTGTCATCCCGCGACTCCGTCAGGGACACCTGACCATGGCGCTCCCGCTTTTGGCCTGCGCGCTACCCTTCGCCGCGGCCCTGGCGCCATTCGGGGACAACCCCATGAGCCGCCGGCCGTTGTCGGCTATCTACCTCACCCTGCTTGTGGAGGCCGCGTGCGCAGTGGCCTTCCTCGTGGCCACGGTAAGCGCCCTCCCGGACATAGGGGCATGGACACACTTCTTCGATCACGGCCCTGACGTCGTGACACTCCTCGGCGCCGGCGTCGCGGGTAGCCGCCGACTCATGGCCGCCATTGGTCTCGGCCCGTGGGTGAGCGAGACTTTAAGGGCGAGCCTGCTCTTGCTCACCGCCGCCGCCCTCGAAAGCCAGCAGGAGGCCCTCGGCCGGGAGCGCTGGCCGCTTCCCCGCCTCCAGCCCTTGATGGCCACCGCCGCGCTCGGTGCGGCGTTGTGGGCGATCCGCGGCCTCGGTCCCGATAGTGAGTTGTTCCTCGCATCCCTGCTCGCCGCCGGGGCGGCGTTTGCCCTGATCCTGGCGCGCCGCGCCTTTCCGGGGTTTATGGTATCCTTGGGATATGTCTTGTTGGCGTTGGCCGACATCGCGGTGATCGTCATCGGATGGACAGGCGCGGCCTCCCATCCGATACGGGCCGTCCTGGCAGTCGCCGTTATAACATTCGAGGCCGTCGCCGCGGCCCGGATTTGGGGATCTCCGTCTCGGTCCAAAGACCATGCACCTCGTAACACTGGGCATCAACCATAAAACCGCACCGGTCGCACTCCGCGAGCAGGCGGCCTTTGATCCGCAGACCCTGCCCGATGCCCTGCGCGCCGTGACCGAGGCCGGGGCCGGCGAGGCCACGATCCTGTCGACCTGCAACCGCACGGAACTCTACTGCGGCCTGGACAGCGCCTCCGACGAATCGCTGATCGACTGGTTTTGTCACTACCACAGGCTCACCCCGCGCACGGTCCGTCCGTATCTCTATGTTCATGATGGCCGGCTCGCGGTCGCGCACGCCTTTCGCGTGGCCTCCGGCCTCGACTCCCTGGTCCTCGGGGAACCGCAGATACTGGGGCAGATGAAGACCGCGTTCGCCGCGGCCCACAAGGCCGGGACTACCGGCAAGCTCTTGAATCGCCTGTTCCAGCACACCTTCTCGGTCGCAAAGCAGGTGCGCACCGACACCGCCATCGGCGCCAATGCGGTGTCGGTGGCGTACGCGGCCGTGAGTCTCGCCCGGCGCATCTTCGACAATCTGTCTCATCAGACGGTGCTCTTGATCGGCGCCGGCGAAATGATAGAGCTGGCCGCCCGCCACCTGAAGGAGCAAGGGATCCGGCGCATGATCGTGGCCAATCGGACCGTCGAACGCGCAAGCAGCCTCGGGGGCATCTACGGGGCCGAGGCGGTGTCGCTTCTCGAGCTCTCGGACTATCTGGCGAGCGCCGATATCGTGATCTCCTGCACCGCGAGTCTTCTGCCACTGCTTGGGAAGGGCGCGGTGGAAAGCGCACTGAAGGCGCGCAAGCACCGGCCGATGTTTCTCGTCGATCTCGCCGTGCCACGCGACATAGAGCCGGAGGTCGGCGAGCTGCCTGACGT
This sequence comes from Acidiferrobacter sp. SPIII_3, assembly GCF_003184265.1. Taxonomy (GTDB): domain Bacteria; phylum Pseudomonadota; class Gammaproteobacteria; order Acidiferrobacterales; family Acidiferrobacteraceae; genus Acidiferrobacter. Next base: position 458,265 of record NZ_CP027663.1, on the reverse strand, counting down.
CTATCTGTACACCATAGACGACCTGAAAGGCGTCATAGAGGAGAACATGGAATCGCGTCAGGCCGCCGCTCGTCAGGCGGAGACCATCATTGAAGGCGAGGTGATCGAGTTCATGCGCTGGGTGCGCTCACTGGATTCGGTGCCCACGGTACGCGCGCTACGGGCCGCCACCGAGGCCTTGCGGGACGCCGAGCTCGAACGCGCCCGGCGGGCGCTGGAGCGCGGCGAGCCCGCCGAGCAGGTGCTGCTGCGCTTCGCCCATGCCCTCACCAACAAATTCATGCACGCCCCGAGCACGACCTTGCGGGATGCCAGGACCGGCAGCGATCTCGATCTGGTCGGCGCAACCCGCGCCCTGTTCCAGCTCGACGACAAGGCGTCCTGATGCAGGCCTCGCTGACCACCAAGCTCGAACGCCTGGCATCGCGGCTCGAGGAGACCACAGCCGAGCTCTCGGACCCGCTCGTGACCCAGGACCAGGAACGCTTCCGGCGGCTGTCGCGCGAACACGCCGAACTCACCCCGGTGGTGGAGCGTTTCGCGGCCTGGCGCCGGGCCGAGGAGCAGATGGCCGCCGCCCAATCCCTGCTGCAAGATACCGACCCCGACGTGCGCGCCATGGCGGGCGAGGAGATCGTATCGCTCACCCGCTTGCGCGAGTCCTGCGAGGCGGACCTCAAGCGTCTCATGTTGCCGCGTGATCCCAATGACGAACGCAACATCTTCCTTGAGGTGCGCGCCGGCACCGGCGGCGATGAGGCGGCGCTGTTCGCGGGTGACCTCTATCGCATGTACGCGGGTTATGCGGCGCGCCAGGGCTGGCAGATGGAGATCGTCCACGCAAGCGACGGCGAACATGGGGGCTACAAGGAGATCATTGCGCGATTGGCGGGCCCCTCGGTCTATTCACGACTCAAGTTTGAATCGGGGGGACACAGGGTCCAGCGCGTGCCGCTCACCGAGGCGCAGGGACGCATCCACACCTCGGCGTGCACGGTGGCGGTGATGGCCGAGGTGGAAGAGCGCGAGATCACGATCAACCCGGTGGACCTCAAGATCGACACCTTTCGCGCCTCGGGGGCCGGTGGCCAACATGTCAACAAGACCGATTCCGCGATTCGCGTCACGCACCTCCCCACGGGGCTTGTCGTCGAATGCCAGGACGAGCGGTCGCAACATAAGAACCGCTCGCGGGCGCTGTCGATCCTGGCCTCGCGACTGCGTGAACAGGAGTTACGCGCCAAACAGGAGCAGGAGGCGGCCACGCGCCGCCGGCTCGTGGGCAGCGGCGACCGCTCCGAGCGCATACGCACCTATAACTTTCCCCAGGGGCGGGTGACCGATCATCGCATCAATCTCACCCTCTACCGCCTGGAGCGCGTCCTCGAAGGCGACCTGGACGAACTGATCGACGCCTTGATCGCCGAGGACCAGACCGAACAGCTCGCCGCGCTCGCCCTCGAATGACGACCGTGCGCGCCTTCCTGACGGAGGTCACACGTCCGAACCCCGGGTGGCCCGCCGGGCGGCCGCCGCGCTGCCCCGCGCAGGAGGTATGGGCGCTCGGCTGCCATGTCCTGCGGCGCCCGCTGGCGCGGCTGCTGGCGGCAGGTAGGGCCGAGGGGCTGGACCCCGAGGACGAGGCGCGCTGGCGTGCGCTCATCGCGCGCCGCGCGCTCGGCGAGCCGCTTGCCTACCTCGTCGGGCACGCCGAATTCTGGTCGCTTGCGCTTACCGTCACACCAGATGTGCTGGTGCCGCGACCCGAGACCGAGATCCTGGTGGAGCGGGCACTGGACACGCCGGTCGTCGAGGGGGCTTGTTATCTCGATGTCGGGACCGGGTCGGGGGCGGTGGCGCTCGCCCTCAAAAAGGAGCGGCCGCGGGCGCTGGTCGCGGCCTGCGATCACAGCCCCGCGGCGCTTGCCGTGGCGCGCGCCAACGCCACGGCCTTGGGGCTCGACGTGGCCTTCTGGAACGGCTCCTGGACCGACGCGATCGCCGCGCGCTCTTGCGATCTCGTGGTGAGCAACCCCCCCTACATCGAGAGCACCGACCCCTGTCTCGACGGCGACGGGTTGCGATACGAGCCGCGCGGCGCCCTTGATGGCGGGATCGACGGCCTGCGCGCCATCGCCGCATTGATCCCCGCGGCGGTACGCGTCCTGCGCCCGGGCGGTCGTCTGCTCATCGAGCATGGCGCCCGGCAGGATGGCCCGGTGCGGTCACTCTTTGAACGCGCGGGCCTCACCGACGTCGTCACCCACCCCGACTATGCGGGTCACCCGCGCGCAACCGGGGGGATTTGGCGTGGATGACGCCGCACTCCTGCGCCATAGCGCCCATATCTTCCTGCCGGAAATGGGTGTCGAGGGGGTCTTGCGTCTCACCCGCGCGCGCGTGCTGATCGTGGGCCTGGGGGGTCTCGGCTCGGTCGTGGCCTTGTATCTGGCGCGCGCCGGGGTCGGCGAACTCGTGCTGGCCGATCCCGACACCGTGGCCCTCTCCAACCTCCCGCGCCAGATCCTGTACGCCGACCGTCATGTCGGTCAGCTGAAGACCGATGCCGCGCGCGAGGCCCTCGCGGCCCTGGGGGCGAACGGCCTGCGCCTCGTCCCGGAGCGCCTGCTCGGCGCGCGCCTGACGGAGGAGGTGGCGCGCGTCGACCTGGTGTGCGATGCCTCCGACAATTTCACCACGCGCTTTGCCATCAATGAGGCCTGCGCGCAGGCCGCCATCCCCCTGGTGTCGGCGGCGGTGATCCGCATGACGGGCCAATTGCTCGTGGTGCATCCGGGCGACACCGCCGCCGGCTGCTATCGCTGCCTGTACCCCGAGGGCGGAGAGGATACCGAGAGCTGTTCCGAGCGCGGGGTCCTGGGGCCTGTGGCCGGGGCGCTCGCCACCTTGCAGGCCGCCGAGGCCATGAAAATACTGGCCGGTATCCCCACGCCCCTATCCCACGATCTGTGGGTATTCGATGGCGCAACGCTGGAGAGCCGTCGCGTCCGGCGTCACCGGGACCCCGACTGCCCGGTGTGCAAAACCCGGTCCTGAGGACCGCCGGCGGCGTTCTTCCAAGGCCCGGCCCCGCGTCACCCTCGCCGCCGACAGCCCATTGTGGGTCCATGCGCACCCGCCAGGCGGGCGGCCACGCCCTCCGACCTAGTAACGATGAAAGGCGGCGCGCACGCGCCCCACAATAGCGCGCTTAACACAGGAGGCAAGCGCATGGATCAGCAAGGCCGATCGCCGCCGCAGCACGAGGACGCCATGCCCGACCATCAGGGCGTCATGCGACCGCAACCGGACTCCGAGGGAGGGTACCGGGCGTGCGGCAAACTGACCGGGCGTACCGCCGTGATCACGGGCGGCGACTCGGGGATCGGGCGCGCGGTGGCCCTCGCCTTTGCCAAGGAGGGGGCGGACTGCGTGCTTTTATACCGAGACGAGCACGAGGACGCGCTGGACACGAAAAGGCGCGTGGAGGCCATCGGTCGTCGCTGTCTGATACTGTCCGGGGACATCGGCGCCGAGGCGTTCTGCCGCGAGGCGATCGAGCGCGCGGTGGAGGCATTCGGGGCCGTCGACATCGTCGTCAATAATGCCGGCGAACAACACCCCGTGGAGGGTTTCTCCGAGATCACCGCCGCGCAGCTCGAACGGACGTTCCGGACCAATCTCTTCGGATACTTCCATCTGACACGCGCGGCGCTGCCCTATCTGAAACCCGGGAGCGCGATCATCAATACGACCTGGGTGACGGCCTACAAGGGCAATCCGCATCTCATCGATTACGCGGCCACGAAAGGCGCCATCGTGGCCTTCACGCACTCGCTCTCGCAGGCGCCCGTCGAGCGCGGGATCCGTGTGTCAGCGGGGTGGCCCCGGGACCGATCTGGACGCCGCTTATCACCTCGACTACGAGCGCCGAGGGCGTATCCCATTTTGGCCAGGAGGTGCCCATGAAGCGCCCCGGGTAGCCAGCTGAGGTGGCGCCCTCGTATGTCTTCCTCGCCTCTCAGGATGCGTCCTATATGACCGGGCAGGTCCTGCATCCCAACGGGGGCATGGTCATCAACGGTTAGGAGGGTTTATGACGACAGGAAAGGTCACGACCGATCATGGCACGATCCAGCACTGGATCGAGCAGCGCGGCGGCACGCCGGCGCGCGTGAAGTCCACGGGCGACCCCTCGGGGGGCGGCATGTTGCGCGTGGATTTTCCGGACCGCCGCGGGGAAGACCGACTCGAGCCGATCTCCTGGGAGAGCTTCTTCGAGACCTTCGACGAACGCGAACTCGCCTTTCTTTATCAGGACGAGACCGCCGACGGCCATGAAAGCCGGTTCTCGAAATTCATCGAACGCGCGCATGCGCACTCATCGTCCAGCGACGGCGCGGGCCATGGTCACAAACCATCCGCGCAGGCCGCCCATAGCGGCCCCGGCAAAGGCGCGGCCGGCCACAAGAAGCCCGGCCGACCCCACGCCAAGGCCTAAGATGCCAACTCGTGGGCGAACAGCGCGGCGCTAAGAACCGCCCACTGGGCGTCCCACTCGGCGAGCGGCGATATGCGAAATCGCGTGCGCACGGCCTGCGCCACGCGCCCGTCGGCGGTCGCCAGCAAGAGCTGGGCGCAGACCGAGGGCGCAGGCAGGCCCGGGGGGAGATGGGCGTCCCGCAAGAGGGCGCGCAGGTGGGTCTCCAGACGCTCATAGAGTTGCGCCAGCCGGTCGCGCAGGCGCTCGTGCTCTCCGGCCAGCACCGCCCCCTGGAGCAGGTTCGCAAGCCCGTGATTCTTGTCGGCAAAGGCCAGCCACAGATGCAGAACCTGGCCGATTTTGATGGAGCTCGCGACCGGTTCTGCGCCGATGCGGTTGATGCGCGTAAAGAGGCTTTCTTCGATGAACTCGAACAGTGCCTCGAACATCCGCGCCTTGCTGGGAAAATGCCGATAGAGTGCGGCCTCGGACACACCCACCGCCGACGCCAGCTGGGCGGTGGTGATGGGCGCCCCCGAGCTCTCCTCGAGAAGGCGCGCCAAGGTCTCCAGGATCTCCTGACGGCGCTCGCCGCGACGTGGCCGGGCCATGGCTCAGATCACGCGCATCGCGTGCGTGATCCGACCGGCCGCATCCCACTGTACGCGAAACCGCCCCCAGCAGGGCACCCGCCCCGCCACGCACCCGGCCCCCTCGACCAGGATCTCCTCGAACGAGACACCGCAGAGCGCGCTGTCTTCGCCCTGCTCCAGGATCTCGACTGTGAGGCTGTCATTATCCGGCCAGCCGTTCTGCGAGCACAGCATGGCGATCGCGGGCGTCGCGGCAAAATACCGGTCGATTGCCGACTTATCCATCATCCCCCCTTTATAGTCAGCCCTGTCAGGCGTGGATCAACGTGCCGACGCCGTCGTCGGTCAGAACCTCGAGCAATACCGCATGGGCGACGCGCCCGTCGACGATATGCGCCGATCCGACCCCGGCGGCCACCGCGTCCAACGCACAACGCACCTTGGGGAGCATCCCGCCGTGGATCACCCCCTCGGCCACCAGCCGTTCGACATGCGCGGCATCGACACGCGCCATCAGCTGTCCGTCCGCCCCCAGAACACCGGCGGTATTGGTCAGCAACAACAGCTTTTCAGCACCCAGGGTCGCCGCCAGATAGCCGGCGACGAGGTCGGCATTGATATTATAGGTCGCCCCGTCGTCGCCGATCCCGATCGGGGCTATGACCGGGATGAAATCGCCCCCGTCGAGCAGGCTCACGAGCTCCGCGTTTATGCCCGTGACCTCGCCGACATGCCCTATGTCGATGATTTCGCTTGGCAGGCCCTCGCCCGGGACCGCGTGCAGGGCCAGTTTGCGGGCCCTTATCATGGCCCCGTCCTTGCCGGACAGCCCCACCGCCTTACCGCCGTGGCGATTGATCAGGTGCACGATCTCCTTGTTGACGAGCCCCCCGAGGACCATCTCGACGACATCCATCGTCTCCTGGTCGGTGACGCGCATCCCTTGCACGAACTGGCTTTCCTTGCCGATACGCGCAAGCAGCCGGCCGATCTGGGGGCCGCCGCCATGGACCACGACCGGGTTCATGCCCACGAGCTTCATCAACACGATGTCGCGCGCGAACCCATCCTTCAGGGCCGGATCCACCATGGCGTTGCCCCCGTATTTGATCACGAAGGTCTTGCCTTGGAACTTTCGGATATAGGGAAGCGCCTCGATGAGGAGGCCGACGGACGACGAAGACGGCACAGGGTTCTCCCGCGTAAGTGCGGCACAAGGTACCTGATTTCCGGCGTCATGTCAGCCGCGCACGACAACCCCTGGTGTTGTCCGGGGGTTCGGACCACAAACGACAAGGGCCCCCAAATGGGGGCCCTCAAGGCGCGTCGCGCGGCCTTAGGCGACCGTGATCTTCTTCGGCTTCATCTCCTCGGCCTTCGGCAGCGTAAGCTCCAGTACACCATCCTTATAGTTCGCCGACACCTTCTTGTCGTCGATATGCGACCCGAGACGCACGCTGCGCGACAGTTTGCCGTAGCAGCGCTCCTCGCGGATCAGGCGGTCGCCCGCCTTATCCTCATGCTGGCGCTTGACCTCGCCGGAGACCGTCAATACACCCTCGGCGAGTGTAATGTCGATATCCTCGCGATTGACGCCCGGCATGTCCATGCGGATCACATACTCGTTCTCGCGCTCGGTCACGTCCATGGCCGGTACCGCGCCTGTCGCCACGCCATTCTCGGCCCGGCGCCGCAGGGGCCGGAAAAAGCCCTCCAACAGATTGTCCAGCTCATCGTTCACAAGGGTCCATCCCGAATTCGTCGGGCTCGGCATCAAAGCTGCCATGATAATCACCTCCTGATGATAGCGGTTTCCGGGGAACGGCTCCCCGTGACGGGTAGTAATTTGGGGTCTGCACCCTGGTTTTCAAGGGCTTTCCCGCACAACCCAGCCGCCCTGCGTGCCCGCCCGCACGGCCACGTGGACCGGCCGCACCATGATTTTGCGCATCCCTCTCATACCGCCCGCCCAACCCCGCCGTCGCGTCGGGAACCAGGCGGCCCGCCATGAGGTCCGACGCCCCGGTGTGACTGCCGCCCCGGGGTCTTGTAGGGCACCACCACCTCGCTGGCCCGCGGCCCGGGACAGGCGAAACGGCGGCGCGTGGCCCGCCGGCGCCGGCGTGACCGGGGCGTCCCGGCACATATGCGCAGGGGCGGGCCAACCCGCGCAGGCCACCATTTCGCCTCCCGATAGCCGCTGTCCGGACGGTCCGCGCTTTTGATTTTTTTACGGACTCATTGTCTCGCTTAATGCCAGTGTTTCGTTATATATTTAAATCCTGTGAGAAATGCCGTCTCGCCTCCGAGAGCGATCCGGCAAATTTCCTTTGTGTTTCATTGAGATAAATCAAGTCATAACGGAACATTGTGTGTTTGTATAGGGTACGGTTTTTTTGCCTCCAACTATCTATAGAACGTCTTTATCCACCCCGATAGTCTTTTTCTCCCGCCATACCCCGCGCACGCGTCGTTCCCGTTCTTGCGGCCCGCGCGGGTGCGTCCTATAGTCCTAGGCCTTGATGCAGCGCCGTCTCCAGGTTCTCCGGCTTTGCGTCAGCCGTCATTTATATCTTCCATATTCCCGGGAGGCTGGTTGCACAAGTATCAGGGTACCGAGCGCTGGGAATCGCACCGTTCCACCTATGGAGGTCCGTTATGCTCGTAAAAGACGTCATGACCACGAAAATGAAGACCGTGCGGCCGGATAGCGCGCTGCGCGACGTGGCGACCGTGCTCGGGTTCTACCACATAAGCGGTCTGCCGGTGGTGACCGAGGACGGGACCCTCGTCGGCGTGATATCCGAGAAAGACGTGCTACAGGCCTTGTACCCAAAAATCGGCGACGCCATCCAGCTGTCGGCATCCGTGCAGTTCGGGGATCTCGACAGCGAGTTTCGCGACGTCATGGATGCGCGGGTCTCGGAATTCATGACCGCCCATGTGTTTACCGTGGGGCCCGAGGATCAGATCCTGCGCGCGGTGGCGGTCATGATCGCCCACAAGATCCGGCGCATTCCCGTGGCCGTGGACCACAAGCTCGTCGGCATCCTCAGCATCGGCGACGTCCACAAGGCGGTCTTGAAGGAGACCTTCGACCACAAACTTGGTCAGGGCGGCAAGAAGCCGCAGTTAAAGCCGCGCGTATAGGGCAGGCGGTAGCGATGATCGGGGGACAGCAACGGACACGAGGAGGGTTATGATGGGCGAGGCAGCGAGCGAGCACAAGAGTGATCATGTGGTAAACCCCAAGGGCCTGACCAGCGAAGAGGTGACGCGGTTATTGGCCGAGCACGGACCGAATGTCATCGCCGAGGACAAACCCAATCCGTTCCGGCTGTTTTTCAAAAAGCTATGGGGGCCGGTGCCGTGGATGCTCGAGGCCACCTTGGTCCTCGAGATCATCATGGGTAACAACATCGAAGGCCTCATCATCGGCTTTCTGCTGATATTCAACGCCATCCTCGGTTTCATGCATCAGCAAAAGGCCCAGAACGCCCTCAATATGCTAAGGACGCGCCTGCAGATCATGGCGCGCGTGCTGCGCGATGGCGCATGGAAGCAGGTCGCCTCCTCCGAGCTCGTGCCCGGGGACTATGTGCATCTGCGCGTCGGCGACTTCGCGCCCGCGGATCTTGTGATCGCCGAGGGGCAGGTGCTGGTCGATCAATCGGCGCTCACCGGGGAATCGGTGCCGGTGGAGCGCGAGCCGGGGGAGGTCGTATATTCGGGGTCGGTACTGCGTCGCGGAGAGGCGAGCGGCAGCGTGACGGCGACCGGCAGCAAGAGCTTCTTTGGCAAGACCGCGGAGCTGATGCGCGGCGCCGGGAGCCGCAGCCATGCCGAGGAGCTGGTGATGTCCATCGTCCGTTATCTGCTGCTGATGGACGCCGCGCTGGTGATTGCGATCCTCATCTACGCGGCCATCACCGGGCTTTCGCTCCTGAAGGTGATGCCGTTTGCGCTCATCTTGCTCGTCGCCTCGGTGCCGGTCGCGCTCACCGCGACCTTCACGCTCACGAGCGCCGTGGCCTCACTCGATCTGTCGAGCAAGGGTGTGCTGCTCACGCGGCTTGCGGCCATCGAGGAATCGGCGGCCATGAACGAGCTTTGCAGCGACAAGACCGGGACCTTGACCCTGAACGAACTCACGCTCTCGGGCATGCAGACGGCCGACGGCGTGGACGACGCCGACCTGCTGCTCATGGGTGCGCTCGCAAGCGACGAACGCACCCAGGACCCCTTGGATAAGGCGATCCTGGCGCGGCTTGCGGAGACCGGTGTTCGCGCCCCCGAAAAGACCGGCTTCACGCCCTTCGACCCGGCCACCAAACGCTCCGAGGCGACCTTCCTGCGCGACGGCGAGACATGGCGCGCGGTGAAGGGCGCCCCACACGTGGTGGCCAAGCTCGCCGGCGCCGATGGCGAGTTCTGGGAGACCGCGATCGCCGACCTCGCCGCGAGCGGGGCACGCGTGCTCGGGGTCGCCGCCGGCCGCGAGGGGGCGCTTTCGTTCAAGGGACTGATCGCGCTTGCCGACCCGCCACGCCCCGAGGCGCGCGGCATCATATCCGATCTCCGCCAGTTGGGCGTGAGGGTGCGCATGGTGACCGGCGACAGCATGGCGACCGCGCGGGTCGTGGCCGCGGAGCTCGGCATGGAGGGGGTGGTCATCGGCGGCCGCGACGAGATCGCCAAGGGCGACATCTGTGACATCTACGCCGGCGTCTATCCGGAAGACAAGTTCCGCCTGGTGCAGACCTTCCAGAACGTCGGACACACGGTCGGGATGACCGGCGACGGCGTGAACGACGCGCCGGCCTTGAAACAGGCGGAGGTCGGGATCGCGGTGTCGACCGCCACCGACGTGGCCAAGGCGGCGGCCAGCATGGTGCTGACCGAATCCGGCCTTAAGGGGGTGGTGGAGGCGGTCAAGACCGGGCGGCGGGTCTATCAGCGGCTTTTGACCTACACCCTGAACAAGATCGTGAAGACCATACAGGTGGCGGTGTTTCTGAGCCTTGGGCTGATCGTGTTCCGGCACTTCGTGGTGACGCCGCTGCTCGTGCTGTTGCTGCTGTTCGCCAATGACTTCGTGACCATGTCGATTGCCAACGACAACGTGCGCGTGTCGCGTGAACCGGACATCTGGAACGTGCGCGTGCTCATCAAGACCTCGGTCATCATTGCCATCGCATGGCTCGTCTACATCTTCGCGGTGTTTGGCGTGGGTAAGGACGTCATGGGCCTGCCCATCCCCGAACTGCGCACCCTGAGCTTCCTGGGTCTCGTGTATTCGGGTCTGTCCAACGTGCTTCTGGTGCGCGAGCGCTCCTATATGTGGTCCTCGCGCCCGGGCACCTATCTGCTGCTCGCGATCGTGGGCGACGTCATCATGGTCTCCGTGCTCGCGCACTTCGGGGTGTTCATGGCGCCCGTTGCGTGGTCGGCGATCGGCCTGCTGCTTGCGTTCACAATCCTCTTTGTGACGCTGCTCGATCTCATAAAGGTGCCGTTATTGCGCTCCCCGAGCTCGCGACCCGTCGAGGCCGGCGCCGCCTAAGATCGCGCCTTAACCTTGAAGGCCCTCCTCGCGAGGGCCTTTTTCTTGCGCGCGCGGGCCGGGCCGCATGCAAGAATGGATCCCCGCGGCGCCGGGGACGCCGCCTAGAGGATATAGCGCGCCAGGTCCTCGTTGCCGGCCAGCGCCGAGAGATGGTCGTCTACGTAGGCGGCATCGACCGCGACCGCCGTGCCGCTCTTGTCGGGGGCCTCGTAGGAGACAGTCTCGAGAAGCCTTTCCATGAGTGTATGCAGGCGGCGCGCGCCGATGTTCTCGGTGCGTTCGTTCACCTGAAAGGCGAGTTCCGCGATGCGGCGCACGCCGTCGCGCTGGAAGTCGAGGGTAAGACCCTCGGTCGCGAGCAAGGCGGCATACTGCTCGGTGAGCGAGGCGTGGGTGTCCTTCAGGATGCGTTCGAAATCATCAGCGGTCAGGGCATCGAGCTCCACGCGGATCGGGAGACGGCCCTGCAGTTCCGGGATGAGGTCGGACGGGCGGGCCACATGGAACGCCCCCGAGGCGATGAACAGGATGTGGTCGGTGCGCACCATCCCATACTTGGTGGACACCGTAGACCCCTCGATGAGCGGCAGCAGATCCCTCTGCACCCCCTCCCGCGACACCTGCGCCCCCTGGTTCTCCGCGCGCCCCACGATCTTGTCGATCTCGTCGATGAAGACGATGCCATGCTGTTCGACAAGATCGATGGCGCGCGCCTTCATGTCGTCCTCGTTCACGAGCCGGGCCGCCTCCTCCTCGGTCAGAAGCTTCATGGCCTCACGGACCTTGAGACGCCTGAGCTTGGTCTGCTTGTTGCCGAGATTCTGGAACATCCCCTGCAGCTGGCTTGTCATCTCTTCCATGCCCGGTGGCGCGAATATCTCGACCCCCGAGGGCCCGGCACGCAGCTCGACCTCGATCTCGGTATCGTCGAGTTCACCCATGCGCAGGCGTTGCCGAAAGCGCTGGCGCGCCGCCCCGCCGTCGTGCTCGGCCTGCGAACGCGTAAGCGAGTAGGCGCTCTCGCGGGCCGGCGGGATCAGGGCATCCAACACCCGCTCCTCGGCGGCATCCTCGGCCTTGGCGCGCACCCGCTCCATCTCCTGCGAACGCATCATCTTGACGGCGATCTCCGCGAGGTCACGCACGATGGAATCGACGTCGCGTCCGACATAGCCGACTTCCGTGAATTTGGTTGCCTCCACCTTCAGAAATGGGGCGTGCGCAAGCCGCGCGAGCCTGCGCGCGATCTCGGTCTTGCCGCAGCCGGTCGGGCCGATCATGAGGATGTTCTTCGGGGTGATCTCCATGCGCAGCTCGGCATCCTGCACCTGCGCGCGCCGCCAGCGATTACGCAGCGCGATCGCCACCGCCCTCTTGGCCGCCCCTTGACCGACGATATGACGGTCGAGCTCCTGCACGATTTCCCGCGGCGTCATCTCCGACATCAGGCGTATCCCAGATCTTCAATGGTGAGGTTGTGATTCGTGTACAGGCAGATATCCCCGGCGATATGCAAGGCGCGTTCGACGATGTCGCGCGCCGCGAGATCGGTATGAGCCAGCAGGGCGCGCGCGGCGGCCTGGGCGTAAGGCCCGCCCGACCCGATGGCGATCAGCCCGTCCTCGGGCTCTATCACATCACCGTTACCCGTCAGGATGAGCGAGGCGTCCTTGTCGGCCACCGCCAGCAGGGCCTCGAGACGGCGCAGCAGACGATCGGTGCGCCAATCCTTGGCGAGTTCGACGGCGGCCCGGGTGAGATGCCCCTGGTGCTTCTCGAGCTTGGCCTCGAAGCGCTCGAACAGCGTGAACGCATCGGCAGTGCCACCCGCGAAGCCCGCCAGGATCGTCTCCTTATACAGCCGACGCACCTTGCGCGCATTGGCCTTCATGATGGTATGGCCCATGGTAACCTGGCCATCCCCACCGATCGCAACGCGTCCGTTGCGGCGTACCGACAAAATGGTCGTGCCGTGAAACTGCTCCAACGTAGCCTCCCGCGAAGATGCATGCACCCCATGTGGAGGCGCATCCCGCCAAAGGCAAGGGGCCGTCAGCGACCGAGAAAGCGATTGTCGGTCGCGCGTCGGCCCTCGTTCTGGCGGCGCCCCCCCTGGTCGGGCTCCCAGCGCACCATGGCGCGCCGATCACCACGCGTCCGCCGGACCCGGTGCCGGCGATCCGGGCCACAATAGGTCGCGGTGCGCACGCGACCGGGAATCCCGTCAGTCTTGACCATCGTACCCTCCCCCCGGGCATTCGGCATTCATTATTATGCGCGCACGCTAGCACACCGCTGAAACCGCTTCAACGCGTCCGCTTGCGCGCCCGCGGGTGGGCGGCATCGTAGACGCGCGCCAGCTGCTGGTAATCCAGGTGGGTGTAGATCTGGGTGGTGCTCAGATGCGCATGCCCCAAAAGCTCCTGGACGGCGCGCAGGTCCTGGCTCGACTGTAAGACATGGCTCGCAAACGAGTGACGCAACATGTGGGGATGAAGAGGCACCTCAAGCCCGCGGCGACGTCCGAGGCGCGCCAGGCGCTTTTGCACCGCGCGCGCCGAAAGCGGCCGACCGCTCGGTCCGGGAAACACCGCGCCCAGGGGATCGCCGCCGGGTCGCAGCGGCAGCCAGGCCTTAAGCGCGGCATGCGCGGCACGCCCCATGGGCACAAGCCGTTCGCGCCGGCCCTTGCCGGTGACGCGCACCAGGCCCTGCGCGAAATCGAGATCGGTAAGACGCAGACCGAGGAGTTCGGACAGGCGCAGGCCGGCGCCATAGAGGAGCTCGGCGATGGCCACATCGCGCAGTTCGAGATCGTCCGCCGGTGGTGCGGCAAGCAGGCCCTGAAGCGTGTCCACGTTCAAATCGTGCGGTAAGGAGCGCGGGGCGCGCGGCGCCTTGACCCCGCGAAAGGGATTGGCGCGCAACCCGAGTTCACGATAGAGGGTGCGCGCCGCCGACAGCGCGCGCGCCACGCTCCGGCCGCCCTGTCCGGTCCGGCACAGGCTCGCGACATAACGTCGCGCAAGCTCGACGGTCATGTCCGATGGCATAGCGCACCGCTGGCCGTCGGCAAAACGCGCAAGCCCCTCGAGATCGCGACGGTAGGCCGACAGGGTATGGGCCGAATAGCGCCGCTCATAGGCCAACCGATCGAGGCAGGCGCTCACCGCCTCGGCCCACGCGGCCCTCATCACGATCGATCCAGCTGGCGGGCCACGGCGCGCATCACGAGATCGCCCAAACGCCCGAGATAGAGGGTTCCAGCCCCCGGGGGGAAGCGATCGCGGTCGTGACTCCCAAGCAGGATCACGCCCGAACGCACGGGATCGCGCAGGGCCACGAGCGCCACCGAGGCGATGCGCGCCTCGTCGGGTCCGAGCAGGCCGCGGGCCTCGGCGAGAACGGCCTTGGGCCCGCACAGCGGCCGCCCTCGCGTCAGGGCCAGCGCGCGCCTGAGCCGGGCATCGTCGGGGGGCACGAACTCCGCGCGGCCGGCCAAGGGGCCGCCGTCGACACCGAGCAGCATGGTGACCGAATCGAGCCGCAACTGGTTGCGCCCGAGGTCATAGACACTGCCGAACACATCGTCCAGGGATGCCGCGTCGATCAATGCCACGGCCAGGCGATGCAACCTCTCGCCGAGCGCCTCGTTTTCCCGGGCGGCGGCCAGGAAGTCCCGGCGCTCGCGGTCCTTGGCGGCCAGGCGTTCGCGCAACACGGCCGCCTGACGCTCCAGGAGCGAGACCGCGGCCCCGCGCCCGGCGTGCGGCACCCGCAGGATCTCCAGCAGGTCTTGGTGTCGCTCGAAATAATCCGGATGATCACGCAGGTAGCGCGCCACACCCTCTTCCCACGAGAGCTCTTCACTCGATTGTTTCACGGCCCCACCCCTGCTCGCTCAACCGCCCCTCATACACCCGCTGCGCCGGACCACGCATCCATACCGGACCGGCCCCGTCGTAGCGCACAGAGAGCCGGCCGCCGCGCAGGCGCACCTGGACCTCATCGTCCAGCAAGCCGCGCTCGCGGCCGGCCACGACCGCGGCACAGGCCCCGGAGCCACAGGCAAGCGTCTCGCCCGCGCCGCGCTCATGGACGCGCAGGCGGATCGTGCGCCGGTCGATGATCTGCATGAAACCGACGTTCACCCCCTCCGGGAAGCGCGCGTGGCGCTCTATCAGCGGGCCCTCGACGGCCACCGCCGCGCGCTCGACATCGGCCACGACCTGGACGGCGTGCGGGTTGCCGAGCGACAACACGCTCACATCCACGGAGCGCGCGCCGATGTCCAGGGCATACAGCCGTTGCTCGTGCTCGGCGACAAAGGGCACGGCGCGCGGGTCCCAGCGCACATATCCCATGTTGACGACCACGTCCCCGTCATCCTGCAGGGTGAGCGTAATGACCCCGCCCATGGTGCGTACCGTGAGGGTCTCCTTGGCGCTCAGGCCCTCGTCGCGCACGTAGCGCGCGAAGCATCGCGCCCCGTTTCCGCATTGCTGCACTTCGCGGCCATCGGCATTGAAGATGCGATACCCGAAATCAATACCGGGTTCGGTACTCGGCAAGACCACGAGGACCTGATCACAGCCGACGCCGAAATGGCGATCGGCGAGGCGTCGGATGCGTTCCGGCGCAAGATCGGGTGTCCCGGCCATGGCATCCAGGACCACGAAATCATTGCCCAGGCCATGCATCTTGACGAAGCGCTGGCCGCCGCCGGTCATGGCCGTGACCCCGCGGGCACCACGCATTCCCCGCGCATCAGGTCCTCATAGGTCTCGCGCCGGCGCACCACATGGAAACGGGCCCCATCCACGAGGACCTCGGCGGGCCGCGGCCGGGCATTGTATTGGCTGCTCATGGCAAAACCGTAGGCACCGGCCTCGCCGATCGCCAGGATATCGCCGGGCTCTATGACCAAGGGGCGGCCGCGGCCGAAGACATCGGCGCTTTCGCACACCGGGCCCACGACATCGTATTCGCGCACAGGTCCCGGGCGGCGGCGCGCGGCGGTCACGCTTTGCCAGGCGCCATAGAGCGCCGGACGGATCAGATCATTCATGCCGGCATCGACGATCGCGAAACGCTTGACATCGGTCTCCTTGATATATTCGACACGCGTGGCGAGCACGCCAGCCGCGGCTACCAAGGCCCGTCCGGGCTCCAGGATGAGTTCCAGATCCTGAAGCCCGTGGGCGGCCAGGCGCTCGCGGACCAGCGCCACATAAGCGGCGATGGTAGGCGGCCGCTCGTCGCGGTAACGCACACCGAGCCCCCCGCCGACATCGACATGGCTCAGGGCCACGCCCGCGCGGCGCAGGCCCGCGACCTCCGGGAGCACGCGGTCCAGGGCATCGCCGAAAGGCCGCAGATCGGTCAATTGCGAACCGATATGGCAATCGATGCCGACAAACGACACATGGGGGTAACGCGACCCTTCGCGGTAGCAGGCCACGGCCTCGGCCAGCGGTATGCCAAATTTGTTTTCCTTAAGGCCGGTGGCGATATAGTGGTGGGTGCCGGCGTCGACGTCGGGGTTCACGCGCAAAGACACCGGGGCGCGCACCCCGAGCGTGCCGGCGACCGTATCGAGACGCGCAAGCTCGGCTACGGACTCGACGTTGAAACAGCGGATCCCGAGCTCGAGGGCCCGGCGCATCTCGCCCTCGGTCTTGCCAACCCCGGAAAACACGACCCGCGCCGGGTCCCCGCCGGCCGCCAGCACCCGTTCGAGCTCGCCCCGGGAGACGATATCGAAGCCCGCCCCGAGATCGGCGAGGGTGGCGAGCAGCGCGAGATTGCCGTTCGCCTTCACGGCATAGCACACAAGGCTGCGCTGGGCGTCCAGGGCCTCGCGAAACGCGCGATAGGCGTCGGTCAGGGCCCGGCGGCTATAGACATAACACGGGGAGCCGATCATAGACACGATGTCGGCGAGCGCCACATCCTCCATGAACAAACGCTCGTCGCGATAGACCAAGACGCTCACGACCGCGGCCCCTTGTGGGGCGCAGCATGGGCCGGGGCGGGCTTGGGAGGAGGCATGTACAAGGGGCCCTGCTTGCCGCACGCGGTCAACGCCAGGAGGCCGATCAGGACCAGTCGCCTGGCCATCACGAGAGGTGCAACACCACTTGCCGCATCGTCCATTCGCGCGTCATATCCGAAAGAGTAAGAACACTGGAACAGGCAAAGGCGCCGGGTTCCCCGGTACCCGCCATCCACTTGCGCACAAGCGCGATGGCCGGCGTGCACAGGATCGACAGGCCGTCGTCTTCGGCCACGAGCCCGGCGCTGCGTACGAGCGGCTGGCCCCCGCGCTCGCCGCGCAATACGACGCGCAGACCGAACGCCGTCCTCCCGAAACGCCGCAGGCCCTGCTGCACGACATGCAGCCCCTTGGCAAACCGGGCGAGATCAGCGATCACGCCCAGGCGGTTCAATGAACCAAGCCAGGCATGGGCGCGATTCAACACCGCAAGCTCGAGCCCCGTCCGGTAGGTCACCCCGGCGCCGTAACGCCGGCTCAGGATCTCGATCTCCGGGGCATCGGTCACATACAGGCGATGGCGTCCGAAGGGCCCGGGGAGGACCACGGTCCGGCCCCTCGTATAGCCCGGCACCTCATGCCATGCGCCGCGTTCATAAATGCGCGCCGGGCGGCCTTGCGCGGCGAGCAGCGCGCGCACGCTCGCGAGCCCCCGCGGGTTACGATTGCCCGACAGCGCGGCGATCTCGATGTCGGTGATGGTGTCGAACCCGGGGGCGATGGCCGCCGCCAGCACCGAGGAAAAGGCCAACGCCGATCCGGCCCCCGACACCAGCGACACCCCGCCCTCGACGGCGCGTGCCGCCAGACCTTGCAGGCCCAGTATATAAGAGGTTTCGTCGGCCATGTCGACATAATGCACACCGCGCCGCGCGCAACGCTCGGCGACCCCATAATCGTGGGGACGGAATGGCCCGCAGGTGTTCACCACGGCAAACACGCCGTCGAGCGCGGCATTGAGCGAGGCCTGCCTTTGAATATCGACCGCCACGAAGGGAATACCGAGCGCCGCCGATACCGCCTGGCCACGACTCGTGTCGCGCCCGCCGATGAGGCACTCGGCCTGCGGGTCTTGCATCAGGATCTCGGCGATTCGCCGCCCGCAGGTGCCGTAGCCGCCGAGAATCAGGACTTTCTTGGTCATGGCGCCAAGAATAGAGGCTAAGGCATGCCCGACTCAAGGGCATCGCCGCCATCACGCCCGGGATACACCGGGGATGACTTCCCGGGGCTTACGCGCGCGCGGCCTGTTCCTTTCCCCCAAGGCCCGCTACCATGCCCCTTGTGCGCGCCCCGCCGGCCGACGGGCGGGGCCTGACGGGGATGAGCGGCACACGACAGACGACGAGGGGATCATCATGGCAAGCGACAGCGACTACGAAAGGCAGGCGCAGGCGATGCTCGAACGCATCGAACAGGCCATAGAGACCCACGCCCCGGAGATCGAGTTCGAGACCGAAGACGAGATCCTGACGCTCGAGTTTCCGGACGACTCACGCATCATCGTCAACAAACAGCGCCCCTTGAAGCAGATCTGGCTCGCGGCCCGCGCCGGTGGCTTCCACTACGACTACGACACCGCCACCGGGCGCTGGGTACGCGCCGGCGGCCACGAGCTCCTCGCCGATCTCGAGACCTTCGCAAGCCGCCAGCTGCAAAAACCCGTGCGCCTGCGCTAGGCCTATTCCCAGACGTCCTCGCGGTGGTGAACAAAGGTCCCCGTGGCGGCGCATTTGGGACAGGCGACCACCATGACATCATCGGCGAGCAACGTGATGGCGTCGTGATAACAGAGACTGCATCGCGGGACGCCACCCGCGTCGACCCAGGTACTGCCGATCGAATGGCAGTTATCGCACCGAAACAACCGCAAGCAGGGCTGCGGCCGGCGCCCGCACCCGACCGCGAGATCACGCTCCTCGTAGCGGCAGGCGCGGCATAGGAAATCCACCTTGTGTCCCATGGTCAGCCCGGAAAGATCAAGGCCGCGACATCGCGGTAATGCTTGACATAATGCATGACAAGGCCGCTACGAACATTGTCCGGCAACTCCTCGAAGTCATTGCGATTGGCCTCGGGGATGATGATCTCGGGAATCTTGACGCGACGCGCGGCGATGATCTTCTCGCGGATCCCGCCGACCGGAAGGACATAGCCGGTGAGCGTAATCTCGCCGGTCATGGCGAGCGGCCGGCTGATACGCTTGCCGCGCGCAAGCGACAAAAGCGCGCTCGCGATCGTCACCCCGGCGCTCGGTCCGTCCTTGGGGATCGCGCCCGCCGGCACGTGCAGATGCAGGGAGGCCTTGTCGAAGAAATCCTCGGGGGCGCCGTATTGCTTGCAATGCGAGGAGATGTAGCTGTAGGCGATCTCCGCCGACTCGCGCATCACATCCCCCAATTGACCCGTGATCTTGATCCCACGCGTGGCGCGGTGCACGCGCGTGACCTCGATATCGAGGATGGCGCCGCCCATGGGGGTCCAGGCAAGGCCGGTCACGACCCCGACACCGCGCAGGGGCTTTATGGGCTGAAAGACCGGCCGGTCGAGATACTTCTCCAGATTGCGCGCGCTCACCTTGATGGGCGGCTCCTTGCCGTTGATCATGGCCACCACCGCCTTGCGCGCGATCGAGCCGAGCTTCTTTTCGAGGCTGCGGACCCCGGCCTCGCGCGCATAACCCTCGATGATCTCGCGTATGGCCTGATCCTCGATGCGCAGCTGCCCGCGCTTCAATCCCACCTTGTTCATCTGCTTGGGCAGGAGATGATGCTTGGCGATCGCCATCTTCTCGCTCGTGATGTAACCGGCAAGCCGTATGACCTCCATGCGATCCAGTAATGGCCGGGGTATGGTATCGAGCTGATTGGCCGTGCAGATGAACAGCACTTTGGACAGATCGAAACGGAGATCGAGATAATGATCCAGGAAATCGACGTTCTGCTCGGGGTCCAGGACCTCGAGCAGCGCCGAGGCCGGGTTCCCCTGATAGGAGGAGCCGATCTTGTCGATCTCGTCCAGCATGATGATCGGATTGGCCACCCCGACCTCACGGATCGCCTGAATAAACTTGCCCGGCATCGCCCCTATGTAGGTGCGGCGGTGGCCCTTGATCTCGGCCTCGTCGCGCATGCCGCCCACCGAAAACCGGTAGAAGGTACGGCCCAGCGACGCCGCTATGGAGCGGCCTATGGACGTCTTGCCAACCCCCGGGGGGCCTACGAGCAGGAGTATTGAGCCCGCCACCTCGCCCTTCATGACACCGACCGCCAGGAATTCGATGATGCGGTCCTTGACGTCATCGAGGCCGTCATGGTCACGGTCCAAAATCGTCCGCGCCTGCTTCAGATCGATCTTGTCGGTTGAATAGCGGCCCCAGGGCAAGAGCGTCAACCACTCGAGATAATTGCGCGTGACCGCGTATTCGGGAGACCCCATCTCGAGCACCGCCATCTTTTGCAGCTCTTCCTCGACACGCTTTTGCGCGGCCTCCGGCAGGGTGAGCGTGGTGAGCCGTTCGCGAAAGACCTCGATCTCGGCGGTACGGTCGTCCTTGGCGATGCCCAGCTCCTTCTGGATGGCCTTCAGCTGTTCGCGCAGGAAGAACTGGCGCTGCTGCTCGTTGATCTTCTCCTCGACCCGCTCGCTGATGCGCGCCTGGGTCTTGGCAAGCTCAAGCTCCTTTTTCAGGAGAAAGAGCACCTTCTCCAGACGCGACTCGAGATCGACGGTGCGCAGGACATCCTGCAGTTCCAT
Organism: Acidiferrobacter sp. SPIII_3; assembly: GCF_003184265.1. Taxonomy (GTDB): domain Bacteria; phylum Pseudomonadota; class Gammaproteobacteria; order Acidiferrobacterales; family Acidiferrobacteraceae; genus Acidiferrobacter. The sequence goes on along the minus strand of NZ_CP027663.1, from coordinate 437,812 downwards.
CTTGCTGGCGGTGGTGAGGCTGGCCGCGAAGTCCGCAAGGCGCGAGGGTTGGTCCGGGCCAAAACGCGTCAGGAAAAACTTGAGTTCCTCGCCATACAGGGGATTCAGCGGCAAGAGCTCCTTTATGGTATTGATGACCGCCACGGAATAGGCCTTGGCATCGCTACTCTCCGGGGCCTCGGGCTCGGGGAAGTAGCGCGCGCGCACCGCAAACGGCCGCTCGCGGGACAGCCACTGGTCGATGCGAAACCGCTTCAGGCCCTCCACGAAGACCTGCAGTTTCTCCTCGTTCTGAACCACCTTATGGATGCGGCAGACGGTCCCCATTTCATAAAAATCGTCGCTCGCGACATCGACCGCCTCGTCCTTGCGGATCAGGACCAGGCCCACGACCTTGTGGGCAGTCTCGGTCGCCGCCACGATCGTGGAGCTCCACGGCTCGCGATCGAGGACCAGCGGGATGGCCTGGGCTGGGAAAAACGGCCGGTTGGTGATGGGCACGATCGGCAGGGACGTCGGCAGGACGTCGCCGGCGCGCGCCAATGTTCCCCCGGATGCGGGAGTCGATTCGGATTCGCTCTTGGTCATCAATTTGTCATTCGCTTTTTTGAGGAGCTCGGCTTTGTAATGGGGCCGCCCGGACTCGGTTCAAGGGTTTGGCGTATTGTGCCAGATCGCGCGTGCACCGAAACGCGGCCATGGTCGCACGGCCGGCGCGCGGCGCCCCAGTCCCTAGTCAAGGTCGCGCGGGCAGCTTATGATAAATGGCAAGGCAATGCCGCCAGGACATGGAGGCCGCGCAATGAAAGCCTTGTGGGTGCTAGCAGGCATACTTCTTCTCGCCGGGTGCGCCGCACCCATCCCGCGCGCCCTGCGCGCGCCGCATATCACATCGGTGAGCGTGGCCGCGGCACGCGCCCATATCGCACCCCTCGGGGCCCGGGTGCGCTGGGGCGGCGTCATCAGCAAGGTCATCAACAGTCCCCACGCAACGTGGATACAGGTCATCAGCCGGTCGCTGCGGCACGACGGCCGTCCACGCCGGGCGCGCTTCAGCGGAGGGCGCTTCCTGGCCCGGGTCCCGGGCTTCCTCGACCCCGATATCTATGCGGTCGGGCGCAAGATCACCGTGGTGGGGGTCTTCTCCGGCTACGAGAAGAACCCGATCGGGAGCTATCTCTATGACTTCCCGGTGGTCCATACGCTCGCGGTCCATCTCTGGCGACCACGGCCCCACTACTACTCGCGTTATTACTACGCCAACCCCTGGCCGTGGGGGTGGGGCATAGGTGTGGAGCCGGACTTCGACTGGGGATGGCATGGGGACGATGACGGGCCGGGCTTCGGACCATGAGTCCCGCTCCCGGAGGGTGCAAGCCGTGAACCGGCTTGCGATCAGGACGTGGATACGGCGGGTCATGCCGGCGTGCGTCGTCGCGGGTCTTGCCGGCTGCGCCCTGCATCCGCGCCCCGAGGCCACGCATATCGACCGGCACATGGACCTGCAGGCAGTCCTCGCCCATCCGCGACGGACGCGCGGGGCGCGCGTGCGCTGGGGAGGCATGATCGTGCAAGACAGCGTGGGTCCCGCCCACAGCACCCTTACGATACTCGCCTATCCCCTGAACGGACGGGGCCGGCCTCGTCTGAGCCGGATACCCGAGGGGCGTTTTCAGGCGGTGGCGCCCGGTTATCTCGACCCCATACTGTTTGCCCGCGGGCGACTGGTCACGGTCGTGGGGACCGTGATGGGCACCAGGCCCGGGCTCATCGGCCAGGCCCGCTACATCTATCCGCGCGTGCAGGTCCTTGCCACCCACGTCTGGCGCCTCTATCGCCCCAGGCGGCGGCGCTGGCGCTTCGGCTTTGGAATCGGGGTCGGCCTGTAATCCGGCCACGCGCGGGAAGCGGCGGGCACGGACGCCCGCTTGGCGACTGGTGCGCCGCGGAAATCCGGGCCAGGCGTCTCCGACCCCGGGAATCGCCCACACCCGCGGGGCTCAGCCGTACCAGTCGATCAACGCCAATTTCGATACACGTCGGAATTCGCGCGTATTATGGGTGACAAGCGTGGCGCGATGCGCCAGCGCGGTACCGGCGATCAGGGTATCCAACGGCCCGATCGGTTGGCCCGCTTTTTCGAGCATGGCGCGCACACGCGCAGCCGCTGCGGCAGTCGCCCTATCGAAAGGCAATACCGTGACCATGCGCAATAATTCATCGAACTGTCGCCGCCGCTTGGCCGGTTGGGTCGATTTGGCAATACCCACTTCCAGCTCGTATGCGCTGATCGCCGGGATGGCGACCTCGGTAGGCGATGTCGCCAACAAACGTTCCGCTACCGTTCCTTGGCCACGAAAAAAATAAATCAGGGTATTGGTGTCGAGTACGTACATCAAAGCCCATCCCGGGCCGTATCCCTTCCCCCCGTCTCCCGGATGGCTTCCAAATCAGGAAAATCGCTCCACGCCCCCGCCAGGCGCCGCACCGCCTGAGGCCAGACAGGACACGTCTTTTCCGCAACGAGACCCGCCACAAAGCGGCTTACCGATACACCCGCAGCCTCGGCTGCGGCCTTGAGGCGCCGCTCGTTTTGGTCATCCAGGTAAATCGTTACTTGTCCCATGACTCACCGCCTCTATAAATTATACGTGCAATTATACAAGACGCGCGCGGCATTCACGAGGCGGCGACACGATGTTGAGATACGGCACGATTTGTCGTTGGGCGGGCACGCCTGGGCACGCAACGCTGTCCGCTGGCCCGCCCCGCCGGACATCGCCATTTTGCGCCGAGGCGGAATCGAGCCTATCCGAAAACGGCTGGGCAAGTAGCGCTTCATTGACATCCCCGCCTGAACGCGGGGATCCGTACGGCGCTATGCGCTAAACGGTATCGCCGCTTCGGTGGGTGCTTGGCCCGAAGCCCGACTTCAGGCGAAGTCGCTGCGCACGCTAAGCGAGCATGTCCCGCCCATCACAACAGTCCTGTGGCCTCGCAAGCGACACCCACCCGGTGTTCACGACCCCCCTTGTTTTTTGGGGGGGCGCGATCCGCCAAAGTCGTGTGTCGGGGCGGCAGGAACGCCCTATGACGACCCAAAAGGCCGCTTTTGTCGCTCTAGCGAACCCGCCCCACCCAGAGAGGCCTGTGGGCCTCGGACCATGGGAGTCGGCTCAGGCGCCCCTGGGTTCCGAGACCTTCGCGGCGAGAACCTCCACCAGGCTCGCGCACTCGTTGGCACGGCGGCGCGCGGTATCGACGTCGGAGGCCATGGCCAAGGCCACACCCATGCGCCGGCGCAGGAAGCTTTCGGGCTTGCCAAAGAGCCGCAGCTTGGTCCCGGGCACGCGCAACGCCACATCCAGGCGCCCATAACGCACGCCCGCCGCGTCCCGATTCCCATAGATCACCGCGCTCGCCCCGGGACGCAGCAGTTCCGTCGATACCGGAAGGCCCAGGATCGCGCGCACATGCAGCTCGAACTCGCTCTGATACTGGCTCGCCAATGTCACGAGGCCCGTATCGTGCGGCCGGGGGCTCACCTCCGAGAACCAGACCTGGTCTTCGTTCACGAAGAACTCACAGCCGAATATCCCGCGTCCGCCGAGGGCCGCGGTGACCTTCTCCGCCATCTCACGGGCACGATACAAGGCCTTCTCGCTCATCGGCTGCGGCTGCCAGCTCTCCACATAATCCCCGCGCTCCTGCCGGTGTCCGATCGGCTCACAGAAGTGCGTCTCGATGACCCCGCCGGGACCGCTTGCGCGCACCGTGAGCAAGGTGATCTCGTACTGGAACTCGACGAACGACTCAATGATGACGCGCGCCATCGCCACGCGGCTCTTCTTCTGGGCCTCGTGCCATGCGGCCACGAGCTCGGCCTCGTTTGCGGCCACCGACTGGCCCTTGCCCGATGACGACATGACCGGCTTTACGACGCACGGAAAGCCGGTGACCACCGCCGCCGCCTGCAGCTCCTCGAGGCTGCCGGCAAAGGCGTAGCGTGAGGTCGGGACCTTCAGCTCCTCGGCGGCCAGCCGCCGAATGCCCTCCCGGTTCATGGTGAGAAATGCCCCGCGCGCCGTCGGTATGACCTCGGCCAGACCCTCGTTTTCGATCTCCATGAGGGTCTCGGTGGCGATCGCCTCGAGCTCCGGGACCACGAAATCCGGCCGCTCGCGGGTGATGACGTCGCGCACCGCGCGCGCATTGCGCATGTCGATCACATAGGAGCGGTGGGCCACCTGGTGGGCCGGCGCGTGCGCATAGCGGTCGACCGCCACCACCTCGACACCAAGCCGCTGGGCCTCGATGGCCACCTCTTTGCCCAATTCACCGCTGCCCAGCAAAAGCAGGCGCACGGCATCGCGTGTCAAGGGGGTGCCCAAAACTGTCATGGCGAGAACTCCGAAGCGGGGGTGGGGTGGTTGGCGCGCATCATACCCTCGGTCCTCTGTCTGTCAATTCTCGATCTTCCGGTGATCGCCCGACACCACGGCCGCGCGGCCGTGCCCGGCGTCAATCCTCGGGCGCCCATGCCGGAGACGCCACGCCATCGCTCGGCATGCGATCCTCGCCCGCCTCCGCAAAGACCAAGTTCCGTGCGGCGATTCCGGCGCGCGCGGCGCGCCAACCAATGGACCAGGCCACAGCCGCCAGGGCGGCGATTCCGGCGAGCGCGGCACGCGGCCCGAGGCCGTCGGCGACCCATCCGAAAAGCGGGGCCGCGAGCGGGGCACCCCCTAAGGCCACGGCAATCAGGAGCGCCAGCAGGCGGCCGCGCATGGCCGGCTCCACCGACAACTGGAGGAGGCTGTTGGCGGACGTGACGAAGACCTGTAACGCAAAGCCCAGGATCAAGAGCGCCACGGCAAACACCCCGAGACCCGGGGCCAGCGCCGCGGCCGTCGTGGCCAGGGCGCACATGGCGCTCGCCGCGGACAGGACCCAAAACCGCGGCGCCCGGACCGCTGCGAATAACGCGCCGCCGACCGCGCCGGCCGCCATCAACGAGGCAATCAGGCCGTAAGACACGGCCCCCGCATGAAACACCCGGACGGCCATGGTCGAGACCAGGATCGGGAGGTTGACGCCGACCGCCCCCATCAACCCGAACATCCACAAGGCCCCGCTCAGATCAGGGCGGCGGGCCACAAAACCCAGGACCTCGGTGAGCGCGCCCCCGGCCGGGCGCGCCGGTTTGCGTACCGGCACATGCCGCAGGGCCTGCAGGGCGCGCAGGACCATGCCAAACGAGGCGGCATTGATCAAAAACATGAGCCCGGTCCCCAGAGACCCGATCAGGATCCCCGTCAGGGCCGGCCCGCAGAGGCGCCCCATGTTGAACGACAGGGCATTGAGGGCGACCGCGTTTGGCAGATCGGATGGCGGCACGAGATCCGACACAAAGGCCCCGCGCGCGGGGGCATCGAAGGCCGTGACGAGACCGAGCAGCAATGCGAAACCGTACACCTGCCAGAGCCGCACCGCGCCCGTGAGGACCAGCGCCGCCAGGGCCAGGGCCAGCACCCCCATGAGCCGTTGGGTCACGACCAGGAGCCGGCGCCGGTCGCTGCGATCGGCGGCCGGGCCGGTGAGCGGCAGCAGCAAGGCCTGGGGCGCGAACTGCAGGGCGGTCACAAGACCCAACGCCAAGGCACTGTGCGCCGTGAGCCGCGTCAGTACCAGCCAGTCCTGGGCGGTGCGCTGCATCCAGGTGCCGAGATTCGACCCCAGGGCCGCGGCCGCCCATAGGCGATAATCGCGGCTATAGAGCGCGCGCACGGCCGCGCGCGGCACCCGCGGTGCCCGCTCGCTCACCGGGCGCGCCGGGCGAGCAACGCCACGATCTCTTCGGTGGCGGCCGTCTCTCCCAGACGCGGAAAAATCCGTTGCACGCTGTGCTCGTGGGCCTCGCGGCTCATGTCGGTCATGGCGTCAACGGCGAGCGTGACATGGAAGCCGAGCTCATGGGCCTGGCGGGCGGTCGATTCGACACCGATGCTGGTGGCGATGCCCGCGATCGCCACCTGGGTGATCCCGCGCGCGCGCAAAAGACCCTCGAGGCCGGTCGCGGTAAAGGCCCCCCATGTCCGCTTGCCGACGTGATAATCGCCGGCCTGCGCCAAGAGCCCGGGCACAAGTTCGTCCCAGTCGCGCGGCCGGTCGGCGAAATTTCGCGACTGTTCGCTCCGGCCCGGGGCCCCGCCATGAACGGTGACGAACACCACGGGCAAGGCATGCGCCCGGAAGGCCGCCGCGAGCCGCGCGGCACGCACCACCACCGCATCCGTGGGATGCGCCATCGGTTGCGCGACGATCCCCTTTTGCAGATCGATCACGATGAGCGCCGTGTGCTCATCCAATACCGTTGCCGTCACCGCCACCCCCTCTGTCGTATCGCGCAGGCTCGCCGGCCTCCGCCAGGCGCTCGCGCACCGCCTCGTCGCCCGCCACGCCCCAGCGTGTCCTACGGGCCCGCATACCCGTCTCGAACTCCTGAAAATACCGCATGCCGCTCGCCGGGAACGCGCGGTTGAGCGCCCGGCGCCTCTCGAAAACCGCGATCGCCGAATCCACGGTCTCGGCCGGGAACGAGAGCCGGTCGCCTTCGCGCAGCACCGACAGGATCCAGCCGTAGGCCTCGTCGGCGCGCCGCACCGCGTCCCCCGATCGCGACAGCGACTCCGGACGCAGGCGATATTCGTGCAGGGGTCGCGGATAAAGATAAGCGCCGCCGTGGCGGGCCATGATCGACAGGGTAAAAACGGCGTCTTCGGCAAACCTGAGACATTCGGGAAAGCGCGTGCGGCCGATGACCGCCCGCTGGTATACCGGCCAGAGACTCTCGCTCACGCGCGCAAAGAACAGCCAGTCGTGGCACCCCTCGACCGGATCATGCCAACAGTTCGCGCCATAACCGGGTCCAGGATGCTCGCAAAACCGCGTGTTCCCGAGCGCGATACCGTGCGCGCGGGCCAAGGGGGCGAGGATGGTCAGTTTGTCCGGATACCAGACATCATCGCTGTCGAGAAACGTGACGAGCGGGTGACGGGCGCCATCGAGGCCGCGGTTACGGGCGGCCGATGGACCCGAGCCGCAGGCCCCGGTGCGCGCCAGTACGAGGCGCCGGTCGGCGGGCAACAACGCCTGGTAATCGACCCCGTCATCGGCCACCACGATCAATTCCCAGTGCCGATAGGTCTGCGCCAGGACCGAGCGCACGGCCGCGCCTATGCTTGCCTCGGCCCTGTAGGCTGGCATGACGATGCTTACGGATAGCGACCGTCCCATGCTGCGCCCCCCGCCCCCCTTTCCGCGCCGCGCGTCCCAAGTCTAGCACGTGCGGCGCAAGATCCCGGCACCCGTCATCGCGGATCTTCCGCTGGCGTTCACGCCCACTATAATACGGACAGGGGATCGTGTTAGGAGGTGATCGTGACGCCGACTCTCTACCAGTTCTTTCATCGCCACATTCAACATGGCTTTAAACGGGCGGGCCTCGGGGAACCGGAGACCGTGGCTTATGTCAGCGACCTGCTCACCCGTTTTGCCCGCACCGATGCCCTCTACCCCCTCCATGACCATGACCAACGCCCGCTTACCACCCTCGTGCAGTTCCTCGCCGAACAACGGGCCGCGCAAGACGAGGACCGCGCCCGCGAGATGGTCATCGTGCGCCATCTCGCCGAGTATGCGCTTTTTATGAGCGGCTTCTTTCGCGAACGCCTGCGCTCGCGCGGGCAGTTGTCGTACTACGCCGACCATGGGCGCAGCGCCTTCGGCCAGACCGCCGACCTCGAGACAAACAGCGGACGGGCACGGGTCTACTGGCGGCTGCAGCAGGATTTCGCGCGCGTCGCGGAGGCCGTGGACGACATCCGCCGCCACCGGCTGCCGCTTCCCCCCGAAACCTGCGGGGAGCGGCCGCTGGCCGCCCTGTGGCGCCGGTGAGCCGCTAGCGGCGCGCCCAACGCCGCACCGCGGCGGCATGCCGGCGACTCACCGCGAGCCGCTTGTCGAGGCCCTTCAAGGTGACGTGCCAGGTGCCGCTCGTGTCCTTTTCGATGCCGCTGATGTGGGGGGTGGCGACCAAGGCATTCCTGTGGATGCGCAGGAAGCTCTCGCCGAATTCGCGTTCGAGGTTCACAAGCGAGTCCTCGATCAAGTGCTCCTCGGTGGCGGTCCGTACCGTCACATATTTGTTGTCGGCCAGGAAATACAAGACATCCTGGACCGGGACCAGGCGGATGTTGCCGCGCAGATGCACGCTCAGATGGGTGCGCACCACCGGGGATTCCTGCGCCTGGTTCAAGTCCTGGAGTTGCTGCAAGGTGAGCTTGCCGGCCTTGCTCAAGGCCTTCGCCAGGCGATCCTTGCGGATCGGCTTCAGCAGATAGTCGACGGCATTGACCTCGAAGGCGTCCAGGGCATGCTGGTCGTAGGCGGTGGTGAAGATCACGCCCGGCGGGGCATCGAGGCCCATGAGGTGCATGGCCGCCTCCAGACCATCCATGCCGGGCATGCGAATGTCCATAAGCAGCACGTCGGGATTCAAGCGCTCGGTCTGGGCGATTGCCTCGCTGCCGTTCATGGCCTCGCCCACAACCGTATGCTCGCCGATCTCCCCCACCATCTCCCGCAACCTGTCGCGCGCCAGTTTCTCGTCGTCTACGATCAGGACCTTCATTGTGTCCCTCCTCTGTTCAGCCGGTGCCCCTGTCTCTCTCATCGTGAACTCTCCGCTAGGAATCGATCCCCCTGATTTCTGACAATTGGCATTTTTATTTTGACGTGATATTGATCGCCTTCCTCGAAGGTTTGCAAGCTCGCCGCGTCCTGAAAATGCGAGGCGAGTCTTTGGCGGATATTGTCCATGGCGATCTTGTTGCCGCGCCCATGAGCATGCTTGCGCACCTCCGGTATCGGATTACTGATGAGCACGTTCAAAGTGTCGGACTGGTCCCCCCATAACTCGACCTTTACCATGCCTCCGCCAAAGCGCGGCTCGATACCGTGATATATGGCGTTTTCCAGCAGCGGCTGCAAGGTCAGCGTTGGGATGAGGGCGTTGCGCGGCACATTGCTGACCGTCCACTGGACCTGAAGGCGGTCACCCAGCCGCAACTTTTCGATCTCGAGGTATTGGCGCGATATCTCCTGCTCGGCGCTGATGGGCACGAGCTTGCGGGCGTCGGCGAGCAGCACCCGGAACAGATCCGCGAGATCCTGGAGTGCGGCCTCGGCGCGCGGGGGGTCGCTGCGCGTGAGGCTTGCGATGCTGTTCATGCTGTTGAAAAGAAAATGCGGACGGATGCGCGACTGCAGCGCCTGTATGCGCGCCTCCTGCTCCAGCTTGGCATCGATCTGGGCCTTATGGGACACGAACAGATAACGCAGGCCAAGGAGCATGACGACGATACCGATCAGCACGCTATGGACGAGCATGGTGAGTTGCCAGGCCGGAGAGCGGGTGGGGATCATGCCAAGCGCGTACAGGCCGTTTATGAGACCTTCGGTGACCGCGACTACCGCCACCAGCATGAGCGCGATCACGACCAGGGATCCCACGATCGCCGATAACTGACGCAGGCCGCGGTTCACGATCCGCAGCAGGCCGAGGCTTAGCAGGGCTACGATCAGGGTATAGGCCGAGAGGAACAGGAAACGGCGTAACACCGCGGGCCCCAGACCATCGCTTGAGGCAATCGTGAATATCACGGCGATGGCCTCGGCCATGAACAGCACCTTGGCGGCAATGGCGAGAGAACTGAAGTCCGGCAGAAAGTAGCTCGTCGAGTCCTTCATGATTACCTAAACAAAATGGGATTAGGGGGGATAGCGATCCGCGGCGATCGGAGTATTCCCAAGACTACCAGGAAAAAGGCGCCCCGAGCAGGCTCGGGGCGCGACAATTCCGGGCTGGCATTTCGGGGTGGGGGTGCATAAGGAGAGTCCAGCCCGGACACTACGGGGTAAACCTTAGCCCAACCGCCCCCCGCCCTCAACCCGGCACCGATGACCGGAAGGCGTCGACGGACAAGTGGCGACGCGCAACCGCGCTTAACGGCAGCCCCGCGCTTCGGTACCATGGGCACCATTCTCCATTCGTCGAGCGTGCCCATGTCTTCTCCCGACAAGGCCTGGAAAGGCCGTTTCACCGGACCCACGGATGCCTTCGTCGAGGCCTTCACCGCCTCGGTCGGATTTGATCACAGGCTCTACCGTCACGATATTCGCGGCTCGATCGCGCATGCCCGCATGCTCGCCGCCGTGGGCATCATCGAGGAGCGCGAGGCGACGCTCATCACGGAAGGGCTTACCGCTATTGAAAAAGAGATCGACGGGGGCCGCTTTCCGTGGTCCGTGGGCCGCGAGGATGTGCACATGAACATCGAGGCGGCCCTCATCGAGCGCATCGGCGAGGTCGGCAAAAAGCTGCACACCGCGCGCTCACGCAACGACCAGGTGGCGACCGCCGTGCGGCTCTACCTGCGCGACGGCCTCGACGGCCTCATCGGGCAGCTGCAACGCCTGGGCGGGGTGTTTCTGATGCTGGCCGAACGCGAGGCCGAGACCATCATGCCCGGCTTCACCCATCTCCAGGTGGCCCAGCCGGTGACCCTGGGGCACCATATCCTGGCGTGGTTCGAGATGATCCTGCGCGATACCGAGCGCCTGATCGATGCCCGGGGGCGCGTGAATATCATGCCGCTCGGGGCCGGCGCGCTGGCCGGCACGAGCTTTCCGATCGACCGACACATGACCGCCCGGGCCCTGGGCTTTGCGCGGCCGGCCGAGAACTCCCTGGACGCGGTCTCCGATCGCGACTTTGTCATCGAGTTCACGGCAGCGGCGGCCTTGATCATGATCCACCTGTCGCGGATTGCCGAAGAGCTCGTGCTGTGGTCCACGCCACAGTTCGGTTTCATAGAGCTGGCCGACGGCTTTTGCACGGGCTCGTCGATCATGCCCCAAAAGAAGAACCCGGACGTCCCGGAACTGCTGCGCGGCAAGAGCGGGCGCGTCATAGGGCATCTCATGGCCCTGCTCGTGCTCATGAAGGGCCAGCCGCTTGCCTACAACAAGGACAACCAGGAAGATAAAGAACCGCTGTTCGACACCCTCGATACCGTGCGCGACTCCCTGCGCGCGCTTACTGAACTCCTACCGGCGACCACCTTCCATCGCGAGCGCATGCGCCGCGAGGCGCTACGCGGCTATCCGACCGCCACCGATCTCGCGGATTATCTGGTGCGGCGGGGCCTGCCGTTTCGGGATGCCCATGAGGCGGCGGGGCGTGCCGTGCGCTTGGCCATAGATCAGGGTGTGGACTTGGCGGATCTGCCGCTTGCGGCGCTTAAGACCTGCTCGCCCCTGATCGAGGCCGACATCTTCCCGGTACTGACCTTGGAGGGCTCGCTCGCCGCGCGCGACCATCTGGGGGGTACGGCCCCCCACCAAGTTCAGGAAGCGGCCGCGCGCGGCCGCCAGCGTCTCGCGGACCTTGCCCTTCGGAGTGCGGGTTAGAAGAGGTTGAAGAGGTCGCTTACGACATCGTCGGCGACCGCAAAGCCCGCGCCCATGCCTAGGCCACTCACAAGGGAACCCATGAAACCGCCACCCTGCGACGACTGATTGGCCCATCCGGTGGGCTGCATCGGGGCATTGGGGTGCGTGGCCACGGCGCCCTCCAGCTGCTGGATATACTGGGCCATCTGTTGGATGAGCGTGGTGGTGCCCTGGGCCTGGGTTTGCATCATCATCGCCACCTCGCGCATATCCATCGCCCACTCGCGCCCGGTGGCGGCATCGGGGGCGGCCGCCGCAAACTTCTGCGCCAGGGCCTGGAGCTTTTGCAGGGTCGCCTGATTCTGCTGCTGCACGGTTGCCAACTGATTTTCGGCTTGCTGATAGTCCATTGCGTTTACCCTCGTAAGGAAATCCTCGGCCGGATCGGCCGGACACGGCGGGTGAGACCTATCGAGATCATCCAAGTTCCGGCGCGGCAGGCCGGTCCGTTAGCGCGGCAGGCCGGTCCGTTAGCTTAGCGCATCGCCCGCGGCACGCCAACCGCGCCCCAGACCGAGCCCGCAGACCTCACCCCGACCCGAGGCGAGAGGGGCCTGCGGTCAACCGGCACGGAGGCCTTTTCGCGGGATGGCCAAGCCCACGAGCGCGATAGGACGAAGGCCCCTCAGCCGGTGCGGCATCGGCGACGACCCGCCCGGGATGCGAATTCCCCCCAAAGAGATACTATACAAATTAACAATTGAATATGATATTAGCGGCCGCTCATTCTATCCGGGGAACGTATGCAGATCCTGACGGCGGTCGTGGGGACCGGGACCGGCCTCTTGCTGGGCCTTTTCGGAAGCGGCGGCACCTTGATTGCCATGCCCACGTTGCACTTTCTCTTACACGTACCGGCCCGTAGCGCAATCGCCATGGCCTTCGGCATCATCGCGATCACGGCCGCCATCGCCACCTTCCACTATTGGCGGCGCGGGGCCGTCGATCTGCGCGTGGCGACCCTCTTCGGGCTATTCGGCATCGGCGGGGCCTATCTGGGCGCGCGCCTGGGGGCGCTGATCCCCGCAGCCATTCACCTGACCCTGTTTGCCGTCATCATGTATTATTCGGCCCATCGGCTGCTCTTCACCGACACACAAGCCGATGAGGCCAGCATGGGCTCCGACCATCCGGCCCGCATTGCCGCCTACGGGCTTGGCATCGGGACATTCGCGGGGACCGTGGGCGTGGGTGGCGGCTTTCTGATCGTCCCGGCCTTGATACTCCTGTGGCGACTGCCCGTAAAACGCGCCGTCGGGACCTCGCTCGTGGCGGTGACCGCCAACTCCCTGGCCGGGTTCGCCGGTTATGCCAGCACCGTCGCCGTCAGCTACCCGATCATGACGGTGTTCGCCACGAGCGCGGTGGTCGGTACCTTTGCCGGCAGCGCCTTGCATAGATACCTGCCCGAAAAGACTGTCAAGCTCGGCCTGGGTCTGTTCCTGGCTGCGATCGCGACCTACATCATCGCTAAGAGCCTGGCCTAGCAGGACACCCCGCATGACCTTCGGGAAGCGCGGTGTCCGGGATGCGTGAGGGACGCAAGAGGCGCCCCTGGGGCTGTCCCCCTTAGAGATCTTGATCCTCAACACCTCCTCGGGACTCTCGCCGGTACGCGCCCCGCGGGCGCGGCCGGGCGGTATGCGGCGGGCCGACACCAATCTGTTATAGTAGTCAAAAGAAGATTACAGGGTCGGAGGCGGCGTGACCGACACGATACAACCCAAGCGGCTGATATTCGAGCAGTTGGCGCGGGTCGCCAAGGCCCTTGCGCAACCCAACCGCCTCGACCTCCTCGAGGCCTTGAGCCAGGGCGAGCGCAGCGTCGAGGAGCTGGCGCGGATCTGCCTGCTGTCGGTCGCCAATACCTCGCATCATCTCCAGATCCTCCGGGATGGCGGTTTCGTGGTGCCGCGCAAGAGCGGGGTACAGGTCTACTATCGGCTGAGCGGCGACGAGGTCACGGCGCTGCTGTCGGCATTGCAGCGCATGGGCGAACGCCATATCGCCGAGATCGAGCAGCTCGTGCGCCGACACTTCGCGACGATCGATGATCTCACCCCGGTGAGCCAGGACGAACTCCTGCGGCTCTTGCGGACCGACCAGGTCGTGGTGATTGATGTCCGCCCGGAATCCGAATATCGCGCCGGACATGTCGATGGCGCCATCAACATCCCCCTGGACCATCTTTCCCGGCAACTGCCGAGCCTGCCAAGGGACCACGAGATCATCGCCTACTGCCGGGGACCCTATTGTCTGCTGGCCTTCGAGGCGGTCCAGGCGCTTCGCGAACAGGGCTACCGCGCACGTCGCCTGCAGGAGGGATTCCCGGAATGGAAGGCGCGCCACTTGCCCCTGACATCCGGCCCGGCGGATCCCGGGCAGACCCCCTCCCCGGCGTCCCGAGAGGACCTCGAGGCGCGCGCCTCCCTCAAAAAAGATATCGGCCGGGGCCGCAAGCGCTAAGCCGCCGGCCATCACCCCCACGGCCGGACCGGGACGCTCATCGTGGCCGCCCCGACCCGGGATCGCGGTCCTTAGCGGGATGCGCCCGTGCGCACAAGGCGTGGATCGTCCATCGGTTCCTCATCCGTCTCGGCCGACAAGGCCTCGAGCGTCTGACCACTGGTCTCGGGCAGGACCAACTGGGTCAGCAGCAGACCGAGGAACGAGACGCCGGCGGCAAACATCATCGCGCCCTTCAAGCCCCCCGCGTGGCTGATAAAGGGAAACAGGAAGGTGCCGACAAAGGCGCCGAGCTTGCCGATACCGGCCGCGATCCCGTGACCGGTGGTACGTCCGCCGGTCGGAAAGACCTCGGCGGGGATTACGAAGGTCGTACAGTTGGGTCCGAATTCGGTGAAGAAGAAGCTCACGCCATACAAGAGCAGGAAGGGCAGCACATCGTGAGTCATGCCGGGCGCGAGCGCGATCAGGCCAAAGCTTATCGCCATCACCGCAAAGCCGATCATCTGCAAGCGGCGATGACCGATACGATCCATCAGCAGGATGGAGGCAAGATAACCCGGTACCGCGGCCACGGCAAAGATCACAAGCGCCCAGGCCGTGCCCTGCAGGCGGCTTGCGTGGGGTGCGAGCAGGCCTATGATCTGGGGGGTCGAGATGACGTTGCCGTAAAAGGCATAGTCGAGCAGGAACCAGGAGCCGGCGGTCCCCAGGATCATGAGCAGGTTGCGACGGTTGCCAAGGAAGGCGCGCAGAGTCATCTTGCGCGGCTGCGGGCGGCTCCCGGCGGTCTGGCCGGCAGCCTGGATCTGCCCTTCGGAATAGGAGGCCATGTCGCGGGCCGCGGCCTCCGATTGCCCACGCACCAACGCCTTGTAGCGCGGGGACTCGGGCATGGTGCGACGCAGATACAAGACCGCGAGCGGCGGGAGGGCACCAAGACCAAGCATGATCCGCCAGATGATATCGTGGCCCAGGCCCGCGGCCTCAAGCGTGAGCGCGACCACCGGCCCGAACACAAGCCCGAGGCCCTGCATGCCGAACACCAGTGAGACGAGCGAACCGCGCTTCTTGGCATTACTGTACTCGGACATGAGCACCGCGCTCATGGGATAGTCGCCGCCGATCCCGAAACCCAGGATGAAACGGAACACAAGCAGCCACATGAAGTCCGGGGCAAAGGCACATGCCAAGGCGCCTATGGCCATCAGCACGGCCTCCAGCCCATAGATCGTCTTGCGCCCGATGAGATCCGCCAAGCGCCCGAAGATGAGTGCGCCCAGGAACGCCGCGAGCAACGAACCGCTCCCCAAAAGGCCGATCTGACCGGCGGTCAGATGCCATTCGGGCTTCAAATACACGAGCGCCATGCCGATGATGAAAAGATCATAGGCGTCGGTGAAAAAGCCCATCCCGGCAGTCACCGCGGCGCGCATATGAAAGAAGCTGACCGGCGCCTCGTCCAGCGCCTTAAGTAACGAGCGATTGTCCTGGGCCATGGGGCCTCCTTAAAAAGCGATCCCGTGATTGCGGGCGGTATACATATGAGTCGGCATCTCCGGGACGCGACCCCGAGTGACGCCCCATGCTACGAGCGATATATGACGCAAAAATGACAAGCGGCCTCGGCGGGCCGCAGCCGGGCCGACGCGGGCCGGCAAAATCCGTTAGACTGGCGGCTTTCCCATAGACAAGGTCACACCGCCGGGCGGATTCACGGGCCAGGGTATGGGTACACTTTGCCGGAGGACCTCATGAGCAGCTTTAATGATCTCACGGAACGTCTCGCGCAATTCGCCAAGGAGCGTGACTGGGAGCAATTCCACTCCCCGAAGAACCTGGCCATGGCGCTCATCGTCGAGGCCGGCGAGCTCGTCGAGCCGCTGCAGTGGCTGAGCGAAGACGAGAGCCGGGCCCTGTCCGACGCGCAACGCGCAGCCGTGAGCGAAGAGGCGGCCGACGTCCTTCTTTATCTGTTGCGCCTCTGTGATCGGCTCGGTATCGACCTGGAACAGGCGGCGTGGGCCAAGATCGCGAAGAACGCCGCCAAATACCCCGCCGACAAGGTGCGCGGCAGTGCCCGCAAGTACACGGACTACCCGTGAATTATCGCCACGCCTTTCATGCCGGATCGGCGGCCGACGTCCTGAAGCATGTCGTGCTACTGGAGACCCTGGATCTGGTCTTGCGAAAGCCCAAGCCGCTCTTTGTGCTCGACACGCATGCCGGCGAGGGCCTCTACCGCCTGCAGCCGGAAGGGGAGGCCGACGAGGGTATCCGCCGCCTGTGGGAACGTCGCGGCGAGTGGCCGGCCCTGGGCGGGTATTTCGAGGCGGTGGGGCGCTTCAACGGGACGCGCCTTAGGGACTATCCGGGCTCGCCGCTCCTGATCTCCGAACGCCTGCGGCCGGAGGACCGGCTGGTGGCCGTCGAGGAGGCAAGCAGCGCCCACGCCGCATTGCAGCAGGTGTTGCGAGCCCCCCACAGCCAGATCTTTCTGGGAAACGGTTACCATGCCTTGAAGGCCCTGCTGCCGCCCCGGGAGCGCCGCGGGGTGATCCTGATCGACCCCCCCTACGAACGCGTAACGGAGCGGAGCGCCCTGCTGGCGGGCCTCAAGACCGCCTTGCAGCGCTTCCGTCAGGGGATCTACCTCATATGGTATCCGATCAAGGACAAGCGCGACGCCGAGCGCCTGGTGGCGGTCTTGTCGGCCCTCGGAGACCACCTGTGCGTGGAACTGCTCACCTGGCCCGCGGACGTCAAGAGTCGTCTCAACGGCTCGGGCCTGCTCATCCTGAACCCACCCTATGGCCTCAAAAAAAGATTGGGCGAGGTCGTGCCGACCCTCGCCCAGCTCCTCACCCGTGACGGGACGCCGCGTTACCGCATCCGTTAGGGGTTAACCTCGATGTAGCCATGCTGCTCGAGCCAGATGATGCGCGCCACCGCCCCGGCGTTCACCTTCACGTTGGGCAACAGCTGCTTGTTACCCCAGTGATGGGCGCGCATGGTGACCCCGCACTCCTCGATATCGACCCCCTTGTGGAACAGGGCCTCGATCTGGCCGGTGTAAGGGTTGCCGGTGCGCACATGCATGAACTGATCGTAAGCCTTATTGTTCAACAACATGTAGCCATCCGCCCCCTGGAAGACCGCATCGATCTTCCAGCGCGTATGGTCACGCGTGAACTTCGCCACCATCATCCGCAGCTGCGACAGGCCCACCGGCTCCTTGGTGTGCGGAATGAACACCGGATGATCCATATTGAAGACCACCTTGGCATGCTTCAGACGCACCGGGATCTGGATATGAATCGTGTGCCAGTGCAGATTCCCCTGGACGGCCAGCGCTGGAGCACTGACCGCCAGGAAGGACAGGGCTGTCCATAACGCGCCTTTTTTCACAAAACCTCCTTTTCGCTATCGACCCTTAGAAGAACAATGTCGTCTGCAGCGCGATGGTGTTGTCCCTGGCGCTGGCAATGGCCGAGGCATTGCCCTGCGCAACCGCATTCCGCGCAGCCTGGGTGCCCGGGCCTGTCGTTGGCCCTGTAACTGACGACAGATGCGGCACATTGATGCGGTTGAATGCATAGTTCAATGTGATGCGCGCCATGGGCGAGATGTAGTACTGCACGCCCAGGGTCGTGGTCTTGAAGACACGCTCGAGCCCCGGATTGTTGGTCATACGGTCATACTGGTCGTAGCGGGCTTCCAGATCCCAGTGCTTGGTGACGAAGAAACCGGTCTCGATATAGCCGCCGACCGCCGCATTGTTGGCGCCGGGATACAGGGTCTCCGTGCATAGACCATTGGTTCCTGTGCTCGGACCACACGTCGTCGGCGCGCCAGAATACCCCGCGGCGGCCCCCGAAAACGCCGCCGGGGACAAGATCCAGCCCGTGCCGCGCATCAGTTCACCCGTCACCCGCAAGGCCCCCGGTGTCATGAAGCCGCTGCGGTATTGGGCGCCGATGCCGTACCGTTTGAAGGTGTAGTTCTGGCGGGTGTAACCCCCGGCCGTATCCGCCACATCCAGGGCCTGATGCCCCAGATGACTCCAGACCCAGGCCGTAATGCCGGCCTGATGCGGGCCCTTGCTGTGATTGAAGATATAGGACTCCTGCAAGCGGCCGTAATAACTCGTACTGTTCGACTGGGCGTTGTAGTAGAGCGGGGCGCCGTTGCCAAGCATGGCCGCATACGCGAACTGCCAGGGGCCGTTGTTGAACCAGTCGAAGAGCTGGACACCCTGATCACGGCCGGCATCGATCGGGGCGGCTTGCACGGCGTAGGCGCCAGGCCCTGTCGCAATCGCCGGTGCCGAACCGATGAACTGGTTCAGGATCAGCTGGGCGCTCACGTTCGTGAAGTTGATGTAATCGAAGTCCGGTATGCCCTGCAAGACCTCCTCGGGGCCCGGGGTCTTGAAGAGGCCCACCCGCACGCGCATGCCCGGGATTTCATTAAAGGTGACCGAGGCATCGGTCAGGCGCGGGGTGTAGCTGCCATTACCGTAGGTGTAGCCGTTGTTTCCGAACTCGGCCATGATGAAGTAGTCGATCTTGTTGCTGATCGGCGTCACCGTACCGCGCACCGCGATGCGCGCCCGGAGCATATTGAAGCTGCTCATCGAGGTATCCTGCGGGGCCACCTCGTTGAACTTCGGAACCGCGTTATTGAAAGGTTTGCCGGCACCATTGAGACCCGTGACCGCCGTGCCCCCGGTATCCTGGTAGGTGGGCTGGATGAACCCGAAGAGATGGAACGGGGCGGCGATGCCACTGGGCTCCGTACCCTGGAGCTGGAACCAGTTGGTGGCGTGCGCGCTCCCCACGAAACAGGCGGCGGCCACCGCCGCCGTCAGCAACGACTGTCTTTTCATGAACTCCTCCTAGATGGTATTGCCTTTTTAGTCTTTTCTTATATTGACCGGCACGCCTCGGCGTTTAGGGACGGATGTAGTTCCAGCCCTCGCTCTCTCGGCGCATGATCTCGATCACGCCACCCGGAACCACATGGGCGACGGGATTCAGGTCGGCCTTCGTCAAATGCAGCTTCATCATCGTGTTATGGCAGGCCGCGAACTCGATGCCCTCGGCATGCAGGCTCTGGATCATCTTCGAATGCACGTTATTCTTCAAGAGCAGACGCAGGCCGGGACCGAAAGCCACGATCTCGATCTGCACCTTGGTGGGCCCAAAGTACTTCAAGACGTTCGCCGCGTTGGCCAGCACGAGCTGCTGTTCCGGGGCGGAACCGTTGCTGATCTGGAAGACGACGTGATGGTTGGCGAACGCATGGCTTTGCATGCCGGCATGGCTCGGCGCCGTGAACGTCAGAAACGCCAGCATGGCCAATGCAATTACCAACCGACTATGGAACGTTTTATACATCATATCGCGGTGCTCCTCTGGTGGGTTTTGACATATCTCTATTTATTATGGGCCCCGTACCCACGGTGCCGGCCCACGTCTCGCGCCTGTCGCGGGGCGGGACGACCGCCGGATGCGCAGACGCTCCGCGTGAGAAACCCGGAGGTGTCAAGGGCTGATTTATTTTCGGCCGCATCAATGGATCTTATAGCAGGAACCCATCCGCCAGGAAACCTCGGATTCCGGTATGTCTCGTGCCTCGAAGGCGCTTGGGAACGGCAATCCGAGGTCCCGCGGTCGCGATAGGCGGGAAATCGGGACGCGAGG
This sequence comes from Acidiferrobacter sp. SPIII_3, assembly GCF_003184265.1. Classification (GTDB taxonomy): domain Bacteria; phylum Pseudomonadota; class Gammaproteobacteria; order Acidiferrobacterales; family Acidiferrobacteraceae; genus Acidiferrobacter. The sequence goes on along the minus strand of NZ_CP027663.1, from coordinate 418,067 downwards.
ACAGCAATGCGCGGTCGGTGCGGATGGGCGGCTATCGCGCCATGGCCGGGTCCATTGCGCGCCAAAGAGGCGACGGTTTGCGTAAGTCCCGCCAATTTCTTAGGATGACAGCCCTCACACTCCACCATTTCGGATTCTCCGTGACGACCCTGCACCTCGGAACCCGCAAGAGCGCGCTGGCCCTATGGCAGGCCACTCACGTCCGTGATCGGCTCCTTGCCCTACATCCCGACCTCAACGTCACCATCGTCCCGATGACCACGACAGGTGACCGACAGCTTTCCGGCCCCTTGACGGCCTCCGGTGGCAAGGCCCTCTTCACCAAGGAACTGGAACAGGGTCTGAGTGAAGGACGCATCGACCTCGCGGTTCATTCCATGAAGGACGTGGTTGCGCAACTGCCGGATGGCCTCACCATAGGCGCGATCCTGGAACGGGAGGACCCGCGCGATGCCCTGGTCTCCCCGCTCGGGGTCCCGGACCTCGACGGCCTCCCGCCGGGGGCGCGGATCGGGACCGCAAGCCTGCGCCGCTCCTGTCAGATCCGTCACAGGCGACCGGATCTGCGCATCGAGAACCTGCGCGGAAACGTGAACAGCCGCCTGGCGCGGCTCGATGCCGGCGAGTTCTCGGCGATCATCCTGGCCGCCGCCGGATTGAAGCGCCTGGGGCTCGCCGAGCGCATCAGCGGCTACCTGCCGATCGATGTGAGCCTGCCGGCGGCCTCGCAAGGGGCGATCGGGATCGAATGCCGGCGCGCGGACGCCCGGACCACGGCCCTCATAGCGCCCCTGCATCACCCGGCTACGGCGCTGTGCGTGGAGGCGGAACGCGCGGTGACGGGTGCCCTGGAAGGGGGATGCCGGCTCCCGATCGCGGCGTTCGCGACCCTCGGGGACGGTCAACTCACCCTACGCGCCCTGGTTGGCGAGCCCGATGGCCGCCAGCTCCTGACCGAGACCCGCTCCGGGCCCGTCGCGGATCTCGCGACGATCGCGCGCGCGGTCGTCGATGGCCTGCTCTCACAAGGGGCCGGCACTATCATCGAGCGACTCCTGAAGGACGGGGCGTGACGGATCTCACCGGGCTCAACATCCTCGTCACCCGCCCCGCCGGCCAGGCCCAGGGTTTGATGGACAAACTCGCCGCGCTCGGCGCTAGGCCCTTGCACTTCGCGGCCGTAGAGATCGTGGAGCCCCACGACATCGCCGGCCTGAAGGCCGTGGTCATGGATCTCTCCACCTTCGACTGGGCGATCTTCATAAGCCCCAACGCCGTGACCCGCGCCTTCAATCTCATGCAGGGCTGGGGGCAAGACTGGCCCCCCGATGTGCGCATGGCGGCCATCGGCCGTGGCAGCGCCCGCGAGTTGCAACGCCTCGGGTTCCGCGACGTCCTGGTCCCCAAGGGGCGATTCGATAGTGAATCATTACTCTTGATGAGTCCCTTACAGGATATGCAAGGCAAAGGGGTCGTCATCTTTCGGGGGGAGGGTGGACGCGAACTTTTGGGGGACACCCTTGCCGCCCGGGGGGCGCGCGTCCGGTATGCCGAATGCTACCGGCGCGCGGCGCCCTCGGCGGACATATCCGGATTGCTGCGCGCCTGGGCCCGCCATGGCCTGGATGCCGTGATCGTGACCAGCGTCGAAGGCCTGCATCACCTTTATGATGCCCTGGGTCAGGTCGGGCGCCAGTGGCTGGCGAAGACTCCGCTGGTCGTGGTCGGGACCCGCCAGCGGGATGCCTGCCGGGCCTTGGGTCTTCAGGGCGCCCTCATCGTGGCCTCGGGCGCCGACGATGAAGCACTGATCGCCGCGCTGCGTTCCTGGCATGCCGCCAAAAACCCCCTATAATCGCCTAAACTCAAAGAGCCCTCATGACCGACGAAACCGAGAATACGAACCTTCCCGCGCCGCCCCCGGCGCCGCGTCGCGCGCGCTCGGTGGCCGGAGGGCTGGCGCTGCTCCTGTCGCTCGTGACCCTGATCGGCCTCGGCTATGTCTGGTATGTGCTGTCCTACAAGGCCCATATCGTAGGCCTGGACGTGACGAGGAGCTTCCAGGCCCAAAGCGCGGCCCTGGTCCAGCTCGACAATAAAATCGCCGTACTTGGCGCAGCGCAGGCCACAAACCGCAAGACCATCCGGGACTTGGCCCACCGCGAGGCGTCGCTTGCCACCAGCCACCGTCCGGGGCGCCATTGGCGCGTGCGCGCGGCCGCCGACCTATTGCTCATCGCCAACGACCAGCTGCGTTTTCAGCATGACATCCCGCTCGCCCTGCTTGCCCTCCATCAGGCGCAACGCGAGCTACGCCGCCAGGGCGACCCGCGGCTGATCCCGGTGCGCCGGGCGATCCTGCAGGAAATCCTGCGGTTGAAGGCCCTGCGCCGCCAGCATACGTCCACCATGGCGCTCGAACTCGTGGCCCTCGCGCATAGCGCCCGCACCCTGCCGCTCGCCGTGCCGCGCGCCCTTGGGGCCACACCCCGCGCACCCGCCAAGGCCGGGCCACAGCCGTTCTGGCGGCGCGCCGTCTACGGCGTCTGGCGCGATTTCACGAGCCTCATCAGGATTCACAAGGAGCCCGTTCACGAACGCGCCTTGCTGGCACCCAAGCGCGCCTACTTCGTGCGCGAGAACCTGGAACTGCGGTTCTACGGGGCGCAGCTTGCGCTGCTCGAACACCGTCCGGCGCTCGTGGGCGCGAATCTCGCCGCCGCCGACCGTTGGATCAACCGTTACTTCGACGTGAAGGCGCGCGCCTCACAGGCGGTTTTGACGAAACTCGCGGCGCTTCAGAAACATACCAGCGCCTTGAAATGGCCGGATATCTCGCAGTCCCTGCATCTTTTGCGCAAACTGTCGCGCGCGGCCTCATGAAAATCCTGTCCGCGATCATCGCCCTGCTCGTGGTCACGGTACTCGTGACCCTGGCGGCCATGCACAACCCGGGCTACGTCTTGATCGAACGCAGCCCCTGGAGCGTCGAGATGCCGCTCACGCTCTTTGGGTTGCTGCTGATCGCCGCGGTCATCCTGCTCTATGCCCTGCTGCATGTGGTCATGCGGCTTTTGCGCCTCCCCAAAGACGTGGGTCGCTGGCGCCTGGACCGGCGCCTGCGCCATCAGCAAAAAGCACTTCATTCCGGTCTGATCAAATTCTTGGAGGGTGATCATGCCGGCGCCGAGAAGGATCTGGTCGGCGACATCAAGACCGATGATGTGCCGGGGATCCACTATCTGGCGGCGGCGTGCGCGGCACAGGGTCAGGGACGCCAGGAAAAACGCGACGAATACCTCACCCAGGCGCAACGTATGCCGGGCCTCGCGTTGGCCGCCGGCCTCGTGCAGGCCTACCTGCACGAGGCCGGGCGTGAATATGAACGCAGTCTCGCCACCCTGAACGCCCTGCGCATCTCGCATCCCGGTAACCGCACGGTCTTGCGCCTGCTCGCGCAACGGGCGCGCGGTCTGCGCGACTGGACGGCCATCACCCAGCTCACGCCCGAGCTACGTCGCTACAAGGTCATGGAGTCGGCGGTCATCGATGACCTGGAGCGTGACGCCCACCGCCACCTCCTGCTGCTCGCAAGCCACCATGCCCAGACCGACACCGAGACCGTGTGGCGCGCCATACCGCGGGCTTATCGCCAGCATCCGGCGCTCATCGCCATCTATGCCCGCAGTCTCATCCGCCAGGGGGCAATGGATGAGGCCGAGCGGCTTCTCGCGCCGGCGCTGCGCCACGAACCCACGGACGAACTGTTTGCCGCCTATGGGGAGCTGGAGGGTGACAATGCCCTGCGTTTCCTGTCGCAGGCCGAGCCCTGGCTCAAGGTCTCACCGCAGAGTGCCGTTCTGCTGCTCGCGCTCGCCAAGCTGGCGCTCGCCGCCAATCTTCCCGGCAAGGCCCGTGAATACGCCGAGCGCTGCGCCCGCCAGAACCCACCCTATGACCTCTACGCCGAACTCGCGCTCGTCATGGAGCGCCTGGGGGATGAACCGCGCGCGCGGGAATACTGCCGCCGCGGGCTCGATCTCCAGAAGGCGAAAAACGACAACGGGCGCCCCGCGGAGCCGCTTTTTCTGCCGCTCCCCTAGCCGGCACCGCAGCCATTAGTCGCGGGGCGACGCGCAACAGACACATAAGCCCGCGCCCCACGGGACCTTCAGGGAAACATCATGCTCCTTTCCCTGTCACCCCAGACCCGCATCCTGGGGGACTTCGAGGCCCCATGCCCGCGCATGGCTGGTACGGCCCATAAACCTTAGCCCTGGCCCGACATTGCGTTGATGCGCGCTGGCCGCCCTACCGTATCCCGTCGCCCCGTCCGCCCTACCCTCGTCGCTGCGATCTCGATGACTACCGAACTCGAAATCACCGCAGGGTGGGTGGGGTTTATAGAGCGGCTGCGATCTTTCGGCTACCGATCGTCGTTAACCAAACGATCCGCAAGCGCCGCGGCCGCCCCTATGCCCGCACCAACTGCAGTACCGAGAGCCGTTGCGGCTCCGATCGGCCCGAATACCGGAAGCGCTACCACTACCGCGACCCTGCGGCCGCCCCCTTTGCTATGGCTTCCAAGGTATCGACGAATCCCATGAGATTTCTCCTATCGTAGTCTCTGTCTTGGTTACCCCGGCGCAATCGCCGCAGCAACGATGAACACAGCATCCCACACCAAAAGCCGCGCGGCATGCCAAACAATTTTGGGCAGGCGCGAGCAGGTGGCGCCACACGTGGCGCAGCGGAAACGGGGCACCGCGGCCGGTTCGCGCCCCCCACCATGGGGCGCGCGGCAGGCCTTGCGGTAGTACCAACCGTGACGCCAGAGCGTGCCGAATCCGCACCGCGGGCAGCCGTCCGGGCGGTAACGCGCCGGATCGTGCGTCAGGGTGTCTTGGTGCTGGGAGAGCGAGGAGATGCTGGCTACAATCCGGTGCATGAGCGGTCCTGGTGGGTCGTCTTGGCTAGGCCGCAGCCTATCCACTCTCCACGCCGACCGGAAGCCCATGACCAAGACCAAGAGGGGCCGTAATGATCCCTGCCCCTGCGGCAGCGGAAAGAAGTACAAGCACTGCTGCCGGGAAACGACCGAGGCCCAGACCCGGGTGCCATCACCGGTTCAGGGGGCGGCGGACGCCCCGGTCCACACCCCCCACCGCGCCGACACCTGGGAAGACGCCGCCGTATGGGTCGAATCCGAGCTAGATCGCGCCTCCAACGCCGTGATCGATCTGATCCACACAGGCCAACTGGATGAAGCCGAGAAAGCCGCGCACCGACTGCTGGAGGACTATCCGGAGGTCATCGACGGTCACGAGCGGCTGGCGATGGTGTACGAGGCGCGTGGCGATCAGCGCAAGGCGGCCGAGCACTATCGCGGGGCTCTGCGCATCGTCGACGCGCACCCTGGGGACTATGATCCGGAAATCCGCGCGCACTACCTCGACAAACTGAACACGCTCGATCCGCCCCATAACCGACCGAATCCCTCAACCGACGTCCCACGATGATCCATGGTCATGTCTTCCCATCACCCTGGGCGTTCACGGGACATACGGCTCAGGTAAGTCTGGGAAAGCGAGAGCCGTAACAGTTGCCCAGAAGTACCAACGGTCGAAAAACTTGTTGGCCGATCCGGTATACCGGTAATCCCAGAAGTCGGAGAACGCCTCCTTGATGGCCCAGGCACGGCCCACTTTCAGCGCATCGACTTTGAGTGTCTGGAAACGCTCACGCTGGCGATCTGTCCAGTTCAATGGGTTCTTCAGCCAAAGATATCGGGTCTTCGTGAGCGTCTCCTCGCCCTGGGCTTGGAGTTCTCGGTGCTCGCGTCGACGTACTAGATCCTTGACGCTTACGCGAATGAACCCACCCCTGCTCACGCAAACGGACCCGCCCACGGCCGTTGACGGCATGCGCTAGTCATCCCGGATTTCCTTCGGGTCCTACGGCATTCCTGCTCGTCGTGCATTGACCCGCCCCTGGTTGCGGCATCCTCTCTGCCAGGATTCCTGGCGATAGGGGGAAAGCCACAATGCCCACGGCACGATGCGCCGCCTGCAGGCGGTCCTTTCGGGTGCGTCCACAAGTCCGCGCCCAACGCTATTGTTCGGCACCGGCCTGTCAGTGCATACGGCGCAAGCGCTGGCAAAGTGCCAAGCGTCGCACCGACCCCGATTATCGTGAGAACCAGGCGCGCGCCCAAGAGGCTTGGCGGGACCGCCATCCGGACTATTGGCGGACTTACCGAAAGACCCATGACGCCTATACCCGCGATAATCGCGATAAACAGGCCCGCCGCGACCAGAGTCGCCGTCTTGCAAAGATGGACGTGTCAACGGCCAATATCCCTGTTGTTTCCGGTCGTTACCGGCTTTCTCCTGCCCCAGGCAACGATCTTGCAAAGAGTGACGCGTGCACGGTGGAATTGACCGTATTGTCAAGGGGTTAGAGATTTTTGGTCGTCTTCATCGCGATCTTGCAAAGAGAGGACGTGATAGGCATTCGCGGGCTAGGCGGGTACCGTTTTCGTCATGGATACCGTCGCCCCCGTACTGGAAGTCGATCTCCACCGCCTTGACCTGCGGTTTCTCGACGCCCGACTGCAGGAACCGCGGGCGGTTGAGGTGCTGGCCCGGTCGATTGAGCAGAGCGGCCAACTCCTGCCATGCATCGTGGTGCGCGACGAGAGCGGCGACCGCCTGATCCTCATCGACGGTTACCGGCGCATCCTGGCCCTGCGCCGACTCGGGCGTGACACCGCGTGTGTGGAATCCTGGGCGTGCGATCTCGCCCAAGCCTTGCTGACCGTGCTCGCGCGTGTTCACGGTCGACCGTTAGCGGCCCTCGAAGAAGCGTTGCTGCTGCGAGAACTCGTGCACGGCCAGGGTCTGAGCGAGCGCGAGGTGGCGCGCCGCAGTGGTCGCGATGTGAGTTGGGTCAGCCGACGGCTGGCGCTCGTCTGCGGTCTGCCCGACGGACTGCTGGATGCGGTACGCAAGGGTACGGTATCCACCTGGGCGGCTACGCGGGTGTTGGCGCCGTTGGCGCGCGCCAACACCGACCATGCGACTCAATTGTTGAGCGCGCTCGATTCGACCCTCTTGTCCAGCCGGGACCTTCAGACTTGGTTCCAACACGGCTACGCGGGTGTTGGCGCCGTTGGCGCGCGCCAACACCGACCATGCGACTCAATTGTTGAGCGCGCTCGATTCGACCCTCTTGTCCAGCCGGGACCTTCAGACTTGGTTCCAACACTATCGGACGGCCCCGCGGGCCGCCCGTGAGCACATGGTGTCTCACCCGCGCCTCTTCATTCAAAGCCTGCACGCTCGCGACGAGCAGCGTGCCGATGCGGGTGTGCGCGAAGGCCCGGCTTCATTCAAAGCCTGCACGCTCGCGACGAGCAGCGTGCCGATGCGGGTGTGCGCGAAGGCCCGGAAGGGCAGTGCCTAGCCGATGTCCGGCAACTGCTCGCTTTGATCAAGCGACTGCGCCCGTGCTGGTCAATAGGAGACCCGCCCGTGTTCCCCGAGCCCTTACAGAAGGCTCTGAGAGGCCTGCGCATCGCCCTCAATACCCTGCAGGCCGACCTAGCCAGGAGTCTCGACCCATGACCCCCAGCCAGATCCGTGATGCCGTCCGCACCCTGCAAGCCCAAGGCCAGAGCCGACGCGAAATCAGTCGGCTGCTGAAGCTATCGCGCAATACCGTTCGCCGGATACTGCGCGCCCCGCTGGCAGAGGGGGAGAAGGAACGGCAGAAGCTCGGTGTGACCCGCACCTATTTGCAATCCGCCTTCGCGCGCGCCCAAGGCAACGTGGTGCGCGTTCAGCAACTACTTGCCGCTGAGTACGATCTCACGATCTCTTATAGCACGTAAGCTCGGTGTGACCCGCACCTATTTGCAATCCGCCTTCGCGCGCGCCCAAGGCAACGTGGTGCGCGTTCAGCAACTACTTGCCGCTGAGTACGATCTCACGATCTCTTATAGCACGTTGACGCGTTGGGTCCGGGAAGCGGGGCTACGCACGCCGCCCGTGCGCGCGGGGGAATACACCTTCGGCCCGGGCGAGGAAATGCCTTGACGCTTACGCGAATGAACCCACCCCTGCTCACGCAAACGGACCCGCCCACGGCCGTTGACGGCATGCGCTAGTCATCCCGGATTTCCTTCGGGCCCTACGGCATTCCTGCTCGTCGTGCATTGACCCGCCCCTGGTTGCGGCATCCTCTCTGCCAGGATTCCTGGCGATAGGGGGAAAGCCACAATGCCCACGGCACGATGCGCCGCCTGCAGGCGGTCCTTTCGGGTGCGTCCACAAGTCCGCGCCCAACGCTATTGTTCGGCACCGGCCTGTCAGTGCGTACGGCGCAAGCGCTGGCAAAGTTGACCCTGCGCAAAGAAATCGATGCCATAACCCTGGCCTTCTGATCAGGTTAAGCGAGGTTCCCCGGGTCCGATCCATCGTGTAGCTTGACCGATCCGCCCAAGCGGACGGCAGTCAGTCCGCTCCGGCGGGGTCCAGTTTTTGGATCAGGCGGTGGAAGGGGGTGTCGAACCCGGGCTCGTACTGGTCGGGATGGGCGCGCACGAAAGCGACGACCTGTCGGTAATAGTGCGCGGCTTGCCTCGTATCGCCACGGGCCTCGTAGACCATCCCCAATCGATCGTAGCCGTCGTGGACGTCCGGGAAGCGCACGAGGAGATCCCGTGCCGCCTGTTCGGCTTCGTCGAGCCGGCCGTCGTGGACCAGGTCGATGACCGCGTTGGAGGCCGAGGTAAGCTCATCGTCATCCTCATCCCCGAAAAAGGCGTCACGGACATCGCCTGGGGCGCGATCGCGGCGCGGGGCGGCGGCGAGGCGATCGGCGACGGCCTGGGCCAGGACGGCGCTCTCGGCGTCCTGATCCTTCGCAAGGCAGCAGTGCTTGTATTTGTGTCCGCTGCCGCAGGGGCACGGGGTGTTGCGTCCGATCTTCATCTTGGTCATCTTGGATGCCCGTTCTACCAAGAGGGAGCGAGAACATGGAGCACACGATCCAGGGCCTTATGGGCGATCCCCGGTTTTACGAGTTGCTGCTCGACTTTGACCGGCAGATGGCCTGCGCCGCGCATGCGCAGCGCTGCCAGAAGTGCGGGGCGGTGCGGCACTGGGGGTCGTACGACCGCAAGCCGCGCGGCGCACCGGTCGATCTCGGTCCGGAGCATCGGCGGCGCTTTAGCCTGTGCTGTGCGGCGGACGGCTGCCGGACACGCGCGACGCCCGGGTCCCTGCGCTTTTTGGGGCGCAAGGTGTTCTTCGGGACCCTGGTGGTGCTGATCACGGCGATGCAAAGCGGGTCCACCCCCGCCCGCCTGAAGCACTTGCGGGAACGGGTCGGCGTGAGCGCGCGGACCGTGGCGCGCTGGCGCGACTGGTGGCGGCGCGTGTTTGCCGAGAGCCCGTTCTGGCGGGCGCACCGTGCGCTCACGCCGGCGGCGGACAGCGCGGATCTGCCGGCTTCGCTGTGGTCATGCTTTGACGGTCCGATCGAACAGCAACTGCTATCGCTCCTGCGCTTCTTGGTCCCGATTACGACCGGGCGCGGGATTTTGCAGGCCATCTGACGGGGGTATCGGGTCCGCAAAAGACGCAGATCGCAACACCGCGAGCCGTGATGTACGGTGCATCCTGACCGAAGAGGCGGGGGTGCGTACCGTGAAGAACGCCGATCATCGATCCCACCATGAGCGCTGGGCGTATCTGCGCTTTTCCGTGGTGGGCCAACTGTTGGCGGCGCCGCCGCCGAAGGGCGCGCTGCGCGCCGAGCTCGAGCGACTCGCAGCGCGCGAGTGGCAGCATCCGATCACGGGGTTGCCGGTGCGCTTTGGGGTCTCGACGCTGGAACGGTGGCTCCACAAGGCCCGCAAGGAGAAGCGCGATCCGGTGGGCGTGCTGCGGCGCAAGGTCCGCACCGACGCCGGCACCCAGGACGCGATGACCCTGGCGATCCGCGAGGCGCTGCGCGCCCAGTATGCCGGCCACATGAGCTGGAGTGTGGCGCTTCACCACGAGAATTTACGCGCACTCGCCGAGCAGCGGCCCGAGATCGGCCCGGTGCCGTCCTATGCGACCATCCGCCGGTTCCTGAAGGCGCAAGGCCTCCCCAGCCGGCGACTGAGCGCGCGACGCACCGCAGGCGTGCTGCGCGCGGAGGTGCGTCTGATGCAGCGGGAGGTGCGCAGTTACGAAGGGATTAAGACTCCTGCCCGTCGATTGCTTCCACAGCTATGCTCAATTGAACGATTGACCTGATGGTAACTACTCACCCCCTTCGGCATTAACGATACGAGATACTTGACAGTATAGGCCCTTGAGGCTACGCTTCCCTCCTAGGTAAGAGACGAGGGGTGGAGGGCGATGGGGGCGTATTTCGGTTCAAAGGCCACATCGGGATTATGTCAGGCGATCATCGCTCTTATGCCGCCCCACGACACCTATATCGAGACCCATCTCGGCGGCGGGGCGATCATGAAGCGTAAGGCCCCGGCGGCGCGTCATATCGGCATTGATCGCGATGAGCGGACGCTGGAGCAGTTCGCGTGCGACACCCCGGTGGAATTGGTGCATGGCTGCGCCCATCAATTCCTGGCCAACTTTGCCTATCAGGGCCGGGAGCTTATCTACTGCGACCCGCCCTATCTACACGCGACCCGCACTTCCAAGCGGCGCTACCGCTACGACTATGAAGAATCCGATCACATCGCGCTGCTCACCTTATTGAAGACTCTCCCGTGTGCCGTGATCCTCTCCGGCTACCCCTCGGCGCTTTATGACGAGTCGTTGCCGGGGTGGCAGAGCCTGGAGCTTCAGGTGATGAACCAGGGCGGGGTGCGCACCGAGAAGCTGTGGTTCAACTTCGTGCCCGATCGGGTGCATTGGGTGCGCTATGCCGGGAAGAACCACACCCACCGCCAGATGATCAAGCGCAAGGCCGCAAACTGGGGGCGGCGCTATCGGGATTTGCCCCCAGGCGAGCGCCTGGCGGTGCTCGCGGCCCTCTTGGCCGTCGAGGCCGGCGAGTAGTCGCCCCGGCCCCATGGCAAGCGTCAACAGACAATCCCTGCGCGAAGAGTTCGAGGCCCTCAAGGGCCGCTTTGGGCAATTGTCCGCCGACGGCAAGATTACGACGGAAAGTCGCGCTTTGTTCGAGGCGCTGTTGATGCTGCTTCAGCTGCTGATGGCGATCTTCCTAGAGAAGACCACCCTGAAGACCAGCGCCAACTCCAGCAAGCCGTCCTCGCAAACCCCCAAAGACGAGAGCGCACTCCCTCATACGGGCACCCATACCAAGGGCCGGGCCACCGACCCGAGCCGCTCGGGCAATACCCGCACGGTCGAGACCGTTACGGTCTCCCAGGTCCGGTTCTGCGAAGAGTGTGGCGAGGATCTGGCCAAGGTCCCCTGCGAGAGCTATGAACGACGCACCCAGATCGACATCGTCTTCGAGAAGGTCCTGACGCACGTGGATGCCGAGATCAAGTCGTGCCCGCATTGCGAGACCGAGACCCGCGGGGCGTTCCCCGAGGCGTTCGCGGGGCCCGTGCAGTATGGCGCGGGTATCAAGGCCTATGTCCTGAACCTCGTGATCGCCCAAATGATTGCCTTAAAGCGCGCCCAGCAGTCGATCCAGAGCCTGATTGGCCTTATGCTCTCCGAGGCCACGATCTTGAAGTACGTGAGGCAACTGCACCAAGCGCTCGCGCGTTGGGAGCAAAGCGCCATCGAGCGGCTCCTGACGCTGCCCGCGATGCATGTCGATGAGACCTCGTTACGGGTCGATAAGAGAAACCACTGGATTCACGTCTGCTCGGGCGGCGACACCACGTGTAAGTTCGTCCATGAGAAGCGCGGTCTGGAGGCCATGACCGCCATCGGCATCATCCCGCGCTATGGCGGGGTCCTCATCCACGACTGCTGGGCGTCTTATCTGTCTTATGACCACTGCGGCCATGGCCTGTGTGGGGCGCATCTCCTGCGCGAACTGGCCTTCATCTATGAGTCCAACGGTTACGCCTGGGCGAGGAACATGAGGCGGCTCCTGCGGCAGACCTGCCACCGTGTCTCCCAGCGCCAGCGCAAACGGCTCACCCCACGCGAGTACGACGCCCTGCAGAAGCGCTACCGCAATATCCTCACCCGCGGCGCGCAAGAACTGCCGCCCATCCCGGCCCGGCCCAACGGCCAACGCGGTCGCATCGCCAAGTCCGACGCTCACAACCTCTGGGAGCGACTGAAGGAGCACGAAACCGCCGTGCTGCTATTCGCCCGCGACGCGAACGTCCCGTTCACGAATAACCGCGCCGAACGCGATCTGCGCATGAGCAAGGTCAAACAAAAGGTCTCTGGCTGCTTCCGCAAGGTCGAGTACGCCGAAGCTTACTGCCGCATCTCTAGCTATCTACAGACCATGGCCAACCGCGGATACAATCCGCTCGTCGCCATTCAGATGGCCCTTTCCGGGGAGCTTTACGCGGAACCGGGTGAGTAGTTACATCCCTTCTTCATCAGGTCAATCGTTCAATTCAATCCCAGGTCGTCCCGCGGATAAAGCCCGCGTCTTAATCCCTTCTTCATCAGGTCAATCGTTCAATCGTGGCGGATGCCAATATTGCCGCCGCCCGCGCCGTCTTAATCCCTTCTTCATCAGGTCAATCGTTCAATATATCTAGTGATCGAAGAAAACGTCGCGTCGAGTCTTAATCCCTTCTTCATCAGGTCAATCGTTCAATTTTATGTGAAGTTCAAAGAGAACGTCGCGTCGGTCTTAATCCCTTCTTCATCAGGTCAATCGTTCAATGCCGCCGCCTACGACGCCGCCGCCGCCGAAGACGTCTTAATCCCTTCTTCATCAGGTCAATCGTTCAATGACGCCGCCGCCGACGCCTACGCCGCCGAGCGCGCGTCTTAATCCCTTCTTCATCAGGTCAATCGTTCAATCCGCGGACAAAGCCCGCTTTGCACGGGCATGTGCCGTCTTAATCCCTTCTTCATCAGGTCAATCGTTCAATCGACCCGCAAGAAGCTATTGACAAAATGAGCTTGTCTTAATCCCTTCTTCATCAGGTCAATCGTTCAATGCCGCCTACGCCGCTGCCTACGCCGCGTCTTAATCCCTTCTTCATCAGGTCAATCGTTCAATAACGAATGTTTGCGGCTGAGGGGGGAAAGGAGCGTCTTAATCCCTTCTTCATCAGGTCAATCGTTCAATCGGACCGCGTCGACGATTGTCATCGAGGATGTGGTCTTAATCCCTTCTTCATCAGGTCAATCGTTCAATTTTCAATTTCGGCGCGATACCCGTTATTATACGAGTCTTAATCCCTTCTTCATCAGGTCAATCGTTCAATGGGCGTGATGATGTGGTTCGCGAGGAAGCGGTGTCTTAATCCCTTCTTCATCAGGTCAATCGTTCAATACGGCGCCTTATGATATCACCGTGAATACGCCGGTCTTAATCCCTTCTTCATCAGGTCAATCGTTCAATACGGCGCCTTATGATATCACCGTGAATACGCCGGTCTTAATCCCTTCTTCATCAGGTCAATCGTTCAATACTATGGCTCAGGCAGGCACAATTGAGGCCATGTCTTAATCCCTTCTTCATCAGGTCAATCGTTCAATGCCAACCGCTGTGCGACCCGGGCTCATGAGTACGTCTTAATCCCTTCTTCATCAGGTCAATCGTTCAATACAATCGCGCAGGTCTCCTCGACTTCGCAGAGGTCTTAATCCCTTCTTCATCAGGTCAATCGTTCAATCCGCGCATCCTACGGGCACAGCCGAGGGCTTGGTCTTAATCCCTTCTTCATCAGGTCAATCGTTCAATCACGACCCTCAAGAAATATGGGGTGCCGGACGAGTCTTAATCCCTTCTTCATCAGGTCAATCGTTCAATAGAAATCTTTTCAGAGGAGTCGAAATGACATCCGTCTTAATCCCTTCTTCATCAGGTCAATCGTTCAATGCCGCCGCCCGCGCCGCCGACGCCGCCGGCGCCGTCTTAATCCCTTCTTCATCAGGTCAATCGTTCAATCGCCCGCGCCGACGCCGCCGCCCGCGCCGCCGCGTCTTAATCCCTTCTTCATCAGGTCAATCGTTCAATTTCTCAAATCGACCATGCCTATAACCTCCGGCGTCTTAATCCCTTCTTCATCAGGTCAATCGTTCAATCTCGATTTGGGATGATGGGCACGGCCGAAATAGTCTTAATCCCTTCTTCATCAGGTCAATCGTTCAATCATTTGCGGAGCGCTGTGCGGCGCGGGCAACTGGTCTTAATCCCTTCTTCATCAGGTCAATCGTTCAATCGATCTGCTGGCCGAGATTGAGGCGAATAATGGGTCTTAATCCCTTCTTCATCAGGTCAATCGTTCAATCAGCCGGTCTCCTCGACTTCGCCAACCGCTGCGCGTCTTAATCCCTTCTTCATCAGGTCAATCGTTCAATCTACCTGCCATCTGGAACCGCGATCACCAACAGTCTTAATCCCTTCTTCATCAGGTCAATCGTTCAATTGCCGCTTGGCAGAGTTTCCGCGCGCAGTTCCGTCTTAATCCCTTCTTCATCAGGTCAATCGTTCAATATCCCGGGCGTGCGCGTCTACGCCGAACGCCAGTCTTAATCCCTTCTTCATCAGGTCAATCGTTCAATGTCGCCAATCGACCGACTGGAGCCACAAATGACGTCTTAATCCCTTCTTCATCAGGTCAATCGTTCAATAGCTTGCGGCCTCGGGCTACGGCTCCCGGCTGGGTCTTAATCCCTTCTTCATCAGGTCAATCGTTCAATCACGCCGACCCAGGAGTGCGCCATGCGAGATAGTCTTAATCCCTTCTTCATCAGGTCAATCGTTCAATGCTACTTCTGGGATGCCTTTGATGGAGGATTTGAGTCTTAATCCCTTCTTCATCAGGTCAATCGTTCAATTCGCCGCCTGCGGATGTGGCAGCACTTGTCGGTCTTAATCCCTTCTTCATCAGGTCAATCGTTCAATGGCTCGCAGCTTGCCGCCTCTGGCTATGGCTCGGTCTTAATCCCTTCTTCATCAGGTCAATCGTTCAATGTCCTGAACCTGCGCGAATTCCGCTACGTGCAGGGTCTTAATCCCTTCTTCATCAGGTCAATCGTTCAATCGCGTATCGGTATTTCTCCTTTTTATTCCAGTTGTTATAAATGGCTCTCCCAGGATTTTCGTGTGCATCGCATCTTCCTTGCCAGAAGAGGTCTCCTGGCGTCATTGGGCCCCGCGTCATGCTATACGTACACCGTTGACGCAGCGGCTCGCAGATTATTTAAGCCAAAGAAGCATGATTTGGCAATAGGAGGCCTTCTGGCAAAAATGACGAGCCGATCCCGGATATGTCTAACGACTGAGGCAAAAGGTAAATACGGACATCGTCTCGCCGTGGGTCGATCTGCATTGCCAGGGCATCGTGGACGCGGCGGATGCCATTAGCGCTGGCGTTGGTTGCAAAAATCGAGTACTGAATAGGCACCGCTTCGCCCTTTAGGTAGCGGTGGACACGGTTCAGGCGGCCGGGATCGGCGATATCATAGGCGATGAGCCAGGATCTGCGCGCGTTTAATGCCATTGCTCTAGTCGCTCGGATAAAGTTTTGTGTAACCGCCGCAGTATGCCCAAACAGCGGCCCTGCAAGGCCTCAGCAAACATATGCAAGATGCTCAGCAAGGCGGCATCGGTACCGTATACGCGGTCACCCATCCCGTGAATTTCGAGCCTCAAGACCAGATCCATAAAGCTTGTGATGTCCTGGAGAAGCTCCAGTGCCTCGCCACCGTTAGTCTGATAGCGAGCGCTTACACCGGATCGAACGAGTGTCTCGGCGACAAGGGCAGTAATGGCGCTATGATACATAGGGGGAACGGGGGCAAGGCACGCTGTTCCCTGGTAGATGTGGGCACGCACGAGTTCCCGGTATTCGGATTCAGAGACTTCGTGGCCATGGAGCGCCCGTTGCGTGTACCACTCGCGCAATGCGCGCATACGCTCGGCGCGCAACCAATTCTGATAGCCAGGTCTCCATTGATCCAGGCTGACGTATTCCTGAATGGCGTCATCCAGCCGGGACGGGCGGGGTTGCGCGGGTAGAACGTAGCCGAGAGGCTCCTTGCCCTTTCCTAGGAAGATTATAGGGATTCTGGCCTCCATACACGCACACAGAGCCTTGGAGCTCCATTGAATCGTCTGCCCAGCCACGATGCGGCTGAGACGGGCAAGCGGGTAGCGTAGATCGGTGGCCCTACTCTGGCGCAGCCGGAGGGCAGGACCATCGAGATCCACGTGGCGACTCGCCCCACCAAGCAGATACAGAGGCAGGCGTTTGGTGGCGGCCTCGCGGCGCACGACAGCGAGAGGGGGCGCTGTCATGGCTTTGTTGGAGCCTGTGGTCGCAGACATCTCAACACTCCCCGTCTTCGGAATCGTCGGCCAGAAGCGGCTCACCTTTGTTGCGAAAGAGTCGGGCCAGAACGCGGCTCTGACGGCGCAAGTATCGGCGTAGTGGGCGCACAAAGGCTTCAAAGCCCGGGTAGTAGAACGCGCGGCCCGCCTTAGTAAGCAGGCAGGCATTGTGATCTTTCGCGAAATACTCCACGCGGAGGTTCCGATTGCGGAAGCATTGCCACACCCAGGCATCAAGCTGGGGGCGCAACGGCTCAATGAGATCCGACGCCAAGGATTCGCGCCCGAAGGACGGGCGGTGGTAAAAACCGAGGAGCGGGTCGAGGCCTGCCATGTAACTCGCCCGCACCGCGTCGAAGTGCAAAAGGGTGTAGCCGAGCGAGAGGGCGGCATTCACGGGATCGCGGGGCGGGCGCCGGTTGCGGCCAGCAAAACCTAGGCTGGGCGCAAACACCGCCGAGAAGCCCTGAAAGTACGCATGGGCAGCGGCCCCCTCGAGCCCGCGGATGCGCTCCATAGTTGCTTGATCGCTATCATGGGCCGCCAACGTCGCCACGATGCCGGCCAGGGTTTGCAGGGCGTCGGTAAGCGGCTTGCGGCAATCTGGACGTTCATCAGCGGCGTGACGCAGCACGCGCACCTGACCGCGCAGCTTGGCGAGGACTTGGCGCCGCGCCCAGCGGGCACACCACTGGGTATCGAGGACAAATTGGCCCTGAGCGAGGCGGATCGCCGCGTCGTTGTGTCCGCCACCCAACACTACAGCCACCCTCCGGGCGTGACGCCCCGATAATAAGAGCGTGGCGACATCGGCATCGGCTAGCTTGGTAAGAACTCCGCCGCTGATCTTGATGTCGCCCTGGATGACGACGCGCTCAAGCAGCTTCACCGGTACGCTGCCACGCCGCTCGCCATGCTCGTAGAGGCCCAGGGCGGCCCCATCGGCGCGTAATTCGAGATCGGATCGGTCTAATACGAGGGTCGTCACAAATTACCCCATATAGAAAAAAGGCGGGTCCACGGGTGCCGCCGCTACCCCCAGGGTATAGACTCGCGAACGAGGATCGAGACCGACAAGCAGGAATCGATCCGCCTCTGCTTCAAGCACCTGGGCCATGTCGCATAGGAGCGCCGCCTTCTCGGCGGGGGTCAGGAAACATTCATACGCGGACTTCTGCCCGCCCGTGGCATAGCCCTTGATAAGGTCCAAGGCCGCCCTGAGCCGCGCGGGACTGGTCACATCGTAAGCAGCAAGGTAAAGGTTGCGATCCGTCATGATCACCATCTCCTGGCAACGAAATCAGCATAGCGCGAGACGAGAAGGAGGCTGCGGACCACAAGCTTGCGGTGGCCGGCCGAGGCGTTTCGTAGTACATTTTCTCGGTATGCGGGGACACCACGATGAATGAGCCGACTCGACGACTCGTGACCTATGGCGACATTCTGGCCCTGCCAGAGGGCGTGGTGGGCGAGGTCTTGAGCGGCGCCCTCTACACCCACCCGCGACCCGCGCCGCGGCATGCGCGCGCCTACTCGGCCCTGGGTGGCAACCTGGGCGGGCTCTATGACTGGGGCTCCGACGGCCCGGGAGGCTGGTGGATCTTAGACGAGCCCGAGTTGCACCTGGGTAGCGACGTGATCGTTCCCGATCTTGCGGGCTGGGAACGCAGTCACCTGCCAGCGCTACCGGAAACGGCGTGGTTTGAGTTGGCGCCGGACTGGGCCTGCGAGATCCTCTCGCCTTCCACGGCCCGCATCGACCGGACCCTGAAGATGGCCCTCTACGCCCGCGAGGCCGTGGCACACTTGTGGCTCGTGGATCCGGATGCGCGCACGCTGGAGGCCTATCGTCTACACGAGGGCCACTGGCTGCTACTCACGACCCTCAAAGATGACGACATGGTCCGCCAGCCGCCATTCGATACCATGAGCTTCCCGTTGGCGAGCCTTTGGGTATAGTGATAAGCTTGGACACAGGCTTGACAGGCTTGCGCACCCCGTGTGGTCAGCGTTCCTATATACACGAGATCAAACGCCATCCTCATGGGATGGCAGGCGACCTTGCCGGATGGCATCGAGCAGGCGCTTTAATAGTTCATACATGACCAGCTCATTGAGCAGCGCCCGCTGCACCTCGGCCGTACTTCCCCGCGTACCGTGGGCCACTTCGTTCCGTAAATGCTTAAGCAGCTTATAATCCTGATATTCGGGCAGACCTTCAGACTGCTTCTCATAGACTTTACGCGCCCCCTCTCGCTCCTCGAAGCTCTCGATCTTGGCGCTCTGGATCTGACATACGCGCGTGATGACCGCCTCATAGGCATAGAGGGTCGCGCGCAGATAGTCGCGACGCTCGAGTGCATGAGTGGCGAGCGCGAGCTGTTTTTCGAATTGGCGGTCTTCATCCACCCACTGCAGGCGCCTCTGGATTGTCGGCAGTAACGGGGCGACATCCGGCGCAAGCCCAGGGGCCTCGGTCTCAAGTGCCCGCAACGCCTGGCGCAGCTGTCCAGTCGCTTGCCCGACATTGAGAAGGTTCTCGTAGTAACTGGCCTTCTTCAGGGCCTCGACAACCTGAGGCGATGCGCCGCTTTGCTCCAGCAACGGCATAAAGACGCCGTAGTCGCCATCCTTATCGAAGCTCGAGAGCGCCTGTAGGCTGTCGGCAATGCGCATGATCCCCGCCAAGTTGTGTGCCTGGCCGCGACCCGTGTCACAATCGTAAGCGCCATACCAGATGCCGGCAATCGTGGCACGCTTGGTGATGCGGATATAGAGGGCGGAGAGCAGCGCAAGCATGGGCAGATGGCGAAGACCGTGGGTCACGTCAAGATGAACGATATCCGTTTCGAACACATCCGCCGCCATCTGTACCAGCAGATCGGCCGCCACCCCATCGTACGCATAGGGGACAATGCCAAGTCGAACACGGCAGTTCAGGTGAGCCGCAAGGGCGGGTGCAAGTTCGTCAAGTTGATGCTGGGTGACACGCTGTGCGTCGACGGCGCCCATCAGCGCCTCCCGCTGGTGTTCGGCGGCGGCACCGAGATTGAAATCCCCTTCGAACAGGTGGTCCCACATGCTGCCGATCGTTCCCAGGATGACAATGTTTTGGGGCTTGATCTGCCGCTGCAGCGCCCATCCAAAAAAGGCGAACTCATCAGCGGACTGGCCATCTCCGAAGTCGTAGCGCGTTTTACGGTAGCCATGGTCATCCCGCGGCACGCGCCCGAGGAAGGTGATGAGGGTGGTACGGTCAGTCGTCATCGGCTGGTCTCCTGTAAGGTGAGGCGTGTCTGGTCACACAAAACGGCGGCCGCTTTGATCGATATGACGGAGAATGGGTGGGCGTCCTTCCTCGCGCTCGTTGCCGAAAAAAACACTAGCCCGCCCCTTAGCCGCGAAATCGGTCTTGGGCCGGGTGATTCGCGGCAAGGCCTCGGTCCAGATCGGTAGAAGACCCCCTGGATAGCTCTTGGGCTCCGGCCATAGACTCTCGTCGTAACGCTGTAGCCAGAGGAAGGTCTGAGTGTCGCGCGCTATGATCTCGGTAAACGCGGCCCCAGCCTCGCTCCTAAGCTCCGCGTTTTGCATTGTGGCGGACACGATCTTCAACACCCCTCCGTGTCGGCGGCATCGGCTTCCAGGCGCCGGCGGTTCGGAGTACAGCCTTGCACCAACGGATCACGGGGCGCGCCGCGCGCCCTTTGTCGGAAGCGCAGCTCTTCCCGGAACTTGACGAGGTAACGGACTGAGATCACTACATCGACATCGTAAGGCGCTGTAAGAAAATAAAGGTCTCAACTACCCTTTATGTGCGGCTTGATGGTGTAGTTCCATTCGCCATGAAACGTGTTGCGCTCCAAATTGACGCGCTCCATCTGCGCCTGGGTGATTTCGCGCCCGACGGGGTATTTGCGGCGATCCAATCGGCAGGTGACTTTCAATCCCTTTGCTGTGGTGGTCTTGGCGATGAGGTTGACGATCGTTTCGTAGTCCCGTAAGGGTTCTCCGCGCCAGTTAGACGAGATAAAGGAAAACAACCGATGCTCGATCGTTTCGTAGTCCCGTAAGGGTTCTCCGCGCCAGTTAGACGAGATAAAGGAAAACAACCGATGCTCGATCTTGTTCCATTTGCTCGTGCCGGGAGGGAAGTGGCACACGGCCACGGACAGTCCGGTCTGATCGGCGAATTTCTGCAATTCCAGCTTCCACAGCCGTAGCCGCCATCCGTTGCTTCCGCCGCCATCGGCCGTGATCAGGATTGTCTTCGCCCCCGCATACAGGCGCCGGCCCTCCTGGCGCCACCACCCGCGGATGGAGGCGACGGCAAATTCCCCGGTGTCATGATCGGTCCCCACGTTGACAAAACCGGCATTGCGGCCGATGTCGTAAATACCATAAGGATAGGCGCGGGGGACTTCGGGACCGGGGAAGTCGTGACCTTGCACGGGTTTTGGCCGTTTCGCCGGGAGCCATTGTTGGCCCGGGTTATCATAGTTTCCTATGAGCTCCTTTTTCTTGGTGTCCACTGAGATTCCTATGAGCTCCTTTTTCTTGGTGTCCACTGAGATCACGGGCGTGCCCTGTCTCAGGCATTTCTTGACGGCGGCATTGATGTAGCGAAACTGGGCATCGCGATCCGGATGATCGGCCCCCTCTTCGGTCTTGCGATTGCTCTGCAGGCTGTAGTGGAGGTCGTGAAGGACCTGTGCGACCGTCATGTGACTGATCGGGTGATCTTGCTGGCTCAGTTCTTGGGCAATCGCCCGCGTGCTCTTACAGATCCATCGCAGGGCCGACTCGGGGTCCCCGCGCGTTTGCGCATCGATCAACCCTTCGAGGCGGGGCACGAGACCGGGATCGATTTGTGTGAGGGACTTGCGGCCCGCCCCCGCTCGCCGGACGCGGCCCACCAGCGGCTGATCCCCTCCCTGGATTTCGCGGATACCCTTGGCGATCGCTTTCCGTGACAAGCCGCAGGCGTGGTGCACAAGAGAGACGCCCCCATACCCCAGGCTCAGCGCTTCATTGGCCGCCAGGAGGCGGCGTGTGCGCTCGTCCAAATGCGACCACACAGACCGAAACTTCCGTTTCAATTCCGGCACCGTACTCATGCTTGCGCAGGATACCGCAATGGCCCCGAGAATGATACCTTTATTTACTTACACTGCCTAAACCGTCGCGGACGACCGATCGGCGGCAACAGCAACGTGCATTTTTTGCACATTGCTTTTCCGGGCGAGGTTCCCGTCCTGGAATAACGTCTTATGCGGCGGCTGATCACAGTGCGGTCACGGCCAAAGACCTGGCCCCTCTGTTCCTGCGTCAGCCAAACGGTCTCATGTTCCGCGTGGATACCGACGCCGCCGTCCTGATACCAGTAAATAAGGACTGCACTCATGGCACCAGCTCTCTCTTCGGCAATCGGATAACCACTGTTTCTCGCATCTCTTTAAATTTAAGCACATGCGCCGCTCTTCCGCGTCCTGCGCGCGCCGATCCCCGCGTGACGACGGAATGCCGGTCACTCGGTGGCGCAGCACACATAATGACGCCTCTCCACTGCTCGCGCGCGTACTCAGTGCAGCTGCAACACATGCCTCGGAATCGTGACCTCCGAGGGCTCCCCACATCCTCAAGACTCAGCCAAACCCAGCAAAAGCCACATATTGCCATTGGGCCTGACACGTGCCGGAACATCCGACAGTTTTTTGTTTTTCCGCAGCTTTCTGGCGCGCTCCTCATCGAGCTTCGAGAGCAGCTTTTCCGCATCCTGCCCCTTGAGCCCGGCCGTCACCTTGCCCTCAAAACTTGCCTTTATCTCGCCCGATCCCGGATTGTAGGTTAATGTTGCGGATTGCCAAATGACTTCAGCCGCCTCAGCCTTCGCCTTGCCTTGCGACAAGGTGTCCGTGCCCCCCACCTCACTCATGACCCCATAACCCACCGCTGTCTTGGCGCCAAAACCAAGCCATTCGAAAGCATGCTCGAAGACCCCGGCCATAAGGGCCTTCCACCGAGGGGTATCAGAATCCCAGGGAGTTTGTAGGAGCTCGGGCGCAAGGCGGGAAAGACGCGATGTGTCGCAAGTGACGAAGAACGTAAAACCAGAACCCGGCGGCACCGTGAGGAAGGTGATGGGAGTGGGCTGGCCGGAGTCATGGGGGCTCATGCTACTGCCCCTCTTGCGATCACTTTTTTGCTGATAGTAATGCGACTGGTGCGGTGTCATGATTTCGACCATCAGGCTGTCGCCCTTGATCTGGGGGACCACATCCCAGACGCTAAGCGCGCCGCGCAGATGTTCATGGTCGCCGTCCTGGGACTCGAGACCGAACATAATGTCAATGCGGGAAATGTGGGTTCGATCCTCCCCTGGATCAAGCGGGTCGGCCTTGTCCTCGCTCCAGCCGCACGTGTCACCCCAGTCTCCGGAAGCCAGTTCTCGGGCCGCTTGGCGTAGGACGCCCTTGACCCCACTACCAGGAAGATAGGGCAAACCGTAGGGGCTCAAAAAAGCGAAGCCGTTTTCCAGTGGGTGTTCGTTGCCCAGGCCCGTGGTGAACGGTGCGACGGCGTGGGCATCGAAGCGGAGCAACTGTTCATTCGCGACCGTCGCCGCCAACGCGGACTGGCGCTCGGCAAGGGCCCGCATCGCGCGCTTGTCCGCGTCGTTCAAGCGTCCGGCACCTTTCAGGGCAAAACACTTATTTTCGTGTGGGACTTCGCGTTCCTGCCGTTGCTGGCCACGCTCCTCATAAGCAATGTCGTGTGTTTCCCAAAGCACGTCGTTCGTGCGCTGGTTAACGCCCCAGAGGTTGAGGTACATCCCAAACCTGAGCCCGGGCGAGGCGTCGCTGAATTCTTGCCCCAGATACTTGGGTACGGCCGCGATCGGCATGGTACTAGCCTCCCTTGTCTGCATTGCGCGCGGGCGCCATCTGCCGCATCCATCGCAACCAGGCGAAGGCTTCGGCGGTTATGGCTTGATAATCAGCAGGCTTGGCATTCAGCAATGCCTGCATGAACGGTTCGAAATCGACGGCGCGAGCCGTGCCTTCGAAGCGCTTTGCAAGCCAGGCGCGTAGATGTTGCGCGACCTTTTCGTTCGCGCCCTTTTTTCCATGACAAAACGCCAGCACCTGCATAAGTCCGCTATTCATAATGAGTGCCGGCAAACCCTTGACGATGTTGACGTCCTCCTTGGTATAATCGCCGCACCGGCTCCACGCGTCCTGCGCACGTTGCTGTTCCAGAGTGGGTTTACTCATGACCTCAGCCCTCCACGACCTTGGCCACCACCAAGCCACGCCCAGTGGTCGCGTCGCCACCGATTTGCAAAAGCTTGCCGTCGATCACGTTCCGGATCTTGGCCATCACGCTCTCCGCTGGCTCCTCATCTTTCCCGGTACGCGTTTTACTCGCCAGGATCGGCGCGATCATCAACGATTCCGGCGGTAGATTCTCGGTGTAGAACAAGCCGCCATCTTTGGCCGTTCCCGTCTTTTCCTCGATGCGCACATGCGGCTCGACCAGCATGGCGTTCTGCGCAAAATAGGAGAAATCGGAATTCGAGAGGACGACGAGGTCGCTTTTTAGCTTGTCTACGAAAAAGGCATGAGCATTACCCGCCGGTAGTGCCTTCGCTGCGAGGTCTTCCGATATCCTAGACACGGCC
Organism: Acidiferrobacter sp. SPIII_3; assembly: GCF_003184265.1. GTDB lineage: Bacteria > Pseudomonadota > Gammaproteobacteria > Acidiferrobacterales > Acidiferrobacteraceae > Acidiferrobacter. The sequence continues at coordinate 393,910 of NZ_CP027663.1, read as the reverse complement.
TGCGAAGCCTTCTCGGTATACTCAAAGACCTCTAAATGCAGCTTATCGCCGGTAAGGAGCATCCGATTTGCCAACAGACACTCGCCCTCGACTAGCTTGGGCAAAACTGGCCAGTCGGTCTGGATGCCCACCAGCGCCATCAGTCGCTGCGTGCGCGAGAGTGCCTGGGGAGAGGTGGCGTAGACGTACCCACCTTTAAGTGAGCGCACCGGCAAGGCCACGAGTTGGGCGTCGCCGAAACTGACGGCGCCCGCGTGCAGATCACCGCTCCCCGCATCCGGCCCGAAAAGTGCCTTGATGATCTCTTTCAGGGGCTTATCGTGATTTGTACCCCTTGCCAGGACCTCGAACCCATGTCGCACCGCGCCCTTGATGCCCGAACCCGCGAAGCAGGGGTGGGTGGTATGACGTTCACGCTGGATGGGGTTGTCGATGACACCCACCGCTTGGCCTGCGCCCATATGGACGGGGCTGACCGCGTAGAGAAATACTGCTGCGTGTTTTTCGAACATGGCACCGTCCTTTTATCAATAAGCGGCAAAAGTCAATCGATTGAACCCTTCGGCGCGACGAGTCACATCCTCGCACGGTTCACCCCATAAGCCCCGCTCGACAAGATTGTGTAGCGCCTCCGGCGTGGCGTCGAGCTCCGCCAACCAGTACACGCTGCCAGCGGGCACTGCCCGCCGGGCGGTCTTGGGCTGCCAGTTCGCGAGATCCCATCCGGAGACGACCTCAAAGCGCGGCACGGCGGCACAGGTGAGACGTGCTCGCACGCCGTGGAGTTCGAAGCGATAATCACCCTCGGCTATTTGGGAAACACCCGTGGGCAACCAGCCCCCTTCGAAAATACCCGGTGTCGTGAGTACAAGACGACAACGGCGGGCGGCGGCGATAGCGGCAAAATCCGACGCTTCTCGCGGCCCCTCGGCGAGCGACACTGCTGCGGCTCCCCCATCCCCACCCAGGCGCACGGTACCTTCCGTTGGCGGTTCTGCGCCCGCGACAGAGGCGAGAAAGCCCACACCCGCACACATCGCCAGCGCCTGCATGGAAAACAACCGGCCATCGGAGGCTCGACGAGTACTCGCCTCAAGCCCCACACCCACGCGGTGATCAAAAGACCACAGCGTAGTCGATTCTACGAGCTCGCTTGTTTCCGGCACTGTCCCGGCAAGGTATTTCTTCCAGCCCGCTTCCGTAAGCCAATAGCCCGTTGCGGGCTTGCGCCGCTCGTGTTCGCCGAGCACAGGCAGGAAAGCTAGCGGCGCCGAGGAGTGCAGTCCGCCGGCTGGCACCGTGGGCTTAAGTAGGCGCACGGCCGCCGGTTTCCTCACGTCATTCTCGAATATCACGAGGTCTGCGGGAGGAGCAATCAGCAACTCCACAACACCGTCTGATTTCTTTCGCGCCAAATGGAAAGCCGTGACGGTGAACGAGCCCGGTTCCTCCGGTGAGCCAAGCGTCGGGTGAACGATCTCCCCGCGCGCAAAGGCCGCCAAGTCCACGTTTTTGTCCTCTGCCAACATGCGCGATCGCAGCGCGCCCGCCACCACCGACGGCCATGGCGGCACCAACGCTTCACCAAAGCTGCCTGGGTCGCCGAACGCTTTGTTACCACGCAGGAAAAGCACATCCAGTGGTTCGAGAAACACGCTCTGACTCATGCTGCGTCCTCCCGGCCCCTTGCCGCCTCATGCCCATTGCCGCTGCGGGTCTCGCGCGCGAGAAATTCGGCCACGGTAAGGAAATTTTCCAGCCATTTCAGGCGGTCCTTGGGCTGCCTGGTGGTTAATGCGGCCATACGCGCCGCCAATGTAGGCACATCGTGCGTTTTCCGTACTTTCTGATTTTCTCTTGCTTGGATCTGACGATCAAACTGATAGGCAATCAACGATTCCAACATGCCCGGTGATTCGTTCGGGTCGGGTAGATCATGCAGCCATTCAAGCGTGTTATATACGGCGCGGCGCGAGACGCCCTCAGTACGCAGGAATGCGATCAAAGCGTTGAGAAGCGCTATCGGCTCACCCCATTTTTCGGTAAGACGCAATGCCCCGCCGGAGCGTTTAATGACGGTGATGCTAAACGCGTCGCGCCCACCCTCGTTTTTGGCGCGCTTTTCCGCGGCGCGCAGCTCGCGCATCACCGCACTCAGGGGCGCTTGGTGATGGGCAATGACGGCCCCGCAGCTGGCGGTGGCATTGCGGCCCATCATGCGCATGAGCTGAAGGCGCTCTCTGTCGCCATGTCCCGCCTTGATGGCGGCAAAACCGTTTTGCAGGGTTAAACCGTGCCACACACCGCCCTCATGGTCCGGATCGATACCCGAGTAGGCGTGACGCAATCGCTGCATGGCGGAGAGCATGTCGGCTACCGGCAGCATGGCCAGCACGTCATCGCCGCCGGCGTAAATCACCCGTCCGAGGTGCTCCTCCTCCACCACGTGGCGTACCACCGTCTGCGAGAAATCGTTCAGTGCGCCGGAGATAGCTAGGTGCCGATTGGGCGAGATGGGGCGTTTTTGCGTGCCGTAACGGCGAATGAGCTCTTGCCTCGCCGCATGTTCGTCGAAGCCTTTTTGTACCTTGGGATGGAGGCTTTCGCAAAAGCGGATTGTGTTATTTTCGTCTCCTGAGAGAATGGCGCCCATGCGGTCGCCGTCCATCATGATCAGGGCGTAGTAGGCTTCGAGCTTGATTTCTTTTTTATCGGCTGAGCCCCGCGCCAGGGCCTGACGCACCTGTCGCGTCACCCCCTCGTAAGCCTCATTATCTTCGCTGTCGCGCTCACGCGCCGCCTCAAGGAGTCCAGGGATGCGCTTGGCCCGCTCGATCGCCACCTTGTTTTTATGCCGCATGAGTCGGCGCGGCAGGGCTACGCTCTCGGCCTCGTCCGTATTTAGGTCACCGGTAATCAGGCCACCATTCTCCACCCACCGGTCGAGCTGATGCGCCAATGCCATGGTGTGCGTGGAGACAACGAACCGGCCGCCGGGGCTCCGGTTACCTCCCTCGCCAGCCCGCAATGCCTCGCGGACTTCCTCGGCAAAGATTGTAGGCCACAGCCGCTTGATAGCCGCCAGAGCGCCCAGGTGTTCGCCCTTCCTGGCCCAGGCCGGCTTGTGCGTTGACACGCGCGTCCATAAGGTGTCCTTGCGACTGCCAGGCGGTATGGCAAGCTGCGCGAGGTCCGTGGTTAGCCACTCCCCTTCGCCGGTGAGCGAGCAGCGCCAGCCTTTTTGTGAGGTTTGGCCGAAAGGGCGTGCGGCCTTGGCGGCGGCCATCACTCGCTCGGCCAAGTCGTACACGGCCGGATAGAGGACTCCGGGGTTGGGCGCAAAAAACGTCGTGTTGTCGCCCCAAGCAATGTCCTTTTGCAGCACCTGCCAGGCGGGCGTGTCAAGGAAACCATGGGGCTTGCCTTGGCCCCCGCCGAAGAACGGCGCCATCGCCTCGGACAGGGTCGCGACATCCAGGTCGGTTTGCTTTTCGATATTACGCGCGCGGATAAGCGAGAATGGAACGGCCGCCCAGTGCACTTCAGGGAAGCCTTCGAGCTGATTCTTCATCTGCTCGTAAGGCGTGGCCGTCTCACCATCGAGACCTGCGACATCCAATAGACGGGAAACTACATCATCGCCCGTATCTCGCAGCCACTCGCGCACCGCCCCCGTCACCTGTTGGGCGATCTGCCGGCTCTGGCTTGCGGGAACCACCGCAACGAAACGATTGGGCAGCGCCGCGGAAAACAGCGGGTTGGCATCGGTTGCGCTTTGCAGCCATTCGCAGCGCTCGAACAATTTATCGGGCAAGTCCATTTGATCACGCAGCCAGAGGTCGACCTGCGGAATGCCACGGAGGCGGGGAAACAGGACGGCATCCGGGCCGAGCGATTCGCAGACCGGGCGCATGGCCTCCCAAGCAAGACGCGAGAGCAGGTGCGACCCGGCCCATAGGTCATCCATCTTGCGAGCGGCGGCAATGAAAGGCTGCACCGGGCCGATGGATACGGCCAGCAGCGCGATCTCACCCTCGGCATCGGCAGCGAAGGCGCCGGCGAAGGCGGATGTCAGGTCGAGATGATCCCAGATCGAATGATCGGGGATACGGGTGTCGGCGGGCAACAGTTTCCATAGTTCGCCGAGCTTGCCGAAATCTTCATCCTCCGCGAGGTCCGGGCCGAAGCGCCAGAAGGCCAGCAAGGCCTTGCGCAAGTCCTGTGGGGCTTCAGCCTGCGCACCCAACGTGGCCAGGATTTGCGAGAAATGCGCGAAGCTACGCTCCTTGATGTCATGAATGTCCGTTTCGCTAAGGCCGCCTGGTAGTTTGTACTGCTCGCCGGTCAGCGGGTGAATCAGGACAGGGTCTTTCGCCCAGCGCACTTGGGCCCAGTCGGCCACCTTGAGCGTCTTTCGGTTGCCGCTTGCCGTCGTGACGGTGATTTCCTGCATCGGCCACTGCGGTCGATCAGCGGCAGCCGCCCACCAGTCGGCGCGCTGGACGTGGCGATAGATGGAAAGCGGCAGGCCTTTCTTGAAAATCACCCGCGATAACACTTCTTCGTTGTCCGGGTCGATGTGCTCTGGCGGCTGGTCGAGTCCGAGCAGTCGCTTCAACGCATGCGACGTGCCACCTTCATGCCCTTCCGGATCACGCAGCAGCACCAGCGCTTTTTCCGCGGGGTCGTGAATGCGGGCAGCAAGTTTGGTTTTCCAAATCATATCGTCGGACATGGTTTACTCCGGAATACGCGTCAGTTGCTGCCCGGGGTCATCGAGAAAGGCATGCACTCGTTGCCAGACATTCTCAATGGTCCGCCGGTCGGGCTGGAACGCTGCAGGTGGCAGGTGCGGAACATGGACAACCACTCCGATCACTTTTCCGTCGACGGTGGGGCGCGCCTTAAAGCGAAGAGCGTTCGGAAGGCGCGCGCTGCCATCCCAAGCGGACGTCTGGTGTCGTGTGATTGGGTAGGATAGCCAGTGTCTCGACAGCGGCGCCCGGTGCGGTGGGCGATCATTAGGAAACCTGAATTGTGTCCGTAGACCGATTTTGATCTCGGCGAGCTTTTTCATGAGATCTTTCCAGTCATTGGACATCTGTGTTTGCCAGATTAGCGCTCGTTCGTCTTGGCCGATGGCGCAGGGCCAGTCCGTGTTCAGGCACATTGTCCACTTTTGGAGAGGAGCAGAATGCCCTTCCAGGGCCTTCTTTGATTCTTCGTTCTCCGGTTCGAGCGAGAGCGAACCCCAACCATTGCGGCTACGGCCACCCAGAGTGCCATAGTGGTGCATCAACCAAAGGGCGCGGCCGATGCGTGATTCGTTGTCATCCGGTACGGCAAGCGAGATCCTTGCAGATTCACCCGCTTGTATGGCGGCTTTGGCCTTGAGCTTCGGCTGTCGTTCGCCTCGTGGCAACGTCAAAGGGCCGTAGCCCAGGTAGAGATCGCTGCCCACTGCCTGGTGAACTTCGGGGTGCAACACAGAGGGCAGCCCCTGCCAGCGAATCAACTTGCCTATACCCCAACGATCCAGCCTCATGCGTACCTGGCTCTTGCGTGCTGCAACCTTGTTGCCTTTATCATCGTGGTCGCTCTCTAGCCAGGCATGGCCAAATAACAGCCCCTCCTCCTGCCGCATATCAGCAATATCCACGTCAAAATTGTGATCCGCGGCATACGCCACCCGCCACCACTGCCGCAGCAGTGCCTTGAATGGCGGCGTCCGCCACTGGCCTGCCTGTTCAGCGTTACCAAGGAATGCGGGGGTGATAAACCGGACCGTGTATTCGAGTTTCTTCATCATATACTCTCCACGGAGTAATTATTGTCGTGCGCGGCGCCTTTCCGTTGCCTGACAAACTTGCCGTTACGCATCGTTGTCCTTCAAAAGCTCGACGTCGTCGAGCGCAAGTGCTGGGATTTCGGGTAGTTGCGAGCCAATGATGCCGGCGAGCGCCCCGTACATGCCGGTGGTGCTGCCGATAACGCGCTCGATCTGCTTTTCGCGCTCCGCCCAGTGTTTCATCATGGCGCGACGCTCCCGGTCGAGCTGCCCGCGCATGGCGGTGAAGGCCTCGACGATGGTCTCCACGCGGTGGCGGAATTCATCGCCGGCCAGATAGGCATAAAGCATCTCCATCTTCTCGTTCTTGCCCTGCGAGGCGGCGCGGGCAAAGGCGACCTGCTGGAGCTGGTCACGCAGGGCCACGGCAAGCGCCGGGTAATGGGTGAGATCGCACACCCACACGCCGTCCATCCGCGCGAAGCCGCGCACGCCGTCAGGCAGGGCGACACTCACAAGAACGGCAAGGGCGGCGCCCGCCGCGCGCTGGTCGGCCTTGAGCTTGTCGAGCCACGCGGCCTGCCAGTGCTTGGTGTTCTTGACTTCCCAGACCAGCGCCCCGCAGGGGTTGAAGGCCCCATCGCGTACCTCGTGAATGAGGTCCGCGCCGCTCATGCCCTTGGGAACAGGGCGGATCGCATCCTGCGGAAACTGGCGCTCCAAGGCCTCCTGGATATCGATCTCCAGGACCTCGCCCTGCATCTCCTGTGAACCCTGCTCGCTCTTGCGCTTCAAATCGTCGATGACCTGCTTCATGCCATCGATCTGCTTTTCTTTTTCCTTGAGCTTTAGATCCTGCTCCTGCCCCAAGGTATGACGCACGACCTGCTCCCACTCGGCCTTCTTGGCACCCAACTGCCGAGCCACCTCGAGATCGAGTTCCCGGGCACGGGCCTCCAGGGCCTCGGCCTGCTGGCGCAGGGTGAATTCGGCTTTCTCGGCGATCTGACGCTTCCCTTGCTCCTCGGCAAGCCGCGCCTCCAGACGCTCGCGCTCGAGCGCGGCATCGGTCTTTGCCTTGTGTTCGGCCTCGGCAAGCCGGGCCTTCAGGGTGGCCTCGGTCTCACGCCGCAGCCGCTCCTCGACCTCGAGCCGTGCCCGTTCCACGACCTGGGCCTGGGCACGCTTAAGTTCCTGGGCGTTTTTTAACGACTCGATCTCGCGGGTCTCGGCCGCATGGGCCTTCTGGCTCGCACCCTCGAGAAGCTGGTTCAAGGTCTCGATCTGCGTGGACACCGCGTGCTCGGCGTGCGCCCGCGCCTCCGCAACCGCGGCCTTCAGTCGCGCCTCATGTTCGGCCTCCAGCCCCGCATGCCACTGCGCGGTGAGCGCCTCGCTCAAGGGAAATTGATTCCCGCAATGCGGGCAGGTTACCAGGGTGTCGGTCATGGCGTCTTACTCTCCGCGGTCGGAATAGAGGCCATTGTCGCACCCGGCGGATACGCGCCGCCGGCCCCGCAAACTTGCCGAGCTAACCGGCGACCGGACCTCTCATGCGCCCCCCAATCCCCGCCTGGACCGGCGCATCGGTTGCGATTGACTACTCTCTTGCCTTTTGTGGGTGATGCGGAGGAATCGCGGCGCATGCCCCTTCGGGAAAAGAGGTCGCGAGCGGCCGGCACGCCGATATCCCTGATTTTGCGGAAACGACACACCTGAGAGAAATGCGGGGGGTGCGCCGCCACACCCTGGATTCCCGTGCGCCTCCCGGCCCCCGACCACGGGTCGCATCCGTGAAGCGCAACGAGGAGGGCGCGTGGCTTCATGGTGACTCGCTCATCCGGCGCCCATGATATTCTTGCGGGTCCAGGGTATCCGTCACGGCGATGCGGTAGCCTCCAAAGCCCATGGTCGTCAGATGGCCGGCATGAACCCACTGTCCGAGCCATACATAAGGCCATAAGGCGGCCGGCATGTCGCCCGGTAAGACCGCCACACCGACAATGCCTCCGATACGCATCAGTGCCTTCTGGCGCGAGGAGTAACGCCCCTCCTCCTTCCAGTGAAGCTGTCGTTCCCCCAACTCCACGCGACGCGCCAAGGCCATGAGCGCCGCAAAATCAGTTTCGAGCGGCGCCTCCCCATGAAACTCCATGAGCATCGAGATGCGCCGCAACAGGCTTCCGAAGAGATCGGCGAACGCGAGCGCTTCGGCGGCGACAAACCGGCCTTCGCGCTTGACGCGCAAGGGGGTCTCGAAGATCAGGCTTGCACCCGATAAAGGCATGGCGAGGTTGTCTGGGGTCTTTGGTCCTGCCGCGGACAGGGCCTCGCCCGGCGCGTAGATGCGCGCGCCCGGCGCGCTGGGTCCGGCCATGGACTCCTGAACCACTTCGGCAAGCACCAATCGGCCGCGACCGCGCCCGATGCCATGCTCGGCGCCCCGCGTGAGGGCATGGATCAGATACGGGAGGTGCTGGTTGCCGCGCCCGACGAGGGTCAGACCGATGGCCACGGCCTGCCCGGGGGCGATGTTCTGACCATCGCAACCGCGGGTGTCCAGGATGTAGGGGTGCGGCACGGTGCGGTAGCGGCGCATCTTGCGACTTGCGCGCGGCGGCGGTGTTTCGAAGATGTAGGGGTAACTGCAGGAATACTGGAGAAGACAGCCGGCACACACTGGCGCGCGTGTCACACATACGGTGCGCTTCAAGGCATGCCCCAGAACACCCCTCCAGGCCGACCCGGCCATCGCCGGAAACACCACCGCGTCCTCCGCGACAAACGAGAAACGGTAGCGCGCGATCGGTAGCACCGGGACTGGGAATCGCGCGGATTCCGCCTCTTTCGGCGACAACGTCGTGCTCATCCCCCCTACCTTATGAATTTATAATTCGAGCGGCATTATCGAGGCGATACGCCCAATAGGCATACATTAGTCTCAGGGGCCGACGGTCGCAAGGACCGGGGCCCATAATACGGTCACATCCCTGAAACCACATGCGCAAGCGCGGCATCCTGCGTCCCGATACCGCCCATGGGCCGCCGGGGGCTGGACCTCGCGGGGTGGAGGCGCTGGCCGGCGCCTCCGACGGACGGGGTCCTTTCGCATGATATTCACGGTGCGCGAGAACGTTCGGCGCGGCCGCAAGGCCTTCGTCACTCCCAACCTCGTCTCTCGATCTGATCGGGGGACAGTGGCAAGCGATAGCGCCGCGCGCCCCGCGCGCCTTCCTGCTGGATCAGATAACGCTCCGCGGCAGCCTCGGTCAACGCCTCCCGGAACGCGCCCTTGATGCGACTCAAATGCGGCTCGAAGTAGCGGCCGATCGCGTCGGGGTCGCCCTTGCAGGTCGCAAGCGCCCTTTCGGCCCTCTCATAGGCGCCGCCGGCCGTACCCAGCATCCTTCCCAGACCATCCAGGAATTCGCCGGGCGCCTCCGGATCATCCCATCTCACGTCCGGGATACCGTCACAGACGCGCGAGGCAAACCACGACAAGACCGCGATCTCGGTCGGTTTCAGGGGGATGGGCTCATCATCCGCCCAGACACCGCCCTCGCCTGGCGCGAGCACCAGCCGTGGCGGGAGGGTGGCGCGCGCGGCCGCCGTCACCGCCGCGGAAAAGGTGATATGCCCCTCCGACAACCGTCGTGGCTGCCCCATTCGTAACCGTACGAACGGGATGTCGGCAAGATCGATCACGGCATTGCGGCAGTCGTAGGCCACATCCTTACTGCCCTGGGTCACATGGACCGCATGCTCATAGGGTGTCGGGTAATAGAAATCGCGGTTGTTCTCGTAAGGCGCGCTGACAAGGACATGCGACAGCCGGTCCTGTTCGCGACCCAACAAGGACAGGGCGTATCCCAGGTAATAGCCCATGGTCTTGCGGCCGCCGGCGATCGAGACGTGTAAGGCGCTATTGGCATCGGCGGTAAGATCGCGGACCTGTTCGGTGATGAAGTCGGCGGCGCGCGTGTTGTCCTCGGGGCTACGGATATCGTCCATGGCCTCGCCCGTGGCCGTGGGTATGACCAGGATATTCTCGGGCCCGAAGGCGATCTCGGGCAGGTGATAGTCGGCGCGCAGGCGGTGGAACCAGCCGATCTGTTGCGACAGGAGATTGAGGCGAGCGTGCTCGGCCCCCTGACGGGTCGTGATGATGCGCACCTCGGTCGGCACAAAGGGGTCCGTCGCCTGCGCGGCAAGGGCATACAGCGTTTCGGTCAGGACCTGGGGCGAAAGCCCGGTCACGGCAAGCAAGATGCGGCGGGGATAGTCATGAGGTTTCATGACGCTATTGTCGTTCACGCGGATATCCTGGTGTTGAACGGCAAGATTGTGAGCGGCCGGGGCAAGTCGGGCAAGGCGGCCTCCAGCCAAGACCGGGCCGCCAAGACCCCGTACATCCGACAAATGGCGGGCGAGGGCTGATGCCGACCGAATCACGTGGCGGTGGCTTAGGTCTCGGCCGCCGGCCCGTGGTGGGCCAATCATTCCGGCTCGTGTTTTCCGAGGGGGCTGGGCCCATTTCGACATCCCGGATGCCGACCCACGTCGCATACACCCGCGGACGTGTATGGGTTTGGCCGCGCCGCCGTTGCGTACGGCACGCGCCGGCGCGATACTGCGGTTATGAGCAAAGGGCCCCCGGACACGATTGGTCTTCCGGCACGCGACCGTCACGCGCTCGTGGGGCGCGCCCGCGCGCATTCTCGGATCCTACGGGATGCCTGTAGGACCCGCCTTGTCCCCCCTTTGGCTGCGGCCCTCGAGGCCAAGCGCATCTGGCTGTTTGGTTCGGTGGCGCGTGGCGAGGCGACGGAAGGGTCTGACGCGGACATCCTGGTCGAGGTCGGGGACCGGATAGCTCGTGAGCGTTTCCTGGATCGTATGAGCCTGGCTTACGCCGCGCGGCACGTCGCGCGACTGCCGTTCGAGTGCGATATCGTGCCGCTCTCCTCCGAGGAGATCGCAGAGAAGCTGCGATCCGGGAACCCGTTTTTCCGCGATCTGTGGGCGGAAAAGGACACCCTCGCATGAGCCTATCCGACCAACTGAAAGACAGCGCCCGCTGGTTCGACGCCGCGCAAGACGATGGGGAGGCCGCTCGGATTCTGGCCGAGCAGGGCCTGTATGCGGCCGCCTGCTTCCACGCCCAACAAGCCCTCGAGAAGGCGTTCAAGGGGCTGTTGGCGGCCAACGGCCCGATCCCGAAGACCCATTCCCTAGAGGAACTTTCCACCATGGCGCCGATTGAAGGGGGGGTGGGAGGAACAAGAGGTGATCAAGCTCGACCGCTTCTATCTAACCGCCCGATATCCCGATGCCCTGCCGAGCGGCTCCACGGCGCGCAAACATTTCACGCAGAAAGATGCCGAGGAGGCCATTGCCATAGCGCGCGGCGGCATGGATATCCTGTCGCGCTGGGCGGTATCACTCGGCGTGCCGCTCACCATCGGCCAACGTTCCGCGAATCCCATGACCCATAAAGAGCCGAAATAACTGTCCCGGTTCGCCATGAGGTCCGGGCCCCTGTCGCGCACGGCATTGGTCGCGACTTTGCGGGTTCGTCGTGTACGACCAAGAACCAAGCGCGGTCGTGGCAAGCGGGATGGGGCAAGGATCGTCATGCGGTTTCAGGGGGCCATTGTCGTTCACGCGGATACCTCATGTGAATCGGCAAGATTGTTGGAGAGGCGAGGCCGCGCCTCACGCGCTATGCTGATGCCCAGCACATAACGGATACGGACCCATGACGACGTACTTTGTAAGCCGACACCCCGGCGCCCGGCACTGGATAGCGCGGCAGTCCCTGTCTATCGACGCGATGATCACGCACCTGGATGTCACCGCCATCCGGCAGGGGGACACGGTGATCGGCTCCCTGCCCGTGAACCTCGCCGCCGCCGTCTGCCAAGGTGGTGCGCGCTATCTGCATGTATCGCTCGCGTTGCCCGCCGCGGCACGCGGTCGGGAGCTCACCGCAGATGAGATGGAGGGATGCGGGGCGCGTATCGAGGAATACCAGATCCTCAGGGTCTCGTCATGAAAGCGACCACACATGTGCTGTTGATATCCGACCAGGCCGCGCCCAATCTGCTGGCCGCCCTTGACCCGGACCTGAAACCCAAGGAGGCCGTGCTCGTCACCTCGCGAAAGATGCGCCGGCGTGCGGAAGCCCTGGGAGGCGTACTGCGCGATGTCGGCATCACGGTGGAAACCGTCAACCTGGATGACGAACATGACTTCGCGGGCCTCGAAGCGGCGCTGCTCGATATCGCGGGCGTCCGCAATGGCCCATCGGTCGCCCTCAATGTGACGGGCGGGACCAAGCTCATGGCCTTGGCCGCCAAATCCGTCGCGGACACCGCAAACTGGAGCGTCTTTTATGTCGACGTCGACACAGACGAGATGATCGTACTGGGTCAGGGTAGACCTACCCGGCGCAAGCTCTCCGAGCACCTCCGACTCCGCCACTATCTCCGCAGCTATGGCTTCGAGATCGAAGGGGATATCGCACGCCGCGGCCTCGAACCACGCCACCGTGAGCTGTTGCAAACCCTCATAATCCAAGTGGGCCGGATGGAGCAGGCCTTGGGCCAGCTCAATGGGCTCGGCCAGGACTGCGAGAACAAGAGGGCCCTTCGGACCGGGCTTTCACCCACGCAGCTCGACAATCCCGATCTCAACGCCCTTCTGCGGAATTTTGAGGGGGCCGAGGTCCTCAGGGTCACGGGAGATACGCTTCAGTTTACGAGCGAGGCGGACCGCGCGTTTGCGTGCGGGGGCTGGCTTGAACAATACATGTACGACGCACTGACCGAGGCCCACGGCGAATTGGGGGTCCGCGACAAGGCCAGCAACCTGACGGTCGCGGACGGAAGCGGCGTCAAAAACGAGATTGATGTGGCCTTTCTGGCCCGTAACCGCCTCTTTATGGTCGAATGCAAGACCGCGCGCATGGACAGGCCGGAATCCCCCAAGGCCAACGAGACGCTGTTCAAGCTCTCGGAGATCAGCAAACGCGTGGGTGGTCTCGGGGCGCGCGGGATGTTGGCGACCTATCGCCCATTGCGCGAGAGCGAGCGACGCCTCGCGAATGCCTTGAACATCGAGGTGATATGCGGCGCGGAGTTGGCGCAAACGCGGGAACGGCTCAAGCGCTGGGTCGGACCACAGGTCGGGTCCTGAACAGGCCGGGGGCCCAAACGGTATCGGGCCCCGTCAGCGGAGGGGGCGCGTCTGGACCATGCGCACCTCTCCTACCTTCGTGCCCATATCACGGCATGAATAGCGGCCGACGGGAAAGCCGCGACCAGCATGACGACGGTGAACGGTCGGGGCAGGCTCGCACGCGCATGTGCGAGACCATCGTCCGTCCGATCCCCGGCATATCTGCGCATGACGGGCCGGGAGACCGCACCCCGATGTCGACGCGATTGCCCGGCTCAAGACGCTCCCCATGCGCGGCCGGCGCATAGCCCTCACCCCGCAGGCCCGCAGGAACGACAAGGAGACGGCCGCCAGGCGGTCTCCAAAGGGCACAGCGTCGGTGCCGCGGTAACCATGGTCATATCGCAAGCTTACCCGATTTCTGAGTGATGCAAAGGGCGCCCTCCTGGGCATGCGGGCTGCTTAAGTAAGTATTGCGGCCGACCATACGACGGGCTACGATACACCTTAGGAGGTGTATATGCGTACCAATATCGTGCTCGATGACCGCTTGATCAAACAGGCCATGCGTCTTGCCAAGGTCAAAACCAAGCGCGAGGTGGTGGATCTTGCGCTGCGGGATTTCGTCGCCCGCGGCAAGCAGCGGGATGTGCTGGAACTCATCGGTCAGGGCCTGATCGCGCCGGATTACGACGTGCGCACGGTCCGGCGGGCGATGAACCGTGATCCTGGTTGATTCGACGGTCTGGATCGATTTTCTACGCAAACAGCGGACGACGCCGACGGCCATACTCGAACGTTTGCTCGAACTGGGCGAGGCCGCGGTGACACCGGTCATCGTCCAGGAGATTCTCCAGGGCGCGACTGATGCTTCGAGCTTTGAGCGGCTACGTGCGCATTTTCTCCCGCTGCCCTTGCTGAAAACCCGGTCAGGCGCTGCGACGCATGTCGCAGCGGCCGAACTGTATGCCCGCTGTCGCTGGGCTGGCATCACGCCGCGCAGTCCCCACGATTGCCTGATCGCCATCGTCGCCGTGGAACACGACGTGCCGCTCTTGCATGACGACCGGGATTTCGAACACCTTGCCGAAATGGAACTCAAGCTCAGGCTTATCCCGAAGCGGTGATCGAGCCGCGCGCCGGAGGCGGCGGGCCGGTCGTGTTCTGCTTTGAGGATCGTGGCGGCCACAGCCTATCCTATCGAGAGTGGTGTGTCGTTCGGGCGCAAAGCCGAAACTCTCAATAGTGGCCGGAATCCGGCGGGCATGGCTCGCGCCAGACTAGGGACGACCGCAAGCTTCATTCCCCGTCCTCCAGCCGCGCCGCCTATCTCCAACGCCGATGGCACCGAAAGGCCCTGGCCGTGATACCCGCCAGAGCGCTGTCCATATTGGGCGTGCCCGCAATGGCGTATTCGATCTACTTCTCGCGCTCGGTCCAGCGTTTCATTATGTGGCGCGCGTCCACGAAAAGATCGCCATGAGCCGCACCGATACGCTACACAAGTTGGGAGCCGCCCCGGTTAACCGCTTTGATGGGGTGTGCGAAAGACCTTGATCTGCGTGGCTCTGTTGCGAATGGCGATTCTCTTGCCTGTGACGGGGACGGGCGGCATGGAGAAATCGCGGCGCGGCCTGCAGGCGAAAGGGCCGCGAAGCACCTGCGCACAGATAGCCATGCCCTTGGGCAAGATAAACCGGGCCGAGGCGGCCGCCATGCACCCAGCAGATAGCGAATACGGGTCACGGCGGTGGCATGACACAGCGGCGGCCCGAGACGTTGGTCCTCACCCTGGGTCAACGAACCCCCTGGCACGCGTTTTCCGAGGAGTTCTGGACCTCCTTCGGCAATCCCTGATTGGTCTGCCTGCCATACGCCCTCCCGGAAGCGCACAGCGTCTGGTCACGCCGCCGTTGCGTACGGCAGCCGATATTGCGACCATGAGCAAGGGGCCCGAAGACATGACAAGCCGTCCGGCACGCGACCATCCCAGGCTCGTGGCGCGCACCCGCGAGCGTTCTTCGGATCCCGCGGGATCCCTGCATGGCCCGCCTCTAACCCCATAGGGACGACAAGGGCACGGCCGCCAGACGGTCTCCAAAGGGCACGACGTCGGTGCCATCATACAGCACGACACCGTAGGCGAATCGGTGTTGGCATGCCGGAGCCAGGATGCGCAGGCCATTGAAATCAGCCGACCTTACGGTCGCCGATGCCTTGACCTCAATGGCGGCGATGAGGCCGTCGTCGCGCTCCAATACGATATCGGCTTCGCGCATCTGATGGTCGCGAAAATGATAGGGCGTAAGGCGCAAATCGGACGCCGCCGTAAGCTTTAAGATCTCGGAGAAGACGAAGCTTTCGAGCAGTGCGCGGAACGCGTCGCGATTCCCCTTCAGGCGCGCCAGGGTGAGCCCGCGCACGGTGGCCAGCACGCCCGAATCCAGAAAATGCAGCTTGGGTGTCCTTGTGATCCGTTTCAATGTATTCGCATACCAGGGCGGCAATGTGGCCACGAGGAACAGCTGCTCGAGCAATGCCGTGTAGCGCTGACCGGTCTTGTAGCTGACACCAATGCCGGCACCCAGTTGTGAGTAATTGATTAACTGCGCCGAATGCTCACCCAGCAACCGCGCAAATCTCGGCAGTTCCGTCAGCCTCTCGACCTCGGCGATGTCCCGCAGGTCTCGCATCAAGATCGACGTCAGGTACGACCGGGCCCAATCCTGGCGCCGGCGCTCACTGTCACGGCTTAAAACCTCGGGAAATCCCCCAATGAGAACGAGCTGCATGAGATCATCGCTCAAAACCGCCTGACGATCACTTTGTAGGGTCCCCGCGAACAGACGAGCCAGGAACGTCGATAGCCGTCCGAATATTTCGGTGCGGGACAGCGGCAACAAGCGGATGGTCTCCATCCGGCCGGCCAGGCTGTCTGCCACGCGCGGCACGGTCAGGACGTTGGCTGAGCCTGTCAGTAAGAAGCGTCCGGGACGGTAATCCTCGTCAACCGACTTCTTGATCGCGAGCAGCAAGTCCGGGGCGCGCTGGATTTCGTCGATGACAACGCCGTCGAGTCCCCGAACGAAGCCGGCCGGATCAGACCGCGCCGCGTTGAGGACAACGGGGTCGTCGAGAGTCCTATAGGCCCGTCCCGCCGCTCCGATCTTTCGGACAAGCGTGGTTTTGCCGGCGCGGCGCGGACCGACAACGAGTACGACGGGCGTATCGGAGAGGGCTTCCTTCACCCGCTGTTCGACCAATCGCTGGTACATGGGCCCTTACCCCAAAGAGCGAGGAGTCTATACGCTGACGATTAGAAGTCTACGCATTGACGATTAGAAGTCATCGTCTTGATGGTGAGAAGCCGGCGGCTTGGCGATGAGAGGCGAGTCGCGGGGCGAGAGAGGCGCGACGGGATCGATGCGAGGGACGCCGGTCGCTATCCGCCGTGCGCTCCCGAGGAATGTCCAGGGGCGCAGAGGGACGAGGCGGCCCGGCCGACCGGCCCTTTATCGGTCGGGATAAACCCCTATACCGGCATCGAGAGGGTTCGGAGGCCGCCATCCAAAGGCCGCCTCAAACCCTTCACCGCAATCATGCCCAAGGGGGGACGGCGGCGTAAGGGCGGGTCACCCGACGGCCCTCGCTTGCAGTGCCCCCGGCGATCCGGAAACTCGCACCTGCGCCGCGCCGTCGTTCGCAATCAAGGGACGGCCCTTGACCGGCGGGGGTGACTTTTATGAGGCTCGGGGGTGGATGGGGATGACCGGGCGGCCATGGGTGAGGGCTACGTCCAGGACTTCGGGCTGCAGGGTCACATGATCGATGTCGAAGCGCTCGCGCAGAAGGTCCTGCATGGCGGCGAGCAGCCCGCGCCAGTGATCGAGGTCGTCCACCACCACGTGCGCGGACAAGGCCATGGTCCCCGACGACAGGGTCCAGATATGCAGATCATGCACGGATATCGTACCCGGGACCTCGGCGAGCGCGCGGCCGACGGCGCGCAGGTCGAGGTGGCTTGGCACGCCCTCCATGAGCACATTCAAAGTCTCACGCAATAGCTGCACGGTCGAGTACAGGATGAGTCCGGAGATCACGAGCGACAAGATCGGGTCGATCGGGTCCCAGCCCGTGAAGTAGACCACGGCGCCGGCCACCAATGCCGCCGCCGACCCCAGCAGATCCCCCAGTACATGGAGGATCGCGCTACGGGTGTTCAGCGTGTGGCGCTCGCGGCTCAGGGCATAGACCACGCCGCCGTTCATGAGGATGCCGAGCGCGGCCACCGCCATCACCGCCCCGCCGGCCACCGGTTCCGGATGCTGAAGGCGGCGCACGGCGGCGATCACGATCGCGGTCACGACCGCGAGAAGCACGAGACCGTTCACGAAGGCGACGATGATCTCGGTGCGCGCAAAGCCGTACGAGTGGCGCGCCGACGGCGGCCGGCGTCCCATCCACACCGCAAACAGCGACAAGGCGAGCGCGAGCGTATCCGACAGCATGTGGCCGGCATCACTCAAGAGCGCGAGCGAGTGCGCCATGAGTCCGGTACCGGCCTCGATCACCGCGAAGGCCGCGGTCAGCGCGAGCGACATCCACAGGCCGCGTCCCTCGCGCGGGGCCTCATGGCCGTGATCATGATCGTGGGCCTCGTGGTGATGATGCCCGTGGTGCGCGTGAAGGCTGCTCATGGCGACGGCACGGGATCCCGGGCGTACTCGAAGGCATCATAGAAGAAGGCGTCTGCCGGCAGACCCCTCGATGCCAGCACGCCCTTGGCCGCCTCGATCATGCGCGGCGGTCCGCTGCCATAGACCTCGAAACCCGAGAGCTCCGGCCAGTCGGCGGCGACCGCCTCCTGGACATAGCCTGTTCGCCCCTCCCAGGCATCTCCGGAACCGGGCCGCGACAGCACGGGGGTATAGCGGATATGCGCATGTTCGGCCGCCCATCCGAGCGCGAGATCATGGAGATAGAGATCGGCGCGCGTGCGCGCGCCCCAATAGAGGTGCAAGGGGCGCTTGCCTCCCTCGGCTATGCTCTGTTCGACGATCGCCTTGATCGGCGCAAAGCCGGTGCCGGCGGCCATGAGGATCACGGGCTTGTCGGAGTCGTTGCGCAGAAAGAAGGTGCCGAGCGGTCCCTCGAAGCGCAACAGCGCGCGCTCCTGCATGGTGTTGAAGACGTGCCCCGAAAACAGTCCGCCCGGCACATGGCGGATGTGCAGCTCCAGGAATTCGTCGGCGGCCGGGCTGTTTGCGATCGAGAAGCCGCGGCGGCGTCCGTCCTTCAAAAGGATATCGATGTATTGGCCGGCCAGATACTGGAGCCGCTCGTTTTGCGGGAGCTTCAGGAAAAGCCGCATGACATCCGGGGCGAGCTTCTCCATGCGCGCCACGCGACACGGCAGGGTCTTTATGATGATGTCCTTCGCGACCCCGATCTCGCGCGCCTCGATCACGACCGGGCCCTCGGGGACCGCGCGACAAAAGAGCGCGAGCCCGGAGGCCTTCTCGGCCTCGCTCAGGGCCTTGGCCTCGTAGGGCTGATGGGTCACGGTGCCCGACAGGACGCGTCCCTTGCAGGTCCCGCATGCGCCATTGCGGCAGCTGTAGGGCAGATGGAAGCCTTCGCGCACGGCGGCCTCGAGCAGCGTCTCTCCGGGGGCGGTGTCGAACTCGTGACCGCTTGGCTCGATTCGGACTTTCACGGACATTGATCCCTTGGTAACGAAACCGGATGGTATTGTCGCCAAAAGCGCGCGGCGGCGAAAGGGCGGTCACACCCAAACGCACCCGGGACACGGGAAAATACCGCTCGTCGGTATCGGCGGACATCGCCCGCGCTCCGTTGACAAAAAGCCGCCCTCGGCCTTTAATGCCGCCTATGAGAGCGGGACCAAGGTGAGATCATGAGCAATCCCGAGGTCCTCGTCGAGACCGACGCGGTCACGCGCTTCTACGGGCGCCACGCGGCGGTGTCGGACATGAGCTTTGTGATACGTCGCGGTGAGGTGCTGGGCTTTCTCGGTCCCAACGGCGCGGGCAAGACCACCACCATGCAGATGCTGAGCGGCAATCTCGCGCCGTCGTCAGGCCGCGTCCTGATCGCCGGGCATGACATGCATGAGGCCCCCGAGAACGCCAAGGCACACCTCGGCTACCTGCCGGAATACCCGCCCCTGTACCGGGAATTCACGGTCGACGAGTATCTCGACTACGCGGCGGCGCTGCGCCGCATTCCGCGCAAGGAGCGGCGTGCCGCGCGCGAACGCGCCAAGGCGCGCTGTGGGCTCGGTGATGTCGGCGGGCGGCTTAGCGCAAATCTGTCGAAGGGCTTTCAGCAGCGCGTGGGGCTCGCGCAGGCGATCATCCACGATCCGGACGTGGTCATACTGGACGAGCCGACCGTGGGTCTCGACCCCATCCAGATCCGCGAGGTCCGCGCACTCATTCGCGAACTCGGCCGCGAGCACGCGGTGATCCTCTCGACACACATCCTGCCGGAGGTGCAGGCGAGCTGCGACCGCGTACAGATCATCCATAAGGGCCGGCTGGTGCTAAGCGAGGACATCGATACGCTCATGGCGCGCATGGAATCCCAAGCACTCATCGCCGCGTTTCGCAAGACCCCGGACCTGGATGCCATCGGCAAGCTCGCGGGGGTACGCTCGGTGGCGGCGGGCGATGATGGCCGGGTGCGCATCCTCCACGAACCGGGCGCCGATCCGACCGACGCGATCGTGCGGCTGGCCATAGAGCGGGACTGGGGGTTACGCGAAATCAACCCCGAGCATTCCACGCTCGAATCAATATTCGTGGAATTGACAGGCGAATCGCCGGAGGCGGCATGATACGCACCATCGCCTGGCGCGAGTGGCGCGCGCTGTTTCTGTCACCGCTTGCCTTCGTCATCCTCGGGGTC
Organism: Acidiferrobacter sp. SPIII_3; assembly: GCF_003184265.1. Lineage (GTDB taxonomy): Bacteria > Pseudomonadota > Gammaproteobacteria > Acidiferrobacterales > Acidiferrobacteraceae > Acidiferrobacter. Next base: position 374,013 of record NZ_CP027663.1, on the reverse strand, counting down.
ACGCAGATCATACTTGCGCGATTGTTCCTTGGGCATGTGAACTTGTTTCTCATGATAGAGGGGCGGCTCACCACGCTGCCGAACGCGCCCGGCCTCACGACGCTTGTCGCCACCCCCTTGCTCGGCAACGCCGGCGTCCTGCTTTTGCTCATCACGCCGCTTGCCACCATGCGGCTTATCGCCGAAGAGCGTCACAACCGGACCTTGACGCTTTTGTATTCCTCGCCCGCGTCCCTTACCGAGATCGTGCTCGGCAAATATTTCGGCATCCTGGGCTTCTACGCGGTCATCATCCTCATGAGCCTTGCCATGCCGCTGTCCTTGCTCATAGGCGGCGGGCTCGATTGGGGGGCATTGGCCTGCGGCCTCGTGGGACTCGTCTTGTTCGCGTCGAGCCTCGCCGCCATCGGGCTTTTCATGTCGACCTTGACCCGCCACCCGGCGGTCGCGGCCATGGGCACCTTCGGGGTCGTGTTCTTTCTGTGGATCGTCGACTACGCCGGACACGGACGCGGCGCGGGCGGCGCACTCGTGGGCTACCTCTCGATCGTGAACCATTACGAGCCCTTTCTGCGCGGACTCTTCGACACCTCGAATGTCGCCTACTATCTGGTGCTGACGGCGACCTTTCTCGTCTTTAGCGTGCGCCGGCTCGAAACCGACCGCCTGGGGACACGATGAACTGGGATCGGGCGGCAACCGCCGGCGGGCGCGGACTCTTTGTGGTGCTGTGGCTCGTGGTGGCGGCACTCGCGCTGTATGCCGCGGCCCGTTTCCACTATGTGGCGGACTGGACGGCCAACGGGCGCAACAGCTTGAGCCGGCCAAGCGTGCGTATCGTGCGGTCGCTGCATGCCCCGGTGGAGATCGAGGCCTTTGCCCATGGCGCGCGGATACGGCGAGGGCTCGATGCGCTCATCGCCAAATACCGGCGAGTGGACTCGGGCATCCATCTGAAATTCGTAAACCCCGACAAGCACCCGGCCCTGGTGCGCCGCCTCGACATCGGCTTCAACGGAGAACTCGAGATCCGCTACCTGGGGCGGCAGGCCCTGGTGTCCGCGCCCTCGGAGAGCGGTATCACGAATGCGCTGGCGCGGCTTGAACGGACCGGCATCCGTCGACTCACCTTCCTCACCGGAAACGGAGAGCGCGGGATACAGGACCGATCCGGACTCGGCCTGTCGTCATGGGCAAGAGAGCTGCGTGCGCGCGGCTTTACCGTCACATCCGCCAACATCAGCGGCCACGCGCTTTCGCCGCGGACCCAAGGGGTCGTGGTCATCGCCGACCCGCGCGTACGCTTTCTGGCAGGCGAGATCAAAACGCTTCAAGGCTTCGTCAAGACCGGTGGCAGCCTCCTTGTCATGCTCGAACCGGGTCATGCCGAAGGCCTCTCGCCGCTCCTTGCGCGGCTTGGCGTGCGCCTGCGTAAAGGTTATGCAGTTGATCCGGCCTCGAGCCTGCTCACCGGCGCAAGCCCGGACTTCATCGCCATCCGTCACTACCCGAACCTCGGGCCGGTGCGCGGCATGCATCTCGTAACGGTGTTCCCGACCGCCGCGGCGCTCGTCCTGGAACCGGTTCATGGCCTGAAACCCATCCCCATCCTCGCGACCGGCGCCGACGCCTGGACCCAGGAGGCGCGGCTCGCGGGCCTAGTGTCGCCGCCACGTGGCACCACACCCTCGGCGCTCACCATCGGCGCGGCCCTCGAGCGCCCGTATAAAAACGGGAAGCAGCGCCTCGTGGTCCTGGGCGACAGCGATTTCGCCGCCAACAGCTACGTCGGCGAGGGCGGCAACCTGGCGCTGGCGATGAATCTCGCCAACTGGCTCGCGCACGACGACGCGTTCATCAATCTCCCCAACCGCGCCTCCCCGGACCTGACCCTGACCCTCACAAGCGCCGAGGAGGATGTCATCGCCTTTGGATTCCTGCTGGTGCTGCCGGTGCTCTTGCTGGGGGCTGGCGCGGCGGTCTGGTGGCGGAGACGGCGGCTATGAGCCTCACGAGACGGGGCCTTGCCAATATCGGGCTCCTGGTCGTGGCGGGCGTGCTCGCCTGGGTGCTGTGGGCCCGGCCCGGACCGCGGCCGGCGGCGCCAACCCCGCCGCTTGCCCCGATCAAAGGCGCGGCCATCACCGATATCACGATCACGCGTCCGGGCCGGCCGACGATCCGATTGCGGCAGGCGGCGGGACGCTGGCAGCTCGTGCGGCCCTTCAAGGCCCGTGCCGCGCGCTTTCGGGTGGAGGCCCTGACCGACATCGTCGACGCCAGGCCGCACGACCGCTTCGCGGCGCCGAGGAGACCGCTCGGCGCCTTTGGTCTGGCCCCGCCGCAGGCGATCGTGACCTTGAATCACAGACGCATCCTCATAGGCAGGCGCCGGCCGTTTGGGGACCTCCGTTATGTCTTGACCGGACACACCATTGCCCTGGTGCCGGCCGAGATCATTCATCCGCGCAGGCTTACGAGTGACAGCTTCTTGAGCACCCGGCTGCTTGGCGATCACATCCATCCGGTGGGCTTTGTGCTACCGCACCTGACCGTGACCCGCCATGACGGCATCTGGCATGCCACCCCGAGCCCCGCCCGGGTCTCCAATGACCGCATAAATGGCTTCGTGGATGCGTGGCGCTACGCGCGCGCCCTCTCGGTCACCCGCTACCATGGCGCCCCCGTGGCCGGACGCGTCGTCATCCATTATCATGAACGGGGCGCCGCCAGGACGCCGGCCCGCCATACGCTCGTCATCGACATCCTTTCGACCCATCCCGAGCTCGTGTTGCTGAGACCGGATCAGGGACTCGAGTATCACTTTCCGCAGGAGATCGGCGAACGCCTGCTCGCCATCGGCCCCGGTGCCCGAGCTTCCTGAGGTCGAGACCACCCGCCGGGGGCTCATCCCGTGGATGCGCGGGGCACGGATCGCCGATCTCGTGGTGCGCGATCGGCGCCTGCGCTGGCCGATTGCCCCCGATCTGGGCGAGCGCCTGCGCGGTCGCACGATCCGGGACATCGGCCGGCGCGGCAAATATCTGCTGGTGTGGCTCGACCGCGGGGCGCTGATCCTGCATCTGGGCATGTCCGGGAGCCTGCGGGTGGTGGGTGATGACGCGCCGGCCGGGCCCCATGAGCCCTTCGACCTCGTACTGGCCGGCCGTCCGCTGATCCGCATCCGCCTGCGCGACCCGCGCCGTTTCGGGGCGCTGCTCCATAGCGACGACCCGCTCTCCCATCCCCTCATCGCCACGCTCGGCCCGGAACCCCTCGAGGCGGGCTTCGACGGCCACTATCTGCGCGGGCGGGCCCGGGGACGGACCATCGCCATCCGCGACCTGCTCCTAAACGGCCATGTCGTCGCTGGTATCGGCAATATCTATGCCAATGAGGCGCTGTTCGAGGCCGGCATCCATCCGCGCCGGCCGGCGGGACGCATCAGCGCCGGGCGCTATGACGCGCTCGCCTGCGCCATTATCGCGGTCCTGTCGCGGGCGGTGTCGGCGGGGGGTACGACCTTGAAGGATTTCGCCGCAAGCGATGGGCAACCGGGATATTTTCAGCAGCAACTGCGCGTCTATGGGCGCGCCGGGGCGCCCTGCCCGCGGTGCGCGGCGCCGGTCGCGCGGCTCACGGCGGGGGCGCGCAGCAGCTATTATTGCCCGAGGTGTCAACACTAGCGGCGTCTTGGCCTATACTGTGCAGGCGGCCTCAAGACCGCCAACGCAGGGGGCGCGGGACATGAATCAAACAGCGATCGAGCAGCGCTTCGAGGCCTATGGGCTATGGCGCCGCGATCTCGCGCAGGCATTGGTCGAACTGCGGACATGGCTTGTGGAGCATGGCTTGAATCAGCCGCACAGCGATCTCCACCTGGAGCGCGTGCATAACGTCCTGCGTGACGACAAGCTCTATCTCGCCTTCGTCGCCGAATTTTCCCGCGGCAAGTCCGAACTCATCAACGCCCTGTTCTTTGGTGAACAGGGCCGGCGCATCCTGCCCTCGAGCGCCGGGCGCACGACCATGTGCCCGACCGAACTCTTTTACGAGGCCGAGCGGCCGGCCTGCATCCGGCTGTTACCGATCGAGACCCGCCGTAATGGCGCCACGATTGCGGAGTTCAAGGGGTTTCCCGACGAGTGGCAGACGATCGCCCTGGATGTCGGCAACGCAGAAGGTACGGCCGAGGCCTTGCGTCACATCGCCGAGGTCAAGCGGGTGCCGGCCGAAGAGGCCCGCGCCCTGGGGCTCACAGTCACCAACGACATCACCAAGACCGGCGCCACGGTTGATGCCGAGGGCGAAGTCGAGATCCCGCGCTGGCGCTATGCGCTCATCAATTTTCCCCACCCGCTGCTGTCCGAAGGGCTTGTGATCCTGGATACCCCGGGACTGAACGCCCTGGGCGCGGAACCGGAGCTCACGCTCAACACCCTGCCCAACGCGCACGCCATCCTGTTCGTGCTCGCCGCCGATACCGGCGTGACGCAGTCGGAGATCTCGGTGTGGCGCGACCACGTGGCCGGCAGTCACAAGGGGCGTCTCGTGGTCCTGAACAAGGTCGACGGACTGTGGGACGACCTGCGTCACCGCAGCGACGTCGAGCACGAGATCGCCCGCCAGGTCAGCGAGACCGCGCGCTATCTGGGCGTTACGGAAAGGCGCGTCTATCCGGTATCGGCGCAAAAGGCGCTGGCCGCCAAGATCCGCGGCGACCGCGGCCTCGAGGAACGCAGCGGCATCGCTGCCCTGGAACGCGCACTGGCCGACGAACTCCTGCCCGGCAAGGGCGGCCTTGTCGCCCAGACCGTCGCCCACGAGTTCGGCGAGGTCGAGGCCTCGGTGGAGCGCATCATCGCCCAGAGGCTGCAGGGCGTGCGCGAACACTTTGGTGAGCTGAGCGCCCTGAACGGCAAGAACATGGACGTGATCGAGCACATGATGGCCAAGGTGCGCGCCGACAAGACCGAATTCGATCGCAGCATGCAGCGCTTCCATGCCACGCGCACGATCTTCGCCCAGCAAAGCGCGGCGTTGTACGCCAAGATCAGCCTGCGCCAGCTCGATGCGCTCATCCTGGAGACCAAGAAAAACATGGAGACCTGCCTTACGACCGCAGGTCTCAAGGCCGCCATGCAGGCGTTTTTCGGGTACGCGCGCGGCCGCATGGACGAGGTGGTCAAGGACAGCCAGGAGATCAAGGCCTTGATGGATGGCGTGTATCAGAAGTTCCAGGAAGAGCATGGGCTTGCCAACATCAAGCCCGCGACCTTCTCGGTCATGCGTTACACGCGCGAGATCAAACGCCTTCAGGAAAAGCACGAACAGTTCATGGGCGGCCTGTCGCTCATCATGACCGAACAAAAAGCGGTCGTGCGGGGGTTCTTCGAATCGGCGGTCAGCAAGGTGCGCGCGATCTATGTCAGCGCCAACCGCGACGCCGACGACTGGTTGCGCGACATGATGGCGCCCATGGAATCCCAGGTGCGCGAGCATCAGGCACAGCTGCGGCGCCGGCTTGAGAGCATCAAGCGCATCCACCAGGCAAGCGACACCCTCGAGGCGCGCATGGCGGAGTTGAAGCAGGTCTTGGAAGAGATCAGCGAACAGCACCGGACGGCGCATGCCGCGTTCCGTCGCATTCGCGGCCAGCTGAGCGCGGCCCCTTAAGGGCCGTCGTGCAGCGTCCCTGGCGTCCGATTCGCCGATTCCGCGGGCTCGTGCGCGGGCGTCATTGGGCCCCGCGCATCGTCTTCTGGGGAAGCGCCGTGCTCGTCGGGCTCTCGGCCGTGGCCCTGACAGAGCTTGGCAATCTCGCGAACACAAGCTTCCTCACCCTCTACCGGCGCTGGCCGTGGGCACCGTTTCTGGCAAGCCCCGCCGGCCTCGTCCTGTCCTTATGGCTCACCCGCCGGTTCTTCCCCGGGGCCCAGGGGAGCGGCATACCGCAGGTCATCGCCGCGCTGTCGCAGCGCACCGGGGGCTCACCCTCGCGACTTCTGTCGGTGCGTATCGCGATCGGCAAGATCCTGCTCACGACCCTCGGATTGTTCTCCGGCGCCTCGATCGGGCGCGAGGGCCCGACGGTCCACGTCGGCGCCTCGTTCACCGCCGCCGCCGGACGACTGGCCGGCATCAAGCGCCCGGGGCTTGAACGCGCGCTGGTGCTGGCAGGGGGCGCCGCGGGCCTCGCCGCGGCCTTCAACACCCCCATCGCCGGCATCATGTTCGCCATCGAGGAACTCGCGCGCGGCTTCGAGGAACACGCTAGCGGCACGATCATCATCACCATCCTCATAGCCGGGCTTACGGCGGTCGCCATCGAGGGGAACTACACCTATTTCGGCGTGACGCAGGCGGCGCTCGCGCCGCGCCAGTGGCTGCTGGTGCCAGCATGCGGTATCGCGGGCGGCATAGCGGGCGGTCTCTTCAGCCGGCTCGTGCTCGATCTTAGCCTGCGCCTGCGCGAGACCCTGGCGCGCTATCCCTACCGTCTGGCGCTGATCGCCGGTCTCTTGATCGCGATCCTCGGGACGATCTCGCATGGCAGCTCCTTTGGCACCGGCTACCCGCAGGCCCGCGCCCTGGTCATGGGCAACGCGCGCCTGCCCTGGTATTTCCCGCTGACCAAGTGGCTTGCGAGCCTCGCCTCTTACCTGAGCGGCATCCCCGGGGGGCTGTTTGCCCCGGCACTCGCGACCGGTGCCGGATTCGGGGCCGACATCGGCCGGCTGTTCCCGGCGGCGGCCCCGCAGGCGGCGGTCATCCTGGGCATGGTGAGCTATCTGAGCGGCGCCGTGCAGACCCCGATCACCGCCTTCGTGATCGTGATGGAGATGACCGACAACAACAGCATGCTGTTTCCGCTCATGGCCGCCGCCTTCATCGCCACCCTCACCTCGCGGCTGCTGTGCCGGGAACCGATCTATCAGGGCCTGGCCGCGCGCTTCGTGACGCGCGCCGAGACCCGCCCCGTCGTTGCCGAGGACTACGATGGGCCGGCCTAAGGGCCCACGCGTGCGCCTCATCGCCGGACGCTGGCGTGGGCGCCTGCTGACCTTCCCGGCCGAACCGGGCCTGCGGCCGACCCCCGACCGCGTGCGCGAGACGCTCTTCAATTGGCTGAATCCGCGGCTTGCCGGGGCACGGTGCCTCGATCTCTTCGCAGGCTCCGGGGCCTTGGGCTTGGAGGCGCTGTCACGGGGCGCCGCGGCCGCGACCCTGGTGGACAGCAATCCCCTGGCGATCGCGGCCTTGCGGGAAAACCGCGAGCGGCTCGGCGCCGAGGCCGTCATCACGGCCTCCGAGGGCCTCGACTATCTCGCCGGTCAGGGGCCCGCGGCCTTCGATGTCGTTTTTCTCGACCCGCCCTACACAAGCGGCCTCCTCGCCCATGCCTTGACCGTGATCCTGGCACGGCGCATCCTGACGACAGCGGGGCTTGTCTATATCGAAAGCGCGGCGGCCGATGGTTTCGAGTTGCCGGCGGGCCTGCGTTGGCACAGACGCGGGCAGGCGGGTCTCGTCGCCTTCGGTCTTGCCGCACTTGCGCCCTGAGGATTGCCCGTGACCACCGTCGTCTATCCGGGGACATTCGACCCCTTCACCAATGGCCATACCGACATCGTGCGGCGCGCGGCGGCGCTCTTTCCACGGGTCATCGTCGGGGTCGCCGCCAACCCGCGCAAGACCCCGCTCTTTACCTTGGCGCAGCGCGTGGCGCTCGCCGAAGAGGCCCTGGCCGGGGTCCCGGGGGTGGCGGTCATCGGTTTCGACACCCTGCTCATGGACTTCATCCATCGCCAGGGGGCGCGCGTCATCGTGCGCGGTCTGCGCGCGCTTTCGGACTTCGAATACGAGTTTCAGATGGCCGGCATGAACCGCCGGCTCGACGCCACGGTCGAGACCCTGTTCCTGCCGGCATCCGAGCGCGACGGCGCGCTGTCCTCGTCCTTCGTCAAGGAAATCGCGGCCTTGGGAGGGGACGTAAGCCCCTTCGTCCACCCGGCCGTGAAGGCTGCATTGACGACCGCGTTGCGGTAGACTTGCGCCTCTATCGAGGAGGGCTGCCATGGCCTTAATGATTACCGACGACTGCATCAACTGCGACGTCTGCGAGCCGGAGTGCCCAAACGGGGCCATTTCCCCAGGCGAAGAGATATACCGCATCGATCCGAATTCCTGCACCGAATGCGTGGGTCACTATGATACCCCCCAGTGCGTCGAGGTCTGTCCCGTAGACTGCATTCCTAAGAACCCGGACCGCGTGGAGAGCAAGGAATCCCTGTACGAGAAGTATCTGGCCCTGACCCGCAAGACTGGCTAGGCGCGCATGGCGCTCTTTCGCAAGACGACGGCCGACAAGAGCGAGAAACCGGGCGTCTTCGCCCGTCTGGGCGAACGCCTCGCCGCCACCCGGCGCGCCTTGAGCGGGAATGTCGGCAGTCTCCTTGGACGTAAGCGTGTCCTGGATGCGGCACTGCTCGAGGACCTCGAGACCGCGCTCATCACCGCCGACCTCGGCGTAGACACCGCCACCACCGTGATGGCCGACATCACAAGACGCGTGTCGCGCAAGGAACTCGGCGATACCGAGGCCGTCTATGCGGCCTTGCGCACCATCCTCTATGAGATCGTGGCGCCCTGCGAACGGCCCTGGCCGATCACGCAGCAACCCGAGACCGTGCTCATGATCGGCGTAAACGGCGCGGGCAAGACCACCACCATCGGGAAGCTCGCCGTGCGGCTGCGCGCCGAAGGGCGTTCGGTCCTGCTCGCCGCCGGTGACACGTTTCGCGCGGCGGCCATCGAGCAGCTCGGCGAATGGGCGCGACGCGCCGAGGTCGCCATGATCAGTCAGCCGCGGGGGGCCGATGCCGCCGCCGTCGCCCATGACGCCCTGCAGGCGGCGCGGGCGCGGGCCGTGGACGTCCTTCTGATCGACAGCGCCGGTCGCCTGCATACCCAGACCGGACTGATGGACGAGCTCGCCAAGATCAAGCGCACCCTCGCCCGCCTCGATGCGCGCGCCCCGCACCAGATCATCCTGATATTGGATGGCGGCATCGGTCAGAACGCGCTGGCCCAGGTCGAGCAATTCCACAAGGCCGTGGGCGTGACCGGTCTGTGCATCACCAAACTCGACGGCACCGCCAAGGGCGGGGTCGTGTTTGCGCTCGCCAAGCGTTTTGCGCTGCCGATCTACTTCGTGGGTGTCGGCGAATCGGCCGATGACCTGCGCCCCTTCGATGCCCGCTCCTTCGTGGATGCGGTATTACCGGCCGAACTCGTCGATGATCGAGCTTAAGCACGTCTTCAAGCGTTATCCCCTGGGAATCGAGGCCTTGAGCGACGTCAGCTTCGGTGTGGCGCGCGGCGAGATGGCCTTCCTCACCGGGCCCTCGGGGGCCGGCAAGAGCACCGTATTGAAATTGATCTCCCTGCTGGAGCGCCCGACGCGCGGCCAGGTCGTGGTCAATGGCCATGATCTGGCGCGCCTGAAACCGTACCGTCTCCCGCACTTTAGGCGCGAGATCGGCGTGGTCTTCCAGGACAACCGGCTCTTGAACGAACGCACGGTGTTCGACAACGTCGCCCTGCCGCTTTTGGTGGCCGGCGTGACCGGGGATGAGGTACGCAAGCGCGTGCTCGCGGCCCTCGACAAGGTGGGCCTGCGGGGCCGCGAGCGCGGCTTTCCGCTGGCCTTGTCCGGCGGTGAGCAACAACGCGTGGGTATAGCGCGCGCGCTCGTGCACCGCCCGGCGCTGCTCATCGCCGACGAGCCGACCGGAAATCTGGACGCCGCCTTATCCGATGACATCATCGACCTCTTCCAGGAGTTCAACGACCACGGCGTCACGGTCCTGATCGCCACCCACGACCTGCGCCAGATCGGGCGTTTGCAGGCACGCGTGATCCGTCTCGGCGAGGGTCATATGGTGAGCGCCGCATAAATCGGCCGCCCAAGGTCACCGAGGGATCGCGCGGGCATAGCGCCGGCGATTTCGGCGTCGGCCAGGCATGGCTGACGGCCGCGGCGGGATCGGTCATGATCCCGGTTCGGCACGCGGGCGTGCGCGAAGGGCGGGCCGGCCCGGCCACCAAAATCGCGGTGAATAGGCGGGAGTGGGCGATGGCGCATTCCCCGGACCGGCCGAACGGTTATACGAACGCCAGGACTTGCCGCCCGATACATGCCCGTGGCGAGCGAGAGATGGACTGCGACGCCGGCCGCGCGCGCCAGCTGCCGCTCTTGACAGCATCATCGCAAATCACGCAACAAGGATCGCTAATCGCTATATGAAGGCCTATCTGACCCGTCATATGCAAGTCTTCATGAGGACGCTCGGGGACTTCGCGCGCAGCCCGGCGGCTACGGCTCTGACCGTCGTCCTGATCGGCGTGACCCTGGTGTTGCCGACCGGTCTCTACGTCGGGCTCCTCAATCTGCAACGCCTGACCGCGGGCTGGCAGCCGCGCGGGTCGCTGTCGGTCTACCTGATGAAGGGCGTGCCCGGTACCGCCGCCATGGCCGCCATCCGCCGGGTCCCGGGGATCGCCGCGGTGCGCTACATCTCGCCGGCCGAGGGCCTGCGCGAATTCTCGGCCACCTCGGGCCTTGGCGCCACCGCCATAGCCTTCCGGCACCACAATCCGCTGCCAGGCGTGGCCGTGGTCACCCCCGCCGGGGGCACGCCGGCGCAAGTGGCGCGCCTTGCCGCGCAGCTCAAGGTCGTGCCCGGCGTCGCCCATGTGCAATCCAATCTCGCATGGGTCGAACGCCTCGATGCCGCGCTCGCCCTCGGCCACCGGCTGGTCGTGATCCTGGCCGTCGCACTGGGCCTTGCGCTCATCCTCATCATCGGCAACACCACGCGCGCGGCGGTGGCAAGCCGCGCAGACGAGATCGCCGTGGTCGGCCTGGTCGGGGGAACCAATGCCTTCATCCGGCGTCCCTTCCTATATGCCGGGGCGTTGACCGGGGGACTCGGGGCGCTATGCGCGCTCATCCTCCTGGAAACCGCCTTCCTGGCCCTGGACGGGCCGGTCGCGGCGCTCGATCGCGCCTACGGGGCCCATTACCATTTGTTGGGGCCGGACCTGGGGCAGGCCCTGGGGCTTTTGGGAGTGGGGGCCCTGCTCGGATGGCTGGGGGCCCGGATCGCGGTGGGACAGGCGCTACGCTCCCGCCGGATCTAGACGGGGCCCGGGCGTGAACCCCGGGAACTTTTTCGGGGAATTAGCACTCTCAAGCCGAGAATGCTAAAATGCCGTGTACTTACGGTCGATACGGACAGTCGAAGGGGGTAGGACATGACCATGCACACCTTGCCAGTCGCCGTCAATGTCAGCGCCGAGGGCGGACTCTCGCACTACATGCGGCTTGCCAACGCGGCGCCGGTACTGGACGCCGAACAAGAGCGGCAGCTGGCGATCGAGTACCGGGAGAACAACAACCTCGAGGCCGCAAGGCAGCTCGTGCTCTCCCAGCTCCGTTACGTCGTGCGCGTGGCACGGGCCTTCGCCGGCTACGGCCTGCCGCAGGCCGACCTCATCCAGGAGGGCAATATCGGCCTCATGAAGGCCGTCAAGCACTTCGATCCGGCGCATGGCGTACGCCTGGTGTCGTTCGCGGTGCATTGGATCCGCGCCGAGATCTACGACTACATCCTGCGCAACTGGCGGATCGTAAAAATCGCCACCACCAAGGCCCAGCGCAAACTGTTCTTCAATCTCCGCCAATCGCGCGCCCGGATCGGCTGGATGAATGAGAACGAGATCTCGAATCTCGCCGCCGACCTCGACGTGCCGACCGAGACCGTAAAGGAGATGGAGTCGCGCATGGCAAGCGCGGATGTGCCATTCGATGCCCAGGACGACGGCGACGACGAAGAGTTCCGGTCATCGCCGGCGGGCTTCCTGCAGGACATGCGCTATAACCCCGAGAGCCTGCTGACGCGCGCCGATGCCGAGAGCTCGCAGCAGGACCGGCTGCAAAACGCCCTGGTATCGCTGGATGGCCGTAGCCAGGACATCATCCGCAGGCGTTGGTTGGCGGCCGACAAACCGACCCTGCACGAACTGGCGGAGGAATACGGGGTCTCCGCCGAGCGCATCCGCCAGATCGAGAAAAAGGCCCTCGACACCATGAAGGGCGTACTGCTCTCGCCGGAACCCGCCTAGGCACCGGCCGCTCTTCTCAGGCCGCCGAAGGCACGCGGCGCGCCGGATTGCCGATGACGGTGGAGCGGTCCGGGACCGCCTGAATGACCACCGACCCCATGCCGACGATGCAATCGGCGCCCACATCGGCGCCGATCACCGCGCCCTCGCCTATCCAGGTGTTGGCCCCTATGATCACGCGTGTGATGACGTCCTCGCCGCCGACGCCGCCGGCGGCACTGCCGTGGTAATAGAGTCCGGAGGTGATCGAGACACGGCTTGCGATGCGCACTCCCGGACCGAGATCGACCAGGCCCATGACGCAGTAGGCCCCGATCCCGGCCCTTGCGTGCACGCGCGCCCCACGCTTCGAGAAATAGCTCCCGAAATGGACGATTGCGCCGGTCTCGAAAAGCGCGAGCGTACGGCCATAATAAACGCCGCGCGCGGCGTCGCCTAGGACCCCCGGAACCAGGGCCAGCAACTGGCCGCCCAGCGTGAACCCGTCGTCGCGTCCACCGCTATACCGATCACACGCCGCCAGCACCAGCGCCGGAAACGCGATCACGGCCCCAAGACCGGCGAGCAGGGCCCGGAATGTCTCCTTGAAACCCCAAGCCATGGCCTAGAACACGTCGAGACAGAATCCGTCCACGGTCTCCGGCAGCCCCATGATATCGGGACGCAAGGCGCCGAGCAGCAGCCGCAGTTTCCGCGGTGCCGCGCGAAACCCGAGACGGCGGAAGACCTCGAGGTCCGCGCAACCGGTGTCCGGCACCATGACCGCCTCGGCGCCTTGCGCGAGCGCGGCATGCAGCACCGTATCGACGAAGGCCGCGCGGGCGGCGGGCTCGAGACGCGCGACCGCGAATGCCTCCACATAGGCGTTCATGCCGACCCGCTCCGACAGCACCGGCAAGAGCGACAGGCTGACGAGACCCAGGACCTCGCCATCGGCCTCATAGACATAAGTCGTCACGCGCGGCCGCAGGCGCAGCAGAAAATCGACATCCTCGCGCTCCACCACCTTGGCAAGCGGCGCCTCGGCCGTGCACGCCGACAGGAGTGTGAATGCGGCTGGCGCATCGCTTAGCTCATACCGTCGCACCCGCCCCGGGTCGCCGGCACCGAGGCGCGCACCGACGATCGCCGGGACCCCGGCCAGGTAACGGAAATTACGCACGCTTTGTACGGTAAGGCCGCGCGCGGCAAAGGCCCGCGCCACGGTCTGGTTGGCCGGCGTGCCGGCCACGGTCACCGCCACATAGAGCTCATAGCCCTGGTCGCGCGCGCGGTCCAGCATGAGTCCCTGTTGGCGGTCGCTCAGGCGGTGGCGCCGATAGCGCCCCGACACGGTAAAGAAGCTCCCGAACACCCCGCGGTACAGGCGCCCGCCGACACGCAGGCGCAGGGGCACGAACGCAAGATAGGAGGCGAGATCGCCGTTTGTGGCGCGCAGACCCACGGCCATCGACGGGTCGGCCGTCGGCCTTAGGATGTGCATCGTCAAAAGATCGGGCTCGTACACCCAGCAAGGCGGCGCCCAGTTGGCGCGCATGAGCGCGCTCACCTCTTCGAAGTCCGGACTCACCACCTCGTCGAAACATACCACGGACTCCACGTTCCCGACCCCCGCAGCCCGACTCGCTTGCACCGTACCCCCTTCGTTCGAACGACCCTTGAACACAAGATCCGCGCCTACATGCGCTCGGCGGCATTCTCTACAAGCTCCATGGTGCGCTTAAGGCCATGCTGGCAAACACACGCATACAAAAGCCGCTCGAGCCCGAATGCCGTGCATCCGGTATGGGCCGGCTCCCCGTCACCCGCACCGATCTCGAAACGCGTCCCGAAAAACCGCTCGTGATAATTGAATGAGGCACAGGCAATCGACACGTCCGGTGAGGTATCCACCTTCAACTCGTACTTCAGGTCGTTGGCCAACTGAAAGAAACGCAAGGACGGAAAATCGCTCGCGAAAAACGGGTCGCACGCGGTCTCGAGCCGTGCCGAAAGATCCAGGAGCTCGACGAGCCGCCAGACGACGTTGATGGCCCTCTCGCGGGCGGCCAAAACCGCATCGCGCGCGCCGAGCCAGACGATCTCGCGCATGGAAAATTCCCACAAGCGGTCTAGTCCCGTGAGGTTCTTCGATTCGTAACGAAAGCATCGTCCGTGCGCGGTAAAGGCGCTGGCCGTCCCCGCCGGAAGGCTTTGGCCCATGAGTGCGCCGTATGTGTGATAGCACACCGCCGGCGAAAGGCAGTACTCGGGGGGCGCGATCTCGCCCACGTCCTCGAAGACCGGATTCTCTCCCTGGCGATGGCGCTGCCCGAACCGCTCGATGGCCTCGAGGTCCTCCTTCAAGTGCACGGCGAACGTGACCGAATGGGAAAACGATGCGAAATACCCGGCACGCCGCAACCAATCGCTGGGCACGAGCGAATTATAGGATTGGGATACAGCCTGGAATTCGCGCGCGGCAAGGCGTTCGAGCAGGCCATCGAGGCGGTTCAGGAGGCCCGTGAAGGCCCCACTCCGGCCCATCGTACCTTGTCCAGAGGCCCATACGTCGCCCTGCTCGACAAGTTCATCGTAGGCCTTGGCGGAGAATCGGCCCGATTCCGAGGACCGCTCGCGCAGGATTTTGGGCGTGACCGTCAGGCGCTCGACCTGCATCTTACCGATCAGATGTTCGAGCTTGGCCGCCACATCGCCACCGGCCCCCGGGCCTTGCAGGTCAATCTCGAGACAGTTCGAATCCTGCCGATAGCGGGACTTCACAATGGCGGTGTCGCAATAGCAGGCGCGCTTGGTGATCTCCGTGCACACATCGGGCGGAAGGTTGGCGGGCAACGGGATCGCTAGAGTTTCCATGCCGAGTTCGTCCTTGATTGAGGTATGACCATGGCCCGACATCCATGCCGGGCCTGGTCATGACGCTACCCCGGTCGTCACGATTCGTCAATCGGCCGGGGCGTGCCCTAAGGGCATGGTGCGGGATTGGAGGCGCTGCTCAAGGCCCATGAGAAACTCTGCTGATTTCCCGCGGCGTCACTCATGGCAACGACCAGGGGCGAGGGCACGGGCACCGGCACCTCCACCTCCCAGGCGCCAGG
The DNA here is from genome assembly GCF_003184265.1 of Acidiferrobacter sp. SPIII_3. Taxonomy (GTDB): domain Bacteria; phylum Pseudomonadota; class Gammaproteobacteria; order Acidiferrobacterales; family Acidiferrobacteraceae; genus Acidiferrobacter. The sequence goes on along the minus strand of NZ_CP027663.1, from coordinate 358,726 downwards.
GGTGATGGCAAGGGCGGCGCCGTCGGCGACCCCCGCCACGACCCCCGACAGGTCCTGCCACCGGCCCGCCATAAGGACACCCCCCACCAAAGGCTCGAACACCGACACGCACGCCTGCGGCGGCGTGTTATCGATGCCCACGGACCCCTGGTAAGAGGCCTGATCGCCGGCGGCATCCCGCGCCGTCACGGTCACGCCATGCACGGCGTCGCTTAATCTGCTGGTGTCGATGGCAAAGGCGAACGCCGGGGTCGCGGTCACGGTCTGGTATTGCTGTTGATCTATGGCGATCGTGACCGATACCGGCAGCCCATATGGGTCCGTCACCGATCCATTCACGACTATCGTTCCATGGGTCCATGACGGCAGGGGCGCTACCGTCAACGCAAGCGTGTTGCCGCCAAAAGGTGCTGGTGGAAGGGTGCCGAACAAAGGCGATGTCGATTCGGCAAGCGTGCGCGCATAGGCGAGGAGCGCCTGGGCGTTCGGCCCGGAGAGCGAATCCGTGGACCCCGGCGGGGCCGCCGCCGCGACCTGCAACAGGGCATCGGCAAGCCCCTGCCGGTAGGCATCGGCGGACAGCGGGAGCGACCCGAGCGCCAGCGTGCCGCCGGATCCGGCCCCGTTCAGGAGACCATCGTAGGCGACATCCGCGGCCATAAGGCCTGTGAGCGTCTGCGCGCGGCTCGCGTTGGCGTGCGCCCAGTGCGCAAGGGCCGCGAGCACGAGTCCATAGCGCAGCCCCGCGCTAAGCGTCTGTCCACTCCCGCCCCCGCCGGATGGCAACACCGGTTCCGTGACCAGCGGGTCGAAACCGAGCCAGTCCATGAACCCGGTATCGGCGCGCGCAACGGCGGCGGCGGCGGACAATCCCTGGCCCTGAAAATAGCCCTCGGCCGCCACCAGGGCATTCGTTATAGGGGTGATGGCCACCGCCTCGGCGCTACCCGACTGGTAGGGAAGCGCCGCGCGCAGGGTGCCGGATGGGACATTGGCGCCGGCGGCGTTGCCATAGGATCCCCCGCTCGCCACAAGCGTTATGGTCGTATCGAGACTCTGGACGGATGCGGCGAAATGTCCGCTGTCGTCGGTGCGCGTGGTCGCAAGGATACCGTCTGGTCCGAGTACCGCAACCGATGCGCCGGCCACGGGACCCGCGCTTACGACATAACCCGCGACGGATCCTTGCGGTATGGGGGTCGCGGCCCCGGGGTTGCCCAACCGGCAGCCGCTCAAGGCAAGGCCGGCGAGTGACACCATCTTGTAGAGTTTTTGGATTTTCACAATAACCTCCAGAGCACGGTCATGCTTACGGTGGAAATACGTGACGGGAACCCTGTCTGCGCGGTGATGGCCACGGACCACGACGGCGCAAGCGGCACGGTCATGGCGACCGCGAGATCCGCATCGTTTTCGGTGATCGCCGGATAGGAAGCGATGGCGTAGCCGGCGTCGTTCAAGCGTTGCCGATCGTCGAGCCGATAGCGCGAGATCCCGCCCCCGATGCCGAGCCAGGGGCGGAACGTATAACTGAAGGGCGCCCGGCGCTCCCAGAGCACCAGCAGACTGGCCGCGCGCCCGCGTTCGAGCCATGCGCCGGCATCGGCCTCGGTTGCGTACTGGCCGATATTGGCCTCCACGAGCCATCGTTCTCCCGCATACCCCGCGCGTGTCCACTGTCCGGTGAATTGCCAGCCAAAGGCGGTCCCCGGGACGAGACCGGCAAGCAGGCCGCCGCCCGCGGCCAACCGCCATGCGCCGGCGCCTGCCGGTAGCCCCAACGCAACCACGAAAATGCCCGCTGTCCAGGTTTTCATCATGATGTCTTTTGGGTCTCCACGTAGGCCTGCTGCGCCGGGACATAGAGGACTCGGCGCGGGATACGCCAATCCGCCGCCGCATTAAGGGTATTCGTGCCGACCTGGCCCAGGGCCTCGGATGTCACCGAAGACTGGGCCTCCATCGTCCCGACGATGGCATCCACGCCCTCCACGACCGATTGCGCGAATGCCGCAAGCGCGGCCTTGCGCCGCCCGCCCAGCACATAGGCCGGAAGGCCGAGGCCGTGGTCGGCACCGAAGGCCGTGGCGGCAAACGGCAGCATCCGGCCGCCTGGCGTGACCGCCTCGGTGACATCGATCTGCACGCGCCCCAACCGCGCCCCGCCGATGTGGCCGAGAAGACGGGTCCCGGCGGGCACGATGCCCCGGAGCCCACGGACCGGGGCATCGATATGCAGGACCACCAGGGCCGGATCCCGATCCGTGACGCCGTGACGCAAGGTCACCGGGATCCACGACCCCGGCCGGATGCCGAATGTCAGCGGCGGGCTTGTCAGGATCAACGGCTTTACACGCGTCCGGGCGACGGCAAAAGGCATGGGACGGCGCGCCGGGGCTCGCGGGGCCGCCACGGCCGATGGCGCGCGCGGGCGCGGGGCGCGGGCGTCGACGAGCCCGAGCAGCCTGTGAAAGAGCGATGGCGCCGAAGGCCTCTGGCGCACGAGACGGCGGACGATGGCCGCGGGAGTGACGGGCGATACGACTACCATGACAGCCGTACCGGTCCGATGGTGGTGAGCACGACCAGATGCCAGCGCTTGACCTCGCGGGCCGGGGGCACGAGCGCGAGCGCACAAGCGGCCCGCCGGCCGGGCGTTGACGGGCGGCATGAGAGGGCGGCCGGAATGCGCCGCCACCTGTGACGGCCCCGATAAAGGGCGGCATCATGAATCGGGCCGAGCGGGCCCTTGACGCCCGAGAGCGCGAAGCCGAGCACCTGCTCTCCGGGCATGAGCAACAGCCGGCGCACGCGCAGCGCGATGGTACGCGCGCCGCGGGTGACCACGACGCGCTTGCGAATCGCGATCCGCGCAAGCGGCCCGAAGGCGGCGTAGGCCCAGGCACGCGCCCATGCGGAGGGATGCGCGAGGCGCGGGGGCGACACCGTCTGCGGGGGGCGCGGGCGCGTAAACAGGATATCGCTCGTATAGTGACGACCACTGGGGCTCGTGCAAACGAGCAGCGATACATAGAATGCCTGCCAATCCATGAAGGCATTTCCGCAATACCGTTTATGGGCCCCACGCGCCACGGTTATGAGAATGGCGCGGCGCCCAAGCCGGGCTGCCTGGAACAACGGATTGGTGAGCGCAAAGCGCGCGGGCGGCGCGCCGCCCGGGAAGATGAGGCGCAGGCCGAGATCTGGCACGATGGTGGCCGCCAACGCCCGATAGGGGCGCAGGACCACGGTGCGCGCATGCGGCGCGAACGGTCTCAACGGGGCGGGCAGGGTGGGCATCATGACGTGGTGATCGCCTCCACGAGGATCCCGGCGGTATCGTGCACGCGGCGCGCCACCGCGATCTCGGTCAAGACGAGCGTAAAGCGCTCGCTGTGGCGCTGGCCGTCCGGCAGGATGACGTGCAGCACCCCGGACAATCGCACCAGAAAACGATCACGATCCCGCCGCACCAGGCGCCGGTGGCCCGGGCTTTTGGCAAAACTCACCCACGAGCGCAGGCGCGCGGCGCGCACCCGGGCTATGTAGGCGGTCTTGCGCAGGATCCCCACGGTCGTGGCGCGCAATGGCGGGGCCATCATGTCGAGGGCCTGGACGTAATCGGGTACCACGGTCGCCCCGTTGACGCTGAGATAATCGCGCAGAAATCGCATGGACGCCGCGATGATCTCGCGACGGGATCGATGGGCCGCGCTCAGCCATTGGATGCGTCCAAGAATTGTCCCGGCACGGTCGACGGCGATGATGGGGGGCGTGCGCCAAACAGCGACAAGGGCCAGCAGGACGAATGCCAGGGCCGCGCAGCCAAAGAGCACCCAACCCAAAAGCGCATAGCGGGCCAGGCGCTGCATCAAAAGCCCTTGAGGGCCATGACGGCGCCACACGTTAACGTCGAGAGAAATCATCGGTTTGACTACTCCTTGGGGGCCCGTCGAATTGCGGCTTGAGGTAATTCGTGCGCACGCGGCTGCCGTCGTGAGTGCTCGGCCAGAAATTCGGGTCGGGTGGAATGTGCAGTTCCGGCATGCGCCGCGGAGACATGGACAAGATGTCCTCGTCGGGGCCATAGAAGTAGTAGTCCGCGGCCTTCGCGGCGCCGGCTCCCACCCCCGTGGCCATGGTGGTCCCGACCTGCGAGAGCGCGCCCAAATAGGGGGTCAGCAATGGGTGCGCCGCGCCGGCGTTCTCGATGAGGCTCGCCGTGACATAAGGGGCGGCGATCAGCACGGCGCACAAGATGAGATTCAGGATGGTAAACAGCATGTGCGCATACACGATCATGTAGTCGGCCTTGCCCAGCAGGCCCTGAAGATCGGATACGGCGTGCGTGAAGATCGGGGAAAACACCGCCAGCAAGAGCGCCTGCACAACAGGCCACAGCACAAAGAAACCGAGAAGCTTGGCAAAGCCGCGCAGCAGCGACAATGTACGGCTCAAGGCCAACGGGATCGCCACGAGACCGTAGAGGAACGCGAATTGATAACCAATGGCCTGGGCGATGCGCAACAAAGCCTCTAGAAAAGTCGTCATGACCAGCGTCACGTAGTACAGGAGCACGGTGGCAAGACGCAGAGGCAGGGCATTGATCTCCTTTATGGTGCCCCATACCCCGCTCGGCCCCTTGGCCGCCGTGTCGAGCAGGGCGGACATCTGCGCGGCCACGAGCCGCAGGGAACCGATCCGGCCCATGGCCGCATACAAGGCGTTCAAATAGTGGTTGACGAGGCCGCCGAGCGCGAAATAGGCGGTCAGGACGACTCCCCACACGGCGACATCGCGGACGACACGCGCAAGTTGCCCCGCCCCCGACACGGAATCCAGCTGCGCCTCGAGCAGGCGCGTGTACAAGGCCACTACGAAAAGCGAGGGCGTGACCGTACGCATGAGAACGTTGGCCACCGGGGCGGCGGCGCGATAAACGCCGGCGGGCCGCAGATAGCCCAGCAGTTCCGCCACCAGCGAGGCGCTGCTCATGGGGTCTCTCCAAAGGCGCGGTACAGGGATGCCGCTTCTTCAGGCAGATGGCGCGCATTGTGTCGTTCCGCGGCGCGCCGAATCGCCTGCCGTTCCCGCGCCCGCGCCCGTTTCGCGGCAAGCGTGGCGAGCGTGGCCGTGGAACGCGCGGTGACATCATTGCTGGTGCGCGCTCCGAGGTTCGTGGCCGACAAACGCAGGTCTTGCCTCACCCCGCGTCCGAGCCAGTGCAGCCGCGCAAGGCTCCCGAAACGCCGCGACTGCTGATGCGCGTAGGCCATGGCGTCACGCGCCTCGTGGGCGGCGGCGTCCGTGGTGCCGAGAAGCCTCCTCAGACCATGCGGCAACCCGCGCGGCAGCCTGCGCTGGGCGTAACGGGCGAGGTTGCCGTTGGCTATGCTCTTGGCGTCACGCTGCGCGCCGCGCAAGGTCGACTCCACCGCCTGCAGCCTGTGGACCTCACTTAAGACCGTGCGGTAAATGGCAATGGTCTGATGAAAAAGGGTCATGAGCTCCGCGTGGACCGGGGGATCGAAGGTGACATCACCCACACCCAAGAAGGCCCCGGCGGGCGTTACGCCCAGAACCCATAACAAAAGGACGGCGCGCGCCTTTTTCATGGCACCTCCTCGCGAAACCGCGCCAGCCGCGCGAGCGGATCGGATATCTCCGCCCCGAGGCGCTCCTTGCGCGCCAGACCCTCCGGGGTGGTGTCGGCCAGGGCCAGTATCCCGGCGGGGAAGGTGAGTCGCAGGCCGTGGTACTGGGGGCCGACCGAACGGATCGCCGGCCGCCACGGGAGATGCAGGGGAAAAGGGAGCCGCTTCCAGATCTCCAGGGCACGGCCTGGCATGCCGATGCGCTCGGCGATCTCCTCCCAGCCATCATTGCGGTAGAGCAGCGATCTCAAGGGCATGGAGTTCACGATCTCCTTTTCCATGAGATCGATCTCAGCAAGCCCCTGGGTGACGATATCGACCGCCGCCGCCTCCTTGCGCCCCATGCGCGCGATCTCCGAGACAAGACGCGACAACACCCCCGGGGCATGGGCTACGAATCGATGGATCTCATCCAGCAACACACGCGCCTGATTGCGTCCGGCAAACGCCATATTCAAAAAGCGCAGACAAAGAAACACGAGATAGAACGTAAGCAGCTTGGGGCTTGCCCGATCCACATCCTTCAGGTCGACTCCACTGATTCCCGGGCTTATCTGCACGTTGTCCTGCCCGGCAAATACCCGGCCCTCCGGTGTTTCCAGAAAACTATGGAGATTGGCGGCCATGACGCGCGATGCCTGCCTTTGCTCCGGGCTTACATCGTCCAGGGCGTCTAGGGATTTCAAAAGGTCGACGAGTCCCGGGTCGCCGGCCGAGATGTTCTCATACAGGCGTGTCAGGGCCGCGGCCCCCGCCGCCGCTTCGTGGAAATCGAGCTGGGTCCGGCCGTCTGTCAGGATAAAGGCCAGGATATTGAGCGTGCCCGAGGCAAGCAGGGGGTCCAGGCCGCCTTCGGCCTGCGCACGCGGCGGCAGGGGGTTGACGGCCGCCGTCCCCGGATCGAGTTTCACATAGACTCCCCCCAGCGCCTCGATGACCCAGCGATAGGTCGATCCGATCTCGAGCACGTACCAGTCGATGCCAAAGGGGTAGGTCTCGACGATGGTAGCCACCTTGTCGACGCCCTTGCCGGCACCCGTCATGGCCACCGTGAAACCATGCGCCACCGTCTGATGGCTGTAGTCGAAGGCCAGAGGTTGCGAGGCCAGGCCCAGGCGCAGGGATTCGGGGTGCGACGAACCGGTACGAAAGACCTGCGCGGGGGCCATGGCCGCGATCAGCGCACCATGGTCGGGGCGCCAGATCGGTGACCGGTAGCCCTGGCCTGGCTGTGATATGCGAAAAAACGGCAGCTGAACGAAGTCGTCGTCGCGCGCCCGTCCGCCCTTGCCCTGCAGACCCTCGACGAGCCGCGCCAGCGCCTGGGGCGGGACGCCGTCGAGGTCTACACACACGGTGTAGGCGTTACGGTGCACGCGCCAATCCTGGTCGGCCACCTGTTGCCGGAACCCTTGCATATCCCTGAGGGCGGCGACCTGCCGCTCCCGCCCCTTACGGGCCAGGGCCCCCTGCGCCAGCCGATCGGCACGCTCGGAGGCGCGCAGCACACGCTCGGTGGTCGCGGGCATGATGACCTGGGAGATGTGCAGGCTGATGGCCCCCGAGACGCTCGGGAGGATCCAGGCGGGATCGATGTCGGGATAAAGATGGAGATAGAAGACGCGCCAGATGTGGCCATCGACGTCCAGGAGCCGCTTGCCCGGTCGCGGTGGCACCACGATCAGCTGCTCGGCGAGCGATAACCAGGGTTCGAGTACCGATGGCGCCGGGCCCTTGTCGTAGCTCCGCTGTATGAGCCCGGCGTATTCCAGAACTGTCGCCACCCGACCGCCCGGGAGCAACGCGCAAAGCTCCGCCCCCAGGACATCGAGTTCGGCGCCTCGCTGCGCCTGTCCATTCAGGGCGCGGCGCACGCCCGCCTCCATTTTGGGCAGGCAGCCCACGATAAGCGCCACTGTGTTGACGAGGATATAGGGCGCCAGATGATCGGCGATCTCCGAGCGCATGGCCGCCGCGAACGGGCTCTTTCGGGGCGCCTGTTCGTAGTGCGCGAGGTACTGGCCCACCGCTTCCGGATGACGCTCACGCCAGAGATGAAACTCAAGCCAGTATCCGTCCGGCAGACGTTCCAGGACCCGGCCTATCGTGGCCCATTCCCGCGCGCGACCGGGGCCGTCCTCGAACTCGGCGTCGAGACCATTCCACAGGATCGCAAGCGATACGGCCCCGTCTCCGTGCGCCACGACGTTTTCACTCACGGCGTGCGACCACGTATAGATGTCGCAGTAACGGCGCGCACCTAATGCCATGCGCCCTCCCGCGCGACGATCCGCGCATCCCGCCTCGACAGCCAGAAGGCGTACGCAAACACCACGTCGTCACCGATCAGGATCGCGCCTACGCCAAGGGGAAAGGCCACGATGGCGGCGGCGATGGCCATGGACCCGACCGGCTCCGGCAGGACCACGGACGCGAGTGCGCCGGTTACGGTAGTAAGTCCCGCCACCGCCGCGCCAAGGGGAAGGCCTAGTATGCGCGTGGGCGCCAAACGCTTGTTGAAGGCCGTCATCATGACCCTATCACCAAGGCCGCGATGCCATAGGCGCTGGCCGCGAGCACCAGACCCAATACGCTGCCCACGACATAGCTGCGCCCGCGATCACCCTGGCCTATCGCGAAATATCCGGCGCCTATCAAGATGCCGATGATGGCGAGAATGCTCACGACCAGCGCGATGACATCGGTTATGGCATGGGCGCGTTCCTCGATGGTGATGCGAAGATCCGACCCCTGCGCGTATCCCGGCAGGCGCATGATGGCAAGCGCGGGAGACGTGAAAAAGCAGAATACCAAGACAGTCCAGCGTTTCATGTAAGTGCCTCCACAGAGGCCCGGCACGTTACGCATATCGGCGTCTCTGGGGTATTGGGTAAACCGAGGGGTCCGCGCGCGGTGGTAATCAGCGCCTCCAAAAAGCAGGGGTTATGGGAGATGCGCACGATCCAGGCCGGCAACCGCGCGGGACGGGCAGGTGATAGGAACGCCCCGGGGGCAGTTTCCGGGGCCACCGGTGGACTATAGGGCAAGTACCGTGGATGGCTTACCAAGAGGCGCGTAAAGCCCCGTCATCGTTGCCGGCCCAACGGGGTTCTGGTGGAAGCGGATCCCGCGGGGGTTTCTGAGATCGCAGCCCGGACGCCGCCGAGAGCCCGCCGGACAGGATAGCGGCGCGACTTTCCTTATGCTACACAGTTCCGCATTACGAGATATTTGGACCCCAGGTAACGCACGGAAGCGCCTTCTGCATCTCGCCGCCGGATCCTGGCGCCCCGTCGCCGCCGACAAGATCACGGCACCGCGGAAGAAACGCGCCGAACGGGGCAGGCAGGAAGCCTGCGGCGCGGGCTTGCGCGGCGCGCGCGCCCGATCGGGGCGGGATGATCCTGGGCGGCTTGGGTCGTGGCGCAAGGCTCATATGGAGCGCCGTGGGAGCGTCCAAGCGATTAGCGGGTCCCGCAAGACAGGCTGAGGTGCCGCCATCCCCCGACGAACCGGGCGGTCATGATGGCCGCTCGTAGGGGTGCGCAGTGAGCGCGAAGACGTAGGCGGGGACCGGCTGGCCACGAACGCGGAGTCGATTCTGCGCCACGCACTCCAGGTGGGCGCCGAGCTTGCGCGCCACCCCCGCGCTTGCGTCGTTGCCGACCGCGACCACGACCTCGATCCTCTGGAGGCCGAGCACGGTAAAGGCGTATTCAACGAGCGCCGAGGCACATTCGCACGCCACTCCCTGGCGGCGGCGCGTTGGCCGTACCCAGTACCCAAGATTGGCCAGGCGATTGTGGGAATCGATGCGATTCAGGCCGGCGCCACCGATAAACGCCTCCTCGGCCAGGGAGAATATGCCGTACTCGTGGCTCGTCCCCATCTTATGGCCAACGGCCACTGACCGGAACCAGCTGCGCGCATCCTGTTCGCTATAGGTCTCTTCGGCCCAGGACAACCAATGATCGGCCGCGACCGCGGCCTCGCGGACCGCGTACGCGAATGCCGTCGCATCCCGCCTTTCATAGGGGCGCAGCACAAACCTCGATGTCCGGATGATCGACATGCCCGAAAAGCCCCCCGAATTACTGATGTCTTGCATGCTGCCACGGCGCGGAGCCGATGAGAACCGGCAAGACACAAGTGATGGACCTCCCGCCCACCTCGCGCCTTTGCGGCCGGGGCTCGGGCGAGCCCGTGGCACTCGCGGGAATGCCCGTTGGGCGCGGGGCGGTCGTGATCATGGGCCCTCGGAATTTCGGAGAATGGTGCATGGGACGCAGCCTCCCGGAACCGGGAGCGGTGGCCATCGCCCCAGACGGCGGCCGCGGCGCGCCAGGATCCGTTCGACCAGGAATGTGTCGGTCCGCCGTCAGGCACTCCGGATGGGGATTACGGGACGGCCCCTGGAGGGAATGGACGGGGGCGGCGCGCCCGATGGGACCCACGCCTGGCCATAGACGACTTCGTAGGTCACGGGCAGCCGCCCGTCCTGGCGGAAGCCCTCATAGGCCTGCTCGAAGCGCCGATAGCGGCCCTTGCCCGTGAGCCCGGGGAAACGGGCCGCCGCGGCATTATGCGCCCCGATACGCTTCAAATCACGCAATGCGGCGCCCACCGACTCGTAGGTGAGGGTATAGCGCTCGACATCGAGGACGGGATCCGAGAATCCGGCCTCGATCAGGGCATCCCCCAGGTCATGCATATCCATGAAACTATGTACATGCGGCCGATCATCGACATGCGCCCAGGCGGTGCGCAGCTCCCGCAAGGTATCGGGGCCAAAGGTGGCAAAGGTCAACAGGCCCTCCCCCCGCAGGACGCGGCGAAACTCGGCAAAGGCGCGCGGGGCATCCATCCACTGCAGGGCCAGACTCGAATAGATGCAATCGATGGTCTGGGCGCCCAGGGGCAGGTCGTGGGCGTCCGCGACCCACACCGGGCTTGGACGCCACAGCACCCGGCGCGACCGCGCGGCGCAAGCCATCGCCCACGCGATATCGCAGGCCAGCACTCGTGCCTTACGAAACCGGCGGCGCAGATGGGAGAGGGCATAGCCGGTGCCGGTCCCCACGTCGAGCACGGTGGCGGGCTCGACACGCAACCATTGGAAGCGGCTCAAGAGCTCGTCTGCCACCGTGCGCTGCAAGACCGCGCCCTCGTCGTAATGGCGCGCGGCGCGATCGAAGCTGTGGCGGATGGCCTCGGGGCTTAAGTCATTCATGAAGGAAATCCCGGATAAGGGCGGCGCTCTCCGGCAGCGCGTTCAGAAATGGCGCATGCCCGCGGCCCACCGCGCAAAAACGCGCGTTCGGCATAAGCGCGGCGGCCGCGCGCGCGGCCTCGATCGAGACGATCGTGTCGTCCATACCGTGCAAGAGGAGCACCGGCGCATGCACGGCGGGCAAGAGCGGACGGCGGTCGCTTTCTTGAAGCACCGCGAGCCCTTCGGCCAGGGCCTCCGGGCGCGGCGCCCCGCCGCCCTCGAGATCAGCCATGAGCGCGCGCACCTCGGAACGCGCGCCGGCGCCGGCCTGCAAGGTCAGAAATCGTCGCAGGGTGGCCTCATGATCGATGGCCAACTGCTTGGCGAAGGTCTGAAAGACCGCGGGTTCGGTGCCGTGGGGCCAATCGCGGGCACGCACGAAACAGGGTGTCGCTCCAACCAGGATAAGCCGGCTTACGCTTTCGGGATGGCGCGCGGCGAGTGTCAGGGCAACGAGCCCGCCGAGCGACCAGCCGAGCCAGGCATGGGCCCCGGGATGACGCGCGGCTAGTTCGGCCGCGAGCGTATCCGGGTCGAGCGCGCCCGGCTCGTAGGCGGCCCGTCCATGGCCCGGCAGGTCCAGCGATGCGCAGGGCCGCGCCAGGGCCTGCTCGAGCCCGGCAAAGACCCTTCGGTTCAACCCCCAACCATGCACGAGAAACAGCATCAGGCGGTACCGGGCGGCAGGGCCGCGAGCGCGCCGAGGAGGTGCTCGACGTCATCGCGAGTATGAACGGCGCTTAACGTAATGCGCAGTCGCGCGGTGCCGGCGGGCACGGTCGGCGGACGCACCGCGGGCACATAAAGGCCCTGCTCGCGCAGCCGCGCGCTGGCGTCGAGCGCGCGAGCGGCATCGCCTAGAATCACCGGCTGGATCGGGGTGGACGACGGCAAAACCCGCAGGCCGAGTTGCGCGGCACCCGCGCGAAACTGATGGATGCGCTCGCCAAGTTCGGTGCGCCGGTAGTCCTCGGCCGCCGCGATCGCGAGACTGGCCTTGGCACAAACCGCCAAGGCCGGCGGCAGGGCGGTCGTATAGATGTAGGGTCGGGCGGTCTGTATCAGGGCCTCGATGACATCCGTACCGGCCGCCACGAACGCACCGAACACACCGAAGGCCTTGCCGAGGGTGCCCATGTGGACGAGCGCGGGATCGTGACCAAGGCCCTGCGCGGCCGGCGTCCCACGCCCTTGCGGACCCACGACACCGAAGGCATGGGCATCATCCAGCAAAAGCCCCGCGCCGTGGGTCCGGGCGAGCGCGAGCAACCCCGGGACATCCGCGGTATCGCCGTCCATGCTAAAGACCCCGTCACTGGCCACGAGCCCACCGGGTGCGGCCGCGGCCAGCGCGCGCTTGAGGCCGGCGACGTCACGGTAGCGGTGCCGGTCGGCCTGCGCGAGGCGGGCGCCATCGATGAGCGAGGCATGATTACGTCGGTCCTCGAAGAGCCGGCCACGGCGCGGACACAGGGTGGCCACGAGCGCGAGGTTTGCCATATAGCCCGTGGAAAAGATCAGCGCCCGGGGGGTCCCCACGAACGCCGCCAAGGCCTCCTCGAGCTCGTGATGCGCCTCGCTGTGACCGCCGAGCAGATGCGAGGCGCCGGCCCCCACCCCGTAGCGGCGGGCCCCCTGGCACCAGGCCTCCACGAGTCGCGGGTCATTGGCAAGCCCCAGGTAATCATTGCTCGCGAACGAGAGCAGGGTCCGGCCATCCACCTGGACCGATGGGCCCTGCGGAGATTGCCGGCGCTCACGCCGCCGCCACAGGTCCTGATCACGCAGGCGCGCGAATGTCCACTCCAGAATGCTCGCGAAAGGATCGCCCGTCATCGGTCCCGGTCTCGGTTGGGGAGGCGCAAGCATACGTGGGGGCGGGCGCCCGATAAAGGCAGGGGCGACTTTGGACCGTTGGGAAGGCCCGCGGCCCACGCTATCGTGCCCTCTCCCGTGCGACCCCTGAGGAATGCAACCATGATACGACGATTCGCTCTCGGTGGTCTGCTGGCCGCCTCACTGTGCGTGCCGGCGTGGGCGGGTGTGGGCGTGAGCGCCGGCGCCGGAACCCTGGGGCTTGGACTCGCCCTCTCGGTCCCCGTCGTTCCAGGGTGGGCGGATGCGCGGCTATTGGTCAACGGCGGGCGCATCACGCGCCGCGAAACGACCGACGGACTCCACTATAAGGGCCGGGCGCACTTTCGTAATGCCGCGCTGCTCGCCGACCTCTACCCTTTTGGCGGCATTTTCCATATCACGGGGGGCGTCTATTACGATGACAACCGGGTCGATCTGACCGGCACGCCCGTGAACGGCCTCTATACCGTCAATGGCTACACCGTGCCGGCGGCAGCGGTCGGGCCGGTCACGGGTACGATCACCTATGCGCGTTTCGCCCCCTACCTCGGGCTGGGCGTCAGCAATGACGCGCGGCCCGGGGCCGGGTTCGCGTACGGCGTCGACCTCGGCGTCATGTGGGACCGCCCGACGACGACCTTGAAGGCCCCGGGTGCCGCCTACGATCCGGCCCTGGCGGCCGAGATCGCCTCGGTGCGCGCCCAGATCGAAAAACAGGCGAACCGCCTGAAGGCCTATCCGGTAATCTCCGTGAGCCTTGGCTATCGGTTCTGATGGGCCCCGTGGACGGCGTGCAGCTGCGCCTGTACAAACCGCGCAAGCACCGGGGGCAGGGGGCAGGCGGCGGCGTGCCGCCAGGCCCGGTAGGCGCGCGCCGCCTGCCCCGCGCGGCGGTCGATGAGCCCCAGGCCCACCCACAACGCCCCGTCACGGGGAAAGCGGCGCAGCGCGCTGCGGTAGGTCGCGCGCGCCGCGACCGGATCCCCGGCGCGCCATTGCGACACCGCCAGTAGTGCCCAATAGGACGCGTTGTCGGCCCCTGCCGCGCGCAGGCCGGCGAGGCGGTGCACGGCGGAGGCCGGCTGGCCGCGGCGCAGATCGACCTGCGCGAGCAGCAGGGCGGCGGGCAGCGCCCGCGGATGCCTCTTCAAGGCCGCGCGTAGCACCTTACGGGCGCTACGCAGATGTGCCCCCTGGAGATCGAGGGTGGCGAGCAAAAGCGCCGGGCGCAGGGTCCCGGGATTCAGGCGCAGCGCGAGCGTGCAGGCCGCGCGCGCCCGTCCGGCCTGTCCGTCCTGCAAGGCCAGTACCGCGCGGCGGTAGGCCGCACGCGCCCTTTCGGTGGCCGTCAAGGGTGTGCGGCGCCGGGATATCGCCGCTGCCTGCGCTCGAAACACGAAATGCGACCGCGGGGCCGGCGCATGCGCTGCCGGTGCCGCTACTGGTGCCGCTGCCGGCACCGGCGCGGCCGCAGGCTTCGCGGGCGGGGCCGGCGGGCGAGACACAAGGCGGGGCGCCAGCGGATGAGGCGCGACGGCGACCAGCGGCGCGCTTGCGCGGGGCGTAGCCACGATGTGATCAGCCGGAGCGGAACGGGCGACCGGGGCATGGGCGGCGGCGCCCGCACGGCCCGGGGTGAGATGCCACCAGGTCACGGCCGCGAGCGCCGCCACCACCAGGACCAATCCGGATATCCGTAAAAACCATCCGGATCGCCGATCGCCGGTGTCCGAGGCGGGCCGCAGGTCGTCCAGGACCGGTCGCTCCGGCGGGGCCTGTGCGTTACGCTCACGGGCCTCGAGGTCCCGCAGCACCTTGTTGATGAGGCTCATCGGCGCTCCCGGAAGGCCAGTCTGAAAAACCCCCGGCGCCCGCGCGCGGCCTCGGTGTCGGCGCATGCCAGCCGCATGTGCCGGGCGCGGACCACGGTCGAGCCTTCGCCATAGGCGACCATGAGCGATTTGTGGGCGAGGATATTGGCAAGTCGCGGTATGCCTCCGGAGGCCCGATAAAGCACACGCAGGGCGCGCCTCCCGAACAACGCCGGCCCTTCATAACCCGCCACATGAAGCCTGTGCCGCAAATAATCGTCGGTGTCGCTCAGCGACAAAGGTGCGAGCCGGCACGAAAAGGCGATGCGCTGGCGCAGCTGGCGGACCGAGCGGTCCTCCAGGCGCGCATCGAGTTCCGGCTGGCCAAACAAGACGATCTGTATGAGCTTGCGCTTCTCGGTCTCGAGGTTGCTGATAAGCCGCAAGGACTCCAGGGTCGCCACGGGCATGGCCTGGACCTCGTCCAGGCATAACACCACGCGCCGGCCATGCGCGCAGCTCGCGATCAGATGTTCGGTGAGGGCATGCGTGAGGGCATGAGGGCCTTGACCGGGGACCGGAGGGACCGCGAGCTCCGTGGCAATCGCCTCCATCAGGGCCAGGGGGTCGAGCGTGGGATTGGGGATATAGGCGGTCGTGAATCGGGCATCGGCGGCAAGGACCGCCAGGAGCTTTCGGCACAACAAGGTCTTGCCGGTCCCGACCTCGCCTGTGACCTTGAGGAAACCCTCGCCCATGCGCACCGCCGCAAGCAGCGTGTTCAGGGCCTCTTGTTGGCGGGCGTGGGCAAAATAGTACTCGGTATCGGGCGTGAGTCCGAAGGGCAGTTCGCGAAGCCCGAAATAGCGCTCGTACATTTAATGGCCCGTTATGCGCGCGATCCGTCTCTGAGCGCGTGTCAACTCCCGTCCCCATGGGCCGCCGAGATCCACAACCGTCGGCTTCAGGAGGATCACAAGCTCCTTTTTGACCCTCACCACCTTCTTGTCCTTGAAGAGATTGCCGAGCAGCGGGATATTACCGAGCAGCGGCACCGAGGCGTTATTGTTGGTGGAACCTTCCTTCATCAAACCGCCGATGACGATCACCTGGCCGCTTTGGGCACGCACCACCGAGTCCGACTCCTGAATGGAGCTCGAGGCGAGCGGGAGATTGAACGCCTGCCCGGAGACGCTGAATTGCTGGTTGACCTGCGTCACCTCGCTCACCGACGGGTGGATATAAAGAATGATCGATCCGTGACCATCGATCTCGGGCGTGACATCGAGCGCGATCCCCGAGAAAAATGGCGAGAGCTCGACGGCCGGCGTGGCGATCGGGGAGATCCCGACCAGGGACTCGTTGTTGGTCACCCCGGTCACGAAAAACTGATCGCCCCCGACCTTGATCACCGCCTTCTGCTCGTTCACGGTCGATACCCGCGGGCTCGACAGCACCTGGACGCGCCCCTCGGTATTCAAAAGCTGGATGAAGGCCGCGAAATTCCCGGCATGCAGCGCGAGGCTGAAGATACCACCAAGGGCTGACACGGCGGTATTGTTGATCGGTGAGTAGCCGTTCGCGCCATAAGGATTCGGGCTGCCGTATGCGGGATTGATGTTGCCCAGGTTGCCGCCTATGGTCGCCACCCCCGAGGACAGGAGCTGGGTGGCGCCGGTCTGGGCGCCGATCACCTGCGCCCCGGCGATATTCCCAAGCTTGGCCCAATCGATCCCGCTCTGATAGCCGCTCTTCAGGTCGACCTCCAGGATCTTGGCGTCGATGACGACTTCGCGATCGACGCTCGCCTGGGTGAGCCGCAGGAAGCGGCTCACGGTATGCAAGGTCCTCGGACCGGCGCGTACCACGAGCAGGCCGGCCTGGGGGTTGGTGATCACCTCACGGCCCGGGCCCTTGCCGACGAGTGCCGTGACGGTCTTTGCGAGAGTCCCCCAGAAATCGCTGCGCGAGGTGGTCTTCACGGAGATCGTGGGGGCCATGCTCTGCTGTCCGGTCGTGGGCATCGGCGCCCCACCCATGGTCCCGCCGGTGGTCCCGACACTCGTCAGGCTCTCGCCGGTGAGGCGCGTCTCCGAAACTCCCGTGCGGATGATATCCAGGTAATGGACCCGGAACAATCGCGTCCTGAGGCCCGGTGACAGGATATAGTATTGATGTCCCCGTCGCCGATACTGGTAGCCGTCCTCGGTGCGAATGACCCGCATGGCCTCGGGCACCGTGACATTCTTCAAGTGCACGCTGATGCGCCCGGCGAGATGGTCCGGCAGGGCGACGCTGTAGGATGTGCCGCGCACGAGTTCCGTGAACACCTGCGCCGCCGGCGCGTCGCGTGTATTGAAATCAAAGCGATTCGGCACCGCCAGCGTGCGCGCATGCGGTAACTGGATCGTGACCGGAGGCACCAGGGCGTTGGCCACCGCCGCCGAGACGGCGGCCGGCTTTTGCGATCGCACGCCGGCCGCCAGATTGCGTTGCATGCGCGCGGTGAGCGGTTTGTCGAAGCCCCGCGGCGCGCATCCGGCAAGCGCCGCGGCGAGACCCGCCGCCAGGAGTCGTGACCGCCGCGACCTCATGAGACCCCATCCTTCAAGACCGCCGTCTTCTTCACAGAGCGACCCGGGGCAAGAAACAGCCGGCGCGTGCCATCGCGGCCGCGGAGCACGACCGAATCGTGATGGATGGCGATCAGGCGCGCCATCCCGATACGCGCCCCCACGGTGGCGAGCCGGCCATCGATCAGGGCGAAGCGCCGCGCGCCGTCGCGCATGATCGCCTGGAGGCCGGACGCGCGCGCGCCCACCGCGCCCGCGGGATCGATCCACGGGGGGCGCGTGGGATCCGTGAGACCGTAGGCGCTCGCGCCTTGCGCCAACATCACGAATACCGCCGCTACGAGCCATCTTCTCTTCATACCCGATACCATACAAGGACCGTGCCAATCATTGGAGCAAGGCCTCGTGGGTGCTCAGCGTATAGACCCGCAACCGCACCGTCGAAAACGGATAGTGATCGGTGGTCAATGTCACCCGCCCCCAGAGGACATGGCGTTTGGTGTGGGCGAGCACCGTAAGATAGCGCAACAGGGCGCCATACGTGCCGCGCACGATGAGCGTCATCTCATGACGATACAAAAATGGCTTGTCTTTCGGGCTGCGACGCACCGCCGTCACCTTTCGGTCCACGAGGGCCACGACCGTCACCCCCGGTGCGCGCGCAAGGACCTGGCGCAGAAGGGCAGGCATGTCGCGGGCCGGCACCAGGCCTGCCGCAAGATGCGCGAGATGCGCCTTGAGCGCGCGCACCTTGCGCGCAAGCCCCTTCAGTTCCGCGGCCTCGCGGGCGCGGGTTCCCGGCGCCAGGATGGCGTCCAGCCGGGCATCGATCTGGCGGGTCTTGGCGTGCAGAGAGGCGAGATCGGCGGTGACCGCGCGCGCGCGATTTTCGAGCGGGCGGATCATGGCGATGACCATGAGGCCGTAGGTGACGGCCACGATCGCCGCAAACAGCAGGATGCGCTCACGCAGCGTAAGGGCATCGATACGCTCCTGGATGGAAACGATCTGCGCCTTTAAGCTCATGTCGCACCCTTGGCCGCGGCCGGGGCGTGGGTCCTGGCGGTCGCGGTGGTCGTGCTCGCCGTGAAATCCACATAGGGCCGATAGCGCCCGGCCACGCGCGCGCGTGTGATCTCAAGCCCCCGGAAACGGTAACCGGCGAGACTTGGTCCGGCGACCACGCGATGCAGAAAAAGCGGTACCAGGGCCGGGCGCAGGCTGTGACCCGCAAGCCTAAGCGACCGGTGCCTGCGATCCAGGGAAAACCGCGTGATCCAGAGACCGGGAAGGACACCGCGGCTCATGGCGATCAAAACCGGCGCCGGGCCGATCTCGGCGCGGCGGCTTTGGCGCAGAAAGCGGCCAAGCCCCTTCAGGGTCTGCTCGCGGCGCTTAAGGGCCGCGAGCCGCGCACGGGCGCGACCCAGCCCAAAGACGCTGTCGGCCGATGCCAGGCGGGCGGCAGCGCCCTGCTCCGTTTGTCGGGCATTGGCGAGCGCCCCGGAGAGACTCTCGACCTGCCAGGCATCGAAGGCGGCGGCGACCAGCCCGACTGTCACCAGCGCGAGCCAGGCGCGCAGCATGATGCCGGCGGAGAACAGCTTGGGCTCGCGCCGGAAGATCGGATGATAGAGATTGATCTGCTGGGAGATCACAGCGCCACCTTGTCCTGGCGCAAGGCCGCGCCCAGAGTTAGGAGACAGGCGTCCGGGACCGGCACATCGGCCTCGATGTCGCCATAGCGCCCGGCCTCCCAGGACGCGACGCGTTGCGTGAGATGGTTTCGCAGAAAGGCCACGAGCGCCTCGGTGCGCGTCGTGACGGGCGCCACCACGACGTGCATGATGGGGTTTTGCCGAAAAGAGCTCTCGAAGTAATCGAGCGAGCGTTGCAGTTCCAGCAGGAGGTGCTCGAACCCGCGCTCGTCGGTGAGCGCCGATGAGGCCTCGGCGACGGTGCGCGAGAGATAGAGCGCGCCATCGCGCGTGATGGTGATGAACGCCCCATCCTCGGTCAACGTAAGCAGCGCCACGCCCTCCCGGTCCTCGGGCAGGAGATGCGCGAGATTGCGCTGCGCAAGCTCCGGGATGTCGATGATATCGAGGGCCGCGCCGGCGTTGTGCATGAGGTCGGCGCGCGCGCGTATCGCCTCGTTGCGTCCGACCACCACATACACGAGCGCCGCGCGTCCGGGCATGCGCACCGGGACGTCGAATACGTCCAGGGTGGCGTCGTTAACATGAAAATCGATCAAGTCCTTGATGCGCCAGCGCAGCGCCGCGCGCAGCTCCTCGGACTTCACATCCGGCGCCTCGGTCTGCAGCAGCCGATATTCACCCTCGCCAAGCAAAGTCGTGCAGGGTTGGTGCTTGAGGTCGTGGTCTTGGACGAGCCGCGCGAGGACCCGGTCCGGCTCGGCGCCGTCATAGGGTCGGAACTCGGCAATGGCAATCCGGGCCGGCGCTTGGGCATTGCGAACGACGCGCACAAAAGAGAGCCCCGAGGCGTGCACGCCGATGCCGGCGAGACCCGCGTCCCGGCGCCCGCGCCGCCAACGTCCCCACATACCTCCCCCCATAGTGCTCATCCTCACGGCCTATCCATCGCTTTGGCATGCCACGGCGGTAAGCTCTTTGGCCGACAGTAGCACGCGTGACCGCAGGCGTCACGCCCACCCATCAAGACCCGCTCGCGGTCACAAGATCCTCCGTAGCCCGATACAAGCCCGCGATCCACGACTCGCGCAGACCCGCCGCGCCGCTAGACCTGGCCGCCATTTTGGTGGAAAGCGGCACTCGCCAGGTCCCACATCGGCAGAAACACCCCGAGCGCCAGGATCAGGACGAGGACCCCCATGGCAACCACCAGCAAGGGTTCGATGGCGGTGCTGAGATTACGCAGATCATAGTCCACCTCGCGCTCATAGTATTCCGCAACCTCGGTCATGAGGCTGTCGATCGCCCCGCTCTCCTCGCCCACGGCAACCATCTGCAACACCAGCGGCGGAAAGAGTTGCGTGGCCTGCGCAGCGCGCGCCAAGGTCTCGCCGCGCTCGATGCCATCGCGCATCTGCAAAATGCGCGCGGCCACATACTCGTTGTCGACCGCCCGGCTTATGACGGTGAGACCCTGGATCAAGGGCACGCCGCTCCTTATGGTAATCGCCAGCGCCCGCGCGAAACGGCCGAGCAAGGCGCGGGTCAGGATCGGACCTATGATGGGCAACCGCAGACGCAGGCGGTGCCAGCGATAGCGCCCGCCGGTGGTACGCGCATAGGCGCGGACGCCAAGCACCGTCAGCACGACCGCGGCCACGGCATCGTACCAATAACGGACCGTGAGCCGTGATGACGCAACCAAAATGCGCGTGGCGAGCGGCAGCCGGGCATGCAAACCGGCGTAGACATGCGCGAATGCCGGTATGACGAAGATATTGATGATAAAGACCGCGATGACAAGTGCCACCACGACGAAGCTCGGGTAGCGGGTGGCCGACTTCACGCGCTGCTCGGTCTCGCGATCGCGCTCCAGATAACCCGCGAGTTGGAGAAAGGATTGGTCGAGCGTGCCGCTCGTCTCTCCGATCTGCACCAACGCCACGAACAGGGTCGAAAACACCTTGGGGTGACGCTTCACCGCGGCGGTGAGATCAAGACCCGCGTCCAGGGCCTCGTTCAGCTGCCCGATCACGGCCGAGAGCGTGCGGTTGTGGGTGGAATCGCGCAGGCCTTTCAAGGCCTGCATGATGGGTACGCCGGCCTTGAGCAGGGTATGCATCTGGCGGCAGAACAAGACAAGATCGGTGAGATCGACGCGCGAACGTCCGAGTTCCCGCAGCCACGCGGGACGCGACTGCGCCGGCGCGCCATGGATGTCGATCGGCGTGATGCCGAGATTAAAGAGATGGGCGGCCACGGCGTCGGCGCTCGCGCCCTCCATGAGGCCCGCCACCGCCTCGCCGCGACCATTGCGCCCCTTGTAGCGGAACGACGCCATCAGCCGCTCCCGTACACGGCGCGCACGGCCTCCTCGACCGTGGTGATGCCGCGCGCCGCCTGGGCGAGGGCCTCGGTCCGCAGCCTTCGGTAATGGGAGGCGCCCAGGGCGGCGCGCTGAAAGGCCTCGGGGTCGCGTTTCTGAAGGGCGAACATCAAGGGCTCGTCGATCTCCAGGATCTCATAGACCCCGATGCGCCCGCGAAAGCCCGTGTGCTGGCAAAAGGCGCAGCCGCGTCCGCGCTTTAAGGTAATGGGGGTATCGGGGCCGAGTTCCGATGCCAAAAGCACCTTCTCGGCGGCCGTGGGGACGACGGGCTCGGCGCAGCTGTCGCACACCCGGCGCACGAGCCTTTGCGCCACGACCCCGCGCAGCGAGGCGGCCACGAGATAGGGCTCGGCGCCCATATCCATGAGCCGCAAGGCGCTCGATACCACATCATGGGTATGCAGGCTCGACAACACGAGGTGGCCGGTCATGGCCGCGCGCAGTCCGATCTCCACGGTCTCGGTGTCGCGCATCTCGCCGATCAGGATGATATCCGGGTCCTGACGCAAGAAGGCGCGCAGGACCCGGGCGAACCCGAGGTCGATCTTCGGATTGACCTGGACCTGGTTCACGCCCGCGAGCCGGTACTCGACCGGATCCTCCACCGTCAGGACCTTCACGGAGGTGGCATTCAGCTCCTTCAGGGCCCCATAGAGTGTCGTGGTCTTGCCGCTGCCCGTGGGACCCGTGACGAGCACGAGGCCGTGGGGTTGATGGATCAGGGCGCGCAGCCGTCCGAGGATATCGGCGGGCATGCCGAGCCGGTCGAGCTCCAGGATACCGTTCGATTGATTCAAGAGGCGCATGGCCACCGACTCGCCATGCTGCACCGGCACGGTCGACATGCGCACGTCGATCACGGTGTCCCGGAACCGCACCTGACAGCGCCCATCCTGCGGGAGTCTGCGCTCGGAGATGTCGAGCGAGGCCATGAGCTTCAGGCGCGAGACCAGGGCCTGGGCGATCTTGCGGTCGGCGGTGGTCTGCACCCGCAACTCACCGTCGATCCGAAAACGCACGCGCACCGCGCTCTCGTCGGGCTCGATATGGATGTCCGAGGCGTTCACCTGGATCGCGTCTTCGAATATGGTCTGCAGGAGCTTGACCACCGGGGCATCGTTGGCGCCCTCGGCGACCCCCGCCGCCATCCCGAGATCGATGTCGTAGGCCGACAGCTCCTGCTCGAGCTCCGCGGCGAGCCCGCTGATCTCCTCGGTGCGGCGGTAGACCACATCCAGGGCCTTCAGGAGATCGCCCTCCTTGACGACCGCGAGCTTCAGGGGCTTTTGGACGAGCCGCGCGATCTCGTCATGGGCAAATATATCGATCGGATCGGCGAGACCTACAAGGATCGCGCCCCCTTCGTCGCGCAGGGCGACGGCGCGAAAGCGCCGCGCATAGGCCTCGGGGATCAGGCGCACGACCTCCGGCACGAAGGTATAGCGGCGCAGATCGACGTAGGGGATGCGCAGTTGGCGTGACAGGAAATCGAGCAGGGCGTCTTCGGTGAGGTAGCCGTTTTCGATGAGGACGCGGCCCAGACGCCGGCCGCTCTTGCGCTGATCGGCAAGCGCCGTCTCGAGCTGCTCCTTCGAGATCACCTTGTTTTCCAGCAAGAGATCGCCGAGACGCGCCTTGCGCGGTCGAGCAGCTGTTGCGGATTCCGTCATCATCGTCTCAACCCTGTCGTCGCCAAACACTCTTAGGTATAGCAAAGCCCCGGTATCGATGCCGAATCACGCGACGAACGCTGCGCCTATTGCTGCGCCCAGGCAGTGACCTGATAAACGATCTTGCCGGCCTTCTTGAGCCGACCTTTCTTGAGCTTCGGCTTCCTCAGGACCTGCCCTTGCACGTTACGCACTACGGTCCAACGGGCCCCAGAGCCTGTGCAGGTCACGACCGATGTGACGAGATAATAATAGTAGGGAGGCCTGTGGCCAGTCTCCGTGACAGTCACGACCGGCGGGCATTCGGGATCGGGGACCGACGGGGTCTGCGCGGGCAGGGTGAGCGGCGTGGGCGGTAGTTGGCCCCAGTAGTTCGTTTCCAGATAGTAGACCCCGTACTGATCGCCGCTCTCGGCGGCGGTGAAGGCCTGACCGCCACCGTTCTGCGTCCCCTCGGCGCCGGTCGCAGTCCCATACAGGAAGGCCATGGCAGCCAACAACAGGACACCCACGAGCACCAGGAAGATAAGCGCCACCAGGATAAAGCCGCGATCGCGGCCAGGACTAGGAGTACGCATAGGCCGACAAGACCCCATCCACGGCCAGGTGTCCCTGGCCGCTTGGGCCCGTGTACAGGAAGTCGTAGACCACGGCGTATACGGGACCGCCACTCGCGGGTCCGAACGGGCAGGCCCCGCCCGGACTCAGCAGGTCCCCCAGTATCAGGGTGGTGTTACGGTACAGTCGGCCTCCCGCGTAATGGTAGTACTCAAGGGTCTGGCCATTGATGTTATCCAGGTCGAGGGTACAGGTATTTGTCACCGTCATCTCGTAGGCATTGCGCGCATCCCACTGCATACGCGCAGCAGCGGGCCCGGCAGCTGTTGCCAGATCCGCCCCCTGGGCGCCCGTCACGTAACTCCTCACGAGATGCGTGAGCAGGGGGGCGGCCATCGCCATGAGTATTGCCGTGAGCACAATGGCCACGACCATCTCGATCAAGGTAAGGCCGGCGTCAGGTCGTGTAGACATAGGAGGTAAAGACCATGGGGGCGCAGCCCCCGGAGGCGCAGGTGACCGTGACCGTCACGAGATAGGCATAATAGGTCCCGGTCGGTACGTTCTTGGTCGCTGCGGTGTTATAGGTAGCATTGGCCAGATAGGGGCCAAACTGGGCATTGAAGGCGACCGGTGTCCCGGCAGTCGAGAGTTCGGTCTGCAGCAGTTCGTACTCCATCACCCCCTGAGCCACCCAGGTCATGGGCGCGGTCTGCTCACCGGCGGCATTCCGGCGCGTCACCTCCCCGTACATGGCCATGAAGCCGGCACCGAGGATCGCCAACAGCACGATCGCGACGATGAGCTCGATCAGGCTCAGGCCCGCGACCCGGCGCCGGACCGGGATATGTTGGCGGGGCCTCATGGCGGACAGGGCCCTTGCGATGCGCATTCATAGACATAACCGGTTGTGGTGACATAAATACGGGCCGTGAAGCCCGCCCCGGCAACCGTGAAGGTCGGGGCGGCGCTCGGAATGCCTGGACGCACGAAGTTCACGGTGGTCTGGGGCGTGATCGTGACGCCCGCGGGCAGCGGGACGACGAAGCTCGCCGATTGCAGTGTGGGATTGGCTACCGCCACACCGTTTTGGGTGACCGAGAAGGAGTTGGCGCCGACCGCGAGCGAGGTGGTCACCCCCTGGTTTTGCGCCAGGGTCTCGGCATAACGCGCCGCCGCCAGCAGCTTATCGGCAGTCGTCTGCCCGGTGAACCCGGAGGTGCCTATGAATCGCGGCGCGAGGACCGCCGCGAGGATGCCGACTATGATGAGGATCGCCACAAGTTCGAGCAACGTATACCCGGCCATCGCAGTGTCCGGGCAACCCTGGCATCGCGCCCCGCCAGTCGCGGGTCGCCCATGCACGCCATGAAATGTCTCGAGATCCTCGAATACCGTCATGACGAGATCACCGAAGAAAAACGGGCCCGTCCTTGCGGCTGGGCCCGTTTGCACCTAACAGCCCGTGGTTGTCGTGCCCACGGTGGGGGTTGCACCAGTCGCAGCCGGCGCCTGATAGCTTGCCTCGCATGTGCTATTGGCCGTCCCGCCCACCGCAGTATAGGCGAAGGTCGCCGGGGTGGTACCGCTACCTGCCGTAAAGGTGAAGGGGAACGTCTGCGTGGGCTTGGCCGCGGAGTCCTGCAAGGACGCAAGGATCCCGGTCGCGGTCGCGTCCGGATAGCCGTACGCGGTCGTGATTGTCGTTGTCCCACCCGGCAAGGCCACTTTGCCGGTGGCCCCCACCTGACCTTGCACCTCGGCGAGGGCATGGACCATGTCGGCGGCCTCGGCCACCGAGCCTGTCATGCCGCTCACCACAGAGACCCGCGCGTCGGTGCTAAGCCCCATGAACTTCGGCAGGGCGACCGCCGCCAGGATGCCCAGAATGATGATGACCACCACCAACTCGATTAAGGTAAAGCCCGCCTGCTGCCGCTTCATGTCCAACCCCCTCTCCACAATATGTTTCGTGATGAATCCTGCGTCGACCGCGAAATCGGCCGTGATGACCGCGCCTACTCAAACGACCTGCCCCATCAATGCAGGAAGCGTGCCGAAGCGATGTCCTGGGATTTTTTGACGGTCTCACGAAGGATTCGTGGCCGCGCCCCGGCGCCACGCGACTCTAGCACAGGCCGTCAGGGAAAGGGCTATACGCGAAGGGCTATGGAAGACCGCAAGGAGCGCTATGATACCGTCACCTCGGTCCCGGTCGGGTCCCGGCGGCCATCCCGGCATGGCCGGTACTGTTAACTTATAGTGATAGTGCGCACTTATGACAGCATCCGATACGACGTTTCATGTGGTGCTCTTCGAGCCCGAGATCCCGCCCAATACCGGCAACGTCATAAGGCTTTGCGCCAATACCGGGGCGATGCTTCACCTGATCGAGCCCCTGGGGTTTCGTCTCGAAGACCGGTTGCTGCGTCGCGCCGGGCTCGATTATCACGAGTGGGTGACGCTCCGCGTCCACCGGGATCTGGACACCTTCCGGAAAGATGCCGCTCCACGGCGCATCTGGGCGTTCTCGACGCGCGCGGACCGTCTCTATACCGAGGCCCGCTACGAGCCCGGCGATGCCCTGCTCTTCGGCCCCGAGACCCGCGGTCTACCCGGGGAGCTTTTGACCTCACTCCCGCCCGAGCAACGCCTGCGGCTGCCGATGCGCCCCGGCAACCGCAGCCTGAACCTTTCGAACAGCGTCGCGGTGGCGGTCTTCGAGGCCTGGCGCCAACACGGCTTCGCGGGCGGCTGCTAAGTACTGGAAAGCGTAAGGCCCAGGCCCCACATAGACCCCAGGAAATTCGGTCTGGAGGAACATCCGTGTCGGTCAAGCAGCTGGTGTGCCCGCACTGCGGGCAAAAAAACCGGGTCCCGGTGGAGCGCCTGGCCCAGAACCCTCGATGCGGGGCCTGCCACAATCCGCTCATCACAGGCGAGCCGATCAATGTCGACGAGCGCGGATTTGCCGAGCACATCGCCGGTAATGAACTCCCGGTGCTGGTCGATTTCTGGGCCCCGTGGTGCGGGCCATGCCGCATGATGGCCCCGGCCTTCGCACAGGCGGCCGCCGACCTCAAACTGAAGGCGCGCTTCATCAAGGTCAACACCGAGGACCATCAGGGGCTCGCGAGCCGCTATGACGTGCGCAGCATCCCCACACTCGCAGTCTTCAAGGGCGGCCGCGAGGTCGCGCGCGTGGCCGGGGCCATGGATGCCGGTCGTCTCAAGGGTTGGATCGCTCCCCATCTCTAGCCGATCGGGTGTGCGCGGACCGGTGATGGGAGGATCCTGCGTATGAGGTGTGGGTCGGACGATCATTCTGGCGGGCGATCGAAGGTGGCATGGCGGCGAACACGGGACCGGTCATAAACAGCAGACCCAAAACCACAAACGCGATACGCATGGCAAGCTCCCTGGACCGGAAGGATGCCCGGCCTTCGTCCATTATAGACCCGAAAGGGGCCGCCGGCCTCTGGGGAGTCGTCAGACGGTCTCGCCGGTGACGACCACGAGCGTGCGCCCGGTACGCGTGCCCTGGAGCAGCGCCGTGACCGCCGGGCCGAGGTCTTGACGGTCCACCACCCGCTCGATACCCGCGAGATGTGAAGGCCGCCAGGGACCGGCCAGACGGGCCCACAGGTCGTCACGAACGGTGCGCGGACATTGTACGGAATCGATCCCGAGCAGGCGCACGCCGCGCAGGATGAACGGGAAGACCGAGCCCTGGAAGCGGGTGCCGGCGGCCATGCCGCAGGCCGCCACCGCCCCGCCATACCCGACCGCTTTGAGGACGTCGGCCAAGACCTCGCCGCCGACCGTATCGATCGCCGCGGCCCATTGCGCCTTGTGCAGGGCCTTGTCGGAGACCTCCCCATCCGCGGGTGCCACGACACGCGCCGCACCCAGGCCCCGGAGATAGGCCTCCTCGGCCGGCTTGCGGGTCAAAGCCGCCACCGTAAAGCCAAGCTTCGCGAGCAACGAGATGGCAAGCGTGCCGACCCCGCCGGTGGCCCCGGTGACCAGGATCTCGCCCCGGGCGGGATCGAGACCGGCCTGCAAAAGGGCGTCGACGCTCAAGGCCGCGGTGAGGCCCGCGGTGCCGAGGACCATGCTGTCGCGCGCCCTGAGTCCCGCGGGAATGGGGATGATCCAGTCGTCGGGAACCCGGATATAGTCGCCGTAACCACCCCACACCTCCGTGCCCAGACCATAGCCGGTCACGAGCACCGGACCGGCCGCGGGGTCATCGGCGAGCACGCCCGCGGCATCGATGCCGGGCACATGCGGGAAGCGCTTGACGATGCCAGGCTCGCCGCGCGCGGCAAGGGCATCCTTATAGTTGAGGCTCGAATACTGGACGCGGATGAGGGCGCCCGGGGACTTCAGTTCATGGACGGGGCGTCGCGCAAGACCGGCGGTTACGATCCCGCGCCCATCCTTGTCGACGACATAGGCATCAAATAATGCGTCCACGCGTCCTCACGGATTCGGCAGGCCCTTAGGACAGACGGCGCACCCCGTTGGCGGTCCCCAGTAACAGCACGTCGGCGCCACGACGGGCAAACAGACCATTGGTGACCACGCCCGTGATCTGGTTCAGGCGCCCCTCCAGGGTCACGGGATCGAGGATCTTCAATCCATGCACGTCCAGGATCACGTTGCCATTGTCGGTCGTGAATCCCTGGCGCAGGACCGGCTCGCCGCCGAGCGCCGTGATCTCGCGAGCCACCAGACTACGCGCCATCGGGATCACCTCGACGGGCAGCGGAAAGCGCCCCAGGACCTCGACCAGCTTGCCTTCGTCGGCGATACAGACAAATGATCGACTCGCCGCCGCCACGATCTTCTCGCGCGTCAGCGCCCCGCCACCGCCCTTGATCAGGGCGCGATGCACGGTGGCCTCATCGGCGCCGTCGACATAGACGGCGAGCGTCCCGGCCTCGTTCAGGTCCACGACCGGAATACCGTGCCTCTTCAGCCGCTCGGCGGTGGCCACCGAGCTTGCCACCGCGCCGTCCAGGCGGCCCTTGATAGTGGCGAGAAAATCGATGAAGTAATTGGCCGTGCTGCCCGTGCCCACACCGATGATGCCGCCTTTGGGAACGAACTCCAGGGCGGCCTCGGCCGCCGCCTTCTTCATGTCGTCTTGGGTCATGGACGCAGGATACCTGGGCCCCGGAGCGAAGAAAAGACCAAGACCAGACCGCGAAGGCCGGCCCGACGCCAAGGACGACACGCCGTTGCGCGAACAGGCCATCTCCCGGAAACTAGGGGCAGGCGCATCCGGTCAAAGGCGCTGTTCGCCACTGCCAAGACCGGCTGAAATCGTAGGACAAAGGAGCCCCCGCATGGATGAGCGCAGCCGTATCGTTAGTTTGATATACAATATTTATCATGTACTAACGAATGCGCCGGCGCGGGCCAAGTCTCCGGCGAGGCCTATCCACGGCCCTCGCCCGCGCGGGCACGGGGGCGCGCTGCTGCTGCTCTTATGGCTGGCGGGCACCCTGAGCGCGCACGCCGCGCTGGTGTTCGCCGGCGGGCTTGGCATCGCCAATGAACCCGGGCCGAAGTTCAATGCGGCGGCCATGGCCTACTACGCGGGCTCCCACTGGGAGGCCGGTTATTTGAATGAAGGCGTAAACCACGGGACCGATGGCATCTTCGCCCAGTACCGGCTCACCCGCGCCGTCACGAAACGGCTGCTCGCGACCCTGGCCCTCGGCCCGGAAGTCCTCAATACCACCCACGACATCCGCCCCGGGGTGCGCACCAACGGCTACCATCCGTCGCTGCTCGTCTCGCTATCAGCCTCCTATCGACTGAGCCGGCGATGGCGGATCGGTGTGCGCTGGAACCACATCACCTTCCAGCAGTCGGCACGGTTTGGCTATCGCGATGCCGACATGGTGGTCCTGACGCTTGGCTATGGACGTTAGCGGGCCCGGGCGCTCACAGGTTTTTCTGCCACCACGCATCGAAGGCCTCCGCATCCATGGGTCGGGCGAGATGGAAGCCTTGCGCGTAATCGCAGCCGAGGCTCGCCAGGACCGCCATCGTGTCCGCGGCCTCGACTCCTTCCCCCACGACCTTGAGGCCCAGGGAATGACCGAGATCGATAATGGAGCGTACGATAACGCTGTCATTGCGGCTGACGCCCATATCCATGACAAACGACTTGTCGATCTTGATCTTCGCGACCGCAAGCTTGCGCAGATAGGTCATGGACGAATAACCGGTGCCGAAGTCATCGATGGCCACATGCACCCCGAGTTCGCTCAGTGCCTGGATCGCGGCCTGCGCGCGCTCGGGGTCACGCATGAGCGCGGTCTCGGTGACCTCGAGTTCTATGAGACCGGCCGCGACACCCACATCCTTCAGGATACGCGCCACGCTGTCCACGAATCCGCCATCATCGAGGTTGATGGCCGAGACATTGACCGCGATCGGCAGCGGCCGTCCCTGTTCCGCCCAGGCGCGGGCCTGCGTGGCCGCGAGACGCAGCACATGGAAGGTCAGCGGCCCTATGAGGTGCGTGCGCTCGGCCAAGGGCACGAAGCGGGCCGGCGGTAGCATGCCGAGCACGGGGTGTTGCCAGCGGACCAGGGCCTCGGCCCCCGAGACCTTGCCGGTGGCGAGATCGACCTTGGGCTGATAATGCAGCACCAGATCCCCGTGCCGGATGGCGTGGTCCAGATCGACCTGCAACCGCAGGCGGTCATCCCCCTCCTCATCCATGGCCGGGGCAAAAAGCAGAAAGCCGCGCCGGCCGCGCTTGGCCTCGTACATGGCGCGGTCGGCATGGCGCAGGAGCACGCCGACCTCATCGCCATGCGCCGGGAACAGGGCCGCGCCGCAGCTTGCCGTGACGCAGACACGACGATCCCCCAGCATGACCGGCTCTTCCAGGCCGCGCAGGATCTTGCGCGCCACCATTTCGGTATCCGCGGCATTCGCGACCCCCGGCAGCAGGATGGCGAACTCGTCCCCCCCGAGACGGACGGCGGTGTCCGACTGGCGCAGCCGGGCGACAAGCCGCGTGGCCACCTCATGCAATAAGCGATCACCGGCGGGGTGGCCGAGGCTGTCATTGACCTCCTTGAAACCGTCGAGATCCAGGACCATGAGGGCAAACGGCGCGGTCTCCCGATGTCCGATACGAATCGCCTGAAGCAGACGATCTTGCAACAGGATGCGGTTGGGCAGGCCGGTCAGGGGGTCATGCATGGCCAGGTATTCGAGCTCGCGGTTGGCGACGGCCAGCGCCTCGGTGCGCTCGTGGACGCGCTCCTCGAGCCTCTCGTTGACCGCCAGGACCTGCTGGTGCTGGCGCGTCGTTTCCTCTTGCAAGGCCTTCAATTGCGCCGACATCGCATTGAAGCCCTCGATCATGCGCGCCAACTCATCGCGCCCCACGACCGGGAGCCGAAACCCGAATTCGCCGCGCGCGATGCGCGCGGTGCCGGCCTCGATGGCGGCGATCTGGCGCATGAGATAAGCCCCGAAGAGCCAGGATACGAGCCCCACCAGCAGCATCTCGCCCAGGGCTATGGCCACGATCCGCCGGCTGGCCTGCGCCAGGATCGGCGCGAAGCCGTGATCGGTTGCCTCGATCTCGACCCGGCCATAGGACGTCCCATCGACCATAACCGAGGCCGCCGCGCGATAGGTGTGTGCGGAGACGGCCTTGTGTCCGGCACGCGCCAACAGCCGGCCGTTTCCGTCCCACGCGGCGGCATAGGCAATCCCATGGTTATGCAGGACCTGGCGCATGATGCGCTGCAAGGCGCCGATATCGTCACTGACGAGCGCATTGGCGGCGGCGGTCGCAAACAAGCGCACATCGCCCGTGGCACGCGTCACGAGCGCCTGTTTGCGCGACTGCGACAAGACCCCGAGGCTGCTCATCAGGATCGCGAACAGGAACAGCCCCTCGATGAGCGCGATCCCGGTGATCATTTTCGTGCGAAAGGACATCGCCATTAGCGTGGCATCAGCGCACGACCGCCCCGGGGCGCGTGTAATCCCGGTTGCGCGTCGCCTCGAAACCGCTAAACCCAAGCCGCCGTACGGCACCGGGCACCACCCGGGGCAGGCGCACAAGCGCCACCGTCAGGCGCCGCACCAGGGAGGCCGGCAGGGTACGTTGCGCGGCGAACGGGTGCGGCAGACCCTTGGGCCCGGCCCACAATACCCGCAGGTGGCGACGTATGGGGGCGGGGAGGCTATCGTAGGTCTGGCGCACGCCGCCGCCGGCGATGAAGAGACCGGCGGCCACGGCGCGATAAACGGCATCATGCGAGCCGACATAGCGCGTCCCAAACGGGATGCCGCGGGCATGCAAGAAACGCCGTGGCTCCATCGAGGCCGCCAACGCGTGCCGGGCCGGAAACGCAATCAGGCGATGCGCGAGTTCGCTGATATCCCGCACCGGCCCCTTGCGGCGCACGACGAGGATGCCTTGCAGCCACCCCCGGCCCCGGGCAAATGCCCGGTAACGTCCCCGATATCGAAGATAATCCGCCGGGTTCAGGTAGACAAGATCGTAGTCGCCGCGCGCGACACGCCGCTCAAAACGGCGGATCGTGGGTGCCGTGCGCAATACAATGCGCACACCAACCGCCGCCGACCAGGCCTCCAGAACCGGGGTCCAACGGCGCGCGAGCGTCCACGGCGACATCTGCGGGACAATGCCGATGGTAAGCACACGCGGTGCGGCAAAGGCGCCGGGCGCCCCGACCATGCCGGCCAGCAACACACCCCCGCCGATCAACCGGGCCATGCGATCCATATCTCATCACCCCCTGAATCACTATAGATCATGAGATCGTGCCCCGCGATATGTCCTGGCGGCGGCGACGGCAAGGCGGCGCCGGGAAAGATCACGGCCCCTTGTGAAAAGAGGCGTGGGGGCGAGGGATATTCGCGCCGATCGCGGGCTTGCGCATGACGTCTCGCGACCAGCCCGCCCGGCAGCCGGCTTGCGCGCCACCAGGGATTGCTGGGCCATTGCGATGCCGGTGGCCGACACCCGCCCGCCTCTGCTATGCTCGCGCGAAGACCGCCCGATGACACGCGACTACCTCAAACGCATCCTCAAGGCCCGCGTCTATGACGTGGCCATCGAAAGCCCGCTGTCGGAGGCGGCGGCCTTGTCGCGTCGGCTGCGCCGCCAAGTCCTCCTGAAGCGCGAAGACATGCAGCCGGTGTTTTCCTTCAAGCTGCGCGGCGCCTATAACAAGATGGCGTGCCTTACGGAAGAAGAGCGGGCCTCGGGGGTCTTGACCGCCTCGGCCGGCAATCATGCCCAGGGGGTTGCACTCGCCGCGCAGCGCCTCGGGATCCGCGCGGTCATCGTGATGCCGACCGTGGCGCCACGCATCAAGGTCGAGGCGGTGCGCGCGCGCGGTGCCGAGGTGGTGCTCGAGGGGGACAATTACGACGCGGCCTATGCCCATGCGCGGCGTTTGAGTGAAACGCAGGGCCTGCCCTTCATACACCCCTACGACGACCCCGACGTCATCGCCGGCCAGGGCACGATCGGCATGGAAATCTTGAAGCAACATCCCTCCGATATCGAGGCGATCTTCGTGCCGGTCGGCGGTGGCGGACTGATCGCGGGCATCGCGCTCTACGTGAAGTCCCTGCGACCCGACATCCACATCATAGGGGTTGAACCGGCCGACGCCGATGCGCTGGCGCGCTCACTCAAGGAGGGTAGCCGCGTGCTCCTGGACCACGTGGGCACCTTCGCCGATGGCGTCGCGGTGCGCCAGGTCGGCCGCGAGCCGTTTCGCATCGCGCGGCGCCTGGTCGATGAGGTCCTGGTGGTGAGCAACGATGCGATCTGCGCGGCCATCAAGGATGTTTTCGAGGACACCCGTTCGATCGTGGAGCCCTCCGGGGCGCTCGCGGTCGCCGGGCTCAAGGCCTATGCCGCCGCGCGCCCGGGAGACAGGCCGCTCGTCGCCATCGCCTCGGGCGCGAACATGAACTTCGATCGGCTGCGGCACGTCGCCGAGCGCGCCGAACTCGGCGAGCGTCGCGAGGTCGTGTTCGCCGCCACCATCCCCGAGATCCCCGGGAGCTTTCGGAAATTCTGCGGCCTGATCGGCGAGCGCAACATCAGTGAGTTCAATTACCGCTACGCCGGACCCGCGCTTGCCCACGTGTTTGTCGGAATACAGGTCGGGGAGGGCGACGATGCCCGCGAGCTCTTCACGACCTTGGCGCACGCCGGCTACGACATATTGGATCTCACCGACAATGAAATGGCCAAACTGCATGTGCGCCATCTCGTCGGCGGTCGCTGTCCGGTGGACGATGAGATCGTCTACCGCTTCGAGTTCCCGGACCGGCCCGGGGCCTTGATGGCCTTCCTGAACGCCATGGGCCGCGCCTGGAACATCAGCCTCTTCCATTACCGCAATCACGGCGCCGACTATGGCCGGGTCTTGATCGGCATGCAGGTGCCCGCATCCGAACGAAAGAGGCTGCCGGCGTTCCTGGAGACGCTCGGCATGGATTACCAGGAGGAGACGGAAAATCCCGCCTACCGGCTGTTTCTGCGATAAGGCGCGCGGCCCGTCGGGGGATGGCGGGTCGCCTCTAGGACTTGCGCGCCGCCAGCGCCTCGTCGTTGAACGCCCCGTCTATGGCGTGCACCGTGCGCTCCATGCGCTTTAGGTCGTGACCCGAGACATCGTCGCGCATCGCCTTCAGGCGCAAGGGCCCGAGCGCGGTCGTCGCCTGGGCGCGGAGTATGGAGACGGCGGCCGTGGTGGCGTCCACGCTTGCCGCCATGGCTGCCACGATCCGTCCCGCGAGGACGTCCTTGTGGCTGCCGGCCAAGGCCTTCTTGATCGTCTCCTCGCAATCCCCGTCGAGCACGGGATAGCCGGATTCCCGGTCCAGGTAGATCAAAAGCTCGCATAAGGTCATGATCCCTCCCGCAGTCAACCGCCGATGAGTCCGTCGCGCAGGCCGACCCCGCAGACGTCCTGAACGCGTTCGAAATAATACATGATGTCGATCGGCAGCGTGATGCCGTCTTGAAGCTGCAACGCAAAGAGGTCCGCGGTAAGCAGCACGTCGGCCGCCGAAAACGTCCCCGCATAGAACCGATGCTGGGCGAGGAAGGCCCCCAACTCCTTGAACTGGGTCAAGGCGTCGAGTTGCGCATAGGCCCCATAGCGATCGTTGGCCAACTCCTCCAGGCTTGCGCCAAAACGCGCCGCTACCGAGGCCTTGTACGAGGCGAGATGGGAGGGGTGATCGCCGAGGCCCCGGTACGCCGGGCGCACGGGGGCATGGAGCCTCTCCAGAAGACCCGCGGCCTTCGCGCGCCATGCCTGCAAGGCCTGCCACTGCGCATCCTGCAGGGGACCAAAGAGCGACGGGTCGGGCCGATAGGCATCGAGCGCGCGCAGGATCACCTGCGAATCGGTCTGAACGCGCCCGTCGTCCCACAGCAACACCGGCGCCTGCCGGGCCACGCCGATCTCAAAAAAGGTCTCGTCGTCGTCATAATCGGGGATGATGCGCTGGTGTTCGATGGCCTTGGCCCCGAGCGCGAGCCGCACACGCTCGGAGGCCGGCTCGAACCAGAAGTGATAGAACCTCATGGGGCGCGGGCGAGCGCCTGGATGATCCGCCACTCGTCTTCGGTCACGGGCAGGACCGACAGCCGGTTGCCGCGCGCCAGGAGGCGCATGCCGGCAAGCGCCGGACAATCCTTGAGGCGGGCCAAGGTCACCGGGACCGGGTAGCGCTCGCGGAAGGCGACGTCGACCATGGACCAGAGCTCCGGGTTTGCGATCGCCCGCGGATCATAGTGGTGGTCGTCCGGATCCCGGGCGGTGTGGTCTGGGTAAGAGGCGCGCGTGACCTCGACCTCCCCCACGATCGCGGGCGCAGCGCAGCTCGAATGATAAAAAAACCCGAGGTCGCCGGGCCGCATGGCGCGCATGAAATTGCGCGCCTGGAAGTTCCGCACCCCGCTCCAGGGCTCGGGGGCATCGCGCGCCATCAGGTCTTCGAGGGAAAACGAACTCGGTTCACTCTTGAAGAGCCAATAGGCCATCAGTCCTCGCGCACGCTCAGGCGCTGGATGCCACGGCTACGGCCGGTCTTGGTGTCGACCTCTATGACGACCCCGCACAGCGTCGCCCGACCCTCGGCGGCCTCAAGCCGCTCGGGCAGCTTCTGCACCATGCGCCGCAGCACCTTGTCCTTATTCATGCCGATCACGGAGTCATAGCAGCCGGTCATGCCGACATCCGAGATGTAGGCCGTACCCGCCGGCAGGATGCGCTCATCGGCGGTCGGGACGTGGGTGTGCGTGCCCACCACCGCACTCACCTGTCCATCCAGAAACCAGCCCATGGCCATCTTCTCGCTCGTCGTTTCGGCGTGGCAATCCACGAGTACCGCCTTCACGGCCTCGGGCCTTGTCTCAAGCGCGGTCCTGGCGCACGCGAATGGACAATCGAGCACCGGATGCATGAAGGCCGTACCCATGACGTTCAGGACCGCGAACGGCTCGCCGGCGCGCGTCTTCCCCACATACCAGCCACTCCCCGGGGTGCCCACCGGATAGTTGTGAGGCCGCAACAAGCGCGGCTCGCGGCCCACCAGCTCCAGCGCCTCGCGCTTGTCAAAGACGTGGTTTCCGGTGCTCAAAACGTCGATCTTGTGAGCGAGGCACTCGCGCAGGATCTTGTCGGTCACCCCAAAACCGCCGGCGGCGTTCTCGATGTTCACGATCGTAAGATCGATCTTGAAGCGCTCCTGGAGGACCGGGAGCCTTGCCAACAACACCCGGCGTCCGGCATCGCCGACGACATCGCCGATAAACAAGATATTCATGCCACTGCATCCTGTGCGCGATAGAGTCGCCGTTCGGTCAATACCGCATGGAGGCGCACATCGTGCCCCTCGCGCGGCGCCTGCGTCAGTCGCTGGCATTCGTAAGCCAATCCGATCAAGACCGGACGCCCCCGCGCCTTGCGCACGAAACCAAAGGTCCGGTCGTAATGGCCGCCGCCCTGGCCGAGACGCCATCCGCGGGCATCGAACCCGACCAATGGCACCAGCACGGCGTCGAGTCGCCGCGCGCGCATCCGGCGTCCCCAACGCGGCTCTGGTACATGTAACGGCCCCGGCGCCAACGGTGGCCGCCAGGGAACGAATGCCAGGGGACGCCCAGGGCGATGGTCCGCGACCGGCAGATAGACGGCGCGATGAACGCGCATGAGGGCGCGCGCCAGCGGTCGCGGATCGAGTTCCGAACCGACCGGCCAATAGATCCCGACATGATGCGCCCGACGCAGGAGCGGCAGGCCGCGCCGCGCCACGTGCTGCGCGCTCACCGCGCGCGCGCGCGCACCCACCGCCCTGCGGCATTCGCGCAGACTGCGCCGCAAACCGTGTTTGTCATTCATGGGACCGGTACTGCAAGCAAGATAGAGGCGCCCTCCGCCTGTGCCGTAACCATTCTTTGCCTCGAACCAAAGGTTCAAGTGGGACACGTCCGGATGCTTCAGGCTTTCCGTTCGAGACGGACATGCACAACAGCGCCCGAGATCGTGGTTCCCGAGGCAAGAGTTATAGGTTCAGGGGCACGGAATGGCTACGAACACCGCAGGGGGCGCCAAACCCGCAAACGACCTCAATGATTCTCAAGGCCGCTCCTTTAACTCGTCTCGTAAAACCTGCTCCACCTTGTCGGTAAGTCCCTCGACGCGTTTGATCCACTCCGCCGACGTCGACACCGACTGTTCGCGCAACCGCAGCAACTCATACGCCATGTTGAGGGCCGCCATGACGGCGTGCCGCTCCATGCTGACCGTCCGGCCGCCACGCTGGCCTTCCTGCATGCGCAGGTCGACATAACGGGCCGCCTTGATCAAGGCCTCCCGCTCATCCTCCGGACAGGACACCGCGAACTCCTTGCCGAGCACGGAGATATGGATCGTCTCCTTATGGCCCGTCATCACCGCTCCTCGCGGGTCAAGGCCGCGACACGCCCTATCATCTCCTCGACACGGCTGCGTGCCACGCGCGTGCGTTCGTTCAGTCGCACATACTCCGCCGACAAGGCCTGATGGCGCGCGCGCCAATTCGCATTGTCTTCCTGGAGTCGCCGGCACACCGCGACCAAGTCCTCGATCCGACGCTCCAGGCGGGCCAGCGCATCGGCATCGGGGGGAGATTCGCCGCTCATGTGGGCCACTATAGAACTCGCGGGCGCCGGGGTCAACGTCCGCCGTGAGGGGCTTGTGGATCGCCTCGCAGCCTGCGCGCGCGGGCTTCTCGGCCCGGGAAAATGCCGGCTTGCATGACGCCAAAAGTGCGGTGGCATGGGATAGAATGGCGGCATGCATGATGACCTCTCGTACGACACATGGACGATGATGCTGGGGCAGGCCGACGTCGCGCTCGGGGCATCGGAGGCCCATGGCGTCATGGTCGGCCTGATATGCGCGGGGCGGGCCGATGACGATAGGGCGATCGCGGCGCTGGGGGCGAACGAAACCGACCCCGACCTGCGCGATGGCCTTGAGAGCGCGCGCCGCCGGATCGGCGAGGCCCTCGCCGAGGGCGGGCTCGGACTTGAGCCCTTGCTGCCGGACGACGAGCGCCCGGCCGTGCAACGCAGCCGGGCGCTTATCGAATGGTGCCGGGGCTTTGTGACCGGGTTTTATTTTCATGACCGTGACACGGGGGCGAACGATCACCCCGAGATCGTGGCCGAGGCCTTGACCGATATCGGCGACCTCGCGGAGGCCAGCGGAACCGTCGGCGAGTCGGACTTAAGCGAACTCGTCGAATATCTGCGGGTCGCGGTGCAGTTGATCTACGACGAGATCGCCGGGTGAACGGGTCCGCCATACGACTCGCGCGGGCGTGGCGCGGCCGTCGACTTCGGGCATAATGATCCCCATGGACAAAAATGCCTTCAGGCGCCGGCGCGCCGAATTCATGGGTCTCATGGGCGAGGCCGTAGCGATCATACCGACATCGCCCGTGCGCGCGCGCAACGGCGATGTGGAATACCTCTTCCGCCCCGACAGCGACTTCTATTATCTGACACACTTCCCCGAGCCCGAGGCCGTGGCGGTCTTGATCCCCGGGCGGGCCCAGGGCGAGTTCCTGCTTTTTTGCCGGGACCGGGACCCGGACAAGGAGCAGTGGCAAGGGCGACGCGCCGGCCCCGAGGGGGCGGTCTCCCAATACGGGGCCGACGACGCCTTCCCCATAGACGACATAGACGACATCCTTCCAGGTCTCCTTGAGGACCGGCGTCGCGTCTACTACAGCATGGGCCGCCATCCGGAATTCGATGGCCACGTCCTCGAGTGGGTCAATGAGGTCCGCGCCAAGGCACGGTCGGGGATCGCGGCGCCCGAGGAGTTCGTCGACCCAAACCATATCCTCCATGAGATGCGGCTTACGAAACGCCCCGAGGAGATTGCGCTCATGCGCCACGCCGCGGCGGTCGGTGTCGAGGGACACAGGCGCGCCATCCGGGGATGCGCCCCGGGGCTCTTTGAATACGAACTCGAGGCCGAGCTTCTCTACGCCTTCCGCAAGGGTGGCTCCCAATATCCCTCGTACCCGCCGATAGTGGCGAGCGGGGCCAACGCGTGCATCCTTCATTACACCGAAAACGACGCGCCGCTGAAGGACGGCACGCTCGTATTGATCGATGCCGGCTGCGAGATCGACGGCTACGCGTCGGATATCACCCGGACCTTCCCGGTGGGGGCCAGGTTTAGTCCCGAACAGCGCGCGCTCTATGACATCGTGCTTGCCGCGCATGGCGCGGCGCTGACCGCCATAGCGCCGGGTCGCGAGTGGCCGGCCGCGCACGAGGCCGCGGTCAAGGTCCTGACGCAGGGCCTGCTCGACCTGAAACTTTTGCACGGTGCGGTTGATGAGCTGATCGAAAACGGCGCTTACAAGCGTTTTTACATGCATAGAACCGGCCACTGGCTGGGTCTCGATGTGCATGACGTGGGGGATTACAAGGTCGGCGGGGCGCCTCGCGTCCTGGAAGCGGGGATGGTGACGACGGTCGAGCCGGGCCTCTATGTTCCGGGAAGCGACGATATACCGGAACGCTTCCGGAATATCGGGATCCGTATCGAGGATGACGTCCTGGTCACGAAAAACGGCTACGAGATCCTAAGCCACGACCTGCCAAGGCGTGCCGAGGACATCGAGGCATTGCGGGCCGAAGGCTTGTGAACATACGCAGGCACGACATAGTGATCTGCGGTGGCGGCCTCGTGGGTGCGAGTCTCGCGCTTGCGCTCGCGCCGTTGCCGCTCGATATATGCCTTCTCGACCCGGCGCCGTTCGCACCGGCGCCGCGCGCCGACGACCGTACCTTCACGATCGCCCAGGGTTCCAAGCGGGCCCTTATGACCCTCGGCGCATGGTCCCGGCTCTCGCGCGCCGACTTCCAACCCATCACCGAGATCGAGGTATCGGACCGCTCGGGACGCTTCGGTCTTGCGCACATCCTCGCCGAGGAACAGGGCGTGGACGCGCTCGGCTATGTCACCGGCAACGCCGCGCTGCTCGCAGCCTTGTATGGCGCGCTCGGCACGACGGCGGTGACCCTGCGCCAGGGACGCTTCGGCGGGCTTGTCAGGGACGCGAACCAGGCCACGATCACGCTCGCCGACGGACACGAAACCGAGCGCATCGCATGCCGGCTCCTGGTGGGCGCCGATGGCACGAACTCGGCGGTGCGCGCAGCGTGCGGCATAGGGGTCTATGGTCATGACTACGGTCGCTGCGCGATCGTGAGCAACTGCCGGGTATCGAGGCCACGGCCGCACACGGCGTTCGAGCGCTTCACCGCCAACGGGCCCATTGCCGCGCTTCCGATCGGCGACGACCGTTACACATTCGTCGTGAGCCGCCCCGACGGCGAGCAATGGCAGGCCCTCGACGAGACAGATTTCTTGGATCGCCTGGCCGACGTCTTTGGCGACCGGCTCGGCCGGTTGCTCGCGGCGAGCCCGCGCCTGCGCTTTCCGCTGATGCGACAACAGGCCCGGGAATGGGTGGCGCCGCACGTCGTGCTCGTCGGCAACGCCGCGCACACCCTGCATCCGGTGGCCGGGCAAGGCTTCAACCTGGGGCTGCGCGACGTCGCGGTGCTTGCCGAACGCCTCGCACAGGCCTGCCGCGCGCATGCCGACTATGGGGACCGTGCCTGGCTTGGCGATTACGCGCGGGCGCGACAGGCGGATGTCGCCAACACCACGCGCTTTACCGACGGCCTGGTGCGACTTTTCGCGCCGCGCCAACTACCGCTTGCCGCCGCCCGCGGTCTGGCGCTGAACCTGATCGATGCCCTGCCGGGACTGAAACGGGCACTGGCGGTGCGCACCATGGGGCTCAAGGCACCCTTGCCGAGACTGTTTCGGGAGTTGAAACCATGATCGACCGGCGTAATCCGGATATCGTCATCGCCGGCGCGGGGGCCGTGGGCGCACTCCTTGCGCATGCCCTGGCCATGCGCGGCTTCGAAATTGCCATCATCGACGCCGGGGGCTTGGACCAACAGGCGTCGGTACGCACCAGCGCACTTAGTCGCGCGTCACTGCGACGACTCTCCGACCTCGGCCTCTGGCCGCTCGAAGGCGTCGAGGCGGCGCCGCTGCGCGCCTTGCGCATCGTCGATCATAGCGGGAATGGCCGGCTGTCCTTCGACAGCGCGGATATCGGTGAGGCCGACCTTGGCGTTATCGTCAACCACGGACGGCTCGAGTCGGCGCTACGCGCCAAGGCGCAAGTGCGCGGCGTCTCCTGGCATCGGGATCGCGCCGAGGGGGTGGATCTCGGGGATGCGCGCATCGAGGTGGTCCTGAAGGATGGCGGACGACTGCGCGCGCCGCTATTGATCGCCGCCGACGGCGCGCAGTCGGTGATCCGCGAGCGGCTCGGGGTGGCGGTCCTTCAGTATCGTTATGGACAGACCGCGGTGTGCGCCGACATTCGACTGGGGCATGCGCACGAGGACGTGGCTTGGCAGCGCTTCCTGCGTCACGGGCCCTGCGCGCTCCTACCCCTGCCGGATGCCAACCGGGCCTCGCTGATCTGGTCGACGGCGGACTACGAGGCACGGCGACTGCGGGATCTCTCCGACGCGGAATTCTCCGCGGCCTTGAACGAGGCCTTCGGAGACCACCTCGGCCGGCTCGAGGTCGATGGTGAGCGGGCCTATTTCCCGCTCGTGGCCTCCCATGCGCAACACTATGTGGGAAGCCGCTTTGCGCTCGTGGGTGATGCCGCCCACCGCGTCCACCCGCTGGCGGGCCAAGGGGTCAACCTCGGGTTTGCCGACGCCTGCGCCCTGATCGCGGCGCTTGAGGCGGCGCGCGCGCAGTCGGCGGATCTCGGCCGCCGACGCACCCTGCGCCCGTATGAGCGCGAGCGCAAGGTCGACAACCTTGCCATGCTGGCGGCCACCGATCTGCTCAACCGCGCGTTTCGCGACGACCGCGCCTTGGTGCGCGCGGTACTGCGCACAGGCCTGAACGTCACCGACACCCTGCCTCTTTGCAAGACATTTTTCATGCACGCCGCCGGCGCCGGCACCCGGCGAATCGCCTATGATGGCCGTCACGGGCCTTGATATGATGCCTACGCAACGGAATGGACGAGGATAGCACCACGAGCGAAGAGGCCAGAAAGCCCCGGGGCGGCCAACCGGCGACGGCCGCGCAGTTCGCGCCCGCCAGCTACGATACGCTCCGCGACGAGCGCGGCCGGACGATCGTGGCGTTGACGGGACAATGGACTTTGCGCGGCATCGACGGACGCGCGGACGCCCTGGTGGACAACCTGCGCCGGCTTCGGCGCGGCAACGATAAAATCGTCTGGGATTGCCGCGGGGTACAAGGTCTGGACAACGTGGGGGCGCTCATTCTGTGGCGTTTGCGCGGGTTTGCACATGACAATATGATCGAGGTCCGTCCCGAGCATGCCGCGCTGTGCGAACGGTGGTCACGGCGCGAGGCGCCTCCCGAGGGCACGCGCGGGCCGCGCGTGCGGCCGCTCGCGGCCCTGTCATCCCTGGAACACGGGCTGCGATCGCACATGCTCGATTTCACGGCGCTCGTCGGCCAGATCGTTCTCGATGGCGGCCAACTGCTGCGCCGGCCGGACCGCATACCCTGGAAGGACATCTCGGCCTCGATATACGAAGCGGGAGTACGCGCGCTTGGCATAACCGCCCTGGTGGGCGCGCTGGTGGGTGTCGTCATGAGCTATTTGTCATCACTCGAACTGCGGACCTTCGGCGCGCCGTCCTATATCGTCAATGTGCTCGGGCTTAGCATCATGCGCGAACTCGGTCCGCTGCTCGCGGCGATCCTGGTCGCCGGCCGGTCCGGGTCGGCCATAGCCGCGGAGTTTGGTGTGATGCGCCTCACCGAGGAGCTCGATGCGCTGTCGGCCATGGGGGTGTCGTGGAGCATGCGGTTGGTTCTACCGAGCGTCGTCGCGCTTGCCGTGGTACTTCCGCTGCTCGTCATATGGACGGATGCGATCGCGCTGCTCGGCGGCATGGTGGCCGCGCACATCACCCTTGGGATCGGTATACCGGAGTTCATCCACGCCATACCGAGCGCGGTTCCCGTGGTCAATCTCGTGCTCGGCATCCTGAAGGGCTCGGTTTTTGGGATCGTCATCGCGCTCATCGCCTGCCATTTCGGCCTGCGCATCGAGCCCAATACCCGAAGCCTGGGGGTCGAGACCACCAATGCCGTGGTGACGGGGATCAGTGCCGTCATATTCGTCGATGCCGTGTTCGCAATCGGATTTCGCGGGATCGGCCTGCCGTGATTTTGGATCACATCATTGAAATGGAGCATGTCTCGACACGATTCGGACGACATGTCGTCCATGAAGACATCACGCTGACCGTGGCTCGGGGGGAGATCCTCGGACTCGTCGGGGGATCGGGAAGCGGCAAGACAACATTGGTGCGGGAGATGATAGGTCTCGATCAGCCGAGCGCGGGGCATGTGAGTCTTTTCGGGGAACGCCTCGACCGGATCAGGGTGGAGGCCCTGGCCGCGCTGCGCAATCGCTGTGGCGTCCTGTTTCAGGGCGGGGCGCTGTTCAGCGCCTTTACGGTCTTTGAAAATATCGCGTTCCCGCTTCAGGAGTATCGCACCATCGAGCCCGCACTGATCCGTGACCTCGTGTATATGAAGCTCACGCAGGTGGGTCTTGGCCCGGAGGTGGCGGCACGCCTGCCGGCGGAGCTGTCCGGGGGCATGATCAAGCGGGCGGCGCTGGCGCGAGCACTGGCCTTGGAGCCCGAGCTTCTGTTTCTCGACGAACCCACCTCCGGGCTCGATCCGGTCGCCGCGCAGGCCTTCGTGCATCACCTCCAGAATCTGCACAACGAACTCAAGTTTACCGCGGTTGTGATCACCCACGATCTCGACCTCATGCACGACCTTTGCACGGCGCTCGCAATCCTGGCGGACCATCGCATCGTCGCCAGGGGGACGCCGGCCGAGGTCGCGATAAATCCACACCCGTTCGTACAGGCCATGTTCTCGGGCGAGCGGGGCCAGCGCGTATTCGGGGCGATGGCATCATGAACAGCCGCTCCCACGCATTGCGCACGGGTATTTTTATCGCGGTCTTCACGGCCGCTATCCTGGCCGCGACGCTTTGGATCAGCGGCGCCCACCAGCACAGGCTCCCTTATGTCGTGGTCACCAGAGGCAATGTGTTCGGCTTGAGGGCCGAGTCCACGGTCTTCTATCGGGGCATAACGGCGGGCATCGTCAAGCATATCGCCGTGGACCCACAAGATCCCCAAGAGATACTGATTTCCATAGCCGTCGACCGGAGCATACCGATCACGCGCGGCACCTACGCGCAGCTTAAGCTGCAGGGTGTAACAGGCATGTCG
This sequence comes from Acidiferrobacter sp. SPIII_3, assembly GCF_003184265.1. Classification (GTDB taxonomy): domain Bacteria; phylum Pseudomonadota; class Gammaproteobacteria; order Acidiferrobacterales; family Acidiferrobacteraceae; genus Acidiferrobacter. Next base: position 314,325 of record NZ_CP027663.1, on the reverse strand, counting down.
GCGCTTGAATTGAATACCACGGCGGACATGCGTCCGCTCGCGACCTCCGCCGCCCACCCCGCGCGCATCCCCATGCGCCCGTCGTTCCTTACACGCCTCGCGCACGCCGGCACGCGCGTCGCCCGACAGCTGACCGCCCTCAGCACCGACCTCGAAAAGACCCTGAGCGTGACCAACCGCCACCATCTGGCGGCGATCCTGGCGCATGCGGCGCAAGCAAGCCGGCAGTGGACGGCGCTCAGCGCGCGACTAAACCGCGCCGCTGCCCGTCTGCCGGCCATGGAGGCTACGACCGACACCGCGCTTGCGCGCATGGCCGGGGTCGAAAAAGAGGTGCGGACCCTGGGCCGCCACTTGCAACACCTGAGCGACACCGCGCAAGGAGCGGGCGACGTGGTACTGACACGGACCCTGCCCAAGGTCAATCGCGCCCTTGACCGGCTGACGAGCGCGGCCGCCGATGTCGAGCGCCTCAGCCGGTCGCTGCGCCATCACCCTCGTGAATTATTGCTCGGCGCGCGCCCGCTCACCCCGGGACCCGGAGAAAAAGGCTACAAGGAGGCCCCCTGAGCCATGGCCAGAACCTATAGGCTTTTCGCCCTCATGCTCGCCGTGACCGGCGTTGCGGGGTGCAGTCTGTTCCCCGCGCGCGCCCCGGAGATACTGACCGATCACGATTTCGGGCCGCTGCACGCCCACGCCCCGATACCACATGTGGCGCCGGTCATCGTGCGCGCCAAGAGTGTCGCCTGGCTTTCCGGGACGACCATTCACTACCGGCTGCTCTACCGGGACCCCACCGCCGTCCACGTCTATGCGCAGAACCGCTGGATCGCGCCGCCAGCCTCCCTGCTCAAGGCGCGCATTCGCTGGCGATTGGGCATGGGTCCGGTGTTGAGCGCGCGGCCGAGCGTGCATATCGAGCGCCTGGTGATCGTGCTTTCGCGCTTCGATCAGGACTTCACGACGCCGCATCGCGCCTTCGTGCGACTCGAGGCCATGGCCCGCCTCTATGACGTGGCGACCGGCCGGGTGCTCGCGCAAAAGACCGTGGACCTGAAGCGCCGCTGCGCACCCGATGCCCGCGGCGCGGTCACCGGCCTAAGCGATCTTGCGCGCCAAGCAAGCGCCGCCTTCGTGCATCTCGTCACGCGTCACACCGGCGTCAGAGATTGAGCTCCTTTAGCTTGCGCGTCAGGGTATTGCGCCCAAGCCCCAGGCGCTTGGCGGCGTCCTGTTTGCGCCCGCCGGTATGGTGCAAGGCGGCCTCTATCAGGGTGCGCTCGAATTCGATGCTCAACTCCGTGTAGACCGCCTTCTCGCCCAACGCCAACCTCTGCTCGACGACGCCGCGCAACCCGGCGCGCCAGTCGACGCCGGCCGGCGCCGGGTCCACCTCCTTCAGCTCCGGGGCGAGATCGGCGATGCGAATGGTGCGTCCCGGGGCCATGACCGTGAGCCAGCGGCAGGTATTCTCCAATTGGCGCACGTTGCCAGGCCACGGCAGCTTGCAGAGATACTGCTCGGCCTCGGGCGCAAGACGCTTCGCCTCCACATTGAGCTCGGCGGCCGCGGTCGCCAGGAAGTGGCGCGCCAGGATCGGTATGTCCTGGCGACGTTCGCGCAGCGGCGGGACATGAATGCGGATGACATTGAGCCTATGGAACAGATCCTCCCGGAACAGTCCATCGGCCACGCGCTGCTCCAGGTTCTGATGGGTGGCGGCAATGACGCGCACATTGGTCCGGATCTTTTCGCAGCCACCGACGCGATAGAATTGGCCGTCGGACAGGACCCGCAGGAGGCGCGTCTGAAGATCGGCCGGCATGTCGCCGATCTCGTCTAGAAACAAGGTTCCGCCGTCGGCCTGCTCGAAACGTCCGCGCCGCTGCGTCAAGGCCCCGGTGAACGCACCGCGCTCATGACCGAACAACTCCGATTCGAGAAGCCCCGCGGGGATTGCGGCGATGTTCAAGGCGATGAAGGCATTGCGCGCCCGCGGGCTGTGGTTGTGCAGGGCCCGCGCCACGAGTTCCTTGCCGGTCCCGGACTCGCCGTTGATAAGGACCGTGATGTGCGACCCCGACAGCCGGCCGATGGCTCGAAAGACCTCCTGCATGGCGGGCGCCGCGCCCAGGATCTCGGGGGCCGACTCGGCCCGCTCGGCGTGCGCCACCTGCCCCTGACGCCTATGCTCGATGGCATAGCGTGCCAGGCCCACCGCGTGATCGACGTCGAACGGCTTCGGCAAATACTCGAAGGCACCGCCCTGGTAGGCGGCCACCGCGCTGTCCAGATCGGAATGGGCGGTCATGACGATCACGGGGAGTGTCGGCAGGGTATGGCTTATGCTCTCAAGCAGCTTCAGTCCCGACAGTCCGCTCATGCGGATGTCGGTAATCACGACATCCGGGGTCTCTTCACGCAACTCATCCAGGGCGCTCCCGGCGCCACTAAAACAACGGGTCGCCATGCCGGCCTGCTGGAATGCCTTTTCCAGCACCCAGCGGATCGATTCGTCATCGTCGATGATCCACACACTATCCTGTCGGGTCATATTCCTGCCTCAGGGGAAGAAATAACGTAAAGACCGTCCGTGCCGGACGGCTCGTATATTCGATAAGGCCGCCGTGCCGGCGGGCGATGTCCTGGGCGATCGATAGACCAAGCCCGGTGCCCGCGGCATGGCCCGTGACCATGGGATAAAACAGGGTGTCCCGCAAGGACTGCGGCACGCCCGGCCCGTCATCCTCCACCTCGGCACGCAGCACGAGCTTATGTCGCCGCTGGCCGATCGTGAACTGGCGCTCGATGCGCGAACGCAGGACGATCAGATGGCTTGGGGCCTGCACCGCGTTGCGCACCAGGTTCAAGACCGCCTGCACGAGCTGATCCGGGTCACCGGCGAATTCGGGGATGCTCGGGTCATAGTCGCGTCGCAGGACGAAACCCTCGCCGACCTCGGCGAGAATCAAGGATCGCACATGCTCCAGGACCTGATGGATATTGACCTGCACCGGCAGATAAGGACGGGTCGGTCCCGCCAAGCGGTCCACGAGGCCCTGCAGGCGATCGGCCTCGCGAATGATGATGCGCGTGTACTCCCGTTCGCTGTCGGAGAGCTTGCGCTCGAGCAGCTGCGCGGCACCGCGCAAGCCGCCGAGGGGATTTTTGATCTCATGCGCCAGGCCGCGCACCACCGCCCTCTGCGCCAAATGGCGATCCACGAGTTCCTCCTCGTGGGCCAGACGGCGCAGGCGGTCGACCTGATTGAGTTCGAACAACAAGACCGCCTCCCGCACCCCCGACTCGACGCCAGGCAAGATCGCCGTTACGGTCATGTCGACAAGCACCTCGCGGCCAGGCAGCGGCAAGGGCAGGCCGCGGCGCGTGAATGAATGCGCGCTTTGCAGGATGTCGGCAAACAGACCCGCAAGCGAAGCCGTCTGCGGCCACAGCCGCTCGAGTGCTTGCCCCACCATCTGTTTGGCACTCAACTCGAACAGGATCTCGCCGGCCGGATTCACGGCCTTGAGGCGCAGGGCGGCATCCGCGACCACGACCGCGGTCGTCAGGTTTTCCACAATACTTTCCGCATGACTCGCCACGGCATCCCCCAAGGCAAGATCCGGGCCAACGACCTCGGCCCAAAATACGCCATTCTGGTGCGTCTCGACCAGCCCATAACGAGGCATATGCACCATTATAGTGCGTAACCCCTCCGCTTGCATCAAATGACAATGACTCTTATTATTGTTAACGATTATAGGGGGTTCCTTACATGTCCTTGTCGCGTCGGCGCTCCGACACATGGTCCCGTCCATGGCGCGCCCTACTGGCCGTGCTCGGGCCGGGTTTGGTGGTGATGTTGGCCGATACCGATGCCGGCAGTGTCATCACGGCCGCACAGAGCGGCGCCCAGTGGGGTTACCGGCTGTTGCTGCTCCAGGTGGTGCTGATCCCCATCCTCTACATCGTCCAGGAATTGACGGTGCGCCTCGGGATCGTGACCGGCGAGGGCCATGGCGAACTGATCGCCAGGCGATTCGGTCGGGGCTGGGCCTGGCTGTCGGTCGGGACCCTGGCGCTATCCTGTCTCGGGGCGCTTCTCACCGAATTGAGCGGCATGGCCGGCGTCGGCCTCTTATTCGGTGTCCCGCGGTGGGTGACCATGATCATCCTTGTCGGCGGTCTCATCGTCATGGTCTGGACGGCGTCCTATGCCGGCGTGGAACGGGTGGCGCTGGCCGTCGGGGCCTTTGAGTTCGCATTCCTGCTGGTGGCCTTACGCACCCATCAGGCCCTGGGACCGCTCGTACGCCATAGCCTGCATATCCCGTTTCAGGACCCCGGCTACCTCTACCTGGCGGCCGCCAATGTCGGCGCCGTGATCATGCCATGGATGGTGTTCTATCAACAGTCGGCGGTGGTGGATAAGCGCCTACGTATCGATCACCTGACCATGGCGCGCGTCGACACCGCCTTAGGCGCGGTCGTGACCCAGCTGATCATGGCCGCGGTCCTGGTCGCGACCGCGGCCACCATAGGGCGCAACAACCCTCACGCGCCCCTCAATACCGTCCAACAGATCGCGGACGCCCTGACGCCGTTTCTGGGGCAGCGGACCGGACGGTTGTTGTTCGCCCTGGGGATGAGCGGGGCGGCGGCAGTCGCCACGATCGTGGTCTCGCTCACCGCCGCCCGCGGCGTGGGCGAGGTCATGGGCTTCAAGCATTCCCTCGAACACCACCCGCGCGAGGCCCCCTGGTTCTACGGGATCTATACCACCCTGCTTGTACTCGGCGGGGTACTGGTGGCATCGGACGTCAATCTGGTCACGTTGGGGGTCGCGATGGAGGTGATGAACGCCGTCTTGCTCCCCATCGTCCTGGGTTTTCTGTACCTATTGGCGCGCCACGCCCTCTCGGGGCCTTTGCGCCTCCAGGGGCCTTACGCGGGATTCGTGCTGGGCATCATCGTCCTCACCGCCGGGTTCGGCCTTTATGCCGCGGTTAACGGCATCGCCGTGGGCTGATACCCCCTTAGGTCCCTCCCCGGCGATGAGCGAGGCCATTATCCTCTCACCTCAATAAGGCAGGCGGCGTCCCTCCAAGGAGCGGGCCCGCCATGACCCGCTGGCGGGCCTCTGCCGAATAGGCCAGCAGGGACGCCGGCGCCACCGGCGTCCCGACCTTTTGGTATAGCGCGCGCCCATGGCCCGCCGCCCATCCTTCACGGCCCGGCGCGATGCCGCGACAAGGACCGCCACGCAAAGAATGCGACCCAGGCCTCCCAACCGGCCCATGGGGCGGCCAGGGCGCGCGCCTCGGCCTCGGTCAAGGGCACGCTCGCGCCCAACGCCCGGGCGAGGGCCTTGCGCAGGCCGAGATCGGCCGCCGGCCATACCGAGCGCACCCCGAGGCCGCGCATCAAGACCATGCCCGCCGTCCACGGCCCGATGCCCGGAAACCGGGTCAGTACCGCCATGGCCTCGGCCGGCGGCAGGGCGGCGAGTCGCGCCCAGTCGAGGGCTTGGCTCGTTACGGCCTGGGCCGCGATACGCAAAGCGCGGATCTTGGCGCGACTGAAATGCGCCGCGCGCAAGGGGTCCTCATCGATATCGGCGAGCCGGGACGCATCCGGCATGACCGCAAACCGGGACGACCCGAAGACCGCGCAGTCGCCGGCGATCTGTACGAGCGCTCCGCGCAGGCTGCGGGCAAATCCCACCCCGACCTGCTGACCGATGATGGCCCATACGAGAGACTCGAAGGGGTCTGCGATCAAGACCGGTCGCACGCAAAGCCCATCACCCACCAGACGCGCCATGATCGGGTCGCTCCCCACCAATTCCTGGAACCCCCCGGCATCGACATCAAGCGAAAAGACATGGCGGACCCTGTCGATTGCCGAGGCGAGCGACTTGTCGTCGGCGCGCGGGCCCTCCACGCGCACGCGCAGTTGCGGTCTTGCCAGGGACGCACTCCAGGCCACGCTCACGAGCTCGACCCCGCGATCGGTCCGCCAGGCGCGGCGATAGCTCTCGCCTTCGATGGACTCGAGGACCGCCGACGGCGACTCTCGTAAAAACGCGAGCGCCGCGGCGAAATCATAGGACGGGGGGACGGTGATGCGCGTCGCACGGCTCGGCATCGGGTCAGATTAGCGCGATTTGACTCCCGCGCAAACACGCGACATGGGTATCGCGGAGGCGCGCGACATACCGACGGCTGGCCCTCCGGTCAGACCATGCGTATAGGGCCCGCATAGCGGGCGATGACCGGATCGGTGGTGAGCAACATGACACCCTCGACCAACGACTGGGCGACCAGGATTCTGTCGAAAGGGTCTTTATGGATTGCCGGCAACTCCATGATCGCTACGGTATGTTCGCTCATCACCGGGAGCTCGCTATAGCCGTTGTCCAGCAGACCACGATACAAAAGCCGGGGGTCCACGCGGAAATCGGGTCGTCCCAGACCGCGCTTGATGGTGATCTCCCACAGGCTGGCGGCGCTGAACACGAGCGAGTTTTGCGGGTCGTCCAGCAGCGTTCGGGCGGTGACGGATAACTGCTCGGGTTGTCCGGCCGCCCATAGAAGCAGGTGCGTGTCGAGGAGGAGTTTCAATCGCCTTCCCCAAACAACCGATGGATCTCCGCGCCGCCCATTTGGTTGAAGTCGTCTGGTACTGAAATTTCGCCGGCCAGGAACCCCAGACGACGCGGCTCAGTCGCGACCGGCACGTCCAGCGCCGTCACCTTAACAAGCGGCTTACCCGCCTTGGCGATCACAAACGGCTCTCCCTGAACCGCCTCCTCCACGAGTCGGGAGAGGTGAGTCTTGGCCTCATGGATATTAACCTTTTTCATCCAGCCACCCGCGCGCCACTAAACTAAGTTAGTTTAGTTCAATAGACTCTGTCCGTCAAACGGACAGTTCGCGAATGTCCCACCCCCGGTAGATGGTCGATCCGGATGGCCGCAAGTGCGGCTTTCTCAAAGAAAAGAGGCGACGCCCACGCCCTCGCAGGCCAGCAGCCGGCGTTTCATGTCCGGTCCGCCATCGGAATAGAACCCGAGCCGCCGACCCGCGCCTACGACCCGGTGGCAGGGGATCAAGAGAGGCAAGGGATTGGCGGCAAGCGCACTGCCGACCGCCCGCGCCGCCCGCGGACGGCCGACGGCCGCGGCCATCTCACCGTAAGTGCGCGTCTCGCCGCGAGGAATGGCGCGGGTCGCGAATAGCACCGCCTGCTGAAAGGGCGTCTCGCGCACGAGCCCGACCGGTCCCGCATAGCGCTGGCCGCGATCGACGACCCCCCGCAGCGCCGCGTGCAAGGCGTGGGGGGCGTGCGGGTCCCACACCAAGGGGGCGATCGCAAGCCCTTGCGCCCACGCGCGCACCTCCCCGGGGGCGCCGAGTGACACAAAAAATGGGCACTCGCCGATGTAGGCGACGAGGACTACGCCAAGCCCGCGCGTCGTGACCGACGACCACCACATCGGCCCATCCCCCGCGACAAATCGTCTTTCGAGATCGCACGCTTGGTCAATCATCGTCGCGTGCAAACAAGAGGTCGGCGGCAGGCCTATCCGCGCGCTGCCGCCAGGCCCGGTAAAGCCAGGCACCGAGCACGAGATACACGAGAAATCCATAAGCCGCCGTCAAAGCCACGCCGCTCGCCCCCCAGAAGTTCTCGCCAAAGACATACACCAAAAGCGGGCCGGCAAGCATGAGCGCCGCCAGTGCCGGCCATGGCGCCACCCGACCACGGCGCCGGTGCAGCACGGGAACCGCGATCAACGCAAAAAGGTAAATCATGATAAACCCGAGAGCGGTAAACACGCCAAAGAGATCGACAATGGCAAGCGGCGACCACGCGCGCCACGCCGCCAAGATCACGAATCCGCAGGTGAGCGCGCCGAGCCCATGCAGCGCCACGGCGGGCGTGCCATGCGCCCCGATCCTCCCCAGGGCCGCCGGGAGCACCCGGTGCCGGCCCATCGAATACAGCACGCGCCCGAGGCTATTCAAGGTGGCGATGGTGGCGCTGAAGGCGGCGATGGCCATGGCGATATCCGATGAGAAGGCGAGCGCCGGCAAGCCCTGCCGAATCGCCAGCACGCTGAGCGGCGCCGGTGTGCGCGCCAACTCGCCGGCATGGCCCCCGAAGCCCGCGACCTCGACGTAGGCCATGAAGACATAAAACCCGAGGCTCGCCAGCACCGCGGCAAAGATCGCCCGGGGGATGTCGCGGTTCGGGGCATGGGCCTCACGCCCGAAATTGGCGGCCGTCTCGAATCCGCCATAGGCGAGGATGCTCAAGGTCATTGCCTGAAAGAACGATCCGGCCCTGAACGTGCCTGGCCACAGGACCGGTTGCGTCCATGAGACATGCCCCAGCGTCCACACCCCGATCACCAGGATGATCAGCAACGATACGGCCTCGATAAAAAGGCTGTAGCGTGTCGCGAGACCGACATCGCGGACCGTGAGCGCCCAAGAGGTCCCGGCAAACAACAAGGCTGCCCAAGGCCAGGGGAGCCCCATGCCAGCGATGCGCAACGCCTTGGCGACGAACAATCCGCCGACGATGGGGGCCGCGAGCAGCGCCCCGAGATAACCCCCGGTCATGACCCAGCCACTCAACACCCCGGCAACCGGGTGGAGGCTGCGGCTCACGGAGACGAACAGGGAGCCGGCGGCCGGCGCCTCGCGGGCAAGCGTCGCCACTTGCGCGGCCACGAGCAACATGACGAGACCCACCGCGAGATAGACCGCCCAGGTCAAGAGACCCCCTTGAGCGGCGACGAGGGAGATGGTCACGGTCGCCATCGCCGACGGCGTGATATTGGCGAGCGCATGGCCGAGGATCTCGATGAAAGATACGCGATCGGCGGCAAGTCGCGGCGGGGGCATCTCGGGCATACGGCATTGTGCCGGGGATCGGCGCCGGGCGCCAGGACGCCGCCTGCGCCCGCTTGGGGGCGGCGCCGGCACCGAGGGCCGTGTCATCATCTGGGCTTGGGGATCGAAGACACGATAGAATGGCGGCATACCGAGGTCTCGATCCCGTCATGCCGCCGATCCGCGCGATCATCCACGCCAGCCTGCGGGTACAGGAGCTGCCGCGCGCACTTACGTTCTATTGCGACCTCCTGGGTCTTGAGATCGTCGCGCGCCCCGATCTCGGCTATCCCGGCGCGTGGCTCGCCCTGCCCTCCGGCCAACAGATCCACCTTCTGGCGATCGGCGCGGAACCCGCCGCCGGTGCGCTGCGGCAACCCGGACGCGACCGTCATCTCGCATTGACGGTATCGGACCTGCCAGGCCTTGCCCGGCGCCTGGCAGCCGCCGACGTTCCCGTCGTGCCCAGCCGCTCGGGTCGCCAGGCGCTGTTTTGCCGGGATCCGGACGGGAACGCCCTCGAGTTCCTCGCCAGCGAAGACCCTCCGCCTCCCTAGACGCCCGGGAGACGAACGCCCGAAGGAGAACCCAGCCGAGGCCGCCGCGGGCAGACCTTCGGTCTTGAACCACGCCCGTCCACGCGGGTCTACGCGAAAACAGGCCAGGGCGGGCGGCAGGATAGCGGGAACGCGGGCTCAGCTGGCCCTTACGCCAAAATCCCACCGCCATGCCGCAACGCGCCCATGCGCACGGGCGGGCGAAACCACCCAAGGACGCGTACTGATCATGGGGCGGCGGATATGAGCTTGGCCTATCGCCGCCGCGTGGACGATGATCCTGCAGGAACTCCTTGGCGTCCGCTCCGGACCGACCGTCAGGATCCGGCCTTGAGCAAGGCCACGAGGGTCTCCTTCATGGCGACACGCTGGCCCTGCGGCAACGCCATCCACAGACGCGCCACGGCCACCGCCTCGTCGCTCAAGGCGGCCTCCCCCTCGTATCCGGCGGGCGTCTCGCGGATGGCGACATCGACTGCCCCCTCACCGAGCAGCAACCATTCGGCATTGACGCCGAGGACGCGGGCGATCTCTACGACACTACGCGGCCGGCGCACATGACCGGCCTCGATGAACTGAATGGCCTGCGGCCGAAGCTTCACACGCCTCGCGAGCTCGGATTGCGTAAGGCCCATCCGCTCCCGAGCGTAGCGCAGGCGCTTGGCCAGTGTTTCCATGGCGTGAGTCTACAAAAAGGCGCCCGCGCCGGCCTTGCCAATACGCTTGCATCTACAATAGACTTTGGGGATGACGCACACCGTCGAGCGCGGCTACCTTGCCATCAATCTGAGGCGGGCCCGACACGCCCGGGGCCTCACGCAAGAGGATATCGCCGCCATGAGCGGCGTCAACCGCGCTTATGTCAGTGATCTGGAGCGTGGGCGGCGCAACATTGGCATCGACTGCATAGGACGGATCGCGGCGGCCCTCGACGTCCCGGCCGCCTCGCTGCTGCTACCCACCGAAAAGACGCCGGAGCCTCGGGGGCCCCGGCCGACCTAGGCCCGCGCCGTACCCCATACGGGCGCGGCACGGGGATGCCGCAAGGGCGGCACGCGCGGAGGATCAGCGCACCGCCTTGGCGGCGATCTCCTCGAGCCTGTGGGCGCGAATGATCTGACCGTTCAGGCCCGCCTCCTTGGCGCTGCCGCCATAGGCCACGGTCATCAGCTGGCTATAGTAGGTCACGGGGATGTTGAACTTGGTCCCGTAGCGCTTGTTGATCTGCCCCTGATAGACCTCGACATTCATCTGACACACCGGGCACGGGGTCACGATCATATCGGCGCCATGGTCGTAGGCCGACTCGATGATCTTTTTGATCTGGGCCTGACTCTTCTCGGGCTCCGAGAACGCAAGCGCCCCACCGCAACACGTCACCTTTTGATCATACTTCTCGACCGGCTCCCCGCCGACGATCTCGACGAGCCGGTCGAGGTACTTCGGGTTCTCGAACGACTCGCCCGCGATCCCGAACGGGCGATTCGTCTGGCAGCCCACATAGCCCGCGAACTTGATGCCCTCGAGTGACTTCACCACCGGCTTTTTCAGCTCGTCGTAGCCCAGGTCCTCGATCAGGACCTCCACCATGTGACGCACTTCCTGCTCACCCTTGTACTGGAGATTCATGCCGGCCTCGCGCAAGGCCTCGTTGGTCTCGGCCAGCAGATCGCTATCCTCGGCCAGCCGATCCTTGGTCTCCTTCGCCCCGAGCCAACAGGCCGCGCAGGTGGCCACGATATCCTGGCCCTTGTTGGCCTGCTCGGAGATGGCCAGATTGCGCGCGTTCATCACATGGCGCGGCAACTCGCCGCCCTCGGCGTAGCCGATCGACGCGCCACAGCAATTCCAGTCGGGGATCTCGTTTAGCTTGACGTCAAGCTTCTTGCACATCGCCTCCACCGACACCATATAGTTCGAGGCGGAAGTCAGCCGCTCCGACGAGCAGCCTGGGTAGAACGAATACTCTTTTCTGGCCATACGAACCCCTCTTAGGCGGCAAAGCCCCTGCGCCGATCCTCGATCTCCCGGGCCTTCTTCAACATCTTATGGATGCCCTTCTTGTCCTTGCACCCCTTGTGGGTCACGAAACCCAGGGGGTTCAGGCGACCGGTCTTCAGCATGCCGAGGCCGATATCCTTCATGGCCCACGCCCGTGCCACCCCGGTCTTGAATCCATCCATGAAATAGAGCCCCACGGACAGCTCGATCTCGTTCACGCGCCCCGACTTCGTCAGGTTATTCCAGAACATCTTGGCAAAGCGCCGAGTCGGGTTCATCTTCGGGGCAAGCCCGAGCCTGTGGGCATAATTGGCGAGCCCATGCATGATGTGCGTGATCGGCAGCTCGCGCGGGCAGCGCACGATGCAGTTGTAGCAGGACGTGCACATCCACATCGATTCACTCTTCAACACCTCGTCCCGGCGCCCGGCCCGGATCATCATGAAGATTTCCTGCGGCGGGTGCTCCCAGGCGGGGCCGAGCGGGCACGAGCCGGAGCAGACCCCGCACTGCATGCACATCTTGACCCATTGGCCTTCCTCGACGTTCGCCTCCACTTCCTTCAGGAAGTTGTTGCGATACTGCTCCGTCATTGCCGTATTGATATCGCCCATTGGTGCCTCCTAGAAACCCTTGAACGGACTCATGCCGATTTCCTGGATCTTGGCGGCGTAATCGTTGATGAGTTCCGGGACCTTCCCGATATCGGCGATGGCGACCTCGAGCACCCGGACGCGATCCTTCTCCAGGTTCAGGTTCTTCAGGGTATCGTCGATCTTGCTCATCCGATAGTTCGCGAGCTCCGACCCCTTCACGAAATGGCACTGATACTCGTCACCGTGCCGGCACCCCATCAGCATCACGCCATCATAGCCGCTGTTCAAGGCGTCGGTGATCCATATCATGTTGACCGAACCGAGACAGCGGACCGGTATGGTCCGGATGAATGCGCTCGAGGTATGTCCCGACACCCCGGCCATGTCGAGCGCGGGATAGGCATCGTTCTCGCAGGCCAGCAGCAGGATGCGTGGTTTTTCCGAAAACTCATCCGGGACGTCCACCGCCTTGATCTGCGAGCCGACACTGTCGATCGAGTAGTTTTCGAACGAGATGACGCGCACCGGACACGCGCCCATGCATGTGCCGCAGCGCCGGCAGCGCCCCTCATTGAACTGCGGGTAGCGTTGCTCATCTTCGTCGATCGCCCCGAACGGACACTCGACCGTGCAGCGTTTGCACTGCGTGCAGCCCTCGCGACGGAAGGTCGGATAGCTCAAGTCGCCCGAACGGGGATGGGCCGCACGCCCGAGACCGGCGTTCTCCACGGCCTGTATGGCCTTCAGCGCCGCCCCGGTGGCATCCTCCACCGCCTGCGCGATATCCATCGGCCGGCGTACCGGTCCGGCGGTATAGATGCCGGTCCGGCGGGTCTCGTAGGGAAAGCAGATGAAATGCGAATCCGTGAAACCGTATCGGAGCTGCGGGACGTCCGGACCCTGGCGATAGGTGAGATTCAGGACCGACACGGCCTGCTCGGCGGGCTTGCCTGCGTCGACATCCTCGGCACCGGCCGGGATATCGATATTGACCCCGGAATTCGGGACCTGGCCCGTGGCCAGGACGACCAGATCGACATCCTTCATGGTCGCCGCCTTGTCGTCCAGGATGAGGTCATGGAAATGAACGACGGCCGAACCGCTTGAATCGACATCCACCGACGCCACCTTGCCCTTGGTGAAGATCACACCCTTTCTTTGGGCGCTGCGGTAGAAATCCTCGCCATTGCCGGGCGTCCGCAAGTCGGTGTAGATGATGGCCGTGTCGATATCGGGGTTCTGTTCCTTGAAATACATCGCCTGCTTTATGCTGGTATTGCAGCAATGGCCGGAGCAGTACTTGAGATGCGTCCCGGTTGCATCGCGCTGACCGGCGCACTGGACGAACACCACGCTCCTGATCTCTTTCCCGTCGGAAGGCCGGCGCATCGGCTCGCCCTTGGCGGCAGCGGTGCGCGCCAATGTCTCAAGGCCCGCCTGATCGACGACGTTTTGGCTCTTGCCGTAACCAAGCTCCGGCAGCTTGCTCGCATCATAGGGCGTAAAGCCGCTCGCCATGACGATGGCGCCCACATTCTCGGTCTGGGTCTGGCCGCTCTCGGTCGTGATATCGACGCTAAACCGGCCCGGGGCGCCGCTCGTGCGCGTGGTGGTGGAGTTGAGGAACACGGTGATACGGGGCTCCTGCGCCACCGCCGCCGCCAGCGCCTCCACGCCGGTCGCCTGCGGATCGGCAAATGGCTCGCGGTACGGAATCCGCCGATGAAGCTTGGCCATGAAGCCGCCCAAGGCCCCGGTCTTTTCCACCAGCAGGACTTCATAGCCCGCGCGCGATGCCTCGAGCGCCGCGGTCATGCCGGTAATGCCTCCGCCGACCACCAGCACGCGCCGGTTGGTACCGTGCTCGGGGTTCGGGACCGGGGCCTGGACCTTTTTCGCCTCGGCGCAGCCCATGCGCATGTAATCCGCGGCCATCTCCTGGGTCAGTTCACGCGCCTCCTCGGTGGCCGGCTGCGACCATATGACCTGCTCGCGCAGATTCACGCGTGCTACCGCGACATTCTCGAAACCAAAGGCCTCGGCCTTGGCGCGGCGCGAGCACGCGCCGATCACGACGCGGTTTACGCCCTCGTCGATGTCCTTTTGGATCATGGCCACGCCCTGGCTGTTGCACAGGAACTCGTGCTCGCGCACGACGTGCGCCTTGCCTTCCTTTTGCGCGACCAGAGTGAGGGCCTTGGTATCCAGACGCTCACCCAGGCCGCAGCCCTGACATACGTAAGCGCCGATCTTCATGTCCGCCATGTCCTAACCCTCCGCCTTCGCCACGCGGTTCACCACCTGCACGGCGCGCAAGACACTTGCCGTGGCACTCTGCACCGACCGGTTTACATCGAGCGCGTTGGCCGCGCATCCGGCACCGAACAGGCCACCATCCGTCGCGCCCATCTCGATAAAGCCGCTGGCATCGACCGCGACATCGGCGATGGCCTTGATGTCCACGCTTGGCTCCATGCCGATCGCCAATACGCACAGGTCATGGCGGTTGTCATAGCGGTGATAACCCTCGGTATCGACCCCGTGCAATATGACGTCACCCGTCGCCTCGTCCTCGGTGATGTTGGCCACCTTGGACTTCACGAAATGCACCGTCGAATCGGCCTGCACCTTCTGATAAAAATCTTCGAAGCGGTCGATGGCGCGGATGTCGATGTAATAAACAGTGGACTGTGCCTCATCGCCGAAACGCTCACGCATATAGGTCGTCTGCTTCAACGAGGCCATGCAGCAGATGCGCGAGCAATGCTTTAAGTGATTGCGGTCGCGAGACCCCGCGCACTGGATAAACGCCACGTTCTTGGCCTCTTTACCATCGGACGGACGGACGATACGCCCTCCCGTGGGGCCCCGCGGATCCGACAACCGCTCGAACTCGACGCTCGTGATGACATTATCGAAGCGATCATAGCCGTAAGGCTGAATCTTGCTGGCATCATAGGGACGCCAGCCTGTCGCCCACACCACCGCGCCAGCGCTTAAAGTGACCACCTCCGCCTTCATGTCGAGATCGACGGCGCCGTACTTGCACGCTTCCCGGGCCTTGTCGGCGTCGGGGGTTCCCAATATGGACGGATCGATGACATAGCGCTGGGGATAGGCCATGAGCGAAGGTAGATAGGCGGCCTTCATGCGACTCATTCCGTAGTTGAAGGGGTTTGGGATCTCCGCGGAAACCGCCTCGCCGCAGGCGCCGCAGGCGGTGCAATTGTCATTCACGTAGCGGGGATGGAGGGTAACGGAGATCTTGTAATCGCCCGCGCGTCCCTCCACCTTCGAGACCTCGGCCAAAGTCAGGACCTTGATGCGCTTGTTGGCGCGCAGGCGGCGAAGGTTGATCTCCATGCCGCAAGTCGGATGACACAATTTCGGGAAATACTTATAGAGTTGGTTGACGCGGCCCCCGAGCGAGGGCGCTCGTTCGAGCAGGATGACGTTCTTGCCGGTTTCGGCGGCCTCGACGGCTGCGGTCATTCCGCTGATGCCGCCACCGACCACCACGATGGTCTCATGTGTTGCAACTACGTCCGCCATTAAGCGATCTCCTCAGGGGTGGCGTTCGCTAAAGCCAGCCGCGGCTCGCGCCGGACGGGGGCCGTCCACGTTATACGCCGAAGAGGCCCGCAAGAGCTAGGGCCATGGTTAGAAACTTTCTATGGCGCCATAAGATGCCGCGTAGACGAGAGCCGGTTCGATCGGCCGTGCTGCTCGCGCGGGTGGGACCCCACGCTGTCATGATAAACGAATATGATCGATAGTATTGTGGAGAGAGATGCTGCGGTCGTCAACAGCAATTCCCTTATGTAAAGCGATGGCGCACGGAACACCGAACGAAGAAGTCGGAACTCTTTATGGCCGGGCGCGTCTGTCGCGGATGGCGGGCGCCTGCAGGCATATGCGCGCATTAGGAGATAGCCATCCCGCCTTGAATGGCCGGGCCGTCGATCGCTTTTTGGATTGTCGGATGCTTTTGGCATACTGTAGTCGGGTCAGTGCCGCGATAAACGAGGGACACGTGGAGCCAGGTGTTGTGAAAGCTGAAGCCCTTCTCGTGACGAAGGAGCCATATTACGAACCGCAAGGCGACGAGATTCTTTTGTTCGAGAGCGCCTACCGCAATCAGATCCCCGTTTTGCTGAAGGGTCCCACGGGCTGCGGGAAGACGCGCTTCATGGAACATATGGCGTGGCGCTTGAAGCGTCCGCTCGTGACCGTCTCCTGCCACGACGATCTCACGGCTTCCGACCTCGTGGGACGCTATCTGATCACCGCCGGCGATACCGTATGGGTCGATGGCCCGCTGGCGCGGGCGGTACGCATCGGCGGCCTTTGCTATCTGGATGAAATCGTCGAGGCCCGCAAGGATACGACGGTCGTCATCCACCCCCTCGCCGATGACCGGCGGGTGCTGCCCGTCGAGAAGACCGGAGAGGTGTTGTGCGCGCCCCCCGAATTCGCCTTGGCGATCTCTTACAATCCCGGCTATCAGAGCGTGCTCAAGGACTTAAAGCAGAGCACTCGCCAGCGCTTCGTGGCGCTCGAATTCGATTACCCGTCCGCCGAGCTTGAGAAACGCATAGTCGACCACGAGAGCGGGGTGGGGGACGACATCGCCGGCAAGCTCGTCAAGTTTGCCGCGATGACACGCAATCTCAAGGGCAGCGGCCTGGAGGAGGGTGCGAGCACGCGCCTGCTCGTGCACGCCGCCAAGCTCATGGTGTCCGGCATAAGCCCGGTAGCCGCGTGCCGGGGCGCGGTTGCCCAGGCCCTCACCGACGACCCGGAGATGCTGGCCGCCATCCATGAGCTCAGCGCCTCGCTTTTTTAGCAGCCACCGCCCCGCGCACGGCACGCTCGTCGAGGCGATAGCAACAGATCTCGGTGCCGCCATGAACCAATACCGGGACCTTGAGACCGTAGCGCGCCTCGAGGTCCGGATCACTTTCGATATCGACGGCGCGGACGGCCACACCGAGCTCGGCGGCAAGCGGCGCCAGGGCGCGCGCCATGTCCTCGCAGAGGTGACAATCGGAACGATGATAAAAGATGATGTCCATGGCCTGAAGAGTAGCAGAAAAGGGCCGCAAGCACCGGCCCATCCCGCGGCCCGGGGAGGCGATCGCGATGACCGATCTTAGGCCCTTCACCGCCTCCGAGCTCGAGGACTGGCTGGATGAAGAGCTCGATGCCGCGTTGTCATTGCGTCGCACCAGCCGGGCGGCCGCGGCCACGCTCGCACAGCTTGCCCGGGACCAGCAGGATTTCGCCCGTCATTGGATCGCCATCATCGCCAAGACCAATCCCGAGCTCGCCTTTCATTTTGCCAATCGCGCGGCCGAGGGCCTAAAGCGCATGGCCGTGAATGACGCCGAGGCCTGGATCATCCAGGCCATGGACGTCTACGACAAGATGGGGCTTTATCCGGCCATCACCGCCCTGAGCGAGGTCGAGGCCTTTGCCGCGGCGCGCGCGCAGCGCGCCCGCGCCGTGACCCTGGAGGAGGTTGGGCCGGTCCTTGAGCTCTTTTTGCAGGCGCTTTCCGGAAGGCCGCTCAAGCTCGAAACGGGGGAGTCCGCCTTTACCGACACCGCGCGCATTTATCTCCCGGCGGTGATCGCGGTATTGCCGACGCGCGCCGAGAACCTGCGCCTCTACAAGGTCCTGGCCGCCCATCTCTGGGCACAGACCTGGTTTGGTACGTTTCCGGGCAACCACCCCACCCGCCTCCTGGAATGCTGCCAGTCGTTGCCGGACCCGGCCTATGCCCGCGATCTCTTTCATGCCCTGGAGACCATGCGCCTCGACGCCTGCCTCGCGCGCGAGCTGCCCGGGCTCTACCGGGAACTCTGCGCCCTCGAGGCGCGCCCGCCGGCACCGGCCTCATGGAGATCCTGGATCGCCCGGCTCGAGGCGGCCGGCGCCACCGTTGACGACACCTATCAGGCCGTGGCCGCCCTTTACGGGGAACCCGTGCCCAGGCCCCGGCTCTACCAGGGGGCGCTCGACCCGGCGGCGGTGGCCACGGCGCTCGCCGGACGCCTGGAACAGGAACGCGCGGCGCTGCAAAACGCCTTGAAGACGATCCTGGAGGGCAAAACGACCGCCCCGGACGAGCGGCGCTTTGCCGTTCACAGGGACGAGGGCGGCCGCCAGGACCCCACCCTTTTCCTGGATGGCCAGGCACTGGTCCCGCCACCGGACGTGCGCGCCCTGATGCAATCCATCGTCCAGGACCTCGGTGATATCCCAGACGAATATCTGGTGGCCGCCGGCGACGGGGCCTACGCGAGGGAAAACACCCGCAAACCGGAAGACGTCTGGAAGGGGACCTATCACGAAGAGGGCGCTTTTCATTACAACGAATGGGATTACAAGCGCCAGCATTACCGCAAGGAGTGGTGTGTCTTGCGTGAACTCGATGTCCATCCCGTGAATGAACCGTTCGTCGCGGAGACCTTACGGAAATATGCCGGCCTCGCCGCGCGGCTACGCAAGACATTCGAGGCGCTGCGCGGGGAAAACGCCACCCAGAGGCGCCAGAAACACGGTGATGACATCGATTTCGACGCCCTGGTCCAGGGATTCGCGGAGCTGCGTTCGGGTCGCGAACTTCCCGACGGACTGTTTCTGCGTAACCGGCGTTTCGCGCGCAATATCGCCGTCATGTTCATGGTCGACATGAGCGGATCGACGAAGGGCTGGATCAACGACGCCGAGCGGGAATCACTGGTGCTGCTGTGCGAGGCCCTGGAGATCCTGGGGGACCGCTATGCCATTTACGGGTTTTCGGGGATCACGCGCAAGCGCTGCGAGATGTATCGTGTGAAGCGCTTCGAAGACCCCTATGACGACAGGGTCCGCGCGCGTATCACCGGCATGAAGCCCCAGGACTATACACGCATGGGGGTTGCGATCCGCCACCTCTGCGGCCTGCTAAACAATGTGGAGGCACGCACCAAGCTCCTCATCACCCTGTCAGACGGTAAACCCGATGATTATGACGGCTACCGAGGCGAATACGGCATAGAGGACACGCGTCAGGCGCTGCTCGAGGCCAAACGCGACGATATCCACGCCTTTTGCATCACCATCGACACCGACGCGCGCGATTATCTGCCGCACATGTACGGGGCCGCCAACTATGTACAGATCGATGACGTGCGCAAGCTCCCCTTGAAGATATCGGATATCTATCGCCACCTCACGAGCTGAGATCACACGTTAGACACCGCCACAGGCCCCAGGAGGAGATCGGCTTGGCCGCCAGGGACCTGTCCTCGTTATAATGGGCGCGGCCCAATGAGGCATGTATTGCCGCGATCGCTGATGTTCCGAACACGCATAGTCTCTCGGGCCATCGACGGGAAGCCGGCTGGGAGAATCGGCGTCGCCCGATAGGCGCCAGAGAGACAACCCGCCACGAGACTCCCCTATTGCCCACCGCCGCCTACCCTCTCTATACATCGGATGTCCCCATAACCCGTCCATACACCCATATCAGTCTCCTCCGCCCCAGTATCCCCATAAGCGGGAGCCCTCCCTGGCCACCATAACCTATAATACGAGACTATCAGCCTCCAATGGATAGGCGCTGTAAGAAAATAAAGGTCTCAACTACCCTTTATGTGCGGTTTGATGGTGTAGTTCCATTCGCCATGGAACGTGTTGCGCTCCAAATTGACGCGCCCCATCTGCGCCTGGGTGATTTCGCGTCCGACGGGGTATTTGCGGCGGTCCAATCGGCAAGTGACTTTCAATCCCTTTGCTGTGGTGGTCTTGGCGATGAGGTTGACGATCGTTTCGTAGTCCCGTAAGGGTTCTCCGCGCCAGTTAGACGAGATAAAGGAAAACAACCGATGCTCGATCTTGTTCCATTTGCTCGTGCCGGGAGGGAAGTGGCACACGGCCACGGAGAGCCCGGTCTGATCGGCGAATTTCTGCAATTCCAGCTTCCACAGCCGTAGCCGCCATCCGTTGCTTCCGCCGCCATCGGCCGTGATCAGGATTGTCTTCGCCCCCGCATACAGGCGCCGGCCCTCCTGGCGCCACCACCCGCGGATGGAGGCGACGGCAAATTCCCCGGTGTCATGATCGGTCCCCACGTTGACAAAACCGGCATTGCGGCCGATGTCGTAAATACCATAAGGATAGGCGCGGGGTACTTCGGGACCGGGGAAGTCGTGACCTTGCACGAGTTTTGGCCGTTTCGCCGGGAGCCATTGTTGGCCCGGGTTATCATAGTTTCCTATGAGCTCCTTTTTCTTGGTGTCCACTGAGATCACGGGCGTGCCCTGTCTCAGGCATTTCTTGACGGCGGCATTGATGTAGCGAAACTGGGCATCGCGATCCGGATGATCGGCACCCTCCTCGGTCTTGCGATTGCTCTGCAGGCTGTAGTGGAGGTCGTGCAGGATCTGTGCGACCGTCATGTGGCTGATCGGGTGATCTTGCTGGCTCAGTTCTTGGGCAATCGCCCGCGTGCTCTTACAGATCCATCGCAGGGCCGACTCGGGGTCCCCGCGCGTTTGCGCATCGATCAGCCCTTCGAGGCGGGGCACGAGACCGGGATCGGACTGCGTGAGGGACTTGCGGCCCGCCCCTGGTCGTCGGACGCGGCCCACCAGCGGCTGATCCCCTCCCTGGATTTCGCGGATACCCTTGGCGATCGCTTTCCGTGACAGGCCGCAGGCGTGGTGCACAAGAGAGACGCCCCCATACCCCAGGCTCAGCGCTTCATTGGCCGCTACAAGGCGGCGTGTGCGCTCGTCCAAATGCGACCACACAGACCGAAACTTCCGCTTCAATTCCGGCACCGTACCTCGTCCAAATGCGACCACACAGACCGAAACTTCCGCTTCAATTCCGGCACCGTACTCATGCTTGCGCAGGATACCGCAATGGCCCCGAGAATGATACCTTTATTTACTTACACTGCCATACACCAAGGAGAACTCATCGTGCTCGACACAACCTTGCGTACGCACCACCATTTCGCAGTCTACAGACAAGACATGCTGGGCGCGGCAGCCGTGGCAGCTGCGCCAGCCATAGCACTCCTTGCAAACACCACAACACAAACGTGCCAAGGTTTTATGGCGCTGTGCACCTTCGTGGCGAGTGCCTATGGATTTCTCTGCGTGGCATCCATGTATGAACTTCATATGTTTCTGGAGGACACGACACCTCGGCTGGGCGACTCACGAGCCCTGGCGACCATGCGACAAATCGTGACGGCACTCGCGGTCCTTATGGGGATAGGGGCGCTTGCCATCGACTTATCCAACGCCCCGTCTTCCGCCGTCGTCGGCGCAATTATGGCTGAGGGGAAGATCGGTGTGATTGGGGGCTTCATACTGCTATGCTCGATATGTTTTACATGTCCACGTTGGTATTACGAAGCTCGTCTAGGTAAGGCATAAGAGGTGGCGCTTGTCGCTCACGATGTCCGGGCCTCATGCGTGGCCTCCATGTAACGACTGATGGCAGTGCATGAGTCACGGCCCGCAAGGCGGTACAAGCTCCCACAAAGAGGGGGTTGTCCACGGGTGTCCTGCGGGCGAGCCGTGCGCTTTTCCTGCGCGCAAGGGGCTCGTCCGCAATAACCGGATGGCGTGTCGCAACAGTCTGGCGCGATTGGCCTACAATTCGGCCATTCACGAAACGGGTGTGCTCAAATCTTTGATAGGCACATCAAGAATCCCAGGTGGGGGATCGCCTATGACTGGCGCCGGGCCCCTGAATGGGGTGATCGGAAAGTCAAAGGGTATGTCGAACACACCGGCAGATACGGCCAGCGCATGCATATCCTGGGCGACCCGCCACGAGCCTTGATACACCGCGTAATCCCAGGCGCCGTTCCGCACCCAGCCTAGGGCGTGACAGGTGCCGACCCATCGCGCGTGATCCAGCGGGCCAAGGCCTCTTCGGCGATCACTGTGCCGCTATCCAAGGCGACGATAGGCTGGTAGGCGGCCTGGATGCGTCCGAGCGCCAAGGCCCTCTCCAAAGACACTGGCGACAGATCGACGGCACGCCCCATATCCGAGGCGCGCCGCGGGCGCGGATCATGAGAGGGCACGGTGCCTTCAGGTCCCAGGCGTTGCTTCTGAGTTTCTGGCATGCACGCTCCTCCCACGCCGCTTCATGCGTCTATTTCAAAAATAACCGTAGACGATCTCTGATCATCTCTCAAGAGAGGGCGCGACGTGGAATCGATCATTGCCGCCATGGAATGGAAGGCGCGAGGACGCACTTGCGGGTTTCCACATTTCCAGGCAAAAAGACGCGAGTTTTTAGCGGCACTCGAAGCCTTCGGCCGCAACAGGTTTCATGGCTAATGCAGGGGGGCGGAAATCGATTGTGCGGCCCGGCGCCGACGTATCCCGCGGGCCCGCGCGGTTCGGCGTATCGTTGTCACCGCGCGCGCCGCGAGCGATCAAGGCGAACGGGATGAATGCGGGTGGCGGTCACATTGATGCATGTCAAAGCCAGGCCACCATCGTCCGCCTTAATGAGAATGGCACTTACTTAAGCCCGTAGCACTACAAATGCCCATATCTGCGTACTTGTTCACGGGCCTCGGCGCGAGGCATTTTCAGCCAGGGATAAGGCTTGGGCCTTCGTTTTCGCGCCGAATGGCACTTACTTAAGCCCGTAGCACTACAAATGCCCATATCTGCGTACTTGTTCACGGGCCTCGGCGCGAGGCATTTTCAGCCAGGGATAAGGCTTGGGCCTTCGTTTTCGCGCCCGTGGTTCGATTCGTCCGGGCCGATTGCCGACGGTGAGTTGTGCGATGAGCCGGAACAAGGTGTCCGGATCAGCGCCCAGATCGACACGGTGCGTGGTCCATTCGGTCCACAACTGCACGGTATGCTTGAAACTCAGTTGCCGCGGATGAACGCTGGCATCGAGTGCCGCTTGCGCCATCAGCAGACGGATCAGGTTGTAGGCGAGCAGATGCACCCACAGCTCCTTCTCGACCATCCGCGGCGTGAGGCAGCGCAGGACGTCGACGCCGAGCGTGGTTTTGATGTTGCGCAGGTCCAGCTCCACGTTCCAGCGTTGCGCGTACAACCGGTCGAGGGCGTTTTTTCTGACCTGGCGCGGATTGAGCAGCGTAGTGACCAGGATTTGGCCGTCCACCATGACTTCCCGTACCGTCAATGCGTCGGGAAATTCCGCGTATTGCTCTGCGCTCATCCACTCGGGCCGGGTCTTCGATTTCGTCCAGCGGACGAGGTGATCGCGGGCCCCAAGCGAGACGCCACGCCGAAAGTCCGTATGGCGCGCGCCGTTCTGTTCAAACAGCACGTCCACACCGGCTGCCAGCATGGTCGCGACCAAGAAGTAGTTGCAGTAGAGCGCATCGGCGAGCATCACATCGCCCGGGGAGAAGGCGGCGCCGAGCGTGCGCAAAAGCCCCAACTCGCTGTTGCCTTTGCCGGCCTGCGGGCCGATCGCCGCATCGATCACGGCGCCGGTCGCGAGACAAATCACCCCCACGACACGCGCCAATGGAAAGCCGACCCCCGCGGCCTGGCTGCTCGGCTGCGGATAGCAGGCCTGGTTCTCCGGCGTATCGGGCATCGAGATCCCGGTGCCGTCCACGAGCTTCACGTGCCGTCCGCGCCAGCGCCAACCCGCCTTCGCCCGCGCGCTTATGAGTTCACCGACGGCCTGCGTCAGGCCGGTCACCATGGGCACCGGCAAGCGTTCCCGTGCCTTGCAGTAGGCGCCTGTTCGGACGCTCTGGACGCTCAAGCCCTCGGCGCGGCGTTGCGCCGCCCAGCCGTTGACCGCCTTCTGGCACGAGCCATCGGCATCCAGCGCCTGGCGCATGAACATTGACAGCGCCACCGTCGGCGGGTACAGCCGCTCGCGATGCTCCGGCAGGTGCGCCTCCGTCACTTTGAGCAACTCAGGGCCGGTAAGGAGGTTGAAAAAGCCGACCGCATCGACCCGCTGTGCGCGTCGGCTAATCTGCTGTCGATGTTGCTTGGAATGAAACTTGGCATTACGCTCTCTCAAGGTTGGCCTCGGGGTTGGTCCGGTGGATGCCTGGTAACAGACATCGTACCAATCCCGGTCAACCTACCTCATAACTTTCAAACGCTTAGCCCCGCGCGCTCAAGTCGCTGCGGCTTAAGTAAGTGCCATTCGTTGGTCCGGTGGATGCCTGGTAACAGACATCGTACCAATCCCGGTCAACCTACCTCATAACTTTCAAACGCTTAGCCCCGCGCGCTCAAGTCGCTGCGGCTTAAGTAAGTGCCATTCGCCTTAATGAGGGTAGCCTACTTGCGCACATCTCGTGCGCGGGAAGAGGCCCGCCTGGACACAACAGGTCGATGGCGTGGCGTGAAGGTGCAGAACGCCCATGATGCACGGACGCTTCGCCGCGCCACAAGAAACGGCCTTCATAACAATTTATGAGAAGCGCTTCATCGAGAGTGCGTCACATCGAAGCATTATCAGGACACAAGGCGCCGCTCGCATTGATACAGGTCCAATACTGCTCGGCATGCGCATAAGGGGATGAGGCCCATGTATCATCACAAGGACAGGGCCCCGGACAGACGACGCACACCGGCCACTGCTGCGGTGGGCCGGCGGGCGCAAGGTGACAACAATGAGGAATACGGGATGACCGCCGATGCCGATCAAGGGCCGGGCCTGGCAATGCCGGGCAAGACATCAGGGGGGCACGGGGGCACGGCCTTGACCGAGGGCGCTGCTTCCTACGACGCCTGGTATGACAGCCCACGCGGCCGATGGATCGGTACCACGGAATTCGAGCTGCTGGCGGTGGCCCTGGGTGCGCGCGAGGGTGAGACGCTGCTGGATGTCGGTTGCGGCAGCGGGTGGTTCACCCGGCGATTCGCGCGCCGGGGGTTGGCGGTGACGGGCCTCGATGTCCGTGGCGACTGGCTGTCCTTTGCGCGTGCGCAGCCGGGTCCTGCCGGGCAATGGGTGGCAGGGGATGCCCGCGCCTTGCCATTCGCGGACGAAGGCTTCGACCATGTCGTATCGATTGCCGCGCTATGCTTCATAAGCGATGAACGGCGGGCGGTGGCGGAAATCGTGCGGGTGACGCGACGGCGCTTCGCCATCGGCTGGCTGAATCGCACGAGCCTGCTCTATCGTGCGAAGGGGCGAGAGGGCGGACAGGGCGCCTACCGCGGGGCCCGGTGGCACGATGCGGGCGAAGTAAAGGCACTGTTTTCGGGGATGGCGGTGCGCGAGGTCAGCATCCGCTCCGCGGTATTCCTGCCATCCGCCGGGCCCGTGGCGCGCCTCACCGAGCGCATGCTCCCCCAGGCATTGCCGCTCGGCGCCTTGATCGTGGCCTGCGGTGAAAAGAGGCGATAGCAACGGCCCAGACCGATCGGGGCGGGGCGCGGCCCCACACGGGCCTACAGCACAGCCGTCGGAGGCGCTTTCCGCAGGGTGGCGCGCATCAGCATCCCCCAGTGCCGCGCTCGCGCCATGAGGCCTGCGGGCCGCGAGAGGGAAGCATTCCGATCTCGGTGCGTCGGCAGCGCGATCCAGGCCTGAGGATCGCGGTGGGCACTTGGACTTCCGGGCGCCCCTGGCGGTTCGCGGATGCGCCTCGCGAACCCCTCGACGCGACATCCGCCACGGCGTTGGCAAGACGGTGGCCCCCGGGTGCGGCCGGAATCGCGGCGCCCGGCCCCTAGCCCATGTTTAACATGCTGCAAAAAAGCTGTTTCCCATTCAATCAGTTACGATTTCAGGAATAGGATAGGCGGTGCAATCACCGCGTCCCTGCGATTTCAGACGATCAGTGTTTTGGTCTCCCCCGGTGTGGGATCGAGATCCAAAGCCTCATAACATGGTCTTGAGTTCGGGTTCGGCAACGGTGCTCTTGCGCATACATGGAGCACGCGTCCATCGCGCCTTTGAAAGCTGGCCGTGACACGACGTTGAACCGAGAGGGTCTCGCGCAGACCCGACCAGCTTTCGTGGATGCCCTTTTCCTTCAGTTGTCGCCGCAATGTCTGGACCAGCTGATAGGCAAGCACGCTGATGAACAGATGCCCATCGGCACGCGCTTCTTGGTGGTGATAAATGGGCCGCAGCCCCAGCTCTGATTTGAGGGAGCGAAACACCGCCTCCAGGTCCGAACAGGATGTAGGTGTGCCATAGACGTTCTGCGTCCCATTGGGTTTCATTGGTGCGCAGGCATTGGACGCCGGGGTAGGTGAGAAGCGTGCCCCCGATCGGTTGTTTCACCCAGGTCAGCGACAACGCCTTCTCGCCGCTTTCGTCCGCCGTCAGGGTGATCGCGTAGTGCTGTCCTACCCGACTCTTTTCTTTGAGCCGCCCCATGCGCTCCTGAAGCTTCGCCAGGCGCTTCTCGCCCCGCGGTGTATTCAGTCCCTCGGCCAATTTGTGCAGACCGGTTTCGAGCCGTGCGCAGAATCGCCTCGCGATGGCCGCCTCCTTCGCCTGGCGTCCCGTGGAGTAGCAATGCAGTTGGACTTCTTGGCCATCGTCGCTTGTGACTTTCTGGATCTGGACCGCCTGTTGGCTTGCGGTCTCGATCGTGATGGCATGGGCGGCCTCGAAGTGGCGCGTGCGCTTGCGGCTGACAACGAGATAGCGATACCCGTGCGCCACGAGCCAGGTGAGATTCGCTTCGGCGGCGATGCCGGCATCCATTACGATAAGGCTGCCGCGGGGAGCGTCGAGCCCGATCAGCATGGCCTCCAGCGTTTGGACCTCCGCCGCATGGCCGGCAAAGGTCTCTGAACGGCGCACAAAGCCGCTGCCATCGAGCACGAGCCCCAAAGTGACGAGCGGACAATCGCTGCGTTTTTCCT
The DNA here is from genome assembly GCF_003184265.1 of Acidiferrobacter sp. SPIII_3. Taxonomy (GTDB): domain Bacteria; phylum Pseudomonadota; class Gammaproteobacteria; order Acidiferrobacterales; family Acidiferrobacteraceae; genus Acidiferrobacter. The sequence continues at coordinate 287,398 of NZ_CP027663.1, read as the reverse complement.
TGGAGCGCCCGCGCGCCGCCTGGGGGTTGGCGGCGGCAGCGCCCTCAAAGTAGGTGTTCGTCAGATCGTAAAGCGTGACCGTGGTCTCACACCCAAACAGATCGCGCACGCCAGGCAAACGCCGCGTTGCACGTTGATGTGGGGCATCTGAGCCCCGACACCCTGGTGATCGGGACAGCCCCACCACTGCCAGCAATTCTAAAAGTAGAAACGATTATCACTTCTTGCCGGCTTACGCTAGGGGCCTTGAAGGCTTTTGGAGTTTTTCGCGCGCGTCGGTTACGAGGGGATAGAGGAAGACGCGCTTGGGACATGCGCCATGGCGTTCATGGTGGCGGTCTTGGCGGCCGCGGCCGGAGGTGAGACCGACGTCGATCCAGTGGGCGGCCCGATAGCAATGTCCGGTAAAGCGGGCGGGATCGACGAGGGTCTCGGCCAACAGGGGCTGGACGCCGTAGGCGGCCGTCCAATCGGTGGTGACCTGTCGCAGGGCAAGCGCCAGCACATGGGAGGCCAGGTTCTTGACGCGCACGTGGGGCAGGACCAGGAAGCGCGAGTTTGACACGGTGTGCTGCAGGCGCGCGGCCCGGGTGGCGTCGTCCCACCCGATCCACCGATCCCGCGCGCTCATGCGCCAGGCGGGCGAGGAGAACTGGAGGCAGCCCAGCACGTTTTCCTGGGCGGCCTTGATCAGGTAGCGCAGATGAGCGCCAAAGGGCACGCGGTGGCCGAGGTAATGATGACGCGCGACCAGGCTTCGCCACTGATCGCGTTGGGCGCATGTCTCCACGCGCTCGAGACGAACGGGCCTGAGCGCTTCGAGCGGAACATCGATGAGGGACGGTTCCGGGTCCCAGGCCATGCGCGTGGACGTAGCGGCGCCTTTGGGGCGGCCCGCCTTGAGTGCCGGCAGGCAGATGCGGCCGTTGTCATGCAACTTCTCGAGTAGCGCCCGGCATTCGATGGATTTCAGTTGGCCCTTGGGGCGGCGCCAATCCAGGAGTTCGCATACCGTCAGCGCAAGCTCATGGCGGCTTAAGCGCCCATAGCGGCGGGCGAGCTCGACGATGAGCGCAAGCTGTGCCTCATCCAGCGGTTGGCCGCAGAAGCGGATATCGTCCATGTTTAACTACTGTCGGGCCCTTCGATTTCGAGGCCCTTGATCATGAAGTCGAGCAGGGCCTCGAAGCTCTCGAAGCACCAGTAGGTCGTAAGCGCCTGGATATCATGGAAGAATTTCGTGCGCGTGCCGAGATGCTCGCGTACCAGCCGGTACTTCTCGCTGACCATGCCCTGGAACGTATGCAGCAGGAAGGCCAGCAGGTTGAAGGTGGCAAAGAGCGAAGCGAGATGCTGTTCGCCGTGGCCGAAATTGTGCTCGAGATGATAGCCCTTGGTCTTCATCACATTGTTGGCACCGTTCTCGATCTTCCATCGCGCCCGTCCCGCTTCGGCGATGCTTGCGACGTTGTCCGAGTCGAGCGCATGGCGGGTGATCCAGGCGTTGTGGTAGGTCTCCTGGCCGGAGGCATCCCTGGTGGTGAGCTCGAGCCAGTTGACCTTGAGGGCGTCGTCGCGATCGCGCAAGGGCACATCGGCGACGAAGCGGTAGGTATCGGTGTATACCGTTCTGCCTTTGCGCCACGTGACCTGATGGGTGGGGACCGCGTTGATGCGCTGGAGGTCGTTGATCCATTCGTAGACAGTGCCGTGGGAACTTGGCTTGCAGACGAAGATGAAGTTTCCCCCGAGGCCAGGACTTGCTCGCAGAGGGGCTGACGCGCGTAGAGGTCGTCGCCCAGGAAGGTCGCGCCCCGCGCCGCGTAGCGGTTGCCATGGGCGGCAAACCAGCGCTTCGCGGCCATCGTTTCGCAGTCCTGCTTCGCGTGGCCATCCTGGGGCTCGACGAACTCCGGGGGCAGGCAGATGACTTCGTTGGATGCGGGCGTCACCACGACCGGACTGACCATCGTGTGGGAATAGCTCACCGAGCCATCCTTGTGCTCGGTCTTCGTGCACTGATGGCAATGGATGTCGGCGGATTGGTGGTATTGCGTCCCGTCCAAGGCCATGAGCAACGTGTCGGCCTCCGGGGAGGAAGAATCGAGCTTCACGCGAAACGAATCGATATGGCCGCCGGCATCGAGGGCATCGAAGATCTGCTCGAACAGGGGATAGACATGCTGGGGGTCGACCGGATCCAGCAGCTTACGGATGCAGGCATCGGTCGGGATCAACACCATCTCGAAGAGGTTCTGGGCATTGCTCCTCCCCTTGGTCTTCTCCATCGCTCTTTGATGGGCGAGAAACGACGGGCTCTGGGTATAGAATACCGAAAACGCCGCCAATGCGGCGTCTTCCATTGCGTAGACGCCATTCTTCCCCTTGCGCTGATCCGGCAGTCCCTTGAATACCTCCTTGATGGCGGTGATCATGGCGCCAAAGCTCAGGGATTTGAGTGTGAGAAATGGAAACGCCAAGCCGCACTCGCATGAGTTTTTATGACCCAGCGACGTTATACAACAATGCCCGGCTTTTGTCCAGCCCCCGAAGTCCGCTGGTATCGGGAGGGGCTCGTATTGAGAACTATTACCACATTTAGAATTGCTGCACCACTGCCTTTTTGATTGGAACATTTGTCAACTTCGTGCTATATATTCTGGACATTTGTAGCACGAAGGTCTCAAATGCCTACCCCGCATAGCCCTCCAGCGGCTGTACGACGTGCTCTGCGAAAGCTTGGTGCGGATATCCATGACGCGCGACGTCGCCGTAAGCTCCCCATGGCGGTCGTGGCAGAACGCGCTTTCACGTCGCGCTCGACCCTGCAAAGGGTCGAGGCTGGTGACGCCAGCGTCAGCATCGGAATTTATGCGGGCGTTCTTCAGGCCCTCGGCCTGCTTGATGGCCTGGTCCAGATCGCCGACATCAGCAACGACCACGTAGGCCAAGCCCTCGCCAGCGCCGAGCTGCCCAAGCACATTCACCTGAAACGACCGATAGGACCGTCCGGCGATGACTGATTTCGAGGTCCATATTGATCTGAGGGGCCGCAAGCGCTCGATTGGACTTGCGAGAAGCCATCGCGCGCGCGGCGCAGAGAAGATCCTTTTCGAATATGACAGCGCATGGCTTCAGGATCCCGACCGCTTCTCGCTGGAACCGGCCCTTGCTCTCACGCGGGGCGCCTTCGCGCCTCCTGCCGGGCTGGCCACTTTCGGTTCTATTGGAGACTCGGCACCCGATGCCTGGGGGCGACGTCTCATGCAGCGTGCTGAACGTCGCTCTGCCGAACGCGAAGGTCGGGCCGTCCGCACCCTAGTGGAAAGCGACTATCTACTGGGTGTCACCGACGAAACCCGGCTCGGCGCTCTTCGCTTCCGATGGGTCGGCGAAGAGGTCTTCCAGGCGCCGATCCGTGCCGGCGTTCCGGCTCTGGTCGAGCTTGGTCGGTTTCTGCAGATTACCGAGCGCATTCTGCGCGATGAGGAGACGGAGGAAGACTTTCAGCTCATTTTTGCCCCCGGGTCGTCCCTCGGCGGCGCGCGCCCCAAGGCTTCCGTGATCGACCAACATGGTCACCTCTCCATCGCCAAATTTCCGAAGGAGACCGACGCTTACAGCTTGGAAACGTGGGAAGAGGTCGCTCTGCGGCTGGCCGACCGGGCAGGTATCGTTACCCCGAAGCATGAACTGGTCAATGTCGCCGGCAAGGCCATCATGCTGTCGCGCCGCTTCGATCGCGACGGCACGATCCGCATTCCGTTCCTGTCGGCGATGGCGATGATAGGCGCGAAGGATGGCGAGCGCGGCAACTATCCCGAGATCGTAAATGCCCTGGCTGAGCACGGCGCTCAGGGGAAAACGGACGCTCAAGCGCTTTATCGGCGCGTCGTTTTCAACGTCTTGATCTCAAACGTCGACGATCATCTCCGCAATCACGGCTTCCTGTGGCGGGGAAAGTCCGGTTGGACTCTCTCACCGGCATACGACCTCAATCCCGTTCCGGTTGATCTCAAAGCGCGGGTGTTGACGACAAACATCGATCTCAACGAGGGCACTTGCTCGCTTGACCTGCTCGAGGCGGCGTCGGAGTTTTTCGCCCTCACACTGCCGCGGGCTCGCGCGATCATAAAAGAGGTCGCAACAGTGACCTCGACGTGGCGCCAGATCGCCGCAACCGTAGGTGCGCGCTCAGCCGAAATCAACCGCATGGCCAGCGCCTTCGAGCACAATGATCTCAAACGGGCATTGGCACTATGACGAGACCATTTTTTACACAGCTTCGCGCCAGCCAGCGCAATCCCAGTACCAGCCTCACCCTCAGTCTGGAAGTCTCAGATATCGAGAATACTAGCCTGATATATGGACTCCCCCTGCATTGCAAGATCGTGTCGGCCTTTGGAATCAGGGTTGGACTGCGTAAATATATCCGGCCTCTGGTGCACCCGTCGGTGCGGGCCCTGATGACATTCGCGCGCAGGGGTCTCACTTAAGTTGTCGGTGTCGGCCACCGTTCAGGCTATCAGGCTCTTCCTGCGTCAGTCTGACCTGTTTCCATCAACGTCCTCGCTCTCGCAATCTGGATGGCAAGCACCTCCTCTATTGATCCTAAATACGGCAGTTGAGGTAAGCGCGGAGCAAAAGCGCCTTGATGGGTGAGGCTTTTTTGCTCAAACCTGCATTCACCCAGCAGGTGAACTGCAAAAAATGGCTGGACGCCCCAGGAAATCTGGCAGATAGACCGTATTTTGCGCGCCGACTGCCGGATCTGGGTTGATACGGCCCGTGAACGATTTCCGGCGGACTTCACGCCTGCGTCAGGTGCAAGTCATCCCGGGTTGCACCGGCCGGTACTCCGTACCCTTCGCCAAGAGCGCCCAGGCCAGACGCGCGTGCTTTCCGGCCAGCGCCACAGCGGCGACATTCACGTGGCGGCGCCCCTTGAGGCGTCGCGCCCAGGCACTCTTGGCATCGGTCTTCTGGTCGACGACGCGCAGGTAGGCGCGGGCGCCGTGCACGAGGAGCGTGCGCACGGTGCGATCACCCTGCTTGGTGATCGCGCCAAGCCGTGCCTTGCCGCCACGCAAATGCTGTCGCGGGGTGAGGCCCAAGGAAGCGGCATAGTTGCGCCCACTCTGGAAGACGTGGGGATCGCCCATGCTGGCGATCAGGGCCGTGGCGGTTTGCGGCCCGATCGCCGCGATCTGCATGAGCCGGCGTGCCGGCTCACTCTGCTGCGCCAGCGTGCGGATCTTCTGATCGTAGCGCTGCACATGCCGGTCGAGCGCGCACAGCTGTTCAAAGAGGCCGGAGAGCATCTCGCACGCCAGGTCCGGCAAGCCGTTTTCGGCATCCTCGAGGATCCGCGGCAGCTGCCGGCGCAGGCTCGCCACCCCCTTGGGACCCCTCAGGAGTCCGCGGATCTGGTTCACCTGGGCGGGTGCGGTTGGCCACGACGAGTGTCCGGGCCCGGGGCACCATGAGCACCGCCTGCGGCTTCGGGCTCTTTACGACCACGAAGTGCATGTTGGGTCTCCCCACGGCCTCGCAGATGGCCTCGGCGTCGTTCGCGTCGTTCTTGCCGCGTTTGCGGTAGGGGATCACAAACTGCGCCGCCATGAGTCGCGCAGTATGTCCAGGCCGGGCAAGCTCCCGGGCCCAGTAATGCGCCCCAGCGCAGGCCTCCATGCCAATCAGGCACGGCGGCAATTGGGCGAAGCACTCCAGCACCTTCGCCCAGGGCAAGGTCTTGTGGAGCTTGGCGACCCCGTGTTCGTTCACGCCGTGCACCTCAAAACCTGCTTGGCAATGTCCGGTCCCACTCGTGTAATCTTCATATCGACTCCCCTTGCTCTGTCATTGAACGAGGATTCTTCTTCAATCTGGCACATCCGATGCCGTAAGGGCAGGGGGAGTCCTGCGCGGAGATCGTCGGCGTGGGCGGCCAAAACGGTGCCATTGATGGCGCCCGCCAAGGTCCCGCAATAGACGCTGAAGGGGTTGGGTGCATGGCGCGGCAGGAGACGGACGAGGGCGCGCAGCACGCCGACCTGATAGGCGGCATGGGCGCCGCTACCCGACATCACCAGCGCTGACCGCAATTGGCTGTCCACGGAACAAGTCGAGACGATGGCGGGAAGGGCAGGCGGAAGGAGACGCCCGGCAACGCCGGCGAGGCGCGCCGGACGGACCCGCGCAGACACACGCCGCCAGGGTGGCGGCTGAGCGTCTAGGGCGCCAGGAGCCGCTTCAGAATCTCGTTGACCTTGGCGGGGTTGGCCTTGCCGCGACTGGCCTTCATGGTCTGCCCCACGAAAAAGGTGAACACCTTCTCCTCGCCGGCCCGATATTGGGCCAGTTGTTTCGGGTTGGCCGCGATGACCTGCCTTACGACCTCCTCGATGGCGGAGTCGTCCGAGATCTGACGCAGGCCGCGCGCGGCGATGACGGTATCGGCATCGCCCTCGCCCGCCCACATGGCCTCGAAGACGTCTTTCGCGGCCTTCCCCGACACCGTGCCGTCGGCAATACGGCGCAAGAGGCCCGCCAGGGCCACGGCCCCGACCCGCGAATCGACGATATCGAGCCCATCCTCATTGAGGCGCGCGGCGAGCTCGCCGCTCACCCAGTTGGCGACAAGCTTGGGCTCGACCCCGGCCGCCGCGACCGCGTCCTCGTAATACCGCGCGAGTTCCCGGCTGGCCGTCAGCACCCCGGCATCGTAGGCCGACAGGCCATACTGGGCGCCGAACCGCTCCCGCTTGGCGTCCGGCAGCTCGGGCATGGCGTCTCTCACCTCGGCCAGAAAGGCCTCGGTCAAGACAAGCGCCGGAAGGTCCGGATCGGGAAAGTATCGGTAATCGTTGGCCTCTTCCTTGCTGCGCATCGAGCGCGTCTCGTCGCGCACCGAGTCATAGAGGCGGGTCTCCTGGCGCACTTGGCCGCCGGAGGAGATCAGGGCGATCTGGCGGCGCACCTCGTAATCGATGGCACGCTCCACGAACCGAAAGGAGTTGATGTTCTTCAGTTCGGCGCGCGTGCCAAGCCGCGCCTGCCCCAAGGGGCGGACCGACACATTCGCATCGCAGCGGAACGAGCCCTCCTGCATGTTGCCATCGCAGATATCGAGATAGCGGACCAGGGTGTGAAGGGTCTTCAGGTAGGCCACCGCCTCGGCCGCCGAGCGCATATCCGGCTCGGAGACGATCTCCAGAAGCGGGGTACCGGCGCGATTGAGGTCGATACCGGTAAAGCCGCCCATGTCCTCGTGCAATGACTTGCCGGCATCCTCCTCGAGGTGCGCGCGGGTGATGCCGACGGTCTTCTCGCCGGTCGGCGTCGTTATCACAAGCCGCCCGCGCTCGACGATCGGGTGTTCGTACTGGCTGATCTGGTAGCCCTTGGGGAGATCCGGATAGAAGTAGTTCTTGCGCGCGAACACCGAACGCCTGTGCACGGTCGCGCCGACGGCAAGCCCAAACCGGGCGGCCATGCGCACCGCCTCGCCGTTCAAGACCGGCAGGACCCCGGGGAACGCCGCATCCACGACATTGGCCTGTGTATTGGGCGCGGCGCCATAAGCGGTCGGCGATGCCGAAAAGATCTTGCTCCGCGTCTTAAGCTGGGCGTGCACCTCGAGGCCGATGACCGTCTCCCACTCCATGGTCACCTCCTAGATCCCGGCCGGCACACGGGCGTGCCAGTCGGTGGCCTGTTGAAATCGGTGCGCGGCATTCAGGAGGCGCGCCTCGTCCAGATAGCGGCCTATGAGCTGCAGGCCGACCGGCAGCCCCCCGGCAAATCCCGCCGGCAAGGACAGCGCCGGCAACCCCGCGAGGTTGACCGGGATGGTGAAGATGTCGTTCAAGTACATCGACACGGGGTCGGTGTTCTTGGTCCCCAGGGCAAAGGCCGTGGACGGGGACACGGGGCCTGCGAGGATGTCGCACTGTTCAAAGGCGCGGGTGAAATCATCGGCGATGAGGCGCCGCAGCTTCAGGGCCTTCACGTAATAGGCGTCGTAGTAGCCGGCCGACAACGCATAGGTGCCGACCATGATGCGCCGCTTGACCTCGGACCCGAACCCCTGGCTGCGGGTCTTTTTGTACATGTCCTCGAGGTCCTGGTACTCCGGGACGCGGTAGCCGTACCGTACCCCGTCGTAACGCGCGAGATTCGAGGAGGCCTCGGCGGGCGCCAACACGTAATAGCAGGGCACGGCATGGGCGCTATTGGGGAGGCTTACGTCGACCAAACGCGCGCCCTGCCGCTCATACTCGCGCAGGGCCTCGCGCACGGCCTCCGCCACGTGAGGCTCGACGCCCTGCGCGAAATGCTCCGCAACGACCCCTATACGCAGACCCCTCAGGTCCTTGCCCAGTTCAGCGGCGTAGTCCGGCACCGGGACATCGAGCGAGGTGGCATCATGCTCATCGAAACCGGCCATCGCCGTCAGCAGATGGGCGCAATCCTCGGCCGTCTGGGCCATGGGGCCGGCCTGATCGAGCGAGGAGGCGAAGGCGATCAACCCATAGCGCGAGACCCGGCCATAGCTCGGCTTGAGACCGGTGATGCCGCAGAGGGCGGCGGGCTGGCGAATGGACCCGCCGGTGTCGGTCCCGGTGGCGGCGGGCACAAGGCGCGCGGCGACCGCCGCCGCCGACCCCCCCGAGCTCCCGCCCGGCACGCGGTCGCGATCCCACGGATTACGGACCGGACCGAAATAGGAGGTCTCGTTGGACGAACCCATGGCAAACTCGTCCATATTGGTCTTACCGACCATGACACAGCCGGCGGCCTTCATCTTCCGGACCACGGTCGCGTCGTAAGGCGGCACGAAATCGGCGAGCATCCGCGAGGCGCAGGTCGTCTTGACACCCGCGGTACAAAAGATGTCCTTGTGCGCGATCGGCACGCCGGCGAGAATCCCCGCGCCCCCCGCGCTCCGCGCGCGATCGGCGGCCTCCGCGTCGCGGCGCGCCGCGTCCTCATCCAGGGTGATGAAGGTGTTGAGCGTGGCGTGGGTCTTGATGCGTGCCAGGGCGTCGTCCACGAGTTCGCGGCTGGAACAACGGCCGGCGGCGAGATCCTCGGCAATCTTCGTGATCGTGAGCGTCAACGGGAGGTCCTTGAAGGGTGGCGCCTGGGACTATGCGTCCTTTAAAATCTATGGGTGGGCGGCTTGCGCGCAACGCCGCAGTCTCACTCGATGACCCTGGGCACGAGATAGAGGCCATCGCGGGCCTGGGGGGCGGCGGCCATGAGCTGGTTGCGGTCGATTTCCTGACGAACCACATCCCCGCGCAGCCTGAGGCCGGCCGCGTCGGGGTGGGTCATGGGCTCCACCCCGTCGGTGGCAACGGCATTCATGTGCGACACCAGATCGAGTATCCGGGACAGGTCCTGTGCGTAGGCCTCCCGTTCCGCCCCGCTCACACCCAGACGGGCGAGGTGCGCCACCTTTTCGATGTCTTTCGCGTCCAAGGCCGCCAACCCATATAGTCACGTTGATCCGTTGCACGCTACCACATTTCGGTCTCCGGTTGAACCCGGGGGGAGCGGTTGATAGAGTAACGCGATTTTAACCCCACCCCACCCTAAAGCTTAAGGGACAGAAATCCTATGTTTGGACGGCTCCGATCCTACTTCTCCAACGACCTTGCCATAGACCTCGGCACCGCCAACACCCTCATCTATGTCCGTGACAAGGGCATCATCCTGAACGAGCCGTCGGTGGTCGCCATCAGGCAGGAATTCGGGTCGCGGGGCGGGCGGAATATTCTCGCGGTCGGCATGGAGGCCAAACGCATGTTGGGCCGTACACCCGGCAGCATTCAGGCCATCCGTCCCATGAAAGACGGCGTCATCGCGGACTTCACCGTGACCGGCGAGATGCTCAAATACTTCATACGCAAGGTCCATGAACGGCGCATCTTCCAGCCGAGCCCGCGCATCGTCATCTGTGTCCCTTGTGGATCCACCCAGGTCGAGCGGCGGGCGATCCGGGAATCGGCGCAAAAGGCCGGCGCGAGCGAGGTCTATCTGATCGAGGAACCGATGGCGGCGGCCATAGGCGCGGATCTGCCGATTGCCGAGCCGACCGGCTCCATGGTGCTCGACATAGGGGGAGGAACCAGCGAGGTCGGTGTCATATCGCTCGGTGGCCTTGTCTATTCGACGTCGCTGCGTATCGCCGGCGACAAGATGGACGAGGCGATCATAAGCTACGTACGTCGCAAATACGGCCTGCTGATCGGCGAGGCGACCGCCGAGAAGATCAAGAAGGACATAGGGACCGCCTGGCAAAACAGTGAGGTCCGGCAGATGGAGGTCAAGGGGCGCCATATCGCCGACGGCGTGCCTCGTAGCCTGGTCCTAAACAGCAAGGAGGTCCATCTCGCGTTGAGCGAGGGTCTGGCGGGCATCGTCGCCGCCATCCGGCTGGCGCTGGAACAGACCCCCCCGGAACTGGGTGCCGACATCGCCGAGAAGGGGCTCGTGGTCACGGGCGGCGGCGCGCTCCTTCGCGACATCGACCGCATGTTGATGGAGGAGACCGGACTACCGATCGTGATCACCGATGATCCCTTGACCTGCGTTGCCCGCGGCTGTGGTCGCGCCTTGCAGGAAATGGAGGTCCTGGGGGACGTATTCGCGTACGAGTAACCCCCTGGGCGGCGCCGGCACGGTTACGCAGCCGCCGCCTTGTTGCAACACTTGTGGTAAACGCATGGGCACATTTCTAGGCTGGTCTCTCAAGCGGCCGTCCAATCTCGCCAAGCTGATCCTGTTCGCCTGCGCGTCCGTGGCCCTGATGGTGGCGGATGCCCACCATAACCGGGACGTGCGCGCGGTGCGTGGGACCATCCTGCGCGCCGACCACCCCCTTCAGGAGCTCGCGGCGCTCCCCTTCGCGCTGATACACGATGCCCGCCGGGATCTGCGTCTCAATAGCCGCCTGCGCCAGGAAAACGCCCGTCTCAGGGCCCGCGAGCAACGCCTGGAGATCAAGGCGTCCCGGCTCGCCGCCCTGCGCCTTGAGGTCAGGCACCTGACCGCCCTGCTCCACGGGTCCGCGATCCCCGGCTACCGCGCGGGTCTCGCGCGCATCCTGGATGTGGGTTCGGGCCCCTTCAAACAGCACCTGACCTTGAACGAGGGCAGGAATGACCACGTATTCGTCGGGCAGGCCGTCATCGACGCGCACGGCATAGTGGGACAGGTGGTATCGGTGAACCAGGATACGAGCGAGGTGATGCTGATCACAGACCCCGACAGCGGGGTACCGGTGATCTCCGAGCGCAACGGCCTGCGCGCCATCGTTTTTGGGACCGGATCGCTCCACCGCGTGAAGATCCCTTACCTGACGGTGACCGCCGATATCCGTCCCGGCGACGTTTTTGTGAGCTCGGGGCTCGGAGGAATCTACCCGCCAGGCTATCCGGTGGCACGCGTCACGAAGGTCACGAGCAACCCCAATCTCGCCTTCCTGAACATCCGCGCCGTGCCGCTTGCGCGCCTCACTTATCACACGCACGTGTTGCTGCTATGGCCGCGCGCACAAGCCGGGGCGCGGGGCACGCATCATGGATAATCCCCTTACGCTGAAACAGCGCCTGCTCATATTGGCGAGCTTCGTGTCGGCGATGATGCTGGCGATCATCCCGCTGCCCGACTCCGTGCGACTGTTGCGGCCCGACTGGGTGTCTTTGGTGCTGGTCTACTGGTGTATGGCGGTGCCCGAACGCATAGGGGTCGGCAGCGGCTGGGTCGTGGGGCTCTTTCTGGATGCGCTCTACGGCTCCCTGCTCGGGGAACAGGCCCTCGCCAAGGCCTTACTGGCCTTTCTGGCGCTGCATTTCACGCTGCGGCTGCGCATGTTTCCGCGCTCCCAGCAGGCGCTCGCCGTGGGAACTTTGATTGCCATAAGCGACCTTATGGTTATCATGATAAAATCGCTGGTTCATGGTACGCCGCCGCTGTGGCGCGACACCGCGCCCATGATTGCCAACGTTATCGTGTGGCCGGTTTTGTTCACCATCCTCCGGGAGCTGCGCCGGCGCGCCAAGATCAGCTGAGCCATGCGCATCATTCCTCTCAAAAACGACTCCCAGGAACTGCGGTTATTCGAATCGCGCATATGGGTTGCCGCGGTTCTCGGGACACTGCTCGTCTCCGGTCTGCTCGCGCGCCTAGGCTATCTGCAGATCGTCAAGCACCGCTACTATGCCACCCTGGCGCAGGACAATCGCGTAAGCCCGGTACCGATCGCCCCGGCCCGCGGGCTCATCCTGGACCGCAACGGCGTGGTTCTTGCCGACGACTTCCCGGTCTTTACGCTCCAGGTGACGCCCGATCGCGTCCCGAACATGGACCGGCTACTCGCCAAGCTAAGGCCGCTCGTGGCATTGAACGCGCAGGATATCCGCGGGTTTCGCAGGCGTCTCGCGCAACACAAACCGTTTCAAAGCGTCACGCTGCGCGCCCACTTGAGCGAGGCCGAGGCGGCGCGCGTGGCGGTAAACCTCACCCGCCTGAGCGGCGCGACCTTGCATGCCCAGCTGCGCCGCTATTATCCTCTCGGCGGCCTGGCCACCGCCGCCATAGGGTATGTGAGCCGCATCACCCAGGCCGAACTGCATGGGCACGATGCCGAGCGCTATGTCGGCTATCGCGACATCGGTCAGATGGGGGTCGAGAAGAGCTATCAGAAGGATCTGATGGGGCGTATAGGGTACAAGGATGTCGAGATGGACGCGCGCGGGCGGCCGGTCAAGGTGCTAAAGCGCATACTGCCGCACGCCGGCCACAACCTCTACCTGAACATAGACGCCCAGATGCAGGCGATCGGCGAGCAGATGCTCAATAACCGGCCGGGCACCGTGGTCGCCCTGAATCCCCGCACCGGCGCGGTCCTTACGTTCATAAGCAGCCCCATCTATGATCCCAACCCGTTTGTCGAGGGCATACGCGAGAAGGCCTACAAGGCGCTTGCGACCAACCCCGATGGCCCCCTGGACAACCGCGCGTTGAACGGCCTGTACCCGCCAGGCTCCACCATAAAGCCATTCTACGCCTACGCCGCCCTGCAGACCCGGTGGTTCCATCCGCACAAGCACATCACATGTCCCGGCTATTATCACCTGCCCCATAGCGCGCACCTGTTCCACTGCTGGAAACCGCTCGGCATGGGCCGCGTGGACTTGAAAGAGGCCATAGAGCAGTCCTGCGACGTATACTTTTACCGTCTGGCCTTCAAGCAGGGCATCAACCGCATGACCCGCTACCTCACCGATTTCGGGTTCGGACACCGGACGGGCATCGATCTCCCTGGCGAATACCGGGGGCTCGTGCCCACCAAGGCCTGGATCAAGGCCAGCGGCAGACCCTGGTATCCGGGACAGACAGTCATCACCGGTATCGGTCAGGGTCCCTTGCTGGTCACGCCGCTGCAACTCGCCGACGCGGTGGCGGCCATTGCCAATCATGGCATCCGCATGCGTCCGGAGGTGGTACGCGGGATCGTGAACCCGGTCACCCACCGTGTTCGCTTCCGCAAACCCCACGCCTATCCGGCCGTGCCCCGGCACCGCAAGAACAGCCTGAAGCGATTGATCCGGGACATGACGCAGGTGGTCGAGGGCCCGCACGGGACCGCGCGGGGCATCGCCTACGGCCTCCCGTACAAGGTCGCCGGCAAGACCGGGACGGCCCAACTCTGGAGTGCGGCGCCCGGCTTCAAGGGGAAACATATCCGCTCCGATGCGCTGTTCATCGCCTTCGCGCCGGTGAGCCATCCGCGCATCGCGATCGCGGTGGTCGTCGAACACGCGGGCTTTGGGGCACTGGCCGCGGCCCCGATCGCGCGCGCGCTCATGAACTTCTACCTCCTGGGCCATGTCCATGCGCGGCCGCAGAATCAATTGCGACCGCAGATCGCGCAGGCAAGGATCAGTCCATGACGCTCTTTGAACGTTGGCATATCGACAAGCCGCTCTTTAGCGCGCTGGCGATCCTCGCGATCGTAAGTCTGGTGGTGCTCTATAGCGCCAGCGGGGAAAGTATCGACTTCGCGTTGAGTGATGCCGTGCGCCTGGCCATCGGGTTTGTAGTCATGATAGCCGTCGCCCAGATCCCCCCGGAAACCTATCGGCGCTGGTCGGTCCCGGCCTTTGTCGTAGGGGTACTTAGCCTGGCCGCGGTTTTGGCAATCGGTGTCGTGCGCTTCGGCGCCCGCCGCTGGATTGCCCTGGGACCGCTGTCCCTACAGCCGTCGGAGTTCATGAAACTGCTCGTGCCCATGGCCTTGTCCTGGTTTTTTTCGCGCAGCCACCTGCCGCCGCCCCTCGGGCGCATCATCGCCGCGGCACTCATCCTGCTGATCCCCGTCCTTTTGATCGCCAAAGAGCCGGATCTCGGCACGGCGCTGATCGTCATGTTGTCGGGCCTCATCGTCTTGTTCCTCGCGGGAATCGGCTGGCGAACCATCCTCACGGTCCTTATGATGGGCGCAGCCGCGGCCCCGGTGCTGTGGGCGCACATGCACCATTATCAGCGCCAGCGCATCTATATCCTGTTCCACCCGCAAGCCGACCCCCTGGGGGCGGGCTATCATGCCATCCAGGCGATGATCGCAGTCGGCTCCGGCGGCCTTTTTGGGCAAGGCTGGCTGAACAGTAGCCAGGCGCACCTCCATTTTCTGCCGGACAGCACCACCGACTTTGCATTCGCGGTTTTCTGTCAGGAGTTCGGCCTGCTCGGTAATCTGGCACTGCTCGCCCTCTATCTCTTTATCGTCTATCGCGGCCTGCGCATCGCCTTTTCCGCACAGGACAGCTACTCTCGGCTGCTCGCCGGATCCTTGTCGATCCTGTTTTTCTTTGACGTCTTCATCAATATGGGCATGGTGGCGGGGATACTGCCGGTGGTCGGCGTGCCATTGCCGCTCCTAAGCTACGGCGGTACCTCGCTCATCATCATCATGGCCGGCCTCGGGGTGCTCATGAGCATCCACAGCCACCGCCGTCTGGTGAATTGAGGCCATGCCCGCGGGATCCGCCACCAGGATTTCCGTGGAGACCGGGCGTGCTGTACCCTGGATTTCCCAGGTCACGGGACCTCAACCCATGGGCAGTCGTTTCGGGACTGGCTGCAGGCGCCTTGCGGGCGGTCTGTGTCTTAGCCTTGCGCTCGCCGGTTGCGGTTTTTTGCCAAGCACCGGTTACCGCAATCCCGCGGACCTTTCGGCGCGCAATGTCGTGCCCCACAAGCTGGCCTTGAGCCCGTACGGCAACAGCCCCTACACGGTCGATGGGCGCACGTACTATCCTCTAAAAACGGCCGCCGGCTATCGCCAGCGCGGTATCGCCTCCTGGTATGGCCTGCCCTTCAACGGACAAAAGACCGCGGACGGCGAGACGTACAATATGTACGCCATGACCGCGGCCAGCAAGGTCCTGCCGCTGCCGTGCTACGTGCTCGTGCGCAATCTCAACAACAACAAGACCGTGATCGTGCGCGTCAATGACCGCGGACCGTTCTATCCCGGGCGTATCATCGATCTGTCCTACGCCGCCGCCGCGCGTTTGGGGATGCTCGCCACCGGAACCGCGCCCGTGGAGGTCGAGGGTATAGTGCCGGGCCAGGGCCGCCGCCGGCCGATCCCTGTCGATCATCACGGACCCGATGTATTCGGGCCGCACCCCGCTCGCCGCGTGGCGCGCCGAGCCTTTTTCGTGCAGGTGGGCGCCTTCGCGCGCCATCAGGACGCCGAACGCCTGGCGCACCGCCTCGACAAAAAGGGGCTCACGGATCCCCGGATATTTCATGACGACGTGAACGGCCGCGGTCTCTATCTCGTGCGCCTGGGACCGGAGGCGGATAAGAACGCGGCCCTGGCCTTGTCGGCGCGACTATACCGGGACGGCATGGGGCATGGTTTGATCATCGATCCGTGAGCGTATTCGCGTTTTCGCCCGTACGACAACAGCTGGCGGCTGGCGGGCACCAAAGGGTCCTCTTATAATTGTCATGGGCCGAGGGCGCCAGGCGATCCCAACGGGTGTGGGACATGCCCTTGGCCGGGCGTTTTGACATGGCCGCAGGGCCACGGGGGGTCAGCGACCGCAGATCGTTGCGCGGATAGCCAAGGAGGCATCCCATGCTCGTATATCTGAATGGCGACTGGATACCCGCGGATAGCGCCCGCGTATCGGTCTTCGATCGGGGCTTTATCTTTGGGGACAGCGTCTACGAGGTGATACCGGTCTATGGGCATCGCACATTCCGGGAAACGGCGCATCTCGCGCGTCTCAAGGCCAGCATGGCCGCGGTCGGTATGGACGAACACCTGGGTCCGGTCCACTGGCCTTCGGTATGTGCGCGGCTGGCCGAGACCTTGCCGTCCGGCGACGGGACCTTGTATCTGCAGGTGACGCGCGGGGCGGCCCCCCGCCAGCATGCCTTCCCGGCGAATGCCCCCCTTACCTTGTTCGCCTATGCGCGGCCACGGGTATCGGAACCGGCGGGCAACACGGCCTGCACCGCAATACTGTGCGATGATATCCGATGGACCCGTTGCGATATCAAGACGACCTCGCTCATCGCCAATGTGCTGCTGGTCCAGGAGGCCTTGAGTCGGGGTGCCGATGAGGCCCTGCTGGTACGGGACGACCGGGTCAACGAGGGCGCGGTCAGCAACGTATTCGCGGTATGCGGTGAACGACTGCTTACCGCACCGCGCAGCCACCTCATCCTAGGCGGCATCACCCGCGATGTGGTAGTGGAGCTGGCCGCCGGGCTTGGTATCGTCGTCGAGGAGCGGGCACCGTCCCGGGCCGAACTTTCGGGTGCCCACGAAGTCCTCATTACGAGCTCCAGCCGTGAAGTGGCGGCGGTGACGCGCATCGACGGCAAGCCCGTGGGCGATGGCAGGCCCGGCCCCGTGTTTCATCGTCTGCATGCGGCCTTCCAGACATTCAAGGAGGAAGTCCGCATGGGCAGGAGGATGTAGATGGCGACGAATGGACACGATGGCAAGGCACCCGAGATCCTGACCTTTCCGTGCACGATCGACATCAAGGCGGTGGGCAAACACTCTCCGCGCTTCGAGGCCTTGGTCCACGAGATCGTCTCGCGCCACATCGGCCCCCAGGACCTGTTGTCTTGCACCAGCCGCGAGAGCCGGGGCGGGAATTATCTCGCCATCACACTGACTATCCGCGCCACCGCCAGGACCCAGCTCGATGCCATCTACGAGGCCTTGAGTGCCCGACCAGAGGTCCTCATGGCCCTTTGACATCCTTTCCCCCCTCCAGCAGCGTCTCGGGAGATCGTGACGGTTGTGATCCTGGCCGCCTTCGAGAGTGTCCGCGACCAGACGATGGCCAGGGGCGCGATCATCTTCGCCAACGTCAGGGTCTTGCCGTCCCACTGAAAGGCGCTGGTCGTGTATTCAGCCGACTGCGTGCCCCATTTGGTTCTAAACGAGGGGTATCGGGACCGCAGCAAAGAAGTTGTTGAACATTTGCCCGCGCATTCCGCCTCCTGGGCCGTAGGCCAGGAGGGGGCATTGTGGGCCGCATGGCCTATCAAGCGGGCTGATTACCATTGCGCGGTTTTTCCTTTGTCCCCTGACTTTCCACGTAACGCCGCACGGTCTCCCGCGTGGCGCCGCCGACACTGCCCACATAATAAGCGCGATGCCAGAAGTATGGCTTCCAGTAAAAGGGCTTGAGGTGTTCAGCGAACCGGTTGCGTGCGCGACGGGCGCTGGCGGTCTTTCAGATTGTTGATCCGGGTGGAGACGCTGGGGGCTGGATGGATTGCCACCAGTAGATGGACATGGTCGGCCTCGCCACCGAATTCCAGGAGCGTGCATCGCCAGTCTGCCAGTATTTCCGTAAAGGATTCGCGCAGGTACTCCAGCAACTCCGGCGTCAGCGTTTTACGCCGGTACTTGGTCACGAACACGATATGCAGCCTGGACGAATAGACGGCATGAGATAAAGAGGCATTTTCTTTATTCTCCATGCGGCCAAAGGGATCATGGGACATATGCGCACGCAAACCGGCTTCCGCTTTCGGTGTTATCCGACGCCCGCGCAGGCGCACATTCTGCTGCGCGGGATCGGTTGCCGGCGGTTCATCGACAACGCCAATCACGGAAGACCGGTATTACCGGACGTTCGCCCGGAAGGCGCTGGGTTTGCCTGAGCCGTATCCGCCCGTGGACCAGCAGTACAGCCGCTACATCCATCCGGACCTCACCCCGCATAAGCGGTTTAGCGGCGGGAGAGTTCGTGACCGCCTGGAGATGGCGCAAGGACTGCTGGAGCGGGACGCTTGAGACTTCGTTCAGCCACAAGCGGTCCGGTTCTTTCTTCAACTGCGTCAGGAGCGCGGAGGTCGCGTGATAGCCAATGCTCTTATGCGTATTCATCCAGGCGTCGGAGCGCATACGCGGCATGTGGTTGTAGACATAGCGCGCGCACCCGAATGTCCGGGTCAGGATCACTTCCTGATTGGGCGTCGGGTAGAACCGGAAGCGGTAGGCGCGCTTGATGTCCATTCACACATGCTAGATACTCCGTCTAAGAGATAGCCATTCGATCCAGGAGGAGCGGGAACAGGCGGCTACGACCGAAGGGAGTCCCTGTGGGATCCCTCCCCGGCCTGAATGCCGGGGTTTCCCGCGCAAACCGATGAGCGAAGACCTCAAGGTTCATCGCTGGCATGGCCTCGTGGATTTCCACGATAGCTGGCAGGCGATGCGCGCATTCAACGAGGCCCGCGCCGACGACACACCCGACGAGATCTGGGTCTTGGAACACGCCCCGGTCTACACGCGCGGACGCAATGCCAAGGAGGCCGGGCCCCCGGGTTCGATCCCGACGGTGGATACCGATCGCGGCGGGGATCTCACCTACCATGGCCCCGGGCAACTCGTCGTCTACACCCTGATCGACCTTACGCGCCGCAAGATCGGGGTCCGGCACCTGGTATCGGCCCTGGAATCGGCCGTCCAAGACACCCTGGCATTCTTTCAGATAGACGATGTCGGCACGCGTCCTGGCGCGCCCGGCGTCTATGTCGGTGACGCCAAGATCGCCTCGCTGGGATTGCGTATCCGCGGCGGGCGTAGCTATCATGGGCTGGCCTTGAACGTGGCCATGGACCTGCGGCCGTTCGCGGCCATCGCGCCCTGCGGCTACCAAGGCCTGCGCATGACGCAGGTCACCGATTGCGGGGTCGCGACGGACTTGGACCAAGTCGCCGCCATCCTGATCCCAGAACTCATAACACGCTTACGGCGTCACCCGGAAGACCCCTTTCATGACACAGACATCGGACTCAGAACCCGGCCGTCCACGGGCCCTTAAAGGGCTACAAAAGATCAAGGTGCGCACCGCGCGCGAACCCGGGCATCCGCCGGCACCCAAGCCCGCATGGTTACGCGTGCGCTCGCCCCTGTCCCCGGAGGTCGGACGTCTGAAGACGGTCCTGCGCGACCACGCCCTTCACAGCGTTTGCGAAGAGGCGTCGTGCCCGAACATCGGCGAATGCTTCGGGCATGGTACCGCGACGTTCATGATCATGGGGCGGCTGTGTACGCGGCGATGTCCGTTTTGCGACGTCGCGCACGGCCGCCCGGACGCGCTCGACCGAGACGAGCCGGCACACCTCGCAGAGGCCATAGCGGCCATGGGGCTACGCTTCGTGGTGATCACCTCGGTCGACCGCGACGACTTGCGGGATGGAGGCGGGGCCCATTTCGCGGCCTGCGTCGGCGCGATACGCGCACGCGCCCCCACGGTCCGGATCGAAACCCTGGTGCCGGATTTCCGGGGGCGGGTGGAGGCGGCGCTGGAGGCCCTGGCCGTGGCACCCCCGGACATCTTCAACCACAACATGGAGACCGTGCCGCGGCTCTATAAGGCCGTGCGCCCCGGGGCCGATTACGAGGGCTCGCTTGCGCTCCTCCAGGCCTTCAAGCAGCGCTATCCGGACATCCCAACCAAGTCCGGCCTCATGGTGGGCCTGGGCGAGGGCCGCGATGAGATCGAGCAGACGCTCAAGGACCTGCGCGCGCACGGCTGCGAATGGCTCACGGTCGGACAATATCTGCGTCCGAGCCTTGCGCATCTGCCCGTGGACCGGTATGTGAGCCCGCAGGAATTCGCCGAGATCGGCGAGGTCGCGCGCGGGCTCGGCTTTCATAACGTCGCGAGCGGCCCGCTCGTACGGTCCTCCTACCATGCCGACCGTCAGGCCGCGGGGGAGGCCGTGGGGACGTGATCGTCTGGCATGGCCTGGTCAATGCCTGCCTCACCCCGCCCGGACTTTTTCTGCTGCCGATGGCCATAGGCCTCATACTGCTGGCGGCGCGCAGGCACAGGACGGGTGCCGCGCTCGTGGCCTTGTCGTGGGCCGGGCTATGGATCGTGAGTCTGCCGGCGGTGAGCCACCCGCTTGCGCGCGACTGGGAGAGCTACCCGGCCTTGAGCCGCCCGCTGCCGATCGGTCCACGGGCCATCGTCGTGCTCGCCGCCGGACGCTACCACGATGCCCCGGAATACGGGGGGCGCGATACCGTGGGCGCCGATACCCTGGTGCGCCTGCGCTACGCCGCGCGACTCTTTCGCGAGACCCATCTCCCCATCCTGGTCTCGGGTGGCGCCCCGCTCGGGGGAACCGCCGCCGCGCGGCTCATGCGTCGCGTCCTGAACCGGGACTTCGCGACCCCCGTCAAGTGGGTGGAGGCGAGCTCAAAGACCACCGCGCAAAACGCCCGCTATTCATGGGCCGTCCTGCATTCCCAGAAGATCCGCTCGATCTTTCTCGTGACCCAGGCCTGGCATATGCCGCGCGCGGTGGCACTGTTTCGTGAAGCGGGTTTCAAGGTGGTCCCCGCCCCCACGGGCTTCGTCACCCGCTCGCGTCGTGGCCAGACGATCCTCGCCTACCTCCCCAGCGCCCACGCGCTCGCCCTGTCGGCGTTGATCTTCCACGAGATGATCGGTCTTGCGTGGGTGCGGGTGCGCGCCCTGCTCCCCGCACCCCTGGCGCACCTCATAAGCCACGGCTGAAACCGTCCCTGAAGGTCCGATTCTTCGCCCCCGGGGCGCGGGTTAAGCTTGCCTAAACATCGAGCGGAGTGAGCCATGGGCGTTGCCGAACCATTCGCTGCCGACGGCAGTTCCGAGTCCACCACCGCGCACGCCAACCCCTATGTCGAAGAGGCCCTGGCATGGCTGGGGAGATTGAGCGCCTATATGTCCGAGCGTGATATCAACGCCATGCGTCAGGATCTCGAGCGGCGCATACGGGAGCATCCGGGCGCCAGTATCGCCATAGGATTCGGTGTCGGCGTCATTCTGGGCAAGCTCTTGAGCCGCTAGGGGCGACTATGGCCACACACTGGAATTCACAGTCCCTGCACCCCGGGCCGACCGTTGACCGCATGTCGCTGAAGGGTCTTTTGCGCCATGCCGCCGATGAAGCGAGCGAGATCATCCGCAGCGAAGCCAATGTCATCAAGCTCGAGATCGAGGAGAGCACGCGCGCACTCATTACCGACGCCCTGAAGGCCGCGGCCTATAGTGCCGTGGCCTTGCTCGGCCTCTTGAGCCTGCTGGCATTCGTCATCATCGGGCTCGCCGACATCATAACGAACGCCGCCTCCCCCATGACGAGCGTATGGCTGAGCGCGCTCATCATCGGCGTATTGTTGACCGGTGTCGGCAGCGCCATGGCAATGAGGCATGCCAAACGCATAGGACGGGACGCGCAGATGAAGAAGACGCGATCGGAGGTCAATGCCGACAAGGCCTTCATCAAGGATGAATGGAAAAAACTCTAAGCCAGGGGGCTCCCATGGACGACGAAGTGGTAGAGGTGTACTCCTCCGAGGAGGCGCGTCTGGAGGCCGAGCGGCACCGGCGTGACCTTGCCGACACCCTGGATGCCTTGAGCGAGCGCGTCGGCAGCGCCGTGGAACAGATCGAGCGCCAGGTCACCTTCCCGATTCGATGGTCGCTCAAGCACCCCCTTTTGGCCGTAGGCCTGAGCGTGGGCGCCGGGGTCCTGCTGGGCCACCGCCTGCAGCGGTCCCGGCCGAAACGCACGAGCGCGCTCGCCCGCGAACTCGAAGGCGCCTACCTCCAGGGGCGTCACGACGAGGCCGCGCAACGCCCGCCCCGCGGACCCGAATACTGGGCGGGCCTCAAACTTGCCGATGGCCCCGAGGTCGGCGGCCTGCTCCTCGAGGCCGCAAAGCCCCTTTTGCACCATCTCACCCAGGGCATAGTCGAGAGCTTGAATAACGGCGCGCGCGAACCGCGCGCATGACCATGGGCGGCAAGTGGTACGGTATGCGACCGGGGCGCAACCTACGGTGCCGGACCGCCTGGTGGTATACTGCCTGCAGGGGGACAGGCATGCTGCGCTCCGAACGATTCAACAGTCTCAGTCATATCGTAGGCGGCCTGCTCGCCATCGCAGGCACCGTCGTGTTGATCGTATTTGCGGCCCTGCGCGCGGATCCCTGGCGGATCGTGAGCTTCAGCATCTACGGGCTTACACTCGTATTCCTGTATGCCATGTCGGGCCTCTACCACGGCCTTACGGGCCGGGCACGGGCGGTGTTCAAGCGGCTCGACCATGTCGCC
The DNA here is from genome assembly GCF_003184265.1 of Acidiferrobacter sp. SPIII_3. GTDB lineage: Bacteria > Pseudomonadota > Gammaproteobacteria > Acidiferrobacterales > Acidiferrobacteraceae > Acidiferrobacter. The sequence continues at coordinate 264,728 of NZ_CP027663.1, read as the reverse complement.
ATCTATCTTTTGATCGCCGGGACCTATACCCCGTTCGTCCTGGGGCCTTTGCGTGGGCCGTGGGGCTGGTCCCTGTTCGGAGTGCTGTGGGGTCTTGCGGTGCTTGGCATCGTCCAGGAATTCATCCCCCAGAGATCACGGCGACTGTCGATGATCTTTTATGGCGTCATGGGGTGGTTGATCGTCATCGCCCTGCAACCCCTCATGCGCCACCTGCCCCCGGCGGGCTTTGCGTGGCTCGCCGCCGGCGGACTTCTATACACGGTGGGCGCGATATTTTTTCTCTTCGACGAGAAATGGCCGTTGGCCCACGAGATCTGGCACCTGTTCGTTCTGGGCGGGAGCATTGCGCAATACTGCGCGGTGTTATTCTATATCGGGCTCACGCCCGTACGCGCCGCGTAGGCCCCAGAAGATCGGGGCGGTCAAGGAGCGGGGGATGACAGGCGCCGGCGGACCTCGTTTAGGAGTGTCCCGTGACCGACGCTCGCGGCCCGTTCCCAGGCATCGAACAAGAGCGTCTCTTCCCGGAACTCGTGCTTGTTGAGACTCGCGGCAAGGAGGCCAAGCCACGTGTCCAGGTCCTTGCAGGACTCCTCGGGGGCGGCGCACACCTCCTGGATGGCATCCAGCTGGATCAGGATGTCGTCGTGCTCGCGGCGCATGAGCGTCGTCGGCTCCTCGGCGTCGCGGGCGGCAAGGGGTGCGAGGAGATCGTTTTCGATGAGGATATGGGCGCGCAGGGCGTGATCGAAGGCCGTGACCTCCGAGACCGCCTCACGCCAGTACCCGCCATTGACCAGGGACAGTGACCGGACGAGACGGGCATCCATGTCGTCATGATCGCGGCGCAGGGTGTCGGTGAGCGCGAGCGCCTCGCCCGGGCCGCGGATGTGCAGGGTGACCAGGTAACCCTGGCCATCGGTGGCGGCGTGCCAGACGAGCGTATGGCGCATGTGATTCTGAAGCTGGGCCATGAGCAGGGTCGGGTCCTCGGGGCTCCAGATGCGCAGGGATTCCCCGGGGCCCATCTCGCGCAGGACGGAGTAAGCATAGGTGGATGCCGGTACGCCTTGCGGCGTAAGACGCAGATCAAGAACGTAGCAGCACGACATAGGGCGCCTCAGGCGATAAGGGAGACGGCCGGGCGTGGCGCCTGGGCCGGCGCGACGCCCGTCAGGAGATACTCGAGGAGATCGCGGACCGGACGGATCTCGCGGCCAAAAGGTAGGGGTGCACCCCCCCGGAAAAACAGCCCCTGCTCGACATTGCCCTTGGCGGCCGCCGCCAGCTGGGTCTCGATGCAGAATTGCCCGGCCTCGGGATTGCCGTCCTTGAAGCCACAATGGCTCAGACACTCAAGCCGGCTCGCGCACCCCCCGCAGCGGTCCGTGGCGCGGGCCTTCAAGAGGGTCTCACGCGCCAGATAGCGCTTGAGCCAGGGGGTAAGCACCGCGCGCGCCGGCAGGCCGGCGGCGCTCATGAACGTGACGATGTCCTCGCCACGGGCCTCGGCCAACACCCGCTTGAAGTTCGGGTGCGCATCGCACTCCTCGGTCACCGCGAACGCCGTCCCCAGTTGCACCCCGGAGGCGCCACGATCGAGCAGATCGCGGATGGCGCGGAACGAACCGATGCCCCCCGCCGGAATGAGCGGGATCCGCTCGGCGGCCACACCGAGCCTCTTGAACAGCGCCAAGGCCTCCTTCAGGACATGGCGGAAATCAAAGCGCGGGGAGTCGACATCGGCCAAACGGGGGGCACCGAGATGACCGCCGGCGTGGCCGGGGTGCTCGATGATGACCGCATCGGGGAGCCGGCCCTTGCGCATCCACTTGCGCAACAGGACCTCGATCCCGCGCTCCTCGGAGAGGATGGGGATCAGGGCGACATCGTGCCCCTGAGTCAGCTCGGGGAGATCGAGCGGCAATCCGGCCCCCATTACGATGGCGTTGGCCCCGCTGAGACAGGCCTGGCGGACGAAATCAGCGTAATGGTTCAGCGCGCGCATGACATTGACCGCGATGAACGCTGCGGACCCGGCGATGGCGCGCGCCGCCTTGACCTCGCGATCCAGGGCCTCGAGATTGCCATCGAGCATCTTGTGCGTATCCCGGCAGCGGCGCAGGCGGTTCATGATGTCCGGATGCAGATGCCGCAGATCAACGCTCGCAATGGTGCCGACCGCGCCCTCGCGCGCCACCGCGGAGGCGAGCTTATGGGCGGAGATGGCCACCCCCATGCCCCCCTGAAAGATGGGCAGCAGCTGACGGCCTCTGAGGCTCAGTTTCGGTAGGCACGATGCGATTACGGATGTCATGACCCGAGCTTAGTCCGATGACCCGGTCATTCATTGATGCGGATCAAGGGTCGATCCGGGGGGCTGGACCGCCGCCACCATGTAGCGGACCGCCGCGCGCACCTCGCTATCGGTCAGGGATTCGTCGCCGCCCTTGGGGGGCATGAAGCTGTAGCCATAATAGCCGTGGATGGCGTGCTCATACAGGACCTTCATGCCCTTCGCCAGGTGCCTGCGCCAGGCACCGCGATTGCCGAACTGGGGCGCGCCGGCGATGCCGCGGGCATGACAGGTGTGGCATGTCTGATCGAAGACCTGCCGGCCGGTGAGGGCCTTGGCGGACGCGCCGGTCGAGAACACCGCCAGGATCAGGATCGAAAGGGGCATGGGGCGGGGCATGGGCATCTCTCTCCTAGACGACGCGGGAAAACCGCCGGCGATCGGCGATGAGCAGGTAGCGATCGAAGACCGCGCACACCGCGCGCACCAGCATCTGGCCGCGCGCGGTCACCGTGATCCTGCGGCTGTCCATCTCCACCAGGCCGTCATGGATAAAGGGCTCGAGGCGCGCCAGTTCGGAGGCGAAATAGGTGGCGAAGCGCAGGCCGTAACGGGCCTCGACGGCCGCCACGTCGCACTGCATGTGGCACAAGAGATCGTTGATCACCTCGCGGCGCAGCTCGTCATCGGCGCTCAATTCGAACCCGCGGCGCACGGGCAGCGTCCCTTGATCGATGAGGGCCTCGTATTCCTTCAGGTCCCAGGCATTCTGGCTGTAGATCGCGCCTATGCGGCTGACTGCCGAGGCCCCCACGCCCAGGACATCGAGGTGCCCACGGGTCGAATATCCCTGAAAATTGCGCGCCAGGGTGCGGTCGCGCTGGGCCTGCGCCAGCTCGTCGCCGGCCTTGGCGAAGTGGTCGAGCCCGATGTAGACGTAGCCGGCGCCCGCCAATGCCTCGGCAGTGCCGCTCAAGATGGCGATCTTGGTCAGGCCGTCGGGGATCTCGGCGGCATTGATGCGCCGCTGCGGTTTGAAGCGTTCCGGGAGATGCGCATAGTTGAAGAGCGACACGCGGTCCGGTGCGATCTCGAGGAGACGATCGACCGTGCGTGCGAAGCTGTCGCGGGTCTGGCGCGGCAGGCCATAGATGAGGTCGACACTCAAGGACCGAAACCCGAGCGAGCGCGCGGTCTGCGCGACATGGCGCACCAGCGCGAAGGACTGCTCGCGATTGATGGCGAGCTGCACCGCGGGATCGAAATCCTGGACGCCGAGGCTCAGGCGGTTGAATCCGATGGAGCGCAGGAGCGCGAGCGTGGCATCCGAGGCATGGCGCGGATCGATCTCGATCGAATACTCGCCGCCATCATCGGCGCGCAGCGCGAAACGCTCGGCTATCGCGCACATGAGGGCGCGCATCTCGTCATGACTCAGAAAGGTGGGCGTCCCGCCGCCCCAGTGGAGCTGATCCAGGGGTGGGCGCGCGCCGAGCCATGGCGACAACAAGGCGAGCTCCCGGGCGACGCGCGCCACATAAGGCCCGGCGCGGTCGTGGTGCTTCGTTATCGTCTTATTGCAGGCGCAGTAATAGCATACGGACTCGCAGAACGGGACGTGCACATAGAGCGACCACGGGCGATCCGCCGGTCGCGCCGCGAGCGTGCGGCCCAGGTCATCTGGGCCGAACTGGCCATGGAATTGAGTCGCTGGGGGGTACGAGGTGTAACGCGGCGCCGATTCCCCATAGCGGGCGACGAGCGAGGCATCGAAAGAATCATTCATAAGCTAACCCTAAAACACGACGGTAACGCCCGGGTCCCTCGGTGCGCCTTGATCAATATCAACCCACACCGATCAGATCCCCAGGGCCGCACAGATATCGGCCACCGCCGCCTGAGTCCGGGGATCAGGCTGGATCGGCCGACCTGGAGGGCGCGTGACCTCGGGGGGCCGCTTCAATGTGGCATCCAGGCCCATCTTACCGCCCAGACCGGCCTCGGGGCTCGCGAAATCCAGGTAATCGATGGGCGTATTCGTCAGGATGACCGCATCGCGAGCGGGATCGGCACGGGTCACCAGGGCCCATATGACCTCCGACCAGTCGCGAATGTTGATATCATCGTCGGTCACGATCACGAATTTGGTGTAGGTGAACTGCCTGAGGTAGGACCACACACCGAACATGACGCGCCGTGCATGACCGGGATAGCGTTTGTGAATGCTCACCACGGCGACCCGGTAGGAACAGGCCTCGGGGGGCAGGTAAAAGTCGGTGATCTCCGGGAATTGTTGCTGCAAGAGCGGCACGAAGACCTCGTTCAAGGCCCCGGCCAGCACCGAGGGCTCATCGTGCGGTGAGCGCCCCATGTAGGTCGTTTGATAGAGGGGGGCGTGACGATGCGTCACGCGGGTCACGGTCATGACCGGGAAATGGTCCTGGGCGTTGTAATAGCCGGTATGATCGCCGAACGGCCCCTCCAGGGCGGTATCGCCTGGGGCGATCACCCCCTCCAGGACGATCTCAGCGCGCGCCGGGACCAGCAAGCCGTTGCCGGCGCGCGTAAGTTCGGTGCGCGCCCCCCGCAAAAGACCGGCAAACTGATACTCCGACAGGGTGTCCGGAATGGGTGCGACCGCCGCTATGGTGAGGGCTGGATCCGCGCCTATGGCCACCGCCACCGGAAACGGCTCATCCGGGTGGGCCTCGCGAAACCGCGCATAATCACCGGCCCCGCCACGATGTGCGAGCCAACGCATGATGAGGCGATTGCGGCCGATCAGCTGCTGGCGATAAACCGCGACGTTGTGCCGCTCATCGCGCGTCGGCCGGGTGATGACCAGGCCGAAGGTGAGCAGCCGCCCGGCATCCCCGGGCCAGCAGTGCGAGATCGGCAGGGCCTCGAGATCGACGGCCTCGCCCTCCTGAACGCACTCGTGGACCGGCGCGCCGTCTTCCACGATGCGCGAGCGCGCCGCCCACAGGCGACCGATGATGGGGAGATGGCGAATGGCCTCGCCCGTGCCGCGCGGCCAGCGCGGCTCCTTGATCCGTCCGAGCAACTCCCCGAGCGCGCGCAAGGCCGCGCTGTCGTCCAAGTCCATGGCCTGCAAGACCCGCTCGCGGGTCCCAAACAGGTTGCCGACCACCGGCATGGTCCCGCCATCGACATGCTCGAACAGCAATGCGGGTCCCTGGGCCATGATCGCGCGCCGGCAGATCTCGGTAATCTCCAGGTGGGCGCTGACCGGCGCGGCCACGCGCGCGAGGAGGTTTCGGCGCTCGAGGTGCGCGAGGAATTGGCGCATGTCGGTAAACATTCTGGCGGCATCGTAGACCGGGGTCCGCGCCGGCCCTTTGATCCATCGCAAAACATTTGACGCGCATCAACTCACGGGGCCCGCAAACCGCGAACAATGACCACATGGCCTTTCTGTCTGATATCGTCTCGCAAACCGCGCCGCGCGCCCTGGATTTCGGCGCCAGGGTCGTGCCGGCGCCCGCCATCGCCTTAGGCGGCGCGCTCATGGCCAATGCCCTGTTGGTGTCGGACCACACCCTGGAGGCCCTGTCGGGCACGCGTGTGTGTCTGGAGATCACAAACCCGAAGCTCGCCATCGGCTTTGTGATCCGTAACGCCCGCCTGTGGCCGGCCCCGCCGATCCCGTGGACGACGTGCATCCGCGGCGAAATGCGCTCGTTTCTCGCGCTTCTCCTGCAGACCGAGGATGCCGATGCCTTATTCTTTGATCGCAGGCTGTGCGTGGAGGGCGATACCGGTGTCGCCCTGCAATTGCGCCACGCCCTCGAAAGCGCGATCTATCGCCACAAAAAACGCCTGCGCTCCCTGCTCCCATAAGCAGAATCGGCCCGCCGTCCGCGCCGACTGTCGCACAGTCGTTGCAATTACAGGCTCATGCTATATCCTTGAACCATAAACTAATGGTTGCGCCCGTCATTCCCGGGACGACCGAACGGGGGGGGATTCATGCACCGGACGACAATCGACTCCGGGAGACCGGAGGACGCGACGCGGGGGCCGTCGTTGGGGAAAAACACGCTGAGACGTCTGGCAGGCGCAATCTTTCCGACAGACCTTCGACTTTTTGCCCGCGCCCTCTGTTCTGGACCACAGGCCGTCGGTGCGGCCTGTCCGAGTTCGAGACGCCTCGCCGACTACATGGCCTCGCAGGCCGTGACCGCATCCAAGGGCTACATCGTCGAACTGGGTGCGGGGACCGGCGTCGTGACCGCCTCATTGCTGGATCATGGAGTGGCACCGGGACGTCTCATAGTTGTGGAAAAATCGGCGCTCCTGGCCGCCCACCTCAAAGAGCGTTTCCCCGATGTGACCATTCTGGAGGGTGACGCCGCAGACCTCGCGACCCTGCTCGGCTGGCGCGCGCAGCGCGTATCGGCTGTGGTGTCGAGCCTGCCCCTGAAATCCCTGCCGAAGAGCACCGTCGATCAGATCGGTTCGGCCCTGGATGCCATCCTCCCCAAAGGCGCGACCTTCATCCAGTTCACCTACAGCCTGCGCTGCCGCGCCATCGACTGGGCCCAGGAAATCACCTGCCTGCACTCGCGCACCATATGGCGCAACGTCCCTCCGGCACGGGTGAATGTCTTTGCCTGGGGAAACGGCTAAGGCAGACGCAGGCACGGCGCGCCATTCCGCGCGGGCGACGAACCCGCGAGAGGGAGGGGCGACCGTCATACTAATAAGTCGTACGGACGGCCCACTCCGGGACGAGGCGCGTATGGTCGAGAGTTATGGGAGAAAGGGGCGCCGGACATACGCGACATGGGTGCGGGCAATAGGCCGCGGGTCATCGTCGAAACAAGGCCGCGGCGCCCGGGGAGCGCATCCCGGCGCCAGCGCCGGACGCGCTGGTGGCCACACCATCAAGAGGGCCCTGCCCTGCTGCGCGGCCACCTTATACGCGCTCCTGGCGCCCGGAACGGTGCGGGCTCTGGATGGCTTTCGGCCGGGCCTCTGGGCCATTACCACGGTCTTCAGCGGGGCAATGGCCCTTACCGGCCGTGGCGATTATTGCCTGCGACGCATCGGTCCTGTCGCCACCGCCACCGGTGACATCGATAAGGTCCGGGGCCTGCGAGGCCCCGTCTCGGTTCAGGTACGTCGGCGGCCGGGCACCACCATCGTGACTTGGGGCGACCGACTCCAGGTGGGTCCGGTCGTGACCATGGACCACGGGCAGGACCGCTTTACCAGACACGGCTCCGAGCTCATATACCGCGGCGCTTGGACACGGACCCAACGGGTCGCAGGACAGACATCTCTGATCCACGCAGTCATGCGCGGGCACTGGCTGGGGGCGCAATGCGCGAAGACCGTCGGGCCCGGTACCTTCTCGTCACCCACGCTCGCGAAACTGAACGCCCAGGTCACCAAGCTCTCCCTCATCATGCACGGCGCAAAGGCGGAGCTGGCGACGGGACAGGTCGCGCTGGCGCGCGAAAACGCCCTGATCGCCCACCAAAAGGCCCGTCTCGCACGGTTCCTGGCCCGCGCACCCCATGCGGTCCCGTCCGCCCGCCCCAAACCACAGGTGGTGGTCGCGCCCGTGAACCCTCCCGCGCATCCGGTCGCTAACGCCGCCGCCAAACCGCGCCCGGTGCCGGAACTCTTCCGGCACCCACCGGCCACGCCGCAAGGACAGGCCGATCTGCGCCGCGCCTGGGCGCAATTGCGGGCAAGCGCCGCCGTCCGTGAGGGACCGCCCGGGAGGCCTGTGGTCATACAAATCGTGTTCGATCCCGACGAGCCGTTCTGTCATGCGCTGTGGGTCAAGATGCTGGCCTTCCAAAATATCCCGGTGGTCATCCGCTGGGTGCCGGTTGCGCTGGTGCGCGCCTCGACCATGGGAAAGGCGGCAGCGATCGTTACCGCCGCCGATCCGCTCAAGGCCCTGGCCTATGACGAAACCCGCTTCAATACCCGCCTCTGGAGCGGGGGGATCCGGCCTCTCGCGCGCGTCTCACCCGCGCTTCGCCAAACCATCATCGGCAACACGCGGCTGGCCGTGCGCCTCGTGTCATACATTCCGTTCATGATCTATCGAGAAAACGGGCAGATACATTTTCTGGGGGGCGCCGCAAAGAAGGCCAGGCTCGCCACCGTCCTGCGGACACTCGCCCGACAAAAAGGCCCCTGACGCCCATCTCACAGGGCCGCGATCCGCCACTCGCGTTGGCCGTGCGGCGGGACGACGCTGAACCAAAGATCGGACCGCGACCTGGGTGCCGAGGCGGCTCGCCCCGGCACCCAGGTTCGTTCAAAACAGGAAACGCGCGCCGATAGCGTAGTTCGTGACCTCGGTCTGGCTGAAGGGTTCATTACCCACCAATCCGCTGGTCCCTACGACTATGGGCCCCGCCCCATATTGGAACTCGGTGAACGTGGCGCTCACGAACACCGCCTCGTGGCGCCCGACGAGGTAATCGACGTTCACGCCGGCGCGCCGCCAGGGCTTCGGGCCGAGACCCTCGGCGATCCCCAGGGCCGGTGCCGACATGGTCGGATGGATGGTGCGACCATAGGCGAGGTTCAGGCTCGTCACCAGTCGCCGAAAGAGCTCGACCTGCCACAGGACACCGAAGGCGGCGTACTGATTGCGATAACTCTCGGAATAATTATAAGGCGTGGTCGGCCCCGGGGACTCACCGCGCGCCCAGTGACGGAACCCGTAGCCGATATAGGGTATGAGCATCATGTCGTTGGCGACCATGAAGCCCTGGCCGAGACGCAGGCCGATATCCGTCATCCGCTCGTTCTCGGGCTCGGAAAGTGGAGCGCTGGTGCCGTTGCTATACTGAATTGCACCGACATAATTCAGACTGCCGTCGATCTGGCTGTAGGAGACATGAAAATAGACGTTGCGGACACCGGCGGTGCGCATGCCTGATGCCGCGAAACGCCCCCCCTTGATGAATCCCGAGCTGGTATCGAGATACGCGCCATTGGGGGGCGAGGACCGCTCGCCGTACTCCACGTGGCTTTGAAGGAACGCGAGGCTTGCGTTGTTGTTGTAGGCGGCAAGCGCGCTCTCCCCATGGATATGGGCCTGGGCGCCGGCCGCCAGTAGAAACCCGGACAGCGCGGCGTAGACCGCGCGTCGTCCGCTCAATCGACACGTCATGGATATCCCCCTGTTCCGCAAACCACCATTTGGATTCTTGTTCCGCTTCCCACCTATCGCACGCCGCCGGAACGGCCGTGAGCGCTAGGCCTGCCTGGTTTCCGGGACGCCCTGCGTGCCCAACAGTCAGCGCGAAGGCCCGGGCATCATGCGCGTCCTCTCAGTGTAGAACACGCCGGCGCGGCGTCCAGCCGTTCGCGGGCACTTACCTTACGTCACTGTCCGAAACACGATTGGGTGGACATAAGCCACGGTCCCGTGCGGAAACGGGTCGTCAGCTCCCCAGTGAAGGCCGGGGGGACTGATCCTCCACCCCGGCCACGCCCGTCGTGGCATCGGCGGCCGCCAGCCGATCGCGCCAATCCAGGAGGCGCCCCAGGAGGCGCGCATCCACGAACGCCTCGGCCTCAAAGCGCCCGGCATAGGCGGCCTCCTCCTGGCGTAGCGTGTAACAGGTGTCGCCGCCGATATCCAGAAACACCGCGGGGACACCGGCCTCGATGAAGGCATAGTCGCGCTTCAGAAAGAAATCCGTGCAGCACACCCCCAGAAAGGCCCGCGCCCCCCGATCCCTCAGATCCGCGAGGACCGCGCGCAGGTGTTCATATCGGGTGATGGTAACGACCATAAGGTTTCGCGCGCGCGCCAGGCCATAGGCCTCGCCCACCGCGCATTGCCCGCACTCCGGGCAGCCGTCGCGATGCCGCCACTTGCACCAGGTGGGCTTGGCGCAGTAGGGCAGTAGCACGGCGTCGATGGCACCCAGCAGGGTCTCGCCCGAGGCCGCGCGGTCGGGACTGAATACGCTGATCTGGGTGGCCGCCGCCAGCCCTAAACGCCGGCCGACATGGAAACGCGCCGCGCACAGATGCCCCAGATAAACGATGTCCGCGGCCTCCACGCCAACGATGTCGGGGGGCACCCCACCAAGCGCCCTGCCGAGCGTGGACTCGGCCTCAGTGACGTCGGTGGCGACCAGCGACGCCTGCAGGCGCGCCAGGAGATCGCCATCGAGGCAGGCGACGCCCCCCGTGAAACGTGCCTCACGTATGAGCGCCCTGGGGTCGAGCCACACGTCCAGATAGAGGACCCCGCCCGGGGTCTTCAGAAACGCCTGGACGTCCGCCGCCGGTCGGTCCTCCGCCGCCGCGCGCGAGGTCTCGCTTAAGAGCGGGGGCGACTCGCGATGCGGCGCGAGGCCGAGGGCTTGTGCCGTCTCGGCGGCGATACGCGCGCAGAGCGCCCCCGACGGGAGATCGGGGACCAGGGTAAAAAGCGGCGCGAAGCGCTGGCGCGCCGCGAGCAGGCCCTGTTCGGAGAGCTTTTCGAGGGGCAGCCGCAGGGTCTTCAAGAGCTCCTCGACGTCCAGCGCAAGCGGTATGACCGCCTCGAATAAGACCACGCCGGCGTCTCGCCGCGCGAAGACGCTGGCCACCTTGCGTCCGGCCACGACGATATCGTTGGGGGCCGTGAACGCCGCGTCTATGCCGCACCCTCGAATGGCGGCCAGGAACGGCGCTGCAAGCGCGGACATGAGGGTATCCGGCGCCATGGTCGCGTAGGGGCCGGCCGGCAGGGCGAGCACCGCGACCAGGGTGTCGGGATCGAGCGACAGGCTACCGCCGCCGGTCAACCGCCGCACCACGGGAAAGCGGTCGCCGATATACGAGAGACGCAGCGCGCGACACGGGTCCTCGAAGGCCCCCACGAGGGCGCAGCGCGCGAGGCACGCAAAGCCAAGCACCGCCTCGCCACGCGCCGCGCGCGCGATGTGGGCCTGCTCGTAGTCGGGGAATTGCGTGGGTGCCAAGGGTCGGGCGTCGTGCCAGGCGAGCCTCATGGGGCGTGACTGCGACCGGCGACGCCGCGCCAATAGCCGTTGGCATTGATGCCGCCGGTCAAGGGCACGAGCCGCGTCTGGGCCTCGGCAAGCGAGTAACGTCCGTCCAGGACACCGCGAAAGGCGTCTACGACGAGCGCCGTGTCGCGGATCTCCGGCATGATGCGCAGGATATCGACGCCCGCCTCGCGCATGGCCGCGATCTCGCCCAACACGTTGATCGGGTGCCCGGCATGGATCTGGAGACCGTTCAACGTCAGAAACGCGTCATCCTCCTGGGTCCGCACCAGAACCCCTTCGGGCTCCTGCTCACAGATCCATTCGCACTGATCCTTGCCGCGATCGGCATTGCGCGCGCTAAAGCAGCGCGCCGAATAGGCCAGCGCCGGGCGACCGAAGGCCAGCACCTCGCAGTCGAGATGGGTCGGACCGGCCGCGCGCAAGGCGCCGAGGGCCGCACCGCTCAGCTCCACGGAGGCCACGAAGCGCGTAGCCCCGGCCTCGGCAAGGATCGCCAGGGCGTCCTCATTATAGATGTTCAAGGTGGCGCCGGCGACGAAGCGCGAACCGCGACACAAGGACACCGCGCTCATGTCGTTGGCCTCGACGAGATAGCGGCCGTTTGCGCACACCCTCCGGGTGGCCTTGAGCTCCGCCTCGCCATCCACCAGGACGAGGCTCGACAGCACCACCTCCTTGCCGTGATCGGCCAGGCGATCGGCGATGGCCAGCCACTCGGCGAGTGTCGGCCCGCGGCGCTTGTAACATACGGTCTCGCCCAGATAGACGATATCGATTGCCGTGGAGGCGATCGCGGCATAGAAATCCGCGACCACATCGGCCGGCCAGAAAAACGGTATGGGCGCGAGCGCAAGCCTCATCGCCACGGCCTATGAAACGCGCCCAGGGTCTGCTGGTGGCCCTCGGACAGGGCCGCGAGGCCCGCAGCCCATTCCGGACGGACGGTGAAGCCCGCGGGGTCCCGACCACAGGCATCGAGGGCGGCGCGCATGATGGCGGTGACACGCGCCACATAGGATGGCGAGCGCTGCCGGCCTTCGATCTTGATGGCACGCACCGGGATACGCGCCAGATCGGCGAGGATCGGCAGAACGTTCAGGCTGGTCGGCTCTTCCAGGGCATAAGTCACGCGGTTGTCGACCTTGAACCGCCCCTTGCAGATCGTGGGGTAGCCGGCCTTCTCGGTCTTTTCGAAGGCGTCGATCAGGATGCCGTTCAAGCGCACGCGCCGGCGCCCGCCCTCTTCCTCCCAGCGCACCGCGGAGGCCGGCGAACACGCCCCGCAGGTGTTGGGCGAGACCCCGGTGGCGTAGGAGGACAGCGCGCAACGCCCCTCGACCATGACGCATAGCCCACCGAACGCAAACACCTCCAGATCCACGGGCGCGCCCGCGGCCAGCTTGACGACCTGGTTCAAGGCCAGGACCCGCGGCAGGATGGCGCGCGTCGCCCCGAAGGCCTCGGCATAAAACCGCAGGGACTCGGCGTTGGTGGCCGACCCCTGGACGGACAGATGGCGGGGTACCGCAGGGTGGTGCTGGGCGCAGTGGCGCAGGACCGCGAGATCGGCGGCGATGACGGCGTCGACGCCGGCGGCGATCGCCTGGTCGGCGGTCTGCCGCCACAGACCGACCCGTCCCGGCTGGGCGTAGGTGTTCAGTGCCAGGTAGACCTTGCGCTTGCGCGCATGGGCATAGCGGACACCGGAGACAAGCTCGGTGGGCGTCAAGTTGAGGCCCGGGAAATTGCGTGCGTTGGTCTCGTTACGCAACCCGACATATATGGCATCGGCGCCATGGTCGACCGCCGCCTCCAGGGCCGCCAGGGTCCCGGCCGGGCACACGAGTTCGGGAACGGCTACCACGAGACCCCCTCGCAGGCGAGCGCCCCCTGACGGGTCCCGCGCCGCGCCAGTTCGGCGGTAATGGCATTCAACACCCGCCACTTCCCGATACACCAGTCTGGGGCCAGAAGCAGCGCCGCCTTGGCGGTCCCCGTGAGACGATGGAAGACCACATGACGGGGCGTACGCTCGACGAGATCGGCCACGATACCGACGTAGGTCGCCATCTCGAGCGGTACGAACCGGCCGGCCCGGAAATCGTGGGCGAGGCGACTGCCGCGCACGACATGTAGCGGATGGATCTTGAGGCCGGCCACACCCAACGACAGCACCCGCGCGAGCGTGCGCAGGGCGTGGTCGCGGCCCTCTTCCGGCAGACCCACGATGAGGTGGGTGCATACCGGGATCCGATACCGCTGCAGCAGGGCGACGGCCTCGCGGTACTCGCCATAGCCATGGCCGCGATTGACGCGCGCGAGCGTCTCGTCAAAGCTCGATTGCAGCCCGAGCTCCACCCATACCGAAAGCCCGCGGTCACGGTACGAGGCGATCAAGGCGGCCACGGCCTCCGACAGGCAGTCGGGGCGCGTGCCCACGCTCAGGCCCACGACCCCCGGTACCGCCAGGGCCTGCTCGTAGGCCGCGCTCAAGCGCGACAAGGGGGCATAGGTGTTCGTGTAGGTCTGAAAATAGGCGATGACCTTGCGCGCGCGGGTGCGCCGCCGGACGCAACGCATGCCTTCGCGCACCTGATCGGCGATCCCGCGCGCCGTGCTGGCGGGGTGAAACGACTTGTTGTTGCAAAACGTGCAGCCACCGCGCCCGCGCGACCCATCACGATTGGGGCAGGTGAAGCCCGCATCCACGGTTACCTTATGGACGCGCTCGCCGAATTCACGGAGGAGCTGCTGCCCGAAGGTCTCAACGAACTCGGAAAGAACCGCCATCGGTCGACTCCAGGGGTCGCGCGCGAAACGCGACATTCAACTCGTGCGCGATACGCGCACAGGCATCCACATCCACACCTTCCAGGCCCGCGATCGCGGTCAGGGTGACGCGCGGCACGAATGCCCGGCAGCGCGCGGCGAACGCCAACAGGGCGGCGTAACTGCCGGCGCGGCTGGGACGGCACAGGCGCTCATAGGTGTGCTCGTCTGCGGCATTGAGCGAGATCGAGACATGATCGACGAGGCCGGCGAGATCCGGGGCCACATCGCGGCCCTGGACGAGGCTTGCCAGACCATCGGTATTGAGCCTTATCGGCCGACCCTCGGCACGCAGGGCGGCGGCCACCGCAAGCAGCGCGGGCCAGCGCGTCGTGGGCTCCCCCAACCCGCAAAAGACGTATTCGGCGCACGGTCCCTGGGCGCGCGCCGCCTGAATCACGGTCGCGACCGAGGGTTCATCGGCCGTCCGCAGGCGCAACCGCGCCTCGCCTACCGTCCACAGGCCATGAAACTTGGGGCAAAACCGACAACGCAGGGTGCAGTGATTGGTGAGGTTCAGATAGACCGCGTCACGCAAGCGATAAGCGGCCACGGCCGGCGATGAGCGCCCGGCGTCGTCCCTCCTTGCCACCGCCGTCGTCATAGATACGCCCCACCCCGCCCGAAAATCCGCAGTTCCGGGCCTGAAGTCTACGCAGCGGCATGGTCTCGGGAATTGACGCATATCAAGGGGCATGACCGCAAGAAGTTGTACTTGTAGTCGTCCGAAACACAAGGAGTAGGGTGCCCATGGTCACGAAAACCCCCGATAGCGTACGTAAGCGCGATGGCCGTGTCGCATCCTTCGATGATCGCAAGATCTACTACGCCCTGCTGCGCGCGGGGCGCGCGACCGGCGAGTACGGGCCCGATGAGGCGACGCGCATGACCCAGGAGGTCCGTGATCGTTGCCCCGCCGGGAGCCCGGATGTGGAGACCATCCAGGACCTCGCGGAAGACACCCTTCTCATCCACGGCTACCGGCGCACCGCGCGCGCCTATATCGTCTATCGCGAGAAGCGGCGACTGACCCGCGAACAGGGCAAGGTCCGCGTCGAGGTCGAAGAGGCGATCACCGAATACCTGGATCGCCGTGACTGGCGCGTGCAGGCCAATGCCAATCAAGGCTACTCGCTCGGCGGACTCATATTGAGCGTATCGGGCAAGATGGTCGCGAACTTCTGGCTGAATCATGTCTACCCAAAAGAAGTGGGCGAGGCGCATCGCGACGGTGCCCTGCACATCCATGACCTGGACATGCTGTCCGGCTACTGCGCGGGCTGGTCGTTGCGCACGCTGCTCGCGGAAGGCCTGAACGGGGTCGCGAACAAGGTCGAGGCGAGCCCTCCAAAGCATCTCTCGAGCGCCGTCGGCCAGATCGTGAATTTTCTCGGCACCTTGCAAAACGAATGGGCCGGCGCGCAGGCCTTCAGCTCGTTCGACACCTACCTCGCCCCCTTCATACGCAAGGACCGCATGCGCTACGAGGAGGTCCTGCAATGCATCCAGGAGCTCATCTACAACCTGAACATCCCCTCGCGCTGGGGGACGCAGACCCCGTTTACCAACCTCACCTTCGACTGGACGTGTCCCGAGGACCTTCGTCAGCAGGTGCCGGTCGTGGGCGGCGAGGAGATGCCCTTTACCTACGGCGACCTGGCCCCGGAAATGGCCATGATCAACAAGGCCTATCTTGAGGTCATGGAGACCGGTGACGCCAAGGGGCGGGTGTTCACGTTCCCGATCCCGACCTACAACATCACCCCGGACTTCGACTGGGAGGGCGAGAACGTCGAACGCCTGTTCTCGCTGACCGCGAAATACGGCCTGCCTTATTTCCAGAACTTTATGAATTCGGACCTGAAGCCCCATATGGTCCGCTCCATGTGCTGCCGTCTGCAGCTCGACCTGACCGAGCTCCTGAAACGCGGCAATGGCCTGTTCGGATCGGCGGAACAGACCGGCTCGCTCGGGGTCGTTACCATCAATTGCGCGCGTCTCGGTTACCTGCATCGCGGCGACGAGGCCGGGCTCATCGGTCACCTCGACCGGCTGCTCGAGCTTGGGCGCACAAGCCTCGAGATCAAGCGCAAGACCATACAGACCTACATGGATCAGGGCCTGTTCCCGTACACGAAACGCTATCTGGGCACGCTGCGTAACCACTTCTCGACGATAGGGGTCAACGGAATCAACGAGATGGTGCGCAACTTCACGGCCGGAGCGATCGATATCACCGATCCCGCCGGCCACGCGCAGGCCTGCCGCCTGCTCGATCATGTGCGTGCGCGGCTCGCCGGCTTCCAGGAACAGACCGGCCACCTCTACAACCTCGAGGCCTCGCCGGCCGAGGGCGCGACCTACCGGTTTGCGCGCGCCGACCGCAAGCGCTTTCCCGGGATCCTGCAGGCCGGGACCGCCGATCGCCCGTACTACACGAACTCATCGCAGCTGCCGGTCGGCTTCACCGAGGATCCCTTCGAGGCCTTGGAGCGCCAGGAAGACCTCCAGAGACGCTACACGGGGGGCACGGTCCTGCATCTCTACATGAACGAGCGGCTATCTAGCGCATCGGTGGCGCGCGACCTTGTGCGACGCGCGTTGACGCGCTTTCGCCTGCCCTACATCACCATCACACCGACATTTTCGATATGTCCGCGCCATGGTTATCTCGCGGGCGAGCATGTCTTTTGCCCGACCTGCGACGAAGAGGCGTGGGCGCGGCGGCGGGCCCTGGCACAGGGCGAATAGACGAGGAGGGAGATTATGGACGGAGCATCGGACGGTAAGGAAGGGTTGGGCTACGGGCTGCGCCCGGAGGAACGGCAGGTCTGCGAGGTGTGGACGCGGGTGATGGGCTACCATCGGCCGGTGGCCTCGTTCAACGAGGGCAAGAAGGGCGAGCACTACGAGCGCCAGTTCTTCGTGGAGACCAGGCTTTCGGCGTGAGCGTGAGCCTGCGCCTGGGCGGCCTCGTGCCCTGGAGCAGCGTGGATTATCCGGGACATCAGGCCGCCGTCTTGTTTGTGACCGGCTGCCCATGGCGCTGCCCGTATTGCCACAATAGTCATCTCTGGACAGGCGAAGCGGGCTTGTCGTGGGCGGCGGTGCGTGGATTTCTCGAGACCCGCGTGGGTCTCCTGGATGCGGTCGTCATGAGTGGTGGCGAACCGTTGGCCCAGGCCACCGCGGTCCACGCGGCGCTCACGGAGGTCCGTTCCCTGGGGTTCGCGACCGCCCTGCATACCGCCGGCGTGTCGCCGCGGCGCCTGCAGGCCATGCTCGGCGATCTCGACTGGGTCGGGCTCGACGTCAAGGGACCGTTCTCCCGCTATGATGCGATCACTGCGCGTGACGAGAGCGGCACGGCGGCGCGCGCGTCGATCGAGATCGTATTGCGCAGCGGGAGGCCCCACGAGCTACGCACCACCGTCCATCCGGAACTATTGCCCGATCGTGATCTTTTCACCATGCTAAGGGAGCTTGTCGCCCTGGGTGCGCGCTCAGTGACGCTGAAGAACTTCCGGCCCATGGGCTGCCCCGACCCGCGGCTTGCGGCGACCTATCGCCCGTGGCTCACGCCGCAGCTCGCCACCGAACTGCGCGCGATCATGCCAGGCGTGGTGCTGCCCGAAGGCTAGTGGTCATCCGACGCCCTGGACACCCAACACCGCGGCGGTCACCACGATGAGGGCGAGTACCAGCAAGACCGCGTGACCGCGCAGCAGCAGGGCGCGCGTGGCCTCGCCATCGCGCGCCCCGCGTTCGCGCAGATGGCGATGCAGCACCGCCGGCTCGAGCACGAACAGCAAGAGCATGAACAGTGCCCAGAACGCGACCATGCCGTCGAGCCATAGGCCATGGGCGCCAGCCATGAGGCCCGCGAGATGGAGTCGCATCAGCATATAGCCGCCCGAGGCCCCCACCACCAGCACCAGAACCCGCGCCTGCAGACCGAATCGCCGCTCGATCTCGAGGAATGCCGGGATCCGTTGGGCGGCCGGCAGCCGGACCAGCGCCGGGAGCACCACCGTGGTGACGAAGGCCAGACCACCGATCCACAGGATCACGGACAGGACATGCACGGCGAGCAACAGGGGCAGGATCGGGAGACGCGTCACGATGGCATCTCGCGGCGGGTAGTGGCGAGCATCACGGCATAACGGGTCGCCCAAGGCAACAAGGCGGCGATCGCGACCGGTGCCGCGAACACGCTCAAATCGTAAGGGGCGAGCCGATCGAGCGCCGGGATGTCGGCGGCGATGCGCAAGACCGCCGCGACCTCGATGCCCAAAAGGGCCACCCAGCTTAAGGTGTCACTGGCCAACGGGCGACCGGAGTGACCGCGCGTGACACGCGTGGCCATGGCGACGATGAGACTTAAGGCAAAACCGATCCCCAGGGCGTGGAGCGGACCGCGCCCCAGGGCCTGGTGGCCCATGACCAGCCCGGCATCGCTTGCGGCATAGAGCGCAAAGCCCATCCCCAGCCACGCGTAGCCGACATACAAAAGCAGCAGGAGGCCGTGACGCAGGACATCCCACCGAAACCAGAGGACCAGCTGATACCAGGCGGCCGCGGCGATGGCGAGATCAAGCACGGCGAGCACGGCACGCCAGCCAAGGCTTGCGAGCAATGCATGGCTTGCGGTGGCGGCCAGAAAGACCATCGGGACCTTCGGGTTGGGAAGGGGTCGCCGGTAGCCGGTGAGGACCGAGGCCGTGAAAAACGGGATCATGCGGTAACTGACCCCGAACAGGGTGGGTATGAGAAAACCAAAGAGGCCGACGCGGATCGCGATCAGCGGTGACACCGGCGACCCGCGCCAGAGGGCGGCGGCATAGAGCAGGAGCCCCGCGACCTCGGCTGCGAGCGTCCAGGTAAAGAGCAGGACCCCGCGGCGCGCCGTCTCGCGTGCGCGACGATAGACACCGATGAGCGCGGCCACGAGGCGTGCATCGCCCACCGCCATGATCAGGGCCCCAAGGACCACGGCGCGGTCTCCGAGGATAAGGCCCGCATACACCAGGATGAGGCCCGCGGCCCGCAGCGCGAAGGCGTTGCGATAGGCGCGGCGGGTCGGCGGCGTGGTCTGCATCCAGCGCGGGAAGGTGGTCGCGAGAAAGCCGAACACAAAAAACGGGAAGACCCCGTAGATCATCAGGAAGCCATGCAAGGCGACCGGCGAGATGGGCAGGGCCGGCAGGGCATAGGCGCCCGCGAAGGCCCCGAGCAGCCACAAGGCCCAGAGGATCAAGGCCAGAAGGACCTGCGCGAGCCCTCCCAGAAAATACGCGATGTGGGGCGCGTCAAAGAGTCGCATGGGGCAGGACACCGGTGGCGGCGCGCGATAGGCGCCGGTAGAAGACGAGCGCCACGACGAGATTGGCGCCGAGCATGACGCCATCGGCCGTCCATGCCACGCCCGCGGCCTCACCGAATGCGCGTGGCCGACCGATCGCCGCGAGACCCAGGCCGAGGGCGGCGGCGTGCACGACGGCATGACGTCTGGTGGCGCGTTCGCCGATCGCAGACGACATCAGCACATGGGCGGCGCCCGGTTGGCGCTGGAGGTTAAGCCATACGAGAAAGGGCACGATCTTGTAGAGCATGCCGTCGATCAGCGAGACCGCGGCACCGGCAATGGCCAGAAATCCGAAGACCAGCGGCCCCCTCGGCCCCGTCACGATATGCGCGGCCATGAGCCCGCCGGCCACGGCCGCGCCCGTCAGACCGGCAAGCCCCATATACCAGAAAAAGGTCATGGCATCGGCCCGCCTGCGGGTGCGTGTGTGAAGACGATGGGCCGCATGCGCGGCGGCGGTGGCGACCACCACCGCCAAGGCGATGCGCAGGGCCGCGCCCCATACGCCACCCGCCCAGACATCGGCGACAAGTATCGCCAGCAACAGGCCAAGAACGAACGGCCCGAGCATGAGCGATACGCGCGCGGGCCACGGGCGCACGCCCTGAAACATCGGCAAGACCTGGGCGGCGACCGCCGCCCACAGCACGAAGGCGCCGCCGGCGAGCGCCCACAAGGGGTGAGTATCGAGCAGCGCTGCCGAGACCGGCGCGCCCGCGGCACGCTCGCCGGCCATGATCAAACCGAAGACCAGCGCCACGCCCAGCATCAGGATGGCATGGATCATGGGCGTCATGGTCTTCTGTTTTGGTAATCGCCACAAGGCCGAAGCCGCCGAGACCGTAAAGACCGCCGCCGCGAGCGCGAGCGGGATCGCGGCCAGGGCAAAGAACAACGGCCGATTATCAAGAAAGGCCGCGGCCAGTAGCGCCGCGCCCAGGGCGAAACCCCAGCGGACGACGGGTATGAGCGCCGTCGCATAGGGGAGCCCGATACCGGCGACCACGGGCACCAGCTGAAACACGGCGGTGGTGGCGGTCAGCGTCAGGAAGCCTATGGTTACGAGATGGGTGGCAGCCAGAAGGCCCGGGGTGTAACGATCGACCCAGGCGGTGGGGCCGGCGGCCATCAGCACGACCCCGGATGCCGCCAGAAACCAGGGCGCAAGAAGAAAGGATCGCAGAACGAGCATCAACGGCGGGGCCTCGTCGAAGGCAAGTCCCCGGGTGTTCATGGTGGGCTCGGCGCCGTGCGTGTTATGACGACGTCATAGACACAGTCCTCGCCACGCGCCACGGCCACCGATTCGTAGACAAAACCCCGCTCGGCGAGCAGCCCGAACAGCGGATACGGCTGCCGGGGCAGGCGCACCCGTACCTGCTCCCCCGGACGCAACGCGGTGGCCGCCTGCAACGCCACTTGGAGCGGCTCCGGAGGCTCGAGGTCGCTGGCATCGATAAAGCGTTCATTCATGGACGACCGTCGCCTCCCTCATGGCCGCAAGCAGGCCCTCAGCGCAGTCCGCAAGCAGCGTATCGCTCATCGGATAAAGGACGTTCTCCTCCTTCAAATGATGCTGCGACACGAGCACGGTCATGGTGTCGAAGAGCGCGCGGCATGCGGCGCCTTGACCGTCCTGCCCCGAGGCCAAAAGGCCGCGGATCGCATCGTGCTCCTGGCGCATGACCACGAGCGGCCCCCCGGGTCCTGTGCGCTGCGCGAACTCCGGAAACAGCACCCGTTCCTCGATCTCCAGATGATGCTCCATGGCCTCGCGAAAGCGCGCGAACGCCGCGGCGCCCTGCGGCGTCCCACAGGCATTGTCCGCGTCCTCCATGAGCTGGTCCAATTCGCGGTGCTGGGCCGCCAAAAAGCTCGACAATCCTCTGTTCGACACGGTCTGCTCCTTTTTGAAGAATCGATGGGTGTCATTGTCGACAGGTGGCGGTGGAACGCCATTGCCCTAGGTCAAGACCGGCGGCCACCATAAAGCCGCCCGGGCGGTGGCGTACCCCGGAGATGCCGGCGCCGGCCGAGATAGTTGCCATAGCAATTATTGCTATGGCACAATGTACCCTGAGGCGCGCGGTCGCCAGGAGATGGTCTCATCGATGCCCAAAAGACACGACGCCCGATGCGATTCGCGGATCGCCGAAAGCAAGGACGACGCGGAACCATGCTTTGTCATCGAGGATAGCCTTGGTTATCTGGTCAATGCCGCAGCGCGTCTTCTGGCGCGCGCCCTGCACTCCCGGATCGTGCGCCATGGAGTTCCAATCGGTCAGTGGCCATTCCTTCTGTTTCTTTGGGAGGAGGAGGGGCTTTCGCAAACAGAGTTGAGCCGCAGGATCCCGATCGATGAGGCAACCACCGTCCGCACCCTGGGTCGCATGGAGCGCGACGGTTGGGTGCGCCGGGCGCGCGATTCCCGCGATCGCCGGCAGGTACGCGTCTTCCTGACGAGGGCCGGCCATGCGCTCAAGGCCACCCTTCTACCGTACGCCATCGCCGTGAACGACCAGGCAACAGAGGGTCTCGGCGAGACACAAAAGGCCCTCCTGAATTCACTGTTGCGGGACCTTATCGTGCGACTGCGCGACGACGATGCCCCATGGCCCAGTCCGGTGCCGACGGTGCACGCCAAGGCGCAGGGCGCTGGTGCGGCACGCGCGCAGACCGCGGCCGGCCGCAAGGCCGTGAAACCGACGCGGCCCAACGCCGCGGCATCGACAGTGATGCGCAAAGGCCAAAGAAGCCGGGGAACAGGCTGATGACGAGAATCATGCACGGGATGACCGCCTTGCTCGCAACCGCCCTGATCACGATCTTCCTTGGATCGAGCGTGACCGTCGAACTCATGGGCCGCCATGCCGCGATCGCGACCGTTAAGCAGTTGATCGTCTTCCCGGGGCTCGCCATACTGGTTCCCGCGCTCGCGCTTACCGGGCTTTCGGGGCTACGCCTTGCGCGCCACCACCGGGGCGCCCTGGTCGAACGCAAGTTGCGACGCATGCGGCTTGTCGCCGCCAACGGCCTTTTGGTCCTTACACCATGCGCGTTCTATCTGGATGACTTGGCATCCGCCGGTCGGTTCGATGCGCACTTCGTGGTATTTCAGGGTCTCGAACTGTGCGCCGGATTCGCGAATATCACGCTCATGGCCCTCAACATGCGGGACGGATGGCGAATGACCCATGGGCACGCGGTGCGGGCCGATTAGAGGCGGCGGAAACAGATCACCCCCCCCTGATACGAGAAACGGCCGCACTATGCGCACGCAGGGAACGCGCCGCGAGGGCACCGGGGAACGCCCGTAAGCGATCGGACAGGCAGATGGTAGGCTTTCCGGCGGGGTGCGACCGGGGCCCTAGAAACGATCCGGCAAGGCGATCACGCCCGACACCAAGCCCGAGGCAGTGCAACCCGCTACGCCTCAGGACTTGCGTCCCAAGGGGTCCCTCGCGGCGCGCCTGGCCGGTGGGCGCCTGGATTGGTCTTCGCACTTCCTGCCGCTCCCAACCACTCCAACGCTGAAAACTAGCCGGACTTGTCGCCATACCGACCGAATTCGAGGGGATCTAGCTACTCTTCCCTATGATATGCTCTACGGTGACGCGCAAGGGAGATATCGGGGCAGGCGCATCAAATTGCGGGATCGGGACGAGGATATCGAGACGTGGAGACGAGAATACTAAAGCGACTCAAAAAAGAGCCTCTACTGGAGGCCATTTGGGAGTTACGTTTTGGTACGGATACGGACGCGCCGGTCGGTTTGGGCGAAATTTTGCCAGGTATCCTCTTCCAGTCCCTGCGGGATAGGTATCCCGTAACAACCCGTCTTCCTGCGGCGGATATACCGCGGCCCATCGCCCGACAAAATGGGATTCTGCGCTATGTTCCCACTATTCGCATGGAAGCAGTCTCGGGTGCCCCGTTTGCCATTCAAGTCGGCGACCATATGGTGTCTCTGAATAACCGGAGACCATATGCAGGCTGGGGAGAGTTCTCTCAGCGAATACGAGAACTCGCTCACGTACTGGAATCGAGCGGTCTTATCCAAAAACCGGAGCGATTTTCCCTTAAATATATCGACCTGATCGAACTGGATCCCCAGCCATCATTGGCAAGCCTGCGCGTATCTCTGACGCTGGCCGGGAACAACCTCAGAGACCGGCCGACGCAGCTGCGCACGGAAATTCGCAACGGCGCCTTCGCGTATATCATACAGATCGCCACACCTGCAGACGTAACCATACCTCCCGGTGAACAGCGCCGAGGCACGCTTGTGGACATCGACACGATTTGCCATACCACTGAGGAGTTTTGGGGGCGGCTTGATGAGCGGACCAATAGCGCCCACCAAAGCTCGAAACAGCTTTTCCTGGATTTGCTGACCGAGGAGGCCTTGGACCGCCTCGAGCCCCTGTATGAGTAATGGTTGCGCCGCTGCGTTTACGAGGCCTGAAAAACAAGATGAACTGGGCTTACACTATTGGATATGGCCAAGCGCTCCCGCCGGACAGCATCATACGGTCGTATGGCGATCCGGCACCATTGTGGTGGCCTAGCGAGCCATTGTCGCTACCGGCGTCCTGGGCGCAACGCAACCACTCGATCAGCAGCCTCCTCGACAGGGAATCGGGGACAACGACGCTGGTTATCATTGAACTCGACTTATACTTGGGTGACGCTCGACAGCACCCCCCCGTGGACCGCGATGCGGAAAATCGATTACGGACGTTCAGGGATTGGTTGGCATCCATTCCCCCCGTTCCGCATATCCCATTGGACAAACTGAGTCGAGACGAGTTGTACTAATGGAATCTTACCTCCTCGATACGAATGTCATATCCCGACTGATCGATCGTAACGATCCACAGCATATGGCTTGCAAGGCCGCCGTGGAGACACTGATCAAAAAAAGTGCAAGAGTCTGCCTCGCGCCCCAGGTGCTCTTTGAGTTCTGGGCAGTCGCAACGCGCCCCGCCGTCAACAATGGACTCGGGTGGACCCCCCAGATAACGAATACCCATGTGCAGTCGCTCCGCAAGCTGTTCGCCGTTCCCTCGGACACACCCCGATTGCTGGACGAGTGGCAGACGCTTGTCACGCGCTTCGATGTGTGCGGAAAACGCGCCCATGATGCGCGATTGGCAGCCTTTATGCGAATTCATGGAATTGTGTATCTGCTGACCCTGAACGGGCGGGATTTTCAAGGCTGGGGGCTCAATGTCCGGGAGCCCGAGACTCTTCTAAACTGAGCGCTTCAAGGGGGAGGCGCGATGCGTTCAACCATCGTCACCACGAATCCAATGCGGGATAGTCGGTACCTGGAATAACCCTCTTGACGATCGGGGAGGGGCTGGCGACGTCAAAGGGGAGGCCAGTGGCGCTTGGTGAAGGGGTGGCGTTCCCCGTGTGTCGCATCTCTGCGCGCCCTGGATTTCCAGAGCGACAAACCTCGGCGGGCTGAACAAGGAACGCCTACGCAGTCCGTGCTACGACCAACGGAAAATCCTCATGGGATCCTTCCCCGCCCTGTACGGTGGGTTTGCCGCGCACCGGATCAGACACTTCGATGTATGTGGAAAACGGGCCCATGGTGCGCGATTGGCAGCCTTCGTGGGGATCCCCTGGAGTATAGGCGCGCGGTGCAGGCCGGCTGAAAAGGGGCAGGACAGATCCCCGCCCCCGTGCCGGAAACGATCGTCAGCGCACAAGAAATGGGCGTGGGCTCGCGCGGCCTATGGGCCATGCCGGAGCACGGTTGCGACTACGGTTCGGGCGGACAGGGATCCGGTTTCGTCGGCCTTCCACGACACGAGGCTCGCAAGAACCGCGCGTGAAGCGACGGCAGGATACGGGTCGCGACGGCTGCACACAGCAGGGAGGTCCACGGATCAACGGTGGTGTCCGGCGCCTGGGAGGTCGAGCAGAGGGCTTCTCCTATCCCAAAAGGCATAAACTCGCGTCCCAAAGGGGATAAATCGTTCCCTGACCCGCGAGCGGGGAGTAGACTTACGTCCCGTCTAGGGCAGACCTTGATACTAATCAAAAGTAGCTTATCCTTATAGACCTTGGCGATTGCCTTCTGGGCCGGCACGGCCGACCGGAGACGCCTCACCAATAAGAGGATGACACGACGCATGGCGGTTACGAGCTTCGAGAGCAGCCTGAGACAGCGGTGTTCGAACTGCAGCCTGCGGGAAATCTGTCTTCCCCTGGGGCTGGACGCCGAGGAACTTGGGAGACTCGACGAACTCGTCAAACGACGTCGCCGGGTGTTCGCCGGCCAACACCTGTTCCGCGCGGGCGACCCCCTGCAGGCCCTGGCCGCGGTACGTACCGGATTCTTCAAGATCTACGAAGTGAGCGCCGGCGGCCACGAGCAGATCACGGCGTTTCCCATGGAGGGGGAGCTCATGGGGCTCGACGCCATCAGCGCGGATGTCCATCGCGGCAACGCCCTGGCCCTCGAAGACAGCGAGGTCTGCGAGATCCCGTTTGCCAAGCTCGAGGGCCTGCTGTCCGACCTGCCGCGCCTGCAACACCAGTTCCATAAGCTATTGAGCGGTGCGATCGGGAACGACCACGGCCTCATGATGGTGTTGGGGACGATGACCGCGGAACTCAAGGTGGCGGCCTTCCTGCTCAACCTTGCCGACCGCCTGGAGGCCCGCGGTCAACCGCGCGCGGTCATCCATCTGCCCATGTCCCGCGAGGAAATCGGCAACTACCTGGGTCTGAAGCTCGAAACGGTGAGCCGCATGTTCTCCAAACTGCGTGACGACGGACTCATCGTGACCGAGGGTCGCAAAACCGAGATCCGCAACTATGCGGCCCTGAAAGACCTCTGCCTTCAAGGGCCCGCGCACGCCTGACTGCGACCCATCTCGGCATCCTCAAGGCAATCCGGCGCCGGGCCTGGGCCGCCTGACCGCGCGGACACGCCCACCCGCCCTCATTGCTCTTTGCCGCCGCAGGCCTGCCGGGACCCCCGTGCTCGCCCGTGACCCATCGGCGTGACTTGATGTGCCCCTTACACACGATCTCCTAGGCCTCAGGTCCGAGCGACCTAAGTTTGACGGACCTTCGGTGGATGACGCGCGGGCGGGCGGGGCCGTATAACGGCACAGCACGGTCGGTGTACGCGGCCCGCGCAAGACAGTCTACGACAGGAGGTCGTTCATTATGCCATTGAAGGCAAGAATCGCAGGCGCCCTGCTGGCGTGCGCCGTTTTATCCGCCTGCCAAGGGAGTGGAAGCAGCAGCAGCACGTCGTCCTCGGGCCCATCCCCGAGCGCCGGGGGCCCGGCACCCACCGGTCTTCAGCAATGCCAGGCGGTGTCGCCGCAGCCGGCCGCGACGGTTATTCCCACGAGCCCCGCTAACGCCCCGGCGAGCGGAACGGTGCAGGCATCACTCATCCTCGTGCCCTCCGGTACCCACAGCCTCGGGTACTATGTGCGCGACCCCTGGACCGGGGCCTTGGTCGATCGAGGCTATGTGCCCACGGGGCAGGGACCGGATGCCGTGGCGGTGAGTGCTGACCGCTACGTGTACGTGGCCAACGGCAAGAGCGAGACGGTCTCGGCCTATGCCTGGGACAGCCAGACCGACCGCCTGACATCCCTGGGGACCCCCGTGACAAGCGGCGCGCAGCCCACCTCGCTTGCGGTGGTGGGCTCCGACCTCTACGCCCTGAACACCGGCAATGACACCATCACGGCCTTTAGCATCGGCGCCAACGGGACCTTGACTGTGATCGGCGCCACAAGCCCGAGCGCCTCCCTCACAAGCCTCGTGGCCGGTCCCGGCATCCTCTATGGGCTTGGCGCCGACGGCATCACCACCTTCAGCGCCGGCAGCGGGATGCCCGCCAAGCTGTCCACCACCGCCTTGAGCGGCACCATCGCCGGGGCCGCCGATGGTGCCGGGAATCTGTATGTGCTGACGTCGACGGATGTGGTGGCCTTCACCGCTGGCGCCGGCGGGGCGCTCAACTCGCAAGACACCGTACCGCTCCCCTCGGGGCTCACCGCAAGCGCCCTCTCGGTCGGCACGAACCAACTGAATGTCGTGGGTCAAGGATCCGGAGACACCGAGCTTGTCACGTTCCCGCTTGTAAGCGGCGGCGTGTCCTGCCCCACCTCAGCGGTCCTGGGATCAGCCGGGCAGGCGACCGGCACATTCGTCTCCCCGCTCGGGCATACCGTTTATGTGACCAATGCCAGCCGTGACGAACTCTCCGCCTACAGCGCCACGACCGCGGGCTCGGGGCCTGGACTCATGGCCGTTGCGCGCACCCGGCCCCTGCCGCAAGGGGTCGCGGGTCTGGTGGCGACGGTCGGCATCTCGCCGCAGAGGCTCTACGTCGTGGAGCAGGCCCCAAGCGAGATCGTGGGCTATGCGGTGGCGGCCAATGGGGCCCTCAGCGGTCCGGTGACATCTCAAGGCGGGGGTAACGGGCCGAGCGCCGGCGCGATCGCCCCCGATGGCGCGACTTTTTATGCCTCGGATTGGTCGAGCGGTGGCACCGGCACGGTCACCGTCCTTCCGATCGATAGCCAAGGCCGCTTAAGCGCCGGACCCTCGGTGGACGCCGGCCAAAGCCCCATGGGGATCGCGGTCGACCCCTCGGGTCGCTACCTGTATGTCGCCAATAGCTGCTACCAGAACACCGGTGGCGGTAATTGCCCTGGGACCATCAGCTCCTATAGCCTGTCGGGCGCGGCCCCCGCCGCGCTTGGCTCGAGCCCCACGGACACGAGCGGCCTCTACCCCATGCTGCTCACCGTCGACCCCACCGGGCAGTATCTCTATGTCGCCCAATATGCCTCGGGGAGCATCGGGGGCTTTGCCATCGATCAGGACACGGGCGCCCTGACGCCGGCCTATACCGTCCCGGCCGGAAGCAACCCCTGGACTGTGATCAGCGGTCCGACCGGCCGCCACCTCTACGTCACCAACAATAATGCGGGCTCGGCCACGAGCATCTCGATCTATCGCATAGACGCGGCCAACGGTAGCCTCACCCCGGCGACGACACCGACGCTCACGGTGCCCGGGCAGAAACCCCTTGGCCTCGCCATAGGCCCGAAGGGGCGTCGGCTGTATGTGGCAACCCAGCAGGGGACGAATGGAAGCGCCAACGGCACGGTCGATGTCTTTACGCGAACGAACCCGCTCGCTTCGGGGGTCGGCTGGAATACGACACCGGTAGCCCTCACAAGCGCGGCACCCTTCACCGATGCTTATGGGCTGGCGATCGCGCCCAACGGCAAGGCCCTGTATGTGGTCGACAATGTGCTCGGCACCTCCACGGGCTCCGCGCCGCCGGGCAATATCCAAACGCTGTCGATCCCGCCCTTTAGCGAGGCCCGCAATCCCGGCGCCTACGCCTCGCTCGGGACAACCACCACCGGCAATGACCCCGTCCAGGCCATACCGGGCGGGGGCTTGGGATAACAAACGAAGGCCGCGGGCCTCTCGGGGCGCGCGGCCGGGACAGGGCGCGGACGGGGAAGATCCCGCCGCGCCGTTTTTACATGAGCTTCCGGGAACCCTGGGCAGTGGCGGCGCCCATCCCGCTCTTCACGTTCATCTTCTCCTCGGGCGGCGGGATCACGGCCGGGACGCCGAGGGAGGCGGCCCATAGCTCGCGCGCCCAGCCTCGCGAGTGGTAGAAGTGCCGGTCCTCTTGATCCTCCACCTCCTCGTAGGCCTTTTTCAGGATCGCCGCGTCGTTGCCTTCCAGCTTCTTCGCGACCTCGCCGATCAATTCCCAGTTCATATGATCTTTAAGCTCGGCGGTGGTGACGGCCTCCGCGGCCACGATCTCGGCCTGCCCTCTCACGCCTGAACTCAGCGCCATTTGCATCATCTTTACCAGAGTTTCCGCGAGGCTGCGCACGATCTTCCGCCCGCTCGTCTCCTGCTCGGCGTTCACACCGAACTCCGTGCAGATATCCTTCAATATCTGCTCGTGGCGGCGGCTTTCGGCCAGGAACTTCTCCCACTCCTTGCGCAAGTCGGCGTTCTGCGCGCAGCTTAACGCGGTCTCATAGATCTTGACCCCGCCGCGTTCGGTCTCGAGTGCCTCACACAATAACTCGTCCACCTTGCTCCGGTTCATAAGCACCTCTTCCATTCACGTTGTCGCCAATCCGGCGAGGGCGCATTATGGTCCCGTGGCGAAAGCGCAAAGATCGGCCCTATGACGGACAACGTGGAAAATAACGATATGTCTGGAATGCTCATCATGCTCATCCGTGCCTGTTATCCGGACACGACTTGAAATGGCCTGATGCGGAGTTTTTCGCGGGGGAGTGCGACCCGTGGCGGGCCGCGTCTGGGCTCATCCGGCCGGGCAGACGGGTGGGATCGATCGGACACCAAAACAAAAAGACCCGGGAGGACCCGGGTCTTGCGACAGACGGCAGCTGCCTAGACGCTGTAGTACATGTCGAACTCGACGGGATGCGTGGTCATGCGCAGGCGCGTGACCTCCTGCATCTTGAGCGCGATGTAGGAGTTCAGGAACTCGTCTGTGAAGACATTGCCGGCCGTGAGGAATTTGCGATCCTTGTCCAGGGCCTCCAGGGCCATGTCCAGGGAATGGCAGACGGTCGGGATCTTCTTCGCCTCTTTCGGGGTCAGCTCGTAGAGATCGTGATCGGCGGCGTCACCCGGATTGATCTTGTTCAGGATGCCGTCGAGGCCGGCCATCATCATGGCCGAAAACGCCAGATAGGGGTTGGCCCCCGGGTCCGGGAAACGGACCTCGATACGCCGACCCTTGGGATTCGCCACGTGCGGGATACGGATGGAGGCCGAACGGTTGCGCGCCGAGTAGGCGAGCATGACGGGGGCCTCGAAGCCCGGAACCAGCCGCTTGTAGCTGTTGGTGAGCGGGTTGGTAATGGCGTTCAGGGCGCGCGCGTGCTTGATGATGCCGCCGATATAAAAGAGCGCGGTCTCGCTCAGGCCGGCATAGCCCTCGCCCGTAAATAGATTCTTGCCGCCCTTGGCCAGCGACTGGTGGCAATGCATCCCCGAACCGTTATCGCCGACGATGGGTTTGGGCATGAATGTCGCCGTCTTGCCATGATTGCGGGCGACGTTATGAACACAATACTTCAGGATCTGGAGTTCATCGGCCTTACGCACGAGCGAGGCGAACTGGGTGGCGATCTCGTTCTGGTTGGCGGTGGCGACCTCGTGATGGTGGGCCTCCACGACCAGTCCCATCTCGGTCATGGCGAGCGCCATGGCGCTACGGATATCCTGCCCGGAGTCAACCGGCGGGACCGGGAAATAGCCGCCCTTTACCCCCGGCCGGTGGCCGAGATTGCCGCCATCATAATCCTTGCCGGTATTCCAGCTTGCCTCCTCGGAATCGATACGGCAAGACGAGCCCGACATGTCGACGGTCCAGCGGACGTCATCGAATATGAAAAACTCGGGCTCGGGGCCGAAGTACGCGGTATCGGCGACACCGGTGCTCTTCATGTAGGCCTCGGCGCGCTTGGCAATGGACCGCGGATCGCGGTCATAGCCCTTCATGGTCGCGGGCTCTAGCACGTCGCAGCGCAGCAGCAGGGTGGGTTCCTCGGTGAACGGGTCGAGCACCGCGGTGGCGGCATCCGGCATGAGGACCATGTCCGACTCGTTGATCGCCTTCCAACCGGCGATGGACGAGCCATCGAACATCTTCCCCTCCTCGAAGAGCTTCTCATCCACGGTATGGGACGGCACCGATACGTGCTGTTCCTTTCCCTTGGTGTCGGTAAACCGAAAATCGACGAACTTTACGTCGTTATCCTTGATCATTTTCAAGACGTTCGCGGACATGCATTTCTCCTGACTCTGAATTATTGTGGGGCGCCGGGGCGGTCATTACGCCTGAGGCGGCCATTTTGCACGAAATATGCCACCAAGCAAACGTCGCCAACCGGGCGATTTCGGGCAGAGGGCGTCATCCATGTGCACCATAATGGGGCTCTCCTAGGCAGCATGCACCATAAACGGGCAACTAACGAAAGCAGACCTCCACGGACGCGATTTGCGGATCGCGGGCCGCCGCCTGCGCAAACTGCTCCTGCAGGGCCCGGGCATCGGCCGCGGTCGGGGCCAGATCCAGCGACAGATGCAACTCCACCGCGATCCGCCCGCGCAGATAGTGCAAAACCACCGATTCGATGGCCCGAGCGGCCTCGATACCCGCGAAATAATGTTCGAGACGTTTCAAGATCTCGGCACGCAATGGCAGGCGTGCATTGGTGGCGGCATGCTCATCGTCTTCCGAGTCGATATGCACCACCACGTCGGCGATATTGCTCACGTGGCGCATGAGGGCCACGCGCACCATCTCGCTGATCTGGTGGCCCTCCGAGACGCTGATGGCCCCGTCCACGAGGATATGGACATCGACAAACGCGCGGCCCCCGGCGCGACGCGTACGCAGCAGATGCAGGGTGCGAACACCGTCGATCGACAGGATGACGCGCCGGATGCGCTCGAGCTTCTCGGCCTCCAATCCGGTGTCGACGAGCTCGCGCATGGCCTGCCAGCCGAGCATGGCACCCATGCGGACGATAAGAATCGCGACACCGATGGCGGCCACCGAATCGAGGTCACGCACGCCCATCATGCTGCCGGCCACGCCGACCGCCACCACGATCGAGGAAAAGACGTCGGTCCGGTAATGCCAGGCATTGGCGTGAAGGAGCTCGGAATGCAACCGCGAACCGGCGCGGCGCATATAACGGAACAGACCCTCCTTGATGCCGATGGCCGCGAGCGCCATGGCCAGCGCCAGAAAATCGGGCCGCGCAAGCCGTGCCGGCGCACTCAAGGCCGCGGCGGCATGGAGTGCTATGCCGACACCGGCGCCGACCAGGACCAGGCTCAATCCGAAGGTACCGGCGGTCTCGATGCGCGCATGTCCGTAGGGGTGATCCTCGTCGGCCGCCTGGGCCCCGAAATGCGCCGCCGTCAGCACCAGCGCGTCGCTCAAAAGATCCGACAGGGTATGGAAGCCGTCAGCAACCAGCGCCGCCGACCGCCCGAGCACCCCCACGGCGAGCTGACCCGCGGCCAGCACGACGTTGACGAAAAGTCCGCGCAAGACCACTTTTTGACGCTCGCCGCCCGCTTCGTCCCCGGTCTCGGGTGCGTTTTTGTCCATCATCCTCGGCCCCCGGCCCGTATGACGATCACGATGTCTCCGGAGACCTCGGTGCGCGTCTCCACGACCTCGTGCCCCTCGAGGCGGCACCAGGCCGGTATATCGTGCAGGGCCCCCGGGTCGGTACAGCGCACGGTCAGGGTATCGCCGGCCGCGACCCGTCCGATGGCGGCGCTGACGCGAATCACCGGCATGGGACACAGCAGATAGCGGGCGTCGAGATCCATGGCCTCACAAGTACCAATCGGCGGCCAGCGCATGGGCCGGCAGCGGCGCGACATCGCGCTCGCGGGTCGATCCACCAGGCCCTCCCACCGCCATGCGTACCCGCGCCTCGCACCGTCCTTGCCCAAAGCGTGCGGTAATGGCGCAAGCCAGATCGAGACCGGCCTCGTCGACATCGCCTTGCACAAGGGCAAGGGGCCCTTTATGTTCGAGCGCCCACAAATGCACGAAGCGGTGGCGATAGCCCTCCAGAAACCGGTTCTCCCCCTCTTCGCGACCGATAATGAGCTTGAAGGACGGGTGCGGGCGCAGGTGGCGCCCGATCTTCAGGAGCATGATGTCGTCGAAGTCGTAGCGCCGCTCGCCGCGACTTACCCACAGATCCCGAAGCTTGTGGGCGTAGTTCTCGTCGGTCAGGAAACAGCACCCGCCGGCGGGCTGCGCGTATTCGAAACCATAGGCGCGCGCCAAGGCGATCTGGGGTTTGCGGTTACGGCCGCTCAAACCCAAGAGGCGCTCGCGATCCACCCAGCCCTCGCGTTCGGGAAGGGTTGGCGGCAAAAGCTTCGCGGACAACGGCCGCAACAGCCGGTCCAGGGCGCCGGATTCGCGCGCCACGACTGGAAATGTGTCCCGTCGCTGCGACATCGGCCGCTGCCCCAAGACCTCACCCGTGACAATGAAATCGAAACCGTGCTCCTCGATCCATGATCGCGCGCGCCCGATCATGAAGGTCTTGCAATCAAGACACGGGTTCAGGTGCGCGCCGTAACCGTGGCGCGGATTCAAGACCACATCCTTGTAGTCGTCGATGACATCGACGATATGGAGCCTGATGCCCAGTTGTTCCGCGCTGTGAAGGGCATTGTTGCGCACGAGACGGTCCTTGCGATCACGGCGCACGGCGTGCGTATGCCCCTCCACGCAAAAGCCGGTAAAAAAGTTGATCCCCTCGACGTGGATGCCCTGATCGAGCATCAGGCGTGCCGCGAGCAGCGAATCAAGGCCGCCCGAGAGCAGGACGATCGCCTTGCGTTTATGGTTTTTCATAGGTCCTTGGCGGGCCACCCCTCCACCCGGTATGCTGTTGCGCCCGCCTTGAAGCCTTGCGGCGGGCCGACAGTATATCGCGGGATGCGTCACTCCCGCACCCCAAGGGAACTTATGCGCCTCTTGCGTCTGCTGTCCGGCCTGGTATTGGCCGCCACGGCCCTGGACCTCGCTACCCTCGTGGCCCGCTGGGTAGCGGCCCCCCACCTGGCGCAAGGCCCGGTCCCGAGCTCGCGGTTCATGGCCGCCTACCTGAAAGAACGGGCACGCCACGGCGGCCCGCCCTTGCGCTGGCGACCCGTGCCGTTGACGGCCATCGCCCCGGCGCTGCGTCGCGCCGTGGTGCTCGGCGAGGATGCGACTTTCTATCATAATGACGGCTTCGATGTCGGCGCCATCTTATGGGCGGCCCGTTATGACTGGCGCGCCGGGCACATCGTCTATGGGGCCAGCACAATCACCCAACAGGCCGCCAAGAACCTCTTCCTCAGCCCGTCGCGGACGTTCTTTCGCAAGGCCAACGAGGCCGTTTTGACGATCGCGCTCACCCACTTCCTGCGCAAGGACCGCATCCTCGAGATTTACCTGAATGACGCGCAATTCGGCCGCGGCCTCTATGGGGCCGACGCCGCCGCCCGCCATTATTTTCATGAAAGCGCGGCGCATTTGACCGTCCGCCAGGCGGCGGAGCTCGCCGCCACCCTGCCAGACCCGCTCGGCGCGAATCCGGCCACGCGCAGCCGCTATTTCCGGGAGCGCACCGCCAAGATCCTGCGGCTCCTGCGGGCCACCGCCCGCCGCGCCCCCGGACACGATCAGCACGCCGCCTCATCATCGCACCGCGCGGCGTTTGCCGAAAGCGCCGCTCACCCATTATAGTGACGCGGAAACCGGCGCCACGACCGGGGATTGCCCGCGCATCCCTTCTTTCAAGGACTATGATGTGACATTCCAGGAACTCATTTTTGCCCTGCAGCGCTATTGGGCGAGACAGGGTTGCGTTATCGAGCAGGCCTACGACGTCGAGGTGGGCGCCGGGACCTTCCATCCCGCGACCTTTCTCGGGAGCCTGGGGCCCGAACCGCTGCGGGCCGCCTATGTGCAGCCCTCGCGACGCCCGACCGATGGCCGCTACGGCGAGAACCCGAATCGGCTGCAGCGCTATTTTCAGTTTCAAGTCGTGCTGAAACCATCACCCCTCGACATTCAGGATCTGTACCTCAAATCCCTTCAGGCGCTCGGAATAGACCTCCTGGTAAATGATGTGCGCTTCGTCGAGGACAACTGGGAATCACCCACGCTCGGGGCCTGGGGTCTCGGCTGGGAGGTGTGGCTGAACGGCATGGAGGTGAGCCAGTTTACATATTTTCAGCAGGCTGGCGGCCTGGAATGCCGGCCGGTGACAGGGGAGATCACCTACGGTCTGGAGCGGCTCGCCATGTACCTGCAGGGTTGCGATAACGTCTATGACCTCGCATGGAATGCCGAGGTCCGTTACGGCGACCTCTACCGGCAGAACGAGGTCGAGCAATCGCATTTCAACTTCGAGGAGGCCTCGGTCGAGGCGCTTTCGGCGCGCTTTCAGGCATTCGAGGACGAATGCCTGCGCCTGATCGCCGCCGACCTGCCACTCGCCGCCTACGATCATGTCCTGCACGCCTCGCACACCTTCAATCTGCTCGACGCCCGCCATGCATTGAGCGTCACCGAACGTGCGCGTGCCATAGGGCGCGTGCGCGCGCTGGCGCGCGGCGTGGCCGAGGGCTATTACCGAAAACGCGAAACGCTGGGATTTCCCCGGATACGGCCGACCCATGACTAAGAGAAACGACCTATTGGTTGAGATCGGCACCGAGGAATTGCCCCCGGGGGAACTCGTGGCGCTCGCAGAGGCGCTTGCAGAGGGCCTGCGCGCGGCACTGGCCGACGGCCGGCTGCTGGCCTGCGACTCCTCGACACATAGCTTCGCGGCACCACGGCGGATCGCCGCGCGCATAACGGGGGTGGCCGCGCGCCAAGGCGCGCAGACCGTTGTCCGTAAGGGGCCGGCGCTCGCGGCGGCATTCACGCAAGACGGTTCGCCGACCGGCGCCGCTCACGGGTTTGCGCGCTCCCTGGGTGTGGGCGTGGAGGCCCTGGAGCGGCTCACGACCGACCGCGGAGAGTTCCTGGGCTATCGCGAGCGGCGTCCCGGGCGGGGCCTTGCCGTGGTCCTTGCGGACATCCTCGAAGGCGTCCTGCAACGGCTGCCGGCGCGCCGGCGCATGCGCTGGGGGGCGGGGGTCACGGAATTCGTGCGGCCGGTGCATTGGGTGGTGGCCTTGCATGGCGCGCGCGCCCTGCGTATCCCGGTGCTCGGCGTGATGAGTGGACGAATGTCGCGCGGCCACAGATTCCAGGCCCCGCGCGCGCTTGCGATTTCACAGGCGGCGGCCTACGAGACCCTCCTCGAGTCCGAGGGCTACGTGATCGCGAGCTTTACCGAGCGCCGCGAACGGATTGGCGGACAGATCGATCGGCTCGCGGCCACGATCACCGCCGAGCCGCTCGTCGATAAAGGGCTGCTCGATCTCGTGACCGCGCTTGTCGAGTGGCCGCACGCGGTGCTCGGCTCCTTCGACGCGGACTTTCTCGAGGTGCCGCGCGAGGTGCTGATTGCAGCCATGCAAGACCACCAGAAATACTTTCCTCTGCAACGGCAGGGGCGGCTCTTGCCGCATTTCATCACCATCGCCAATATCGCGCCGCAAGACGATGAGGCGATACGCAAGGGCAACGAACGGGTACTGGCGGCGCGCTTCGCCGACGCGCGGTTTTTCTGGGACACCGACCGCAAAAGGCCCCTCGAGACCTACGCGCAGGGGCTCTCGCAGGTGGCGTTCGCGCAACGCCTGGGCAGTCTTGCCGACAAGGCCGCGCGCCTTGCGCGGTTGGCGGGCCTGATCGCCGAGAAGCTCGGCGTGGACCCCGGGCAGGCCGCGCGCGCGGGCGCCCTGTGCAAGGCCGACCTCCTGACCGGCATGGTCGGGGAGTTTCCCGAGCTTCAGGGCATCATGGGTGGACATTACGCGCGCCACCATGGCGAGCATGAGGCCGTGGCCGCCGCCATTGCCGAGCACTACCGGCCGCGTTTCGCGGGCGACGCCTTGCCCGACGGCACCCTGGGTCTTGCGCTGGCGCTGGCCGACAAGCTCGATACCCTGGTCGGCATCTTCGGAATCGGACAGGGCCCCACCGGGGATAAAGACCCGTTCGCCCTGCGGCGCGCGGCGATCGGCGTACTGCGCCTCCTGGAGGCCTTAGGCGAGCGCTATGGGCAGGACCTGCCGGTCACCCCGCTGCTCTCGGGCGCGTGCGCCCAATACCCCTCCGGGCTCCTGGCCGCCGATACCACCGATATCGTGCATCGCTTCCTCACCGAGCGCCTGCGCAATCTCCTCGAGGGCACGCTTTCGCAAGACATCGTGGCGGCGGCCCTGGCGGGGGGGCTTGATCGGGTCTACGATGCGACACGACGGGCGCAAGCGCTGTTGACCTTTACACAAGGGCCGGCGGCCCCGGCCTTGATCGGTGCCCACAAGCGCATCCGCAACATCCTGCGGCAAAATCATGAGCCCCTCGACGACCACGAGCCCTGGACCGGGGTCGAGAAGGCCGATCGGCGGCTTGCGCAGGAGATCGCGCGTTGCGAGGCGGGGGTGGGCGACCAAAGCGGCCGTGGTGACTATGGGAGCGCGCTCGCCTCGCTTGGGGAATTGCGGCCGGCCGTCGATGCCTTCTTCGAGGAGGTGCTCGTGATGAGCGAGGATGCCACCACCCGCAGGGGGCGCCTGCGCCTGCTGGCACGGCTCGCCGCCTTGTGCGAGCGGGTTGGGGATCTGTCATGTCTGAAGATATCGGGAGACCCGCATGAATGATGGGAACCAGGACTCCTTTGCCGCCATGCTCGCGGCGGTACAGCGCTTCCACGACAAGCACGACCTGAAGAACCACGGAGGCGAGGAACTCGTCTACCGGGTGGCGCTGATGGCCGAAGAGCTGGGCGAGATCTCGGCCTGCATCACCAAGGGCCGAGACCGGGAGGCGCTCGCCGAGGAGTGCGCCGATCTGCTCATTTTGCTCATGGGTACGGCGATCTCCGCGGACTTCGCGCTGGACCGGGCCTTCTGGGACAAGATGGAGGCCCTCATGAAGCGCTCGTCACGCATGGTCGCGGGGCGCATCCGGGTCTCGGAATTCCGGGACTCCTGATGCGTCTTGTCATCCTCGACCGCGACGGCGTCATCAACGAGGACTCCGACGACTACATCAAGACACCGGAGGAATGGCGCCCGATACCGGGGAGCCTGGAGGCGATCGCGCGGCTTACGCACGCCGGCATCCAGGTGGTGGTCGCCACCAACCAGTCGGGCATCGCCCGGGGTCTCTTCAACGTCGACATGCTCGGACGGATACATAACCGCATGTTGGACGAGGTCCATCATAGGGGCGGGGAGATCGAGGCCATCTTCTTTTGCCCGCACGGACCGGGCGACGGCTGCACCTGCAGAAAGCCGCTGCCCGGGCTTCTTCATGATATAGCGGCGCGCTTCAAGACCAGCCTCAACAGCACGTTCGCGGTGGGCGACTCGCGCCGGGATCTGGAGGCGGCGCGCGCGGCGCAAGCGCTCCCGGTCCTGGTGCGCACCGGCAAGGGCCTGCGCACGATCACCGAGGGCCGGGGCCTCGTGGGGGTCCCTGTCTACGACGACCTCGCGGCCTTCACCGATGCCGTCTTGTCCCATGGCGTCGGCGGCGGCGCATGAAAAAACCGCTCGCGGCCGTGGCCTTCCAGGCAGGCTTCATCCTGTCGATCATCATCTGGGCGCCGGTCGTGCTTGCGCTCTTTTGGCTGCGCCCCATACCACGCTACCGCGTCATAAGCCAGTGGGGGCGCTTCAATATGTGGTGGCTCAAACTCACCTGCGGGCTGTCATATGAGGTCTCGGGGCGCGAGAACATCCCGGACACGCCATGCGTCATCCTCTCCAAACACCAGTCCACCTGGGAGACCCTGGCCTTTCAGTGGATCTTCCCGCCCCACGTCTGGGTCCTGAAGAGGGAGCTTTTATGGATCCCCCTGCTCGGCTGGGGGATGGCCTTGAGTCAGCCGATCGCCATTGCGCGCGAGCAACAGCGCAAGGCCATAGATCAGGTCATACAGGGGGGTTGCCAGCGCCTGGCCGCCGGGCGCCATGTCATCATTTTTCCGGAGGGGACGCGCGTGCCGGCTGGGCGCCATGGACGATTCAAGCTCGGTGGGGCGCGTCTCGCCCTCGCCGCCGGCTGCCCGGTGCTGCCGGTCGCGCACAACGCCGGCTGCTTCTGGGGGCGCCGGGCACTCATCAAGGAGCCGGGCGTGGTGCGCGTGGTGATCGGTCCGCCGATCTCGGGAGAGGGTCTGAACGCCGCCACCCTGAACGCCCGCGCCGAGGCGTGGATCACGGCGACCACGGATATCCTGGAAAAGGCGGAGGGGGCCTGTCGGGAGAAGATCCCCGCGGTACAATGAGCCATGGCTGACGAACGCCCCCTGCTCATTCCGCCGTCCGACGACCGCCGCGTGCTGCTGCACTCGTGTTGCGCGCCGTGCGCAGCCGATGTCATGCAGGAGATGCAGCGATCGGGCGTGGCCCTAGAGGTCTTGTTCTACAACCCCAACATCCACCCGCTGAAAGAGTACGAGCTGCGCAAGACCGAGAACAAGCGCTTTGCCGACCGGCTCGGCGTGCCCTTCGTCGATCTCGATTACGACAAGGACGACTGGTTTGCGCGCGTGGCGGGTCTCGAAAACGAACCCGAGCGCGGGGCGCGCTGCACGGTATGCTTCGATATGCGCTTCGAACGTTCGGCCCTCTATGCCGTGGAGCACGGTTTTGCGGTCTTCACAAGCTCGCTTGGCATCTCGCGCTGGAAGGACATGAATCAGATCAACGCCTGCGGTGAGCGCGCCGCGCGCCGCTACCCAGAATTGCGCTACTGGACCTTCAACTGGCGCAAGGGTGGCGGGAGTCAGCGCATGATACAGATCGCCAAGGAACAGCGTTTCTACCAACAGGAGTACTGCGGCTGCGTGTATTCCCTGCGCGACACCAACCGGGCCCGCCGCGCGCGCGGCCATGACAAGATCCGCCTGGGCGAACGCTTCTATGGAGACGGACAAGACTCAAGTCGCGGCGTGGACGGCCAGGGCCACGAACTCGGCGACACTCAAGGTCTCGGCGCGGCGGGTGGCGTCGATGCCAAGCGTCCGCCAATCCTCGCCCCCAAAGTATCCCCGTAGCGACTGACGGAGCATCTTGCGCCGTTGCGAGAACGCCTGAGCGACGATCGCGGAGAACAGCGCCGCGGCCGGCGGCGGGACCACGGACGGGACCGGGCGCAAGGCCACGAGGCGCGACTCGACCGCCGGCGGAGGGCTGAAGGCCTCCGCGGCCACGGTAAAGAGCGGCATGACCTCGCAACGCGCCTGCACCATGACCGACAGTCGCCCGTAATCGCGGCCCCCGGGAGACGCCGCCAGGCGGTCGACGACCTCCTTTTGCAAGAGGAACACCATGCCGGCGATACAGGGTTCTCCCAGGAAATGAAAAATGAGCGGGCTCGAGATGTTGTAGGGGAGATTGCCGACGACACGCAGCGCGCCCGCGACCATCGCGCATGGCGAAAACCGCAGGGCGTCGGCCTCGTGTACGATGACTTGGTCTTTGGCAAAACGCCGCCTGAGACCCGCGATCAGGTCGCGATCGATCTCCACGACATGCAATTGGCCGCTTAGCCTGGACAGGTGGGCGGTGAGCGCACCATCGCCCGGCCCGATTTCGAACGTATGGTCTCCGGGCATACCGAGGCAAACCTGGGCGATACGCGCAAGCACCGACTCGTCACGCAGGAAATGCTGACCGAAGC
Source organism: Acidiferrobacter sp. SPIII_3 (assembly GCF_003184265.1). Lineage (GTDB taxonomy): Bacteria > Pseudomonadota > Gammaproteobacteria > Acidiferrobacterales > Acidiferrobacteraceae > Acidiferrobacter. The sequence goes on along the minus strand of NZ_CP027663.1, from coordinate 223,797 downwards.
GTTTCTTAGGGACGGGCATGACGGTTTGACAAGGCCTTGGCGAGCGTCATGGCCGATACCATGCTGCCGATGTCGACCGGCCCCGTCCCGGCCCGGTCGAGGGCGGTTCCATGGTCCACCGAGACCCTCGGGAAGGGTAGACCGAGGGTCACGTTCACGCCGCCTCCGAACCCTTGCGCCTTCAGCACCGGGAGGCCCTGATCATGGTACATGGCCAGCACCACATCGGCCTGCGCCAGACGCGCGGGGACGAAAGCGGTGTCGGCGGGGACGGGGCCGACCGCGCGGATGCCGCGCGCCTGGGCGCGCATCACGGCTGGCGCTATGACATCGATCTCCTCGCGCCCCAGGTGCCCGCCCTCTCCGGCGTGGGGGTTTAGACCCAACACCGCGATGGCCGGCCGCACCAGACCGAAGTCGCGCGCGAGCGCGGCATTCAAGATGTCGAGCGTCGCGTCCAGGCGCGCGGCAGTGATCGCCGCCGGCACCATGGCGAGCGGCACATGGGTGGTGACCAAGGCAACGCGCAAGGATCCCGCGGCCAGCATCATGACGACCTCGGTCACGCCCGCCGCGCGCGCGAGGAACTCGGTATGGCCGGTGAAGACATGTCCCGCCTCGTTGATGACGGCCTTGTGCACGGGGCCTGTGATAAGGGCGGTGAATTCGCCGGCGAGACAGCCTTCCGTTGCGCGTCTGAGACAAGACAGGACATAGTCGGCGTTCGCCGGATCCGGGACACCGGGGATCGCGCGGCGGGCGAGCGCCACCGGCAGGATCGAGGGGCCGCGCACGCCCGGCGCATAGCGCGGCCAGTGGCGTTGCCGCCCGCGCAGACGCGCCCTGTCATCCAGAAGGTCCGGATCCGCCACGCACACCCAGTCTGCGGTCTCGTCGTAATCGAGCAGGGCCATGAGATCCGGCCCGATGCCGGCCGGCTCTCCCGGGGTAATGGCGATGACCGGGCGTTTAGACGCGGCTTGGATAGCGGACATAGGCGTCATCGCGCAAGGTCTGCAACCAGCGAACGTACAGGGCATTACCCTTGCGCATGCGTAGAAGCCGGCGCGCCTCGTTGCGCGTCATGCCGGCGCGCATGCGCCGGGCCACCACCTCGATCAGGGCCTGGCCGCGCGCCGTGGCGTAGGGCCCGCCCACGGTATGCAGGGGCAGATGGCGCGCGGCCTCGGCCAACGCCGGCGGCAGTCCCGCGACGGTCATCCAGCCAAGCGATCCGCCGCGCGCGGCCGTGCTCCCCTCCGAATACGCGCGCGCCAGGGTCTTGAAATGCGCGCCCTGCGCAAGACGCGTCTTCAAGGCCTTCAATTTTTCGCGGGCAATGAGCAGCGATACCCGGCGCGACGGCCGGAGCACGATCTCGCGCAGACGCACCTGCTCGTGCTCCGGTCCTTTCAGGCCGGCGCGCTTACCCTTTAGCTTGATGACATAGTAGGCCCCACGTCCCGACACCAACCGCACATCCCCACTCTTCATCTGGCGTAGCGCGCGCACAAAGCTCGGGCGCAGGTGCGCCGCCGTCCGCCATCCGATATCCCCCCCCTCCAGGGCATGGGTATCCTGGGAATGAGCGATGGCCGCCTGACTGAACGGCTCGCCGGCGCGGATCTTTTTCAGGATGCGCAGGGCGCGCTTGCGGACCGCCTGACGCGCCGAGGTATCGGCCGCCACCGGAAACTGGAGCGTGATCTCGGCGACATGGTAACGGGTGCCATCGGCGGCGCGTGTCTGCGCGAGGAACCGGTCGACCGCGCGTCGGGTCACGATCACCGAACGGCTGATGCGGCGCATGATGAGCGTGCGGATCGTGATTTCCGTGCGCAGTCGGTGACGAAAGCCCGCGGGAGTGAACCCCTCGGTTGCCACCGCCTGCTCAAACTGCGGCAGCGTCATGTGATTGCGGGCCGCGAGAGCGGTCTCGGCGTGCTTAACCTGCGCCCGGCTCACGCGGATGCCGATATTGTGCGCATACTGAAGCTCGAGCCGCTGCAAGACCATCTGGCTCAAGACCTTGCGCGCCAAGAGATGGCGCGGGGGTACGGTCACATCGCGCGCCGCCAGGCGCTTTATCAGCAGGGATACCCGCCGGTCCAGCTGGTTTTGGGTAATGACCTCGTTATTTACGACCGCAACGATCTTGTCGATCGTTACCGGGCGGGGGGCGACCGGGGCCTGAAGGAGTGCGGCGGACATAAGGTAATCTCCTGACTTTTAGTAGCCGAGCATGAAGCCGTGTTGGCTAAGGGGCACGACCGGCGCCGATCCGAGCGCGCCTAGGCCGTTTAGCGTGAACTCGAACATCGCGGTCGTGAATTGGGTGTTGTTAAGACCGAGGGTCTTGCCGACATAAAATCCCAGTCCCCAGCAGCAGCTATTGTATTGGATACCGAGATAGGACTCCAAGCTCGCCGATTGCGTGAGCGAATAGCTGGTCTCGACCAGGGTGGACCAGTGCATGAGCACGGGCCACTGGAGCGACACGTCCACCTGCTCCTGGACCCCGCGGATATACCGGTGACCGACGGTTATGATGGCGTTGGGCTTGGGACTGTACTCGACATAGGCGTCGCCCTCGTCGGTCTGGTCATTGTTGGGATTCCAGGCCAGCGATCCGCGCACATACCAGTGCCGGCTGAGACGCGCATAGGCCTCGGCCGCCAGATCCGAGGTGCGATTGAGGACGCGCGTCTGGTAGGTCGCATAGATCGAGGGTTTGTGGAAGTAATAAATCTCACCGACGCTCGCGCGCAGCCGTTCGCGACCCGTGGAGGAATAAAGGCGCGTGGTGAGACCGGCTATCAGCTGGTTCGCGTCCACCTGGCGGTCCGGTCCGAAAAAACTGTTGGTTCGGAACAGGTTTGTATAGGTAAACGGCGCCGGGGCGGTATCGAAGAACGGGATCCCCTGCTGATTGCGATAGGGGACGTACAGATACGAGAGCTCCGGCTCCAGGGTCTGGCGACCCCCGCCTTTGAGTGTGCGCTCGAAGACCAGGCCGTCGCTCAAGCTCGCAATCGGCGTGGTTCTATGAATGGTCGGCTGACCCGCGATCCAATAATCGGTCTCGCGGACGGCAAGCCGTGGGGTTATGAAGCCGGCGGGCCAACGCCACGGATAGCTCAAGGCCGGTTCGAGGTCGAGGCGATCGGCGGGGGCCGTTCCCCCGCCCAGGAAACGCGCGGCGCTGGCCTTCAGGCTGTAATGCAGGCGATCGGGCTTGGCCGTGCCGCGCGTCCTGAGGAAGAGTCCGGGGAGCTCTTCGTAGGGCTTGTAGGCGGCACCGATGCTCGTATCGAGGAGCTGATAGGAACTGCTCGCGACCTGCAATCGCAAGCGCCGGCCGGAATAACCGACCTCACCCAGCTGCGGCAGGTCGATTTGGCTCGCGAGCGCGAAATTGGCGCTGAAGTCGGTGTAGAACGCCGGATCGGAGACCCGGTTGTAGTTGATGTTCGCCCACCAATAGGGGCTGAAAACCTGGTTGTGGGCGATGTGCAGGGCATAGCGCGGACCGCCATAGACACGATCAGCGGGGATATAGTCGATACGATCCGAGCCGCTATACCCAAGACCCAGGTAACGAAAGTGGTTGCGGAACAGCACCCCGCGCCGCGTCAAGATCTCGGGCGTCGTGGTCAGGTCGTAGTTGGGCGCGAGATTCCAATAATAAGGGACCGACAACATGATCCCCGAATTGCTCGCGGTCCCGTAGCGCGGCGGCAGGAAACCGGACTTGCGTTTGGATGATATGGGGAAACTCAAGTACGGCCAGTAAAAGATCGGGACACCGTGAAAATACACGCGCGCATTGGTGGCGATACCCACGTCCTTGGTGTAATTCAAGTGCAGCCGGTCGGCGTCTATATACCAGACCTTGGTGCCCTCCGGGCACATCGTGTAACGCGTATCCTTGATGTCCGACTTATGGCGGCTCCTCAGTATCACCATGACCGCGCGCCCGCGCGCGTTGCTGCCCGGAAGCACGAAACGCGCCGCGCGCGCCACACCCCGGCCCGTGGCCCGGTTCATGTGCAGATAATGGGCGCGCAGCTCGCCACCCTGGGCGTTGGTCACGCGCACATGCCCAATGGCCGTAAACGCGTTGGTCCGGCGATTGAAGCGGATACGCCGCGCGCGCACGGTCTCCACGCCGTAGGTCAGGACGACCTTCCCGCTGAACACGGTTATGCCATCGGCGAAGGCGCGCGCCTTGTCGGCCACGACATGGGCGATCTTGCGGCCTCCGCGGGTGCCCACGAACGGGGTCGGGTGGGTGGCGGGCGGAGGGCATGCGGCGCTCGCGCTGCAGGAAGCCATAAGTAACAGCAGGAGCCCCGTCGACGAGCGCGCGGCAACGATCCGGGGCATCGGGGTGTCGGTCAAATGTCAATGGCGGCTAAAATCGCATACAATCGCCCGCCGAGGCAAGGCCTCGTCCGGTTAAAGGAGAAATTTCGTGACCGATGACAAGCGGTTGGCCGCCCTCACGCAATTTACACAGCGCATACTGGGCACCTCCGGATTCACGATCGCGCCCGCCTCGTCCGACGCGAGTTTTCGGCGCTACTTCCGCATCACCGCGGGCGGGGAGTCCTGGATCGCCATGGATGCGCCCCCGGACAAAGAGCCGCTTGCGCCGTTTGTCCGCGTTGCCAGACGCTTCGGCGCCTTGGGCCTTCACGTACCCAAGGTGCTGGCCTGCGATCTTGACGCAGGCCTGGCCTTGCTGACCGATCTCGGACACACCGCCTACCTCGACCGGCTCGACGATGCCACCGCCGACCGCCTGTACGGCGACGCCCTCGGGGCCCTGGTCGTCCTGCAGGGCGGGACCTACTCCGACCCGGACTTCCTGCCGCCCTACGACGAGATCCTGCTCAGGCGGGAGATGGAGCTCTTTCCGGAATGGTATCTGAGGGGCTACCTCGGACATACGATGACAGGCGGCGAGCGGCGCCTGCTCGACCACGCCTTCGACGACCTCAGCGCGGGCGCGCTCCATCAACCCCAGGTCTGGGTCCATCGCGACTACCACTCGCGCAATCTGCTGGTCAACACGCTCCACAACCCCGGGATCCTGGATTTTCAGGATGCCGTGCGCGGCCCGATCACCTATGACCTCGTTTCCCTGCTGAAAGACTGCTACGTGGCATGGCCGAGGGAACGCGTAGTCGACTGGGTCAAGGGCTATTGCCAGCTCGCACGCGAATCCGGACTTCACCAGTGTGATGACGAGGCCGTCTTCCTCGAATGGTTCGACCGCATGGGCATCCAACGGCACCTGAAGGTCGCGGGGATATTCGCGAGACTCCACCTGCGCGACGGTAAACCGGGATATCTGCGCGACCTGCCGCTCACCATGCATTACCTGCGCGAGGCGACCGCGCTCTACCCGGATCTCCGCGACCTGCACACATTCCTGTGCGCGCTCCCGGAGTCCCCATGAAGGCCATGATCCTGGCGGCCGGCCGGGGCGCGCGCATGCGCCCCCTGAGCGACGTTATACCCAAGCCGCTCTTGGCGGTACGCGGAACGCCGCTGCTGGACCGTCTGATAGGCCAGCTTGCGCGCGCGGGATTCACAGACATCGTCATCAATATCGCGCATCTGGGCGAGAAGATCCGCGCGCACCTGGGGACCGGCGCACACCTGTCCGTCACCGTCAGCTACTCAGACGAGGGTCCGGCCGGGCTCGAGACGGGCGGGGGTATACGCCGTGCCCTGCCGTTGCTCGGGTGCGACCCCTTTCTCGTGGTCAACGGCGACATCTACACGGACTACGATTTTGCGCGCCTGCCCGCGTCGCTTGCCGGACTGGCGCACCTCGTTCTCGTGGACAACCCGAAACATCACCCGGAAGGGGATTTCGGGCTATGCGACGGGCGGGTGACGGATAGCGTGCCGCGACTCACATTTGCCGGAATAGGCGTATATCGGGCGGCGTTATTCGCGGACGCCACCGCGGATCGCTTCCCGTTGGCCCCGCTCCTGCGTCGCATGACCGCTCACGGCCTGATATCAGGCGAACACTATCGCGGCCTATGGACCGATGTCGGCACGCCCGAGCGATTGGCGGCCTTGAATGCGGAGCCACGCTGATGGACGCCGCAGAGGACGTGGCATTACCCGCCGAACTCGTGACCAGACTGCGCGCGCGCTGGCAGCTGCTGATCGACATCGCCGTGTGGGGTGACATAAAAAGCGAACAGTTGGGGCTTTTGACCAGGCTGCGTAAACGCATCCTGGAGCTTGGTGAACGGCTCAAGTCACTCGATGCCGACCGCGCCTGGATCCCCAAAAGGCGCGAGCGCATCAAAAACCTGCTCGGCTCATGCCTGAGCGCACGCGACACGCTGCTACAAACGGAGCGCGCCGCCCAGGGCGTCACGGGCGGCGGCGACGTCGATGCCCTGTCGCAGATCCTCGTGGATCTCCATCGGATCATGACGACCGAGCTGCAGGAACACGAGAATGCCTGGGCCGAGACCCTTCAGGCCTTGAACAAAGGGAGTCTGGAGGAAGAGGAGGATATATAAAAAAGGCCGTGTCGAAGACACGGCCTCTTACGGCCCCGCGCGGGCTACTTCTTCTTGGAACGCGCCTTCTTCTTGGTGGACGTGGTCTTGGTTGCCACCGACTTCTTGGCCGCCATCTTGGCACGCGACGTTGCCGTCGCCGTCCGGGTTGACGCCTTCTTTGGTGCGGCCTTCTTCACCGACGCCTTCTTGACGGACGCCTTCTTTGTCACCGACTTTTTGGCGGCGGCCTTCTTGACCGACGCCTTTGCAGGCGCGCTTTTGCGCACCGCCTTCTTGGGCGCCGCCGCCTTCTTCTTTATTGCCATACGCTCACTCCTTCGTTCATGTTAAGAGCTGCGCTCCGCCAACTCTCCGCCTCCCTGAGTTCGGGCGTCGGGGCAAGGAGCCAACCGGCCAGTGCGCGACCGAAATGCCATATCGGCCGCGTGTTGCGAGCGCGATATCTCGAGGCGCGCCCAATTCCCGTCACAAACGGCGCACACGCTGTCTACATCACGAGATCGCATCGCCGTCAAGCCTAACTGTAACAGCGATATCAACATTTGCAAACAATTTGCGTGGCCGTTTCCCAAGAAACCCGTGCCGGCAGGCGCGTATGTTGCTCGCCGTGCCACCGGGGCGCCGCAATGAGGGCGGCCAGGCGGGATCCGCGCGCATCACGCCATCGCTTTGTGCGCACCCATGGGGCATGGCACCAGATCACACACAGCCGGTGCCGCAAGACACATGACGTCCGGCCACCAGGTCTCGCGCCCCGACGCAAGGCACAACGTGCGGACTCATCGACCATCGGCTGCCCAACGGCCAAACCCGTCGGGTCGGACGTGAGTCCGGCACGCGCCGGTCGCGCGTCTGGCATGATAGGCGGCGCATAATGCCCCAAGCGGGTTCATGGCGCACCGTGTCCGCGCCGGCCATTTCCGTCAGCTGCCGAACCCGAAGGAGGGTTATCGATGACCGAGCTTACCGCAACCGAGCTTCAGACATTGAAAGACCGGCTCACGCGCCGGCGCCAGGACCTGCTCGCCATGATCCAGGCCGGAACCAGTGATGCCGGTCATGACAATCTGCGGCGCATGACCGGCGAGGTCGGGGATCCGGGCGACGAATCAACGGCCCTCCAACAGACCGATCTGAATCTTGCCGAGATGGAAAACGAGGTGCGCGAGCTGCGCGCCGTCGACCGCGCCCTGGAGCGCGTGAAGGAAGGCGTTTACGGGTACTGCATCGAGTGCGGATGCCACATCCCCTACGCGCGCCTCGACGCCTACCCAACCGCTGAGCGCTGCACCGACTGTCAAACGCGCTACGAACGGCTCTACGGGGGTCGTGACGTGACACCGTCGCTTTGAAGTTCGGCGCCTGCGTTATGGGGCGCCGCCGGTGTCTTGCAGGGGGGCGGCATCGTGTCCATGGCGTTCCGGAAGGCACGCGGGCCTTGAGGTCAAACGATCGCGTGATCCGGCACATGACCTACAGCGCGGCGGTTGGGCGCGGCCGGGCGGGATCGCGGGAGCCGCATCGCGTGATCTGCTAGAATGTCCCGCGCGGCAGGCGTTGCCGTTTGGTGTGGTGGACACGACGATGCAATTGACCGTGATAGGCACGGGTTACGTGGGGCTCGTAACAGGCGCATGCTTTGCCGAGATGGGCAATGAGGTCACCTGCGTCGACATAGATGAACGCAAGATCGAGAACCTGAAGCGCGGCATACTGCCGATATATGAGCCGGGACTCGAGACCATCGTAAGCGGCAACGTGGGCGCGAAGCGTCTGCGGTTTAGCACCTCGCTTCAAGACGCCTTGGCGGCGAGCGATGTCTACTTCATAGCCGTGGGCACGCCGCCCAACGAAGACGGATCGGCGGACCTGCGCCATGTTCTCGATGTAGCCCGCGACATCGGCCGTCACCTTAGCCACTACGCCATAATCGTCGACAAGTCGACCGTGCCGGTCGGGACTGCGGAGCGCGTGCGCGATGCGATCGCCGCCGAGCTTCAGACCCGCGGGGTCGACATCCCCTTCGATGTCGTGAGCAATCCGGAGTTTTTGAAGGAAGGGGACGCCGTGGCCGACTTCATGCGACCCGACCGCGTCATTGTCGGATGCGAAACCGATGAGGCGCGTGACCGGATGCGGGACCTGTATGCGACTTTCATGCGCAACCATGAACGCCTGCTGTTCATGAGCGTGCGGGCTGCGGAGATGACGAAATACGCCGCCAACGCCATGCTGGCGACGAAGATATCGTTCATCAACGAGATCGCGAATCTTTGTGAGCGCCTGGACGTGGACGTGGAAAGTGTCCGCCGCGGCATCGGATCGGACAGCCGCATAGGCTACTCGTTCATCTATCCCGGCTGCGGCTATGGGGGGTCGTGTTTCCCGAAGGACGTCAAGGCCATCATCCGCATGGCCGACGATTGCGGATTCGAGCCGGCGGTCTTGAAGGCAGTCGAGGCGCGGAACGAGCAACAAAAGCAGGTGCTGTTTAGGTATATCGTCAGCGAATACGGCAACGACCTCAAAGGGCGCCGTTTCGCGCTTTGGGGGCTTGCCTTCAAGCCCGGAACGGATGATATGCGCGAGGCCTCGTCGGTCGTGCTCCTGAATGCCTTGATCACGGCGGGCGCGCGGGTCACGGCCTACGATCCGGTGGCGACAGAGGCGGCGCGCGCCGAACTCCCGGAGTCCTGGTTCAAAAGCGGCGCGCTTGTGCTCGCGAATGATCAATACCAGGCCCTGGAGGGGGCCGACGCCCTGATCCTGGTCACGGAATGGAAGCCTTTCCGGCATCCGGATTTCGAGCGCATGGGGCGGCTTCTCAAGGAGCCGCGCATCTTCGATGGCCGCAACCAATACGATCCGCAACGGCTCTTGGAGGCGGGATTCCGCTATACGGGCATCGGGCGTTCCAATATCCGTCAACCGGAATGATCTTCGAGAGTTGACAGAGCGCGGCGGCGGCCGTAGCGTGGGCACGAGGAGGAGCCATGACCCACACAACGCACGCCGTCGAAGACCTTTTTGCCCGCGCCTTTTTTGATCTTCTGTTCGAGGCCCATACCGTCCACAGGCGCCACTTCGACGCCAACGAGATCCAGATCAGCACGCTGCTCTCGATCAAGACCGGTGGCTGTCCGGAGGATTGCGGATACTGCCCGCAGTCGCGGCGTCATGAGACGGGTGTTCAGGACGAGACCTTGCTCGGTATCGACGAGGTGCTGGCGGCCGCGCGCCGCGCCAAGGCCGGCGGGGCCGGACGCTTCTGCATGGGGGCGGCATGGCGTGGTCCCAAGGAGCGCGACCTAAAGCGCGTGACGGAGATGATCGCCGCGATCCGCGGCCTGGGGCTCGAGACCTGCGCGACGCTCGGGCTTTTGCGCGAGGGTCAGGCCGAGCAGCTGGCCGAGGCCGGACTCGATTATTACAACCATAACCTTGATACCAGCCCGGAATTCTATAAAGAGGTGATAGGGACGCGCACGTACGACGACCGCCTGGAGACGCTCGCGCGGGTGCGCAAGGCCGGTCTCAAGGTGTGCTGCGGGGGGATAGTAGGCATGGGGGAGACGCGCCACGACCGCGCCGGACTCATCGCCCAGCTCGCGGCGCTCGATCCGCCGCCGGAGAGCGTGCCGATCAATCTTTTGGTGCGCGTGCCAGGGACACCGCTTGGGGATGAACCGAGCCTGGAGCCCTTCGAGTTCGTGCGCACCATCGCCGTGGCACGCATCTGTCTGCCGGCGAGCCGCGTACGCATCGCCGCGGGTCGCGAAGGCATGAGCGAGGAGTTGCAGGCCCTGTGTTACTTCGCGGGCGCCAATTCGATCTTCGCGGGCGACGTGCTGCTCACCACGCCAAACCCCAAGGTCGCCGCCGATCAGGCATTGTTTGCCAAGCTCGGCCTCAAGACCTCCTCTTGTGCGGGCGATAGGGCGGCACAGACAGCGGATCGAGCGGCCACTCATGACGCGGGTAGCGGGCCGCGAGCGCGCGCCTGAGCCCGGGATAGGCGCCCCGCCAGAAGCCCTGGAGGTCGGAGGTCACCTGCACCGGCCGGCGCGCGGGCGAAAGCAGCTCCACCGTGACCGCCACGCGGCCGGCACCGAGCCTGGGCGTCTCGGTCATCCCCAAGAACTCCTGCAGGGGGGCGGCGAGCACGGGGGGGCCACCCTCGGTATAGCGGAGCGGATAAGAACGGCCGGAGCGCAGCGGCACCGAGGCCGGCGCCAGACGGTCGATCTCGTATTGTTGGGCGGGTGAGAGCAGTCCATGACGCAACCCGCGGGCGACGTCCACGGACACCGCGGCAGTCTTGCCGCGGGGCGCGATGACCGCCGCCGAAAGCCACTGGGCATGGCAGACGAGCGCGGCATCGCTGACATCGGGCCAACCCTCCCGGGATGGCAAGGACCTAAGCCATGCGAGACGCGCGCGCAGAGCCGACGCCTCCTCGGTCCACGGGAGCGCGGCAAGACCCGTGCGTCGCACCGCGGCCTCCAGGGCCCCCGGGAAATCCGCGTCCGGGGGGACGGCGCAGGGGAGTGCCTGCAGCCGGATGTCACCCAGACACCGCTCCTTGTACGCGGCAAAGGCATGCGCGCGCTCATCCCAACGCACGCACAGGCGCTCGATGGCCGATCGCTGGGCGTCGTCCCACAGCGATCCGGAGAGGGGCACCGCCAGGCGGATCCACGGACCCTCGGCGGTCTCCTCGACGATCAGTGCCAGGAGCGCCTCGTGGCGACTCAAGGGGTCGGCAAGCGCAAGGCGCGAGCGTGGGCCGCAGGCGAGCTTGAAGATCGCGGTCTCGCCGCTCTCCACGCGCAGAGCGACGCGATCGCCGTAGACCGGCAGAAGAAGCCGCGCCATCTCTTCATCATTTGCGCCCTCACCGTTCCAGGCCGGCACACGCGCGCGCGAAGCGAGACGGCGCATGCGCCGGGCGGCCGCCGAGTCCGGATGCGCCCGCAACCACGCGAGCCGGGTGGCGAGCGCAACGTCATCGCGATCACGAACCGTGTCACGCTCGTCTACGACCGCCGCCACGGCACACACCAACGGGCGGTGCGCGGGCGCGGCGCGGGCGAGGGCCGCGCCCAGGCGCGGACTAAACCCATGATCCACGGTACGGCGACCGGCGGCCGTGATCGTGCCGTCCGAGGCGACAAGCCCGAGCTCGTGGAGCCGCCGGCGCGCGGCCGCGAAGGCCGCGGACGGAGGAGGCGTAAGCCAATGCAGGCCGGCGGGGTCCGGCGTACCCCAGGCGGCAAGATCGAGCGCCAACGCGCTGAGATCGGCCTGCTCGATCTCCGGGCGCGCGAAACGGGGTCGGCCACGCTGCTCTTCCCGGGTCCATAGCCGCAGGCAATGACCAGGGCGCACGCGTCCCGCGCGCCCGGCGCGCTGGTCGGCGATATCCTGGCTCGCCGGGGACGTGACGAGGCGCGAAAAGCCGTTGGCATGATCGAAACAGGCGGTCCGGACAAGGCCCGCGTCCACGACGCCGTCGACGCGCGGCAATGTGATGCTGCTCTGTGCGACCGCGCTTGCGAGGATCACGCGCCGCGGCCCCTCGCACTCCCGCACCAAGTCCTGCTCGGCGCCCGACATCGCGCCGTGGAGGCGGCGAAGCGCAATACCCATGGCCGCCATATCGCCTTCCAGCGCGCGCTCGCAGTGCACGATCTCGCGCATGCCCGGCAGAAACACCAGCACATCGCCGCGGGTGACGGCGAGGACGCGCAGCACGCCATCGCGCACGAGCCGGTCGAGGCGCAAGCCGGCGATCTTCGGGAGATAGTCGATGGCCACGGGGAATTGCCGTCCCTGCGATTCCACGAGAGGGGCATCCGGAAAATACCGGGTGAACGCGGTATCGGAGAGCGTGGCCGACATGAGCAGGACACGCAGATCGGGACGCAGGCCCGACTGGATATCGCGAACCAGGGCCAGACCCAGGTCCGTCGCCAGATGCCGCTCATGCACCTCGTCGAAGATCACAAGTCCGGTGTCGGCAAGCTCGGGATCGCGCTGCAGGCGGCGCGTCAACACACCCTCGGTCATGACCTCGATGCGCGTCGCCTCCGAGACCGCGGTCTCGGTGCCGGTGCGATAACCGATGGTGCCGCCGGGACGCTCGCGGATGACAGAGGCCATCCATTCACAGGCCAGACGCGCCGCGAGCCTGCGCGGCTCGAGCATGAGGATCTTGCGCGAGCCGAGGACCGGAAGATCCAGCAGCGCGGGAGGTATGGCGGTGGTCTTGCCGCTGCCGGTCGGCGCCGACAGGAGCACCACGCCATGGTCCGATAACACCGCCCGGAGATCGCCGATGCAGGCGGCGACCGGCAATGCGTCGAGCCCGGGGGGCGTCACGCGATGGCGCCGCCTTGAACCGCGAGCCGTCCCGAGCGCCCATCGATCTCGCCTTGGACAAGCTCATTCACCGGCACCGCATCGGGCCGCGCCAATACCGTCTGGGCCACCCCCGCCAGTGTGAGGAACTGCACGCGCATGGATACCGCGCGCGTCAGGAACTCGCGGAACCATTCCAGTTTGACCAGGCCCTCGATCTCGGCATGGACGGTCATCACGTTGACCGCATTGCGGTGCAGCAGGGAAAAATAGTGCGTGGCTAGCAGCTCGTCGGGAAAATCGGGACGGCCCATGAGTTCATCGAGGGTCGGAAGGGTGGTGGGGATCTGGAGCGTGCGAAAGCGCTGGCCGCCGGCGGCGGGGAAAAACGGCGCGTGGCCGCGCGTGTCGCTGGCATAGGCGAGCCCCGCCTCGTCGTAGACCGCGAGGCTCTGCGCGTCCGCCTGCCAGCCGGCGGCGGCCGCCGCGGTGGCCGGGGCCCCGAAGATCCGCGCGAATTCCGTGCGCGCCCGGCCAAACTCCGCGCGCACCTCGGCAAGACGCATGCGATGGAGACCGTCTTGCCAGCGGATGTGGTCATAGCAATGGATGCCGACCTCGTGACCGGCGTTGCGGATCGCGCGCATGACATCGCCATGGCGCCGGCCGATATGCGGGCCCGGCCACAATACTCCGTTCAACAACGTGCGCATGCCGTAGGTGCCGATGACGCTCGTGCGTCTGACCTTTTTCAGGAACCCGGGACGAAAGACCCGCCGCAAGGCCCGCCCGGTATTGTCCGGACCCAGGGAGAAGAAAAAGGTCGCGCGTATCCCGAGTTCATCAAAGACCCGCGCCAAGGCCGGGACACCGAGGCGCGTACCGCGCTCGGTGTCCACGTCGACCTTTACGGCAATGATGATGTCGGGCATTCCCTTATTGCAGTTCCTGAGACGGGCGCCCGAGATGGTAGTCCAGGGTCTTCTTCAAGGCAGTGGCGAGATCGGTGCGCGGCTCCCAGCCGAGATGATTGCGGGCATTCTCGATCGAGGGCACGCGCGTCAGGATATCCTGATAGCCCTCGCCGTAATACTCCTTCGAGTTGACCGCCACGACCTTCACCTGATCGGCCAACGCGGCATACCGGGGATAGGACCGGACCAGGGTCACGAGCGCGTCCGCGAGCTCCTTGATGGAGCAATCGTTGGCCGGGTTGCCGATGTTGAAGATGCGGCCGTCGGCGCAGCCGTCACGGTTTTCAATGATGCGCAGCAGGGCGTCGACACCGTCGTCGATATACGTAAAGCTGCGTCTCTGATTACCGCCGTCGACGAGCTGGATATCCTTGCCCCGCAGGATGTTGCCGAGAAACTGGGTGAGGACCCGCGAACTCCCTTCCTTGGGCTCCAGGATGTTGTCGAGCTTGGGTCCGATCCAGTTGAAGGGGCGGAACAGGGTAAAGGGCAGGCCTTCCTTGCCATAGGCATAGATAACGCGGTCCATGAGCTGCTTCGAGCAGGAATAAATCCAGCGCTGCTTGTGGATGGGACCGAGCACCAGATGGCTCGTCTCCTCGTTGAAGGGGGTATCGGCGCTCATGCCGTAGACCTCGGACGTCGAGGGGAACAGCACGCGGCGCTTATAACGCACGCACTTGCGCACGATATCGAGATTGGCCTCGAAATCCAGCTCGAAGACCCGCAGGGGGTCTGTGACATAGGTGGCGGGCGTGGCGATGGCCACCAACGGCAGCACGACATCGCACTTCTTGATGTGATATTCGATCCACTCGCGATTGACCGTGATATCACCCTCCACGAAATGAAAGCGCGGATTGCCCAGGCAGGCCTCGAGCTTGTCGTTATTCATGTCCATGCCATAGACCTCCCAGTCCTTTTGCTCGAGGATGGCCTGGGTCAGACTGTTACCTATGAATCCGTTCACTCCTAGAATCAGGACTTTTAAGGCCATTATGCTTCTCCAAGATGATGGCGGGGCACCGGCTGCGATCAGCCGACGCGCTCCCCAATGATGAAATCCCGGCGTCCGGGGGCGTCCGGCTCGGCCCATTCGAGCCTGTCCACCCGAAACCCCCCATCGCGGGTCGCCACGATGAGCGGCGCCACGGAGACGACACACCCCGCGGGCTTGCGATCCTCGGCGGCGAGCGCCACCGGCTGGCCCCACCAGACCCGAAAGCGCGCCCCTCGCAGCGCGCTGAAGGCCCCGGGATAGGGCTCGGTGAGCGCGCGCACGAAATTGAAGACCGAGACCGCGTCACGATCCCAGTCTATGCGCCCGTCCTCCGGCCCCCTGCCGCGAAAGGTCGTCGCCCGGCCCTCATCCTGGGGACGGCGCGGCGCACGCCCGGCGATGACGGCGTCGTGGCTGCGCGCAAGCACCGTGACCGCTGCCTCCGTCACCTTTAGAAACACGTCGCGGGCGGTGTCGTCGGGCTCGATAGGACAGGCCTCCTGGTCGACTATATCACCGGCATCGGCGCGCGCGACCATATGATGGAGGGTGGCGCCGGTCTCCTGTTCGCCATGGATGATCGCCCAATTGATCGGCACGCGCCCACGGTACCGCGGCAATAGCGATCCATGCATATTGAAGGCGCCATGGCGCGGGATCGCGAGAATCTCGCGCGGAATCATGTTTCGGTAATAGAACGAGTAGAGCACATCCGGACGCCATTCGGAAATCCGCGCGACGATCGCCGGGTCTTTCAGGGATGAAGGGGTGAGAACCGGCACGCCGGCGTCGCGCGCAAGACCGGCGACCGATCGAAACCAGATCCGCTCGCGCGCATCATCCTCGTGGCTAAAGACCGCCGGGATATGGACACCGCGTGAGAGCAGCCACTCGAGGCAGCGGTAGCCGACCTCGTGATAACCAAAGACGATAACCCGTGCGCTACTGGTCATCGAGGGCCTGAACGACCTCGCGGATCACGAAACGCGGGCGTTTGCGGACCTCGAGATAGATCCGGCCGATATACTCGCCGATGATCCCGAGGCCGAAGATCCCGAGTCCCACGAGGAAATACATGATGCCAAACAGCGTGAAGACGCCCTGGACCTCGGGTCCGATGAAGATGCGCTGCAAAAGAAGATAGATCACGAGGATGGCGCTCAAAAGCGACACCGCGAAACCGAGCATGGTGAAGACCTGCAGCGGTACCAGCGAAAAGCCGGTCATGAGATCGAAGTTCAACCGCAGAAGGTTGTAGATATGATACTTCGAATGGCCGGCGGCGCGTGGCGCATGGGACACCTCGATCTCGGTCGGATTGGCCGCGAAGCTGTAGGCAAGCGCCGGGATGAAGGTGGAGACCTCACCGCTCGTCGCGATACTGTCGACGATGTGCCGCCGGTAGGCGCGCAACATGCACCCCTGGTCGCGCATCTCGATGCGCGTGATGCGCGCCCGTATCATATTGATGAGGCGCGAGGCATTGCGCCTAAACCAGGTATCCTGGCGGTCGCGCCGGTAACCACCGACGACATCGAAGCCCTGCTCGATCTTCTCGATGAGGCGCGGGATATCCTCGGGCGGGTTCTGGAGGTCGGCATCCAGGGTCACGATGATATCGCCACGCACGTACTCGAAGGCCGCCATGATGGCCATATGCTGGCCGAAGTTGCCGTTGAAATCGATCACCCGCACCTGCTCGGGGCGCTGCGCGTGGAGTTCCCGCAAGATCTCGCCGGAGCGATCGGCGCTGCCGTCGTTTGTGAACACGATCTCGTAGGGCCGTCCCATGGCATCCAGCACCGCCACGAGGCGTTCAAAGAGCGGCTCTAGGTTCTCCTCCTCGTTAAAAACGGGGACCACCGCGCTCACATACGGACGCATGGCTCAGGCCCGGGCAAAGACGTCGCTCATGGCCGCAATCACGCGGTCCTGATCGGCGTCGGTCATGGTGG
Source organism: Acidiferrobacter sp. SPIII_3 (assembly GCF_003184265.1). GTDB lineage: Bacteria > Pseudomonadota > Gammaproteobacteria > Acidiferrobacterales > Acidiferrobacteraceae > Acidiferrobacter. Next base: position 206,951 of record NZ_CP027663.1, on the reverse strand, counting down.
GAAACAACGGCAGGCTCACGATGCGCTCGGAGATGCTTTCGGCGCGCGGGAAATCGCCGAGCCGATAACCATAGCGGTCCCGATAGTAAGGATAGAGATGGGCCGCGCGGTAATGAATGGCCGTGCCGATATTGCGCGCCTTCATCTCGGCCATGAAGCGCTCGCGATCCATGCCCGCGGCCTCGACGTTCAAAAGCGGCGCAAAGAGATGCCAGGCGGGGCGATGATCATAGCGCGGCGCGGCCGGCAGCTCCCATTGCGGCCAGTCGGCGAGCCGCTTGCGGTAACACTCGGCAAGCTCTGTGCGGCGCCGAATGAAGCCCTCGAGGGCCGGGAGCTGGTGCAGGCCGAGCGCCGCCTGCATGTCCATCATGTTGTATTTGAACCCGGGCGCTATGATCTCGTAGTGCGCGGACCCCTGCTTGCCGAAGCGATTCCAGGCCTCCCTGTCCATCCCGTGAAAACGCGCCAGGGCGACGTCCGCGGCCAGGCCCTCATCGGATGTGATGACGGCCCCGCCTTCACCGGTCGTGATGTTCTTGTTGGGATGAAAACTGAACACCTGGGTGTCGCCGAAGGCGCCGATGCGCCGACTCTTGTATTCGGCCCCTATGGCATGCGCGGCGTCTTCAATCACCCGCAGGCCATGCCGCTGGGCCAACGCATACAAGGGATCGAGATCCACGGGCACCCCGGCGAAATGGACCGGCACGATGGCGCGCGTGCGCGGGGTGATGGCCGCCTCGATGCGCCCGACGTCGATGTTATAGCCATCACGCTCGACGTCGACGAGCACCGGCCGGCCGCCGGCGATGACGATGGTGTTCAACGTCGCGGCAAAGGTCATGGGGGAGGTGATCACCTCCTCGCCCGGGACCAGACGCAGGGCGGCGAGCGTAAGATGCAGACCGGCGGTCGCCGATGACAAGGCGAGCGCAAAGGCCCCACCCGTATAGGCCTTGAGGGCCTCCTCGAACTGCTTGACCCGGGGGCCGGTGGTAATCCAGCCCGACCGCAGACAGGCTACGACCTCGGCAATTGCTTCCTCGCTCAAGGTCGGGCGCGAGAAGGGGAGAAAATCGCCCTCGAAATCGCTCATGTCAGCTCCTTGTGATGAGGTAAGTGCCGAGAATGATGACGCCGATCCCGGCGAGCCGTACCGGCGTGAGCGCCTCCTGAAAGAGATAGTAGGCCGCCACCGCGTTCATGATATAGCCAAGGCTCAGCATGGGGTAGGCGAAGCTGACCTGGACGCGCGAGAGCACCAATAGCCAGATCACGAAGCTTATAACATAGATCACAAGCCCCGCGAACACGAACGGGTTGAACGCGATGCGCAGACCGATGGGGATGACATTGGCCCAGTCGAAGGTGAAGTAGCCAATGCGCCGCATCCCCTCCTTCAATACGAGCTGGGCCGCGGCGTTCAGGAATACGCCGAACAGGATGAGCGGCAGATAGCGCATGGTCAGGGGGCCTTGTTGCCGACAACGACATTGAAGGCGTTCTGCGCCACCATGTACATGCGGATGCCGCGCTGACGCAGACGCTCATAGGTCTGGCGGCTTGTCACCATGTAGACCGTGCGACCGCTGTTCCACTGCCGCCAGAACGCCGGGCCGCGCATGATCCAGGGGGTCTTTTCGAGGGTTGTGCCGTAACCGAGTTCGCCTTTGTAGTTCACCACCTCGACGCGGCGGCGCAGGTAGAACGGCACATCCTGGTAGTACCAGCCGTAACACGCGACGATCGCGTGGGGGGTGAGGCGCGGACGCAGCTTCAAGACCAAGGTCTTGACCGTGCGCGTATCGAGATAGGGCGCGGAGGCATTGACGCCGAGCAGAAAGACACTGAAGCCTACGACCAGCACGACGACCCCCGCGGCGAAACCCCGCCTAAGACCGGCCCAGGCACTGGCGATGGCGGTCAAGGCCAGGCTGGCGCCAAGCAGCGCCATGGCGATCGCCATGGTGTGCGGCTCGAGACTCGGTCGCGTCGCCGGGACGATGAAGGCGGCGGCGGCACCGAGCGCCGTGCCAACGGGCGCGATCGCGTAAAATGCCCATCGGTCGCCACGTCCAAGGGCCTTATCCCAGCGGTCATCGAGATAGCGGCCGATGAGGATGGCGAGCGGCGGGAACACCGGCAGGATGTAGGGGACGAGCTTGGAGTCGGACGCCGAGAAGAAGACGAATATGGAGACCACCCAGATCACGAGCAGCAGGGTCTCGGCGTGACGACGACGGTCGCGCCAGGCAAAGCCCAGATGGAACCGCGCGGTCTGGACGATGAAGGCGGTCCACGGCAGGATCCCCGCGAGGAGCACCGGCAGGAAATACCAGAACGGCTGATAGCGGTGCGCGACGTCGGTGAGGTAACGCTCGAAGTGCTGGCGCACGAAGTAGTAGTGCAGGAAAGTGGGGTGCCTCAACTGCATCAAGATATGCCAGGGCGCGGCCACGAGGAAAAACAGCGCGAAGCTGCTCACCAGATACATGCGCTTTAGGATCGGCCAGTCCCAGAGGGCGATGATCCAGAGACCAATGGCCATCATCGGGAATACGATGCCGATCAGGCCCTTGGTGAGCGTCGCCAACGCCGCCCACAGAAAGGCCGCCCACATCCCCAGGCGCCGCGTCCGGCCGGGCGGGGCGCGGTTTGCCAGCATGAAGGTGAAGAGGCTCAAGGAGAGGAGCACCGAGACGGTCATGTCGAGCGTGACGACATGCCCCATCCCGAAATAAAGCAGCGAGGTCGCAAGGACCATGGCCGACAACAGGCCGGTGCGCCGGTTGTAGAGTGCCCGGCCGGTGATATAGACCGCCACGCAGCCCAGTACCGCGAAGAAGGCGGTCCAGAAACGCATGGACCACTGGCCGAGGCCAAACAGGTGGATGGAGACGGTCTGCAGCCAATAAAAAAGCGGCGGTTTCTCGAAATACAGCACGCCATCGAGTCGCGGCGTGATGTAGTGGCCGCTCGCAACCATCTCCCGCGGAATCTCCGAGTAACGCGCCTCGTCGGGCACACCGAGCTCGCGGGTTCCCAGCATGAAGCCAAAGAACAGCGCCGCCACGGACGTGACGAGGGCGATATCGGGCAGCCAGCGGGGGTTTGGACGGGTGGTATCGGGTGTCGAAGACATGGCGGACGGCATTTGGAGTTGCGCGGCAGGGTAGCACATATGGGTCACATAAGGCAGACGGGGCGGGCGGACCTTTTCCGCTGATATCGGGGCGGTTGCGCCGTTTATCGGCGTTCGCTACGCTAGAGGCCTCAAAAAAACCGATGGATGGAGCCTTAAAATGAATCAACCCCGCATAAGGATACTAGTGGGCGTGATCGCCCTGGGACTGGCCACGACCGCCTTCGCATCCCCCGCTTCTGTCGCCCTGTCGCAGGCCGTCAAGAAAGGGGCGCACATCTTCAATACCGACAGCTTCGGCGGCCACGAGCCAAGCTTCCATGGACGACACACCACCTGCTCCAGCTGTCATATCGATGGCGGGCGCGTCATGGGCCGCCTGCCCAACGGCAAGCGCATCCCGAGCCTCGTCAATGCCGCCGCCATCTTTCCGCGCTACAGCCCGAAGTTGCATAAGGTGATCACCCTGGAGACCCAGATCCGCCACTGCGTCGCTAACGGCCTCATGGGTCATCCGCCCGCTTACGGCAGCCAGACGATGGCCGACCTCGTGAGCTATCTCGGTTCGCTCGCGCACGGTCAGCGCGTCATGATCGGCGGCAAGCCGCGCTAACGCGGCTTGGGCGGCGGCACCTCACGAATGGCAAAGGACATCTGCTCGAGATCCGCCATGACATAGGTGGCCGCCGCCCCCACGCCCCCCACGGTCCCGGGATTCACCATGGCGGTCCTGCCGCCCTTCACGTTGGGGACCGATTTGACCTCGGCCACATGATCATGGCCGCAGCAGACGATATCCCAGTCGCCGGTGCACGCAAGCGCATAGGCATAGTGCGGATAATGCACGAGGAACACCCGCCGCCCGGCCAGCCCGATGTCGGCATCCTGTCCGTAGTAACGCACGAAGGTCTCGGATTCCTGGCCCAACCGCGACATATGGAAGGTGTCGCCGGCGTTGTTCCCGTGGATCGCGTGGATGGGCAGGGCATGGCGGCGCAGGGTGCGCAGGGTACTCGGGGCGACGATGTCGCCACAATGGAGCACGGCCTCGGCCCCGAGGGACTTGGCCTCGGCTACGGCGGCGTTCAGGAGTTCGCGATTGTCGTGGCTGTCGGAGACGATGCAGATCTTCATGCGCGCAGTCTAGCAATTTCCGCAGACGCCGACATCTCGATACGGGCGGCGCCGCGAACGGGGACGCCGGCAAAGAGCCCCGGGGGCGCGGAGTCGCCCCCGGGGGGATTGCGGGTTACAGGTGGAGCAGTGGTACCAGCAACAGCGCGACGATGTTGATGATCTTGATCATCGGGTTGACCGCCGGCCCCGCCGTGTCCTTGTACGGGTCGCCGACCGTGTCGCCGGTCACCGCCGCCTTGTGGGCCTCCGAACCCTTGCCCCCGAAGTGATTGTCCTCGATGTACTTCTTGGCATTGTCCCAGGCGCCACCGCCGGTGGTCATGGAGATCGCCACGAAAAGCCCCGTGACGATGGTGCCCATCAGGACCCCGCCCAGGGCCTGGGCGCCGAGCACTACCCCGACCACGACCGGCACCAAGACCGGCAGCAGCGAGGGGATGATCATCTCCCGGATCGCGGCCTTAGTGAGCATGTCGACTGCGCGCGAATAGTCGGGTCGTGCCGTGCCCTCCATGATGCCCGCGATCTCCTTGAACTGGCGGCGCACCTCGACGACCACCGCGCCCGCCGCCCGGCCCACGGCCTCCATGGCCATGGCGCCGAAGAGGTAGGGGATGAGGCCACCAAGGAACAGGCCGATGATCACCATGTGGTTGGAGAGGTCGAAGGTCACGACGTGGCCCGTGCGCGCCTCCAGCTCATGCGTGAAGTCGGAGAAAAGCACGAGCGCCGCAAGCCCCGCCGATCCGATGGCGTAACCCTTGGTGACGGCCTTGGTGGTGTTGCCGACCGCATCGAGCGGATCGGTCACGGCGCGTACCGCCGGCGGGAGATTGGCCATCTCGGCGATGCCGCCGGCATTGTCGGTGATCGGACCATAGGCATCGAGCGCGATGATCATGCCGGCCAGCGACAGCATGGCGCTGGCGGCGACCGCTATGCCGTAGAGCCCGGCGAGGTGATAGGCAAGACCTATGCCGGCGCAGATCACGAGCACCGGGGCGGCGGTTGCCTTCATGGACACCGCGAGCCCGGCGATGACGTTCGTGCCGTGACCGGTCGTGGAGGCCTGGGCGATATAGCGCACCGGCGCGTATTCCGTCGCCGTATAGTACTCGGTAATGACCACGAGCAGGCCCGTGACCAGAAGCCCGGTCAATGCCGAGTAGTAAATGTCGCTGACCGTGAGCGGTGTGCCGACCCCCGCATGGGCGGCGATGCCGTGCATGAGCCAGCGCGTGACGGGATAGAAAAGCGCGGCGGCAATGACACCGGTGACGATGAGGCCACGGTACAGGGCGTTCATGATCTTGCCGCCCGCGCGCGCCCTCACAAACCACGTGCCGATGATCGAGGCGACTATGGAGGCGGCACCCAGGGCCAGCGGATAGATCAAGGCCCCATGAAAGCCCGGGAAATCCAGATGACCGAGCAGCAAGGTGGCGACCACGGTGACGGCGTAGGTCTCGAAGAGATCCGCGGCCATGCCCGCGCAATCGCCCACGTTATCCCCGACATTGTCGGCGATGACCGCGGGATTGCGCGGGTCATCCTCGGGTATGCCGGCCTCGACCTTGCCGACGAGATCGGCGCCGACATCGGCCCCTTTGGTGAAGATGCCGCCCCCTAAGCGCGCGAAGATCGAGATCAGAGAACCGCCGAAGGCGAGCCCCACGAGCGGCGAGACGTCTATATGGCCGGAGGCGGGCGCGAGCGCGCGCAAGACGGCGAAATAGCCGGTCACCCCCAAAAGACCGAGGCCGACCACCAAAAGCCCGGTAATCGCCCCGCCCCGAAAGGCCACGCGCAACGCGGCATTGATCCCGCCCGAGGCGGCGGCCGCCGTGCGCACATTCGAGCGCACCGAGACGTTCATGCCGATATAACCGGCCAGTCCGGACAGGATGGCGCCGATCGCAAAGCCTATGGCCGTAAGATGCTGCAGGAAGACGAAGATCAGGATGAAGAGTATGATGCCGACCAGTCCGATCGTGCGGTACTGGCGATTCAGATAGGCCTTGGCACCCTCCTGGATGGCATGCGCAATCTCCACCATACGCGCCGTGCCGGTCGGCTGCTTCATGACCCACAGAATGGAAACTCCCCCGTAAAATAACGCCAACAGGGCACAAACGAACACGACCGCAAGATCGACAGACATGCTATGGCTCCCCTAGGATGGTAACTGAAAAATCGTGCACGGCCTGGGGTGGGCGCCTGTTCATATTATGACTTCTTCAGCGCCAACCCTCCCTCGAACCGGGTCCCCGGCTCGAACCCAAAAACGCGGTCCAACCCGACTTCGCGGATCAAGCCGTCGACCGCGGCCTGCCCATGCTCCCGGAAGACCTCCGAGAGTATGAGCTTGGCCGCATTTCCGTTATAAAAGCCCCCGAACCCAGCTTGCACCTGCAAGAGCTCGCGGGCCTTGTCAATTGTCATGGCTAGACCTTGAATTCCCCGCCCAGCTTTTTCTTGACGGGCGCGTTCTTCAGCCGCACATATTGCGGCAGGCCGTTTTTGTACGGCGGATAATCCTCCCCCTGGATGAGAGGCTCGAGATAGGTACGACACTTGCGGGTGATGCCAAAACCGTCCTCGGTGATATAGTCCTCCGGCATCTTCTTCTCGACATTGGCGACATCCGCCAGGTTGGCGACCCCGAGCTCCCACTTGTACGGGCGATTGGCCTTGCGAACGATGATGGGCATGACCGCGTTGTGTCCTTTCACGGCGAGCTCCACGGCGCGCCGGCCCAACGCATAGGCCTGCTCGACATCGGTCTGGGAGGCGATGTGGCGCGCGGCGCGCTGCAGATAGTCGGCAACCGCCCAGTGGTACTTGTACCCGAGTTTGTTCTTTATAAGCTGCGCGATCACCGGCGCCACACCCCCCAGTTGCGCATGGCCGAACGCATCCTTTAGGCCGCTCTCGGCCAGGAATTTCCCGTCCTTGCCTTTGACCCCCTCGGAGACCACGATGGCGCAATAGCCATGGGCCTTGACAACCTTGTCGACGCGCGCGAGAAACGCCGCCTCGTCGAACACCCGCTCGGGAAACAGAATGATGTGCGGGGCGTCCCCCGCCTTCTCGGCCGCCAAGCCACCGGCCGCCGCGATCCAACCGGCATGGCGCCCCATGACCTCCATCACGAAGATCTTGGTCGACGTCTTGGCCATGCTCGCGACATCGAATGCCGCCTCACGGATGGATACCGCTACGTATTTGGCCACCGAGCCGAACCCCGGAGAACAATCCGTGAACGGCAAATCGTTGTCCACGGTCTTCGGCACCCCGACGCACACGATCGGGTAGCCCAGGCGTTCCCCGATCTGGGAGACCTTATGGGCGGTGTCCTGGGAATCGCCGCCGCCGTTGTAGAAGAAGTAGCCGATATCATGGGCCCGGAACACGTCGATGAGCCGCTCGTACTGGGCCTTGTTTTCCTCCAAACCCTTCAGCTTATAGCGGCATGAGCCGAAGGCACCGGCCGGGGTATGGCGCAGGGCGCGTATGGCCTCGACCGACTCCTTGCTGGTATCGATCAAGTCCTCGGTCAGGGCCCCTATGATCCCATTGCGGCCGGCGTAGACCTTGCCAATCTTCGCTTTATACCGGCGCGCCGTCTCTATGACCCCGCAGGCGGAGGCGTTGATGACGGCGGTCACGCCACCTGACTGGGCATAAAACGCGTTCTTGGGCTTTGCCATGACTGTCTTTGTGCTCCTAGGACTGGATGAAAGGGAAAAGACATTGGATTCGGTATCAGGTATTCGGGCGGGGCGGTGAGTCGCGGCGGCTTTCGTGATCGGCCTGCAGCTGTAACAGGTGGGTTACGCACTCCCCGATGTCGTCATAGACGTCCCGGCCGGTCCCGTAATGCTCATTGGGACCGTAAAAGAACTGGCACCGGTAACGCCCCTCGCCGACCTTGAAAACAACGAAATTGGCGGCCCGTTCGGACCAGAAGATCGTGGGACAAATGGCCAGGGCGGTCGACTCGGGGTCGAGCCGCAGCTCACTGTCGGCGAGCTCCAAGGCCACCGCCTTACCGTAGCGCTCCGTCAGCGCCGAGCGCGCCACCCAGAGTTCGGTATCATTAAAGTCCGGTATTCCCGACATCGAGAACTCCCTCCGGAGACGAGACCCTGCGGGGGCCCCGCAAAATGCCGTAAGCGTAGCGCAAAAGCGTCCGTAATACAGGATGTGTCGCAGATTTTTTTTATCCCCGTCTTCATCCCCTAAAAACATTGACGTCAAGGGATGCAGCGGGTAGCTTACGATATGGGACGGCCCTGCTCAGGGAAAACATATAAAAAACCTCTACTAGGTCAATTCAAAACCAAAGCGAGACAACCATGCGAATCGTGCTATTGGGAGCGCCGGGCTCCGGAAAAGGGACGCAATCGAAACTGCTGGTCGAAAAGTACAAGATCCCCCAAATCTCCACGGGTGACCTCCTCCGAGCGGCCGTCACGGCCGGGACCGAACTTGGCAAACGGGCCAAGGCGGCCATGGACCAGGGCCAGCTCGTAAGCGATGAGATCGTGCTTGGTATGATCCAGGACAGGTTGAGTCAACCCGACGCAAAAAACGGCTTCATCCTCGACGGTTTCCCCCGCAACAACCCACAAGCACAAGCCCTTGACTCTCTGCTCGCCCGCCTGGGCCAGCCTCTGCAGCTTGCGCTCCTCGTCGACGTCAATACCGAGGTCCTTTTAAAGCGCCTGACGGGACGGCGCACCTGCGCCAAGTGCGGCCAGATGTATAACGTCTATTTTCAGCCGCCCAAGGTTCCGGGGCGTTGCGACAAGTGCGGGGGGGAGCTGCAGCAGCGGTCCGACGACAACGAAGAGACGATCCGCAAGCGCCTCGAGATCTACGAGCAGCAGACCGCTCCGCTCATCACCTACTACAAGAGTCAGAATAAGCTGCGCCGCGTCGTCGGCGAGGGCGATGTCCAGGAGATATTCCGCACGGTGGTGGCGATCATCGAGGGCCATATCCACCCCCTCGCCACGTTGCGGCCGGCCATGACGGCACCGGCGCCCGCCAAGCCGAAGGGGCCATCCGTGAAGCCGCAGGCGGCAAGCCCCGCGCGAAACGAGGCCGCTTTGCAAAGTGCGGCCCAGGCCAAGAAGGCCGCTCCGAAGAAGAAGGCCCCGGCCAAGAAGGCCGCCCCGAAGAAGGCGGTAGTCAAGCAGGCCGCCTCAAAGAAGGCCGCTCCGAAGAAGGCCGCCGTCAAGAAGACCGTACCCAAGAAGGCGGCTGTGAAGAAGACCTCGGCCAAGAAGATCGCGCCCAAGAAGAAGGCCCCGGCCAAGAAGGCCGCCCCGAAGAAGAAGGGCGCCCCGAAGAAGGTCGCACCCAAAAAGGCGGCTGTGAAGAAGAAGGCCGCCGTCAAGGGTCGTCGCTAGAAATCCCGGCAAACGGGCTCCCTGGAGTCCGTTTGCCGTTCAGGCGGCGAACCCCTTCCCGGAAAACCCAAAGCGCGCTAGTCTGGCGCCATGTCATTCGATAATAGTCGTGCCCCGTTCCCCGCGACCCGCATGCGGCGTATTCGCCGGCAGAGATTTTCTCGTGATCTCGTGCGCGAGCACTCATTAACGGCATCCCACCTCATCATGCCCGCGTTTGTTCTTGAAGGCCGGGATCGGAGTGAGGACATAGCGGCGCTACCGGGCATCCAGCGACTGTCCGTCGACCGCCTGGTGAGTGCGGCAAGGACATGGGCCGCGGACGGCATTGCGGCGATTGCCTTGTTTCCCGTCGTGCCCCGGGAGAAAAAATCAGCCCAGGCGGAGGAGGCCTTCAATCCGGAGGGGCTTGCGCAAACCGCGGTGCGCGCCCTGAAAGCGGCCCTCCCCGGTCTGGGGGTCATTACGGATGTCGCCCTCGATCCGTTCACCATCCATGGGCAGGACGGCGTTATCGACGAATCCGGCTACGTCATGAACGACGAGACCACGGAGATCCTGGTCCGCCAGGCCCTGAGCCACGCCCATGCGGGCGCCGACATCGTGGCGCCCTCCGACATGATGGACGGCAGGGTGGGGGCCATTCGCATGGCCCTCGAGGCCGAGGGCTTCCGCCATACCCAGATTCTGGCCTACGCGGCCAAATACGCCTCGGCCTTTTACGGGCCCTTCCGGGACGCCGTGGGGTCAGGCGAGGCGCTCGGCCAAGCGGACAAATCGACCTATCAGATGGACCCGGCCAACGGCAACGAGGCGCTTCACGAGGTGGCGATGGATCTCGCGGAAGGGGCGGACATGGTGATGGTAAAGCCCGGCCTCCCCTACCTCGACGTCATATACCGCATCAAGGAGACATTCCGGGTGCCGACCCTGGCCTACCATGTCAGCGGGGAATACGCCATGCTGAAGGCCGCCGTGGCAAATGGCTGGCTCGACGAGCGCAAGGTCGTCTGGGAGTCCTTGATCGCCTTGCGCCGGGCGGGGGCGGACGGCATATTGACCTATTACGCGGCCACCGTCGCCCGCTGGCTGCGCGAACGCACCCAACCCTAGAGGGGGCGCGAATCCGTGGCGCCGAGGATCTCGGTCTCGATCTGCTCCAGGCTCGTGTGGCGCACGTCCTTGCCCTTCACGAGATAAATGACGTACTCGCAAATGTTACGGGCGTGATCGCCGATACGCTCGAGCGCGCGCATCGCCCATATCACATTCAGGACGCGCGAAATCGTCCGCGGATCCTCCATCATGAAGGTGATCATCTGGCGCATCAGGCCGTCATATTCCTTGTCCACCTGACGGTCTTCGCGCGCGACGCGTACCGCCGCCCCCATGTCGAGGCGCGCGAACGCATCCAAGGCGTCATGCACCATCTGCCGGACATGGTTCCCTAACGACTGGACCTCCACGTATCCATCCTTGGGGCGTTCCTCGGCCGCCAGACGCACCGCCATGCGCCCGATCTTCTCCGCCTCGTCTCCAATCCGCTCCAGGTCGGTGATCGTCTTGACCACCGCCATCACCAGACGCAGATCGCTCGCGGTCGGCTGACGCCGGGCAATGATCTGATTGCACTCCTCGTCGATGGTCACATCCATCTTGTTGACCTTGTAGTCGTTCTTTATGACTTCGTCGCCAAGGACAGAGTCGCCCTTCACCAAGGCCGCCATGGCATCGACGATCTGCTGTTCGACAAGGCCGCCCATGTGGAGCACGCGTGTGCGGATTTCCTCAAGCTCGGTGTTGTAGCGGCGCGAGATGTGCGGATTGATATGAGGCTCCATGGTCACTCCTGGCTTTATCAGCCGTAACGCCCGGTAATGTAGTCCTCTGTCTGCTTGGACATCGGGTTGGTGAAGATGGCATTCGTGTCGTTGAACTCGACGACCCGACCCAGGTACATAAAGGCAGTATAGTCGGAAACGCGCGCCGCTTGCTGCATATTATGGGTCACGATCACGATCGTATAATTCTGCTTCAGCTCGTAGATGAGTTCCTCGATTTTCAAGGTCGATATCGGGTCAAGGGCCGATGCCGGCTCGTCTAGCAACAGAACCTCGGGCTTTAGGGCCACGGCGCGCGCCATGCACAGGCGCTGCTGCTGACCCCCCGACAGGCTCATGCCGCTTTGCCCAAGCTTCGCGCTCACCTCGTCCCACAGGGCCACTTGGCGCAAGGCCTCCTCGACGCGGTCATCCAGCTCGGCCTTCGGGAGGCGTTCGTAGAGCCGGATACCGAACGCCACATTCTCGTAGATGGACATGGGGAAGGGTGTCGGTTTCTGAAACACCATCCCGATGCGCGAGCGCAGGCGGTAGAGGTCCTCGCCGGGCAACAACACATTGCGGTCGTCGAGCCAGATCTCGCCCGTGGCCCTCTGGTCGGGATAGAGCTCATACATGCGGTTGAAAGTGCGCAACAAGGTCGACTTGCCGCAACCAGACGGCCCGATGAACGCCGTCACCATATTTGTGGCTACAGCGAGGTTGATATCGTGAAGGGCGGCCTCCTTCCCGTAATAGAAGTGCAAGTTCCGGATCGTGATCTTGGTGGCGTTCTGCGCGGGTTCCATCGGTAGGGATCCTGCCCGTTCTTCAGCGTGTGGATGCGACTCCCAAGGGGCGGGGCGCTGGCCCCATTATGCCACAGCTCTTCCAGGAGTCGGCACGATGGGCGCGGCGGCACCAGGGCACGCGGGCCGCCATCGCCCCCGTGCCCTGGGCGATGGCGGCTAGAAGTCGTACTCGAGCATCAGCCGGTTGTAGACAAAACGGTGGACGACCGGCAGGTTGTGCGCGATGCCGACGCGATCGCGGATCGAGAGCCCCTTCAAGGGGCCGCTTAGGAAGTAGGTCAGATCCAGATCCGCCTCGTTGGTGCGCGCCGAGGCGTAACCACTATAGAGGGTATTGAAGTAATCCGCGAAGCTCGCGATCAGGCGGACCTTGTGTTGGAGCAGGAAGGCCGTGGCCGAGATCTTGACGGCGTGACCGGTAGTCTTGCGGTCGATCATGCCCTGGATCATGGAGGTGGTATACAGGGGGTCGGTGGCGTAGCCGGTCGTGTACGGCGAGACCACGTCGCCGTTTCCGAAGGCCCCGGCATGGGCCGGCAGATCGTCGTACCCCAGGCTGAGCTCATCTCCGGCACGCTTGACCCCGACTACCGCGCCATACACCGTGGCGTTGACCGGGCCCAGATATTGCGGTCCGGAGCCGGTCTCGCGCACCACCTGGGCACCGACGAAGGGCGTGAGGCCGGCCACGCCAGGCAGCGCGTAAGAACCCTGGGCATAGGCCATCTTGGCGAGGTCATAGAATTGATAACCCCACACCGCAGCCTTCAGGCCGCTGGCGTCGTAATCGGCACCGACAGCGGCCGCTCCGGTTTCCCGACGGCCGGCGAGACCGCCCGTACCGCCGATATTGAAGGTGCCCGTCGAGTTGTAAAGGTCTGTGCGCGAAAACTCATCGGACGTCCGGCTCTTGAAGCGCGTGATGCGCATGGCCGAGATCGTAAGCCCCGTCATCGGCCGCACGGCCGCCAGCAACGCCTGGTAGGTGGCGGGGATCATGCGCGAGTCGGAGGCATTGATCCAGGGATTGGCGATGGACTGGTCGCCGGCGCGCACCAAGACCCGGCGATTGTCATATTGGACAAAGGCTTGGCCGAGCGTATTGATCCCGTCGTAACCCGCGAGCGTGCCGTCCACCAGGGCATGGTTGGCGTTATTCAGGCCGAGGTTGTGCGCGGTATAGAAGCTAAGCCCCGCCGAGAAGCCGTAGACCGACCCGCTCAAGACATTGAGCGCACCACCCAGGGCGAAGGCCTGCTGGCCGGCCACCGGCCCGCTATAGTGACGCGTGAAGTCATAGGCGCGGATATCGCCGTTGACCTTCATGCCCCCGAAAAAGCCCTTGCCAGCATGGGCATCGCCGGCACCGACGCAGATCAGCACGGCACCCGCGAGCGCCGCCCGAGAAATGTGCTTCATACTCCCCCCTCGTTTAAGTAAAGGGCCCGGTCGATCCCGCAGCCGGAGTCGACCGTGCCGTCCCCGGCATCGTAGGGACACTATATGACAGATTCCTTACAGCAGTCGCCATATTGACATAAAGTACGAAGCGGGCCGGCCCGCTGCCAGGATAGCGACCGCGATCAGGGCGCCCCAAGGGACGGCCGCACCTGTGCGCGCATGCGCGCACAGGCATTCCTCCTGGCCGCCGGGCGCGGACGATCCAGGCCAGCCAGGGTATCGGTGACGGCGCCGTGGGCACAGCCCTTTGACCAAACCCTCCGTGTGCCACCACCTGCGACTGCCGAAGATGTCTTTAAGGCCCTTTGCGAAACGCCCAGGCCCGCCCGAGACCCTGCGGCCCAAAACGCCCGATACCCGTCTAGCCCCTACATCCCCAAAGAGGCGATGCATCGCTCCTTGAGCGTGCAACCATATTGGCTCGTAAATAATCGCTCTTTACTTCTCGGAAACGGATCATCGACCGAAATGGCCTCGCAGATTTTGCCCCTGTCACGCGACATCACGACAATCTTCTGGCTCAAATACATGGCCTCCTCCACGTCGTGCGTCACAAAAATCACCGTCACCTTGGTCTCCCGCCAGATTTCCATGAGACTATTTTGTAATGTCGCCCTCATCTGCGCATCGAGCGCCCCGAATGGCTCGTCCATAAGCAAGACCGAAGGCGCATTGGCAAGCGCCCGGGCGATCTCGGCGCGGTGTTGCATTCCGCCAGACAGCATCTTCGGATAGTAGTCGTCGTAGCCAGAAAGGCCGACCATTTCGATATATCTCCCGGCGATCCGATTGGCCTCCTCTTTCGACACGCCCCTCTGCATGGGTCCAAAACGGACGTTCTCCACGACAGTCTTCCACGGAAACAAGGTGTGTTGTTGAAATACGATGCCCAATTCCGCCGCCGGTCCGGTTATCTCACACCCATCCAAGAGTATCTGGCCGGAAAGCGGTCTGTAATGCCCGCCTATGGCGTTCAGGAGGGTGCTCTTTCCGCAGCCAGAAGATCCAATAATGGACGTAAACGAGCCGCTCTCGCACTTTAGGCTAAAGTCCTCTACGATCGGCTTCACAAAACCGAATCTCCTGAAGCCCAGCGTCAAGCTCTTGACGTCTATATTCCCAATATGCCTCATGAGTCCCTCCTTTCATGGGCGCCCGATCTTAGTCCGCCCAGGGAACCATCTTGCGTTTCAGCCAGTAAATGGACCCCGTGCTCACACTACTCAAAAGTCCTATGGTAAGCATGCCGACGATGATGTTTCCGTATTGTATGAGCTGATAGGACTCCCATGTGAAATAGCCGATGCCGTAGCGGCCACTGATCATCTCGCCGGCGAGGAGCGCAAACCACGCCCCACCCATGCCAAGCGCCATGCCGACCGTGATGTTGGGGACCGCGTAAGGCATGACCACGTGAAGCATGACGCCCACCCTGTTGGCGCCCAAGGACCGCGCCGCCTTTACGAGCTCGCTCGGCACGCGGCGCACGCCATCCCAGGTATTTAGAACGATCGGGAAGACCGCGCCCAAAAACGTGATGAATATGATGCTCTGCTCAGTGGTTGGCCAAGCCAGGATGGCCATGGGGACCCAAGCGATCGCGGGTATCGGCCGCGTCAACTCGATATAGGGCGCTATGATAAGCCGCATGAAGGTGCTATAGCCCATCGCGACCCCCGCGGCCACACCCACTATCGTCGCCAGACCAAAGGCAATCAGGATCCGGTACATGCTCCAAAAAATGTCGCGCCAGAATATCTTGGTTACGACCACGGCCATGAACGCATGAAAGACCGCGACAGGCGTTGGTATGTTCGAGAAGTCCAGGATGAACCTCACGTGCGACTCGGTCAGCCACTGCCATAAAGCCAAGCCCGCTATCATGGACAGCAGGGGAATGAGGCCGGCCTTCCAGCCGGTCTCCCTTATCACTGACTTGGCCTTCCTGAACATGGCGGCGATCCCGATAGGTTTTTCCTGACCATGGCGGCGTGCTTCCTTCACACCATCAGAGACACTAGTCGGCGCTGGTCTAGGCATGATCTCGCTCATAAAATCCTCCGACTTTCTCGCTGTCATCCGCACGATCACAAAAACAGGCCGCGAGCCTGCTTTCCTCGCGGCCCATGATGGCCCTAGACCTTGGCCAGGATCTGCTCATAGGTGTAAACGGAGCCCTTGGGGGTCGCCTTCTTGGCGCCGGACTCCGTCATATAGGCTACGACTTTGCCCCCGTCCATCGTATAGAAGGCATAGTTTCCAAAGAGCTTCAGGCCCGTGTCATGGTCATACACATAGAGCGCGTTTATCATCTCGTGTTTCGCGTCTGCGGTCTTGGCCGCAAGCAGCATGCTCTTTACGCTGCCGTATTTATAAATGCCTTTGCCACGCAGCCAGAGCTCGGGCTTCATGCCGATATTGGACTTGGGGCTGTAAGGCGCGCCCAGGACCTTCTCGTAAGGTATCCCCATTTGCTGGTAAGCCGTCTTCAGGTAGCCGGTCTTTACCCACTTCTTCATATTGAGCGGCGGGATATCAGCGTATTTGGCCAAGATGGAATGATCGTAGTTCAAGGTGCTTACCCACTTGGGCGTGATCGCGGGATTCAATGTGAGGTAGCCGCCGTGACTGAAATAAAGGTAAAGCACTTCTTTTGGTATCATGGTCCACTTCGACAGCATCTTGCTGGCCTTGTAGGGATTTTCCGCAATCCAACGATCAGCGGCTATGACCGCCTTTACATAGGCCACGACGACCTGAGGGTATTTCTTCGCAAAAGACGAGGTGACGACCGCTCCGTGCAGGTAGGGGACATGGGTCGATGCGCCGTTATAGATCATGCGCCCCACGTGCTTGTATTCCATATACTCCGATATGGGACAGAAATCGGCGTGCGCTGCGATCTTATGGGCGGTAATGGCGGCAATGCCGGCCATGGGACTTTGGTTTACGATATGCAGTTTTGAAATCGGGATGTGCTCGTCAGCCGCCATTTCGTAGAGCATCCCCCACGACGAACTCCCCACCGGGGTCGATATGTCCTTTCCTTCGAGCTCTCTGACATTCCTGATAGGAGAATTGACGGGTACGTCTATGCCGTTGCCCGCGCCGTCCAGGTTATAGCCCGTCATGGTTATGAGATAAGACCGCTTGGACGGCGTCTGCTGAAACTTGGCGCCATTGACCACAAGTGGGTAATCCCCCATGGTGCCGAAGTCCAACTTACCGGCCATCATCATATTTGTTATAGGTGCCCCTGAGCTGTAATTGCGCCAGACAATCCTATATTTCACGTGCGCGTACTTCCCCGTATGCGGGAGGTATTTATCGAGGAGCTTCAGGCCCTTTATGGCACTACCAGCCGGGTAGGTATCCGTGCACATGCTTTGATAGCCGATGCTTATGGTTATGGTCTTTGCAAGGGCAGCGGAGCCAAGGCAGAGCCCGCAAAGGGCAAGGCTTAATGTAGTGCGCGACATTGGCGATCCCCATCATATTGGAACGAGTACCTACACGCAGAGCAATAAGCGTACCAGCGTCAGTAATCGGCAATTTTATTGAAATACCCACGTTACTGCGTGGTTGCGCGAAAGCCCTTGCCGCAAAGACGCGCACCAACGCAGAGCGCGCGGGTATCCCATGCCTCGCACTGGTGCGAAGCAATCGCTCCCGTCCTGATCGTTGGGCCTCGTCCACACTCATCCCCGGGGATGGCCTTGTGGTTGCGTGCAACTCAGGCAGCCCGGCTTCGTTAGGCCGTTTGTTTTTTCGCGTGCCCAAAGGCCATGCTCAAGAGATGTCATGGCGCATGATGGAGGTGCTTTGATCAACCCGAGGTCATGAACGGCGCTTTAACGGCACCTCGCGAGCACAACCTTTCTCCGCCGTGGCGTAATGCCCGGCGCGGCCCGCCTCTTCCTGGGCGAGCGCGCGGCCTGGACCGGTGCGATAGGGGGGCGACATGCGGGCGACACCGGGCGTCATGGGTCTTTATAGAGGGGTGGGCTGCCAGTCTTTTCTAGGAATAATGAGGCCTATGGTAAACCCGCAAGGCTAGGGGCATGGCCTTTGGGAAAACTCATGGGCGCAACAATCTTGGACAAATAGACGGCGGAAGGCAGGGGCGCGGCGTCAAGGGGCCGGGGTCTTCCAGGCAGCTCCGGGCCGCCCGGACCGCAATCGGCATCAACCCCCTCGTGGTCCGAAGGATAAGGCCCCTGGCCGCTTCAAAACGTTTTGGGAACGTAGGCCCTGGACTCGCGCCATCTTTTCAGGGTCGCAAGCCGCAGGCGCATGTAAAGACGCTGGCCGCGATTTGCGTTCCGCGCCACCAATAGCTCGTCGACCTTTTTTTGCATGTCGCGAAGCGTCGCCTTACCATCCCGGAAAGACGACCCGTCGTGGCAATAGCTGCAATAATGGGGATGGACCTTGGGTTTCTTGTCGTAGAAAAGGGGCATGCCGCAACTCTGACACCGATTACGCTCGTTTCTCAGTATCTTCATCGCGCCCTTCATGATATTCGTCTCGCTTATCATAAATATGCCTCAACCGTGGTTTTGCTGTCGTATATGGTCTAGCCATTGGCTCGATATCTGATCCAGAAGACGATTTTGGGTCTGTCTTGCCGTGAGATGATCAAGGTCCACGCAGGCCAGAGGCTGATCCTGGCCGGCGCACGAGAAGACCGCCTTCGTCCGTTGCCCGGTGTCGGGGTCGATGTGCCATTGCAGGCACTGCGCGCACACCCCCTTCATCATGCATTGCATGGGGCTACCGACCGTGGCCGTCACCTCGATGTTCGGAGCAAAATAGTGCGTAAGATCGCCCTTCAAGGCACGTTGAAAGGCCTTGAGCAGGCTGGTCGAGCCCATGACCATGAGACGGTCGACCGCGGAAAGGGCGATGCCCGACCCATCCTTGGGTCCCACGGCGCCATCACCATAAGCCTTGAGCAGGGCGACCATGTCGCTTGCGCTTTCGGCACAATCCTGCGGCCGCCGCGCGAGGATCCGCGAGCCGCTTCCCGTACACCAGATGATTTGATCGGCGGCGGCCTCGAGCTCGTCTTGATAATCCAACTCGTTTGCGCGGGAGAGCGCCGCGACATACAAGACGCGGTTGCCGGCGGCCCGCAAGGCGGGCCCTATATCCAGCATCACAGCCGCCCCCCAGCGGCCGGCTATTACGAGAATGGTCTGGCCCTTGGGGATGTCGGTCGGCGCCCCGGTGGGCCCCATGAGAACCAGGGGATCACCCGGCTTCAGGCGCCCGACGAGCCTTTGCCCGGTTCCCCACTGCAAAACGAGAAGCCTGATTGCATCACCTACCACGCCCGCGCCGCTTACCGTCAGCACCGGGATCTGTAAGCGGGTGTCGCGCTCGATGGGACTTGTGGCCTCGAATGTCTGCAGTCGAAAGAACTGGCCGGGCCGAAAGTTACGCGCGGCAAGCGGCGCCTGTACCCAGAGCTCGACTACGCCCGGCCGACTGCAATCGACCGCTTGCACGCGCGCGGTCAGGGCCTGCGCGAGGCCTTCCTGAAAGGTCGCGAGATCATCCTTGCGCGGGACTTGCCCCTCCATGACCGCCATCACCTGCGGGTAGGCGAACTTCGCCGAGGCAATGGCCTTGACGACGCTCCCATGAAAGACCGGGTGCGTGTCGCCTATGAAGCTCACGCGCCGAGACCCCTTGGTATACGAGGTGAAAGGGCCCGGGTTCGGGGCCTTGATGTGGGCTGACACGGGCACCTCCCGCAGCCCGTCCGCGCCGGCGACATGGGTCTTGAAGTGCGTGCCATCGAGCGCAAAGGTCCCCGGGTATTCCCGTTCATAGATGGTATTGGGAACCGTGCCGGCGGCGATGAAGACGGCGCGCGCAGGCAAACTGACTTCGGGACAGTCCTGGCCGCTTTCATCGGTCGGCGCGCCCATGCGCTTAAAGATCATGCTCTTGACATGGCCATAACCATCGGTCTCGGCCCGTAGCGGCTCCAGGCACTCGGCGTAGCTTAGGCCCTCTTGCATGGCCTTGATGAGTTCCTCGTGATTTCGGGTGTAGGCCGGCGATTCTGTCATGGCCTTGCGGTAGACCAGGGTGACCCCGCCGAAGGACCGTAAGAGCGGCGCGAAGTCCGGCGCCTCGCCGGCTTTGGCTGCGCGCAATCGCTCCTCTCGTATGAGCCTGCCATGCTCAAGAAATTCGTCCCGTATCTGTCTATCCTCGAGGCCAAGGCCTGCCTCTAGCTTCTCGCCACAGCCCCCCACCTTCATGGCCTCGTGACGGGCATAGACCTTCTCGACCTGACGGACGTAGTAAGCCTGGACCTCGGTTGCGGTATCGACCGCCGTAAGCCCACCGCCAATGACCACCGCCGGAAGACGCAGCTGCAGGTTGGCAAGACTGGTCTTTTTTCCCGCACCCGTGAGTTGCAAGGCCATAAGAAAGTCGCTTGCCTGACGGATGCCGCGGGCCAAACCCTCACCCATGGCCACGGTCCGCGGCAAGCCCGCGCCGGTGGCAATGCAGACATGGTCGAATCCGAACGCCCACGCGTCATCCAGGGTCATGGTCCCCCCGAGCCGCACGCCGCCAAAGAGCTGAAAGCGCTCGCGGCGCGCAAGGCTTACGTATATGAGCTTCAGAAAATTCTTATCCCAGCGTACCGTGATCCCATATTCGGCGACCCCGCCGAACCCCAAGAGGACGCGCTCATCGAGGTCTTCTTGCATGGCCTGAAAATCGCGCACGGGCCCTTCGATCAAGGTCGCCGCGAGCGGTTCGATCTTGAGCCCGTCTATGGCCACCACCGCGCAACCTTCCTGGGTGAGATAATGGGCCATGGTAAAGCCGGCCGGCCCAAGGCCCGCCACGAGGACCTTGCGGCCCTTATAGGGCTTGGGCAGATACCCTTGATCGCGCAGCGGGTTCCAGCGCGTGAAGAGGTCATAGATCTCGACCCCCCAAGGCAGATTCAAGACATCGGTCAAGACCGAGGTCTCCACCGCCGGGATATTGACCGCATCCTGTTTTTGATAAACGCAGGACTTCACGCAGTCATTGCAGATGCGATGACCCGTGGCCGGTATCATGGGATTATCCACCATGGCCATGGCCAGAGCCGCGACGCCCAGGCCGTCCCGCTTCAATAGCTGCATCTCGGAGATCTTTTCACCCAACGGACAACCGGCCAGGACGCCGCCGAAGGCGTCGACCTTGAATGCGTCGCCTGGAACCCCCTTTTTCTCGGGGAAGCCCTTGGAACAAAAGTCCCCCTCGTGATCGTGACAATAAAGGCAATAATGCACCTCGGCTTGCACCGCGCGCGCGTCCATGCGGGTGTCCGTCAGGTGAAATCCATCGCGCCTGCGAAGCGTGGAGTCGGGGGCCCTTTGGACTAAGAGCCCGTCATTTGTCATGACGTGGTTCAACGGCACCAGCCGCGAGGGGTCGATATGTTGCGGCAGACGAAAGCTTTGCCAGCCAGACACCATGTCGGCGGCGTCAGGTTCGGTGAGGCACAAGGCGCACAGGCGGGTCAGGCGCGCAATCTCTTCGGCCCACCTCGTTTCGTCCACAAGCCAGCCCATGCCGAGGCGCGCCGTGGCCCACTCCTGGTCTTTTGTCGCAAACCCCTCTTTTGCGAGCACGGTTTTAAGCCAGGCCTTCAGTTCGCCAAACTCAAGTCCTTCCTCGCCCCGGTAGCGCCTTGCGCGGCGCAGCACGAACTCTTTTTTAAAGGCCATGATCACATCATGGCTGCGCGTTTGCGCCGCCAATGCCTCGACCTCGGCCTCTATGCCAAAAAGACGCGCCACGAAACCCTCGAAATGACGGGCAATGGCAAGCCGAAGCGTGCTTTGCACGGGCAAAGACCAGTCCCCCAGGCCCGATCGCCACTCTCGGAGCCGGGACTTAAGATCCGCATCGCGCGCCCCAAGATACTTCAGAAAATCGTCATCCAGGCGCAAAAGACCGGAATCACTGCGGATATCGGCATAGTCGTAGCCGTCTGCAAGCTCCAGGGGGGCCGAGAGCCCGGTGTCGCTCTCGCGCCTGACGGCCCTTATTTCGTCCATCGGACCGAGTCCTCCACGAGCAAGAGCGCTCTTTTATGGGCACGACCGTCCCACTGATCGGCATCCGGCAAGGGCGGCTTCTTTTCGGTGACGACCGGCCACTCCTGAGCCAGCCTCGCATTGATGGCGAGATATTCCTGGTGTTCATCCGGCAGGTCCCCGTCTTTGAAGATGGCCGAGGCCGGGCATTCCGGTTCGCACAAGGTGCAATCGATGCACGCGACGGGATCGATCACGAGGAAGTTCGGGCCCTCGTGGAAACAATCGACGGGGCACACCGCAACGCAGTCCATATACTTGCATTGGATACAATTATCGGTCACGACAAAGGTCACATCACACTCCTTCTAGGCCATCTCGATCTTGGCAATCGCCCAGGACGCGAGCTTCTTCACATCCGGATCCCTATCCTTGAGCGCCTCCCGAAGCCAGGGGAGCGCGCGCGCATCCCCGATCTCGCCCAGGCAAAGGGCGGCCTCTTTGCGAACATTGCTCACGGAATAAGAAAGCATCTCGGCCGCGGCCCCCATCCCCTCCTTGTAGCGGATACGCCCCAAGGCGGTCAGGATCTTGGCCATCACTTGCCAGTAGGTCTCTGTGCCCAAGGCGCCCACGAGCGCGGGTCCGGCCTCGATGGCTTTTAGCTTGGCGATGGTAGCCGCCGCCTCCTCCCTCACCTGCCAGGCGGTGTCCTTGAGCCCGCGGACCAAGGCCCCGACAGTCTCCGCCGTCGACCGGTAGCCGAGCGCGCCCATGGCGGTGCGCCTGACCTCATGACTGGGATCAGTAAGGGCGGCGCCGGCCAGGTTTTGCAGGTAAGCCGGGTCCTGTAGGTAGCCCAAGACCCCGCTGCTCTCGATACGCACCTGCACGGACTCATCGGAAAGCCCGGAAAGCGCGTAGGGCGCGGCGCCGGCGATCCTGAGCGGTCTTACCGCCCGCAGCACCGCGGCCCGCACAAAGGCCTGGTCGGAGGAAATGTAGTCCTCATAGAGGTCTTGCAAGCCCTCTTCATTGCACTCAGCCAAGGTCTCCGCCGCCGCCTTTCGCACGAGCTCGTCTTCGTCATAAAGTAGCTTCAAAAGGGGCGGCAGCATGTGCGGCCCCGGAATCTCGGCTATCGCCCGCGCGGCCTCGGCGCGCACGACGCCGTCGGTATCCTCAAAACCCTCGAGGATGACAGCGATAGCCTCGGGTTCATCAAGTTCGATGGCATTCATTACCGCCAAACGTCGCGTATCGGCATCGCGACTTTGCGTGGCCTCCTTAGCTTCCATGGCATCCTCCAATGATCAATGGCTCGGTGAAGCGCCGTGCGCGCATATCCTTACTTCAGGAGATAGGGTATTTCGACGGTCACGGCATGGGTCGGACAATCGACCTCGCAGGGGGTGCAGTACCAGCACTCGTCGTACTGCATCAAGGCGACGCCACGCTCTTTATCGATGACCAAGACATCCAGCGGACAGACGTCGACACACACGGTGCAGCCCTTGGCCGCAATGCACTTCTCCGGATCTATGCTGACCGGGACCTTGACCTTCAAATTTGTCGTTGGCATGAGATTCCCCACATCGTGTGATTTAAGCGATGTCTTTTGCGAGCACGCGCAGCCTGTCGTAGGCATGCTTTTCCGTAGCCTCGGGCTCGTAGACATAGGGCTCGATCGGCAGCCTCTTGCAGGTCTTTTCGCCGTTTTCGTCCTGATAGAGCTGGACGTGGCAGAACCAGTCCGCATCGTTTTTTTCGGGGTGGTCGACCCGATAGTGATAAAGGCCCCACCGACTCTCCGTCCGGTACAAGGAGGCGGTGGCCGCCATTTCTGCGCAGTCCAGGATGTCAAACACCTCCAAGGCCCGCAAAAGGTTGTGCGGGCAATCGGCTGAGAGCTCGGATAGATCCTCGCGCACCTCGGCAAACCGTCGCAGCGCGATCTCCATCTTTCTCGTCACCTTCGGCGGCTGGAGGTAGTCGTTGACAAGCCGCCTGATCTTGAATTCGGCCTGGTAGGGGGTGATCCCGCCTGAGCGCTCGAGCGGCGCGCGGATGCGGCCTAACTCCCGATCCACATAGCCCTTGTCGTACTGACCGAAAGACACCTCCTTGCAATAACGCGCGGCGCCGACGCCCGCGATCTCACCGTAGACGAACGCACCCAACATATAGTTGTGCGGTACGCAGGCGACGTCCCCGGCCGCGTACAGGCCCGCTATCGTGGTCTCGGCATGCTCGTTCACCCAAATGCCGGACGCACTGTGGCCGCTGCAAAGACCGATCTCCGAGATATGCATCTCGATCATGTCTTTGCGGTAATCCGTCCCACGATTGGCATGAAACCGGCCACGGCTTGGTCGCTCATTGGTATGAAGGATGTTTTCAATCGTGGTGATTGTCTCTTCGGCCAAGTGATTGACTTTGAGGAATACGGGACCATTTCCGCCCTGTAATTCCTTGAAGAACTCCAGCATCATCTG
Organism: Acidiferrobacter sp. SPIII_3; assembly: GCF_003184265.1. Classification (GTDB taxonomy): domain Bacteria; phylum Pseudomonadota; class Gammaproteobacteria; order Acidiferrobacterales; family Acidiferrobacteraceae; genus Acidiferrobacter. The sequence continues at coordinate 182,604 of NZ_CP027663.1, read as the reverse complement.
GCCGCTCCAGTAATCGCACTCGATAAAGCGCTCACCGCGCGAATTAGCCGTGTAGCCGCCAAGCGGACCGGTCACATAGGCGCAGGCAGGCCCGTTGTAGTCCTTTATGAGCGGATTTATCTGGTAACACTCTATGCCCGACAACTCAGCCCCCGCATGAAAGGCCATGGCGTGGCCGTCGCCCGCATTCGTCGGGTTTTCGTAGGTCCCGAAAAGATAGCCTGAAGACGGGAGGCCCAAGCGTCCCGCGGCCCCCGTGCAGAGGATGACCGCCTTGGCCTTGATTATGGTGATCTCGGCCGTTCTCGTATCGACCGCCATGACGCCCACGACCCGCCTCGCATCATCGACCAATATCCGCGTCACCTTGTAGCGGTTGGTGATCTCCACCCGATTTTTCCTGAGCTGGCGGTAGAGTATCCGTTTGACGTGATGGCCCTCTGGCATGGGGAGGACATAGTTGCCGAGGTGATGGACCTTTTTGACGGCGAATTCCCCGGTATCGTCCTTTTCGAACTTGACACCCCATTTATCCAGCCGCTGTATCATCTGGAAGCTATTGGTCGCATACGCCAATATGGCTCTTTGGTTTACGATTCCGTCGTTGGCTATGGTGATCTCGCGCACGTATTGCTCCGGCGTCGAATGGCCAGGAATGATGGCGTTATTGAGGCCATCCATTCCCATGGAGATCGCGCCACTGCGTTTGACGTTGGCCTTTTCTATCAGCAATACCGATAGCGATGGGTCGGATTCTTTTGCTCGTATGGCTGCCATGGGCCCGGCGGTACCACCGCCTACCACGAGCACATCCACTTGTCGTTCCTGTACGTTCACATCCATCATCTTTTCCTCGCATGCCGCTCAAGGGTGATCCGATATTTCAAGGCGTCCGCCCTGCAATAGAGATGCTCATAATCGATGGGCACGTCATTTTCGGTATAGGTAAGGCGCTCGAGTTTTAATATCGGGGAACCCTCCTCGACCTTTAAGATCCGCGCTATGGTTTCATCCGCCAAGACCGCCTCGATCTGCAGGTCGGCCTTACCAAGCGGCGTTCCAAACTTGTTCTCGAGGAGCGAAAAGATGTCCTTGGACGAGAGGTCCTCCATAAGCAAGGCCTTTCCTATGTGGCTTGGCACATAGGTCACATCCAAAGATACGGGTTCGCGATTCAAGTAACGCACCCGCCTTAACTCCATGATGTTCGAGATGTCGATGTTGAGCTTCTCGGAGGCGACCTTGTTATCGGTGCTGTCCTTGGACGCGATGATGGCCGAAAAGGTCTCGTAGCCCTTAGCGACCATGGCTTCACCAAAGCCCTGCAAGGACACGAGGTCCTGCGTGGCTTTGGGGCGTGACACAAAGGAACCCTTACCGGGGATCTTAAAGATGAGGCCTTCTGTCTGAAGGTCTCTCAGCGCCTGGCGGACCGTGGTGCGGCTGACATGAAAGAGCTGGATCATCTCGCTTTCGGACGGCATCTGCGCATGCGGCGCGTAGGTGCCGTTCAAGATATCGGACCGAAGCCGCTCTTTGAGCTGGAGATAGAGCGGTCGTATGGCGGTGACGTTCGAATCATCGGATTTCACTGAGCTCATGCCTGGCGTTCCCTTTTGAGACGGGCCTATTGGTACAGGTAGCAATAGTCATGCCGTCTCGCGTCTGCGCTTGTATGCAAAATAAAGCCGATAAAACCGCGCGAAAGCGAAGGCGGCCCGAAGGAAGGGGCCCTGGTACTGCCATAATGTTGGGCAGTGGTGCAAGAACGTGCGCGTAGGTGGTGCAAACCGGCCACAGGCCGTGAGATCGGCGCGAAACAATCCTTGCGGGCCCGCGGCCACCCGCCTGGCCCTACACCCATTGCCGGCCGAACGGCTGGCATTGCCGCCCGCATGGGTGGTCCCGCGGGCTACACGCCCCCGCGACGCACCACGGCGCGCCGCGAATGAAGGAAGGGGCGTCGAGCTCGCCCGGCATTTTTGCGGGTGTTGAGTCACGACTCGAACCCATAGAGCCCCGCGCACCCGATCCCACCCGCCCGGTGTTCCTCAGCTGCGCATGGTGGGCCACACAAGGGCGCGGCCGGCAGGATCGCCACAACGGGTCGACGAAAGGCCTGCCGGCCATCTATGTCTACCCCCTCGCACCTGGTTTCCGCAGGCGCATGGGCGGGGACCGGAACGAGGGCCGGGGCGCGCTATCGGTATCGGACGGTGTGGTGGGGGAGACCTGGGCGCAAGTGCCGGATCGCGCCTTTAGTGGCGTCGGCGAGGGGCAATGCGCGAAGGTCAAGGCCTATTACCGTCTGATCGATGAGCCCGAGGAATCGGCGGTCACGATGTCCGGCATCCTGGCAGCCCATCGCGAACGGACCGTGCGCCCATGATGGGCACAGGTGGTGCTGTGTGGGCAGGATGGCAGCGATCTCACCCGAGGCGGTGAGGGCGGCCATGGGTCCCGCCGTGCCGCCCCCCATGAGCAGGACGTCGGGCATGATCTCGGATACATTCATGACACACCTCCGCCATGGGCACCGCGTCGTTCGATACGCAACCGATAGCGCCACTGATCTCCCCGGCAATAGAGATGCTCGTAGTCGAGCGGTCGGCCGTCGCGATCAAAGGTGAGCCGATCCATGCGCAGGATCGGGGACCCCGGGGGAATCTCCAGGGCGCGAGCGGCATCGACATCGGCGGCGGCGGCCCCGATGTCGAGCTCGGCGTGTCCCAGGGGGCATTGCAGGTCGTTTTCGAGGATCGCGAAGATATCGCGTGTCCCGAGGTCATGGGCGAGCAGCGCCTCGGCAGTGGCCTCGCGAAAATACGAGATATCGAGCGATACCGGGGCGCCGTCCAGATAGCGCACCCGGCGGATCTCGCCCACGCGCCCGGGCGGGGCGATTTGGAGGTGTGCGCGCAGGGTGTCGTCGGGGGCAAAAAATCGTGATCCCAGGAGACGTGACGAGGCAACGTGACCCGACTCCCGCACGGCCTCGCCCAGACCCTGAAGCACAGTGAGCGACTGCGAGACCTGGGGGCGCGACACATAGCTACCCTTGCCCTGGACCTTGAACACCAAGCCCTCCTGGCAGAGCTGGCTTACGGCCTGACGGGCCGTTACGCGGCTGACCGAAAAGCGCTTCATGAGTTCGCTTTCCGAAGGCATCCGGTCAAAGATGGCGTACGAGCCGTCGAGGATGCGCGCGCGCAGCGCCTCCTTGATCTGGGTATAGAGCGGTGCGGGCAGGGAGGATGAGGGAAGGGACGCGGTATCGTGCATGATGTGAGCCCAAGAAACCTGTTAAGACAGGCCCTAGCAAGCCCCGTGCCACGCCCTTTATCCCGGAAACATGGGCGTTTGGCAACGGCCGCCCCCGGATGCGCGCCTGATTCCGGTGCACGGCGGCTCGTTTGTGCCTCATGTCAGGCGCGGCACGTGCCCCCCGGCGCCTCGGAACCGTCGAGCCGGGCCAGGAGGCGCATGCCTCCCACCAACCCGTCCACGCGTGAGACGATATCGGCATCCGTGGGCGACGTGGATAATGGCCAGTGCGCATGCCGGCAGCCGGGAGGAAGGTGCGGGCACGCCTCTAAGGCCGCCCGGTCCAGCGTCACCAGAAGGTCGCATGCCGATGGGACCGCACCGGCCGGGCAAGAACAGGCCTCCACCCAATCGGCGCCCCGCGCCAGGGCGATGCGTGCCGCGCGTTCGGCGAGCGCCGGCGAGGATGACGCAAAGGCAAGGCGCGCGCGACGCTTATACATGGCGGCCGATGGGCGGCATGGGTAAGCTCAGGGGAAGTTGTAGATGAGGTTCAAGGTCGTGAACGTCGAGGTGGGCTTGAAGCCCGCCGGCGCGCTCGTATAGTGATCGACGATCTCCGAGAGCTTCAATGCGAGCTTTCGGCTTATGGGCGCGGTAAGCCCGGTGCTCGATGTGAGAAGCGTGCCGGTGGTCGCGCCTAGAACCGCCAAACGTTGGCTGAATACACTTTTTTTGCTGAGCCGCCACTGATAATCGGCCGCCACGCGTAGCACCGGGACATCATTGTGGGCGCCCGTGAAGTAGGTGTTCTGGCGAAGGCCGGCACCCGCGTCGACCTTGAAGCGCATGGGACCATGACGCAAGAACCGGTGGCCGGCACCCGCCGACTCGACCTCATAGTGGCGGTACCCGTCGAAGGGATTGCGGACATAGTTCAGGGCCACGAGGAGGAAGTTTTCCTTCTCGCCACTGAAATAATGCGACGCCTTCAGGTCGAGCGCGAGCCGATTGGCGTTTACCAGTCCGAGGCTTGCCGCGTAGTCGTAGCTCAACCGCCCCGCATAGCGCCACAGGCCGCGCTCGTAGCGCACATGATCATTGGTGTCCAGGGTCCGCGTGTTGCTGGTTCCGGTGGTGGCCTCATAGCCGAGCCCGACCTGGGCACTCAAGGCATGCTTGGGGGTGGGGGTCGTGGCCGCGGCACGGGCATGGCCCGGCCCGAAGAGGGCGCACGCAAGCACGATAAAGACGCGCCGGGGACTCATCCGGGATGCCGGGCCGATGTCGTATGCGCACCAATGGACACCTTGGAGGGTGGCGCGCGGCCGGGCACGGCGCATGGGCCTAATCCCGCGCCACGGGGCCGGGCTTAAGCGGCCCACCCTCGTCTTCGCCACCCACCACGCCCGCGCGCAGCTGGGCGGACAGCAATACCGTGGATTTGACCGGCAGGGGCAGGCGACGGACATATTTCTGGAAAAACAGGTTGTTGGGGATAAGGACCGTGCTGCCGTGAGACTCCTCGACCTCGGTGTACATGAGATTGCTGTCAAGGACCTTGCCTTTGATGCCATCCGGCAGGACCTCTATGTGCTGACCAAGCTGATACGGCCGCCAAATCAGCATGAAGAACGTGGCGGTGATGTTACTCAGTATGGTCCAGACCGCGACCATGCCGACCCCGAGGACCGCCAGGAATCCCGTGAAGGTATCGAGCACGCCGCTTACCGGGAAGCCGGCGATGCGCAAGACGACAAGTACGAGAAGGACGTAGAGAAGGACCGTGACGAAGCGCCCGATCGCATGCAGGGTTCCTGCCGAAAACAGGCTGTTGCGCTGCAAGAGCACGAGCGCCCGGTACAGGCCGCGCTTCAGGTAGCGCAGGACAAAAAGTCCGCCGACCAACACCAGGAATGGTTTCCAGAGGTTGACGAGGACGCGGTGAGACGATGGCACGCTTAGCAGCATCGCACCATTATACCGTGGGCGGCGGAGGCGGCGAGGGGCTGGGAGGGAACTTAAGTCGGCTTGACGGAAACACGCAGGTAAATGTGCTGCCTTGCCCAAGAACGCTCTCGACGACCAGCCGCGCATCGTGACGCAACAGGACCTTGGCGACGATCGCCAGACCAAGGCCCGTGCCCCCCGAGGCCCGCGAGCGATCGCTGTCGACGCGATAAAAGCGTTGCGTGAGAAATGGGATGTGGCGCTCGGCGATACCCTCGCCGCTGTCGGCCACCGCAAACCGTCCTTCACTGGCGTCCGCCCGCCAGACGAGGCGTATCGATCCGCCGGCCGGGGTATGGCGCACTGCGTTTTGCACGAGGTTCGTGAAGGCGCTGCGCAATTCCTCGACGTTTCCCACGAGATCCGCGCCGCAATTCTCGACCTCTATGTGCTGACCGCGATCCGCGCCAAGCACCGTGGCGATGTCGGCGAGGCCCTTCAAAAGCGCGCCCATGCCGACGACCTCGTCGTGGGCGCGCGCGGGCGTGGTCTCGAGCCGTGAGAGCGCCAGCAGATCGTCGACGAGACGGCGCATGCGCTCGACCTGTTCGCGCATGAGCGCGATGCCCGAGCGCACCTCGCCGTCCTGGTCCTCGAAGAGGTCCGCGAAGGTCTCAAGAAAACCCTGCAGGACCGTAAGCGGCGTGCGCAGTTCGTGCGAGACATCGGCCACGAAGTGTTGGCGCATGTCCTCGAGCCGCTTGACGTGGGTGATGTCCCGGGCCATGACGAGCCTCTCGTTCGCCCCGAATGGGATGATCTGGAGGGTCACCGCCATCGGCTCGACCGGTCCATTCAGGATCAATGGCTCGCGGTAGTCTCCGGCCGCGAGATAGGCGCCAAACGCCGGGTCGCGGATCAGGTGCACGATACGCGCGCCCGTATCCCGCTCGATGCGCAGGCCGAGCAGGCGCTCGGCCGGGGGGTTGGCCCACTCTATGACGTCATGACGGGCCAGGACGACCATGGCATCGGGCATCACGCTCGCGGCCGCCTGCAGGCGATCGAAAAGGCCCGTGAGGCGCTCCTTGTGTCGCTCGCTGTCGCGATCCTGCCTGTGAATCTCGCGTATGACCTCATCCCACAAACCGCCCAGTTCGGGGATGGGGGGCCGTCTCCCGCGCACGAGCCAGCGGTGCAGCCGGGCGAGCTTGCGCAACGACAGGGCGACCACGAGGCCGAGGCCCGCGGCCACACCGGCCAACGGAAAACCCGCCATCGCGGCACCCGCGCCGACGGCCGCCGTAATGGCCAGGGCCGTCCACAGTTCCCGGCGCAATTCCCGATGCAAGGCCTAGGGGTCCCCGGAGAACCGGTAGCCGACCCCCCTCACGGTCTGAATGTAGCGGTCATAACCGCTGGCGGTAAGGGCCTTGCGCAGGCGGCGGATATGGACATCGACAGTGCGCTCGTCGATATAGGTGTTGCTGCCCCACACGGCATCCAGGACGCGTTCACGGCTATGGACCCGCTCGGCGTGGGTCATGAAGAAATGCAACAACCGGAACTCGGTGGGGCCGAGAGTCAGGCGCTCGTCGTCGGCCAGGACCTTGTGCGTGGCCGGATCGAGCAGCAGGCCGCCCACCGCCACGATGTCATCGGAGGCCATGGGGGCGACACGCCGCAGCACCGCCCGAACCCGCGCTATGAGCTCCCGGGGGGAAAACGGCTTGGTCATGAAATCATCGGCCCCGGTATTGAGGGCGCGCACCTTGTCCTCCTCATCCACGCGGGCGGTCAGCATGATGATGGGGATATTCTGGGTAAGCCGCTCGCGGCGCAACCGTCGTGCATAATCGACCCCGTTCAGGCCTGGAAGCATCCAATCGAGGAGGATGAGATCCGGAAGGTCGGCGAGCACGCATGTCTGGGCCTCCGTGGCGTCCTGCGCCTCGGCGCAATGAAAATCGGCCTGCTTCAAGGCAAACCGAACCATGGCGCGAATCGCCGGCTCATCGTCGACAACAAGGATCTTTCCAGGCATGATGTCCTCCCTGTTGCCCATTCAACACAAGCAGTATGACGCTTTTGTGTCAGGCGCAACAGTGGCGCAAGGAGACGCCGGGCATGCGCAAGAATACGGTACGGCCGACCGATATCAAGCTACACCAGAAATCCCGCATCCTTGAGGTGACTTTCGCCGACGGAAGCCGATTCGAGTTCCCCGCCGAATACCTGCGCGTGTACTCGCCGTCCGCCGAGGTGCGCGGCCATGGCCCGGGGCAGGAGGTGCTGCAGGTCGGCAAGCAATCGGTCAACATCATTGCCATAGAGCCGGTCGGCACCTACGCGGTGCTGCTGCGCTTCGATGACGGCCACGACACGGGCATCTACTCCTGGGACCTGCTCTATAATCTGGGCATCCACCAGGACCGGCTGTGGCGCGAATATCTGAGCCGCCTGGAGCAGGCGGGACACGGACGGACGTGACACCATGGATAAAGAACAAGCCGAACCCGTTACGCATTTTGGTTACCGTGAGGTGTCCGAGAGCGAGAAGACGCGTCTCGTAGGTCGCGTGTTCCGCTCGGTCGCGACACGCTACGACCTCATGAACGACCTCATGTCGGGAGGGCTGCACCGCGCCTGGAAGGCGTTTGCCCTCGGCATCGCCGCGGCCAAACCCGGAGAGCGCGTTCTCGATCTCGCCGGCGGGACCGGGGATCTGGCGGCGGCCATGGCCGTGCGCGTCAGCGACCGCGGCCTTGTGGTCTTGAGTGACATCAACGACGCCATGCTCGCGGTCGGCCGCGACCGCCTCATGGATCGCGGCACACCGCGCAAGCTCACCTATGTCCAGGCGAATGCCGAGAGGCTACCGTTTCCCGACAACACCTTCGATCTCATCACGATAGGCTTCGGACTGCGCAACGTCACACACAAGGACCGCGCACTCGCGGCGATGTCGCGGGCGCTCAAGCCGGGCGGGCGCTGTGTGGTGTTGGAGTTCTCGCGCCCCCGGTCGCCACTCTTTGGCCGACTCTACGATGCCTATTCGTTCGCCGTGGTGCCCAAGCTTGGGCGCTATGTCGCCCAAGACGAGGAGAGCTATCAGTACCTCGTGGAGTCGATTCGCAAGCACCCGGATCAGGAGGCGCTGAAGGCCCTGATGGAGGATGCGGGTCTACAGCGGGTCGCTTACTGGAACCTGACGGGTGGGATCGTGGCCGTGCACAGGGGCTACAAGCTCTAATGGCGGCAACGCTCTCACCGGCACAGGACGGCCGCGCCCGCGCGAGCGCGGATCTGTGCTATGCCGGCTTCTGGCGACGCATGGCCGCGGACCTGGTCGACAACATCGTGCTGCTGCCGGTGGTCTCCGCGCTGACACCGGCGCGCTGGCCGGCCCATCTGACCCTTGCGGCACTCGCCCAGGCCATGGCCGCAGACCCCCTGCGCCAGTTCTTCGGGCTGGTCTTTGGGGTCGCGTACTCGGTGGTATTCTGGGTGAAGTTCCTGGGCACGCCCGGCAAGCTTTTGCTGTCCTGTCATCTCGTGGACGCGCAAACCCTAGGCCCGCTCACAGTCGGTCAGTCGCTTTTGCGCAACGTAGGCTATCTGGTCTCGTACGCGACCTTGGGGCTCGGCTTCCTGTGGATCGCCTGGGACCGACGCAAGCAGGGCTTTCATGACAAGATCGCGGGCTCGGTGGTCCTGTATGTGCCGCGCCGCCCGCGGCGGGGGTAACGGTGCGCATCGCGCTTTTCGCCCTGGAGCAGGCCCTGAACATCCCCTTTCGCATCGATCCCGAGGCGCGCGCCGGCCTTGCCGCGCTCGCCGGGCGGTCGGTGCGCGTGGTGCTGACCAGTCCGGCGCAGTCCCTCGATCTCGCGTTCACGCCCGAGCGCATCCAGGTCCGGCCGCCGACCGGGAACCCGGACGTGACCGTACGCGGCTCGGCCCTGCAGCTCGCTGCGCTCATGCGCGCGCGGCCCGAACAGACACAAAAAGTGGTCGCCTCCGGGCTCACCATGGAGGGCGACATCGACACCGCATGGGCCATGAAGCGGCTCTTCGAAAATGCCCCGGTGGACTGGCAGGAGGCGTTCGCGGGCACCGTGGGCGACGTGCCCGCGCAGCTCGTCATCCGCAGTCTGCGCCGGGTCGGCGAGTCCGTGCGCTATGCCGCCCGGCGACTGGGGGCCAATGCCGTGGCCTTTTTGCAAGATGAGGAGCGGGCGCTCCCGCGTCCCTGGGAGATGGATGAATTTCTGACTGCCGTGGACACCCTGAGGGATGACGTGGAGCGGCTTGGCCAGCGCGTACGCCGCCTGAAGGCGCGCTGATGCTGACCTTCGGGCGGGCGCGACGGCTTTTGCGCATCACCACGGTCTTCATCTCCCATGGACTCGATGAATTCGTAGCCAACCTCCACCTGTTCCGGCTCTATGCCTACGTCCTGCGGCTGGCCCCGTGGCGGTGGCGCCGGACGCTCGCGCCGCGCGGTGAGCGCCTGCGGCTCGCGCTCGAGGAACTCGGGCCGATCTTCATAAAATTCGGCCAGATGCTGTCGACCCGACCGGACCTCGTGCCCGAGGACATCGTCGTGGAGCTGAGCCGCCTGCAAGACCGGGTGCCGCCGTTTCCGAGTGAGCAGGCGGTGACCCTCATCGAGGCCGCCTATGGCATGCCGCTCTCGCAGGCCTTCCGCACCTTCGACACGACCCCCGTGGCCTCGGCGTCGGTCGCGCAGGTCCATTTCGCCATCCTGCATGACGGGACCGAGGTGGCCGTCAAGGTGCTGCGGCCGGGGATCGACATCATTCTGCGACGCGATCTGGCGCTCCTTCAGACCTTGGCGCAGCTCGCCGTCCGCTATTGGCCCGATGCCCGCCGCCTGCGACCGCTCGAAGTGGTCAAGGAATACGAGAAGATCGTCCACGATGAGATGGACCTGGCCCACGAGGCGGCGAATGCGAGCCAATTGCGCACGAACTTCCAGGACTCCACGCTCCTCTATGTGCCGCGGGTGTTCTGGGACTACACCCGCCGGACGGTGATGGTGATGGAACGTATCACGGGCGTGCCGATCTCGAACCGCGAGGCCCTGGTGGCCAATGGTGTCGACCTACGCAAGCTCGCCCACAACGGCGTGGAGATATTCTTTACGCAGGCCTTCCGCGATGGGTTCTTCCATGCCGACATGCACCCCGGCAACATCTTCGTGTCGTTCACCGGCCAATACCGCGCCGTGGACTTCGGGATCATGGGCACGCTGAGCGCGGATGACAAATACTATCTCGCCGAGAACATCCTGGGCTTCCTGAACCGCGACTATCGCAGTATCGCCGAGGCCCACGTGCGCGCCGGCTGGGTCCCGAAGGGGACGCGCGTCGATGAGCTCGAGGGGGCAATCCGCACGGTGTGCGAACCGATATTCGCAAAGCCCATAAAAGACATATCGTTCGGCCGTCTGCTCATGAACCTGTTCCAGACCGCGCGCCGGTTCAACATGGAAGTCCAGCCACAGCTCGTGCTCCTTCAGAAGACCCTGTTCAACATCGAGGGGCTCGGGCGCCGGCTCTACCCCGATCTCGACCTATGGATCACGGCCAAGCCGTTCCTGGAACGCTGGATGCGTGAACAGCTGGGTCCGCGGGCGGTGTGGAATGCCGTGCGCAAGGAGTATCCGAACTGGATCCATATCCTGCCGGAGATCCCACGCTACCTCGGCACCACCCTAAAGCAAGCGAAAGATGGGGAATTGTCGGTGCGCGGGCAATCGGACGAGATCGAGCGCCTCGCTCAAGACATGCGCGTGCGCCATAGGCGCATCATGATCGGCCTGCTCGGCGCGATGCTGCTTGCCGTCGGCCTCGGGGTCTTTGGCGTGACCCACCCGGGGTTCATCGCCCGCTATCTCGACATCATAGAGGTCGGGGTCGGGGCGCCCGGGTTCGTGTTACTCGCGTGGTCCGTGTTCGACCTCGGGCGCCGGCCGCAGTAAGCCGGACCACGCGAACCCCCGCTGTCAGAAGTCGTAGCCGAGCCGCAGACCGATGACCGGCCAGAGCTTGTAGGAGCTCGCGCGGGAGTTGGCGCTGGCCTGGGCGGCGGCGACATCGGAGGCCAGGGCGGGGTTGCCGGTGGGATTGCTTGCGCTCAACTGGACGTTGGGGCTGCCGGTGAAGAGCACGCCGACATCGAACCCCATCGAGAAGCCGGAATGGCGCGCGGCCTTGCTGCCCCAGCCTATGCCGAGATAGGGCGCGATGCGCCGGTAGCTCATCTTGCCCGCAAAGGTACCGACCTCGGCGCCTGGATAGCTGGTGCCATTGATCACATAGGTCCCGGTGGGATCGAATGAGTAGGCGGTCACGCGGTTCTCGTTGACCATGGCCCCGCCGGTGATACGAAACACCCCCGCGAACGGATAATAGTTGAGCAGCACCGGTATGGTCTGGAGGCGCAGGGTGGCGTGGTAGGGGATGCTGTTGTTGGAGCTCGTATAGGTCCCCGCGCGGCTCTCGCTCAAATGGTTGATGCCCACCGCCAAGTCCAAAGTCCCCGGAATGAGGGCCGTCGACACCTGTACGCCAAGCCCCAAAGTCGAGGCCCCGATCGACACATTGACCGGTTGGGCGTCCGCCGGGACTGCCATCACCGCCCCCACGAGCGCCACCACGACGCCCGCACCCCACCCCCGCCACTGCTTGGCCATGCTGAATTCCTCCCCGTTCACGTCTTCGCGCTGTTTTTGGTATCGCTGGGGCATGCCCAAAAATACACGCCCACGAGGCAATGATAGCAGGCGCGACAGTAGAGGCAATCGTGTCACGCGACCCACCCCGGGACATGGACGGCCACTGGGGTCATGACCGCCCGCGTTCGGACAAGGGCCTGAAGGTCCGGGCTGTGCGCGGGAAAAGGCGAACGTGGTAGGCCGCGACCCATCGACATCGGCCGACGGGCGCGATGATCGCTTTTCAGACATCAAGAAATGGGGTGTGGGCACCCGTGCCGGCCCCGGGTCGAGGCGTGGCGCCGGCCAGCCGCCGAACGCGCCTGGGATGCGGATCAGCCCCAGTCGAGACGCTTTGTGAAATGCGCGACACTCGGGCGTTCTTCGTACCCCAGCGAGGGATAAAAGCCGCGCCGGTAGGAGTCGCGTTCGCGACTGTTCAGGACACTGATACGGAAACATTTGCGCGATGCGGCCTCGCTCTCTATGGCCGCCATCAAGCGCTTGCCCACGCCGCGGTTGCGCGCCTCGGCGATCACGAAAAGCTCCGTCACATGGAGCTCGCGTCCGGCGAACAGGAGGTGGGTGACGATCTCCCCATGGACGTAGCCGACCACCGTCTGATCGTGCTCGGCGACGAGCAACAGGGCGTTATCCTCAATGATCAGCGCACTCAGGCGCTGGCCCAGGGTGCTGCCGTCGGCCTTGAAGGCCGGGTTCCAGCCCAACTCCCGGTGCAGGTGCATAACCCCTGGGAGGTCCGTGCGTTGCAGGGGACGAATCGTAATCGGCAAGGCTTCCCGGCCGCTCATGCCATCACCCCTTGAATTGTCGATACACGGACAGCCCCCGGAGCAGGTCAAAGGCCTGGCGCAGCTGATAGTCCTCGTCCAAGAGTTTGCGGGTCGCGGGCGGGACGCCCGCCGCCTTGGCCTGTGTCTTGGGCGGGTTCGGATTGGTGAGGTGGTTCGGGAGGTCCACCTCGCGCAGGAAATCATTGCCGCCGCTTGGCACGAACTTCCCTTCATGGACCACGATGTTCGGCGTGATCCCGAGATTTTGAATGGAGCGCCCATTGGGCGTGAAGTATCGGGCCGTCGTCAGGCGCAGCGCGCCTCCGTTGCTCATGGGCATTATGGTTTGGACACTCCCCTTGCCGAAGGTCCTCGTGCCCATGATGATCGCGCGCCGGTTGTCCTGCAACGCGCCCGCCACGATCTCGGCGGCCGATGCCGATCCGCCGTTCACCAGCGCGACCATGGGGGCGCCGTGCAAGAGATCGGGGCCATGGGCATGAAAGACGACGTCCGAGCTCGGGATGCGGCCGCGCGTGCTCACGATGATGCCGTGATTCATGAAGTCATCGCAGACCGCGACGGCCGCGTTCAATACGCCGCCGGGGTTGTCGCGCAGGTCGAGCACCAGACCCTTCAAGGGGGCATGGTTTTCCGCCTGGAGGTGCTGCAGGGCACGCGTCACGCCCCTGCCGGTCGCGCCCTGGAATTCCGAGATGCGCAGATAGCCGTAGCCGGGCGCGAGCAGCCGGCTTGCCACACTGTGGATCTTGATGATCTGACGGCGCAGATGGAAGGTGAGCGGCCGACTCACCCCCTTGCGCAATACCGTGAGCTCAACGGTCGATCCGGGGCGCCCGCGAAGCAGGTGCACGGATTTGCGCAGCGACAACCCCTGAATGAAGGTCCCGTCGATGCGCACTATGAGATCGCCGGGGCGGATGCCGCTGCGCCCTCCCGGGGTCCCTTGTATGGGTGTCACGACCTTCAGAAAGCCCTTGTATTCGGTCACCTCGAGACCCACGCCCCCGAAACGTCCGGTGGTATCGACCGTGAGATGGCGGTACTGGCGGGGATCGAGGTACTGGGAATGGGGGTCGAGATTGTCGACCATGCCGCGCAAGGCGTTATCGATCAGCTTGTGGCTGCTGACCGGGAGCACATACTCGGCCTTGACGATGTTATAGACCTCCGCGAAGGTACGCAGCTCGCGCAGCGGGAGATGCGCGAGGCTGGCGCGCTCATGCGCGGCGCGCTCGGCCTGCACCGCGCGCTCGACCGTCAGGCCGGCCCCCAGGAACACACCGGCCAACAGGATGACGGCGTAACGCGCCACGCTCTTCTTCATTGCCAAAAACCTCCTCAAATTCCCTGACATCCTCCCCCCGCCTCAATCTGGGGCCGCCTCATGGAGGGAAGGGATCCTACGGCCCTCAAACGCCGCATCGAACCGGGCTTGAGTCGCTATGGTGGGTTCCTGCTGCTGGTGACCTTAGGGCTATCGTTCGCTTCACAGACCACAACGGGCGCGTCCTGCCCCGAGCAGACCAAACAATAGCAGATTCTCCACCGAAAACCAGGGACCGCCGCGCCGCCACTCCCGGGCCTCACGGGCCCGGCCCCGCAAAAAGGGCGGTCATTCACGGCCCCCGGCGGAGGTCTGGGACCATGCGTGCGTGTCACCGATGCGCGAGCCAGGCCAGGGGATCGAGGGGTTGGCCGTCATGGCTGATATCGAAATACAGCCCGGGTCGCGAGAATCCGCCGCTATCCCCCACGGTCGCAATGACCTCGCCCGCGGACACGACATCGCCGACACGCTTTAGCAGGGTCTGGTTATGACCGTAGAGGGTCATGAACCCGCCGCCGTTCTCCAGTATCAACAACAAACCATAACCACGCAACCAGTTGGCATAGACCACGCGTCCGGGGAACACGGCGCGTACATCCTCACCGAAACGGCCAGGGATGAGCACCCCCTCCCACCGGCCGAGGTGTCCCGGCGCGCGCGCCATGCGCAAGGTCGAGTAGCGGGCCGGAATCGGCATCGGCAGGCGCCCCCGAAAACGGGCGAACGGCCCCACGGGCTGCGGCATGGGGCCCGGCACCTTGGGCAGACGCCGCAAGCGGCGCACGAGGGTACGCAGGCGTAAGGCGCGGCGGCGCAAAGCGAGCAACCGCGCATGGCCGCTCTGCGCCTGGCGGTCGAGCCGGCGCACCGCCCGCGCCCGGCGCGCGAGCGCGACACGAAAACGCCGGGCCTGGGCCGCGGCGGCCGTCGCGCGCGCGCGCCACTTGCTGGTCTCGGCGGCGGCCGCGGCGATGGTCCGGTGGAGCGCCGAGGCGGTGTCCCGCAGGGCCGTAAGCCGGTGGGCGCGTGCGCGCAGGACGTAGCCGTAGTACATCATCATGCGTGCCAGGAAGCGTGGATCCTTTTGGCTGAAGAGCAGCTGGACCGCGCCCTCGCGACCGGCGGCATAGGCGGCCACCGCCTGGCGATCGATGGCGCGCCGCTCTTGCGCCTCGGTGCCGCGCAGCCTCGCGGCGCGTGCCGTGAGGGCGCGTACGCGCATCTCGGATCGACGCAGTAAGGCCTGGGCATGCCGGAGCGCGCGGCTGGCGTGCGCTACCTGGTCTTCGGACAGGCGCAAGGCGTCTTGGGCATGGCTGCGTTCACGCAAGGTCTGATCGAGGTGCTGTTGCAAGGCCGCCTCGCGCGCGCGCAGCAGTTGCAGGTCGTGGCGCGGCCCGGCATGCGCGGCCGGTATCGGGAACAGGGCGGCAAGCAGGACCCATGCGAAACGGCCGCTGGCAGGCACGCTCCACCGCTTGCCCAGACCCCGTGCGCTCACACGAGTTCGATCAACGACTGCCCGGTCATCTCGGACGGCGGGGCGATATTGAGCAGGCGCAGCAGGGTTGGGGCGACATCCTCCAACGAGCCTTGCGGACTGATACGCGCCTTACGCCCGACATACAAGAGCGGCACGGGGTTTGTAGTATGCGCGGTATGCGCCTGACCACTGTCGGCATCGAGCATCTGTTCGGCATTGCCGTGGTCGGCGGTGATCAGCATCTCGCCGCCACGGGCGCGCACGGCGGTCGCGATACGCGCAAGGCAGGCATCGATGACCTCTATGGCGCGCACGGTCGCGGCCATGTCGCCGGTATGCCCGACCATGTCGGGATTGGCGAAGTTGCAGATGATGACGTCGTGGCGCCCGGTGTCGATGGCCTGAACCACCGCGTCTGCGACCTGTGCCGCGCTCATCTCCGGTTTGCGGTTGTAGGTCGGCACGTCGGTGGGCGAGGGCACGAGGATGCGCTCCTCGCCGGCGAACGGGGCCTCCGTTCCGCCGTTTAGGAAAAACGTGACGTGCGCATACTTTTCGGTTTCCGCGACACGCAACTGGCGCTTGCCGAGATCCGCCAAATAGGCGCCGAGGACGTTGACGAGACGCGCCGACGGAAAGGCCACCGGGACATTGAAGTCGGCCTGGTATTCCGTGAGGCTCACAAAACCGCCAAGACGCGGATGCACGGCGCGCGCGAAGCCGTCGAACGCCGGGTCGACGAACGGCCGACTGATCTGGCGGGCGCGATCCGAGCGGAAGTTCATGAACACGACGACATCACCGTCGTCTATCGGACGCGGCGCCTCTCCCGGCGGAACGACAAGGGTCCCCTTGACGAACTCATCGGTTTCCCCGCGGGCGTAGGCGAGCGCCAGGGCCTCGGCGGCGTTGGCCGCGCGGTAGTCGGCCTTGGCCGCGGTCAGAAGGTCGTAGGCGGCCTGGATGCGCGGCCACCTGTGGTCGCGGTCCATGGCATAGTAACGCCCGATCACCGAGGCGATACGTCCGCGCCCGAGGGCCGCGAATTTGGCCTCCATGGCCGCGAGCGAGGCGCCGGCGCTCTGCGGCAGGGTATCGCGGCCGTCGAGAAAGGCGTGCAGGTACACCTGGTTTAGTCCGCGCGTGACCGCGAGCTCGACCATGGCGTGGATATGATCCTCGTGGCTGTGCACCCCGCCCGGCGACAACAACCCGAGCACATGCAGGCTCTTATGGGTATCGCGTGCCCGGTCCACGGCATCCGTGAGGGTCTTGTTGGTGAAAAACATGCCCGAGGCGATCGCCCGATTGATGCGCGTATACTCCTGATAGACGACGCGTCCGGCCCCGAGATTCAAATGGCCGACCTCGGAGTTCCCCATCTGTTTCGAGGGCAGGCCGACGGCGGCCTCGGAGGCCTGGATGAGGCTATGGCTGGCGTTGGCCCAGGCCTCGTCCCACCAGGGCTTGCGAGCCGCGGCGATGGCGTTGTTTTCGGTCTGCTCGCTGTAGCCCCAGCCATCGAGAATAACGAGCACAAGCGGTTTAGGTGTAAAAGGCATGAAGCGCGCTCCGCGCGGGATCCCGTCATCCGGTCTTTTAAATCCCACTTATATTGTATAATGTTTTGTTTCGGGCGACAGCTGGACGGCGATGGCTCGCTGTGCCGCAACTCGTCCTTACGACCTTAAGGGAGTCGATATGGTACCTTCCGAGATCATCCAGCCCCTGGACGACATTCTCATCACCAATGAGGAGGACATCCAGCTCGCATCGCGGGCGCTGAAGGCGATCGCGCACCCATTGCGACTCAAGATCCTCTGCATACTCGGCGCCGCCACAGAGGTGAGTGTACAAGATATCGTCGTCCAGGTGGGGACCTCGCAGAGTAATATCTCGCAACATCTGTCGATTTTGCGCGATAAGGGGATACTGGCGTCCCGCAAACACGCGAACAAGGTCTTTTACCGGATCGCCGACCCGCGCATCCTGCAGCTCATCGGGGCCATGCGCATGGCATTTTGCACGCTCCCCGACGAACGCTGAGGGCCGGCCATGCTCGCATTCGTAATCGCACACTGGTATCTGTTCCTGGCCTTGGTGGTCGTGGGCGGCCTGCTGTTGGCCGGCTCGGCGCTCGAGGGCGGTCCCGGGACACAAAAGGTGACGTGCCAGGAGGCCGTACAGGTCCTGAATCATAAATCGGCCGTGATCGTGGATGTGCGTGAACCGCAGGAATTCGCGAGCGGGCATATTGCCCGGGCGATCAATATCCCCTTGGGTCAGGTAGCGACGCGCAGCCAGGAACTGAAAAAATACAAGGAGAAGCCGATCATCGTCTGCTGCGCGAGCGGGGCGCGGTCGGCGCGCGCCGCGGGAATCCTGCGTAAGGCGGGCTTTACCGATGTCCGCAATCTCGCGGGTGGGCTGTCGGCGTGGCGCGGCGCCAACCTCCCCACCATCTCATAGGGTCTTCTATGGCCAAGGTCTTGATGTACACTACGCGCGTATGCCCCTATTGCCAGATGGCCTCGCGCCTCCTGGAACAAAAGGGCATTCCGGTCGAGAAGGTCCGCGTGGACGAAGAGCCCGAGCGGCGCCGAGAGATGGTCGAGCGGGCGCGTGGCGCCACCACGGTCCCGCAGATCTTCATAGGCGACCGTCACATCGGAGGCTACCGGGAGCTCGCGCAACTGGACGTAAGGGGGGAACTCGATCCCCTGCTTGGCCTGTGACCGTCGGTAAACGACAACCCTCAACCATCCTGTAAGGAGCCCTCGTGGCGGATCAAAACACGGACCCGGAAATCGTTTTCAGCCTGGAAAAGATCTACGTCAAGGATATCTCCTTCGAGGCACCGCACGTCCCCGCCGTGTTTCTGGAGAAGGCGGCCATGGAGGTCGACATGCAGCTCGGCATCGAGCACAGCCCCATCAATCCGGCCGAGGGGCTGCACGAGGTGGTGCTGGCGGTGACCGTGACCGCGCGCATGGACAAACGGACCGCCTTTCTCACGGAAACCAAGCAGGCCGGGGTGTTTCGCATCACCGGCGTGCCCGACAGCGAGCTCGAGAAGGTCCTGGAGATCGCCTGCCCGAACATCCTGCTGCCCTTCGCCCGCGAGGTGGTGAACGATCTCGTCTCCAAGGGCGGGTTCCCGCAGTTGCTCATCAATCCCGTGAACTTCGAGATGCTGTATCAACAGAAGCAGGATGGCGAAATTCAAGATGGGCACAGCGCCCATTGAGGACGGGTCGCGCGCAACACTAGGAGTCCTGGGCGCGGGGGCCTGGGGAACGGCCCTGGCCATCATCATGGCGCGCTCGGGACGGCGGGTGGTGCTGTGGGGTTCGGATGAGGCACGCATGGCGCGTCTCGCCCATGAACGCGCCCACACCGCGGCCTTGCCGGGTATTCGCTTCCCGGACAACCTGGAGATCGAGAACGACCTGGAAGGCGTGTGCCGGACCGCCGCCGGCCTCATGCTGGCGGTCCCGAGCGGCGGCTTCCGAACCCTCCTGCGCGCGGTAACACCGCTCTGCGATGACGCCGCCATCCTGGCGTGGGCCACCAAGGGCCTGGAGTCGGGCACCCACAAACGCCTGTCGGAAATTCACAGCGAGGTGCGGCCGGGGCGGCCGGCTGCCCTGTTGACCGGTCCCACGTTCGCGCGCGAAGTCGCGGCGGGGCTACCGGCTGCGATGACCATCGCCTCGCCGGATCCGGCGACCGCCGAAACTGTCGCCTCCTGGGTCCGGAGCGAGCGCCTGCGCGTCTACACGAGCGACGATGTCATCGGCGCCGAGATCGGCGGGGCGGTGAAGAACGTGCTGGCGATCGCGGCCGGCATCAGTGACGGCCTGGGGTTCGGGGCCAACGCCCGGGCCGCGCTCATCACCCGCGGACTCGCCGAGCTTTTGCGACTCGGGGCGGCGGTTGGCGGCCGCGCGGAAACCCTCATCGGCCTTTCCGGGGTCGGTGACCTGGTCCTGACCTGCACCGACGACCTGTCGCGCAATCGCCGCGTGGGCCTGGCGCTCGCCGGCGGCCGGTCGCTCGGCGATATATTGGGCGAACTCGGACAGGCCGCGGAGGGCGTGGCCAGCGCCCGCGAGGTCTACGCCCTGGCTCGTGAACACCGCGTCGACATGCCAATCACAGAACAGGTCTATCAGGTCCTGTTCGCCGGACTCAGCCCGCAGGCGGCGGTGACGGCGCTCTTGAACCGCGATCCCCGGACCGAGACCGACGCCGCTAGCGCTTGATACCCGCCAGCATCTGCTTCAAGGCCCATACCGGGGGCGCCCCGGAATTGACGATGCGGATGGTGCCGTCGGTCTTTTGGTAGACGAGGATCGGCACGAGCGGAAAACCCACGATGCGCGTATCGAGCTTCAGGTTGTAGGCGAGCTCCTTGCGCACCGCGGCCGTCGGCCGCCGCGGGGCGATGGAGCTGCCGGTCTTCCAGGAGTAATGGGCCTGCGCCGCGCGCAGGGCCGCGCGCCCGTCCGGCGCCTCGAGGAGGGCCGCGGCCTTGCCGGGGCTAGACGGCGTGAGGTAGGCGACCGGGATCTCGTGGACAGTGAGGTGGTAGGGCTTGATCAGGCCTTGCAGGCGCTCGTAGAGGATATGGCAATAGGGACAGTTGGGATCAAAAAGGTCGTAGACCACGCGCCGGCCATGGCCCTCGGTGATGCCGGCGGCACCCTTCAGGGCCCGATACAGGACCAGCCGGTGGGCCTGTTTCGCTGCGGATACCGGACGATGCGCCCATACAGGGGCGCTGAAAGCGCCCATCACAAGCCCGATCTTCAGCCATCGCGGTAATACCATGCCTTCCCCCTCCTGCGGACGTCACGACGCGACGGCCGCCATGCCTCAATTGACGATATCGGCCGGTAGTCGGTGCGATGGACCCGTGTGCGCCGCCGAGTCCGGCCGTGTGATGTGGGCAAGAAGGGCGCGCGGCCCTTCATAACCCGACCATTCCCCGATCCGCGCCCCGTGACGATTGAAGTAGACCAGGGTAGGCGGCCCGAAGGCATGCAGGCGGGCCAACAGGCGCCGGGTCCGGCCATTATCTTGGCTTACGTCGGCGCGCACCAGGACCAGCGAACGCAAGGCCGTCACGACGCGCGGGTCGCGAAAGGTGTTGTCATCCATGCGCCGGCATTGCACGCACCATGAGGCCCAGAAATCCACCAGTACGGGGCGCCCATGGGCGCCGGCGAGGGCCGCCTTCAGACCGCGCACGTCATGGATCGTCTGGAACGTGAGCCGTGGGCGCGCGGCGGGACGGATGCCGCTCGCAGACAGGCGCGCGAGCGGGGCGAGCGGGTCGGTAGCCCCCGACAGGGCCCCTACGCCGAGCACCAGACCATAGCCGAGAATCGCCACCTCGAGGCCCTTCATAAGGCTGGCCGCGCCGGGGGAACCGGACTTCAGGGGCTCCAGGGCCCCGAGGGCCACGCTGCCGACGATGGCCAGCAACGCCCATAGACCGAGCGTCACGGGGCCGGGCAGGATGCGGCCTTCGAGCCAGATCGCCACCGCGATCATGAGCAGCCCGAAGACCGCGCGGATCTTGTCGAGCCACGGGCCGGCCTTGGGCAGAAAATGGCCGGCGGACGTACCTATGGCAAGCAGCGGCAGGCCCATGCCGATACTCAAGGCAAGCAGCGCAAGGCCGCCGAAGACCACATCCCCGGTGCGCGAGATGAGCAAAAGCGCCCCGGCCAGGGGCGCGGCCACACACGGGCCCACGATCAAGGCCGAGAACACCCCGAGCACCAGGGTGCCGAGCACCTGTCCGCCTTGGCCGTAACGGCCCAGACGCTCCTGGACTGCGCGCGGCATCTGCAGGTCGTACAGTCCGAACATGCAAAGCGCCAGGACCACGAACAGGGCGCTGAAGGCCGACAGCACCCAGGGGTTCTGGAAGGCCGCCTGGACATAGTGCCCGGTCAGCGCGGCGATGATGCCGGCCGCGGTATAGGTCGCGGCCATGCCGACCACATAGGCGAGAGACAAGGTCAGGGGGCGTGCGCGCCCCCGGCACTGACCGACGATGGTCGCCGACAGGATCGGGATCATGGGAAAGACGCAGGGGGTGAATGCAAGCCCGAGGCCGGCTACGAGAAACAAGACCAGGGTGTCCCAGGGCGGCGTGATTTTCGCGGGCGAAGCGGCGATCGACGAGACCGGGGCCGGCGCCGCGGGCGGGGACGATCGCGGGCCGATGCCGGCGCGCGGGGTCTTTAAGACCACGGTCTTCGTAAGGGGCGGATAACAGATCCCGGCATTCGCGCAGCCCTGGTAGCGCGACGTGACACGCAACACGCGCCCCCCCGGGGCCCGCGCGAATGGGATGGTCAGTACCGTACGGCCCTCATAGACCTGCTGATGACCGAAGGCCGGGTCGTTGACCCAGCGGCCCTTCGGGAGATGGAACGGGGCCAGACGCACACCGCGCGGCGCCACCGCGAGATGCACGCGACTGCGGTAGATGTGGTAACCGGGCGCGGCGGTCCAGCGCACCGCAAGCGCGCCGTGCACGATCGCGGCGTGGAACCGGAAGGCCTGATTGGGCGCCAACGGGCGGGCCGCCGCCGGGATCGGCACGGCCCCCAGACACATGACCGCCACGACTACCGCAAGCACCGCGCGCCTATCCATCGAACCCCGTCTTGTCACCATCCTCTCGTGATAAAGACGTCCGGCGGGCGCCCTTATTCCCGATCGCCGACGCCCGGTCAGGGACCGCCCTCGGCGCACTCCGGACAGGGGATGCTGTAGCCGCACTCCTTCTGCGGGCACACCTTCTCGGTGCCCCGTCGCTTCGTGGTCTTGACCGTCAGGATCGGATGTCCGCACTGCGGGCAGGGCTCGGCGAGCGGCGGATTCCAGACCGCGTACTTGCAATCCGGATAGCGCGAGCACGAATAGAAGATCTTGCCGTACCGCGATTTGCGCTTCAGGAGCGTGCCCTGGCGGCACTCGGGACAGGTCACCCCGGTGTCGCTGGGCTTCTCCAGGGGCTCCATGTGACGGCAGGTCGGATAATTGCTGCAACCTATGAAGCGCCCGTAGCGGCCACGCTTGATCACGAGCGGGCTTGCGCACAACGGGCAGGCGCGGTCCGGAATCACCTCGGCCGCCGGCGCCTCGGCCTCCTCGCCCAGGTTGCGCGTGTAGTCACACTCCGGGTAACCGGTACAGCCGATGAAATAGCCGTTACGCCCAAGGCGCTTGGACAGCGGCTTGTGGCATTGCGGGCAGGTCTCGGCGAGGACCTCCACGCCCGGACGCTCGGCGTCCTCCTTGTCGCTCACCTGGCGATGAAACTCCGACCAGAAATCGCGCAGCAAGGGGACCCACTCCTTCTCGCCGCGCGAGACCGCATCCAGGTCGTCTTCGAGGCGCGCCGTGAAATCGTAATCGACATAGCGCTCGAAGTGCTGGGCTAAGAATTTGTTCACCACCCGCCCGACGTCGGTGGGCTTGAAGCGGCGCTTGTCCAGCACCACGTACTCGCGTTGCTGCAAGGTCTGGATGATGGTCGCATAGGTGGAGGGGCGGCCGATCCCGAAGGCCTCCAGGGTCTTCACCAGGCTTGCCTCGGAATAACGCGGCGGCGGCTCGGTGAAATGCTGGTCCTTGTGGATCTCCTTTAAGGTGATGCGCTCGCCCTCGCGCATGTCCGGGAGCAACCGGTCCGACTCGTCCTCCTCCCCCTTCTTGTCGTCGGCATCTTCCTGGTAGACCGTCATGAAGCCCGGCACGAGCACCACCGAACCGGTCGCGCGCGAGATATCGCCGGGGCCGGCCTCGAGGTCCACGGCCATGGTGTCGAGGACCGCGGGGATCATCTGGCAGGCCATGGTACGACGCCAGACGAGATCGTAGAGTTTCAGTTGCTCGGGGGTCAGGAGGGCACGCAGGTCCTCCGGCGCGCGGCCCACCGATGTCGGCCTTATGGCCTCATGGGCCTCCTGGGCATTCTTGGATCGCGTCTTGTAGACGTGGGGGGCGGCCGGCAGCTTGTCGGCCCCGAAGCGCTCGGCGATCACGCCGCGGATCTCGGTCAGCGCATCCTGCGCCAGGGTCACGGAATCCGTGCGCATGTACGTGATAAGGCCCACGGTCTCGCCGTCGATCGCCACGCCTTCATAGAGCTGCTGCGCGGTGCGCATGGTGCGCTGGGCCGTGAAATGCAGCTTGCGCGCGGCCTCCTGCTGGAGGGTGGAGGTCGTGAAGGGCGGGGCCGGATTCCGCCGACGCTGCTTGCGCTCCACGGCGAGCACGCGATAGTGTCCGTCGCTGGCGCCGGCCTTGAGGCGCGCCTCGACTTCGGCGGCATGTTTGGCATCGGTCACCGCGAACTGGTCTAGGCGCGTCCCGGAAAGCATCATGAGCCGGGCCCGGAATGCCTGCCCCAAGGCCTCCATCTCCGAATCTATGGTCCAATACTCGCGCTCCACGAAGCGCTCGATCTCCTCCTCGCGCTCCACGATCAGGCGTAGCGCCGGGCTCTGCACACGACCGGCCGACAGTCCGCGACGCACCTTCTTCCAGAGCAGGGGCGAGAGATTGAAACCGACCAGATAATCAAGGGCGCGGCGCGCCTGCTGGGCGTTGACGAGGTTCTCGGAAAGCGCACGCGGCTCGGCGACCGCCTTTTGGATGGCGCGCTTCGTGATCTCATGGAACACCACGCGATGCACCGGCTTGTCCGCCACCAAGCCCTCGTCTTTCAGGATTTCATAGAGATGCCAGGATATGGCCTCGCCTTCGCGGTCCGGGTCGGTGGCAAGATAGAGGACATCGGCCTTTTTCATGGCCTTGATGATGAGGTCGATGTGCTTGCGATTCTTCTCGATGACCTCGTACTTCATGCTGAAGTCATGATCCGTGTCGACCGCGCCCTTTTTCGGTATGAGGTCGCGCACATGGCCGTATGAGGCCAGGGCCGTAAAGCCCTTGCCCAGATATTTGCCCATCGTCTTGGCCTTGGCGGGCGACTCGACAATGATGAGATTCTTAGTCATGCGTCTTCAGGCGGTAACGGTAAACGAGTTGGGGCACTATGGGCCTTGGGAAGTGCGAACGCCACCCGGCGATTTCCTGGGGAAGGAAATTCTAGTTGAGGGCGCCCTGGGTTTCGTTAAACACCAAGTCCTCCATCCAGGCATAAGCCTGTTCCTGACCCGGCTGATTGAAGAGCACCATCAGAATGATCCATTTCATCTGCTCCAGGTCCATCTCATCCGTTTCGAGCGCCATCACGCGATCGATGACGAGTTCGCGTGCGGCCGCATCGAGCACCCCGCCCTGCTCCAGAAACAGCAGGAAGCCGCGCGCGGCCGTGTCCATCTTCTTGTGCTCGTCCTCGGAATACACACGCAGGGACTTCAGGGAGGCATTGGCGGGCGAGGAGGCCTCGTTGCTCCTCAGGGCCGCGAGCCCTTCGAGCCACGCAAAGGCCTTGACGATCTCGGCCTTGGGAAAACCGGCCTGCGCCAGTTCATCGGCCAGGGACTCCTGATCGGGTTGGAAATCGGGCCCCTCGTCCATATAGTTTTCGAATAGGTACATCAGGACGTCGAGGACGTTTTCTTTCATTTCAGGATCTTGCACTCTCCGGTCCGCTCCTGAGGTCGGGCGCACGGCGCCTTTGGTCAAGAGCATGGAGCAAACGGCGGTCAAGGTCAATCTTGCGGCGTTGCCACCGAGTCGCCCACATGGATCTCGCGGCGCGCCTGCATGATGATGCCGTAACTGACGCGCGAGAATGTCCGGAATATCATCAGGAGTCCGAGCGGCTGCTTGCGCCCCCGCAGCGTCTCATGCGCCACGGGGTCATAGAAGGGGCGCGGCCGGCTATAGATGCGCAGCACATAACCCCGCCGCATCCCGGCATTCTTGCCCGCGTCGATGGCCACCGCGGCGTAGGTCCCAAGGTTCAGGTTGTCATGGGTCGCCGCCACCACGACCGCATGGATGCGCTTGCGCGGGGCGCGCGGATAGTAGTAAGGGATCGGCGCCTCGCGCCGCCACGGCACCAGACGGTCCCCGGCCTCGACCTCGCGGATCGACGAGACCACTTCGAGCTCCGGCAGGCGTCCTGGCCGCACAAGCCTGGCTTGACCGACATATTTCGTTTCATAGGCCAGAAAATCCCCATCCCTCGTGCGCAGCGCCGGGCCGCGTCGATAGATCTCATAGGTCTTGTCCGGGTGGGCCCCGAGATGGCGCGCATAGAACCGGCTCAAGGGGCTCAAGAAGGTGTGGCGATGGACGGCGCCGGCCACATAACCGAGGCGCCGGAAGGCACGTCGCGACAACGCGAGCGGACGCTGGAGGAATGGGCCTATGACATTGGGGTCCAAGGTCGGTATGGCGCCCACCAAGGCATGCGAACCGACCACCGGCCGCAACACCACGGTATTTTGCCTGGGGCCGGTCAGTGCCCGCGCGGGACCCTCGTCCACGAGATAGGGTGTGCCGCGGATGTAACGCAGCACGATGACGTCGCCCGGGTAGATGAGGTCGGGATCGCGGATCTGTAGGTTCCGGTTCCAGATCCCGGGCCACCGCCACGGATCCCGGAAGAAGTGATCGGCGATACCCCAGAGCGTGTCGCCGGCCCGCACGACATAGCGTTGCGGGACATGGGGAACGGCCAGGCGGTCCGCCCACACGAGGGGGGAGAGGGCCAATACCAGCAAAAGACTGAGGCGAACTCGACGCATGGCAAGGAGTGTAGTGGGTGATCAGGCGGTCGTCCACCTGCCCAGAGGGGCGCGTGGCCCGAGATTCCGGTATATAATTCGCCCATGGCATTGCGCGAGATCCTTCGTTACCCAGACCCTCGGCTGCGCAAAAAGGCGCTGCCCGTCGCGCGCGTGGATGAAGAGATCCAGCAACTCATCCGGGACATGGCCGAAACCATGTATCGGGCACCCGGTATCGGCTTGGCCGCCACCCAGATCAATGTGGCAAAGCGCGTCGTGGTGATCGATGTGAGCGCCGACCACAAGGATTTGCGGGTCTTCGTCAACCCCGTGATCGGCGAGCGCTCCGGGGTCTTTGGTATCGAGGAGGGCTGCCTATCGGTGCCCGGCGTATTCGAGGAGGTCCTGCGCGCCCAGAAGATCACGGTGCGCGCCCAGGATGAACACGGCGCGGCCTTTGAGCTCGTGGCCGAGGATTTGCTGGCGGTATGCATCCAGCACGAGATCGATCACCTCGACGGCAAGGTATTCGTCGACTATCTCTCACGCCTGAAGCAGCAGCGCATCCGCAAGAAACTCGAAAAACAGCAACGCCTCGCGATGTGACCCGGTCGTGAGGACGGTTTTCGCGGGGACGCCGCTCTTTGCCCTGCCGGCCCTGGAGGCCCTGGTCAAGGCCGGCTACGATGTGCCGGGCGCCCTGACCCAGCCCGACCGGCCGGCCGGCCGCGGGCGCAGGCTTACGCCAAGCGCGGTCAAGACGCGCGCGAGCGCGCTTGGCATCCCCGTGTATACCCCCGAGAACGGCGCCCAGGCCGAGGCTGTGGTGCGCACGCTCGGCGCGGATGTGGTGGTGGTGGTCGCCTATGGACTGCTGCTGCCGCCGACCCTCCTCGATATCCCCACGCACGGCTGCCTGAACATTCATGCCTCGCTGCTCCCGCGCTGGCGCGGCGCGGCACCCATTGCCCGGGCGATAGAGGCCGGCGATACCGAGACCGGTGTCACCATCATGCGCCTCGATGCCGGCCTCGATACCGGACCGATGCTGGCGCGTGCCACGGTCGCCATCGGGCCTTGCGACACCGCCGAAACCCTGACCGAGCGGTTGGCGCATCTGGGGGCGGAGACGTTGATGCCGGTGCTCGACGCGCTACGCCGGGGGCGGTCCGTCACGGAAGTCGCGCAACCGTCGAGCGGCGCCACCTACGCGCGCAAGCTTCGCAAGGACGAAGGGCTCATCGACTGGCGGCGGGACGCCGTTGCCCTGGAACGTCAGATCCGCGCCTTCACGCCGTGGCCTGGGGTACGCGCCGTGATCGGCGGCACGAGCGTGAAGATCGGCACGGCCCACGCCGTGGACGCCCCGCGAACGGCGGAACCGGGCGTGGTCCTGGAGGTCCGGCCCGAGCTCGTGATCGCCACCGGCCACCGGGCACTCGCGGTGACGTCCCTGCAGGCCGCCAATGCCCGCATGCAGCCCGCCGGGGTCTTTTTGCAGGCCCACCCGCTTGGCGTCGGGGACCACGTTGGCTAAACCCCGTCACGCCCTGACCCTGCGCGCGCGATCGGCGCGCATCATCGCCCGCGTATTCACCGGAGGCGCGCTCGATCCGGCACTGGATGAAGACCGCGCCCGTCACGGACGTCATGGGCTCGTCGAGGAGCTCGCGATCGGCACGATCCGCTACGCACCCCGCCTCCTGACGCGCACCGCCCCGCTGCTCAGACACCCGTTTCGCAAGGCCGACCAGGATCTGCAGGCCCTGATCCTCATGGGTCTCTATCAGGCCTTCTTCATGGACACGCCCGGGCCGGTGGCGGTGTCCGAGGCGGTATCCGCCGCCGATGCCCTGGGCAAGTCCTGGGGGAAGGGCGCACTGAACGCGGTGTTGCGTGCCGCCCTCGCCGCCGAAGCGGTCGCGCCCTACACCGGATACAACCACCCGGACTGGTTCGTCGAACGCCTGAAAGCGGCATGGCCGGAGACGTGGCGCGCGGTGCTGGCGGCCAACGACGAACGCGCGCTGCTCACGCTGCGCGTGGATACCCGGCGGATCCCGCGCGGCGATTATCTGGAACAGCTCGCAAAGGCCGGTATCACCGCCCACGCGCACCCCGTGGCCGACACCGCGGTAGTGCTCGCCCACGGGGCCCTGGTGCCGGGACTTCCCGGATTCCGCGAGGGCCTGGTATCGGTCCAGGACGCCGCCGCGCAACTGGCGGCCCCGCTGCTCGCTCCGGCCCCGCGCGATGCGGTCCTCGACGCCTGCGCCGCGCCCGGCGGCAAGACCGGCCACCTGGCGCAATCCGCCCCCGAGGCCTCTGTGACCGCGGTCGATTCCGATCCGGCGCGGATGGCGCGGCTCGTGGAGACCCTGACGCGCCTCGGGTGCGTTACGCGCGTGCGGACGCTGACCCATGATCTCGCCGAATATCCCCTGGAGGGCTACTTCCCGCGCATCCTGCTCGATGCCCCATGCTCGGCGACCGGTGTCATCCGGCGTCATCCGGACATCAAATTGCATCGCCGCGCCGCGGACCTGCCCCCTCTGCGCGCCGTACAGGCCCGGCTCCTCGACCGGCTGTGGCAAAATCTCACACCCGGGGGCACCATGGTCTATGCGACGTGCTCGGTACTGCCGGAGGAAAACGAGGACCAGGTGACGGACTTCCTCGCGCGCACCCCGGACGCCCGCGAGGACGGCTTCCGCTTCCCGGTCGGACATGCCCGCCGGGCGGGCTGGCAGTTCCTGCCGGGAGAGGCTGGCATGGACGGGTTCTATTACGCGCGCCTCGCACGGCGCGCATGAAGACGTTCGAGGAGGCCGATCAATGGACACCGAGACCCTGGAAAAGATGCTCTCGCGCGGCCAGGACAACCTGCTGCTGCGCTTCGGATTGGGCGGGGAATATGTGCGCCTCCAGCAATACGACAAGGCGATCCCGCATCTTCAGGCGGCGGTCGCCTTCGACCCCCGCCATGCGGCGGCGTGGAAGCTGCTCGGCCGGGCATTGACGGCAAGCGGCCGCCCCGAAGAGGCGCGCCAGGCCTATCGGGAGGGAATCCGCGCCGCCGAGGCCGGAGGGCACATACAAGCCGCGCGCGAGATGCGCGTATTTCTGAAACGCCTCGACAAACCGGCGGGCTGACCCCTAATAAACGGGAGGCGTCCCCGGCGGACGGGTCTTGAAGCGCTTGTGGACCCAGAAATACTGCTCGGGATGCGCGCGCACGCCCTCTTCGATGGCGCGATTGGTGGCGGTCGCATCGCTCAGGGCGTCACCGCTTGGAAAGCCCTCGAGCGGCGGCCCGAAGGCGATCTCGTAGCCCTGGCCGCGCGGCTTCTGCCACACATAACAGGGAACGACGCGCGCCTCCACCGCGCGCGCCAGCCGCCCCACGGCATGGAGGGTGATCGTGGGCACACCGAAGAACGGGGCGAATACGCTGGAGCGCTCGCCGAAGTCCTGATCCGGCAGGTAATAGAGGACACGACCCTCGCGCAGGGCCTTCAGCACCGGTCGCACGCCCTCCTGCTGTGTGATCATGGTCGCCCCGAAACGGCCGATGCCGCGACGGAAGGCGGCCTCGAACACCGGATTGGGCAGACGCCGGTAGACATTGGCCATGGGCCGCTCCGTGGACAGTACGCAGCCGATCTCGATGGCCGCGAAGTGCGGCACGAGCAGGATCACATTCCCGCGCGCGAGCGCCTGATCGTAATGTTCTCGTCCGCGGAATGACACCAGGCGGGACAGACGCGCGGGACTGGCCCACCACGCGACCATGACGTCGAACACGCCCTGACCCAGGGCCGCGAAATGGGCGCGCGCCAGACGCTTGTGCCAGGCCGCGCTTTCCTCGGGGAAACACAAGCGGAGATTGGTGATGACGACGCGCCGGCGGGCACCAAGCAGACGGTAGGCAAGCCGCCCCAGGGCGTGACCGATGACCGCCAGGACCGGCAAGGGCAAACCACTCAAGCCCCGGAATAGCACCAGCGCCACGCGCGCGGTGGCCTCACCGAGACTGCCGGCACGTTCACTCATAGGGCGATCTCCCATCCCGGCGCACGCGCTTGAAGCGCTTATAGGTCCAGAGATACTGTTCCGGCATCATGCGCACACCTTCCTCGATCGCGGCATTCATGCGCGCAGCGTCGGCCAGCGCGTCATCGGTGGGAAACGGGGTAAGGGCTGGACCGATCGTGACCTCGAATCCACCGACCCCGGGCAGCTTGCGCGTGTAGCAGGGCAGGACCACGGCATCGGCCAGGCGCGCAATACGCGCGAGCGCCGTAAGGGTGGGGGTCGGCACCCCGAAAAACGGCGCGGACACGGCCTGCGCCCCCCCCGGATCGAGATCCGGCAAGTAATAAAACGGTTTATGGTCGCAGACCTCGCGGACCAGCGAACGCAAGGGCGCGTCGTGACGCCACAGTAAGGCCCCGAAGCGCGAGCGCCGGCGCAGCAGGACATGCGCGAGCACACCGGTCGGGGCGCGATACATGCTGATGCAGGGCTGCTCGCTCGACACCCGCAGGCCGCCCATCTCGAGGCCCAGGAAATGCGGGGCCAGGAAGATGATGTTCCGGCCTTGCGCGAGCGCATCGTCGTACGAGGCGCGTTCGACGATGCGCACCCGCCGGCGAAACTCCTCATCCGAGGCCCACCACAGGCGCGCGGTGGTAAAGGCGCTGCGTCCGATGGCCACGAAGTGGCGTCGCACTAGGCGCTCGCGCTCGCGGGCCGAGAGTTCGGGGAAGCACAGGCCGATATTGATGCGCGCGATGCGCCGGGGGCGCACGGCCACCGCATAGGCCAAGACCCCGAGACCGGCGCCGACGGCCGACAGCAAGGGCCACGGCAGGGTGGCGAGTGCGCGCAACAGGGCGTCCACCACGCGCTCTGACGGTCTCGGCCCTTCAGTCATAGGGGGACTGGCCGGTATCGCGGGTCTTGAAGCGCTTCATCGTCCACATATACTGCTCCGGCATCTTCAAGACCGCCTGCTCGATCGCGGCGTTCATGGCGGTCGCGTCCCCTACCGGAGTCTCGGTCGGGAAGTTTGTGAGTGGCGGCTCCAACCACAATTCGCAGCCACCGCGGGGCAAGAGGCGGGTGAAGCAGGGTATGACCACGGCATCGGTCATGCGCGCGAGGCGTCCGAGGGTCGGCAAGGTCGCCGCCGGGACCCCGAAAAAGGAGGCGTAGACCGACTCCTTGGGGCCTAAGTCCTCATCGGGGACATAGGAGGCGCCATATCCGGCCTTGACGGCGCGGATGAACGGGCGCATGCCCGCCTCGCGCGCGAACACGCGCCCGCCGAAGCGCTCGCGCCCGCGCGTCATGACGAAATCGAGGACCGGATCCTTCAAAGGCTTCACGAAACCGACGTAAGGGAAGTAGCGCGACAGGGCGAGGCTTGCCTCGAGCCCCACGCAATGGCAATGAAGGACGATGATATTACGGCCCGTGGCACGCGCGGCCTCGTAATGCTCGAGACCGACTACGCGCAGGCAGCAGTCGAGCATGCGCTCGTCCCCCCACCAAAGGACCGCCATGTGAAACAGCGCGAGCGCCGCCAGGCGAAAGTGCTCGCGCACCGCCCGCTTCCGCCGCTCGGGGGTCCATTCCGGAAAACACAGACCGATATTGATCGTGGCGATGCGCCGCCTCTTGCGGTTGCCGCGATAATAGACGCGGCCGAGGATATCGGCCATGCGCGCGCGCGCGCCAAGCGGCAGGTAGAGGCTCGCGCGCAGGAATGCCACCGCCGCCCACGTGGGCCAGTGGCGGGGCGCGAGCAGGCGCCAGGCAAAGCGCACACGATGGGCGCCGGGGAGGTCAGAGGCCGCGATCATGGGCCGGCATTGTGCCAGAGCCGGCCCCGGCGGTCATCGCGCATCATCCGCGGGACGATGGATCGGCGCCGAGCAGCGGACGCACGGCACTCAAGATGTTGCGAAAGAGGCCCTTGTGGCGGGCCTCCTCGGCGGCCAGCAGGGCCTTCATGGCGGCGCGCTCGGTCGGTTTCCGGAAACAGGCCGGGCAATTGTCGGGGATCACCGGCAGCGTGGCGGCGCGCGCGAAATCGCGCAGCTGGCGTTCGCGGACGTAGAGGAAGGGCCGGATGACGCGCAGATCCCCGGCGTCGACCCGATAGTGCGCGCGCATCGTATGCAAGGTCCCGGCATGAAAGGCGCTCATGAGAAAGGACTCGGCGATGTCGTCCAGGTGCTGGGCGAGCGCCAGTACGTTGTAACCGTGGTCACGAGCGACGCGGTAGAGGGTCCCGCGGCGCATGCGCGCGCAGTAACTGCAAAACGAGTCGTTGCCGAGCGTGGCCTGGGCACGCTCGGCGATGGCCTGCCTCTCGTAGAAGTATGGGACGCCGAGCGACTCCATATAGGGGATGAGCGGGGCGGGATCGAAACCGTCGATGCCGGGGTCCACGGTGGCGACACCGAGATCAAAGGTCAGCGGGGCCTTTTTCTGGAGGTGACGCAGGACCTGCAGGAGGCTCAGACTGTCCTTGCCGCCCGAGACCCCGAGCAGCACGCGATCACCCGCGCGGATCATGTTGTAATCAGAAATGGCCTGGCCTGTCAATCTCAACAATGGCCTTGGGGGAATGGGTGGCATCGGGGTATGTTAGCCGTTGAGCGGCAGCCTGCCAAAACGAGGGTGCGGGCTGTGATTTCCGGGGACGGCTATGTTATGGTATCAGCTGCTAGCAGACCAGCCCTCGCCTGATCTCAATACATAAACTCACACAAGGACCTCACCCTAAATCATCGGGAGCCACCATGTCGAAATCCTACCTCTTTACGTCCGAATCGGTATCCGAAGGTCATCCCGACAAGATCGCGGACCAGATCTCGGATGGGGTGCTTGATGCCGTGCTGACGCAGGACCCCCATGGACGCGTGGCCTGCGAAACGCTCGTCAATACGGGGCTCGTGGTCGTGTCGGGCGAGATCACGACGACAGCGATCGTGGATTTCACGGACATCGCGCGCGCGACCATCCGCCGCATCGGCTATGACGCGCGCATGGGCTTCGACGGGGATGCCTGCGCGGTGGTGGTGGCCATGGACAAGCAATCGCCGGATATCGCCCAGGGCGTCAACGAGGGCCAGGGGCTCGATCTGGAACAGGGCGCCGGCGACCAGGGGCTCATGTTCGGCTATGCCACGAACGAGACCGAGACGCTCATGCCCATGCCGATCACCTTCGCGCATACGCTCATGCAGAGACAGGCGGCGGTGCGTCGCTCGGGGCGCCTGCCGTGGCTTCGACCCGACGCCAAGAGCCAGGTCACCATACGCTACGAGAACGACGTTCCGGCGGCCATAGACACCATCGTCGTCTCGACGCAGCATGACCCGGACGTGCGTCACGAGGACCTGAAAGAAGCGGTCATGGAGGAGATCATAAAGCCCGCGCTGCCCGAGGGCTGGCTCACGAAGGAGACCCGCTACTTCATCAACCCGACGGGCCGCTTCGTGATCGGGGGGCCGGTGGGTGACTGCGGCCTCACCGGGCGCAAGATCATCGTCGACACCTACGGCGGCATGGCGCGTCACGGCGGCGGGGCGTTCTCCGGCAAGGACCCCTCCAAGGTCGATCGCTCGGCGGCCTACGCCGGACGCTACGTGGCCAAGAACGTCGTCGCCGCCGGCCTCGCGGCGCGTTGCGAGATCCAGGTCGCCTACGCGATCGGGGTGGCGCAGCCGGTGTCGATCCGGGTCGAGACCTTCGGGACCGGGGTGGTGAGCGACGTCCGCATCGCCGAGCTGGTGGCCGAGCACTTCGATCTGCGGCCCAAGGCCATCATTCAAACCCTGGATCTCTTGCGGCCGATCTACACCAAGACCGCGGCCTATGGCCATTTCGGGCGCACCGAGCCCGAGTTCCTGTGGGAACGCACCGACAAGGCCGAGGTACTGCGTCAGGCGGTCGAAGGCAAAAAGGTCCAATCGCTGTCGCGCTAGGAGAAAGATATGAAATCGGCAGTCCATGCAAAAGAGGCGAACGACTACAAGGTAGCCGACATCGGGCAGGCGGCCTATGGCCGCGCCGAGGTCGCGATCGCCGAGACCGAGATGCCGGGCCTCATGGCCCTGCGCGCCGAGTACAAGGGGCAAAAACCCCTCAAGGGGGCGCGTATCGCCGGCAGCCTCCATATGACCATACAGACGGCGGTGCTGATGGAGACCCTGGTCGAGTTGGGCGCGGACCTGCGCTGGTCGTCGTGCAACATCTTTTCGACGCAGGACCATGCCGCCGCCGCCATGGCCGCGGCCGGGATCCCGGTGTTTGCGTGGAAGGGCGAGAGCGAGGAAGAGTACTGGTGGTGCATCGACCAGACCATCAACGGGCCCGACGGTTGGCACCCCAGCATGCTGCTCGACGACGGCGGCGACCTGACAGCGGTCATGCACGAGCGCTACCCGGAATTGATGAAGGACGTGCGTGGGCTTTCGGAAGAGACCACGACCGGGGTTCACCGGCTCTATGATCTCGAGGCCCAGGGCAAGCTGTTGTGCCCGGCGTTCAACGTGAACGATTCGGTCACGAAGTCGAAGTTCGACAACCTCTACGGCTGCCGGGAATCCCTGATCGACGGCATCAAGCGCGCCACCGACGTCATGATCGCCGGCAAGATCTGCGTCGTGGCCGGCTATGGCGATGTCGGCAAGGGCTGCGCGCAGGCCTTCCGCGGCATGGGCGCCACGGTATGGGTCACGGAGATCGACCCGATCTGCGCCCTACAAGCGGCCATGGAGGGCTATCGAGTGGTGACCCTGGAAGAGGCCGCGCCGCTGGCCGACATCTTCGTCACCGCCACCGGCAACGTCCACGTCATCGGCCTCGAGCACGTGCGCGTCATGAAGCACGAGGCCATCGTGTGCAACATCGGGCACTTCGATTCCGAGATCGACATCGCCGCGCTACGGACCCTCCCGTGGGAGAACATCAAGCCGCAGGTCGACCATATCGTCTTCCCGGACGGCAAGAAGGTCATCGTGCTGGCCGAGGGGCGGCTCGTGAACCTGGGTTGCGCCACCGGCCACTCGAGCTTCGTGATGTCGGCCTCGTTCACGAACCAGGTCATGGCACAGATCGAGCTCTGGAACCATCCGCAGGACTACAAGGTGCAGGTCTACACGCTACCCAAGCACCTGGACGAAAAGGTCGCGCGCCTGCACCTGGATAAGATCGGCGCGCATTTGACGAAACTCACCGCCGAGCAGGCCACCTACATCAACGTGCCGGTCGAGGGCCCTTACAAGCCGACCCGGTACCGCTACTGATACCGGGATGGAGTCGCAGAAGCGTCACGCGCGGGTCTTCAGCTTCGAGTTCTTTCCTCCGAAGAGCGAGGAGGCGCGCGGCGCCTTCCACGCCGCCCTGGAACAGCTCGCGCCGCTTGATCCGCGATTCTTCTCGGTGACCTTCGGGGCCGGCGGCAGCACGCGGGAGCGGACCTTGGAGACCGTGCGCGAGATCGCCGGGCACGGAAAGGCGGCAGCGCCTCACCTCTCGTGCATCGGCGCGACGCGCGAGGGCATCCGCGACATCCTCGCGACCTACAAGGCCCTCGGGGTGCGCCACATCGTGGCGCTCCGCGGCGACCTGCCGTCGGGCATGGTCGATCCCGGCGACTTCCGGTACGCCTCGGAGCTCGTGCGCTTCATCCGCGCCGAGACCGGAGACCACTTCCATATCGAGGTGGCGGCCTATCCCGAGGTGCATCCCCAGGCGACCAGCGCCGAGGACGACATCAAGCACTTTCAGGAAAAGATCGACGCCGGCGCGAACTCCGCGATCACCCAGTACTTCTACAACGCCGACGCCTATTACTGGTTCGTGGACACCTGCGAGGCACGCGGTCTTACGGTCCCGATCGTGCCCGGCATCATGCCCATCACCAATCACCGGCAGCTCGTGCGCTTCTCGGAGGCCTGCGGGGCCGAGGTGCCCCGCTGGATCCGTCGGCGCCTGGAAGACTTCGGCGAAGACGGCGAGTCGATCCGCTCCTTTGGCCTCGACGTCACCACCGCGCTATGCGCCGAACTCCTGGCCGCCGGAGCCCCGGGGCTCCACTTCTATACCCTGAACAAGGCCGCGCCCTCGAGCGTGATATGGGAGCGGCTGGGGCTGTGAACGCTCCGCCCGCCATGGGGATGCCCTAACCATCAGCTTGTCTCGGGCGATGGCGCCCGATACGCGCCCCGGCCAAAGGGCGGCCTCAAGCAAACCTCTGTCCGAACCCCCGCGGTCCTCAAGCGGGAGTGGGCGCCGGTATCGATACCGGCGCCCGTCAAGCCTCATGGAAACGCGATCGGCGCGAAACCTATTTCGGCGCCCCTCTTCGAAATAGACCCATCCCTCCAAGGAAGAAGCGGTTCGCCGTGGAGGTCCGCCCGTTGCAATGAGCCAGTGTTGCGGGGCACACCCGCCGCGATTATCACGTCAGGAGTTTTACGAGCACCGCCGCCGTGAGTGCGAGATTAAATCCCGCCATCCAGTTCAGCAGCGCGACCCGGCCGTTGGTCGCCTGCAGTGCCAGTCTGATTTCCGCGATCTCGCGGCGAACGCCGGTGAACTCCAGCGCTACTGCCTCCTTGAATGCGGCGATCTCGCGGCGAACCTTGGCAAATTCCCGTGCTACCGCCTCCTTGAAATCGCTGATCTCAGATCGAACGGCGGCAAACTCCTCGGCCGTGCTGTCCTTGAAATCGCTGATCTCAGATCGAACGGCGGCAAACTCCTCGGCCGTGCTGTCCTTGAAATCGCTGATCTCAGATCGAACGCCGGTGAACTCCTTCACCATTACTTCTTTGGTCTCGTTCTTTGCCTCGACGACATCAAGCTTGGTCGCGGTCAGGCTGGTAACGGCGTCGTACAGGGCGCTCGCTTGCGCCTCCGCCTGCTCTTCGGTGAATCCGACACTCCGCAGCCGCTTGGCGTACGTCAATGTATCGAGCATATCCCGACCCATGGTATGGATACTCCCAGTGTAGCGTGTGCCGTCCACCGCCACAAACAAGAAGGGGTCGCAGGCACGGCAAATTTGTTCTCAAGCCATGACCGTGGCACGGGAATTGGAGGTCAGCCGCAGATAATCCATGACCGTGCGTGAGCGCCTGCCGAGTCGGCGCATCATTGCGGCGATGGATTCACGGCAAATTTGTTCTCAAGCCATGACCGTGGCACGGGAATTGGAGGTCAGCCGCAGATAATCCATGACCGTGCGTGAGCGCCTGCCGAGTCGGCGCATCATTGCGGCGATGGATTGCCCCGGTTTTTGGAAGGACTTGAGCACGCCCAGCGCGAAACGGCGCAGGCGGGTGATATTCTCCGGGCCGCGGCCGGTGCGGATGCGGCTGCGGTCCTCGTCGTAATTCCAGTCGAGCTTGTGATGCTTGGCTTCGATGGTCCAGTGCCCGCGATTGAGCTTGAGCAGACGTTCAGGGCAGGCGTTGTGCGAAGGACGGCTGGTGACCCCGAGCACGACCTCGCTGCTGTGCTTGCCGGTCGTCTTCTCGACACTTTCGCGCTCGATGAGGAAGCATTGGCCGACATGCGGGAAGTCGAGGTAATCGTTGAGCGCGTCCGTGCACCAGATGCGGCGGGTTTCGATGCGACCGTGGGCCAGGGTCGGCGTTTGGGTGTAGTCGGGTGCCCCGCGCTCCTTGAAATACAGCGCGATGGCGGCCTGAAGCGCCGGCTGGTTGCCCTTGACCGTGAAGTGGTAGTGTGCTCCTTGCCGGACGATGTGTTCAGCCAATGCGCGTTGCGTCAGCAGCGCATCGGCGGTGATGTCCCGGCCGGCGAGTTCGCATCCCGCAAGCAGCGGGATGGCCATGCCGATTTCGTTGGTCTGCTTGTGTTCGTCGGCCCCGGCTACAGGCAGGGTACCGACTTTTTTTGGGCGTAGCAGTGTTCGGACTCGTGTCCGACGACGCTCATGATGTGTGCCTGCCGGCCCTCGTCGTCAATGGCGCCCTTCATCGTCTTGCCGTCGATGGCCAGCGCCTCGTCGATGAGGCCCCAGGCCTTTTGCCACGATGCGAGCGCGGCGTCCAGGGCGCCCGCATCGATCCGGACGAGGCAGTCCCGGATGACGAATTCGCTGGGTACCTCGTAATGATGGTCCTTCCCGTTCATGCGCCTGCGCCGACAGCCGAAGCGCGCCCGGGCGGCCTGCCCCAGATCGGCGGCCCATTCGGCCATCGCCTTGTAGCCACGCAAGCCGCAGAGCGTCGCGCCAGCGGCCAGTGCCAGCACCACCGGCAGGCGGTGCCGACGCCCTTGGGCTCGGCGCGGATCGGGAATGGCGGCAAAACACAGGGGAAGGGAGCGCATTTGGTGGGCGTTGAGTTGCATCTTCGGGGTCCCGGTGAGGCCCAGCCGGTCGCGGTCGGGATGGATGAGCAAGGCGGTGGCGCGGCGGTGCAGCGGGCGCACGAACACCCACTTCGGCGCCTCGGCCTCGTCGCTGTAGCCTGTGCGCGTTCGCCGATAGCCGCGCGTCTTACCCAGTGCCAGCCAGTTGGCGGCTCGGTAGACGCCGCCATGAAAGCGGCGGGGATCGACGAAGGTTTCCAGCAGCAGCAACGAATGGCCGAAATGCCGTTGCCAGTCGGCGGCGACCCGCCGTTCAAGCAGGCCGAGCACACGCGAACCGACATTCGGGAAGCGGCCTTGCGGAAGGATCAGGAAGCGGCTGTTGTTGGCGATGAGCTTCAGGCGGTCATACTGGCTGCGGAAATCCCAGCCGATCCAGCGATCGCGCACGCCGCACTTGAGTGCAGCCGCCGATAGCGTGAGCTGCGCCAGCCATTGCCCGCGCCACGTGGCGACATACCAAAGGGTCTCGCCGAGCTTCGGGAGATCGCCAAGGTAATGATGACGGGCCATCTGCTCCTGATAACGCGGCCCTTCGCCACGCGTGACGGGCCGGACCACCAGTTCTGAAAGGGCCTGGCCGTCGAAAATCGGGGGTGCTTCCATACTCCCATGATGCCGCAGCGCTGCAGGCTTGTCCAGTGACCGAGGTTAAGTTGTTCTATAGGGACGGGAATCTTCTGAGGACAAATTCGCCCTGGGGTCGCAGGGCCCCTCGGTCCCTCGGTACTCGGCCTGGGGCAGCCTACCGAACCCTGCGCTTGGACGAAATCCGGTATTTCGCGGGGCCAGTGGTTACCGGCGCGCCCGGCGTGGCCTGGGTAGGGAGCATGGCTGGCGGATGCATAGATGGCCGGCGCGTGAGGCCGAATGAGACCGCCCGTTGCGCAAAGGGCGATCACGTCGGCCGACGCCGGGCGTGATCAAGGCCTTCGAGCGCGCACCCGCAGCCCTTTCATCATTCGTCGTTCCCAATCCGCGATCATCGCCATGAGACCCGCGATTAAAGACATCCCAGGCGTCCTCGCCACCCTCAACCCGGAGTGCGATCGTGTTTCGTCACCGCATTGCCCCGCGCGAACGGCTCTGGCGATAAAGGGGCCGCTTCGGGCGCAACGGCGGCTACCAGAAACCCTTGCTTGGCGACCAGATTCAGAAATCCCGCTCGATCTTGAAGGTGTTGAAGAGGATGTCGACCGCCGTGTTGCGCGCCCCGTGGGCCACCGCGTCGAGCATATCGCCATCCGTCCATCCAAGCCCGCGCAGGTGATCGAGGTCGGGCTTGCTCACCGCATGCGGCGTGGCCATGGCCTTTAAAACAAAAAGGAGCATGGCCCGATCCTTCTCCGCCAATGGCGTGGCCTTGGGATCGGCCTTGGTGGCGGCCACCTCATCGGGTGTCTGGCCGCACATGTTGATGAGCAGCGCCTCGTTGAAGCCCACGCAATACTCGCAGTCGTTGTTCTTCGACACGAGCATGCGGATCGACGCCAGCAGGGCGGCGGAAAGAGCCGGGTGGTTGCGGTAATAGCGAATGCTATCCCATTGCTGGGCAAGGAGCGCCGGGCTGCTGCTGTAAAACCGTACGGCGTTGGGGACGCGACCAAAGAGCTTGGCTACGGCCTCATAGGTCTCGGCGACGGCGCCGCTCGCGGCTTCGGGGCCTTGCGTGATCAGTAAAGTCATGAGATGAACTCCTCGGGTGAAAGAACGGACCATGAACGAATGGCCTACGCGAGCCCGCGGACGTAGTCCCGGAGCTCGCGCAAACATTGGCGAAAGACCGCTGCCGACTGGCGATTCTTGGCAATGCCCCAGCAACCCTCCCAGGCGGCCACCAAAAAGAGCGAGGCGGCCTCGCAATCGAGGTCCGCGCGCACGCGCCCCTGGGCCTGCGCCCTTGCCAGGGCGGCCTGCACGACGCCCTGCCAGCGCGTGAGGATCGCCGACAGGTGGTCACGGAAATCGGCGTCGACGGCGCTCATTTCCTGGATCAGGTTATTGAGCGGACAGCCCCATTTGACGGCCTCGTCGTCCATGCCATGGATGCGCTGATCGAGGAGGGCGAGCAGGGCCGGATAAGGATCTTCCGCCTCTTCAAGGGGTCGGAATATGGCCTCCGCGAGCCGGCCCTGAATCACCTCGTCTATGACCGCGAGACCGAGGGCATGCTTGCTTGGGAAATGGTGGTACAGGGCGCCTTTCGTAAGATCGGTGTCGCGCAGGATCTCGGATAGGCCGGCGGCCTGGAAGCCATGGCGATGAATCTCGGCAAATGCCGCCTGGAGCAACTGGGTGCGGGTGCTATCGTGCGCCGTGTCCATGGCGGTAATCATACCGACTGGTCGGTATGTGTCAAGGGGTACCGGTCAGTCTTGCCTTCGGCGACCACCGGTGGTGTACTGCGCGACGTACTCAAGCGTGAGAGACCCAGTGAGATCGGTCATTCCCCTGGCAGTGATCTTTGCCGGTGCCGGTGCGGTAACGGGCTTTTTGCTGCGGCCTTCGGATATCTTCGGACACCAATTACCATTGTCGGTGGTGCTGGCGCGCGGATCGGACCTCCACGGCATCAACCGTTTCCTGGTACCGCTGGCCGAGCGCTCCTTCAACGAGGTGGTGGCCGGCCTCATCATAGGCGCCGTGCTCGGGACGGTGGTGGGTGCGTTGTTGAATCGCCGTTAAGTCTTTTGGCCCAGGCCGCTCAGCTCTTCCCCCCGGGCCACGAGGCCAGTACAATGCGCGGTCCGACACCCAACCGAGCGTCGCCCTTATAGCATCACGCCGCGTGTTGCCTGTATACTGCGCGCCCCTTTCCTTGCGTCCCCTATGACAACCCAAAATCTTCGGAACATCGCGATTATCGCCCACGTCGATCATGGCAAGACCACGCTCGTCGACGAACTGCTGAAGCAGTCCGGCACCTTCGAGAGCCGCGCGAACATGGGCGCCCGAGTCATGGACTCCAACGACCTCGAGCGCGAGCGTGGCATCACGATCCTCGCCAAGAATACGGCGATCCGCTGGCGTGACCACCGCATCAACATCGTCGACACCCCCGGGCACGCGGATTTCGGGGGTGAGGTGGAGCGCGTGCTGTCCATGGTGGACTCGGTGCTGTTGCTCGTCGACGCCGTCGACGGGCCCATGCCGCAGACGCGCTTTGTGACGCGCAAGGCCTTTGCCCTCGGGCTGCGGCCGATCGTCGTCATCAACAAGGTCGACCGGCCCGGGGCGCGCGTGAACTGGGTGCTCGATCAGACCTTCGACCTCTTCGACAAGCTGGGGGCGACGGAGGAGCAATTGGATTTCCCGGTCGTCTACGCCTCGGCCCTGTACGGTTACGCGAGCCTCTCGTCCGATGTGCGTGAAGGCGACATGACGCCGCTCTTCGAGGCCATACTGCGCCACACCCCGCCGCCCGAGGTCGACCCCGACGGCCCCTTCCAGATGCAGATCTCGAGCCTCGCCTATTCGAGCTATGTGGGCACGATAGCGACCGGCCGCATCAAGCGCGGGACGGTGCGCACCAATCAGGCCGTGGCGGTCATCGACCGCGTGGGTAAACGCCGCGAGGGCAAGGTCTTGCAGGTCCTGGGTTTCCTGGGCCTGGAGCGCACCGAGATCAAGGAGGCGTCGGCCGGCGACATCATCGCCGTGACCGGTATCGACCCCATCTACATCTCGGACACGCTGTGCGACCCGAGCCGCCCCGAGGCCCTGCCGCCGCTCACCGTGGATGAACCCACCGTGAGTATGACCTTCGAGATCAACACCTCGCCGTTCGTGGGCCAAGACGGGAAGTTCGTCACCAGCCGCCAGCTGCGCGAGCGCCTGGAGCGCGAGCTCATCCACAACGTCGCCCTGCGCGTCGAGGACACAGCCGATGCCGACAAATTCAAGGTCTCGGGACGCGGCGAGCTGCATCTCGGCATCCTGATCGAAACCATGCGCCGCGAGGGTTACGAGCTCGCGGTGTCGCGCCCGCAGGTGATCACCAAGATCGTGGACGGCGAGCTCCACGAGCCCTACGAGGCGCTCACCCTGGACGTGGAACAGGCCCACCAGGGCGTGCTGATCGAGCGGCTTGGCAACCGCCGCGGGGACCTGCTCGCCATGGAGCCCGATGCGAGCGGCCGTATCCGCCTGGAGTACGTCATCCCTTCACGCGGCCTGATCGGCTTTCAGACGGAGTTCCTGAGCCTCACCTCGGGCACGGGCCTCATGCACCATGTCTTCGATCACTACGGCCCGGTGAAGAAGGGCGATACCGGCGGACGCGTGAACGGCGTCTTGATTGCCAACGGCGCCGGCAAGAGCGTGGCTTATGCGCTCTTCAGCCTGCAGGAGCGGGGACGGCTTTTCATAGGGCCGGGCGAGGACCTGTACGAAGGCATGATCATCGGCATCCACTCGCGCGACAACGATCTGGTGGTGAACCCGCTACGCGGCAAGCAGCTCACCAACATGCGCGCGTCGGGCTCGGATGAGAATATCCTGCTCACCCCGCCGATCCAGCTGACCCTCGAGCGCGCCATCGAGTTCATCGACGACGATGAGCTGGTGGAGGTGACGCCGCACCATATCCGGCTGCGCAAGCGTTATCTGAAGGAAAACGACCGCAAGAAGGCCCAGCGCCAGGGTTAGGCGGGACGGTTATTCGGCCTGCTCGCGAATGGCATGGAAGCGGGCCTTGGGGAACCGTTCGGCGGTAAGGTCGAGGTGCGAGCGCGACGGCGCGAGATAGGCGAGCGCGCCGCCCGCGTCTTTGGCGAGGTGGCTTGCAAGGCGCCGGTGCAGATCGCTAAGCGTATCGGCATCGGCCTCGAGCCAACGCACCGCGACCACCGGGGCCGGCTCGAAATCGGCCTCGACCCCGTACTCGTTACGCAACCTATAGGTCACGACCTCGAACTGCAGGGCGCCGAGCGCCCCCAAGATCATCTCGTGTCCGGACAGCGGCCGAAAGAGCTGGGTTGCGCCCTCCTCGGTGA
Organism: Acidiferrobacter sp. SPIII_3; assembly: GCF_003184265.1. Taxonomy (GTDB): domain Bacteria; phylum Pseudomonadota; class Gammaproteobacteria; order Acidiferrobacterales; family Acidiferrobacteraceae; genus Acidiferrobacter. Next base: position 138,870 of record NZ_CP027663.1, on the reverse strand, counting down.
GCTGCTCCAAGCCCCGCGAGAGCGCCTTGCTCTTCAGGGGGTCGCGCAGCACCACGCGCCGGAACAGCTCGGGCGCGAAATTGGGGACACCCGTGAAACGTAACGGCTCGCCCTCGGTGAACGTATCCCCGATGCGGATCGTGCCGTGATTGGGCAGGCCCAGGATGTCGCCGGCATAGGCCTCGTCGGCCATGGAGCGCTCGTTGGCGAGAAAGGTAAGGGCATTGGCGGCATTGATCTCGCGTCCTTCGCGGACGTGATAGAGGCGCATGCCGCGCCGGTAGCGTCCCGAGCAGATGCGCACGAATGCCATGCGGTCCCGGTGCTGCGGGTCCATGTTCGCCTGGATCTTGAAGACGAAACCGGAAAAGGCCTCCTCGTCGGGCGCCACCACGCGCGTAGCGGTGGGCCGCGGCAAGGGCGGAGGGGCGAATGCCACGAAGGCGTCCAGCAGGTCGCGCACGCCGAAGTTATTCAGGGCCGATCCGAAGAACACCGGAGATTGGCGCGCCGCGCGATAGGCCTCGACATCCACGGTCGGGGCCGCCCCACGCACCAGCTCGATCTCCTGAAGGATGCGCTCGTACTCATCGCCCAAGACGACCTCGAGGTCGGGATCGCGCAGGGGAAGCAGGCGCTCCTCCTGGATGCGTTCGCTGCGCCCCTGCGGCATGAGCCGTGCCATTTCGTCGACCAGCCGGCAGATACCGCGGAAACGCTGACCCATACCGAGCGGCCAGGTGACGGGTGCGCAGCTGATGTTCAATATCCGCTCGATCTCGTCCAACAGCTCAAGCGGCTCCCGACCTTCGCGGTCCAGCTTGTTCACGAACGTGATGATCGGGGTGTTGCGCATGCGGCACACCTCAAGGAGCTTCACGGTCTGGGCCTCGACACCCTTGGCGGCGTCGATCACCATGAGCACCGAGTCGACCGCCGTCAGTGTCCGGTAGGTGTCCTCGGAGAAGTCCTGGTGGCCGGGGGTGTCGAGCAGGTTCACGATGGCCTCGCCATACGGGAATTGCATGACCGACGAGGTCACGGAGATCCCGCGCTCGCGCTCCAGCGCCATCCAGTCGGAAGTAGCGTGGCGCGCCGCCTTGCGGCCCTTGACCGCGCCCGCGAGCACGATCGCGCCACCAAAAAGCAAAAGCTTCTCGGTGAGGGTGGTCTTTCCGGCGTCGGGATGCGAAACGATCGCAAAGGTCCGGCGACGGGCAATCTCGGTCGTCAAGGAGGGCATGGGAGGGCGCAAGGATACACGCGCGGCGGCGCCAAAACTAGCGTCGCTTCGCCTGCGCGGCCCACATCGGTATACTGGACCTCTCCATGGCCATGCTTTATCCATCCACAGAGCCGTACGCGCAGCACCGCATCGCGGTGGCCGCCCCGCACATCCTCCACGTCGAGGAGTGCGGTAACCCGCGGGGGCTCCCGGTCGTGTTCCTGCACGGCGGTCCGGGGGCCGGCTGCGAGCCCTACCACCGCCGGTTCTTCGATCCCGCGCGCTACCGCATCATCCTGTTCGACCAACGCGGCGCCGGACGATCGGTCCCGCATGCGGCGCTGGATGGCAACACGACGGCCGACCTCGTCGCCGACATCGAACACATACGCGCCCAGCTCGGCATAGAGCGGTGGCTGGTGTTCGGGGGTTCGTGGGGCTCGACGCTCGCGCTCGTTTACGGCGAAACCCATCCGGAGCGGGTGCTGGGCCTGATGCTGCGCGGCATCTTCCTGTGCCGACCCATGGAGATCCGCTGGTTCTACCAGGAGGGCGCGAACTGGGTGTACCCCGACTACTGGCAGGACTTCATCGCGCCCATTCCGGAGTCCGACAGGGGCGACATGGTGGGCGCCTACTATCGGAGGCTCACCGGACCCGACGAGGATGAGCGTCGCCGTTGCGCCCGCGCCTGGTCGTTGTGGGAGGGGCGCACCGCCAACCTGAGCCCAAAGAAAGAGGTCGTGGACTTCTTTGCATTGGACCACACCGCCGTGGCGCTCTCGCGCATCGAATGCCATTACTTCATGCATGATGCCTTCCTGCGCGACAATCAGACCCTCGCGGACGCCCATCGCCTGGCACACATACCTGGCGTCATCGTGCAAGGGCGCTATGACCTGATCTGCCCCATGCGCAATGCCTGGGAGCTGCATGCGGCATGGCCCCGAAGCACCCTCATGGTCGTGCCGGAGGCGGCCCATTCGGCCGCCGAGCCTGGTATCACAAGCGCACTCGTCGAGGCAACAGACGCCTTCGCCCGGGACACCCGATGGCCACCTACGCCATAGGAGACCTGCAGGGCTGTCTGCGATCCCTGCAGAGCCTCCTCGCGCATATCCACTACGTGGATGGCACAGATCGTCTGTGGTTGACGGGCGATCTTGTCAACCGCGGGCCCGAGTCGCTTGAAACCCTCAGGTTCCTGCGCACCTTGACGGATCCCGTCATCGTGCTCGGCAATCATGATCTGCATCTGCTCGGTGTGGCCTGCGGGGCCCGCCGCATCGGCGCAGGCGACACCCTGGAGGCCATCCTTTCGGCCCCCGATCGCATCGAGCTGCTCGACTGGCTAAGAAAGCAGCCGCTCCTGTATCATGACGAGCATCATGACGTCGCCATGGTGCATGCCGGTGTTCCCGCGCAATGGGATATCCGCGAGGCGCGCACCCTCGCCGCCGAACTCGAGGCGGTCCTTCGGGGCCCCGATCTCTGTCGGGCGCTGGGAGGCGTGTATGGCCCTCTGCCGGACCTGTGGAGCCCGGAGCTCTCGGGCGCCGCGCGGCTGCGTTTCATCGCCAACGCCTTGACGCGCATCCGCTATTGCGACCTGCGGGGACGACTCGACATGCGCGACAAGGGCCCGCTTGGGACCCAGACCCCCGGCCTCGTCCCATGGTTCGATGTGCCGGGACGGCGCAGCCGGGAGACACGTATCCTGTTCGGTCATTGGTCGAGCCTGGGTCGCCGCACCTTCGGAAACGTCATTTGTCTCGATAGCGGGTGTCTGTGGGGCGGGACGCTGACCGCCTTGCGGCTCGAGGACTCCGTCTTTTTTTCAGTACCCTGCGAAAGTCGCGGGGCTTGAGGGCGTTATGATGAGCAAAAGCGAGCATCGCATCGAGGTGGGCGTAAAGACCGCCTATCTGGACAACCAGTCGGCCCCCGAGGCCAACCGCTACGTCTTTGCCTACACGATCACGATCACCAATACCGGATCGGTGCCGGCGCGGCTGCTGACACGTCACTGGATCATCACCGACGCCAACAACAAGGTCCAGGAGGTGCGTGGCGACGGGGTGGTCGGCGAACAGCCCTACCTGGAGCCCGGCATGAGCTTCGAATACACAAGCGGCGCGATGATCGAGACGCCCGTAGGGAGCATGCGCGGGAGCTACCAGATGGTGGCCGACGACGGGACATGCTTCGATGCCGACATCCCGGCATTCTCCTTGAGCATCCCGCGCACATTGCATTAGCCCTGGGCAAGTAGTGGCCCGAGACCCGCAGGGATCGCCATGCGGCGTCTCCGGGGGCAGGGCCAAGGGGATTTCACATCTCCGCGCACCCCCGTTCATGCGACGCGAGAATCGTGTCGCGCGCTAGCGGTGCCCCGGTCCGCAGGCTATCTATCCAGGCGTCGGTGGTCGTGACCGCGGCGAAACGTGACTGCAGGACCACGATGAACGCCCGGTGGATATCCATAGCACTCGCCCCTCCCGCCGCATTCCAATAAGACACGGCACCTGCCGCATCAGCCAGGAACTCGACGGCGAAACCGGAATGCACCGCGTGCCTTATCGTCGCGTCGTCACAGTTGTGGGTCATGTATCCAGCGACGGTGAGCGTGTCGATGGCCCGCGCCCGCAGCCATGCACCAAGCCCCGTTCCGGCCAGGGCGCTTGGCTGGGTCTTTTCCACGCGCACATCATACGGGCGGCGTGAGACGGTTTCGTGCAGCCCCCACCCCGCCGACCCCCTCGCGAAAAGTGACGCGCCCGCACCCATGGCATGGTGCTGGATGACCGCGATCGGGATCCCAGTCGCATGGGCGGCATCCATGGCCCGGCCAATGCGCGCGAGCGAGCCATGAACCTCCGGGTACTCGACCCGCAATCGGCCGGTGACATATTCGTTTTGGACATCGATGACTATGAGGGCGCGGCGGGGGTCGGACATGGCGGTCTCCTGAAGGTGAATCGTCAAAAAAGGTGCGGGTCGGGACGAGGGCGTCCGGATATCGCAAGCCACGCCGATGAGAGGCCAGCAATCGCAAGGGCGACTACCGTGCGCCAGCCAACCGGCCAGCCGAGCAGCTGACAAGCCAGAAGGGTCGCCGCCACGGGCTGTCCGACAAGGGTCGCCAGGACAACGGTACGCCCCAGGATCGCCAGGGCGGCGGCAAACCAAGCGTAGGCAAGCGCGGTGGCGACGAGCCCAAGATAGGCGCCAAGGAGGACATTACGCAGCGAACAGAGCTGCGCGATCTGGGGCGCGGCCACCGGAGTCACCACCAATGCGCCCCCGAGGAGCGCAATGACGACCGCCGCCAGCCTGTCTTGGGGATGTGTATCGCAAGACGCCACGGCGCCCGCGAAACCCGCATAGGCCGCCCCGCTCGCAATGGCCCAGCTCGCACCGCATAAACCCGGGACACCGACCGAGACGACCAAAAGACTGACCACGGCAGTCGCCAGGGCAAGTCCGAAGACTGGGCGCGTCGGCGACGATGCCTGGCGATGGCGCCGTGCGCCAAGGAGTGATGCCGCAGGCGCCGCGGCCACCGATATCATAGTGGCCGGGCCGGCGCCAAGGTCCGTCGCTGCGACGAAGAAGCTTCCCTGAAAGACCGCCATGAAAAGCGCGGCATGGGCTACGCCCGAGCCCCCCAATGTCCTGGCGACACGTGACAGGCGCCGGGGACCTACGACAACGGCGAGGAACATCCCCCCCAGCGACAGCCGCGCCCAAGCCCAGACGAATGGCGAAACCGCCGGCCGTGCCAACGCACCGGCGACACCGACAGTGCCCCAGAGCACGGCGGCGCCAGCGGCCTGGGCGTAGGCAAGAACATTGCGGACCTTCACATGTCGCCTCATTCGTTGATATGGGGAGGGCATTGTTTCGCGTCGGACCCCGGAGCGGCGAGTGGCCTGATGGCCAACCTTCGCTATAATCGGGCCAAAAGCGGGAGACACCACCCATGAGCGTTGACCCGATCGTCGTTGTCGCCTTTCCGGGAATCAGCCCGTTTCATCTGGCGGTACCGGGGATGGTATTCGGGGAAGACCGGCGGGACGATGGCGTTCCGCTCTTCGATGTCCGCGTATGCGGGGCAACACCCGGTGAGATCGTAACGACCGGGGGATTTTCCGTGCGCCCACGGTATCGGCTGGATGCGCTGGCAGATGCCGCGACCATCATCGTTCCCGGCTGGCGGGATCCCCGGGAAAGGCCGCCGGCGTCCCTGCTGATCGCACTGCGCGCGGCTCGGGGCCGCGACGCGCGGCTCGTGGGACTATGCCTCGGCAGCTTTGTCCTGGCAGCCGCCGGGGTCCTCGATGGACGGCCGGCGACCACCCATTGGCGATGGGCCGAGGAACTGGCGCGCGCCTACCCACGCATCGACGTGCGCCGACATGATCTCTACATCGATTGTGGCGATCTCGTCACCTCCGCAGGGGCCGCCGCCGGCATCGATTGCTGCCTACACCTTCTTCGCAAGGAGTGCGGCTCGGCGGTCGCCAATAAGGTCGCCAGGCGCCTCGTCGTACCAGCGCATCGGGAAGGAGACCAGGCCCAATACATAGAGCGGCCGATGCCGAGGACGCCCGGTGGCCGTGACCATTTTTCCAAGGCGATGGACTGGGCCGTGCGCCATCTCCACGAACCTTGCCCTCTGGACGAAATCGCGGCTCGCGCCTTCATAAGCCGGCGAACCTTCACGCGCCGTGTCCGAGACACCACCGGCAACTCGTTCGGCGCCTGGCTCATGAACGAGCGCCTGGCCTTCTGCCAGCGACTCCTGGAGACAAGCGATCGGTCGATCGACGAGATCGCAAGGGCCGCGGGCTTCGGATCAGCGGCATCCCTGCGGCCGCACTTCGGTGCGGCTTTCGGTGTTTCACCCACCTGCTATCGTAAGGGATTTCAGCTCCGCGAGACCAAGACCATAACCCGGCCACGTCAGGCCGGCCGCCGCGGTCGTCGACCCTGAGCCGATCCTTGATCGGCTCAGGCTTCGTCTAGGGCTCCGACCAGCGTATGCAGTCGCGACCTGCCTCCTTGGCGGCATAGAGCGCCATATCGGCGCGCACCAGGAGCCGCTCGATACCCCGGTCATCGCGATGGTTCCGGGTCGCCCCTATGCTCACCGTGATGCCGTATTGCCGGCCATCGGCGGCGGCGAATCGCAGGCTGCGGGCGGATTCCCCGATACGCTCGGCGACACGTTGCGCCTCCTTGCGGCGGACCTCATGCAGCAGGATGCCAAACTCCTCGCCGCCGAGACGTCCGAAGAAATCCGTGTCACGTAACTCAGGCGCAACCGCCCCCGCGAACCCCTTCAATACCGCGTCACCCGCGACATGCCCGTAACGGTCGTTCACCACCTTGAAGTGATCCAGATCCGCGATGAAAAGCACCACATCCTTCTCGTAACGCGCCGCGCGCCGCAGGCAATCGCTGGCCTGCTCGAGAAAGGCACGGCGGTTGGCTATCCCGGTCAGACTGTCGCTTGTGGCGAGCCGTCGCAGCTCCCTTTCGAGATTCTTGCGATCGCTCACGTCGCGATAGATGCCCTCGACCCCCAAAAACTCTCCGGTGGGTCCATAAAGGGCATAACTGCTGATCGATATATCGATGATGACTCCGTCACGGCGCACCATACGGCCCTCGAAATCCTGCACATTTCCATGATCCCGCAGAGCCTTTTTCAATGGTTCACGCTCGCCTGGGCTCGGATAGAAGTCCTCAGCGCGCCGGCCCACAATCTCTTCCGGCTCGTAGCCCAGAACGCGGCGCACGGCGGGCGCAACCTTGAGAACCACGCCGTCGGCGTCCGTCCGGTAGTACACATCTTGGGTGCTTTCGAACAGCCTCTGAAAATTCTCCTCGTTCTCCTTGAGGCGGTCCTCGGCTTCGTAACGCATGGTATCGTCCGTGGAGATGACGGCGACCAGAAATTTGCTATCGACCGTGATGCGTGCGCTGGAGGTCGTGATGCGGCGCAATCGACCGCGGCGCGTAAGGAGCCTGAGCGCCACAGGGGCGTTCAGGAGGACCCCCTCTTCGAGATTGCGCATACGGCTCTCGACAATCGCGCCGTCCAAGGGATGCACGAAGGCGGTCGGTGGCAGGCCCAGCAGCTCCTCCGCCGACTCGACCTCCATCAAAACGCAAGCCGCCGCATTCGCGAAGACCGCCCCGGTGCCCGAGAAGATCACGAGCGGCATGGGCATCATTTCGAGGAGCTTGCGATAAGGAAGGTCTGACGTCGCAAGCTCATCCGAAAGGTTGTTGGCAACAGTGGTCACTGTCCAGCTCCTGCGCAAGCGCGTCGGATGGGGGCCGTCCCGCAACCACGGACTGGCGCGGGATCTTTCGATCGCGGCCTTCCAGTACTCCGTGAACATCCCCGCGGTCAGACGCAATCGACGCCCTGACGATACCGTGAGTCGCGCGTAAACGAAAGCATGCCCCATGACCGTTACAGCCTGTTGCATGCCGTTGACAATGGATATCGCGTTGCATCCGGGGCGACCGTGTATGGCCGGGACGATGACCGGCGCCGAAACCTTGAAAGGCTCGCCGCCTGGCGGCTGGGCGCGAGCCTGACAAACCACGCGGGGGACAGTGACGCGGCGCGTCGATATCTCGGGAAGCCCCCGGCGCCGACTGACTATGTCTCTGTATGGATGAGACTTTTTGGAATAGTTCCGGGTGGCACGATGCTTGCTGATATCAGGGTAAGAAGGTGCGGAACGGTCTGGGAGGACGGAATGCTAAGTTGCGTGCTGACGCTCGTCAATGATTATACGGAGGCATTCGGGGTGCGCCCCAATGTCGTTTACATGAATCAGGCGCATTACGAATATCTGCGCGAGGAAATGCCGGGGATCCGGGCGCACGATGACGTGGTGGCGATGCTCGGGATCGACATCTCGCTATCAAGCCATGTCGCCTATCCGCATGTCGCCACCGCGCAATTTCGCGAGCAGCGCATCCTCGTGAGCTGAAGATTCCGTGTGGGGGTACACGATTGGGGGCCCGAAAGGCCCCCTTCTTTTTGCCCATGGCCCGGCGCTGCGCCGGTCAGGATCCCGAAAGCCGCGAGAACACCTGCTCGGCGGCGGCCACGGTGGCCGCGATATCCGCGGGTGTGTGGGCCGCGGATACGAAGCCGGCCTCATACGCCGAGGGCGCGAGATACACCCCAAGACCGAGGAGTCCATGAAAGAAGCGCCGGAAGCGGTCGGCATCGGCGCGCATGACGTCATCGTAATAATGCACCGGGCCTTCGGTAAAGAACAGACCGAACATGCCGCCGACCGCATTGGTGGTGAACGCAACACCGTGGCGCGCGGCGGCCTCCGAGAGCCCGGCGGTCAAGGCCGCGACACGCAGGCCCAGGGCCTCGTAGAACCCGGGGGCCTTGAGTTTTTTCAGGGTGGCAAGGCCGGCCGCCATGGCCACCGGGTTCCCGGAATTGGTCCCGGCCTGGAACACCGGACCATCGGGGAGCAGCTGATCCATGAGCGCCGCGGGGCCGCCCACGGCACCCACCGGCAGGCCGCCGCCCATGATCTTGCCGAGCGTGGTGAGATCCGGCCGGATGCCAAACAGGGCTTGCGCGCCGCCCGCGGCCACCCGGAAACCGGTCATGACCTCATCGAAGATGAGCAGCGCGCCATATTGGTCGCATAAGGCCCGGAGGCGTTCATGAAAGCCGGCGACCGGGGGCACGCAGTTCATGTTGCCTGCGACCGGCTCGACAATGAGGGCGGCAATCTCGTGGCCGTGCCGCTCAAAGAGCGCGCCCACCGAATCCGAGTCGTTGAAGCGCGCGACGAGGGTGTGAGCGGCGAGCGCCGCCGGTACCCCGGGGGAGGTGGGTACCCCGAGCGTGAGCGCACCCGATCCGGCCTTCACCAAAAGCGAGTCGGGGTGGCCATGGTAGCCGCCCTCGAACTTGACCACCTTATCGCGTCCAGTGACGGCGCGCGCCAGACGCAAGGCGGTCATGGTGGCCTCGGTGCCGGAACTGACGAAGCGCAGCCTCTCCAGGCCCGGCATCAGGGCGCGGACCTCGAGGGCAAGTTCGGTTTCCGCCTCGGTGGGCGTGCCGAAGGCCAGTCCGCGGGCGGCGGCGTCGGACACCGCGCGCGTCACATCGGGGTCCGCATGACCGAGGATGAGCGGGCCCCAGGCGCTGACATAGTCGATATAGCGCCGGCCGTCGACATCGAACAGATAGGCGCCTTCCCCGCGCTGCATGAAGATCGGTTCCCCCCCCACGCCCTTGAATGCGCGCACGGGCGAATTGACACCGCCGGCGATGACGGATCGGGCGCGCATGAAGGCGCGATGGCTTGCGGTCATACTGTGTCCTCGAAAAGCCGTTGATAGGCGCGGGCCGCGCCCCTGATGTCGTTGTGCCCGAAAACCCCATCGACGACCGCGAGCGCCGAGGCGCCGGCCGCGATCAAGGCGCGCCCATTCTCCGGCAATATCCCGCCGATCGCCACCAGCGGCTTGCCAAGCGAACGGGCGGCCGTCAACAACGAGGGGTCGGCGCGCGCGGCGTGAGGTTTGGTGCGTGACGGGTAAAAGCTTCCGAACGCCAGATAATCCGCGCCGCGCCGCGCCAGATCCCGCGCCCGATCGAGGTCCGCGTAACACGAAGCACCGATGATCGCTCGTGGTCCGAGCCGCGCGCGCGCCGCTTCCACGGTGGCGTCGTCACGTCCGAGATGCACGCCGTCGGCGTGCGACGCATGGGCGAGTTCGACATCGTCGTTGACGAGCACGGGAACCGCGAAGGCGTGGCCCATGGCCACCAGGGCCTGGGCGGTGTCGATGGCAAGGCCCGCGCCCTTGCACCGCAGCTGCACCACCCGCGCGCCGCCCAGCAGGGCCGCGTGTACCCGCGCCAGACCCTCGGGTCGGCAGCAGGCGGCGTCGGTGACGACATACAGTCCGGCGACCTTCAATCCCGGTCGACCTCGTCTTCCCGGGCCCAGAACAGGCGGTCCGGCAGCTGCTGCCCCATACCCAGGGACCAGGCGGCCTCCAGGGTCTTATGCGTGTATTCCAGGGCCTGGATGATGGCGTTCACCGGTTCCAGACCCTGGGCCAGGACCGCGGCACAACTCGATGCCAGCGTGCAGCCCGAGCCGTGATACTCCCCCGGCAGACGCCGGTAGGAAAAGCGCTCGAGGAACTGCCGATTTCCGTAAAGCAGGTTCACCACCGCGTCGGTCGGTTCATGGGTGCCGGTGATGAGGACATAACGTGACCCGAGCGACATCAAGCCCTGGGCACAGGCCTCGAGGGTATCGGCCTCCGGGACCAGACGCCGGGCCTCGCGGCTGTTCGGCGTGATCAGGGTCGCGAGCGGACAGAGGAGCGAACGGAATCCATCCTCCAGGGGTTCGTCGCTCAGCGGATCTCCCCGGCCACTCGCGAGCACCGGGTCGATGACCGCCGGGATGCTCGGGTAGTCCGCGATGACCTCGGCGATCGCCGTCAGGTTGGCGAGACTCCCCGCCATGCCGACCTTGAAGGCCGCGACCGGCATATCCTCCAGGATCGCCCGGGCCTGCTCCACCACCAAGCCGGGCTCCAAGGCCGCGAAACCCTTCAGGCCGAAGGTGTCCTGCACGGTTATGGCCGTGACCACCGGGGCGGCGTGGCAGCCCATGCTCATGAGCGCCTCGGCGTCGGCCTGAAGGCCGGCGCCACCGGTCGGGTCGTTGCCTGCAAAAACCATGACGATCGGGGGGTTCACAATCACCTCTCTTCCCTAAGGGCGGTACGCGCGACACGCGACAGCGCGCGGATGAGCGCCGGGTCGGCGTTAAGGGCCGGCACGACATGATACTCCCGGACGCCGGCTTCGCGAGCGAGCCGGGCATAGGTCATCCCGAGCTCATAGAGGGTCTCGATATGATCGGACACGAACGCGATCGGATAGACGAGGATCTGATCGACGCCCTCGCGCCCCTGCTCACGGATGACATCATCGACATAGGGTCGCAGCCACTCCAGCGGCCCGACGCGACTCTGATAGCAGAGCGTCACGCGCGGCCAGGCAAGACGCTCACGCACCAGCCGGGCGGTCTCCTCGATCCCGCGCTGATAGGGATCGCCCTGCTTTATAAGGCGCTGCGGGACGCCGTGAGCCGATAACAGCAGGCTGATGCGTGCCGGATCCGGGGCGCTGAATCGTCGCGCCTCCCGGCCTATGGCGGTCGCGATCCCATCCAGATAATCCGGCTCCTCATACCAGGAATCGATGAAGCGGACATCCGGACGGTAGTGGAGCCGGGCGCATGCGCGCAGGAATTCGTTACGCGCGCTGCCGCTCGTGGTCAGCGAATATTGCGGATACAAAGGCAGCAACACGATGCGCGCAAACCCCCCGGCCTTGAGCGCGGCCACGACCTCGCCGGTCAAGGGATGCCAATAGCGCATGCACACGAAGACCCGCGCCCCGAGATCCGCCAAGGCCTGCTCGAGCGCCCACGCCTGGTCCTGGGTATTGGCGCCTATGGGCGAGGCCCCGCCCAGGGCCGCGTAGCCACGACTCGCCTCCTCGCGCCTCCGCCATGCAACGAGCCGCGCGAAGAGGCCTTGGGTGAAAGCGGCTGCCGGAAACTGGAAGATGTCGGGATCGGAAAACAGATTGCGCAGAAACGGCTCTACGGCCTCCAGGGAATCGGGGCCGCCCAGATTACACAAAACGACAGCGGTGCGGGGACTGGTCATCGCGGCATTGTACTGCCCGCCGTCGCGTTTCACGAGAGAACGAATCATGGCAATATAAGCTGATGAATGCCGATCCCCCGAAAGTGTATATGTGCGTCATTTGCGGTTTCCTGTACGAAGAAGAGAAGGGTCTACCGGAGCACGGAATCCCGGCGGGCACGCGCTGGAAAGACGTCCCCGAGAACTGGACCTGTCCAGACTGCGGGGCCACCAAGGACGAATTCGAGATGATCGAGATCTGAAATGAGGGCCTATGCGCTGGTGCGCAGCCGCAAGCGCCGTACTCTGTGCCTCCAGATCAGCCCTTCCGGCGCCCTGCGCGTATTGGCCCCGGCGGCCACCCGCCAGGCCGACGTCGAGGCCTTCCTTGAGGCCAAGACACTCTGGATCGAACGCACCTTGAGAAGGCTTGGCGAGGCCCCGAAACCAGCCCCGTTTGCGGATGGGCTGACCCTGCGGCATTTGGACGAGTCCATCGTGCTGCGGCTTCAGTACCGCCCGGGCCCCCCGTCAGTGCGTCGCGATGGCGATGTGCTGCGGGTCGCGGCCGCCGGCGAGGACCCGGCGCGTGCCGCCGTGGAGCTCTGGTATCGAGAGGCCGCGCGCCATCATGCCTTGGCGCGTATCATCCATTTCGCGCCGCTCGTCGGCCGGGCCCCCAAGCAGATTCGTATCGGCGGCCAAAAGACCCGCTGGGGCAGCTGCTCGGCACGCGGGACGATCAGCCTGAACTGGCGGCTCATGCTCGTCCCCGCCGACCTGTTCGATTATGTGATTGCCCACGAGCTCTGCCACCTGATCGCCCCGCACCACAAGCCCTCCTTCTGGCGGGAACTGGCGCGCGTCATGCCGGACTACGAGGCCCGACGCCTGACATTGCGCGACATAGGGGCACGGCTTTCGCTATGAATATGCATCCCCAGGAATCACGCGTGATCGGCATCGACGCGCCAGACCCACGCCCGCCCGTATGGCCGGCAGAGGCGCCCACGGAGACCGCCCTGGGGGCCCGCCCTCAATCGCGCGGGGAGGAGCGGGTCAATGCCGCGATCCACGCGCTCGGCGCGGCATTGGCGCTGGCCGCGGGCATGGTCCTCGTAGAACGCGCGGCACACACCGGCAGCCCCCTCAAGGTGTGGTGCGCCGCGATCTCGTCGGCGGCCATGATGGCCTTGTACGCGGTATCGGCGATCTACCACATCCTGCCGGCCGGCGGCCTGAAGGACCGCTTCCAACGCCTGGACCGGATGATGATCGCGGTGTTCGTGGCCGGGAGCTACACCCCGGTGGCCTTGCTCATGGTCCATGCCACGATCGGGACTCTGCTGTGCGTCATCGAGTGGGGGCTGGCCGCGCTCGCGGTGGTATTTCTGTGGGGAGACCCAGGGCGCTATGCGCGCCGCTCCGAACAACTGTACCGCATAATGGGCTGGATCACGATCCTTGCCGCCCGACCATTCTTCCGGCATACCCCGCCCGCCGTGCTGGCGGCCCTGGGTCTGGCGGCGACCTGCTATGGCGCGGGCGTCGCCCTGCTGGTGCGCGACCGCGTGAAGTACCTGCATGCGGCGTTTCATCTCCTGACCCTGGTCGGCGGCGGCCTGCAGTTCTGGGCGATCAGTCGGGTCGTGGCGTCGTGAGCAACGCCCCGGAGATCGGTGGGACCGCTTGGCGCGCAGCGACGGGGCGGGCGGGCAGATCGGATCTCCCCGCGGGCGATCGACCACGGTCCCGTCAAAGTCACGCGCTCACGCAGCGCCTCGATCACTGAACGCCTGAGGCGAGCCCAGGCGAGGAGGTGGGCGGCCCGAAACGGCGGGGGGACCGCTTTTTGGGGAGAGTTTCTCCCAAAAAGGCGAGAACGAGGCGAACGCCTGCGACGGGGGGACCCCGCGCGGGCCTTGTCTTCTGGTTTTAGGGGCTTTACAGACGCAGCATCGCCAAGGCCTGATCGGCTTGGGCCGCCAAGCCCCGCAGTGCCGCTTTGATGTTCGCGACGTGGAACAGGCGCAGGAGGCTGATAGTGAAGTTCCGCAGGCAGGCGAGGGTCCGGGGCGTGTGCCCCTTGCGGGCCCGGCAACGATCCTCGTCATAGGCGCTTTGATGTTCGCGACGTGGAACAGGCGCAGGAGGCTGATAGTGAAGTTCCGCAGGCAGGCGAGGGTCCGGGGCGTGTGCCCCTTGCGGGCCCGGCAACGATCCTCGTCATAGGCCATGTCGCGTACGTGGTGCAGACGGTTCTCGATGCCCCAATGGCCTCGGTTCTGGGCCAGGAGTTGCGCGGGACTGGCCTCGGCCTGCGACTGGCTCGTGATCAGATAGACGCGCTCAAGGGTGGTTTTGTTGGGGCGGACGTGGAAGATCTCGCGCTCGACACAAGCCACTTGGGCGGCATAGGGAAACGTCACATAGCCGTTTAACGTGCCACTCACCCAGATACGTCGGGTCTCCACGCGCCCATGGGCCTTATCCGTCGTCACGTGCTGAGGGGGGAAAGGCCTCCCGATGGAGGCCTTCGATGTCGGCTTTGAGCGTAGGCTGATTGTCTTTAACAGTGAAGAGGTAGTGCGCCTGCTTGTCCTCGACCACATAACGGGCGGTCTCTGTTTGGGTATGCAGGGCGTCCGCGGTCACCACCCGACCCGCCAAGGTCAAGGGGTCGAGCAAGGGCTTCACCGCTCTCTGCTCCAGCAATTCTCAATGTGAAGTGACGCCGCTTCAGAAACGGGGTAGCGGTCGATCTACAGGGTTTGCGTGAGTCTCTGTCGGGCGTTGGGCGCGAGGGGATAGAGCCATATCCGCTTAGGGCTTACCCCATGGCGTGTGTGTTGGCGGTCTTCGCGGCCGCGGCCCGTGGTGAGGCCGACATCAATCCAGTTGGCTACGCGGTAACAATGCCCGGTGAAGCGAGCGGGGTCGACCAAGGTCTCGGCCAGGAGGGGGCGTATGCCGTAGGCGGCCGTCCAATCGGTGGTAACGGTGCGTAACGCGAGCGCCAGCACATGACTCGCGAGGTTGGGAACCCGCACGTGGGGCAAGATCAAGAAGCGGGAGTTGCAGATGACAGACTGCAGGTGCTGAGCGCGGGTGGCATCGTCCCAGCCGATCCACTGATCGCGTCCCTTCAGGCGCCAGGCCGGCGAGGAGAACTGCAGGCAGCCCAGGACCCTGGGATGCGGGGATGTCGTTTGGATCAGGTAGCGGAGATGGGCGCCAAAGGGCACGCGATGGCCAAGGTAATGATGGCGCTCGATGAGCGTGCGCCACAAGGTCCGCTCTCCTGGGGTTGCCACGCGCTGAAGCCTGATTGGCTGCAGGGTGGCAAGCGGCGCGTCGAGCGGGGCTGACTCTGGGTCCGGGCTGACCGGAACCGACGACCCGCCCCGCGCGGGCGACCGGACTTCAGCGCGGGCAGGCCGATCAGTCCCGCCTCCTGCATCCGTTCAAGGAGGGCCCGGCATTCGATCGTCTTCGGTTGTCCATTAGGGCGCTGCCAGCCCAGGAGCTCGCACACCGTCTGTGCCAGCTCATGGCGGCTTAAGCGACCATAGCGGGTTGCCAACTCGACGATCAGCGCAAGCTCCGCCGGTTCCAGTGTGTGGCCGCAAAACCGAAGGTCACTCATAAGAGCTCTCAGCTGCTGTCGGGCGCGTCGATTGTGAGGCCCTTCAGCATGAAGTCGAGCAAGGCCTCGAAACTGGGAAAGCACAGATACCGGGTCAACGCCCGGATATCGTCAAAAAAGGTCTGACGGGTGGGGAGGCTCGCGCGCAGCAACTGGACCTTCCGGTAGGTCATCTCCTGCACGGTGTGCCACAGGAAGGCGAGCAGATTCAGGGTCGCCAAAAGGGACGAGAGATGGCGCTTGCCGTGTCCGAAATTGTGTTCGAAATGGTAACCCTTGGTCTTTAGGGTGTTGTTAGCGCCGTTCTCGATGCCCCATCGCGCCCGAGCG
The DNA here is from genome assembly GCF_003184265.1 of Acidiferrobacter sp. SPIII_3. Lineage (GTDB taxonomy): Bacteria > Pseudomonadota > Gammaproteobacteria > Acidiferrobacterales > Acidiferrobacteraceae > Acidiferrobacter. The sequence continues at coordinate 122,923 of NZ_CP027663.1, read as the reverse complement.
GCGCCCGCAAGGATGGCGACGTTACCGGGGTGAATCGTATGCCGTGTGACCCAGGCGTTGTGGTACATCGTTTGGCCCGCGGCATCGGTGGTGGTCAGTTCCAGCCAGTTCACACAAAGCGCATCCTCGTGGCCGCGCAAGGGGAGCTCTGACGCGAAGCGATAGGTGTCGGTAAAGACCTGCTTACCCTTGCGGCGCGTGATCTGATGGGTCGTCACACCCCCCGAACGCGCAAGGCTCTCGACCCACTCGTACAGCGTGGGATGTGAGCTGGGTTTGCAGACCAAGAGGAAGTCTAACCCCGCCGCCAGGATCTGCTCGCACAGGGGTTGACGGCTATAGAGGTCGTCGCCGAGCACGGTGACGTGCTGATCCCGGTAGTGGGCGGCGGTCGTAAGCCAGCGCTTGGCCGCCGCCGTCTCGCAATCCTGCTTGTCGTGACCGTCCTGCGGGACAATGAATTCCGGTGCTAGGGGAATCACCCGGCTTAAAGTCGGGGTCACGATCACCGGTGTGATGACCGTATGCTGATAGCTCACGGCGCCGTTCTGGTGCTCGATGCGCGTGCATTGCGGGCAATGGATGGTAGGGGAGGCGTGATAAGCCGTCCCATCCAGGGCGATGAGGAGCTGGCCCGGACCGCTTGCGCAGGCATCGAGTGCCACCCGAAAGGGATCGATGTGGCCGCTCGCGTTCAGGGCCTGAAATATCTGCCCACCCGAAAGGGATCGATGTGGCCGCTCGCGTTCAGGGCCTGAAATATCTGCGTAAAGAGCGGGAACAGGTGAGCAGGCGCCACGGGATCGAGCATCGTGCGGACACAATTGTCCGTCGGGATTTGACTCATGCCCAAGAGCGTCTGCGCGTTGCTTTGGCCACGGGTCTGCTCCATCGTCCTCTGATAGGCCAGAAACGACGGGCTTTGCGTCAAGAATATGGCAAAGGCCGCCAGCGCTGCATCTTCCATGCTATAGACGCCGTTCTTCCCCGTCCGTTTGTCGGGAGCCGCCCGCATCACTTCTTTGAGCGATTCCACTAAGACATTGAGACTCAGGGGATTTTCGGTAACAAGATCCGTCACGCCGCGCTCGCGTACCATGGCCCAGCGCTGTTATACCGCAGACCGCACCTTTTGTCCAGCCTTCATGGTCATTGCCACATTGAGAATTGCTGTCTCTGCTCACTCGCCTTGTCGGCCACCTCCACTTGATTGAAGACCACATGGCTCGTGTGCCCGAACGCGGCGACCAGTTGCCGTGCATGACCCCCATCCTGCGATCCCCGTAAGGTTTTGCCATCGAGCGCGATCGGTTCATGCGACCGGTTCATCGGCTACGCCCTGCGTATGCAGCCAATCCCCCAGTTGCCGCTCGAGCTGTTCGATATCAATGGCCTGGAGCAGACGCCGGATGGTGGGCTCGGACGGGGGTTCATGGTGCCCATCGGCGGTCCTACGGCACCGCAACCGGCGCAGCATCGCAGGCGGGAGGCGTTTGACCCATTCGCCGATGGCCGTCGGTCCCTGTGCTCCGCTGATCACCGCGCAGAGCACGATCGCGAGCAACGAACGCTGGGTGTGACGTCGTCCTCGCTTGGCACGCGGATCATCGAGCGACTCCAGGCGCGCAAACAGTGCGGCCGCGTCCGCATCGGAAAGTTGCATGGTCTTTATCTCCTGGCGGGGTAGGTCTGGGTGCGGGCGTGGCGATGAGAGGATCAGTCGGGCCTTTTTATGGAGGGGATACACCCAGATCCGCTTGGGCGCGCCATGGGCGACATAGGTCGCGTTGGATTTGGCAAAGCCGCGCGTGGGCCCGAGTTCGATCCAGTTGGCCGCCCGGTAGCAGGTGCCGGCAAAGCGCGCCGGATCGATGAAGGTCCAGGCCAAGCAGAAGGCCGTGGCGCCGCGCGTGGGCCCGAGTTCGATCCAGTTGGCCGCCCGGTAGCAGGTGCCGGCAAAGCGCGCCGGATCGATGAAGGTCCAGGCCAAGCAGAAGGCCGTGGCCGTGGACCGCCTGCCAGTCGCTAGACAGGCGTCGGAGGTTCGCCCCCAACACCTGCGAGGCGAGATTCCGCACCCGCACCCCGGGCAGGATCAGGAAGCGGGCGTTGTTGGCGATCAGTCCAATACGTTGCCATTGCAGAGTCTTCGCCCAGCCGATCCAGGCATCCCGCGGGGCGCACTTCAAGGCTGCCGACGCCCAGCCGAGGAGCGCCAGCCACTGGCCATCCCCCTCCACCACGTACCGCAGACTGCGCCCCACGAGCGCGGTGAGCCCCAGATAGTGATGGGCACGCATCAAGCGGTCCCACTCGGCGCGTTCGCCTGGGCGGATCAGGCGCACTTGCACCCGCGACACCGCCATCGCATCATTCTGGCCGGGATCGTTCATGCCGCCTGTTATAGCAGAGCGCAAAACAAAAAGCCAGCGGATTCGGATGCCCTTCGCCTCATCAAGAACTTGGGGAGGTGAATGACGGGGCCCTGGGCGATCGACGCATCGACCTGTTTCTCGACGGGCGACCGCAGTAAGCTCACGATTCGGGCGGCGCGTCAGGGTGCGGCAATTCGTGAGACGGGGTGCGCCGATGGGCGCTTTCGGGGGATGCTCGGAGGGGCGCGTGATGGGTACGGCATGTGATGTGTTCGTGATCGGCGGGGGACCAGGCGGCACCACGGCCGGCGCGCTGCTCGCCGAGCGCGGTTACCGGGTGGTGATTGCCGAAAAGGATCACCACCCGCGGTTTCATATCGGCGAGTCCCTGCTTCCGGCCAACCTGCCGTTACTGGAGCGCTTGGGCGTGGGCGAGGCGGTGCGCGCCATAGGCATGATGAAGTGGGGGGTGGAATTCCTGTCCCCCTGGCATGCGAAGGGCCGCCAGGAATTCCTGTTCGCCGACGCCTGGAACAAGGACATGCCCTATGCCTATCACGTGCCGCGCGCCGACTTTGACGCCATCCTGTTTCGCAATGCGGCCGCCAAAGGGGCAAAGACTCACGAGGGCTGCCGGGTGCAGGACGTGGTCTTTTCCGGGAGCGGCGACGGGGCGCGGGTACGGACGCGGCACGCCGACGGGGGCGTCGAGGACTTCGAGGCCCGGTTCGTGATCGACGCATCCGGGCGCGACACCTTTCTCGGTCGCCGCCTTCACACCAAACGGCGCAACCCCCGGCACAACAGCTCCGCGCTCTATGGGCACTTCCGGGGGGCGGTCCGAAACAGCGGCCAGGAGGAGGGCCATATCTCGCTCTTCTGGTTCGAACACGGGTGGTTCTGGTTCATCCCCCTGGCCGACGGGATCACGAGCGTGGGCGCCGTGGTCTGGCCCCATTATCTGAAGACCCGGACAGGGCCCGTGGCGGACTTCTTCCGGGAAACGCTGGCCTTGTGCCCGCCGCTCGCCGAACGCCTGGCCGATGCCACACTCGTATCGGAGGTGCAGGCAACCGGTAATTTCTCGTACGGATGCGAGCATTCCCATGGCGCGAACCACCTCCTCGTCGGCGACGCCTTCTCGTTCATCGACCCGGTATTCTCCTCGGGCGTCATGCTGGCCATGCACGGCGGCTTTCTGGCCGCCGACGCCGTCGACACCTGCCTGAAAAGACCGGCGGAGGCCCCGCGCGCACTGCGCGCCTATGATCGCGCGCTGCGCCAGGGATTGCGCACCTATGCGTGGTTCATCTACCGCGTGAACCACCCGAGCATGCGCGACCTTTTCATGGGACCGCGCAACATCTTTCGCGTGCAGGAGGCCCTTTTATCGGTGCTGGCCGGGGACATCTTCGCCGATACCCCCGTATGGGGCTCGCTGGCGGCCTTCAAGGCCTTGTATTATCTGCATGCCCTGCGGCACCTGCGCCGGTCCCTGCGCACCCTGCGGCAACGCCGGCTCCAGCATCGGCGTTCCGCGGACGCGCCGGTCGCCGCCGACACCGAATGAACGCGGATCGCCGCCGGGCGACTTGCGATTCGATCCGAACCCACTGACCGCGCCGGCTACCCGATGCCCACCGCTTCCGCAACCCATCTCGTGCTGATCCCGAGCTACGATCCGGGCCCGAAGGTCTATGAAACCGTGGCCGAGGCCTTGCGCCACTGGGCCCCGGTGTGGGTGGTCGTGGACGGCAGCACCGACGGCACCGCCGAAGGGCTCGCCGAGATGGCGCGCCGTCACGCGGATCTCCTTGTCATCGTCGAACCGTATAACCGCGGCAAGGGCGCGGCCGTGCTGGCGGGGCTTACGCGCGCGCGCGCCGAGGGCTATACCCACGCCCTGTGCATGGACTCCGACGGCCAGCATCCGGTATCCCTCATTCCGGCCTTCATGCAGGCCTCGGGCGCGCATCCCAAGGCCATGATCCTGGGGGTCCCGGTGTTCGCGGCCGACGCCCCGCGAGCGCGCGTCTACGGCCGGCGCCTCTCGAACCTGTTTACCAACATAGAGACCCTCGGACGCCATATCGGCGACTCGCTGTTTGGGTTTCGCGTCTACCCGATCGAGCCGCTCTTTCGCATCATGAGCGCGCGCCGCTCCATGCGCCGGTTCGACTTCGATCCGGAAGCGGCGGTACGCCTCTTCTGGGAGGGGGTCACGGTCTGCAATATCGATGCCCCGGTCCGCTATTTGCGCAAGACCGAGGGCGGCATCTCGCACTTTCATTACGTGCGCGACAACCTGCTGCTCACCGGCATGCATATACGCCTGGTCTTCGGGCTCCTCTACCGCCTGCCACGCCTGCTCCGACCCGGCGCGAGACCTAGATCATGCCGCCGTTGATGGAAATGACCTGTCCGGTGATGTAGCCGGCCTGATCCGAGGCCAGGAAGCCGATGAGATCGGCGACCTCGCGGCACTCGCCGGCGCGGCCCATGGGAACAAGACGGGCAATGTCGTCGGGGCCGAAGACGTGGCTCATGGGCGTGGCGATGATGCCCGGGGCGACCGAATTGACGGTAATCCCGCGACTTGCGACCTCGAGCGCCAGCGATTTGCCGGCGGCATGCAGGCCGGCCTTGGCGGCCGCGTAATTGGCCTGACCGCGATTGCCGACAAGACCGGCGACCGACGTGACATTGATGATGCGCCCCCAGCGCGTGCGGATCATGGGCAAGAGCAGGGGCCTTGTGACATGAAAAAATCCATCCAAGGAGACATCGAGCGGGCGCCGCCATTGCGCCGCCGTCATGCCCGCCAGCACCGCGTCGTCGCAAACACCGGCATTATGCACGAGGATCTGGATGGGGGCCTCGGCCAGAAAAGGGGCGAGCGCCGCGGCCACGGCGTGCGCATCCGCGAGGTCAAAGACGCAGAGATCGGCCGCGGCACCGAGGGTGTTCAGCTCGGAGACCAGGCGCGCGGCGTCCGCGCCGCGGGTATGGGCATGACAGAGGACGTGGCAGCCGTCCGCGGCCAGCCGGCGGCAGATCGCCGCACCTACGGCGCCGCTGGCACCGGTCACGAGCGCGCGGCGCGCCGCCGGTGCCCGGTCGTTCACGAGGCGCGCCCCTGAAGGGCGGTGAATTGTACCGTGGCGCGCCCCGAGACCAGGGGGCTTGAGGCGGTCGCCACGAGAAATCGATAGCTGGCGCCACGCGTATCGCGGGCCAGACAATGACAATGGATGAGCAGGTCTTCCTCGATGTCATCGAGGCGCGCGACCCGCAACCGGATATCACGCACCGCGAGCAACGAACCGGCGGGTGGCGTCCGGCCATCCCCGCACAACGCGCCATGGATGGCCATGGCCTGCGCGGCATACTCGATCGCGCACGCCGCCCCCAGGCGCCCGCGTGCGCGCAAGGGATGGGCCGGATCGCGATGACCATCGGCGAGGCACTCTATGGTGTCGTGATCATAGGCCCGTACCCCGGCCAACAGGCGCATGGCGCCCCGATGCGGCAGATAACCATCGATCTCGGCGCGCCCCAGGCGAAGGGCGCGGGCGCAAGGCGCCGACCGGGCGGAGCCGCTCATGGCCGCCCCGGTGGCCGGCCAGGCCGTGTGGGCGCGGGCCTCATGGGGGCGCGTCGGGTAATGAGATCGCGGCCATGGCCACGGGACGATCCACCAGGAAAAGGCCGAGATCGAGGAGGCCTGGCCCGGAATCCCGCCAGCGGAGCCGGACCTCTTGTCCGGGCCGGACCGGGTGCAGGAACTTGGCCGAGGCCACGCACAGGGACTCGTAGGAGAGGCCGCGGGCCGCGCACACGGCGGCCAGCGCCTCGTCCAGGAGCAACGCGCCGGGCACGATCGGATCACCCGGGAAATGGCCGGGGAAGGCCGGGTGGTCGGCGGGAAAGGTGAGCCACGCCTCGTCAGCCATGGCGACCTCCGGCCTGGCGGGCACGCGATGCCAGCAGCCGGCGCATGGCGGCCAGCGGCAACTTGCCGGTGGCAAGCCGCGGCAGGGCGTCGACCAGGACCAGCGGGCGCGGCAGAAACACCGGATCCACGCGCGCGCGAAGGGCCGTTTCGATGGCCGCCGCGGTAAGGCCGGGGGCAACCACAAAGGCCGTGAGACGCGCGACCGGGCCCGCCAAGTCCTCATCGGGCATGTAAAAGGCGCCGTCGACCACACCGGGAATGGCAAGCAGCTGCTGTTCGAGGAAGGCGATCGAACTGCGCTTGCCGGCCACGTTCACGATGTCGGTGCCGCGGCCATGAAGCCGGAACCCGCGAGGCCCGCTCGGTTCTATGATGTCGCCCAGGACGGCCGGAGTCTCGACGTGCCCGCCATGGACCACAAACGACGCGTCGCGAGCCTCCAGAACGAGCCCCGGGAAGAGTGTCCAGAGTTCGTCATGCGTTGGGCGCCGGGTGGCGATCTGGCCGGCCTCGGTGGCCCCGTAGATCTCATGCAGCGGCGCATCCAGGCGCTGCTCGGCCTCCTCGGCCAGGGCCCGGGGCAGGGGGGCGGTGGCGCATAACACGGCATCGAGCGCGGGACTCGCGGTCGCGCTCGTGAGGAGTGCACGCAGGTGCACGGGCGATGTCACCAAAAGCCGCGGGCGCGGGACCGCCGCCAGCGCGCCAGCGATGTCTTCGGGATAAAACGGGCGTCCATGGTGCGGCCGGGCGCGACCATGCAGGCCCAGCATGACACTCGACTCAAGCCCGTACATGTGCTGCGGCGGCACGGTGGCGATGAGCGACCAGACCGGGCCGTCATCGAGCCCGAGGCGCGCGGCCTCGGCGCGCGCGCCGGCCACGAGCGATCCCCAGGTCTTCACGTGGCCCACCGGGGTCCCGGTGGTCCCCGACGTGAACACGGTCACGACCGGCCGATCGAGAGGAATGCGCGGCACCGGCAACACCTCCCGCCCGCCGCCCCGGGAATCGAGTCGCGGAAAGCGCACGATCGGCAGGGTGACGGGGAAATCGCTGTCGGCAAGGCAGTGCAGGTCCGGCATCTGCGCGTGCAAGGCCTTGATGGTCTCGACGGCGTGGGTGGCCGGCAGCACCGTCATGCGCCCGGCGACCGCGGATGCCGCCAGCCCCACCATGAAATGGTAGCGATCGGCGCAGGCATTCAGGATCGGACCGCGCGGCGGCCAGAGCGCGGCCACCTGCGCGACGTCGCGCAGGAATTGCGCGAGCGGGCGCGGCGCGCCTTGGTAAAAGGCCAGCACCTCGGCGGGATCGGTGGCGGTGGTGAGCGCCGCGCCGGCAGGGACACGGGTCATTGCGGGAGGTGCCGGTAGGACCGCGGCGCCTGGTCCTCGCCGGCCAGGAGGCTGCGCCAATGGCGGCGGCTGGCGAGGATCACCTGCAGAAACCCGGCCCGCTCCTCGCGGGGGACGACCACCCGGCGGACCAGGTACTCGGCGATGAACACGAGAATCATGATGGGCCACGTGAGGACGCTGGCGTAGAAGGCCCAGACCCGCACCCCGGCCGCAAAAAACAACAGCACGGAGAGGATGGCCATGGCGCCAAAGAGCCCCGCCCAAAGCTGGGTGACGCGCCGCGTGTAATGAGCGAGTGACGGGCTCAAGGAGCCGCGCATGAGCCACGACAGGCGCGAGATGAGGGGCGTGCATGACGGTCGGAGCGAACGCAGGAAGAGGCCGCACAAGAGCGCCATGACCCCCACATCCTCGGCGAGATACGCCCAGGAATAATGGACGGCCATGAACGCACGGTAGTGCCAGAGGGCAAGGCCCGCGCCCCCCCAGAGGGCGAGCCACAGGCGGCGCGGGCGGGCGGCCCACGCCGCCGTCAGGGTCAGCACGAGCAGGGGCGCAAAGGCAAACAGCGCCCCGAGCGGATCGAGATGCCGGGCGGTATTCGTCCGATAGGAAACCACGGGATAGGCCAGCAGCAACGCCGCGGTAGCCAGGGCGCGAGCCTTTCTGAGCCACATCCCCGTTTTGTGCACCCCCATACGCAACCTCCCGGATCGCCGCTCGCACCAGCGACGGATACGGCCACGCGCCCATGGCGCCCTGACAGGTAATCGCGCCATCATAGCAGAAGATGCCACGCGGCTTCGTCCGCCAGTCGGGAAGCGGACACAAAAAAAGGGGGGCGGGGACCGTTCGGCCCCCGCCCCCCGGAGTGCGCGATGGGCCGGCTTACATCATGCCGTCCATGCCACCCATACCGCCCATGCCGCCCATGCCGCCGGCACCCCCGCCGGCCGCCGCCTTCTCCTCCTGCGGGAGTTCGGCGATCATGGCCTCGGTGGTGATCATGAGCCCGGATACCGACGCCGCATTCTGCAAGGCCGTGCGCGTGACCTTGGTGGGATCAAGGATACCCATGGTCAACATGTCGCCGTACTCGCCGGTCGCGGCATTGAAGCCGAAGCTACCCTTGCCCTCGGCCACCTTGTTCATGACCACCGAGCCCTCGAGGCCGGCATTCATGACGATCATGCGCAACGGCTCTTCCATGGCGCGGCGCGCGATCTGGATGCCGACGTCCTGATCGTGATTGTCGCCCTTGACCTTCATGTTCTGCAGCGCCCGGATCAGGGCCACGCCGCCACCCGGCACCACGCCTTCCTCGACCGCCGCGCGGGTCGCATGCAGGGCATCTTCCACGCGCGCCTTCTTCTCCTTCATCTCCACCTCGGTGGCTGCCCCGACCTTGATCAAGGCCACGCCGCCGGCGAGCTTGGCGACCCGCTCCTGCATCTTCTCCTTGTCGTAGTCGGACGTCGCTTCCTCGATCTGGGCGCGAATCTGCTTCACGCGCGCCTCGATGTCCTTGGAATTACCGGCACCGTCGATGATGGTGGTGTTTTCCTTGCTGACCTGCACGCGCTTGGCCGATCCAAGGACGTCGATGGTGGCCGCCTCGAGGGTCATGCCGATCTCTTCGGAGATCAGCTGGCCGCCGGTCAGGATGGCGATATCCTGGAGCATGGCCTTGCGGCGATCGCCGAAGCCCGGGGCCTTGACCGCGCAGACCTTCAAGATGCCGCGGATGTTGTTCACCACGAGCGTGGCGAGCGCCTCGCCCTCGACATCCTCGGAGATGATGAGCAGCGGCCGGCCGGCCTTGGCTACACCTTCCAGGATCGGCAAAAGCTCACGGATATTGGAGATCTTCTTGTCGTAGATCAGGATGTAGGGGTTCTCGATATCGGCCGTCATCGTGTCCTGCTTGTTCACGAAGTAGGGCGATAGATAACCGCGATCGAACTGCATGCCTTCGACGATCTCGAGCGCGTTCTCAAGGCCCGAACCCTCTTCGACCGATATCACGCCCTCCTTGCCGACCTTGTCCATCGCCTCGGCGATGATGTTGCCGATCGATTCATCGGAGTTGGCCGAGATCGTGCCCACCTGGGCGATCTCCTTATGATCCGAGCACGGACGCGAGATCTTCTTCAGGGCGTCGACCGCGGAGGTCACGGCCTTGTCGATGCCGCGCTTCAGGTCCATCGGGTTCATACCCGCGGCCACCGACTTCAGGCCCTCGCGGAGGATGGCCTGCGCCAGAACGGTCGCCGTGGTCGTGCCGTCGCCGGCGATGTCGGAGGTCTGCGAAGCCACCTCCTTCACCATCTGCGCCCCCATGTTCTCGTACTTGTCCTTGAGCTCGACCTCCTTCGCGACCGAGACGCCATCCTTGGTGATCGTGGGCGCGCCGAACGATTTGTCGAGGACGACGTTGCGGCCCTTGGGGCCCAGGGTGACCTTCACTGCGTCGGCGAGGATGTTGACGCCGCGCAACATCCGGATGCGCGCGCTGTCACCGAATACGACTTCTTTAGCTGCCATGGTTCTTCCCTCTCTTTAAGCGTTCGTTATTTGCCGTCAATGATCGCGACTACATCTTCTTCGCGCATGACGAGCAGCTCCTCGGTGCCGACCTTGACCTCGGTCCCGGCGTATTTCCCGAAGAGGACCTTGTCGCCGACCTTGACGTCGAGCGGACGCACCTCGCCGCTCTCTAGGATCTTGCCTTTACCGACGGCCACGATCTCGCCCTGGATCGGCTTTTCCTTGGCCGTATCGGGAATCACGATGCCACCGGCGGACTTCCGCTCTTCTTCCAGGCGGCGCACGATCACGCGGTCGTGCAGGGGGCGAATATTCATGCTCAATTCTCCTGTTTGTGGGTGAGGCTGCGCCTTCATAGGAATCTCCTTAACTCTAGGAAACCGCAATACCTGGGACTATCCGTGCTTGCTAGCACTCGTATCAGGTGAGTGCCAATCATAAACAAGGCCAATCTCTTGTCAAGTCCGACTTAATCGCGGTACGAGCGAAACCGGCCCTCGAGCGGCTCGCGCGAGCCGCCGCCGGCCGCCGGCGGCGACGCCTCCGGCGGGCGCCGCAGGGCGCGCCGCGCGGGCCCGATCAGCAGGGCGAGCGCCAGGAGATCCGAGAAGAACCCCGGGAAGATCAAAAGCAGGCCGGCGAGCCCGAGGGCCGCCCCTTCCCAGACCGCCTCGTGCGGGAGCCGGCCGTGGGACAGGGCGGCGCGCACATGACCAAAGGTGCGTACCGGCGACAACCGCAGCAACACCAGTCCCGCGACCGGGCCGGCCACCAAAAGCCCCAGGGTCCACCATGGCCCGATGGCCTGCCACACGAGCACGATCACGACGACCTCGATGAGCGGCAGGAGCGCGATGAAACGCAAAAGCCGCGCGATCATGCGATCACCTCGGCACGGACATCGGCCGTCGGCCACGCGGCATCGACCTCGGCCAGGACCCTGGGGATGGCCGCCGTGAGACGGTGATCGCCCCCGGCCACGACCGTAAGGCGCTTGGCCGGGGCGCGGACGTGGCGCAGAAAATCCTCGCTCACGGCAAGCGGCACGACCTCGTCTTGATCCCCATGGATCATGGCCACCGGGCAGGGCAGGGTGACCGGCACCGACAAGACGTCATGAGCAGCGGCGTCCTCGATCAGACGGTAGCCGAGCCGATAGACCGTTCCGGGCGGGCCATAGGGGTCCGGGAGCGTCAACTGGCCCTCGCGGCGCCATTGCCGGCGCAGGTCTTGCGGGAGGTCGGCATAGTAACGCTGCAGGAAATTGAAGGCCGGGGCGAGCAACACGAGGCCGGCCACCGGGATACGCCGCGAGCGGGCCATGAGCACCGCGAGCCAGGCGCCCAGACTGGATCCGACGAGGATCAGCGGTCGTGGCGCATAGAGCGCGGCCACCGATAGCGCGTCCTTAAGCCACCCCGAAAGGGTCTGCTCCACGAGCACCCCGGTCGACGCGCCGTGCGCGGCCAGATCAAAGCGCGCCCACGAATAACCGTGCGCCAGGGCATGGTGGGTGAGCGCCGTGGCCTTTTCACCGGCGCAGTGGGAACGAAAACCGTGCAGGAACAGTCCAACAGGACCGTAACCCGCGTCGGCCATTCGTCCCCGGATCAGGATATCCGGACGGGTATTGAGGGAGAACGCGGTCTCGGGCACGTAAGGCTATTCCGGATGTCGGCAAGAGGTTATGGTATAAGAAGCGCGGCACGCACGCGAATTGCGCGTCCGACGCCACGACAATCCACTTCACTGGCGCTTGAATACCGCAAGTCCTGGCGTCGGCCGCTGACCAAGCCGGACCGGCGCGGGCCGCGCGGCTTGCATGTGGCTTTAAGATGCGCAAACCGACAAGGAGTTCCCCGCGCGGCAAGCAGTCGCCGCCCGATAGCGAGGCCAGGCCGTGCCCCAAGAGGCCCTGATCGTTTTCAGCACCTGCCCGCGAGCCGATGCGCCCGGGATCGCGAGCGCGCTCGTGAATGAAAGGCTGGCGGCCTGCGTCAACCTCCTGGACGCCGTGCAATCGGTGTACCGCTGGCGCGGGCAGGTGGAGACCGCCACGGAAACGCTTTTGATCATTAAAACGACCACGGATCACTATGACGAAATGGAACGGCGCCTGCGGGCCTTGCACCCCTACGAAGTCCCGGAGATCGTGGCGGTCCCGGTCGCCCGCGGCTACCCGGCCTACCGGCAATGGCTTGAAGACGCTACTCGCCCTTAGCCTCGCGATCACGGCGGTACTGGCCACGGTCCCCGGCGCGCAAGCCGCCACGCAGGGGGGGCCGCTGGCGGCCTTCAAGGCCTTTTTCAGTCATCGCCAGGAGCCGTTCCTGAAGCGCAGCCAGGCCTACCGCCTGACGCTGAGGGCGCCCGGCACGAATGAATTGCTGGCCCACTTTCGCATAGCCCATGGCTATTATCTCTATCGCAACAAGATCCGCTTCACGCTGGAATCGCCCCGCCATGGCGTGACCCTGGGGCCGGTGGCCATGCCGCCTGCGAGCGTCGAGAAGAACCGGGTCCTGGGCACGCTGCTCATTTACAAGAAGTCCTTTACCTTGCCCCTGCCCTTGACCGGCGCGCACCGCAACCAACGCCTGACGGTTCGCGCCCACTATCAAGGTTGCGCCATCGCCGGCATCTGTTATCCGCCGGTCACGCACACCCTGGTAGTCCGGTTGCCGGGCCGGACCGCGGCCCTGAACGCGGCCCATGAGGCCCCGGCGGCGAGCGCGCCCACGGCACCGCGCGCCACGGGTCCCGATGCCGGGACCTGGTTATGGGCGATCGTGAGCGCCTTTGGGATCGGGTTGCTTTTGACCTTCACCCCGTGCGTGCTGCCCATGATCCCGATCCTGTCTGGCATGCTCGTCGGCCGCGGCCAGGAGCGCCTCACCAAGCGCCAAGGCGCGCGGCTTTCGGTCGCCTATGTGCTCGGGACCGCCACGACCTACGCCGGTGCCGGGGCATTGGCGGGGGCCACCGGCCAACAACTGCAGGCCTATTTCGAGAACGCCTGGGGCATCGGGCTCTTAAGTCTGCTGTTCGTGCTCATGGCGCTGTCGTTGTTCGATCTCTACACGCTGCAGATGCCGGGTTTCATCCAGAGCCGGATCGCCACGGCGAGCGCCGGCGTCAACCGCCGCTCACTGGCCGGCGCCTATATGCTCGGCCTTTTGTCCGCCCTGGTGGTGGGGGCGTGCGTGTCCCCCCTCCTGGTGTCGGCGCTCGCCGTGGCGATCTCGAGCCACAGCGCCTGGCTTGGGGCGGCGATCATGTTTAGCATGGCGCTCGGCATGGGCGTGGTGCTGGTGGCCCTGGGTATCGGCGCCGGCTATCTCCTGCCCAAGGCCGGCCCGTGGATGGACACCGTCAAATACGCCTTCGGCGTGCTGCTCCTGGGGGTTGCCATCTATCTGCTCGGGCTTTTGCCGGCGGTGCCCGTGCTGCTGCTATGGGGCGTATTACTGATCATAGTCGGCGTCTATCTCGGTGGCGGCCGGCTCGAAGCGGGGGCCGCGGGGTTCCGGAAGCTGCGCGCGGGACTTGGGATGGTGCTGCTCGTCTGGGGGGTCCTGGCGCTCGTCGGGGGCCTACAGGGCAATCGCGATCCCCTGCACCCGCTGACCTTCCGCAGCGCCGGCGTGACCCACGCCGGGACCCATGCCCTGACATTCCGCAAGGTCACGTCGCTCGCGGCGCTCGATCGGGCGCTCGCGCGCGCGACTAGCTTAAACGAGCCGGCGCTCGTGGATTTTTCGGCCAGCTGGTGCGTGGATTGCACGCGCCTGCGGCGCGAGACCTTCCCCGATCCGCGCGTCCAAAGGGCGCTGCGCGGCTTTATGCTGATCGAGGCGGATGTCACCGACGACACACCGGCGACGCGCGCCATGAAACGCCGGTTCGGGGTCCTCGGGCCACCCGCGATCCTGTTTTTCTCGGCGCAGGGACGGCCCCTGCGCCAAAAAGACTTTTACGGCTACAAAGGTCCAGAGGCGCTCGCGCGCCTCGCGCATGAGGTGAAATCGACATGAGGGGACGCAGTCACGCGGTCTGGGCCGCGGCAGTCATCGGGGCCCTGGCGGCCGGTTTTGCGGTTGGGCGCTACACGGAGCCTTCGCCCCACGCGCGCAAACGGCACGACACGCGCGTGCACTTCACCCTGCCCGACCTCGCCGGCAAGCCGCGCTCCCTCGACCACTGGCCGGCGAAGGTCTATCTGGTCAATTTCTGGGCCCCCTGGTGCCCGCCCTGTCGCGCCGAGATCCCGCTCCTCATCAAGACCGCCCGGGCCGACAAGGCCCGCGGGCTCGAGGTGGTCGGTATCGCCCTGGATCGCAAGACCAAGGTGACGCGCTTTGTCCACGCCCACCACATCCCCTATCCGGTGCTGCTCGGTGGAGAGCGCGGCCTCGAGATGCTGGCCCGCTTCGGGGACGTGCAGGGCGCCATTCCGTTTAGTCTGCTGGTCACGCCCCACGGGCGCGTCTTGACGGGTCAACTCGGGGAGTTTACCCGGGGCACGCTCAAGGCGGCCATCGCCACCGCGTTCAAGAGACGGTGATTTGCCGGGAATTGCGGCGAAAAGCGGGTAACTGGACAAGAACGGCGGATACGGGCACAATGCGCGCACCGGGGACGTCCCGGCGGGAAACGCATGGCTGATCTGCTCGTACTAAATGGTCCCAACCTCAATCTCCTCGGCACCCGCGAGCCGCGTCACTATGGCACCGACACCCTGGCCGTGATTGAAGGGCGCTTGGCGGCGCTGGCCGCCGACATCGGCCACAGCATCGCGTTTTTGCAGAGCAACGCCGAACACGAGCTCATCGCGCGCATCCACGAGGCGGCCGCCGACGGCACGCGCGCCATCATCTTCAATCCGGCGGCGTTTACCCATACGAGCGTCGCCCTGCGCGACGCCCTGGGGGCGGTCGGGTTACCGTTCATCGAGGTCCACCTCTCCAACATCCATGCCCGCGAGCCGTTCCGCAACCGGTCCTACTTCTCGGATATCGCCGCCGGCACCATCAGCGGGCTCGGCGCCTTGGGTTATGAGCTGGCCCTGATGGCTGCCATTTCCTACTTGCAACCTAGGTAAACGTCCCGTGGATATCCGCAAAGTCAAAAAACTGATCGAAATGCTCGAGGCCTCGCACTTAGGCGAGATCGAGATCAAGGAGGGGGAGGAGTCGATCCGCATCAGCCGAGGATCCTCGGCGGCCCCCGTGCCGGCCGCCCCGGTCGCGATGCCGGCCCCGTCGGCCCCCGCGGTCGCCGCGCCGGCGGCAAGCGCCGAACCGGCGGCGGCGAAGCCCATGCCGAGCGGGCATCCGGTGTCCTCGCCCATGGTGGGCACGTTTTATCGCGCGCCATCGCCGGATGCCCAACCGTTCGTGGAGGTCGGCACCTCCGTGAACGTCGGGGATCCGCTATGCATCATCGAGGCCATGAAGATGTTGAATGAGATCGAGGCCGACCGCGCCGGGGTGATCAAGGCCGTCCTCAAGGAAAATGGCCAGCCCGTCGAGTACGGCGAAACGCTGTTCATCATCGAATAACGGTCATGATCGACAAGGTGGTGATCGCCAATCGCGGGGAAATCGCCCTGCGCATCCAGAGGGCCTGCCGGGCGCTCGGCATCAAGACCGTGGCGCTGCATTCGGAGGCCGACCGCGACGCCAAATATGTGCGGCTCGCCGACGAGTCGGTGTGTATCGGCCCGGCGGCCGCGGCCAAGAGCTATCTCAACATACCAGCGGTCATAAGCGCCGCCGAGGTCACCGATGCCGTGGCCATCCATCCCGGCTACGGCTTTCTGTCGGAGAATGCCGACTTCGCCGAACGCGTCGAGCAGAGCGGATTCATTTTCATAGGGCCGCGTCCGGAGACGATACGGCTCATGGGTGACAAGATCTCGGCGATCCGCGCCATGAAAGAGGCCGGGGTGCCGTGCGTGCCGGGCTCCGACGGTCCGCTCGACAACGATGAGGCGCGCACGCTCGCGGTGGCGCGTGCCATCGGCTACCCGGTCTTGATCAAGGCCACCGGCGGGGGCGGCGGGAAGGGGATGCGCGTGGTGCACTCCGAGGGCACGCTTTTGAGTGCGCTTGCGCTGACCCGCGCCGAGGCCAAGGCGGCGTTCAACAACGACGTCGTCTACATGGAAAAGTATCTGGAGAAGCCCCGCCACGTCGAGTTCCAGGTGCTGGCCGACGAGCATGGGCATGCCGTGCATCTCGGAGAGCGCGACTGCTCCCTGCAGCGCCGCCACCAGAAGGTGATCGAGGAGTGCCCGGCCCCCGGCATCTCCCGCGAGATGCGCGAGCGCATCGGCAAGATCTGCGTCGAGGCGTGCCGGCGCATCGGCTATCGCGGCGCCGGGACCTTCGAGTTTCTCTACGAGAACGGCCAGTTCTATTTCATCGAGATGAATACGCGCGTTCAGGTCGAGCACCCGGTCACCGAGCTCGTGACCGGCGTCGACATCGTCCAGCAGCAGATACTGATCGCCTCCGGTGAGCCCCTGCGCTACCGCCAGGAAGATATCGTGATGCGCGGGCATGCCATGGAATGCCGCATCAACGCCGAGGACGCGACCACCTTCATGCCATCCCCGGGCCGCATCACCCAGTACCATCAACCCGGGGGGCCCGGCATCCGCGTCGATTCGCACGTCTACAATAACTACGTCGTGCCGCCGTTCTACGACTCCATGATCGGTAAGCTGATCGCCTACGGGGACACGCGCGAGGCGGCGATGGCACGGCTGCGTATCGCCTTGAGCGAGATGGTGGTCGACGGCATAAAGACCAACATACCGCTCCATCACCTGCTTTTGAACGACGCGCTGTTCCAGGCCGGTCCGGTCGATATCCACTACCTGGAAGAACGCCTGAAGACGTGAGGGTGCGGCCGTGAGCGTGAGGCTTTCGTGCATTGCCCGCGGTCGGCGCGTGGAGGCCCTGGGCCAGATCCTCGAGGCCGCCGGCGCGCGCGCGCTCGCCTTCGAGGAGGTCCCCGGGGGGCCGGCCTTTTACGACGAGGGCCTGGCTTGCGAACCACGCTACTGGCCACGCACCCGCATCGCGGCCTTCTTCGCGAGCGAGGCCCAGGCGCGCTTCGCGCAAGAGATCATAGCCGGGGAGGTCGAGGCGCCGTGCCGGGAGCCGGTGGCAGACGAGGGCTGGGAGGCGCTCACCTCGCGCGATTGGCAGGCGTTCCCCATAACGGAGGGGTTGTGGATTTACCCCAACGGCGAGCAGGCCCCGCCCGGAAGGCTCGCCGTGCATCTCGATCCGGGACTGGCGTTCGGAACCGGTACCCACCCGACGACGCGCTTGTGTCTCGCCTGGCTCTACGAGACCCTCCGGGAGGAGGCGCACCGGGGCCCGGAGATCCTCGATTTCGGGTGTGGATCGGGGATATTGGCGATTGCCGCCTTGCGTCTTCGGGCGCACGCGGCACTAGGCATCGACATCGACCCCCTGGCGCTCGCCGCAACTTGGGAGAACGCGCGGCGCAACGGCGTGGCCGACCGGTTACGCACCGCCATGGGGCTTACGGGCGACGAGGAGCGCCCCCATGATCTGGTGGTGGCCAACATCCTGGCGGGCCCGTTGATCGCCCAGGCCCCGGCACTCATGCGCGCCACCGCCGCCCGTGGGCGGCTCGCGCTCTCCGGCATCCTCCCCGATCAGGTCCCGGCGGTGGTTCAGGCCTTTCCCGGATTCACGCTCACCCCCCGCGAGGACGAGGGGTGGGTCCTGTTGCACGGCCAGCGGCCATGATCCTCACCCAATGCCCGTCGTGCCGCACCCTCTTTAAGGTCGACAGCGAGGCCTTGGAGGCCTGTGGCGGGGCGGTGCGGTGCGGGCAGTGCGCGGCGGTGTTTCAGGCCGACGTCTATCGCCTGGAGGGGGACGCGGTCGCCGATCCGGGGCGATCGCCGGCGCGTGCGTGGCTGCTTGCGGTCGCGGCCTTGCTGCTCGCCGGGGCCCTCGGCGCGCAAGGCCTGTACGCGGCCCGCGCGCCGCTCGCCCGGCGGGCCCTGACGAGGCCGGTGATCGAGGCGCTGTGCCGGGCCGTGCCCTGTGGGCTGGCACACCCGGCGGCGCTCGATCGCTTTCATCTGCTCGCCGCGCGCGTGACCCAGGGGGCGGGCGGCGTCCTGCGCATCCGCGCGCGACTCCAGAATGCCGCGGGCTTCCGGCAGTCCCTGCCCTTTCTGGAGGTGACATTGCGCTCATCGCGCGGTCGCGTCATCGCGCGCGCCCACTTCCCGGCCCGGGTCTTCCTGCGCCGCTTGCGGCCCACGCTCGGGCCCGGCAAGACCGCCGCGGTGCGCCTTGGCCTGCGCGTCCCGACCCGGGCCACGAGCTGGCAGCTCGCGCTCCTGGCCGCCCCCAGACGATAGGTCTCCCCGCGCGCGCGTTTTGCCGGTATGATGTCCGCCTTCCCGGACACGACACATGCGCATCGGACCCTACACGCTCAAAAACACCTTGTTCGTAGCGCCCATGGCGGGGGTCACGGATCGCCCATTCCGTATCCTGTGCCGGACACTGGGTGCTGGAATGGCGGTCTCGGAGATGGTCACCTCGCAATCGCTGCTGTACGGGTCGGAAAAGACCCGCCGGCGGGCCGATCACGAGGGTGAACCCGAGCCCAAGTCGGTCCAGATCGCCGGCGCCGACCCCGCGCTGCTTGCCTGCGCCGCGCGTCACAACGTCGAAAATGGTGCCCAGATCATCGATATCAACATGGGCTGCCCGGCCAAGAAGGTCTGCAACGTCATGGCCGGCTCCGCGCTCCTGCGCGACCCCGTGCTGGTGGCGCGAGCGCTCACCGCCGTGGTCTCGGCGGTCGACGTACCGGTCACCTTGAAGATCCGCACCGGATGGGATCGGGACCATCGCAACGGCGTCGAGATCGCGCGCCTCGCCGAGTCCTGCGGCGTGGCGCTGCTTGCGGTCCACGGGCGCACGCGCTCGTGCTTCTTCGAGGGCGAGGCCGAGTATGAGACGATCGCCGCCATCAAGTCCGCGATACGCATCCCGGTGATCGCCAACGGCGATATCGACGGCCCCGAAAAGGCGCGCGCGGTACTCGATGCCACCGGCGCCGACGGTCTCATGATCGGGCGCGCCGCCCAGGGGAGACCCTGGATCTTCCGCGAGATCGACCACTACCTGAAGACCGGCGAGCGGCTGGCGCCACCGAGCCGCGCCGAACTGTACGCGATCCTGATGGGCCACCTGGAGACGCTCTATGCATTCTACGGAGAACAGACCGGGGTGCGCGTGGCGCGCAAGCACATCGGCTGGTACAGCAAGGGCCTGCCGGGCGGGGCCGGCTTCCGGCACGCCGTGAACCAGGCGGACTCGATCGAAGACCAAAGACGCCTCCTCGAGGCATTCTTCGGACACGCGCCCGCAGGACTTGCGGCATGAGCGAGGACAGACCGGCGCGGGCCGGACAGGGACCGCTCGCCGGATGTGTGCGCTTGGCCGTGGAACGTTACTTCCAGGACCTGAACGGCCAATGCCCGGGGACGTCTCTGTATGAGACGGTCATAAGCGAGGTCGAGGCCCCGCTCATCGAGACGGTCATGCGTCATGTCGGCCACAACCAGTGTCAGGCGGCCAAGATCCTCGGGATCAACCGCAACACCCTTCGGAAGAAGCTTTTGAGCTATGGGCTCGCCGAACGTCCGGACCCCCTTCCCCCCACACAAGGCAGCGAATTGTCATGAAAAGAGCGCTCATCAGCGTGTCGGATAAGACCGGCATCATCGATCTTGCCCGCGCGCTCCATGAGGCGGGCGTGGAGATCCTTTCGACCGGCGGCACGGCGGCACTCCTGAAGCACTCGGGGGTCCCGGTCATGGAGGTCGCGTCCTACACCGGCTTCCCGGAGATGCTCGACGGACGCCTGAAGACCCTGCACCCGCGCATCCATGGCGGCCTGCTCGGACGGCCGGACCGCCCGGACGACCGCGTGGCCATGCGGGACGCCGGGATCGGCGTCATCGACCTTCTGGTGGTGAACCTCTACCCCTTCGAACGCACCAGCCGCGACGCGCGCGCAAGCTTTGCGGAGGTCGTGGAACAGATCGATATCGGGGGACCGGCGATGCTGCGCTCGGCGGCCAAGAATCACGAGCACGTGCTGCCGGTGGTCGACAGCGCCGACCACGGGATCGTGATCGAGGCCTTGAAAAACCCCGCCAGCATCACCCCGGACGTGCGCCGGCATCTGGCCGCCAAGGTGTTCGCGCACACCGCGCGCTACGACGGTCTCATCGCCCGCTATCTGGCAGGGGAGGCGGAGGCCGCCGAGTCGCTGCCCGAGGTTCTGAACCTCACGTTCGTGAAGCGCTACGCCATGCGGTACGGGGAGAACCCCCACCAACGCGCGGCATTCTACGAGACCCCCGGCGCAAGCCCGGCGTCCATCGCCCACGCCACCAAGATCCAGGGCAAGGACATGTCCTTCAACAACGTCGCCGACGCCGACGCCGCGCTCGAATGCGTGCGCGCGTTCGCGGAACCGGCATGCGTGATCGTAAAGCACGCCAACCCCTGCGGCGCGGCCTTGGGCGAGACCGTGGCCGCCGCCTATGAGCGCGCCTACGCCACCGACCCGACATCGGCCTTCGGCGGCATCATCGCCGTAAACCGCCCGTTGGACGAAACGACCGCCACGCTCATCGTCGGGCGCCAGTTCGTGGAGGTCATCGTCGCCCCGGAGGTGAGCGCGCAAGCGGCGCGGATACTCGCGGGCAAGCCCGGCATCCGGGTATTGGTCGTCAATATGAGCGCGCCCACGCATACCGGCCTCGATTACCGGCGCGTGAGCGGCGGCCTCCTGGTCCAGGACCGCGATATTCCCGAGGCCGAGATCAAGCTCGAGCCCGTCAGCCGCCGGCGGCCGACCCCGGCCGAGACCCGCGATCTCATGTTCGCCTGGCGTATTGCCCAGTTCGTGAAATCCAATGCCATCGTGTTTGCACGCGATAGACGCACGATCGGCATAGGCGCGGGCCAGATGAGCCGCGTCGACAGTGCGCGCGTGGCGGCATGGAAGGCCGAGGAGGCCGGGCTCGACGTCAAGGGCTCGGTGCTCGCCTCGGACGCGTTCTTCCCGTTCCGCGATGGCCTGGACAGCGCCGCGGCCGCCGGCGTGACCGCCGTCATCCAGCCGGGTGGCTCGGTGCGCGATGCCGAGGTCATCGCCTCGGCCTGCGAACACGACATCGCCATGGTCTTCACCGGCCGGCGCCACTTCCGGCACGCCTGATGAAGATCCTGATCGTGGGATCCGGCGGGCGCGAACATGCCCTGGCGTGGAAGGCCGCGCAATCGCCGCTCGCCTCGGAGGTGCTGGTGGCACCCGGTAATGCCGGGACGGCGCGCGAAGCAAAGATCCGTAACTGCCCGGTGGAAGCCACCGACATCACGGCCCTGATCGGGCTCGCGCGCCGCGAACGGGTGGACCTCACCATCGTGGGCCCGGAGGCCCCGCTCGTCGCCGGAATCGTCGATCGCTTCACCGAGGAGGGGCTTGCCTGCCTCGGACCGACCGCCGCCGCCGCCAGACTCGAGGGCTCGAAAAGTTTCGCCAAGGCCTTTCTTGCGCGCCACGGCATACCGACCGCGCGCCACGAGACCTTCACCGATGTGGCCGCCGCCACCCGCTACCTGAAGGACCATCCCGGCGCGCACGTCGTGAAGGCCGATGGCCTGGCCTCAGGCAAGGGCGTGGTGGTGGCGGAGGACCAGGCCACGGCGCTGGCGGCGGCCACCGCGATGCTAAACGGCGAGTTCGGGGAGGCCGGCCGTCGCATCGTCATCGAGGAACGCCTGATCGGCGTGGAGGCGAGCTTCATCGTGCTCGCCGACGGTGAGGACTACGTGGCATTCCCGACCTCGGAAGACCACAAGCGGCGCGACGACGGGGATCGCGGACCCAACACCGGCGGCATGGGTGCATTCTCCCCGGCCTCGGCGGTGAATGCCGCGCTCGAGATCGTGATCCGCCGCGAGATCATAGAGCCGACCCTGCGTGGGCTACGCGCCGACGGCCACCACTACCGCGGGTTCCTCTATGCCGGTCTCATGCTGACCGCAGACGGCCCCAAGGTACTCGAATACAATTGCCGCTTCGGCGACCCCGAGACCCAGCCCATCATGATGCGCCTGCGCTCCGACCTCGTGGCCCTGGCGCACGCCGCGGTGCGCGGCGAACTGGCGGGCGCGACCCTTAAGATCGACCCGCAACCGGCGCTCTGCGTGGTGCTGGCCGCGCCCGGCTATCCGGCGGCCCCGCGCACGGGGGATGCGATCGCGGGCCTCGACGCCGTCGACCCCGATACCAAGGTGTTCCATGCCGGGACCTGCGAGACCGGCGGACAGGTGCGGTCTTGCGGCGGACGGGTACTCGGCGTCACCGGCCTCGGCGCGACCCTGGAGGAGGCGCGCGCGCACGTCTACCACCGCCTCACGACCATCACCCTCGACGGCGCGCTGTACCGGCGCGACATCGGCCGCAGGCCCTATGGGACCCATTCGTGAGCGCGCCGCTTAAGGGGGTCGAGAGCTACCTCACGGACCTGCAGGATCGCATCTGTCTGGCCCTTGCGGGACTCGATGGGGTCCCCGGCGGCTTTCGCGAGGATGAGTGGCAGCGCCCCCAAGGAGGCGGCGGACGCACACGCGTCTTGACCGGCGGCCCGGTCTTCGAACAGGCGGGCGTGAATTTCTCGCACGTCTTCGGGGAGGGCCTGCCGCCGTCGGCGACCAAGGGGCGGCCGGGGCTCGCGGGATCGGCCTTTGAGGCCGTGGGGCTGTCGCTCGTCATTCACCCGCGCA
Organism: Acidiferrobacter sp. SPIII_3; assembly: GCF_003184265.1. GTDB lineage: Bacteria > Pseudomonadota > Gammaproteobacteria > Acidiferrobacterales > Acidiferrobacteraceae > Acidiferrobacter. The sequence continues at coordinate 99,813 of NZ_CP027663.1, read as the reverse complement.
ACCCGTATGCGCCCACCACGCACTGCAACCTGCGCTACTTCGAGGCCCGCACCGAGCCTGTCACATGGTGGTTTGGCGGGGGCTTCGACCTCACGCCCTACTACGGCTTCGCGGAGGATGCCCGCCATTGGCACGAGACGGCGCGCGCGGCCTGCGCGGGCTATGACAACGATGCCTATGCGCGCTTCAAGGCGTGGTGCGATGAATACTTTTTCTTAAAGCATCGCAACGAGCCGCGCGGCATCGGGGGACTCTTCTTCGACGATATTCAAGGCGGCGACTTTGCGCGGGATTTTGCATTCGTGAAGAGTGTGGGTGACCACTTCCTTAAGGCCTACCTGCCCATCGTCGAGCGGCGCAAGGATCGTCCCTACGGGGAGCGCGAGCGGGATTTTCAGCTCTATCGGCGCGGGCGCTATGTGGAGTTCAATCTGGTCTATGATCGCGGTACGCTGTTCGGGCTGCAGTCCGGGGGGCGCACGGAGTCGATCCTGATGTCGCTGCCGCCCGAGGTACGCTTTCGCTACGACTGGCACCCATCGCCCGGCAGTCCCGAGGCGGAGCTCTACGATGTCTATCTGAAGCCCCGGGACTGGCTCGCCGGACCGGGCTAAGGCGGACGGCGCGATCCAGGAGGGCACGTGCGCGGTACGACAAGGATCACAGCGGGGGTTCTCGCGCTCCTGATGGCGGCCGGGGGCGCGCAGGCGCGGCCTGCCGACAATACCCGCCTCTGGACCTTTGTGCGGCACACCACCACCATCCGCGAGGGCCGCCACCACGTCCGGCTCTATGTGTTCTTCGACCCCAATTGTCCGTACTGCCACGACCTCTACGAGGCCCTGCAACCAATCATCCGCTCTCAAGGGCTCGGGGTGCGCTTTGTGCCGGTCGGGATCCTCGCGCTATCAAGTTATGGCAAGGCCGCGGCGCTGCTCGAGGCCAGCCGCCCGCAGGCGGCCATGGCGCGCATGGAGGCGGGCTTTCATGGGGGCCGCGGGGCCATACGTCCGCGGCGGGCCACTGCGCCCGTGGCGCGCGCGTTGCTCTACAACGTCCGCCTGTTCGAGGCCGCCGGCGCCCAAGGCGTGCCCTTCCTCGTCTACAAGACACGCGCCGGCCATGTCCATACCGTCACCGGCGACCCGCCGGCGACGGCGCTCGAAGGCATCGTGGCGCGCATCACCGGCCACCCTAGATCGACACCACGAACGGCAACACCGTGAAGGCCAGGCCGCCGATTATGAGCCATACTTCCTGGGAGACGAGCATGGGGAAGATCATGAGCGCTACGCCCGCGAACAAAGCGCTCGCGTGCTGCTGCTTGCGCCCATACACGAAATAGGCGGAACCGATGATGCCGAAGATCAGACCGAGGATTAGATCCATAATGCGCCTCCTCCTTCGCGAGACCCGCTCCTGGCGCGGGGCCGTGGGGCTGCTGGGCTTTCTGCCGAACTTGTGGTCGTCCACGCCGACGCTGCTCGTGCTCCACCATGTCCACGAGGGACAAAACCTGAACTGGACGGTGACCGCCCAGTCGGGCACCTACCAGGCACCGGTAACGGGTCTCACGGTCTCGGGCTGGACGGTGACCCCCGGGGGCCCCGTGAGCGGGGCCCAGCCACCCGATCGCATCGTGCGATTCTACGTGGCCGGGCGCGTGAAGCCCAAACTCCTGTGTCTCGTGGACGTGCGCTACTTCCCGCAAGGCAATGCCTGGGTCCCGTATTATCGCATGGACGAGCATATGTACTTCACGCGCCGCGGGCACCGCTGGGTGCCGCTTACGCTCATGAACGGGGTGCCGGCGCTTGTCACCGCAACCCCCCTGGGCTTTGCCAATGCCGCGGGCTACTACCAGGGCTTTAGCTTCGCGCAGACCACAGGCCCCATCACGCTCACCGGCTGGACCGTGGCGCGCGAGAACGCCGGGGGCTTGCCGGCGCCCTAGGATTCGGGGCGCGGTCGGTACCGGACGCCATCGTACGTCCATGGCGGTCCGCGGACCGCCCGTCAGTCGGCGATTTTCAGCACCTCGGCCAATGTGGCGGCCAGCGCGTCTCGCTTGCTCTTCTCCATCCGCGCCAGGTTCTCCAGCCGCCATTTGACCGCCGGTAACGATTGGACGCCCGGTACACCAAGCAGTTGCCACTCGGGCCTCCCGCGCTGCACTGTCAAAAGAAACTGGCGATGGTTCTCAGGCATGCAGCCCACGATATCACCGATCAGGTCCTCGCGGGCCTGCATGAGCTCTTCGGCGGTTACCGGCTCATCGGTCATCCCGCGAAATCCCCGCTCGAACTCCTGAACAATATCCAGACGCGTCGGATGCAGTACCTCCGCGAACGGACGATTGTGACTTAGCAGGTACACGATGAAGGCCTTGCGCAGATGATCATCGATACCCTCGCTTGCGAGCAGGCCGCGCACATCGAACAGATCGCGCGGGTGTTGGCGGTCAAGGGCAGCAACGAGCTTTCCGGCAAAGAGGTCGGGTAGCGACACCACTTGGATTTCGGCAAAGCCAAATTCCTCCTCGACGCGGGCCGTAACGGTGCGATTTTGGGGCTGGTATACGCAACCCCGCAGGACGGGCGTAACTTCGATCTTTATCTGAACGCCGCCAAGCCGTATGGCGAGCTTGGTGATGCCCGCTTCGTTCCGGGGGCTGGCCGCATTGACGTGGGCCTGCGGAAACGCGGCCTCAATGCGCCGCGCGATAGCCTTGAGTACCGCGTCAATGGTGGCCAACGAGGAGCCGCGATCAGCCACGGGCAGATAGGTCAGGTCGATATCCACAGAGAGGCGCGGCATATCCCTGACGAACAGATTGAGCGCCGTTCCCCCCTTGAGCGCGAGACATTCTTCCGGGGCCACGAAGGGAATGGTTCGGATCAGGAGCGCCGCTTGCTGGCGGTAGATATTATCCAGCGGCATCGAGGTTTTCGGGAACAGTGATGTGAAACTTGGCATCGAGCCTGCCACCCCGCACCAGCATGCGCTTGCCGCGGCCGAGATCGACGCCCCTGCGGTCAAGTCGTTTCAGCCAGGCATGCTCATGCCTCTCGGCGAACCATAAGAACAGACGCTTGACCTTCACGCTATGACAGGCGACGAGCAGCTCATGGAGTCGCCGCGGGCTCAGGTTGTGCAACCCTTCCATAAGCACGTCCGCCTGGTGAAAGGTTTCGCGCTGGGGAACGCCGTCGAGCAACTCAAGAATGGCCCGCTCCGGGGTCGATAGCACGAGCGGCCAGTCCCAATGGCCCCACGTCTCGCAGATGAGCCCACTTTGACGCAAATCCGCGTCATGCTTCCAATCGCACAGGCGAGCGCCAATCACGGCCTCGCCGGGCGTGATCAGTTTGTTTCCAAAAAGCCTTCCGGCGTTATGAAAAACAAAGCTGGCCGCCAACCCAAGCTTGCCGACCCACGCGGGTGGGGGCGCGTCACCGTAGAGATGGATCTCGCGCGGGCCGGAAGCACCAAGATAATGAGCGAGGCCCTGCAACTCGAGCGCCGTGCGGCCACCCACGACCAAAGGTCGCTCCAGCAGCGTCTGGAGCGAGATGACGACGTTCTGCCAATGAAGGGCCGGTTCCTCTCCGGAAGCCATGAGGCGTGCCGGTGGACGAAGATACGCCCCACGCGCCACGGAATCGAGCCAACCGCGCGCAACGTATTTGCTGCGCAACGCCCTCGAGTACCCGCGGGCCTCCAGCCAGCCCGCATCGACCACCAACCCTTCGGGGAGGTTTCGCTGAAGCCAGTTTAGCTTTGTCTCGTTTTGTCGACTCATGGTGTGCGTAATATCACATACACAAACTACAGGCAAATACCCTTCTGGGTCGTGCTCATACCGGACGACCTCGGTTCGGGCCCCCTGTTGAGCGGCGCGATCATCGACCACGAGCGCACCTTTGCCGGAACCGCTGGTCGCCCCCATCCCGCGCGCCCTGCGGGGGATTACGAAGGGGTCTGTCCGGCCCCCCAGCAGCGCCGGTAACGGGTCTCACGGTCTCGGGCTGGACGGTGACCCCCGGGGGGCCCGTGAGCGGGGCCCAGCCACCCGATCGCATCGTGCGATTCTACGTGGCCGGGCGCGTGAAGCCCAAACTCCTGTGTCTCGTGGACGTGCGCTACTTCCCGCAAGGCAATGCCTGGGCCCGTGAGCGGGGCCCAGCCACCCGATCGCATCGTGCGATTCTACGTGGCCGGGCGCGTGAAGCCCAAACTCCTGTGTCTCGTGGACGTGCGCTACTTCCCGCAAGGCAATGCCTGGGTCCCGTATTATCGCATGGACGAGCATATGTACTTCACGCGCCGCGGGCACCGCTGGGTGCCGCTTACGCTCATGAACGGGGTGCCGGCGCTTGTCACCGCAACCCCCCTGGGCTTTGCCAATGCCGCGGGCTACTACCAGGGCTTTAGCTTCGCGCAGACCACAGGCCCCATCACGCTCACCGGCTGGACCGTGGCGCGCGAGAACGCCGGGGGCTTGCCGGCGCCCTAGGATTCGGGATGCCGCGGGCTACTACCAGGGCTTTAGCTTCGCGCAGACCACAGGCCCCATCACGCTCACCGGCTGGACCGTGGCGCGCGAGAACGCCGGGGGCTTGCCGGCGCCCTAGGATTCGGGCACGACGAGGAGCGGAAAGACCGCCCCTTCGTCATTGTCACGGGCATCGCCGCGCGCGTATGCTGCGGCATACGCTGAGAGGCGAGGCCATGGACATCACGACCGACAAACGATCGGCACCGGAAGGGCGTCACCCGGCCGCCGACATCCGCGCACAGGCCCAAAAGCGGGCCGCGTCCATGCGCGAAATGGCGTTGCGCGTGCTCGTCCCTCCGCTCGTGCGACGTCTGGACGCCCGGCGGATCTGGCTGTTCGGGTCGGTGGCGCGAGGCGTGCCATCGAAGGATTCCGACCTCGACGTGCTCGTGGAAGTCGGGGAGAACGCCGCGGGCTTGCCGTTCAAGGAGCGCGTGGCGGCGGCCTACGACGTGGTCGCCGACGCGCCCTTGGCGTTTGGCTGTGACGTCATCCCCTGGACCACCGCGGAGCTCGCCGCGAAGCACCGGGCAGGCGGGCCGTTTTTCCGGACCCTCTGGGGAGAGCGGGAGCTGCTTTATGAGCGTGGACGCTGATCTCGCGCAGGCTATGCGCTGGTTCAACACGGCGCGTGGTGATCTTGATACCGCCCGTGCGCTCCTCGGGCTCAAGCGCTACGCGCCGGCGTGTTTCCATGCCCAGCAAGCCGCCGAGAAGGCCTTCAAGGGCCTCTTGGTGGCCACCGGCAGGCTCCCCAAGACCCACTCGATCGCCCAACTCTTGCGAGAACTCCCCGAAGACCCGGAGAGGCACCCGCGGCTCGTATTGGCGGCGCGACTCGACAAGCTCTACATCGCCACGCGCTATCCCGATGCGCTGCCGGAGGGCACCGACATCGCCGAGGCCTATGACGCCAAAGACGCGCAAGAGGCGATCGCCGTGGCCGAAGGGACCCTTGCGCTGCTCCAGCAATGGGGCGGTGAGCTCGGAGTGCCGACATCATAGCCCATAACGTGAGGCCCGGGCATGATGGGCCCCGGCGGGCCCGATAGTGAGGCCACGGGCCTGCCCCGGACGCCATCCCCTATAACCCCGCTCCGGGCCCCGACCCCGATCGGGGACGAGACCCGGGGGCGGGCCCTGCTTAGAACTTGGTGCTGAGCGAGACCTCGAACGAGCGCGGGGCACCCGGCTCCCCGAGGAGTTGGCCCGCCACGCCATAGTAGCCGCCACTGCTGACGTACTCGTAGGCGTTATACTGCTTGTTCAAGAGGTTGTAGACCCCGAAACTGACGTCCACGCGATGCACGTGGGCGCCGAGATCGCTACGTCCCACGGCCACCTTGAGCGACGCATTCCAGATCCCGAAGGCCGGCAGCTTCTGCCGGGTCGGCGCGTTGGTGTTGTTGTTGTAGATGTCCTGCGGCCCGGTGTATTGCCACCAGATGCTCGGCGTGTACACGACGCCGTGGTTGTACATCTCATAGAACATCCCGACATTGGCGGTCTGCGCCGGGACATTGGAGACCGGCAGACCATCATACGACCCGCCGCTCGGCGTCGTGTACCGGGAATAGGTGGCGCGCTCGAAACTCAGGTTGGCAAACACATGGAGGGTGTAGATCGGGTTGTCTTCGGCGTAGATGTTGACGCCGTTGAAACGCGACGAGCCTGATGCGAACAGACTATAGAGATGGCTCACCACCGGGATCGGTATGATCTCGTTGGTGTCGTCGAGGTTGTAGTAGTTGGCACCGAACGCGGCATCGTTCAAGAGCCCGTCGTGGCGTATGAAACCCTTCACGCCCACCTGATACTGCGCGGATTTTTGCGGGGCAAGCGAACTCGCCAATAGATGAGCGTAGGTGCCGGTCGCACCCGCCGGGGCCTTATAGGCGGTGGAGTAGTTGGCATACAACGCCAGGACCTTCGTGGCCTGCCAGTTGACCCCTATGGACGGCTCGAGCTCGCTGAAGGTGGTTGACGAATTCGGGGCATTGTTTCCGCCGGTGCCGTCGCCGTTCGTGCCGATGTTGTTCGCGAAGTTGATCGGGAACATGGACGAGGCGTTATTGACGAAATTGGTCTGGAAACTCACGACGCGGATGCCGGGCGTTATGCGCAGCGACTTCAGCGGCTGGATGTCGTCCTGGATGAAGGCCGCGAGGTCGGTCATATACATGTACGAGTCGTGATAATGACTCGGGAGCGACAGGCTGTAGTTGACGGGCTGGCCGTTGACCGTGGCATTGCTGCCGGCATTGGGCCCATAGGCATACTGCGCGGGCAGCGCGGCATTATAGAACTCGAGCAGCGAGGCGTACTTGCTGTTCAGGTAATAACCCCCCACCGAAACATTGTTATACGGCGCGCGGATATTGAAGTAGAGCTTGTCGCCGAAGGTGTCACTGGTCGTGTAGTAATACTGATTCAGGACGTTGTTATTGTTGCCGTAGTTGTCGTAGTGCAGGTGCTGGCGCTGGCCGTAGCGGTACCACATCAGGTTGTGCATCGTGATGTTGCCGGCAATCCGATCGACGAACCGCGAGTACAGCAACTCGGTGCTGACCACACTCTGCTTCCAGTATTCGGAATAGGGCAGGGTGGTATAGAACCCTGTGGTCTGCTGGCTATAGAGGGGTCCGGGATTGACCGCGCCCGTGGAGGGGTTCACGCCGTTGACCGTGACATTGGCATTGGGGCCCACGGGGATTGGCAACGGCCGATAGGATTCCGAGCGCGCGTCGTAGGCGCCGAAGCTCACGTGCCCGCCATGGAAGGTCTTGCGGAACTTGGCGTAGTAGGCATGGTTTTTCGAGGGATTGTTGAACCCGTAGCCATGCAGATAGTTGCCATCGGCGCGCGTCACGCCTCCGGCGACAACCCCCGACCAGCCATCCCCCATCTTGCCCGTTTGGACGTTGAAGTATCCGCCATAGGTGCTGAAGCTGCCGGCAAACGTCCCGAGGGTGGCGCTTGCCCGTTTCGACGGTTCGAGTGGCGCGAAATTGATCGACCCCCCGATGTTGTTATACCAGCGGTTCACCGCATAGCCCGGGCCATAGGTCACGGACATCGCCTGTATCAGCGATAACTGCGGGACCTCCGAGGCCTGCCACACCGTATAGGCGGGATCAACCATGGGGACGCCGTCGAAGGTCACCATGACCGTACCGTCATTGGCGTTACCGGCGATGTTGCCCCATCCGGTCTTCATGCCGTTGATGCTGATGCTAGAGCGCGGGGCGCCACTCACGCCCTCGCTCGCGACATTGACACCGGGGGCGACGGACAGCGCCTGCGCACCGCCGTTGGCCGGCCCGGCGAGGCTCATCTGCTTCTTGCCGATGACCTTGATGGACTGGGTGGATTTGAAGATCTGTTTCTTGGTAGGGGTCCCCTCGAGGGTATTGAGGGCCTGCGAGTTGGCGGACACATGGCCGACATTGACATAGGACGAACCCGAGGAAGCGGTGGCGGCATTGGCGCCACCGACGGTAGCGGCCCGGGCAGCACCGGTGGCGCACAGCAGAGAGGCCACGAGCAGCCGCAACGGCGGGCAAGCAGCGCGGGCCGCGCGTGATCGGGGGTGACGTGCCAACATGAGTAATCCTCCTGAGGTTAAAGGCAAGTGAGTGGGTCTATCCATGACGTGCCATAGCGACCGCCGGTGTCATCGGCAGCTCCAATAGGGTGTAGCGGTATCCGAGACAATGGACGGTCTCGATGCAATCCGGGGCACCGGCATCGCGCAAGAGCTTTCGCAGCCGCGAGACGCATACAGCGAGCGCGGCGGGTGTCATCGGGCGGATACCGCTGATACCCGAGCACAGCCGCTCGGTCGTGAGCAGCCTGCCGGGGCTACGGGTGAGTTCATGCAAGACGCTGAAATGGCGCGGCGACAGGACGAGCGGCCTATCCCCCACCCGCACCTGGGTGGTGCGCGGGTCGAGCCAGAGACCATTGGCATCGGCGGCCGTCCTCGGTTCTTTGGGGACGGGGCTATTGATGATCCGGGACAGGCCCTGGATCAACGCCTGTGTGTCGATCGGCGCGGGGACAAAGAGCGTGGCGCCGGCAGCGAGCGCATCCGCCTCCCGTCGAGGCGGGCCCAAAAGCACGAAGGACAAGGGATTCGAGGTTTGGCCCGGGGACCTGCCGGCCACGGAGGCGATGCGATCCGTGACCACGACGCGGGCATCGAGCGCGCGTGCGGCCCGATCGACATAGCGTAGCCGTGGTACACGATGGCATGTCCAACCGGCGCCCGTGATGGCATGCACGCAAGGCAGGGCCATCGGGTTGGCGACGCAAAGCAGCACCGCCGGCGGCCTGGGGGCGCTACGGAATTTCTTCTGGATCGCGGATATCGCCAGCTTCAGCTGGCAAACCGCAGTGTGCACGAATAGCGGCAGGAGACACATGTCTCGAGACCCTTGGCAATGACATCTTTAAAAGAAGCGCGAGGGGTTTTTCTTATGGAGTCGGTCTTGGCCCCTGCGACCACGGCAAGCAGAAGTGTATGTGGGCAATATGACGATTCTGTAAAAGAATCCTTTCACCGGCGCGGGAGGCCGGTCGAGCCGGCCGGCGCGGGCCTGCTTGGGGCCATGCGATGATCGCGCGCGGCCGCCTTTTGGGGTGGGGGCTCACACCCCAAGCCGGGCCTTGATACCGCTTCATCAAGAGGGCGGGGCTGCTGCCATTCAGGCCCGGGGCGACCAGCGCCGGACTTCCGGCGCCCGTCTATCGGGCGGCACGGCCGGGGTCATGGGCAGGCGGGGCGCGGCCGCACGCCGCCGGGCACCCTGTCGCATGGTACCGGTTGGCAACGACGATGCGTGCGGCGGGCCCTTCGGCACCATCAACGGAAATCCCGGATCCGCCGACGCTCCGGGGGTACGCCGCCCGCGGCATGGGACCGGCCTACTAAAAGCTAAAATCCGCGCGCGAGCAGGGTGAGAAGGAACTCCACGGCCTCGAAGTGCCGAAGCGCCTCGGAGACCGTTTGACCCCACGCCGTCACACCGTGATCGCGCACGATGAGCGCCGGCAGGGGGTGCGGGTGGTCGCGCAGAAAGGTCTCGACGGCCTGCCCTATGGACGCCACGTCCGGGTGGTTGGCAAAGACCGGCAGGGCGGTGGGCGTGCCATCGTCCCACACCCCCAGGGCCTTGATCATCTCCACGCGCGGCAGGACCACGGGGTCGCGTCCGCGGCTTGCGAGCACGGCCTCCACGGAGTGGCCATGCAGGCACGCGGCGGCCGACTCCTGGGTGTCATAGACCGCCCGGTGGATGGCGGTCTCGGCGGAGGGCTTGCGCCCGGCGCCGCCCTCCAGCACCCGGCCGTCGGCGACCGCGATGCGCAGAAAGTCATCGGCCGTGAGTTCGCCCTTGCAGAGGCCGCTTGCCGTGATCCAGAACGACCGGTCGTCGGCGCGCGCGCTCAGGTTCCCGGCGGTCGCCCACATCCAGCCGCGCTCATAGAAAAGCCGTCCTATGGCGACCAGCCGGGGTCTCGGATCAGTGACCTCGTTCACAATCCAGCGTCCATCGCGGCAAAGAAGGCCTCGACCGCGGCCTTGGGCCCGGTGGCGGCATCGAAGATCGCGGATCCGGCGTTGATGACGAGATCGCGGCCGTAGTCAGCAAGGAGCGCCGGCACGACCGCGGGCTTGATGCCGGCCGACGGCCCGGGGAACACCGCGGGCCAGGGGCCGTCGCGATCGGCGAGCGCCGCGATCACCCGCGCCTCGTCCGCGGCCGAGAACGGCAGCGACCCAAAACGCGCCGGGTGGAGCACAATATCGGCCCCGGCACGGCGCATGAGCCGCCCCAGGACCAAGGCGTAATCGATGCCGTGGTCGGGGGCCAGGGCCAGGGCGCCCGCGAGTGCCGGGTGGGCGATGATGGGCACGCCGATCGCGGGGTCGCGGGCCAAGGCCTCGAGCATGGGGTAGCCGTAGACCAGCACGTTCAGCAGCAGGGCGTTGGCGCCTTCGGCGACCAGGGCGCGGGCGGTGGCGAGCAGGGTGTCGGCACGCCCGGTGACGTTGACCGCGTACAGGAGGTCGCGTCCGCGGCGATCGCGGATCGTCTCGATCACGGGGCGGCAAGCACGCAGACGTTCGAGGGTGGGTGCTTGCGCGAGATTGCCGAGTATCTCGTCATCCTTGACAAGATCGAGTTCGGTATCGGCGACTGCACGCAGGAGGGTCGCGTGATCGGCCGCGGTGAGTCCCAGGGCCGGCTTGAAGATCGCCATGAGCAGCGGCCGACCGGCGACACCCACGCGTGCGCGCAGCCCGGCTATACCGAAACGCGGAAGGGTCCCGAAATCCGGGGGCAGGCGCAGGTCCACGAGTCGCGCGGGCCCGGCCAGGCTGTACTTTCCGAACACCATGGTAAGCAGCGTACCGATGTCGCGTTCGGTGTTGGCGGCGGGGAACGCCACCGAGGCCCGCGTCCCGTCGCCATCGGCGCGCACCTCGAGCACCTCGCCGCGACAGGCGGCAAGCGCCTGCTCACGCCCGGTGAAGCGCGCGTCGGCGCTACCCAGGGTCTGGCCTATGGCAATGATCTCAGCCTGGCGCGCGGCATCGATCCCGGGTGGGAAACGATAGGTCGCTATGACCAGGGAATCTGGCGAAGCGGCGGGGGTCACGCCAGCGCGACGGGCGTAGGCGTGTACACCGGCACCCAGCCCGCCTTGTCGGTGAAGTAGCGTACCGCCTTGATGCGCGGGGCATCACCCATCACAAACCAATGCTCGGCGCGCGCCGGGACATTGATATAGTCCCCGGCCTCCACCCTCAGGAGCATCTGCGCGCCGCTCTCGGTGACGAACCCGAAATATCCCGCGCCCGCCAGGACATAACGCACCTCGTCGTCGTCGTGGTAATGCATGGCGGAGAACTTGGCGAGCGCCTCACCAAGGCCCGGCAGCTCCTCGTGCAAGACGATGAGGTCGCGGGCCTGATAGCCCGATTCGGCCCGCAGGGCCTCGAAGCGGTGCTCAACCAAGCCCAGAAGCTCATCCTTTTCCAGGTCGGTGAGCACCTGCGCGGTCAACAGCTCGCGGGCGCGCGCGCCTTCGGGCAGGGGCCAGTGGCGCAGCGTCACACCCAACGGCGCCAGATGCGCGGCGATGCGCTCGGGCCCCGTGACCCGCGATCCATCCTGCAAACGAAGCTCTGCCATGAGGGTTCCTTGTCGCTAACCGAGGACCGGCTTCTCGGGGGTCTTGAGACCGCGCGGCCGCACTGGCTCCGCGGGCCGGGTCTCGGCAGGCCGGGAAGGGGCCGGTTTGGGGGCCGGAGAGGCCGCTTGCGCGGGACGTTGCGGAGCGCGCGCCTGCTCGCGGGGTCGCCCGGACGAATGGCGATGGGCGCGATCGCGCGGGGCGGACTCGCCACGTGATCGTGCATGATGGCCGACGCGCTCGCGCGGGGGCTTGTGGGCCGGGCGCCTCAGGGAGACGATCAGGTCGTCCGTGACGCGCTCCACCGGGATCTTGTGACCGATATAGGCCTCGATATCCATGAGCGAGAAGGCGTACTCGTCGCACGCCAGGCTCACCGCCTCGCCGGCGGCCCCGGCGCGCGCCGTCCGCCCTATGCGATGCACATAATCCTCGGCGTCCTGCGGGAGATCGTAATTGAAGACGTGGCTCACATCCGGTATGTGCAGACCGCGCGCCGCCACGTCGGTGGCCACCAGGACCGGAAAATGCCCCCCCTGGAAATCCGCGAGCAGACTCTGACGTTTTTGCTGCGGGACATCCCCGGAAAGCACCGCGGCCCCGAAATCATTGGCAGCGAGCCACCCCTGCACGCGCTCGGCGGCATGCTTGGTATTCGTGAACACCAGCGCCCGCGACACCTGCTCGCTACGCAGAAGCCCGACCAATACCGGAAGCTTCTCCTCCTGCCCCACGTGATAGAGCCGCTCGCGCACGCGCTCGGCGGTGATCTTTTCCGCCTCGATGCGCACGAGCTCGGGGTTATTCATGTGCTCGTAGGCAAGCTCCATGACGCGATAGGACAATGTCGCCGAAAACAGCAGGCTCAGGCGCTTGTCGACCGGCGGCATGCGATGCAAGAGGTAGCGGATGTCCTTGATGAAGCCGAGATCGAACATGCGGTCGGCCTCGTCCAGGACCATCACCTCCAGCGCGCGCAGATCAAAGACGTGCTGCTTGAAATAGTCGATGAGGCGTCCCGGGGTGCCGATGAGGATATCGACGCCCTCCTCGATGGCCTTGCGCTGGCTCTCGTAACCGGTCCCGCCATAGGCGAGCTGGACACTCTGGGCGCATCCTTGACCCAGCACCAGGGCATCCTTGTGGATCTGGATGGCCAGTTCGCGCGTGGGCGCGAGGATCAGGGCGCGCGGCTGGTTCGGCCGTCGATCCGGAGGCGGCGACACCGTCAGGAGGCGGTTGAAGACCGCCAGAAGAAAGGCCGCGGTCTTGCCGGTCCCGGTCTGGGCCTGCCCGGCCACGTCGTGGCCCGCGAGCGCCTTGGGCAAGGTGGCGGCCTGGATGGGTGTGCAGTGGGTGAACCCGGCGCCGAGGACTCCGGCGAGGAGTGGTTCCGGCAACCCGAGGCCGGAAAACGCTTGCTGGGTAAGGTGAGTATCATTCATTAGTGACCTAGCATAACAAATGGCGGGGGCCGGGGAAACCAGGGGCGCTCTTGCCAAGTTCCGCCCGTTCCGTCCACAATACCCCTACTGCGACGTATTCCTCTCAACCGAGATCCCAAAAACAAACCGACCAACCGAGACCCCGACAATGAGCCAAGGCATCATCTATGTAACGGACGACACCTTTCAGGAGGCCGTGTTGAATGCGCCCGGCCCCGTGTTAGTGGATTACTGGGCCGAGTGGTGCGGGCCGTGCAAGATGATCGCCCCGGTCTTGGAGGAGGTCGCGCGCGATTACAAGGACAAACTCACGGTCGCCAAGTTGAACATCGACGAAAATCCCGCAACCCCCCCGAAATACGGCATCCGCGGCATCCCGACCCTGATGCTCTTCAAAAACGGCGGGGTGGAGGCCACCAAGGTGGGGGCTATGTCGAAATCGCAACTGTCGGCCTTCTTGGACGACAATCTGTAGCGTGAACACCTCGGCCGCACGCGGTACTGGACGGCGGGCGGCCGAGGTGCTAAGGTTCCGGGCCAGGAAGCGCGGTTCCCCTGCTTTCTCTTTATCTCAACCCCTTTTCTGATCAGGTCGCGGATTCATCCGCCACTTTCACGCCTGACGGTTTCTCAAAAAGATGACAATGCACCTTTCCGAACTGAAACGTAAACCCGCCACCGAGTTGGTGGAAATGGCGGTGGCCCTCGATCTCGAGGGCGGCAGTCGCCTGCGCAAGCAAGACCTCATATTCGCGATCCTGAAGGCCCAGGCCAAAAAGGGCGAGGATATCGTGGGCGAGGGGGTCGTCGAGATCCTCCAGGGCGGCAGTCGCCTGCGCAAGCAAGACCTCATATTCGCGATCCTGAAGGCCCAGGCCAAAAAGGGCGAGGATATCGTGGGCGAGGGGGTCGTCGAGATCCTCCAGGATGGCTTTGGTTTCCTGCGCTCGTCGGACAGCTCCTATCTCGCGGGCCCCGATGACATCTACGTCAGCCCGAGCCAGATCCGCCGCTTCAACCTGCGGACCGGTGACACGGTGACGGGCAACATCCGGCCGCCCAAGGAATCCGAACGCTATTTCGCGCTCCTCAAGGTCGAAAACATCAATTTCCAGTCACCCGAGGAGGCACGCAACAAGGTCCTCTTCGAAAACCTGACACCGCTCCACCCCCTGAACCGCCTCAAGCTCGAACAAGCGAACTCATCGACCGAAAACCTGACTTCGCGTGTCATCGATCTCATATCGCCGATCGGCAAGGGCCAACGCGGGCTCATCGTCTCGTCGCCGAAGAGCGGCAAGACCGTGATGCTCCAGCAGATCGCGCATTCGATCACCGCCAACCATCCGGAATGCGTGCTGATCGTGCTTTTGATCGACGAGCGCCCGGAAGAGGTGACGGAAATGACCCGGTCGGTGCGCGGGGAGGTGATCTCCTCGACCTTCGACGAGCCGGCGACCCGCCATGTGCAGGTCGCGGAGATGGTCATCGAAAAGGCCAAGCGTCTCGTGGAGCACAAGCGCGATGTGGTCATTCTGCTCGACTCGATCACGCGCCTGGCGCGCGCCTATAACACCGTCGTGCCGGCCTCCGGCAAGGTACTGACGGGCGGTGTCGACGCCAATGCCCTACAGCGCCCCAAGCGCTTTTTCGGCGCGGCGCGCAATATCGAGGAGGGCGGCAGCCTGACGATCCTTGCCACCACGCTCGTCGAGACCGGTTCCAAAATGGACGATGTCATCTACGAGGAGTTCAAGGGCACGGGCAACATGGAGATCCATCTCGACCGGCGTCTGGCCGAGAAGCGCGTCTACCCGGCCATCAACATCAATCGCTCCGGGACACGGCGCGAGGAACTGTTGATCGATCCGGGCGAGCTCCAGAAACTCTGGATCCTGCGCAAGCTCCTGCACCCAATGGATGATCTCGAGGGATCCGAGTTCCTGCTCGACAAGCTCAAGGCGACCAAGAACAACGCCGAGTTCTTCGATTCGATGCGACGCTAAGCGGAGGCCGTCTTCTTGCGCGCGACGGTCACCCCGTCGCGCACCGTAAGGAGCACGGCATCCATCCCCGGATCGTTCTGGACCTTGCGGTTGAAGGCGGCGATGCCGAGATCGGCGGGGGTGCTGGGCGCGAGCACCCGGCCCGACCACAGGGTGTTGTCGGCGACGAACAGCCCGCCCGGCCGCAGCAAGGGCAGGGCGCGATCATAGTAGATCGGGTAGTTTTCCTTGTCGGCATCGAGAAACACGAGATCGAAGACCTGTCCGCGCAGGGCCTCGAGGGTGTCGAGCGCGAGGCCCGCGCGGATGCGGATCTTGCGGCCGTAGGGGGTACGATCAAAGAACCGTTGGGCGATGGCGATGGCCTCGGGGTCCTTCTCGCAGGACAGCACCTCGCCGTCGGCGGGCAGGGCACTGGCCATGGCCAGTGCCGAATAGCCGGTGAAAAGGCCGATCTCCAGGACCCGGCGCGCCGGGCAGAGCAGGACGAGCAGGCGCAGGAGCGCGGCCTCGATCGGCCCGCTCAGCATCGCCGCATCGGGGCGATGCGCGTGGGTGTAGTGCTCGATCTCGGCGAGCGCCTCCGGCAGGGCCGTGATGTGGGCGCGGGCGTAATCCTCGAGCGTCTTGTCGATGAGCCTTTCCATAGCGGCCACCAGTCTAACGCGTTTGCGCAACGGGGCGGAGAGACCTCTCGCCCCCGTTGCGGAGCCGTTCCTTTCAGTTCAGTATGAGCCGGTCCAGGCGGCAATGCCAGGCCGCGAACAGGCGACACTTTGGTGAGGAGGTTTACGGTATGTCCATGGCGGATCGT
This sequence comes from Acidiferrobacter sp. SPIII_3, assembly GCF_003184265.1. GTDB lineage: Bacteria > Pseudomonadota > Gammaproteobacteria > Acidiferrobacterales > Acidiferrobacteraceae > Acidiferrobacter. The sequence continues at coordinate 83,787 of NZ_CP027663.1, read as the reverse complement.
GACGGGGTGATCTGGTATGACGGCAAGTTCGTGCCCTGGCGGGACGCGAATACGCATGTGCTGACCCATACCCTGCATTACGGCATGGGTGTGTTCGAGGGCGTGCGCGCCTATCCGACAAGCACCGGACCCGCGGTATTCCGGCTCGATGCCCACGTCGACCGCCTGTTCCGCTCGGCGCACATCATGGGCATGGACATGCCTTATGACAAGGAGACGGTGCGCCAGGCGATCCTCGCATCGGTGCGCGAGAACGGTCTCGAATCGGCCTACATCCGGCCCATGGCGTTCTACGGCTCCGAGGGCATGGGGCTTAGGGCCGACAAGCTCAAGGTGCATCTGATCGTGGCCGCCTGGGCGTGGGGCGCCTATCTCGGCGACGAGGCCCTGGAGCGCGGCATACGCATCAAGACCTCCTCGTTCAACCGCCATCATGTGAACGTCACCTTGTGCAAGGCCAAGACCAACGGCAGTTACATGAATTCCATGCTCGCCCTGCGCGAGGCCCAGCAATGCGGTTGTGACGAGGCCCTGCTACTCGACACCGAGGGCTATGTGGCCGAGGGCAGCGGCGAGAACATCTTCATCGTGCGTAACGGCGTGTTGCTGACGCCGGAGCTGACCGCGGCACTCGAAGGCATCACGCGCGAGACGATCATGGAGCTCGCGGGCGAGATCGGGGTGCCGGTGCGCGAGAAGCGCATCACCCGCGATGAGGTCTATATCGCCGACGAGGCGTTCTTCTCGGGGACCGCGGCCGAGATCACGCCGATCCGCGAGCTCGACTTCCGCCCCATAGGCCCGGGGCACCGCGGACCGATCACAGAAAAGCTCCAGACCCTCTATTTCGAGCAGGTCCACGGGCGACGCAAGAGCCATCCCGAATGGGTGACCCCGGTGGGCGAGGCGATGGCAGCGCCGCGCTCGCAGAAGGCCTGACATGGACAAGGAACAGCTGGCGCCGGCCCCGACGGCGCGGGCCATGCGCGTCGAGGTCACGCACGCCGACCTCCCGCTGCACTGCCCGATGCCTGCCATGAGCCTCTGGAACTCGCATCCGCGGGTGTTCCTGCCGATCGATGTGAGCGGCGAGGAGCGCTGCCCTTACTGCGGAACGGTCTATGTCCTCACCGACATGAAGGAACTCCCGGACGGGCGATGAGCGCCACGCGGGCGCTGATCGTGGGGCCAGCCTGGGTGGGCGATATGGTCATGGCCCATAGCCTGTTCCAGCTCCTGAAGGCGCGCGATCCCGATCGCGCCCTGGACCTCATAGCCCCCCCGGCGACCCTGCCGCTCGCCGCGCGCATGCCCGAGATCGCCGACACCATCGCGCTCGCCATCCCGCACGGCCGGCTCGCCCTGCGCGAACGGTTGCAGCTCGGTCGCAGGCTGCGGGAACGCCATTACGCGCAGGCCTATATCCTGCCGCGGTCCTACAAGTCCGCGCTGCCGGCGTGGGCGAGCGGCGCGACGCGGCGCACAGGTTATCTTGGCGAGGCCCGCTACGGGCTCGTCAACGACATTCGCCGCGAACCCGCGGGCAGCAAGTTGAAGACCGTCGAGCGCTTCCTGCTCCTGGGGCTCGAGCCCGGCGAGCCCTTGCCAGAGATCCCGGCCCCGCGCCTTCGCGCCGACCCGGAAGCGGGAAGGCGGTGCGCCGAACGCTTCGGGATCGATCTTACGGCGCCACTCCTCGCGCTCTGCCCCGGGGCAGAATACGGTCCCGCGAAGCGCTGGCCCGCCCGCCATTTCGCGCGGCTTGCACGGACGTACCATGATCGCGGATGGCGCGTCCTCGCACTCGGCGGCCCACGCGATCAGGAGATCGCCAGGGCCATAGGCACGCTGTCTGAAGGCGCGTGCGCCAACCTGACCGGGCAGACCACCCTACTCGAGGCCGTGGACCTCTTGGCCCTGGCCACTGCGGTCGTCAGCAACGACTCGGGCCTTATGCACGTCGCGGCCAGCCTCCATAAACCCATGGCGGCGGTCTTTGGATCCTCGGATCCCCGCCACACCCCGCCCTTGGACGACCGCGCGGTCACGGTCACCCTGGGCCTTGAATGCAGTCCCTGCTTTGCCCGCACCTGCCCCTTGGGTCACCTGCGCTGCCTCGAGGATCTCACACCAGAGCGCGTGGAAGAGGCCCTGGAAGTGACAATGGAGGCCCCGCGGGCGACCGTTCGAATCGACTCTCAGCGAAGGCCATCGCCGCCTTCGCCCTGACGGGCAACCCCCGCGCGCGGCGGCACCGAGACGCCCCCATGTTATAATACGTCCATGGAAAAGGATCGACCGCACGATGAGGCCCCGACCGGTTTGCCGGACACCGCGGCCTATCTCGACGACCCCAGAGCTCGAAGGAATCGGCTGTTCGAGGGCTGGCGGGAAGCTATGGTCGCGAAGGACGAGGCACGGCTTCAACGTCATAGGGAGCGTCTGCGCGCCGCCGTGAACCAAGGTCGCGGTGAGAACCAGTCTCCCCCTTATGAGCGAGCCGACTAAGCCCACCCTTCTCGTGATTGCCGGGCCCAACGGGTCTGGAAAGACCACCGTGACGCAGCGCATGGTCGATCTGTCGTGGTTTCGGGATCTGTGTCTCGTGGACCCGGATGCCATTACGGCCTCGCTTCCCGGCGGCTTTCGTGCCCATACAAACGCGCCGCGAGCAGCCCTTGCGGCCGGCAGGCGGCGATACCAGGCGCTTGCGGCCGGTCAGGTTATCGTCTGCAAAACCGTGTTCGCCGCGCACGCTGACCCAGCCCGCTTTGTGCGGGCGGCGCGCGATAAGGGCTGTCGCACCCACCTCCTCTTCGTCGCGACCCGGGATCCGGCCATCAACGCCTATCGGGTCGCGCGGCGCTACATGGAGGGAGGCCATGCGATCCCCGTGGATACCATCGTCGATCGCTATTACCGGTCCATGATGAATCTATCGCGATCACTTGCTGACTTCGATCTCGTACACATTCTCGACAACTCGGTCGATGCGCGAGCGCCCGCCCTCGAATGCGTGGCAGATAACACCGCAAGACGCCTCTGGCTCGCGGACTCGGTGGAAGACTGGGTGCACGTTGCGACGGCGAGCGTAGCGACCGTTCGTAGACCCCAGCGCGCTGGGGCCCCGACCTTGCCGCCGTATTTCTCACCATGATCGTGGCGGGCGTCGATCAATGCCTGGCTTGGCCTCCCGCCGGGCCAATCAAAGCCCATCGACCATCACCCTGATCCCTCACGGTGCGCGTCCGCGCCTGGATCGGCGCGCTGGCCGTGTCATAAGGCTCCCCGTGTTGCAGACCCGTCGGCGCAACTTTCGGTAATGTGCGTCCCGCCAGGCCCGACTTACGGATCCGGCCTCACCCCTGACATCGGCCAGCCCCGCGCGGCGGGGCGCGTAGCGGCCGTCATCGTCCGGGGGGCTTTGCGTGCAAGCCCACGGGCGAGCCGGACTTGCGGACCACATGACCCCGTCCGGTGCGCGCGGGCTTCTCGGTCGAGCGGGGACGAGTCGCAGGACCCCGCGCGGCCTGGGCATCCGATGGCCCCGCTTCGTCCTTGCGCACCCAGAGATTGCCGGTCTTTTCGTACTCGTGCTTCAAGGCGCTGTAGGCGACCCTGTGGGCGAGCGCCCCATCACCATACGTCTTTTCAGCGCTCGCGAGCGCCTTGCGCCACAGGCTCTGGGCATGACGATCGGAGCGGGCGATGGTCGAGGGGATATTCGCACCCGCGGAAGGACCCCTGGGCCGACTCGCCTTCGCAGTCTTGACTATCTTGCCCTTGGCATTTTTGGTCTGCGCACGCTGGCGACTCGGGGTTGCGGATTGCGCAGTGTGCGCGCGAGCTGCCGGCTTCGATCTCGTTGTCGTTTTCGAGGCCGACTTCTTTTCGGTTTCCGTCGATGACTTTTTGCTCGGCATGGATGTCTCCTCTGTGATAAAGGTCTATTGCAACCTACTTAGAGGCGTAGAGCATCCCACCTGCGAGGGATCAGGGCTTACACAAATCATTTAAATAAAGACGCGATCCCCCCTTACCAACTCGCAAACCCTGCGCATCGTGGACCACTAGCGTTGTAAAATCCGATGCGTTGGCTCTGCGCTTAGCGCGCCCGGCACTCGATGGACGCCTTAATCGTGGCCTGAAAGACGAAGAGACGTTGGCCGCATCCTGCTCGTGCTGGCCGGCACAGGGATCACATCAACACGCCTTCCAGGTAGCCACCCGCAAAGCTGTCGCTAGCGTAATGCAAGGCGGCGGGCCTGGGGCGCGCGATGCAACAATGCCTCACGGTAAAGGAGCGGCCGCCCCACCTACTGCTGCCCATAGCCCGGATGCGCATGGGCCCTTTAAGGGACGGCGCGTGGGGTTCGCAGGTGGCACAACCGGGCCACATTTGGAGTATCACAGCAGGAGCCTGAAGACCAACAGTGTCGCCCTGCGGCGGGTAGCGGAAACACCCGGCCCGCCAGCGGCAAGGGGTCCAGCAGGGGTTTCACGGCCTTCAGTTCGCTCGCCTTGTCAGGGCCACCTCCCTCTCCTTCGAGACCACGCCGCTTGCGTGCCCGAAGGCGGCGGCCCATCGCCACCATCCTGCGAGCCACGCAGGGTCTTGCCATCGAGTGCCACGGGTTCATCGACCGTGGTCTGCGGCATTTGCTGACAATCCCCCAGTGGCGCCTTAAGCGCCTCGATATCGACGGCCTAGAGCAGACGGCGGATCGTGGGCTCGGAGGGGGCTCATAGCGGCCGTCGACGGCCCGGCGGCAGCGCAGCATCGGGGGCGGGAGCCTGCGCCCCCATTCGGCTATCGCGGTGGGTCCTTGGGCCCCACTGATCACCGCACAAAGAACGATCGCGAGCAGCGAACGCTGGCTGTGGCGCCGCCCGCGCCTAGCGCACGGATCATCCACGGATGCGAGGCGCGCAAAGAGCGCGCGGGCATCGGTAGCGGACAGCGGCATGGTCTTTACTTCCAGGCGAGGTAAGTCGCTGTTGTTGACGATCAATCCCAGACATGGCCATGGCAACGTCGGTGGCCATCCAATCCCGGTATTGTGGGGAGCACTTCAACGCCGGAGAGGCCCAACCCAGCAAGGCGAGCCACTGTCCACCCCCTCTCGGCCACATACCGCAGGCTGCGCCCCACCAAGGCGGTCAGTCCCAGGTAATGATGGGCGCGCGTCAGCCGGTCCCACTCGGAGCGTTCCCGCACCGATCAGGCGCACCCGCACCCGAGGCAAATCCATTGGCGACCCCCGCCCCGCCTCGTTCATGCCGCTCTTTACACCAGGGGCCAACCGAAAAACGGGGTATCGGCCGGCCTGGCGCCTCCGGGGGCGCGAGCAGTAGATCGGCTGGGACGCCGCCACCTGGGCCCGGGGCCTCCACCGGATCATCGGCAATTCCTGGTCCTGCCCCATGTGCGAGTTCAAACCCTCCCAGGCCACGTACTCGCCCTGCGCACGGTCACCGCCGATTGGACGGCCGCCTACGGGGTCCCGTCCCCCCTAGCCGAGAACCTCGTTGATCCCGCCCGCTTGACCGACCGTTCGGCTGGCAATGCCGGACATTGCTATCGGGTCGCCCACTGGATCGATGTGGGCCTCACCGCCGGTCGCGGCCGCGCAGGCCGCCACCATCTCCGCCATGAGGTACGCCCCAAGCGGATCCTGCTTTACCCGCCCGCGCCCAACGCCCGGCACAGGCCCCAGCAAGCCCCGGAGATCGACCGCCACGACGTTCCGACCCGGCATTCCGAGGGGGCGTCGCTTCACATCGAGAATAGCTGCGAGGCTCTTGTCAGATCCTTGGCAGCGCATGGAAATCAGAGGTAGCAACCTAAGGTGGGATCTCTTATTATTTAAATGCAAAAGCCGGTGATGCCCCGCTGTATGGGCGGGTCCAGCCTCTACAAAATGCAGCGAAGTCAGCTTGCTTCGCACGCGCTCGGGAAGGGCGTATCAAACGGGTCTAGTGTGACTAGAAGTCTTAAGCCTGGGCAACACTGTGGATACACAATATAAAAAGCCACCAATTACTGAAGCCATTATTTCGATTGTCTTCGCGCAACCGATTAATGATACAGCATTGACAGATCTCCAGAGGAAGTTCTCAAAGCACTACCCGCATAGCCAGCCAATTGAAAATGTTCATGTGAACCTAAATATAGGAGCTTTACCCAATACGAATGTGACGGAGACACGTGAGCGCGGCTACCGCCTTTCCTCTAATGACATGACAGAGCTTCTCGTGCTGCACCCTAAGTCAATCACGGTCTCTCAGTTGGCGCCTTATCCGGGGTGGCAACCGTTCTTTGAACGCTTTTGCCGGGACTGGACGACCCGAAGGAGAATTCTCGGATTTCAGACCGTTGAGAGAATTGGTGTCAGATACATAAACCGCGTCGACATTCCCATGGAAGGAAAGAGCATCGCGCACGAGGATTATCTAAATGTATTTCCACGGGTTCCCGCGGAATTGGGCCCCCTTAATGCTTATACGGTACAGGTGCAAATATTCATGGATGACCTAAAGGCCCAACTTGTCATCAACTCGGCTTCTGTTCCTGCGCCCATTTTGAAGCATGCGTCTTTTGTAATAGACCAAGATATAGTAAGACTAGCAGATGTTCCCCAAAAAGATGGGGATATTTTTGATCTTATTGGCAGAATTAGAGACAGAAAGAATCATGTGTTTGAATCTTGCGTGACCGATCAAGCCAGGAGTCTTTTCAGAGATGGATAATCAATTCGTCGCGGACCGCAACTCACCGCCTTACCAAGCTGGGGGATTTTCTTTTTCTGACATTGGCCAGGCTCTATCAGCCCAGGTCAATGCGCTCAGAATTCCCCCATCGCCCGGGTCACTACAAAGTCCGAACGTGGCGGGATCGCTAGAAGGGCAACTTTTTGACGCAACGGCGAATGTAAAGGTTCTGACTTCGCAAATCGCGATGCATATGAGCCGAGAATGGCGCGATGTGTTGTTTAGGCAGCTGGATTCCTTACACGATCCTGAGGAGTGGGATCCTGAGGATGCCCCCATTCAGAAAGCGTCTTTTGCTACTTTTCTAAAGGCCATTTTTCAGCTTGCGCCCAAAGCGAGGCCGGGGCTTGGGCTGTCCTATCGAGGATATTTACTTGCCGCATGGGTACATGACTCTGATCGCTTAACGATAGAATTTCTGCCGAACGATCGGGTACGCTGGGTAATATCGAAAGACGTAGAGAACGAACCCGAGCGCTTCGCTGGCGATGTTCATGTGGCTCGTCTGGTTGAAAGCCTTAAACCTTATGAACCTCAGAGGTGGCTGATTTAGATGGTTAAAAAAGGGCAGCGGTTGCCTGATGAGCATCACGTCTTGCGGCGTGTGCCATGGGCGCGCCTTATGAGGGATGGCGACGGAAACGTTATCGGGTTCTTCCCTGAGGCCTTTGCGTTGCGAGACCATGAGGAGGATCTCTCGGTCAACTGGGTTGAGTACCATGACGGCACGACGCACGAAAGGCGGGTCGCGCAGTGCGTTCGGGAGTTAAGGCAAGCGAGCGCCAGAAACAATAAGACAATTGGGCCCAAAACGGGCTTTGGAATTGCGACAGTACTTAAGGTAAATGAGGTCTGCGGAGGTCTCGCAAGGCGGGTACGAATCGTGTACACACCGGGCAGCATCGGATCTCACTCATCGATCAAGGACCTGCCTCGGGACGACATGGGGCTTCTTGAGGCCTTGGCCACTCAGGCCTTTACGGAAAGGGTCATGAATAATGAAATTCCGGCCGCAAGTGACGATGGCAACTGAATGAACTGGCTCGACACTGACCCGCATACGTCACGTGAAGTCTGGTAGTGGTCATCGTCAATTGCAGCGCATCCGCTAAAGAAGGGGTTTTTCTAGACTGAGGTTGCCCCCCTAAACCCCCCCAAAAAGCCCCCTAACGCCCAGGAAATCAAGCGTTTGGGTGCTTTGTGGTCTGGTGAAGTGTAGGCATGTAATAGTTGTTTTATTGCTTGCAATACGCGGTTATGTGTGATATGTAGTAGGCATGCATATCCATATCGTGCCCAATCGCGGGTCCCGCCCCACCATCCTGTTGCGGGAGTCCTATCGCGAGGGCAAGAAGGTCAAGAAGCGCACGATCGCCAATCTCTCGCATCTGCCGATGCCGCAGATCGAGCTTTTGCGCGCGGTCTTTCAGGGGGCGGATCTGCAACCGGCGGGTCTGGGGTTTGTGGTGGAGCGCTCCCAGCCGCACGGGCATGTAGAGGCGGTCCAGCGGATGATGGCGCGTCTGGGACTGGCTTCGCTGATCAGTGCCAAGCCCTGTCGGGAGCGCGATATCGTCCTGGCCCTCATCGCCTCCCGGATCTTGAGCCCCCACACAAAGCTCGCCACCACCCGCTGGTGGCATACCACCACCCTGGCAGACGAGGGCGGGGTCGCCGACGTCGATGAACAGGACTGCTATGCGGCCATGGACTGGCTCCTCACCCGTCAGGACCGCATCCAGAAGAAGTTGGCGGCCCGCCATCTCAAGGCCGATGGCCTCGTGCTCTATGATTTGAGTTCGAGCTACTTCGAGGGGACCACCAGCCATGCGGCCGGCAATGCCTGTCCTCTCGCACGACGAGGGTATAGCCGCGACGGCCGCCGCGGCACCCTGCAGGTGAACTATGGGCTCATGACCGACGACCGGGGCTGTCCGGTGGCGGTTTCCGTGCATGAGGGTAATGTCGCCGACCCCACCACCTTGATGCCCGAGATCGCCCGCATTAAAGACGAATTCGGTATTGCGCAGTTCGTGATGGTGGGTGATCGCGGCATGATCAGCAGTACGGCGATCGCAACCCTTCGCGACCACGGCGGTATCGACTGGATCACGGCCTTGAAGAGTACTGCGATCCGCGCCCTGGTCGAGGACAAGACGATCCAGCCCGATCTGTCATTGCCGGCCGCATGGCTGGTTGATGAGACCAACCTCTGCGAGATCACTCACCCCGACTATCCCGGAGAGCGGCTCGTGGCCTGTCGCAATCCGGAGCTCGCCAAGCTTCGGGCGCATAAGCGCGAAGAGCTCTTACAGGCCACTGAAGAGGCGTTGCGCACGATCCAGACCCGCGTCGAAGCCGGACGTCTTACGGGGCAGGACAAGATCGGGCTTGCCGTGGGGCGCGTCGTGAACCGCTACCAGAGGCCTAAGCACTTCACCCTCACCCTCACCGACACGACCCTCACCTTCGCCCGCAAGGAGGACGCCATCGCCGCGGAAGCCGCCCTCGATGGGATCTATATCATCCGCACCTCGGTTAAGGCCGAGCGTCTGGATAGTGCGAGCTGTGTGCGTCACTACCAATCGCTCTCGCAGGTCGAGCGCGCGTTTCGGTCCCTGAAGACCGTCGATCTCAAGGTCCGGCCCATCCACCACCGCTTGAGCGATCGGGCATTGCCGGCCGCATGGCCGGTACGGGCCCATATCTTCCTCTGCATGCTCGCCTACTACGTCGAGTGGCACCTGAAGGAGGCCTGGCGGGAACTACTCTTTACCGACGAGGACCAGGCGGCCAAGACCACCCGTGACCCGGTGGCCCCGGCCGAGCGCTCGGCAGGCGCGAAAGCCAAGATCGCCCGTCGACACCACGCGGACGGTACACCCATCCACAGCTTCCAGACACTCCTCACAGAGCTTGCCACCATCGTGCGCAATACGTGCTGCACCTCCGCCGAAGATGATGCCCCGACCTTTACCGTGACGACCCGCCCTAATCCGCTGCAAGCGCGCGCCATGGAGCTGATTGACACCCTCGCCGTGTAGGCAGGGCGCGGAATAGGGATCTTCTCACAACGCCTTGAATGACCAAGGGAAAACGTCTTTCGTTCGGGGCAACTTGAGTCTAGAAACCGGGCTGATCGGTCAGGCCCATCGATCCGCACATCACGCTAAGCACATTCCCTCGATCTGGGAGTAGCGAGGATCCGACCTGCCCGACGGGGCGGTCATCGCCTTGCATGACTTCCTGGAGATGTTCACCGTCCGCTTCCAAAACCGCTACTTGGCGCAGCCCCATCGCCACACCAACGAGCGGCCGGCACGGGAGGCTCTGGCGACCCTATGCCACATATGGAGCGTCTGCGCGCCGCCGTGAACCAAGGTCGCGGCGAAAACCGGCCCCCTTTATGAGCGATCTGACGCAGCCGACTAAGCCCGCTAGCCGCCGGGGTTGGCTACGCGGCTTAATCTGCGATACGGGCGGCGTCCCCTTATGCCTCCCCCCATGGGCGATGCTGGCCCCGAGGACCCGAATGACTGTAGGAGCGCGGTGCGTGTAAAGAGCTTTGCGAGGCCGCGCCTCGGTAACTTCCTTGTCGGCCACTTTCTTTCCCGCTCTCGCGGACCCGCATTGCTCGCGAGTACGGGCCTCTAGTTGGCGGATTGGCGCGTCCAACGGGGGCTTTTCAACACACCGACACTGCACCATACAATGGCGTGCGCCTGGGTGCCAATATGCGTCTCCAAGGTTCGGCACGAGTCTTTTTGGGTGACTAATCCGTATTGCCCGATCGCTTTCTCCGCTCCTACACGATAGAGCGCGGTCTTCTGCGCCGTCCGGCCTGCGCCGTATATCAGATACAACCGCTCCTGAGGTGATGCTGCCAGACGCCGCTGCACAAGCTGGCGGTAGGCTAGCGTCGGCGCCCCCAATCCATCTGGGCTCACGACTACAGTGGTTTTTGGGAGATAAGGGATGACATAAGAAATGGGCCGGGGTCCAGCAATCAGGACCACGCTTTTTGCGCCAATCTTAGGCATCTTCACCGCGAAATAGTGTTGCGCCCAACCGACCCGACCCCATCGAACGGGGAAAACGCTGCCAGGCACTGACACGAAAAACACTAGTGCCGCTGCCACCATGTTGGCGGCGCGCCTTTCCCGAAGGAGTCGTCCCACCAATAACCAAATCCCAAGCGGGACCAGCATCTCCAGGGGAATGAAATAGCGCATGTAGGCAAATACACGCAGCCACACGACATAGCTGATTGCTACCATCGCAAGTAGGTAGGTGGCGATGCGTGAATCGGGGGATTGGTGCGCCTCAGCGACTTCATGGACCCTGCGCCACCTCACGAACAAAACCTTTACACCCCACAACAGGAAGAGCACGTAGAGCACCGCAGGTCCATATTCCCTAAAAAATAGACCCTCAAACCGCTCCAGTGTAAACGGGGCAAGAACGATGTTGATCAAGCTGTGCGGCACAAAACTTGTCTGATAGTTATTGTAGCTCGACGACAAGGCGTAGGGGGATCGAAACCAGTTATTCCAATAGGGAAACAGGGGATTGTGGTACACTGTCCACATTTTGTAGAACCAGTACCCGCCGGTCGCGCCAAGCCCCGCCAAAACACCAACGCCATAATCGAAGGCCAGCAGAAATCGGTCGATAAGGCGCCCCCCTGGTAGCGCCGGCAGCAGAAGGGCGAGACAGGCGCCTACCGCGTATGTGGAGTTGGTCAGCTTAAACCCCGCGCCTAAGCCCATAATAATCCCGGACAGAAAAAGCCCTAGAATACGATGCCGGGGAGTCGGGTCGCCCATTAGCGACCAGAAGATGCCGAGGAGAGAACCAAACACGAAAAGGCTCGTGATGTTGTCGCCCATCAATGTACCCAATTCCCCGATGCTCTGGGCACCCAAGAGTCCTGCAAAAGCAATCAAGATCTGGGGCCAGGCGCTACGAACGCGGGAACCTACGGGTAGCGCCCGGCGGACGATCGCGAGGATCAGGATAAAATTGAGGCCCTGCACGGTTCCGATGGTGACCCCAGCAACCCACGCGGGCCAGTAACGAATGACGTAATAGAAGGGCACGTCAAGGAAGGGGTTGTAGTAACTCTGCAGACCTGCCGGTGCAATATTCTGAAAGACGCGACCGGTGATCCATGCGTATGGGTCGTAGAAATGATAGTTCATAAGATCCCAATCCGCATCTTGCCCAAGCATAAGGACTAGGAGTCCAAAGAATACTGGAACGACGATGCAGGCCCACAGCACAAGATGCCGCTGTTTTTTGTCTATGTTAGTGTTTTGATGCGCCGAGCGATTCATGTTGTGCCCTAATGGTTTTCCTAGATTAGCTAGAATAGTGCCTTCACAATATGGCACATGCAGGCCCTCCTACCATTCCGCAAATGCGGCGCGTCGCGACTATGGACGCGAAAATCTGTCCCCACATAAAGATTCGGCGGCCACCACCGGAACCGGAAATTCCCGGCATATGGCGACGACGGCAATACAAGCCACACAAGTCCCGTAACTGGCTGGAATGACCAGAATTCGGCATGGGCGGTAATATATCACCCTCACTTCCGCACACTGACCGGCGAAGGTGGGGGGTGCATCTACCACATACCACGGACCACGCTGAGGACACTAGACGGGCGCGCGTACCCGCCAGGGTCGAACCAACGGCGACGCCCGGCAAGAAACCGATGGCACCGATAATCATGGAGCGATCTGGCAGCGTATCGGTAACCTGGCGGTATCCTAAACCAATATGCTCGCATCAGGTCTCCGTTGTTTGCGGCAAACTCTCCCGGAGCGCCATCGGCGGATCTTGCTGGAGGTAGATCAACATCTTGGCTTCGCGACGGCCGCGCGTCACGGTGTCCAATATGATGCCGGTCGTGAGGCTTAAAGAGGCCAACAACATGACGCCCATGGCTAGAATCGCTGTAGGGAACCGAGGCACCCGGCCAGTGGCAAGATAATGCAAGACCACCGGTAGTCCCAACGCCAAGGAAAAGCTCGCCAGAATGGCGGCGAAGAAAGAGAAAAATAACATGGGCCGTTCGTGTTTCGCCAGAACACTAATTAGCCAGAGAATGCGAAAACCATCGCGGTAGGTGCGCAGCTTGCTCTGGGAGCCCAGGTGCCGGCCACGGTAACGCCCTTCAATATGGGCAATCGGCATAGAGAGCCCTAGAGCATGGACAGCGATCTCGGTTTCAATATCAAAGCCATCGGCCAGCGCCGGGAACGACTTCACAAATCGGCGAGATAGGATTTTGTATCCGGATAACATGTCCCGAATCCCGTCACCAAACATCCAGCGCACAATAGTGGTCAGAAACACGTTACCGAAGCGGTGGCCAAGACGATACGCGGCGGGGTCCTTGTCGCGCCGCACGCAGTTGACAAGATCATAAGGTCCTCTAACGGCAATTTCGAGCATTTTTGGCGCAACGTGCGCATCGTAAGTGTTGTCCCCGTCAACAAGCACGTAAAAGCTAGCGTCAATATCACGGAACATGCGTCGCACAACATGGCCTTTGCCTTGTTGTGGTTCCTCTCGAACAGTCGCGCCAGCCGCGCGGGCTACCTGGGATGTATCGTCAGTTGAGTTATTGTCATAAACAAAAATCTGTGCGTGAGGCAGCGCTTTCCGGAAGTCAGATATCACTGAGCCGATGCTGGAACCCTCGTTATAGCAGGGTATCAGCACGGCAATAGGCGCACGGCTCTTCATGGCTAAATTGGTTTTTGGTCGAGCGGCAAGAGTCTAGGGTCTTCGAGGCTAAATGTACAGGATGGCTGTTTGCGCGCAGCCAACAGTAAGGCAGGCGGGACACCGGCGCTTTTGGGATCGACGCTATAGCGGGGGTAAGAGTCGGGGTATTGAAGCAATCCCCATGAGACCCCCTTTCCGCGATCACGAAAGGCGTCTGTGGTCCGTGCCAACGGTGAAAATAGTCCCATCCGGTGGCCCCAGGAGTCGACGTTACTTCATGGGATGGAGCTCAGGTAGACGAGCCAGTATTGGGAAACGCGTCGTTCTATAGCGCCCGATAACATGGTGCGTATCGGCGGGAGCGCTCGTGAATCTGGCACCCGGCACCGAATCGCATCACATCGTCTCGCTCCGATTAGCGGCCTGTATACTGCTCAAGAGGCCTTGGCGGCGCCGTCGGAAAAGCGCATTCTCCGGATGCGTCACCGTGGCGGAGGGTATCCAGTCGTAGAGGGCGCGGATGTTGACGGCCTCATTATAACAAGGGACTACGAACGACAAGACGGGCGGCGCGTCCTGGAATGGTGGGGAGACGTTTGCCGCGCTCACGAAAAGACTACCCGGCGGGCCGCGGTGTAGTTGAAGGCGAGGCCCGCGAGGGAACCGGCGGCCACCGCCCATACCGGCTCGCGCATGGTAAGCGGCACTGTCAGGACAAGTAGCGCGTAGACGCCGTTATTGACGACCCAGCCCACGACATTCGCCGAGACGTAGCGCGCCCACTCCCCGGAAAGGCTCGAGCGACCGACGCGATCCCGGAAGGTCCAGGAACGATTGCCCAGCCAGGTGACGGTCACTGCCGCCACGAACGCCGCGGCCTGGGCCGACAGCGCATCCACGCCCGAACCGGTAAGTCCGAGCACGACGCCCGCATCGACCAGAAACCCCAAGGTACCGACGACCGCGAACGCGAGCAGCCGGCGGTATTCCTGGGCACCAACCCCTGCCGCCAAGTTAAAGCCCTCCCCCTTCTTTCCTCTCTTGCTTTAGGTCCGCAGGATAGCAGAATTCCGGCCGCTTATGACATCGAGGGCGTGGGCGAGGCGCTCTTGTCGCGCCCCGGACCCCCGCACAGCCGCAGCCAAGCGGGCTAGGCAAGGTCTTCGTGCTCACAAGTAGCCCGCACGAACGATGCGCGATCGTCGAAGAGGCACTGAAAAAGCCGCGGAATGGGTGAATGTCAGGGAACCCGCCGAACTGGGCCCTGACATCGTGGGCCCAAGGCCCTGGCGTCGTGGGTTCGGCCTCGAGCGCGACAGCGGCTTTCCGGACAGGGGCCTGCGAGGCTTGCCGCGCGGGAGGGTCGGCGCCACAAGCAAACGCCGAGGGGTCCGCCGTTCGTCGGGCCTGACACGGGATCGGGTAGGGGACCTGGGCATGACCTCGCGCGCGGCGGCGGGATCGACCCTTCCGCGCCCATGGGACGGCGTCCCAGGACGGCCGTTGACTCTGCGTGGACAAGCCGGCGGGGCTTCGTTATTGTGATGCGATGCTCCCCGATGCTATCGATCCCGCCGTCGTACGCCGCGCCCTCGTCATAAAGTTCCGCCACCATGGCGATGTCTTGCTGGCCGCGCCTGTATTCCGGGTCCTGCGCGCCTTGATCCCGAAGGTCGAGGTGGACGCCTTGATCTATGAAGACAGCCTCGACATGCTGCGCCTCAATCCCGACATTGCCACCATCCACACGATCGACCGGCGCACGCGCGACCTGCCGTTCTCCCGGAAGATCGCCGCTGAAAGACGGCTGCTGACAGCCCTGAAGGACCGTCACTACGACCTCGTCGTGCACCTCACCGAACATCCGCGCGGGGCCGTGCTTGCCCGAATCCTGAAGCCGCGCTACGCGGTCGCGCGCCGCTACCCGGGACGGCGGGGGCGCTGGTGGCGCAAGAGCTTCACGCACCTCTATGACGTCCCCGCCCGCCAACGTCACACCGTGGAGACTCATCTCGACGCCCTGCGCCGATTGGGGCTCATGATACCGCCCGAAGAGAAGACCTTGCGGCTGGTGGCAGGACCCGAGGCCTGGAGCGGCGTGGATGGGCGCCTTACACGGGCCGGGCTTGCTGCGCGTCCGTTTCTCGTCATCCACCCGACGTCACGCTGGCTCTTCAAGGCCTGGCCCGCAACCTCCATGACCGCGCTCATACGCAAGCTCCAGGCCGCGGGACACACCCTCGTCGTGACATCAGGGCCCGATGCCGCGGAGCGCCAGGTGATCGGCGAGATCCTGGCACCGCTTCAGCCCTCGGATACGCTCATCGACTGGAGCGGGACACTGACCCTGAAGGAGCTCGCCGCCCTTTTGCAAAGGGCGCGGCTCTTCATAGGCGTGGACTCGGCGCCGATGCATATGGCCTCGGCCATGGGTACACCCGTGGTCGCCATCTTCGGGCCGAGCGGAGACCAGGAGTGGGCGCCCTGGCAGGTACCGGCGCGCGTCCTCACCGCCTCGACTTATAGTTGCCGGCCCTGTGGGTTTGCCGGCTGCGGCGACGGACAGTTGAGCGAATGCATGGGGGCGGTGGGAGTCGACGAGGCCTTGCAGGCCATCACGGACCTCCTCGAGGACACGAAGACACGCGCATGCGCGTCGTCCTGATCCGCCAACGCTACCGCCCCGACGGCGGCGCCGAACGCTTCGTGGCACGGGCCGCCCAGGCCCTATCCGCGCGGGGCGTGGAGATCACGCTTGTGACGCGCGACTGGCCGCAGGGCACAAGCGACATGCGCATCGAGCGCTGCAATCCCCGCTATCTCGGTTCGATCTGGCGGGACCTCGGATTTGCCCTGTGTGCCTGCCGCAAACTGCGCACGTTCAAGGCAGACCTCGTGCAGAGCCACGAGCGCATGGCCTGCGCCGACATCTTCCGGGCCGGCGATGGCCTGCATCGCAGCTGGCTTGCGCAACGCCGCAGAACGACCGACCTCTGGGGACGGATCCGGTTGCGGCTCAACCCCTACCACGTCTACGCACTGGCCGCCGAGGCCAAGGCCCTCACGCACCCGCGTCTGCGCGCGGTCATCTGCGGGTCGCGCATGGTGCGCGATGAGATCGCCGCCGCCTTCCCGCAGACCAGGGGCAAGCTCGTGGTCCTCTACAACGGCGTCGATATCCGACACTTCCATCCGGACGTAAAGGCCGAACACGATGCGGTGCGGCAGCGCCACGGCATCCCGTTTGGCAATACCGTGTTCGTGTTCGTGGGGTCGGGCTTCTACCGCAAGGGACTCGCCGAGGCGATGAAGGCCATCGCCTTGTTGCCCGCCTCGGCGGGCCTGCTGGTGGTCGGGCAGGACCGACACGAGGCGCGCTACCGGCGGCTGGGGCAGACGCTCGGGATCGGAGACCGCCTGTGGTTCGCCGGGCGCCAGAGCGATCCCCGGCCATTTTATGGCGCCGCCGACGCCTTCATCCTGCCGGCCCTCTACGATCCCTCGCCCAACGTCGTGCTCGAGGCCATGGCCTGCGGGCTGCCGGTTGTCACGAGCCGCTCGGCCGGGAACTTCGAGCTGCTCGTCGAGGGCGAGACCGGCTTTGTTCGCGATGCCCTCGACACCGATGGTCTGGCAGAGGCCTGCGCGTCGCTTCTCGACCGCGCGCGCTGCGCGGCGATGGGTCAAGCGGCGCGCACGGCTATCGAACCCTACGATCTGCAGCTCATGGGCGAACGTTTCGTAGCCTTTTACGAAGACCTCCTGCGCGCGAAGAGCGATCATGACTAGGCGTGCGAGCCGGCTCCCTTTGCGCACGCGTATCGCCTGGCATGCGCTCGCCCGCGGCCGACGCCGGCCGCCCGCGGAAGACGTCCGTCGTATCCTGGTCGCACATAATCTGCTGCTCGGCGATACCCTGATGCTGACGCCGCTCGTGGCGCGGCTCAGACACCGTCACCCGAAAGCACAGCTCGTCATGACCTGCCCGCCGGCCTTCCTCCCGCTCTATGAAGGACAGCCCTACGGTCTGACGACCGTACCGTTCGAACCCCGCGATCGCCACAGCCTGACCCGGCTGCGCGCCCTCGGGCCCTTCGATCTCGCCATCGTACCCGCCGAGAGCCGCCATGGCTGGCTGGCGCGCGCCGCAGGCGCCCGGTGGGTACGCGGCTACGCGGGCGGCGCCTGGTATTACCGGGTATCGCTGGACGAGGCCCTACCCGCACCCGACCGGCTTACGACCCTGCCCGACATGATGGCAGCGCTTGCCGGTGATGCGTCGGCCGATGACGAGCGCTTCAACCCCAAGGACTGGCCGCCCCCTCGGCGCGGACGATTCACACCGCCCGACATCCCATACGCCGTCTTGCACCTCGGCGCCGGCTCACCGCTCAAGTACTGGCCCGCCGAACACTGGCAAGGGGCCGCCGTAGAGATGGTCCGGCAAGGGCTTCACGTCATCTTGAGCGCGGGTCCGGGACAGGAGGCGCTGGCCCATGCGGTCGATCCCGGGGGGCGATATCACAATGTCGCGGGACAGCTCGACCTGCGCGACATGTGGCATCTGCTGGCCACGGCCCGGATTCTCGTCTCCCTGGATACAGGCATCGCGCACCTGGCGCGCGTTACGGGCACGCCATCCGTCGTGCTCTTCGGGCCCGGCCAAGCGGCCCTCTATGGTCCGGTGGCATTCTATGCCGCCGCCCCCTACCGAGCGGTGACTCGTCCCGATATACCTTGTCGCGACGAGACGGTGCTCTTCGAAAGGAGCCGACCGTGGATCCAGACATGCGTGCGTTCGCCTGAGGATTGCGCCTTCACGGCCCGCTGCAGCACTGGGATCTCGGAGAACGATGTCCTTGAGGCCATTGCCGCTGTGCTTGCCAAGAAACAGCCCTGATCGGCTGTCAGGCCGCAAGGCCAAGGGAGCGCAGGGCGACATCCAGCACGAGCAACTGGTAGACCGGCTCGGCGAGCTTGTCGAGGCCTGCGATGTAGGCCGCGACCAGGGTATCGACGCGCTCCGCCCGGAGCTGGCCGTCGGTCGCAGCCCCCAGGCGCGCCCCGAGGTCCGGGAGCCGCGCAAAGAGGTCTTCGCGCAGCCAACGGTTCAGGGGTGGCGAGAAGCCGCGCTTCTTGGCGGTCAACAGGCCCTCGTCGCGGCAGACTTGGCAGGTCTCGACCAAGGGGGCCTTGGCGGGACGCGTGAAGCGCCGGTTTGCGGGCAGGCCGGTCACGAGATCCACGAATCGGTGGTCGAGAAGGGGGGCACGCAGCTCAAGCCCATGCGCCATGGTGCATAGGTCGCCCTTGCGCAGGATGTACTCCGGCAGGTAATTGGCGAAGTCGATGGCCAGCAGGGCGGCGAGATCCCTTTGGTCCGAGGGGAAATCCCGCCAATGCACGGCGAGGGCCCCAGGGAGATCGGGCTGCAGGTAGCGGCGCACGGCCGGCGACAGCCCCGAGAAGCGCAGCACATAGGCCTCCTGCCAGGTCAATCCCAGCTCCTCACGCCAGCGCGCCGGCTTTTCCCACGGCAGGCCATCATAGGCAAGCGAGATCGTGGCAGAGCCGCGCCAGCGGCTGCGCAGGTGCTGGCGATAGCGCTTGTAGCCGGCGAACAACTCGTCGCCCCCATCGCCGCCCAGCACCACCTTGACCTCCGCGCTTGCGGCCCGCGCGAGATACCAAAGGGGCAAGGCGCTGGGATCGGCGAACGGCTCGTCGAGATCGGCGACGATGCGGTCGAAGTCGTCAGCGAGACGCGGCTCCACGGGTATCGCCCTATGGGCGAGCCCCAGGGCCTTGGCCATGCGCGCCGCCTGCGGCCCCTCGTCGTAAGCGGTCCCGGGGAAGGTTGCGGTAAAGGCGGTAATGTTCGTATAGCCCTGGCGCACAAGGCTCGACGCCACCACCGCGGAGTCGATGCCGCCACTCAGAAAGATCCCCACAGGCCGGTCGGAGGCGGTGCGCAGAGCCACGGCCTTATCGAGCGTCTCCCGGAAGTCGCCGGGCGCAGGATGAGGCTGCCAATACCGGCGCAGCTCGGGCGGACGTCCTTCCCCGAACTCCCACACGAGGCTGGTGCCGTTGGCCAGGCGTTTGATGCCCCGCACTAAAGTCTGCGGGGCCGGGATATACCGGTGGGCGAGATAGGCATCGACGGCCTCGGGGGCGATGCGGGCCTGGCCCCCGAGATAGGGAACCAAGGCGCGCAGGGTGGAGGCGAACGCGAAGTCCCCGCCGTCAGCGTAGTAGAGCAGGGGCTTTAGGCCCAACCTGTCACGCGCGGCGAAGAGCCGTTTGGAACGGAGGTCGAGGATGACGAGCGCGAACATGCCGCGCAGCCGCTCGATGAAGGCATCTCCCCAGGCCTCGTAGGCGTAGAGAATGAACTCCGTGTCGCTCGTGGTGCGAAAGGCGTAGCCTTGGCGTATCAATTCAGCGCGGTCGGCCTCGTAGCCGTAGACCTCGCCATTGAAGCAGATCCAGATATCCCGGCGAGCATTGGCCATGGGCTGATCGGCCTCGGGGCGCAGATCGCGGATACTAAGGCGCGCGTGCAAAAGGCCGGCCGTACCTGCGCCGTCCGTCTCCCGAAAAGACCCGTCCCACATCACGGCCTTTTGGGCATCGGGGCCGCGGGTCTTCAGGGCCCCGAGCATCGCCCCCCACTGCCCCGGGTCGACGAAGCGCCTACCGACAAAACCCCCGATCCCGCACATAAACCCTCCCGTAAAGTCCGGGCATCATAGCAAGGGCGGGCCGCCGTAAGGGACATTGGGCACCGCCCTTCGGCGGGTCTGTGCGCACGACGCCCACCCCGGGGGGCTTCAGACCAGGCTGCGGGTCAATAGCCATCCTTCGAGGCGACGGGCCTTGGTCCCCCATGCCGCCCCTGCCGCCAAGGCCGTGGCGGTTGCCGGGCTATCGGTCGCATCGTGCGTCACCTCGGCTGGACCCTGGGCGAGGGCGGTAGCGACAGTGAAGACATCGCGCTCCTGGAGCGCGTAGAGGCACGGGTTAGACACAACAACGCACGGCCACCGGTAGACCCGCCGCCGAGCCCTGGTAGGATGCGGCTCAGACCGGGATATCGAGATGGGCCCTGCCGCCACCCGTCTTGCGTGACCCGGAAATGACGCTGGCGCCGGGAACGAACATCAAGCAGAGGATCTTCCGGGTCGTCTCACTCAAAGGTATGCGGGCCGAAGACGAGTCGGCCAATCCGGGCGGGGCCTGTCGGCAAAACGATCTGGGTCGGCTCCGGACCCGGAGCAGCGCCAAGATCCGTGCGCCGATGGAGGGCGTGCGGACTTTCTCAACGGTGCCGGCGCACCGGATCCGACCGCGTTTCCGTTCCCCCAATCATGGTCCGCCGTCTTGTCCGTGGTTCTGGACAGACGACATGATCCGCTCAAGCCTGCCTTCGAGAACGGATGCGGTGAGCCCGTAAGCCATAAGTCGTGCCGCAGGAACCTCTTGGATGCGCGCGCGCACGACAGCGGGATCCGCGAACCGGTAGGCAAAAAGAGCCGCAACAAACGGTCGGTCCTTTTCGCGTCCAGCCGCCAGTTTAGCGACGGCCAGATCTGCGGGATCGAGGGCGAGCCCTACTGCGCTGCTGGCCGGGCTCTGGATGGATTTCAGTCGCTTATCCCAGCCGTCGGGCAAAATGGCGGTATCCAATCCAACGGCCTGCGCATAATACCCGAAGGTTTCATGGAACATGGACAGCTCTCCAATCGCCCCCTCAACGAGGTCGGTGAGATCGGGAGCATCGAGCGCCACGATATCTGCCTCCATGGAGGCCCCCAATACCCCCGGCGGCTCACTGACCACGCCGATGATGGATTGGGATCCGATAATCAGAAACCGATCTTGTTTTGTAATAGCCGACGCGGCTCGCAGGATATGTTCGAGGCTTTCACGATTCACGCCGGTAAATCTCCCGAAAAATCTCCATCCGGCGAGCCTGGGTGATAATGCCGCAGAATGGCGAACTCTGGCGCAGGCGATCCCCCTCTTCCGTGCGCGCCACCATCGCCGACAGGACGCCCTCCAGCGGCCCCGCGAGGATTGCGGACCAAACATCCAGATCGCGTGGCCCGCTCCATCCCGGCTGCTGTTTCCAGCGGGCGATGTTCGCGCGGGCCCGATCCAGCATGGCGGGATTGGCGCGCACACACTTCGCCACCTCCTCATGCAACCGTAGGTTGAAGTGGTCAATTTGTGCGTGGGTGCGAACGGGGGTGGGCCTTGGCGCCGTCACGGGATTCATCGGTCGCGCGGGAAGCCCCGGCCTTTGGGTCGGGGTGGGGCGCGCAACGGCATAAGCCGCTCCATTCCCGCATCCTCCTTTAACGAGTCACGGCCCCTGGGGCGATTATAGTCCTGCCCAGTCCGCGCCTCAAAGAATTAAGGATATCACCGCCAGTAAGCGTGGCTTTAGAGATTCCTCGGGGAGACGAGGCCGGCGCGGGCAAGCCCGTCCTTCGGTGCGGCTGCGTCGTCATTGCCATAGGAGCGCTAGCCGTCCCGCAACGCAAGGGTTGTGGCCCGGGCATCCGGGTTGGGCGACGCGATCCATCGTGGTCGGGTTTCTATAGGATGATTGCATCGGTCTTTCGGAAATGCGCGCACGAGCGCCCGCGATTCCGATACACTATCGGGATGTCTTTGCCACCGGACCCCGCCCCCCGACCGCCGCGCGAGGCACCGCGCATTCTCGTCGTCCGTCGGGATAATATCGGCGACCTCGTATGCACTCTGCCCGTATTCGAGGGGATCCGGCGCCGCTACCCCAATGCCCACATCGGCGCGCTCGTCAACTCCTACAACGCCCCGCTGCTCGAGGGAAATCCCCACATCGATCGCGTACATGTCTACACCAAGTCCAAGCACAAACCGGATGGAGGGATGCGAGCGCTCGTGCGTGACAGGCTTGGGCTTGTCGCCGGGCTGCGCAAAGAGCGC
Source organism: Acidiferrobacter sp. SPIII_3 (assembly GCF_003184265.1). Lineage (GTDB taxonomy): Bacteria > Pseudomonadota > Gammaproteobacteria > Acidiferrobacterales > Acidiferrobacteraceae > Acidiferrobacter. Next base: position 61,302 of record NZ_CP027663.1, on the reverse strand, counting down.
TATCGGACGGTCCTGCACGCCGGCAGCCGCCCACGCTCCGAGATGCGCGCCCTGACCCGACTTGCCGGCATCTCCGAGCAGATCCTGGACCAGGGCACGAACCGGCCGCTTCACGAGGTCGAGAGGGTCTACGGGCTGTTGCGCACGCTGGATATTCTCGGCCCGCCGCCCGCGCCGCATCTGCCGCTGGCCCCGCAGGCGGTCATGGGCGCCCGCGAAACCTTGGCGGCTCGCGGCTATGAACGGGCCATAGGCCTTCACATCAGTGCCCGAGAAGACGAGAACCGCTGGCCCCTGGACCATTTCGCAGCCCTGATCCGCGAGGGTGCGGGCCGCGGTCATCGGTTCGTGGTGTTCTGGTCCCCCGGAGAGGCGTCGCGCGCCGAACACCCGGGGGACGACGCGCGCGCCCGCGAACTGCTCGACCGATGCCGGGACCTGCCGGCATTGGGCTACCCCACAAGGGATCTCTTGAGTCTCGCGGCGGGCCTTAGCGCCGTCCGCGTGCTCGTGGGGTCCGATGGGGGCCATGTCCATATCGCGGCCGCCGTGGGAACACCGGTGGTCGGCCTGTATTGCGATCACAAGGTCTGCCAATGGCGTCCCTGGGGGGACAGACATACCGTAGTGCATGCAAAGTGCGTGGGAGATATCGCCGTTGACGCGGTCTTTGATGTGCTTCAAAAATGACTTTTGACGATCGTACAGACATTCGCAGCGCAGGCGATCTTTGCGTTTCTATATTGTTGGCGAGACGCGCTGGCGGCACGGTCCGGCCGCGCCCGGAAAATTGAGTTTTAATTATTGAACGGGAAGCGACAAACATTGAGCCCTTTTGGTAGCCCGGTCCTACACTAATGCCATCCGTCCTGAATCAGCTTCGCCCCAGCGCGCGAACTCGTACGCGACTCTTGTTGGGGCAATTGGTCGCACAAGATATCCTGGCACGGCGCCGTCTGGTAGATCCCCCGAGCCGTATTCTCGTGAGCCTTTATTACAGGGGTCTTGGGGATACCATTCTTCTTACCCCTCTCATTGCTGCGCTACGACGCCGCTACCCTGAAGCGGATATAGTGCTCACTGTGCCCGAAGAATATCTTTCGTTATACTTGGGAAGGCCTTACGCCCTAAAACCTGTTCCGTTTGACATAAGAAATGGCGATACAGTACGCGTAATTCGCAGTATGGGCCCGTACGATCTCGCCCTTATTCCTGGCGAAAACCGCCAAGCCTGGCTCGCAAGAGCCGTGGGTGCAAGGTGGATTCGGGGCTTTGAAGGCGGCCATAGACGATATCGCCTGCCTGTTGATGAGGCAATTTCGTACCCTATGCATATAGAGCCGTTTAGTGATTTGTGGGCGCGGCTCGCGGGCCCCTTGTCCGGACAACGGTATTGCGTAGGCGACTGGCCGCCCCCACGGGTTGAGCACTTTAATGAGGCCCCAAAAGAATTTCGTTATGCTGTTCTCCATGCCGGAGCGAGCTCGACCGCGCGGTTTTGGAGTGCGAGACATTGGCGCGCCCTAGCCGAAATCCTTACATCAGAAGGGCTGGCTGTTGTTTTTACTGCTGGCCCGGGACAGGGCGATCTGCTCCAGGAAATCGATGGGGCCCAAAAATGGGTCCATTATCCGGGCAACCTTTCGTTGGCCGAGATGTGGCACCTTCTGAAACGTGCAGATCTTCTTGTTGTGCCAGACACAGGCGTTGCGCATCTGGCGAAAATCACCCAGACACCGACGGTTGTGTTATTCGGTCAATGCGATCCCCGGTTATACGAGCCGGGGATATTTTGGTCGGGCATGAGCTATAAAGCGGTTGCGTTAAACAACATTCCGTGCCGGGATCAGCGGTGGTTTTCGCGTCGGCCGGGCCCATGGGGGGACCTACAAAGGTGCATGCGGACTCTGGAAGAATGCCGCTACGACAAGCAATGCATGGAGGGTCTAACTGTTGAGGCCGTCGCTGACGCCGCTCTAGCCTTGAAGAGATGCTGATGTCGGCGACGGGGGCCCGCGTGAACAAGCAATAAGATTCGGGGGGAATATAAGCGCGGTCTGGACACGCAAGCGGTCGCGCCACAGAACGAGGCCGTCCGAACGCACGCCGGTATGCCGATTTCCGCCATGCGTCAGCGGCATCACGCCGATTTTTGGACGGCGCAATACTATCCTTAGTGCGCGCGGCCATTTCGGGTACTAAGCGTCCGATTTTAGGCACGTTCGAAAATCGTGTCGCAGCGCATTTTAAAGGTGTGGCTTTGGCGAGCAGTTTGTGGAAAAAATGGCTTAATCTAGTAATGCGTGGGGTGTATGTCTGGCACGCAATGTTCCGAGAAGCATGCTTGGTTGGTGGAACGGATATTCGAAACTGCCTTGTGGGCCGCGCACCACGGGTGCTTATAGCCGTATCGGGTCCATAGATATGCAAAGAGCTTCTGGTCGTGTCTTGATTTTTCTACCCAATGCCATTGGGGATGTTCTTGTGGCTCTTCCCATGCTCGAAGCGCTTTCAAGCGCAGGGTGGCAGTGTGACGTAATAATCGATGAACAGGCGGCCGGCCTCAGCGGACTGTACGCACGATGGGTCAGTAAAGAACGGGTTCTTCCGCTTAGGAGATGGCGGCACGCGTCGCCACTTCATGATCTGGTAAGTCGCGCGAGACTTACAGTATCAGTGTGCCGGGATCACTATGATGCTTTGATTTGCATGAGCGGAGTCGGGTCTCTTAGCGCTTGGTTAGCGTTAGTGGCTAAAATCCCCATTCGGATAACTGAAAAGCGGCGTGAAAGCGCCCCGCTTAAGCGGCTTTTCAGGCGTCTTATATTTTCTCATATGCAAGACCTGGGATCAGACTGCAATAATACAAGGCGTGCGCACGTTGCTGCCCAGCACCTTACGCTTTTGCAGCCACTTGGAATCAACGCCGCTCTCGACGGCAGACGTATAGTGCGCCACAGGAGTCCGCGCGGGCTAGAGGCCTCTGTCAGGCGAAAAGCAGTCATTGTCATTGCGCCGGAGGCTTCGGAGCGCGGCCGCTGCCTATCCCAGAAAGAGATAATCCTTATCGTTGAGGATTTAATGGCTACGGGACAAGATTTTGATATTCGATTGGCGGGACTGCCGGGAGGGGTGGCTGAACAAGCCGCTATAAAGCTGCATATTGGCGCATATATTGGCCTCCCCCTAAATGGCCTCGTCGACGCAATTTGTGATGCCGATTGCGTCATAGCTGTAGATTCTGGGCCCGGACATATAGCTGCCGCCTGCAATGTTCCACTTGTGTCGATTTTTGGGCCGGGAAATCCCGTTACATTTCGGCCGATCGGCGATCCGGCCGCTACCGCTTTGATAAGTAAGGGCCTCCCGTGCCAGCCATGCCTGAAGAATGGCTGCAATGGATCGGGAACGGCGGCGTGCCTGGAGGACATCCCGACAGGAAACGTCGTTTTGGCCGTTCTGGGGTTTCTGAATCGGGCGGAGGAATTTTCGGCAGGAATGGGCGGTGGCATGAAAGAATGCGGCGCCGGGAGCCAGAAGCTCAGCGGAAAAAGTTCTTGAAAATGTTTGAGACAACAACAAGGTGACGAGGAGCAGAACAATGCCTTCGCGAAGAGGGGGCTTCATTGCGGGCCTAATTTTTAGTCTTGCCGTCGTTTGGCCGATACCGCATACGATTGCTCTACGAAATTTTTTAATGGGCGGACTTCTAATTACGCTGTGGGGTGGCACGAACTGGGAAGCGGCGGGGCAATTTGCGCGTGGCGCGGCGCGGGCCTCTCTTTTTTGGTTTTTGCTATTTACGGCATGGATATTAGTCGTGGCGTTTTTCGTTTCTCCTTTTCCCAAGTGGAGCTTGTCGGAGATCGAAGGTCAATGGTTTATGGGGGCTGGGGCGCTGCTTATCGGGGCGCTTGTGGCACTCCAGAAGGACTCGACGATTTCGTCCCTTGCGATCAAGGGGGCGCTTGCGGCGCTCGTCATTCAAGCGATGGCGGTCGACGCGCAAGGGCTTTGGGTAGTAGGTTCATCCGATTCGTGGCTACACATGGCGAGACTTGGGGGAGTCACGGCAGGTCCCGGGAAAATGAGCTACCTTACGAATTTCCTTCTTAGCGCGCTAGTCGCGGAATGGAGTCTGGTTAGAGAAACGCCAGATGAGGGTGGGGCGCGGCTATGGTGGGTGCGCGTTGGCCTTATTTTGTGCGGTCTTAGTATCTACTTTGAGGCCATGCGTAATGAGATTTTTGACATCAGCGTGTTCGTTCTTTTTGTAGGCGTGGTCCTTTACCGTGCACAGGCCGTTCGCGCACCGAGGCGCGCGGCGCTTGCGGTAGCAGGCATGGGGTTTATTTTTGCGGCAGTGGCCAGTACAGACATAATTCTTGACCCGCGATGGCGGTCCTTGTGGGCGACAATCCCTATTGCCTTGGATACGAGCCACCATCTTGCATGGCTAAACGCGCAACGGTTTCCTCTGCCCCATCTTCCGGACGGTCAGGTAGTAAGCGCCTCGAACTACTTGCGTATTGCGTGGATCAAGGAAGGGATAAAAGAGGTTTTCGCGCACCCCCTGGGTGTGGGGTACGGCAGGGCGGCCTTTGGGCACGCTTTACGGCTAAAATTCGGCTCGCTTTCAGCGGATATTGGTTTAAATAACTCGCTATTGACCATAGCGATAGGCACGGGGGTTCCGGGAGCGGCAATATGGCTGTGCTGGCTAGGAAGTGTGGTGAGATTTAGCGCCGCGCGCCTGTCAGGGAGCGGGGCCTTTGCGGCACGCTTTCTTTTCTTGATCGTAATGGCGTTTGCCGTAAGAATGGCCGTCGATAATGACATGCAAAACTATACGCTGGAGCAAGTCTTGTTTTTTATCGGTCTTCTTATGCCGCTTGCAGCCAGTGGAGAAAATGGTTACGCCGCACAATACGGCTTTGCGCGAAGCATGGGCCCCGAGATTGGGCAGGCGCGTCGCGAGTAGCGCAAGCGCGATAGATGCGCCGCATGGACATGGGTGATGTGCCAATTCACGAAAGAAAACCTTTAAGGCCGCACGGCCAAGGTAACGGGTCAGGGGGAGGAGATAGCGTGATGACATGCTGTGGGGTCGGTAGGTCGCCGAGCGCGAGAGCGGGCCGCGAGGTCCGGTGGTTTAGTCTTACGAATGCCGAGAATGGTGTTGTAGGTGGGCTTGAGCGGTTAGGGCGCGACAAAAGGTGGGGCGGAAATTTTGGGCGGATGCACGGGCCATGAAGGGCTTTATCGTCTACCATGTGCACGGGCACGACGGGTTCTATCAGCAAGCGCGCTTTTCGATTTTAAGTCTGGTCGACCTCTTGCGAAAGGAGGGGCGGGAGGACGTGCGGATCCTGGTATACGCCGATCGGCCCGGGGAATTCGCCCACTACCCGTTCACCGAAACGGTCTCTATGAGCAGTCGCCAGGTCATGGCCTGGAGCGGGCCCTTTCGGTACGTCCATCGCGTGAAGCTCGAGGTTTTGAACCATGCGATCGGGGCGTTTGGTTTACCACTGTTATACGTTGACGGCGATACGCGCTGGCTGCGCCTTCCCGATGCCCCTCTAGAAGCTTTGGCGACCCCTTCGGAGGCCAGCGATGCGCGGGTGTTCTATATGCACGCCTGTGAAGGCGCGATGACGCCCACAGAGCATGGCGAGTATTACCGGGAACTCATGGCACATAGACCGCTTTTGCGCGCCCATGGTCTCGACGACCCGGCCCGATGGGTCATGTGGAACGCCGGGGCGCTGGGCATCCCCGTCGGACATGAGGGCTTCTTCCAGGAGGCCCTGGGGCTTTTGGACGGGATCATGAAGACGGCGAAGGCGACCACCTATATTGAACAGGCCCTGATGTCGGCCCTGGTATCCACGCGCTTTAAGGTCGAAGACCTGGGCGATTATATTTATCACTACTGGGACACGAGCAAGGAGGTCCAGGTGGTGTTGCGGCGATTCTTCGCGCCGCTCGCGCGCGCGCAGGGATGCGAGGGGGAACTCGCAGCCTACGATGGCTTTGGTTGGGATAGCAAGGACATCACGGCAATCCGCCAGGGCGCTCGTCATCGCATACGCCTCCTGACCGGAAAGTTCGGACGATCCGTGTCGAAGCGCTGGGTGAGGATGCTGGCGAAGACAGGGCGCGGCACATTGCCAAGAGAAGGATGATCGGGAACCGCCGGATGCATCGATTTCAGAGACCTGGACGGCAATAACGACCCATGGTATCGAGGCGTTGCGCCGACTGCGGTGCTGCGGGCATGGGCCCGGGGCAGATAGAGACAAGGGCCGCGTGCGCCATTTGTGACCGGCAAGCTCAGGGTAGCCATGAGGCATGGGTGCATTGAGGATGAATCAGGGGGGCGCCTTCCCGGACCCGCTCTAAAGGGATTGCTGTGTCATTAAGCGCCATCGTCATCACGCACAACGAGGAAGACATGATCGAACGTTGCCTCGCCTCCGTGGCCTGGGCGGACGAGATCATTGTGTTGGACTCGGGGAGCACGGATCGCACGGTGGCCATTTGCCGACAGCGGGGCGCGCGGGTCGTGGAGACGGACTGGCCGGGCTTCGGGCCGCAGAAGAACCGCGCACTCGATCACACCACAGGCGCGTGGGTGTTGTCGCTCGATGCCGACGAATACCTGACGCAAGAGGCCCAGGCCGAGATTCAAGCGGTGCTGGCGTCGAGGCCCCAGGCGGACGCCTTCCGGATGCCACGCCTATCCAGTTATTGTGGGCGCTTCATGCGTCACGGGGGCTGGTATCCGGACTATGTAACGCGCCTCTTTCGCCGGGGCCGCGCGCGCTTCAGCGATGATCTCGTCCACGAGCGGCTTCTGGTATCGGGTCCTGTCGCGACCCTTCGCGAGCCGCTGCGCCACGAGACCTACCGTGATCTGGAGGAGGTGTTGCGCAAGGTCGACCATTACTCCTCGGCCGGTGCGGCCATGGCCGCACAGGGCGGCCAGCGGGGGGGCGTGATGCTCGCGCTCGCGCACGGCCTATGGTCGTTCGTGCGTACCTACTTCGTCAGAAGGGGATTGCTGGATGGCCCCGAAGGCCTGATGCTCGCCATATCCAACGCCGAAACCACCTACTATAAATACATGAAGCTGTGGCTCCTCAGAAAGCAACGGGGTCGAGCCGACGAATCGTCCTAACAATGAGGCCCGTGAGCAGTCCTTGTTGCCAGGCGGTAACATAAGCGCATGCATGTCCTTCTCGTCAAGACCTCGTCGCTCGGCGATGTCGTTCACAATCTCCCGATGGTCACCGATATGGCCGCCATGCGGCCCGGTATCGTAATCGACTGGCTCGTGGAGCCGGCGTTCGCCGACATTCCGGCGATGCATCCGGCGATCCATTCGGTGATACCGGCAGACATCAGGCGCTGGCGGCGCGCACCCTGGGACCGGGAGACATGGCGGGGGGTGAAGGAATTGCGCGCGCGACTTACGAATACGCGCTATGACCTGATCCTCGACACCCAAGGCCTGGTCAAGAGCGCGCTCGTCGCCCGACTCGCCCAGGGGCCGCTCTACGGCCCGGACCGACGGTCGGCACGCGAGCCCCTGGCAGCGACCCTCTACGCCCGGGGCCTTGCCATGAGCCGGGATCGCCATGCCGTGTGGCGTAACCGCATGCTGGGGGCCGGTGCGCTGGGGTACCCGCTCCCTGCGACCATGCCGGATTATGGGCTGACGATGACGCCTGCGGGCCACACCGGCGAGCCCGTGTGCGTCGCCTTCCATGCCAGCAGCCGGGCCTCGAAGCTCTGGCCCCCCGGGCACTGGGTGACGCTCGGGAAGGCGCTTTGCCAAAGGGGCTTCCGGATCCTGCTGCCGTCGGGCAACGCCCGCGAGCAGGCCGCCGCCACCGAGATCGCCGCGGCGATCGGGGGCCGGGTCGAGGCACTGCCGCGCACTGGTATAAGGGAATTGGCGGGCCTGATCGCGGGCGCGCGGATGACGGTAGGCGTGGATACCGGCCTCCTGCATCTGGCCGCGGCCCTGGGAAGGCCGACGGTCGGGATCTTTCGTGACAGCGACCCGCGCCAGACCGGGGTGCTGGCGCGTGACGCGGTCGACCTCGGGGGCCTCCAATCCTGCCCGACGGTAGACGAGGTGTTGACCGCCCTCGGCCGGCTGGGGCTGGGGGACGCGGCATGATGTGGTACACACTCATCGCGCGCGTCCTGCTGCCGTTTGCGCTCCTGCGGCTCTGGTGGCGTTCGCGTCACGACGCGGACTATGCGCCGCGCTGGGCGGAGCGTTTGGGCTATGGCGAGCCGATTGCCGGGGCACCGATCTGGGTGCATGCGGTATCGGTGGGCGAGACGCGTGCCGCCGTGCCCCTGATTCGCAGCTTGCTCGACGAGCACCCGGATGCGCCATTGCTGATCACCACGACGACACTGACCGGGGCGGCGCAGGTGGCCATGCTGTTTGGCGATAGCGTGATCCACCGCTTCGCGCCCTTCGATCTGCCGCGGGCGGTGGCACGTTTTCTTGACAGGACCCGGCCGCGCGTCGCCGTCATCCTCGAGACCGAGATCTGGCCGCAGCTCTTTACCGCCCTTGAGCGCCGCCACATCCCCGTGTTTCTCGCCAATGTGCGATTGTCCGAACGGTCCCGCCGGCGCTACCGGCACATCCCGCGGCTGATCGCAAAGACCCTGGCCATACCCGCCGTGATCGCCGCCCAGTCGGCGGCCGATGCCGCGCGCCTGCGCACCCTAGGCGCCCCCGCCTCGCGCGTGCATGTGATCGGCAATATGAAGTTCGAATTGCAGCCGACCGCCGGCCTGCGTGAGGCGGCCCAGGCCCTGAGGCTTGCCTGGGGCGATCGGCCGGTATGGGTCGCGGCCAGCACCCACCAGGGCGAGGAGGAGACCGTTCTCGGCGCCTATAAGGTCTTGAGGGAAGGCTTCCCGCGCCTCTTGCTGGTGCTCGCCCCACGGCATCCAGAGCGCTTCGAATCGGTGGGCCGGCTCGTGCGGGCGGCGGGACTGGCGGTGGTGGCGCGCAGCGCCGGCCTTCCGGTAACCGACGCAACCCAAGTGCTGTTGGGGGACACCATGGGGGAGCTCATGCTGTTTTTCGCGGCCAGCGACTGCGCCTTCATCGGCGGCTCGCTCGTCGACACCGGAGGGCACAACCCGCTCGAGGCCCTGGCCTTGGGCGTGCCCGTGGTCTTCGGGCCGCACATGTTCAACTTCGATGAGATCGCGCAACTCACCTTGCAGGCCGGCGCCGGGATCCGGGTCGCCGATGAGGACGGGCTGATCGCGGCCACGCGGCTGTATCTCGGCGATGCGCGGCTACGGCAGACAGCGAGCGCCGCCGGCGAATCGCTGGTGCGCGCCCATCAGGGGGCCCTGGGGCGCACGCACGCGCTGCTTGCGCCCTTCCTTACGAATCCGAGTCCGTCTTCGGCAGGTCTCTGATCGCGCGGGCGAGCTCCCGGAACTGCGGGTGGTGCGCATCCCGCAGCCACTCGAAGACCGTCGATTCCACCGAGGCCAGCCGCACGCCCTCGCGGCTCAGGCGCGCGAGCGCCTGGCGATGATCGGCGGGTGCGCGACTTGCGCAGGCGTCGGTAATCACATAGGCGTGCCGGCCCCGCGCCGCGAGGTCCAGGGCCGTCTGGAGCACGCAGACGTGGGTCTCGATACCGGCAAGCAGCACCTGGTCGCGGTCGCCTTCCAGGGCCTCGCTGATGGCGCGATCGGCACAGCACGAGAACGTCATCTTGTCGAACGTCGGCACCGAATCCGGCAAGGCCTCGGCGAGTTCTGGAAGCAGGGGTCCCAGACCCCGCGGGTACTGGCGCGTCACCAGCACCGGGATATCGAGCGCGTCGGCGGCACGTGCCAGCAGCAGGATACGTGCGAGAAAGCGCGACGAACACGGCGTCATCGCCGCATAGAGCCGCGTCTGAAGGTCGACCAGAATGAGAAGGCTGCGGCGCGCCTCGATCAACACCGGCTAGTAACGCGCCATGGTCTTGTCGACCTCGCGCGCCCAGGCCTCTATGCCGCCACAGAGGTTCGCGACATTCTTGAAGCCGTTGTGCTCCAGGAACTTGCCGACGTGGAAGCTGCGTACGCCGGTGTGGCAGTAGACGATCACCTCGTCCTCGGGGTTGAGGCTGTTGATGGCCGTCGGGACCTGCTGCATGGGGGCGTGCAGGGAGTTGGGCAGGGCGCAGAGATTGCGCTCCCACGGCTCGCGTACGTCCAGAAGCACCAGTGTCTCGCCCGCCTTCAGGCGGGCATGGAGGTCTTGAACAGAGATCTCACGCATGGCACGCGAACCCTAAAAAAAGAACGACTCCCGCTGGGGCGCGTTCGTAAGGACCGGTACATCGGTCTCGAACAAGGAACGCTCACTGAAACGATCCGCGCCCTCGCGGACGATGAGGCGGGCCTCCATGGCCGGGGACTCGCCTACGATCACCACCAGACGGCCGCCCATGGCCAGCGACTCCCGGAAGCGCGCGTCCGGACCCAGGGGCAGCGCGCCGCTCACGAGGATCGCGTCATAGGGCGCGTGGCGCGGCCAGCCGCGGGCTGCGTCCCCGACCTCGAGCAGGGCATTGGCGACCCCCTGCGCGGCCAGCGATACGGCGGCGCGCAGCTTGAATTCCGGTATGATCTCGACGCTGTAGATAATCCGTGCGAGCCCGGCCATGACCGTCGTCAGGTAGCCGGTGCCGGTGCCGACCTCGAGCACGCGGTCGGTGGGTGTGAGCGCCAGGGCATTCACCAGCCGGGCATCGAGCATCGGCGCAAACATGACTTGGCCGCGGCCTATGGGGATAGGGGCATCGGCGAACGCCGCCGCCCGCTGGCCCTCGGGAACAAAGGCCTCGCGCGGCACCGTGCGCAGACGCTCGAGCAGGCGCTCATCCAGTACCTCGCAGGTGCGGATCTGCTGCGCAACCATAGCCGACCGCGCGACATCGAACGATGTTTGGGACATGCGTAGTATGGGGGTCCGAAACGTGAGTTCCGAGGTTAAGCCTTTTGCCCTAAGGGCGCAAGCGGCTCCTTGCAATCGCTGACCAAATCCATTAGGTTTGATAGACCCTTAAGGACGGGCCTTCCGGTCCGTGATCGGCGCGTCGCACGCGCCTCCACGTCTCTTGCATAGGATTCCGGGCGATGAACGCCGACCCTCGAACGTTGTCTCCTCTGAGTCGCGCCCTGGACGCGGCCATGACCGCACCCTTCCCGGCGTCGCGCAAGGTTTATGTGCGATCGAATGGAACGGCGGGACTCGCAGTCCCGATGCGCGAGATCTCCCTGGAGGCCACCCCTGCATCGCTGGGCGCCGAGGAAAACGCCCCGCTGCGCGTGTATGACTGCTCCGGGCCTTATACCGACCCCACCGCCGTCATCGATCTCGCGCGCGGGCTTGCGCGGCCGCGCGCCGAATGGGTGGTGGCGCGCGGCGACGTGGAGCAGGGGACGATATCGTCGACCTTCGCCCGCGAGCGCCAGAACGACCCGGAGACCGCAAACATCCGCTTTCCGGGCACGCGCACGGCCTTGAGGGCGCGCCCCGGGGCGCGCGTCACGCAGATGCATTATGCGCGACGCGGGATCATCACCCCGGAGATGGAGTACGTGGCGTTGCGCGAAAACGGCGGCGTTACGATGCGCGGGCCGAACGCCATCACCCCGGAGATGGTGCGCGACGAGGTGGCGCGCGGGCGCGCCATCATCCCGGCCAACATCAACCACCCGGAACTCGAGCCGATGATCATCGGGCGGCGCTTCCTGGTGAAGGTGAACGCCAATATCGGCAATTCGGCGCTGGCCTCGAGCATAGAAGAGGAAGCGGAGAAGATGGTGTGGGCGACCCGCTGGGGCGCGGACACGATCATGGATCTGTCGACCGGGCGCCACATCCACGAGACCCGCGAGTGGATCATCCGCAACTCCCCGGTGCCGGTCGGGACCGTGCCGATCTATCAGGCGCTGGAGAAGGTCGGCGGGGTGGCGGAGGAACTGACGTGGGAGATGTTCCGCGACACACTCATCGAACAGGCCGAACAAGGCGTGGATTACTTCACGATCCATGCCGGCGTGCGCCTGCCCTTCATCCCGCTCACCGCGAAGCGTCGCACCGGCATCGTCTCGCGCGGCGGCTCGATCCTTGCCAAGTGGTGTCTTGCGCATCACGAGGAGAACTTCCTCTACACGCACTTTCGCGAGATCTGCGAGATCATGAGCGCCTACGACGTCTCGTTCTCGCTGGGAGACGGCCTGCGCCCCGGTTCCATCGCCGACGCCAATGACGAGGCGCAGTTCGCGGAGCTCGACACCCTGGGCGAACTGACCCGGGTCGCCTGGGAGTACGACGTGCAGACCATGATCGAGGGGCCGGGGCATGTGCCCATGCACCTCATCAAGGAGAACATGGACCGCCAGCTCGCCGCGTGCCATGAGGCGCCCTTTTATACACTCGGGCCGCTCACCACCGATATCGCCCCAGGCTACGACCACATCACCTCGGCCATCGGCGCGGCCATGATCGGCTGGTATGGCACCGCCCTGCTCTGCTATGTCACCCCGAAGGAGCATCTCGGGCTGCCCGACCGTCAGGACGTGAAGGATGGGCTTATCGCCTACAAGATCGCCGCGCACGCCGCCGATCTCGCCAAGGGCCATCCACAGGCACAGGCGCGGGACGATGCCCTGAGCAAGGCGCGCTTCGAGTTCCGCTGGAAGGATCAGTTTCACCTGGCGCTGGATCCGGAGCGCGCCCAGACCCTGCACGACGAGACCTTGCCCAAGGAATCGGCCAAGCTTGCGCACTTCTGCTCGATGTGTGGACCCAAGTTCTGTTCGATGAAGATCACGCAGGAGGTCCGCGAGTACGCGCAGACGCTCGGCGCGAGCCCGGACGCGGCCCTGAAGGAGGGGCTGGCCGGCAAGGCCCGCGAGTTCAAGGCGGGGGGCGCCAAGCTCTACCGGAAGGCCTGAATGCCGGCGCGGATCGGTGCCGGCGCCACGGCCGGCCGGCGGCCCATGGCGGGGGTCGCGGCTCACGGGATCGGCGGGTGGCGGCCATGAGGGCCGTGTTTCCGGTGCGCATCGTGGATGATCGCGGCAAGTGCGCGAGCTGCCCGTCGATCTGCTGCCGGTATATCACGCAGAAGATTCCCACCCCTCGTGCGCGCGCTGACTTTGAGCACCTCCTATGGCAAGTCAGCCACGAAGGCATCGAGGTCTACCAGGATGAGGATGGGTGGTTTCTGCTCGTGCATGCGCCGTGCGCGCACCTCGAGGCGAGCGGGGCGTGCGGCATTTACACCGCGCGCCCGCCGATCTGCCGCGACTACTCCAACGACTTCTGCGAGCTCGATGAGCCGGCCGAGCGCCACTTTCGCGCACACTTCCGTGATTACGACGCGCTCCTCGCGTATTGCCGCAAACGCTTCAAGACCTGGGCGCGCACGGCTTAGCCGCCTCGTTCTCGTCGCCGCCCTCGGGGCGCCCGTGCTTATGCCCGCGTGGGCCAGCCAGCCCCCGAGGATCACGGTATCGGCGCACGGCGACCACTTTCACATGAGTCTCGACATGAGGTTGCGCGCCCCAATCCGGCGCGTCTGGCAGGTCATCACCGATTACGCCGATATCAAACGGCTGAATCCGGCGGTCAAGCGGAGCACCGTGATGCGGCGCGACGGACTGACCTTGCTGCACATGCACATCACAAGCTGCGTCCTCTTCATCTGCTTTCCGGTCACCCAAACCGAGGCCATGACCACCCGCGGACACCACTGGGTGCGCGGTGTCATCATCCCACGATTGTCGAGCTTTCGGTCGGGCTACTCGCAATGGCGCCTGCGGACGGTGGTCGGCGGCACCGAGGCGCACTTCGATGCGACGCTTGCGCCCTCATTCTTTATCCCGCCGCTCATAGGGCCGTGGATCATCCGACGCAAGCTCAGAAACGAGATGGATAAGACCGCCGCCCACCTCAGGGCTTGGGTGGACGCGAAAACGCCATATAAAGCATCGGGCCGATAAACAGCGAGGCGGCCAGCGCCAGGATGAGCCCGCCCATGACCGCGGTGGCCAGCGGCTTCAAAAGATCGGTACCGTGACCTACCCCCACGGCGAGCGGCAGGAACCCCAGGACGTCGGCGGCCATGGTCATGAGGATCGGGCGCAAGCGCCGGCGGGCGGCGAGCTCGACCTCGATGCGGCCCGGGGGGCTTTTGTAGTGACGCGCCTGACCGAAGATCAGGATGCCGTTATTGACGACGATCGCGAACACCAGCAGGAGGCCCAGGAACGACGTGCTGTCCAGAGGGATGCCGCGCAGCCACAGGGCGGCGAGCGCGCCCAGGGCGCTCAAGGAGGTCGCCACCAGCACCGCGAGCGCGGCGCGCTGGGCGCGCAGCTGATAGCCGACCAGCACGAGCAGCACGAGCAGCGCGAAGACCAGCGTGAGCTCCATCTGCGCGAAGCTCTTGGCCTGCTCCCTGTAGTAACCGCCGATACGTGCGGTGATACCGGGCGGGAGCGGGGTCTTGGCGATCAACTGGCGCGCCGCGGCCGCCGCCTGGTTAAGCCCCATGGCACGGTGCGGACGGACCTCGATATTGGCAAACGGCACCAGGTTCTGGTGAGTGATGACCGGCACCGAGCGCCGCGTACGCGCGCGGGCGAAGGCCGCGAGCGGGGCATAGGGGCCGTGCGGCGCATGCACGAAGAGGCGCGGCCCGAGGCGGCCGGTGATGCCACCGGCCGGGCTCGTCGACACGGCAATCGGCAGGATCTGGGCGCCGCGCAGGAGATAGCCGGCCGGCACCCCCCAATACCCGGCCAGCAACTGGGCACCGAGGAGGGGTGGCGTAAGGCCATCCTGCAGGGCGCGCGTGCGCGGGATCATGGTGATCGTGGGGCCTGCCGAGGAGGTGGCGAAGCTCACGTTGGCAAAGTCATGGCTCGCGGCGAGCCGTGCCTCGAGGCGCCGGGCATAGACCGCGAGCGCCGAAACGCTGTGCCCAAAGACCTCGACGTCCAGCGGGTCATGGGCGCCCGAGAGGTTGCCGAGCTGCGTCACCAGGAGCTGATGGAGCTTCAGCATCGACAGGCTCGGGTAGGCGGCGCGGAAGCGGGCACCGAGAATGCGCATGGTGGCGACGGCGGAGGCCTGCGACTTCAAGGTGATGACGATATCGCCCTTGTTGGGGGTCGCGCGCGGATTGCCGAGGCTCTGGCCGACCACCACCGAGGCGGTCGCGACCTCGGGATCGTGGGCGGCAATGGCCACAAGCCCGCGTCCCACGGCCAGCGTCTGGGACGCCGAGCTGCCCACGGCGGTACGAAACGGCACCGCGATCACCCCCTCATTCCACGCCGGCAGGAAGGCCGTGGGCAGGACCCGGAAGATGCCATAGGCCCCGGCCAGGATCGCGAGGCTCGCGATGACGCCTAGGATCGGTGTACGCAGGCCACGGCGCAGGGCGCGGGCATAGGCCACGCGCGCGCGCCGCGCCGGGCGCCACGCCTTGGGGGGCGACCGTTCGCGCCCGGCGAGGTAGGTGGCGAGCAGCGGGGTCACCGACAGCGCCACCGCCTGGGACACGATGAGCGCGGTGACGAGCGCCACCGCCATCTGCCGAAACAAAATGCCGATGGTGCCGGTCAGAAGGATGAGCGGCACGAACACCAAGGCCGAGGTGAGCGTCGCGAAGGTCATCATCGGCAGGACCTCGCCGGCGGCGCGCAAGGCCCGGGCGCGGCGCTCGGCCACGGTCCCCGGGGCGTGCGCGTGGGTCGCCTGCTCGATCACGACGATGGCGTGGTCGACGAGCGCGCCGATGGCGGCGGTGATGCCGCCCAGGGTCATGATATTGAGGCCAAGATGCAGGATGTGCAGCACCACGAAGGTCCCGGCCAGCGACAAGGGCACGACCACCAGGGTGGCGAGCGCGGTGTCGAAGCGCCGCAGGAAGGCCAGCAGTACCGCGAAGGTGATGACCGTGCCCAGGATGAGCGCCATCCAGACGTCATGCAGGCTCGCCACGATGAGCCGCGAGAGGTCATAGTCGCGCACCAGGCGCACATCGTGCGGCAGACCCTTGCGCAAAGACGCGATGGCGTGGGCCACGCCGTGCGCGACCTGCTCAACGTTGGCGCTCGCCTGCGCGGCGATCTCGATCAAGAGGCTATGGGCGTGGTGGGCGACGGCCGAGCCGCGGATGCGCGGCGGGGGGCCCACGGCGATGTGCGCGAGCGCCGACAACGGCAGCGTGGCGCCACGCGGACCGCCCAGGGGAACGGGCAGACGGCGGAGCGCGGCGACCGTCGCGGGGCGGCCGGCGGCGGTCAACAGAAAACTGTCATGAAAACCGGCCATGACCCCACCGAAATACGGGCCCTGGTGGGCGCGCAGGAGGGCCACGATGCGCGAGAGCCCGATATGATGGCTCACGAGACGTCGCAACGAGAGGTCGACATGCACCTCGGGCCAGCCGCGGCCGATGGAGGCCACGGTATAGACGCCCGGGACGTCCAGCAAGCGCGGCTTTACGGTGAAGGCGTAGGTCGGCATCATCGCGCTGCTGGTCTTCTTTTGCGAGACCAGGGCGTACTCGGCGAACGGGTAGATGCTCGGCATCATGAGCCGTACGCTCATATGCGCCGCCGGCGGCAAGGTCACCTGTCCGAGGCGCGCCTCGAGCAGCAGATAGGCGTTGTTCGGGGTGATGGCGCCGTTGAAAAAGACATGGATCTTGCTCAAGCCATTGCTCGTGGTCGAGCGCACCATTGTCACATTCGGCACACCCTTCGCGGCCTGTTCCAGGGGCTCGGTCACGCGCACGAGCATGACATGCACCGGAAGATAGCCGTCACTCACCAACACCGAGACGCGCGGGAAATTGACGTTCGGAAACACGCTGCGCGGCAGGACCTTGAAGGCGGCCACCCCGGCCGCGAGCACGAGCAGCGCGACCAGGGCGGTGGTATGGCGATTGGCCCATAAGGCCTCGAGATAGGCCTTCACCGGATGACTCGCACCGTCGCGCCGTCGCGCAGCCGCGCGACACCGGAATCGATGACCGGCGCGCCACGACCCACGGCCCCGGCAACGAACACCCGGCGGCCATCGATGCGAAGGACCTTCACCGGCACCGCCCGCGCCCGTCCGTGCTGCAGGACATACAGGCGCGCGCGCCCGTGGCGCACCATGAGCGCCGATTGCGGCACGGCGATCGCGTCTTGCCGGTGTCCAAGCAGCGTGAGCCGCAGGACCTGTCCGGGACGCAAGGGTCGGCGCAGGCCGCGCACATAGGCGCGCACGAACCCCAGACGATCGGCGCGCGCCGCCAGGGCATAGACCCGCCCGGCCGGCCGCATGGAACCATGAGCGGCGATCACGGCACGCGCCCCGACGTAGAGCCGGCCGGCCTCGCGCACGGTGAGCGCGCAGCTCTCGTAAACGCCGCCCGCCCCCCCGATGGCCACCACATCCGTGCCGCGGGTAAGCCATGCGCCGGGTGCCGCCGTATACCGCACGGTCCCGGCGAACGGGGCGCGTACCGTGCCGCGCGCCAGGCGCCTGCCGGCCGCCTGCCAGGCGGCGGCATCGGCCTGCCAGCGCGCCTTCAGGCTCTGCGCATGGGCGGGCGTGACCAGCCCCTGGCGGGCGAGCACCCGCGCCTGCTCGTAGGTGGTGTGCGCGGCCTGCGCCTGGGCCTGCAGGGCGCGCACGGTGGCAGCGAGGCTCATGGGCAACAGGCGCGCGACGATGGCGCCGGCGGCCACGGTACTGCCGGGGGCCACGGACAGGGGGCCCATGATCGCATCATAAGGCGCCTGGACCATCGCATGCTCGGGCCCGTGCACGCGCGCGAAGACCGGGATGGCGGGACGATAGACGGCGCGCGTCGCGCGCGTCACATGGACGGCTGGCGGGGCGGTCCCCCACGCCAGGCCCGGGACGAGCATCAAACCCCAGAGGGCGGATCTCACGCCGTTTTCCCCGACCACGGTCTGGCGGTGGCGGTTATGAGCGCGAGCGTGGTCGCCGCGCGAGCGAGGCGTAGGGCAGTCATCTTCAGCTCCACGGTGGTAAGTTCCTGCATCAAGGTGAGATAGGCTACGAGCCCCAGGGCGTGTGCCCGGTAGGCCGCCTGCGCATCGCGCGCGGTATGCGCAAGCACATGGCGGCGTCCCTTGAAGCGCGCGAGCTCGCCGTTGAGGCTCGCCTGGGCCCCGGCAAGGCGGTAGATCTGGGAGCGGGCCGCCGCCAGGCGCGCGACATAGTCCTTGAAGAGCGCGGCGCGCTTGGCGCGGGCGATGGCCACGGCGCCGCGGTTGGCATTGAAAAGCGGCAACACGAGGCTCAGCTGGAGGCCGGCCTCGGCCACACCCGAACTGTTGCGTGCCCCCGCCGCCCCAAGGCTCAGGCGGGGGTACTGGTCGAGCACGGCGCGCAAGAGCGCGGCATTGGCGCTATGGTAGGCGGCGACCATGGCCACGAGATCGAGTCTGCGCGATACGGCATGATGGAAGAGTGCGCCCGGTGCGCCCGCCACCAGGCGCAGCCGATGCGGTCGGGCAATGGCGAGCGGCGTCGCCGGCGAAAGTCCCAACTGGCCGGCAAGGGCGACGCGCGCGGCGCGCAAGGCGCGATGCAACGCCGCGGCCTTCATGCGCAGCGCGTCCTGCGCGGCCTGGAAAAAGAGCCAACGGCTGCGGGCGATCAGGTGGCGGCGCAGATCGCCGCGCACCATCGACTCATGCCCCTTCCAGAGCGCCAAGGCCTTATGGGCGATCGCCCACTCGGCCTTCAGCCAGTACACCTGGCGGGCCGCCAAGCGTGTCTCGTTGGCCGCCACCCATTCGCGCCACGCCACCTGGTAACGGACCGCCGAGGCGCGTTCTTGGGCCATGCGGATATCGGTGGAGCGCGTGACAAGCCGCGACAGATCCCAGAGAAAGCCGTCGGACAAGGCCGCCGTGCGCCCGCCGGCCCCGACCCCGTAGGGTTTCAGGGCGCTGAACTGTATGACCGGATCGGGCAGCAGTCCGGCGGCAAACACCTGGGCGCGGGCGATACGCTCGCGCTCGCGCAGGGCGCGCAGGGCGGGATTGGCGATCACCGCGATCACCCCGAGCTCCTTACCGGTGAGCGGCCTGCGGAAATCGAGCGCGAGCGGCGTAAGGCCTCGCACCTTGAGGGCGCGCGCGGCGGCAATCAGCGCGCGGTGCGGGGGGCCCTTCAGGGCCGCGAGCGCCGGGGCGCGCAGCGGCTTGGCGTGGTAGACGGCGCAACCGGACAGGACCGACAAGATGAGCGCGAGCGTGACCTTGCGCACCCTAGCCCACCGGCAGGAGGTTGCGAAATGATTCAATCGCCATGAATTCGCCGCAATCCTTGTCCGGCCCGCGCAGATCCGGCCTGCGGATCGCGAGCAGATGGCGAATGCCGAAGTCGCGCGCGCAGCGCAACACCGGCAGGCTGTCATCTATGAGCAGGGTGCGTGTCGGCTCGAAGGGTTCGAGGGCCCGCAGCTCACCCCAAAAGGGCGCATGCTCCTTGGCAAGACCGAGATCGTGCGCGCAGAACACCGCGTCCATGTAGCGATCGATGCGGGTGCGTTGAAACTTGAGGGTCACGGTCTTGCCGTGGGCATTGGTGACGAGCACCAGGCGCTTGCCGGCCTGGCGCATGGCGTTCAGGAATTCCTCGACGAACGGGCGCAGGGCGATGTGATGGGCGACCTCCTCCTTCAGTCGCGCGATGTCGAGCGCGAGCTCGTCGCTCCAGTAGTCGACGCTATACCAGTTCAGGGTCCCCTCGGCGCGCCGAAACCGTTGATACAACTGGCTCTTGGCCTCATCGAGCGCAAGCCCGTTTTGCTCGGCATAGCGCAACGGCACATGCTCCTGCCAGAAATGGTTATCGAAATGCAGGTCGAGCAAGGTGCCATCCATGTCCAAAAACGTGGTCTCTACCAAACTCCAGTCGATCATGGCGCCCCCAATTGTCTCCATTATAGGGGGGCGGACAGGGCAGGGCTACCCGGTGACCGCCGGCCATGCTAGCCTCAGGCCATGATCGATGCCTGCTGTCCGCTCTGCGACCTCGACGAAAAGAGTGGGTTGTGGGCGAATAAGGACTGCCTCGTGGTCTCGGCCCAGGCCGCAGGGGTCGGGACAATCTGTCGGGTGGTGTGGCGGAATCACGTCCGCGAGATGAGCGACCTCGGCCCAACGGAACGTTGCGCGTTCATGGACACCGTATTCGCCGTCGAGGCGGCCATGAGGCGGCATGGGCGGCCCGTGAAGATGAACCTGGCGTCGCTTGGAAACCTCGTGCCCCACCTGCACTGGCATGTCATCCCGCGCTATGAGGATGACGCCTACTTTCCGGACGCCATATGGGCCGCGGCGCGCCGCCCCGGGGCGGAACACCTCCTGAGCGATGAACTGTTGCGGGGGGCGCTTTGCGAGGTCCTCGGGCAACCCCCGAAATCCCGCCTATAATTCCTCAGGGTTTAAAGGGAGCAGGGGCCTCGTGCAGGAGCCGCTATACCTCACCCTGGACCAGGGAGGGCAATCGACGCGCGCGGTGCTGTTCGACCCGTCGGGGACCGCCGTGGCGCGCGGCCGCGTCGCGGTCGGGCAGTCGTGCCCGGATGCCACGGCCGTGGAACAAGATGCCGAGGAGCTCGCGGAATCCCTGCAAGCGGCCATAGCGCAGGTGTTGGGGGCCGTGGGGACAGAGGCGCGCCTGCGCATCGCCGCCGCCGGCCTCGCCACGCAACGCTCGAGCACGGTGTGCTGGGATACACGCACCGGGGCGGCCCTGTCGCCGGTATTGAGTTGGCAGGACCGGCGCGCGAGCGCGCTCATGCCCGCCTACGAGGACCGCGCGCCGCTCATCGCGAAACGGACCGGACTGCGGCTATCCCCTCATTACGGCGCGCCCAAGATGCGCTGGTGCTTGGACCATCTGCCGGCGGTCAAGGCGGCGTTCAAGGCCGGGCATCTGGCCATGGGTCCCTTGGCCAGTTTCCTCGCGTTTCGCACCCTGACGCCGCGGGCGCTGGTCGTGGATCCAGCGAATGCCGCGCGCACCCTGCTCTGGGGGCGCGAGCGACAGGATTGGGACCCCGAGCTTCTGGACGTCTTCGGGATCTCGTGGGAGACCCTGCCGACGTGCATGCCGACCTGCCACCCGTTCGGCGCCGTACCCGCGGGCGGGGCCTTCGTACCGCTTACCATTCTCACCGGCGATCAGGCGGCCGCGCTCTATTGCGAGGGCGTGCCGCGAACCGACACCATCTACATCAATATCGGCACGGGGGCGTTCCTTCAGCGCCCCCTTGAACGGGGACCGACTGACCCGGGACGGCTCTTGTGGAGCGCGGCGACGCGCGGCGCGGGACAGGATCTGGATGTGCTCGAGGGGACCGTCAACGGCGCCGGCGCGGCGCTGGCATGGGGCAGCGAGGTGCTCGCCTACCCGGGGCTGGCGGGGGACTGCGACCGCCTCCTGGCGGATCGCGACCCGCGTCCGCTGTTTCTGAACGCGGTGGGCGGGCTCGGCTCCCCCTACTGGCGGCCGGATGCGCCGGTACGCTTCGAGGGCGACGGAACGAGGGCGGCGAAGGCGGCGGCGATCATCGAGAGCGTGGTGTTCCTGATGCAGGAGAACATCGAGGCGCTGTGCGCGGCGGCCGGCCCTT
Source organism: Acidiferrobacter sp. SPIII_3 (assembly GCF_003184265.1). Classification (GTDB taxonomy): domain Bacteria; phylum Pseudomonadota; class Gammaproteobacteria; order Acidiferrobacterales; family Acidiferrobacteraceae; genus Acidiferrobacter. Next base: position 39,556 of record NZ_CP027663.1, on the reverse strand, counting down.
GCGCGGCGCTGGTGGTCACGGGCGGCCTGGCGGCATCCGACGGGCTCTGTCAGGCGCTTGCCGACGTCAGCGGGGTCATGGTCCACCGCCCCGCCGAATACGAGGCCACGGCCCGCGGCCTGGCGTTCCTGGCCGCCGGCTGCCCGGGCGATTGGCCGGCAGGGGCGGGGAGTGTGTTCCACGCGACCGCAAACGAGCCCCTGCGGGAGCGGCGCGAGCGCTGGCGCGCGCTCATGCCGGCGTCAGTCGACGGGTAGCGCGAGGCGGCGGGTATCGGCCTGCGCGACACGTTCCGGCAGGACCGCCTTGAAGCGATCCATGACGCGCTCCGCGGTGTGGCGATAACCGGTGAGCTTGCCGCCGAAGATGCTGATGAGGCGGGGCACGGGGGCATCGGCGAGCAGCACCGTCTCGCGCGAGCGCGCGCTAAGGCCGCTTTCCGTCTTGGGCAACACCCGCAGGCCCGCAAAACTGTCCACGACCTCCGTGGACAACCCCGGAAAATACGCCGCCAGGGCCTCCTGCAGGTAGGCGATCTCACCGGGGGTGGGCGCCACGAGCGCCGGGTCGCCGATATAAAGCCGCTCGGTCGTGCCCGTCAATATCCGCCCACGCCAGGGCAACACGAACACCGCGCGATGGTCGGCGGGCGCCTCGATGTAGTAGCACCCCTGGGTCAGGGAGCCATCGGTGATGATGTGCGTGCCAGCGACCAGGTCGTGCGGCAACCGCGGAGGCCCGGGCAGGATACGACTCAAGGTCTGCGCCGCCCATGGGCCGGCGGCATTGACGAGCACGTCGGTGTGACACGAGCTCACGACACCATCATGGACATAGCGACACTCATAGCCGGCCCCGGCGCGCTCCGCGCCTATGAAGCGCGCGCCGGTACGGATCTCGGCCCCGAAGGCCTCGGCCGATCGCGCCACGGCATGGGTCAGGGCGATGTCATCGGTCTGCGCGTCCATATACCGAAACACCGCCTTGAGCCCCGCGGTCTCGAGCCCGTCCAGGGAACCCCAGTCGCGGGACGGGATGCGCGCAAATCCCCCGGCCCCGCCGCGCGCAAGCAGACGATAGAGCAAAAGGCCCATGTGGACATGTTGCGCGCCGCGCCGCGAGGTGCGGTAGATGGGGATATGGAAGGCCCTGCGCTCGACGAGCCCGGGGGCGATGCCGAGCAGGATCTCGCGTTCGCGCAGCGATTCGTGCACGAGCCGGATATCGCCGGACTCGAGATAGCGCAATCCCCCATGAATGAGCTTCGAGGACCGGCTCGATGTCCCGGCCGCGAGCGTGTGTTGCTCCAGGAGCAGGGCACGATAGCCGCGCACGGCGGCCGCCTGCGCGACACCTGCGCCATGTATGCCGCCCCCGACGATCACCACCTCATAGCGGGCGTTCACGCACCGGCATCCTTTAAAGCCATGGCAAGCTCCGCGACGGCGAAGGTCTCGATAAAGCGCACGCCGCGCGCCTCCAGGGCGCGGGCCTCTTGGGCATCGTCGATCTCGTAGACCACGAGGGTCGTGCCCGGGTGGCCGAGCGGCCCACGCCGCGGCAGGCCGCGCGCGTCACAGAAGTGATACTCGGGCGCGAGTGCCGCCGTGCCGCGCGCGCGAAAGTCGCGGTAGCGCCTAGTGACAAGACCGATCGTAGGCCACAGCGCACGGGCGGCCACGAGCGCCTGTCGGGAAAACGAGATAAGTACAGTCTGGGCGAGCACCGGCCCTAGAAGCCCATGCACCGCCTGGACCACGGGCGTCGCCCCGAAGCGCTGGACGGCCTCGCGCTTGATCTCGACAAAGGCCGTGACCGCCGGGTGGGCGGCGAGAAACCGGGCGAGATCGGCGACCCGCGCCAGGGGGACCGGCGCGCGCGCATCCCCGCACCCCTCGGGCCACGCCAGGGCGAAGGCCGCGGTCTGCGCCAGATCGTAGTCATCGATGGCACCCGGCAGGCCCCACAGGCGCCGGCAGTCACGATCATGAAACAGGACCGGCACGGCGTCGGCGGTCAACTGCACGTCGACCTCGACATAGCGGGCCCCTGCGGCGACCGCGCCCTCGAGGGCCGCGAGGGTGTTTTCAGGAAAGCGTCGGGCATAGCCACGGTGGGCGACCAGTTCGAGCATGAGGCCTCGATGAAAAAGGTAACGCCCAAGGCATGCGACCGCGGGCGTGCCGTACGCTACACCGTATCGCACCCGCCCTTCAACGGGTCGGTGTTCCCGCCCGTCTGAAAGGCGCGCCCGAGGGCATCGCGGGTGGCCCCGCGGGCCCGATCACCCCTGCGGCACACTTTACGGCAAGGATATCGCGCGCCATAGCTGTGGGGATAGTCCGCCGCTTAACCGGCCCCTTGCGCCCCCTTGCCCGAACCGGCATGGCGTGAGGCGAAACCTCTCGCCGCCTGCCCTACGGGCCCTTTGGCTATGACATGAGCTGGGGCATCATGGTGCGCGTATAGAGGGTCGCGAACATCCACGCGGTGAGCCCGATGGTCAGGATGTAGAGCGGGATATAGAGGATAAAGCAGGCCGTGAACCACCGTTGCGAGGGTGCCAGCGTCAATTGCAGGACGAGGATCAATTGCCCGATCGCCGCCAGCCCACCGGTAGCGGCGATCACGATGGACAGACCCGGTATCGCCCAGGCGTGACGGACCACCGCCAGAAACGCGATTGTGAGCAGGACCACGGTCACCGCGAAGCCGCCGAGGTAATGGCGGGTGTCGATGGCGCGCACCTCGGGGTGGGACAGCGGCGCCTCTTCGAATGAGCTCATATCAGTATCCCCCGCAGATAGGTGAAGCTGAACACCAATACCCACATGAAGCCCTGGAAAAACCAGAAGAGTTTCAGGTTCAAGAGGCGATAGACGACGTTGGGATGGAAACCGAACATCGCGACCTGGACCATCATGACGGGAAACCAGATGAGCCCCAGCCCGATATGAATGGCGTGATAGAGGATGAGCGCGAAATCGGCCGACAGATAACCGCTCCGCTCCGGCGTTATGCCCTTTGCTATAAGGTCGAGTGTGGCATGCACGCTCAGGGCGGCGAAGCCCGCGCCGAGCACGAAGGCCACCGCCATCCACGCGAGCAGCGCGCCCTTGCGTCCGCGCTTCAAGGCGCCCATGGCAAGGCCCAAGGCCAGCACGCTCGCCAGGATCAGCAAGGTCTCCCAGTAGGCGGTCAGCGGATGGAGCACCGAGGCCCCCATGGGGCCGCCGGCGGCGTTCATGCGATGCCCAAGAACGAGGCAGGCGCTAAAGAGCGTGGCGTACATCATGGAATCGCTCAGAATATAGAGCCAAAATCCGAGGGTGTGGGCCCCTATCTTGTCATGATGGACGTCCTTGCGATCCCAGAGCTCCGGGGCCTGCGCGCGACCTACGGCGCTCATGGGCGCGCGCCCCTATCGGACGGGGCGGGTGATAATCCACCTGGACGCACGGGCCGGGCCGGCTTCCAGGATGCCGGGCGGCGCACGCCGGACATCGGCATCCTCGCAAAAAATGGCACCGGCATGGGGCTCGGATAGGGGTTCTCGGAGCCCGGTGCGTCCGCTCGTCCGCCTTCGCCCCCCTCGAGCCGGGCGACCAGCGATGCCGGCAGCGTATGCTCCGTGTCGTTGTTGAATGACCGCGCGATCACGACCGCCATGATGGCAAACAGGGTTGCGGCACACAGCCACCAGATACGCCACACGAGCCCGAAGCCCAGCGCGAAGCTGAGCGCCCCAAGGATCAGGGGCACGGGGGTGTTCTTGGGCATGACGATGTCGAAATAATGATCCGGAACACGGTCCGCGAGGCCGTGCTCGCGCCGCCACGCCCATTCGTCACGCCCGTGAATCACGGGCAGGACCGGGTAGTTGTAGGCCGGGATGGGGGACCACGTCAGCCATTCCAGGCTGCGCGTCGTCGCCCACGGGTCGGCGCCGGCGCGGTTCTTCCTGCGATCGCGCAGGCCGACATAGAGTTGCTTCAAGAGATAGTAGGCGGCGACGCAATAAAAGAAGATGCCGACCTCGGCGGCAATCAGGGGTGGCCGCCACTGGACGAAGGGGATGTAGTCGAGGCGGCGCGTCATGCCCATGAAGCCCAGGGCGTACAACGACCCGAAGACCGTGAGGGTGCCGGCGGAGAAGAACCAGAAGGCCTTGCGCCCGGTATTTTCATCGAGATGGAACCCGAAGACCTTGGGAAACCAGAACAGGTAGCCGGATATGGCCGCGAACGTGATGAGCAACATGAACGAGTGGAAGTGGGCGATCAGAAAGGTGCTGTTATGGACCGAATAGTCTATGGCCGGCATGGCCAGCATGATCCCGGAAAGCCCGCCTACGAGCAGCAGGACGTAGGCGCCCAGGCACCAGAGCATCGCGGTATCGAAACGCAATCGGCCGCGATAGAGGGTAAGGGCCCAATTGAAGGCCTTGACCCCGGTGGGCACGCCCACCATCATGGTCGCCGCACCATAGAAGAGATTGACGCCCGGACCCGCCCCCATCGTGAAGAAATGGTGCAGCCAGACCATCCACGAAAGACCGGCTATGGCGAGCGCCGCAACCGCCATGGATGTATAGCCGAACAGCGCCTTCTCGGCGAAGGTCGGGACCACCTCGGAGATGATCCCAAAGGCCGGCAGCACCACGAAGTAGACCTCCGGATGGCCCCAGATCCAGAAGAAGTCCGTGTACATCATGAGATCTCCCCCAAAAGACGCCGTGAAGAAATGCGTCCCGAGGTTGCGATCGAGCGCCAGCATGAGGAGCGCGGAGGCCAGGACCGGAAAGGCGCTGATGCCGATGACGCTCGCGCTCAAGGCAGTCCAGCTGAAGATCGGCACTTCATTCCAGCCCATGCCAGGGGCGCGCATCTTGATGATCGTGGCGATGAAGTTGGCCGAGCTCAGTGTACTGCCAAGACCGGAGAGCTCTACTGCCCATAACCAGTAATCGGTCCCGACGTCGGGACTGTACGGGAGCTCGGTGAGCGGCATGAGGCCCACCCATCCGGCGTGCGAAAAATCGCCCACGAAGAGCGAGATCATGACCAGGGCGGCGCCCGCGGCGGTCAGATAAAAGGTGAGGGCATTGAGATAGGGGAAGGCCATGTCACGGGCACCGATCTGCAACGGCACCATGATCGTCATAAGCCCCGTGAGTATGGGCGTGATCGCAAACAGGATCATGATCGTGCCGTGCGAGCTGTAGATCTGATCGAAATGATAGGGCGGCAAATATCCGTGCAGGGCGCCAAGATAGCCGGTCGAGTGCGGGCCTATGGCCATGACCTGCTGGGTGCGTATCATCACCGCGTCTATGAAACCCCGGAACAGCATGACGAGGCCGAGGACGATATACATGACCCCGATCTTTTTGTGATCCAGGCTCGTCAGCCACTCTTCCCAGAGATATCGCCACTTGCGGTAGTAGGTGATCGGTATGATCACCGCCAGACCGGCCAGGATGACAAAAAAGAATGCGCCCTGGATGATCTGGGTCTTAAACGGGATCTCATGCAGCGAGAGCCGGCCGTAGATCGGGTTCCAGGAGCCCTGGAGGTGGACGAACATGGCGCCTCCTCAGTGGATGACCTTGATGATAAGCGGCTTTGACATGTTTTCGGTCATGCGCAGCGGCGTCCTGTAGACGCGGCCCATGAGGATCCGGTGAATCACGTGGTCGAAGAGACGTTTTTGGGGGTGCGAGAAGTACATCGGCTTTTCCACAAGATTGATCGTGGGCTTGGCAATCTTGTTGAATGCGGCGTAGGTCAGGTGCGCGGGGGCCTGGGCCACTTTGTGGGCCCAGGCGCGAAAGGCCTCGGGCGATACCACCATGGTGGCAAAGCCCATCCAGGAAAAGCCGCCGCCGCTGAAGTTGGCTGAGTAGCCGCGATAGTAGCCGGTGCGGGCGGCGATCATCGCGAGCTTGGTGCGCATGCCCGGCATGATATCGATCTCGCCCACGAGTTGCGGGATGAAGAAGTCATTGACCACGGTGGTGGACGTCAGACGGAAATGGACGGGGGTGTTGACCGGAACGACGAGGCGGTCGACAGTGGCAAGCCCGCGGCGCGGGTAGATGAATACCCATTGCCAGTCGGTGGTTATGACGTCGACTTGCAGCTCCGGTCCGCGCTGCACCGTTCCCTTGGGTCCCGGATAGGGGGCGAAATGGCTGGAGCGACCGGCGGTGGGCGCGGGCTTGTCGTGCCCGGCAAGATAGCGGGGGATAGCGGTCGGATTGTAGGGGTCGGCGAGAAACACCGCCTGATACGAGAAATACGTAAGGACTCCCACGGTAACTATGGGAACACTCCACATGAGCACTTCCAGGATCGGGGATCTCTTGAAGTGTGGGTCGTAGCGCGCCTGGCGCCCCTTTCGGTACTTCATGAGGATGATGGCGGTGGCCACGAGCAGCGGCCCTACGATCAGCATCATGATCGCAAAATCGATGAGCGTGTAATGAAACTCGGTGGCCGCCACCGCGCCGCGCGGATGAAACAGCCAAACCGATCGGCTTTGACAGCCGGCGAGGCATAGGCCAAGCGGTATCAACCAGAGGCGTGGGCAAGACCAGGGTCGGGCAGGCATGTCGTCGCTCCCGTTGCGTTGGACGGATTATCGAGGCCGGCGCACCGATTCGGCCATCCGCCGTTCGCACGGCGTCACGCCTGGCCCGTGTGACACCGCCTTAAGGGGCCCCCGGGCGGGCCCGCACAGGCTGTGCGTAAGCGGGCGCGATGCGCGGCCGTCAGGGGCACCAAGCCGGGGTCCGCTCCGGGGGGACCCCTGCGGCGGATTGACCCGTCTGGCGGCCGCTCCCGATAATCCGCGGGCAGGGGGACGCATGAGGACAAGGGACGGGACGACGTCGGGGCCTGGCCACGCGAGGAGGCGCCCGTGCAGATCGGCACTTGGTTCAGGGGGTCACGGGACGCCGTCGTCAATCCCCCGCGCGGCGCTGTCGCGTGTCCCGACTGCGGCGCCATCCAGACGCTGAAGGCGTTCAGCACCCACGGGTTTCTCCACTGCTACCGCTGCGGGACCCCGCTCGAACGCATGCGCGGGCGCTCGCTGGACGCGGCGCTGGCCTGCGCGCTTACGACCTTCATCCTGCTATGGCCGGCCAATATCCTTACGCTGCTCTCGGTCACGATCGTGGGGGCGCACAGGAGCAGCGTGCTCGCCTCGGGCATCGCCGTCTTGTGGCACCAGGATTGGCCGGTGACGGCCATCGTTGTGGCCATGGAAATCGTGATCCTGCCTTTTGTGCGCTATGGCGGGCTCGCGGTGATCCTCGCGCTTTTGCGCGCGGGCGTGCGAGGACCGGCGGTGGGACGGGCGCTACGCTGGATCGAGACGATCGACCAGTGGGCGATGCCGGATGTCTTTCTGTTCGGAGGGTTCATCGGCTACAGTCGCATCGCGCCGTTTCTGCCGACCCACATCGGCGCCGGGGCCTACTGCCTGGTGGCCGCCTCGCTGTTTGCCATGGCCACGCGCGCGGCCTTCGAACGGCGCGCGACTTGGCGCCTGATCGGCCCGAGCGCGGCCCGGCCGGAGCCTGGGATGGTGGGGTGCCAACACTGCGATGCGGCCCTGCCGGGGCGTTATGACGGGGCGGACTGTCCACGCTGCGGGGGGGCGGTGTTTCGCAGCCGGCCGGCCACGGTGGCCCGTTCCCTGGCCTTTACCGTAGCCGGACTCATCTTCTACCCAATTGCCTACCTCTACCCCATGGAGGCCAATGACCGGCTCGACAGCCTGCATCCCTATTCCATCATGACCGGCGTCATGAAGCTCGTCGACGCCCACTTCCTGTTCTTCGCCGGTGTCGTATTCGTGGCGAGCATCGTGGTCCCGTTTTTGAAGTTGTTCGCGCTGGCGTGGTTTGCGATCTCCATCCATACCCGCTCGCAGAGACACCTGCGGCTGAAGACGCGCCTCTATCGCCTGATCGTCGTGATCGGGCGATGGTCCCACATCGACGTATTCACGGTGGTGGTATTTCTGCCGCTCATGCACCTGCGGGGTTTTCTGGCAGTGAGCGTGGGGTGGGCCTTGCCGGCGTTTCTGGCGGTGGTGGTCTTGACCATGATCGCGACCGACCTGTTTGATCCGCGCGCGATGTGGCAGGCGACGGGGGCGGCGAGTGACTGACGGGGGCGGCGACAGACATCCCCACGAGGCGCACTTCCGTCCCGGCCGCTGGCCCGGGCTTGTATGGGCGGTCCCCATCGGCGCCCTGCTGGTGGTGGCATGGATCGGCATCAGGGCGTTCGTCCATAACGGGCCCGAGGTCCATGTGACGTTTCCCCTGGTGGGCGGCATCAAGACGCAGCACACCAAGGTCAAGTATCGCGGGGCGGTCGTAGGTCACGTCAGCGAAGTCCGCATTTACCCCATCCGCGACCAGATGAAGGTCGACATCCGGTTCAATTCCGACATGGAGGGCTATCTCGCGCGCGACACCAAGTTCTGGATCGTGGGCAATTCCTTTCAGGCAACGAGCCTTTCGTCCCTGAAGACCGTCATAACCGGACCCTACATCGACATCGACCCGGTGAAGGGCAAGACCTGGCATAAGTTCGTGGGGGCCGCCAAGCCCCCGATCTTGAAGCATCGGCACCAGGGCGAGACCTTCGTGCTGCTGACAAGGCACCTCGGGAACATCGCGCGGGGCTCCAAGGTGTACTACAGGCACATGAAGGTAGGCGCGGTACTCGGCTACCGGTTACCGAAGAGGAGGGGGAGGTTTCATGTCTACATCTTTGTCCGGGCGCCCTATCAGCAACTCGTACAGACCACGACCAAGTTCTGGGATGCGAGCGCCCTGCATGTCGCGCTTGGGGGAAGCGGCCCGGGCATCGAGCTGCAATCGCTGCCGGCGCTGATATCGGGCGCGGTGGCGTTCATGACCCCCGCGCAGGGTCACGGGGTACGAAGCGGCACACGCTTTACGCTCTATAAGAGCCAGGGAGACGCCCGCGACGCCCCGTCGCCGATCGCGGTACGCTATCAGCTGACCTTGTCGGGTGGCCCGCATGGGCTCAAGCGCTGGGCGCCGGTCACACTCGAGGGGGCGCGCGTGGGCTCGGTGACGGCGGTACATATGGTCTACGACGGACGACGCGGACGGCTAATGACGCACGTACGGGTTGCCCTAGACCCGCGACTCCTTGGTCTCACCTCTGCGCGCCGCGCGCACGCGCCACTCCGCGGACAGGTGGATGCCATGCTGCGGACCCTGATCGCCCATGGCCTGCGCGCCGAGCGCGCCCGGAGCACGCCGCTCATCGGCGCCCCCGGTATCGTCCTGAGCCGGGTCCCTGGGGCCAAGCCCGCCACCCTCGAGGCCGGCCATCCTCCCACCATCCCGGCGGTGGCGGCGGGCAGCATCACGGACATCACCCGCCAAGTCAGCGCGATCCTGGTAAAGATCCGGGCCCTGCCACTGTCCGCCATCGCCGGGAACATACGCACGGCGACCAGCCGTATCGCGGCGCTAAGCCGTTCGCAGAAGACCAAAAAGGCCCTCGAAGATCTCGACAAGACGCTGGCCAACATCCACGCCATAAGCAAGAGCGCCCATCACGACCTGCCGACCATCTTGAAGCGGGTGCGCAAAGCCGCGCACGCCGCGCAGAAGGCCGTGGCAGGCCTGCAGGGAATCATGGGTGAAGGCCTCGCGAACCCCGGCCCTGACACCAGTTCGCTTCCCGCCGCATTACGGCAGGTGAGCGAGGCGGCGCGCTCGCTACGCACCCTGGCCGATTATCTGGATGAGCATCCGAATGCGCTGATCGTGGGGAAGGGCGGATGAGGCCCCAGGGAACGGGGCTCTTTTCGTGAGCCAAGGCGCGCCTTCTCGTGCACGCACAGCCCTCCGCCGTCCGAGCCGGCGCCCTGTCGTGAAGGCGCGTCGGGCGGCGCGTTTTTCCGCTTTTTGCCACGCGTTCCGGCCGGGTCTTGGAGCGACGCGGCTTGGGTCACGCGCATCACCGGAGTCTGTATCATGCGGGGACATTGCGTCGGGCGGCGACCCTGTGGCCGAGATGAGGCGCAAGCGCCTCGCAGACAAGACGCTGGCGGAAGCTCTGGCCGATTATGGCGAGGCATGCAACACCATCACGGAAAGCATGCGAAAGGATACGGTGATGAACCACTCTCGCCATGCCGCAAGGTTGGCGGGAGTAGTTCATGCACCCCCCTGTTCCATACCGTGACACGGCACTAACGGGGCAGATCTTGCGCCGGAACGTCTGTTGGACCTGCCACAGCGCCAGCAAGGTGACCAACCACTCCATAAACCCCGCCCCCCGCGGCGACCTCGGTATCCTTGCGCGTCGGCGCGGTAAAGCCGAAATACAGGCGGACTTCTCGTCGTCCGGGACTGGATGTTCGCGACGGTAAGCCAAAACGCGACCCGATCGCGGCCATAGCCCAGCGAGCCCTCACCTTGGCTGAGGCACGTATATCCTGGTGGTTTCAGGACGGCGTCGTAAAAGTGCTTTGCGCGGGCAAGATCACGAAGCCGATCGACACGTGGTTGATCATGATTTCGTCCCCTTCGTTTCGAGCCCGGATCGGTCACCCCCCCCCGCCGCGCCCGGTTCATGAAGGCAGACTAGCCTGACCTGGAAAGTCAGACTTCCAGATTCTTGCTCAGTTTGCGAAACAGGTGGTGGCCGGCCTTCCGGCGGACACCGGAGGGGGTGCAGCCAAGCTCGCGGCGGAAAGTGTCAGCGAAGGGGCTGTGGCGGGAAAAGCCAAGCTCGAGGGCAACCGCTGCCAGGTCGTCCGCGCCTCGGCCAGCCATTGCAGGGAGCTTCCAAGGCGTAAATGGGCCCGGTAGCGATGCACTGGACGCCGGTCTGCCACTGGAAAATGCGGGCGAAATGAAAGGGCGAGGCGTGCACGGCACCGGCGACACCATCGAAGCCGGCGGGCGAGGTAGGGCTTGGCTGCCTCCGTGCGATCTGCGTGGTCGGCGGTGATGGTGCTTCGCACACCCGGGCAGTTGACCGTGTTTCACGAATACGGATTCGAGCACGTCGGCGACAAGGCGCAAGACGGTTGCCTCGGCCCGAAGCGGACTGAAGGGGCGGGATTCGGCGGCCTCCAGCCGTTGCGCGATTGCGTGGCGCCACCAGAAAATGCTGGAGCCGCATATGGACCAGTTACGAATGGGAACGGTCGGTCGGGACGGTCGTCGATCCTGGGGTCGATTTCGCGGACGATGGCGTTCCACGCGTGGGGCGAAAGCGTGAAGACCGAGCCTCGATCGCCGGAATCCGCCGGGTGGCTGATCCGGTAGACGGACGCCTTCGAGAAGAACATCGCTTGATTGACGCCGGCGGTGGCTTTTTCGCCCTATGTGCTTGGCGAAGGCGTCGCGTCGCATCAGGACAATGGTGTTGCCGTCGGACTATTCCTCCGCGGCCGGGCCGCCGCGACATGCCCGGCAGCGATAAACCCGGACGCTGACGACGGGGCTATTGTAGAGAGGGTGGAACGCAAGCGCGCTATCGGGCGCGCCCTCTTGTATGTGAGACGGTCAGTCATGAGATCAACGTTGCTACTCGCCTTCCAAAGCCACCAATTTCTGCGTGCGGGAGTTGTTCGAAAATGATCGCTTGCATCGATAGGCTGTTCCTTAAGGTCAAGCGATCCTTGGCTCCCGGCCGCGCCTCGCCGTATGAGCTTGAAACCCATCTCGTGGCCGTGTTTCGTCGTCAGCGAGTTCCACAGCATCCCGACCGGTTCGAGCACCCGGCATTGCGCGATCAGTCCGGCATCGAGCGCCTCGAAGCCAGGCTCGCCCGCGGGCCGTGCGACGAGTTGCTTCGCTTCCGCGTCGTCGCCCCGTTAGAACATGGCGGCCCGCCCTTCGGGAAAGGTGGTGTCAGCCATGATGTTGAGGCCGGCCGTATTGAAGGCCCACAAGGCGCGCGCCCTTCGCCCATTCGGCAGCCTTGCCTCTCATCCCAAAGGGGCCCGCCGCTTACGATCCCTTGTGTTTTTTCTGGAACGACGCAGTCTACGGGCAGCGGTTGCCTATGTGGCTGCCGCCTCAAGGGGGTCCTCGAGGTCATCGCGCTCTATTCGACGATGATTGACCAATAACGTGTGGATTGTCCGCTCGGAGACCTGGAAGTGCGCCGCTACGTCTTCGCGGTTTTCTTCCGAGTAATCCCCCTTTAACAGGAATGGCACTTACTTAAGCCCGTAGCACTACAAATGCCCATATCTGCGTACTTGTTCACGGGCCTCGGCGCGAGGCATTTTCAGCCAGGGATAAGGCTTGGGCCTTCGTTTTCGCGCCCGTGGTTCGATTCGTCCGGGCCGATTGCCGACGGTGAGTTGTGCGATGAGCCGGAACAAGGTGTCCGGATCAGCGCCCAGATCGACACGGTGCGTGGTCCATTCGGTCCACAACTGCACGGTATGCTTGAAACTCAGTTGCCGCGGATGAACGCTGGCATCGAGTGCCGCTTGCGCCATCAGCAGACGGATCAGGTTGTAGGCGAGCAGATGCACCCACAGCTCCTTCTCGACCATCCGCGGCGTGAGGCAGCGCAGGACGTCGACGCCGAGCGTGGTTTTGATGTTGCGCAGGTCCAGCTCCACGTTCCAGCGTTGCGCGTACAACCGGTCGAGGGCGTTTTTTCTGACCTGGCGCGGATTGAGCAGCGTAGTGACCAGGATTTGGCCGTCCACCATGACTTCCCGTACCGTCAATGCGTCGGGAAATTCCGCGTATTGCTCTGCGCTCATCCACTCGGGCCGGGTCTTCGATTTCGTCCAGCGGACGAGGTGATCGCGGGCCCCAAGCGAGACGCCACGCCGAAAGTCCGTATGGCGCGCGCCGTTCTGTTCAAACAGCACGTCCACACCGGCTGCCAGCATGGTCGCGACCAAGAAGTAGTTGCAGTAGAGCGCATCGGCGAGCATCACATCGCCCGGGGAGAAGGCGGCGCCGAGCGTGCGCAAAAGCCCCAACTCGCTGTTGCCTTTGCCGGCCTGCGGGCCGATCGCCGCATCGATCACGGCGCCGGTCGCGAGACAAATCACCCCCACGACACGCGCCAATGGAAAGCCGACCCCCGCGGCCTGGCTGCTCGGCTGCGGATAGCAGGCCTGGTTCTCCGGCGTATCGGGCATCGAGATCCCGGTGCCGTCCACGAGCTTCACGTGCCGTCCGCGCCAGCGCCAACCCGCCTTCGCCCGCGCGCTTATGAGTTCACCGACGGCCTGCGTCAGGCCGGTCACCATGGGCACCGGCAAGCGTTCCCGTGCCTTGCAGTAGGCGCCTGTTCGGACGCTCTGGACGCTCAAGCCCTCGGCGCGGCGTTGCGCCGCCCAGCCGTTGACCGCCTTCTGGCACGAGCCATCGGCATCCAGCGCCTGGCGCATGAACATTGACAGCGCCACCGTCGGCGGGTACAGCCGCTCGCGATGCTCCGGCAGGTGCGCCTCCGTCACTTTGAGCAACTCAGGGCCGGTAAGGAGGTTGAAAAAGCCGACCGCATCGACCCGCTGTGCGCGTCGGCTAATCTGCTGTCGATGTTGCTTGGAATGAAACTTGGCATTACGCTCTCTCAAGGTTGGCCTCGGGGTTGGTCCGGTGGATGCCTGGTAACAGACATCGTACCAATCCCGGTCAACCTACCTCATAACTTTCAAACGCTTAGCCCCGCGCGCTCAAGTCGCTGCGGCTTAAGTAAGTGCCATTCCCTTTAACAGGACACTGACCTCTTCAAAGGGCGCAAGGAGCTCTGCCGCGAACGACCGCTGCGCCTTTTGCCGAAAGGTGCGTGAGCGGGTTGCAAGGAAAAGCTTTTCCGAACCGGGATTCATGAGCCGGTCTCCAAGTAAGCGGGCGAGATCGAACCTTCGCCCTGGAAGCCGCTTAGGACGCAGCACTAGGCGGCAGCCGCTCTGCTCATCGTCCAACACGAAAGATAGGTCGGGATCACGGACATCGGCAAGCAGGGCGCGCTCCGAGACGCTCGCCAAGTCAGCCAGCTTTTTATTCGAAATGGGGGTGGCACCAAGGCCGAGTTGCGCGCGGAGAGTCTTCGCCACGCGCGCACCCAGGAGCCACGCCGGACTGTTTGCGCCCGCCTGCGGCAGGGTCCCGGGTGCCAGGCCGGAAATATCCTGGAATCCGTCGAATCCCCGAGATCGAGCGACCTCGCGGAGAGCGTCGGCGCCCCAGACGACGCCGCCCGATGGAATGTCGGCCGCGAGTTCGCTGATCGAATTCTTGCCTAGGACGTCAGCATCACGAACAAGTTGCTCGATCGTCTCGGGCGTAGCCTCATCGGGATCAGCGCCGAGGAGAGCCTCAAGCCTCCGGCGCAGGGCGACGCCTGGGTTGGCGCGTTCCGCCAAGAGATCCTCCCATACGCGATCAAGGTTGGTTTCCGAAATCCCGCTGTCGCGTAGTCGCGCGAGGACCTGGGGGACGAATGCGTCGATCGCCGCCTCGAGCCTGGAGGACGCCAAGATACAAGGGTCTGTCCCAACGTAACGAAATGGCCTGGCATTCGGTCGGGAAGATGGGCGTGAGATGAGCGCGGTTCGCAGCCCGTCTGAAAATATGGTGAGGTTCGGCCAGATATACCCCTCGCCAATCGACACCATCTTGTGCGCCCGCCACCAAGTTGGCGAACTCGATTGGGGTTCCCACCGAAGACGCCACCAGTTCCACGCGAGCCATTCCGCGGCGTGATACCCTGAGACGAGCGGGCCGGGGCGATAACCGTTTATCCATGAATCGAAGCCTTCGGTTAGATTAACCCCGTCGGCGCGAATCGTGAGCAGGCCAAAGCAGGCCCGCTCTTCCGGTGAGCCCTCGTCTAGGCGCTCCGGTGACAAAGTAATGGCTAGTTCTTCGGGCATCGCCGCCCCCACTCATCAAGAATGTAGCGGCGCATGTCCCGCTCATCGTCCCCGACGCGATAACCGTGATAATCCGCCCCTCTCTCGGCTCTCTCGGGTTTAGTCTTCGCCTCGTAAACCTCGCCGTGTTCGTCTACCGCCCAGACATATTTTGGGCTATATCCGGATCTCCCCACCAATAAAACCCGCAGATTCCCTAGCCTCATAGTGTTTTCCTCTGCCCTCACAGCGTACGCAAATCGGAAGGAATGTGCGCAGGGATATCGAGGTCTCCGATCGTAAGGAAGATCAGGTCAGCGAAGGGCTCCAAACCGCGGAATCCCGAGGCCCGGTTCTTCACGATCTTGAGTAGACGGTTGATGCCTTCGCCCACGGCATTGGTGAGCGGGCGTTCAATGAAGGAGAGGATATTGTCGAAGTGGTTCCGTACGGTGGTCACAAAGGTCTTCAGCGAGGGTAAGCGGCTTCTGAGGGCGGCCGTCATCCAGCGCTTCAAGAACTGCCTCGCCGCACCGGGATATGTGAAATGCCAGATGCGCTCGAACTCATCCTTCAAGACCCGGCCATGCGGCCGGCAATGCCAGGCGCGATGGATGCGCCGGTTGGAGGTGCGTAGCGCGTTTAAGAAGCGCGACTGTTTCTTGGAGCGATTCCGCGCCTGCATCCCGAGCATCCACCGCAGCCCCTTGATGGCCTGACGCCCCCGCTTATCCAGTCCCCGCCACTCGTCTTTCCGGACGGCATCGAGCGCCTCGTTCAAGGCCTTCACCACATGAAAGCGATCGATCACGAGGGTGGCGTTCGGGCAGTGGTGTTGAATGGCCCCAGTGTAGGCGCGGCTCATGTCGCAACTCGCCCAGCGAATGCGCTGCTTCTGGCCATCCGATAACTGTTCGTTGAAGAACCGGTCGATGGTCTCGCGCCCCTTGCCCTGACCCACCCACACGACGTGCGAACGGTCCAAATCATAGATGATCGTGGCATATTTCCGGCCTTTGCAATACGCGATCTCATCGGCTCCGAGGGTCACCAAGCCCCGGATCGTGTGGCCCGTGCGCACCCGGGTGATGACCCGGTGCAGACAGTTAGAGAGCGTCGATGGGGCCATCTTCAGTATGGCGGCCGCTGCCTTTTGCGTCATGATCTGGCAGAGCGCGCAGATCCGAAACTCCAGGCGATAGGTGATGCGGGCATAAGGGGCGGCCCAGGGGATTTTCTCCTGCACGAGCCCATGGGTCGGGCAGAGCCTTTTGCGTCATGATCTGGCAGAGCGCGCAGATCCGAAACTCCAGGCGATAGGTGATGCGGGCATAAGGGGCGGCCCAGGGGATTTTCTCCTGCACGAGCCCATGGGTCGGGCAGAGGATCTCCTTGGGGGCATACCAGAACAGGGTCTTGCGGCCCAAGATCGCTACGTCCTCCCAGGATCGGGCCTCCTGGGCCTGGCGCACGATTGGGCAGCGGCGCTCACACACTGGGCAGCGGCAACCGTTTTTGAAGGGCTTGACCCAGAGATGGCGTTCCGTATCGCGTTGTTGGAATGAGAAGGCGGTGATTTTTAGGTCTTTCAGGCGGTGTATTTTCGCCAGCAACGTCAGGCGGCTCTGGGTTTCCTCTCTTTGTCGATGACTGGTCAACAACTGAGAGGAGACCTGTGTTTACCCTCCATTGCAAGCCCTTGTACGCCCCGACAGATATCACCCCACCTAACGCCTATCCCACCCTGGCCCGTTTACGCCGCCACACCCATCAGCCCTGCCTGATTATCAAGTCGATACCGTGGGGAAAGTCGGATAGAGCCGCCCCGACAGATATCACCCCACCTAACGCCTATCCCACCCTGGCCCGTTTACGCCGCCACACCCATCAGCCCTGCCTGATTATCAAGTCGATACCGTGGGGAAAGTCGGATAGAGCCATATTTTGGCACGCCACCGTCGTCGATCTTGCTCACCATCCCGGCCGCGATGCCTTGCCGGAAAAGCTCCGTGGCCTCGCCTTTCAGAATGGTGCGAATCTCGTCACAGGATGATTTTGAGGGTCGGGGGCTGCATGAGGGGATGAAGCCATAGTCACCTGGAGACAGCTTATGGACGGCGCTTCCCACATAGCGCATGCGCACGATCAACCCCTCGATCTCCTGAGTGGAGAGCGATCCGATTGACACCACACGCCTGTCTGGCCTGTTCCCTTGCCTCTTGCCCACGATCTGGTCTCCGCCCCCGAAACCCCAAGCGTCATCATGCGCCGGAGCCAAACGGTCCGCGAGCGCCCTTCAAGGTTAAAGGCGCTAGAACCCCGGTCTATGTAGATAGTATGCGTGCCCTGCAGGGACAGCAAGCGCGTGAGGGGCTGGGTGAGAGGCTAGAAAAAGGCGCCATAGCCATCGGGTTGACTTGGTGCCCAGGGGCGGAATCGAACCACCGACACGAGGATTTTCAGTCCTCTGCTCTACCGACTGAGCTACCTGGGCGAAGCGCGCATTAAAGCGGCTCGCTCAGGCCACGTCAAGCCGCCGCGCGACGGTGCCGTAATTCTCAACGCGAGGTGATAGATCCCCGATACCCGGGGGCGGTGTAAGAATTTCCAAATTCGGGTGCACCTGGGCCGGATGCTGGGCACCAACCGGCATACGCGGGCGCGACCATGCCGCCACGGCCGGCGGCCGTGAGGGGACCGGGCCCATGGTCAACCGCTGCGCCGGCGGGGGGCGTGGCTTGCGAGCCCGCTGGCCATGTACCCGGGCGACGGGCCGACAAGGGCACGGGTTTGCCGTATCATGGGGGCATGAAAGTGCTTTTGATCAGCCCCTACGAGCTTGGCCGTCAACCCCACTCGCTGGCCCACCCCGCGGCGTTGCTGCGCGCGCGCGGCCACGAGGTGGTTCTGGTCGATTTGTCGCTCGCCGCGCTTCCCAGGGCCGGCCTCGACGGCTTCCAGGTCATCGGGGTCACGCTGGGCATGCATACCGCCACGCGCATTGCGATGGGCCTGCTGCCGGAGCTACGACGCAAGGCCGGGGCGGCTCGCATCGTCTGTTACGGCGTCTATGCCCCGCCGAACCGGACCCTTCTGGAGGGTCTCGGCGTCGACGTGGTCCTGGGCCCGGAATTCGAGAACGACCTGCTCGCGCTGATCGCGGGCGACAAGCCGGGGGAGGGCTTTCCGAGGGTTGGGTTCATGGTCCCGGATCGCACGGGCCTGCCGCCTCTGGCGCGCTATGCGCATCTCAGACTGCCGGGCGGCGAGCGCAAGACCGTGGGCTTCGTGGAGGCCTCGCGCGGCTGCAAGTATCTCTGCCGTCACTGCCCGCTGGTCCCGGTCTATGAAGGCCGATTTCGGGCGATCCCGCGGGACGTGGTGATCGCCGATGCGAAACAGCAGATCGCGCAGGGGGCCACCCATCTTTCCTTCGGCGACCCGGATTTCCTGAATGGGCCCACCCATGCCCTGCGCCTGCTAGCGATCCTGCATGATCGTTGGCCACACGTGACCTTCGATGCCACGATCAAGATCTCGCATATCCTGACTCATCGCGATCTCTTGCCGCGGCTACGCGAGTACGGCTGCCTGTTCATCACGAGCGCCGCGGAATCGTTCGATGACGCGGTGTTGCGTCACCTCGACAAGGGGCACACAGGGGAGGACATCGGCCAGGCCGTGGCCCTGGTGCGCGCCGCCGGGATTACACTCGCCCCGACCTTCGTGCCGTTCACGCCATGGACGACCCTGGACGATTATGTGAACCTGCTGACGCGCGTGCGGGATCTGGGGCTCATCAATAGCGTGGCACCCATTCAGCTGGCGATCCGCCTGCTCATCCCCGAGGATTCGTATCTCCTGCGCATCCCGGGCTTTCGCGAGCGTCTTCAGCCATTCGCCGAGGCGATCCTGGGCTACCCCTGGGCCAATCCGGACCCGCGCGTCGATGCCTTGCAGGCCCGCGTCCAGGCGTGGGTGGAGCAGGCCGACGGCGAGGGCGGGGGGCGGTGGGAGACCTTTGCCGGTTTGTGGCGGCTGGCGCACGAGGCGGCCGGGCGCGAGGCCCCCGTGCTGGCGACGGACTGCGCGGGTCCCGAGAGCCCGCGATTATCCGAGCCCTGGTACTGCTGCGCGGAGCCGACCACGGCACAGCTTGCGCGGTGCGCGGTCGGCGCATAGCGCAAGGGCGCGTGATGTTCAATGAGCCATCTTTTCCGAAGGAGAAACGCTATGGACAATCAAAAATCCGCGGCCTATCTGGATGAATCCGGCGTACGGGGCTACCTTGTGAAGCCGGCGGGCGAACCCGCACCGCTCGTGATTGTGTTCATGGAGATATGGGGCGTCAACGACCATATGCGGCTTGCGTGCGAGAAGCTCGCGGGGCTCGGCTTCGCCGCCTTCGTGCTCGATTTTTATGATGGCGCGCTTTTTGAGCCATCGGACCTTCAGGGGGCGGTTGCGAGGCTCAAGGTTGTGGGCGACGAAGGAGTCATGGATGCCTTCGGGCGCGCCCTCGGCCTTTTTAAGACGCGCAAGGACGTGGTGGCCGATAGGCTGGGGGTCATGGGATTTTGCAATGGCGGGCGCCTGGCCTTTCTGGCCGCGACCCGTTACCCGCAGGACATCCGCGCCACCATCTGCTTCTATGGGGGCGGCATAGATAACCCCAACGACAAACTCGGACGAACCTCGGTCTTGGGCGGCGTCCCGCGGCTTCAGGCCCCCTTGCTGCTTTGCTATGGGGCCAAGGATGCCTCGATAGCGCCCGATGAGCATGCGCGCGTGGCCGAGGACCTAAGCCGCGCCAACAAGCGCTATACCATGAGCGTGTTCCCCGATGTCGGACATGCCTTCATGGACAAGACCGGGCCGGCCGAGGCACGCGCAACCGAGATCGGTTGGCGCATGACGGATAACTTCTTTACGGCAAACCTCGCGAAGGGGCGTGCGTAAGGGGGATTACTTGCTCCCCGGGGGCTTGTATCCCTCGGGGATCGTCGACCCCTCCCCAAAGAAATACGCCTCCATCTCCTTTTCGAGAAACTTGCGCGCCTTGGGATCCATCGGGCTCAGCCGATACTCGTTGATAAGCATGGTCTGGTGGCCGAGCCATTGCCCCCAGGCCTCCTTGGAGACGTTCTCGAAGATCCGCTTGCCCAGTTCGCCCGGATAGGTCGGATAGGCCAAGCCCTCCGCTTCTTTTTTGAGCTTCACACACACTACGGTTCGACTCATGGCACCTCCAGAAATTGGTTGAGCAGGCGGCGTATGGGGGCTGGCATCCCGGGGCCAAGCCCGCCTCCTTTATACCACATCACGTCGTGGCACTCCGCCACGCCGAGCCCCCGGGACACCCCCTCGACAGGGATCGGCGTTATGGATAGCCGGAAGTGGGTAAAGGCGTGGTGGATGGGCGCGCAGGGCGCGCCCATCCGGCCTTCCAGGCCCAAGGCCGCGACCACTGCGGGGAGGTCGTGTTGTTCGACACTTTCCGGCAGACTCCAGAGCCCGCCCCAGACACCATGGGAGGGCCTGCGTACCAGCAAGACGCCGCGGTCGGGATCACGAATCACCGCCATGAATACCGCGCGCTCGGGGCGCGGGCGTCGCGTGACCGGCGCGTCCTCGCCCTCGAAGGCGCAGCCCGCGGCGACCGGACAGGCGGCGCAGTCCGGGGTCTTGCGGCAGACCAAGGCCCCCAGGTCCATGATCGCTTGGGTATAGGCGGCGGCCTCGTGCGCGGGGGTGTGATCACGCGCGTGCGCCCAAAGCGTTCGCAGGGCGCGCGCGTCTCGTCCGCCGACCGCATGGTAACGGGACAGCACGCGACGCACGTTGGCATCGAGTATGGGCGCGGGGACCCCGAAGGCAAAGGCGACGATCGCCGCGGCGGTCGACGGCCCCACCCCGGGCAGGGCCGCCCAGGCCTCGGCGGTGCGCGGGAATCCGTTGCCGTAGTGTTCGGTGAGCACGCGGGCGGCGGCGTGGAGGTTGCGTGCCCGCGCGTAATAGCCAAGACCGGCCCAGTGGGCAAGGACCGCGTCCTGGGAGGCCTCGGCCAGTGCCCGCACGCTCGGAAACGCGGTCAGGAAACGCTGGAAATAAGGGATGACGGCCGTGACCGTGGTCTGCTGGAGCATGACTTCGGCAAGCCAGCGTACATAGGGGTCGCGGACCTGCCATGGGAGGTCGTGGCGCCCGTGGCGTCGATACCAGGCAAGCACCTTGAGCGCGAACTCGTCCATCGCTAGGGAATACCGAGGGCGTGTTTCAAGGCGCCGCCCAGGGTCTGTAGCGTGGAGCCGAGACCGTTGTGGGTCGAATCGCTGAACAGCCGGTTCAGTGAGACAGTGAACTTGATGTGGCCAGCCGGGCCCTGAACGCGCACCGGGATGACAAACCCGCTCGGCAGGGCCACATCCAGCAGATAGTTGATGCTCTTCGTGGCGAGTATCACGCGACCGTGTCCATGGATGACGGCGCGCGTGGTATGGAGCGCCAGGGCATTCATGTGAACGACGCCACGGGCCACGGTGGCGCTGGCATGCAGGCCGGAAAAGGTCGTGCCCTGGTTGGCCCGGGCCCTGTGGGCGCCGGCCACCGCCTTGGGGTCCTTGGCAACGAAGTCGAGGTCGATGCCGCGGAGCACACCGTTTGGCATGCTCGCGGTCAGGCGCCCCGAGACACTGCGCTCAATGGCCGCGCGCTTCGTCCCCGAGCCATGGAGATGAACATTGGCATCCAAGGCCCCCGAGAACTCCGGAAAGAGATGCAGGGCGCGCAGGACCGCGCTCGTCTGCACATTACGGGCAAGGCCGCGCACGCGCCAGGTACGCGGATGACCGGTAAGCACGGCCTTGATGGTCCCCGCGAAGCGTCCTTGATAGAGCGCCATGGTGAGCGGCTTGACGACGACGTGACCGGCGAATGAGCGGATATGGGCGCGGAGGTTTGTAGCCACCAGACCATGGATGCGGAGATGTCCACAGGAGATGGCGGCGACCAGCGGGAGGCTTGTGATCATCGAGGACGCGGCCGGGGCGGCGGGCACGGGTGATGGCGCGCGTTGCGAGGGTGGCGCATTCGCGGGAGGGGGTGCGGGGAGATAGGACATGGGCCGCAGATGATCGATGGCGAGGTGGACCTCGTACAGAAGCGGGTGGGCGATCCGTGTGATGCGGCCGGTCATGGTGGTTTTGTCGAGCGTCAGGCGCAACGGGGCGAGCGTGAGCGCGGATGGGTCCCAATGGAGACCCATGTTCGCCGAGGCCTGCTTCAGGACATGCGGGTCGCGGGGCGTGTAATGGAGGCCCAGGGCCGTAAGCAACGGGCGGGGGGCGAAGGGGGGTACGACAAGCCGTCCATGCGCGCTGATGCCGGTCGCCGTATGTAAGACATGGAGCCGGCCATGGGCAACGAGATCCGCAACCCATAGATGCAACGGGGCGAGCGTGAGCCCGGGCGCCTTATAGGTCGCCTGGGCGGCGAGGCGGAACGGGAGGGGGGGGTGGCCCATGGTCTTCAGGAGCGCATGCATGCCGATCGTTACCGGCCGTCCGGGCACGATCGCGCCCAGGCGCAAGGTCAGATCGGACAGCGTATCCCGACCATGGGTGCGGGCATTGTGATAGCGAATACGCGCGCGTCTCACGGTGAGCCCGGCGGCACGCACAAGGACAAAGGCCGGAGCCTCATGCGCCTCTACCTTTGCGGCCGCGCGCGTACGGGGAGGCTTGGGGCCATGAATCAGCGTGGCCCAGTTGGTAAGGCCGGCCTTGTTCTCCTGGAGGCTCAAGCGCAGGCCCGTCAGGATCACGCGACGCAAGACGATGTGACGGTTGAATAGGGGGAAGAGGCGCACCTCAATGCGCGCATCGTCGACGCGCGCCAGTGGGGCGGGCCCGAAGCCGGGGGCATTGCCAAGCACGGCCCCGTCCAGACGGATACCAAGCCACGGGAAGACCGATAGACTGAGCCTGTGGATCGTGACCGGCCGCCCGGTCGCCTGACTGAGGGTCTCGGCGATCTGGCCCTTGACCCCGTCCAGGGTCATGAGCGCCGGGAGCATGGCGACCCCGGCCGCGATCAGGACCACGATGAGACCCGCCGTGATGGCGAGGATGCGCGTGCGTTTCTTCACAAGACCGTCCGAAAACGAAAGGGCCTCAGTCTAAAGCCGCGCGCCAGTGCTGACCATAGGCCGGCGGCGTGCCGCCTTGTCCGACCACACGGCTCCATGGTGCGCAGTGGTGCCACGTGCGGCGCTTGGGACGCCACGACAACGGGCGGACGGCGCCGGCCTTCGGCAGCGCAGCCGTTGCGCGCGGCCATGCCAAGCGCCGCAGGGCCGATCCGGAACTGCCGGCCCTCACCGAGCTGGACTACGTGCTGGCGGTCGATGACTTTAGCCGCGTCGATGCACTGCGCCTGCGCGCTGCAGATGGGTCTTGGTACAGGACGGTCGCGAAAGGCCGGCGTATCACGCTGCCGTTGATCGAGCGGGAGCACATGTACCGGGCCAGCCGTGCCGTTGAATGCGGGCGGGAGCCGGCTGAGGACTTGCGCTACCTGCAAGGCAAGGGCACGTCACTCGGCGGCATGCGGCCCAAGTGCACGATGGTGGACGAAGACGGCTGGCAGGCGATCGGCAAGTTTCCGAGTGTGGGCGACCACCCACGGCGTTACGCGCGGCGAGGTGCTGGCCCTGAGGCTAGCTGCTCAGGCGGGCATCGATGCCGCCCGCGCGGGCATCGTCTTGCTGGGAGACGGGGGAAACGAGGCGCCGGTAGCGGTCATCCGCCGGTTCGACCGCGACAGCGAAGACGGCCGCATCCCTTACCAGTCGGCCGCATCGCTGCCGCAGGCCTCGCGCGAACAGGATCGTAGCTACAACACAGAGATCGCAGACGCCATCCGCTCCCACAGCCGCGCGCCCACCAAGGATGTGCGCCGGCTTTTGCGCCGCCTGGTGCCCAACCTGTTGATCACCAACGTGGATGATCAGTTGCAGAACCACGGATTCCTGCACATGGAACACGGGCTGTGGTGCCTTGCCCCTGCCTTCGACATCAATCCTTTCCCGGACAAGGACAGAGAGTCCAAGACCTGGCTGACCGAGCAGGATGGTCCGGTCACCGACGTGCAGATGCTGCTGGCCCGCGCGTCGTACTTCGCGCCGGACGAGGCACAGGCCCTGGCCGTCCTGGGTAAGGCGCATGCCGCGGTATCAAGTTGGCGCCGAGTTGCGCTCTGCCCGGAGGTCGGATTGCGTGCGGTCGAGCCGGATGACTTCGCGTCGGCCTTCGAGCACGAACAGATGGATGCCGCTGCCGCGCTGCTCGGGCGGTGACGACGCAAGCGAGGGACGGAAATGGAATGCTTTCACATCGACGATAGTGGCTATAGGGGGTTCGACCTGCTCAACGCGGAACAACTGCTTGCAGCGATTATAGAAAGCTTTCTATAATCGCCGCCATTGGCTCTTCCATGACACCGTGGCCGGCGCCCAGGCCTCCGCCAATCTTTATGGCCTCATCGAGACCGCCAAGGCCTGCGGCCTCGAGCCCTACCATTACCTCCGCCGGATCTTCACTGATCTCCCCAAGGCCCGTACCCTCGAAGACTTCGAGGCGCCATTGCCGGCCGCATGGCTGGTGCTGCCCATGAATCTTGCCTCCGACCCGACGCTGCGTCGATCCGGCACCTGACCGCCTCACCGCATTCCGTCGCATCGCTCCACCCGTTCCGTCCTCGCCGCTGTCATTTCGATCACAGACTACAGGGCCGAGGTCGCGGCGGGGAGGGTGGGGTTTATGGAACGGTTACTTTTCAAACAATGCGGGAATTTCCAATCAACATCTAATCATGGCCATGCACGCGAGGATCGGGAGTTAGACGCCATGACCCAAGGCGGCGCCAAAGAAGACGTGTTCCGCAGTTTCATGTATCCGGCCGCGTTTCAAAGAAAAAGCACTCCGGCAAGATGGCCGGCGCAATGTATTCAATATCCTCTGTGGACACACCGCAGGAAAAGAAACTGTCTCGCCACTGCCGAATAACCGCAACGATTCGACCAATCTCCTGGCGGGCGTCCTCTACAGACAAGCCAAACCGTGAGGCCTGGGACAAGAGGTTATAGATGCTGGCAGTACGGCCGTAGCTGCCCACGGTCAACGCGAGATCACGTCGTTCGAGGCTGACTGCGGGTGCGGGCACCAAGTCGTAAGCAGGGAAAAGACGCCAACCTTTCTGTCGGCGCAGCAAGGCATGGTTGCGCGGATGATCGTCATTGTTGGTCACGGCCGCGTTGAAGACCATCCTGCGGAACAGCTCGGCGCAATCCGCTTCCGGCTTGTCGGACCAGCGCCGCAAATTTTCTGCTAGTAGGGGGCAGGACCAACGATCCCTGTCCAGATGGCTGTCACCACAGTCGAGGACGGTCAGGCCACTGACTAGGCCAAAACGCAGGTAGCCACCTTCGGCATGCTCCCGGTCAAAACGCCTCAACATCAGTACATCACTGCAGCCGACGGGTTGCAGCCGCGCCTGGGTGACGTTCAGGCCACACCGACTGGCCAGGTCAACCGTCGCAAACTCCACCCGCTGTAGATTGAAGCGGTCATCCTTGGCAGGAAACTTGCCGAGCCACAAGCAATGGTCGTCTTCGATCGTCGCCTTGGGCCGGGCGCCGCCCATGCTGGTTCCGGGATCGAATTGTTCGAGCAAATGCGCGGCCACGCGCTTGCCTTCTTCGATTGCCTGCGAAGCGGCAATCAATTCGTCCAGTTGATGTGTTCGGTTGTAGGTGCGCCTGGGTGCGGGTGGCTCGGCTTTCAAGCCAAAACTCAGACATCCGGCCCCGTCCTGGGGGCCGTGAAGGAGGTAGTCGATCTCGTCAACAACTCCGCCCTAATGGGCCATGCGGCCCACAATGAGGACGGAGCTTGCATCCAGGCTCCACCGCAACTCCGCGTATCTCGAAAGACGCGCGGCTTTGGCTTCATCGCCTGATGCTTCAGGGACGGCTGACAATCGCCCCGTCCTCACCCAGTCTTGCCGGATGAGGAGCGTTCGCATACTGATGTTTCTTGCCGCCACTAAATCGGCATGGAGGGTATGACCACAATGAGCACAAACAAACAGCAGGCCGTTATTGGGTCGATTCTCCTTTCCGGTGTGCCCGCAAATAGAGCACCCCTGACTGGTGTAATCCGCGTCCACCCAAATCGGCACACCACCCGACAGCCGGGTTTTGTACGCGGTTTTGGCCTGCACATCCGCAAAACTCCAACTGCTGACCTTGCGGTTGGCCTTGCGCCGTTTCACCGAAGCGTTCTTCGAGCGGCGACGCTCGGTACGGTTGCGGATATCCTTCAGCCACTCCAAACCCACCATCGCGTGTGGCTCCGCAATGGCCTTACTCACACAGTGCGCCGTATCCGCGTTCAGCCGTCTTTCTCGCAGCGCCAGTTTCCTCAAAACCGCTTTGGCCCCACGAGTGCCCTTCGCTTGCAGCGCACTCCGTGTACTGGCGGCATGTTCGGCCAAATGCCTCTGGTGCCCGCCGTGATAAAAACGACATTGGCCGCGTGTATTAGATTCCACCGCAATGTTGCGACGGTTCAGATCCACGCCTTTGACGGTGGTGATGCGGTCCATCGGCTTTTCGACCAGTGCCTTGTCGACGGAAACCAGCAGATACCACGCTTTGGAGACCGGGTCCTGCCAGAGCTTGGCGGCACCCAGGGTGATTCCCCGATCCGCCGTGTGCTCCAGCCAGTCCAGATGCCGGTTCCAGCCTTCGTAACGGCACCGAATTCTGCCGTTCAGAGTGCTGATGCTGACCGTCTGGTTTTTGCCCAGAGACCAGTCACGTTTGTGGTTCAGATTCACGGTCAGCGCGGTGAATTTCGGCGCTTTGTCCAGCCCCTTGTAGCGGCGCTTGGTCCAGCCCTTCGCTTTATGGGCAGCGTTGGATTTGGCGCGTTCCCACAACGTCTTGTAGGCCGCCGCCACTTGTCGCGGAGCATTGCAGGCCATTTGGGAGAGCAATCCGTACCGCTCCCGCAAATCCTGGTACACCAGCGTTTGCAGCTTCATGCCCTGCGACATCTTGCCATTGGCGAAAGCCACGGCGGATGCGTGATTCAGGGCATTACGGTACGCCAATGCCGTGCGCCGGACCGCGACGACCTGCTCCTTGTCCAGCAGCAATTTCAGTTTGCAGGTCAACGCCTGTGTGGTTGGCAATTCTTCGTCCATGTTCACAACGATACATGGTGGTTATTCAGTTGTGAAGCATCGCCGCTACGCGGCGGCGCTACGACCGAAGGAAGTCCCTGTGGGATCCCTCCCCGCCCTGAATGGCGGGGATTCCCGCGCAAACTGGTTGAAGGTCGGCCGGGTGTCGCTCCAGTTTGTGCTCGATGACACGGCGGCCCCATGCATCCGGGGCGGCATCTCGAACCGCGCCAGGGATGCCCTTGAGCTGCGTGAACTCGAAGACTTGCTTGGCCAATGGCAGCCGGAACGGATCGAATGCCACCGCATCACGTCTCGCGAGATAACGATCGCCATAGCGGAAGCGCCCGACCTGGGTTCCGTCGGGCAAGGTTTGCACACGCAGCAACGCCGCCGGAACCGTGTCCAACGTACCAGGGAGTTGGATGTAAACGTAAGCCTCGCGTTCAGAAGTCATGGGCGTCACTGGTCTTGCGTGGCTTGCCGGCACGTGTTGGACGCCTTGCAGCTTCAAGCGCCTTGCCGTGCAGATCGGCGTCGGGATCGGCCACGCCGTTCAGCGTCCGATCCAGCCCCAGGGCCCAAATCACGGTGAAGCACGCCCCAACCGCAGTGCCCGGCTTGCCCAGCTCGAGCGCGGTCAGCGTGTTGCGGTTGATGCCCGCCTTGCTCGCCAGATCAGCCACGGACCAGCCGCGCCGGATGCGTGCGATCCGAACGCGCTGACCGAGCTGCGTCACCTGCTCGGCGACTTGCATCGGGATCTCGAACTTGCTCATCGAACTAGGCGTATTCCGTTTAAATGCCCACAATACTAGGCTATTCTGCCATAGGCGGCAGGCGCGGGTATTCATCAACTGCCGCCCGAACCAGGCTATTGACCGCATAATGCCTTATATTTTAGGCATACGACAACGTCTGGTGCAGGCAAAGAGTAACCGATCTCGTTGGACGCCGTGGACATCGTGCCGCGAATACCGTGTCCGGCAGGCGTTCCTGATAGCCCATACGCTTGCGCGCACCATTGAGCGCGTCCTCGCTGATGCGCTTCTTCAAGTCGCTGTCGTGCCGGAACAGGTGGCGCTGGGCCGGCTTGAACTCATCCAGCAGGTGCCGGACGATCTCCATGCAGCAATTCTCAATGTGAACTGGCTCCGCCTCGAATGGGGGCGTCCGCTTAAGAATTTACGGGGCTTGCAGGAGCCTTTGTCGGGCATCGGGCACCAGCGGGTAGACCAGGACGCGCTTGGGGCTTGCCCCATGGCGTTCGTGATGGCGATCCTCACGGCCGCGGCCCGTGGTGAGACCGACGTCGATCCAGTGGGCCGCGCGGTAGCAGTGGCCCGTAAAGCGTGTGGGATCAACAAAGGTCTCAGCCAAAAGGGGGCGGACGCCGTAGGCGGTTTGCCAATCGAATGGTTTCCATGGCGACCCTCAACTGCTGTCGGGCGCGTCGATGTCGAGACCCCGCAGCATGAAGTCGAGCAAGGCCTCGAAACTGTCGAAACACATAAAAGTTGTGAGCGCCCGAATGCTGTCGAAAAAGCTTTTGCGGGTGGGGAGGGTCGCGCGCAACACGCGGTATTTTTGGTTGGTTATTTCCTGGAAAGTGTGCAGCAGGAAGGCCAGCAGGTTGAAGGTGCACAGCAGCGAGGAGAGATACTTCTTGCCGTGCCCAAAATTGTGTT
The DNA here is from genome assembly GCF_003184265.1 of Acidiferrobacter sp. SPIII_3. GTDB lineage: Bacteria > Pseudomonadota > Gammaproteobacteria > Acidiferrobacterales > Acidiferrobacteraceae > Acidiferrobacter. Next base: position 10,715 of record NZ_CP027663.1, on the reverse strand, counting down.
CAAGATGGTACCCCTTGGTCTTCAGAACATTGTTGTTGCCATTCTCGATCCTCCAGCGCGCGCGGCCCGCTTCAGCGACTTTCGCGACATGAGCTTTATCGAGTGCATGCTGGGTGATCCAGGCGTTCTGGTATGTCTGCTTGCCCGCGGCGTCTTGGGTGGTCAACTCCAGCCAATTGACCGCTAGGGCATCGTCGCCCTCGCGCAAGGGAACGTGGTTGACGAAACGATAGGTGTCAGTCCAGGCTTTCTTGCCCTTGCGGCGCAGGACCTGGTGAGTCTGTATAGCCCCCTGGGCGGTGAGATCTTTGATCGATTCGGTGAGCGTGACGTGGGAGCTCGGCTTGCACACGAAAAGGAAATGGAGTCCCAGGCCCAAGACGGTTTCGCACATCGGCTGGCGGCTATACAAGTCGTCGCCCAGAATCGTCGCGTTGAGCGCTTTGATGCGGGCACCATGGGCGGTAAGCCACCGCTTGGCTGCCGCCGTTTCACAATCCTGCTTGTCGTGACCGTCCTGGGGGGTCACGAATTCCGGCGCCAGCGCGATGACCTGGTTGCGTTCGGGAGACACCACGACCGGTGTAACCACCGTGTGCTGATAGCTGACCTCGCCCTTCCTGTGTTCGATCTTCGTGCACTGCCGGCAATGGACGGTATGAGAATGGTGATAGCTTGTCCCGTCTAGGGCGATCAGCAGCTGGCCGGCACCGTTCTGGGATGAGGAGAGAGAAACGCGAAAAGGGTCAATATGGCCGCCCGCGTTCAGTGCCTCGAATGTCTGTTCGAATAGGGGGGTGACATGACTGGGCGCCACCGGGTCCAGCAGGTTGCGGATGCAGTTGTCAGTCGGGATCAGGTTCATGCCAAAGAGCGTGTGCGCGTTGCTCTGGCCTTTGGTCTGTTTCATCGTCCTCTGATAGGCTAGAAACGAAGGGCTTTGCATAGTGAACACGGCAAAGGCCGCCAAGGCCGCGTCTTCCATGGCGTAGACGCAGTTCTTTCCCGTCCGCTTGTCCGGGAACCGCTGCATCAACTCCCTGAGGGAGGCCACTAATCCCTTAAAATCAAGGGGGCTCCCAACTAACGGAAAAGCCAAGCTCTGCTCGCTGAATATTATGACCCAGCGCTTTATACCGTGAACCGTAACTTTTGTCCAGCCCCCAGACATACCGGTTCATGGCCGTGACCCGGTATTGATAATCATTCCTACATTTAGAACTGCTGATCTCCATGGCCTGAATAGACAGCGGCAACGATGTAGGGTGAGCTGTCCTTCGGCTGCTGGCGCTTCTTGCGCATATCCAGCTGGAGTTGCTTCACGAAGTCGGGCGGGATGATCCACGGCCGACGGTCCGGATCGGATTGATCCGGCATCGCCTGTCGCAGCTCTCCGGTTCGCACGCCGGTCAGCAGCAATGGCCGCGGCCCGAGCTGGGTCTGCCGCCTGCCGCGATAGCCGCGTAGCCGCTGCAACAGCTTCGGCAGTTCGGCCATGCGCGGGAATGGGTTGTGGTTGATGGGTGGCAGCGGCAGCGCCGCCACATCGAGATCGGAGGTGGGGTTCTGTTCCAGGCCCGGCACGATCAGCAGCGCGTAGCGGAACAGGAGGATGCGCGGAGGTATCGAGAGGGTCGTCTGCCGGCCTTCCTTGAGGCTTACCCCGCGATGCTTGAGCCACTTGCGATACACCGCCTCGAAGGTGTTTACATCGGCGAGCCGGACAGCGGTGCGCTTCTGTTCGCGGTGAACGCGAGGGTTGGTGGCTTTGGTCAGCAGGGCGCGCGCTTCGTCGCGCAGGCCGCGGGCCTCGCGAAGCGTCACCCCCCCCCGGGGGGGGGTAGGTGCCGAGTGCCATCCGCTTCTGCTTGCCCGCCCAGTTAGGTGCGGAAGTGCCAAGTCACCCCCCGCAGCCGTGACGGCCAGGGAGAGGCCGTCCAGGTCAGGAAGGGTGTATGCCTTGCGGTTTGTTTCCCTTGGCCTGCCAAATAGCCAGGCCTGAGAGTGCCGTGCTCTTGCTCCTGAACATGAGTCAGGAACCAGATGCCGTTAAAAGTCCCGGCGGTAGGCGGATCGCAGTGGGCCGCGGCAGAATGTCAAAGAGGGGAGTCCTTGTGTGGCAACAGCTTGCGGACGCTCTTGGACTTCTGCGGAAGTCCGCAGAATGATGCGGTGGAGCGGGTGAAGGGAATCGAACCCTCGCTATCAGCTTGGGAAGCTGAAGTTCTACCATTGAACTACACCCGCATAGCCGGACGGCCTTTGAGGCAATACAATATATCGCTTTTTAGGGATGCGTGCCATTGTCTATGCAGATTTATGTGAACGGAGCGCCTCGTACCCTCCCCGGGCCCGTGGGCCTCATGGCCCTGTTGCTCGAGATGGGGCTTGTGGGCAAGCGCGTCGCGGTCGAGATCAACCACGAGATCGTCCCGCGCGCCCAGCATGGCGACCGTGTTCTGCGGGACGGTGATCGGATCGAGATTGTTCAGGCGATTGGGGGTGGTTAGGGATGGCGCAAGGTGATGATGCTTGGCGACTGGGCGCGCGCACGTTTGGTTCGCGATTGCTCGTCGGTACGGGAAAATACAAGGATCTGGACGAGACCCGGCGTGCGGTGGTGGCGAGCGGGGCGGAGATCGTCACGGTGGCGGTGCGGCGCACCAACCTGGGCCAAAATCCGGGCGAGCCCAATCTGCTCGATGTCCTGCCCCCGGATCGATTCACGATCCTACCCAATACCGCCGGCTGCTATACGGCGGACGAGGCGGTGCGGACATGCCGGTTGGCACGCGAGCTGCTGGACGATCACAGACTCGTGAAGCTCGAGGTTATAGGCGATAAAGGCAGCCTGTTTCCGGACATGGTCGAGACCATCAGGGCCGCCGAGCAATTGGTCACCGAAGGTTTCGAGGTCATGGTCTATACGACCGATGACCCGGTCGCGGCCAAGCGGCTGGAGGCCATCGGCTGTGTCGCGGTGATGCCGCTCGCCGCCCCCATCGGCTCCGGTCTCGGTATACGCAATCCCTTGAATATTCGCCTCATCGTCGAGAACGCGCGCGTACCCGTACTGGTTGACGCCGGGGTCGGCACAGCCTCGGATGCGGCCGTGGCCATGGAGCTCGGGTGTGATGGGGTATTGATGAATACGGCTATTGCCGCGGCGCGTGACCCGGTGATGATGGCGGAGGCCATGCGCAAGGGGGTGGAGGCGGGCCGGCAGGCGTATCGCGCCGGACGTATGCCGCGGCGCACCTCGGCGGACCCGTCCTCACCTACAGCCGGACTTGTGTCGTGAGCGGACTTCATCCTCGCGAGATCCGTAGCTACGCGCGCCGTGAGCGGCCTCTGGGCAATGCTGCCAGGGCCGCGCGCGAGCGCCTCTGGGGGCGGTTTGCGGTCGCCGACCATGAGTGGCACAGACTGGGCGAAGGGTGTCGGGAGGTCGTATTAGATATAGGGTTTGGAGATGGTGAGTCGTTACTGACTTTAGCGGCGGCGGATTTGGCGCGCGACTATGTCGGGGTCGAGGTCTATCGCGCGGGTCTCGTGAAGGCGTTGCGCGGTATCGAGCAGGCGGGGCTTACAAACGTGCGTGTGATCGAGGCCGATGTGCATGACGTGTTTCGCCATATCCCCGATCAGCGGATCGCGGCCATACAGGTATTTTTTCCCGACCCCTGGCCCAAGACCCGCCACCATAAGAGACGGCTCGTGCAGGGCCCGTTTCTCCGGGAGGCGGCACGCATCCTCCGCTTCGGGGGGGTGTTGCATATCGCCACGGACTGGGCGCCTTATGCGGACGCCGTGCTTGAGGCGGCGGCATCGGTCCCGGCCTTGGTCTTAAGTGGGTGCGGGAGGGAAGAGCGCCCCTGGACACGCTTCGAGCGGCGCGGCCTCGGGCTGGGCCAGGCGGCCCGCGACCTGCGATTTCACAGGGCACCGGATACCCGCTGACGGTTGGGCCGCGATCGGTCAGGGCGCGCGGCGATCGGTATCAGGGGTCGTCGTGGAGACGCACGTGGTCCAGGCGCACGCGGTGGATGCGGCCGTGGCGGTCTGCGAAGCGCACATACTCGGCCCCCTGGGCGGTCTCGAGATCGAGGATGCGCACACGGTCGTTCAATCGCAGATCGCCGCTGGACCAGTCCAGGGAGAGCGGTTGCCCGGTGATAATAGCGCGCTCATAACGATCCTGAACCGCACAAGGGATAGGTCGATAGGTGTCATCCATAGAGGTCTCTAGATGTCGAGGTTTGAGACCTGGAGCGCGTTTCTTTCGATGAAATCCCGGCGCGGCTCGACCTGATCCCCCATGAGCGTGGTGAAGATGAGGTCGGCGGCCACACCATCCTCGACATTAACCTTGAGTAGCCTCCGGACCGCGGGATCCATGGTGGTCTCCCAGAGCTGGTCGGGGTTCATTTCACCAAGACCCTTATAGCGCTGAATGGCGTGCCCGCGCCGGGCCTCGGCCAATAGCCATTCGTAGGCCTGCTCAAAGGTCTCGACCGGTTGTTCGCGTCCTTGGCGCGCCACGACCCCATTATCCTTGATGAGCCCTGACAGCTTCTCGCCCAAGGCGTGCAGGGCCTTGTATTCGGCGGAGTGCGCGAGCGCCCCGTCGACGCGCGAGGTTCGGACACCCCCATGCTCGGTGCGAACAACCATGATCTCGTAGGTGTCCAGTTGGGGGCTATGGACGGCATTGATCTCGTAACGAACGGCGGCATCACGCAGACCCTCAAGCCGCTCGGCGAGGGCCGTGGCGAACGCCTTGGCGGCAGTGCCGTCCTTGAGGACGTCCGCAGTCAGCACCGGCATGTACATAAGCTCCTTCAGGAGCGCATGGTCGTAACGCCGCCCGAGACGCCGCAGGTAATGATCCGCCTTGACATAGGCATAAAAGAGTCCGTCCAAGGCCTCGCCCACGAGGACTTGTTCGCCTGGACCACATTGGAGGCTTGCGCCCTCCAGGGCGTTGCGGGCCAAGTAGGTGGTGAGCTCGGCGTCATCTTTGACATAGCGCTCGGTCTTACCCTGTTTAATCTTATAAAGCGGGGGTTGCGCGATGTAGATATGACCGCGGGCGAGGAGTTCGGGCATCTGCCGGTAGAAGAAGGTTAAAAGCAGGGTGCGGATATGCGAGCCATCCACATCGGCGTCGGTCATGATGATGATGCGATGGTAGCGCAGCTTGTCGGCGTTGAAGTCGTCGCGCCCTATGCCGGTGCCTAGGGCGGTGATGAGGGTACCGACCTCCGCGGAAGATAACATCTTGTCGAAGCGCGCGCGCTCGACATTCAGGATCTTGCCTTTCAAAGGCAGGATGGCCTGAAAGCGACGGTCACGCGCCTGTTTGGCGGAACCGCCCGCGGAATCGCCCTCGACCAGATACAGTTCACAGAGGGACGGATCCCGTTCCTGGCAATCGGCGAGCTTTCCTGGGAGTCCGGCGATATCGAGCGCGCCCTTACGGCGTGTCATTTCCCGCGCCTTGCGGGCGGCCTCGCGCGCTCGGGCCGCCTCGACCACTTTTTCTGCTATGGCCTTGGCAACCTGGGGGTTTTCCAGGAGGTAGCAGCCTAAAGACTCGTTGATCACCGACTCGACAGCGGCCTTGACCTCCGAGGATACGAGTTTGTCTTTGGTTTGCGAGGAAAACTTGGGGTCCGCGACCTTGACGGACAGGACCGCCGTGAGTCCTTCGCGGGCGTCGTCACCGGTAAGGGCAACCTTGGCGCGCTTGGCGAGGCCCGTTTCCTCGATATAGTGGTTCAGGGTACGCGTGAGTCCGGCGCGGAAGCCCGCCAAATGCGTACCGCCATCCCGCTGGGGGATGTTATTGGTGTAGCAGAATACGTTCTCCTGATAGGAGTCGTTCCACTGCAGGGCCAAATCCACATAGACCTTGTCACGCTCGGCTTGGAAAGAGATGACTTGCGGATGAAGTGGGTCCTTGTTGCGATTGAGGTCGACGACAAAAGCGGCGATGCCTCCTTGATACTCAAAGGCGTCCTGTTTGTCGGCGCGCTCATCCACCAAGACTATACGCGCCCCGGAATTCAGGAAGGAGAGTTCGCGCAGGCGCTTGGCCAGGAGATCGTAATGCATCGTGCAATCGGAGAAAATGCGCGGGCTCGGTTTGAAACGCACGATAGTGCCCGTGCGGTTGGCGGGCCTCACCACCTCCAGAGGGGCACACGGTTCCCCCAGGGCGTAGCGTTGATGATGTTCGTACCCATCACGGTAGATGGTGAGATCGAGAAACTCCGAGAGGGCATTGACAACCGAGATCCCCACACCGTGCAGACCACCGGAGACCTTGTAGGAATTTTGATCGAATTTACCGCCGGCATGGAGGACGGTCATGATGACCTCGGCCGCCGAACGTCCTTCGGAACTGATAACGCCGGTAGGGATGCCGCGGCCATTATCCTCGACACTCACCGACTCGTCGGCGTGGAGGGTGACGCGCACCTCGGTACAATAGCCGGCCAGAACCTCATCAATGGCGTTGTCGACGGCCTCGAAAACCATATGATGGAGACCCGTCCCATCCTCGGTGTCGCCGATATACATGCCGGGGCGCTTGCGGACGGCGTCCAGACCCTTTAGGACCTGGATACTGTCTTGATCATAAACGGGTTGGGTTTCCATGCGTGAACTCCTACTGAATCCGACTATTCTACCATAGGACCGTACTCAAGGTCCGCGCAGATGACCATGTTCCACGTGGAACATGGGAATAGGGGAGGGAAGGGGTTCGGGCTCCATGGCGGTGACCACCGCTTGAAGGTTCAGCGTAATGAGTGTTTCATAAAATGCCGCCCGCCGCCGTCGATCCAGCTCCGCTGCGAGATCATCGAGTAACACGAGCGCCCTGCGGCCTTTTTCCGCAACCAGTTGCACGACCGCCAACCGCCAGGCACTGACCACTATCTTTTGTTGACCGTGAGACGCCACTTCTTGAATCGCGCGCTGCTTCACCTCGAACACGATATCGGCACGGTGCGGCCCGACCTGCGTATATCCCAGCCGTTCATCACCCGATCGCCTCTGCTCCAGGGCCTCAGCCAAGGATTCCCCATCCCATCCCGGGCGCCACCGCGTTTCCGCCGACATCCCCAGGCCGAGGCGCTCGGTCAATGACGCGAACGGCGCGCCGATAGCCTCTACCGTCCTCCGCCAGAATTGCGCTAATACCAGACCTGTCTGAATGAGCCCCGGCTCGAACAATCGATAGGTTGAGTCGTGCAGGCGCAAAGCGGCGTTCCGCTGACGCAGCAGGCGCTGGTAGCGCCTCCACGTCTCCAGAAATAAAGGTTCCACGTGGAACATCGCCCAGTACATACCGGCCCGACGGGCGTTTGCATCCTGCAAGACCGCGTAATGGGCCTCAGGGTTAAACACCATCACCGGCACCAGCTCATAGGCGAGCGCCGCCGACCGTAACACCCCATCATTCAACTTCCAGACACGCTGCGAACGCGTCCTCTCATAGACCAAATCCCCAGCCTCCAGCCCCTCACCGAAGGTCGCCCCTACCCGTAATCGGTCCTGCCCCTGCGTGATCGCCCCTCGGCTACTACCAGGCCGCAAGGCCTTGCCCGTGCACACCAGACTGATCGCCTCAAGGAGACTCGTCTTGCCCGCGCCGTTTTCCCCGACCACGACATTAACGCCTGGATCCAGGTTCCACGAGGTTGTCGCGAGACACCGTACGCCTTCCACCTCCAAGTGCTTTATGGCCATAACACCGCCCCACCCGAGACGCCTCTTCGCCGCCTAGAGCCGCACCGGCATCACCACGTAGACCTGATCGTCCCCACTCTTTTCCGCTTTAAGCCTCACCCCTCCATTACTATCGTTCCACCCGAACAGGAACTCCTCCTCCTCGAGCGCCCCGATAGCCTCCACCAGATATGTCACATTGAAACCGATCTCCAACTCCGGCACCGGCCCCGTCAACTCCAACTCTTCCCACGCCTCGTCGCGATCCGTATTCGTAGCGCTTGCCGCCAGTATGTTTCCCTGGAACCTTAAGCGAATACCCCGGAACTTCTCCGTCGATACCACCCCGACACGGCCCAACATCTCCAATATCGCCGCGCGCGGCAACACCACCTCATGCTTCACGGTCTGCGGAATGACTCGGTGATAGTCCGGGAACCGGCCATCCACCAGCTTCGATACGAACACCCAATTATCCTGCGTCACCCGAATATGATTCGCCGACAGCCCGAGCTCGATCGGCACGCCTCCATCCCCCAGAAAGCGGGCCATCTCCGCCACCGCCTTGCGCGGTACGATCACCTGCCGTTCCCCCGAAACCCCGCTACCCATCTCCACCGCGCACAGCGCCAGGCGGTGCCCGTCGGCGGCCACCGCCCTCAATGCCTGGCCACTCATTTCCAGCATCACCCCGTTCAGGTAATACCGCACATCTTGCTGCGCCATGCAAAACTGCGTCTTCTCAATCGCCCGCCGAAGGTCGGCCCGTGGCACCGATAACGTCGTATCCCACTGAATATCCATGAGATTCGGAAAATCCTCAACCGGTAACGTCGCCAATTGAAAGCGGCTTTTGCCCATCGCCACCCGGAAACGCCCCCCCTCTATCTGACACCGCAGCAGGCTTTCGCCCGGCAAGGTCCGCACGATATCGAGAAACTTCCTTCCTGGTACCGTCACTTTCCCTGGTTCCTGAACCTCAGCCGGGCAACGCGCCACCACTTCGAGTTCCAGGTCGGTCCCGGTGAGCACGATCTCCCCGTCGCCCGCCGTCACCAGCACGTGCGTCAAAATCGGCTTCGTCTGCCGCCGTTCCACCACACTACCTACCACACTCAAGGCCTTTAAAAGGTCGTCACGTGCCACGTTGATCCGCATATGGGTGCCGTTATCCTCTTCGTTTGTCACAAATGATTTATATATCTCTCTTTTGTGGTTTTTATTATTACGCCTCACCCTTTCTGTGGATAACCCTCTCTCCAGGCGGTATCCGCTTGCGATCAGCGACCCATAACCCCGGTATAACTACCGTCCCCGACTGTGGGTAAGCTTGTGGACAGATGTGCATAAAATCCCGCATTCCCGCAAAAGCCCACTTTTTCCTTTTTCATGCACAGCTTATGTCGTTAATATCCGCGTCAGGTTCGCGTAATCCTCCTTGATCCGCGGATCCTCCTCTATAAGCTCGCTCACTTTCCGGCAAGCGTGTATCACGGTGGAATGATCACGACCCCCGAATTCCTTGCCGATCTCGGGGAGGCTGTGGTGGGTCAGTTCCTTGGCGAGCGCCATAGCGATCTGCCGGGGCCGCGTCACCTGCCGCGAGCGGCTCTTGGCGCTCAGATCCGATACCCGGATCTTAAAGTACTCGGCGACCATCTTTTGAATATTGGCGATGGTGACCAGGCGTTCCTGGAAGGCGAGGAGGTCCTTCAGGCTCTCGGCGGCTAGTGTAAGATCGATTGGGCGCCCGGTGAAATTAGCGCTCGCCATGACACGTCGCAGCGCCCCTTCGAGTTCGCGTACATTGGAGCGTACGCGCTTGGCGATAAAGAACGCCACCTCGTCGCGTAAGGGTATGCCTTCCTGCTGTGCCTTCTTGATCAGGATAGCGACGCGCGTCTCCAGTTCCGGCGGTTCTATCGAGACTGTAAGCCCCGAACCGAACCGTGACACCAGCCGCTCCTCGACACCCACGAACTCCTTCGGGAAGCGATCGGCGGTGATGATGACTTGCCTTTGACCATCGAGCAAGGCATTGAATGTATGAAAGAATTCCTCCTGGGAGCGCTCCTTGCCGGCAAAGAACTGGATATCATCGATCAATAAGGCATCAAGCGAACGGTAATGTTTCTTGAACTCGTTGATGGCATTATGCTGCAAGGCCTTCACCATATCCGCCACGAATCGCTCGGAATGCACGTAAGACACCCGGGCCTCGCGTTTATGGGCCGTCAGGAGATTCCCGGCCGCTTGCATTAAGTGAGTCTTTCCTAACCCGACACCCCCGTATATAAAAAGCGGGTTATAGGCGCCGCCAGGATTTTCACCCACCTGCCGGGCGGCCGCCCGTGCCAGTTGGTTCGACTTTCCCTCGATGTGGGTCTCAAAAGTAAAATCCGGATTGAGGCGCGAACTGTGCGGGGTCTCGCGACGCGTGGTGCTGACCGCCTTCGGCGGCACCGGGCCTTTTGTCGACGTGCTCCCGACTTGCACGATCACGCTCACAGCCCCCGCGCCACCCTGATACTGCGCCGCCAGTTCGGCGATCCGTTCAGCAAAACGATCCTTCACCCACTCCGTCACAAACCGGTTCGGGGCCAGCAGACGTAAACAATTTTTCTCCCACTCGGCCTGCAGCGGCCGGATCCACGTATTGAATTGTTGCGCGGACAGCTCCTCTTCGAGCCGGTCCAAACATTTTTTCCAGACGGTCGGCTGACTCACGGTATCTCAACCTGATTTAGGAGGGGGCAGGGCCGATAGTCTAGGGCGGGCCCCAGTTATCCACAAGATCGCAAAACCTTATTCCTCACCGGGCGTGCCGTTGACAAATGCCCGCGGACCTCGTAGTGTTCCGGCCTTTTGAGACTCATTGACCTTAAGGGTTTGCCATGAAAAGAACATTCCAGCCCAGCGTCTTGAAGCGTAAACGCACCCATGGCTTCCGCGCGCGCATGAGCACGCCCGGGGGGCGC